>CAVWSF010000001.1:0-880026 GCA_963757605.1 uncultured Actinomycetes bacterium
CCGGCCGTCGAAGCCGCCTTCGGGGCGGTGGAGGCCGATTTCGCAAGCTGTTCACGGAGAGTTTGATCCTGGCTCAGGACGAACGCTGGCGGCGTGCTTAACACATGCAAGTCGAGCGGAAAGGCTCCTTCGGGGGTACTCGAGCGGCGAACGGGTGAGTAACACGTGGATAATCTACCCTTGACACTGGAATACCCCGGGGAAACTCGGCTAATGCCAGATAAAGTGCGGTGCTGTTGGGGCCGTCACCAAAGGTAGCTTCGGCCTTCGGTCGAGGATGAGTCCGCGGCCCATTAGCTTGTTGGCGGGGTAATGGCCCACCAAGGCTACGATGGGTAGCTGGTCTGAGAGGACGATCAGCCACACTGGGACTGAGACACGGCCCAGACTCCTACGGGAGGCAGCAGTGGGGAATCTTGCGCAATGGGCGAAAGCCTGACGCAGCAACGCCGCGTGCGGGAAGAAGGCCTTCGGGTTGTAAACCGCTTTCAGGAGGGACGAAGCTGCCAGGGGTTAATAGCCCTTCAGTTGACGGTACCTTCAGAAGAAGGCCCGGCTAACTACGTGCCAGCAGCCGCGGTAATACGTAGGGGCCAAGCGTTGTCCGGAATCATTGGGCGTAAAGAGCGTGTAGGCGGCCTAGTAAGTCTTGCGTGAAATCCTGCGGCTCAACCGCAGACGGGCGTGGGAAACTGCATGGCTAGAGTCCGGAAGAGGAGAGTGGAATTCCTGGTGTAGCGGTGAAATGCGCAGATATCAGGAAGAACACCCGTGGCGAAGGCGGCTCTCTGGAACGGTACTGACGCTGAGACGCGAAAGCGTGGGGAGCGAACAGGATTAGATACCCTGGTAGTCCACGCCGTAAACGATGGGCGCTAGGTGTGGGAGGTGTCGACTCCGTCCGTGCCGAAGCTAACGCATTAAGCGCCCCGCCTGGGGAGTACGGCCGCAAGGCTAAAACTCAAAGGAATTGACGGGGGCCCGCACAAGCAGCGGAGCATGTTGTTTAATTCGATGCGACGCGAAGAACCTTACCTGGGCTTGACATGCGCCTGTAATCCCGGGAAACCGGGCCCCTCTTCGGAGCGGGTGCACAGGTGGTGCATGGCTGTCGTCAGCTCGTGTCGTGAGATGTTGGGTTAAGTCCCGCAACGAGCGCAACCCCTGTCCTGTGTTGCCAGCGGTTCGGCCGGGAACTCACAGGAAACTGCCGGTGACAAACCGGAGGAGGGTGGGGATGAGGTCAAGTCATCATGCCCCTTATGTCCAGGGCTACAAACGTGCTACAATGGCCGATACAAAGGGCTGCGAAGCCGCGAGGCGGAGCGAATCCCAAAAAGCCGGTCCCAGTTCGGATTGGAGGCTGAAACTCGCCTCCATGAAGTCGGAGTTGCTAGTAATCGCGGATCAGCAACGCCGCGGTGAATACGTTCCCGGGTCTTGTACACACCGCCCGTCACACCACGAAAGCCGGAAACACCCGAAGTCCGTGAGCCAACCCTTTAGGGAGGCAGCGGCCGAAGGTGGAGTTGGTGACTGGGGTGAAGTCGTAACAAGGTAGCCGTAGCGGAAGCTGCGGCTGGATCACCTCCTTTCTAGGGATGCGGTGGACCAACCGCCGCGGGCGCCCGCACTGTGGAATGGCATTCGTGCCGTCCAGCAGCGGGCTCGCCTGGAATTACGTCGACACCGTCTTCGGGCTTCGGCCCGGCCAAACTGCTGAGTTTTGAGAGACCGCACGGCTGTCCTCGGGCGGCCTTATGCGTTTCTCGTGCACGGCGGGCTCTTCCGCGCGCACCTTGAAAACTCCAGAGCGGTAAGTGGTGTTCTCTACTGAATCAAGTGAACAAGGGCACACGGTGGATGCCTTGGCACCAGGAGCCGATGAAGGACGTGGACGGCTGCGATAAGCCTCGGGGAGCTGCTGAACAAGCTTTGATCCGGGGATTTCCGAATGGGGAAACCCACCCGTGGTAATGCGCGGGTACCCCCACCTGAATCCATAGGGTGGGTGGAGGTAAGCGGGCGAACTGAAACATCTTAGTAGCCGGAGGAACAGAAAGAAACATCGATTCCCTGAGTAGTGGCGAGCGAAACGGGAACAGCCTAAACCGGGTCGGAGTGATAGCCTGCGGGCGTTGCCGGAGCGGGGTTGTAGGACTTGTCTTGATCGTCCCGCAGCGCGGTCGGGGAGTTACAAAGTGACGTGCTAGCGGAAGACGGTGGAAACCGTCGCCATAGAGGGTAAAGGCCCCGTACGCGAAAGCGCATCGCCTCCCTGGACAGGATCCTGAGTACGACCGGGCACGGGAAACCCGGTCGGAATCTGCGGGGACCACCCCGTAAGGCTAAATACTTCCAGGTGACCGATAGTGAACTAGTACCGTGAGGGAAAGGTGAAAAGCACCCCGGAAGGGGAGTGAAATAGTACCTGAAACCGTGTGCCTACAAGCGGTCGGAGCCGGCTTGTCCGGTGACGGCGTACTTTTTGCATAATGGGCCAGCGAGTTAGTCGTCTGTGGCGAGGTTAAGGAAACGGAGCCGTAGCGAAAGCGAGTCCGAATAGGGCGTTTTAGTCGCAGGCGCTAGACCCGAAACTGGGTGATCTATCCATGGCCAGGTTGAAGCGGGGGTAAGACCCCGTGGAGGACCGAACCCACGTCGGTTGAAAACGGCGGGGATGAGCTGTGGATCGGAGTGAAAGGCTAATCAAACCCAGAAATATCTGGTTCTCCCCGAAATATATTTAGGTATAGCCTCGTGCGTTCAGTACCGGCTGTAGAGCACTGTTTGGCCTAGGGGCCCTACCAGGTTACCGAAGTCAGGCAAACTCCGAATACCAGTACTCCAGAGCACGGGAGTCAGACTGCGGGGGATAAGCTTCGTGGTCGAGAGGGAAACAGCCCTGACCGCCAGCTAAGGTCCCTAAATCCTGACTAAGTGGTAAACGATGTGCGGATGCACAGACAACCAGGAGGTTGGCTTAGAAGCAGCCACCCTTGAAAGAGTGCGTAATAGCTCACTGGTCAAGTGTTCGCGCGCGGATAATGTAGCGGGGCTCAAGTCAGGTACCGAAGCTGCGGATTCCGGCCTAGCCGGAGTGGTAGGGGAGCGTCCCGATGCCGACCGAAGCGGCGGGGTAACCCAGCCGTGGAGGCATCGGGAGTGAGAATGCTGGCACGAGTAACGAAAGAGGGGTGATGAAACCCCTCCGCCGAACGCCCAAGGGTTCCTGAGTAAAGCTAATCTTCTCAGGGTTAGTCGGGACCTAAGCCGAGGCCGAAAAGCGTAGGCGATGGACAACGGGTTGATATTCCCGTACCACGTCGGAATCGTTATCACCGATGGGAGGACGGGGTAGGACAAGGGATCCCAGCCGTTGGTTGTGCTGGGGCAACCGCGTAGGCCGGCCGGGCGAAAACCGGCCATCAAGGCTGAGACGGGATGCGGTGACGTATGTCGGAAGTCCCTGAAACCATGCCCCCGAGAAAAGCCCCTAGGGAGATTGCGCGTGCCCGTACCAAAACCGACACAGGTGGGCGGGTAGAGAATACCAAGGCGATCGAGAAAACCCTCGTTAAGGAACTCGGCAAAATTGCCCCGTAACTTCGGGAGAAGGGGCGCCCCGTTAGGGTGTAGGACTTCGCGTCCGAAGCCCGAGGGGGCCGCAGTGAACCGGCCCAAGCGACTGTTTATCAAAAACACAGGTCTCTGCTAAGTCGTAAGACGACGTATAGGGGCTGACGCCTGCCCGGTGCCGGAAGGTCACGAGGAGAGGTTAGCCTTCGGGCGAAGCTTCGAATCCAAGCCCCGGTAAACGGCGGCCGTAACTATAACGGTCCTAAGGTAGCGAAATTCCTTGTCGGGTAAGTTCCGACCTGCACGAATGGCGTAACGACTTGGGCGCTGTCTCAACGAGGGACTCGGTGAAACTGTAGTATCGGTGAAGATGCCGATTACGCGCAGCAAGACGGAAAGACCCCGTGAACCTTTACTGCAGCTTGATATTGGAGTCTGGGACATTTTGTCCAGGATAGGTGGGAGACTATGAAGCGGGGACGCCAGTCCTCGTGGAGTCAACCTTGGGATACCACCCTTGGTGTTCTGGGCTTCTAACTCCGATCCGTAATCCGGACGGGAAACAGTGTCAGGTGGGCAGTTTGACTGGGGCGGTCGCCTCCTAAAATGTAACGGAGGCGCGCAAAGGTTCCCTCAGCACGGTCGGAAATCGTGCGTAGAGTGTAAAGGCACAAGGGAGCTTGACTGCGAGACCCACAAGTCGAGCAGGTACGAAAGTAGGCCTTAGTGATCCGGCGGTAGAGAGTGGAATTGCCGTCGCTCAACGGATAAAAGGTACTCCGGGGATAACAGGCTCATCGCTTCCAAGAGTCCACATCGACGAAGCGGTTTGGCACCTCGATGTCGGCTCGTCGCATCCTGGGGCCGAAGTCGGTCCCAAGGGTTGGGCTGTTCGCCCATTAAAGCGGTACGCGAGCTGGGTTCAGAACGTCGTGAGACAGTTCGGTCCCTATCTGCTGTGCGCGTTGGAGAATTGAACGGAGTCGACCCTAGTACGAGAGGACCGGGTTGAACAGACCTCTGGTGTATCAGTTGTCCTGCCAAGGGCACCGCTGGTTAGCTACGTCTGGATGGGATAACCGCTGAAAGCATCTAAGCGGGAAGCCCACCGTGAGATGAGTTCTCCCATCCCCTTGAGGGAGTAAGGATCCTGGTAGACCACCAGGTTGATAGGCGGGATGTGTAAGCGCAGTAATGCGTTCAGCAGACCCGTACTAATCATCCGAGGACTTGATTTGAGAGCCCACGAGCCGCTATGGAGTTTTGAGGGTGCGCGCCCCTGCCGGCGTCGCAGCTTGACACGATTTCCGGTGGTCACAGCGAGGGGGAAACACCTCTTCCCATTCCGAACAGAGCAGTTAAGCCCCTCTGCGCCGATGGTACTTGGCGTGAGAACGCCTGGGAGAGTAGGTCGCCGCCGGGATTAATGACTGAGCCGCCCTCGGGCGGCTCAGTCATTTAATGGGGCGGCGACCTCGCCAGCCGGAACCCATGGGGCCAGGCTCCGGTGGTTCGTCGGGTAGCTCAGTTACGACGGTTCGTCTTCGCCGGGCCCGTCGTCCTCGTCGAGCAGCCCGCGCGGCGGCCAGTCGTCCTGGGCGTCGCAGCGGCTCGTGCAGTGCAGCGACGCGACGTTCTGGAGAGGGACGAGGATGTGGCCGTTCAACTCGACGTGCGGCACGTCGGCGACGACGCAGTAGGCGGTCAGCACGCCGTCCTGGTACTCACCGCCGAAGAGCGCGAGCTCGACGGCCTCGCCCATGTACCGCGACGTGTGGTCCTCCATCGGCTCGGAGTCTAGACCAGCCCGTCCAGATGCCCGACGTCGTTCAGGGCGACCAGAGACGAGCCGTTGCCGCTGCCGCTCGACGACCGTGAGGGAGCAGTTCGGGCCCGGAGCGATGCGCGGCCTGGCGCCCGGCTCGAGCCCCAGCACGTGCAGCACGATCGCCCGCACGATCCCGTTGTGGCACACGGCGAGCGCGGTCTCGCCCGCGTGCCGGTCGGCGATGCGGTCGAAGGCCCCGAGCGCCCGGTCGCGGAGTTCCGAGAACCGCTCTCCGCCCGGGTAGCTGTCGACGGTGCCGTCCCTCCAGCGTGTGTACCAGTCGGGATAGCGGCGGGCGGCCTCGGCCCGGTCCAGCCCGGCCAGCTCGCCCACGTCGACCTCCCGCAGCCCGGGCGTCGGGATCGGCTCGAGGCCGATGCGGCGGCGCACGGCCTCCGCCGTCTGTGAGGCCCGTGCCAGGTCGCTCGTGTAGAGGGCGGCGATCCGCTCGCCGGCCATCCGGCGGGCCAGCGCCTCCGCCTGCGCCAGGCCGGCGGCGTTCAGCGGCCGGTCGGAGTGGCCCTGCCAGCGGCCCTCGCGGTTCCAGTCGGTCTCGCCGTGCCGCGCCAGCAGGATCCGGGTCATGAGCCGAGATCATAAGATCCCGCTCCAGATGACCCAACGCCTCGACGGCTTGAGAGCACTCGTCACCGGTGGCAGCGCCGGCATCGGGCTGGCTGCCGCGCGCGCGCTCCTCGACGACGGGGCGGTGGTTGCCGTCGCGTCGCGCCATCCCGCGGCCGCCGCGTCGGAGATCGGCGCGCACCCGGTCGCGGCCGACCTCGCCACGCCGTCCGGCCCCGGCGAAGCGGTGGCGGGCGCCGTCGACGCGCTCGGAGGCCTCGACGTGCTCGTGAACAACATCGGCGTCGCGCGCATCGCCGACTGGCAGGACGTGCCCGACGCCGAGTGGCAGGCGGCCTGGGAGACGAACGTCATGAGCTACGTCCGCGCGATCCGGGCGGCGCTGCCGCACCTGCGCGAATCCTCGAGCGCCGCGATCGTGAACGTCGCCTCGACCTCCGGCAAGCGCCCGTCCGTCGGCATGCCGCACTACTCGGTGACGAAGGCCGCCGTCCTCTCGCTCTCCCGGCTCGTGGCCGATGCGCACGCGAAGGACGGCATCCGCTGCAACGCCGTGTGCCCTGGCCCGACCCGCACGCCGGCGTGGCTCGGCGACGGCGGCCTGGCCGACCAGACCGCGGCGCGCGGAGGCAAGGACCGCGACGAGGTGCTGGAGAACGTCGGAAAGGGCCGTCCGATCGGCCGTATGGCCGAGGCTGGCGAGATCGCGGCCGTGATCGCGTTTCTGGCCTCACCCGCCGCCTCGTACGTGACCGGCGCCGCGTGGAGCGCCGACGGCGGCACGGTCCCCGTGATCATCTGACCTGGGTCTGCCGGGTGCCTACGCGCCCAGAGGCGGCGTGAGCGCAGTTCCAGCCGCGCCGGCCTTCGCCGGAAGACAGCAGCCGTCAAGCCCAACGGCCACAGCGCCGTGCAGGCGGCGGCCGGGTCGGCATACCCGCCCCGCCCCGCGGCGCGGGCGAGCACTCGAGCTCGCGCTGCTGCACAAGCATCACCGCGCCGTCCGGCTCGCGGTTGACGGCGAAGCAGTGCTGCCCCGGCCGGCCTCGGCCCGGGCACTGGACAAGCCGCGTGCTCGGCACCGGCGCGACGCACCGCGCCCCCGCCGGACACGTCGCGGGCCGAAGCCGAACCCGGACGCAGCGTCCGACCACATCATCGCGGCACTGCCTGCGGAACCCGGCGGAGTAGGTGACCTCGACCCGCGTCGGGGGGCGATGCGCCTCCGTCGCCGATCGATCGCCGCCGCCCGAGGAACCCCCCAGGCACCCGCCCGCGAGCGTCGCAAGCACGCCGACAGCCAGAACCGATGAGGGCCCGTCTCATACCTGCTTCGACATCGCGTCGGGCCGGAAAGTTCTCACGCCCTTGCGACGAAGCCGCGACCGGCGGTCGGAGCGGCGCGGGTACACTCGTTCGGATGCCGCATCCCACGGGCCCCGTCGCCGCCGCGTTCGCCGATCGCATCCGCCGCCTCGAGGCTGACGCGCTGTCGGAGCGGGCCGTGCGCTCGTACGAGACGCGCGGGCGGGAGCATCCCGACGAGGACGAGTGCTCGCTGCGCACGCCCTTCCAGCGCGACCGCGACCGGATCGTCCACTCGAAGGCGTTCCGGCGCCTCAAGCAGAAGACGCAGGTCTTCATCGCCCCCGAGGGCGATCACTTCCGCACCCGGATGACCCACACGCTCGAGGTGACGGGGATCTCGCGGGCGGTGGCGCGCGCGCTCCGGCTGAACGAGGACCTGACCGAGGCGATCGCGCTCGGGCACGACCTCGGGCACCCGCCGTTCGGGCACACCGGCGAGGAGGCGCTCGACCGGGCGCTGCGCGCCTACGGCGGCGGTTTCCGCCACAACGAGCACTCGCTGCGCGTCGTCGAGGTGCTGGAGCGCGGCGGGCGCGGCCTCAACCTGACCGCCGAGGTGCGTGACGGCATCCTGCACCACACCGGCGACGGCCGCCCGGCCACGCTGGAGGGCGCCGTCGTCCGCCTCGTCGACCGGTTCGGCTACGTGAACCACGACATCGACGACGCGGTGCGGGCGGGCATCCTGGACGCCGGCGACCTGCCGGCCGGGCCGCTCGAGCTCCTGGGCGAGACGTCGTCCCGGCGGATCGACGCGCTCGTGCACGACCTGGTCGAGACCAGCGACCGGGCCCGCGCGATCGAGCAGTCGCCCGAGCACCGGGCGGCGCTCTCGGAGCTCCGCCGGTTCATGTTCGAGCACGTCTACCTTGGCCCACCCGCCCGGGCCGAGAGCGCGCGAGCGGCGGCCGTGGTCGAGCGGCTCTTCACCCACCACCTGGCCGGCTCCGACCCCGTCGCGGCCACCGACTGGGTGGCGGGGATGACCGACCGCTACGCCCTGCGGGCGCACGCCGCGCTCGCGACCGCGGCGTGAGCACGATCACCCGCGAGAGCCTCGAGGCGCTCGAAGCGGCGGTGGACATGGTCGACCTGGTTGGCGGCCGCACGCCGCTTCGCCGCTCCGGCGCCCGCTACGTCGGCCGCTGCCCGTTCCACGACGAGCGGACGCCGTCCTTCTCGGTCGACCCGGTGAAGAAGGTCTACTTCTGCTTCGGCTGCCAGCGCGGCGGCGACCACATCAAGTTCGTGCGCGAGACGGAGAACCTCGACTTCGCGGCCGCCGTCGAGACGCTGGCCGACCGCTACGGCGTCCGCCTGGAGTTCGAGCAGTCCTCGCCGGCCGACGAGCGCCGCCGGGCCGAGCGCGCGCGGCTCCTGCGGCTCCTGGACGACGCGGCCGGCTTCTACGTGCGCTACCTGTGGGAGTCGGAGGAGGCCGCTCCGGCGCGCGACTACCTCGCAGGGCGCGGCATCGCCGATACCACAGCCCGCGACTTCCGGCTCGGCTTCGCGCCGTCGGCCTGGGACCGGGTCTGCGCTGCGGCGCTCGCAAAGGGCTTCACCGCGGCCGAGCTGGGGCAGGCGGGGCTCTCCGGCCGGGGCCGGCGCGGGCCGGTGGACCGCTTCCGCGGCCGCCTGATCTTCCCGCTGGCCGACGTCCGCGGCCGGATCCGCGGCTTCGGCGCCCGCCAGATGCCCGGCGGGGAGCCGCCCAAGTACCTGAACTCGCCGGAGGGGCCGCTCTTCCACAAGGCGGACATGGTGTACGGCCTCGATCGCGCCCGGGCGGCGATCGCGGCGGCCGGCCGGGCGATCGTGGTCGAGGGCTACACCGACGTCCTGGCGCTCCACCAGGCCGGCTTCGCCAACACCGTGGCCTCGATGGGGACGGCGCTGACCGAGGCCCAGGTGACCGAGCTGCGGCGGGTGTGCTCGGGCGTCTCGCTCGCGTTCGACTCCGATGCCGCCGGCGAGGAGGCGTCGCTGCGCGGGATGGCGATCGCCGAGGGCAAGGGGCTCGCGGTCCGGGTGGTCGAGCTTCCGGCGGGGCAGGATCCGGCCGACGCGGTGCTGGCCGACCGCGACGCCTTCGGGCGTGCGCTCGACTCGGCCGCCGGCGTGCTGTCGTTCCGGGTCGGGCGTGCGCTTGCGACGGGCGGCACGCGCGACGAGATGTACGCCCGCGCGGCGGCGATCATCGCCGCGGCGCCGCCCTCGGTGGAGCGCGACGAGGAGGTGCGCGTCGTCGCCGACCGCCTGCGCCTGACCGACGACCTGGCCGCCCGGCTCACCGCCGGCCGGCCGGCGCGGGCCGCCGCAGCTCCGGCGCAGCCCGCGAAGCTGCGCCGGTCGCCGCGTGAGCGAGACGAGCGGCTCTTCCTGGGAATGGCCTTGGCATTACCAGATCGTGGTAGGGAGTTGTTGTCGGAGTTGGATGTGGCATACTTCTCCGACGAGCCGCTGCGGGAAGCGGCCGGGCACATGCGTCGGCTTCTGGCCGGCGAGGGGGAAACCGAGGACGCGGAACGTTGGGCGCCCCTCATGGCGGAATTGAACGCCGTGGCGGCGCGCGAAGCGCCTTCGGACTCGGCTCTGGAGGAGCTCTACTGGAAGCTGCATCTGTACCAGATCGAAGACGAGCTAAAGACCTTGAGGCGAAACGCCGACTTGGAGTTGAGTCAGCAGCAGGAGCTCCAGCGCCTCGAGGAGCTGAGGCTGAGGCTGCTGGCGACGCTCGAATCAGTTCGCGCCCACGCGCCCGATCGTTAGGTCCCACACAGATGGCCGAATCCGCCCCGGACCCCGCGGGGTTCGACTCCCACGAGGAGGAGCCCGACCTTGAGGTCGAGGCGTCGCCTGGTCCCACCGAGGACACGGTTGGCCTCTACCTGCGCGAGATCTCCCGTGTGCCGCTCCTGACGGCCGCCGAGGAGGTCTCCCTCGCGAAGGCGCTCGAGCGCGGCGACGAGCGGGCCCGGCGGCGGCTCATCGAGTCGAACCTGCGCCTGGTCGTGTCGATCGCGCGCCGGTACTCGAACCGCGGGCTCAGCTTCCTCGACCTGATCCAGGAGGGGAACGTCGGCCTCATGAAGGCCGTCGAGCGCTACGACTGGCGGCTCGGCCATCGTTTCTCGACGTACGCCACCTGGTGGATCCGCCAGGCCGTCACACGCGCCCTCGCCGATCAGGGGCGCACGATTCGCGTGCCGGCCCAGGTGGTCGACACGATCAACCGCATGGCGCGCGTCGAGCGCCAGCTCACCCAGACCTTCAACCGTGCGCCCACACACGACGAGGTGGCCGAGGCGATGGGGCTCAAGCCCTCCAAGGTGGAGGAGCTGAAGCGGGTCTCGCAGGAGCCGGTGTCGCTGGCCGCTCCGGTCGGCGAGGACTCGACCGAGCTCGGCGAGATGATCGAGGACGAGCACCAGCGCGGCCTCGGCTCCGACATGGCCGCGAACCAGCGCGACGCGCACGTGTCCGACCTCGTGGCGCAGCTCCCGTACCGCGAGCGGCTGATCCTCGAGCTTCGCTACGGGCTCTCGGGCAACCGTCCGCACACGCTGGAGGAGGTGGGGCGCCGCTTCGGGGTCACCCGCGAGCGCGTCCGCCAGATCGAGACCCGCACGCTCCGCAGGCTCGCCGCCGCCGGCGAGAATGCAGAACTGCGCCTGTTGATCGATTAATCGATCGACTAGACTGCGTCACCCGATCCGCGGTAGCTCAATGGCAGAGCATCCGGCTGTTAACCGGAGGGTTGTAGGTTCGAGTCCTACCCGCGGAGCCTCTACCCACGGCAGGTCGAGCCCGGCTACCGGTCTGTGTCGGGATCGATCTCGCGAGCCTGCGCTTCGTGATGCTCGGCTGCAGCTCGTTCCCGCTCGGCGCGCTCGGCCTGTTCTTCGGCCGCCAGGCGCTCCCGCTCGGCCCGGGCGGCCTGTTCCTCGGCTGCCAGCTTGGCCTGTTCGGCGCTGCGAGTGATCGTCGCCGCCTCGTCACGGTGCGCCGCCGCAGCGCTCCGACGCTGGTCGAGCTGCTCCGAGCGCCTGCGCATGGCCAGCGCCACGAGGATCACGACGATCACCGCGACCACGATGATCGCGACGATCGCTCCGCTTGAGACCAGGAGTGGCATGGAGACTCCTTTCCCCGCGGAGCCTCTCTCTAAGCCATCAACGGTGAATGCCGACGCCTGGCGGGAGGCTCCAGTGGTGCCCGCAGCTCCCGCACGTCGCCTCGAGGAACGCCGGGCTGTCGCCCGCTGTCTCAACGTCCGATCCTCCAGGAGTCCATTCCAGCGGCTCGCCGCAGCCCCCATGGACTATCGGGCAGTAGTCGACCTTCTCGTACAGGAGCGTTGTCCGGTTCATGCGTGGAAGCTACCGCGGCGCCTCGATCGAAGCCAACCAGAGCGAGCGCCGGACCGCTTCGTCCGCATTGGGCGATGCTCACGCGCCGCTGCGATGCGAGAACGCAGCCTCCCGAGCCGGAAGGAAGCCGATGGGAGTTCGCGAGTGGATCTCGAAGCTGCGAAAGCGGGAAGACGCCGCTGCCATCCAGCGCGCCAAGGAACGGGCGTCCGACGAGTCGGTCTCCGAGAAGGAGATCTACTCGGGCGACGTCGAGGGACGCGCGTCCGACGCGGCCGCGGCCCGGCGATACGGCCGCACCGACCACCTGGGCGAGTAGTCAGTACCGGCGGAGCGTCATGACGGCCGGAAGGCGGTTGTACATCATCACGCCGAACGGTAGACCGACGAGGCTGACGCAGAGCAGCCAGGCAAGCACCGACCAGACCGCGCCGAACCACCAGCCGACCAGGATGAAGTAGACGGCGCGGCCGAGGAACGACCGCTGCGGAACCCTCGTGGCGGTGAGGTAGGCGGCGCCGCCTTCGACCTCGTCCGTCTGGACGGTCCGCGGGCGCAGCGTGAGGACGGTCGGGAGGCGGTTCCAGATCATGAACGCGATCGGCAGCCCGATGATGGTGAGCGCGATGACGTAGGCGAGGATGTTGACGATCGCGGCCAGCCACCAGCCGACGAGGACGAACCACACCGTCCGGACGAGGAGCCCCGGGCCGCTGCTGCTCGTCGAGACCGCCATTGGGCGCTAGATCGCAGCCGGGAGCGAGAGCCCGAGCCGCTCGCCCTCGTCGAGCAGGCGCTCCTCGGTGACTGCCCCGCCGACCGCGGTCGGCGTGGTGACCGAGAGCGCCGAGTAGAGGACGGCCCAGCGCAGCCGCTCCTCGGGCGTCGCGCCGCGCAGCTCCGCCCAGATGTAGGCCGAGACCAGCAGGTCGCCGGCGCCGGTCGTGTCAACCGCCGCGCCGACCGCGACGCCGGGCACCGTAACGCGCTCGCCGTCGATGACGCCGGTGGCGCCGGAGGCGCCCAGCGTCACGACGACCGACGCCGCCAGCTCGGTGAGGCACTCGAACGCGCTCTCGAGATCGCCCCGGCCCGACAGCGTGAGCGCCTCGCGCTCGCTCACGAACAGGACGTGGACACCCTCCAGCTGGCGCAGGGGCTGGCGTGCGAACGCGCGCGCGTCGTCGTCGCCGCAGGTCACGAAGGCTGGCACGCCCGGCGGCACGCAGTACAGCATGTCGACGTTGGCCGCCACGGTGGCGGGCTCGAAGGCGGCCACCTCGACAGGGTTTGCGCGGGCGCCCGGGTCGAGCGTCACCATTGCGCGGTCGTTCCCGACAGGCATGACGACGGTGGTGGCGGTGCGGCCGGTGCGGCGCTCGACGAGCGTCACGCCGTCGGCCACGAGCACGGAGCGGAGGAGCTCGGCGTCGGCGTCGTCGCCGAGCGGCGTGGCGAGCGCCGACGAGAGGCCGAGCCGGGCGGTCGCCACGGCGTGGATGGCCCCGCCGCCCGGGGAGCGCACCAGATCGCCGGCGAACCGCTCCTCGCCGAGGCCGGGCAGCGCCTCGAGCCCCACGAATGTCAGATCGAGGAAAGCGGGGATGGCCACTGCGACATCGATCGGCATCCGGGCGAGGATAGCGGCACGCACATCGGTCCGGAGCACTCCTCCGACCCGCGGGGAGTATCCTGGGCCGGAACCCAGGCGAGGAGGGTGCGGTGACCCACACGGACGATCACGGCGGCCCGCGAGGGCGAGCTGAACACGGCATAGCGCACCACGACGCGTGATCTTCGCCGCCGGGATCGAGGACTACATCCGGTCGCTCGTCCCCGAGCCCGACGTCGTGCTGGCCGAGATGCAGGCTCACGCCGAGCGCGACGGGATCCCGATCGTCTACCCGGAGACCGGCCTCCTGCTCGAGGTGCTGGTCGCCATGACCGGCGCACGCGCGGCGGTCGAGGTGGGGACGGCGATCGGCGTCTCGACGCTCCACATCGCCCGCGCGCTCTCCGACGGCGGCAGCGTCGTCTCGTTCGAGGTCGACGCCGGGCGCCACGAGGCGGCGCGCGGGTACCTCGAGCGTGCGGGTGTCGGCGAGCGGGCCGACCTGCGGCTGAAGAACGGAACGCAGGGGCTCGCAGAGCTCGAGGGGCCGCTCGACTTCGCGTTCCTCGACGCCGCGAAGGGCGACTACCCGCGCCAGCTCGAGCTCGTCGTCCCGCTGCTCCGCGAGGGAGGCGTCGTGGCGGTCGACAACGTGCTGCTGTCGGGCGCCGTCGCGGAGGGTCAGGAGCCGACCCATTGGTCGGACGAGGATGTGCTCACGATCCGGGCCCTCAATGCCGATCTAGTAGCCGACCGCGGTCTCATCGCTACCGTGCTGTCTGTCGGCGACGGTGTGGCCCTGGCCGTACGTCGCTGAGATATCTCGCGTCTATGCTGCAAGCACCGCCCGGTACGGGGCGGCGCCGCTCCCCAGAAAGGATTCTCCGCCCATGAAGCGCGTTCTCGCATTGCTGCTCGTGACCCTTCTTGTGGCCGCGGCGTGCGGCGGAGGCTCCAGCGGATCCGGTGGCTCGTCCTCCGGCGGCGGCTCGGGCCAGATGAGCGCGGCCGACCTGCTCAAGGC
This sequence comes from uncultured Actinomycetes bacterium, assembly GCA_963757605.1. GTDB lineage: Bacteria > Actinomycetota > Thermoleophilia > Gaiellales > JAICJC01 > JAICJC01. The sequence goes on from CAVWSF010000001.1 coordinate 14,370, forward strand.
CAGTCAGGACGCGTTGAAGAACGCCAAGTCCGCGTCATTCGAGCTCACCGTGGCGCTCAAGCTCGACGGCAGCCTCCAGAACGCCGGCGCGGGCGCCGCCCTGCTTCAGGGCCCGCTCAGCCTGAGCCTGAAGGGCCAGGCCGGCATGGCCGATGCGGGCACCGGCAAGTTCGACGTCCACTTCGCCCTGAACTTCACCGGCGGGTCGTTCTCCGGCGAGGCGCTCTCGCCCGACGGGAAGACCGCCTACATCCAGATGCCGACGCTGCTCGGCCCCGGCTGGAAGTCGATCGACATCTCCAAGCAGATGTCGTCCTCCGGCTCCTCGGGCTCGAACGGCTCGACGGACAAGAGCATCCAGCAGCTGAAGGCGCTCGGCCTCGACCCGTCCAAGTGGCTCAAGAACCTCACGGTCTCGTCCTCCGGCGACACCGACACGATCGCGGCCGACCTCGACATCGCCAAGATCATCGCCGACGCGGCGTCGGCCTCGAACTCGCCGATCTCCGCCAAGGACCAGAAGCAGCTCGACGAGCTCGCCGGTGCCGTGAAGACCGCGCACGGGTCGGAGTCGTTCGACCATTCGACGCACCTTCCGAGCGCGCTCTCCGCGGAGCTGGCCTTCGACGTGCCGGCCGACCTCCAGAAGGACGCCAACGGCCTGACGGGGCTCGACATCAAGGTCGACGCCACGTTCAGCGACTGGAACTCGGACTTCACGGTGAAGGCCCCGTCCGGCGCGACCCCGCTCGACTCGGGCGGCCTCTTCGGCGGTCTCTCGCAGGCCGCCTAGAACCACCGAGTGGGGGCGGCTGGATTCGAACCAGCGACCAAACGATTATGAGTCGTCTGCTCTCACCGCTGAGCTACGCCCCCGGCGCGATCTCATCGTAATCACATAGTCGGGCCCCGCCGTTCAAACCAATCGCGGTCAGGGGCCGTATTAGCGGTGTGAGCCAGACCGCGGACAGCCTCTCCTCCAGCGAGCTCTTCGAGGGCCTGACCGACGCCGCGCTGGCGGATCTCGACGGCCGCCTCCGGGCGGCGGGGTTCCGCAAGGGCGAGCTCATCTACTCGCCCTACGATCGTGGTGACGCCCTCTACCTGATCGAAGCCGGGCGGGTGCGGCTCTACCGCAGCGCCCACGACGGGCGGCAGCTCACGCTGGCGATGCTCGACGAGGGCGAGGCGTTCGGCCTCGTCCCGGTGAACGGCGACGACCTCCACGACGCCTACGCAGAGGCGATGACCGACTGCGTGCTGCGTGTGGTGCCCGCCGCCGACCTCGAGCGCACCGCTGCCGAGCACCCCCAGGTCGCCATGAACCTGATGCGGTCGCTCTCCCAGCGCCTGCGCAGCCTCGAGGACCGGCTCGAGAGCCTCGCCTTCCGCGGGGTCGCGGCGCGCCTGGCGGGCCAGCTCCTGGAGTTGATGGAGCGCTACGGGCGCGTCACCCCGCAGGGAATCCGCATCGACGAGCGGTTCACCCACATGCAGCTCGCCGAGATGATCGGGACGAGCCGCGAGACGCTCACCAAGGTCCTGAACGAGCTTCGCGAGTCGGGCCTGATCGACGTCCGCGAGCGGCTCGTGTGGGTGCTCGACGCCGACGCCTTGGAGCACCTGAAGACCTCCGGATAGCTACACTGTCCCCCAGAAGTTCGGCGATCGAGCAGGGGTGTGTGACGTGAGCGAAACCGGAACCATGCGGGTCAAGAGCGGGCTCGCCGAGATGCTGAAGGGCGGCGTGATCATGGACGTCACGACCGCCGAGCAGGCCCGCATCGCCGAGGACGCGGGCGCGTGCGCCGTCATGGCGCTCGAGCGCGTCCCCGCCGACATCCGCCGCGACGGCGGCGTCGCCCGCATGGCCGACCCGGCCAAGATCCGCGAGATCCAGGAGACGGTCACGATCCCGGTCATGGCCAAGGCCCGGATCGGGCACTTCGCCGAGGCGCAGGTGCTCCAGGCGCTCGAGGTCGACTACATCGACGAGTCCGAGGTGCTCACCCCCGCCGACGAGGCCAACCACATCAACAAGTGGCGCTTCACGGTGCCGTTCGTGTGCGGCGCGACCAACCTGGGCGAGGCGCTGCGGCGCATCGCCGAGGGCGCCGCGATGATCCGCTCCAAGGGCGAGGCCGGCACCGGCAACGTGGTCGAGGCCGTGCGGCACATGCGCTCGATCTTCGGCGAGATCAAGCGGCTGGGAACGATGGACGAGGACGAGGTCTACGCCGCGGCCAAGCAGCACCAGGCGCCGTACGACCTCGTGAAGTTCTGCGCCGAGAACGGCAGCCTGCCGGTCGTCACGTTCACCGCCGGCGGGATCGCCACCCCGGCGGACGCCGCGCTCATGATGCAGCTCGGCTCCGACGGCGTCTTCGTCGGCTCCGGCATCTTCAAGAGCTCCGACCCGGCGGCGATGGCCGCCGCAATCGTCAAGGCGACGACTCACTTCGCCGACCCGCAGATCGTCGCCGAGGTCTCGTTCGGCCTGGGCGAGGCGATGGCCGGCAAGGAGATCGCCGAGCTGGGCGAGCAGGGGCTGCTTCAGACGCGTGGCTGGTAGCGCGGGCGTCCTCGCCCTGCAGGGCGCGTTCCGCGAGCACTGCCGGGCCCTCCGCGACGTCGGCCTCGACGCCGTCGAGGTGCGCGTGCCCGCCGACCTGGACGGCGTCGACGGGCTCGTCATCCCCGGCGGCGAGTCGACCACGATGTCGAAGCTGATCGACGTCTACGGCCTCGAGGAGCCCATCCTCGACCTGCACCGCCGGGGCGGCGCGCTCTTCGGCACGTGCGCCGGGATGATCCTGCTGGCGGCCACCGCGGTCGACGGCCGCCCCGACCAGCGCTCGCTGGGCCTCATCGACCTCGAGGTGCGCCGCAACGCCTACGGGCGCCAGGTGTCGAGCTTCGAGGCCCCGGTCAGGATCGCGGGCGAGGACCTGCCGATGCACGGCGTCTTCATCCGCGCGCCGCGGATCGAGCGCATGGGGGAGGGGGTCGAGGCGGTTGCGACCCTCGACGGCGACCCGGTCGCCGCCCGCCAGGGGTCGGTCATGGTTGCCGCCTTCCATCCGGAGCTCACGACCGACCGGCGGCTGCACGCCCGGTTCGCGTCGATGGTGATGCGGCGGGGGGTGCAGGCGGCGTGAGCGGCCATTCCAAGTGGTCGACGATCAAGCGCCGCAAGGGTGCGGAGGACGCCAAGCGCGGCAAGCTCTTCACCAAGCTGTCGCGCGCGATCATCCTCGCGGTCCGCGAGGGCGGGCCCGAGATCGAGACGAACGCCGCACTGGCCGCAGCGGTCGCCAAGGCGCGCTCGTACTCCATGCCGAAGGACAACATCGAGCGCGCCATCGCCCGCGCCACCGGCGGCGGCGAGGGCTCCGACGACTACGAGTCGATCACGTACGAGGGCTACGGGCCCGACGGCGTGGCGATCATCGTCGAGGCGCTCACCGACAACCGCAACCGCACGGCGGCCGACGTCCGCTCGGTCTTCACGAAGTACCACTCAAGCCTGGGCGCGCCCGGCTCGGTGGCCTGGCAGTTCGACAGAAAGGGCGTGATCCAGATCCCGGCGGAGGGCACGACCGAGGACGACGTCGTCCTGGGTGCGGCCGACGCCGGCGCCGAGGACGCCGCGCTGGAAGGCGAGGTCTGGCAGGTGACGACGGCCCCGACCGAGCTCGCCGCCGTGCGCGACGCGCTCGAGGCGAACGGGCTCCAGGTGGAGTCGGCGGAGCTCAGGCTCGTCCCGCGGAGCACCATCGGCCTGGACGAGGACGGGGCCCGGAAGCTGCTGCGGCTGATCGACGGGCTCGAGGATCTCGACGACGTCCAGGACGTCTACGCGAACTTCGACATCCCCGACGCGGTGCTCGAAGCGGTCGCCGGTTAGCGCTTAGCGGCGGCCGGCGGTGCGGGCGTAGGCGGCCCAGGCGCCGTGCGACCCGCGCGGCTCGGAGAGGCCGGCGACGAGGAGGGCATGCAGGCCGATCACGGCGAGCGTGAGCGGCAGTGCGAGCATCCAGTAGCCGGCGTCGATCCCCGTCAGCGTGGAGGTGGTGTGCTCCGGGCGGGCCATGACGGCGGCGACCGGCAGGAGCCCGGCGGCGCCCGCGACGAGGCCCGCGGCCAGGGCTCTCGGGAACGAGATCGTGAAACCGGTCAGGGCGGCCACCGCGAGCTTCACGAGCACCGCCTCGACGACCGCTGCCAGGAGAACGTACTCCGCGAGCGCGGAGCCCGCGTCCTCCGGGCGAGCGGTCGAGAGCAGAGCCTGCCCGTGCGCCGTCAGGGCGCCCGCCACCAGCATCACGCCGACGGCGTGCATCACGACCCCGGTGGCGATCCCGCAGACGACGACGGTCCCCAGCGCGACCCAGAAGCTCATTCGTTCCCCCATCCCACATCGAGTGTGCGCGGGCCCGCGGAGGCGGTCAACGGGGGGTATTTTCCCCCGAACATCCGTTCGACCGGCGTCCGCCGCCACGTCTAGACTGGCTCCATGATCGTGCTCGGCATCGACCCCGGCATGGCCGAGACCGGCTACGGCGTCATCGCGGTCGAGGGCAGCCGGATGCGGGCGCTCGACCACGGCGTGGTGACCACCGAGGCCCGGAGCCCGGCCGCCGCCCGGCTCGCGCTCATCCACGCGCAGATCGCCGAGCTGGTCGACCGGCACGCACCCGCGACAGCGGCGCTCGAAGATCTGTTCGTCGGCGCCAACCCGCGCACGATCCTCTCGGTCGGGCAGGCCCGCGGGGCGATCCTCGCGGCGCTCGGCGCTGCGGGGATCGACGCGGCAGGGTATCCGCCGGCCGAGGTGAAGAAGGCGGTATGCGGATTCGGGCGAGCCGACAAGGGCCAGATGACGAGGATGGTGAGCGCGATCCTGGGGCTTGACGCGCCGCCCGCCACCGACCACGCGGCCGATGCGCTGGCGGTGGCCGTCTGCCACGCCACCCGGGCTCGCTCGCGAGCCCCGCTGGCGGTGGCGCGATGATCGCCTCGCTCCGGGGCCGGGTCGCCTCAACTCGTCCCGGGGCGCTCGTGCTCGACGTGGGCGGCGTCGGCTACCTCGTCGCCGCGACCGCGTCGGCCGTGCGGCGGGCGGGCGACGCCGACGGCGGCGAGATCACCGTCCACACGCACCTGCACGTGCGCGAGGACACGCTGCAGCTCTACGGCTTCGCCTCCACCGCCGAGCGGTCGCTGTTCGAGCTCCTGCTCGGCGTCTCCGGCGTCGGGCCCAAGGCGGCGCTCGCGATCGTGTCGGGCTTCGCTCCCGACCAGATCCGCCGCGCCGTGGCGACCAGCGACCACGCGCTCTTCACCTCGATCCCCGGGATCGGCCGCAGGACGGCCGAGCGGGTGGTGGTCGACCTGAAGGACAAGGTGGGCGCGATGGAGATCGCGGCCGTATCGGTCGACGGCGCCGGCGGCGACGACCACGCGGCGGCTCGCGACGCCCTGGTCGGGCTCGGGATGTCGGTGGCCGAGGCCGAGGCCGCCCTGCGCGAGGTCGACGAGGACGCCCCGATCGAGGAGCGCGTCCGGCTCGCCCTGTCCTCCTCGCTCACAGGTGCGGCGTGAGCGCGGCGCCCGAGGCGCGCCTGCCCGACGCGCTGGTGGCGCCGGGCGAGGAGGAGTTCGACCGGTCGCTGCGCCCGCGCACGCTGGCCGAGTTCGTCGGCCAGGCGCAGGTCAAGGAGCAGCTGGGCATCTTCCTCGAGGCCGCCCGCCGCCGCGGGGAGCCGTGCGAGCACGTCCTCCTGGCCGGCCCGCCGGGCCTCGGGAAGACATCGCTGGCCGGCATCATCGCGGCCGAGATGTCCTCGACTCTGCGGGTCATGTCGGGCCCGGCTGTCGACCGCAAGGCCGACATGGCGGCGATCCTGACGGCGCTCGAGCCGCACGATGTCCTCTTCATCGATGAGATCCACCGCCTGAACCGGGCCATCGAGGAGCTGCTCTACCCGGCGATGGAGGACGGCTGCATCGACATCGTGATCGGGCAGGGCCCGGGCGCGCACTCCCTGCGGCTCGAGCTGAAGCCGTTCACGCTGGTGGGCGCGACCACCCGCACCGGCCTCCTCACGACCCCGCTTCGCGACCGGTTCGGCATCACCCACCGGCTGGACTACTACGTGCCCGACGAGATCGAGCTGATCGTCCAGCGTTCGGCCCGGCTGCTCGACGTCAGCGTCGACGACGGCGGCTGCGACGAGATCGCGCGCCGCTCCCGCGGCACGCCCCGCGTCGCGAACCGCATCCTCCGCCGTGTCCGCGACTTCGCCCAGGTGCGCCACGCGGGCGACATCACCCACGCCGTGGCGATGGAGGCGCTCGACCTGTTCGAGGTCGACCACGCCGGCCTCGAGCGGATCGACCGGGCGATTCTCCAGGCCGTCGTCGGCCGCTTCTCGGGCGGGCCGGTGGGGCTCTCGACGCTCGCCGTGGCGATCGGCGAGGAGCCCGACACCATCGAGGATGTCTACGAGCCGTACCTGCTCCAGCTCGGGCTGCTCCAGCGAACGCCGCGCGGCCGGGTCGTGACGCCCGCGGGCTACGCCCATCTGGGCCTGCCCGCGCCGGACCGCGACCCGCGCCTGTTCTGACCGAGATCGGCGATTCCCAATTGGCGGGATGTCCTGGGCGGCGAGAACGGAGCAGCGCAAGGACGCAGGGAGGGTCAATATCGGCACGAGATATGACCCGACCGAGGACGCCGCGATGCGACCGTTCGCAGCCGCACCCAGCCACCGTCGCTAACCGTCCACAGCCGGTGGTCCAGGCGCGCGGCAATTGGGAATCACCGATCTACGTGGTTGAATCCCACCCATGTTGCGGCGCGCGCGTCCGTGGATCCCGCTTGTCCTCGGCGCGGCCGTCCTCCTGGCGGCCGCCTCGGCGGCGGGCCTGACGGCGATCGAGAGCGCCTCGAAGGGCCCTGCGTTCCGGCTTGCGGCGACCTGCCTGCGCGTGAACGGGCCGGCCAGGCGGATTCTGGGCGTCATCACCGGCTCCGGGTTCACCGTCGAGGGCTCGGTGATCGAGAACGCCGACGGCACCGGCTCGGCGAACATCGACTTCCACGTGAACGGGTCGTGGCGGGGCGGGCACATCCGCATGCGCGCGATCGAGCGGCGGCGCGTGTGGCGCTTGCTCGGCCCGGCCGTCCTGCACGTCGACAACACGACCTACCACATCAACATGGGTCAGGTGCGCGCGCTGAACGGCGGGCGATACTCCCGCCTGTGCGCACCGCCGAGCTCGACTACGACCTCCCCGCCGACCTGATCGCGCAGGCGCCCGCCGAGCCGCGCTCAAGCGCCCGGCTCCTGGTTTACGACCGCGCGACGCGCGAGATCCGGCACAGGATCTTCACCGACCTGCTCGACGAGCTCCGGTCGGACGACCTGGTGGTCGTGAACGACACCCGCGTCCTGCACGCCCGGATCCATGCTCGCCGCGCGACCGGCGGAGCTGTCGAATTGCTGCTCCTGGAGCCGAATGGCGACGGCGGCTGGGACGCCCTGGCCCGCCCCGCCCGCCGCCTGCGTGCAGGCGAGACGCTCGACGCCTCGGGCACGCCGGTGCTCGTCGAGGAGGTGTTGCGGGACGGTCACGTGACCGTCACGCTCCAGGGTGCCAAACCTGATACCGCCTTCCTCGAGCGGATCGGCGAGATGCCCGTGCCGCCGTACATCCGCCGGCCACTCGACCGGCCCGAGGACTACCAGACGGTCTACGCGCGGATGCCGGGGTCGGCGGCGGCGCCCACCGCCGGCCTGCATTTCACGGCCGACCTGTGGCAGGGGCTGCGGCGGCGGTTCGAGGTCGTCGAGGTGACGCTCACCGTCGGGCTCGACACGTTCCGGCCGGTGACCGCCGACGACCTCGCCGAGCATCCGCTCCACACCGAGGTCTATGAGGTGAGCGACGAAGCGGCCGCCGCGATCGACGAGGCCCGTGGCGCCGGCCGGCGCATCGTCGCCGTCGGCACCACGACCGTGCGGGTGCTCGAGACCGTCTGGGGCGCGGCTCCGGCGGCCCCGCTCGCCGGCCGGGCGTCGCTCTTCATCACGCCCGGCTACACCTTCGCCGCGACCGGCGCGATGGTCACGAACTTCCACCTGCCGCGCTCGACCCTGCTCGCCATGGTGATGGCCTTCGCAGGCGTCGAGGAGGTGCGCCGCCTCTACCGCACCGCCGTCGAGGAGCGCTACCGGTTCTACTCGTTCGGCGACGCGATGCTCATCCTGTGACCGGGCGGTTCGACATCGAGGCGACCGACGGCGCCGCCCGCGCGGGCATCCTGCACACCGCCCACGGCCCGGTCGAGACGCCCGTGTTCATGCCGGTCGGCACCAAGGCGTCGGTGAAGGCGGTGCTGCCCGGCGAGCTTCGCGACCTGGGCGCCCAGATCGTGCTCGGGAACTCCTACCACCTGTACTTCCGACCCGGCGCCGACCGGATCGCGCGCCTGGGCGGCCTGCACCGCTTCATGGGCTGGGACGGCGCCATCCTGACCGACTCGGGCGGCTATCAGGTGTTCTCCCTGCGCGACACCGCCGCTATCGAGGACGACGGCGTGGAGTTCCGGTCGGTCTACGACGGCTCCCGGCACCGCTTCACGCCCGAGCTCGCGATGGAGATCCAGCGCCTCCTGGGCTCCGACATCGCGATGGCCTTCGACGAGTGCCCGCCCGCCGGCGTCGAGCGCGAGAAGCTGGAGGACGCCGTGCGGCGGACGTCGCTCTGGGCGGAGCGCTGCCGGGCGTGCGAGCCGGCGCCCGGCCAGCTCGTCTTCGGCATCTGCCAGGGCGGCGTCGACCCGGAGCTGCGCGAGCGCAGCGCCGCCCACATCGTCTCGCTGGGGTTCGACGGCCACGCCATCGGCGGGCTGACCGTGGGGGAGACCAGAGAGGCGATGTTCGAGACGACCCGCGCCACCGCGCAGATGCTCCCCGCCGAGCGCCCACGCTATTTCATGGGGATCGGCGACCCCGAGGGCGTGCTCGAGGCCATCGCCGCCGGCGTCGACATGTTCGACTGCGTGCTTCCCACCCGACTCGGGCGCACCGGCTCCGCGCTCGTCGACGGCGGCCGGCTGAACCTCAAGAACGCGGCCCACGCCGACGACGACCGGCCGCTGCAGGAGGGCTGCACCTGCCCGGCCTGCACGACATTCTCGCGCGCGTACATCCGCCATCTGATCACCCAGGAGGAGATCGTCGGGCTACGCCTGCTCACCCTCCACAACCTGCACGTGCTCTTCGACCTCGTCCGCGGTGCGCGGGATGCCATCCGAGCTGGAACCTTCCCCAAATACCGCTCGACCAGATGATCGGTTGTCACCCCACGCGGGCCCGGACGCTCGACGGCCATCGTACGGCCCGACCTGGCGGCGCTGCGGCTGCGAATCTTCGCATCGCCGCGTCCTCGGTCGGGCCAATACCGGCGATATTGACCCTCCCTGCGTCCTTGCGCTACTCGATTCTCGCCGCCCGAGACACCACGGTGGGTGACAACCGATCATCTAGACTTTCCGCCCCGTGAGCGAGTCGCGGCGCAACCTGTCGATCATGGGGCTCGTGGTGGCGCTTGCCATCGCGGCGTGCGCCGCCGTGGTCGTGAAGGGCTTCACGCTCGGCCTCGACCTGCGCGGCGGCCTCGAGGTGGTGCTGAAGGCCCGCCCGACGAGCGGCAACACGATCTCCGCCGACACGCTCAACTCGGCCGCCGACGTCATGCGCCGCCGTATCGACCCGCAGGGCATCCTCCAGCCCGAGATCAGAACGTCGCAGGGCGACAGCACGATCGACATCTCGATCCCGGGCGTCAAGAACCCGAACGCGGTCGCCAACCTGCTGGTCGCTGGCCAGCTCCAGAGCTTCGACTTCTACGACGCCCTGACGGAGGTGTCGCAGTCGCCGCAGGGCCCGAACATCGCCCTGCCGCGCACGTCGCTCTACGACATGCTGAACGCCGCCAAGAACCGGATCCCCACCGGTAGCCCGACCGGGTGGGCGCTCTTCTCGGCGGCGAAATCCCACAACCTCGCCCGCGCCAACGGCATCACCTCGCGGATCGAGCCGCAGAAGGACCAGGTGCTCGAGGACATCCACCTGAAGGCGCAGCCGCCCAACACCGTGTGGCTGCCCGTCCCGGAGGGGACGCAGGCCGTGAGCTGCATCGACGCCTGCCCCGACGCGACAGCGGGGGGCACGGTCTGGTACCTCTTCCGCCCGCCGACCGAGGACTCGAAGATCGTGACCGGCAACGAGATCTCGAGCGCCAAGGCCGACATCGACTCGTCGGGCAACCCGATCGTCTCGCTCTCGTACAAGAACGGCGGCGACCAGGACTTCACCGACATCACCGCCCAGATCGCGCAGGAGGGCTCGATCGCGGGCCGCGATCTCCTGAACGCGATCGTCGTCGACAACAAGCTGGTCGCCGCGCCGAGCGTGAGCTTCAGCCAGTTCCCGAACGGGATCGACGCCACCCTGAGCGGCGGCAGCGAGATCACCGGCCTCACCTCGAGCGACGCGAAGCGGATCGCGCTCGAGATCACGTCGGGCACGCTCCCGGTCAAGTTCACGCCGCTCTCGCAGCAGCTCGTGTCGGCGACGCTCGGCGAGAACTCGCTGCGGGACGGCCTGATCGCGGGCGCGGCAGGCCTGGTCTTCGTGATGATCTTCCTGATCGCCTTCTACGGCTTCCTGGGCGTGATCGCCGACATCGCGCTCGTCATCTACGGCCTCCTCCTGGCCGGGATCGTGGCCGCCCTGCCGGTGACGATGACGCTGCCGGGCATCGCCGGCACGATCCTCACGATCGGCGTCGCGGCCGACGCGAACATCGTGATCTTCGAGCGGATCAAGGAGGAGGTGCGCGCCGGCAGATCGATCCGGGCCGCGATCTCGACCGGCTACCGGCGCGGCTTCCACACGATCATCGACGCGAACGTCGTCACGCTGATCACGGCCGGCGTCCTCTACGCGGCGGCGACCTCGTCGGTCAAGGGCTTCGCGCTGATGCTCCTGATCGGCGTCCTGACGTCGATCTTCACCGCGGTCGTCGCGACCCGGGCGATGCTCGGCCTCCTGAGCGGGTTCGCCTTCATGGCCTCGCCGCGCGTGCTCGGCGCGATCGGCACCGGCGACCGATGGAAGAAGTACGACCTGATCGGCAAGGCGAAGCTGTGGTTCGCGATCTCCGGCGTGGTCCTCGTCATCGGCGCGATCGCGATCGCCACGACGGGCCTCAACGAGGGCATCGACTTCACCGGAGGGTCGAAGCTCGACTTCAGCACCAGGAAGGCGGCGACCGTCGCCCAGGTGGCGAACGCCGCCACCACCGCCGGCGTCTCGGACCCGGTGGTGAAGGGGCTCACCTCGACGAACAACGCGCAGGGCAACACGTTCACGCGCTTCGAGGTCGAGTCGCACTTCCTCACCACCTCGCAGTCGAACCGGCTCCAGACCGAGCTGGCGTCGGAGTTCGGCGTCAAGCCGCCGATCGACTCGCGCAGCGTCAGCTCCTCGTTCGGCCAGTCGGTGCTGAACTCGGCCTACCTGGCGATCCTCTTCTCGCTCGTGGCGATCTTCCTCTACGTCTCGTTCCGGTTCGAGTGGAAGTACGCCCTGCCGGTCATGATCGCGCTGGGGCACGACATCCTGCTCACGATCGGCATCTACGCCGTCTCCGGGAGGACGGTCACGGCAGACACCGTCGCCGCGGTCCTGACCGTGCTCGGCTACTCGATGTACGACACCGTGATCGTGTTCGACCGGGTGCGCGAGAACGTCCCCATCCTGCGCCGTATGACCGCCAGCAAGATCGTGAACGAGTCGCTGGCCGAGACGATCACGCGGTCGCTGAACACCTCGCTCGTGACGCTCATCCCCGTCGTCCTGCTCTTCGCGTTCGGCTCCGGATCGCTCAAGGACTTCGCGTTCGCCCTCATCATCGGCATCGCGTCGGGCGCGTACTCGTCGATCTTCATCGCCGCGCCGATCCTCGCGATTCTCATGGAGCGCGAGCCGGGGTTCCAGAAGCGGCGCGCCGATCTCGCCAAGTCGGGCGAGCTCGAGCCCGCCGCGAAACCGGCGGCCGCGGCCGCCCCCGTGCCGGTCGCCGCCGATCCGGGCGACGGCGCCCCGCCGCCGGCACCGGCGCCGCCCACCCGAAGGCGCCGCCGCCGCGCCCACGGGCGCGCGCGCTGACCGCGTTAGGCGCTAGCGCGTTCCCGTCAAGTTTCGGACGGACCGGCCGATATCTCGAATACCCATGCGTGCCGGGAGAGTTCCTGCTGAGCGCCGTTTTTCGGATTTGATCGCCGTTATCAAGGCGACCGGTGCACTGCGGTCCGCGGGAGATGCCAGCGAGGCAATGGCGATCTTCGCCCGCGAGCTGACGCTCCTCTTCGACGCGTCGGCGTGCCTGATCTCGACCTTCAACCCGAAAACGCAGATGGTGACCGACTGGGCGGCGCACGTCATCCCGCCGGCGACGCTGAACATCGCCGCCGAGGACTACCCGCTCGACGACTACCCGACGACGAAGCGGGTGGTCACCGAGCTCGTCGAGCGGTCGACCACGATCGGCGACGGCGGCGACCCGGCCGAGCATGCCTTCCTCGAGGACATCGGCTTCCAGGCCAACCTACTCGCGCCGCTCGTCATGGGGACGCACGCCCGCGGCCTCATCGAGCTGCTCGACACGCGCCGGCGCGTGTTCACCGCCGAGGAGCGCCAGTTCTGCCGGCTCCTGGCAGACCAGGCCGGCATCGTCCTCGGGGCTGCCCAGATGGCCGATGCGCTCGAGGAGCAGCACGTCGCCACCGTGGCCGCGCTCGCGGCCGCCCTCGAGGCGAAAGATGCCTACACCGGCGGGCATGCCCAGACGATCGCCGACTTCGCCGTCCACGTCGGCGAGGAGCTCGGCCTCTCCGGCCGCGAGCTGAAGGCGGTGAAGATGGGCGCGCTCCTGCACGACGTCGGCAAGATCGGGATCCCCGAGGCCATCCTGAACAAGCCCGGGCCGCTGACCGACGCGGAGTTCACGGTGATGAAGCGCCACACCGTGATAGGCGCGGACATCATCGCCGGCATCCCGGGGATGGACGAGGTCGTCGCGCTGGTGCGCTCCTCCCACGAGCGCTGGGACGGGCGCGGCTACCCCGACGGGCTCTGCGGCGCGGACGTCCCGCGCGGCGCCTACGTGATCGCGGTGTGCGACGCCTACCACGCGATGACCGAGGATCGCGTCTACCGCAAGGCGATGTCGGTCGAGGGCGCGCTCGCCGAGCTGCGCCGCTGCACGGGCACCCAGTTCATGCCCGCGGCGGTCGAGGCGCTCGAGGCCGTCGTGGCCCGCGGCGGCCGCCGCCGCGTGCGCTTCACCGACGCCGCGTAGTCAACCGCCCAGCCCGACCGCCTCGGCGGCCGTGCACAGCCGCCCGCCGCGCTCGCGCACCCATCCCAGCAGGCGGTCGTAGACCCGGTCCCAGCCGCGCGCGTAGGCCGGCTCGAAGCGGTCGTTGTGCCACAGGACCGAGACGGTGCCGCCCGCCCGGGCCGCCCGCTCGAGGACGGCCGCGGCGCGGTCGAGCCCGGCCTCGGCCGAGAGCCCCAGATAGCGCTCCTCCGCGAGCGTGGCGTCCATCACGACGAGCGGCAGCTCGAGCAGCGCGAGCGGCCGGTCGGCAGCGACGTTGTAAGGCCGGTACGGGAAGGAGAGCCCGGCCCGCATGCCGGGCCGGTCGGCGTAGCCGTGGCTCGAGTCGTACGCGAAGCCGAGCCGGTCGAGCTCCGGCAGCGTGGCGTGGGCGTCGTGGCGCAGGTAGTGGAAGCGCACGCCCCGGATCGCCTGGCCCGCCAGCGACTCCAGCCGCTCGCGCTCCTCGGCGATGAGCGAGAGCCGCTCGGATGCGGTGTAGCTCGGATGCAGCGCGAGCTCGTCGCCCTGGGCCAGGACCCGCGTGACGACCGCCGGCCGCACGCGGTCGTAGACGCCGGGCGCCGCGCCGTCTGCGGGATGGTGGTGGCCGGCGAGCACGAAGTAGGTCGACCGGCCGTCGTGCGAGCGCTCGATCTCGACGATCCGCTCGAAGGACCAGTTGGGGTCGGTGCCGCGCGCCCGGTGGCGGGGGAGGCCGGCCAGCCCGCGCAGCTCGCGGGCCAGCTCCTTCGGCCGGCGGTCGAGGGCGGCCGACTTGGCCCGCGCCGCCGCGCCGGAGACGGCGCGCACGCCGCTCCAGCGCCACGGCGTGTCGATGTCGTGGGAGAGGGCGACGGTGAGCGGGCCCGGGGGCCGGGCGCCGGCCATCTCGCGGAACCGCTCCACCAGCCGGTCGGCCGCCGCCTGCTCGGGGTCGAACAGCGCCGCAGAGGCCGGGAAGCGGCCGCGCTCGTCGCGCGCCGAGCCGGATCGCTCCTCCCATCGCGAGAGGTGCCAGAAGGCGCTCATCACCAGGTCAGCCACGCCGTCGCCGAAGTCGACGAGGCCGTCCTCGCCGGCCCCCGGCGCCGGAGCGTCCTCGCCCGCGAAGAGCCGCCAGGCCGCCTCGGAGGCCGGGAGCGCCGATGAGGGATAGGTCGCCGCGGCCGAGGAGCCGACGATGCGCGCCAGCTCCTCGAGCGCGTAGGTGGCCTTGCCGGCGACGGCCGCGGGCGCGTCGACGGCGATCGCGCCTGCGGTCACACGTGCGGCAGGTCGCGGAGCAGGAGGTCGATCATGGTGTCGGAGCGCAGGCCGAGCCGCAGCGTCTCGAGCGGGATCACCTCGGCGGGAGCGATGTTGCCGAGGTTGACGTCGGCTCCGAAGTGCTTGATGAACCAGGCCTGCTGCTCCTTCTGAGGCGCCTCGAAGAGCAGCTTTCCGATGGGCACCTCGTGCACGATCTCGTCGATCAGGCCCGAGCGCACCTCGCCCGTCTGGCGGTAGATGCCCGACGTCCCCGACTCGCGCGCCTCGGTGATCACCATGAACGCGCCGGCCTCGAGCTCCTCCTTGATCCACGCCACCCACTGGTACGGCGCGTAGATCCGCTCCGAGTCCTTCGTGCCGACCTCCGAGAGGACGACGAAGTCCTTGGCGAGCGACTCGATCAGCTCGACCTTGCGGCCGCGCTCGAGGTCGATGGTGCCGTCCGAGACCTCGATGTGGGTGAACCCCTGCTCGGACGTCCAGCGCCGGAACTCCTCCAGCCGGTCGCGGGCGATGGCTGCCTCGAGCAGCGTCCCCCCGCAGACGATCGGGATGCCCGCCTCGCGGTAGAGGCGCAGCTTCTCGGCCAGGTTGGGGGTGACGTAGGACGTGCCCCAGCCGAGCTTCACGATGTCGATGTAGTCGCCGGCGAGGTCGAGGATGCCGCCCACCTCGGGCAGGGTGAGGCCCTTGTCGATGACGTGCGTCCAGCCCCGGTCGCGCGGCTTTCCGGGGCGGCTCGGCAGGCCGAGGAATTCTTGCATGCCTAGATCTTTGCCGAGAGCGACTCGTCGATGCGGCGGCGGGCCTCCGCCTGGACGTCCTCGTAGAGGCTGCGGCCGTGCGAATCCATCGCGACGATGAGCGGCCCGAAGTCGCAGACCCGGAACCGCCACAGGCACTCCGGCATGAGGTCCTCCCATTCGACCTGCTCGATCTCGGCGATCTGGGTGGTCTGGAGCGCCGCGGCGCCGCCGACGATGGCCAGGTAGACGCCGCCGTGCTCCTGGAGCGGCGCGAGCGCCTCGGGCAGGAGCCCGCCCTTGCCCATGATCGCCCGGGCGCCGTGGTCGCGGATGAGCGGCTCGGTGAAGCGGCTCATGCGCGCGCTCGTGGTCGTCCCGATCGAGAGCGGCTCGTAGCGGCCGTCGGGGAGCTTGCGCACGTTGGGGGCCGTGTGCAGGAGCGCGGCCCCCGCGAGCGACATCGGCGGCTCCTGGCCTTGGTCGAAGATGCGGATCTGGGTCGCGTCGCGGATGCCGATGATGTGGCCCTGAATGGTGACGGTGTCGCCGGCCTCGAACCCGCGCACGGTCGCCTCGTCGGTCGGGAAGGTGACCTCGTGGTGGGCCACCGCTAGGCGTCCCGGTCCAGAAGCACGTCGCCGTCGGCCGAGACGTGGGCAGTCGCCCGGCGCGCGGCCCAGCACTGGTAGTTCACGGCGACGGGGTTCAGGGTGATGTGGGTGTGGGCCTGCTCGACGTGCACCGAGAGCACGGTGGTGTCGCCGCCGAGCCCCATCGGGCCGACGCCGGTCTCGTTCAGGAGGTCGAACAGCTCCTGCTCGAGCCGGGCCACGTCGGGGTCGGGGTTGTGCGTGCCGACCGGGCGTGCGATCGCCTCCTTGGCGAGGTGCATGGCGAGGTCGGCCGAGCCGCCGATCCCGACGCCGACGATCCCCGGCGGGCAGGGCTTCCCGCCGGCGCCGACGACCGCGTCGAGCACGAACCGCTTGATCGCCTTCACGCCGTCGGCCGGGACGAGCATCTTCAGGAAGCTCATGTTCTCGGAGCCGGAGCCCTTCGGCACGCACTTGATGTCGAGCCCGTCCCAGTCGGGCACGAACTCCCAGTGAACGTGGGGGATGCGATGCCCGGTGTTGTCGCCCGTGGGCTTGCGCGTGAGCGTGTGGACGGTGTTCGAGCGCAGGGGATGGTCGAGCGTCGCCCGTCGCGTCCCCTCGCGCAGCGCCTCCTCGATCCGGGCCGGGTGAAGCGGAAAGCGCTCGCCGACCCGGGCGTAGTAGACGGCGATGCCGGTGTCCTGGCAGACCAGGCGCTTGCCCTCGTCGGCGACGGCGACGTTGGTGTGGATGGTCTCGAGGATGCGGCGGCCCACCTGGTGGGTCTCGCGCTCGAGCGCGGCGCCGAGCGCGTCTCTGAGGTCGCTGGGGATGTCCTTGAGCGACCAGACGTAGAGCTCCGCCGCCGCATCCTCGACAGCCCGGCGAAGCGTGGTCTCGATGGTGGCGCTCATGGCGTCCCCTCAGCCCGCCGCGGCGGCGGCCGCGCGCCCGGCTCGGCGGCCGTAGACCGCGCAGTCGAGCAGCGAGTTCCCCATCATCCGGTTTCGGCCATGGACACCGCCCGTGATCTCGCCGGCCGCGAAGATCCCGGGGACGGTCGTCTGGCCGTCGGCGTCGATGACGAGCCCGCCGTTCTGGTAGTGGAGCACGGGGTAGGTCAGGATCGGCTCGGCCAGCGGGTCGATGCCGGCAGCCCGGTAGCGGCGCAGCATGTACGGGATCACCTCGGCCGCGATGTCGGGGTCGATGCGAGTGGTGTCGAGCAGGACGGCCGGGCGGCCGTCGGGCGTCTCGAGCCCCCGGCCCTCGTCGCACTCGCGCACGATCGCGGCGGCGACGGTGTCGCGCGGGGCCAGCTCGTCGACGAACCGCTCGCCGGCGCTGTTCAGCAGGAGCGCGCCGTAGGCGCGGGTGGTCTCGGGGATCGAGTAGCCCTGGAGCGGCGGCGGCCACACGCCGCCGTTGGGATGGTGCTGGAGGGCGTCGAAGTCGCGCACCTCGGCGCCGAGGGCACGGGCCAGCTCGGTCGCCTCGCCGGTCGCGCCGGGCTGGTTGGTGGTGAGGATGCCGGCCCGGCGGGCCTCGGCGTAGCAGCGCCCACCTGCCGCCAGGATGACGGCGCCCGCCTCGACGCGGACGCGCTCGCCGCCCTGCTCCAGCTCGACGTCGAAGTGGCCGTTCGTGCGCTCGAGCTCGGCGAGCGCCGTGTGGTCGTGGATGCGGCCGCCGTCGGCGTCGAGCGCTTTCCGCAGTGCCGTCGCGATCGCGTGCCCGGTGCGGTCACCCACCTGGAGCAGCCGCCGCCGCGATGCGCCGCCGCAGCGGGCGAGCCGGTAGCCCTCGCCCTCGCGCGAGAAGGCGACGCCGAGCTCCTCGAGCCAGGCGATCGCGCCCGGCGCCTCGTCGGCGAGGACGCCCGCCAGCGCCGGGTCGGCGGTGTCGTGCGAGGACGCGACGATGTCGGCCGCGTGCTGCTCGGGAGAGTCGTCGTCGCCCATGGCGGCCTGGATCCCGCCCTGGGCCTTGGCGGTGTTGCAGGACGCCTTGGAGCCCTTGGTGACGTGCAGGACGTCGGCCCCGGACCGGCGCGCCGACCAGGCCGCCGAGAGGCCCGCTCCGCCCGCTCCGACAACGAGCACATCCGTCGTCCTGCAAAGGTCTGGCACGGCGCAAAGTCTACGTGGATCGTGTAAGAACGGCGGCTGTGAGCGCCCTTTCCGAAACCGTCCGGCGCAAGCTCGCCTCCGCTGCGCAGTCGCCGCGGCCGGCGGCGCTCGTGTTCGAGTGCTCGTATGTGAACGGGCTCTCGGCGATCCGCTCGCTCGAGGCCATCGACGTCCCGGTCATCGCCCTCGACCACCGTCGCCAGGCCCTGGGCCTGCGTTCGCGCCTGGCGGTCCCCGTCGTCTGCCCGCACCCGCACGAGCGGCCCGAGGAGCTCGCCGCCCTCGTGGCCGAGATCTGCGAGGCGCTGCCCCACGGCGCGGTCGCGTTCCCGACGCACGACGAGTACCTGGTTGCCGTGAACCGTGCCGCGCCGACGTCGCTACGGCTCCCGTTCGGGCCGCGGGAGCTGATCGAGCCGATCCAGGCGAAGCGGTTCCAGTACGACGCCGCCGCGCGAGCCGGGGTGATGCTCCCGGCCACGTTCCACCCGGCCGACGAGGATGCGGCCGTCCAGGCGGCCGCGATGCTGCGCTACCCGGCGGTGATGAAGCCGTCGGAGGGGGCGGGGTTCAAGCGCCGGCACGGGATCCCGCTCGTCGTCGCGAACACGCCCGACGAGCTGCTCGAGGCCTACCGGCTGGGCGCCGAGTTCGCCCCGATGCTCCAGGAGCAGATCCCCGGCGGCGACGACACCCTGTGGACGGTCGGGAGCTACGTCGATCTCCATGGCGGCGTGCCCGGCATCTTCTGCGGCCGCAAGCTGCTTCAGGCGCCTGCCGGCGTCGGCACGTGCCGGGTGGGCGTCGCCGAGTGGGACGACGAGGCGGTCGACGGCGCCCGCCGCCTGCTCCACGCGCTCGGCTTCCACGGGATCTCCCAGGTCGAGTACAAGCGCGACCCCCGCGACGGCACGCTGCGCCTCATGGAGGTGAACGCCCGCCTGTGGCAGTGGCACTCGCTGGCGGCGGCCTGCGGCGTCGACCTGGTGCAGATGGCCTACCGGGATGCGATCGGCGACCCGGTCGCCGCCCGCACGAGCCGCGGCTCGGACGGCCGCCGGTGGGTGGCGCTCGTCCGGCACGTGCGCGAGAGCCGCCGCGAGCGGCTGGGCCTGCGCCGCACGCTCGCGCCGCTCCGGCCGCCGTTCACCGAGCCGGTCTTCTCGCTGCGCGACCCGATGCCCGCGATCCACCAACTGGTGGGCGCCCTCCGCTCCTGAAAAATTGGGGTCAGACCCCAAATTTTCATCATGCAACAATGGGGTCTGACCCAATGTTGTGCGGCTACTCGTAGCCGAGGTCGCGCAGGCGCTCGAGGATGCCGGCCTCCTCGTCCGAGGAGTAGACGTCGGCGTCGCCCTCCGACGGCTCGGCGGCGACGGTGACCGCCTCGTCGGCCGGGGCGAGGATCGCCTCGATCGGCGGTTCCAGGCCGTCGCTCGAGAGGCCGTGCAGGCGAAGGACGGTCGCCGCGAGCTGAGCGATCTCGCTGCCTTCTGGCAGCGTGCCGGGGCGGATCCCCGGGCCGGCCGCGGCGATGATCCCCGTGACCCCGTGATGGCCCGAGTAGCCGTAGAAGTGCTCCGGGTCGAGCGTGTCGTGGTGCATGAAGACGTCGGGCCAGTCGCGCCGCGACGACTCGACGTGGACGCGCTCGTCGCGCGGGATCAGCACCAGCTCGGGCGCCCGGTCGAGGTGGTCGCCGTGGTAGATCTCGCCCTTCCGCAGCACCTCGAAGAGCGGCTCACCGGTCTCGGGGTGGGGGATCGCCTCGAGGTCGCGCGCCAGCCGGTCGGCGAAGGCCGCGTCGTGGCGCGCTCCGGTCGCCTCGCCGAGATAGATCTGGCCGCCGGTGGCGAAGCAGTAGGCGCGGGTGCGGCCGAAGTCGACGTCGGAGAAGGCGCGGACGGCCGCCGGCCGCGGGAGCAGCGGCACGAGGTCGGCCATCCTCCCGTACCAGGTGGTCGTGCGCGCCAGCCGGCCGTCGGCCAGCGCGAGCTTGCGCAGCCGGCCGCGCAGGAACCGCTGGAGCGACCGGCGCCGGTAGCGCAAATGGCCGGCGCGCCGCAGCCACTCGTTCGCGTGGAACGTCCAGTAGATCGGCTTCATGCCGTGGTCGGACATGACGATCGCGGTCGGCTCCTCGCCGTAGCGCTCCCGGGCGGCGTCGATCAGCTCGCCGCAGACCCGGTCGACGGCCTGGTAGACGCGCACCAGCTCGTCTCCGGCCTGGTCGGGGTCGTGGGCCGGGTGGCTCGGGTCGAGCCGGGCGTAGCCGAGGTGGCCGGCGAAGTCCGTGCTCATGAAATCGACCGCCAGGAGGCCCAGGTCGGGCTCGAGCTCGAAGCAGGTCTTGCAGGCCGCGCCGATCTCGTCGACGTGCCGGATCAGGGTCGCCGCGTAGCGCTCGAAGTCCTCCCACCAGCGCTCCTTCATGGGGTGGTGGGCGGTGACGAGGCCGGGAAGGCGGGCCTCGATCTCGCGCGCGGCCGCCTCCGGCAGGATCTGCGGCCGCTCCGGGCCGCCGTAGCCCGAGACGACGACCCCGTCGATCGCCTCGGCCGGATACGTGAACGGCACCGTGACGAAGGCCGAGCGGACGCCGCCCGCCCCCAGGAGCCGCCACAGCGGCGCCCCCGACCGGCTGGCCGCGCTCTCGACGCGCGACCGGCCGCGGTTGGGGTTGGACGAGAAGTTGAAGATGCCGTGGCCGGCCGGGTTGAGGCCCGTCAGGAAGGACGACCACGCGGTGGGCGTCACCGCCGGGATCGTCGAGCGCAGCGGCCCGTACGCGCCGTCACGGACGAGCCGGCCGAGCGTGGGGAGCTTCCCCTCGGCCAGCAGACGGTCGACCAGATCGCGGTCGGCCCCGTCGAGACCGAGGACGAGCACCCGCATGGCGGCGATTCTATCGACGGGCCCGTGCCTCGCCCGTCGGTACCATGCCCGCCGTGCCGACCGCCGAGAAGCTCATGATCGTGGGCCTGGACTGCGTGCCGCCGGAGATCGTCTTCGACGACATGCGCGACGAGCTGCCCGTGCTGCGCGGCCTCATGGAGCGCGGAGCGTGGGGGAAGCTCGAGTCCTGCGATCCGCCGATCACCGTCCCCGCGTGGTCGTGCATGATGTCGTCGCGCGACCCCGGCACCCTCGGCTTCTACGGGTTCCGAAACCGCAAGGACCACTCCTACGACGGGCTGACGTTCGCCACGTCCGACAAGGTGAAGGTCGACCGCCTGTGGGACATGCTCTCGCGCGAGGGCAAGCACGTCGTGGCCCTGGGCGTCCCGCAGACGTTCCCGCCGCGGCCGGTGAACGGCGAGATGGTGAGCTGCTTCCTCACGCCCAGCACCGACTCCAAGTTCACCTATCCCGAGGAGCTGAAGGACGAGGTGCGGCGCGTCGTCGGCGACTACATGGTCGACGTGCCCGACTACCGCACCCCCGAGAAGGACCGGATCCTGCGCGACATCAACGAGATGACGCGGCGCCGGTTCGCGCTCGCCCGCCACCTGCGCGACACCCGCCCGTGGGACTTCCTGATGCTGGTCGAGATGGGCCCCGACCGGCTGCACCACGCGTTCTGGCGCTTTTACGACCACGAGCATCCCGACTACGAGGCCGGGAACCCCTACGAGGAGGGCTTCCGCGAGTACTACCGCTACCTCGACCGCGAGGTGGGCGGCCTGATCGAGGGCCTCGACGACACCACCGCGCTGCTCGTCGTCTCCGACCACGGTGCCCAGGCGATGCACGGCGGCATCCAGGTGAACGAGTGGCTGATGCAGGAGGGCTACCTGAGCCTGGTCGACAGGCCGACGACGCCGACGCCGTTCGGCAAGGTGCAGGTCGACTGGCCGCGCACGCGCGTCTGGGCCGACGGCGGCTACTACTCGCGCATCTTCATGAACGTGAAGGGGCGCGAGCCGGAGGGCACGATCGACCCCGCCGACTACGAGCCGCTGCGCGACGAGCTCATCGCGAAGCTCGAGGCGCTCGGCGACGAGGACGGGAACTCGATCGGGACGCGGGTCTTCCGGCCGACCGACCTGTACCGCGAGGTAAACGGGGTCGCACCCGACCTGATCTGCTACTTCGGCAACCTGGCCTGGCGCTCGATCGGGTCGGTCGGCGACGGCCGCGTCCAGGTGCGCGAGAACGACACCGGCCCAGACGACGCCAACCACGCCAAGTACGGCATCGCCATCATGCTCGGGCCGGGGATGCCGGACTCGATCCCCTCGGATGCGCATCTCTTCGACATCGCGCCGACCCTGCTGACGGCGCTCGGCATGGACGTCCCGGCCGAGATGCGGGGCCGCGCGCTCCAGCGCGTGCCCGTCTGAGGTTGCGGACGGGCGGGCGTGCCCGCATACTGGCCCCTCAGTGTCCTATACCGACCGCGACACCGCTCACGTTCTCGCCGCACTGATCGTGCTGCTCATCAGCGCGCACACCTGCGGTTACGTGTTCGCACGGTTTCGCCAGCCACCCGTGATCGGCGAGATCGTCGGCGGGATCCTGCTCGGGCCGACGCTCTTCGAGCGGGTGTCGCCGACGGCGTACGACTGGCTCTTCCCCTCGACGGGAGCGGTGCCGGCGGTGCTCGGAGCGGCCTACCAGCTGGGCCTCCTGCTCCTGATGTTCACCGCCGGGACGCAGGTCCGTGGCCTCCTCAGCCGGGAGTCGTCGAAGGTGGTCGGATGGATCGCCTCGCTGGGCCTCGTCATCCCCTTCGTCGCGGGCGTCGTGGCGTTCACCGCCATCGACTTCAGCCGCTTCGAGGGCACGGCGCAGAACCGCACCGCCCTCCTGCTCGTCTTTGCGCTTGCGATCGCCGTGACGAGCATCCCGGTGATCTCGCGGATCATGCTCGACCTGGGTCTCCTGAAGACCCGCTTTGCCCGGATCGTGCTCTCGGTGGCGGTCATCGAGGACGTCGTCGTCTACGTCGTTCTGGCAGTTGCGGTCGGCATCGTGGCGGGCACCGGCTCGGCGCAGTTCGGCCTCGCCGGCCAGCTCGGCTGGGATCCCGGCTCGACGGCCAACGAGGCCTACCACACGGTCGCGACGCTGGCGTTCCTCGCCGTCGCCCTCACGCTTGGCCCGCGTCTCTACGCCGCCGCGCTGCACTCGAAGTTCAACTTCGTGAAGCGGCGCAGCCACGTCGCCTTCCAGCTCGTGGTCATGATCCTGATGAGCGGGGCGTGCCTGCTGCTCAGCGTCGTGCCGCTGTTCGGCGCGTTCGTCGCCGGCATCGTTGTCGTCACGGCCTCCGGCGATCGGGCCGAGTTCGCGCGGGAGGAGATCGCGCACTTCTCGCTCGGGTTCTTCATCCCCGTCTACTTCGCGATCGTCGGCATCCAGCTCAACCTGGTCGACAACTTCGACATCCCGTTCTTCCTCGCGTTCCTGGCGTTCGCCTGTCTCGCCAAGGCCGGCAGCGTCTACGCCGGCGCGCGCCTTGCGGGTGAGCCGGGGAAGAGCGCGCTCAACCTCGCGGTCGCGATGAACGCCCGCGGCGGCCCGGGGATCGTGCTCGCGTCGGCCGCGTTCGGGGCGGGGATCATCGACTCCCGGCTCTACACCTCGTTCGTGATGCTCGCGGTCGTGACGTCGCTGGTCGCCGGGACGTGGCTCCAGCGGACGATCGCCGCCGTCCCGGCGCCGGCGGCCGACGCCGCAGACGCCCTGGCGCGCGGCTGAATCACCCTTCTTCCCGGCGCGTTCCTGCCGATAACTGGCAGTGATGATCCGGCATCTGAGGACATGGCACGCGGCGGCATTCGGCGCTGCGCTGGCCGGCGTGACGATCGGCCCGCAGCTCCCGCGCGAGCTCGTCGTGCTGATCCCGCCCGTCCTCGTCGCGGGCTTCGTGCTCGGCTACGCCAGCGCCCTGCGCGAGACGACCCGGAACACGTCTCAGTAGACGATCACCGAGCGCACCGCCTCGCCGCGGCGGATGCGCTCGAAGGCGGCGTTGATGTCGTCGAGCCCGCACCGCTCGATCAGCGGGTCGAGCCGCAGCCGTCCGGCGCGGTAGAGCGAGACCAGCATCGGGAAGTCGGCCTGTGGGCGGCACGATCCGTACCAGCAGCCCCGGATCGCCTTCTCGTCCATCGTGAGCGAGAGCGCGTCGAAGCTGGGGCGGGCGTCCGGCGGCGCCATGCCGACCAGGATCGCCTGTCCGCCGCGCGCCGCGAGCGAGATCGCGAGCTCGATGGTCGCGAGCGGGCCGACGGCCTCGAAGCTGTGGTCGACCCGCACCGAGTCGGCCGCCTCCTCCGGCGAGCACGTGCGCGTGGCGCCCATCTCACGGGCCAGCTCGTGTTTCGCGGGGCTGGGGTCGACGGCCACGATCTCGCCGGCGCCCGCCACGGCCGCGGCCTGCACGATGTTGAGCCCGACCCCGCCGCAGCCGACGACTGCGACCGAGTCGCCGGGCCGCACCTTGGCGGTGTTCAGGACAGCGCCGAACGCGGTCATGACCGCGCAGCCCATGAGCGCCATCTCCGCCAGCGGCAGGCTGGGGTCGATCGGGATCGCCGTCTGGGCCGGCACCACCGTCCGCTCGCCGAACGACGAGGTGGTGGAGTGGTGGATGGCCGTCCCGTTTCGGTGAAAGCGGGTCGTCCCGTCCATCATGAGGCCGGCGTCCGACCAGCCCAGGTTCTCGCACACGTTCGGCCGCCCCGCGACGCAGAACCGGCAGCGCCCGCAGTAGGGGAGCCAGCTCAGGAGGGCGTGGTCGCCCACCGCGATCCCGGTCACGCCCGGCCCGACCGCCTCGACGACGCCCGCGCCCTCGTGGCCGAGGATCGCCGGCCGCGGGTGGGGATGGATGCCGTCGACGACGTGCAGATCGGAGTGGCAGACGCCGCTGGCCGCCATCCGGATCGCCACCTCGCCCGCCTGGGGCGGGTCGACCTCGACGTCCTCCACCCGGAGCGGCTCGCCGGCCTCGTACAGGATCGCAGCCCGCACGCGCCTACCGTACTGCGTTCGCCGGATCCGGGTGCGGTGCATGCGCGGCGGCGCGGGAACCGGTCACGGATCCG
Organism: uncultured Actinomycetes bacterium; assembly: GCA_963757605.1. Classification (GTDB taxonomy): domain Bacteria; phylum Actinomycetota; class Thermoleophilia; order Gaiellales; family JAICJC01; genus JAICJC01. Next base: position 39,629 of record CAVWSF010000001.1, read on the forward strand.
CGCCGGTTCGATCACAGGGATGAGCCCCGATGAAACACCGGGACCTGGTCAATCTGTTTCACGGATGAAACGCCGGGACCAGGTCCCCGTGTTTCACGCCGTCGCCGGGACCAGGTCCCCGTGTTTCACGGCCGTCGCCTGCATCGGCCGCTCGCGTACCATTGCGGCATGGCCAGCCTGTCGGAGCGGCGTCAGACTGTCGGCCGCCTACGTGAGATCGCCCAGGTCGCGACCCGGCACGGCTTCGGGTTCGTATTCGAGCGGCGGGCGCTTCGGCGGGCGGCGGTCATCGACGACCAGAACCTGCCGGCGCTCGGCCGCCACCTGCGCGAGACGCTCGACGAGCTCGGGCCGACCTTCGTCAAGTTCGGCCAGCTGCTCTCGACGCGCCCCGACATCGTCCCGGCCGAGATCATCGCCGAGCTGCGCCAACTCCAGGACGACGTGCGCCCGTTCCCGTATGCCGAGGTGGAGCGGATGATCGAGGAGGACCTTCACGCGCCGATCGAGAAGCTCTACACGGCCTTCGACCCGGTGCCGGTGGCAGCGGCGTCGATCGGGCAGGTGCACCTCGCCGAGCTCCCCAGCCGGCGGCTCGTCGCGGTGAAGGTGCAGCGCCCCGGCGCGGGCCGCCAGATCGAGCGCGACCTGGCTCTGCTCTACCAGGTCGCCCGCATCGTGAAGCGGCGCGTCGACCGGCTCGACTTCATCGACCCCGTCGCCGTCGTCGACGAGTTCGCCCGCTCGATCCGGCGCGAGCTCGACTACCGGATCGAGGCCCGCACGCGCCGAGATCTTCCGCCAGAACTTCGCCTCCGACGCCCGCGTCCTCATCCCGAAGGTCTACGGCACCTACTCCAGCGGCCGTGTGCTCACGCTCGAGCGGCTGGAGGGGATCCAGCTCGCCGACCTCGACCTCGAGACGACGCCGATGGACGAGCGCCGCCGGCTCGCGCTCCTGATCGCGGAGACCTGGCTCGAGATGATCTTCCGCCACGGCCACTTCCACGGCGACCCGCACCCGGCCAACATCTTCGTGCTCGACGACGGCCGGCTGGGCCTGGTCGACTTCGGCATGACCGGCTCGCTCTCGGACGGCGACATGCGCCGCCTGACCCGGCTCCTCCTCGACGCGGTGAACGAGAACGTCGACGCGCTCCCGCGCCGGCTCTACGAGCTGGGCGTGCGCTTCAACCGCGAGCAGGAGGAGGAGCTGCGGATCGAGCTGCGCGAGGTCTACTACCGCTACTACGGCGTCGCGATGGGCCAGATCGACCCGCTTCAGGTCATCCGCGAGGCGTTCGTCCTGGTCTCGCGCATGCACCTGCGCCTCCCGACCCGGTTCGCGCTCCTCGACAAGGCGCTCGCCACGCTCGGCGGCGTCGGCACCGAGATCTATCCCGACTTCAACGTGTTCGAGGTGGCCGAGCCGTACGCGGCGGAGCTGGTGCAGCGGCGGTACTCGCCGCGGAGGCTGGCCGAGCGGGGCTGGGAGGAGGCCGAGAGCTACAGCCGCCTCCTGATGGAGCTGCCCTACCAGGTGCACGACACGCTGGAGCAGTTCCGCGACGGCGAGGTCGAGGTGCAGTTCCGGCACAAGGGGCTCGACCAGCTCACGAGCCATGCGGACATCGTGATGAACCGGCTCGTGATCGCGATCGTGATGGCGGCGACGATCGTCGGCTCGTCGCTGATCGGGATCTCGGCCGACGGCGGCTGGCACATCTTCGGCCTCCACGTGCTGGCGCTGGCCGGGTTCCTCGTGGCGTCAGGGCTGGGGTTCGTGCTGGTCGCGTCGATCGTGCGCTCCGGCCGCCTCTGACGCCCGCCAGAACGCCTCCAGCCGCTCGTTGCACGGCGCCCCCAGGAGCTGCGGCTGGTGCGCGGCGCCCGGGAAGACCGCCTCCTCGGCGCCGAGCCGCTCGACGAGAACCGAGCAGACCGCCGCGAACGCCGCCCCGGCCAGGTCGCGGGCCGACGGGTCGGTCTCGTCCCAGGCGCCGCGGGCGACCAGCACCGGGAGGCCCGCCGCCGCCAGCCGGTCGAGCGGCACCTCCGCCTCCCACGGCGGACGCTCGGTCATCGACGAGCGAACGCCGCGCCGGGCCCGAGGGGCCAGCGTGCGCGGAGACAACTGCTCGAAGCCCCACGCGCGCAGGAAGCCGTCCAGGAACGCCTCCTCCGACAGCGCCTGCCCCTCGGCGAAGTGCCTGTCGATCCGGGCGACGACCTCCTCGACCGACGGCGTCCCGCGGGCGAGGGCGAACGCCGGCGGCTCGATCACCGCGAGCGAGCGGACGCCCTCGGGGCGCTTTGCGGCCGCCAGGAGGCAGACGATGCCGCCGTAGGAGTGGCCGACGAGGTGGGCCGGCTCGGCGAGAAGCGCCGCCAGGTCGCGGGCGTCCTCCTCGAAGTCAACGCGGCCGGCCCGGTCGGGGCTCGTGCCGTACCCGCGCCGGTCGAGCAGCTCGAGCCGGCGCCGCTCCGCCAGCGGCCGCTGCTCCGAGAAGGCGAGCTCGCCGAAGCTCATGCTGCCGTGGACGAGCACGGCGCGCGGCCCGTCGCCCCAGATCGTCCGGTGAAGGTCGCCTGCGGCGGGCACCGCGGCAGGATAGGGCACGTCCGAGGCCCCCCATAGCATGGCCGGATGGCCGCGCCTCCGTCTCCCTGGCTCGTCGAGCCGTGCCCGCCCGAGGAGGCGGCCGCGCTGGCGGAGGCCCTCGGGATCCGGCGCACGACCGCCGAGGTGCTGATCCGGCGCGGCCACTCCACGCCGGATGCGGCCCGCGCGTTCCTCGAGCAGGACGGCCCCGCCCACGACCCGATGCTGCTGGGCGACATGGCGGCGGCGTGCGAGCGCATCGAGCGGGCGATCGCGGCCGGTGAGCGGATCTGCGTCCACGGCGACTACGACGCGGACGGCATCTGCGCCACGGCGCTCGCTGTCACCGTGCTGCGTGGGCTCGGCGCGAACGTCGAGTCGCACCTGCCGAGCCGGTTCGAGGAGGGCTATGGCCTGGCGGTCGAGACCGTCGAGCGGCTGGCCGCCGACGGCGTCCGGCTGCTCGTCACCGTCGACTGCGGGATCACCGCCGTCGACGCCGTGGCGCGCGGCCGCGAGCTGGGGATGGACGTGATCGTGACCGACCATCACCGGCCGGCCGAGGCGCTGCCCGCCTGCACCCGTGTCTGCACGCGCCCGTCCGACTACCCGTTCCCCGAGCTGTGCGGCACAGGCGTCGTCTTCAAGCTCGCCGAGGCGCTTCACCGGCGGGCCGACCGCGACCCCGCCGAGCTCGAGCAGCACCTCGACCTGGTCGCGCTCGCGACGGTGGCCGACGTCGTGCCGCTCCGCGACGAGAACCGGGGGCTGGTGCGCGCCGGGTTGCGCCGCCTGCGGCGGACGTCCAAGCCGGGCCTGCGGGCGCTCATGGCGGTGGCGCGCGTCGACCGGGCGCACGCGTCGTCCACCGATGTCGGCTTCCGGCTCGCGCCCCGCATCAACGCAGCCGGGCGGCTCTGCCACCCGGACGCGGCCCTCGAGCTGCTCCTGACCGCCGACGAGCAGCGCGCCCGTGCGCTCGCCGAGCGGCTCGAGGCCCTGAACCGCGAGCGCCAGGCGGTCGAGGACGGCATCACGCGCGAGGCGGTCGACCAGGTCGAGGCCGCCGACGACGCCTGGCGGGCTCGGCGCGCGTACGTGTTGCACGACCCCGAGTGGCACGAGGGCGTGATCGGGATCGTCGCCTCGAGGCTCGTGGAGCGCTACGGCCGGCCGGTCGTCCTGATCGCCGGCGACGGGGACGAGGCGAAGGGCTCCGGCCGGAGCATCGCCGCCTACGACCTGCACGCCGGCCTCACCGCCACAGCAGCCCACCTGACCCGCTTCGGCGGCCACCGCGTCGCCGCCGGTCTCACGATGCGCTCGGAGGACGTCGACGCCTTCGCCGCGGCGCTGGCCGAGCACGCCGGCGGGCACCTCTCGGACGCCGATCTCCAGCGCACGCAGCGGATCGACGCCGTGCTCGCCCCGGCCGAGACGTCGCTCGAGCTGGCCGACGAGCTCGACCGGCTCGAGCCGTTCGGGCTGGGGAACCCGGGCGTGATGCTGCTCGCGCCGGCGGCCGCGCTCCACCAGGTGAAGCGGATCGGCGAGGGCCGCCACCTGCGCATGGCGGTCGAGCTGGGCGGGTTCCGCTGCGGCGCCGTGTGGTTCGGGCGCGGGCCGGCGGCGGACGAGCTGCGAACCGGCGGCCGCTTCGACGTCGCCTACCGGCTCTCGCGCAACGAGTGGAACGGCTCGGCGTCGGCTCAGATGCTCGTGCGGGCGGTCGCCGCGGTCGTCGAGGGCGCCGATCCGATCCCGCACGTGAACGGCGCCCGCCCCGCCGCGGTCTCCGCCGGCGTCGAGGATTCCCGCGGAGGTGGCGTGCAGATCGCCACGGTGGCGCGGCTCGTGGCGGCCGGTGAGCCCGTGCTCATCCTCGTCGCCGACGCGCGCCGCCGGGCGGCCATGCTGCGCAGCGTGCTGCGCGCGGAGCGGCTGGGATCGGGCTGGGTCGAGCTCGCCGAGTACGGGACCGCCGATGCCGACCGCATCGCCGCCCGCTTCCACCACGTCGTCGCGCTCGACCCTCCCGCCGACGCGGCCTCCGGCGAGCTTCTCGCCGAACTCGGCTCGCGGCTCCACGTCCACCTGGTATGGGGTCCGGCGGAGGTCGAGTTCGCGCGCGAGGTCGTGTCGCTGCGGGCGCCGCTGCGTGAAGTTCTGGCGGTCGTCTGGCGAGCCGACCGCGACGGCACGGCGCTGACGCTGCCGTCCGAGACGGTCGAGCGCTGCCGGGCGGTGTTGCGCGAGGTCGGCCTGGTGCCGGGCGCCGTGGCCGCGGCGCGCGTCGACCTCGATTCGTCGCCGACCTACCGGGCCGCGTGCGAGCAGGTGGCCGGTTCGCACGCCTATCTGGAGTCGCAGACGACCTAGAACTCGACGAAGTGGTCGAACCGACGCGTGTCCGGCGACCGTGCCGTCCGTAGCACTGCCCAGTGGTGGCGCGGATCGTCGGCGGAGGTCTCCTCGACGGTCCAGGCGAGGCTCGTTGTACAGAACGACACTGCCCGTGCGATCGAGCGCAGCTGGTGGTCGTCGACGATCACGATCCCACCTGGCCTCCGGCACCCCTCCACTAACATGCGGGTATGGCAACGGTGCCTCGCAGTGCCGAAGCCGAGCGGCACGACCCACTGCTCGCCGAGCTGCTCGGCCGGATCGCCGAGTACAACGCGAACGCCGACGCCGACCTGATCAGGGCGGCGTTCGACTACTCCTGCGTGCACCACAAGGGCCAGCGGCGCAAGAGCGGGGAGGAGTTCATCCACCATCCCGTGGCGGTCGCCACCATCTGCGCGGAGCTGAAGCTCGACACCGCGACGATCGCCGCCGCGCTCCTCCACGACGTGGTCGAGGACACCCAGGCCGAGCTCGACGAGGTGCGCGAGCGCTTCGGCGAGGACGTCGCCGTGCTCGTCGACGGCGTGACCAAGCTGACCCGGATCAGCTTCGCGAGCCGCGAGCAGGCCCAGGTCGAGAACTACCGCAAGATGATCGTCGCGATGGCGCGCGACCTGCGTGTCATCCTGATCAAGCTCGCCGACCGGCTCCACAACATGCGCACGATCTCGGCGCTCGGAAAGCAGAAGCAGGTCGAGACCGCGAAGGAGACGCTCGAGCTCTACGCCCCGCTGGCCCACAGGCTCGGCATCCAGTCGATCAAGTGGGAGCTCGAGGACCTGGCCTTCCACACGCTCCACCCGCGTCGGTACGCCGAGATCGAGTCGCTCGTGAACCAGGCCGGCGACGAGCGCGAGCGGTTCGCCGACCAGGCCGGGACGATCCTGAACCACGAGCTCGAGCACGCCTCGATCGAGGCCGACATCTCCGGCCGTGCCAAGCACCTGTACTCGATCTACACCAAGATGGCGCAGGGCGGCAAGGAGTTCAACGAGATCTACGACCTGACCGCCGTGCGCGTGCTGGTCGACTCGGTCAAGGACTGCTACGGCGCGATCGGCGTCATCCACTCGTTGTGGAAGCCGATGCCGGGCCGGTTCAAGGACTACGTCGCGATGCCCAAGGTGAACATGTACCAGTCGCTGCATACGACGGTGATCGGGCCGCAGGGAAAGCCGCTCGAGATCCAGGTGCGAACGCAGGACATGCACCAGACGGCCGAGTACGGGATCGCCGCCCACTGGCTCTACAAGACGAGCCCGCACGGCTCCCGGGACCGGCCCGGCGCGAACGAGTGGGTCGCGCAGCTCGCCGACTGGCAGGGCGACGCGAACGATCCCAAGGAGTTCATGGACACGCTGCGCGTCGACCTCTTCTCGGACGAGGTGTACGTGTTCACGCCGAAGGGCGAGGTGAAGAGCCTGCCCGCCGGCGCGACGCCGCTCGACTTCGCCTACGCCGTCCACACCGACGTCGGCCACCGCTGCGTCGGCGCCAAGGTGAACGGGCGCATCGTGCCGCTGCACTACACGCTCCAGTCCGGCGAGTTCGTCGAGGTGCTGACCTCGAAGCAGGAGCGGGGCCCATCGCGCGACTGGATGAACCTCGTGAAGACGTCGCGAGCGCGCAACAAGATCCGGCAGTGGTTCACGCAGCAGGCCCGCGAGGATCTCGAGCAGAAGGGCCGCGAGTCGCTCCAGCAGGCGCTCAAGTCGAACGGCCTGCCGCACCAGAAGGTGTCGGCGTCGCCGCTCCTGGCCGGGATCATCCGCGAGATGGGGTTCAAGAAGGCCGACGACTTCTACGTCGCGATCGGCGGCGGCAAGATCCAGGTCGGCCAGGTCGTGACGAAGCTGATCGGCCGGTTGAAGACCGCCGAGGTGATCTCTCCCGAGCACGAGCTCACGCCCAGCCGGCGCCCGCAGAAGCGGCCCGCGGCGTCCTCGTCGTTCGGCATCGTGGTCGAGGGGACCACCGACCCCGATGTCCTCGTGCGCATGGCCAAGTGCTGCACGCCCGTGCCGGGCGACGGGGTGGTGGGCTACATCTCGCTCGGCCGCGGCATCACGATCCATCGCGACGACTGCCCGAACGTGCGCGCGCTCAAGCGGACGCCGGAGCGGTTCACCGCCGTGAGCTGGGACGACTCGGATGCCGCCACGAGCTCGTTCCGCGTCACGATCGCGCTGCAGTCCTGGGACCGCCCGCGCCTGCTCGAGGACGTCGCCCGGACATTCGCCGAGCACGGCGCCAACATCGTCGAGTACGGCGGCCACGTCGCCGACCAGATGGCGCGTAACTGGTACACGGCCGAGGTCGGCGACGTCAAGGAGTTGCGGGCTCTGCTGCAGGCCCTGCGCAACATCGACTCGGTCTTCGACGCCTACCGCGTCACGCCCGGCGGGTAGATGATCGATTCCTCATGCTCGTGATGCCCAGCTTCAAGCCGCCTGCGGCTTGAAGCGGTCGTGAGCGACCTGCTACCCAGCAGGTCGCGAACGGGCGAGAACCGAGCGTTGCAAGGACGCAGGGAGCGTCGATATTGCCAATATCGGCGCGACCGAGGACGCCGCGAGGCGAGAGTTCGCAGCCGCAGCCCCGCCACCGCCGCCACACAGGCCACGGTCGGACGTCCAGGCGCACGAGAATGGGAAATCGATCATCTAGGATCCCCGGCCATGAGCGCCGAGGGCGAGATCACGATCTGGCAGGGGAATCCCAGCTGGAAGTCGATGCTCCTGTTCTACGTCAAGTGGACGCTGGTGTCGCTCCTGGCGCTCGGGGTTTGGGCAGCGCTGACCGCGGGTGGCCAGGACGTGGGCCCGACGTGGTTCACGGTCGCCACCGGCATCGGCCTCGTGCTCACGTACATCGTCGGGTGGATCCGGCGTCGAAGCACGCGGTACCTCGTCACCGACCGTCGCATCCACATCCGCACTGGGCTGATGTCCCGCCACGAGCGAACGACGCACGTCGATCGCGTCCAGAACGTGAACTTGCGCCAGAGCATCCCTCAGCGACTGCTCGGCATCGGCGACGTCGACTGGGACACGGCGGGCACGGACGCGGCCGACGCCGACTTCACGTTCCGCGGAGTCGACGACCCGAGCTCGCTGGTGCACGCGGCCGACCGCTACTACGGCGTGGCGGCGGTTCACGAGACGGCGCAGCGCGAGCCCCAGTAAGGTGCGGGCGGTGGACGCCGCCGCCAGCATCCGCTCCTTCGCCCTCTCGTTCCCACAGTCTCGCGAGGACCACCCCTTCGGCCCCGACGCCCACGTCTTCAAGGTCGGCGGCGGCAGCACGATGTTTGCGATCCTGGGGGACGGGCCGCCCGTCACGGTCACGCTCAAGCTGACCCGCGAGGAGCGCGAGGTGGCGCTCGAGCTGCCGTTCGTGTCGGAGGCCCGCTACGTCGGCCGCTACGGCTGGATCACCGCGCGGGTCGAGGACGAGGACTGCCTCGAGGCGACGCTCGAGTGGATGCGCGAGAGCTACTGGCTGAAGGCGCCCGACGACGTGCGCGAAGCGGCCTGGGCTTAGCCCTCCACCCGCATCGCCCGCTCGATGCCGTCCGGGCCGACGTCGACCAGGTAGCCGCGCAGGATGCCGTGGTTGGCCTCGCTGCCGGGGTTGATGCAGAGCGTGCGGCCGATCTTGCGCTCGCCGCCGGACTCGTGGATGTGGCCGTGCACGCCGAGCAGCGGCTCGAACCGCTCGATGATCCGCCGGACGGCGTACGAGCCCACCGGCCCGCGCAGGACGTCGCCCGCCGAGATCGTCGGGCGCAGGTTCTCGTCGAGGATCGGCGCCGTATCGAGGCCCGAGTCGTGCGGCGGCACGTGGATCATGAAGACCGCCCGCCGGGGGTCGCGCACCCGCCCGGCCAGCGCCTCGAGGCGTGATTCGAGCGCGTCCTCGGGCTCCTCGCGCGGCGTCGCCCACGGCGTGATGTTCGACCATCCTGAGGCGAGCAGCTGCAGCTCGCCCGGCATGTCGAGGACGCGCCCGTCGGCGTTCTGCACGAACGCGCCCTCGCGGTTCAGGATCGGGTCGATCCCGAAGTCGTCGTCGTTCCCCGGGATCAGGTAGAGCGGCACATCCCCGCCGCCGAGGCGCTCGTCGGCGAGGTCCATCCACCGCCCGACCCGCTCGTTCATGAGCTCGTGGAGCAGGCGGTCGCGGGCATCGGCGTCGGTCGCAAGGCGGTCGGCCTCCTCGGCCGTCGAGACGAACGAGTAGAAGCCGACGTCGGCGATGTCGCGCTCGAGCGTCGCCAGCTCCTCGTCGCTTCCGGCCCGCCGTCGCACGCCGAAGAGCTCGGCCTCGTAGGCCGCGCCGTTTCGCACGATCGGGACGATCGCCTTGCCCGTCAGATCGCCGGCGACGAGCGCGACGTCGGCCTTGTAGACGTTGAGGCGGATCGCGTTCAGGAACTTCCGCCACGCCGTCTCGGCCGCGTGGAAGTCGCTTGCGAGGTAGATCCGCACTAGATGGGTAACCCCCGGTTCCCGCGCGCCTGGACGCCCGGATGGATCGACTGGTCGATGACTGGTGGCGCTGCGGCTGCGAACCGGCCCATCGCGGCGTCCTCGGTCGGGCCGATATCACCCGATATTGGCCCTCCCTGCGTCCTTGCGCTACTTGGTTCTCGCCGCCCATGACGGCACGGGCACCGGGAGTCACCCATCACCGACTAGTCCGGCGGGATCTCGGCGAACAGCATGTCGCGATCGACCCCGGCCGACCGCGACCGCCACTGCATCACGACGTAGATGACGACGCCCAGGGCGTAGAAGATGAGCGCATCGAGGATGCCGTTCGTCTCGAGGTAGGTGAGCTTCGAGACCCCCTCCGCCGTGATGCTGTCCCAGATCGGCTTGATGATCCCGAACGCGTACACCCAGACCGGGAACACGAGCCACGCGAGCCCAACCCACGGGAGCGCCTTCGCGAACGGCGCGTTTCGCACCAGATCCGGCCGGCGGACGCGAACGAGGATGGCATTCACCCCCGGCATCGTCCACGTGAGGATCGCCATCGTGATCGAGAACCACGCCGTCCCGGCCAGGTTGAGCTTGTTGCCGGTGGTGGCGAGGAAGTGCGGCAGCGCGTTGTAGCTCTGGAAGAACAGGAAGAGCGCGGTCAGCCCGAGCGTCGCCAGGATCGCGTTCAGCGGCGCGCGCAGCCGCTCGTTCACCTCGCCGAACCACTCGGGGAGCTGACGGTCGAGGCTCCAGGCGAGCTGCATGCGGCTGATGAAGTTGATGTAGACCGGGCATAGGAGGAGCGGGAAGATGGCGCCCGCGAAGCTGATGAGGGCCCAGATCGGCCACAGGCTGCCGTTTGCGATCACCCCCAGGAGCGGCATCGCGTTGGGCTGGCCCATCGGCAGCGCCGAGAGGTTCTCGTTGAACCCCCAGTACGCGGCCCCCCAGCTCACGTTCATGTCGAAGCCGAAGTGGTTCGAGATCAGGTCCACGTAGACCGAGTTCGCGATCACGCCCACCAGGAGCGCACCGAGCAGCGCGATCAGGACGCCGCGGCGCACGTTCCCGCGCACCTCGCCCGCGATGTAGGCCGAGTACTGGAACCCGATGTACTGGAAGAGCAGGATCGACAGCATGATCGGGAAGACCGTGTGCGAGAAGAGGTCGCCCAGGATGTCGGTCGAGTGCCCGGGCAGGAACGTCGGATGCCCCGAGGCCGCGATCTTGGCCGCCGAGAGCCCGCCGGTGTACTGCGGCAGGTTGTGCTCGAAGTCCGAGCGGTTCGTCGCCAGGAGGCCGAAGATGAACATCGCCACGAACGACGCCACGCCGAAGATCGCAAGCGCCGTCACGACCTTGTGGAACGTGCGCGTGGGGAGGAGGACGATGGCCGCGATGACCGCCAGCACGACGAGCGAGGCGATGAACCCGGGAGTGCCGGTGATCGACCCGGTCGAGTCGGTGAACCAGGTGTTGGCGTCCTGGAAGAAGCTCCCGCCGGCGCCGATGCCGATGATGCGCGCCGTGATCTGAAGGTTGCGCAGGACGAGCGGCACCTCGAACGCGATGATGAGCACCGACGCGATGACGAGCGTCCACGCCTCGAGCCAGCCCAAAAACGGGTGCGTGATGCGGCTCGTGAACACGTAGTCGCCGCCGGAGCGCGGCATCACGGAGGTGAGCGACGCGAAGATGATCGCGAGCAGGACGCAGAAGAGGCCGGTGACGATCGCCGCCCAGCCGTACTCCGAGAACGGGCCCCACTTCCACACCGGGATGAATCCGAGCGAGTAGAAGATCGGATAGAGCGTGAGCCCCACCCCGACGAACGCCGCGATGTTGAAGAACAGCGCGTTCGTGACGCTGACGTCACGCACGAGCCCGGACGACTGGCGGACGAAGAGCCGCGATCCGGTGCTCGAATCGGCCATATCGGTCATGTCTTGCCCTCCCTCTGGGACCGTCGGCCAGTTCTACCACACGGCGCAGTCAGCGCCGGTCCTCCCAGTTCTCCGGTGCCTCCCATTCGACACCGCCGGTGTCCCAGCCCACGAGGCAGTGCTCGGAGATCGCCGCGGCGACGCGCTCGAGGAACCCCCGGTCATCCTCGCCGAACGCGGCCGGCTGGTCGGAGTCGATGTCGATCTCGGCGACGACGAGCGTGTTGTAGATGATCGGCACGACGATCTCGGATCGGGTCGAGAGGAAGCACGAGAGGTAGCGGTCGTCGGCGTTCACGTCGTCGACGATCTCGGTGCGGCCGCTGGCAGCCGCGGCGCCGCAGATCCCCTGGCCGACCGGGATGCGCACGTGCTCGGTGGCCTGCGGTCCGCGCCAGGGCCCGAGCACGAGCTCGTCGCCCTCGACGAAGTAGATCCCGATCCAGGAGTAGGCCTCGAAACGGTCGTGGAGGAGGTCGACGACCCCCCGCAGGATGTCGTCGGAGTCCTCGCCGCCGGCTGCGATCTGCTCGATCTCGGCGAGCACCGCGGCGCTCACGACTCGACCGCCGTGTCGAACGCGGCGACCGCGCCGCGCATGCCGTCGTCGACCCGCACCGGCCGCCGGTCGGCAACGTAGACGGCGGTCTGGGTCGACGTCGCCAGGTGCTCGCCGGAGGCGGCGTTCCAGGCCTCGAACTCCCAGGTGACGCTCGTCCGGCCCAACCGGCGCACGCGCACGAACACCTCGAGCTCGTCGTCGAAGCGGGCCGGCGCGTGGTACTCGACGTGCTGGGCGCGCATCACGAACTCCGCGCCGCCGGACTCGGGCCGCAGCAGGCCCAGGTGGCGCAGGTACTCCACGCGGGCGCGGTCGAAGTAGGGCATGTAGCGGCCGTAGTAGACGATGCCCTGGGCGTCGGTCTCGTCGAAGCCCACCCGCGTTCGCACGGCGAAGCGGTACGGCGGCCTGCGGTCGGTCACGCTCACGCCCGGATCAGGTCGAGCACCTCGTCGCGGCGCTGCGCCATCGTGCCGGCGTCGAGCGCCTCCAGGTTGAGGCGCATGAGCGGCTCGGTGTTGGACGGCCGCACGTTGAAGTGCCAGTCCTCGAACTCGAACGAGATGCCGTCCATGTGCGAGACGCGCACCGCGTCTGCCGAGTAGCGCTCCTTCAGCTGCTGGAGCTTCACCGGCACGTCGCTCACCGTCGAGTTGATCTCGCCGGAGATGTGATAGCGCTCGCGGAACGGCGCCAGCAGCTCCGAGAGCGGCTTCCCGGCGCGCGAGACGAGCTCCAGCATGACGAGCGCCGGCACGACGCCGGTGTCGCAGTAGTAGAAGTCGCGGAAGTAGTAGTGGCCGGAGACCTCGCCGGCGAAGACCGCGTCCTCCTTGCGGATGCGGGCCTTGATGAAGGCGTGCCCGACCCGGTTCTCGAGCGCGATGCCGCCGGCTGCGGCGACGGTGTCGCGGACGGCCCACGAGGCGCGCAGGTCGTAGACGATGGTCGAGCCCGGGTGCTTCTCGAGCATCGACCGGGCGATGAGGGCGGTGATGAGATCGCCGGGCACGAACTCGCCCGTGTCGTCGACGAAGAAGCACCGGTCGGCGTCGCCGTCCCAGGCGATCCCGAGGTCGGCGCCGTGTTCGCGCACCTTGGCGATGATGAAGGTGCGGTTCTCCTCGAGTAGCGGATTGGGCTCGTGGTTCGGGAAGCGGCCGTCCGGGTCGAGGCTGTACGGGTGGACGCTCACGGGCAGCCGGTCCAGGATTGGCGCGATCATCGGCCCCGCCATCCCGTTCGCGCCGTCGAGGACGACCCGGAGGGGCCGGATCGAGCCGGGGTCGACGAACCCCAGCGCCCGGTCGTGGAAGGCGGCGTAGACGTCGCGCTCTGAGACCTCGCCCCGCGTGGCGGCCGGCTCGGGCGCGCCTCCGAGAGCGCGGTCCTTGATCCGGTCGAGCCCGGTGTCGCCGCCGACGGGGAGCGCGCCTCGGCGGACGATCTTCATCCCGTTGTAGGCGGCGGGGTTGTGCGAGGCGGTGACCTGGAGGCCGCCCTCGTAGCCGTACTCGCCGACAGCGAAGTAGAGCATCTCGGTGCCGACCTGGCCCAGGTCGACGACGTCGGCGCCGGAGTCGGCGGCGCCCCTGATCGCGGCGGCGGCGATGTCGGGCGACGAGAGGCGCATGTCGCGGCCGACGGCCATCACCTTGGGCTCGAAGGCGGCGACGTAGCCGCAAGCGAGGGCGTATGCACCCTCCGCGTCGAGCTCGTCTGGCACGATGCCGCGCACGTCGTATGCCTTGAACACGGAGGGCGCCAGCATCGCGGCATGAGTCTAGTGGGAGTCTCCATCCGTCCCTTGCAGGTGAGCGACGCCGACACGCTGGCGGCGCTCTACACCCAGAACCGTGCGTTCCTGGAGCCGTTCGACCCGCCCCGGCCAGACGGCTTCGCCGCGTCCGCGGCGCAGCGGCGCGAGCTGAAGGCGCTCCAGCAGGAGCGCGCCGCCGACCGGCTCGAGCGGTTCCTGATCTCGGCGGACGGCGAGCCGGCCGGCGTCATCTCCATCTCGCGGATCTCCCGCGGCCCGTTCCAGAACGCCGGCCTCGGCTACTGGGTGGTCGAGCGGCTGAACGGCCGCGGGATCGCGACGAAGGCGGTCGGCCTGGTGTGCGAGTGGGGGTTCGGCGAGGCCGGCTTCCACCGCCTGGAGGCGGCGACGCTGGTCGACAATACCGGCTCGCAGACGGTGCTTCGCCGCAACGGGTTCACCGAGATCGGCCTCTCGCCCCGCTACCTCTTCATCAACGGCGCCTGGCGTGACCACATCCTGTTCGCCCGCACCGCCGACGACTGACCCGACCACCGGGGCCTGGCCCCCGGGGTTTCAGGTGCCCCACGCGGCGCGCAGCTTCGCCGCTGTGCGCGTGAGGTGCTCGGGCATGACCTTGACGTCGGCCAGGACGGGCATGAAGTTCGTGTCGCCGTTCCAGCGCGGGACGACGTGCAGGTGCAGGTGGTCCTCGACGCCGGCGCCCGCCACCCGGCCGATGTTGATCCCCGCGTTGAAGCCGTGCGGCGCCATCGCGTCGGCAAGCGCGCCGAGCGCGCGGTCGAGCAGGGCCCACAGCTCGGCCCGCTCGCCGTCGTCGAGATCGCCGGGCGCTGCGACGTGCCGGTACGGCGCGACCATCAGGTGCCCGTTGGAGTAGGGGTAGAGGTTCATGAGGACGTACGCCCGCTCGCCGCGATGCACGATCAGGTTGGCCTCGTCGTCGTCCGCAGCCGCCTTGTCGCAGAAGATGCACCCGCCCGCGTCCACGCCGCCCTGGATGTACTCCATGCGCCAGGGAGCCCACAGGCGCTCGGTCATATCCAGCGCTTGATGCGGAAGAACACGAGCATGACGACGGCGATGGCGAACATGATGGCGACCGTCGCGATGAACCCGTGGTAGTCGCTCGTGACCGGGATGTGGCGGAAGTTCATCCCGAAGATGCCGCTGATCAGCGTCAGCGGCAGCAGGATGACTGAGAAGATCGTGAGCAGCCGCAGGATGTCGTTCTGCTTGTGGGCGATGACCGACTCGTTGGTCGCCTCCAGTGCCTCGACGACCTCCTTGTAGTTGTCGAGCTGGTCCCAGATACGCTCGGCCTTGTCGACGATGTCGTCGAAGTAGACCTCGAGGTCGTCGGGCAGGTAGCGCGTCCGCTCGAGCAGCCGCAGCGTCGAGCGCTCCGGCTTGATGACCTTGCGGTATGAGACGATCTCGTGCTTCACGTCGGAGATGTCGCGCACGACGTCCTCGGAGCGCCGCTCGGTGAAGATCGCCTCGCGCATGCGGTCGAGCTTGAACCCGATCTTGTCGAGGATCGGGAAGCAGTAGTCGAAGAGCTCCGAGAGGATCTCGTAGAGCACGTAGCCCGAGCCCTTGGAGAAGTACTCCTCGCGCCGCTCCTGGTTGTCCTCGAGCTGCGCGAAGAGGCGGCCGAGCGGCTTCAGCGGCACGTTCGGCAGCGTCACGATGTAGTCGCGCCCGATGAAGACGTTCAGCTCGGCCGCGTCGAGGCGGGCCCGCTCCTTGTTGTAGTGCGGGACGTGCAGCACGATGAACATGTACTCGTCGTACTCGTCGATCTTGGGCCGCTGTCGGGTCGAGAGAACGTCCTCGAGATCGAGCTCGTGGAACTCGAAGTTCTGCGCGAGCCAGGCGGTCTCGACGGCGGTGGGCTCTTCCAGCTGAAGCCAGCGCAGGCCGACGGCCTCGATCTCAGCGATGCGGGGCTCGGAGCGCTCTTCCGGCCGCTGCGGCGCGCGATGGCGCCGTCGTACTGTCCTCGGGATCCGGGGCAGGTTCGGCATCGCGGGTCACCTTCGCGGTCAGGGCGTCCATGCCTGCCATTCTACCGTCCCAAGCGGCCTTCCGCACCCCAGTGGGGCGCGGGCGGCGGCGTGCCGTGCGGTACCGTTCGGGCGCCATGCTGGACGACGTCCCGGCCCGCCACCGCCCCACCGAGGACGAGCGGCTGCTCGGCCGCCAGGACGCGAGCTTCGTCCACACGGACCCGTGGCGGATCCACCGGATCACCTCCGAGTTCGTCGCCGGCTTCGACGCCCTCGCAGAGGTGGGGCTGGCCGTCTCGATGTTCGGCTCGGCCCGCACCAAGCCGGACGACCCCGTCTACGCGGCGGCCGAGGCGACGGCAGCGGCGCTTGCGCGGGCGGGCTACGCGGTCATCACCGGCGGCGGCCCGGGGATCATGGAGGCGTGCAACAAGGGCGCGCGCGAGGCGGGCGGGATGTCCATCGGCGCGGGGATCGAGCTGCCGCACGAGGAGCACATGAACGACTACCTCGATCTCTCGCTCGACTTCCGGTACTTCTTCGTGCGAAAGACGATGTTCGTGAAGTACGCGGAGGCGTTCGTCGTCTTCCCGGGCGGGTTCGGCACGCTCGACGAGATGTTCGAGTCGCTCACGCTGATCCAGACCCGGAAGGTGCGGATGTTCCCGACCGTGCTCTACGGCAAGCGCTACTGGACCGGGCTCGCGGACTGGATCCGCGACACCGCCGTCGCAGCGGGCAACGTCTCGGAGGATGACCTCGAGCTGCTCCAGATCGCCGACTCGCCCGAGCAGGCGGTCGAGATGGTGGTGGCGTGCACGACCGGGACCTGCAGCCACGTCCGCCACCAGCGGCCGCTGCCACTCACCTGATCGGGATCTCGAACCTGACCCGGGTGCCGGCGCCGGGCGACGACTGGATGGTGAGCCGCCCGCCGATGGAGTCCAGCCGCTGCGCCAGCGAGACGAGGCCCAGCCGGGCGGGGTCGTCGAGCACCGACGTCACGTCGAACCCGACGCCGTCGTCGGCCACCTCGCCGGCCAGCTCGCCCAGGTGCTCGTGCACCTCCACCCGGATCTTGCGGGCGGCGGCGTGGTCGCGCGCGTTTCGCAGCAGCTCCTCGACGGTGCGGTAGCAGAGCAGCTCGCCGCTGTTGGCGTGCCGCGTCGTGACGACGTCGACCGTGACGTCGGCCTGCACGCCGAGCGCTTCCGGGAGCGCCCGCAGCGCGCCGCTCACGCCGCCCTCGGCGAGGAGCGGCGGCACGATCTCGAATGCCAGCCGGCGGGTGCGGTCGATGGCGTCGCTCACCATCTTCCGGGCGCCCTCCACGGCCTGCTCCGCGGCGGCCGCGTCGCCCCGCTGCCACGCGGCGGCCAGGCGGTCGATCGTGATCCGCATGGCCGTGAGGGTCTGGAGCGTGTCGTCGTGGAGCTCGGTCGCCACCCGGACGCGCTCCGCCTCGGCCGCGGCCAGGAGCGCCGCCACTGCCGCCGAGCCACGCGCCTCGCTCACGCCGACGGCGAGGGCGGGAGCCAGGATCGCGGCCACCGATTGGACGAACGCCACCTCCGCGGAGCCGAACTCGCGCTCGGTGCGCGTCCAGGCGTCGAGGACGCCGAGCGGCCGGCCGTTGTCCATGATGCGGACGGCCATGCCTCCGACGACGCCGGCGGTCTCGGCGGCGCCGAGCGTCCGAAGACGCGGGTCGGTCGCCACGTCGCGGGTCACCAGCGGCTCGTGGTGCTGGAGCGCAAAGCCGGCGGGCGTGCCGTCGCCGGCCGTGGCCCGAACGCGGCTCATCCCGCCGGCGGGCCAGCCGACGCCCGCCCGCAGGACGAGCATCTCGCCGTCGCGGGTGAGGCCGAGCACGCCGACGCGCTCCACCCCCAGCACCGCCGCGACGACCCGGGACGCCTCAGTGAGCAGCGTCGATCCGTGGGTCTCGAACCCGCGGATGCCGAGCTCCGTCGAGCCGAGCATCGGAAGCGCCGCGATGACCGCCGGCGAGAGCTCCTCGGCCCGCTCCTTGAGCGCGCCGTGCATGCGCTCGAACCCGAGGCTCGTCCTGTCGATCACCCGGCTGAACAGGCGGACGAGAAAGCCGCGGTACCAGCCGCGGTGGACGACGCGCGCGCCCGTCTCGGCGGGCGAGATGACGAACGCGTGCTCGCCGGTGAAGAGGCCGAGCGGGAGCGCCCCGCGCCAGCGCAGCTCGCGCCCGGGGTCGGCGACGACCACCGACGGCGAGACGACGATCGGGCGCCCATCCGGCGGCGCCAGCTCGATGCGCAGCTTGGAGCCGACCTGCGGCGCGCCGGACACGCTGCGCATGAACGGGTTCCAGCCCGCGTAGGCGTCGAATCCGGTGAGCGCCTCCCACACCTGCTCTGGCGTCGCGTGAATGTCGATGGTGTGCTCGAGGACGCGGCGCACGCGGCTCTCAGGGCTCCTACGCAGGATGCTGACGACCCTTGTGCACCGGGCAGGACGACAGATTCTCTCCGGTGCAAACACATTCTAGGGCGGGTCGGCCGTTCTGGAAATCCCTTTCACGGAAATACATTGCCCGGTGGGTGACGCCGCTAGGTGCGCTCCCGCAGGAACGTGGCCAGCTCGCGATGGCCGCCGAAGTCCGCCCATCCATCGGCCGCCCCGCCGTGGATCTCGTCGCGGATCGTCGGATCGGCACCCAGGTCGAGCAGCGCCCGCACCGCATCCGTCTGGCCGGCCTGCGCAGCGATGTTGATCGCGGGGACGCCGCCGCCGTGGTCCGGACCGCCCCACGTCCCGAGCCGATCGACCCCGGCACCGAGCTCGACGAGCGCCCGCACGGCGTCAACGTGGCCGTTGACGGCGGCCCAGGTGAGCGGCGTTCCCCGGTAGGGGTCGGAGTTCACGTCGGCGCCCAGGTCCATGAGCGGCCGGAACGCCTCCATGCGGCCGCTCTTCGCGGCCCACGTGAGCGCTTCGTCGAGCACTTCCTGCGGGTCGTCGGACGGCTGCCAGGCCGGGAACCCGCCGTGAGGCCGGTAGAAGCCGCGGTGGGCACCGGCGGCTGGCGTCCCCGCCAGCTCGGCGATCATGTCGACCAGGCCGAGGCCGGCCGCGACGCGCAGGTTGTGCGGCTCGAGGCCGAGCAGCGGCGTCACCCTGCGATGGCCCCAGAAGAGCGCGGCGATGAGCGGCGTGCCGCCGTCGCCGCGCGCGGAGAGGTCGGTGCGGCCGCCGGCGGCCAGCATGACCTCCGCCAACTCGGGCCAGTCCCCGTAGCCCGCCTGGTGGAGCTTCGTCCAGCCGTGGTCGTTGCCGCGGTTGGGATCGGCGCCGCGGTCGAGCATGAGCCGGGTGATCTCGAGCGAGTTCGCCATCCCGAGCAGGTCGTTGCCGTTCGTCCCGCGGGCCGTCACGAGCTCGCGGTGCGCGTCGAGCAGCCGTGCCAGCTCGGCGCTGTCGTCGGCCTCCAGCGCGCGATAGGCGAGCATGAACGGCGGGGGCGGCTCCTCGCCCGCTGCGAGCTCCACCACGTGCCGGCGCAGGCCGGCCCAGGTCGCGAAGCCATGCCGGCCGGCCAGGTCGCGCCGAGCCTCGGCGATGCTGACGCCCTGCACGGTGGAGATCCCGTACGCGCGGCCCTCGTAGTAGTCGATGTCGGTGTGGAACGGCTGCTCGGCGCCGAGCCGCTCGACATACTGCTTGAGCCGCGGCCAGCTGGCGAAGCCGTGCCGGCGCGCCAGCTCGAGCTGGGCGTCGGACAGCTTCGCCGGCGCCCCTTCGGCCCGACGCTCGCGGGCCAGCTCCTTCGCCTGCTTGCGGAGCTGCTCGAGGTTGAGCGGTGCGTTCACGGAAGCTCCTTTCCCTGGGCCCGTCGTCCGCATGTCCGGGCGGAAAGAAGCTCGTGTTCAGGGTGGTGGGGTGGGGTGGGCTCGGCCCTTCCCGCGGACTGGACGCGGCCCCGGCCGCGCCCGCGCAGTCTACGTCAACACCATTCCCAGCCCGTCGGGGACAGTCCCTGCGGAAACGCCGTGACAAGGCGTCACAGAGATCGGCGTATCCCGAGGTGGTGGAGGCGATGCGCGAGCTGGGCGTCGACCTCTCCGGCCGCACCGCGCACCGGCTCGCCCGCGACGACATGGAGTGGGCCGACGTCGTCGTGACCATGGGCTGCGCCGCATCCGCGCCGACATCGGGCGGCGCGTGACGGATCTCGCCGCCGAGCTCCCGGCGGGTTGATCCGCACGCCATCGGGGTAGGCGTCTCCCATGCGGTCGACGGTCGAGCGTGAGCTGAAGCTCGGTGCCGGAGCGGAGTTCGCAGGGATCCCGTTCGAAGGTCGCGAGCTGCCGGAAGAGGTGCTGACCTCGACCTACTACGACACGGACGACCTGCGGCTGGCCGAGGGGCGGATCACGCTCCGCCGCCGCACCGCCGAGACCCGCGAGCCGGCCTGGCAGCTCAAGCTGCCCGCCGGCGGAGATCGGCTCGAGCTTGAGTGGCCGGCGCCGACGGAGGCCGTGCCTGCGGAGGTGCGCGATCTGCTCATGGCGCGCACCCGCGGAACGCCGCTCAGCGCGGTCGCGACGCTGCGTACGCGGCGGTCCGGCGTCGTCGTCCGCGATGCCGGCGGCGATGTGGCTGAGGTCGTGCGCGACTCCGTCGAGGTGCTCGACGGGGGCCGGCCCGTACGAGTCTTCGACGAGATCGAGGCCGAGCTCGTGGGTGGCGACGCGAAGGCGCTGAGACAGCTCGAGCGGCGCCTGCGCGACGCGGGCGCCTCCGACGGCGACGGCAGGCCGAAGCTGTTTCAGGCCCTCGACCTGCGTCCACAGAAGCGAGCTTCGGGTGGAAAATCCGCTCGCGCCCGCCTGGCCGCCGCCCTCCAGGAGCAGTATCGGGAGATCCTGACCCACGATCCGGGTACCAGGCTCGGCGAGGACCCGGACGCTCTGCACGACCACCGAGTCGCCATTCGGCGGCTGCGGGCGATGTTGCGGGCGGGGCGGCCGATGCTCGACCGGACGTGGGCGGACGACCTTCGCCGGTCGCTCCGCGACGCAGGGCACGCGCTGGCCCAGGTCCGCGACCTCGACGTGCTGCTCGAACAGTTGCGGGCTGATGTCGACGAGCTCGACGGGCCGGAGCATGCCGGCGGAGCGCGGATCGTGCGGATCCTGGAGGACCGGCGCGAGCGGGCGCAGGCCGAGCTGGTCAGCGCGCTTGGTCAGCCCGAGTACGTGAGCCTCCTGAACCGGCTCGAGCATGCGGTGAAGGAGCCGCGGTTCGCCGGATCGGGATCGCTCCGGAAGGCGGTCTCGAAGGAGCACCGGCGTGTCCGGCGCAAGGCGCGGCGGCTGCCCCGGGACCCCTCGGACGCCGAGCTCCACGACGTGCGAAAGGCGGTCAAGCGCGCCCGCTACGCGGCGGAGCTTGCGGCCGCGGTCGGGGCCAAGGGGACCGGCAAGTACCTGAAGCGGGCGAAGAGGGTCCAGGATGTGCTGGGCGACCACCAGGATGCCGTCGTCGCGGCCGCTGTGCTCCGCGAGGTCGGGTCGGGCTCGGCGGTAGCGGCGCTCGTGGCCCGCCAGGACGCCCGCCGGGCCAACGCCCGGGCGGCGCTTCCGAAGGCGTGGAAGCGGTTCGACAAGCGAGGCCGGAGCCTGAAGCGCACGATCCGTTGACCTGCGCCCCGGCCGTGTCGCGTCGTCAGCCGAGCACCATTCCCTCCGCTGCCGCCGACGGCGTCGGCTCGGGCTCGCGCAGCATGCGGAACGAGTTCAGGAGCCCGAGCAGGGCGGCGATCGTGGGGATGAGGAGCGCGACCTGCAGCGCTCGGGGCCGGGCATCCGTGTTGATGTCGATGATCTCGGCCTGAACGTCGGCCGGCTGGCCGGCCAACTGCTTCTCGAGCTGCGTGTTCGTCATCACCTCGGCGTCGTGCTCGAGCGCCTTCGCCACCTGCTGCTGCTGGGCGGGGGCCAGCACGTCGCTCTGCTGGGTCATGTTGGTGAAGCTGGCGGAGAGCGTCCACAGCATGATGGCGCCGGCGAACGCGA
This sequence comes from uncultured Actinomycetes bacterium, assembly GCA_963757605.1. Lineage (GTDB taxonomy): Bacteria > Actinomycetota > Thermoleophilia > Gaiellales > JAICJC01 > JAICJC01. The sequence continues at coordinate 61,474 of CAVWSF010000001.1, forward strand.
GCCCGAACGACAGCCCGAACGAGCCGGACGCGGAGTTCACGCCCGCCGCCTCGCTGATCCGCTTCTCGGAGACCGGTGAGAGCGTGTAGTTGTTGAGCTGGGAGACGAGCAGTCCCAGACCGGCGCCGGCGATGAGCAGCGGCACGACGAGGTACCACCCCGACGACGCCCGGGGGATGATCGGGATCAAGAGGACGAGGCCCACGCTCAGAAGGGCGAAGCCGATGCGGATGATCCCGCTGGCCCGGCGCTTGGCCTTGCGGCGGCCCGCCGCGAGCGCCACGCGCGAACATGCTGAGCGACAGCGGTGCCAGCGACAGGCCCGCTCCCATCGCGGAGTACTCGAGCACCATCTGGAGGTAGATCGGCAGCGCGATCATCAGCCCGCCGAGCGCGATCTGCTGGAGCATCTGCCCGGACACGCCGTACCGGAAGACCCGCGAGCGGAAGAGGTCGGGGTCGAGCAGCGCGGGCTTGCCCTCGCGCTTTCGCCGCACGAGCCACCGCGCGAGGAGCACGAGCGAGATGAGGCCCGCGGCGATCAGCGCCGCAACGTAGTCGCCGCCCTCCTGCCAGACGAGGATCCCCAGGACGACACAGCCCATGCCGACCACCGACAGCACGGAGCCGACGATGTCCACGCCGCGCGGCCCGGTGTACTCGACGTCGCGCACGAGCTTGATCCCCAGGAGCACCACCAGGATCACGACGTCCTCGAGCGCGAACGCGACCCGCCACGACAGGTAGGTCGTGATGAACCCGCCGAGCAGCGGCCCCACCGCCGCGGCGACGGCGGCGGCGGCGCCCACCATCGCGTACGCCTTCTTCTGGGCCTCCCCGGCGAAGTTGCCGTGCACCAGCGACTGCATCGCCGGCAGGAGCAGTGACGCGCCCAGCCCGCCGATGACGGCCCAGAAGACGATGACGGCGGTGAGGCTCTGGGCGACCACCATCGCCGCAGCTCCGGTGGCGTATGCCAGGAGGCCGATGACGTACGCCCGCTTTCGCCCGATCAGGTCGCCCACCTTGCCTCCGATCAGGATGAACGCGGCCGAGACGAGCGCCTCGAGCGCGATGGTCCCCTGGACGCCGCTCGCGGTCGCACCGAGGTCGTGGACGACTGCGGAGATCGACACGTTCATGAACGACGTGTCGACCACCAGGACGAACATCGCGGCGGCCAGCAGCAGCTGCAGCCGCCGGTCGCCCGAGGCGTCCGGAGCAGGCGGTGCCGGTGTCTCGGCCTCGAGCATGACAGGGGATCAGACCCGATCCAGCGCGCGCGGACGTCATGCCGATCGGACGACGTGCCAGGCGGTGAGCCTCACGGCTCCTATGGTGCGGGCGTGTACAGCGAGCCGCGCGATCTCGACCGAGCGGCGCTGGCGGACGCGCTCGAGCGCCGTTGGGGCATCGCCGCCACGCGCCTGGACTACCTGCCTGTCGGGTTCGGCAGCCACCACTGGGAGGCGGTCGACGCACGTGGGACGCGATGGTTCGTGAGCGCAGACGACCTTCGCGCGGGGCGGCACGCCGGCCGGGACGCGGACGACGTCTACACGGGGCTCGACCGAGCCTATTGCGCGGCGGCCGCGCTGCGAGACGAGGCGGGATTGGAGTTCGTCCTCGCGCCGGTCGCTTCTGAGGGTGGAGCGGTCCTGCACCGCCTCGACGAGCGGTATGCGGTCCGCGTGGAGCCGTTCGTGGACGGCGCCGCGACGCAGGACGGCGAGTTCGAGCGCCCCGAGGACCGGCGCAGGATGGGGACGCTGCTCGGCCGGCTGCATGCCGCGTCGGAGCGGGTGCCGGCCGGCGTTCCAGGCCGGGAGGACTTCGCGCTCGCCGGCCGGGCGGCGCTCGAGGAGGCGCTCGGCCGGCTCGAGACGCCGTGGGAGTCCGGGCCGCTCGCCGAGCCGGCCAGAGAGCTGCTTCGGGCGCACGCCGGCGAGCTGCGGGAACGGCTGCACGCCCACGATCGGCTCGTCGAGCGCGTGCGCGACGCGCCCGGCGCGTGGGTCGTCACGCACGGAGAGCCGCACAGCGCGAACGTCATACGGGAGCCGGACGGCCGCCTGCGGCTGGCGGATTGGGACACGGCGCTGGTCGGTCCGCGCGAGCGCGACCTGTGGATGACGCTCGACATCGACATGGCGGGCTGGGAGGAGTACCGCGCGGTGATGGGGGCAGTTCGGCTGAACGAGGAGGCGCTGGGCCTCTATCGGGAGCGATGGGCGCTCGCCGAGATCTGCGCCTACGTGGCCGAGTTCCGCCAGCCGCACGAGGAGACGGAGGACACGCGCACCTCGTGGAGGGAGCTCGGCGAGTACCTGCCGTAAGCGCGATCCCAATCAGCCGTCCGCTATGAGCGAGTCGGCCCTCCCTGTCGGCGCCGGGTGGCGACATCGACGACGAGGAGCGCCAATCCGACGGTGATCGGCGGCAGCCCGACCGTCCACCCGCTGGTGAAGATGACGACGGCTCCGACGGCGATCAGCAGGAGCGCAAGCGCGCGGAGCACGAGATTGGCTGTCGGGCGGGCGTGGTTCATCCCGCGCTCCTTCCCGTGACTGCCGGCGGCTAATCCGCCCGCGATGGAAATGCGCCTCGTAGGAATCGAGCACGCCACCTGTTCACCGATCCGGGCCGCGTTTGCACGTGAAGGTCAGAGCTGCCCCGCAATCGGGTATGCCACCAGGGAATCTCCGACCGTAATCCCACGTCCCGGAGGCCTTGTCATGCCGGTTGCCACCGCTCCATCGTTGACCCTGAATAACGGCGTCGAGATGCCGATCCTCGGCTTTGGCGTCTTCCAGATCCCCGCCGAGCAGACCGAGCAGACCGTCGTCCATGCGCTCGAGGCCGGCTACCGCGCGCTCGACACTGCCGCGTCATACGGCAACGAGGAGGCAGTCGGCCGAGCAATCGCCAGCAGCGGGATCCCGCGCTCCGAGCTGTTTGTCACCACAAAACTCTGGATCCAGAGGCAACCAGGCGAGGAGGGCGCCCGGCGGGCGTTCGAGGCCTCGTTGCAGCGCCTGGGCCTTGACCACGTCGACCTCTACCTCATTCACCAGCCGCTCGGCGACTACTACAGCGCCTGGCGCGCCATGCAGGACATCAATCGAGACGGGCGCGCGAAGGCGATCGGCGTGGCGAATTTCTACCCCGACCGGCTCGTCGACCTCGTCGAGCACAACGAGATCACTCCAGCGGTCAACCAGATTGAGACCCACCCGTTCTTCCAGCGCACCGCCGACCAAGAGTTGATGCGCGAGCGCGGCATCCAGATCGAATCCTGGGGGCCGTTCGCCGAAGGCAGAAACGACCTCTTTTCCAATCCGTTGCTCAGCGAGATCGGGGCGGCACACGGCAAGTCCGTCGGTCAGGTCGTCCTCCGGTGGCTGACCCAGCGCGGCGTCATCGTCATACCGAAGTCGGTACGCCCTGAGCGCCAGCGCGAGAACATCGACATCTTCGACTTCGAGCTCACCGAGGAGCAGATGGCTCGCATCGCTGGTCTCGACACCGGCGCCTCGCTGTTCTTCGACCATCGCGACCCCGCCATGGTCACCCGGCTCAACGGCCGCGCCGAGTGAGCCGGCAGAGCACCCGAGCATTCGCTGCTGCAACGGTGCGGCGGAAGATGCGCCTGGTAGGAATCGAACCTACGGCCTTGCGCTCCGGAGGCGCACGCTCTATCCCCTGAGCTACAGGCGCGTGGGGACGATTCTACCGGCCGAGCGGCGCTCGGTCGGATACGCTGGCGCCGATGCGGCTCCACGCGCGGACGTTCACGCTCGAGTACCTGGAGCCGTTCGTCATCTCGCGGTCGGCCGACACGAGCTCGCAGGTCGTGCAGGTGGCGATCGAGCACGACGGCGTCGTCGGCTTCGGGGAGGGCGCGCCGGACGACCACTACGACGAGGGGCCCGACACGGCCCGCGACTGGATCCTCGACCACGTCGAGCCGCTCCTGGGCGACGACCCGTTCGCCACGGAGGCGATCCTCGGCCGGCTCGCCCAGCTCCCCGGCCAGATGGGGGCCAAGTGCGCCGTCGACGGTGCGCTCCACGATCTCACGGGCAAGCTGTGCGGCCAGCCGCTGTGGCGCATCCTCGGGCTCGACCGCACGCCGCCGCCCACGAGCTACACCATCTCGATCGACACGCTCGAGGGCACGGCCGACCGCGCTGCACGGGCCGCCTCGTACAAGGCGCTCAAGATCAAGGTCGGCGGCCCGGGCGACCTGGCGCGCGTGCGGATCGTGCGCGAGGCCGCCCCGGAGGCGCTCATCCGCGTCGACGCCAACGAGGCGTGGACCGTCGAGTCGACGCGCGAGCTCGTGCCGGAGCTCGTCTCGCTCGGGGTCGAGCTGGTCGAGCAGCCGCTGCCGGCCGCCGACCGCGACGGCTACGCGGAGCTCCACGCCGCCGGCCTGCCGATCCCGATCGTGGTCGACGAGAGCTGCCACACGCTGGCCGACGTGGCTCCGGCCGGGCAGGTCGCGGACGGCATCAACATCAAGCTGACCAAGTCCGGCGGGATCCGCGAGGCGCTGCGGATGATCCACGCCGCCCGTGCGCTCGACCTGCGCGTCATGCTGGGCTGCATGAACGAGTCGAGCCTCGGGATCGCCGGGGCGGCCCAGATCTCGCCGCTCGTCGACGTCGTCGACCTCGACGGCCACCTGCTGAACCGAAACGACAGCCACACCGGGCTCGGCTTCGCGGACGGCCGCGTGCTGCCGGGCGACGGGCCCGGCCTGGGCCTCGACCCGGTGGACGCGTGGCCCTGAAGCGCTACGTGATCCTCGCGGAGGGGGCGTTCGACGAGGAGGCCAAGACCGCCACCGGCGTCATGCGCTACGCCGAGTCCCCGACCGTTGCGGTCATCGACTCGACCAGGGCGGGCACGGTCGCCGGCGACCACGTCCCGGGCCTCGCGAGTGACGTCCCGGTCGTGGGGGCGCTCGCCGACGCCATCCCGTTCGAGCCGACCACGCTGCTCGTCGGCGTCGCGCCGGCGGGCGGCAAGCTGCCAGACTCGTACCGGCGCGCGATCCTCGACGCGCTCCACAACGGCCTCGACGTGGAGAGCGGCCTGCACGACTTCGTGGGCGACGATCCCGAGTTCGACGCGGCCGCCCGGCTCGCCGGCCGCGAGATCCACGACCTGCGCCGGGCCCCGCACGGCCTGAACGTGCCCACCGGCGCGAACCTTGCGGTCCCGACCCACACCGTGCTCACCGTCGGCTCGGACTGCGCGCTCGGCAAGATGACCGTCTGCCTGGAGCTCGACGCCGAGGCCAGGCGGCGCGGGCTTGCGTCGGTGTTCGTCCCGACCGGCCAGACCGGGATCGCCATCGCCGGGTGGGGGATCGCGGTCGACGAGGTCATCTCCGACTTCGTGGCCGGGGCGGCCGAGCGGCTCGTGGTGGAGGGCCATGAGCGCGGCGGCGACGGCGCCATCCTGTGGATCGAGGGGCAGGGCTCGCTCAACCACCCGTTCTACTCAGGCGTCACGCTGGGCCTCCTGCACGGCTCGGCGCCGCACGCGCTGGTCTTCGTCCACGAGCCGGGCCGCGGGACCATCGACGGCGACGCGCGCTACCCGATCCCGGGGATCGGGGAGCTGATCGACGACCAGGTGCGGATGGCCCGCCACGTGCGCCGGGCGCCCGTCGTCGCGGTCTCGCTCAAGACGAACCGGCTGGACGAGGACGCGGCTCGGGCGGCGGTCGCCGAGGTGGAGCGGGAGACCGCCCTGGTCGCCGACGACCCGGTGCGCTTCGGCGCCGGGCGCCTGCTGGACGCCGTGCTGAGCGCCCGCGGGTAACATCCCGCGCCGTGCCCGATCCGCGAGTCACGAGGCTGGCCGAGGTGCTGTGCCGCTACTCGCTCGAGATCGGCCCGGGCGACACGGTGCTGATCGACGGGCCGGCCCTGGCGCAGCCGCTCTTCGTCGAGGTCGTGAAGGCGGTCACCGACGCCGGTGCCCATCCGATGCTGCGGCCGCGGCTCGACCGGGCCGACGCGGCGCTGCTCGAGGGAGCAGACGACGCGCAGATCGCGGCGATCACGAAGCTCGACGAGGTCGAGGTCGAGGCGCCCACGCGCGCGCTCACGATCTGGGCCAACACCAACACCCGCTACATGAGCGGCGTCCCGTCCGAGACGCAGGCTGCGCGGGCTGCGGCGATGCGGCCGCTGTTCGAGCGGTTCCTGGCGCGGGAGGCGGCCGGCGACGCGCGCTGGTGCGGCACGGCGTTCCCCTGCCACGCGGCCGCCCAGGACGCGGGCATGTCGCTCTCGGAGTGGGAGGACTTCGTCTACCGCGCCGGCCATCTGGACGACCCCGACCCGATCGCCTTCTGGCGCGAGCAGTCCAAGCGCCAGGCGGCCATCGCCGAGCGGTTCACGGGGGTCCGCGAGATCCGCATCCTGGCCGAGGACACCGACCTCGTGCTCGACGTCGCCGACCGGATCTGGGACAACGCCGACGGCCACAAGAACTTCCCCGACGGCGAGGTCTACACCAGCCCCGTCGAGAGCTCCACCCGCGGCCACATCGCGTTCAGCTTCGACGCGACCTACATGGGAAACGACGTCGCCGGCGTACGGCTCAAGTTCGACGGGGGCCGGGTCGTGGAGCACGAGGCCACCCGCGGCGCCGACTTCCTGGGGCGGATGCTCGACATGGACGCGGGCGCACGCTACCTGGGCGAGCTGGCGTTCGGCATGAACGACGAGATCCAGGTGCCGACCCGCGACACGCTCTTCGACGAGAAGATCGGCGGCACGTGCCACGTCGCGCTCGGGATGGCGTTCCCGGAGTGCGGCGGCACGAACACGTCGGGCCTGCACTGGGACCTGGTGTGCGACCTGCGCCGCGGCGGCGAGATCCACGCCGACGGCGAGGTCATCGCGCGCGATGGGAGGTTCGTGTGACCGATCCCCGTATCGAGCGGCTGGCCGACGTGGTCGTGAACTACTCGCTGCCGCTGGCCGAGGGCGACACCGTGCTCATCCAGGGGCCGGCCCTCGCGGAGGAGCTGATCGTCGAGCTCGTCCGGGCCGCGACCCGCGCGGGGGCGATCGCCCGGGTGCGGGCCACGGTCCAGGGGACGGACGAGGCCTACCTGTCCCGGGCGAGCGAGGAGCAGCTCGACCACCTGCCGCCGTGGTCGCTCGAGGAGATGAGCGCGATCGACGCCCGCATCTCGGTCGTCGGGGCGTGGAACACGCGCGAGCTGACCGGCATCGATCCGGCCAAGATGGCACGCCGGTCTCGCGCGGCCCAGCCGCTCATGGCCCAGTTCATGGAGCGCTCGGCGGCCGGCGAGCTGAAGTGGTGCGTCACGGCGGCGCCGTGTGAGGCCTTCGCCCAGGATGCCGGGATGTCGCTCGACGCCTACGCCGACTTCGTCTACCGCGCCGGCTGGCTCGACACCAGCGACCCGGTCGCAGCGTGGAAGACCTACGCGACCCGGCTCTCGAAGCTCGCCGAGAAGCTCGCGTCCGTGAAGACGGTGCGCGTGCTCGCCGACGGCACCGACATCACCGTCGGCGTCGAGGGCCGCACCTGGATGGCGTCGAAGGGCACGCACAACTTCCCCGACGGCGAGGTCTTCACCGGGCCGGTCGAGACTCAGACCAACGGCGAGGTGCGGTTCAGCTTCCCTGCGATCATGGGCGGGCGCGAGGTGGAGGACGTGCGCCTGCGGTTCGAGGGCGGCCGTGTCGTCGCGAGCGAGGCCCGAAGCGGCGAGGACTACCTGCGCCAGATGATCGGCATGGACGACGGCGCATCGATCCTGGGCGAGTTCGCGATCGGCACGAACTACGCCGTGGAGGAGTTCACGCGCCAGATCCTCTTCGACGAGAAGATCGGCGGGACGTGCCACATGGCGCTCGGCGCCGGCTACCCCGACACCGGCTCGACCAACGTCTCGGGCCTGCACTGGGACATCGTCTGCGACCTGCGCTCCGGCGGTGCCGAGATCCACGCCGACGGCGAGCCGATCTTCCGCGACGGCCAGTTCCTGCCCGAGTTCTTCGCCGAGGACCTCTCGGTCCCGGCCTGACTTACTCCCCGGCCCGGATAAGCCAGCCCATCCGGGCGACGCGCGCCATGAACGGCAGGTCGTGCAGCCGCAGCACGTCGACGCCCAGGTAGGCGGCGACGGCGACGACGCCGGCGGTGCCCTCGAGCGCGTCTTCCGGGAGGCCGAGCGGCTCGGCCGTCACCTCCTTGTGGGAGGGTGCGAGCAGGACCGGATAGCCGAGCGCGCGCAGTTCGGGCAGGCGGCGCAGCGTCTCGAGGTCGGTGGCCGTGTCCTTGCCGAAGCCGAGGCCCGGGTCGACGAGCAGCGCATCTCGGCGGATTCCGGCGGCCAGGGCGCCGTCGGCTCGTTCGGCGAGGTGGGCCGCGATCGATTCGAACGCCACCGAGTGGCGGCCGTCCTGGACCTGCTTCGGCTCGATGCCGAGGTGGGTGACGACGAGCCCGCCGCCGTGCGCGGCCACCGCCGCAGCCAGGTCGGAGTCGGAGAGGCCGGTGTGGTCGTTCACGAGGTCCGCGCCGGCGGCGAGCGCGGCGTCGGCGACGGCTGCCCGGTAGGTGTCGACGGCGATCGGGACGTCCGTCGCGCGCCGCAGGCCGTCGACCACGGGCACGACGCGGTCGATCTCGGCATCGGCCGGGATCGCCTCGCCCGGCTGGGCGGTCATCCCGCCGATGTCGAGCAGATCGGCGCCGGCCGCCACAAGCTCGAGCCCGCGCTCCACCGCCGCGGCCGGGTCGGCGGTGAGGCCGCGGTCGTAGAAGGAGTCGGGCGTCACGTTGACGATCGCCATGATCCGCGGCGGGCCGCCCAGCGCCAGCGACCTGTTGGCGAATCGCACCTCCACGCGCGGCAGCGTACGCGCCTTGACAACCGAACAGGTGTTCGCTACCGTAGACGAACACATGTTCGCCTCACACTCCACACGCCGCCTCGTTACCGCCCTCGCGGCCCTCGCGTGCGCGGCCGCGTTCCTCCTGGGTGAGGCCATCCCGTCCCGCGGATCCGCGCCGCCCCGGCACCACACGGTCCACGCCGGCGAGACGCTGTGGGGCATCGCCGAGCACGCCTATCCCGGCTCCGACCCGCGCGAGGCCGTGTACCGGATCCGCGAAGCGAACGACATCCCCGGTTCGGCGATCGTCACCGGTGAGGAGCTGGTGCTGCCGTGAGCCCCGCCACGCATCTGCGCCTCCTCCCGGCGCCCGATGCCCGCGTCGTCTACCTCGACGAGCGCCGCGCGGCCGATGACGCTCGGCCGCCGGCGCCGGTGCTCCGGCTGGTGCGGTCCGGCGACGAGGGCCAGGTCCTGCGGCTCGACGTCTTCCTGCGCCGCGCACGGGCCGTCCTGGCCGAGCGCGACCTCGGGCCGGCCATGGCCGAGATCCCGCCCCGCATCGCCTAAGCCTCAGCCCGAGCACGGGACGGCGGCCCATACAATCGGCCGATGGACATGAGCGTCCTCTTCCTCGGCACCGCCGGCGCGGCGCCGAGCGCCCATCGCGGCGCCCCCGGACACCTCGTGCGACGGGGCGGCGACCGCATCCTGGTCGACTGCGGCGAGGGCACCCAGCGCCAGCTCCTGCGATCGGGCGTCGGCCTCGTCGACGTCGACGACATCCTCATCACGCACTGCCATGCCGACCACATCCTCGGCCTGCCCGGCATCCTGAAGACGTTCGCGCTGCGGGCCCGCCAGGCGCCGCTTCGGCTCTACGGCCCCGCCGGGCTGCCCGAGCTCATGGCGGCGCTGCGGCCGGTCATCGGCCGGCTCACGTACCGCGTCGAGATCGAGGCGCTGGCGCCGGGCGACGCGTTGGAGCGGGACGGGTACCGCGTCCACGGCTTCGCCACCGACCATCACGTGGCGAGCGTGGGCTACGCGTTCGTCGAGGACGAGCGTCCCGGCCGGTTCGACATCGACGCGGCCCGCCAGATGGGGGTGCCCGAGGGGCCGCTGTTCGGGCAGCTCCAGCACGGCGAGGCGGTCACGCTCGAGAGCGGCGTCACGGTGCCCGCCGACGCCGTGGTGGGGGAGGCCCGTCCCGGGCGCACACTCGTCTTCTCCGGCGACACGCGGCCATGCAAGGAGCTCTTCCAGGCCTGCCTCGGCGCGGACGTGCTCGTGCACGAGGCGACGTTCCTCGAGGAGGAGGCCGACCGGGCCGCCGAGACCGGCCACACGACGGCGCTCCAGGCCGGGCGGCTGGCCCGAGAGGCCGGAGTGCGCCTGCTCGCGCTCACGCACATCTCGACCCGCCATCCGGCCCGCGAGATCCTGGCGGAGGCCCGCTCGGAGTTTCCGGCCGCCGTCCTCCCGCGCGACTTCGACTCGATCGAGGTGCCGCTGGCGGAGCGGGGCGAGCCGCACCTGATCAAGGCGGCGTGAGCCACTTCGACGCGCTCGCGCCGGACTACGACCGGCTGCGACCGGCCGGCGAGGGATGGCAGGAGCTCGCCGGCCGAACGCTGGCCGCGCTGGAGGGCGCGCGCCGGCTCCTCGACGTCGGCTGCGGCACCGGCCGCTTCGCCGTGCTGGCGGCCGAGCGGCTGGGCGGACGGGTCTGGGGCGTCGACGCGTCGGACGAGATGTTGCGCGAGGCCCGCAGCCGGCCCGGGGCGTCGCGGGTGGGGTGGAGGCGGGCGGACGCGGCCGAGCTCCCGTTCAAGACCGGCTGGTTCGACGCCGTCCACAGCCATCTCGTGCTGCACCTCGTGGCCGATCGCGCAGCCGCCGTCGCCGAGATTGCCCGCGTCCTCGGCCCCGGCGGGCGCGTGGTCGTCGGCACGTTCGCCCCGGAGCACTTCCGCGAGTTCTTCCTGAATGAGTACTTCCCTTCGATCCCCGCGATCGACCTGGCCCGCTTCCCCGATCCCGACGGCCTCTGCGCCGAGCTGACCGCGGCCGGGTTCGAGCGGGCCGGCGTGGAGCGGTTTGACCAGCCGGTCGGCGCCGCCGCGGCGGATGTCCTCGAGCGAGTGCGCGGCCGCTACATCTCGACGCTGCGGCTGGTCGCTGACGACGAGTACGCCGCCGGCCTCGCCCGGCTCGAGGCAGACGTGGTCGCCGGCCGCGAGGCCTTCGACTACAGGCTGCGATGGGCGCTCGTCACGGCGCAGCGAGGATAGCCCGCATCCCCTCGCGGAACGCCGGGCCGCCCGCGTTCGCCGGATGGCGGACGTAGGCCGTGCCGGCCGGGAGCACGGACTCGGCGATCCGCCCGACCGCGACGACTGTGCGCGGCCGGACGAGCTCGACGAGACGCATCGCAAGCGGCGCGCCGGCCTCGACCTCGGCGGCCGTCGGCCGGCGGTTCGAGAGCGGCTCGCCCGGCCGGTGCGGGTGGGTCGGCACCGTGTTCCAGAGGATGACCCGGTGCTCGGCGCCGAGTTCGGCGAGCACCTTGTGGACGATCGTCCCGGACGGCTCGCTCCACGTCCGCGCGGCGCACGTCGTCCGGTAGGGAGAGCCCCAGCGCAGGAGGTCGCGCTCCGACGTGAACGCGATACCCGACCAGCGCATGCCCTGATACCCGCCCGCCTCGCCCAGGCAGACGACGTCCGCGCCGGGCCGCTCCGCCAGGTAGGCGCGCAGGTTCTCGAACCGGATCGCCGCCGCCCCCGGCACGTCGTCGGGCCCGGCCTCGGCGTACTGGTTGAACGTGGCGCCGATGCGGAGTCGGGTCAGCTCGGCGAGGAGGCGCTCCACGCCGCCGAGCTTGACACGGGAGGGCCCGCTGTGGTTTAGTCAACTGCCTTAGTCGGATGACTAACACATGGTCACGAAGCCCGACATCAGAACCACGTTCCTCGACGCCGCCGAGCGGCTGCTCATCGAGGAGGGCAGGCGAGGCATCTCGACCCGGCGGCTGGCGCGCGAGGCCGGCCTGAACCACGGGCTCGTGCACTACTACTTCGGCAGCGTCGAGAACCTCATGCTGGCGGTGTTCGAGCGCTTCACCGACCGGCTCGTGGAGCGCCAGCGGGCGATGTACGCGGCCGACGTCCCGTTCCTCGAGAAGTGGCGCGCCGCGATGGGGTTCATGGAGGAGGATCTCGCCGCCGGCTACGCCAAGGTCTGGGCCGAGCTCCAGGCCGCGGCGATGAACGACGAGGAGCTCCAGCGCCGCTTCAGCGCGGTGTACGTGAAGTGGCGCTCCGTCCTCACGGACGCGTTCACGGCGGCGGCGCGGGAGTACGGCGCGAGCGACGCGGCGGTGCCGGCGCTGGTCACGCTCGTCATGACCTTCACGGTCGGCATGTTCAACGAGCGCCTCGTCGGCATCGACGCGGGCCACGCCGAGCTCCTGGCGTGGTTCGAGGCCGCCGTCCGGTCGATGGAGGCCGCCGCGTGACCGTCGCCGAGCAGACCCGCGCCCGCTACCCCGACTCGGAGGGCGACGTGGACCGCGACGGCGTTCGTGTCCACTGGGAGCAGTACGGAGACGGCGCGCCGGCGATCCTCTTCCTGCCGACCTGGTCGATCGCGCCGGCCCGGTTCTGGAAGGCGCAGATCCCGTACTTCGCTCGCCGCCACCGCGTACTGGCCTTCGATCCGCGCGGGAACGGCCGTTCCGACCGGCCGATCGCAGGCGACGCCTACGCCGAGGCGGCGTTCGCCGCCGACGCCGCCGCCGTCCTCGACGCGACAGGGACCGACCGCGCCGTCGTCGTCGGGCTCTCGCTCGGGGCGCAGCGCGGGCTGCTTCTGGCGACGGAGCGCCCGGACCGCGTGCTCGGGCTCGTGCTGCTCGGGCCTGCGGTCCCGCTTGCGCCGATGCCGCCCAAGCGGGCCGAGGCCTTCGCGCTCTTCGACCAGGAGCGCAGCGACGAGCGGCCGTGGCACCAGCACAACGCGCACTTCTGGAGGCGTGACTTCCGAGGGTTCCTCGAGTTCTTCTTCTCGCAGGCGTTCACCGAGCCGCACTCGACCAAGCAGACCGAGGACTGCGTCGGCTGGGGACTCGATTGCGGGGTGGATGCTCTGCTGGCCTCGGAGGACGGCCCGGGCCTCGGCGACGCGACCGCTGCGACCGCCGCGGCCGTCACCTGCCCGGTGCTCGTGATCCACGGTACGGACGACGCGATCGTCCCCCACGCGGCCGGAGCCGAGCTGGCCCGCCTGACCGGCGGGTCGCTCGTCACCGTCGCGGGCGGCGGCCACTGCCCGCAGGCCCGCGACCCGGTGCTCGTGAACCTCCTCCTCCGCGACTTCGTCGACTCGCTCGACGGGCAGGACGCGGCATGAGGGGCGCCGAGCAGACCCGAGCCCGCTACCCGGACGCCGACGGCGTCGTCGAGCGCGACGGTGTGCGGGTCTACTGGGAGCGGTACGGCTCCGGCTCGCCCGCCTATCTGCTCCTCCCGACGTGGGAGGCCCTGCACTCGCGGACGTGGAAGTGCCAGATCCCGTACCTGGCCCGGTACGGGACCGTGATCACGTTCGACCCGCGCGGGAACGGGCGCTCGGACCGGCCGCGGGATCCCGCCCTCTACGCGCGGCGCGAGTACGCGGACGACGCCGTCGCGGTGCTCGACGCCGCCGGGGTGGCTCGCGCGCTCGTGGTGGCCTGGTGCGACCTCGGCGAGTCGCTGATCCTCGCGGCGGAGCATCCCGAGCGCGTGACCGGCCTCTTCGAGATCGCCCCGGCCGTCCAGCTCGTCGACATGCCGCCGGAGCTGGTCGCCCACCCCTTCGACGAGCCTCTCGACACGGACGAGGGCTGGGCCAAGGAGAACCGCCACTACTGGCTGCGCGACTGGCGCGGGTACACGGAGTTCTTCTTCGGCGAGTGCTTCAGCGAGCCGCATTCGACGAAGCAGCTGGAGGACGCGGTCGGCTGGTCGCTCGAGACCGACCCCGAGACCATGCTCCTGCGCTTCCGCGGCTGGAACGACAAGGTGATCGGGCGGGCGGAGGCGACGGCACACGCGGGCCGGATCGCGTGCCCGGGCGTCGTGATCCACGGAACCGAGGACCGGCTCGTGGAGGCCGGCCGCGGCCGGACGGTGGCCGAGACGCTGGGCTGGGGCCACGTGAGCATCGAGGGCTCCGGCCACGGCCCGCACGCCCGCGATCCCGTGCGCACGAACCTGCTCCTGCGCACGGCGGGGCGTGAAGCGACTGCCGGCCCCCGGCCGGCCGCCGACCGGCGCTGGACGCGGGCCGTCAAGCGCGCGAAGCGCGCGCTCTACATCTCCTCGCCGATCGGCCTGGGGCACGCCTGGCGCGACGTCGCGATCGCAGACGAGCTGCGCGCGCTGCACCCGGACATCCAGATCGACTGGCTCGCCCAGGATCCCGTGACGCGCGTCCTCGAGTCGCGCGGCGAGCGCATCCACCCGGCCTCGGCCGACCTGGCGAGCGAGTCGGCCCACATCGCCTCCGAGTCGGCCGGCCACGACCTGCACGTCTTCCAGGCGATCCGGCGGATGGACGAGATCCTGATCGCGAACTTCATGGTCTTCCACGACCTCGTGGAGCAGGAGGCCTACGACGTGTGGATCGCGGACGAGGGCTGGGAGATCGACTACTTCCTGCACGAGAACCCGGAGCTCAAGACGGCGGCGTACTGCTGGCTCACCGACTTCGTCGGCTGGCTGCCGATGCCCGACGGCGGCGAGCACGAGGCCTACCTGACGGCCGACCTGAACGCCGAGATGATCGAGCACATCGCCCGCTTTCCGCGGATCCGAGACCGGGCGATCTTCGTCGGGAGCCCGCAGGACATCGTGGCCGACACGTTCGGGCCGGGGCTGCCTGCGATCAGGGCGTGGACCGAGGAGCACTACGACTTCTCGGGCTACGTGATCGGGCCGCTGCCCGGCCCCGGGGAGCGGGAGGCGCTGCAGGCCGAGCTCGGCTGCGGGCCGGACGAGCGGGTCTGCATCGCCACGGTGGGCGGCTCGGGCGTCGGGGACGCGCTCCTGCGCCGGGTCGTCGACGGCTTCGACGTGGCCCGCCGGGCGATCCCCGACCTGCGGATGATCGCCGTCGCCGGTCCGCGCATCGACCCGGCCACGTTCCCGCAGCGCGACGGCCTGGAGGTGCGCCCCTACGTCCACGAGCTTCGCCGCCACCTCGCCGTCTGCGACCTCGCCGTCGTCCAGGGCGGCCTGGCGACGACGATGGAGCTGACGGCTGCGCGGCGGCCGTTCCTCTACTTCCCGCTCGGCCACCACTTCGAGCAGCGCATCCACGTGCGCCACCGGCTCGACCGATACGGCGCCGGCCGCTGCATGGACTTCGACACGGCAACCCCCGACGCGATCGGTGCAGCCATCGCCGAGGAGATCGGAAGGGAGGTGGCCTATCGCGACGTCGAGACCGACGGCGCCGCCCGCGCGGCGGCGCTGATTGCAGAGGTGCTGTGAAGCAAACAACGACTGGGGGTCACAAATGTCTCTTGCTGAGGCCGAATCCCAAGCGACCGAGGTCGTCTACGACCTGACCGGAACGCTTCTCGAGGTGTGCACGTGCGGCGTCCTTTGCCCATGCTGGGTCGGGGAGGACCCCGACGGGGGCGATTGCCACTCAGTGCTCTCCTACCACTTCACGGAGGGGACGATCCGGGGGGTCGACGTCTCGGGCCGCACCATCGCGAACATCGTCCACATCCCGGGCAACGTGCTCACGCCGGGCACCTGGAAGGTCGCGCAGTTCATCGACGACGAGGCGACCGACGCGCAGTTCGAGGCGCTCCGCGACGCCTACTCCGGCGCGCTGGGCGGGCCGCTGGCCGACCTGGCCGGGCTGGTCGGGGAGGTGCTCACCTGCGAGCGCGTGCCGATCTCCCATCAGGTCGTCGAGGGCGTCGGCACGCTCGACGTGGGCGACTTCGCGCACTGCGAGATGGCGCCGTTCCGAGGCGCCGACGGCACCATCACCACGATCCGCGACTCGGTCTTCTCGACCGTTCCCGGGTCGCCCGCCTACCTCTCCAAGGCGTCCGCGCAGCGGATCAGCCTGCCGCAGTACGGCCTCGAGTGGTCGGAGGGACAGAACGCGATCCAGGCCGACTACCGGATGACCCACGCGGTCGCCCGGTGAGCGCAGTCGGCTCGCGCTCGCGGACGCCCGCCGCCGTCCTCGCCGCGATCGTCGCGGCCTGGGCGGCGGCGGGCATCGCCGAGGCCGTCGGCCCGGGCGCGGTGCTGCACGGACACGGCGCGCCGCACACCGCCGCCGAGCCGCTGTGGGTGACGGTGCTCCTGCCGCCGTTCTGGGTCGGGGCGATCGCCTTCCTCCTGGCATGGCAGGTGATGGTGGCGGCGATGATGCTGCCGTCCAGCCTGCCGATGGTGCGGCTGTTCACGCACGCGGCCCGCCGCCAGGAGGGAGCAAACCGGGTCGTCGCCGCGTTCCTGGGCGGCTACGGCGTCGTGTGGGCGGCGTGCGGGGCGGCGGCGTTCGCGGCCGACGTCGCGCTGCACCGGGCGGGCGGGACCGTCTCCTGGTTCGACGCCCACCCGTGGGTCGCGCCGGCCGCCGCGCTGGCCGGTGCGGGCGTCTTCCAGTTCACCGGCTTGAAGGACCGGTGCCTCGACCAGTGCCGCCACCCGGGCCCGTTCCTCATGCGCCACTACCGCCGCGGCACCCGGGGCGGGTTCGACCTCGGCCGCCGGCACGGGCTCTTCTGCATCGGCTGCTGCTGGGCGCTCATGGGGCTCATGCTGGTGATGGGCGCGGCCAGCCTCGTCTGGATGGCGGGGCTGGGCGCCGTCATGTACTACGAGCGGGCCGGCAGGCACGGGCGCAGGCTGACGCCGGTCGTCGGCGTGCTCCTGATCGGATGGGGCCTGCTCGTGGCCGCGCATCCCGGATGGCTCCCCGAGATCCTCGGAGGTGTGGCATCGTGACGGCGTGATCGCCGAGGAGCGCCTCCGCACCCGCCAGCTGCTCCTCATCTGCGCGGTCGAAGTCCTCGCGATGGGCCTGTGGTTCTCGGCGTCGTCGGTCGTGCCGCAGCTGAGCGACGAGTGGCACCTCTCCGACGCCGGGGCCACGGGGCTCACGACATCGGTGCAGCTCGGGTTCGTGGCGGGGGCGCTCACCTCCGCGATCCTGAACCTGCCGGACCGGATGCCGCTGACGCGCCTGATCGGTGCGTCTGCCCTGCTCGCTGCTGCGGCCAACGCGGCGGTGGCCGTGTTCGCGCACGGCTTGGCCCTCGCGATCCCGCTGCGGTTCCTGACCGGTGTCGCGCTGGCCGGCGTCTACCCGCCGGGGATCAAGCTGATGGCGACGTGGTTTCGGGCGGGGCGCGGCTTCGCCGTGGGTGCGCTGGTGGGGGCGCTCGCGCTCGGATCGAGCACGCCGCACCTCGTGAACGCGCTCCCGGCGCTCGACTGGCAGGCGGTGCTGAGCGTTGCGAGCGTGCTCGCGGTCGTCGGGGCCGGGCTTGCGATGGCGACGCTCCACGAGGGGCCGTACGCCGCAGCCGTCGCGCCGTTCGCGCCCGGCTACGTGCGCCGGCTCTTCGGCGACCGAGCCCAGCGGCTGGTGTGCTTCGGCTACTTCGGCCACATGTGGGAGCTCTACGCGATGTGGACGTGGGTGCCGGCCTACGCCGCGGCCAGCTTCGCCGCGGCCGGGGACGGCGACCCCTCGCGTACGTCCGTGGAGCTGGCGGCGTTCGCGGCGGTGGGGGTCGCGGGCCTGGCCGGCTGCATCCTCGGTGGGCTCGTGGCCGACGCGCGCGGGCGGGCGGCCGTCACGATCTGGGCGATGGGGGTGAGCGGGACGTGCTGCGTGCTCGCCGCCGCCGTCTACGGCCTGGCGCCGGCGCTGGTCGTCGTCCTCATGCTGGTGTGGGGGACCGCGGTGATCGCCGACTCCGCCCAGTTCTCGACCGCGCTCACCGAGGTGGCCGACCCGGAGTACGTCGGCACGGCCGTCACGGCCCAGACGGCGATCGGCTTCGCGATCACCGTGGTCTCGATCCGGCTCCTGCCGGGAGTGCGCGACGAGGTGGGGTGGAGGTACGCCTTCCTCTTCCTCGCGGTCGGGCCGGCGCTCGGCATCGTCGCGATGGCGCGGGTACGATCGCTGCTTCGTGGCTGAGGGCTGGGATCCGCCGGAGGTGGGCGCGCGCGCATCGCGATCGCGTACCGTCACGGCCGAGGACATCGAGCGCTTCACGGCGATCTCCGGCGACCGCAACCCGCTCCACTACGACGAGGCGGCGGCCCGCGTGTCGCGCTTCGGCGAGATCATCGTCCAGGGCGGGATCACGTCGGCCATCCTGAACGCCGTCGTCGCCGAGGACCTCCCGGGGCCGGGCACCGTCTTCCTCGAGGTCGCCTGGAAGTTCACCGCCCCGGTGCGCCCCGGCGACACGATCACGGGCGAGGTCGAGGTCACTGCCGCCCGCGCGGACAAGCCGATCACCCACCTCACGACGACGGTGACGCGCGACGACGGCGTCGTCGCCCTTGAGGGCACGGCCGTCTGCTACACGGTCGCGGTCTAGCCACCTCGCTACTGCGCCGCGCTGGCCTCGATCTCGCGCAGCTCGTCCTCGTAGGCCTGCCCCATCTTCTCGAGGAGGGCCAGCGTCTCACGGGCCTCGTGCTCGTCGATGGCCTGGAGCGCGAACCCGACGTGGATCAGCACCCAGTCGCCGACGCCCGCCTCGGGGCAGAGCGCGGTCGACACGGTCCGCCGGACGCCGGAGATCTCGGCCTTGGCGAGGCCGGCCTCGGCGTCGACGACCTCGACGATCTGCGCCGGGATCGCTAAGCACATTGTGGATTCCCGCCCATGGCCGGTATAGGGTACCGCCGAGGCTGGGGGAGGCCTGAGGAGTTGGACGCGCCTGCCTGACGTCGCATCGACTGTGATCGACCCGGAGGCCCTCGACGACCTGCTGCGCGCGCTGGCCGCACACGGGTTTCGGACGGTCGGCCCGACGGTCCGCGACGGCGCGATCGTCTACGACGACATCGCGTCGGCGGCCGAGCTCCCGATCGGGTGGACGGACGACCAGGACGCCGGGCCGCTACCGGCTCGAGCGCCGAGACGACGAGGCCCGGTTCGGCTATGCCGTCGGCCCGCACTCGTGGAAGCAGTTCCTGCTGCCCGCCCGGATCCGGCTCTGGCGAGCGCGCAAGCGGCGAGGACGGCTTCGTCGTCGAGCAGGACGAGCCGGACGGCGCGCCGCTGGCGTTGATCGGGGTGCGCGCGTGCGAGCTGCACGGCATCACGATCCAGGACAAGGTGTTCCTGGGCGGGACGTACGCCGACCACGACTACGCCGCCCGCCGCAAGGACGCGTTCATCGTCGCGGTCAACTGCTTCGAGCCGGCCGTCGACCTGCTTCTGCACGTCGATGGGGACCGGGCCGAAGGCTGAGGCCGGCTACGACCTGGCGCTGACCGAGATCCTGGACGGCGGCCACCGGCTGCTCGTCGAGGTGGGGACGATGCGGGGCGCCGAGGTGCTCGCCGACGTCCCGACGCGTCCGGCCGAGCCGGCCGACCTGGCCGCAGCGGGCGCCGCAGTCGACGGCGCCGTCCAGAAGATGGGCCGGCACGTCGACACCACGGACATCCGCGACATGCTGGCCCGAAACCTCGAGAACGAGCGCTGGGACGAGGTCGCCTCGCGCTGCCTGACCTGTGGGAACTGCACGCTGGTGTGCCCGACCTGCTTCTGCACGTCCGTCGAGGACCTCACCGACCTGGCCGGCGACAGCCGAGCGCACGCGCGAGTGGGACTCCTGCTTCTCGGTCGACCACTCCTACATCCACGGCGGCAGCATCCGGCCGTCGGGGAAGTCGCGCTACCGGCAGTGGCTCACCCACAAGTTCGGGACCTGGTACGACCAGTTCGGCAGCTCCGGCTGCGTCGGGTGCGGCCGGTGCATCGCCTGGTGCCCGGTCGGGATCGACGTGACCGAGGAGCTGGCCGCCATCCGCTCGACCGATCGACACGAGGGAGCAGGCGATGGAGACGATTGAGGCCGTCCTGCGCGAGGTGCCGCTCTTCGACGGGCTCTCGCCCGAGCAGCTCGAGACTGATCGCCGGCTGCGGGCACAACGTCCAGTTCCCCGAGGGCGAGCTCCTGTTCAAGCGACCGCGACCCGGCCGAGAGCTTCTACGTCCTGCGCCACGGGAGCGTCGCCCTGGAGACGTTCGTGCCGACGCGCGGGGCCGTCGTCATCGAGACCCTCGAGGCCGGCGAGGTCGTCGGCTGGTCGTGGCTCTTCGCCCCGTACCGGTGGCACTTCGACGCCCGCGCGCTCTCGCTCGTCCGCGCGACCAGCTTCGACGGTGCGTGCCTGCGCGGGAAGGCGGAGAGCGACCCCAAGCTCGGCTACGCGCTCATGTCACGGTTCGCGCAGGTGATGATCGCCGGCTGCAGTGGACGCGCCTGCGGCTCCTCGACGTCTACGGCGATGGCAACCGCAGCTGACGCCCAGACGGTGGCGGGGCCGATGGTGCCCCAGCCCTTCCGCGTCACGAAACGGCGCCGGGAGCTGACCGACACGTGGACGCTCGAGCTCGAGCCGGCCGGCGGCGCGCGGGTCGCTGCCCGCGCCCGGCCAGTTCACGATGCTGTATGCTTCGGCGTCGGCGAGGTGCCGGTCTCGGTGTCCGGCGACGTCGGACGGCGCCGCTCGTCCACACGGTGCGCGCGGTCGGGCGCCGTGACGCAGGCGATCTGCGCGGCCGAGCCGGGCGAGGTGCTCGGCGTCCGCGGCCCGTTCGGCAATGGGTGGCCGGTCGAGGCCGCGCTCGGCAGCGACGTGGTCGTCGTCGCCGGCGGCATCGGCCTTGCGCCGCTGCGCCCGGCGATCTACGCCGGTGCTGGCGGCAGCGCGGCGAGTACGGCGACGTCGCGCTGCTCTACGGCAGCCGCAGCCCCGCGGACCTGCTCTACCGCGGCCGAGCTCGGGCAGCTGCGCGGCCGCTTCGACGTCCAGGTCGACGTCACGGTCGACACCGCCGGGGCGGCTGGCAGGGCAAGGTCGGGGTGGTGCCGAAGCTGATCGCCGGCGCCCGCTTCGACCCGCGCGACAGGCGGTCGCGTTCGTCTGCGGGCCCGAGATCATGATGCACTTCGCCGCCCGGGCGCTGCTCGACGCGCGGGGTGCCGCCGGAGCGCATCTACCTGTCGATGGAGCGCAACATGCAGCTGCGGCCTCGGGCCACTGCGGCCACTGCCAGCTCGGGCCGACGATGATCTGCCGCGACGGGCCGGTCTACCGCTACGACGAGATCGAGCGCCTGATGGCGGTGCGCGAGCTGTGAGCAGGCCCGAAAGCCGACGCTGGCCGTGTGGAAGTTCGCCTCGTGCGACGGCTGCCAGCTGACGCTCCTCGACTGCGAGGACGAGCTGCTCGTCGCTCGCGGGCGAGGTCGAGATCGCCTACTTCCTGGAGGCGACGCGGGCGACGGCCGACGGGCCCTACGACCTCTCGCTGGTGGAGGGCTCCGTCACGACCCCCACGACGTCGAGCGGATCCGGGAGGTGCGGCGAGGTCTCCAAGGCGCTCGTGACGATCGGCGCCTGCGCGACGGCGGGCGGCGTCCAGGCGTTGAAGAACTTCGCCGACGTCGACGAGTACGTCTCGGTCGTCTACGCCACGCCGGACTACATCTCGACGCTCGACTACCTCGACGCCGATCTCCGCCCACGTGCCGGTCGACTTCGAGCTGAACGGGTGCCCGATCAACAAGCGCCAGCTGCTCGAGGTGATCACGGCCTTCCTGCACGGCCGCCGGCCCGAGCATCCCGACGTCCAGCGTGTGCATGGAGTGCAAGCGGCGCGGGACTGTGTGCGTCATGGTGGCGCACGGCACGCCGTGCCTCGGCCCGGTCACGCACGCCGGCTGCGGGGCGCTCTGCCCGTCCTACCACCGCGGCTGCTACGGCTGCTTCGGGCCGATGGAGACGCCGAACACGGCCGCGCTCACCCGCCAGCTCGGCGAGCTCGGCATGGGGGAGAAGCGGTCGACCGGCGTCTTCCGGACGTTCAACGTCGCGCCCGTTCGAGGAGGCCCGCACCCGGTGAGCACGCCGAAGACGAAGACGATCCGCACCGACGCCCTGGCCCGCGTCGAGGGCGAGGGGGCGATGTACGTGCGCATCGCCGGCCGGCGAGGTCGAGGAGGTGAAGCTCAACATCTACGAGCCGCCCCGGTTCTTCGAGGCGTTCCTGCGCGGGCGCGGCTTCACCGAGGCGCCCGACATCACCGCCCGGATCTGCGGCATCTGCCCGGTCGCCTACCAGATGAGCTCGGTGCACGCGATGGAGAAGGCCTGCGGCGTCGAGGTCGACGGCCAGCTGCGCGCGCTGCGCCGGCTCCTGTACTGCGGGGAGTGGATCGAGAGCCACGCCCTGCACGTCTTCATGCTCCATGCCCCCGACTTCCTCGGCTACCCGAGCGCGATCGAGCTGGCCCGCGACGCGCCCGACGTCGTCGCGAGCGCGCTCGAGATGAAGAAGATCGGAAACGAGCTCATGACCATCGTCGGCGGCCGCGAGGTGCATCCGATCAACGTCAAGGTGGGCGGCTGGTACCGCGCGCCCCGCAAGCGCGAGCTGGCGCCGCTCGTGCCCAAGCTCGAGCGGGCGCGCGAGATCGCCCTCGAGGCCGTCCGGATCACCTCCGGGTTCGACTTCCCCGACTACGAGCAGGACTACGAGCTCGTGGCGCTCGACGCAGCCCGGCGAGTACCCGATCGACCGCGGCCGGGTCGTCTCGAACCGCGGGCTCGACATCCCGGTCGCCGAGTACGACGACCACTTCGTCGAGGAGCACGTCGAGTGGTCGAACGCCCTCCACTCGCGGCTCGTCGAGCGCGGCTCGTACCTGTGCGGGCCGCTCGCCCGGTTCGCGCTCGCCGCCGACCGGCTCTCCCCGGTCGCGCGGGACGCGGCTCGCGAGGCGGGCCTCGAGCCGTCCGAGCGAAATCCCTTCAAGAGCATCGTCGTTCGCTCCGTCGAGCTCGTGTACGCCGCCGACGAGGCGCTGCGGATCATCGCCGGCTACGAGGAGCCCGACGCGCCCGCCGTCGAGGTGGAGCCGCGGGCCGGCGTCGGCTACGGCTGCACCGAGGCGCCGCGCGGCATCCTCTACCACCGGTACGAGATCGACGCCGAGGGCTCGATCCTCGACGCCAAGATCGTGCCGCCCACGTCCCAGAACCAGCGCACGATCGAGGAGGACCTGCGCGGGGTCGTCGAGCGGTCGCTCGACATGCCCGACGAGGAGCTCACGATCCGCTGCGAGCAGACGATCCGGAACTACGACCCCTGCATCTCCTGCGCGACGCACTTCCTGACGCTCGACGTCGAGCGCCGGTGACGGCCGCCGTCGTCTGCGTGGGAAACCGGCTTCGAGGTGACGACGCGGTCGGGCTCGAGGTGGCCCGGCATCTGCGCGGGACGCTGCCCGCCGGCGTCGGGATCACCGAGCGCGAGGGCGAGCCGACCACGCTCATCGACGCCTGGGATGGCGCCGACGCGCTGTGGGTGGTCGACGCGGTGTCGTCGGGCTCCGCCGCCGGGAAGGTGCACCGCCTGGAGGCCGGCGAGCAGCCGCTGCCGCAGGGACCGTTCCGGGCTTCGACGCACCACGTGAGCCTGGCGGAGACCGTGGAGCTGGCACGCGTCCTGGGCCGCCTGCCATCGCGGACCGTGGTCTACGGGATCGAGGGCGGGAGCTTCGCGATCGGCGAGCCGCTCACGCCCGCCGTGGCCGCCGCGGCCATCGCGGTGGCCGACGCCATCCGCGAGGAGGTCGCCACCGGCGCTGGCTGACCCTGTCCGTCGCCGCTGGTAGTCTGTCCGGAGCCACGAGCCACCTTTAATCCGCGCCCTGCGAGGCCGGGAAGGAGCACTCGAATGACCGCAACCGCGACCGAGCGCGTGCTGCTCGACGAGGAAGCACTCCGGCGAACGCTCCGCCGGATCGCCCACGAGATCGTCGAGAAGCATCCCGATCTCACGGCGCTCGGACTGGTCGGCATCTACACGCGCGGCGCGACGCTCGCGCAGCGGCTGCGCGACCTGATCGAGGAGTACACGGGCGCGCGCGTCCCCACCGGCGCGCTCGACATTACCTTCTACCGCGACGACGTCACTCTGCGCGCGGAGCAGCGGGCCCATCCGCAGCCGGTGGTCAAGGCCACCCGGCTCGACTTCCCGCTCGAGGGCAAGTCGGTGGTGGTGGTCGACGACGTCCTCTACACGGGCCGCACCATCCGCTCGGCGATCGAGGCGATCTTCGACTACGGCCGCCCCGAGCGCGTGCAGCTCGCCGTGCTCGTCGACCGCGGCCACCGCGAGCTGCCCATCCGGCCCGACTACGTCGGCAAGAACCTCCCAACGGCCCGCTCCGAGCGGGTGAACGTCGAGCTCGTCGAGATCGACGAGGTCGACCGTGTCGTCCTCATCCATCCCTGACCTGGAGCGCGCGTGGACGCAATTCCCCCAAGAGCAGCGCAAAGCGCCGGCACCTGATCTCGATCACCGACCTGCGCCGGGCCGACATCGAGCGGATCCTCCAGACCGCCGAGGGATTCGAGAGCGTGATGCGGCGCGACATGAAGAAGGTGCCCACGCTGCGCGGGCGCACCGTCATGACGGTCTTCTTCGAGGCCTCGACGCGCACGAGCTCCTCGTTCGAGCTCGCCGCCAAGCGGCTCTCGGCCGACACGATCAGCCTGAAGGCGGCCGGCTCGAGCGTCGACAAGGGCGAGTCGCTGCGCGACACCGTCCAGACCCTCTCGGCCTACGACCCCGACGTGATCGTGATCCGGCACTCCGCGGTGGGGGCCGCCGGGATGATCACGGCCTGGACCGACGCCCACGTCGTGAACGCCGGCGACGGCACGCACCAGCACCCGACGCAGTGCCTGCTCGACCTCTACACGATGCAGGCCGCGCTGGGCGGGATCGAAGGCCTGCACGTCGCCATCGTCGGCGACGTCCTGCACTCGCGCGTCGCGCGCTCGAACATCCTCGGCCTTCGCACGATGGGCGCCCACGTCACCCTGGTCGGGCCGCCGACGCTCATCCCGCGCGACGCTGCGGCCCTCGGCGCCGAGGTGTCGCACTCGATGGACGCGCTCGAGGCGGCCGACGTCGTCTACGTCCTTCGCATGCAGCGCGAGCGGATGGCCGCGGGAGCCTCGTACGTCCCCAGCGTGAGCGAGTACGCGGCGGTGTGGGGCGTGACGCCGGCGCGCCTGCGGCCCAGCCAGCTGGTCATGCACCCGGGCCCGATCAACCGCGGCGTCGAGATCGCTCCCGAGGTGGCCGACTCGGCCGCCTCGCGCATCGTCGACCAGGTGCGGGCCGGGCTCGTCGTCCGGATGGCCGTCCTCTACGACCTCCTGGCCGGCCCCGGCAGGTCCGAGCCCGAGGCCGCCCTTCGCATCGTCTCGCCCGACGTCGTCTCGGCCGCCGGCCAGGAGGTGGCCTGATGGAGCGGCTCTCCTGTGCGCCCGCGCCTCCCGCCGACCTGCTCATCGCCGGCGCCCGCGTCGTCGACCCCGGCTCGGGGCTCGACGGGGCGGCCCTCGACGTCCGCATCCACGAGGGCGTGATCGCCGAGATCGGCCCCGACCTGCCGCGGACGGAGATCGAGACGATCGACGCCGAGGGGCTCGTGCTGCTGCCGGGGCTCGTCGACCCGCACGTCCACCTGCGCACGCCCGGCGACGAGGACGAGGAGGACGTCGCATCGGGCACCCGCGCGGCGGCGGCCGGCGGCTTCACGGCGATCCTGGCGATGCCGAACACCCACCCCGTGGTCGACACGCCGGTGGTCCTGGGCGGGCTCGTCGAGCGGGCCGGCCGTGAGGCCCTCGTCCCCACCGGCTTCATGGCCGCGATCACCGCCGGCCAGGAGGGCGAGCGGCTGGCCGAGATGGTCGCGCTCGCCGAGGCCGGCGCCGTCGCCTTCTCCGACGACGGTCGCCCGGTCGAGCGGGCCGCGATCCTGCGCCGCGCCTTCCAGTACGCATCGGTCACCGGCCTGCGCCTGGCGCTGCACGAGGAGGACCTGTCGCTCTCCGGAGGGGCGGACATGCACGAGGGCGCCGTCTCGGCCGAGCTCGGCCTGCGGGGCTATCCCTCGATCGCCGAGAGCGTCATGGTCGGCCGCGACCTGGCGATCGCACGCTACGAGGGCGCTCCGGTGCACGTCTGCCACGTATCGGCCGCGGAGTCGGTGGCCGAGATCCGGCGGGCGCGCGAGCTGGGCGTCGAGGTGACCGCCGAGGTGACGCCGCACCACCTGTGCCTGACCGACGAGCACGTCAGGAGCCTCGATGCCGGCCGGGCCAAGATGAGCCCGCCGCTTCGGGCCGCCACCGACCGGGCGGCGCTGATCGAGGCGCTCGCCGACGGGACGCTCGACTGCATCGGCACCGACCACGCGCCGCATCGTGGCCACGAGAAGGAGCAGCCGTTCGCGCAGGCGCCCAACGGCGTCATCGGGCTCGAGACGGCGTTCCCGGCGGTCTACACCCACCTCGTGGAGCCGGGCCTCGTTCCGCTCGCAGCGATCGTCGAGCGCATGTCCGCCGGGCCGGCGGCCGCCTTCGGGCTCCAGCGGCCGGCGGTGCGCAAGGGCGAGCGGGCCGACCTGTGCCTGTGGGACCTGGCGGCGAGCTGGCTCGCCCAGCCGCCGTACGCGTCGCGCTCGCAGAACTGCGCGTTCGCCGGCCAGACACTGCGGGCCCGCTGCCATCTCACGATCGCGGCCGGCGTCGTCGCCCACCGGCTGATCGAGGCGGTTGCGTAGTGCCGGCCTTCCTGGTGCTCGAGGACGGCACGGTCTACCGCGGCCGCCCGTACGCGGGCCACGGGATCGCGGTCGGCGAGCTCGTCTTCACGACGTCGATGACCGGCTACCAGGAGGTCGTGACCGACCCCAGCTTCGCCGGGCAGCTCGTCACGTTCACCCAGCCGATGATCGGCAACTACGGCGTCGAGCCGGACGCCTCGGAGTCGGCCGCGCCGCACGCGCGCGCGGTGATCGTGCGCGAGGGCCGAAACGCCGCCCCCGGCAGCCGCGCCGGCTTCGCCGACTGGCTCTCGGAGCACGGCGTGGTCGGCCTCCAGGGCATCGACACGCGCGCGATCACGCGCCGGCTGCGCGACGGCGGCGCCATCCGCGCGGCCGTCTCGACCGGGACGGCGACCGTCGAGGAGGTGCTGGCCGCTGTGCACGCGGCGCCGGAGATGGCCGGGCAGGCGCTGGCGGCGGGCGTGTCGCGGTCTGCACCCGAGACGTTCCCGGCCGAGGGTCGCGAGCGGGCCCACGTGGTCCTCCTCGACTACGGCGTCAAGGGCTCGATCGTGCGCCTCCTGTGCGAGGCCGGTGCGCGGGTGACGGCGATGCCCTGGGACGCCTCCGCCGCCGACGTCCTCGCCACGGCCCCCGACGGCATCCTGCTCGCCAACGGCCCGGGCGACCCGGCCGCGCTCCCGGCCTGCGTCGCGGAGGTGCGGGCCATGCTCGAGGCCCGGCCGGTCTTCGGGATCTGCCTCGGCCATCAGCTGCTCGGCCGGGCGCTCGGCCTCGAGACCTACAAGCTCCGGTTCGGCCACCGCGGCGCGAACCACCCGGTGCTCCAGCTCGACTCCGGCCGGGTGCTCGTGACCGCGCAGAACCACGGGTTCGCCGTGCGCGGCCCCGAGTCCGGGCGCGAGTTCGAGACCGCCTACGGGCCCGCGATCGTGACGCACACCTCGCTCTACGACGGCACCATCGAGGGGCTCGCCCTGCGCGACCGCGACGTCTCCTCGCTCCAGTTCCACCCCGAGGCCAGCCCCGGGCCGCACGACGCCCGCGACGCGCTGGCAGGGTTCGTCGACCGTATCGCCTCCGCCGAGCGGGCCGCCGTTGCCTAGGCGCCGCGACATCCACGCGGTGGCGGTCATCGGCTCGGGCCCGATCGTGATCGGGCAGGCGTGCGAGTTCGACTACTCGGGGAGCCAGGCGCTGCGCGTGCTGCGCGCGGAGGGCATGCGCACCGTGCTCGTGAACTCGAACCCGGCGACCATCATGACCGACGCCGGCTGGGCCGACCGCACCTACCTCGAGCCGCTGGACGTGGCCGGGGTGGAGTCGGTGCTCCGCCGCGAGCGCCCCGACGCCCTGCTGCCGACGCTGGGCGGCCAGACGGCGCTCAACCTGGCGTCGCAGCTCCACGAGGCGGGCATCCTCGACGAGCTCGGGATCGAGCTGATCGGCGCCTCCTACGACGCCATCCAGCGGGCCGAGGACCGCGAGCTCTTCGCCGCGACGATGGCGTCGGTCGGGCTGCGCGTGCCGACGAGCGTGATCGCGACCTCGATGCAGGACGCCCGCGCCGCGCTCGCGACCGGCGCGCTCCACCTGCCGGTCGTCGTGCGCCCGGCGTTCACGCTCGGCGGCCACGGCGGCGGCTTCGCGGCGACGCCCGAGGAGTTCGAGCACGCGGTCGAGCGCGGCCTGCGCGAGAGCCCGATCTCGCAGATCCTGCTCGAGGAGTCGGTCAAGGGCTGGGGCGAGTTCGAGCTCGAGGTGATCCGCGACCGGGTCGACAACGTGGTCGTCGTCTGCTCCATCGAGAACGTCGACCCCATGGGCGTCCACACCGGCGACTCGGCCACCGTCGCGCCGGCCCAGACGCTGACCGACCGCGAGTACCAGGCCCTGCGCGACGCCTCGGCGGCCGTGATCCGGGCGGTCGGGGTCGAGACCGGCGGCTCGAACGTCCAGTTCGCGCTGAACCGTGACACCGGCGAGCTGGTCGTGATCGAGATGAACCCGCGCGTCTCGCGCAGCTCGGCGCTCGCGTCCAAGGCCACCGGCTACCCGATCGCCAAGGTCGCGACCCGGCTCGCAATCGGCTACACGCTCGACGAGATCCCGAACGACATCACCAAGACGACCCCGGCCGCGTTCGAGCCGACCCTCGACTACGTGGTCGTGAAGCTGCCCCGGTTCGCGTTCGAGAAGTTCCCCGGCGCCGACACCGGTCTCACGACGCAGATGAAGTCGGTCGGCGAGGTGATGGGGATCGGGCGGACGTTCGCCGAGGCGTGGGGGAAGGCCATGCGCTCGCGCGAGCTCGACCACGAGCCGCGCACCTCCGGCTCCGTCGCCGAGGCCGAGTGGGATCGCTTCGACGCCATCCAGGGCCGGCTCACGGCCGGCGAGGATCCGACGGCGCTGGCCGCCGAGTCGGGCGTCCACCCCTGGTTCGTCGACGAGTGGGAGCTCGTGGCCCACGCGGAGCGGATGCTGCGGCGCACGCCCGTCGAGGGCCTGGTCGAGACGGACTGGCGGCGGCTGAAGGCGCTGGGGATGGCCGACGCGCGCATCGCCGCCCTGGCGGGCTCGGACGAGGCCACGGTGCGCCGCCTGCGCCGGGCCGCCGGCGTGCGGCCGGTCTTCAAGGCGGTCGACTCGTGCGCCGCCGAGGTCGAGGCCAAGGCGCCATATTTCTACTCGGCCTACGAGCTGGAGGACGAGCTGCCGGAGCCGAAGCGGCCCGCGGTCATCATCCTCGGCGCCGGCCCCAACCGGATCGGCCAGGGGATCGAGTTCGACTACTGCTGCGTCCAGGCCGTGCGCACCTTCCGGGCGCTGGGCTACGACGCGGTCATGGTGAACTGCAACCCGGAGACGGTGTCGACCGACGCCGAGACCTCCGACCGGCTCTACTTCGAGCCGCTCACCGTGGAGGACGTGCTCGAGGTCGTCGACCGCGAGCAGCCGGTCGGCGTGGTGGTGATGTTCGGCGGGCAGACCCCGCTTCGGCTCGCGCGTCGGCTCGAGGAGGCCGGCGTCCCGATCCTGGGCACGCCGTTCGCCGCCATCGACGTCGCCGAGGACCGCGACCGGTTCGGGACGATCCTGCACGAGCTGGGCCTGCGGGCGCCGGAGTGGGGGACGGCCGCGAACGCCGGCGAGGCCGCCGAGATCGCCGGCCGGATCGGCTACCCCGTGCTCGTGCGGCCGAGCTACGTGCTCGGCGGGCGGGAGATGCGCATCTGCTACGACGAGGCGTCCCTGCGGTCGCGCCCCGTGCAGCCGGGCTCACTGGTCGACCGCTTCGTCGAGGACGCGATCGAGGTCGACGTCGACGCCATCTGCGACGGGACGCGGACCGTCATCGGCGCCGTCATGCAGCACGTCGAGGAGGCCGGCGTCCACTCGGGCGACTCCACCTGCGTCATCCCGACGATGTCGCTGGGCGAGCGCGTCGAGGCCGAGATCTGCCGCCAGACCGCGTCGCTCGCCGAGGCCCTCGGCGTGCGCGGCCTCTTGAACGTCCAGTTCGCGGTGCGCGGCGACGAGATCTACGTGCTCGAGGCCAACCCGCGGGCGTCGCGGACGGTGCCGTTCGTCTGCAAGGCGACGGGCCGCGACCTGGTCGACGGCGCGTGCCGGGCGGCCCTCGGGCTGCCGGTCGACCTGCCGGAGCCCGCCACGGGCCACGTGTCGGTCAAGGCCGCCGTGCTGCCGTTCCAGCGCTTCGCCGGCGCCGACCCCACGCTCGGGCCGGAGATGCGCTCGACCGGCGAGGTGATGGGGATCGGCCCCGACCTGCCAACCGCGTTCGCCAAGGCCGAGCGCGCCGCCGGCCGCCCGCTCCCGGCGGAAGGCACCGTCTTCCTCTCGGTGTGCGACCGCGACAAGCCGGCCGTGCCGATGCTGGCGGCGCTCCTCCAGTCGCTCGGGTTCGAGCTCGTCGCGACGGCCGGCACGGCCCGGGCGATCTCGCGGATCGGCATCCCCGTCTCGACCGTCCACAAGGTGACCGAGGGCTCGCCGAACGTCGTCGACCTGATCCGCGCCTCGGGCGTCCAGCTCGTGATCAACACGCCCGCCGGCCGCGGCGCGCGCACGGACGGCTACGAGATCCGGGCCGCGGCGATCGCGCACGGCATCCCCTGCATCACCACCATCGCCGGCGCGTCGGCGGCAGTCCAGTCGATCGCGCAGGCGCGCGACACCGAGCCGGTCGCGCTGCAGGATCTGCACGGTGTGGAGGCCATCGAGGATGCCCCCGCCGTCGCGTAGCCTGAGGGTCCGGGCCGTCGAGGCCTGCGGCGCCTACACCCTCCTGCGGCTGACCCGCGACGGGGCCGAGGCGGGTGTCCCCGGGCAGTTCTTCATGCTGCGGGCCGACCCGGCGCCGGCGGACGCCTACCTGCCGCGCCCGATCTCGGCGGCGTGGGCCGACGAGCGACGAGCTGGCGTTCCTGCTCGACATCCGCGGCCCGGGCACGCAGGCGCTCGCGGCGGCCGCAGCCGTCGACCTGCTCGGCCCGCTCGGGCACGGCTTCGAGCTCGCGCCCGGCCCGGCGCTCCTCGTCGGAGGCGGGATCGGCGCCGCGATCCTGCCCTGGCTCGTCCGCATCCTGCCGGATGCCCGCGTCCTGCTCGGGTTCCGAAGCGAGGCGCACGCCGTCTGCGCCGGCCTCGTCCATCCGCAGGCCACGGTCGTGGTCGAGCCCGAGCTCGTGACCGAGCCGCTGGCCCGGCTCCTGCCCGGCTTCGAGGGCACGGTGTACGCGTGCGGACCGGACGCGATGCTGGGCGCGGTCGCCGCGCTCGCCGCAGAGCACGGCGTCGCCTGCCAGCTCGCGATGGAGGCCGCGATGGCCTGTGGGTTCGGCGCCTGCCACGGGTGCGCGGTCAAGCTCGACGGTCGCTGGAAGCGCCTGTGCGTCGAGGGGCCGGTGGTGGAGGCGAGCCGTGCCGTCGCTTGAGACGACCTTCTGCGGCCTGCGGCTGCCGACGCCGTTCGTCAACGGATCGGGGACGCTCGACGCGCTCGTCTCCGGGACGCTCGGCGTCTCGGCCTTCGTCACGAAGACCGTCACGCTGCACCCGCGGGAGGGGAACCCGCCGCCACGGATCGCCGAGACGCCGGCTGGGATGGTGAACTCGATCGGCCTCGCCAACCCCGGCCTCGACCGCTTCTGTGACGACGACCTGCCCCGGCTCGCGGAGCTGGGAGTCCCGATCGTCGCCAGCGTCGGCGGCTGGTCGCCGGGCGAGTACGCGACCGCCGTGGCGCGGATCGGCGCCCACCCGGCCGTCGTCGCGATCGAGCTCAACGTGTCGTGCCCGAACGTCGAGTCGGGCTGCATCTCGATCGGCACCGACCCGCGCGAGACGCGCGCCCTCGTCGAGCGCTGTCGCGCGGAGGCGGACGTGCCCGTCCTGGCCAAGCTGTCGCCCAGCGTGACCGAGATCGAGGCCATCGCCACCGCCGCCGCGGAGGGCGGAGCGGACGGCCTCGTCATCATCAACACGCTCCGCGGGATCGCGATCGACCGGGTCACGCTCCGCCCTCTCCTGGGCGGCGGCGGGGGCGGGCTGTCCGGCCCGGCGGTGAAGCCTGTGGCGCTCCACGCGGTCTTCCACGCGTACGCCGCCACCGGCCTTCCGATCGTCGGCATGGGCGGGGTTTCGAGCGGTGCAGATGCCAGTGAATTCCTGGCCGCGGGGGCGACGCTCGTCGGGATCGGCACGGCGCTCTTCCGCGATCCGGTTGTCGTCGAGCGCGCGGCGCTGGAGCTCGCGGACGAGCTCGAGCGGCGGGGCGCGAGCGGGCCCGAGGAGCTCGTGGCGGCGGCCCACCCGCCCACCTCAACCTCAAGTCGAGCTTGACCCTCAGGCGGCCGAATTCGGCCTATTCAGGCCGTTCTTTTCCGGTTGCAGACGTCTCGGCCATGGGTATAATCGCCCCCTACGATGACGCCGACCATCCTGTCCCACACCCCATCCCGATCGCTCGATCAGCGGATGGACGCACTCAATCGGGCGAACCAGATCAGGGTCAGGCGGGCACAGCTGAAGCGGGATCTGAAGGCGGGGCGGGTGCGCATCCACGACGTCATCGCGGAGCCGCCCGAAGAGGTTCTCACGGCGAAGGTGTACGACGTTCTGATGGCGGTGCCGAGGCTGGGCAGGGTCAAGTCGACCCGCCTTCTGACGCAGTGCCGCATCAGCCAGTCGAAGACCGTCGGCGGACTCTCCGACCGTCAGCGCGGCGAGCTGCTCGACCTGTTCCGCGCCTGACCGGCATCGGGAGGCGCCGGCCGTGACGGGCCGGCTCTTCGTCGTGTCCGGCCCCAGCGGCGTGGGGAAGGGCACCGTGATCGCCGAGACGCTGCGACGCGTGCCCGAGCTCGAGCTCGCGACCTCCGCGACGACCAGACTGCGCCGGCCCGACGAGGCCGACGGTCGCGAGTACCACTTCCTCTCCGGGCCCGAGTTCGAGCGGCGCGTCCGGGAGGGTGACTTCCTCGAGCATGTACGCTACGCAGGTAATCGCTACGGCACGCTTCGCAGCGAGGTCGAGCGGCGACTCCGGGCCGGCCGAGACGTGGTGCTCGAGATCGAGGTGGTCGGAGCGCGCGCGGTCAAGCGGCAGATGCCGGAGGCGGAGCTGGTGTTCATCGCCCCGCCGGCGGTCGCCGACCTGGAGGCCCGCCTGCGGGGCCGTGGCACAGACACAGACGAGGAGATCGAGAGCCGGCTGGAGATCGCCCGCCGGGAGATGGAAGCCCAGCCCGAGTTCGACCATGTGATCGTGAACGACGCCGCCGAGCGCGCGGCCGCCGAGCTGGCGGCCCTGGTGGGCTCGGCGAACGACGACGAGGAGCACGCATGATCTACCCCAAGATCGACGACCTGCTCGCCAAGGTGCCGAGCAAGTACGCACTGGTGATCGCCGCGGCGCGGCGCACTCGCCAGATCAACGACTACCACGGACAGCTCGGCGAGGGCAGCTTCGAGAGCTTCGCCCCGCCGCTCGTCGAGTCTCGTTCGAAGAACTTCCTGACGATGGCGCTCGAGGAGATCGCCGCCGGGCAGCTCAAGGTGACGTCGCCGTCCAAGGCGTCGCTCAAGAAGTAGCCGCGGAGGGCCGCATGCGCGGCACCCGGGTCGACGACGTCCGCGACTTCCGCGAGCAGGTGGAGCCGCTCCTCGTACGGGACGAGTTGCGCCATTCGGTCCCGCTCGGCGTGCTCGCGACGATTGAGCGCGATCCCGGCCGCTACGCCGAGCATCACCTGTGGCTCGTGGAGGACGCGGGCGCGGTCGTGGCGTGCGCGCTCATGACGCCGCCGTTTCGGCTTCTCGTGATGGGCAGCGCGGCGGGGTTCGATGAGCTGGTCGCGACGATCCGTGCGGACGGTGTTCGGGTGCCCGGGGCGAGCGGGTTCGTGCCCGAGGTCGACGACTTCGCCGAGCGCTGGACGGAGGTGACTGGTGGGTCGACCCGCGTGGAGATGTCGATGCGCATGTACGCCACCGATGCCGTCGTGCCGGTGCCCGAGGCGCCGGGCCGGATGCGAGCCGCCCTCGATTCTGACCGACCGCTCCTGGCCGAGTGGGGGCATGCGTTCGCCGTGGAGACAGGGTTGGCCCGCAGCGAAGGCTCGGAGGAGGTCGTCCGGTCGATCGTCAACCGGATGGGCGCCGACCCCGGGATCGTGCTCTGGGAGGTGGACGGCACGCCGGTCGCGCTCGCCGGGGGGACAGAGTCCTCGCCGGGCATCGCGCGCGTCGGTCCCGTCTACACGCCGCCCGACCACCGGCGCCGCGGCTACGCCACCTCGCTCGTGGCCGCCTGGACCTCGGAGCTCCTGAGTCGCGGCATCCGCCGCTGCGCGCTCTTCACCGACCTCGCGAACCCGACCTCGAACTCGATCTACCGGGCGGTCGGCTACCGCCCGGTCGGCGACGCGGCCGTCATCGACTTCTAACACGGGGGAACCCATGGTTCCCCCGTGGGCCCCCTCCTCGTGGCTGGCGAAGTGTTCGGGACGCTCCGGCGAAGAGCGCGGTCTCACGCCGGAGCCACGACTGGATGGTCCGTGTAACTGCCGGGACGGTGGGGTCAGACCCCGCATCAGAGTCCGTTTCGAAGTCGCCGCGGTTTCGATGCGTAGCCGACGAAGAACTCGACGTCGGCGAGGGAGACGCAGGGCCAGACGCACTCCATCTCGGGGCCGGCCCTGCGGGCCGGTTGCGTCGCGTCGCGACGCAACGACAGGTTCAGGCCCCATGGGCGGGCTTGCGTTGAAGCCGGGCGAAGGCCTTCTCCAGGCACGGGCATTGAGCCGGGCGCCGTTCCCTGCCACACTACGTTCATGATCCTGGTGGGGGTGTGCGGCGGGATCGCGGCGTACAAGAGCTGCGAGCTCGTCCGGCTGCTCGTGAAAGACGGGCACGAGGTGCAGGTCGTGCAGACCCCCGACTCACGCAGGTTCGTCGGGCCGACCACCTTCGCCGCGCTCTCCCGGCGAGCCGTCCTGACCGACGGCGGCGACGACGTCTTCCCGCACCTCGACGCCTCCAAGGCCGCCGAGCTCCTGTGCATCGCGCCGCTGACCGCGACCACGATGGCCCGGGTCGTCCACGGCGAGGCGGCGAACGTCCTCACCGCGACGGCACTCGCGTTCACGGGCCCGGTGGTCGCCGCTCCCGCGATGAACCCGCGCATGTGGGAGGCCGACGCCACCCGGGCGAACGTCGGGCTGCTCGAGGCCCGCGGCGTCGAGCTGGTCGGCCCGGGGACGGGTGAGACCGCCGAGGGAGAGCTCGGCGTCGGCCGGATGGCCGAGCCGGACGAGATCGCCGCGACGGTCGCGGCCCGTCTCGCGGCCGGCCGGTCGATGGCCGGCCTGCGGGTGCTCGTCACCGCGGGCGGCACTCGCGAGCCGCTCGACGCGGTGCGCTACGTCGGGAACCGCTCGTCCGGGAGGATGGGCGCGGCGGTCGCCGACGAGGCGGCCCGGCGCGGGGCGGACGTCACCCTCGTCCTTGCGGCGGCCACTGCCCGCCCGACCGCGCCGATGCGGGTCGTGACGGTCGAGACCGCCGCGGAGCTCGAGCGGGCCACGCTCGCCGCCGCGGCCGGGGCGGACGTGATCGTGATGGCGGCGGCCGTCTCCGACTACCGCCCGGCCGATGCCGCCGCCGGCAAGCGCACGAAGTCCGGTGACGTGTGGCACGTCACCCTCGAGCCGACCCCGGATATCCTCGCGGGGCTGGGAACGGCGCGCAGGCCCGGGCAGGTCCTGATCGGGTTTGCGGCCGAGCACGGCGAGGGCGGCGCCGATCGCGCCCGGCGGAAGCTCGAGCGCAAGGGCGCAGACATGATCGTGATGAACGACATCAGCCGCCGGGATATCGGGTTCGACTCGGACCACAACGAATTGACGCTCGTGACGTCTGACCGAGAGATCGGCGTCTCCCGTCGCAGCAAGCGCGCATGCGCCGCCGCGATCTGGGACGCCGTCTCGCTTCCTGCACGTACGGCTGCCGACGCCGTCCGGGCATGAACGAGCCACCACAACCAGAGAGGATCCGCCAGGTGGAAGCCCAGCGCCAGCCAGAGTCCCCCCTCCCGGAGGACATCGCCGCTGCGGCGGATGTCGCCGGACGGGTGATCCAGAACGTCTCCCGTGTCATCCACGCCCCCCGCACCCTGATCGAGCGATGCGTGATCGCCGTCCTCTGCGAGGGGCACGTGATCCTCGAGGACTTCCCGGGCGTCGGAAAGACGATGCTCGCCAAGTCGATCGCCCGCTCGCTGGACTGCGAGTTCGCGCGCGTGCAGGCGACCCCCGACCTCCTGCCCTCTGACATCACCGGCGTCTCGGTGTTCAACCTCCAGGGCAACGAGTTCGAGTTCAAGCCCGGGCCGGTCTTCGCCAACATCGTGCTCGTCGACGAGATCAACCGGGCGTCCCCGAAGACCCAGTCGGCGCTCCTCGAGTGCATGCAGGAGGTGCAGGTCACGGTCGACGGGACGACCCACATGCTGGCGCGGCCGTTCACCGTGATCGCGACCCAGAACCCGATCGAGTACGAGGGCACGTTCCCGCTGCCGGAGGCCCAGCTCGATCGCTTCACGATGCTCCTTGCACTGGGCTACCCGGGGGTCGAGGCGGAGTCGAAGATGCTGGCCGAGCACGCGGCGACCGAGCCGCTCGAGGACCTCGAGCCGGTGTCCACCGCCACCGAGATCGAGGCGGCGATCGCGGCGGTCAAGAAGGTCTTCGTCGAGGACACGCTCCACCGCTACGTGGTCGAGATCCTGAACCACACCCGCACCGACACGCGGCTTGCGCTCGGAGCCAGCCCGCGGGCCGGGATCGCGCTTCTGCGGGTGGCAAAGGCGCACGCGGTGATCCGCGGCCGCGACTACGTCGTCCCGTCCGATGTGAAGGACGTCGCGACCGACGTCCTCACCCACCGGGTCATCCTGGCCCCGGAGGCCCGGACGGCGGGCATCGACGCGGCGGACTCGATCCGCGAGGCCGTCGAGCGGACGCGAGTCCCCGTATGACCCAGCGCGGCCGCCGGGTGCTGATCCTGGCCCTCGGCCTCTACATCGCGGCCTGGGGGTTCGGGACCGCGGTGATGTTCCCGGTCG
Source organism: uncultured Actinomycetes bacterium (assembly GCA_963757605.1). Lineage (GTDB taxonomy): Bacteria > Actinomycetota > Thermoleophilia > Gaiellales > JAICJC01 > JAICJC01. The sequence continues at coordinate 98,956 of CAVWSF010000001.1, forward strand.
CCATGGGCCTCGCGCTCGCGCCGGCGGCGGCCTGGGCGTGGGTGCGCCTGCTCGATCGCCCGATGCGGCTCCGCCGCCGGACCGGGCACCTGGAGCTCGTCGAGGGCCAGTCGTTCGCGGTCGGCCTCGAGGTGACCGCCGACGGCGGGCCGATGCCGGGCCGCGCGGTCGTCGTCGACTGCGTCGGCGAACGGCCGGTTGCCGCCCCGGTGGTCCGCGCCGGCCGCGTCCTGCGCGGCCGGTACGAGGTCGCCTCGGCGCTGCGCGGCCGCTACCGGCTCGGCGACGCCAAGCTCGTGATTGACGACGGCTTCGGTCTCGCGGAGGCCCGGATCCCGCTCGATCGCTCCGACGAGGTCATCGTCTACCCGCGCGTGTACCCGCTCGAGGGGCTCTTCACGGATGCCGGCGGGATGTCGGGCGAGCAGGGCCGCGCGCTCCTGCATCGCACCGCCGGGTACGACCTGCACTCGATCCGCGACCACCAGCGCGGCGAGAGCCTGCGCCGCGTGCACTGGCGCTCGACCGCCAAGCGGCGAAAGCTGATGGTGAAGGAGCTCCAGGACACGCCTCGCGACGAGGCGTCGGTGCTCCTGGACGGCGACGCCCGTGCGGTGGCCGGCGAGCAGCCGGAGTCGACATTCGACTACCAGGTGCGCGCTGCCGCATCGCTCCTCCACCGCCTGGTCGAATCGGGCCAGCGCAGCGCGCTCGTGATCCACGGCGCCTCGCACACGCGCATCCGCGTCGGCGACGCCGGCGGCCACTGGGCGACCGCGCTCGGGGCCTTGGCGGGCGCCCAGCCGGACGCCCCGCGCTCGCTCGCGGCGGCCCTGGGGGAGAACGCCCACGCCGCAGCCCGGATCGACGCGGCCCGCGTGTTCGTTGTCACCGCCGCCATGTCGGCCGGGCTCGCCGAGCGCCTGCTGTCGCTCCGCTCGGCCCAGCGCGACATCGCCGTCGTGTGGGTCGATGCACCCGATTTCGCCGGCAATACGTCGGACACCGCGCAGGACGCGGCCGCCCTGCGCCTCACCCGGTCGGGGATCCCGATGGCCCGGATCCGGCAGGGGGACGACGTCGGCCACTCGCTCTCGGCACCCACGCTGCGGCTGGTGGTGGCGAATGCGTGAGCGGCGGGTCGCGCTCCTGATCCTGGCCGTGGCCATGGTGCTCTACGGCGGCGTGCACTGGGCCCAGATGGAGCGGCCGGCGGTCGGGCCGTCGTGGATCCTGGCGCTCACCGCGCTCGCCGTCCTCCCGGCCGCCGTCTCGTGGCTGGGCCGCCCACGGCTCGCCTGGCTCGTCGTCCTGCCGGCCTCGGCGGTGGCGGCGATCGGCCTCGTCACCGGCCTGTGGCCGTGGCGCTCGCAGCACGGCATCTACCCGCGCGCGGTGGCCAACGTCCTGAACGACGGCGCGCACGGCTGGTTCACCGCCCACACGCCGTTCGACGCGGGCCGGTTCGTGGCCGTCGACCACGACCTGAAGCTCGCGTTCTTCGCGCTGGCGGTGCTGCTGGCGTGGACGCTCCTCTGCCGCGGCTGGGCGCTCGCGGCCGTCGCGATCGGGTTCCTGCTCTTCGCGATGCCGAGCACGGTGCTCGACCTCTCGGGCGGGACGATGCGGGCCGCGATCTTCCTCGCGCTGGCGCTCGCGGCGCTCTTCCTGACGGGCGAGCGGCGGGAGCGCTCGGGCGCCGTGCCGCAGGCCATCTTCCTCGGCGTCGCCGCGGTGCTGGCGGGCCTCGTCGTGGGCGGCGCGCCCGGCGTGAGCAAGGACGCCTTCCTGGGCTGGCAGCGCTGGAACCCGCTCGCGAAGCCCGTGCCGCGCGTGAACGTCCAGTACGTCTGGGACCAGACGTACAAGCCGCTTCACTGGCCCAAGAAGCGCACGGTCGTGATGGAGGTCACCTCCGGCGTGCCGCTCTACTGGAAGGCGGCGGTGCTGACCGTCTTCAACGACGATCACTGGACGGAGGCCGACCAGTCGATCCCGCTGACCAACCAGGTCGGCGGCTCCTACATCGTGCCGGACGCGTTCCTGCCCCCGAACACGCTCACGGCCAATCAGAACGACACGACGGCGATCACGGTGAAGGTGGACGCGCTGGACGATCCCCACCTCATCGGCACCGGCCAGCCGCTCAGCTGGGACCTGCCGTCGGACGTCCGCTCGTTCATCGGCCTCGACGGGACGGTGCATACGACCACGCCCCCCAAGCGCGGCGATACCTACAAGGAGACCGCGTACACGCCGAGCCCCTCGCCGACCGACCTCGCCTCGGCCGGCACCGGATACCCGAACGTGGTCGCGGCCGGGATCACGGCCGGCGACACGCTGATCCGGCCGTTCGGCTCGAACACGCCGCCCGCCGGCGCGCCGGTGCCGGAGGCGTATCAGCGCGCGTCCAATGCGGTGTGGCGGGCGTCGAAGGCCGACGAGGCCAAGACGCCGTTCGCCGCGGCGTTCCTGCTCGAGCACTACCTGCGCTCGTCGCCCTTCACGTACGACCTGACGCCCAAGCAGAAGAAGGGCGTCCCGCCGCTCGTGGACTTCATGGTCCGCTCGCACCATGGGTACTGCCAGATGTTCTCGGGCGCGATGGCGCTCGTGCTTCGGCTGCACGGGATCCCGGCGCGGGTCGCGGTCGGCTTCACGACGGGGCGGCCGCCGACGAAGGCCGGCGGCCCGTACACCGTGGTCGACCGGAACGCCCACGCCTGGGTCGAGGTCTTCTTCCCCGGGTACGGGTGGATGCCGTTCGAGCCGACGCCGACCCGCAGCATCACCGAGGGCTACTCCTCGTCGTCGCCGTCCTTCCGCAACATCGCCACCGGCGGCGGCGTGAACACGCTCGATGCGTACACCAAGAAGCTGTACCTCGACGCGGCCCAGATCCGCGCGGGAGGGGTGTCACCCGCCAACGGCAAGCTCGACCCGCTCGGCAAGCAGGCCGGCGAGCACGGCCACGGCGGCGTGCGTGCGCCGCTCACCGGGCTGGGCTCGGGATCGAGCAGCGGCCGGTTCCTGCCGTGGCTCTTCTCGGCACTCGTCGTCGTCCTGGTCTGCGTCCTGGCCTTCAAGGCGATCGCCGCGCGGTGGCGCTACGTGCGGCGCGGGCCGCGGGCGCGGGCGGCGGCCGCCTACCACGACCTGGCGACGTTCGTCGGCGACCAGGGCATGGCCGTGCAGCCCGCCTACACATTCGAGGACCTGGCCGGCCAGGTCGAGCACACCTTCGGTGTGCCGACGACGGCCTTCGCCCGGGCCGCGAGCCGGGCCCGCTACGCGCCGATGGGGCGCGCACGCGCCGCCGAGGCCGAGATGCGCCGCGAGCTGCGCGGGGTGAAGCGCGGCGTCCGCCAGCGCCTCACCCGCAGCGAACGGGCCGCGGGCGCGGTGCGCCTGCGGTCGGTGCTCTCCGCGGCCGCCCGGCGGGAATGAACGGGTCTCGGCTCATCGCCGGTGGCTGAGGGCCGATGATTCGATCATGGAGGGCGAGGACACCTACTCCCTGTTCCAGCGCGGGCGGGCCCACATGGAGGCCGGCGACAACGCCCAGGCCACCGTGTCGCTGGAGAAGGCCAAGCGGCGCGAGCCCGACAAGGCGTCGATCCGCGAGGCGCTCGGCGTCGCCTACCTGCGGCTGCACCGGTACGCCGAGGCGGCCGCGGAGTTCGAGCACATCCTCGACTCCGCCCCGGCGAACCACTACGCCCACTACTGCCTCGGCCGCTGCCTCGTGCGGATGGGCGAGCCCAAGAAGGCCGCCGGCCACTACAAGATGGCCGCCTGGCTCAGACCCGAGGTCACCTACTACCAGGACGCGCTCGCCTCGCTCCAGCAGGCGTGAAAAATCGGTGCCAGGCACCAATTTTTCACGCCGCCTGCTCGGCGCGGCTTCGTGCCCGGTCGTCGGGGTGCCCGCCGCCGCGTAGTCCGAGCTACGGAGTCTCGAGCCAGATCGTCACCGGCCCGTCGTTCACGAGCGCGACGTGCATGTGCGCGCCGAAGACGCCCTGCCTGACGGGCACGCCGAGCTCGCGCAGCTCGTCCGCGAACCGGTCCACGAGCACCTCGGCCTCCTCCGGCGACGCGGCGGCGGTGAAGCCCGGCCGGTTCCCGCGCGAGGCGTCCCCGTAGAGCGTGAACTGCGAGACCGCCAGCACCTCGCCGCCCGTGTCGAGCACCGACCGGTTCATGCGCCCCTCGTCGTCGGGGAGGATGCGCAGGCGGGCGATCTTGCCGGCCATCCACGCGGCCTCTACGGCGCCGTCGCCGGGCCCCGCCGCGACCAGCACCAGCAGGCCCGGGCCGATCTCCGACACGCGGTCGCCGGCCACCTCGACCGAGGCCTGTGAGACCCGCTGAACGAGCGCTCGCACGGCCTCGCAGTTTCTCACCATGCGGCAACCGCTGCTAGACTTCCCGGCGTAGCGAGACGTCTATGGCTGGTCGTCGAGGTGGGTGCGAACCCGCCTCTTTTTTCGCCTCCGATGAACCACACAACACCGCTTCAGCATGAGATCGAGTCGACTCTGGCAACGCGTGTGCCGGACGTCGAGGTCGTGCTCGCGGAGCGCACTTCGCCGAACCAGCTGCGCGTCGTCATCGACCGGCCGGGGGGCGTCGACCTCGACCTCTGCGAGCGGGTGAGCCGCGAGCTCTCGCCGCTTCGGGAGCGCTATGCGCTCGAGGTCTCCTCACCCGGGCTCGACCGGCCGCTCGTCAAGCCCGAGCACTACCGCCGGGCCGTCGGCGCGCGCGTCGCCGTGCGCACCGACGCCCCTATCGAGGGCCGACGCCGGTTCGACGGCGGCCTCCGCGCCGCCGACGACGAGGGCATCGAGATCGATCAGGACGGCCGCCCCGTGCGGATCCGCTACGCCGACATCCGGCGCGGCCATGTGGTCCACGACCCAGCAGGAGGAACGCCGTGAGCAAGGAGATCCTGGAGGGCGTGCGGCTCGTCGAGAAGGAGAAGGGCATCGAGCCCGGCACGCTGCTCGCGGCCATCGAGGACGCGCTGCTCGCCGCGTACCGCAAGATGCCCGACGCGCGCCATCCGGTGCGGGTCGACCTCGACCGCGAGACCCTCGACTTCACCGCCTGGTCGGTGACGCCGCAGGCCTGGGAGGCATACCTCGAGGCCCATCCGCACCATCAGGTGCTTGCGGAGGCGCCGCAGGACGACGCCGACGTGGTCTCGGCCGCCGACGAGCAGGCGACCGACGAGGAGCCCGAGCCGGAGCCCGAGATCGAGTGGGACTGGTTCGCGGACGACACGCTGGTCGATGTCACCCCCGAGAACTTCAGCCGCATCGCCGGCCAGACGGCCAAGCAGGTGCTGCGCCAGCGCATCAACGAGGCCGAGCGCTCGATGATGTACGACGAGTACGCCGACCGCGTCGGCGAGATCGTGACCGGGATCGTCCAGCAGGACGACCACCGCTACGCCTTCGTGGACCTGGGCCGGATGGAGGCCATCCTGCCCGGCTCCGAGAAGGTGCCCGGCGAGCGCTACGAGCAGGGGAGCCGCATCAAGGCGGTCATCATCGAGGTGCGCGCCGAGGGCAAGGGCCCGCAGGTCGTGCTCTCACGCCGCTCCGACGAGCTGATCCGGCAGCTCTTCGAGCTCGAGGTGCCCGAGATCGCCGACGGCCTGGTCGAGATCCGCGCCGTCGCCCGCGAGCCCGGCTACCGCGCCAAGATCGCGGTCGAGTCCAAGACCCAGGGCGTCGACCCGGTCGGCGCCTGCGTCGGCCCGCGAGGCTCGCGTGTCCGCATGGTCGTGTCGGAGCTCCGCGGCGAGCGGATCGACATCATCCCGTGGAACGACGAGCCGGCGCGGTTCGTCGCCAAGGCGCTCGCCCCGGCGAAGGTGCGCGAGGTCTACGTCGACGACGAGCACCGCCAGGCGACCGTGGTCGTGCCCGACGGCGAGCTGTCGCTGGCGATCGGCAAGGAGGGCCTGAACGCCCGCCTTGCCCACCGGCTCACGGGCTGGCGGATCGACATCGTGTCCGAGACCGAGTACTACGCCGAGGAGGCCGAGCAGACCTACACCGGCGTCGCCACCGAGGCCGAGGACGAGTTCCCCGGCCGCTGCGTCGCGGTGACCTCCTCCGGCAAGCGATGCCCGAACCAGGCCCTCGACGGCAGCCGCTACTGCGGCGTCCCGGCCCACCGGGAGCTGGCGACCGCGGAGGAGGCCGCCCGGTAGCCGGCCCCCAGCCCGTCCGCCAGTGCGCCGGTTGCGGCCGGCGGGGGCCGCAGTCCTCGCTGGTCCGTCTGTGTGCGGCAAACGGCGCGCTGATCGTGGATCGCGACAGGCGCCGGGGAGGACGGGGCGTCTACCTCTGCCCGAGCGCGGCCTGCGCCCGGGACGCCAGGAGGCGGGACGCGCTCGCCAGAAGGCTAAAATGTGCGCTCACGCTGCCCGCCGACCTGGCGGAGCAGGTGAGCATGGAGCGGCCCGAGGCCGCGGGGAAGGATTGACGTCGTGGCGAAGAAGACCGTCGAACAGGAGCAGCCCAAGCCCGCCGAGGACGCACCGGCGCCGGCGGAGCCTGCTGCCGCCGACTCGAAGGTGCCCGACGTCGTCGACGACGACGAGGCCCGGCGCGTCTACGGCGACAAGGCGGCAGCGCCGCCCCAGCAGGGGCCCGGCCAGCCGGGTCGCCACGCCCGCCCGCAGCGCGGGGCATCGCCGCGCGGGCGCCGCCGTGTCGTGATCGACGCACAGGCCGGCCGGCGTCCCGGCCAGCGCCGCGAGCGGGGCGCCCCCCGCCAGGAGCAGCGTCGCGAGCCGGAGGTACCGACCGGGCCCGTCAAGGTCCCGTCCGGGATCACCGTCAAGGACCTGGCCGAGAAGCTCGGCGTCTCGCCCGCCAAGATCATCACGCTGATGATGGAGGCCGGTGACATGGTGCAGATCACCCAGTCGCTGAGCGACGAGGCGGTCGAGCTGATCGGCACCGCGCTGGAGCGGGAGATCGAGATCCGCCACGCCGCCGATGAGGAGGCCGAGGAGGTCACGTTCGAGGACGCGCCGGAGACGCTCCAGGCCCGCCCGCCGGTCGTCACGATCATGGGCCACGTCGACCACGGCAAGACGACCCTGCTGGACGCGATCCGCGAGTCGGCAGTCGTCGACACCGAGGCCGGCGGCATCACCCAGCACATCGGCGCCTATCAGGTCGACGTGCCGGACGGCCGCAAGGTCACGTTCCTCGACACGCCGGGCCACGAGGCCTTCACCGCGATGCGCGCCCGCGGCGCCAAGGTGACCGACGTCGCCGTGCTCGTCGTGGCCGCCGACGACGGCGTCATGCCGCAGACGATCGAGGCGATCGACCACGCCAAGGCCGCCCACGTGCCGATCGTGGTCGCCGTCAACAAGATCGACCGTCCGGATGCCAACCCCGACCGCGTCCGCACCGAGCTCGTGAACCACGGCCTCCAGCCCGAGGAGTGGGGCGGCGAGACGATCTTCGAGGACGTCTCCGCCAAGGCGAAGCAGAACCTCGACGGCCTCCTGAAGTCGATCCTGCTGCAAGCCGACGTGCTCGAGCTCAAGGCCAACCCGGACGCCGAGGCGTCGGGTGTCATCATCGAGTCGCGGCTCGACGTCGGCCGCGGGCCGGTGGCGACGATGCTCGTGCAGCGCGGCACGCTGAACGTCGGCGACGCCATCGTCGCGGGCGACGCCTGGGGCAAGGTGAAGGCGCTGAACGACTACAAGGGTAAGCGCGTGCGCGAGGCGAAGCCGGGCGTTCCGGTCGAGATCCTCGGCTTCGACCGCCCGCCGCCCGCCGGCGAGCTGGCCCGCGAGGTCGACAACGAGCGCGTGGCCCGCCAGACCGCCCAGCAGCGGGCCCAGCGCGTGCGGGCCGAGCAGCTCGCTCGGCGCACCGCCTCCGTCAGCCTCGAGGACCTCTTCTCGCAGATGCAGGAGGGCGGCATGGGCGAGCTGGCGCTCATCATCAAGGCCGACGTCCAGGGCTCTGTCGAGGCGGCCGTCGACGAGATCGCGAAGATCCAGCACGACGAGGTCGTCGTCCGGGTGATCCACTCCGGCGTCGGCGGCATCGTCGCCTCCGACATCATGCTGGCCGCCGCCTCGCAGGCGATCGTCGTCGGGTTCAACGTGCGCCCGAACGCCGAGGCGAAGGCGCTGGCCGACCGCGAGGGCGTCGACATCCGCACCTACCGCGTGATCTACCAGCTGACCGAGGACATCCAGCAGGCACTGCTCGGCATGCTCGCGCCCGAGCAGGTCGAGGAGGTGCTGGGCGAGGCGGAGGTGCGCCAGACCTTCCGCGCCTCGCGCGTCGGCACGATCGCCGGGTGCATGGTCACCCAGGGCGCGATCCAGCGCGGCGCGCAGGTGCGGCTCGTCCGCGACGGCACGATCGTCTACGACGGCCGCATCGACACGTTGAAGCGGTTCCAGGACGACGCCCGCGAGGTGGCGCAGGGCTTCGAGTGCGGCCTCACCCTCGAGAACTTCAACGACGTGAAAGAGGGCGACGTGCTCGAGGTGTACGCCGTCCGCGAGGTCGCCCGCACCGCGTGAGCCGGCCGGGTGGGGCGTCGCCCCCGCTCGGCGGCGAACCGTCCGCGGCCGAGCCGCCCGGCCCGCTCCAGCGGAGCAGTATCCCTGGACCTGGTAGGCGGGCGGCGGCGCTCTACGCGAGCGCGTCGAAGAGCGCGCCGCTCGACTCGTCGGCGGCCCGGAGCACCTGGGCGTTGGCCCGCACGGCGAGCGGCTGCCAGGTCGATTCCACGAGCGCGTCGACGTCGAACGGGTCCTGCGCGATGCGGTCGGCGTCCTCGTCCAGGCGGCGCTGGGCGGCCAGGATCCCGGCGAGCGCCGAGGAGGATGCGGGCCCGATCTGCATACCTCTCACGATGGCGCACGCGCTACGGTTTGTCCATGCCGTCGGGGTACGTGGGCATCCTCACGTTCGACCTGCACATGCCCGACGGGTCGTCCCTCAAGGGCAAGCGCCGCCATCTGCTGCACACGAAGGCGCAGCTCGAGCGCCGCTTCGGCGCGTCGGTCGCCGAGGTCGACCTGCACGACCTGTGGCAGCGCTCCCGGCTCACGATGGCCGTCGTGCGGCGCGAGCACTCCGCCGCCCGGCAGGCGCTCGAGGAGGCCGAGCGCTACCTCTCGGCCCAGGAGTACGAGCTCGTGGCCTGCACCCGCACCGTGATGTGCCCGGAGGACGACCTGTGAGCGAGCGCATGCGCAAGGTGAACGAGGCGCTGCGGCACGTCCTGGCCGACGGCGTCGAGAGCCTGGGCGACCCCGGCCTCGGGTTCGTCACCGTGACGGCTGTCAGGGCCTCGCCGGACCTCGGCCACGCCGAGGTCTACATCAGCGTGCTGGGCTCGAAGAAGCGGCGAACATCGAGCCTCAAAGCCCTTGACCGCGCCCACGGAGTCCTGCAAGGTCGTGTTGCACGGGAGCTTCACCTGAAGCGCACTCCGCAGCTTTCCTTCCACTATGATGAGACCGTCGACCGGGCGATGCGGCTGAACGAGCTCCTTGCCCAGGACCGCCCGTCCGACGACTCCGACCCCGAATGACCGAGATCACGCCTGACAGCGACGTGCACGCCGCGGTCGCAGCCCTCGCTGCGGCTGACCGCGTGCTGATCTCGACGCACGAGAACCCCGACGGCGACGCGATCGGGTCGATGACCGCCGCGGCCGCGGGCCTGCGCCAGCTCGGGAAAGAGGTGCGCATGTACCTCGAGCCGGCGTCGGCGATCCCGCACGAGGTCAGCTTCCTGAACGTCGACGGCCTGGAGCGCGACATCGATCCTGCGGACGTCGAGGGGTGGACGCTGCTCGTGCTCGACTGCGGGAACGAGCGCCGCCTGGGAGAGCTCCACGAAGCCCTGCGCACGAGCGCGGGCTGCGTCGTCGACGTCGACCATCACCACGACAACAGCCGGTTCGGCGACGTGAACCTGATCGACGGCCACGCGTCGTCGACGGCCGAGATCCTGGTGCACATCTTCGACGGCCTCGGGATCGACATCACGCCGAAGATCGCCGAGGCGCTCTACGTCGGCCTCGTGACCGACACCGGGCGGTTCCAGTACCGCACGACGAGCCCGGACGCGCTGCGGCTCGCCGCTCGCCTGGTCGAGGCGGGCGTCGACGTGCACAAGGTCTTCGAGCGCGTCTTCGAGTCGACCCAGCTGGGCAAGCTGTCGCTCCTCGGGCGCGTCATCGAGCACACGGTGCCCTACTACGGTGGCCGGCTGCTCGTGTCGCACGTGAGCCGCGATGACCTGGCGCTCGTCGAGGGCGACGAGGCCACCACGGAGGGCCTGATCGACCACCTGCGGGCGGTCGAGGGCGTCCAGGTCGCCGGCCTGATCCGCGAGCAGGTGCCGCTGCCCGACGGGACGATCACCCCGAACCGGGTGTCGCTGCGCTCGCGGGGCCTGATCGACGTCTCGCAGATCGCCCGCAAGTCGGCGGGCGGCGGCCACAAGCAGGCAGCCGGGTTCTCGCACCCCGGCACGGTCGACGACATCCGCGACTTCATCGTGACCGAGGTGGCCGCGCAGCTGGAAGAGCCCGCGGCCTAGACGCCGCGGGATGGCGCAGCTCACCGGCCTCGTGCTCGTCGACAAGCCCGCCGGGCCGAGCTCGTTCGGCGTCCTGCGCTCGCTGCGGCCGGCCCTGGGGACGAAGCTGGGCCACGCCGGGACGCTCGACCCGTTCGCGACCGGCCTGCTGCTCGTCCTGGCCGGGAGGGCAACCCGGCTTGCGACCTACCTGTCCGGCCTCGACAAGCGCTACGAGGCGGTCGTCCAGTTCGGAGCGTCGTCGACCACGCTCGACCCGGAGGGCGACATCGAGCCCACCGGCGCGGTGACCGACGCCGATGCGGTCGCCGCCGCAGCCGCCGGGCTGACCGGCGAGGTCCTCCAGGCGGTCCCGACGGCCTCTGCCGTGAAGATCGACGGCCGCCGCTCCTACGCCCGCATGCGAGCCGGCGAGGCGGTCGCGGCGCCGCCCCGACCGGTCCGGATCGACCAGCTCGACGTACGCGGCTTCGACGACGAGGCGCAACGGGCCCGGATCGCGGTCGCGTGCTCGAAGGGGACCTACGTCCGCCAGATCGCCGCCGACCTGGGCGAGGCGACGGGCGCGGGCGCGTACTGCCTCGAGCTTCGCCGCACCGCCGTCGGCGAGTTCGCCGTCTCGGACGCCGCCGTGCCCGGTGCCGTCCTGGACGAGCCGCAGGGGCCCTGGTACAGGGCTCCGGCCGACGCGCTCCCGCACGTGCCCGCCCGGGATCTCACCCCGTCGGAGGCCGAGGCCGTGCGTCACGGCCGGGCGCTCGAGCTCGACGGCGAGACCGGGCCGGTGCGGCTCCTGGCCGGCGGCGACCTCGTCGCGATCGGCGAGCCGCGCGACGAAGCCCTTCGGCCCGTGGTCGTGCTGGGATGATCGTCCGCCAGAGCCTGCTCGACGTCGAGCCCGCGCCGCGGGCCGTGGCGATCGGGAGCTTCGACGGCGTCCACACCGGCCACCAGAAGGTGATCGGCCGGGCCGTGGAGGCCGGCTCGCGGCACGGGATCCGCTCGGCGGTGGTGACGTTCCATCCGCATCCGCTCGAGGTGCTGCGCCCCGAGCTGGCCCCGCCGGAGCTCTCCTCGCTGGCCCGCAAGGCGGCGCTGGTCGAGGAGCTGGGCCCCGACGAGCTGGTGGTGATCCGCTTCGACGCCGCCTTCTCGCAGATCTCGGCCGACGACTTCGCCGACCACGTGCTGCACGACGCGCTGGATGCCCGCCACGTGAGCGTGGGGGAGAACTTCCGCTACGGCCACGGCGCCCGCGGCACCACCGGCACGCTGACCGAGGAGGGGGCGCGGCTCGGGTTCGACGTCGACGTGGTGCCGCTGCTTCGGGCCGGCGAGGAGCCGGTGTCGTCGTCGCGGATCCGCGCCCTCCTCGCCGGCGGGGCGGTGGAGGAGGCCGAGGCGCTGCTCGGACGGCCGCCGTGGCTCGAGGGCGCCGTCGTGCGCGGCGACGGGCGCGGCCGCGACCTGGGCTTTCCGACGGCCAACCTGTCGCCGCTTCCGCGCACGCCGCTCCCGGCAACCGGGATCTACGCGGGGAGCGCGCACCTGCCGGGCTCCGACCACGCCGCCGCGATCAGCATCGGGTACAACCCGACGTTCACCGACAGCCGCGACGCGGTGCGGATCGAGGCCTATCTGCTGGACTTCGACCGCGACATCTACGGCTCGCCGATCCGGCTCCAGCTGACTCACCGGCTTCGCGACGAGCTGCGCTTCGAGAGCGTCGAGGCGCTCGTGGAGCAGCTCCACCGCGACGTGGCGCGCGTGCGCGAGCTCGCCGGCTGAGCCCTCGGCTCGAGCCGGATCAGCCCAGAGGAGGACTCCGAATCCGCCCTGCGGCCGATGCGCAGGGAAGACGGCGGCCGTAGCGTCCGTCGGGAGGAGAGCACCCCCCTTGCCGATGCGCGCCGAACACGCCACCGACACCGATACGCGTTCGTCTCCACCGCGTTCGAGCTCCTGCCGATGCTCACCGTGGCCGAGAACGTGGCCCTGCCCGTTCGCCTTTCCGGCGGCGCGGCCGACCCCGCCTGGATCGCCGCCGTCCTGCGAGCGGTCGAGCTCGCCGGGCACGGCTCCCGGCGCCCGGCCGAGCTCTCCCGCGGCGAGCAGCTCCGGGTCGCGCTGGCGCGCGCGCTCGCCGTCCGGCCCGCGAGGCTCGTCGTCGAGGATCCCGCCGGGGCCGTCGACTCGGTCACGCGCCAGGGCACGCTCCGCACGCTCCGGCACGTCGCCGCGGAGCTCGGGGTGGTCGTCGTCATCACCACGGGCGATGCGGCGTAGAACCTTCGCCGGCGCCGGCGCGAATGCCCGAGGTGTCGAAGTGGGGTTATCCGAACTCGAGAGGCGGGGCGCCCGTATCGCCGCGGCGGCCGCGCGGGATGAAGCTGCGGAGACCATGAGCCCACGCTCACTCATCACCGCCATCGGAACGCGCCTCCCGCGAGGGTGGGGCGACCTCGGCCGTCAGCTCGCGATCTTCGCGGCGCTCGACCTGGCCTACGAGCTGTCGCGCACGCTCGCGGTGGGCGACCGGTCGACGGCGCTGCGACACGCGCACTCGATCGTGAACACCGAGCGGAGCCTGGGCCTCTTCCACGAGCTCGATCTGCAGCAGTGGGCGCTTCACGCCCCGTCGATCGTGATGAGCGTCGCGAACTGGACGTACTTCAACTGCCAGTTCACGCTGACGTTCGGGTTCGTGCTCTTCGTCTACCTGCGCCGCCACGAGTACTACACGCGGCTTCGGAACCTGATCGCCACGATCAACCTGGTCGGGCTCGCCGGCTACATCTTCTATCCGGCGGCCCCGCCCCGGATGCTGACCGACCTCGGCTTCGTCGACTCGCTGAACCAGACCGGCGTCAACCATCACTCCGGGCTGATCGCCATGCTCGCGAATCCGTACGCGGCGATGCCGTCGCTGCACACGGCCTACGCGATCACCATCGGCGCGACCGGGTTCGCCATGACTCGGAGCCGCCTGCGGTTCGCCTGGGTCGGCTACCCGGCCCTGGTCGTGTTCTCGATCGTCGTGACCGCGAACCACTTCTTCCTCGACGCGATCGCCGGCGCCGGTGTGGCCGCCACCGCGTTCCTGCTCGTCTCCGCGCCGCGCATCCGCCGCGTTGCCGCCGTCGCGGCCGTGGCCGTCGTCGCGGGCCTGGCGACCATGCGGGCCGCGCGGGTGGGCGGATCGGCGTTGGGGACGCTCGACGGCGCCGCCGTGACGCTGATCGTGGCCGCCGTGGTCGCGAACCTGGGCTCCGTCGCCGCCAAGATCGCCGTGTGGCGGCGCACGCTGGCCGCCACGCCCGAGGGTGCGCAGATCCGGCATCGCGATCTCACCCCCGCCGTCTTCATCGGCTTCCTCGTGAACACGATCGTCCCGGCCCGCCTGGGCGAGGTGGCGAAGCTCGCAATCCTCGGCCGGCGGACGCGAGAGCGCGGCGTGGCCATGCCCGCCACCGCCCTCGCGGGATCGCTGGCGGCCGAGCAGATCGTCCTCGCGGCGGCACTCGTCCTCGTCGCCGCCGCCGGCACCGCCGCCTCGTCGTCGGCCCCGATCTGGGTCATGGCGACGCTGGGCGCGATGACGGCGACCGTCGTCGTCCTCGCCGCCTCGGCGGCGCGGCTCGAGCGGCTCGTGACCCGGCTACCCGGCCGCGCCGGGCCGGTCGCCGCAGAGGCGCTCGGCCACGCCCGAGCCGCGTTCTCAGGCCGCGACCGCGGCCTGGGCGCGCTGGGCCTCGCGATCGTCTCGTGGGCGTTCCAGATCGCGGGCATCGTCTTCGCGCTCCAGGCATTCGGGCTGCCGCACTCGATCCAGGCCGCCAGCGCCGTCTTCGTGGCATCGACGCTGGTCGGGATCGTCCCGCTCGTCCCGGGGAACGTCGGCGTCTTCTCCGCCGCCGTGGCAGCCGCGCTCGCGCCGTTCGGCGTGGGGGCAGCCGAGGCCGCGGCCTTCGGGCTCGCCCTTCAGGGCATCGAGGCGCTCCTCAGCGTCGCCGCCGGCGGCCTGTTCCTGGCGTACGAAGGCCTGTCGCTCGCCGAGCTGCGGCGCGAGGTGCGCCCCGCGCGGATCGAGCCTCAGCCCGCCGTCGCGGCCATCGGCCCGGCGCGCAGCGAGCAGCACCGGCCCGCCGTGCTCGCCGCCTGAGCCCCGTCGTCCCGCCCCAACCCAAGGAGATACCCCCGATGAGCATCTCTGTTGGCTCCTGTGTTCCGGACCTGGCGCACGAGCTCGCGGCGGAGGACGCCGCGGTGGTGGCCGCCAGCACAGACAGCTACTGGAGCCACCGCGCGTGGTTCGAGAGCGACCCCATGCTGGGCCGGATCGGGTCCCCGATCCTCGCCGACACGACCCACGCGATGAGCGAGGCGTTCGGCGTCCTCGTCCCCGACGGCTCGGCCCTGCGCTTAGGCGGCAACCGGGCGCGGCGAGAAGCCCAGGCTCTCGAGCGTCCGGCGCAGGCCCTCGTCCAGCGAGATCCTCGGCTCCCAGCCGAGGATCTCCCGGGCGCGGGTGATGTCGGGCTGGCGCACCTTGGGGTCGTCGGTCGGCAGGCCCTCGAACACGATCTCGGAGCCCATGGCAGTGAGGTCGCGGATCCGCTCGGCCAGCTCGAGGAGGGTCATCTCGTCGGGGTTCCCGATGTTGACGGGCAGGTGCTCGTCGCTCATCGCCAGGCGGAAGAGGCCCTCGACCTCGTCGTCGACGTAGCAGAAGGAGCGCGTCTGGGACCCGTCGCCGAACACGGTCAGCGGCTTGCCCTCGCGCGCCTGGCGCAGGAACGTCGGGATGGCGCGGCCGTCGTGCTGGCGCATCCGGGGGCCGTACGTGTTGAAGATCCGGGCGATGTGGGTGTCGACGCCCTGCTGGCGGTGGTAGGCCATCGTCATCGCCTCGGCGTACCGCTTGGCCTCGTCGTAGACCCCGCGCGGGCCGACCGGGTTGACGTTGCCCCAGTACTCCTCGCGCTGCGGGTGCACCTCGGGGTCGCCGTACACCTCTGACGTCGACGCGAGCAAGAAGCGGGCCCGCTTGAACTTGGCCAGGCCGAGCGCGTTGTGGGTGCCGTACGAGCCCACCTGGAGCGTCGCCAGCGGGAGGCGGAGGTAGTCGACCGGACTCGCAGGGGAGGCGAGGTGGAACACCGCGTCGACGGGCTCCTCGATCGAGATGAACTCGACGCAGTTGTGGTACCGGAAGTCGAACGCGTCACCGCGCAGGCTCTCGATGTTCTCGAGGCTCCCGGTGTCGAGGTTGTCGAGGCAGATGACGTGCCAGTCGCGGGCGAGCAGGTACTCGCACAGGTGCGACCCAAGGAAGCCGGCTCCGCCGGTCACGACTGCAGTGCTCACGCCGCTAGCGTAACTGACCATGGGGGGAGCAGGCTCCCCCCATGAGCCCCCCTCGTGGTTGCTCGGGTCGCCGGTGCGAGGAGGGAAGCCAAGCTCCCCTCCTCAGCCGGCGCACACCGGCCGGCAGGACTGCGCTTCGGATCTATGCCTGGAAAATTGGGGTCAGGCACCGATTTTTCACGATCGCGCCTGAGGCTCGGCCAGGGCGCTGCTGCTAGTCTGCCGAGCGGCCTCACCGCGGACGGGCGCGTCTTGCCCGCGCGCGTCTGGGATGTAGGCGACTCACACACCACGGCAAGGAGGATGAGCGCATGCCGCTCACCCAGGACCAGAAGACCGAGCTCATCCAGAAGTTCGGCGCGAACGAGAAAGACACGGGCTCGACCAAGGTCCAGGTCGCCCTTCTCACGACGCGCATCTCAGAGCTCACCGAGCACCTCAAGGTGCACAAGCACGACCACCACTCCCGGCGCGGCCTGCTCAAGCTGGTCGGCCGGCGCCGGCGGTTGCTGACCTACCTGCAGAAGCACGATCTGGAGGGCTACCGGGCACTCATCAAGGAGTTGGGCCTGCGCCGGTAGGCGGGCCGAGGAAGAGAGACGAGGGAAATGAGCATTGCAGTCGAGCCCGAGGCAACCCGCCTCACCGCCACGATCGGCGACAAGGAGATCTCGTTCGAGACCGGAGCCGTCGCCAAGCAGGCCCACGGCGCAGTTCTGGTGCGGCAGGAGGGCACCGTCGTCCTCGCGACCGCGGTGGGACGTACCGAAGGACGCGAGGGAGCTGACTTCTTCCCGCTGACCGTCGACGTCGAGGAGAAGATGTACGCCGCCGGGAAGATCCCGGGCGGCTTCTTCAAGCGCGAGGGGCGGGCCGGCGAGAAGGCCATCCTGACCGCGCGCATGGTCGACCGGCCGATCCGGCCGCTCTGGCCCAAGGGCTACAAGAACGAGGTCCAGGTCATCGTGACCACGTTCTCGGCCGACCAGGTGCACCCGCACGACATCCTGGCCATCAACGGCTCGTCTGCAGCCCTCATGCTGTCGCCGATGCCGTTCCTCGGCCCGGTCGGCGCGGTGCGCGTCGGTCGCATCGACGGCACGCTGGCCGTCAACCCGACCCTGCCCGACCTCAAGGAGTCCACGCTCGACCTGATCGTCTGCGGCACGCCCGAGGCGATCACCATGGTCGAGGCGGGCGCCGAGCAGATCTCCGAGGAGGACCTGATCCAGGCTCTCGAGCTGGCCCACGCCGAGATCAAGAAGCTGTGCCAGCTGCAGATCGACCTCGCCGAGAAGGCGGGGCTGCCCAAGTGGGCCGACGGCGCCGTGACCGAGTCCCTGCGGGGCAAGCACGCCGCTGCGCTCCAGTCGGCCATCGGAGACGGCGGCCTGGGCGCGCTCCCCGGAGCCGCAGACGCGGTGCTCGGAGCCGAGACGCCGGCCGTGTCCGGCACGTCGACCGAGTCGGACGTCCTGCAGCGCCAGCGGGTGCAGTTCGCGGTCGCCCAGCTCATCGCGGAGGCCCGCGAGGCGGCGGTCTACCCGGCCGTCAAGGAGCAGTTCGGCGACGCCGTCCGAGCGCTCACGGATGCCGAGCAGGACTCGAAGGAGCTGAAGTCGGCCAAGCGCCATGCGCTCGTCGATCAGATCGCAGACACGATCCAGCTGCCGTTCCCGGCCCGCGGCGAAGGCGCCGACGGCGCCGGCCCGCTCGACCCCGCGGCCCGTGCGGCCGTCGTGGCAGCGGTCGACAAGCTCTACAAGGAGACCGTCCGCACCAAGATCGCGGTCGAGAAGCGCCGTCCCGACGGCCGCTCCGAGACCGAGATCCGCCCGATCGCCTCCTCCGTCAGCGTCATGCCGCGCACGCACGGCTCGGCGCTCTTCACCCGCGGCCAGACGCAGGCGCTCACGCTGTGCACGCTCGGGACGGCCAAGGAGGAGCAGCGCATCGACGACCTCTCGCTCGACGAGACGAAGCGCTACATCCACCACTACAACTTCCCGCCCTACAGCGTCGGGGAGACGGGCTTCATGCGCGGCCCGAAGCGGCGCGACATCGGCCACGGTGCGCTCGCCGAGCGCGCGCTCGTCCCGGTGATCCCGTCCGCTGCCGACTTCCCGTACACGCTGCGGCTCGTCTCGGAGATCCTCGAGTCGAACGGCTCGTCGTCGATGGCGTCGGTCTGCGGCTCGACGCTCTCGCTGATGGACGCCGGCGTGCCGATCACCGCCCCGGTGGCCGGCATCGCGATGGGGCTCATCAAGGAGGGCGATTCCTACGTCATCCTGACCGACATCCAGGGAGCCGAGGACCACCTCGGCGACATGGACTTCAAGGTGGCCGGGACCGAGCAGGGCGTCACCGCCCTCCAGATGGACATCAAGATCACGGGTGTCACGACCGAGATCCTGCGCTCGGCGCTGTCGCAGGCTCGCGACGCCCGCCTGCACATCCTCGCCAAGATGCGCGAGGCGATCTCGGAGCCGCGAACAGAGCTCGCGGCGCACGCCCCGCGGATCACGTCGACCAAGATCGCCCCCGACTTCATCGGCATGGTGATCGGCAAGGGCGGCGAGACCATCCGCTCGCTCGAGGCCGACTACGAGGTGCAGATCGACATCGAGGAAGACGGGACGATCCGCATCTACGGCACGAACGGCGAGCTCGCCGAGCAGGCGCGCCAGACGATCGAGGCGATGACCAAGGAGGTCGAAGTCGGTGACGAGTACACCGGCAAGATCGTCAAGATCACGGACTTCGGCGCATTCGTCGAGCTCCGAAAGGGCGTCGACGGCCTGCTGCACGTGAGCCGGATCCTGCCGCAGGGCAACCGGCTCCAGTCGGCGGCCCAGGTGCTCGACCGCGGCGATGTCGTACGTGTCGTCGTCGTCGAGGTCGACAAGGACCGGGGCCGGATCGGCCTCACCCTGGTCGCGAAGATCGACGGCGAGAACGAGGTGCTCCCGGCGGAGCTGGTCGAGGTGGCCCAGAACACCCCGCCGCCTCCGCGCGAGGAGCGCCCGCCCCGCGATCGCGACCGCGGCCGGCGCCGCTAGCGCAATTCGGGGGTCAGGCACGCCGTTGCGTGCCTGACCCCGCTATTTGCACGCTCGTGGCCGAGACGTACACGATCGACATCCACCTCGGTCCGGCCGACCTCGAGGCCGCGATGCGCGAGGACGTGCTGCGCGGCCTCACGGCCACGCCCAAGCATGTGCCCCCGAAGTGGCACTACGACGCGCGCGGCTCGGCGCTCTTCGACCAGATCACGCGCCTTCCCGAGTACTACCTGACCCGATGCGAGCGGGCGATCCTCGAGGCGCACGCCGGAGACATCGCCCGCGAGGCCGACGCGGACACGCTGATCGAGCTCGGCTCGGGGACGAGCGCGAAGACGCGCCTTCTGCTCTCGGCGATGTCGGCGGCCGGCACGCTCGAGCGGTTCGTGCCCTTCGACGTCGACCAGGCGACCCTGCGCGCGGCCGCGGCAGCCGTCGTCGAGGAGTACCCGGGAGTGGCCGTGCACGCCGTGGTGGGGGACTTCGAGCGCCACCTGCGCCTGCTGCCGGGCGGCGGGACGCGCATGGTGGCGTTCCTCGGCAGCACGATCGGGAACCTGGCCCCGGCCGTCCGGGCGAGCTTCCTCGCCGATCTCGCAGCGACGCTCGTCCCCGGCGACCGGCTGCTCCTGGGTGTCGACCTCGTGAAGGCGCCCGAGCGGATCCTGGCCGCCTATGACGACCCCGGCGGCGTCACCGCCGCCTTCTCGCGCAACGTGCTGCGCGTCCTGAACGATCGCCTCGGCGCCGACTTCGTCCCGGACGCCTTCGACCACGTCCCGCGCTGGGATGCCGAGCACGAGTGGGTGGACATCCGGCTTCGGTCGCAGACCGCGCAGGTCGCACGGATCACCGCGCTCGACTTGGAGGTGCGCCTCGCAGCCGGCGAGGAGATCCACACCGAGATCTCGGCCAAGTTCCGCCGCGAGTGGATCGCCGAAGAGCTCCGCGGCTGCGGGCTCGAGGTGCGGCGGTGGTGGACCGATCCCGGCGAGGGCTTCGGCGTGGCGCTCGCGCGGCGCCTCTAGGATGCCGCGGATGCAGCGGTACACGGTGACGACACTCGACGGCGGCGAGCGCATCGTCACCGAGCGCGTCTCGTCGGTGCGGTCGGTCGCGATCGGCATGTGGATCGGGGCCGGGTCGCGCGACGAGCGGCACGGCGAGGAGGGGATCTCCCACCTGATCGAGCACCTGCTCTTCAAGGGCTCGGCGCGCTATTCGGCCACGGACATCGCCCAGATCTTCGACGGCCTCGGAGGCGAGCTGAACGCGGCCACGGCCAAGGAGTACACCATGGTGTACGCCCGCGTCCTCGACGCCCACCTCGAGACCGCCCTCGACGTCATGTCGGACATGCTGCTCTCGCCGCAGTTCGACGCGGCCGAGATGAACTCCGAGCGCGAGGTCGTCCTCGAGGAGATCGCCATGTACGAGGACACGCCGCAAGACCTCGTCCACGACCTGATCGCCTCGGCCGTCTTCGCCGGGCACCCGCTCGGAAGGCCCGTGATCGGCACGGCGGACGTCGTCGCCGGCGCCACGCCGAAGGACATCCGCGCCTACCACCGGTCGCGCTACGTCGGCCCGAACATCGTTGTGTCGGCCGCCGGCAACCTGGAGCACGAACCGCTCGCCCACGCGATCGAGACCCGGTTTGCGCCGCTCTCGCAGGGGCCGGACGACGCCGCCGGGGTGCGCCCGGTGTGGGTCGGCGCCCCGGTGCCGCGGTCGGTCTTCCAGCGCAAGGACACCGAGCAGGTGCACCTCTGCTTCGGCGCCCCGGGAGTCTCGCGCTCCGACCGGCGCCGGTTCGCCGCCTCGCTGCTCGACTCCATGCTCGGTGGGTCGGCCAGCTCGCGCCTCTTCCAGGAGATCCGCGAGCAGCGCGGCATGGCGTACTCGGTCTACACGTACGGCTCCCAGTACGCGGACACCGGCCTGGTCGGCGTCTACGTCGGGACGCGCGAGGACAACCTGGGCGAGTGCGTGCGGATCATCGCCGACCAGCTCGCGCTCATGGGCGACGGCCGCTTCGATCCCGCAGAGCTGGCCCGGGCCAAGGAGAACCTGAAGGGCCGGATCATGCTCTCGATGGAGTCGACCTCGAACCGCGCGAGCCGGCTCGGGAAGTCGGTGCTGACCGACACCGAGATCCTGTCCCTCGACCGCATCTGCGCGGAGATCGACGCGGTGGAGCCGGAGGCGATCTCCGCCCTGGCCCGCCAGCTCTTCGCGCCCGGCGGGCTCTCGGCGGCCGCCATCGGCCGCAGCGAGGAGCGCTTCGCCGAGGCTGTCGCGCTGCTCAACCCTGCGCTCGCGGCCTAAGGATGATCGCGTCCACGCCCCCGAGCGCCTGGTCGCCCAACGGTCATGTCTAGTCGGGGTCCGGCGGCGGCTGCGGCTGCGAACCGTCGCATCGCGGCGTCCTCGGTCGGGCCAATATCGGGTGATATTGCCTCTCCCTGCGTCCTTGCGCTACTCGGTTCTCGCCGCCCAGGACACCATGGGGGCGTGGAAGCGATCATCCAGCTACCATCGCCGACCGTGATCAGGGTCGCCCTCTCAGGTGCAACGGGGAACGTCGGACGGGCGCTGGCCGCCGCGATCGAGGCTGCCGACGACCTCGCGCTGGCCGGACTGGCGGCGCCGTCGCTCGGCGTGAGCCTGACGGAGCTCCTCCAGAACGGCGCGGACGTCGCGGTCGACTTCTCCGTCCCGGACGCCGCCGCAGCGGCCTGTGAGACGGCGATCGGCGCCGGCGTCCCGCTCGTCCTCGGAACGACGGGCCTCGCGCCCGACGAGCTCGCCCGCCACGGCGATCACTTCGCCGGCCGCGGGATCCAGCTCTTCCAGGCCGCCAACTTCGCGGTCGGGGCCATCCTCATGATGCGGTTCGCCGAGGAGGCCGCCCGGCTGATGGACCGGTGCGAGATCGTCGAGCTCCACGTCGACACGAAGCGCGATGCGCCGTCCGGAACGGCACTCGCGACCGCCGCGCGGGTCGGCGGCGACCCGCCGATCCACTCCATCCGCCTGCCCGGCCTGGTCGCCCACCAGGAGGTGATCTTCGGCGCGCCGGGCCAGACGCTCACGATCCGCCACGACACCACCTCCCGCGAGGCGTTCGTCCCCGGAGTCCTGCTCGCGATCCGGCGCATCCGCGACCTCCCACCCGGCCTGACCGTGGGGCTGGAGTCGCTCCTGTGAGGCCGCCGGAGCCGGTGCGGGACCTCGACTGGGGCCCCGCGGAGGCGCGCGAGCTGACCGGGACGATGCTCGACCTGTGGACGGAGCTCCTGGAGCGGATGCCCGACCTGCCGGTGACGCCGGTCGCCGCGGCCGCCGACGTCGCCGCCGAGATGGATCTCCCGATCCCGGAGAAGCCGTTGCCGCCGGCCGAGATCGCGCGCCTCCTGCGGCCGCTGGTCTTCGACCACTCGGCCCTGTGCGGCCATCCGGGGTTCCTGGCCTACATCTCGGGCTCCGGGACCGTCCCCGGAGCCGCCGCCGACCTGCTCGCCGCCGGCCTGAACCCCAACGTCGGCGGCTGGAGCCTGTCCGCCGGCGCGAGCGAGCTGGAGCTGCACCTCATGCGCTGGATCGCCGGTCGGTTCGGGCTGCCCGAGGGATCCGGCGGGCTCATGACGAGCGGCGGGGCGGCGTCGAACTTCACGGCGCTCAAGGCGGCGCGCGACGCGCACGCGCCCGGGAACGTCCGCGCCGACGGCGTCGACGGCATGCGGCTCGTCCTCTACGCCTCCGAGGAGGCCCACGCCACCATCGCGGAGGCAGCCGACATGATGGGGCTGGGGGAGCGGGCCGTGCGCTCGGTCCCCACCGACGACGGCTTCCGCATGCGCGTCGAGGAGCTCGAGCGGGCAGTCGCCGAGGACCTCGCAGCCGGCGTGCGCCCGTTCTGTGTGGTCGCCACGGCGGGGACGACGGCCACCGGGGCCATCGACCCGCTTCCCGCGATCGCCGACCTCTGCGCGCGGCACAAGCTGTGGCTGCACGTCGATGCCGCGTACGGCGGGGCGGCCGCCCTCTCGCCGCAGCTCCGGCCGCTGCTCGACGGCATCGAGCTCGCCGACACGATCTCGTTCGATCCGCACAAGTGGCTCTACACACCGCAGTCGAGCGCGTGCCTCCTGGCCCGTGACCCGGGGCGGCTGCGCGCAGCCTTCTCGATCGACGCCGCCTACGTGCGGGAGGACGCCGACATGTCCGGCCGCGGGATCAACATCGGAGAGCTGGGCCCGCAGTGGTCGCGGGCCTTCATGGCGCTGAAGGTGTGGATGTCGCTCGCCGCCCACGGCACCGACGCTTATGCACGCCGGATCGCCCACGACGTCGAGCTCGCCCGCTACCTCGACGACCGGGTCCGCGCGCACCCCGATCTCGAGTCGACGTGCCCGGTCACGCTCTCGATCGCGTGCTTTCGCTATGCGCCCGGCGGCGTCGACGACGCGACGCTCGACGTGCTGAACGAGCGGCTCATGATCGAGATCCGCCGCGACGGGCGCACATTCCCGTCGAACGCGGTGCTGGGCGGCCGCTACAGCCTGCGCGCGTGCTTCGTGAACCACCGCACCGAGGCCGACGTCGTCGACCATCTGGTCGATGCGGCGGTGGCGCTCGGCAGCGGCCTGCTCGCGTCACGCAGCTGACGTGACTGCATCGCCGACGGCCACCTCGCCGTCGCTCAGGACGTCGGCGCGCAGCCCGCCCCGGTGCACCAGGCCCGCCAGCACGCCGCCCTGCGTGACCGACTGGAGGTGGGCGCACGGCTCGCAGAGCTCGACGCCCCGGCACCGCACGGAGCCGACCGTGAATTCGCGCCCGACGAGCGCGTTCAGATCGATCCCGCGGGTCAGCACCTGGCGGCGCGAGTCGGCGGCCGAGAGCCTGATCCCCGTGTCGGCCTCGAGGCCCTCGAGCGCCTCCGCCGCGATGAGCGTGAGCGCCTCTCCGGAGCCGGCGCCGGCCGGCGCGTAGTACCGGTCGCCCTCCAGGCCGCGGCCGGAGGCGAGGCGCACGCGTTGCACGGGGACGGCGACCGCCTCGGACGTCTCGCGGACGTTGATCTCCTCGACATGCCCTGACATCGCCGCAAGATGCTAGCGGCAACCTCGGATACACTCCGGGTGTGCAAACGGGCATCGGATCCCTGCTCACGGCGATGGTCACGCCGTTTGCGGCCGACGGATCTCTGAACCTCGACTCTGCCCGCCGGCTGGCCCACCACCTGGTGGACACCGGCTCCGACGGCATCGTCGTGTGCGGCACGACCGGCGAGGGGCCGACCGTCACCGACCGCGAGAAGCTCGACCTGTTCGAGGCGGTCGTC
Organism: uncultured Actinomycetes bacterium; assembly: GCA_963757605.1. GTDB lineage: Bacteria > Actinomycetota > Thermoleophilia > Gaiellales > JAICJC01 > JAICJC01. The sequence goes on from CAVWSF010000001.1 coordinate 123,354, forward strand.
ACCGAGGTCGGCGCCTCCGCGACGGTGATCGCGAACACCGGCACCTACGACACGCACCACTCGGTCGCCCTCACCCGCTCGGCGCTCGCGACCGGGGTGGACGGGTTCCTGGTCGTGACGCCCTACTACTCGAAGCCGCCTCGCCCCGGGATCGTCGCCCACTTCCAGGTGATCGCCGAGGCCGCCGACGGCCGCCCGGTGATCGTCTACAACATCCCGCAGCGGGTCGTCGTGAACCTCGAGCCGGACGTGCTCGCCGAGCTCGGCGAGATCCCGAACGTGGTCGCCGTGAAGCAGGCCACGGCCGACCTCGACCAGGCTCGCCAAGTGGTCGAGGACACCGGGCTCGTGCTCTACGCCGGGAACGACGACCTCGTGATGCCGTTCCTGGAGCTGGGCGGCGCGGGCGGCATCTGCGTCGCCTCGCACGTCGCCGGCCGCCAGTTCAGGCACATGATCGACCTCGCCCAGCAGGGCGACGCCGCCGGCGCTCGCGCGATCGACGAGTCGCTGTGCGACCTGCTCGCCGCGCTCGCCGTCACGACCAACCCGATCCCTGTGAAGGCGGCGCTGAACCTCCTCGGGCACGACGTGGGCGGCCTGCGGCTGCCGCTCGTCGAGGCTGACGCGCACCAGACGCAAGTCGTGGCGGCGGCGCTCGAGGCCTCCGGCATCCTCGCAAAGGTCTAAGGGGTGCCCGACCCCGTCAGGATCATCCCGCTGGGCGGGCTTGGCGAGGTGGGCAAGAACATGACCGCCTTCGAGCACGGCGGCCGCATGATCCTGGTCGACGCCGGACTGTCGTTCCCGCGCTCCGAGCTGCTCGGGATCGACCTCGTGCTCCCGAACTTCTCCTACGTCGCCGAGCACGCCGACATCCTCGACGCGGTCATCCTGACGCACGGCCACGAGGATCACATCGGGGCACTGCCGTACCTCTTCCGCGAGATCGGCACGCAGGCCGAGGTGTGGGGGACGCGGCTCACGCTCGGCCTCGTGAAGTCGAAGCTCGACGAGCACGGCCTGCTCGTCCACACCGAGCTCGTCGAGATCGACCCGGAGGGCGGGCGCACCCGGGTGGGGCCGTTCGAGGCGGAGTTCGTGCGCGTCACGCACTCCGTCCCCGACGCCGTTTCTGTCGTGCTGCACACCGAGCACGGCGCGATCGTGCACACGGGCGACTTCAAGCTCGACGAGACGCCGATCGACGGGCGCACAACCGACCTCGACCGGCTCCGGCAGCTCGGCGACGCCGGCGTGGCGCTCCTCATGGCCGACTCCACCAACGCGGAGCGGCCCGGGACCACGCCGTCCGAGCGGACCGTCGGCTCGGCCCTGCGCGACATCGTGCGCCAGGCGCCGGGGCGGGTGATCGTGACCTCGTTCGCCTCGCACATCCACCGGATCCAGCAGGTGATCGACGCGGCGGCGGCGTGCGGCCGGATCGTCTCGGTGATCGGCCGCTCGATGAACCGGAACCTGAACATCGCCCGCAACCTCGGCTACGCCACGGTGCCCGACGACCTGCTCGTGAAGGCCCGCCGGCTCGAGGAGTTCATGCCGCACGAGACGCTGATCATCTGCACCGGCAGCCAGGGGGAGCCGCGCTCCGCCCTCACCCGGATTGCGTTCGGCGACCATCCGGCCGTCCAGATCACCTCCATGGACACGGTCGTCGTCTCGGCCCGCGCCATCCCCGGCAACGAGGTGAAGGTGCACGAGACCGTGAACCGGCTCTGCCGGCTCGGGGCGACGGTGCTGACCGAGGACACGACGTACGTGAACGCCTCCGGGCACGCGGCGGCCGACGACCTCTCGACGATGATCCGGACAGTCCGGCCGCGCGCGTTCATGCCGATCCACGGTGAGTACCGCATGCTCCAGGCGCACGTGCGGCTCGCCGAGAACGCCGGGGTGCCGGCACACGCCACCCGGATCGCCGAGAACGGGACCGTGCTCGAGCTCGACGCCGACGGCCTCTCGGTCGTGGGGCAGGTCGAGGCGGGAACCACGCTGGTCGACGGGATGAACGTCGGGTCCGTGCGCGACGTCGTGTTGCGCGACCGCCGCCACCTGGCCTCCGACGGCGTCCTCATCGTCGTGGCCACGATCGCCGCCGACTCGGCCGAGCCGATCGCCGAGCCCGAGATCATCGCCCGCGGGTTCATCGAGCCGTCGGATGACGGCAACGAGCTCCTCGACCAGGCCCGCGAGACGGTCGAGCGGGTGCTGGCCGAGTGCCAGGCCCACCGCACGACCGAGGTCCACCTGGTGCAGCAGGAACTCCACGACGCCCTGGCCGAGCTGGTCTCGCACGAGACCGGCAAGCGGCCGATGGTCCTGCCCGTGGTGGTGGAGGTCTAGATGAGTGGTTCCACGCCCCCGCGCGCCTGAACGTCCATGTGTGGTGGGTTGGCGCTATGTGGCGGGGCTGCGGCTGCGAACCTTCGAAGCGGTGGGGTCCGATCTGCCTCCTGATGGCCGCTGGTCATTCTCGGCGAAGGTCGCGGTCGCGTCCCTGATCGCACTTCCTATCCTCGGCGTTGTCTTCGTCTACTGGTTCCTGACGGGACTCGACGGGATGTAGCGCCACCTACTCCAACCAGATTCAGGCCGACCACCGCCGACCTTGGGTATTGGGCTGGCCCCATGGGGTAGCCTCGCCGCACCATGCCGCCGCTCCTTGGCCCGGAAGCACGTGAGCGCCTGCGCGCCCACGCCGCCGCCAGAATTGCGGCCGGCGACACGCCCGGCGTCGCGGTCGCGGTGACCGAGACCGAGGGGAACGAGACCGTCCTCGTCGCCGGCCACGCCGACCTGGCAGGGACGCCGCTTGATCCCGGCCATCTGCTCCAGATCGGCTCGATCTCGAAGTCGTTCGCGGTCATCTGCGCGCTCCAGCTCGAGGCGGAGGGAGCGCTCTCGCTCGACGACCCGCTGACCCGGCACCTGCCGTGGTTTCGCGTGGGAGGCGGGCACGGGCCGATCGCGCTGCGGCATCTGATGATGCACCGATCGGGGCTGCCGATGGGAACCGACCCCGGGCCCTCGTCGCTCGGGCTCGTCGCCGAGCTGGCCGCCGACGAGACGGAGTGGGAGCCCGGCGAACGGTTCTGGTACTCGAACATCGGCTACGACGCACTCGGATTCGCGCTCGAGGCGGTCGCGGGCGTGCCGTTCCCGGAGCTCGTCCGCCGGCGCGTGTTGGAGCCGCTGGGCATGCGGTCCTCCGTCGCGCACATCGCGGCGGCCGACCGGAGCCGCCTTGCCGACCCCCACGACGGCCTCCACCCGGACAGGCCGTGGCACCCGGCGTTCGGGCTCGTCACCGCGCCGTTCGCCCGTTCGGAGGGGGCGTCGGGCAGCATCGTCTCGACCGCGGAGGACATGGGCCGCTACGTCCGCCACCTGCTCGCCCGTGGCCCGATCGGGTTCGACAGGATGACCGACGGGGTGCCGGACGACGAGGGCGAGCCGTACGGCCTCGGCCTTCGCATCTCCCGGCGCGCGGGCCATACCGTCGTGGGCCATTCCGGCGGGATGGTCGGCTACGTGGCGCAGATGCTGTGCGACATGGACGCCGGCATCGGCGTGATCGCGCTCAGCAACGGGCCGTCAGGAGCGTCCTCCGTCGCCGACTACGCCCTCGACCTGGCCCGGGCCGACGTCGAGGGGGCTGCGCTCCCCGACCCGCCCGCCGATGAGGCCTCGGATCTGGGTGACGGAGCCGCCCGGTATGGGCCGATCACGGTCGACTCCACGGGCATCCACGCGTTCGGCCGCGATGGGAGCCTCTCCAAGCTCGCGCCCGACAGGTACGCGACCGACCACCCCCACCTGTGTCACAGCTACATCCGCTTCGGCCGAAGCGCCGCCGGCGCGATCGACCACTTGATGACCGGCGACACCTGGCACCCCGGCAAGGGCTACGCCGGCCCGGACGAGTTCCCGCACCCGACCGAGTGGACGGCGTACCCCGGGCTCTACCGGTCGCACAACCCGTGGCTTCCGGCCCTTCGCATCACGCTGTGCAGAGGCGAGCTGGCGATCGAGCAGTCGAGCTACGGCCGCATGCCGGTCGAGTCGCACCCGGGCGGCGGGTTCGCCTTGACGACGCCGGAGGGACGCCTGCCCGAGCGGCTGCGGTTCTCGACGGTCGTGGACGGGCTCGCCCAGCGCGTCGAGAGCGGCGGCTGCGGGCTGTACCGCGCTGCCCGCTCGTAGATGAGTGATTCCACGCCCCCGTGCATCTGCCCCTTGCAGGAACTGGTCAGGCTGCGCCGAAACCCCTCGCCAATGGCCAGAGCGACGACGCGACCTGCACATCGCGGCGCTGGCTCACGGCGTTCGGCTCGGCGCTCGCGCAGGACCCCCATCCGCTCACAGACCCCCCGGCGGAATCGAGCGTCGAGCCGATCGACCGCTGAGCAGCGCGCCGACCTGCTCGGCGGGTCGCTGCTCGCGCTCGGGGTCTTCCTCGGCTTCGTCGAGTACCTGGGCTGGAACGGCGGCGTCGTCGGCCTGAAGCTCGACACCGGGCTGCGCCTCGTCGTCGGGCGCGCAACCGGGATCGCACCCATCCTGCTCGTCGCCGTCGGCGGCGCAGTCTTCCTCCAGAGCGGCCTCTGGAGGCTGCGCCCGCTGCGCACGGGCATCGTGCTCGGGCTCGCAACGCTCGTCCTCGCCCTGTCGACGACCGATACCGCGGACGTCGAGCGCCACGGCGGCCTCGTCGGCGCATATGCCCGCATCGTGCTCACCGACCTCGTCGGGTCGGTGGGGGTCACCATCGTCGTCGTGCTCGGCGCGCTGGCGGCCCTGGTGCTCGTGACCGGCGCATCCGTGGGCCTCCTGATGCGGAGCTCCGGACGCCGGGTGGCGCGTGCCGCCGAGGCCGGTGCCCGCTTCTCCGGCGAGATGACGCGCAGAGTGCGCGAGCGGCCCGCGGGACGGCCGTCGCTCCGGGCCCTGCCGACGCCCGCTGCGACCGAGCCGCCGCTCGACGGAAGCCGCGAGTTCGCCGACCTCTACGGCGACATCCCCGAGCTGGCCGATCCGCCGCCACCGCCGCCCGAGGCCGAATGGGCCCCGGCCGCGGAGGAGCCTGTCGACGACGACGTGGACGACGAGGCCACGCCCGTGATCGTCCCGCCGCCGATGCCGGCAGTGCCGCGGGCCCCCTACAAGCTTCCGCCGCCCAGCCTCCTCGCCCGGACGAAGTCCGCCACCACGGCCGGCCAGGATCACGAGCGCGTGGCGCGCGTTCTCACCGAGGCCCTGGCCAGCTTCGGCGTGGAGGCCCGGGTCGTCGGCAAGGTGACCGGCCCGCGCGTGACCCGCTACGAGCTCCAGCTCGCCGCCGGGACGAAGGTGAGCCGCGTCTCGCAGCTCCGCGACGACCTCGCCTACGCGCTCGCGACCACCGAGATCCGGATCCTGGCGCCGATCCCCGGCAAGCAGGCGGTCGGGGTCGAGGTGCCCAACAGCTCGGCGAACCTCGTCACGCTCGGCGACATCTTCCAGGAGGCGCCGAAGGGGTCGAGCCCGCTCACCGCGTGGCTCGGCAAGGACATCTCCGGCGCCGGGGTGGCCTGCGACCTGGCCCGGATGCCGCACCTCTTGATCGCCGGCACCACCGGCTCGGGCAAGTCGGGCTGCATCAACGCCATCCTGGCGTCGATCCTGCTTCGGGCCACGCCTGACCAGGTCCGGATGATCCTCGTCGACCCCAAGCGGGTCGAGCTGAACCACTACGAGTCGATCCCGCACCTCCTGACGCCGGTCGTCACGAACATGAAGAACGCGGCGCTCGTGCTCCAGAACATCGTCCGCGAGATGGACAGCCGCTACGAGCTCATGGGCGCGGCCAAGGCCCGCAACCTGACCGAGTGGAACGCCGCCCGGGCCGCGCGCGGTCAGGACCCCATCCCGTACGTCCTGGTCGTGATCGACGAGCTGGCCGACCTCATGATGGTGTCGCCGGCCGAGGTCGAGGACACGATCATCCGGCTCGCTCAGAAGAGCCGTGCCGTGGGCATCCACCTCGTCCTCGCCACCCAGAGCCCGCGGGTGGACGTCATCACCGGCATGATCAAGGCCAACGTGCCGTCGCGGATCGCGTTCGCGGTCTCGTCGCAGACGGACTCCCGCGTCATCCTCGACATGAACGGGGCGGAGGCGCTCCTGGGCGAGGGCGACATGCTCTACAAGCCGCTCGGCACCTCGAAGCTCCAGCGCGTGCAGGGCGCGTTCATCTCGGAGGCCGAGACCGCCCAGATCGTCACCGCCTGCCGCCGCCAGGCCGAGCCGTCGTTCGAAGAGGAGCTGCTCGAATCCGGCCCGGAGAGCGCCGACTCCGGCTCGCTCGACGCCGACGACGATCCTGTCCTCGAGGATGCCATCCGGCTCGTGGCCCAGCACCAGACCGCGTCGGTGTCGCTCATCCAGCGGCGCCTGCGGGTCGGCTACACCCGCGCCGGCCGCCTGATCGACATGCTCGAACGGCGCGGCATCGTCTCCGGCTACGAGGGGTCGAAGGCCCGCAAAGTACTCATCACGGAGACCGACCTGCCGCGGATCGTCGGCGAGGCCCCGGCACGGCCCGCCGATGTCCCCGAGGACGTCACCACCTGACGCTTCCGGCGTGAGGCCGGCGGGTAGCATGAGCGCGTGATCGAGGACTGGTATCAGCGGCTGGCGTCCGCGGGTGTCCTCGACGTCCTCGCCCCGTACCAGCCGGCCGTCGTGGGCGCATATCCACTGGGCATCGCCGCGGACGGCACGCCGGTCGAGATCGTCTGCCGGGCGACTGACCTGCCCGCCTTCGCGAGGGTGATGGAGCGCGTCTTCGGCGCCTCCGACGGCTTCGCGCTCCACGGCGGGAGCCTCGACGGCGAGGAGGCGGTGTTCGCCGAGCTCACGCTCGACGGCCTGCCGCTGGAGATCGCGGCGCAGCCCGAGCACGTCCACCGCAGGCTCGGCGCGGCCACGCTCGGGATCGACCGCGTGCTGGCCGAATCGCCCCCGGCCGCCCGGCGCCGGCTCGCGGCGGCGGTCGCTGCGGGCGACGACTGGCTGGACGCCGCGGTCGAGCAGTTCGATCTCTCGCGGATGGCGCTCGAGTCGCTGGCCAACGCGAACCCGGCGCTCGTCGCGCGGGTCATGGGGATCCGCCGGCCGGGGCCGCAGGTGCGCGACTACGTGGTCGCCATCGGCCTCGGCGTGGCCGCCGAGGTCCTGATCGTGGCCGCCGGCGCGGCCCGCGGCTCCCAGGAGTACACGGGGCTCATGCTGATGGCGGAGGCGACCGTCCTCGGGATCCTGTTCGGCGCTCGGCTCGGACTGGTCGCCGCACTCGCGCCGCTCGTCGGCATCGGCGCGGTGATCGCCTCGAGCATCACGGTCGGAAGCGAGACCTGCTCGCCGGACTGCGGCCAGCAGAGCGTGAGCTACCTGTTCGTCGGGGTGCTCGTCGCGGCCGCCGCCGGCACCGCGGGGGTCCTGCGCGACCGGTACTTCCCACGCGCGGCGTGATCCGCTCAGCCGCGATCGCAGTGGCCATCGCCGTCCTCGGGGCCGGGTGCGGCTCCGACGCCGGCCCGCCGGCCGCCAAGCCGGCTCGTCCCGTGCGCATCGACCTGCTCGACTCCTCGCCCGTCCTGGCCCGTGGGGTGCACGACGCCGAGCGCTACGTCGGCGCGGTCGAGACCAGCGATGAGCCCGCCGCGGACCTCGTCGTCACCACCGACCCCGAGCGAGCCGTGCGGGCGGCCGAGAGGGCGGATGACGCGCACGTCCTGCTGCTGGGCGCCCCGCCGCCCGAGCCGGTGCCGGCCAACCTGCTCGTGGTGCAGATCAGCCGCGGCCAGCCGGCGTATCTCGCCGGCGCGCTGGCCGCGCTCACCGGTGCCCGCACCGTCGCGGTCGCAGGCGGCGACGACGAGCTCGCCGCGGCGGTCCGGGCGGGCGGAGAGGAGGCGGGATCTGCGCTCGATGTCGCCGTCGCCGGCTGCGGCGCGGCCGCGAACGCGGACGTCGTCTACGCCGAGCGCCCCGAGTGCGTCGCCGGCAGCGAGAGCGCGAAGGTCATCACACCTCAGGTGATCCCGGACGCCCACCAGCTCGCGGTGGTCGGGCCACGGCCGTGGGTGGCGGTCTCGGCGGCGGCACGGGCCGTCCAGGCGGGCCGGTGGGTCCCCGGGGTCATGCTCGAGGGCCTGCGCCAGGACGTCCTCGGCATCGGCTGGGTCTCGCCGTCGGTGCCCCCGAGCGCCGTCGACCGCCTCCAGCGGATCGAGGACCTGATCCGCGCCGGGCAGGCCACCGTCCCGCTCGTCGCGCCCGTCCAGCAAGCGGGGTAGACTGACCGCGATTCGGCCGCAGACGGCCGTCAGAGCATGTTTGAGATCGGTCCGGCACTCAGAGAGGCACGCGAACGCCGTGGACTGGCCTTCGGCGACGTCGAGGCCGACACGGCAATTCGCACGCGCTATATCAAGGCGCTCGAGGAGGAGCAGTTCCACGTTCTCCCGGGCGCGACGTACACCAAGGGCTTCCTACGCGCGTATGCCGAGTACCTCGGCCTCGACGGGCAGCTCTTCATCGACGAGCTCAACTCGCGCCACCACGACGCTCGCGCGCCGCAGGACCAGCCGATCGCCTCGCGCCCGCGGTCGCGCCCGCACCAGCCCCGGCACCGGCGCGAGTCGAACCTGGTCATGATCGTCCTCGCGGCGATCGTCGCCGTGTCGGCGCTCGTGCTCCTCGCCACGACGTTCCCGAACACGCCGGCGGCCCGATATCCCGACACGACGACGCCGAACCCAGGGACGTCGACGCCCACGACGACGGCGCCGGACAACGGCCAGAAGGCGCACAAGAAGCACGCATCGCCGGAGCGGCCGCGCCTGAACGTCGCGCTCGTCCTGTCGTCGAGCACGTTCGTGCGCGCAACGACCAGGACGGCCAACGGGCCGGGCGCCGTCACGACCAAGGGCACCGACCTCGGCAAGGGCCTGCTCGTCGATCCGGCCCTGACCGGCTCTTCTCGCGTCGAGTTCACGGCCCGCGCGCCGATCTTCCTGCGGCTCGGCAACCCCGCGGCGGTCACGATCACGGTCAACGGCAAGACGATCAAGATGCCGGCGGGCGCGACGTCGATGAGCGTGATCCGGATCGTCTCCGGCAGCGTCGCCAGGGCTTGACCCGGCCCGCCGCCGCCATCCTGCTCACGGGGAACGAGCTCCTGCGGGGGGTCATCTCCGACCAGAACGGCGCCCACCTGGCCGCGAGCCTCGAGGTGCACGGGTTCTCGGTGCGCCGCACGCTGGTCGTTGGCGACGCCCTGCCGGACATCGAGCGCGGCCTGCATGAGCTGGTGGCCGGGGCCGACCTCGTCGTCTGCTCCGGCGGGCTGGGGCCCACGCACGACGATCGCACCGTCGAGGCGCTCGCGAACGTCGCGGGCGTCGCGCTCGTCCTCGACGCCGGCGTCCTCGAGCGGATCGACCGCTGGACCGATCATGTCGCGGTCCGCTACGGGCTCGACCGGGCCGGGTTCGACGCCGGGAACCGAAAGCAAGCCCACGTGCCCGTCGGCGCTGCCGTGCTGGGGATGGCCGGGACGGCGCCGGGGCTCGTCCTCCCGGTCGACGGCTCGGTCGTGGTCGTCCTGCCGGGCGTCCCGTCCGAGCTTCGGCGGCTGTGGGCCGACGCCCCCGAGCACGCCGCGCTGGCAGACATCTTCGCCCGGGCCACGCCGCGCGTCAGGTGGCTCATGCGGACGTACGGGATCGGGGAGTCCCACGTCGCCGACATCCACCGCTCGGCCGGGGGCGACCCGGCGGGTGTCGAGACGTCGATCTGCGCGCGCAGCTTCGAGATCGAGATCGACATCCGGGCCGATCCCGGCCACGACGACGCGGGGGCGGAGCTGGCGGCGAAGATGCGGGCCGAGCTCGGCGGGCACCTCTTCGCCACCGACGAGCGGCCGCTGTCCGAGATCGTGCTCGACCTCCTGCGGGCGCGCGGATGGAAGGGCGCCACCGCGGAATCTTGCACCGGCGGCATGGTCGCTGCCGCCCTGACCGACATCCCCGGGTGCTCGGACGCGTTCGCCGGTGGCGTCGTCGCCTACTCGAACCGGCTGAAGCACGACCTGCTCGGCGTCCCCGAGGACGTCCTCGAGCGGCACGGCGCGGTGAGCGCCGAGACTGCGGCGGCGATGGCGGCGGGCGCCCGGACGCGGCTGGGAGCCGACGCGGCGGTGTCGGTCACCGGCATCGCCGGACCGGGAGGCGGGACCGAGGAGAAGCCGGTCGGGCTCGTGTACCTGCACGTGTCGTCGCCGGCCGGCGAGGACGAGCGCCGGATGGACATCCCGGGGTCGCGCGACGCCGTCCGCGGGCGCGCGGCGACGGCCGCGCTGCAGCTCCTGCGCGCGCATCTCGTTGCACATCCCTGACGCGGGGCCCTTGCTGCCGTCCGGTAGCCGCTCTAGGATCCCTGCGAACGTGTGTTCGACCCATTCGGTGCCGTCGGCGCCGGCTGCGACACTACTGACATCGGACGCGCCCGCTCGGGCGTCCTTCGGAATCGAGGAGTTGAGATGGAGCGAGACCAGGCTCTGGAAGCTGCCGTCAGCCAGATCGAGCGCCAGTTCGGCAAGGGCGCGATCATGAAGATGGGCGACCACGCGCCGGTTGGCGTCGACGTCGTCTCGACGGGGGCGCTGTCACTCGACGTGGCGCTCGGCATCGGCGGGCTCCCGCGGGGCCGCGTGTGCGAGGTCTTCGGCCCGGAAGCGTCGGGCAAGACGACCCTCTGCTACCACGTCATCGCCGAGGCCCAGCGCAAGGGCGGCCTGGCGGCGTTCATCGACGCCGAGCATGCGATGGACCCGGTCTACGCCCGCCGCATCGGCTTGAACGTCGACGAGCTCCTGCTCTCGCAGCCCGACAACGGCGAGCAGGCGCTCGAGATCGCCGAGCTCCTCATCCGCTCGGGCGCGCTCGACGTCCTTGTCATCGACTCCGTCGCGGCGCTCGTGCCGCGGGCCGAGATCGAGGGCGAGATGGGCGACTCCCACGTCGGCCTTCAGGCGCGCCTCATGAGCCAGGCGCTGCGCAAGATCGCCGGCACGCTCAACCGGACCGGCACGATCTGCATCTTCACCAACCAGCTGCGCGAGAAGATCGGCGTCATGTTCGGCTCGCCCGAGACCACGCCGGGCGGCCGGGCGCTCAAGTTCTACTCGTCGGTGCGGCTCGACATCCGCCGCATCGAGACCTTGAAGGAGGGCACCGAGGCCGTCGGCAACCGCGTGCGGGTCAAGGTGGTCAAGAACAAGGTCGCGCCGCCGTTCAAGCAGGCCGAGTTCGACATCGCCTACGGCGAGGGCATCTCGTGGGAGGGGTCGGTCCTCGACGTCGCCCTCGAGCACAAGATCATCCAGAAGTCCGGCTCCTACTTCTCGTTCGGCGACGATCGCCTCGGCCAGGGCCGCACCAACGTCAAGGCGTTCCTGGTCGAGCACACCGACGTCACCGACCGGGTGCTGGACGCGATCCAGGAGGCGCTGCCCGATTCCGCCATCTCGCGGCGCGCGCCGGCCGCCGACGGACCGGTGAAGATGCCGGTCGTCGAGGGGGATGCCCCGTCGGAGGAGGCCGCCGCCGCCAACGGCGCCTCGCTGTCCTCGGTCGACTGACACGGTGGACGCAACACGTGTCACGGCCATCCGGCGCCGTCGGACCGGCGACCCTGCGGTCGACGTGGTGCTCGACTCCGGCGAGGCGATCCGCGTTCACGACCGCAGGATCGTCGAGCACCGCCTGACGGCCGGTACCGCGCTCGGGGGCGCCGGGCTGGACGCGTTGCGGCGGGCGGCGGCGTTCGACGCCGCCGAGCGCCGGGCGCTTCGGCTCCTCACCCACCGGCCGCGGTCGGCCGCCGAGCTGCGGACGCGCATGGACGGATGGGGCGTCGACGACGCCACTGCTGCCGGCGTCGTCGAGCGGCTCGAGGAGCTGGGCCAGATCGACGACCGCCGCCTCGCCGGTGCCGTCGCCGAGCGCCGCCACGTCCGGGGGTACGGCCGGCTGCACACGGCGGCCGAGCTGGCCCGGCTGGCGGTCGGCGACCCGGTGGCCGAGTCGGCCCTCGCGGAGCTGCCCGACGACGAGCTGCCCCTGGCCGAGCGGGTCGTCCGACGCCGGTTCGGCCCGCCGCCGTACGACGATCGCACCGCCCGCCGGGCGGCCGGTCTCCTTCACCGGCGCGGGTTCGACGCCGAAGCGGTGGCCGCCGCGATCGGCCGCTTCGACACCGGCTAGCGCCATCCCGTCGATCCCACCAGGTTGAGGGTTGCGCAATCTGTCAGTCAGGCGAACCCGACTTGTGCTGACGGATGAGATGCCGGCGCGATGGTTCGACGTTTGGGGCGCAGACGATGACGACGAGCTCGTCGGAGCGCTTCGCCAGGAGGCCGAGAGCCGGCCCCGGTTGCAGGAGCTCACTCCTTTGCACACGGGCGGGTGGCTGCGCGAGGGCCTGATCATCACGTACGCGGACGTGAGCAGCCGCGCGGCGAATGCCGTCGTCACCAGCTTCCGCGCGGATTTCGACGGCCAGCGAGTCCTCGCTGCAGAGATCGCGCCTGGTCACGTTGACCAGGGCAGGTTCTTCGACACCGTCAAGCCGGTGGGAGAGCCAGCTCTAGCGATCGCTGCAGGCGATGCCGTACGCTGCGCCTATGCCACCGCAGCATGGTTCCGCGACCGGCTATTCAGTCGATAGCGCAACCCTTTCCGTCCGCACTCCACCATCGCGCGCGCCGGCGTTGCCGTGCCCGACGCCGGTGGACTACCATCTCTTGTGAGTCCGGCCTCGCCGGCGTCGTCGTTCTTTCTCCCGCAAACGAGCGGGTTTGTATGCATCGGATCGCGTCCTCGATCAGCTCGCGCCCACCCTTCGTCGCCTGCGGCGGAGACGGCCCGAGCCTCGGCACGCCCCGGTGCGGCGGCGGCGGCCGGGTCGGCAGACTGATCTGATCCCCGCCGCCGGCTCGCCGGCGGCACGTACATAAGGAGTCGCGATGGAGCCAGTGCTTATCGCGCTCGCCCTTGCCGGGGGAGCGTGCGCCGGCGTCCTGGTCGAACACGGCCGCCGCCGCGGCCGGATCGGCGACGCCGGGCGAGAGGCACAGCGGATCCTGGAGGACGCGCAGCGCCAGGCGGACGCCCAGGTGAAGGAGGCGCGCGTCACCGCGCGCGAGGAGCTGCTCGCCCAGCGCACGGAGCAGGAACGCGACCTCGCCGAGCGTCGCGCCGAGATCATCAAGATCGAGGAGCGGCTGGCCACCAACCAGACCCAGCTCGAGTCGACGCTCGAAGAGCTGGCCCGGCGCGAGCAATCGATCTCCGACCGCGAGGTCCATGCCAAACAGCTCCAGGAGGAGCTGAAGGCCACCCGCGATGCCGAGGTCGCCGAGCTCGAGAAGATCGCCGGCATGACCGCGACCCAGGGCCGCGACGCGCTTATGGCCAAGATCGAGGAGGAGTGCCGCGGCGACATGGCGAAGCTCGTGCGCCGCGTCGAGGAAGAGGCGCGGCTCGAGGCCGACAAGCGGGCCCGGAACATCCTGTCGGTCGCCATCCAGCGCACGGCGTCCGGCCACACGGCCGAGACGACCGTATCGGTCGTCCAGCTCGCCTCGGACGACCTGAAGGGGCGGATCATCGGCCGCGAGGGCCGCAACATCCGGGCCCTCGAGAACCTGACGGGCGTCGACGTCATCATCGACGACACCCCGCAGGCGGTCGTGCTCTCGGCGTTCGACGGCGTGCGCCGTGAGATCGCCCGGCTCACCATCGAGACGCTGATCGCCGACGGCCGCATCCACCCGTCACGGATCGAGGAGACCTTCTACCAGTCCAAGGCCCAGATCGAGCAGCAAATCGTGCAGGCCGGGGAGCAGGCCTGCTTCGAGGCCAACGTCCACGGGCTCCATCCGGAGCTCGTGAAGGTGCTCGGCCGGCTCCACTACCGGACGAGCTACGGCCAGAACGTGCTCAAGCACTCGATCGAGTGCGCGCACCTGGCGTCGATCATGGCGGCCGAGCTCGGCGCGAGCCAGAAGACCGCCCGCCGAGCGGCCCTGCTCCACGACCTGGGGAAGGCGGTGACGCACGAGGTGGAGGGCCCACACGCGGTCATCTCCGCGCAGATGGCCAAGCGCTACCGCGAGTCCCCGAGCGTGTGCCACGCCATCGAAGCCCACCACTACGACGTGGAGCCGCAGACCGTCGAAGCCGTGCTCGTGATCGCCGCGGACGCCGTCTCGGCGTCGCGGCCGGGCGGGCGCGGCGAGAGCCTCGAGCACTACATCAAGCGGCTCGAGGCGCTCGAGAAGATCGCCACGTCGAAGCCCGGCGTGGAGCGCTGCTACGCCATGCAGGCCGGCCGCGAGGTGCGGGTGATGGTGAAGCCGGAGGATGTCGACGATGACGCGCGCCGCGCTCCTGAGCCACGAGATCGCGCGCGAGATCGAGGAGCAGCTCGAGTATCCCGGCCAGATCAAGGTCACGGTCATCCGGGAATCGCGAGCGGTGGAGGTCGCAAAGTAGTCAGAGCAGCCTGAAGGCCTTACAAAAGGCTTACAGGCGCGTTCTGGATGCATCTGGCATCGACGCCGACAATGAGATCATGGGTCGGTTCGCAATTGTGGCGATGTGCGCGCTGGTTTGCCTGGCCGTGCCGCAGGTCGCCTTCGGGGCGCCGGCGCTGATCGCACACTCGTGCGGATCGAGCTGCAGCTCGCTCGCAGCCACGGGGAAGGGCACGCTCAACGTGAACGGCAAGGGTGCTGAGTGGGGGAGCATCTCGAGCGGCACCGTGAAGGTGCAGGACAAGTCGCACAACGGCCACCGCGACTGGTCACTCACCGTCAACGGCAAGAGCTGCAAGACCACGGTTGACCCGAAGAACTCGAAGATTCGCGTATGCAAGTCGAGCCACACGATCTACTTCTCCGCCAGCACGACCTGGTGGCTCGGAGTCAGCGGCACCTCGGTGAACGCCAGCGTGGTGGCGAGCGGCGGCTTCTACATCAAGGGCTCGGGCGGCTACCACGTGAACGGGGGCAACAGGAGGAGTTGGCCGTCGGGCGGGAAGTTCTACAACCTCTGAAGACGTACGAGCTCGGTTCCGACCAGCCAGCGCGGTAATCTATGCCCATGCCCGAGAAGATCCTCGTCGTCGAGGACGAGCGGAACATCGCCTCGTTCGTGTCGATGTACCTGAAGAACGCCCGCTATCACGTCGAGATCGCACGTGACGGCACCGAGGCGCTCCAGAAGGCCGACGCGACGAAGCCCGACCTCGTCGTGCTCGACCTCATGCTCCCCGACATCGACGGGCTCGAGGTCTGCCGCCAGATTCGCTCGACCTCCGACGTGCCGATCCTGATGCTGACAGCCCGCGACGACGACGTCGACAAGATCGTGGGACTCGAGGTGGGCGCCGACGACTACCTCACGAAGCCGTTCAACCCGCGCGAGCTTGTCGCGCGCATCAAGTCGATCCTGCGCCGGTCCACGGGCGCGCAGCGAAAGCCGCAAGAGGCGGCGATGGAGCACGGCAACCTTCGCATCGACGCGGGCAGGCGCGAGGTGACCGTTTCCGGCGCCCAGATACAGCTTGCGCCCAAGGAGTTCGACCTGCTCTGGGAGCTCCTCGACCATCGCGGCCTCGTGCTGACGCGAGACCAGCTGCTCGAGCGGGTCTGGGGATACACGTTCGCGGGCGACACCCGCACCGTGGACGTTCACGTGCGCCAGCTTCGGCGCAAGCTCGGCGACGACTGCCCGGTTGCCACCGTATGGGGCGTGGGCTACAAGGTCGCTGACGATGCTCCAGTCGCTTAGGGCACGACTCGCGTTCCTCTTCGCCGGCACGCTGGTGCTCGCCACCGTGATCGCAGCCGTGGTCGTGGTGAGCCTCTACAAGTCGTACAACCGCGACCAGACGGTCGCGCAGCTGCGAAACCAGGTCGGGGCCGTCGCCGGGTACTACCAGACCTATCTCGACCGGCAGTTCGGCAACGGCGGGAACACACAGGGCGTGAACCCCAGTCGGCGCCCGCCGACGCCGGCAAGCGTCTTCGAGAAGGCAAGCGCAGCGCAGCTCTACGAGGCGAGCAACGTCCCGCTGTTCCCCGCGAACACGAAGACCCTGACGGACGCGCACATCGACATCAAGCTCCAAGGGCTGAAAGAGAGCTCTCGGCCCGTGTTCCAGGGGTTCACCCCCGCAGGAGAGACGCGGACGTTCATCGGCGTCGGCGCACCGATCTTCGTTGGCGAGCAGCCCGTCGGCGCCGTGGTGCTCGCACGACCGCTCGCCGACGTGAACAACGCCTGGAAGAACATCATCGGGCTCGTAGGGGTTGGCTTGGCCCTGGGCCTGGCCGTCGCCCTGATCCTCGCCACCTACGTCGCCCGCCGGATCACCCAGCCGCTGCGGGTGATCGGGAGCGCGGCCGACAAGGTGGCGCGCGGCGACCTGGACGTGAACGTCATCGGCAAACGCAGCTCCGACGACGAGCTGGGCCAGCTCGCGATCCGGTTCCAGGGGATGGTCGACCGGCTGCGGGAGGTGGACGAGCTCGAGCGCAACTTCCTCATGCGCGTCACCCACGAGCTGCGGACCCCGCTCACGGCCATCTCCGGCCACGTTCAGGCCGTGACTGAGGGCGTCGTCGGCCCCGACGAGCTGGACGAGTCGCTCGAGGCCGTGAACGAGGAGGTGCGCCGGCTCGACCGGCTGGTCGGCGATCTGCTCGACCTGACCCGGCTCGAGGCGCACCAGTTCCGGGTCGTGCGCGAGGAGGTCGGGCTCGAGGCCCTCCTCGAGCAGGCGGCCGGCGCCTTCCGCGAGAAGGCCCGAGCCGTCGACATCGACTTCCGCACGCCCATCGACGGCGCGCCGACCGTCATCACCGACGGCGACCGGGTGCTGCAGATCGTGAACAACCTGCTCGACAACGCCTTCCGCTGGACGCCGCGCGGGGGACAGGTCGAGCTCGGCTGCGTCACGTCCAACGGCATCGCGGCCATCAAGGTGACCGATACGGGCCGCGGCATCGCCCCGGCCGAGCGCGAGGCCGTCTTCCACCCGTTCTACAGCCGCCGCGGTGAGGGCGGCACCGGCCTCGGGCTCTCGATCTCGCGCGAGCTGGCCCAGGCGCTGGGCGGGCGGCTCTCGGTCGAGAGCGAGCCGGGGCACGGCTCGACGTTCACGCTGTCGCTGCCGCGCAAGAAGCGTGGCAAAGTGCTGCTGTGAGGTACCACCTCTGCGACAACGAGCAGGACGTGACCGGCATCTCGATCGAGCTTGCGATCGAGAGCGAGCCGTTCGCCGAGTCGGTGCCGTACGAGCTCACCCTCCACGCAGGCGGCGCGCCCGTCGCGCACGTGCCCGCTGCGGCCCTCACGCCGTCCGAGCTCTTCGCGCTGGGCCATGCGCTTCTCGATGCGGCCGCCGACGGGTTCGGGCACTTCGTCCCGGCCGACGAGGTGTTCGGGCTCGACCTCTCGCCTCCGAGCGTGCCGCGCGCCCTCGACGAGGTCGCGATCGCCGCCTGGGTCGACGCCGGCAAGGCCCGGGCGGTCATGGCCACGCGCAGCGGGGTGGGCGTCCAGCTCATCGTCGACACCCGCGCGCTCGCGACGGTCGCCGAGGCCGTCTGCGACGAGGCTGCGCGCGTCCTCGCGGCGTGACGCTCGAGCGCCGACCTGGCGATGTCGGCGCTCACGCCGGGGCAGCACACGGCGGTGCTGCGGCTGCGCGACGACGGCGCCTCCGTCGGCGTCCTGGACTGGATGGACGAGAACCCGAACGACGGCGCGCCCTGGCTCGGGCTGATCATGATCCACGCCGACCGACAGCACCGCGGCCTGGCGGGCGAGGCCGTCGCGGCCTCGCCGAGCACGGGCGGGCCGCCGGCTGGACGCGGCTTCGCGAGGGCGTGCTCGAGGGCAACGACGCCGGCATGGCACTAGCCCGGTCCGCCGGCATGCACAAGGTCGAGCGAAAGCAGCACCGAGTCGCCGCAGGCGACCGCGAGCTGGCGGTGATGGAGCTCGCGCTGTGACGGCCGGGCCACGACCCTCCCTCACTGCGCGGCCCGGTACACCTCCAGATCGCACTCGCTGAAGAGGACGAAGACGAGCCGCCACTCGCCACCCGCCGCCTCGGCGGCCGTACGGGCGGTGATGAGCGCGATCGGCGCGGCCCGCTCGATCGGAAAGCCGTAGATCCCGGTCGAGATGGCCGGGAACGAGATCGAGCCGCAGCCCAGCTCAACGGCGACCTCGACCGAGCGCCGATAGGCGGAGGCGAGCAGGTCGTCCTCGCCGCGGCCGCCACCGTGCCACACCGGCCCCACGGCGTGGATGACGTGGCGGGCCGGGAGGTCGCCGGCCGTCGTCGCCCTGGCATCGCCGGTGGGACAGCCGCCCAACCGGATGCACTCCTCCATGATCGCCGGCCCGCCGGCGCGGTGGATCGCTCCGTCCACGCCGCCTCCGCCGCGCAGCCCCTCGTTGGCGGCGTTCACGATCGCATCCACGGCGATCTGCGTGATATCGCCCTGCACGACCTCCACAGCTACCGCCATTGGCCGAGGATAGCCGCGGCGGATCGCGGGAGGCCCCTCGGTAGACTCCGGGCCGTGAAGCGCTACCACGTGACGACGTTCGGCTGCCAGATGAACGTGCACGACTCCGAGCGGATCAAGGGCCTGCTGGAGTCGGTCGGGCTGGGGGAGGCGGGCTCGGCGGACGACGCCGACTTCCTCGTCTTCAACACCTGCACCATCCGCGAGAAGGCCGACGACCGTCTGGTGGCGCACCTCATGGATGCCAGCGCGGCCAAGCGGCGCGATCCCGACAAGGTGATCGTGGTCGGCGGCTGCTGGTCGGAGTCGATGAAGGACGAGCTCTTCGACCAGTTCCCGTTCGTCGACCTGGCGTTCGGCCCGGGGAACATCCACCGGCTGGGCGACTACATCCAGGCGGGCGGAGAGATCCCGCGCGGCCACTTCTCGACGTTCGACACGTTCTCAGGCGAGCTGCCGCTGAAGCGCGACCGCACGTTCCAGGCCTGGATGCAGATCTCCACCGGGTGCAACTGCAACTGCGCCTACTGCATCGTGCCGTCGGTGCGCGGGCGCGAGCACAGCCGCCATCCCGACGACCTGGTCCGCGAGGCCGCGGCCCTTGCCGCCGACGGCGTGCGCGAGATCACGCTCCTCGGGCAGAACGTGAACGCCTACGGCCGCGACCTGCGTCCCGCGACTGAGACGAGCTTCGCCGCGCTCCTGCGCGGCCTCGACGCGGTCGACGGCATCGACCGGATCCGGTTCACGAGCCCGCACCCGAAGGACATGCGCGCCGACGTCATCGAGGCCATGGCCGAGTGCGGCGGCGTCTGCGAGCAGCTCCACCTGCCCGTGCAGTCCGGCTCCACCCGGATCCTGAAGGCGATGCGGCGCACCTACTCCCGCGATCGGTACCTGGCGCTCGTGGAGCGGATCCGCGAGGCGATCCCCGACATCGCGCTCACCACCGACATCATCGTCGGCTTCCCGGGCGAGACCGAGGCCGACTTCGCCGAGACGCTCTCGCTGGTCGACGAGGTCGGCTACGACCACGCCTTCACGTTCGTCTACTCCGCCCGGCGCGGGCACAGAGGCCGCCCGCATGCCCGACCAGGTCCCCGACGAGGTTCGCGGCGAGCGGAACGCGCGGCTGGTCGATCGCATCCAGCACCATGCCGCGGCCCGGAACGCGGCCCTCGTGGGCACGGTGCAGGAGGTGCTGGTCGAGGGGCCCAGCCGCACCGACCCGGCCGTGCTGCGCGGCCGCACGCGCGGCGGGAAGGCGCTCAACTTCACCGGCGCGGCGCCGGCCGGGTCGCTCGTGGAGGTCACGGTCACCGGGTCGACCTCGCAGACGCTCTCCGGGCGCCAGGCCGCCCCCGTCGTCGCCGCCTGACGGGCATGCCCACGATCGCCGTCTTCGGCCCGACCGCCTCGGGCAAGAGCGCCGTCGCGCTCGAGCTGGCAGAGCTCGCGGGCGGCGAGATCGTGTCGGCCGACGCGATGCAGCTCTACCGCGGGCTTCCGATCCTGACGAACCAGCCGCCCGTCCGGGATCTGGAACGCATCCCGCATCACCTGGTGGGGATCTGGAGGCCGGGCCACGAGGGCTCGGTCGCCGAGTACGCGGAGCTGGCCCACGCGGCGATCGACGACGTCATCCGCCGCGGGCGCATCCCGATCGTGTGCGGCGGGAGCGGCCTGTACCTGCGGGCGGCCCTGGCCGACATGCCGCTCCCCCCGCAGGCCCGGGCCAGCGTGCGGGCGGCCGCCGAGCGGCTCTACGACGAGCGCGGGCCGGCGCTCGCACACGCAACCCTGGCCGCAGTCGACGCCCCGGCGGCGGCGGCCGTGCACCCGAACGACCGCCGGCGGGTGGTACGCGCCCTGGAGCTGGCCGACTCGGGCCACTCGCTGGCCGCAGAGGACAGCCTGCTCTGGTCGGCCGAGACCCGCCACCCGACCGTCATCGCCGGCCTCGCGCTCCCGCCCGCCGAGACCGCCCGCCGGATCGCGGCCCGTACGGAGGCAATGTTCGCAGCCGGCGTGGTCGAGGAGGTCCGCTGCGCGCGGGCGCGGCATGCGTTCTCGAGCACCGCAGAGCGTATCCACGGCCTCCAGGACGTGACAGCGCTCCTCGCAGGGAGCATCACCCTCGACGAGGCGATCCGGCGCCTGGAGACACGCACGCGCCGCTACGCGAAGCGGCAGCGGACGTGGATGCGCCGCCTGCCCGAGGTTCGCGTCGTCGACGCGACCCGCGATGCCGGCGCCGTCGCCGGTGACATCGCCGGGTGGACGTGACCCGGCCCAAGGAGCACGACGCGGTCCGCGAAGCGCGCGACGCGCTCGTGATCGTCGCCGCGAGCGCCCCGGTCGCCGCCGCCGTCGCCGTGCTCTTGGCCGTGGCGGCCGGCGACGTCGAGGCGTGGCTGCGGTGGCTGGTCGGCCCGCTGGTCGTCGCCGGGCTCCTGCTCGGCACTCTGGGCTCCGCGCTCCTCCTGGCCGACCGTCTGGGGCGCCGCTTCCTGAGCACGCGGCCCTACACGATCGGCCGCTTCCGGCTGCTTGCGATCGCGATCGGCACGGCGGTCCTGCTCGTGGCGGGCCTGCCGACGACGTGGCCGATCGTGATCGGATTCGGGATCGTGTGCGCGCTCTTGGGCGGGGTGATCCTGCTGGGCGCGGCGCTCGACCTGTGATCGGGTCGATATCCTGCCGCCGGTGCGGTTCGGGAAGTGGCACGGCGCCGGGAACGCCTACCTCGTCATCGAGGCGGCCGACGCACAGGTCGAGCTGACGCCCGCCAGGGTCGCGCGGATCTGCCATCCCGACCTGGGCGCCGGATCCGACGGGATCCTCGTGATCGAGGGCCGCCGCGTGCGGATCCTGAACCCGGACGGCTCCGACGCCGAGTTCTCGGGCAACGGCTCGCGGATCGCCGCGGCCCACGTCGCCGCGCGCGACGCCTGCTCGGAGCTCGAGCTCGAGACGCCCAAGGGCGCGGTGGCGGCGACGGTGGCCGGCGGGGACGTGACGATCGACGCCGGGACGGCCGCCCTCGACGGGCCCGACCACAGGCCGGACGGCGGCGCGCCGCCGGCGCCCGCGTACACGTTCGTCAGCCTGGGGAACCCACACTGCGTGATCGAGGAGCCGGGCGTCGAGGGCCTCGACCTGGCGGCGGTCGGCGCGCCCATCGAGCACCACGCGTGGTTCCCGAACCGCACGAACGTCGAGTTCTACCGGCCGGTGGCCGAGCGCGAGATCCGGATGCGGGTGTGGGAGCGCGGGGCGGGAGAGACGCTGTCGTCCGGGTCGGGGTCGAGCGCAGCGGCGGTGGCCGCCGTCGTCTCGGGCCGCGCCTCGAGCCCCGTGACCGTGCACGCCGACGGCGGCGACCTCGTCGTCGAGGTGGCAGACGACCTGCGCGTGCGGCTCTCCGGCCCGGTCGAGCACGTGTGCGACGGGACCTTCTCGGCGGCCTTCGTTGCCGGGCTGGAGCGGCTGTGATCCGGCCGTCGCAGCGGATCGCGCAGCTGCCCCCGTACCTCTTCGCGGAGCTCGAGCGCAAGGTGTCCGAGCGGCGCAGGGCGGGCGTCGACGTCATCTCGCTCGGGATCGGCGACCCCGACCTGCCGAGCCCCGACATCCTGGTGGAGGAGGCCCGGCGCCGGATCGGCGACCCGGCCACGCACCAGTACCCGTCGAACCGCGGCCTCGAATCCTTCCGCCAGGCGGTGGCCGACTTCTACCTGCGCGCGCTTCGGCGTCGAGCTCGACCCCGACCGCGAGGTGCTGCCGCTCCTCGGCGGCAAGGAGGGCGTCGCGCACGTCTGCTTCGCGATGCTCGACCCCGGCGAGCTGTGCCTGGCCGCCGACCCCGGCTATCCCGTCTACACGTCGGGCACGCTCCTGGCCGGAGCCACGCCGCACCTCATGCCGCTCACGGCCGGGAACGGCTTCCTGCCCGACCTGGCCGACCTCGGCCGCGACGTCACCGACCGGGCCAACCTGCTCTTCTGCAACTACCCCAACAACCCGACGGGCGCCGTCGTCGAGGACGACTTCTTCGCCCGGCTCGCGGCGTTCGGGGTCGAACGCGGCGTGCCGGTCGTCCACGACAACGCCTACTCCGAGATCACGTTCGACGGCTACGTGGCGCCCAGCTTCCTGGCCGCGCCGGGCGCGCGCGACGCCGGGATCGAGATGTTCTCGTGGTCAAAGGCCTACAACATGACGGGCTGGCGGGTCGGCGCCGCGGTCGGGAACGCCGACATGATCGCCGCGCTGCTCAAGCTGAAGACGAACGTCGACTCGGGCCAGTTCGACGCCATCCAGCTCGCCGCGGCCCGGATCCTCGGCCCGGAGGGCGACGCCCACGTCGAGCACGTGCGCGAGGTCTACCGCCGCCGCCGCGACCTGGTGATCGAGGCGCTGGCCGCCGCCGGCCTCGAGGTGGCGCCGCCGCGCGGCACGATCTACGTCTGGGTTCCGCGTTCCCGACGGCCATACGTCCGTGTCCTTCGCCGAGCTCGTGCTCGAGCGAGGCCGACGTGGTGGTCTCGCCGGGGTCGGCCTACGGGCCGAACGGCGAGGGGTACGTGCGGCTCTCGCTGACGGTCGCCGACGACCGCCTGCGCGAGGCGGTCGCGCGCATCGAGCAGCACCTGCGCGTCCCGGCCTGAGCCCGAGCGGCCGGGCCGTCAGTTCGTATACTCCATCACGTGTCCACCGCCCGCAGCGCCCCCCGCGAGCCGACGCCCGAGCGGGGCGTCATCATCGCCTCCCTGCCACCCGGCACCGACGGCGACGAGGGGCTGGCCGAGATGCGCGAGCTCTTGCGCACGGCGACGGTCGACGCGGTCGCGGCACTCATCCAGCATCGCCGCCGGCCCATCCGCGCGCGTACCTGGGCCCGGGGAAGATCGACGAGCTCCGCGAGCTCGTGCGCGACGCCGAGGCCGAGGTGGTGGTCTGCGACGACGAGCTGGCCCCGCGCCAGCAGCGGGCGCTCGAGGACGCGCTCGCAGATGCGGGTCGTCGACCGCACCACGCGTGATCCTCGACATCTTCGCGCTGCACGCGCACACGGCCGAGGGCAAGCTCCAGGTCGAGCTCGCCCAGCTGGAGTACAACATGCAGCGCATGCGCGGCATGTGGAAGCACCTCGAGCGCCTCGGCGGCGGCGTCGGGACGCGAGGCCCGGGCGAGACCCAGCTCGAGTCCGACCGCCGGCTCGCCCGCGCGCCGGGTCGCGCTGCTGAAGCGGGCGGCTGCGCGGGCGTGGCGCAACCGGCGCGGCGTCATGCGCCGCGAGCGCGAGCGCAAGCGAGATGCCGAGCGTCGCGCTGGCCGGCTACACGAACGTCGGCAAGTCGACGCTCCTGAATACCCTGACAGGGGCCGACGTGCGCGTCGACGACCGCCTGTTCGAGACGCTCGACCCGACCACGCGCGCGTTCGGCGAGCGAGGGCCGCGCATACCTCGTCACCGACACGGTCGGGTTCATCCGCAAGCTGCCGCACCAGCTCGTCGAGGCCTTCGCAGCGACGCTCGAGGAGACGCTGGCCGGCGACCTGATCCTGATCGTGGGCGACGCCTCCGCCGGCGAGGAGGGCCTGCGCGAGCAGCTCGGCGAGGTCGAAGCCGTGCTCAACGACATCGGCGCCGACACGATCCCGCACCTGCTCGTCCTGAACAAGATCGACGGCGTCGACGCCCTCTCGCGGCGCCGGCTTCAGAACCGCTTCCCCGAGGCCGTCATGATCTCGGCCCGCACGGGCGAGAACCTGGAGGAGCTGAAGCACCGTGTCGCCGAGTTCTTCGCGGACCGGTACGTCGACGTGCGCCTGCTCGTGCCGCACGCGGACGGCAGCGAGCTCTCGGCGCTCTACCGCACCGGCGCGCCGATCACGGCCCGCGAGGACGCGGCCGAGGGCGTCCTGGTGACCGCCCGCCTGCCGCGTGAGCTGATCGGGAGGTTCGCGGCCTACCGCGTATGACCGAGCTCCTCGTCCGGCGCCTGCACCCCGATGCCGCGATCCCGGCGTGCCGCCTACGACGGCGACGCCGGCTTCGACCTGGCGAGCGTGGAGGAGGCCGAGCTCGGCCCCGGGGAGCGGCGCACCATCGCGACCGGCATCGCCGTGGCGATCCCGCCCGGGCACGCCGGCTTCGTCCAGCCGCGCTCGGGGCTCGCGGCCCGGCACGGGATCACCGTCGTGAACTCGCCCGGCCTGATCGACTCCGGCTACCGCGGCGAGATCCGGGTCGTGCTCCTGAACACCGACTCCTCCGAGACGTTCCGGGTGGCGCCGGGGGATCGCATCGCCCAGCTGGTCGTGCTGGCGCTGCCGGAGGTGCGGATCGCCGTGACCGACGACCTGCCCGACTCGGAGCGGGCGCACCGGGGCTTCGGCTCGTCCGCGGTAGGCTCGCCGCCGTGACCGGCACACCACGGATCCGGGTCGCCGCGCTCCTGCGCCACGGCGACTCGGTCCTCCTGTGCGAGCAGCGCAAGGGCGAGCGTGCCTACTGGCTCCTGCCCGGGGGCGGGGTGGAGGAGGGGGAGTCGCTGCACGTCGCCCTCGCGCGCGAGCTCACCGAGGAGTGCGCCCTCGAGGGCGTGGCGCTGGAAGGGCCGATCGCCATCGTCGAGTCGATCGCGCCGGCGGGGCTGCGACCGCGCAAGCACGTGGTCCACATCATCTTCCACGGCGACGTCTCCGGCCGCAGCCTCGAGACGGTGGCGTCGGCCGACGGCGCCGTCCGCGGCCACCGGCTGATGCCGCTGGAGGAGCTGGCGGCGATCGACCTGCGCCCGCCGATCCACCGCTTCCTGGAGCGGTGGCAGCCTGGAGATCCGTTCGTGCATCTCGGCGAGCTATGGGTCAGGTGAAGGGCCGCGCAAGCGGGATGACGAAGGCGATCCTCTTCGACCTCGACGACACGCTGGTCGTCGAGGAGCCGGCGGCGGCCGCCGCCTTCCTGGCGACGGCGCACGTGGCGGCGAGGCGCCACGCGGTGGATCCCGGCGTCCTCGCGCGCGGGGCCCGTGCGCGAGCCCGCGAGCTGTGGCGTGCCAGCCCGGCGTACGCCTACGGCGAGGACACGATCGGGATGAGCTCGTGGGAGGCGCTCTGGTGCCGCTGGGAGGGCGACGCCGAGGAGGTGCGGGCGTGCCGGGAGTGGGCGACCGGATACCGCACGGAGGCCTGGCGGCTCGCCCTTGCCGACCACAGCATCGTCGACCCGGCGCTCGCCGAGCTGCTCGGCGAGCGGTTCGGCATCGAGCGCCGCCTGCGGCACGAGGCCTTCGCCGACGTGCGGCCGGCGCTCGACACCCTGCGCCGCACGCACGTGCTGGCGCTCGTCACGAACGGGGCGTCCTGCCTCCAGCGGGAGAAGCTCGCCGGGAGCGGGCTCACGGAGGCCGACTTCGACGCCGTCGTCATCTCCGGCGACCTCGGCGTCGCGAAGCCGAGCGCGGCGATCTTCGCCCACGCCCTCGAGGCGCTCGGCGTCGCCGCCGCCGAGGCGGTCATGGTGGGCGACAGCCTCGAGCGCGACGTCCGCGGGGCCCAGGCGGCCGGCATCCGCGGCATCTGGCTGAACCGCGACGGCGCGCGGCCGGCGCCGCAGAACGGCCACCTCGAGGTCTCGGCCCTCACCGAGCTGGGGCCGCTGGTGCGAGCACCGGTCTAGCCGGCGGCGGCGATGCGCTCGGCGACCCGGTGCGCCTCGCCCTCGAGCGCGTCGTCGAGCGGGTCGAGCGCGACCGTGCCGTGGCGGCGCTCCAGCGAGGCGCGCACGAGCCAGTCAGCGAGCCACGGGTTCTTGGGCAGGAGCGGGCCGTGGATGTACGTCCCGAGCACGCGCCCGGCCCGGACGCCCTCGCCGCCGTCGGAGCCGTTGTTGCCGTGGCCGTGGAGCACCCGGCCGAGCGGCTCGACGCCCGCACCCAGGTGCGTGCGCCCGGCGTGGTTCTCGAAGCCGACGACCGTGCGCGGGTCGCCCCGGTCGACCTCGCAGCGGATCGCGATGTTGCCGATCATCCGCGACGGGCCGGCCTCGGTCACGAGGTCGACGAGGCCCGTGCCCGGCATGTCGTCGCCGGCGTGACCGCGGTAGCCGTGGCCCAGGAGCTGGTAGCCGCCGCACACGGCCAGGACGGCGGCCCCGCCGGCCACGGCCGCGCGCAGGTCGGGAGCCCTGGCCACGAGGTCGCCTGCGATCGCTACCTGGTCGCGGTCCTGCCCGCCGCCCAGGTAGTACAGGTCCGCCTCCGGCAGGGGGTCGCCGGGGCCGCACCCCGCGACCGCGAACGCGATCCCGCGCCGCTCGCAGCGGTAGCGCAGGACGGCGATATTGCCCCGGTCGGCGTAGATGTTCAGGTGCTCGGGGTAGAGGTGGCAGACGCGCAGGTCGGTCACGCCGCCTCCCAGTAGGGCGGGACGACGCCGCGGCGGGTGAGTGCCCCGCGCAGCTCGAGCATCGCCGTGTAGGTCGTGAGCACGTACGCCGGGCCTCCGCGGGCGGAGACCGCGGAGTCGAGCGCCGCCGCGAGGTCGGGCTCGACGGTCATCACGTCCGGGTCGACGCCGGCGTACTTGAGCCGGACCGCCATCTCGGCCGCGCGCGTCCCCGACGTCACGACCGACTCGACAGCGGGCGCCAGGAGCTCGAAGTCGACGTCCCAGATCCAGGACACGTCCCGGCCGTCGGCGATGCGGTCGTTCAGCGCCACGACGAGCCGCTTCGGCGCCGGATCGTGGGCCAGGGTGCGGATGACCTCGTTGGCGCCGGCCGGGTTCTTCGAGAGGACGAGCACCGCCTCGCCGCCGCCGGTCGCAACCCGCTCGAACCGGCCGAACGCCGGCCCGAACACCTCGAGCCCGGCCGCCATCCGCGCGAGCGGGACGTCGCCCGCGGCGCACGCCATCGCGACGGCGGCGAGCGCGTTGTAGACGTTGTAGAGGCCGGGGAGCGGCATCCGCACCCGCCGTTCGCCAAGCGGGGTGGAGAGCGTGATGTCGGTGCCGGCGAGCCCGTCGAAGACCACGCTCGTCGCGGCCACGTCGAGCGATGGGCGCGCGCTCCCGCAGGCCGGGCACCGCCAGGCGCCCAGATGCCCGAGGTAGACGGCGTCGTAGTGCAGGCGCTCGCCGCACGCCGCACACCACTTGGAGTCGGCGGCGTGGGGGAGCTCCGGCAGCGCGACGCCGGGGTCGTCGATGCCGTAGGAGAGCGATCCCGCCGTGGCCGGAAGCGCGGCGACGAGCGGGTCGTCGGCGTTTCGGACGAGCCGCCACGGGCCGTCGGAGATCCGCCGCCAGCGGGCCGCCACGAGCTCGAGCTCGCCGTAGCGGTCGAGCTGGTCGCGGAAGAGGTTCCCGAGCCCGAGGACGCGGGGCCGAAGGGCCGGGGCGAGCGCCTCGAGGGCGGCCTCGTCGACCTCGAAGACGCCCATGTCGGCGTCGCGGCAGCCGATCAGGGCCGACGCCACGCCCGACGCCAGGTTGGCGCCGGCGCCGTTGCGGCACAGCCGGTGCTCCGGTTCGAGCATGGAGGCGAGCATCTTTGCGGTGGTCGTCTTGCCGTTCGTCGCCGAGAGCGCAATCACGCCGCCGGATAGACGACCCGAGAGCCGGGTGACGGCGTCGGGAGCCATGCGCAGGAGCAGCTTGCCGGGCAGGCTCGTCCCCCCGCCTGCGCCAGCACGGCGCGAGAGGCCGGCGGCCGCACGGGCTGCGGCCACCTTGGCGGAGAAGGGGAACATCCGTCGGAATCCTATCGGCGGCCTTCCACTGTCCGAATTTGACGGTGAGGCAGGGCGCGGGCGTTCACTTGCAGTCGCGGGAACATATGCTATAAGCTGCGACCGGCCCGACGAGCCAGGGGAGCCTTCATGAGACGCAAGACGGTCTACCGCGCGATCGAGGGCATCGATCGCGACGAACTGGAGCAGTTCCAGGCCGGGATGCGCAAGCGGTACAGCGACGAGCACATCCTGGACGAGCTGCGAGCGTGCGCGAAGCGGCTCGGCAGGTCACCCACGATGCGCGAGTTCGAGGCCGACCCGGGCACGACCGTCCATCCGCAGACGGTCATCGAGCACTTCAAGTCGTGGAACCGGGCCAAGCGGCTCGCCGGGCTCGTCCCACGCCGGTTCGCGACCCAGGAGGAGCTCCTGAAGCTGCTCCGCGACCTGGGCGACGAGCTGGGGCGCGTGCCGACGGCCAAGGACATCGAGGCCCGCAAGGGCGCGATGCCGTCCAAGTCGCTCTACTGGCACACGTTCGGCTCGCTCAACAACGCGCTGAAGCAGGCCGGCTTCGACGTCCCGGTGGGGGAGGAGCGGCTCGAGCGGGCGGTGGAGCAGGGGGCGATGCTGGCGATCCGCAGCGGCCGCCTGCCGAAGTTCGCCGACTGGGCCCAGGCCCGCCGCAGCGATCCGACCATGCTCACCGAGTGGCAGGTCTACCGGATGTTCGACGCCCGCCGCGGAGCGTGGTCGACCTTCCAGTACCTGATCCGCAGCCGGCTCGAGGAGCGCGGGGTGCACATCTCGCCCGAGGGGCGAGTCCTGCAGAGCACCTAGATCGTTGATTCCCAATTGCCGCGCGCCTGGACGCACGGCTGTGGACTGAGGGAGACTGTGGCGGGACTGCGGCTGCGAAGCGTCGCATCGCTACGTCCTCGGTCGGCCCAATATCCAGCGATATTGGGCTTCCCTGCGTCCTTGCGCTACTCGGTTCTCGCCGCCCCGGCCATCACGGCAATTCGGGGAATCACCGATCTAGACGGTGCAGAGCGGGCAGCCGTGCGGCCCGAGGATCTCGAGCGCCGCGATCTCCTCGAGCGCGTCGCCGAGGAGCGCCGCCCACGGCCCGGAGCAGAGCTCGACGTCGAGCAGCCGGCTCCACGGGATCGTGTTCACGCCGATCGACACCGACACGCGCGCGATGCCCGGTGCGCCGCGCTCGGCCTCGTCGCCGGACGTCGTCTCGATCGGCGCGTGCAGCATGACCGAGCCCGTCTGGCGGCCCGCGGTCAGCCTGCGGACATAGAACGGGGGCTCCTCGCCTGCGAGATCGATGTAACGGTAGCCGCGGGCGGCCGGGGCGGAGGGGACGCGCACGTGTCCGCATCCGGTACGGATGCGGTCGACGTCGACGACGGTGAGGCCCTCCAGGGCGCGGGCAAGTGCGTCTTGCATGCTCTGGTTGTCGGCGGCTTCGGGGGCCGGATCATCCCCCACCGGCGCTAACTCACACCCGACAGTTTGCAAATGATCCGAGCAGCGCTCAAGAGATGCCGGTCTGCGGCCGATTCAGTGGACACACGGGGATTCCCTGTGTGCCACCCCTGCGAAATGAAGGACGCCACCGCCGTGAGCTCCGCTCCTCTGCCGATCGACGACGCCTCCCAGCCCGATCCCTTCGAACTCGCGGCGGCCCCCGAGCCGGCCGACGCAGAGGAGACCGAGAGCCAGGCGGCAACCGTCGACCTCCTGCACACCTACGTGCGCCAGATCGGCGACGGGGCGCTGCTCACCCGCGCCGAGGAGCTCGAGCTGGCACGGCGGAAGGACCTCGGCGACGAGCAGGCCAAGCGGCGCCTCGTGGAGTGCAACCTGCGCCTCGTGATCGCGATGGCGCGGGCCTACTCGTCTTCCGGCGTGCCGCTCCTCGACCTGATCCAGGAGGGGAACATGGGCCTCATGCGGGCGGTCGAGAAGTTCGACTACCGCCGCGGCTACAAGCTTTCGACCTACGCGACCTGGTGGATCCGCCAGTCGATGACGCGCGCGATCGCCGACCAGGCCCGCACCATCCGGCTTCCGCTGCACGTGCTCGACCTGGTGAAGAAGATCCATCGCGCGAACCGCTTGCTGGCGCAGAAGCTGGGTCGCGACCCGCTCCCGAGCGAGATCGCCGCCGAGCTCGACATCCCGATCGACCGCGTGCTCGAGCTCCAGCGGACGATCGAGGACCCGGTGTCGCTCGAGGGTCCGGTCGGCGACGGCGAGTCGAACTTCGCCGACCTCGTCGAGGACACGAACGCCCGCCAGCCGGAGGCCGCCGTGACGCGCAGCCAGCGCGAGCAGGAGCTGCGGGCCGCGCTCGAGGAGCTCGGCGACCGCACCCGGCTCGTCCTCGAGGCCCGCTTCGGGCTGAACGACCGCGAGCCGGCAACGCTCGAGCAGGTCGGCGCCGAGATCGGCGTCACCCGCGAGCGCGTCCGCCAGATCGAGACGCGTGCGCTGCGCGAGCTGGAGGCCAAGAACCCCGGCCTGCGTGACTTCCTCCGCGGCGTCGAGTGATACCCCGGCCACCCGTGGTGGCAGACTTCATCTCGTGAGCTCACTCGAGTCCTTCTGGGACGCGACGGTCGCCTTCTGGAACGACCTCGCCCGCGTCCACTGGGGTGTCCTGGTGATCGCCATCGCCTTCTACATGGCGAACCTGGTCTTGCGGGCGACCGCCTGGCGGACGATCCTCCAGGCCGCCTACCCCGAAGGGCGCGTGCGCTGGCGCAGTATCCTGGCCGCCTACCTGGCGGGCGTCGGCTCGAACGCGATTCTGCCTGCCCGGGGCGGCGACGTCATCAAGATCTTCCTGGCGCACCGGTCGATGCCGGGCGCGGCCTACACGACCATCACCTCGAGCCTCCTGGCGGAGACGCTCGTCGACACGGTCATCGGGCCGCTCGTGCTCCTCGCGGCCTACCTCGACGGGAAGATCCCGCACCTGCCGGCGCTGGGCCACCTGGCCGCGTTCGAGTGGAGCTTCTTCGCCTCGCATGCCCAGTGGTTCGCGCTGGTGCTCGCGGCGATCCTGATCCTGGCCGGAGTCTTCTTCACGTACCTCGAGCACCACGTCGTCTCGTTCTGGACGCGGGTCAGCCTCGGCCTTGCAATCCTGCGCACGCCGCGGCGCTACTTCCGCAGGGTGGTGCCGCTCCAGCTCACCGGCTGGGTCATGCGCGCGCTCGCCATGTACTTCTTCCTCCAGGCCTTCCGCATCCCGGCCAGCCTCGTCGACGCCACGCTCGCGCTCTCGGCCCAGAGCGCCTCGACGCTGCTTCCGCTCACGCCCGGCGGGCTCGGGACGCAGCAGGCGCTCCTGGGGTACATGTTCCGAAACGCCGCCCCGGCGAGCACGGTGCTCGCCTTCTCGGTCGGCATGCAGTTCGCCGTCACGCTCACCAGCGTCCTGGCCGGCGGCGCGGCGATCTGGATCACGCTGAAGCGGCTCCCGTGGCACGCCCACCGGCACGTCGCGGCCACGCCGGCCGAGACCCCGTAGGGCACCGCCACGCGGGGAGGCGAGCCGGGCGGCTTGACATCCCCGGGGCGGGCCGTAGGCTCGAAACGAGGCAACCCATTTCCTGGAAGGTGACCGCTCGCCCGCATGGACCGTCTAACGCAGGCCATCACCGTCGCCGTCTGCGACGCGGGCGAGATCTCTCGCGTGGGGATCGCGCGCTCGCTTGCGCGACACGGGCTCGAGGTGGTCGCCGAGGAGGGCGACCGGGCCGGGGCGCTCCGCGTCGCCCGGTCGGGCCGGGCCGCCGTGGTGCTCGTCGACCTGACCCTGCCACCGGCCCCCGAGGCCGCCTTCGCAGTTGTCACTGCGGCCAACGGTTCCGGCACCATCGCGATCGCGGTGGGGGTCGAGGGCGCGCCCGAAGGGCTCTTCACAGCTCTGCGGGCCGGCGCGGCGGGCTATCTCACCAAGGATCTGCCATCGTCTTGCTGGGCGGGCGCCATCGCGGCCGCGGTGCGGGGCGAGACGCCGATCTCGCGCGCCATGACGGCGGTTCTCGCCCAGCGCTACCGGGAGGACGCCGGGCGCAGGCCGGTGGCAGCGATCTTGCCGTCCGACCGCCGCCTCACGCCGCGCGAGCTCGACGTGCTGCGGTGCGTGGCGGAGGGCCTCACGAACCGGCTGGTTGCGGCGGAGCTCTCGATCTCGGTCGAGACGGTCCGCAGCCACGTCTCGAACATCCTGACGAAGCTCGAAGCGCCCAGCCGCACCGCCGCGGCCGCCCGCTACCACGAGCTCACCGCCGCCTCGCGCTAGCCCCACCCATCCGGGTGGAGCGACCGGGGCCGGGGCGGTGTTTCGCCCATCCCTCGCTGGCGCCTCGGGCGACCGCTCGTACCCTCGGCCCATCATGGGGCTCGAGCTCGTCCGCATCGTCTCGCAGTGCGCCGGCGCCGTCGCCGTCCTCTCGCTCGTCGGCTGTTTCGTCGCTGCGGCCGCCGCGGTCGAGCTCTCGCGCGCCATGCTCGAGGCCGCCGACGACGCCTTCCAGCTCGCCCGCCGGATGGCGCTCCTGGGAAGCGGCTCCGTCATCCTGGCCGCGCTGACGTCGACGCTCTACTGGTGGCGTGTCGGGATTGCCTCGACGCCTGCGGTGCTCACGATCACGCTGGGGCTTGGGGCCGTCACAGCGGCCTTCGCCATCCTCGTGCGGAGGCTCTCGAAGAGCACGTAGTCCATTCGGGGGAGTGGGTGGGTGAGAAAAGTTCGCTCGCAGAACCCGTCAGGTGGACGATATCCGCACCTCGGGGCGCCGCGCAGACTCGTAGCATGCGATTGCGCCCAGCTCGACGAACCCGTTCCGGTCCCAACCGCCGGCGCGTCCTCCTCGTCGGGCTACCTCCGCTGTCACTGAACGCGCTCGAGCCGGCCCTCGAGGGGTCGGCCCACGTGCTCTCGGTGCCGTTTCCCGGTGCAGCGTTCGACCGGGCGGTGGCGGAGTTCGACGCCGACCTTGTCGTCGTCGACGTCACGTACCTCGACGAGTCGCGTGTCCGGCCGTTGATCCTCAGCCGCTTCGTGCATGCGAAGCCGGTCGTGGTCTTCGTGTCGGATGGGGGAGGGGCCTGGATGCACGACCTCACCGCAGGCCGCTCCCTTCCGCTGCGCGACCCGAGCATCTCGGGGCTCGTGGCGCTGGCCTCAGCTTCTCCGCTCCGACTGGCGGTCGAGCGGTGATGGGGAACCGGCGCAGTCCAGTCCTGGCCGGCGTCGCGCCGGCGGAGCCATCCGACCTGAGGAAGGGAGGGGAGACACATGATGAAGCTCATCTCGAAGCTGACCGCTTCGCACGAGGAGGGCCAGACGATGGCGGAGTACGCCGTGGTCCTCGGCGTGATCACGCTGACGGTCGTCGCCGTGTTCGGCGCGCTTTCCGGCGCGATCGAAGGTGCGGTCAACAACGTCATCGGGTTCATCTAGGCCCTCGGCCTCACCGCTCTCGGGGTCCCCTGGGGAGGCGACTCACCGCGCCCCCCCAGGGCTCCCGGGCCGGATCGGCACGCGACCGCGAGCGCGGCCAGAGCATGGTCGAGTTCACGATCGTCCTGCTGCCGCTTCTGGTGATCCTGTTCGGGATCATCGAGCTGGGGCTCGTCATGTTCGACAAGGTGACGGTCGTCCACGACGCTCGTGAGGCGGTCCGGCTCGCCGCGGTGAACGACCCGTCGGGGCACACCATCCTCGGCGACGCCCCCGCCGGCAGCACGCTCACCTTCACCTGCCAGACCGATCCCGGAAGCGGGAACGCGCCGGGCGCCTACAACGTCGGCGACAAGATCGTCGCGCACGTCACCTACGTCCACTCCTTCATCACGCCGATCATCAGTGACCTCTTCGGCGGATCGATCGATCTCTCGTCCAACGCCACCATGACCCTCGAGGGTCAGCCGACCAACTTCTGCTGATGGGCCGCCGCGAACAGGGAAGCGTGCTCGTCCTGGTCGTCATCTCGCTGGTGGCGCTGCTCGGCACCGCAGCGCTCGTCCTCGACCTCGGCGCCTTTCGCTCGCACCGGCGCCAGCTCCAGAGCGCGGCGGACGCCGGCGCCCTGGCCGGCGCCCAGAAGCTGATCAACCACGTCGACCAGGCGTGCTCGGCCGCGGACTACTACCAGCGCCAGAACGACGACAGCACGGCGGCGAGCAACATGGTCTCAGACGCCAACCTTGACACGAGCTACTGCGAGATCCTGACCTCGCCCGGCTGCTCGAGCCGTGCTCGGTGCGGGTGCAGCCCGCTGAGGCCAATGTGCCGTTCGTCTTCGGGAGGGCGCTCGGCTTCTTCGACACCGACATCAACGCGCGCGCTCGCGCGCGGATCGTCTACCTGACGAAGTCGAAGGGGTTGCTCCCGTTCGGCGTGGAGGACCTGCGGCCGTCGTCGGTGAAGATCGTGATCGACCGCACCGGCCAGCAGATCCCGCTCGCGCAGTCCGGCTGCTTCGCCGCGACCGCCGAGGGCTACCCGTACTGGTGCTCAGGGGCGTACGTGACGGGCCTCCCGGCGGGCGGATCGAGCGTCTCGCTCGCTGTCGTCGACTCGAGCGGCGTCACGACCACCTGGAACAACGTCGGCTATGTCGGAAGCGACCAGTCGATCGCAGGCGGCGCCTGCAGCGGAACCGCGGTGTGCGTCAAGGACGCCGTGCTGTCGCCGCTCGGCGACCCGTACCTCTACTACACGTCGACCTCGAGCCCGAAGTCGTTCACGGTGCTCGCGCACCTGACGAACGTCGGCACGAGCCCGGTCAAGCTGTCGTTCGCCACCGGCGGCAGCGCCCCCGGAAACGGCGCGTTCAAGACGGCGTCGCTGGTCTCGGGGACGACCGCCAGCGGCACATGGTCGGCGTCGTTCACGAGCGCGTCGACCGAGGTGCCGGCCGGCCAGGACGTGTACGTCCGGATCGGGAACGGCGGGAACGCGCCCACGACGACCGTCCCGGCCCAGCATGCGTACGCGCGCGACGACGGGGACATCCTCCAGCAGTTCGTCCAGGACCGCCACTACATCGACCCGGGCGCCGGCGCCACGAGCGCGACGCGCTTCGTCAACTTCAACGTCGCCTTCCAGGTGCTCGTGAAGGGGCAGGTCGTGACGCTGAAGCTGGGCGGCGGCGGCGCGCAGGGGAACTCCGGCAACTACCAGGGCCTCGACCTCGACACCAACTCGAGCTGGCCGACGTACGCCTGCTACGCAGGCGGCGGCGTGCCCAACACGGCCGACGAGGTGCAGCACGGATCGTGCACGCCCTACGCGATCGGCGACCCGGTGGACACCCAGACCGGCAACTTCGCCGGGCAGGTGGACCATGGTCTCCAGAACCGGATCGGCAATTCGCCGAACCGGTGGAGCTCGACGAACCCGCCGGCGGACGGCGACCCGCGCTGGATGAGCCTGATCCTCGTCCCGCCGCTCACGTTCTCGAGCTGCAACGGCACGTGCACCACGCACGTCGTCGGCTTCGGCGGCTTCTACATCACCGAATGGTCGGGCCAGGCGGGAAGCACCCTGAAGTCCGGCGAGGTACGGGGCGTCTTCTGGGATCGCCCCAGCGAAATCAACCAGTACTCGACCAGCTGCAGCCAGCCCAACGGCATCTGCCTCGAGAGCGTCGCGCTCGAGCCGTGGGGCAGCTGACCGACACCCGATCGGAGGAACTTCCATGATGACCCGCGTACTCACTTCCCGCATCGGCGCGTTCGGCATGGCCACGGTGCTCGCCGTCGCCGCAGCCGCGCTGGTGCTCGTCTACCTGGCAAACCACGACTCGAGCCTCAAGAGCTCGAGCGGCAAGGTCACCGTGCTCGTGGCCACGCGGACGATCCCGCAGTTCACGCCCGGAAACCAGGTGGTCGACGGGCAGATGTTCCGCGAGAGCTCCGTCGCCCGCGACGCACTCGCCGACGGCGCCGTCACCGATTCCGACGCGCTGAAGGGCCTCGTCGCCCGAAACGACATCTACCCGGGCGAGCAGCTGACCACGAACCAGTTCCAGCGCTCCGACACGACCAACGTCGCCGTGAAGCTCCAGCCCGACCAGCGGGCGGTCGGCTTCCCGGTCGATCCGGCATCCGGGCTCATCGGCCAGATCCAGGCCGGCGACCACGTCGACGTCATCGCCACCTTCGATGTGCTCCCGATCGGCAAGAACGGCCTGCCCCTGACGGGCGGTCAGGCGATCCCGCTCACGCGCACCATCGTCTCGAACGCGCTCGTCCTCACGGCGCCGGAGCCCTCGAGCGGCGGCCCGAGCAACGGCGGCGACTCGGCCCACGGCCCGTCGCTCACCCTCGCCGTCGGCACCGACGACGTGAACCGGGTCATGTTCGCCCAGCAGAAGGGCTCCGTGTGGTTCGTGCTCCGCCCGCCGGGCTCGTCACAGGACGTCGGCACCGACGTCGTCGACGTCGACGCCGTCCTCCGCGGCGTGAACAGCGCCCGCGGCAGCGTCCTTCGCTTCACCGGGGCCAACCGATGAGCGCCGTCGCCGCCACCCACGCCCACACCACCCGGCTCAGCATCGCGGCCCACCGCGACTTCCCGGGCGGCCTGCTCGACGGCGCGATGCCCAACGGCGACAGCGGCCTCCTCGTGACCGCGGGGATGTCGGACTTCGGCGGCGCGCTGATGGCGGCCGAGCGCGACAACAGCGAGGTGCTGCTGGCGTTCACGCCGACGGTGCCGGACGTGCTCGACCTCCTCGTCCAGAGCCGGGCGACCCGGCCCGACATGGGCCTCGTCGTCGCGATCCCGGGGCCGGCGAACGGCTCGCTCGGCGAGGCGCTCATGGCCGGCGCCCACGAGATCGTCATCCTGCCGGCCGAGCGGTCGGTCGTCGCGAGCGCCGTGCTGAAGGCCGTCGCCCGCGTCGTGACGGCGGCGCACGCCGCGGCGGAGGTCGACACCCGCTCTCCGCTCGTCGTCGTGCTCGGCCCGAAGGGCGGCGTGGGGAAGACCACGATCGCCACCAACCTCGCGACGACGCTC
Organism: uncultured Actinomycetes bacterium; assembly: GCA_963757605.1. GTDB lineage: Bacteria > Actinomycetota > Thermoleophilia > Gaiellales > JAICJC01 > JAICJC01. The sequence continues at coordinate 160,834 of CAVWSF010000001.1, forward strand.
GCGCAGCGCGGGAAGCGAACGCTCGTGATCGACCTCGACCTGCAGTTCGGTGACGTTGGCCTCGTGCTCGGCGTCGAGCCCGACCACACGATCCACGACCTCGTGTCCGCACAGGGCCGGCTCGACGGAGAGCGCCTGAGCGGCTTCGTCGGACGGAGTGGAGACGGAGTGGACGTCCTGCTCGCACCGGTTCGGCCCGACCAGGCCGAGGCCGTCACGCCCGAGCGCGTGGCGGAGCTCCTCGACGTGGCGCGGCACGAGTACGACGTGGTCGTCGTCGACACGCCGCCGGCGTTCACGTCGACGACGATCACCGCCATCGACAACGCCCAGCACGCCGTCATGGTCGGAACGCTCGACCTGCCCGGGCTGAAGAACATGAAGGTGGGGCTCGAGACGCTCGACCTCATGGACTTCCCGCGCGAGCGGATCCTGACGGTGCTGAACCGATCGGACTCGAAGGTCGGCCTCCTCGCCCACGACGTGAAGAAGGTGCTCGGGGCGACACCGCAGCTCGAGATCCCGTCTGACCGGCGGGTGCCGCGCAGCCTGAACGCGGCCCGCGCGCTCGTCATCACCGAGCCGAAGGCTCCGCCCGCCAAGGCGCTCCGAACGCTTGGCGACCGCATCGCCGAGGCCATCTCAACGCCGAAGAAGGATGCGTGATCGCATGTCGCTGACCGACCGCCTCTCCAACGGCGGCTCGCCCACCGGCCCCTCGCAGCCGGTCGACCAGTTTGCCGAGGTGCGCGAGCGCGTGCACCGCACCGTGATCGAGACTCTGGGCACCGGGCTCCTGGCGACCCAGGCCGACGAGGACGTGATCGCCGAGCAGCTGCACGCGATCGTCGACGCGGCCCTCGCCCATGAGGAGACGCCGCTCTCCCGCGCCGACCGCGACATGCTGGCCCGCCAGATCACCGACGAGGTGGTCGGGTACGGGCCGATCTCGCGGTTCCTGAAGGACGAGACCGTGACCGAGATCATGGTCAACAACCACCGTGAGATCTTCATCGAGCGCGGCGGGCGGATCTTCCCGACCGACGTGCAGTTCGCGAGCGAGACGCACCTGCGCCGGATCATCGACAAGATCGTCGCGCAGGTCGGCCGCCGGGTCGACGAGTCGTCGCCGATGGTGGACGCCCGCCTTCCCGACGGCTCGCGCGTGAACGCCATCATCCCGCCGCTCGTCGTGAACGGGCCGGCGATCACGATCCGCAAGTTCGCCGCAGCGACCGGCTCGACGATGCGACGACCTGGTCGGGCTCGGCACGCTCTCCGACCGAGATGGGCGAGTTCCTGAGGCCTGCGTGCGAGGCCCGGCTGAACATCCTCGTCTCCGGCGGCACGGGCTCCGGCAAGACGACACTCCTGAACGTGCTCTCGAGCTTCATCCCCGACGACGAGCGCATCGTCACGATCGAGGACGCGGCCGAGCTCCAGCTCGCACCAGCGCCACGTGGCTCCGGCTCGAATCGCGGCCCGCCGAACGTCGAGGGCGACGGGCGAGGTGACGATCCGCGACCTGCGTGCGAAACGCGCTGCGCATGCGCCCCGACCGCATCGTCGTCGGCGAGGTCCGCGGCGCCGAGGCGCTCGACATGCTCCAGGCGATGAACACCGGCCACGACGGCTCGCTGTCGACCGTCCACGCCAACTCGCCCGCGACGCGATCTCGCCGCCTCGAGACGATGGTGCTGATGGCCGGCTTCGAGCTGCCGATCCGCGCCATCCGGGAGCAGATCGCCTCGGCACTCAACCTCATCGTTCACACCGAGCGCCTCCACGACGGGTCACGCAAGGTCGTCCGCGTGACCGAGGTGCAGCGGATGGAGGGTGACCAGGTGACGCTCCAGGACCTGTTCGTCTTCAACGTGCATAGCACGACCGCCAACGGCAGCATCGCCGGCGCGCTTGAATCCACCGGGCTCCACCCGTCGTTCAAGGAGGACTTCCACCGCCGGGGCATCGTCCTTCCGGCCGACCTCTTCGCCCTGCGATGAAGCGGCTCCTCCTCATCGTCGCGATCCTGGCCGGCCTGGCGGCCGTGCCCGCCCAGGCGGCGCAGACCGACCGGTCGGTGCGGCTCAACCTCTCGCCCGGGGCGCGGTTTCCGGAGCGTCAGTTCACCCTCGACCTCCCGCCCGGCACCGAGCCGTACGCGCTCGAGGTGAGCGAGAACGGCATCCCGGTCATCCCGCATCTTGCGCCGATCGCCGAGCACCGCGTGCCGCTCAGCGTGGCGGTCGTGCTCGACACCTCGAACAGCATGCGCGGCGAGCCGCTCTCGGCGGCCATCGACGCCGCCGAGACGCTGATCGGCCAGAAGCCGTCGCGCTCGGAGGCGGCCGTCTTCGGGTTCGCGAAGACGCCGTACCTGATCCACTCCTGGTCGACCCGGGCGACGACCTTCGACGCCTCGCTCCAGGCCATCTCACCGTCCGCCGGCACCTCGATCTGGGACGCCGTCGGCATGGCCAGCCAGAGCGTGGGGGACAGGCACGGCGCCTCACGCGCCCTCGTCCTCTTGACGGACGGCCAGGACACGACGAGCGGCGCGACGCTGACAGACGCAGTGGCCGCGGCCCGAAGCGTCAGCGCCCGCGTGTTCGTCGTCGGGCTCCCAGGAGCGTCGCGCGACCAGGCGAGCCTCGACCAGCTGGTGGCCGACACTGGTGGCACGTTCATCCAGGTCCAGTCGCTGGGCGAGCTGCACCGCGTGTACGCGTCGCTCGCGACGGAGCTTTGCGCCAGTACGTCCTGACCTACTCATCCCAGCTTCGCGGCACCGGCCAGCCGGTCACGGTCGACGTCCGGGTCGCCGGGGTCTCGGCCGAGGTGCAGTACACCGATCCCGCCGATCGCGAACCCGCCGGCACCCAAGCTGACGGGCTGGTGGACGACCACACAGGCCCGCCAGGCGATCGCAGTGGTCGTCGGCGTCCTGGTGCTCGGCATGACCTACCTGCTCGTGCGGCCGAAGCGGCGCGACCCGGTGAAGCGGCTGCGCGGCTACCGGCTCGCCGGCGCACCCCAGCCGCAGCCGCTGCTCCTGGCGGCTCCGGCGCGCCCGCGCTCGCGGCCGCGTCCCGGAGCACGCCGGCTGTGGGCGCGCTTCGCAGCCGACGTCGACCGGGCGGAGCTCGAGATGCATCCGCTTCGCGTGCTCCTGCTCGCGATGGGGATCGGCACCGTCGTCGCCGGCGGCGCCGGCCTGGCGACCGGCCACCCGATCGCGGTCGTCGCCGGCCCGCTTCTGGGGGCCATCGGCGCCTGGGTCTACGTGAGCCATGCCGCGTCAGCCTGGTATGCCCACTTCGACGACCAGTTGCCCGACGCGCTTGCGGTGCTCGCCTCCTCGCTCCGGGCCGGCCACTCGCTGCTCCAGGCGATCGACAACGTCTCGCAGGAGGCCGACGAGAAGACCGCAGCCGAATGGGGCGAGGTAGTCCGCCAGACCCGGCTCGGCATCCCGGTCGAGGACGCCATCGACGACATGACACACCGCATCGGGAGCCGCGACCTGCACTGGATCTCGCTCGTGGCCCGGGTGCAGCACCAGGCCGGCGGCAACATGGCCGAGATGTTCGACATCGTCGCCGAGACCGTCCGGGCGCGGCACCGGCTCCGCGGCCAGGTGCGGGCGCTCACGGCCCAGGGGCGGATGACCCGCTGGGTTCTCACCATCGCGCCGTTCGCCCTCGGCGGACTGCTCGTCCTGCTCTCGCCCTTCTACATCAACGGCTTCCTCGGAAGCACGGCGGGCCGGGTGATGATCGCCGGCGCATGCTGCCTGATCGTCGTCGGATCGCTGTGGCTCAAGAAGATCGTGGAAATCGAGGTATGACGTGATCCCGCTCGGATTCGCACTCGCCGGCCTCGTCGGCGCAGCCATCCTGGTCGTCGCGCATGCCGTGCGGCTCGGGCGGCGCAGCACCTCGCAGGCCGTCGCCAACGTCGCCGCCTACGGCTACGGGGCGACGGCGCCCGTCACGACCGCCCGCCAGGCCAAGCGCACCGAGAGCAACCTGCACCTGGAGCGCTCGCTCGCAAGCATCGCACGCCGGATGAGTCCGGCCGACTACGAGAGCACCCTGCGGATCCGGCTCCTTCAGGCCGGCCTGTACGGGTTCCGGCCGTCGCGGTTCCTGATGATCCGCATCCTCGGAACGCTCGTCCTGGGGTCGCTGGGCTTTCTCTACTCCCGTTCCGCGCCGAACGACGCCTGGCGGATGCTGATGATCGCCGGGGGGCCGGTGCTCGGCTTCATGCTCCCGGACACCATGCTCTCGATGCGGATCGCCCGCCGCCAGCGGCGGATCGAGCGCGACTGCGCCGACATGATCGACCTGCTGGCGATCACGGTGCAGGCCGGCCTGGGGCTCGACCACGCGCTCAAGCTGACGTGCGACCGGATCGAAGGCCCGCTCGCCGACGAGATCCGGCTCATGCTGAACGAGATCCGGGTGGGGGAGGCCCGCCCCGAGGCGCTTCGGCGGCTGGCCGACCGTGCGCCGACGCCGACGATCCGCTCGTTCGCCCGCGCCATGTCGCAGAGCGAGTCGATGGGCGTCTCGATCGGGCACACGCTGAAGGCGCTCGCCGTCGACGCCCGCTCGCGCAAGAAGCTCGCCGCCGAGGAGCTGGCCCAGAAGGCCCCGATCAAGATGATCTTCCCGCTCGCGACGTGCTTCTTCCCGGCCATCCTGATCGTCGCGGCCGGGCCCGGGGTCCTTGCCATCACGAAGGCGCTCGGCGCGTGAGGCCGCGCGCCCTTCCGGCGCTTCTCCTCCGAGCCGTCCCCGCGGCGGCGCTCGCGGTCGCTGCGACGGGGGTCACGGCCGCGGCCGTACGGCTCGCAGCCGATGCCGCGGGCGCCGCCGATGCTCTGCGGGCCGGGTCGGTCGCGCTCAACGCCGCGCTGTGGTGGGGCTTCGCGATCCTCGTCGTGTTCCGAAGCCCACCGGTACGACGCGGCCCGCTGGTCCCAGGACTCCTGCTCGTCGGGCTCGCGTCGGCGGCGGCGGTCTCGGTCTCGGCCGACGGCGCGGCCGGTTCGAGCTCGGCCCTGATCGCGGTCTCCGCCGGGCTCTCGCTGGCGTCGCTCTGCCTGGCAGCCGTGAGCCTGAGCCGCCTGGGGCGCTGCTTCGGCGTCCTTCCCGACGCTCGCGGCGTGGTCACCTCGGGCCCGTATCGCATGGTCCGCCACCCGCTCTATCTGGGCGAGCTCGGGGCTGCGGCGGGACTCGCCGCTGCGGCGCCGAGCCTCCGCAACATGCTGGCACTGGCGGCGCTTGCGGCGGCGCAGGCCGGCCGGGCCAGGCTCGAAGAGCGAACGCTTGTTCGGGCGTTCCCGGAGTACGCCGACTACCGCCGCCGCACGCCCATGCTGATTCCACGGCCGGGCGCCGCCGTACGCGCCGCTGCGGGCCTGGTTACGGCAGGTGCCCGCTGAGCGCCCGCTGGGCGATCCGGAGCATCCAGAGCGCCGCCAGGCACACGTAGACGACCAGCGGGAAGACGACGCCCATCGTCGCCAACACGGGCCCCGCGGGCACGGTGCGTGCGACAAGGCCGCCGAGCGGGCCGTCGAGGAGCTCGTTTGCGACACCGGCGGCGAAGAGGTGCACGACTGCCATGCGCAGGTCGCGCGGCGCCAGGCGCGGGAAGCGGCGGTCGACCCAGAACGCGACGGCGACCGCACCGGCGAGGTACGCCAGGATGAAGACTGCGATGATCACCGGGTCGCCTCCATCGGAGGCTTCCGATCATACGCCCTCTCGTCGACGCCCGATAATGCCGGTTATGTCAAGTTGAAGGTGAAGAGCTGAGGGAGAGGCGGCGGGTGATGCCTCCGCCCCGTCCAGCGCGAATCTGCCACAACCAAAAGCATCGGGACCGTCGTCCTATGGTTGACGTGGCTCGTCGCCTTGCGATTCCATTCGTCGTCGCGGTAGTCGCCGGCACCGTCGCAACGACCGCGTGTGGATCGCCGGCAGCCGGATGCGGAAGCGCGCCCTGTCCCTCGGTTCCCCACCACTGGACGCCGCACGAGATCGCCCGCGACATGAACTCGGGGCTCTTCCCGCCGCACAACAACCGGCGCGATCACATGTACCACACCACGTGTCGGATCACCCAATCCGGCACGCACGCGGTCTGTACCGGCGTGCGGCGTTTCGGGCCGGACGCCGGCAGGACGGTGGTGGCCGAAGGCCTTCTGAGAGAGAACGGCTCCTGGTCGTTGCTGTGCTGGCCCAGGGCGTCAGAGCTGTGCGACGACATTCAGATCCGCGAACAGCGCGTGGACCCGATAACGACCTAGGATGAGAAGTGCGATGAACGATCCGAATCGAGCCGGTCCGCGGTCGTGGTACTGGCCGCGACGGTACAAGCTCCTGCTCGTTGTCGCGATCATCGTCGCAGTCATCGCCATCTTCATCCTGGCAAACCCCGGACCGGGATACAACGGCGGGGCCGGGTAGACCCGGCGGCACTCGCCTCAGCCGGCGAGCGGCTGGGTGGGGTCGGTCGGAGCCGGGAAGTGGGCCCGTCGCCGGGCCAGGGAGAGCCGCTCGCGGGCGCCGGCCAGAAGCTCGGCGCCGGACGCGTGGCCGTTCAGCTCGGCGAAGCCTCCCGCACCGCACACGATCCCGCCTGCGACGAGCTCGCTCCCCGCGAGCGACGCGCGCACGCGCTTGAACGCGGCCCGGGCCTCGAATTCCCCGGCGCGCGGGAAGAGCAGCGCGAACTGGTCGGCGCCGAGGTGGCCCACCCGGTCGTCGTGGCGGACGGCCGAGCGCGCCAGCGCGCCAACATGCAGGATGAGGTCGCGCTGGTCGACGTGGCGCGGCCCCAGCTCGAGGCCGTGCACCGTGAAGACCGCGATCGCAACCGCCTGGCTGCGCCAGCGAGCCGTGGCGACGGCGCGCTCCAGTTCGACGGCGAAGGCGCCGCTGTCGAGCAGCACCTCGTCGCCGGCGATGCCGGCCGCGAGCGCCAGCGTGACGCAGTGGCCGAGCGCGTCGACGAACGCCTCCTGGTCGCGCGACGGCTGCCCGTCCCACTCCGCGACGAGCCCCTCGGGCGCCAGGCGCAGGTGGCAGCCGAGGCCCGCCTCGACCGGTGCTGACTCGAGAATCCGGTCGATGACGCCCACGTCTGCCTGCGGCGCGGCGAGGGCCGCGGCGGCGCGTGAAAGCACGTCCATCAGGATGTGGGCGTCATCCATCGGTTCCATATCGGGCGCAGGCGCCCCGGCCTTGAGTCCCCGCTTCGCCGCAATCAGGCGACGGCCGCGCGCCACGGTCGCCCGCTCGAGGAGTCGTCCTCCGCGGCAATCACGCTATGACGCTGCGCTTCGATGGAGAAGTCGGGCATCCGCCCGCGCTGGTAGGGCATCGTCTCGTTCTCGAGGATCTCGGTGAACGCATCGACGACCGACGTCTCGAACTGGGTCCCCTTCCCCAGGACCAGCTGCTGGATCGCCCGCTCGGTGCTCATGGCGGCCCGGTACGGGCGGTCGGAGGTCATCGCGTTGTAGGAATCGGCGACCGCGATGATGCGGGCCAGCGACGGGATGGCAGGCCCGGCCAGGCCGTCGGGGTAGCCCGCCCCGTCCCAGCGCTCGTGGTGGCTGCGGACGACGAGCGCGATGTCGCTGTAGTCCTCCACCTCCGCCAGGATGCGTGCGCCGATGGCGGGGTGCTCGCGCATCTCCGCCCACTCGTCGTCGTCGAGCGCCGAGCGCTTCTCGAGCAGCTCCGCGCGCAGGCCGATCTTGCCGATGTCGTGGACGAGCGCGGCGAGGTGGATGCGCATCACGACCTCCGAGGGCAGGCCGAGCGCGCGGGCGATGTCGCGCGAGTAGACGGCGACCGCCGCCGAATGCCGGGCGGTGTAGGCGTCACGCGAGTCGAGCGCACGCACGATCGCCGCCGCGAAGCTGATGTTGACGAGGCGCAGGTGCTCATTGGCCGCGCCGAGGCGTTCGTTTGAGTCCTCCAGCTCCTCGATCAGCTGCGCCTGACGGGCGTGCATGCCGAAGCTCAGGTGCGCGGCGATCAGCGGCACCACGAAGAACGCCAGCACCTCGACGCCCACGCGCCCGTACGTGAACGCGATCAGCGCCGTGACGGGCGCGTACAGGGCAACCGACACGGCCATCGAGCCGCGCAGGAGCCGCCACAGCTCCAGCGGACGCGTCCCGTGGCGGATGAGGAGCGTGATGGCGGTGACGAAGAACTCCACCCCGGTCCCGACCACCGACGCAACGGCGGCGACCGCGACGAGGGCGATCAGGGACTCGGCGTCGAAGCCGCGCACGGCGACGAGCGCCGTCCACCCGGCCGCGCAGCCCGCGAGCGACTTGCCCGAGAAGTAGATCAGGAAGCGCTCGAGCGGTCCCTCCCGGTGCAGCATGGCAGCGCCGCCGACGAGCGCTGCGGCCGCGGGCCCGAACAGCACCGCCGCAAGCGCGAGCGGCATGAACGAGACCGACACCTCGACCCGCGGCGAGACACGCATGCTGCGGCCCTCCGCGACGTGCGCGATGACCGCGAGCACGAGCACGACATCCCAGCGCCCCAGGCCGTACAGGGACCACGACGCGGCCACGAGGCCCATCGCGAGCCCCGCGAGCACCGCTGCATAGATGCGCACGATTGTCAGATTGTGCTCCTGCCCGTCACCATCTTGTGGTCAAGACTTGACATGACGCGTTCGAGGGGCTAGTGTCCCCCCCGAAAGGGGTACAAACATGACGCACGGGGAGAGGATTTCCATGGGTATCAAGGGCTGGTAGGGACAAAGGTCGGCATCGGCGTTATCGGTATGCCGGGGGCCCAGGTTGAGGCCCAGTGCATACCGAGGGGTTCCGGGGTCGGGTCCGGATCCCCCGCCCGCCACCGGATCTGATCGCGCCCCTGCGAGACGGCAGCGCCCAAGGCGCCGCCTCGCGGGGGCGCGGTGCGTTGGGGAAGAAGCCGGTGAGCGCCTGGAGCAGAGCGCCCACCGGATGACGGAAAACGCCGGCTTGGACGCCGGTGGAGCGCGATGCGCCGGCACCTCGCGCGCGATGCGGCGGCAGTCGCTGTTTCCAGTCTCGGTATCGGTGCGCATGGCCGCGGGCGCATCCCCCGCAGGGGTGGCGCCGGAGTGCTCAAGCCGGGCACCATCGGCGCCGATATCACGCGTGGGGGCGACGATCACGCCCGCCGGTACGCCCACCCGCCCGGCCGGTGGCTCCTTTCCAGGTTCTCTCCCTTCACGAGGTCTGACACATGAGCGACGCCGAGGCACAGCCGGAACAGCCCGCCCGCGACGAGTCCGCAAGCGGGCTCCGGAGGGCGATGGAGCACCGGATGGCCTCGCTGCAGGAGGCCGAGGAGCGCCTCCAGCGCGAGCAGTCGGCGCTGCAGGAGCAGGCCAAGGTCGTCTTCGCCGAGCGCGAGGCCCGGCTGGCCCGGCGCGAGCGCGAGCTCGCCAAGCGCGAGGCCGCCCTGGCGGTCAGCGAGGGCATCGCCTCGTCGAACACCGGCAGCGACGTCGGGGCGGCTGAGCGCGCCCACTTGGAGGCGGGCGAGGCGCGACTGTCGGAGCGCGCGGCCGAGCTCGACCGGCGCGAGCAGAGCCTGGTCGAGCGCGAGCGAGACCTCGCCGCTGCGGCGTCCGCGGCACCCTCCCCCGCGCCGGCGGATGGATCGCCACAGGTTGACAACATGCGCGTGGAGGAGCTCGAGGAGTCTGTCACCACGCTCGAGCGCCAGGTCGAGCACATGAAGAACCAGCGCGAGCAGGTGGAGCGCGAGCGCGACTCGCTCGTCGACCAGCTGCGCGATCGCGGCGCCCTGGGTTCGGCCGAGCTGGCGGAGCGAGAAGCCCGCCTCTCGAAGGTCGAGCAGGAGCTGGCCGACCGCGAGCACCGCACCAAGAAGGTCGAGAAGGTCCTGACCCAGAAGGAGCTCCACGTGGACGGCGTCCGCGCCGACCTCGAGCAGCGGGCCGCCGAGATGAGCGAGAACGAGCGAGCGTTCGCCGAGCGCGCCGCCGCCGTCGACGCGCGAGCCGCCGCCGCCGAGACCTCCGAAGGCGCGACCCGGACCCGGGTCGAGCAGCTCGAGTCGCGCGAGGCCGATGCCGGACGCGCGTTCGACGAGCTCGCCACCGCCCAGGCGTCGCTCAAGGAGGCCACCGAGGCGCTCGAGAGCCGCTCCACCATGATCGAGGCCGCCGAGGCCAAGGTCGCGGCGATGCACGCCGACACCGACCGCAAGGTCGCCGAGGCCGAGCAGCGGATCGCGGCGCTGGCCGACCGCGAGAAGGAGCTCCAGCACGTCGAGGTCCGCCTTGCCGAGCTGGACGCGCGCGACCGCGAGGTGAGGGAGGCCGTCGCCAAGCTCGAGGAGCTCGAGCGCGAGGTGCGCGACATCGACGGCCGCCGGCAGGCCGCGCAGAGCGCCACAGAGCGCTCCGAGGCCGCCCAGCGCCAGCTGGAGGAGCGGCGGGCAGAGGCCGAGACGCGGATCGCCGAGTGCGACGCCCGCGTGCTCGAGCTCGCCGACAAGGAGCGCCGCTTGGCCGAGATCAACACCCGGCTCGCCGAGTTCGACGTCCGTCAGGAGAAGCTCCAGAAGGCCGAGGCCGAGATCGCGGCCGAGCGGTCGCACGCCGAGAACATGGAGCGCGAGGCAGGCCGGCTGCACAAGCAGGCCGAGCGCATGATGGCGGACGCGGAGCAGAACGCCTCCCAGCAGGTCGACCGGCTGGCCGCCGACCTGCGCGAGCGCGAGGCCCGGCAGGCGGTCGCCGAGGCCGACCTCGAGCGCCGCGAAGCCCGTCTCGACCGGCGCCAGGACACCCTGGACGAGCGCGAGCGCGACATCGACAACCGCGCCGATGCGCTCGAGCTGCGCGACGTGCAGATCAAGGAGCGCGAGGCCGACGTGGCCCGGCTCACGGTGCGCGCCGACCGGGTCGAGGCCGAGCTCGACGCCCAACGCGCGGCCCTGGCCGATGCCGAGGACGCGGTTGCCCGCGAGCGGGCCGTCCTACAGCGGCGGATGTCCGAGATCGAGCAGCGCGAGTCCGCCCAGCGCAGCGAGTTGGACGACGCGGTGCGAAGCGCCGTCGAGGCCGGCGGTGGGCGCAAGGGCCTGCTCGGGCGCGGCGGCGGCAAGTCGGTCGAGGAGCTTCACCAGGCTCTGCGGTCGAAGGAGGCCGAGCTGCAGGCCCAGGAGCGGCGTCTCGCCGAGCTGGGCAGTGCCCTCCATCGGCGCGAGTCGGATCTCGACGCCTATGCCCGCAAGCTCCAGCGCAGCGCTGCCGCGGATTCGGCCGACGCGGCGGTGCGGCCGTCGGACTTCACCGTCGAGGAGCCGGAGGGGCGCGACGACCCCCGCGGCGACGACGACGATCCGACCCGCAAGCGGCTCCAGTTCTGGTCTCGCTAGCGCCTCGTTCCACCTGGCGGTCGTGGCTTCGGCGGCGACCGCGTTCGTCGCCGGAGCGCGTCGTACGAGTGGGCACCCGTTAAGGAGGGGCCCGCGGGGAACCCTGGGTTCCGCCGCGTACGAGACGACGATCCGACCCGCAAGCGGCTCCAGTTCTGGTCTCGCTAGACGGCGCTGCTCCGTCCGACGGCCTGACTAGCGTCCGGCCGTGCTCCGGCCGACCGAGCGCCAGCACCGCCGTCCCGCGATCGCGGTCGTTGCCGTCGCCGCATACGTGGCAGCGTGGGTCCTCCCCGCTCCCAGCCGGCCCGGATGCCTGGCGGTCGCGGCCGGCCTGGCCTGGCTCGCGGGAGCGCGCCTCGGCGGACTCCTCATGGGCGCCGCGATGCTGGCGGCCCCGGTCGCCATCCCGGTCCGGATCGGCCTCGCGGTCGCCTCGGCGCTGGGCGGCGAGCTCCTGGAGCGCGAGGTCCGCGCCGGGCGCGAGCTGCGGGCCCGGTCGTACACCGATCGGCTCACCGGCCTTCGCAACTACGACTTCTTCTCCGAGGCGCTCGACGCGGAGCTGGCGCGCGTGCGCCGCTACGGCGGCTGCACGACGCTCGTCCTGATCGACCTCGACCGGTTCAAGGCCTACAACGACCGCCACGGCCACGGTGCCGGGAACCGGCTCCTGGCCTCGGTCGGACGCGCCCTGCTTCACGAGAAGCGCGACGCCGACATCGCCGCCCGGTTCGGCGGCGAGGAGTTCGCCGTCCTCGTCCCCGGCCGGGCGTCCGACGGCGTCGTCGTGGCCGACCGTCTGCGCAGGGCGATCGCGGAGGTGCCGGCGACCCGCCTGCACCGGCACGAGATCCCCGACATCGTGACCGCCTCCGCCGGCGTCGCCACCTTCCCGCTCGACGCCCGCGACGGCACCGAGCTCTTCGAGCTCGCCGACCGCGCCCTCTACGAGGCCAAGCGGCAGGGCCGCGACCGGGTCGTCACAGCCGCCGAGATCGGCTCCGGCCGCCTCCCGGCGGCCGTCTAACCCCGTGGGGCCTGGCCCCGTCCGGGGCCAGGCCCCGGTGGTTCGCCGCGGAGAATCCTTGCGAGTACGTGACACACGCACCGGCGATCGCGGCGACTGCGAAGACCGCGCTCTTCGCAGTGGCACCCCAAGCGCTCCGCCACCCGTTAAGGAGGGGGCTCGCGGGGGAACCCTGGGTTCCCCCGCGGTGGCTTAGATATCTGCGCGCTCGGCGTCGAACCGGGCGGAGTGGAGCTGATGGTGGAACGCGTCGACGGTCAGGTCGCGGGCGTCGCCGAACGGCCGGTCGACATACCGGACGACCCGGTCGTGGTAGAAGGGCACGTCCAGATGGGCGCCCGACACGAGGTTGAGCGACACCTCGCCGCAGCTCGGGCACGTCACCGCCACGCCGATGAACTCGTCGCGGGGCTCGCCGGCCGGCGCGACCATCGTCAGGCTCGACGGCCACACGGGCTTGAGCCGCGCCTCGCGGCTGCAATAGAGCCGCCACGGCCAGTTGCCGCGCTGCACCTGGCTCCGGGCGAGCTCGGCCAGCTCGTCGCCGACGCGCTCACTGCGCCCGGTGAGGAGGTTCCGGAACTCGATCTCGACGGGCGCCAGCGGGCCGTAGTCAAGGTCGGCGTGGGTCACGAGGCCCTGGTGCGGCTCGCCGCACGCGCAGTCGTAGACGACGCGGTAGACGGCCGGATGCGCGGCGCCGGGCAGCCGCTCCAGCCGGCGGAAGGCCGAGAGCCGGACGCGGATCAACTCGCCGCCCGGCCGGTGCGGGCAGTGGAACCGGTAGCTGGCTCGTAACGTGTCGTACATGTCCTCGGTTATCGACCTCGGGCAACGATCCTGTTAGCATCGCCGCGCCGTGCCGCGCATCGATCTCCGCAGCAAGGTTCGCGACGTCCCGGACTTCCCCCGTCCAGGGATCGTCTTCAAGGACATCATGCCCCTCCTGGCGGACGCCGAAGCCCTGCACCAGGCCGTCGACGAGCTGGCCGAGTGGGCGGAGCCCCGCAAGGTCGACGTGGTGGTGGGCGCCGAGGCGCGCGGCTTCATCCTGGGCGCCGCCGTCGCCTACAAGCTGGGGTGCGGCTTCGTGGCCGCGCGCAAGCCCGGGAAGCTGCCGTACCTGACGGTAGGCGCGAAGTACGCCCTCGAGTACGGGTTCGACGCGCTCGAGATGCACGTCGACGCGCTGAAGCCCGACACGCGCGTGCTCGTCCACGACGACCTGCTCGCCACCGGCGGGACCGCGCGCGCCAAGATCGACCTCGTAGAGCAGCTGGGCGCCGAGGTGGTCGGCGTGGCGTTCGTGGTCGAGCTCACGTTCCTGAACGGCCGCGACAAGCTCTACGGCCACGACATCCACTCGCTGATCCAGTACGAGAGCGAGTAGCGCGCAACATCGGGGTCAGACCCCGTTGTTGCCTCAGCGGGCGAGGTCGCGCAGGTCGCGCACCAGGAGCAGGTGCGCGAGCTGGCTCGTGAGCTCGGCGAGCTGCTCGAGCTCCTGCAGGCCCGCCTCGCGCCGGTCGGCATTCGAGGAGCGAAGCGACGGGGCGAGGATCTGCTCGAGCAGGCCGGCCTCCCGACCCACGGCGGAGCGAAACGCCTTCAGGTGCCGCGCCGCCACGCCGTAGCGCGCAAGCCGCAGGCAGATGATCACGATGTCGACGTCGGTGGGGGTGTACGGCGTCGCGGTGCCCTTCCGCCGGCCGTCGAGGAGCTGGTACTCCTCCAGCTCGCGGACGAACCCGACATCGGCGTCCGCGGTCGAGAGCAGCTGCTCGAGGCTGAGCGTGTCCTCCCCCGCTCCCACGAGCCGCGGCCGGCGGCCGCTCCCCGAGGTCGAGCGACCCTGGGCGATCACCTGCCGGATCACCCTGAGCGGCAGGAACTCGTCGCGCTGCATCCGCAGGATCTCGCGCAGCTGCTCGACGTCGTCCTCGGAGTAGAGCCGGTAGCCGCCCGGCGTCCTCCGGGGCGTGATCAGCTTCTGGTCCTCAAGGAAGCGGATCTTCGAGATCGAGACGTCCGGGAACTCGTCGTGCAGCTGCTTGCAGACGGTCCCGATCGTGAGCCGCGACGGTCGTGGCGCCTCGGTCGGTGCGGGCTTCGCAGACATGGCTACGGGGCCCGCTCGATGTAGGTGAGCCGGTACTTGCCGATCTGAAGCTCGTCTCCGTCGGCCAACCGGGCGCTCTCCACCCGGTGGCGGTTCACATACGTCCCGTTCAGGCTGCCCCGGTCCGTCAGGTGCAGGCCGTCAGCCTGGCGGTCGAGCACCGCGTGCTCGCGCGAGACGGTGATGTCGTCCAGGAAGACGTCGGACTGCGGCGCCCGGCCGATCGTCATATGCGCGCGGTCGACCGCGAACTGCTCGCCGGCCCGGCCGCCGCCGGTGCGGATCACGAGGGTCGCGCCCTCGCCGGGCTCGTCCGCCCCGCGAGCCTCGGCGCCGTCCTCCTCGACCGCCTCGAAGCTCATCGTCGGCTCGCCGGCGTCGGGATCGAGCAGGCTCGCGCCACAGCGCCCGCAGAAGCGCGCGGCCTCGCGGTTGTGGTGTCCGCACTCGGGGCAGTACATGCGGTTACTCGGGTGGCAAGGCCTCGTCGAGGTCCGGCGGCGGCCCGCGGTGCGCCAGGATCTCGGTCAGCCGCTCGATGTCGACCTCGGAGAGCGACGACTGCTCCCCCGCATGGCGCCGCTTCACGCGGTCGACCAGCTCCGCCCGCAGGATGTCGATCTTGCCGTGCAGGAGCCGGCGGCGATACGAGACCTCCTCCTCCTCGTGGACGTAGCGCTCGATCAGCGCCTTCAGGTCGTCGTCGGAGATCGTGGTGAAGTCGGGCAGAACGTCCATGGGTCGGTATCCGATCGTTCGGTGACTCCGGTCAGTCTACTTCGCGCACGCCGAATCCTCAAGCTCTGGTTGAGGGTTGAGGACGGGGACTAGACGGCGGCCGCGACGAACTCGCCGAGCATCGCGCGGTACTTCGCCTCGAGCGCCAGCGAGTCCTCCCGCGTCGCCCCCTCGGCGTAGATGTGAAACACCGGCTCGTCGGGGTCGGGGATGATCTGCGCCCAGCCCGAGTCCTCGAACACCTTGATCCCGTCGGTGTCGTCGACCTCGAGCCCCTTGACGGCCTCGATGACCTGCCGCATCGCCGTGCCCTTGGCCGACCACGGGCAGTGCGCCTCCTCGTGGACGAGGGTGCTCGCCGGGAGGCCGTGCACGAGCTCGGACAGCGACCGGCCCGAATGCGAGGCGATCTCGAGGATCTTGCCGACCGACATCACGGCGTCGTAGGCAAGCAGGAAGTCCGGGAAAACGTAGCCGCCGCCCGACGCGCCGGCGAAGACGACGTCCTTGGAGGCGGCGGCCGTGGCAAGGAGATCGCCCTGGGAGGCCTTCGTGCGCCGCACGACGACGCCGTTCCCGCGCGCCACCTCCTCGACCATCCGCGTCTCGGTGACGGGCACGAGCAGCGCCCCCTCGCTCGCGGACTCCGAGAGCTCGCGGACGAGCAGGAGGAGCGTCGTCTCGGGAGGGATCGGCACGCCGTTCTCGTCGATCAGCCACACCCGCTCGGCGGCGTTGTCGATAACGGCGCCGAGGTCGGCGCCGACGGCACGGACGAGCCGGCCGGTCTCGTCCAGCGCGCCGGCGATGTCGAGGCCGCGCAGGCTGGGGCTGGCGTCGACGAAGGCGTTCAGGGCGATCATCTCGACGCCCAGGTCGCCGACGAGCGACGGCATGACGAGCGAGGCGGCCGAGAAGCTGTAGTTCAGGACGAGGCGCAGCCCGCGCTGGGCGATCGCGTCGCGGTCGAGCGACCCGAGCAGCTCCTGGACGTAGCTGCTCGTGGCGCGAGTCGGGTAGGTGAGCGTCCCGATCTCTCCCGGGCTCGTGCGGCGGAACTCCTGCCTCGAGAAGGAGCGGGCGATGCCCTTGATCGTCTCGTCACTCGCGAGGATCCCGGGAGGCTCGAAGAAGACGACCTGCACCGTGTCGGGGTCGCCGGCCGCGACCCGCACGTGGATGCCGCCCGTGCGGTCGTCGACGCGCATCTCGTGGCGGTTGACGGCCGGCAGGGAGACGCGCAGGTCGGACACGTTGACCCCGGTCGAGACGATCCCGGACAGGATCGCGCGCTTGATCATGCGGGAGGCGGGGTGCGCATCGCGGCTCGCCACCACCGACGCGCCCTTGGCGAGCGTCGTGCCGTAGGCCGCGCCGATCCGGGCCGACACCTCGGCCGTGATGTCGACGTTCACCAGCCCGGTCGCCCCGTCGCGCCCGAAGATCGTCGTGATGCCGCGCGACTCCCAGATCAGGTTCGTGTGGATCGCCGCGCCGGCCTCGATCGTCTTGAACGGGTAGACCTTGACGTGCGGGTCGAGCACCGCCTCGGCGCCGATCGAGCACTCGTCGCCGACGGCCACGCCCTCGTTCAGAAGCGCATGCGGGCGCAGGTCGACGCCCTTCCCGAGGATCGTGCCCTCCACGCGGGCGCTCTGGCCGATGTAGCAGCCGGAGTCGATGATCGAGCGCTCCGTCATGGCGCCCTCCTTCACGACCACGTTCTGGCCGAGGACGGAGTACGGGCCGATGCGGGCGCCGGCGTCGATCTGGCAGTAGTTGCCGATCACGGCCGGGCCCTCGATCTGGTTCAGGTCGGGGAGCTGGACGCCGTCGCCCAGGACGACGTTGTCGCGCAGGCGGATCCCCGTGATGTCGAGCTGGACGCGCCCGTCGAGCGCGTCGAAGTTCGCCTTGCGGTACTGGTCGAGGTTCCCGATGTCCTGCCAGTAGCCCTCGACCAGGTGGCCGTACACGGGCTTCCCGCGCCGCAGAAGGTCGGGGAAGAGCTGTTTCGAGAAGTCGTAGGAGGTGCCCTCCGGGACGGCCGCCAGCACCTCCGGCTCGAGCACGTAGACGCCTGTGTTGATCGTGTCGGAGAAGACCTGCCCCCACGATGGCTTCTCGAGAAAGCGCTCCACACGCCCGTCGGCGTCGGTGATGACGACGCCGAACTCGAGCGGGTTCTCGACCGAGTAGAGCGCGAGCGTCGCGACGGCCCCGCGGCGCCGGTGTGCGTCGACGAGGGCCGCGAGGTCGAAATCGCACAGCGCGTCGCCCGAGATCACGAGGAACGTCTCGTCGAGGAGCTCGGCGGCGTTCTTCACGCTGCCGGCGGTGCCGAGCGGCGTCTCCTCGACGGAGTAATGCAGCTCGACGCCCAGCTCGCCGCCGTCGTCGAAGTAGCCGCGGATGACCTGCGGCAGGTAGGCGACGGTGACGACGATGTCGGTCATCCCGTGGCGGCGCAGGAGGTCGATGATGTGCTCCATGCAGGGCTTCCCGGCCACGGGCACCATCGGCTTGGGCTGGTTCGAGGTGAGCGGGCGAAGCCGGGTGCCCTCGCCGCCGGCCATGACGACGGCTTTCATGTCACGCCGCTCACGTCAGGCAGCCTCTCGCGGCCGCAGGGAGTAGAGGGCGCCGGCGACGAGCGAAACGCCCACGCCCACCGCGAAGATCACGAGCGGCCACGACGCCGACGTCGCCATGAGGAGCGCGAGCGCCAGCATGATGAGCGCCGTCGCCCACTTCCCCGCCGCGTTCACGGCGACGCGGGTCTCGGCGTGGCGCCTGTGGAAGAGGGCCATGAGCCACACGTCGCGGGTGAGCACCGGCAGCGCGAGCCACCACGGCAGCCGGCCGGCGTACCAGAGCAGGATCAGCGCCATGTTGATCAGGAGCCGGTCGGCGATCGGATCGGCGATTCGCCCGAACTGGGACGGCTCGCCGGCCCGCCGGGCGAGCACGCCGTCCAGGAAGTCCGTTAGCGACGCGAGCGTGAAGATCACCGCCGCGGGCAGGCTTCGGCCATCCTCCGCAGTCGCCAGGAGCACCGTGAACGGGAGCACCGCCAGCAGTCGCGCGAGGGTGAGCGCGTTGGCGATCGGTCTCAGCAATGCGGCAATTCTACCGGCCGCCGGGCGTCGGACCTGCTCCAACCCGGGCCATCCCGTTTGTAAGCGAATTGGAAGCATTCGTCCGCGGCGCTGGATCGCCGCCCGTGCCGGACGATTTCCGGATCGGGTCACTGAGGATGCGACTGGGGGTCATCATCTTCACGGGGATCGCGTTTGTGGCCGGTGGGATCACCGCACCGGCCACAAACGCCGTTTCCCCTCCGCACGTGCTGTTCGGCGCGTGGGTGCAGCAGGGGTCCGCACCGACGCACGCCGACGCCGTGCGCGCCCTCGAGGGCCGGCTCGGCTTCACGCTCGGGATCGACAACCACTACCGGCCCTGGACGAGCACCTTCTGGCGCGACGAGCAGGACGACATCGCGTCCGGGCGCACGCCGATGGTGTCGTGGACGGCCCGCGGCACGACCGCCGCCGCCATCGCCTCCGGATCCCAGGACGCCACCATCGCGCGGGTCGCCGACGCCGTGAAAGCGCTCAACGGCCGCGTGCTCGTGCGGTTCGCCTACGAGATGGACCAGCCCAAGAGCGGGCCCCGCTACCTCGGCTCGCCCTCCGACTTCATCGCCGCCTGGCGGCACGTCTACTCCATGTTCCAGGCCCGCGGGGCCACGAACGTCAAGTTCGTCTGGGCGCCGATCGCCGCGAACTTCAAGAACGGCGTCGCGCAGAGCTTCTATCCCGGCAACCGCTACGTCGACTGGATCGGGGCCGACGGCTACAACTGGTACCCGGGCCAGGCCGGCTCGAAGTGGACAACATTCGGAGACATCTTCTCCGCGTTCTACGCCTGGGCCGCTCCCCGCGGAAAGGCGCTCATCGTCGCCGAGACCGGCGTCCAGGAGGACCCCGCCGACCCGGCCCGGAAGGCGGCGTGGTTCGCCGACGCGGCCGCGTGGATCCACTCTCACACTGCGATCCGGGCCGTCTCGTACTTCGACGGCGTCTCGCCCAAGGGCTACGACTTCCGCCTCGACTCGTCGGACGCGTCGGTTGCCGCCTGGCGGGCGATGGCTGTCGAAACGTACGGTTAACCCCCCTGACCGGCGGGGAGGTAGCCGCTACGCTGCGGCGCTATGTCGGACCACCACGCCCCCCCTGATTACCTCGAAGAGGAACGGCGAATCGCCCATTCCGGCGGGCTCGCCCGCGTCGCCGGCCACTGCGCCCGCCATCCGTGGCGGGTCGTCTTCACCTGGCTCGGCATCTTCGTCGCGCTCATCGGCCTGAACGCCGCGTTCCACGGCTCCCTCGTCAACGAGTTCAAGGTGCCGGGAACGGACTTCCAGAAGGCCACCGACCTGATCAACGCCAAGTTCAAGGGCCAGAAGGGCGCCGCGCTCCGTGTCGTCCTCGCAGCGCCCCCGGGCGAGCGCATCGACACCGCCGAGCGGCAGGCCGCGATCGCGAAGATGCTCACGGTCGGTGCGGCCGCCGAGAAGTCGCTCGACGAGAGCCCCTCCGACGCCAGCAGCATCACGGACCCGCTCGCGAAGAGCTCCCACCAGCTCTCGGACACGGGCCGGATCGCCTTCTTCGACGTCCAGTTCGACCGCACCGGCTTCGAGCTGCCGCGCGAGGACGTCGTCAACGTCGAGGATCACCTGCGCTCGATCGGCGAGCCGGTGGGGATCCAGGTCGAGTACACCGGCGACGCCGAGAGCCCGCCGCCCGAGCAGGGCGCGAGCGACATCATCGGCATCATCGCCGGGTTCTTCGTCCTGATCATCCTGTTCCGGGCGCTCGTGCCCACGGCGATCCCGTTGCTCTTCGCGATCTTCGCGGTGGCCACCGCGTTCCTGCTGCTCTTCCTCGCGGCCCGGATCACGAACTTCAACACGATCACCGAGATCCTGGTGCCGATGATCGGCATCGGAGTCGGCATCGACTACACGCTGTTCATCGTGACGAGGTTCAGACAGCTGCTCCACGACGGCCTCTCGCCGCAGGACGCGGCGGCGGCGGCCGGCGCCACCGCCGGCCGGGCGGTCGTCTTCGCCGGCACCACGGTCGCGATCTCGATCACGGGCCTCGCGATCATCGGCATCGACTTCATCACCAAGCTCGGCATCGGGAGCGCGCTGGGCGTGCTCACCGCGGTGCTGCTCGCGAACTCGATGCTGCCGGCCATCCTCTCGCTTCTCGGCCACAAGATCGATCGCGGCCGGCTGGGCATGAAGCCCACCGATGACTCCCGCGCCGGCCAGAGTCGCACGCCGGTCGCCGCCTGGGGGCGGTTCGTCTCGGGCAAGGCGAAGTTCGTCCTCCCGACGGCGATCGTGCTGCTCGTGGTGCTCGCCTCGCCGGTCCTGCAGGTGCGGCTCGGCCTGGCCGACTCGAGCACGGCGCCGAAGGACCAGACCACGCGCAAGGCGTACGACCTGCTCTCGTCGCCCGACGGGTTCGGCGCGGGGTTCACGGCCCCGATCCCGGTCATCGTCGACCTGCAGAACGACCACCAGGCGGCCGCGCAGCTCGAGGCCGCAATGCGCAAGGTCCCGGGCGTGAAGACCGTCGTCGCGCCGATCTACAACGCCAAGACGCCCGAGCAGGCGTCGGTGGCGATCATCAACGCCAACTCGAAGTACGCCCCGCAGGACTCGCGCACCGACGACATCGTCACGGAGCTGCGCGACAACACGATCCCGCGCGTCCTCGACGGCTCGTCTGCGAAGGCCTACGTCTCCGGGGCCAACGCGGCGTTCACCGACATCGGGAACATCATCTTCGACCGCGCGCCGTACTTCCTGCTCTACATCATCGGCGTCACGTTCATCGTGCTCGCGATGGCCTTCCGATCGGTCGTGATCGCCACGAAGGCGGCAATCACGACGCTCGCCTCGGCGCTGGTCGGCTTCGGCGTGCTCACGCTGGTCGTGCAGCTCGGCCACGGCATGGGCATCATCGGCCTCGACCAGACCGGCCCGATCGAGAGCTTCGTGCCGCCGATCGCGTTCGCCATCCTGTTCGGGCTCTCGATGGACTACGAGGTGTTCCTGATGAGCCGGATCCGCGAGGAGCACATCCACGGCGAGGACACGATCGAGGCCGTGAAGGACGGGATGGCGGGTGTCGGCCGGGTGATCCTGGCGGCGGCGCTCATCATGTCGAGCGTGTTCTTCTCGTTCCTGCTCACGCCTGACCGCGTGTCCAAGGAGTTCGGGCTCCTGCTCGGCGTCGCGATCCTGACCGACGCGATCATCATCCGCCTGACGCTCGTGCCCGCCCTGCTCTCGCTTCTCGGGGAGCGCTCGTGGGCGATGCCCAAGTGGCTCGACAAGGCTCTCCCGAACCTGACGATCGAGCCGCCCGGCCAGCGGGAGGCAGCCCGCGAAGCCCGAGGGCGCAGCGAGCCGGCCACGGCCGTCGACTGAGCCGCCGAACCACCGGGGCCAGGCCCCATAGCCGTCGCGCTATGGGGTCTGGCCCCAAGGGTCTCAAGAACGGCTCCGCGCGGTCGATGACGAGGGCGATGCAGATCGGCCCTGTCGACGCCAAGACCGCCGCGACCCGGGAGACGCAGCCGCCGGTTCACGGGCAGCACGTCTATCCCACGAGCCGTCCGCCGGTCGCCGCTGTGTCCACCGAGCCCGAGCCGACCGCCGCTCCCAGCCCCACCTCTGGGCGAGGGACGGCGCAGGCCCCGCCGCCGTTCTCGCACCGTCTCGAGGAGGCGCTGCACCGCGACGGGCGCCTGGCCGACCTGAAGGGCGGACTGACGCGCCGCCAGGTCGACCGCATGCTCGCGGGGCTTCCGCCCGGCGGGTTCGGCGGCGACTTCGCGCACATGAGCCCGGAGCACCTGACGGCGCTCGGGCAGATGATGCGCGGCGAGGCCGGCCCCGTCTCTCCAGGCGAGCCGCGGCGCTACACGTTCGATCCGTCGGACCCGGTCAGCACGACCACACGCCCGGCCTGATCCGGACTCCCCCACCTCCGCGCCACGCTCGACCGGCCCGCCACGCGCGGCGGCGTCGATTGCCGGGGCGCATCCGGCCTGCTGAGGTATTCGGAGGGGCCTGCCGGGCCGCGGCGGGCGGCTCCGCTGCCACAACCGAAACGTCACAAATACCACGTTCCGGGGATGACGTGCGACCGGGAACGGTCTAGCGTCTCCCCGCCGCGTCTCGCCCGCCCCGACCGACCCACCGGCGCGACATCTGGACGTGCGTCAACGAGTCGTACTCCCCACGCGGGGAGGCGGGACGCGGCTTCCACGACGTTCATCTCGTGGTCGTCGTTACCACAATTCGGGGAGGCCCACCGCCCGGCACGGCGGCTACGATCGCCGCCGGCGTGCCGGGTCTAGCTGTCAGTCAGCCCCAGGCGGCGCGGAAGCTGGACGGGGCGTGATGCCTCGGCATCCGTCACGCTCGCCGGCTGCGGCGCTGCCGAGCGACCTGTCCACGGCGAACCAGGCAGTCGCTGTGGCACGGGCGCGCGACGCCGTGCTGATCGACGCGAGCGACGCCTTTTGCACGCTTGTCGGAAGGACGCGCGCCGAGCTCCTCGGAGGCACGGCGGCCGCGCACGGCATCAGCGACCAGGAGCGGCTTGACTGGCTCATCTCGCGGTTCCCCGAGCGCGGCCGCAGCCATCGCCAGCAGCGGGTCTTCGAGACGCCGCACGGCCGCGTGCTGGCCGACCTGGAGATGCACGGGATCGAGGTGGGCGGCGAGCGTCTGATCGTGTCGGTGGTGACCCCGGTGGCCGACACTGCCGCCAGCCGCGAGGAGACCGTGCTCGGCGCCGTGCTCGAGGCGACACCTCTGGGAGTCGTGCTCTACGACCGCGAGCTCCGCATCGTGCGGGTGAACCGGACGGTCGAGCGGCTTGGAAGGATCCGGCCGGAGCACATCGGCATGCGCCTCACCGACGCCGTCCCCGACGCGGACCCGGGCGTCGTCGCTGCGATTCGCGAGGTCTTCGCCACCGGCCGGCCGGTGGTCGCGATGGAGGTGCCCGGGCGAAGCGGCGACGCATACCTCATGTCGATGTTCGCCGTTCGCGACGCTGGCGACCGGGTCGAGAACGTCGGGTGCATGTTCATGGACGTGAGCGATCGCGTCGCCGCCGAGCGGGCCCTGGCTGAGAGTGAGCAGCGCCGGCGCGAGATCCTCGGTCACATGCTCCAGGCCGAGGAGGTCGAGCGCAGCCGGATCGCGACGGAGCTCCATGACGACACGGTGCAGGTGATGGCGGCGGGGCTCCTTGCGCTCGACCGGGTGGCGCTCGTGGCGTCGCGCACCGCCGCCGATGACCTTGCAAACGCGGTGTCGGTCGCCCGCGCCACGCTGGAGGAGGCCACCGAGCGCACGCGCCGGCTGATGTTCGAGCTGCGCCCCGCGATCCTGCACGACCAGGGCCTTCTGCGAGCGCTCCACGTGCTCGTCGGCCAGGTGGCGCGCGAGGTCGGAGCGACGGGGGACGTCACAGGCACCCCGCAGCGCTACGACGTTGCCGTCGAGGAGCTGGTCTACCGGTCCGCGCAGGAGGCGCTCGCGAACGTCAGAAAGCACGCGAGCGCACGGCAGATCGTCGTCCGGGTCGCCGAAGACGGCGACCTGCTTCGGCTCGAGGTGGCCGACGACGGGTGCGGATTCAACATAAACGCCGTCCGCAGCCGACCCGACGCGGCGTTGCACTTCGGCCTCGACACGATGATCGAGCGCCTGCACGCGGCGGGGGGCGAGGCGACGATCGAGTCGGAGAGCGGCCGCGGGACCACGGTGCGCCTGGCCGTTCCCGTGGGATCGCCGCAGCCGGCCTCGGCACGCTGACCGAACCGATCTCGCCGCCACGACGAATCACGCGGTCGGGCGTCGTCTACCGCCGTTCGCGGCGTCCGACCTGACCCCACGGCGGGGTCCGCGTCGCGAGACACCGACCCCGCCTCACCCCAGCCCTTGCACTAGCGTCCAGGGGATGCCGAGCCTGTATCCCGTAAGCGAGCCGAGCGCGAGTGGTCTGCTTGACGTCGGCGAGGGCAACGCCGTCTACTGGGAGACCTGCGGCGCCGAGGACGGCAAACCGGCGCTCGTGGTGCACGGCGGACCGGGATCGGGCTGCACGCCGTGGCACCGGCGCCTGTTCGATCCCGGGGCCTACCGAGTCGTCCTCTTCGACCAGCGCAACTGCGGCCGCAGTACGCCGCACGCCGCTGACCCGGCAACGTCGCTCGCCCACAACACGACCCAGCACCTGATCGGCGACATGGAATGCCTGCGCGCGCACCTGGGGATCGATCGCTGGCTGCTTCTGGGCGGGTCGTGGGGCAGCACGCTGTCTCTGGTGTACGCCGAAGCGCAGCGCGACCATGTGTCGGAGCTTGTGCTGTTCGGAGTCACCACGGGCACTCGATCCGAGGAAGACTGGCTCTTCCGCGAGGGCCTGGCGCGGATGTTTCCCGAGCAGTGGGCCCGTCGGCGCGAGGCCGTGCCCGAGACGTACCGAGGCGACGATGTGGTCGAGTCGTACGGGCGGATGCTGGAGAGCGACGACCCCGAGATCCGTGAGCTCGCAGCGTACGAGTGGTGCGTATGGGAGTCCGTTACGCCATTCTGGCCTCCGCGTGACGGCCTGTCGCCGCGGTTCGAGGATCCGGCATTCCGGGCGGCGTTCGCGCGCCTCGTCACCCGCTATGTCGCCAACGACAATTTCATTGCCGACGGCGCACTGCTCCGCGACGCGGCGGTGCTTGCGGATGTTCCAGCAGTGCTGATCAACGGCCGCTTCGACCTGCAGACGCCTCTCGGCACTGCCTGGGAGCTCGCCCGGCGCTGGCCGGCTGCCGAGCTGATCGTGGTCGCCGAAGCCGGGCACGCGGCGACGGAACCCATCGCAGAGGAGATCGTGCGAGCGACCGACCGCTTCGCAGGCGGACTCACAAGTCGGGGCGAGAGGATTTGAACCTCTTCCGACGTCGTATGGTTGAGCCGATTCCGCATGGTTGGGCGGGATCGGTGTCCGTGATCGTCCGTGTGCGTCCGGGTTTCCGCTACCACTTCCGCTACCACTCCTCGAGTTGGTCGAGCCGCCGTCCGGTGTCGGCGCGCTCGAGGTACGCCGCGAACGCGGCTGCGGCGTCGTCGAGCGCGGCCGGGAACAGGTGCCCGTAGCGGTCGAGCGTGATCGCGACGCTGGCATGCCCGATGAGCTCCGAGACGACCTTCACCGACCAGCCCGACGCGATCCACATGCTGGCCGCGCTATGCCGCGCCTCGTGCAGACCGATCTCGACGAGCTCCGCGGCCGTCCACGCCGCCCGGGCCCGCTTCATCACCGACGTCCGCGCGAACGGCCCGCCATCCCCAGCGTGCCACACGTAGCCGGTCGAGTCGGGCGCCGCGGCGGCCTTCCACTCGACGAGCGCGTCATGCGCCGGCGGCGCGATCGGAACCTCGCGGCGACCGGCCTTCGTCTTCGGCGCGCCGGTCTCGAGGTGCGCGTCTTCGCGCTTCGCGTCGACGGCGAGGCTGCGCTCGACGCGGACGCGCCCGCCGGCGAGGTCGATGTCCGTCCAGCGCAGCGCTCGGAGCTCGCCGGCGCGCAGGCCGCAGTAGAGCGCGACCGCCCATAGCGCGCGATCGTCGAGCCGCGGTAGCGCAGCGACGAGCAGCGCCGCCTCGGTCGGGATCGGCGACACGGTCGCGGCGGCGTTCGCCGCCCGGGAGCTCGAGCCCGCTGGTCGGGTTCACGTCCACGACGCCGCGTGCGACCGCCCGACGGTAGAGCACGCGGACCGGGTCGAGCGCGTTTCGGATCGTGCTCGGAGCTCGCCCGTCGGTTTGCAGGTGCTCGACGAGCTCGAGCAGGTCGGGCTGGCGGATCTCCGACAGCCGCAGCGACCGAGCTCGGGGTACACGTACAGCGTGAGCCCGCGGCGATAGGCGCGGACGACGCCAGGCCGGTACTCGCCTCCCCCACGCTTCCGCACGGCGCCCGACTCCATCCCCGCGAGCAGCGCGTCGCCAGCGTCCACGAGCGTCGGGATCTCCGACCGCGACCGCAGCCGCGCACCGCCAGCGCGGCTGCACCGACACCTTCACCTGTGACCGCCACAGCGCCGCCTCCTCAGCGGTCGCGAACGTCCGATAGATGTTCCGCCCGCCGCGCGGGTGCGCCTTGTCGGCGATCCACGCCTGCGCGATCCACTTGCCGCGGTGAGGTCGAACACCGGCAGGTCGGCGCGCCACGCCGGAGATGATGGCACCGGCGTCGGTCATCGCTCGACCTCTGCGAGCCGTCGCGACTCACGCTCGACCCACCGCTCGAGCTCGACGACCGGGACGAGCCGCGACCGGCCGACCAGCATCGTGCGGAGCTCCGGCAGCACCCGCTCGTAGAACGTCGCTCGCGACAGGCCGATGCTGTCGGCGGCCTCGTCGGGCCGCAGCGCGATCCGAGGCACGGGCCGCCCGGTCACGCCGCACCGTCCTCGAAGTCGAAGCGTTCCGGGTGCCCCGTCTGCAACTGCGCCCCACCTGCGCCCGCCTTCAGGCGGGGCGCAGGGCGCAGATGCGGATCGACCAGCGCACCCGCGGCGGGCGCAGCCCTGCGCCCCGTCTGCGCCCCGCTCCGGGCGCAGACGCTGGATGGTCGGATCGTCGGCCACGAAAAGGCGCGCCGGCCGCCGCTCGGGGCAGTGGTCGAGCCACGTCTCGACGCCGTCGACCTTCGCGATGTTCGCGAGCTTCCCGCCGGAGAGCAGCGTATCGCGGACGGCTCGACGACGGTCACGCCGGACTCCCGGAGTCGCATCCTCGATCCGCTTCCACCCGGTGCCGGGGTTCTCGGTGATCGCAGCGAGGATCTGCTCGGCCAGCGTGTCCTCATCGAGCTCTTCGCGCTCGTCGACCGCGAAGCCCTCCCGTCCGTCCAGGTGAGATGCAGCGTCGTCGCGTGGTGAGCGGACGCCCATCGCGCCTTCTGGACGTAGAGCCGGGTCTGGCCGTGTCCCTGCGCGCGCACGTGGAAGAGCGTGTCGCCGGCGCCTTCCCACGCGCCGGACACCTTTCCGCCCTTGTTCTCGTGGTGGATCAGGACGACGGTCACCGGCCGCCCGGCGAGCTCGCGCGCTTTGCCGACGAGGTGCATGAAGTCGCGCACCTCTTGCAGCGTCCCGGCCTCGTTCATGCCGCTGCGGGTGACCGGGCCGACGATGACGACGTCGATCTCGAGCTCCCGGACGGTGGCGGCGAGCCGTTGCAGCGCGTCAGGGTCGGCGAAGCTGAGCCGCGCCCACGGCGCCTCCATCGCGTACACGCGGCCTTCGAGCGGTGACCCCGTCCAGCCGGCGAGCTTGCGGCGGAGCTTCCGACGGTACAGCGGCCGCGGGCCCTCGTTTTCGACCAGCAGGGCGCGCGCCGGCCGGCGGACGGGGAAGACGAGCCATGGATCGCCGGCGGCGAGGTGGCAGGCGAGGTCGATCGCGAGCGTCGTCTTGCCGGCGCCGCCGTAGAACATGACGTCGCCGTTCTCGGGGATGAGCGCCTCGCAGGTTCGCCGACCAGCGCGTCTGCGCCCGGCTCCTCGATCGCCGCGAAGTCCTCGATCGTGGCGACCAAGAGCGGCTCGTCGGCCGCGCCGGCGCCGTTCGAGCTCGCGTCATAGTCGGCGGCGACGTTGCTCGGCCGGTAGCCGGGTGGCGGCACGTATGGGCCGTGCACGCTCATCGCGCCGCCTTCGGCCGGAGGTGCTCGGGCAGGTCGGGCCACGTCTCCGGGAGCGGCCCGGCCTCGTGGACGGCTTCGAGCATCGCCGCGGTGACGGTGATGTAGGCCTCGGCGTTCCGGACGCGGCGGCCGCGGAGCGCGCGGCGCAGGAAGAATGCGTCGAGGTTGCCAGCGCGGACGGGGCGGCCGGCGAGGACCGACGTGCAGGTGCTTGCGTCGAGCGCGAGCATCATCGCCGCCCATATGCGGTCTGGCTCGCGCATCACGCCGCCCGCCTTCGTCGGAGCCGGCGCAGCCATGCCGAGCGGATGCGCATGATCGCGCCGAGCTCGTCGAGCTCGAGCGCCGTGAGATGCAGGATCGCCCGATGCGCCCGCTGGAACGCGGACGCGGGCGGGTCTAACTCAGGGTCGTCAGAGCCGCCCGGAGCGCGCGCACGACGGGTCGCGCGTCCTTCGCGCGAGCGTGGAACGGTCCGCGGCCGCGTGGTCGGCATCGCCATCGCGACGGGCGGCGCCACGGGCGGCGGGGTCGGCGGGACGCGGACGTCATGCACGATCATCCCCATCCGCTCGGCCTTCGCGCGCGCGCCGGCGTCGGCGGGATCGCCGGGCTTGCCGACGTTGATCAGGACGCAGTTCTCGGAGTCGACGCCGAGCAACTGCGCCACGTGCGCCATCTTCGGCAACGAGTCCGCGAGCCGCACCGAATCGGGCGGTTCAGGCGGGGCGCTTAGATCGAGCTCCACTCCACTGTCTCCTGTCAGAGAGAAACTTGGATGCTGCGGGAGATCGTAAACCCTGCCCCGGACAGACCACGGGCCGGAGTGACAGGTCCCCGGCCCGTGTGCATCCAGTTCTCCCGCGCAGGAGGCGCGAGGCATGGCAGGTAGGAGGATAACCGTCGCGTCGGTCGGCCGAGGCCGCGCTACCCGCACCCGTCCGCGAGCCGTTCCGCTCGCCGCCACTCCCGGCCGTCGCGGCGCCGCATGTACCGCCGACCTGGTCGCCCGGCCGCGCACCCGTGCGAGCCATCACCGCCAGCACCCGCGGATCAGGGTGAAACGTCGGCAGTTGCATGCGCACCGGCGCACTCTCCCCGACCTCGACCGCGAGCTCCCTCATGCCACGCCGGCCGCGCACCCATACCGTCGGCCGCTCGCCGCGCGTCACCTGGTCGCGATACGTGCGGACGCTGACGCCGTCGAGCACCGCCGCCTCGCTGATCGGCACGAGCCGCGTCTTCGGCGCCGCCTCCAACGCCGCCCGGACCCGCTGCTCGAGGCGCCGCCTGAGCTCCACCATCCGCGCCGGCGGCGGCTCGAGGCCGTGCTCGAGGTAGCCGCTGCGATGCATCGCCCGCAGCACGTCGCCGGGGATCTCCGCGACCGCCCGCCGCGCATCCTCGCCGCGGTCAACCTCGAGCAGTTGCGGCCACACGTCCGCACCCGGCCGCCACGGCGCGCCCTGCCGGTCAGTCAGCCGCAACCCTCAACCTCCTCCTGAGAGTTGCCGCCTGCCGTTTCTGAGGTGTCGAGCGGCGGGGTAGAAGAGGGGGTGGAGGTGCCGCGCGCGATTTCTGGAGGGTGCCGGTGCCTCGCGGCGCCGGGGGAACCCTTCGGGGTGTCGTCGGAGCGCGTCAGGTGGCCGTGTGGCGTGTGTGGTGGGCTGCTGGTCATGCGCGGTGGATGATGAGGCCCATTCGGCCGATTACCGGGGTGGGCGCAGCCACAAGGTGGCGTGCGACGGCTGGACCGTGTCGGTCACAACCGTCAGCACCTCGCCGGTGAGGGCGTCGAGGTCGATCTGCTCGCGCAACCGGCCGCTGAACTGTTCGAGTGTACGCGCGGCGTCGTAGGCGACGCGCGAGAAGCGCCGGTCGACCGCGCGCTGAGTATGCCGGTGAAGCGGCCGAAACGCCGCCGCGGCGGCGAGCGTAGAGAGGGTCACCGCCAGGCCGCCCGACTCGCCCACGAGGGTCTGGAAGGCTGCGCTGAGTACGGCCACTCCGCCCAGGTAGAGCGTACCCAATACGGCCGCGACACAGGTGTAGGTCAACGTGCGGCGGATGATCACGTCGATGTCGTACAGGCGGTAGCGGAGCACCGCAACGCCGATCGAGATTGGAATCAGGCCGAAACTGATTAGGGCTGAGTCCTGCAGCATTTGCAGCCAGACCGGGATCGAGTTGGACGGCCCTTCCAGCAGCACGGACGCGATCTCGACCACTCCAAAGATGGCGGCCACAACTCCGGCCGCGGTGACGAGCCACTTCATCTGCAGGCGGTCGTCGCCGCGCGCTCGGCGGTATCGCAGTATCAGGCTGATCGCGGACGCCAGGATCGTGATCGGCAACAGGATCACTGCCGCCCGCAACCATGACAGGATGCCGCCCAGCGTCTCGATCCCCAACGGGTTGACCGCGGCGGGGAAGGAACTGCCGGTCATTCTGCCAGGGTCAAGGAGGATCGCGACAGAGCCGAGGCCGATCGTCGTGGCGGCCAGCCACGCCAGCCAGCGCCAGCGCGGGCTCAGCAGGCGGCCGTCGGGAAACAGCAGCACTAGGAAGACACCCGTGAGCCCAATCGCAGGCAGCCACAACACGTTGTCGAAGCTGGCGGCGACAAGCCCCGCCCGGTGCGAGCCATGATGCAGCTTGAGTGCATAGGTGGCGTAGCCGGAGACAATCGCGTCCAGGCCCCAGGCGATTCCGATGGCGAGGAGGAGCCACGCGATCGTGTTGCCCGGCCTGCGGGTCGCGATCAGGACGCCAACCACAGGGAAGATGAGGGTTATGAACGCAAATGCGACCGACGGGGCAAAGCTCCCCGTGCCCCAGCTCCCTGAATTTTCCTGTGAACGCGTCAGCCAGCCCAGATATCCGCCCACCAGATAGAGCAAACAGATGACGGCGAAAATCGACCAGAGAAACCATTTCTTGCGGGTATCCACCGAAACCCAGTCTTGCAGACCCACGTTCCGGGTCCGTTACGGTTGAGCGGAACGGCACCTCCGCGAGCTGCGCGGGAAGGATCGGCGCGGCCAGCGTAATCACCGCTGTGACGTCGTCGAAGATCAGGTCGCCGACCTCTTCGGTGCCGCCGATCAGGCTGGTGCCGCCTTCGGTGTTGAAGTCGGTCGGCTCGACGACCCTCATCGTGGCGCGCACGGCCCGACGGTAGCGGGCGGCCGTCGAGACCGTGCTGACCGCTCACCATCGCGTTCCGCGTGTTCATGTCGACGCGGAGCCTTCCTTGTCCGCCGCCGCCGAGCTCGTCTCGCGGACGGCGACCATCTTCACGACGTCGGGCATCGCCTTCCATGCCTTCACGTCGTCGCTGTCGATCAGCAGCCGCGAGGTGGTCCCGTTCGCATAGGTGACCTCGTAGACCGTCATCCGTCTACACCGGCGCGCCGAGCGCCGCTGCGGCGCTGGCCTGGTCGATCGTGGTCTCCGCGTTGAGCTCGGCGCGAAGCAGCGTCGTGTTGCTCTTCCCGGCGTTCTCCTCGAACGCCTGGAGCTCGATCGGGCTGGCGTGCACGGTCGCGAACGCGGTCGAATCGAACACGAAGCCAGTGGTGACGTGCTTGCCGATCCGGACGTTCAATCCCCAGTTGGGGAGCGTGTTCGACGAGTTGAGCGTCGCGAGGAGCTCGAGATCGAGCGCCTCGGCGTCGGCGGGGCTGAGCGCGACGGTGTCGGGCTGGAAGCCGGCCGCTTCGACGACGGTCATTGCCCTGCGGACGCGCGCGGCGAGGGTAGAGCCGGTGCCGCCGGCGGTGAGCGTCGCCGCGGCGACTGCCGCGACGGCCTGCGCGTCGAGCGCCTCGGACAGTGCGAGCCGGAGCTCGCCGTCGAGGAGATCACCGATGCGGGGCTCCTGCTGGCGCCACACGATGTTCGGGATGCCGCTGATGACGGTCGCGACCTGCTTCAGCGGCGTGTGCACGAGCGCGACGGTAACGGCCGACTCCGGCTTGTTTGAGGTCGCGTCGATCGCGCGGATCATGCTGGCCGTCGACGCGAGCGCGCGGGCCGTCTCCTGCACCCAATCCACCGGCGACGTATGCCGCGACCTCGTGCGACCGGAACGTCGGGAACACGAACCGCGTGTCGCGGCCGAGCTCGGCAACGTTGGAGACGCGGACCGGGGCGCTGGTCGGAGCCGATCCATACGTGACCGCCGCCTCGATGCCGCCCCGCGGCCACAACACGCCCGGCGGGACGCTGACACGCTCGCCGCCGACGCGGAGCTTCTCGCGGCCGCGAAGCGCGTGCTGCGAGATCGGTCCGGCCGGCGTGATGACGCCGCTGCCGGCCCGGCTGCCCGGCATCCGGCCGTGGCCGGGATGCTGCTCGAGGCCGCGTCGCGTGCTGATGCCCGACGCGAACTCGCCGTCGAGAGCGGCGAGCCGATCCTCCATCATCGCCGCGGCGTCCTTCTGCGTCTTCGTCGCGTCGCGCAGGCCGCCGGTTTTCGATCGAAGACCGCGCAGCGCGGTCTCGGTTTCGCTGCGTTCATGGTCGTGAGACCCTGCGTCCACGTGTCGGCGGCGATGCGCTGCTCGACATACGCGCGCCACTCGGCGTTCATTTGGTGCGCCATGATGGCTTCCTCCCGGCTTCAGATTGAGGGGTACGGGTAGTCCGCTCCGCAATGCCGGGAGGCGGAGACGCCTCCGGGGTTTGCCGCGGGTCATGCGTCGGGCGCGATGCGCCAGGACGCCGACCAGCTGACGAGCTATCGCGCATAGCGTACCTCGGTCATCGGCGGTCCTCCTCGTCGATCTGGTCGAGTCGCCGCTGCCACGCGACGAAGTTCCGCTCGAAGCGCTCCGCTTGCGCCCGCTCGGCTTCGTCGACGAGGTCGCGCATGAACGCGAGCAGCGCGGCGAGCTCATCAGCGTGCAGCGCCGCCGTCAGGTCGTCGCCGGTCGCGAACGCGACCTGCCACCGCTCCGTGACCTCGTCGGCTCGGGCCCGGATGAGCCCGTCGAGGCGGCCGACCGCGCCGCTGACGGCTGCTTCCTGCCTTCCCTGAGCGTCGCCTTCCGTCATCGATCACCCCGTTCCTGGTTGTGTGAGCGGCTGACACCCGTCACGATTAGGAGGTGAGCGACGGGCCGCAGATCGCAATCAACCTGCCGGAGGAGCACCGCGCCGGCGTCTATTCGGACGTCGTCATGGTGTGGCACAGCGAGTGGGGCTTCACGCTCGACTTTCTCGCGCAGGTTCAGCCGGTCGACGAGAACGCCGAGACCGCCCCGTTCCAGGTCGTCTCGCGCGTCCGAATCCCGCCGGCGGTCATCTTCCCGCTGGTGAAGACGCTGCACGAGAACCTCAGCAACTACGAGAAGAAGTTTGGGCCGATCCCGGAGCCCGGGAATCCTGGAGGGGGCGAGACATGACCACGGTCTATGCAGAGCAACCAGTAGCGCAGTACACCGCCGATTGGCCGACGATGCCGAGCCGCGCGGAGATCGAGGAGTGGCGCCGCGAAGGTGCACGGCTGGCCGCGGCGGCTGAGGCGCGGAAGAGCCTCGCTCGGTGGGAAATCGGCGGCATGACTCCCGACGACGTCGACCAACTGCGCCGCGCCCGCCTTCAGTAGAGCCGGACGGCTCGGGGTGGCGGAGCTCGCGGACACGAGCGCATGGGCCGCGCGAAACTTGTCGACGGCCGTCCACGAGGAGTTCGAGCGGCTGCTCGCGGCCGACCAGATCGCGACGTGTGAGCAGGTCGCGATCGAGCTCCTCTTCTCGGCGCAGGACGCTGCCGAGTTCGACCAGCGCCGCGCGGAGCTCGGCGCGCTCCGCCAATGCCCGGTCTCGCTCGTGGTGTGGGAGCGCGCGTTCGAGGTGTTCCGTATGCTCGCCGGCCAGGGGCCGTTGCACCATCGGCAGGTGAAGCCGGCCGATCTCGTCATCGCAGCCGCAGCGGAGAACGCCGGCGTCGGCGTGCTGCACTCACCTCGTCGAGCTCCACACCGCCAGACTACGCGGCCGGGATGACGACGCCGCTCGCGGCCGGGCTACGGCTTCGGCGGCTCCTCGCGCTCGACCGTCTTCAGGATGCTCCTGTTGTCCGGCGCCCAGCTCGGCACGTCGACCTTCGTGTTCCCGGTGTCGCGTTGCCACTGCCGAAGCGCCTGCTCGACCCGCTCGACGACCCGGTGCAGGCCGAGCGCGATCGCCGCTGGCGGCAGGTAGACACGAACCTCGTTCACGACCGCCCTGCTGGCCTCCCGGAGCACCTCGTCGATGCTGCGCTTCACGACGACCTCGTGATCGCCGACGTGCTCGAACGTGATCGTCGTCGACAGCCCGAGCTCCTCCAGCGCCGGCGTAAGCGCGTCCGCCAGCTTCATCTCCGCCATCGGATTCGCCGAGTCGATCTCGATCCGAAGCTGGTCGTCGGCCACTTCCGCTACCGCTTCCGCTACCGCTACCGCTTCCGCTACCAGCGGCCGGCGATCCGTGGAGGAATGCGGCTTCGCATGATCGGGGCGAGAGGATTTGAACCTCCGACCGCCCGGCCCCCAGCCGGGTGCGCTACCAGACTGCGCCACGCCCCGCGAACGCCGAGTATATCGGGAACCCGTGCAGGCTCCGGCGCGTCCTAGAAGGCGACATGCAGCAGGCAGTCGCCCTTCCGCTCCCGCGCGGCACCCGCCTCGCGCCGTACCATGACCCGGTGCAGATCGGGTCAGACGAGGCGCTCGCGCGCCGGGCTGCGCGCGGCGACGAGAGGGCGTTCGAAGAGCTCGTGGTGCGCCACCAGGACAAGCTCTACACGCTTGCGCTGCGCGTGACGCTGTCCGAGGCGGACGCCTACGACTGCGTGCAGGAGGGGCTGATCGCCGCCTGGCGCGCCCTCCCCCGCTTCCGCAGTGACGCGCGCTTCTCGACGTGGATGTACCGGATCGTCGTCCGCAAGGCCTACGACGCCCTCGACCGCCGCCGGCGGACGCCCGAGCCGGTGGAGGAGCTGCACGCCGTGGCGCCCGAGGCCCAGCCCGAGGCCCGGCTCGACCTGATCGCCGCGCTGGAGGGGCTCGAGCCCGACTTCCGCGTCGTCGCAGTCGCATGCGACATCCTGGGGATGTCGATGGAACAGGCCGGCGCGATGCTGGACGTGCCCACGGGCACGGTCAAGTCGCGCCTGCACCGGGCCCGCGAGCAGCTCGCCCAGACCCTCGAACCGGACAGGATGGGATGACCGAGCAGAACCACGACGAGATCGCCCGCAAGCTGCGGGAGACCGGGACGGTCCCGCCTCCCGAGCGACTGCGCGCCGAGGTCATGGACCAGGTGCGGGCCGAGCCGCGTCTGCGGCGGTCGCGGCGCTCGTTTCTGACGCCGGCCCTCCCCATCGCCGCCGCAGCGGCCGTGCTCGCCGCGCTCGTCCTCGCCCTCTCCCACCTGGGCGGCGGTTCGGGAAGCAGCGGCTCGGCGGCCGAGGGCGGCGGGGCCTCGGGGGCGGAGAGGGGTTCCCTGTCGGCGCCACGACCGAGCAACGACTCCGTAGGCGGAAAGGGGCTGGGAAACCAGGCGATCTTCGACCTCCCGACCGCGTCCCTTCAGAAGCTGGCCCTCGCCCCGGGCGTCAAGGCACACACATCCGCAGCGGGCCCGGTCGTCCTCGCCGTCCCAGCCGCCCGATTCAACGAGTACCGGCAGCGGCTGCGCGCGATCCAGGAGCGCACCCGCGGCGACGACACCATCCGGGTGATCCTCCGCCCCTCGCGTTAGCTACACAGCTGCCCGTAGACCCGGTCTGCCCGGCGTGGATCGCCGTGGAGCGCCTCGCCGATCCGCCGGATCCGGTACTCCAGGAACCGGTCAGGTGGGACGCCCAGCGCACGCGCGATCCGCTCGATCACGGGATCGGCCGGCGGCGGCCGGTTCCCGTGCGCGAGGTGGTTCAGGTAGCCGGCCGAGAGCTCGGTCAGCTCGGCCAGCCGCCGGTACGACACGCCGGCCTGGGCCATCAATTCGCCCAGCCCAGGGTCGAACGGAACACTCCTGGTAGCCGATGCCGTCTTCGCCATCAGTACCCCCGCGGGGATCTTACGCCTCTGACAGGGCGGCTTGCACGCTCGCCGCCACGTCACCGACCGCAACCGGACGCTGCTCGCGCCCGCGCCGGACCTGGACGTCCGCCGAGCCCTCAGTCGCGGTGCGCTTGCCGATCGTGACCCGGACGGGACAGCCGATCAGCTCGGCGTCTGCGAATTTGGCACCCGGCCCCGACGCGCGGTCGTCGAAGAGCACCTCGACGCCGGCGTCGACCAGCTCCGTGCGGAGCTCGTCTGCGACGGCCCGCTGCGGCTCCGACTCGTCGCCGATCACGACCATGTGGACGCCGAATGGCGCGATCGAGGCCGGCCAGATGATCCCCGCCTCGTCGTGGTTCTGCTCCACGGCGGTGGCGGCGATGCGGGCCGGGCCGATCCCGTAGCACCCCATCTCGATCGGGTGCTCCTTTCCAGCCTCGTCCAGGTAGGTCGCATTCAGCGGCACGGAGTAGTACGTGCCCAATTTGAAGATATGGCCAACCTCGATTGCCGGCTCGACGCTCAGCGTGCCCTCTCCGCAGACATCGCAGGTGTCGCCGGCGGCCGCCTCGCGCAGGTCGTGGAACTCCGCCTCGTAGTCGCGCCCGGCTTCGAGCCCGCGCAGGTGCCAGCCGGTGCGGTTGGCCCCGCCGACGTACTGACCTTCGCGCAGCGACTCGTCGGCGATCACGGCCACGCTCGCCCCCGCAGGGCCGATCGAGCCCGGGTCGGCGCCGAACGCCTCGCGGATCTCCTCCGGGCGCGCCGGGCGGGCCTCACGGCCGAGCGCCTTCTCGAGCTTCATCTCGTGCAGGCGGTGATCGCCGCGGACGAGCGCGAGCACCACCTTGCCGTCGGCGACGACCGGCATCGCCTTCGCGGTGGCGGCCGGGTCGATCCCGAGCATCTCGGCCAGGCCGTCGATCGTCGTCGCGCCCGGCGTCTCGACCTCCTCGGGCGCGGCGAGCGGCGCGGGCAGCTCAGGAGGCCGCGGCCGCGAGCGGGCCACCTCGACGTTGGCGGCGTAGTCGCAGTTCGAGCAGCGCACCAGCTCGGCCTCGCCGTTCGGGCTGGGCGCCAGGAACTCCTCGCCGCCGTGCCCGCCCATCATGCCGCTCTCGGCCTCGACCGGGTAGGTCTCGAGACCGCAGCGGTCGAAGATCCGCACGTACACGTCGCGGTGCTTGGCGTAGGACTCCTCCATGCCGGCCAGGTCGCGGTCGAAGCTGTAGGAGTCCTTCATGATGAACTCCCGCGTGCGCAGGATGCCGCCGCGCGGGCGCGGCTCGTCGCGCTCCTTCGTCTGCTGGTGGTACCAGATCTGCGGCAGCTCGCGATACGAGCGGATCTCGTGGGCAGCGTGGAAGGTGACGCACTCCTCGTGGGTGATCGCGAGTGCGTAGGGCTTGCCCGACGAGTCCTCGAGCTTGTACAGGACGTCGAGATCCCAGCGCCCGGTCGGGTACCACAGCTCGGCGGGCTGGAGCACCGGCATCAGCATCTCCTGGCCGATCGTGTCCATCTCCTCGCGGACGACGCCCATCGTCTTCTGGAGCACCCGCCAGCCCAGCGGCAGGTACGTGTAGAGGCCGGCGCCGATCTGGCGCACGAAGCCGGCCCGAACCAGGAGCCGGTGGCTGACGGCCTCCGCGTCGGCCGGGTCGTCCTTGAGCGTCGGGATCAGATACTTCGAGGCGTCGACGCTGCGACTCACCGAGCCGCGGCCTTCGCCCGCGGGCGCGCCGGCGGCAGGTGGATCGGCCGCCCCAGCGCCACGAGCGCCGCCTCCTTGACCGCCTCTGCCGAGCGTCGGGTGCGCGGCGATCGAGTCGCCGATCGTCTCGATCGTGGCCTCCGCCGTGATGCCGATGACGCCGGCGTTGACGAGCTCGGTGGCCTGCACGCCGACGATGACCAGGCCCAGGAGCTCGCCGTAGCGGGTCTCGTGGATGGTCTTGGCGAAGCCCGTGCGGTCGCCGTACATCAGCGGCGCGACCCGACGCCGCCATCGGGAACCGCCCGATCGCGATCTCCTCGCCGTGGGCCTCGCGGGCCTGGGCCTCGGTCAGCCCGACCGCCGCGACCTCGGGGTCGGTGTAGACGCACCGCGGCACGGCCGGTAGTCCATCGTGGCGTCGTGGCCGAGCGCGTTCTCGGCGGCGACCTCGCCCTCGCGGAAGGCGGTGTGGGCGAGCTGGTAGACGCCGGCCGCGTCGCCGACCGCGTAGATGTGGCCGACGTTCGTGCGCATGTGCCGGTCGGCGATGACGCCGCGGCGGGGGTCGTACTCCACGCCCGCGGCCTCGAGGCCGATGTCGCGCACGCGCGCGCCGCGCCCGGTCGCCACCAGGACGAGGTCGGCCTCGACGCTCGCGGCGGCTCCCGTCCTTGCCCTCGAAGTGCAGCATGGCGGCGTCGCCGAGTCCTCGATCCTGGTCGCCTTGGCTCCGAGGTGCGTGGCGATCTTGCGCTTCTTGAACGCCCGCTCGAGCTCCTTGCTCGCGTCCTCGTCCTCCATCGGGATGAGGTGGTCGAGCATCTCGACGATCGTGACCTCGGTGCCGAAATGCGCGAAGATCGACGCGAACTCGACGCCGATCACCCCGCCGCCGAGGATGGCCAGCCGCTTCGGCACCTGCTCGATCGCGAGCAGGCCGGTGGAGTCGACGCAGCGCGGGCGGTCGATCCCGTCGACCGGCGGGCGCAGCGACTGCGAGCCGGTGGCGATGACGGCGGACTGGAACTTGACCTCCTCGCCGCCCTCGACCGCGATGGTGTTCGCGTCGGTGAACGTGCCCTTCCCGGAGACGATCGCGATCTCGTTGGCCTTGACGACGCCCGTGATGCCGTTCACGAGCCCGTCGACGATCCCCTGCTTGTTGGCCTGGGCCTGGGCGAAGTCGAGCTCCGCGCCCGACACCTTCACGCCGAGCTGGGCGAAGTGGCCGTTCGCGTCCTTCATGGCGTGCGCGGTCTGCACCAGCGCCTTCGTCGGGATGCACCCGACGTTGATGCAGGTGCCGCCGACGCGGTCGGCCTCGATCAGCACCACGCGGGCACCGAGCTGGGCGGCGCGGATCGCTGCGGGATAGCCGCCCGGCCCGCCCCCGAGTACGGCGACGTCACATTCCATCGGACGGCCATCCTAGCAACGCGGACTTCGCGGCTCGATCAGGCCGGCGGCTGCTCGCCTGGCTCGCCGATCCACCCGATGGTCGCGCCCACGAGGTAGTCGACGCCGGGCGTCCCCGTCACGGCCAGGAGCACGCCTTCGGCCTCGGCCTCGACCTCCTGGGTCACCTTGTCGGTGTCGAGCTCGTAGAGCGCGTCGCCGCGCCTCACCGGCGCGCCCGGCTCGACGAGAAAGCGGATGAGGACGGCCGACGGGACGTCATCGCCAAGGCTCGGAACGGTCACCGGAGTCGCCACGCGGAGAGCCTACCCGACCCGTACTACAGTTCCGTTTCGATGGCGGAACCGGCGGCCACTCAGACCGCGGTGCTGGACGACCGCGAGCATGCCCTGCGGCTCTTCCGGCAGATGGCGCTCGTCCGCCGTTTCGAGGAGCGCACGGAGGAGCAGTACACGCGCGCTCGGATCGGCGGCTACTGCCACCTCGCGATCGGCGAGGAGGCGGCCTCGATCGGCGCGATCGACGCGCTCGAGGAGGGCGACGCGCTCTTTGCGAGCTACCGCGACCACGCGACCGCGCTCGCGGTCGGCAGCCCTGCTGCGGCGGTCATGGCCGAGCTCTTCGGCAAGGACACCGGCGTCGCCCACGGGCGCGGCGGCTCGATGCACCTGCTCGATGTCGAGCGCCGGTTCTTCGGCGGCTGGGGCATCGTCGGCGCCCACCTGCCGATCGCCACCGGAGCCGCACTCGCGTTCAACTACCGCGACCAGCCGCACGCCGTCCTGTGCCAGTTCGGGGACGGGGCGACGGCGACCGGTGCGTTTCACGAGGCGCTCAACCTGGCCTCGATCTGGAACCTCCCGATCGTCTTCCAGGCGATCAACAACCAGTACGGCATGGGCACCCGCGTCGACCAATCCAACGCCGAGCCGGAGCTGGCCAAGCACGGCGCCGCCTACCGGGTCGCCGGCGAGCGCGTCGACGGCAACGACGTCCTGGCCGTGCGCGAGGCCGCGGCCCGGCTGCTCGGGCAGGCCCGCGAGGAACGGCGGCCGTCGCTTCTCGAGACGATCACCTACCGGTATCGCGGCCATTCGGTCGCAGACGCCGGCAAGGTCTACCGGACGCGCGAGGAGGTGCAGTCCTGGCGCGAGCGCGACCCGATCACCCGCTACGGCCTCATCCTGGGCGAGCGCGGGATCGCGACCGGCGCCGATCTGGAGGGGATCTGGGACGAGGTGGCGGCCGAGGTCAAGGAGGCGATCTCGGAGGCGCTGGCGGCGTCGTTCCCGAGCCGCGACGGCCTCTACGAGCACCTCTACGGCGACCCCGGCTGGCGGGAGCAGTTCGGCCGCATGGCGACCGGCGCCCCGTTCGGCGAGCGAGGCGAGGAGCCCGAATGGCAGACGTGACCTACCGCGAGGCGCTGCGCCGGGCGCTCGACGAGGAGCTCGACCGCGACCGCGACGTCTTCCTGATGGGCGAGGAGATCGGCAAGTTCGAGGGCTCGTACAAGGTGACGGCCGGCCTCTGGCAGAAGTACGGCGCGGAGCGCGTGCGCGAAACGCCGATCTCCGAGGAGGGCTTCGTCGGCGCCGGGATCGGTGCGGCCATGATGGGCCTACGGCCGGTCGTCGAGATCATGACGATCAACTTCATCCTCGTCGCGATGGACCAGGTCGTGAACCACGCCGCCAAGATCCGCTACATGTTCGGCGGCACGGTGGGCGTGCCGCTCGTCATCCGCACACCCGGCGGCGCGGGCGCCCAGCTCACCGCGCAGCACTCCCAGTCGCTCGAGGCCTGGTTCGCGGGCTGCCCCGGGCTGAAGGTGGTCGCGCCCTCCAACCCGGCCGACGCCTACGGGATGCTGAAGACCGCGATCCGCGACGACGACCCCGTGCTCTTCTGCGAGAACCTCGTCCTCTACAACGTGACCGGGACGGTGCCCGACAACGGCGACTTCACCGTCCCCATCGGCGTGGCCGACGTAGCGAAGGAGGGCGACGACCTCACGATCGTCGCGCACTCCTACACCGTCCAGCGCGCGCTTCGGGTCGCCGACCGGCTCGGGCAAGACGGGATCTCGGTCGAGGTGATCGACCTGCGCTCGCTGCGGCCCCTCGACGTCGACACGGTCGTCGAGTCGGTGCGAAGGACGAACCGCGTGCTCGTGGCCGAGGAGGGCTGGTCGACGTTCGGCGTCGGCGCGGAGCTCGCCGCCCGCATCCAGAAGGCCTGCTTCGACGACCTCGACGCACCGGTCGAGCGAGTGGGGGCCGCCGAGGTGCCGATGCCCTACTCCAAGCCGCTCGAGCTGGCGGCGCTGCCGCTCGAGTCCAAGATCGAGGCCGCCGCGCGCTCGCTGCTTCGGGAGTGCGGGCTGTGAGGGAGGTGCCGTGTCCGAGGAGCTGACCATGCCCCGCCTCTCCGACACCATGGAGGAGGGCCGTATCGGCCGCTGGCTGAAGCGCGAGGGCGACAGCTACCGCGAGGGCGACGTCATCGCCGAGATCGAGACCGACAAGGCGACGATGGAGTTCCAGGCCTACGACGACGGCACCGTCCTCCGCATCATCGTGGACGACGGCGAGACCGCGGCCCTGGGCGCCCCGATCGCGATCGTCGGCGAGGCCGGCGAGCAGGTCGCGGACGCCCCGGCCGAGAAGCCCGCCGAACAGCAGCCCGAGCCTGAAAAATTGGCGGTCAGACCCCAATCTTTCAGCGGCGCAGGCGCCCGCGGCTGCCGAGGGCAACGGCAAGACCGAGGTGCTCCGCGTGAGCCCGATCGCGCGCCGGATGGCGGACGCCGCCGGCCTCGACCTGCGCTCGCTGGCCGGCAGGGGCAGCGGCCCCGACGGCCGCATCGTGAAGGCCGACGTCGAGCGCGCGCTCCAGGGTGCAACACCGGTACCTGGTACAGGTGTTGCACCGGCGCCCGAGGCGAGCCCCCCGGCTGTTTCAGCCCCGGCCGAGGGCGACCAGGTGCGCGAGCTCTCGCCCATGCTGAAGGCGGTCGCCAGACGGATGACGGAGTCCAAGACGACCGTCCCCCACTTCTACGTCAGCTCCGAGATCGACATGACGCGGGCGCTCGATCTGCGCAAGGAGCTGAACGAGGCGCTGGCCGACTCGGGCGAGAAGGTGTCGGTGAACGACCTGATCGTGCGGGCCTCTGCCCAGGCGCTCGTCCAGCATCCCCAGGCCCACCGCTCCTACGTCGACGGCACCCACGTCTACCACGCCCATGCGCACGTTGGCATCGCGGTGGCGCTCGAGGAGGGCCTGATCGTCCCCGTCCTGCGCGACGCCGACACGAAGAGCCTGCGCCAGATCGCGGCCGAAGCGCGCGACCTGGCCGAGCGGGCCCGGGCCGGGAAGCTGCGCCAGAAGGAGATCGAGGGCGGCACGTTCACGGTCTCGAACATGGGGATGCTCGGGGTCTCGGCCTTCGCCGCCATCATCAACCCACCCGAGTCGACGATCCTGGCCGTGTCCGCCACGATCCAGCGCCCGGTCGTCCGCAACGGCGCTGTCGCGGTGGGCGACATCATGTCGGTGACGCTCTCGTGCGATCACCGCGCATGCTCGGGTGCGGACGGCGCGCGCCTCCTCCAGACGGTGAAGCGCCACCTCGAGGCGCCGACGCTTCTCCTCGCATGACCACCCCGCCCCTCGTACACTCGACCTGATGCAGCTCACCGACGTCATGGCGACGAACGTCATCTCGGTCGTCCCCGAGACGCCGATCGGCGACGCCGCCCGGCGCATGGTCGAGGCCGACATCGGCGCCGCCGTCGTGCTCGACGAGAAGGGCGATCTGTGCGGCGTCATCACCGAGCGCGACCTGCTGCGCTGCGTGTCGGACGGGATCGACCCGGCGACTCCGGTGGATCAGCGGATGACCAAGCACGTCCTGACGACGGGCCCCGAGACCGAGATCGCCGAGGCGATGGCGCTCATGGTCGACGGCCACTTCCGCCACCTTCCGGTCGTGAACGCCGACGGGCATGTGATCGGCATGATCTCGATGCGCGACCTCATGGCCTACACGTCCCTTCGCCTGCGCGGCGGCCACCTCGGCGCCGGCGACGACCTCGATCCGGCCGAGGTCATCGCGACGATCTTCCGGATGCGCACCGGCGCGGCCTGAGCTGCTCGAGTACCCGGATCCCCGGCTCACAGACCGCGCCGTCCTCCTGCGGCAGTGTCCAGGAGGGGAAGCGATGCGGTCTCGACGACGCTGGATTGCCCGCCAGGAGGATCGCCGGGCCGACGGGGCGGGGATCTCGCTCGCGATCGCGGACGCCGCGGGTGAGGAGGCGCTGGGATGCATCGGGCTCCTACACCGGCCCACGGCAGGTCTCGCTCCGACTGCCAGTGACCGAGGCGGGCTCGTCTTCGAACGGGACACGGGCATGGCCGGGCTCGG
Source organism: uncultured Actinomycetes bacterium (assembly GCA_963757605.1). Classification (GTDB taxonomy): domain Bacteria; phylum Actinomycetota; class Thermoleophilia; order Gaiellales; family JAICJC01; genus JAICJC01. Next base: position 204,603 of record CAVWSF010000001.1, read on the forward strand.
ATTCTGGGTGGTCGAACGAGCTCGGAGGCGCGGACTGGCGTCGACGGCGGTCTCGCTCCTCGCGGACTGGGCGCTGTCCGGGACCGGGCTCGTCCGGGTTGAGGCGTTGGTCGAGCCCTCGAACATCCCCTCGCAGCGCGTGCTGGAGCATGCCGGCTTCGCGCGTGAGGGCCGGCTCGCCGCGTACCTGGCCGTGCCGGCGGGCCGCGTGGACGCGCTCATCTATGCCCGCACGGCGGACTGACGCTCAGACCTGCCAGGCGCCCGTGCGCAGGAGCGGCACCTGCTCGCCCGACCGCGTCACGCCCTCGATCTCGACCTCGTCGGAGCCGAACATGAAGTCCACGTGGATCTGGCTTCGGTTGACGCGCTCCACGTCCTCCGCGGCGACCGCCCAGTCGAAGCCCTGGCCGAGCGCCATATGCGACGCCGCGTTCTCGTCGATCAGCGTGTCGTAGAAGACCGTCTGGAGCGGCCCGACCCGGCCGCGGCCGTCGACAAGGGCGATCTCGCCCAGCCGGCCCGCCCCGTCGTCGCGGTCGGCATACGCCTTGAGGACGCCGCCGTTGGCAGCTGCGTCGATCCGCGAGACCCGGCCGCCGTCGAAGTGGACGGTGAAGTCGCGGACGATCGAGCCGTCGAGCTGGAGCGGCTTCGACCCGCGCACGGTGCCCTCCACCCGCTCCGGGTCGGGCACCGCGAACACCTCTTCGGTGGGGAGGTTGGGATGGTGGACCAGGCCGTAGTGCGTCGTCAGATACCCGCCCATCCACTTCGAGGTGGGTAGGAGGCCGATCTCGAGATCCGTCCCCGGGCCGCGCAGGTGGACCGCGTCGAGCTCGAGCTCGTTGAGCGCCGCCTTGGCCCGCTCGATCTGCTCCATCCGCTCGCCCCAGGCCGCCACGGGGTCGGCTTCGTCGACGCGGCAGATGTGCACGACCTGGTCCCACAGCTTCGCGAGCGCCTCGTCGGCGTCGAGGTCGGGATGGACGAGCGCGGCCCAGCCCGGCGAGGGGCACGGGATCGCCGACCAGTTGAGCCGGGCGCCACGTAGGTTCTCGATCGCCTCGCGGCGGCCGGGCGGGATGTCGCGGCGGATGCGGTCGGGGTCGGCGCCGTCCAGGAGGCCCGGTGCCACCGGTCCGCTCAGGCCGATGGTCGCGCCGCGCTCCTCGCCGAGCTCGCGCATCATCTGCACGACCCAGCCCGGCTCGTGGCCCAGCGCCTCGTCGACGGCCTCGTCCAGCCGGGCGCGCTGCACCCACGGATCGCTGTAGACGACGTTCACGAAGACCGCCCCGGCTCGATAGCAGCGGGCCGCGATCGCGCGGGCGAGCGCCTCCTGGCCGACCGACGCGCCGACGTGCACGCGCTGGCCCGGCTGGACGTTGGCGCCGAACTCGACGACCAGGTCGGCCATCCGCTCCAGGGTGCCGTTCTCCACGGCGCGACTTTACCCCACGCTGCGATACTCCCAACATGTCCTCTGCACGAGGAGCGCGGTACCTGACCCTCGCCGGTCTGGCCGCCGGGTCGGCCGCGGCGGCGCACGGCGGCTGGGGCGAGCTCACCGACCCGCGCTGGTCGGCGGCGGCCGCGCTCGGGGCGGCCCTGGCCGCGTCCGGGCTCGCGTGGACCGGGATCGTCGCATCGGCGGCGCGCTGGGCGGCGGCGGAGCTCGAGCACGGACGCGTAGAGCGCCTGCCCGCCGGCGCGCACCGGCCGCTCAGCGTGCTGGAGGCCGCGGTGGTCCTCGTGCCGTCGCAGGCGTGCGCCCACGCGGCCCTGCTCGCCGCAGGCGCGCCCGCCCACACGGGCGCCGGTGGCGCGATCGCCCTGCACCTCGCGCTGGCGCTTGCCGCCGCGCTGGCCGCCGCGGCGGTCGACCGCGCGCTGGCGTCTGCGCTCGAACGGCTCGACGCGGTCGCCGGCCGGCTGCTCGAGCTCCTCTCCGAGCTCGCCCCGGCGCGCAACCCGCGCCGTCGCCCCGCCCTGACGCCGGCTCCTGCCCGGCGCCTGCCGCAGGGCCGTGCGCCGCCGCTCGCCGCCTGACCCGCACCTTCGCGATCAGGAGGAATGCCCATGCGCGCACTCGCGCTTGCGGCGGCCGCACTCCTGGCCTTCCCGGCCGCGGCCTCCGCCCATGTCGAGATGTCCCCCGACCGGGTCGACCCCGGTTCGTTCACGCTCTACACCGTGCTCTCGCCGAACGAGAGCGAGCAGCCGCTGACCGGCCTGCGCTTGACCGTGCCCGACGGCATGGAGGTGGACGGCGCGGCGTCGACGCCGGGCTTCACCACCGAGCTCGTCCGCGACCAGTCCCATAGGATCGTGGCGATCAGCTGGCAGGGCGGCTCCGTGGCGCCCGAGGACCTGGCCCTCTTCCGCTTCTCGGCCTCCGTCGGATCGAGCGACACGACGCTGCACCTGGTCGGCGTGCAGACCTTCGCCGACGGGACGACGAAGGTGTGGAAGACGCCCGTCGTCGAGGTCGCCAAGGAGTCCGCGGGATCGAGCGGCGACACGGCCGGCCGCGGCCTCGGCGCGGCCGCGCTCGGCCTCGCGGCGGCGGCGCTCGCGGTCAGCTTCAGGAGGCGCCGCTGAGGCGCACAGCCCTCCTCGCCGCGTTCCTGCTCACGGCCGCCTTCCCGGCGGCCGCGCAGGCCCACGCCAATCTGCTTCGCACCGATCCGGCCGCGGGCTCCGTCGTCGCGACAGCGCCCGGGCAGATCGTGCTGCACTTCGACCAGCAGGTGCGCGACGTCGCGAGCACGGTGACGAACGACCAAGGCGAGACCGTCACCTCGGGAGCGGCCAGCACCGCGTCGGGAGACGTGCGGGCCCTCGTCATCCCGCTCCAGAAGGGGCTCCCGGACGGCGACTACACGGTCCGCTGGCGGATCGTCTCGACCGACGGCCACATCATCTCCGGCGTCTTCGCGATCGGGGTGGGCGCCGGACGGCCGCCGCCGCAGGCAGCCGAGGTGCAGACGACGACCCTCGACTGGCCGTTCCTCATCGCCCGGTTCGCCTACTTCTGCGGGCTCGTGCTCGTGATCGGCGGGGTCGTCTTCCGGGCGGCGATCTGGCGGCCCGTGCTGGCGTCGGTCGATGGCCAGCCACGCGCCATGGCCGACCTGCGCGAGCGGATCCGGGCGACGCAGGTGTTCACGGCCGCCGCGGTGCTGATGCTGGCCGGCGGCTGGGTGGCTCTGACCCGCCAGGGGGCCGAGGTGGCCGGCGTCTCGTTCTGGGAGGCCTTCGACCACCGCGGCCCGGTCGCTTCCGCGATCCAGGCGACCCGGTTCGGGCGCGAGTTCGGCCGCGGCATCGACCTGGCGGCCATCTTCTGCGTCTGCGCTGCCGCGGCGTTCGCGACCGTGCGCCGGAGCCGGGTCGGCGCGGCGGCGCTGGCCGTGCCGGCCGTGGCGCTGGGCGTGTGGACGATCATCGTCCCGGGATACTCGGGCCACGCCGGCGACCTCGGCCGCGGGGTCTTCACCATCTCCGTCGACGCCGTCCACGTCGCGGCGGCCGCAGTCTGGATCGGCGGCCTCGCCCAGCTCGTCCTGGTCGTCCCCCACGCCACCCGCGGGCTGGCCGACGGCACCCGCGAGCGGGTGCGGCGGGCGGTGCTCGGGCGCTTCTCGACCGCCGCGCTCGCGTCCGTGGTCGTGGTCGCGGTGACCGGCGCCGGCCGGGCGCTGTGGGAGGTGGGCGCCGTGAGCCAGGTGTGGTCGACCGGCTACGGGCGCACGCTGATCGTGAAGACCGTCCTCCTCGGCGGCCTGATCGCGCTCGGGTACCGGAATCGGCACGCGCTCGACCGCTTCGGTGAGGTGCGCAGAAGGGCGGTGGCCGAGCTGGCCCTCCTGGCAGGCGTCCTCGCGGCCGTCTCGCTCCTGACCGATCTCCAGCCCGCCAACACTCCGAGCTTCGCCAGCGCCGCCGCGGCCCCGGTGGGAGGGCCGACGCTGGTCAACCTCTCGAAGAACGCCCGCCTCGCGCTGTGGCCGGGCTTCGCCGGCCCGAACGTGATCGCCGCGCGGGCCGGACGGCGCTCGAAGACGATCCAGGCGCTCGTCGGCGGGCAGCCGGTCACGCTCGACCGTGAGCCCGACGGCACCTACGTCGGCACGGGCACGCTGACGGCGGGCAGGCACAGCATCCTCATCACCGCGGGGGCGAAGACCTGGGCCGCCTCCGCCCAGATCGGCAAGGGCCGCTTCTTCTCGCAGTCGCCGGCCCCGCCGCTCCCGACCGGGCCCGTGGGCGCCGAGCAGGCGGACACGCTCGCCGTCGGCCTCCAGCGCACCTCGCCGACCACCGCCCGGGTGACCATCCTCGGGCCGTCGGGCGCGGGGCTGCCGACCGCGCTTGCCGTCGTCGGAGGCCACGTCGCGCTTCCCTGCAAGGGCGTGCGTGGTGTCTGCTACGAGGCTGCCGTCCCGCGCGGGCCGCGCCCGCTGCCGGTGCAGGTGCGCCTTCCCGGCAAGCCTCCCGTGACGGCGACGGTGCAGCTCCCGCGGTTCGACGCCGCCGACGGCACACGGCTCCTGCGCCAGGCGAGCGCCAACTACCGCGCGCTCAAGAGCGTGCGCGCCCTGAACGTGCTCGAGTCGGCGCCCGGCCACGCGGTGACCACCCACTTCACCGTCCAGGCGCCCGACCGGGTGGCCTTCGTCGTGCGCGGAGGGGCCTCGGCGCGCATCATCGGGACGACCCGCTGGGACCGCCAGCCCGGCAAGGACTGGGTGAAGTCGGAGGCGCTGCGCTCGAGGGTGCCCGACGCGTTCTGGGCGCCCGGCGCGGAGGCCGTCTCCATCGCCGGGGGCGACCGCACGACGACAGAGCTCACGCTCGTCCTCCCCGGGGGCCCGACGTTCTTCCGCCTGTGGGTCGACCGCGCCTCGAAGCAGGTCGTCCGCCTGCGCATGATCACCACGGCGCACTTCATGCGCGAGCGCGAGTACGACCAGAACCACGCCCCGCCGGTCGTGCCTCCGGTCTGAGGATCAGGCGAACGCCCAGCGGCCGTCGGTGAGGATCGCGATCTCCTCGCCCGCCGCCGTTGTGCCGGTGACCGAGACGCCGTCGCCGCCGATCATGAAGTCGATGTGGATCTCGCTGCGGTTGATGCGGTCGAGGTCCTCCTTCTCCACGGTCTCGTAGGCGCTGCCGAGGGCGATGTGGCTCGCCGCGTTCTCGTCGAGGAGGGAGTCGAAGAAGACCGTGTCGAGCGGTGCGATCCGGCCGTCGCGGTCGACCAGGGCGACTTCGCCCAGGAAGGAGCCGCCCTCGTCGCGGCGGGCGCGCGCCTCGAGGGCGTCGGCGCCGGATGCGGCCGTGAACTCGACCGCCCGGCCGGCCTCGAACCGCACCTGGAGGTCGCGCACCGTCGTCCCGCCCATCTCGAGCGGCTTCGTCGCCCGCACGACGCCGGACGTGCGCGCCGGGTCGGGCGTCGTGAAGACCTCCTCGGTCGGCAGGTTCGCCATGTGCTCGATGCCGTCCAGCGTCCGTTCTCCGCCGCCGACCCAGCGCGACGTGGGCAAAAGGCCGACCGTGAGGTCGGTGCCGGGCCCGAGGAAGCGCAGCGAGTCGAGCCGCAGCTCGGTCAGCCGCCGGGCGACCGTCTGGAGCTCGCCGGACCGCCGCCGCCAGGCGTCCACGGAGTCGTCCTCGTCCATGCGGCAGACGTGGAACACCTGCTCCCACAGCCGCTCGAGAGCCGTTTCAGGCTCGACTCCCGGGTGCACGATGCCCGCCCAGGCCGCGGTCGGCGCGGGCACGACCGTCCAGTTCACGGTGCGGGCGTTGATGGCGTCCTGCCAGTCGACCGCCTCGGGCGAGCGGTCGCGGCCGAGGCGATCGGTGTCGAGGCCCTCCAGGATGCCCGGCTCGGCCGCGCCGGATAGGTAGATCGAGGCCCCGTGGCGCTCGTTCAGCTCCTGCACCTGGCGGCGCACCCAGTCGGGCGCGAAGCCGAGGGCGGCCTCCGGCGCGTGCAGGATGCGGGCCCGCTTCACGTGCAGGTCGTCGTAGGTCACCGCCACGTGCGTCGCTCCGGCCCTGTAGGCCGCCGCCGCCACGGCCCGGGTGAGCTCCTGCTTGCCGATCTCCGAGCCCACCTCGACGACCTGGCCGGGCTGGACGTTGGCGGCGAACCTGACGATCAGCTCCGCGTAGCGCTCCAGGGCGGCCCGGTCCATACGGCGGCGACTCTACCGGAACCTCCGGTACGATCCGCGGTCGTGCAGGGACTCGTGGAGCAGTGGGACGCGATCGTGGCAGCGCAGCCGGGCGACTGGTCGAGCCTCTATCTGGAGCTGCGCCTGCGCGACGCGGCCCAGTCCGAGGAGTGCGCCCTCGTCATCTGCCCGCTCAACCCGTGGCACGACGATGACTGGCGAAGCGGCGTCTTCCACTTCCGCGCCGCGCGCAGCTTCGGCTACGGGGCGGCTGCGGAGCTGTGCCGGAAGCGGCTCGGGACGCTGGACGGCCTCGGGGTCGTCGCCAGGCTGAAGCTCGAGCGGCGGGCGACAGACGTGCGCCCCGTTGCAACCCAGGGCGTCGTCTAGGCGCGCTACTTCGGCCCGTCGGGGATGAACTCCGCGTCGAGCCCGAGCGTGCGAAACCACTCGACCATGGCGAGCTGGGGAGGTTTCTCGGTGCCGTAGTGCGTGCCGTCGACGACCGCGATCCCCGCCGTCTCGGCGAGCTCCAGGAACTCCCCGGCCCAGCGCGTGAAGCAGCCGCCGGTGACGTAGGTCTCACAGCCGCGCTCGAGCGCCGCCTGCAGCGCCTCGCGGTCGGCGCCGCCCCCGCCGACCACGGCCACGCGGCCCGCCGTGTCCGTCCCCTGCCGGCGGCGTACGACCTTCACGGGCACCTCCGGTCCGAGGCACGCCTGGAGGCGCTCGGCGAGCTCGTCGAGCGTCCCCGTGCCCGGCCCGATGACCGCCGCCCCGCCCGGGATGCCCTCCGCGATGGGCAGGAACTCCGCCTCGATCGGCACGCCCATGCCGGCCGCGCACATCCGCGAGGGCGAGATCTCGGGATGATGGTCGATCGGGGCGTGGACGTTGTAGAAGCCGATGCCGTCCGCGCGCATGCGCTCGAAGCTCTCCCGCGAGAGCGGCAGGAAGCCGGGCTCGTCGCCGTAGTCGATCGGGTGCTCGGAGAACAGGAACGTGCCGGCCTGGAGCCCCGCGATCACGCGGTCGGACGGGAAGACGCACGTCGCCGCTCGCACGACATCGTCGACGCCGCGCACCAGGAGGCCGTTCCAGCGGCCCTCGTAGCCGGGCTCCGCGTAGTCGCGCCAGTACGGCTCGGGATAGACCAGCTCGAAGAGGTCGGCCCACTCGTCGCCGCGCACGTCGCGGGTGCCGAAGTACGCGTCGAGGAGGCCGACGAGCTCGTCGCTGTTCATTCGCGCAGCTCTCCGCCGAGCTCGGACGCGAGCGCCGCCACGATCTGTCCGCGGGCCGCGTCGGCCTCGGCATCGGTGAGCGTCCGCTCCGACGACTGGAAGACCAGGTGCAGCGCCATGCTTTTTCGCCCGTCGGCCACCGGCGCGCCCCGATACACGTCGAACACCTCGACCGCGGCCAGCTCGGCCCCGCCGGAGGCGCGCACGATATCGACGACCCGCCCCGCCGGCACGCCCTCGTCCACCACAACGGCGATGTCCTGCCGCAGCGGCGGGAAGCTCGTCACGTCGCGGTAGAGCACCTGCTCGCGGGCCGGACCGCGCAGGCGCTCGATCCCGAGCTCGAACACCGCCACGGTTCCCTCCAGGCCGTACGCCTCCGCCACCTCCGGGTGCAGCTCGCCGACATAGCCGTCGAGGACGGCCGCCGACCGCCCGGGGTGCAGGAACGGCTCGTCCGCGGGCCGGAACCCGGGCGTGTCGACGCGGGCGGCGGCGAGGAGCGCCTCGACGATGCCCTTGGCCTCGAAGAACCCGGCGCCCTCGCCCGCGAGCACCCCGGCCACGTGCGCCGGCTGGTCGGGCAGCTTCTCGCCGCCCCGCAGGAAGACGTGGCCGACCTCGAACATCGCGACCGACGGCTGTCCCATCGCCAGGTTGGTGCGGGCGGAGCCCAGGAGGCCCGGGAAGACGAGCGTGCGCATCGCGCTCCACTCCGCGCTCATCGGGTTCTGGATCTCGACCAGGTCGCGGCGGCGGTCGTCGCGGCCGAGCCGCAGGCGATCCGGGACCCCGGTGTCCCACAGGGTGAGCGTCGCCGCCTCGGTGAGGCCGGCGCCGCGCAGGACGTCGACCACCTGCCGCCGCAGCACCTCGTCGTCACCCAGCCGGCCCCCGGCCGGATGGCCGCCGGGCATCTCGGCAGGCACGCGCTCGATGCCGGCGATCCGCATGACCTCCTCGATCAGGTCGACCTCGCGGGTCGTGTCCGCGGCCCGCCAGGTCGGCACGAGCCAGCCACCGTCATGCGGCTCGTAGCCGAGCCGGGTGAGCGCGCGCCCGACCTCCTCGTCGGTGTAGTCCACGCCGATCAGCGCCTCCAGGCGCTCCTTGCGCAGGCCGACGACGGGCGGCTCCGGCAGCTCGCCGTGCAGGTCGACCGTGCCGGGGACGAGCTGCGCGCCGGTCAGCTCGACCATGAGCTGCGACGCGAGCGCGAGCGCCCGTGGGACGAGGTGCGGGTCGAGCCCCTTCTCCCACCGGCTCGAGCCCTCCGTCCGTAGGCCGAGCCGGATCGAGGAGCGCTGGGTCGAGGGCCCGTCGAAGTTCGCGCACTCGAGGAGCACGGTCGTCGTCTCGTCGCTCACCTCGCTCCACTCCGCGCCCATCAGGCCGGCGACGGCGGACGGCCGCTCGGCGTCGGCGATCACCAGGACGTCGCCGTCGAGAGTGCGTGCCTGGCCGTCCAGCGTCGTGACGGGCTCGCCGTCGCCTGCCCGGCGGACGATGATCTCGCGGCCGGCGACCTTGTCGAGGTCGAACGCATGCGTCGGCTCGCCGATCGCGAGCATCACGTAGTTCGTGATGTCGACGACGTTCAAGATCGGGCGCATGCCCGCAGCGGCGATGCGGGCCTTGAGCCACGGCGGCGACGGTCCCACCTTGACGCCGGTGAACACCCGGCCCGCCCAGCGCGGGCACAGGTCGGGGTCGTCGATCCGGGCGGTGACGTAGTCCTCGACCCTCCCCGAGCCGAGCGCCTCGGGCTCGGTTCCCGGCCATGGCGCGAGGTCGGTGTCGAGGGCCGCGGAGACCTCGCGCGCGACGCCGTACACGTTCTGGCAGTCGGGGCGGTTCGAGGTGATCTCGAACTCGAGCACGTCGTCGGCGATCGCCAGGTGGTCGATCAGCACGTCGCCGACCGGCCAGTCGCCGGGAAGCAGCATGATCCCGGCGTGGTCCTGGCCCAGGTCGAGCTCGCGCTCCGAGAGCATCATGCCGTGCGACTCGATCCCCCGCAGCTTGGCGACCCGCAGCTCCGTGCCGTCGGGCAGCACCGCGCCCGGGAGCGCGACCGCGACCGTCGCGCCGGCCTCGAAGTTCGAGGCGCCGCACACGATCTGCTGCGGATCGCCGGTGCCGATGTCGACCGTGCACAGGCTGAGCCGGTCGGCGTTCGGGTGCTGCTCGCGGGTCAGCACGCGCCCGACCCGGTAGAGCTCCAAGCCGCGCGGCACGCCCCGCCGGTGGAGCGCCTCGAGCTTCGTCCCGGTCATGGACATCAGCTCGCCCAGCTCCGGGAGCGGCGTCTCGAAGGAGACGTAGTCGCGCAGCCACGAGACGGGCACCCTCATCCGAACTGCTCCGTGAAGCGCAGGTCGTTCTCCCACAGGAGCCGGATGTCGGGGATGTCGTGGCGCAGGCCCGCCACCCGCTCGACGCCGAGGCCGAACGCGAAGCCCGACACCTCCTCCGGGTCGTAGCCGTCCACATAGCCGTACAGGTTGGGGTCGACCATGCCGGCGCCGAGGATCTCGACCCAGCCCTCGCCCTTGCAGACCCGGCACGGCGAGCCGTCGCGGGCGCAGTTGAAGCAGCTCACGTCGACCTCGACCGACGGCTCCGTGAACGGGAAGAAGTGCGGCCGCAGGCGCACCTCGCGCTCAGCGCCGAAGATGGCCCGCGCGAACCCGAGCAGCGTCCCCTTCAGGTGCGCAAGCGTGATGCCGCGGTCGACGACCAGCCCCTCGATCTGGGTGAACATCGCCGTGTGCGTGGCGTCGGGCGTGTCGCGCCGGTAGCAGCGGCCGGCGGTCGCCATGTAGATCGGCGGCGGGCCGGCCTCCATCGTCCGGATCTGCACAGGCGAGGTGTGGGTGCGAAGGACGACGTCGTCGGCGACGTAGAAGGTGTCGGTCACCTGTCGCGACGGGTGGGTCGGCGTGTGGTTCAGCGCGTCGAAGTTGTAGTGGACGAGGTCGATCTCGGGACCGTCGACGACGACGTAGCCGAAGCCGACGAAGACGTCCAGGATGTCGCGCCGGGTCTGCTCGATCAGGTGCGAGTAGCCGCGCGGCTGACGGACGCCGGGCAGGGTGACGTCGACCCGGTCGGTGCGAAGGCGCTCCTCGAGCTCCTTGCCGCGCAGCTCGCGCGCACGCTCCTCGACGAGGCCCTCCAGCGCCCGCCGGGCCCGGTTCAGCTCGTCGCCGCGCGCCCGCCGCTCCTCCGGTGGCAGGGAGGCCAGCTCGCGCAGCGCCTGCACGAGCGCGGCCTTCCTCCCGAGCACCTCGATCCGGATCTCCTCGAGCGCAGCCGTGTCGGCGGCCGCTGCGATCCGCGCCGTCGCCTCCGATACCAGGGAGTCCACGTCCATGATGGCCGGGTAGTGTAAAGGTCGTGACCTCCGCCTACGACCGGCTCGGGCCGGGGTACGACGCCTGGTGCCGGTCGGTGCTCGAGGACATCCCCTTCTACGTCGACCTGGCGGTGCGAAGCGGAGGGCCGGTCCTGGAGCTCGGCGTCGGGTCGGGCCGGGTCGCCGTGCCGACGGCGCTGGCCGGAGTTCGGGTCGTCGGCGTCGACACCTCGCCCGCGATGCTCGAGCTGGCCCGGCGGCGGGCGGAGCCCCACGGCGTCGACCTGCGGCTGCTCGAGGCCGACATGCGCGCGCTTCCCGACCTCGGCACCTTCGCCCTCGTGACCATCCCGTTCCGGGCGCTCCTTCACCTCTCCTCCGACGACGAGCGCCGCGGCCTCCTCACGGCCGTCCGCGATCGGCTGGAGCCCGGCGGAGCGCTCGCCTTCGACGTCTTCCACCCCGACGCCGAGGACATCGCCGAGACGCACGACCGCTGGCTGGAGCGCGAGCCGGGCATCTGGGAACGGGCCCGGTGGGACGCGGCCGCCCGCGAGCTCGAGCTGTCGGTGCGCACCGGGGAGTCCGAGGCCTCCATGCGGCTCTGGTGGCTCGACCCAGCCGACTGGCGCCGGCTCCTCGGCGAGGCGGGGTTCGCGGACGTCGAGGCGTACGGGTGGTTCGATCGCAGCCCGCTCTTCCCGGGAGCGGTCGACTCCGTGTGGATCGCCCACCGGGTTTGGTAGCCCGCTCGCCGTCCGGGGTAGTCTGCGCGGCATGGAATCTCACCCCATCAGCTTCTCCGTCGACTATCCGGACCGTCCCCTCAACCGCACGAGCAGCGCCTTTCGGATCTTCACGATCATCCCGATCGCGATCGTCATCGGCCTGCTCGAGCACGCCAACGCGTCGTACCGATCCAGCGGCGGCAGCGGCACGTGGTTCATGGTCGGGACCGCCGGCGGCACGGTGATCGCGCCGCTCGTCCTGATGCTGCTCTTCCGCCAGAAGTACCCGCGGTGGTGGTTCGACTGGAACCTCGAGCTCGCGCGCTTCGGCAACCGCGTCACCGCGTACGGGCTCCTGATGGACGACACCTATCCGTCGACCGACGAGCACCAATCGGTGCACCTCGAGTACCCCGAGGTGCAGGGGCCCGAGCTGCACAGGTGGCTGCCGCTCGTGAAGTGGTTCTTCGCAATCCCCCACTACATCGTGCTGGCGTTCCTGTGGATCGCGGTGTTCTTCGTCGTGATCGTGGCCTGGTTCACGATCCTCTTCACGGGCCGCTACCCGCGAGGGATGTTCGAGTTCATCGAAGGCGTCCTGCGGTGGGGAAACCGCGTCGGCGGCTACGCGTTCGCGCTCGTCACCGACAAGTACCCGCCGTTCAGCTTGTCGGCATAGTGAACGCGCGCTGGCGGGCGGCTTCGTAGAGCCCGAGCGTGGCCGCCTGGGCGGCGTTCAGCGAGTCGGCGGCGACCGCCTGCGGGATCGAGCACGCCTCGTCGCAGCGTTCCACGAGCTCCGGCGGGAGCCCGTAGCGCTCGGCGCCGACCACGAGCACGGCGGGCCGAGTCAGGTCGAGCGACCAGAGCGGCGTCTCGGCTTCGGGCACGAGCGCGATCCGGGTGCCTTCCTCGGGGAGGTCCGCACCCGCGTCGATCGGCACCCGGAAGACGGCGCCCATCGACGCCCGCACCCCCTTGGCCGAGAGCGGGTCGGAGCAGCCGGGCGAGAGCGAGAGCCACGCCGGCCCGAGCGCGCCGCACGCGCGGACGACCGTGCCGACGTTGCCGGGGTCGATCACGCGGTGCAGGTGGACGCCGAGTGAAAACTGGTGCCTGGCACCGATTTTTCACGGCTCGGGAGGGCCGACAGCTCGAAGATGCAGACCACCCGGGCGGGATGGCCGAGCGAGCCCACGTCGGCCAGGAGGCGGTCCTCCACCTCGTGCACCGGCCCACCGCGGGAAAGCCGCTGGACGAGCGCCTCGTCGGGCGCGCGATCGGCGGCCACGAACGTCTCGGCCGGCAGGATGCCCGCCGAGAGCGCCTCCTCGACGACGTCCTCGCCCTCGGCCAGGAACTGGCCGAACTCGCGCCGCCGCCGCGTGGCTTGGAGGCGCCGCGCGTGCTTCAGCCGTTCGTTCTGCCTCGAGGTGATCAGGCGGCGAGCGCGGCCTTCGCCGCCGTGGCGAGCGCCTCGAACGCCTTCGGGTCGGACACGGCGATGTCGGCCAGCACCTTGCGGTCGAGGGCGATCTCGGCCTTCTTCAGCCCGAACATGAACTGGTTGTACGAGAGGCCGTGCTGGCGGGCGCCGGCGTTGATGCGGATGATCCACAGGCGGCGGAAGTCGCGCTTGCGCGTGCGCCGGTCGCGATAGGCGTAGGAGAGCGACTTCAGCATCTGCTCCTTCGCCTTGCGGTACGTGTTCTTCTTGAGCCCGCGGTACCCCGACGCGGCCGCCAGGACCTCCCGGCGCTTCTTCTTGCCGTGGACGCTGCGCTTGACGCGTGCCATCGCTACCTCCTTCCGAGGAGGCGGAGCGCCTCGCGGTTGTCCTTGCCGTCCATGGCCTTGTCACGCCGCTTCTTGCGCAGGCGCTTCGAGCTCTTGTGCTCGAGCAGATGCGACTTGAACGCGCGACGGCGCATCACCTTGCCGCCCGCAGTGAGCCGGAACCGCTTCTTGGCGGCCGATTTGGCCTTGATCTTTGGCATCGCGTCTCCCTGTCAGCCCGTCGCCGCCGCGTCCGCCTGAGGCGCGGGGGGCTCCTGCGGCTTCTGCACGACAGGCGCCTTGTGCGGGGCGAGCATCATCACCATGTTGCGGCCGTCCTGGAGCGGCTGGGACTCGATCGTCCCGAGATCCTTCACGTCCTCCGCGAGCCGCAGGAGCAGATCCCTGCCCCGCTCCGGATGCGTCATCTCCCGTCCGCGGAACATGATGGTGACCTTCACCTTCGCGCGGGCCTTGAGGAAGCGGATGACGTGCCCGCGCTTGGTCGCGTAGTCGCCCTGGCCGATCTTCGGCCGCAGCTTGATCTCCTTGATCGTGATCGTCGACTGGTGCTTTCGCGCGAGCTTGGCCTTCTGCTCCTGCTCGTAGCGGTACTTCGAGTAGTCCATGACCCGGCACACGGGCGGGCGCGCATCGGGGGCCACCTCGACCAGGTCGAGGTTCTGGTCCCACGCGTACTTCAGCGCGTCGTCGGTGCTCTTGATCCCGACCTGGGCGCCGTTCTCGTCGATCAGGCGCACCTGGGGCACGCGGATGCCCTCGTTGATACGGGTGGTCGGTTCCTGGGGCCGCTGGTCGAGCTGCCTGCGAGGCCTCAAGCTACGAGCCTAGTCACGATCATTCCCAAACTGACGGTCTCCTCTCGTTCCACGAAAAAACGGGCACGCAGCCGCACCCGTTGTCCGATGTCCAACTCGGTTGAACCCGCCGGCGCCTGCCGGAATCGGGTGAGAAGCGGATGCCTCTGCTTGCCAGACGGGCAGTATAGCAATGGCTGTGCGAGCGCCAATTCGCGCCCGCGAACCCTTGACCGCTCCCCCCTCCTGCGCGATGATCGTCCGATGTTCCGTGACCGCACCCAGGCAGGTGCGGCGCTTGCCGCGACGCTCCCCGAGTACCGAAGGAAGACCAATGTCACCGTGATCGGGCTGGCCCGCGGCGGCGTCGAAGTGGCCGCCGAGCTCGCCCGCCTGCTCGACCAGCCGCTCGACGTGCTGTGCGTGCGCAAGGTGGCGATGCCAGGGCATCCGGAGCTCGCGATGGGGGCTGTTGCCCCCATGGGCGAGCGGTTCACGAACAGGCGGCTGGCGGCCCGGCTTCCGGCGGCCGTCGTCGACGCCGCCTACGACGCCGCCACGGCCGCCGCGCGAGAGATGGACGAGCGCCTGCGCGGCGGCGTCCCGATGATGCTGATCGGGCGCGTGGCGCTGCTCGTGGACGACGGGGCCGCGACCGGCGCGTCGGTGCGAGCGGCGCTCGCGGCGGTCAGGAACGCCGGCGCCCGCCAGACGGTGATCGCGCTGCCCGTGCTCCCGCGGCTCGCGGCCGAACGCCTGTCGCGCGAGTGCGACCGGCTGGTGGCCCTGCGCGATCCCCATCGCTTCCACGCGGTCAGCCAGTTCTACGAGAGCTTCCCCGACGTGGGCGAGGACCGCGTCCGCGACCTCCTGTCGGCCGCCAAGCCGGCCGTCGAGATCCCCGCCTAGGACATCGCCAGCAGATCGCCGACGCGCACCTGCTCGGTCAGGAGGCGGCGGAACCGCTGGAGGTCGCCGCCGACCCAGCGCTCGCACACCTCGCGGCCCGCCGAGTACGTGAGGATGTAGCTCCGCGACGTCGGCTCGCGCAGGAACCGGATCGCGTGGGCCGAGCGCTCGGGCGTCATGAGCCCCCACCGCTCGAGATAGTCCCTCGTCTCGGCCTCGCCGGCGCCGTCCTCGTAGAACATGAGCGCGGCGTTCACGTCCGCCCAGTCGCAGGCCGCCAGGGCCCGGCGCACCTCGAGGAGTTGCCTCAGGTCGAGCTCGAGCCCGGCGTCGGCCACCGCGCCGGCGAGGTGGGCGCCCGCGTCGCTTTCGAGGACGAGCTCTGCCGCCAGCTCCGCGATCCCCTCTGCGATCATCGACTGCGGCGTCGGCACGAGCACGATCGTCTCCTCCAGACGGCCGGCCTTCCGCACGAGGACGTCGTCCTTCACGCATCGCTCGGCGTGGTGGCCCGGGTAGGTCTCGTGCAGCACGAGGTGGAGCACCTCGCCGGCCGATCGCCGCAGGTCGGCATTCAGCTCGATGCGGCTCTGGAGGCCGCCGAGGTAGTAGCAGAAGCCGCCCCAGGGCTTGTCGGCGACGATCTCCACGGCCACCCCCTCGCCCGCGGGGAGGTCGACCACGCGGCTCGTCCAGTCCCGAGCCAGGTCGATCACCTCCGTCGTGATCTGCTCGAGCTGATCGCGCGAGACGGACGCCGCGTTCAGCCACGCCTGGTAGCGATCCCCGAGCGGTCCCGTGCCCGGCATGAGCTCCTCGAGGCGAGCATGGGCGTCGGCGAACGCCGATTCGTCGGTGCGCTCAGGGCGGATCCCGTAGCAGCGCTCCACCTCGTCGGCGTACGCGAGCGTCTCCCCCGCGACCACCCGGGCGAACGTGTGCAGGCCGGCGACCTGGTCGTGCAGCCACCCGTCCTCGACCTCGCCCAGCAGCGCCTCGGCCTCGGCGGCGAGGGTGGCCGGACCGACGGGCGGCGCGGCCTTCACCTCCTCGGCGAGCTCCGGTGGGCCGAAGTAGGCGTCGACCGTCCCCTCGACGTGCCGGTCGAGCTGGAGGCCGAGCCGCAGGTAGCGCTCGACGACGTCCGGGCTCATGCGGCCAGCCTCAGGATCTCGCGCGCCCGTTGCGGTGTCGCGACGGGGCGGCCCGCCAGCTCGCCGAGCCGGGCCGCGCGCTCGACCAGCTCGGCGTTGGACGTGGCGAGCCGGCCGGGCTCGTACTCGACCTGGTCCTCGAACCCGAGCCGCACGTGCCCGCCGGCCGCGATCGCGGTCATGACGACGGGCAGGTGGCTGCGGCCGATCCCCGTCGCCGACCAGGTGGCCCCGTCGGGAAGGCGTCCGGCCATGAGCGCCACGTTCGCGGGCGTGCCGGCCGCGCCGCCCGGCACGCCGAGCACGAAGTCGTGATGCTGCGGGCCCTGGAGCGGCGCCTTGCCGGCCAGCCAGGCCGCGTTGTCGAGATGGCCGAGGTCGAAGATCTCGAGCTCGGGCCGCGCGCCGGCCGCCAGGATCGCCGCCGCGAACTCGAGCATGAGCGGCGCCGGGTTCTCGAAGACGCCGCGGCCGAAGTTGACCGTCCCACAGGTGAGGCTCGCCATCTCCGGCTCGGCGGCGAGCGAGCCCAGGCGTTCCTGCGCCGTCATGCCGATGGCGCCGCCGGTCGAGACCTGCACGATCATCTCGGGCGCCTCTGCGCGGATGGCCGCCACCGTCTCACGGTAGCGGCCCGCGTCCTGCGTGGGCGTCCCGTCGTCCCGGCGGGCGTGGACGTGGATCATGCGCGCGCCCGCCTCGAACGCCCGCCGGGCCTCGGCCGCGATCTCGGCGGGCGTGAACGGCACCGCGGGATTGTGCTCGCGGGTGGTCTCGGCGCCGCACGGCGCCACGGTGATCACGAGCGCGTCGCTCACACGGCCACCAGCGCAGGCTCGGCGATCTGCGGCCAGGGCCGCATCCGCTCGAGCGCCGCGCCGATCCGGAAGGCCGAGACGTCGTCATAGGGCCGGGCGGCGATCTGGATGCCGGTGGGGACGCCCTCCCCGGAGCGGCCCGACGGCACCGAGAGCACCGGGCTTCGGCTGCAGACGTTGAAGACCGCCGTGAGGAGGAAGTCGTACGTGTTGATCTCGAGGCAGTCGTCGCCCGCCCGCAGTTGGGCCACGCCGAAGCCGGGGCCGACCAGCGCCCGGTGGCGGCGGTGGATGCCCGCCAGCGAGGCGTGGATACGGGCTTCGATCTCCATGCCGCGCAGGTAGTCGTCCATCGAGACCTCGGCCGACTCCTCGCCGAACTGCACCGTGTACGCGGTCATCAGGTCGCGGTGGGCCTCGAGCTCCGCGACGACCGATCCCCCGAACATCGCGCCGAAATGGGCCCGGGTCGCCGCCGTCACGTCGTGGTGCGTCCAGCCGACCTTCACCTCCTCGACGACCGCGCCCGCCTCCCGCAGCCCGTCGACGGCGGCAAGCACGCCGGCCTGCACGTCCGGGCCGACCTCGTATCCGAGATCGAGCGAGTAGGCGATCTTCCAGCCCCCGATTCCTCCCAGCTCGGCCGGGATGCGCAGCTTGGGGCGAAGCGCGACGGGATCGCTGTGGTGCGGGCCGGCGAGGACGTTCTCGAGGAGCGCGCAGTCCGCGACCGTGCGCGCGAGCGGGCCGTCGTGGCAGAAGTGGTCGAGGTTGTACGGCGGCTCGACGGGCACGCGCCCGTAGGGCGGCTTGAAACCGACCACGCCGCTGAACGTGGCCGGGATGCGGATCGAGCCGCCGATGTCGGAGCCGGTGGCGAGCATCGCCGAGCCGGCCGCGAGTGACGCCGCGCCGCCGCCGGTGGACCCGCCCGGGCTGTACTCCGTGTTCCAGGGGTTGCGGGTGATGCCGTAGATGCGCGAGTGGGTGAACGCCGCCGACGAGAACTCCGGCGTCGCGCTGCGGGCGTGGACGATGCCGCCCGCGCGCATGACGCGCTCCGGCACGACCGCCGTGTGGGTCGCGACGTCGTCCTTGTGGATCAGCGACGCCTGGGTGAGCGGCTGACCCCGGATGGGCGTCTCGTCCTTGATGGCGACCGGGATGCCCTCGAGCGGGCGCGGCCGCGGGCCCGACCCTGCGTAGCGCGCCTCGGCTGCGCGCGCAGCCGCGAGCGCCTCGTCGAAGTAGGTATGCGGGAAGGCGTTGATCGCCGGCTCGACCTGCTCGGCGCGCCGGATCACCGCCTCCACGAGCTCGACCGGCGAGAGCTCCCGTGCACGCATGCGCCGGAGCGCCTCGGCGGCGGACAGCCGATGCAGGGCGTTCACGGTCAGCCGCCCTGGCCGCCGGCGCCGCGGTGGTGGTCCTTCTTCACGACGTAGGTGCCGCGGGCGCGGGTCACGAGCACGGGCTCGGCGAGCAGGTCGGCGGCGGACGGGCTCACGTCGGGGCGGGCCGTGATGTCCTTCCAGATCTCGAGGTCGACCGTGCGGCTCGTGTTCCCCATGCGCACGATCGTCCCCCTCGCGCGCACGAAGTCCCCACCGAACAAGGGCGCCAGGAACTCGACGGACTCGTAGCCCGCGAAGAGGCCCTCGTCGCCGTCGGTGCGGATCGCGAGCTCGGTCACGACGTCCCCGAAGAGCTCGAGCCCGTGGGCGCCGTCGACCAGGTTCCCGCCGTAGTGGACGTCCGCCGCAGAGAGCCGCGTTCGCAGCTCGACGGTCATGCCTTCCATGAACTCACTCCTCCCACTCGCTTGGCGCTCATGATACGGGCCGGCTGCGCGCCACCAGCTCCTGGGCGATCCAACCCGCCACCGTCGACGGCGTGGAGCCCGGGCCGAAGCCGGCGTCGTAGCCGAGCTCCTTCGCGAAGGTGTTCGAGAGCCGCGGGCCGCCGCACACGAGCAGGTAGCGGTCGCGTACGCCCTCCGCCTCCAGCAGGTCGACCAGCTTGGTGAGCTGGCGGGCGTGCACCTGCTTCTGGGTGACCACCTGCGAGACCAGGATCGCGTCGGCCGAGCGCTCGTGCGCCTCGCGCAGCAGGCGCTCGCACGGCACCTGAGCACCCAGGTTCACGGCTTCGATCCACGGGTAGCGCTCGAGGCCGTAGTCGCCGGCGAAGCCCTTCATGTTCATGATGGCGTCGATGCCGACCGTGTGCGCGTCGGTCTCGATCGCCGCACCGATGACGACGATCCGCCGGCCCAGCTCGCGCTCGATGAGCGTGTTCACCTCCTTGAAGCCGAGCGCCGGCGCCTCCACCTCGGAGCCGACGACCGCGTCGGGGTCGACGCCGTGCGCCGCCTTCGCGTAGGCCACGAAGAACGCCATGTCCCGGTCGGCGGCGCCGATGTGGACGATCTGGGGCTCGCGCAGGCCGTTCCGGCGCAGGAACTCGAGCCCGACCTCCCGGGCCCGTGCGTCGGCCGGCACGGGCAGCGTGAAGCTGAGCTGCACCATGCCGTCGCCGGCCGTGTCGCCGTAGGGAAGGAGCTCAGACACCGGCCCACGCCGCGAGCTGCGGCTCCCAGAGCTCCAGGAAGGGGTTCACGTAGTCGGGGCCGCGCTCGGCGACGCCCTCGCGGCCGCGGCCGCCGTCGCGCGGGCGCGGCGTCTCGGCGAACCAGCCGTTCGCGATCGCTCCGAACATGCCCACGTCGTCGACGCGCCGGAGCAGCTCGACGGCCTCCGCCAGCACATGCTGGGCACGCAGGTCGAGCGGGCCGCCGGGGACGGGAGCGAGCGACTCGCGCAGCGGCCTGGCAGCCTCGAAGACGCGCCGCGCGTCCTGGATCGCGAGCAGCCGGTCGGCGAGGAACGGCGTGTGCACGGCCTCGGTCAGGATCGAGAGCAGCTGGATGTGCTGGCCGGTGGCGACGCCGACGAGGTTGAACATCGAGCCGATCGCGTGCGTGCGGAAGATGTCGCCGGTGACGTGCTTGGTGGGCGGCATGTACTTGATCGGGCAGCTCGGGAAGAGCTCGCGGATGAGGAGCGCCAGCGCCCACTCGTCGACGATCTGGCCCGGCAGGTCGGGATCGATCTCGAAGGCGTGGCCGAGCCCGATCTGCGCCTCGGGGATGCCGGCCGCGAGCGCGAGCGCGCGGTTGATCAGCGTCGAGGCGACCACCGTATGGCCGCCCTCCCGGCCGGAGGCGGTCGTCAGGTAGTTGTCCTCGCCGGTGTTGATGATGATCCCGGCCCGGCCGTTGATCATGCGGCTCACGTACTGGTCGCAGAACGTCCGCTCCGGGTTGATGTCGCGAAAGAGGATCCCGTACATCGAGTCGTTCAGCATCATGTCGAGCCGCTCCAGCGCTCCGCAGGCGGCGATCTCGGGCATGCACAGGCCCGACGCGTAGTTCGTGAGCCGCAGGTAGCGGCCGACCTCGGGCATCACCTCGTCGAGTGCGGCCCGCACGCAGCGGAAGTTGGCCTGGGTGGCGAACGTGCCGCCGAAGCCCTCGGTCGTCTCGCCGTGGGGGACGTAGTCGAGCAGGCTCTGGGCGGTCGAGCGGATGACGGCGACGACGTCGGCGCCGGCCCGCGCCGCCGCCTGGGCCTGGCGGGCGTCCTCGTGGATGTTGCCGGTGGCGACGATGACGTAGAGCCACGGAGTGGCCGGGTCGCCGTGCTGCTCGATCAGCTCGTCGCGCCGGGCCCGCTGGGCGACGATCCGCTCGTCGGCCTCGTGCGCGAGCCGCGCCGCCAGCTCCCTCGCCTCACCTGAAAAATCGGGGTCTGACCCCAATTTTTCAGCGCCGGCGGCCACGGCCTCGGCCACCTGCTGGGGCGAGGCGCTGCGCTCGACGCAGGACTGGGCGAGCGGGAGCGCCAGGCCGCCCGGAAGGTCCTGGCCGAGCGCGTCCACGAGGACGTTCGGGAGCGGGACGCCCAGCTCGTCGACGCCGTCGACGCCGAAGAGGCGCGCTACGGTGCGCTCGATCGCGACCGTGGTGTGCCCGACCGCGAACTGCATGATCGGCGCGGCGATCGAGTCGGCCAGCGCGAACGCCTCATCCGTGAGCCCCTGGTCGAGGTCGAGCCTCATGCTGCAAATCCTGCCACGACGTCGTAGACGGGCCAGCGGCCGGCGCTCGCGCCGACGAGCGCGGCGAAGGCCTCCGCCGGCGCCCGCGAGCGGTCGGGATGAAACGGGCTCGACGTGAGGGCGGCGATCCGAAGCCGCCGGCGGGCGGCGAGCTCGACCCCCGCCCGACGGGCGCGCGCCACCGTCTGCGCCCCGGCCAGCACGCGCGTGGCGTCGGCGACGACCAGCGTCACCCGCCGCCGCTCGCGCATGAGCGCCTCCAGGAGCGGATCCGTCAGCGCGCCCGCCATCTCCGCCACCGCTCCGTCCCCCACCTCGGCCGCGGCCTCGGCCTCGAACCCGGCGGCCCGCGCGAGGGCGATCTCGGCCGGCGCGTCGGTCACCGGGAGGTCGAGCGCGTCGACCGCCAGCTTCAGCCGCAGCGGCAGGTCGTCGCCGCCCTCCGCCAGCGACGCCCCGGCCGCCAGCACGACGGCGTCGGCCCGGCCGGGCGCCGCCGTGCCGAGCCTGCCGAGCGCGCCCTCGAGCAGCAGGCGCTCCGCCCCGGCGGCACGCAGCGCGGCGAGCGCCGCGTCCAACTCGTCCAGGCGCGTCGGCCCGGAGACGACGACCGCCTCTCCTCCGCCCGCCGCCACGACGACCACCTCGCCGGCCGCCGTGCGAAACGGCAACTCGCGCAAGACCGGGGTCTGACCCCGAAGTTGCGTGGTGGTGAGGACGAGCGCGCCGGCGGGCGGGGCGATGCGCGGCTTGGGGAGGCCGGTGAGCTGGTCGTGGGCCTCGCCGTCGAGGCCCAGCGAGGCCAGGCCGACCCGGCCCTCCATCCCCTCCAGCAGGTGGTTCACGACCGTCGTCTTGCCGGCGTTCTTGGCGAGGCCCGCGACGGTGACCGTCGTGTGCGGTCGCAGCAGCTCGGCGAGCGTCACCGCCTGACCAGGTGCTTCGGGAAGACCTCGTGCGGGCGCCCGTCCCTGCGAGTCCCGGCCTTCGCCGCCACGAGGCAGTTGTAGACGGCCTCCTCGGCCGCCTCGTAGGCGGCGGCGAAGAGCGGCGACATGCGGTCGGTGCGAAAGGCCTGCTCGCGCGTGACCGTGAAGGCGATCCCGATCTCGCCCGAGCCGTTTCCGGCGTAGGAGCCGGCCCGGGCGAGCCCCAGGAGCGGCCGCAGCGCCAGCCGGCGCAGCTGGATCGCCGTGAGCGGCGCGTCGGTGGCGCAGACCGCGATGCACGACCCCTCCGGCGGGGGGTCGCCCGGTACCGGGTCGAACCTGAGCCCCGCGACCGTGAGCCGCTCGCGGTCGCCGAAGTTGCACATCAAGAGGACGCCGACCGTGTGCCCCTCGACGAGCCGCGACGCCGTCCCGATCCCGCCGGCGAAGTCGAAGCACGTCATGCCCGTGCCGGAGCCGACCGTCCCCTCCGCCACCTCGAGGCCGGCGTTCGCGAGCGCCGCATGGGCATCCTCGACGGTCACGGTGCGCGAGTCGCCGAGATCGGAGTCGTCACACTCGCCGACGACCGGGATCACGGTCTTGTCGGGGCTTCCGCCGGCCGCCAGCACCGCGGCGTGGTAGACGGTCCCGACCGCATGCGTCCCGCACAGCCACACGGGCGTCACGATCAGGCCGTACTCGTCGATCTCGAGCTTCGCGGTCAGCTCCCCCACGCCGTTGGTCGTGTCGACGCCGGCCCGGGTCGGGAGCTCGGGCGGGACGACGACGGTGACGCCGGTCGCCTCGCCGCTCGCCGCCTGGGCATGGCCGACGCGCACCCCGGGAACGTCGGTGATCGCGTTCCGCTCCCCGGTCGGGAACAGGCCCACGGGGCCGCCGATGTCGCGCCAGCGTTCTCCCATCCTGCCCCGTCTATACCAGATCCAGCCGGTCGTACGACCAGGGGAAGACCCGCTCGAAGGCCCGGGCGGCGCGCAGGACGAGCGCGTCCTCCCCACGCCGGCCCACGATGTGCAGGCCGACCGGGAGCCCGTCCTCGTCGAATCCGCACGGCAACGATGCGGCCGGCTGGCCGGTGACGTTGAAGGGGTACGTGAACGCCGTCCAGCTCAGGTACTCGGTCGGCCGGCCCGCCACCCAGCCCGGCTGGTCGGCGCCCGCCTTGAACGGCGGGCACGGCATCGTTGGCGTCACCAGCAGGTCGTGGGCCTCGAAGAACGCGTCCATCCCCGCCGTGTAGCGCTCGCGAGCCTCGTGCGCCGCCGCGAGGTCGGCCTCGGTCACCCGCATCCCGCGCTCGACGACCTCCCAGCGCCCCGGGTCCGCCAGCTCCCGCTTGGCCGGGTCCTCGTCCTGCGCCTGGTTCCAGGCCCAGATCGGGTCGACGATCGGCCACGGATCGGCGAGGCCGGGGTCGGCGTCCTCGAGCAGGAGGCCGAGCTCGGGCAGGCGGCGAGCGGCCGCCGCCGCGACGCCGAGCACGTCCGCCTCGACGGCCGCGTAGCCGAGGTCGGCCGACCAGGCCGCCCGCACGCTCTCGACGCCCTCCTCGAGCGTCTCCGAGAACGACGTCGCGGCCATCACGTCGAGCAGGAGCGCCGCGTCGGCCACCGTCCGCGCGATCGGCCCCTGCGCCGAGAGCCCCGACCCGGCCACCGTGGGCACGAGCCCCACCGTCGGCTTCAGGCCGAAGACGCCGCAGAACGACGCCGGGATCCGGATCGAGCCGGCGCCGTCGCCGCCCTGGGCCATCCGCACGACACCGGCGGCCACCGCGGCCGCCGAGCCGCCCGACGACCCGCCCGCGGTCAGCCCGTGCCGCCACGGGTTGTGGGCCGGGCCGTTCACGCGGTTTCCCGATTCGCCCTTCCAGCCGTACTCCGACGTCGTCGTCTTCCCGACCATGACCGCCCCGGCAGCGCGGATGCGGGCGACGAGCGGCGAGTCGGCCTGCGCCACCTCGTCCTTGTGGACGAGCGAGCCCATGCTCGTCGGCACGCCCGCGACGTCGACCAGGTCCTTGATCCCGACCGGGATGCCCGCCAGCGGCCCGGCCGTCCCAGCGGCGTGGGCGCGCTCGGCGGCGACGGCCTGCTCGAGGGCGAGGTCGGCCGTCCGCGTGACGAACGCGTTCAGGCGGGCGTCGACCGCGTCGATCCGTTCGAGCGTCTCGTGCGCGACCTCGACCGGCGAGCGCTCGCGACGGCGGAAGCTCTCGATCAGCCCGGCTGCGGTCACGCGGCGCCGCGCCCGCCCGGGCCGACCTCGTCCGCGGACGGCCCAGGCGCGGTCACGATGCACGCGGCGCGGTGGTCGGGGGTCGCCTCCTCCCGCGGGCGCTGGAGGCTCGGGTCGATCTCCGAGCACCTTGCCTCGGCGATCGGGCAGCGGGGATGGAACCGGCACCCCGGTGGAACGCGCACCGGGTTGGGCGTCTCACCCGTCAGGATCTGCGGCGTCGTCTGCTCGCGCGGGTCGCGCTTCGGCACCACCGTGATGAGGGCGCGCGTATACGGATGCTGCGGGTTGCGAACAACCTCCCTGGCCGGCCCCTCCTCCACGATCCGCCCCAGGTACATGACGGCGATCCGGTCGGCGAAATGGGCGGCCGTGGACAGGTCGTGGGTGATCATGAGGATGCCCATCCCCTCCTTGCGCAGGCCGTCGAGGAGCGACAGGATCCCGGCCCGCACCGAGACGTCGAGCATCGAGACCGGCTCGTCGGCGACGAGCAGCTTGGGGTCGAGCACGAGGCTCGCGGCGATGGCGACGCGCTGTCGCTGGCCGCCGGAGAGCTCGTGGGGGTAGCGGTCGATGAAGAGCTCGGGCGGGGTGAGCCCGGCCCGCACGAGCGCCTCGCGCACCTTGTCCTCACGCTCCGCCCTGCCGCGCGCGATCCGGTGCACGAGCAGGGGCTCCTCGATCGTGTCGCGGACGGTGAAGCGCGGATCGAGCGACTCGTACGGATCCTGGTAGATCATCTGGATCTCGCGCCGCAGGGGCCGCAGCGACCGGGCGGAGAGCTGCGTGATCTCGCGCCCGCGAAACCGGATCGCGCCCCCAGCGCTGTCGACCATCCGCACCACGGTCTGCGCGGTGGAGGTCTTGCCGCAGCCCGACTCGCCGACGAGCGCCACCATCTCGCCCGCCGCGATCGTGAACGACACGCCCTCGACCGCGTGCACCGTCTCCTTCGGGCGGCGGGCGAGGGCCCCCAGCGCGCCGCGCGGTACGGGGTAGCGGGTGACGAGGCCGTCGACCTCGAGCAGCGCCTCCTGCTCCGCGCCGCTCACGCGGGCTTCTCCGCCACCAGGTGGTCGTTCAGGTGGCACAGCGCCTCGTGCCCGGGCGCCACGTCGAGCCGGCGCGGATGCGTCGTCGCGCAGGGGGTGAACGCGGAGTCGCAGCGCGGCGTGAACGGGCATCCCACGAGCTCGCGGTCGAGCCGCGGCGGCGCGCCGGGGATCGAGCGCACGTCCTCGTCGCCGAGCAGGTCGGGCGTGGCCGCGAACAGCATCCGCGTGTAGGGATGACGCGGGTCGTGGTAGATCGTCGCCATCTCGCCCATCTCGACGATCTCGCCGGCGTACATCACCGCCGCGCGGTCGCACACCTGCGCCACCACCGGCAGGTCGTGCGTGACCAGGATCATCGCCAGGCCCAGATCGCGGGTCAGCCGCACCAAGAGCTCGAGGATCTGCGCCTGCACCATCACGTCGAGCGCGGTCGTCGGCTCGTCAGCGAGCAGGACCTGCGGCTCGCAGGCGAGCGCGAGCGCGATCGCGGCCCGCTGGCGCATGCCGCCGGAGAACTCGTGCGGATAGCGGTCGGCCCGGTCGCCCGAGATCCCCACGAGCTCGAGCAGCTCGCGCACCTGCGCTCGGGCCGCGCGGCCGGACGCGGTGCCGTGGAGCTCCATCGGCTCGACGATCTGCGCGCCGATCGTCTTCACCGGGTTGAAGGCGTTCATCGCGCCCTGGAACACCATCGCGACGTCCCTCCAGCGGTGCGGGCTCACCGATTCCTCGCCCTTGGCGAGCACATCCTCGCCCTCCAGGAAGACGCGCCCGGCGACGCTCGCGCTCGCCGGCAGCAGCCCCATCAGCGCCAGGATGGTGGTCGTCTTGCCGCATCCGGACTCCCCCACGAGACCCAGCCGCTCGCCGGGTCGCAGCTCGAAGCTGACGCCTTGCACGGCATGCAGCTCCCGGTCGCCGGGGAGGTCGAACCAGACGTGCAGCTCCTCGGTCCTGAGAACGGGCTGGCTCGTCACTCGCTGTCCAGCTGTCCGTGCAGCGGCCGCAGGCGGAACCGGCGCACCGCCAGGTGGCCGACTCGCAGTCGCGGGTTCAGGGCATCCTCCATGGACTGCCCGACCATCGTGCAGGCCAGGATGAGGATCGTCACGGCCACGCCCGGAGGAACGACGGCCCACCAGGCGTTGTTCAGGACGGCGTTTCCGAGGAAGCTGTTCTCGATCAGCTTGCCCCACGATATCGAGCTGGGGTCGCCCAGGCCCAGGAACGTGATGTAGGTCTCGAGGAACACCGCCAGCGCGATCGTGAGCACGGTGTTCGCGATCAGGAGCGGCGCCACCTGGGGCAGGACGTGCTTGGAGACGAGGCGGCCGTGCCCGGCGCCGATCGATTCGGCCCGCTTCACATAGACGCGCTCCCGCACGCTCTTCACCTGGGCCCGCACCAATCGGGCGGTGCTCGTCCAGTAGATGATGCCGATGATGATGATGATGTTGATCAGGTGGCGGCCGAAGATCGCAGCGACGACGATGATCAGGACCAGGTCGGGGATGACCAGGAAGATGTCGGTGATCCGCATCAGGAGCACGTCGACCCAGCCGCCGAAGAACCCGGAGACGATGCCGACGGTTCCGCCGATGACCATCGCGACGAAGGCAGCGGCGAAGCCGACCTCGAGCGAGACGCGCGAGCCGTAGACGAGGAGCGAGAACATGTCGACGCCGCCGTCGTCGGTCCCCAGCCAATGCTCGCTGCTCGGCGCCTGGTAGATCGGCCCCGTCTTGGCGTGGATGCTGTGCGTTGCGATCAGCGGCGCGAAGATCGCCATCAGGATGATGAGCCCGACCACGATCAGCCCGATGACTGCCTGCGGCTGGCCGCGCAGGGTGGTCGAGATGAACCCGCGCCGCCCCGGCGTCAGGTCGGGCGACCCCTCCACGGCGATGTCGTCGCGAACCATCTCGGTGGACGGCGTGACATGGCTCATGTCGTCACCCGCGGGTCGAGCTTGAAGTAGAGCAGGTCGGCGATGAAGTTGAACACGATCACCGATAACGTCAGCACCAGGAACGCACCCTGGAGGAAGGCGTAGTCACGCTTGTCGATGGCGTCGACGATGGCGAGCCCGATCCCCGGGTAGTCGAACACGTACTCGATCGTGATCGCTCCGCCGATGATGAACCCGAGCGACAGGGCGATCAGCGTGACGACCGGCAGCATGGCGTTGCGGAAGCCGTGCTTCCACACGATCGCCCAGTTGCTCATCCCCTTCGCGCGCGCCGTCAAGACGTAGTCCTCGCCGAGCGTCTCGAGCATCGCGGAGCGGACGATCAGCGTGTAGTCGCCGTACAGCACGAGGCCCAGCGTGAGGGCGGGCAGGATGATGTGCTCCGTTCGGTCCTTGAGGAAGTCGAACGTCCCCGGGTTTCCGAGGATGCCGTAGTCGGGGCTCTGGATGCCGCCGTGGGGTAGGCCGACCCGATCTGCGACGAAGTACACGATGATCAGCCCCAGCCACTGGGTTGGCACCGAGTAGAACGCCAGCCCCGTCCAGACCGAGATCTTGTCGAGGGCGGTGCCCCGCCGCCAGGCGGAGATCACCCCCGTCAGGACCCCGAAGACGATGGAGAAGACGGTACCGAGCGTGATCATCGCGAGCGTCTTCTTGATCGGGTCCCACAGCTCGCCGCGCACGGGCTTGTGCGAGATGAACGTCGTCCCCATGTCGCCGTGGGCCAGGCCTTTCAGATAGATCACGTACTGCTCCCACTTCGACTTGTCGAGCCCCAGGTCGTGCCGCAGTGCGGTCTTGAACTGGATCGTGCAGTTGTGGCATTTGAGGCCGGTGACGGCGTCGCCGGGCAGGGCGCGGAACAGGACGAAGTTGAGCGTCACGGCGACGAACACCGTCAGGAGCGCAAAGAGCGTTCGCTTGATGATGTAGTCGCTGCGTTGCATGGTCTTGTCCCGTCCGCGCCCCGTCGGCTATCCGCTACTTCTGGTGCGGGTTGGTGAACGCGTTGTAGTTGTAGCCAAGCGCCTGGGCGTCGTAGCCCTCCCAGCTGGGATTGTGGGCCGCGATGCCCTGCTCGTTCACGAGCTGCGTGTACACCCAGTTGTCGTGGATGATCTTGTCCATCTGGTGCACGAGATCCATGCGGTCGCTCTCCTTCACGAGCGTCCCCTGCTTCTCGTACATCTTGTCGAAGGCGGGGTTGTCCCAGCCCGTATCGCTCCACGAGCACCACTGGCCCTTGGTGACGACCGAGAGCTGGAAGTCCGGGTCAGGCGATGCGACCCAGTCCCACAGGGCCATGTCGAACTTCGAGTACCCGGTGTTCGTCGCGGGGTCGCACTTGTCGTCGGTCTCGATCGCGTACGCGGCGCTCGAGTCGCCACCGCTCTGCTGGGTCAGCTTGACGCCGGCGTTCGCGAACCCCTCCTGGACGATCGAGAAGGTGCGGTCGCCGTTGAAGTCGAGGCTGTTCGGGACCATCACCTGGTACTGCATCTTGTGCGCCGGCTCGGCGTACTTGCCGGTCGTCGCGGGCGCGACCCTGATTCCGTCCGGGCCCTTCTTGTACCCGAGCTGGTCGAGCATCTCGTTGGCCTTGGCGCAGTCGAACTCGAGCGGCGCGTAGTCGGTGCTCTGCCATGGCTTTGCGATGTCGCCGAGCAGGCTCTCCGTGAGGGCCGCGTAGCCGCTGAAGACCACCTGGATGATCTGCTGCCTGTCCACGCACATCGACAGCGCTTCCTTCACCTTCGGGTCGAGCAGCTCTCGGTGCTGGGGCTTGTACGGGTTGGAGTTCCAGGTGATGTTCGTGATCTCGCCGCCCGGATAGGTGTCCACCACCGCCTTCCCCGTCTTCTTGACGGCGTTCACCGCTGTGAACGGCACCTGGTCGACGGCCGAGATCTGTCCCGACTGGAGGTCGGCGATCATGGAGTCGGCGTTGGTGTAGTAGACATAGGCGACCGCGTCGACGTGCGGCTTCGGCCCCCACCAGCCCGGGTTGGGCTTGAAGACGGTCTGGCCCTTCTTGTCGTACTTCGTGACCTGGAACGGACCGCCCGACACGACCGGGAGGTGGTCCTCAGGCAGGAAGGTCTTCAGGTCCTTGCCGTTGTTCCCCGTGTACTTCTCCCACACGTGCTTGGGCAGGATGTAGAGGAAGGTCAGCTGGGCCAGCGCGTTTCCGACCGGCTTGTCGTAGTGGAAGACGACGGTGGTCGGATCGGGCGCGTCGGCCTGGGTGACGTGCGCGACGGACGACGCGAGCACGGCGGTCGGCCCCGGGTACTTGATGATCGTGTTGGCGGTCCAGGCCACATCCTCGGACGTGAGCGGCTGGCCGTCCGACCACTTGGCCCCGGAATGGAGCTTGAACGTGTAGGTCTTGCCGTCGGGCGAGACCGTCCACGACTCGGCGAAGCTCGGGACGATCTGCTTCAAACCGGGGCCGTACTGCACGAGCTCCGGGTAGATCTCGAGGAACGAGACCGTGGCCCCGGCCTCGATGTAATTGAAGACGTTCAGCGTGTCGATGTAGTTCGTCGACCCGAGCGTGAAGATGCCGCCCTCCTTGACCGCTCCACTGCCTCCGCTGCCGTTGTCGCTGCTCCCCCCGCCACCGCAACCCGCCGCGGCAAGCGCGACGGCCACCGCGGCGGCGATTGTCAGAAGTCTTCGAGCTTTCATACGTCATCCTCCCTCGGGTTTCCCGCCACAGCGTGGGTGTGATGGTCCCGCCCAGGCCGCGGCCTGCGACCCGCCATGTCGTCGATGTACTCGCAGATCTCCTCGACGGCGCGCTCCAGCCACATGCGCCCCTTCTCGGCCGTCGCCGCCGTCGCATCGCCGATCACGCCCGACTCGGTCCAGCCGCTCCACTGGCCCTTGACCGAGAGCGGGCCGTCCGACCAGTCCATCCAGGCGTGGTCGGACTCCCAGTCGGGGATCTCCCTGACCGCCTTCTCCATCTGCACGAGCTCCGGCCGGATCGCCAGGTAGAGCGACGTCTCGAGCTCGCACGCGTGGGCCATCCCTCCCGGGGCCGGCGACGAGCGCGTCGCGGCCAGGAGCTCCGCCGACGCCGGGGAGCTCGAGATACCAGAACGTGGCCGCGATCGCGTCGCGCTCCTCGAGCATGATGAGCCGCGAGGCCATGTCGACGAGCGGCACGTTCGACCCGTGCCCGTTCACGAACAGGATCCGCCGGAACCCGTGGTGCAGCACGCTTCGGCCGATGTCGACCAGGTGGTCGACGAACGTCTTCCAGCCGATCGTGATCGGGCCGGGGAAGTCCATGTGGTGGGGCGTGTAGCCGTGCGTGACCGTCGGAAGAAGGAGCGCTCGGCCGGGTTTGGCCGTTACCGCCCGCTCCGCCAGGGTCTCGGCGATCACCACGTCGGTATCGATCGGCAGGTGGTGGCCGTGGTCCTCGAGCGTGGCCACCGGGATCACCAGCACGGGGTCGCAGGCGGCCCACTCGGCGACCTCGGGCCAGGTCAGCTCCGCGTAGCGGTTGGTCGGTGTCGGCGTGTCAGTCGAAGGCATATCGCTGGTCGAGAGAGTCGCAGGGGTTCCCGCGGCCGTACGTGATGGTCCTCTCTGTGACGTCGGCAAGGCACCAGAAGACAGTTTTCGACTGCGCGCCGTGCTCCGGATGGCGGCAGAGCGAGTGCGGCGCCCCGGTGTGATCCTGCAGCGCGCGCCGCAGAACGTGCTCCGTGATCTGTCCCGGCGCCAGCCACTCGAGCGCGCGACGATACCGGACGGCCGAGCCGGCCGCGTACTCCGGGTCGCCCTCGAACGGCAGCATCTTCGCGCTCACGTAGTGGTTCGTGTGCGCCAGAGTGCCGCCCGGCCCGGGCCTGATCAGCTCGGCCTCGGTCGCCGAACCCTCCACGTTCACGACGCCGCCGTCGCGGTGGCTCAGGATCGTGTTGTACGACGACGCCCGGTGCGGGTTGAGCGCGGCCTCCACCGCCTCGTCGAGCGTGCGCCGGCGCAGGATGTCGCGCACGTGCAGGAGCCGCGGGATCCCGATCCGGTTGTCGTTGGGCGCGACCTCGTTCCCCGTGAGGGCGAGGCCGGCCGAGTTGAACCCGACGCTGATCCACGGCCCGATGCCGATCGTGAACACGACCGGATCGCCGGGGACGCGCCACTCGGTCGCGACGATGTCGGGCTCGACCTCGGGCGAGAGGTCGTTGTTGTGCGCCACCCACAGGTGCCCGTCGACGCTCGCCGGCGGGCGCGCGACCATGTCCGAGCACGCGCCCTCCCCCTCGCCGCCGGTGTCGAGCTCCTCGATCCCGGCCGCGAAGACCGCCAGGCGGTCGGCTCCGGCGCCGGCGGCGACGGCGTCGAGCTCCTCGACCAGCCAGGGCAGCTCGCGCTCGGTCACCTCGCGGTACGGGCGCGCGGCCTCGATCTGCGCCGCGCTCATCGCCGCGGCGCTGCGCAGGACGGCGGACGCGCTGGCGCTCCCGATCTGGGCGCCGACCTGTGCGTGCGTCCCGGCCGCGTGGACGACGGGCAGGGGCTCAGGCGGCATAGCGCCTCTCGAACACGGCCCGGACGGCGGGGCTCTCGCGCAGCACGTTGAGCGCGGTGAGGCCCATGTCCGGCATGTGGCCGTTGCCGATCAGCATCGTCGTCGCCCGGCCGAGCCCCTCGGCCCCGAGCGCGGCGGTCGTGAACGACGTGGCCATCGAGAAGAAGAGGATCGTGCCCGTCTCGCGGGTCACGAGGATCGTGCCCAGCTCGGTGCCCGGGACGTTCACGAGGTTCACGGCGACGTCGGCCTCGCGCCCGGCCGCGTCCATCACCGCCTCGTAGAGGCCCAGCGCGTCGGTGGCGTCGGCGGCAACGATGTGGTCGGCGAGGCCCGTTTCGCGCACGTCCTCGAGCGCGGCCTCGGCCAGGTCGGTCACGATCACGCACCCACCGGGACCGGCGTGCTTCCGGGCCTCGTGGAGGGTGAGCAGGCCGGCCGTGCCGCCGCCGCCGACCAGGACGACCGTGTCGCCCGGGCGGACGATCCCGGCCGTGCGCGCCGGCGCGCCCGCGACGTCGAGCGCCGCCAGGGCGATCCGCTCGGGGATGTCCTCCGGGAGGACGGCGAAGGGGCTCGACTCGAAGAGCACGGCCGTGCCCGCCGCGCCGACCTGTCCGTGGTGCATGTCGATCCCGTCCACCCGGTCGAGCCGAAGCGGCGTCAGCGTGAGCGAGATCAGGCTCGCGATCCGCTGCCCGGGAAGGACGCGGCGGCTCTCGCGGACGAGGCTTCCGACCTCGCGCACCGTGCCGACCAGCATGCCGCCCGAGCCGGTCACGGGGTTGTGGAGCTTCCCGCGCTCGGCAACGATCGCCTCGATGGCCCGGGCGACGCCCGCAGGGTCGCCGCCGGCGTCGGACGCGAGCTGGCGGAAGCTCGCGGAGTCGAGGTTCAGGCGCTCGACGTCGACCAGGATCTCGGCGTCCGAGATGCGCGGGTCGGCGTCGAGCTTCCACGCCGGCTGCGGGAAGGTGCCGTCGCCGTCGAGCACCCGGTGAAGGCCGTAGCGGGCCGCCAGGCTCAGGGGCATGGCCTAGGCTACCCCGCTGCAATTCCTGCTCATATTGGCGCAACGCTCTAAGATCGCTAGAGATGATTGAGCAGTTGCACAAGAGCGGCGTGAGCGTTGCCGAGCTCGTCGAGGAGACCGCGCTCGGCCGCGCCGAGCTGCGGGCCGGCGGCGGCGGCCTCGGGCGTGAGGTCGAGCGGGTGCAGTGGATGGAGGTGCTGGACGACTTCGCCGACTACCTCGCCCCGGGCGACCTCCTGCTCACCACCGCGTACAACCTGGGTGACGACCCGGCCCTCCAGCGAACCCTCGCCGGCCGGATGGTCGAGGCCGGGGCCGTCGCGATGGTCGTCAAGTGCGGCTACTACCTCGAGTCGGTCCCTTACGTCATGCGCCGCCAGGCCGACGAGATCGACCTGCCGGTGTTCGAGCTCCCGCGCGAGGTGCCGTTCGTCGAGATCTCGCAGTCCATCTACGAGCGGCTCGTGTCTGGCTCCTACGCGCGCCTGCAGCGCTCCGCGGGCATCCACCGCGAGCTGGTACGGCTGGTTGTCGACGGTGCCGACCTCGGCACGGTCGTGCGCCGGGCGGCGGCGATGCTGGGCAATCCGGTCGTCGTCGAGGACGACGCCGGCCGCCGGCTCGGGGGCTGGCGGCCCGACGGCCGCCCGCACTGGCTGGGTCCCGGCGGCCTCGCGGACGCGCCGGAGGCGCTCGTCGTGCCGGTCGTGGCCCGCGGCGTCACCCACGGCCGGGTGGGGCTCATCCCTGAACGGCCGGCCGAGGCGGACGACGTGCAGGCGATCGAGCAGGTGGCGACCGTCGTCGCGCTGGACATCGCGAAGTCCGATCGCGAGCGCCTGACCGAGGACGAGCTCGTCGCCGCGTTCGTGCGCGACCTGGTGCACGGCCGGGCGGGCGACGCCGCCGCCTGTGAGGCGCGCGGCCGCCGGCTGGGCGTCGAGATCCCGGACGACGCACGCGTGCTGCGGCTGCGCGGAGCGGCGGCCGACCCGGGCACCGTCGAGCGGGCGCTCGATCTGCTCCGTGACAGGCTCCCGCGGCGGGCGCTCGCCGCCCGCGACGGCGCCGAGATCGTCGTCGTCTGCTCCTCCGCGGAGCAGGAGCTCGTGGGGAGCGACCTGGCCTGGCTCCTGTCGGAGGAGGGCGAGCTCACCGGCGGGGCCGGCGAGGAGGCGGGCGGAGCGGAGCGCCTTTCCGAGTCGCATCGCCAGGCGGGCCGGGCGCTCCGGCTCGGGCGCGGGCTGCGCGGCCGCGGCGTCCTTCACCGCTACGCCGACGTCGAGGCCTACGACGCGCTCCTGGGCGACGACGGCGACCGGGCCGCCCGTGTCCGGGCGCGGACGATCGACCGCCTCCCCGACGACCTGCGGACCACGCTGGCCCTCTACCTCGAGCACAACCACAGCGTCGCGCGGACGGCCCGCGAGCTCTTCGTCCACCGGAACACCGTCCACTACCGGCTGCGCCGGATCGAGGCGCTGTGCGGCCTCGACCTGGCCCGCGTCGAGGACCGCATGCTGTGCCAGATCGCGCTCCTGTCGGCCCGCATGGGTGACCCCACGGCCGGCGTGGTATAGATCGGACGATGGCCGTCGCCGCCAACGCCGCTCCCCGGTACCGCCAGGTCGCGGCAGAGCTGGAGCGGGCCATCGCGGCGGGCGGGCTGCGACCGCACGACCGGCTGGCGTCGGAGCGCGCCATCGCCGAGCGTTACGGCCTCTCGCGGATGACCGCCAGGCAGGCGGTCGAGCTCCTCGTCCGCCGCGGCACGGTGTACCGGCGGCCGGGCTCGGGGACCTTCGTGTCGCCGCCCCGCGTCGTGCACACGCTCCAGCGCCTGGCGGGCTTCTCGGAGCAGATGCGCGCCCAGGGGATCGTGCCGTCCGCGCGCGTCCTGGAGATGCGGCGCACGCGCCGGCTCGACGCGCGGGCCCAGGCGGCCCTCGAGCTCCCGCCGGACGGCCGGGCCTGGATGGTGCGCCGTGTCCGCTTCGGCGACGGCGAGCCGCTCCTGCTCGAGACGTTCTGGGTGCCGGACGCGCTCTGCCCCGACCTGGGCCGGCGCGACCTGGCCCGCGGATCGCTCTACGACCTCCTGCGCGAGCGCTACGGGATCGACCCGCGCACGGCCGACGAGTCGATCGAGCCGGCCGTGCTCGAGCCGGACGACGCCCGCCACCTGGGCGCCCGCCCGGGAGCCCCGGCGATGGTGGTCACGCGCACCGCGCGCGACCGCGACGGTAGGCCGGTGGAGTTCGCCCGCGACGTCTACCGCGGCGACCGGGCCCGCTTCGAAGTCGCACTCCGCGCGTGAAAAATTGGGGTCTGACCCCAATTTTTCAGTCCGCAGTGCGGGAGGCCGCTTCGGCCAGGAGGGCGTCGCGCAGGTCGGTCAGCGGCTGCGCACCCAGGTCGCCCTTGCCGCGGCGCCTGACCGAGACCGTGCTCGGCCTCCGCCTCGCGGTCTCCGACCACCAGGATGCACGGCATGCGCTGGTGCTCCGCTTCGGCGATCTTCTTGCCGACGGACTCGCTTCGCAGGTCCGCCTCCGCGCGCAGGCCGGCGTCGCGCAGCTCCGCGGCGACGTGCTCGGCGTACTCGTGGTGGCGGTCGGCGACGGGCAGGACCAGCGCCTGCACCGGCGCGATCCACAGCGGGAAGGCGCCCGCGACATGCTCGATCAGGATGCCGATGAAGCGCTCCAGCGAGCCCAGGAGCGCGCGGTGGATCACCACCGGCATGTGGTCGGCGTTGTCGGCCCCGACGTACGTAAGGCCGAACCGGGCCGGCATCTGGAAGTCGAGCTGCACGGTGCCCATCTGCCAGGAGCGGCCGATCGCGTCGGTCATGTGCAGGTCGATCTTGGGCCCGTAGAACGCGCCCTCGCCGGGGCTCGTCACGTAGTCGATCCCTCGCCGCCGGAGCGCCGACTCGAGCGCCGCCTCGGCGACGTCCCAGTCCTCGTCGGAGCCGAGCTTGTTGTCGGGCCGAAGCGAGAGCTCGGGCTGCGTCGCGACACCGAAGATGCCGTAGAGCAGGTCGACGTAGTCGAGGCACGCGAAGATCTCGTCCTCGATCTGCTCCATCGTGCAGAAGATGTGGGCGTCGTCCTGGGTGACGTGCCGCACCCGCATGAGCCCGTGCAGCGCCCCCGTGAGCTCGTTTCGGTGCAGCGTCGAGGACTCGGCGTAGCGCAGCGGCAGGTCGCGGTAGCTGCGCCGCTGGCTGCCGAAGAGCAGCATGTGGCCGGGGCAGTTCATCGGCTTCAGGCTGTAGGTGTGTGCTTCGCCCTCGCCCGGGATGACGAACATGTCGTCGCGGAACTTCTCCCAATGGCCGGAGGTCTTCCAGAGGTCGACGTCGTAGAGCAGCGGCGTCTTCACCTCGAGGTAGCCGCGGTGGGCGTTCTCCGACCGGCGCAGGTCCTCGAGCGAGTTCCAGATCGCCATCCCGCGCGGGTGCCAGAGCGGCGACCCCGGCGAGTGCGGGTCGAAGTGGAACAGGTCGAGGTCGCGGCCGATCCGGCGATGGTCGCGCCGGCGCGCCTCCTCGATCCGGGCCAGGTGCTCGTCGAGGTCGGACTGGCGGAAGAACGCCGTCCCGTAGATGCGGGTGAGCATCGGCCGGTTCGAGTCGCCGCGCCAGTAGGCGCCCGCCGTCGACAGCAGCTTGAACGCCTTGATCGGCTTGGTCGTCTGCAGGTGCGGGCCGCGGCACAGATCCTCGAAGTCGTCGTTGCGGTAGA
Organism: uncultured Actinomycetes bacterium; assembly: GCA_963757605.1. Classification (GTDB taxonomy): domain Bacteria; phylum Actinomycetota; class Thermoleophilia; order Gaiellales; family JAICJC01; genus JAICJC01. The sequence goes on from CAVWSF010000001.1 coordinate 241,273, forward strand.
GGCTCACCGTGCCGTCGTCCAGCCCCTCGGCGAGCTCGACCTTGTACGGCTGGTGCTCGGCGCGAAAGCGGTCAATCAGCGCAGCTCGGTCGACGCCGTCCTCGCGCTCGAACGGCACGTCCGCCTTCAAGATCCGCCGCATCTCCTCCTCGATCCGGCCCAGGTCGTCCGCCGAGATGGGGTCCGGGAACTCGAAGTCGTAGTAGAAGCCGTCGTCGATCGCGGGGCCGATCGCGATCTTGGCGTCGGGCCACAGGTGCAGCACGGCTTGCGCCATCACGTGCGCCGTCGAGTGGCGGAGCACCGCGAGGGCCGCCTCGTCGCGGTCGGTCAGGATGCGGATCGTCTCGCCGTCGCGGACCGGCAGGCGCAGGTCGCGCACCTCGCCGTTCACCTGGACGGCGACCGCCGCGTCGGCCAGGCGAGGGCCGATCGCGGCCGCCGCATCGCGCCCCGACGCACCCTCGTCGAGGTCGAGCTCGTTGCCGTCGGGGAGGAGCACGCGCATGGTCGGCAGCATACAAATCGCGCCGCGCTGGTACGCTCGCCGCGATGGGGCTTCTGGCGGCAGTGCTGGCGATCGCCCTCGCGGCGGCCGTCGCCGTCATCGTCCTCCGCGACCGACGTGCCGGTCGCGAGCGCGACGCCCTCGAGCGCGAGCTCCGCGAGACGGTGCCACGCTCCGAGCTCTCGGCTGCTCTGGCCTCGCGCGACGCCGTGATGGCGGCCGCGTCGACCCCCATCCTGCTCTTCGACACCGACGGCCAGGTCGTGCGCGCCAACCCGGCGGCGCGGGAGGCTGGCCCCGAGCTGGCCGGGCCCGGGACGCAGCCGGAGCTCGCCGCCGCCGCCTCCCGGGGAGCGGCGGGTGAGCCGGTGCGAGACGTCGAGCTCACCGTCTACACGCCCGAGCGGCGCCGCTTCCGTGCTCGGGTCCGGGGGTTCGGGAGCGGCCCGGACGCCGGTGCGGCCGTCGTGCTCTCCGACCAGTCCTCCGAGGCCGATTACCGCGACGCGCGCCGGCTCTTCTCAGCCGGTGTCTCGCACGAGCTGCGAACCCCGCTCCAGCGCATCCTGGCGCTCGTCGAGACGCTGGCGCTGCCGCTCGACGACGAGGAGCGCTCCGACCTGATCGCCCAGGCCCGGGCCGAGGTGGACGCGATGCGCCAGCTCATCGAGGACATGATCCTCCTCGTCCGGCTCGAGAGCCACGAGCTGCCGGACAAGGACGAGCAGACGGACGTCACGACCGCCGTGGAGGCGTGCGTCTCCCGCCACACCGCCGCCGCCCGGGCCGCCTCGATGAGCCTCGGCACGGCCGTGACGCGCGGGCTCGTCGCCGCGGTGGCGCCGCGGCTCGTGGATGCCGTCCTTGACAACCTCGTCGAGAACGCGATCCACCACGCCGGAGAGGGCGAGTCGATCGTCGTCCGCGCGCGGGGACTCTCGGGTGCCGTCGAGATCGTCGTCCACGACACCGGCGGGCGGATCCCGCCCGAGCATCTGAGCCGGGTCTTCGAGCGCTTCTACCGAATCGAGGACGCCCGCTCGGGGCCGGGCACCGGACTCGGCCTCGCGATCGTGAAGCACATCGCCGAGGAGTACGGCGGCCGCGCCACGGCCGACTCGACCCCCGGCGCCGGCACGAACATCCGGGTCGTCCTCCCGGCGCCCGCGGCCGTCAGGGACTAGATGAGTGATTCCACGCCGCCGTGACGTCCAAGCAGCAAGCCGGAGGCTTGCTGCGGTCATGAGTGACCTGCTACTCAGCAGGTCACTCATGGGCGAGAACCGAGTAGCGCAAGGACGCAGGGAGGGCCAATATCGGGTGATATTGGCCCGACCGAGGACAAGCTGCAAGGCGAACGCCTTGCAGCGGTCACGGGAGACCTGCTATCCAAGCAGGTCTCCCGTGGATGCGACGGTTCGCAGCCGCAGCCCCGCCACAAAGCGCCAACCCACCACAAACGAACGTCCAGGCCCGCGGGGGCGTGGAATCACTCATCTAGTCCGGCCGCACCACGTTGATGTTGAGCCGGCGGTCGCCGGTGGCCTGCATCATCTCCATCCAGAGCACGAGGTACATCTCGGTGCCGCGCGCCGTCTCGATCCCACCCAGGTCGACGATCGAGTCCGGCGGCCAGCCGAAGCTCTCGAGCATCCCGGCCACGAGCTGCTTCGCCTCGGCGTCGTCGCCGCTCACGAAGACGCAGTGGCGCCCCGGGATCTGCTCCGGGTGGATCATCACCTCGTTCCCCATCGTGTTCAGCGTCTTCACGACGCGAGCCTCCGGATAGGCACGCTGGATCTGCTCGCCGAGGCTGTCGGTGTTGCACACGGTGAGCGTCAGCCGGCCCGTCTCGAAGGTCAGCGCGTTGGCGACGTCGATCAGCACCTTGCCGGCCAGGTGCTCGGCACCGGCCGCTGCGAGCGCGTCGAGCGAGACGCCGCCGCCGGTGCAGTTCATGACGGTCTGGCCGAACTCGGCCGCGTCGGCGAACGTGCCGTGCGACGCGCCGGGGCCCACCTCCGCCGCCCACGCCGCGGCCGCCTCGTTGTCGGCCGTGCGCGACCCCATCCGCACCTCGTGGCCCACCTCGACGAGCCGGCCCGCGAGCACCCGTCCGACGGTCCCCGTCCCGAGCACGCCATACCGCATCCTCATCCCTCCTTCGAGATCGGCTCGAACCTGTACCCCACACCCTGATGCGTGTGGATGTAGGTGTGCGTCGTCGAGCGCCGGTCGATCTTCTCGCGCAGCTTGCGGACGCAGACGTCCACCGTGCGGTCGCGGTGCCGGTACGGCGTGCCCCACACCCGCTGCTGGATCCGATCGCGCGTCAAGGCCTTGCCCTCCGCGGCCGCGAGCACATAGAGCAGGCGGAACTCCATCGGTGTCAGGCCCGCGTCGGAGCCCTCAAGGAGCGCCTGGTGGCGGTCCGGGTCGATGACGAGCCCCGGGGCCTCGATCCGCGCCGCCTCCGGCTGGAGCGGCGCGATGCCCGACCGGCGCAGCGCCGCCTCGACGCGCGCCACCAGCTCCTGCATCCCGAACGGCTTCGCGAGGTAGTCGTCGGCCCCGATCTTGAGCCCGTGCACCTTGTCGTGCTCCGATCCGCGGGCGGAGATCATGATGACCGGGATGGTGATCCCCTCCTCGCGCAGCGTGCGGGTGATCCGCCACCCGTCCTCGCCGGGGAGCATCAGGTCGATGACCGCGACGTCGGGGCGCTCGAACCGGATCTTCTTCAGCGCGCGGTCGCCGTCCTCGGCCCACTCGACGTCCATGCCGGCGCGGCGCAGGTGCGCCATCATGGCTCGTGCGATCACTCCGTCGTCCTCGGCGAGCAGCACCCTCGGCATCGGCCGGGATTGTACGGGCGGCCCGGGCTGCCCGGTCCGGACCGAAGATTCGCCGCCACGGCTTGCCTTTCGTCCCCCGACCGAACGAGCTTTCGAGTCACCTCTACAGCTCATCCGCCCGGCTTCGACCTACTCGGCTGCCCTTGGCGGCGCAGTGGGAAAGGTACGGCCCCCGCGGCGGGTGCGCAAGCGGAAAATTCGCGCACTTTGCGGAGTTCGAGAACGGACGCCTTCACCACTTTCCGCAAAGAGCGATGTTGCCGATCGCCACCGCTGGGGTCTGACCTCGTTTGGTGGTCCCGAAGACCCGCCACCACGCTTCGAGTGCCCCGCTACACCAGCCCGCGTGCGCGTTCGAGGACTTCGCGGTCGCGGTCGTAGCTGACCATCGCCACGGCCTCGACGATCTCGACCCAACGCACTTCGTCCACGTCCTCGGCGAGCGGCCGGCCGCCCGCGTCGGCGGCCATCAGGAAGTAGCGCACCGTCTTCGGGCCAGCCGCGACGTCGTAGGCGATGGTGCCGAGGTCGCGCTCGATCGTGCCGATGTGGCCGGTCTCCTCCTCGACCTCACGCCGAGCCGCCTCTTCGTCGCCCTCGTCCCCGTCGTGCTTGCCCTTCGGCAGCGTCCAGTCGTCGTACTGCGGCCGGTGGACGACGGCGACGAGGCCGCCGCGGTGCAGGACCGCGCCGGCGGCCCGGATCACCCGCGCGCGCCCGCCCGGCGGCGGCCGGCCATGGAGAGGAGCCACATCACGAGCCCGACGCCTCCGACCAGGACGAGCACGTACCCGGCGAACGCCCACAGGATGCCGCGGCCGCCCTGGACGACGACCCCGACGGCGATCATCGCGATCCCCAGGATGCCGAACGCCTGGGTCATGACGAACGGGCCCGGCAGCCCCATCGGCGTCACCCGCGAGGACGCAACGGTAAGCCGGGCCGGGTCTGCGTCGTCCTTGCGCCGGCTGCGAATCGCGAGCCCGACGACCGCGCCGAACACGGCGAGGAAGTAGACGACCTGCGACCAGAACGACCCCACCCAGTCCACCAGGTACGTGAAGACGACGATCAGGACGACCGCCGCCGCGGTGCCGCCGACCGCGACCGCGATCGACGTCGGCCAGTCGTAGACGTGCTGCTCGCCCGAGGGCCGGTCGCTCATCGGCGGGAAGCGTACACCGACGGGATGTCGGGGCCGATCGCCCTATGCTGAGGGTCATGCGAGTGCTCATCCTGGGTGCGGGCTTCGCAGGGAGCTACGTCGCGCGGTTGCTCGGGAAGCGGGCTCCGGAGCTCGACGTCACGCTTGTCGACCCGCGGAACTACATGCTGTACACACCGCTTCTCCCCGAGGCGGCCTCGGGCACCGTGGAGCCGCGCCACGCGGTCGTGCCGGTGCGGGTGATGTGCCCGAAGGCGCAGCTCCTGCTGGGCAGGGCGACCGCCGTCGACCTGCAGCGGCGCACCGTCACGGTGCAGCCGGCCGAGGGCGACCCCTTCGAGGAGGGCTTCGACACGCTCGTCGTCGCGCTCGGCGCGATCGCGCGCACCGCGCCCGTCCCGGGCCTCGTCGAGCACGCCGTCGGCTTCAAGACCATCGCCGAGGCCATCCACCTGCGTAATCACGTCCTCCAGCAGCTCGAGCTGGCGTCGACCATCGACGACCCGGACGAGCGCCGCCGGCGGCTGACGTTCGTCTTCGTCGGCGGCGGGTACGCGGGCGTCGAGGCCATGGCGGAGCTCGAGGACCTCGTGCGAGACGCGAGCCGCCACTACCCGTCACTCCGCAACGTGCCCCGCCGCTGGATCCTGGCCGACGCCGCCGACCACATCCTGAACGACCTCCGCGGGCGCCTGGGCGAGTACGCCGCCGCGCAGCTCGAGCATCGGGGATTCGACCTGCGCCTGACGACCGTGGTCCGCGCCGTGGACGCGACGGGCGTCGAGCTCTCCGACGGGGAGCGGGTGCCGACGGCCACGCTGGTGTGGACGGCGGGCGTTCGGCCGAACCCGCTGGTCGCCGACCTGGGGCTTCCGCTCGACGAGCGCGGACGGATCGTGGTCGACGGGTACCTCAAGGCGAAGGGCAGCGTGTGGGCGCTCGGCGACTCCGCCGCCGTCCCGAACGCCGCCGCCGCGGGGGCTCCGGACCCGCCCACCTGCCAGCATGCGCTCCGTCAGGCCCGCGCACTGGCCCGCAACATCGCCGCCGCATCGCGCGGCCAGCGGCTTCGCAGGTACCACTACCGGATGCTCGGCCAGGCCGCCACGCTCGGGCGGCACAAGGGTGTCTTCGAGGCGCTGGGCACGTTCCGGTTCCGCGGGTTCCTCGGCTGGTGGCTCACCCGCACCTACCACCTCTACCAGCTGCCGCTCATGAGCCGGCGGACGCGGGTCGTGAGCGACTGGACAGTCGGGCTCTTCTTCCGCCGCGACGTGGTCGAGCTGGGGAGCCTGGGCCGGCCCGAGCCGCTCGAGCCGCCGGCTCGGCCTTAGGCGGCGGCCACGTCGAGCTGGCGGCAGAGGTCGCGGGCGGCCTCGATGAACGCCTCGGCGACGGGCGGGCGGTAGCGGTCGCGGTGCCAGGCCAGGCCGATCAGCCGGGGGGGCATGCGCCCCTCGAGATCGACGAGCTGGATTCGCGAGTCGCTCTCGTTCACGGTGAGCCGCGGGATGACGGCGACGCCCATGCCGGCGGCGACCATCTCCTGGATGGTGGCGTTGTCGTCGGAGCGGAACGCGAAGGTCGGCTCGATCCCGGCCGCCCGCATCCGGGCCTCGACCTGGCGCGCCCCGATGCAGGAGCGGTAGCCGACGAGCGGCAGGCGGGCGATGTCGCGGAAGCTGGGCGGCGTGCGCCGGCGGGCGAGCGGCGAGCCGGCCTGGGTCACGAGCACATACGGGTCGCGCAGGAGCTCGGTCGTCTCGATCGGGCCTGCGGAGATCGGAAGGACGAGGAAGGCAAGGTCGAGGTCGCCCGCCTCGAGCGCCGTCAGCAGCAGGTCGTCCTCGGCCTCCGTGAGGCTCACCTCGACGCGCGGCCAGGCCTCCGAGAAGCGGTGCAGGAGCTGCGGAAGCAGGCGCGCCCCGGCGCTCTGGAAGGCGCCGACGCGGAGGCTTCCGGCCTCGCCGCTGGCGAGCGCCGACAGGTCGGCGCGGGCCGCCCGCAGCCGCGCGACGATCGCGTCGGCATGCACGAGGAGCATCCGGCCGGCCTCGGTGAGCTGCGCGGGCCGGGAGCCGCCCGGGCGGTCGACGAGGCGCTGGCCGACCAGCTTCTCGAGCTGCTGGAGCTGCTGGCTCACGGCCGATTGCGTGTACCCGAGCGCCTCGGCGGCGCGGCCGAACGACCCGTGCTCCGCGATCGCCTGAAGCGCCGCCAGATGGCGCAGCTCCACCCCGAGCCAGCTATCAGATTCCATAATCAATTCGAATACTAACCCGATTTGAACTTATCGGGCAAGCTGCCGATGATACGGGGTATGGGAATCCTCCTCGTCATCCTCATGATCGTCGTGGTCGGGCCGCTCGCACTCGTGTTCGGCGCCGACTCGCGTGACACCAGCCGCCGCTCGCGCAGTTGGTGGCCCGCCGCTCCGCGGTAGGTCAGATCTCGCCCAGGTAGGCCTTGCGCACCTGCTCGTTCCTGCGCAGGGCCTCGGCCGTGTCGTGCAGAGCGACGTGGCCCGTCTCGAGGACGTAGCCGCGGTTCGCGACGGCCAGGGCGATCAGGGCGTTCTGCTCGACGAGCAGGATCGACGTGCCCTGGTTGTTGATCTCGCGGACGATGTCGAAGATCCGCTCCACCAGGATCGGCGCCAGGCCGAGCGAGGGCTCGTCGAGCATGAGGAGCTTCGGCTGGGCCATGAGCGCGCGGCCGATCGCGCACATCTGCTGCTCGCCGCCCGAGAGCGTGCCCGCCTTCTGCATCCGCCGCTCCTGCAGGCGTGGGAAGAGCTCGTAGACCCGCGCGATGTCCGCCTCGATACCGGCCTTGTCGGAGCGCTGGAACGCTCCCATCTCGAGGTTCTCGCGCACGCTCATCCGCGAGAACAGGCGCCGACCCTCGGGTGACTGGCTGATGCCCATCTTGACGATGTCGTGCGGGCGGCGGCCGACGATGTCCTGGCCCTTGAAGACGATCCGGCCCCGCTTGGGGCGGTTGATCCCCTGGATCGAGCGCAGCGTCGTTGACTTGCCGGCGCCGTTGGCGCCGATCAGCGTCACGACCTCGCCCTCGTTGACCGTGAGCGAGATGCCCTTGATCGCCTCGATGGTGCCGTAGAACGTGTGGACGTCCTCGAGCTCGAGCAGGACACGGCCGTTGTCAGCCACCGCGTGGATCCTCCTCGCCGCCGCCGTCCGCGGTTGCCGCGGAGCCCAGATAGGCCTCGATGACGCGGTCGTTCTTCTGGATCTCGCCCGGAGTCCCCTCGGCGATCTTCTCGCCGTGGTCGAGCACCGTGACCCGCTCCGAGATCCCCATGACCACCTTCATGTCGTGCTCGATCATGAGGATCGAGAGCCCGCGCTCGTCGCGCATCCGGCCTACGAAGGCCGTGAACTCGGCGCTCTCCTGGGGATTCATGCCCGCGGTCGGCTCGTCGAGGAGCACGAGCTTCGGCTCGGTGCCGAGCGCCCGGGCCACCTCGAGGCGGCGCTGGTCGCCGTACGAGAGGTTCATGGCGTACGTGTACTCGGCCTCGCGTGGAAGCCCGCAATAGCGCAGGAGCTCGCGCGCCCGGTCGGCGGCCGCCTGCTCCTCGCGCCGCAATCCAGGCGTCCGCAGTATCGACTTCAAGATGCCGCCGTTCAGGCGCCCGTGCATGCCCACGAGCACGTTCTCGAGGCCCGTCATCGTCGGGAAGAGGCGGATGTTCTGGAACGTCCGCCCGACGCCCAACTGCGTCACGGCGTGGGGCGGCAGGCCGACCACCTCGTGGCCGTCGAACATCACCTCCCCGCTCGTCGGCGTGTACACGCCGGTGAGCATGTTGAAGAACGTCGTCTTCCCGGCGCCGTTGGGGCCGATCAGGCTCACGATTCCACCTTGCGGTACGGCGAAGTCGATGTCGGAAACCGCCACGAGGCCGCCGAACTCCTTGCGCACCGCTCGCGCGGTCAGGATGTCGTCCGCCATCACGCCTCAGCGTCGTAGAGCGATCCGCCCTCGACGCCGGCCTCCAGCTCGATCTGCCTTCGTGCGGTGGGTATCAGCCCCTGCGGCCGGACGAGCATCATCACCACGATGATGATGCCGAAGATGCCGAACGTGTACTGGGGGATGTTGAAGCTCGTCCCCGCGGCGCTGTTCAGGTTGTTGCCGACCGCCTCGAGGCCCTGGTAGTTCAGGTACGAGAGCACGGCGCCACCCAGGCACACGCCCCACACGTTCCCCATGCCGCCCAGGATAACCATGCACAGCACCGCGATCGAGATGTTGAGCGAGAAGTCCTGCGGGAACGTGGAGCTCTTGAAGATCGCGTAGAAGCACCCCGCCATGCCGCCGAAGAACGCGCCGATGGCGTACGCCCACGTCTTCGTCCGCATCAGGGGCACCCCCATCGCCGACGCGGCGATCTCGTCCTCGCGGATCGCCACCCAGGCCCGGCCGAGACGCGAGTCGCGAAGGCGGACGCAGCAGAACAGCGTGAAGACCACCATGGCGAGCCCGGTCCAGTAGTAGTAGTCGGCCGAGTTGATCTCGAGCCGGTAGCTGGCGGGCAGGAACGAGACGGTGTTGTGAATCGAGACCCCGAACCCGAGCGAGTCGATTGGTGTCAGGCCGTTCGGACCGTTGGTGACGTTGTGGCCGAACCAGTCGTCGCCGTTGTTCACGGCCTGCGGGATGATCTCGCCGAAGCCGAGTGTCACGATCGCCAGGTAGTCGCCCCGCAAACGCAGCGTCGGGAGGCCGATGATGATCCCGAGGATCATGGCGAACACCGCGCCGACGACAAGGAGCAGCCAGATGTTGAAATGCAGGCCGGGCAGCACCGGATTCACGCCGACGGACAGGAAGTGGACATCCCTGGGCGCGAACTGAAGCGTGGCGAACCATCCGGCGATGTACGCCCCGGCGGCGTAGAACGCGACGTAACCCAGGTCGAGCAGCCCGGCATAGCCGACGACGACGTTCAGCCCGAGGGCCATCGTGACATAGACGCACATCACGACCATCGTCGGCACGGTGGGCGCCAGCTGTCCACTCGTGCCGCCGCCCAGGGCGTCGAACAGGTCGCGGTAGTAGTTCGGATAGAGCGCGACGAGGACGAGCACCGTGACGGGCAGCGCGAGCGTGCGCACCCGCTTGGGGAGCCGCGCCCAGGCGTCGCCCACGGGTCCGGTTCGGCCGCTCATGCGCGGTCGGGGACCTCCTCGCCGAGGAGGCCCTGCGGCCGGAACACGAGCACGAGGATCAGGATCGAGAAGATCAGCGACTGCGTCCAGCTCGATCCCGGCGTGTGCCACGAGAGACCCTCGTTGAACGCTTGGATGAGGCCGATCAGGATCGCCCCGAGCGCCGCTCCGGTCAGGTTCCCGATTCCTCCGAGGACCGCCGCCGTGAAGGCAAACAGCCCGAGCTGGAAGCCGAGGTCATACCGCGTCGAGGTCTGATACATCACGAACAGGACTCCGGCGGCCCCGGCCAGGGAGCCGCCGAGCGCGAACGTGAAGGCGATCGTGCGGTCGACGTCGATGCCCATCATCCGGCTCGCGTCCATGTCCTGGGCGACCGCGCGCATCGCCTTGCCCTGCCGGGTCGAGCGGACGAGATAGCTGAGCGCGACCATGACGGGGATCGTGATGAGCACGATCAGGAGCGACTTCTGCGTGTACGCGACGCCGCCGATGCTGAAGAGCGCTTTCGTCGGGAAGATGTCCCCGCCAAGTGGCTGCTCGATGAAGCCGTACACGAGCGCGCCCGCGTTCTGGAGGATGAAGCTCATGCCGATGGCCGTGATCAGCGGCGCCAACTTGGGCGCGTTTCGAAGCGGCCGGTAGGCGACCCGCTCGATGGCGACGTTCAGCGTGCCGCAAAACGCCATGCACGCGATCATCGTCACCAGGATGAGCGGCGCGGTTACGTACCATGCCTGGCTGCCGTCGAGCCCGAGCCAGTGCACCGAGACCGTGACGGCGACCATCGACCCCCACATGAAGACGTCGCCGTGGGCGAAGTTGATGAGCTCGATGATGCCGTAGACGAGCGTGTAGCCCAGCGCGACGAGGGCGTAGATGCACCCCAGGGTGATGCCGAGCAGGAACACGCTCACGAACTGCTTGGGCGCGTTGATGAAGTTGCCGACGACCCATACCACGAACAGGCCGACCACGACCCACGTGAGGACGCGGTTGATCTGTTGCGAGAAGCGGGGGAGCGCCGCGAGGACCGGCCGCCGGCTGGTGCCGGACTCGGCCGTCATCGCAGCGCTCCCCCGAGGTTGCTCATTGATCCGGGAAGGTCTCCACGAGATCCGACGGAGGCGTCAGGACCTTGTACGTGACGAGCTTGCCGTTCTTCGCAACGTCAATCGTCATCGAGCCCTGGTCGGTATCGCCGTGGTCGTTGATCGAGAACGAGCCGAGCACGCTGTCGGTGATCTGCGCTCCGAACAGGTTCTTCGCGACGCTGGCCCGAGTGCCGTCCGACGCCTCGATGGCCTTGAGCAGAACCTGCGCAGCGGCGGCGGCATACGGCGTGTACGGGTCGATGAAGTCGGGGTTGTACTTGGTCTGGAAGTCCGACACGAAGCTTGCGCCGGCTCCCGTCAGCTGATCGGTCGGCACACCCGCGACAGATGCGTACAGACCCTCAGACGCCTTGCCGGCGTCGGTGAGCGTCTGCGAGGTCGTAAAGCCGTCCGGCAGGAGCAGCTTCACCTTGGTGTTGTCACCGAGCACCGCGACCTTGTCCTTGATCAACTGGCCGCCGTTCTCGCAGACGAGGCCGCCGACCATGATGGCGTCGGGGTGCTTCGCAGCGATGCCCTGGAACAGGGCCTGGTAGTTGGTGCCGGTCTTCGTGTTGTAGGCCGAGTTGCCAAGCACCTTGAGGCCGAGCTTCTTGGCGGCGTCCTCGAAGTAGGTCGCCACGCCGGCACCGTAGGCCTGCTTGTCGTTCAGGATGTAGACCGACTTGACGCCGAGGCCCTGTGCGGTCTGGGCGAGCGCCGGGCCCTGGAAGTTGTCCGGGGCGACGACGCGCGCGTAGCTGCGCGTGCCGGTCGGGAAGTACTTGCTCGGCTCTGCCGGGACCTTGGTGCCCTGGGTCAGGCCGGGCCACGTGTTGGCGGGGCTCACCATGGCAATCGGCCCGGGCTGTGCCTGGTTCAACACCGGAGCCTCGAGCTCCGCGCAACCGGAGTTGAACGTGCCCACGTTCCCGATCACCGAGGGATCCTGCGCAAAGGCATTGGCGTTGGCCGAGCACGTCGTCGAATCCCAAGTGCCCGCCTGCGGCGTGGAGTCGTCGCACGGCTGGAAGGCAAGCGTGTACTTCCCAGCCTTCCAGTTGTTCTGCTCCAGCACCAGCTCGATCGCCTGGTTCATCTGCGTCGTCTGGTGTGACGAGGATCCGTTGAGCGGCAGGTCCGACACGATCAGGAGTTGGCCGTCCGGATTGACGACGGACTTGCACGTGGAGGAGTTCACAGGCGTCGCTGCGTTGCCTCCACCGCCCGTGCCGCCACCGTTGTTGTCGCTGCTCGACCCGCTTCCGCAGGCCGCGGCGGTGGCCAGTACGAGGACCGCGGCCATCGCCCAGAGAGCGCGGCCAGGTACACGTCTCATCTGTTCTCCTCCCACTTCGGGTTGGCGTTTCACGTCGGTGACGGCGTTCGCCGCCCGACGTGCGACGGTCTATCTACCATCCCCGGCGGATGAGCACAAGGGTTTCAGCCCACCGGGGAGATGCGACGGCACGTCGAAAACGTCGCGGCGCAATGCTACTCCTCGCGGTCGTCGTTGTGGTGTTCGCGGCTTGTGGATCCTCCAAGGAGGCATCGGGATCCAAGCCCAAGCCGAACGTCTGCCCCAAGGCCTGGGCGGCCTCGTGGCAGACCTGGGCCGACCGGGTCGGCATGCCGATTTACTGTCCCAGCTGGCTTCCGAGCCCGATCGACGGCGTGATCCACGGCCAGTGGAACACCGCCCGCGTGGCCGACAAGCAGTGGCAGCTGGGCTACGCGTGGCTCGAGCAGGGCCAGCTCGTCCACGTGGTCTTCGAGGGCTACCCGCCCGGCACGTTCCCGCCGATGTGCGAGGGCCAACCGTGCTTCGGCGGGCGCGAGTCCAAGACCGAGCAGGTCGCCGGCCGCACGGTCACGTGGTATGACCACAACCTCGCGTCCCATACCGGACACATCGCGGCCATCTTCCACTCGCTGGGGAACATCTACGTGATCTCGATCCATGTCGCCACGCCGGTCTCGACCGCCGCCGACGCAAAGTCCGACCTGCGCCACATCATCCGCTCGCTCGCGCCCGTGCAGCCCGAGAGTTGAGCATGCACGTCTACTGGCACGACGACGCGCTCCTGCACGACACCGGCGCGGGCATCTTCGAACACCCGCCGTCGCCGCTCGTCGAGGTGCCCGAGCTCCACCCCGAGAACGCCGAGCGCATCCGGAACGTCCGCGCCGCGCTTCGGAACGGCCCGATCGCCGAGCGGCTCGAGTGGCACCCAGGCCGCCACGCGCTCCGCGACGAGCTCGAGATGCTGCACGCGCCCGGGTACATCGACTCCGTGCAGGCGTTCTGCGCGGCTGGCGGCGGGTACCTGACGCAGTCGACGCCCGTGGTCGAGCGGTCCTGGGACGCGGCGCTCGCGGCCGCCGGAACGGCGCTCGAGGCCACCGCGGCGGTGCTCGACGGCGAGTGCGATCTGGCCTACGCGCTCGTCCGGCCGCCCGGCCACCACGCCCAGCCCGCCCGCGCCGACGGCTACTGCCTCTTCTCGAACGCCGCGCTGGCCGCGGAGCTGGCCCGCCGCCGCGGCGTCGAGCGGGTGGCCGTGCTCGACTGGGACGTCCACCACGGGAACGGCACGCAGGAGTGCTTCTGGCGCCGCGGCGACGTGCTCGCCGTCTCGTTCCACATGCGCCACGGGTCGTGGGGGCCGTCGCACCCGCAGACCGGCGCGCCCGACGAGGTCGGCGAGGGCGACGGCGACGGCCGGAACGTCAACGTCGAGCTTCCCGTCGGCACCGGCGACGAGGGCTACCGGCGGGCGATGGCGCGGGCGGTGGAGCCGGTCGTCGACGCGTTCCGCCCCGAGCTGATCGTGATCGCCTGCGGGCAGGACGCAAGCCAGTTCGACCCCAACGGGCGCATGTGCGTCTCGATGGACGGGTTCCGCGATCTCGGCGCAGCGGCACGGGCCATGGCCGACCGCCACTGCGACGGACGGCTCGTGCTCGTCCAGGAGGGCGGCTACGGGCGCACCTACTCGGGTCTCTGCATGCACGCCACCCTCGAGGGCGTGCTCGGCACCGGGCCGCTCCTCGAGGACCCGATGGCGTACCTGCCTGACGATGTCGACCGGGCCGACGCGGCGATCGAGGCCGTTCGGGCGGCGCTCTCGCCTCACTGGCCGCTCTAGCGACACCTCCCATCGGGCTTCACCGGTGTCTACACTCCCGTCATGCGCGTGCCCCGACACCGGGGCGCGCCACTTCGCCCGTGTCGCTCGATCTCGGCCCCAGACCATGGACGTTCCTGCTCGACGAGCGCCCGCCCGCTCCCGGGCGCCTGCGGCTCGTCCAGGCGCTCGTGAACACGGTCAACCTCGAGACCGGGAAGGACGTGATCGACACGCCGCCCGGGCTGGTCGCGTGGCTCGACGAGTTCGCGCTGCTCCCGGAGGACACGCCGGTGCTCGACTCGGACGTCGCCCGGGCGCGGGAGTTGCGTGAGGCGCTGCGGCTGCTCATCCGCCGAAACGCCGAGTCCGAGATCGACGCGGACGCGGCCGCCCAGACCGTGAGCCGGGTTGCCGCGTCGGGCCGGCTCACCGTCGAGTTCGCGCCCGACGGCACGGCCCGCCTTCGGCCGCTCGACCCGGGCGTCGACGGCTCGCTCGCGGCCGTGGCTGCCGGAGCGTTCGAGGCGATGGCGAACGGTACCTGGACGCGCCTTCGGGCCTGCATTCGCTGCCACTGGGCGAGCTATGACCGCTCGCGCAACCTGTCGTCGCGCTGGTGCTCGATGCGCTACTGCGGCAACCGCACCAAGACGCGCGCCTACCGCCGCCGCAGGGACGCGGCGTGCTAGCCGCACGGTCCCTCCCGGTCCGCGCTCCGCTGCGCGTCGCGCTGGCCCGTATCCGCGCCCGCCCCGGCCGTGGCGCCCTGGTGGCGGCCGGCGTGGCGCTTGCGACGGCGGCGGCGGCCTGCGTCGCAGCCGGCGGCACGATCACGGCCGACCTCGAGCTTCGCCGCAGCCTCGATGCGCTGCCTCCGGCGAGCCGCAGCTTCTCGGCCACGTGGCTCGGCGCGCCGCCGGCCGGCGGGTACGCCGCGATCGACCGCACCGCCACGGCGGCGCTCGCCGGCATCCAGTCCGGCGGGCCGGCCCGCACCGTCGCGTATCCCGAGCTCAACCTGAACGGTCAGCTCGTGTCGCTCGGCGCCGTCGACGATCCCAGCCGGTGGCTGCACCTCGTGTCGGGCCGGCTTCCGGAGCGGTGCGTCCCGACCCGCTGCGAGGTGGTGCAGACGGGCGGCGACCGGGCGACGGTCGTGTCCGAGCAGGGCCTCCGACTGGTCGTCGTGGGCCGCGCATCCGGAGCGCTTCCGTTCGATCTCGCCAACCTGAACGCCGCCGCCCACGGCAAGACCTCCACCCCGCCGGTGCTCGTGGCCGGCAGCGTCCACGAGCTCTCCACCCTGCCCGTCTTCTCGGCGATCTTCCGCCGCTACGGCTGGACGGTGCCGATCCGCTCCCGAGACGTGCACGACTGGCAGATCCCGGGCCTCCTGCGCCGCGAGAGCACGGCGTCGCAGGCGCTCGAGCGGGCCGGCGGCGCGTTCGGCTTCGGCGCCCCCGACACCGCGCTCGAGACGGCGCACAACTCGGCGCAGGTGGCCTCCCGCCGGCTGCTCCTCGTCGGCGGCGGCGCGGCGGCGCTCCTGGTCGGCTTCGTCCTTCTTGCCGCCGGCGGGCTGCGCCGCGACGCCCGGGCCGAGTTCGGCCGTCTGGAACGCCACGGAGCGCGGGCCTGGCAGCTGCGGCTCCAGGCGGGCGCCGAGGCGGCCTGGGTGACCGGGATCGGCGTGCTCCTTGGGGCCGCCGTGGCGGCGGCGGCGATCGCGATCGCCGCCGGGCAGGCCGGCCTCAGCACGTCCGAGACGCTGCGCCAGTCGCTTCTGACCCCCGCCGGGCTCGGGCTGCTCGTCGCGGTGTGGCTCGGGGCGGCCCTGCTCCTGGTCGCCGTCGAGCGGGTCGACGCCGAGTCGACCCGGCTCGGCCCGCTGCACGCGCTCGACCTGCTGGCGCTCGCCGCCCTCGCCGCGGCGCTCCTGGCGGCGTCCAGAGGTTCCTCGACCGAGGCGTCGCTCGAGGCGGGCTCGGACCCGCTCCTCGCGCTCCTCCCCGGCCTGGCCGCGATCGCGGCCGGAGCGATCGCCGCCCGGCTGGCGGGGCCCGTGCTGCGGCTCGCGGGGCGCAGTGTCCGGCGCGGCCCGGTCGCCGTCCGGCTGGCGCTCGTCTCGCTGGGCCGGCAGGGCGCGCGCCCCGCGCTCGTGATCGCGTTCGTGACCGCCGCGCTCGGGCTCTCGGTCTTCGCGCTCTCCTACCGCGACACGCTCCAGACCGGCGAGTCCGACCAGGCCGCGTTCGGCGTCCCGCTCGACTTCACGGTGTCGGCGGGCTCGGCGCTCGTGAACCCGCTCGACGCCGCGCCGCTCGACCGCTACCGCGGGCTCGCTCCGGGCGCCGTCGCCGCGCCGGTGATCCGGATGAGCGCCGCCGTGCCGGGCGCCGGGATCCCGGCCCAGCCGGCGCTGATCGGCGTCCCGGCCGCGACGCTCCCCGCCCTGCGCTGGCGGTCGGACTACTCGGGCGACTCGCAGGCCAACCTCGCCCGCGCCCTGCGCCACGGCGCCGAGCCGCAGCTCGCCGGCGCCGACCTGCCGCCGGCGGCGACCACCGTTTCGCTGCCGATCGCGGGTCACGGTCGTCCGGTCGCACTCCAACTGGCAGTGGAGCGCCCGAGCGGCACGTTCGGCACGATCGAGCTCGGCGAGACCGGCCGCAGCCAGGTGCTCACGGCAGCGATCCCGGCGGCCGACCGAGGTGCGCGGGTCGTCGCGCTCCAGATCGGCCTGACTCCGTCCGACGCACAGGCGCTGGCCCATGCCGGCATCGAGGGCGGCCTCACCATCGTCGCCAAGGGCAGCCTGCGGCTCGGCGAGCTGCGGGCGGGCGGCGAGTCGCTGGCCGGGCTCGTGGGCTGGATCGCCGGAGGGACCGCCAAGCGCTCCGGCACCGGCGTCGTGCAGTACGCGCTCGACGGCCGCACCGACGGCCTGGTGCGTCCCGCCCAGCCGTTCGACCGCACCGCGCTCCCCGTGCTCGCAAGCCACGACGTGGCCGCTGCCGCCGGGCCGGACGGTCGGCTGCACCTGGTGCTTCCCGACGGGCACTCGATCGTCGCCCGGGTTGTCGCAACGGGCGCCCACTTCCCGACCGCACCCGACACGTTCGTGGTGGCCGACGAGCGGGCGCTCGCGGTCGCCGTCAACGCCGACGCGCCCGGGACGGCGGTGCCGCGCGAGGTCTGGATCGGAGCGCCGCAAGCTGCCGAGCACCGGGTGGCGGCGGCGCTGCACCGGCCGCCGTTCTCCGACCTCGCCGTGCGCTCGCGGGCCTCGCTTCACTCCCATGCCGCGTCGCGGCCGCTGGCCCGCGGCATCCTGGTCGTGCTCGAGGGTGCGGCGATCCTCTCCGTCGTGCTCGCCGCCGCCGGCCTCGTGCTGATCGCTGCGGCCGACCTCGCCGACGAGCGCCCGCACCTCGACGATCTGGAGGCGATGGGCGTGCCGCCACGCACGCTCCGCGCCCACCTGCTCGTCCGCGCGGCCGTGCTCGCCGTCTTCGGCGCGATCGGCGGCGTCGTCCTGGGCGCCGTGCTGTCGGCGGCTGTCGTCGACGTGGTCCAGCTCGGGGCCGGGACGTCGGCAGCCGTGCCGCCGCTTCGCACCGCTGTGCCGATCGGCCTCGTCGCCCTGGCGCTCGCCGCCTTCGCCCTGGCCGCGCTCCTGCCGGTGGCCGCGCTCGCCGGACGGAGGATGCGATGACAGCCGCCGTCGACGCCCGCGACGTGTTCCGCATCCACCGCACCGCCGAGGGCGACGCGGCGGCGCTCCAGGGTCTCACGCTCCGGATCGACGACCGCGAGGTGGTGGCCGTGCTGGGCCCCAGCGGATCGGGCAAGAGCACGCTCATGCGTATCCTGGCCGGGCTCGAGCGACCCTCGGCCGGCTCGGCGCGCGTGCTCGGGCACGACCTCGCGAGCCTGCCCGCACGCCGCTCCGCGGTGCTGCGGGCGCACCGGATGGGCGTCGTCGACCAGCACTACCGCCAGGCGCTCCCGCCCGACCTGGACTGCGCGAGCATCGTGACGCTCCAGATGGCGATGCTGGGCGCGCCGCGCGCCGAGCGCACCCGCCGGTCGGCGGAGCTCCTGGAGCGGGTCGGTCTGACCGAGGCCGCGGGCGCACGCCCCGCCGAGCTCTCGGGCGGCGAGGCGCAGCGGATCGCGATCTGCGCGGCCGTCGCCCACCGCCCCGCGCTCCTCCTGGCGGACGAGCCCGCCGGCGAGCTCGACGCCGCCGGGGTGCGAACGGCCTACGCGCTCATCGGCGAGCTGGCCCGCGAGCAGGGCGCGACGGTGGTGCTCGTGAGCCACGACCCCAGCGCGGCGGGCATCGCCGACCGGGCCGTCCACATCCGCGACGGGCGCCTGAGCGACGAGGCCGCCGGCACTGGCGAGGCGGCCATCGTGGTCGGCCGCGGCGGCTGGATGCGGCTGCCCGAGGAGCTTCTGCGCGACGCCGGCATCGGCCGCCTGGCGCGGGCGGAGCCGCAGCACGGCGGCGTCCTGATCGTGCCTGCCGGCGAGCCTGGCGAGCAGGCCGTGGCCGCCGACCGCGAGCCCGGCGCGGCCCGGCCCGTCGAGGGCGTGGCCGCCGAGATGCAGGACGTCGTCGTCCGCTTCGGGCGCGGCCGCCGGGAGCGCACCGTGCTCGACCGCCGCTCGGCGCGGTTCGCCGCCGGGCGGATGACCGCGGTCACCGGGCGGTCCGGCTCGGGCAAGAGCACGCTCCTCCGCGTCCTGGCCGGGCTCGTGCGGCCGGAGGCGGGGGTCGTCACCGTGGCCGGCGAGCTCGTCACGGGGCTCGGCCCCGCGGAGGCGGCCGCGTTCCGGCGCCGGCACGTCGGCGTCGTGAGCCAGGACGCCGGCCTCGTCGGCCACCTCTCGGCCGCCGAGAACATCGAGCTGGCGCTGGCCGTGCGCGGCCGCGACGGCGACCCGCGTGAGTGGCTCATGCGACTCGGGCTCGAGCACCGCATCGACCAGCGGGTGGAGCGGCTCTCGGCCGGCGAGCGCCAGCGGGTCGCCATCGCCCGCGCCCTGGCCGGCGCGCCCGGCCTCGTCCTCGTCGACGAGCCGACCTCGCGCCTCGATCAGGTGAACGCTGCGGTCGTCGGGCGGCTCCTGGCTGATGCGGCCCGGCTGCACGGCGCCACCGTCGTCGTCGCCACCCACGACCCGGTCGTGATGGCGCAGGCCGACGACCGGATCGATCTGGAGACGGCTACTTGATGACGAGGACGGGCACGGGCGAGTGGCGGACGATCGGCTCGACCGTCGAGCCGACCAGGTAGTCGCGCGGGCCCTCTCTCCCGCCGCCGCCGATCACGACGACGTTCGAATGCCGCTCCTCGGCGAAGTGCAGGATCGCGTCCACCGCCGATCCCTCGAACGCGACGGCCTCGGCGTCGACGCCGTTCTCCTTGAGCTGGCGGCCTCAAAGCCGCGCGAGCCTACCGGTCGGCGGCCATCAAGGCAATCCCGTGCGCGTCTCCGGTTACGAGGCCGACTCGAGCAGCCGCTTCAGCTGCTCGAGGTCGTTGCGGTTGGCCTTCCGCATCGACCGTGCCATCATCGGCGCCCCGACCCGCGCGAATCCGGCCGGCTCGCCGCGATTTCGAAGCGTCATCCGCGTGCCGCCGCGGGGAGCGTCGGCCCACGTGTAGGTCGTCTCCATCGGAAACGGGCCCTCGGAGGTGCGCATGACGAGCCGCTCGCCCAGGACGAGCTCGGCGATCTCATACGTGTACTCGAGGCGCCGGCCGAGGAAGCGGGCGACGAACGCGACCCGCGAGCCCGGCGCGGCCGGCGGCGGCGTCCGCCACTCGACCGACTCGATGTTCTCGTACCAGAGCGGCGCGTTGTCCGGATCGGTGGCGTATGCCGCCACCTCGCCCCGGGGCCGGGCGATCTCGATCTCGGTCAGGACGTCGACGGCCACCGGCCGAGCCTACCGCGCCGGTTCAGGGCAGGTCGTCGAGGATCTCGGCCTCGCCCGTGACCGCGGGCGCGCCCCAGGCGAGCACGACCGCGTCGACGTCGCTCTCGTTTCGGACCTGGATCTCGGTGCCGGTCCCGACCCTGGCGAAGCCGCCGGCGGGGAGCTCGACCAGCTCGGGCGGCTCGCCGAGCGCAAGCGTGATCGTCCCCTCCAGGCACGCGAAGACCTCCTCCTGGGCGCCCTCGCGATGCCGCCGCCCACGCACGCCCGGCGGATAGCGCCACACCGATGCCCGCGCGTTCTCGAGCCCGAGCGCCTCCGTCAGGCTGGCGACGTGCCGGGGCGCGTCCTGCGGACGGTACGGGCGCTCGGTGAAGGGCAGCTCGCCGGGCTTGGCGATCGAGTAGGTCACGGCGGCGCGGGTCGTACCGAACGCCGGTTCAGGTCAGCTCACGTGCGCGCGCCAGAAGCGCCGCCTCCGCGGCCTCCTCGCGCTCGCGTGCGGTCTCGCTCCACTCCTCGCCGGCGGCCAGCGTCACGGCGAGCCGCTCGAGCATCGCGTCCATCGCCGCCTGCGAGGACGAGCCGGCCTGCAGCCGGGCCGCGGCGCAGGCCGCCGGGTCGAGGGCCGCGCGCAGCGTCGCCTCGTCGAGGTCGACCGGCGTCCCGATCGCGGCCTCGGCGGCCGCGGACAGACGCTCGGGCGTGAGCGCCGACGGCGGCTCGCCCGCCTCGACGAGATCTCGCACCGCGCGGCCGACGACCTTGTGGGCGCTGCGGTAGTCGAGCCCGCCGGCGAGCGCGAGGACGTCGGCGACATCCGCAGCCGTCACGAAGCCCTCCCGCGCGATCTTCTCGAACCGCGCCGGCCGCAGCTCGATGCCCTCCAGCACCGACGCCGTGAGCCGGGCGACGGCGACCGACTCGTCGAGCGCGCGCGGCACCGTCCCGTTCAGGAGATGGAAGTGGTCCGTGCGCGCCGATCCGGTGTGCAGCGCCGCGACCGCCGCGGCCAGGTCGCCGGCGGCCTGGCCGGCCTGGACGCGGATCGCGGCGAGGGCGTACGGGTTCTTCTTCTGCGGCATGAGCGCGCTCGCGCGGCTGTGCGCATCGGAAAGCTCGAGCAGCCCGAACTCCTGGCTCGCGTAGATCTCGAAGTCCTGGCCGAGCTGGCTCTGGTGCGTGGCCGCGATCGCGAGCGCCGCAAGGAGCTCCACGTAGACGTCCGCCTGCCAGGCCGCGTCCTTCGCGTGCTCGACGAGATCGTCGCAGCCGAGCAGCTCCGCCAGACGGCCCCGGTCGAGCGCCCAGCGGGAGCCGGCGCTGCCGCCGGCGCCGGCGACGCTCGCCCCGAGCGCGGCGTGCGATCGGCGCGCGCGCTCGGCATCGCGCAGCGCGGGATAGGCGTACGCCAGCAGGAGATGGCCGACCGTCGTCGGCTGGGCCGGCTGCAGATAGGTGTAGTCGGCCGCGAGCGCGGCACGCGTGGCGCGCGCGTGGCCGACGAGCGCCGCCGCCTGGCCGAGAAGCGCATCGTGCATGTCGCGCACGGCGCTCCGGGCGGTGAGGCGCAGCCCGACGCGGAACGCCTCCCGGCGCGGCCGGCCGGCGCTCAGCCACCCGGCCGCCGAGCGGCCGACGCGCCGCTCCAGCTCCGCCTCACGCGCGTTGAACGCGTCGCCGAGCGCCGGGTCCCACGGGAACTCGCCGCCGGGGATCGCGTGCAGCTCGAGCAGCCCGCGCAGGAGCGCCCGGGCGTCGTCGCCAGCGAGGTCGCCGCCCTCGACAAGGGCGACCGCGTGCGCCAGATCGGCGAGGGAGAGCCCGTGGGCGAGCCGCGGGCCGTGCGCGCTCTCTGCGGCGTAGGCCGCGGCCACCAGCTCGCCGGACGCACCGCCGCGCAGCCGCCCGCCGCGGCCCAGCTCCTCGGAGTCCGTCATCCGCAGAGCCTAGAGAAACGACTCGTGCGACACTCGCACAACGCGAATGGATGAACTCGGCCCGTACACGGTGCGACCGATCGGCGTGGTGCGATCGACCCTGCGCGCGGTGGAGGATGCCCCCAACCAGGCGGACGGCGCGCCCGCTGCCCTGATCGAGATCGATTCGCGCTTCGCCGACGCGCTCCACCGCATCGAGGCAGGCGACGAGCTGATCGTCCTCACCTGGCTTCACGTCGCCGACCGCGATGTCCTCGAGACGCACCCGATGGGCGACAGGAGCATTCCGCTCACCGGCGTCTTCAGGACGCGCTCGCCTGACCGGCCGAACCCGATCGGCATCCACCGGGTGACGGTGAAGTCACTCGAAGGGCCCACCAGCCTGCGGGTCGACGCGCTCGAGGCGATCGACGGCACCCCCGTCATCGACCTCAAGGTCGCGATGCGTCGTCCGTAGGGTTCCACGTGCGGTCGCGAACGACAGCGGCGATCACGGCCGCGGTTGTGCTCGTGTTGAGCGAACGGACGTGGCGGGCGACCTCACTTCGATCGCCGCGACCACTGCGGACTTCCTCCTCCAGCCACAGGCCGAACAGGAGGTACTGATCCAGCCCCAGGTCGAGGGCGCGGCGTTCGAGGCGCTCTTGATCGCAGGCATCGTTGCGCGCCAGCCTCACAGCCTGTGCCCACGAGTCGTAGTGGCCGGTAGCCGCCCATGAAGCGAGACGGTCGCAGACAAGGTCCTCGACCGCGATCACGACGATCGAGCCGACGCCCGGCACGTCGAGGGCAACTGCTTCTGCACCCGGCGGCTGGAGCGACGAGGCGGGCCGTTCGACTGCGATTCCGAGCCCCTCGTCCAACCAGTGCCGGCCGTCACGCTCGAGGCCGAGCTCGCCACCAAGCACCTCGTCAAGCATCACTCCCAAACCGGGACCGACCACGTCGATGTCGAGCGACGTATACGCCTCGGGGTCATAAGCCGTGACCGCGCTTCCGCCCACGACCACCATCGAGAGGCCGGCCGCTGCGAGGGCGTCCTGGATCACCTTGGCAGCGCGCAAGAGTCGCTGAGAACGATCATCGACCCCCGCGAGCTCCCCGATGAGCCGGGTACGCCATCCGGCAGCCCGCTCAGCCATTCGGCGGTGCGATCGGCCCGATCAGATCCTCGTCTTCGCCGATACGGCGAAGCACCGCCGCCTCGGCCGCCGTGCGCTCGCGTTCGCGCTGACGCGGAAATCCGACGACGTCCCGTGGGCCGCGGCTCGCGCGGCGTACCGCCCGCTGCGGACTCACGTCTTCGCCACGGTAGATGACCTTCGACAGCTCACCCAGTCGATTCGCAGCGATCATCTCGACCGGCGTCCTGCCTCGGAACTGCGGCTGCGGGGCGAGCATCCACCGCCCCACTCCGCAGGCATCGCCGATCAACTCCTCGACATCGGTGGCAACCGACGCCACCAAGGCGATCCGACCCGCGGTGGACGGCTGGACAGTGCAGGTAAGGAGCTCCCGCTCCCAGCTTGTGAGCGTCTCTCGGCTTCGTCCGAGCGCACGGGCTCGATCGGTGACCGTGGGGAACCACCGCGACAGTTCGCGGTAGGTGGAAATGGGAAGAGCCGTCGCCATCGTGCTCACAGTTTACTCGGATTTCTGACAAAATATCGTCAGATTTCGGTGTACTGGAGGCGCCGATATCGCACCGCACGAACCCGCCGCGACTTGGGGTTACCGTGCGCATGCGCCTCGGGCAGGAGGTAGTAGATGGCAAGATCTCCTGACGAACGACGTCCAACAGCGGGCAGGGGAGCAGTGTGCTGGCGGTACGGCTGCACGATGACGGCCTGAAGGTTGAGGAGGTCGAGACGCCGTCGCCGGACCCGGGCGAGGTGCTGGTGCGCGTGCATGCGGCAGCGATCACACGGGGCGAGCTGGCGTGGCCGGTCAACCGACTGCCGGCGATTCCGTCATACGAGCTTTCGGGCGTTGTCGTCGGCAGCGGTGACGAGGTCTATGCGCTCACGCCTTTCGATCGCGACGGCGTGGCTGCCGAGTACGCCGTCGTCCCAGCCGAGGCGCTTGCACCGAAGCCCTTGCGCCTGAGCCACGTCGAGGCGGCGGCTCTGCCAATGGGCGGGCTGACCGCCTGGCAAGCACTGTTTGCGCACGGGCGGCTCGTCCGAGGCGAGCGAGTGCTGGTCACGGGCGCCTCGGGCGGGGTTGGGCACATCGCCGTCCAGCTTGCGCGACACGCCGGCGCAGCGGTCGTGGAGGGCGGCCCGGTCGATCTGGTCTTCGACACTCGCGGCGGCGAGGCCCCCGCTGGTGAGCGCGTCGTCACGATCGCAGAGGAGATGCCGGGCGCGATCTACTTCATCGTCGAACCCGACCACGAGCAATTGCTGGAGTTGAGAACACTCGCGGACGCAGGCGAGCTTCGCGCGGAGGTCGACTCGGTCTTTCCGCTCACGGAGGCCCGGGCGGCGTTCGAGCGACTCGCGGGCCGCGGGAAGCGTGGCAAGGTCGTGCTCGAGGTTGCCACTGACTAGCCGGCGGGCCAGCCTCGCGCTCCTCTGCGAGGTGCCAAGGCGGCCGCGGCATCACCGACGCCAGTAGCGTTCGCCGAGCAGGATGCGAGCGGCCGGGATCACAGCGCTCGGCGAGCCCGTCGAGATCTTCGAGATGGACGAGCCGGCGACGCCTGCCGCAGGCGAGGTCCTCATCGACGTCGCCGCCGCCGGCATCGGCAACTGGGACGAGCTTGTCAGGATCGGTAGCTGGCAGGTCGGCGGCCCGGCTCCGATGGCGCTCGGGACGGAGGCAGCCGGGACGGTCGCAGCGGCCGGCTCCGGCGTGGCCGATCTGCGCGAGGGCGACGAGGTGATGACACATCCGCTGCCGCTCCGGCGTCACGGGACGTGGGCGGGGAGGGTGCTGGCGCCGGCGGCGACCATCGCGGCCCGGCCGACAGGGGTGTCGTGGGAAGCCGGCGGAGCGTTCCCCATTCCGGCGCTCACTGCGGCTCAGGCACTCGACGAGGTTCTTGGGATCGAGAGCGGCGGCTGGGTCATCGTCAACGGAGCCGGCGGAGTCACGGGTGGCCTGCTCGTCCAGCTCGCCGCGGCTCGGGGCGCCCGCGTGATCGCGACCGCGAGCGCGAAGAAGGCCGAGCGCATCCGCGACTACGGCGCCACGGAGGTGCTCGACTACCACGGCGACTGGCCTGCGCTCGTTCGCGAGATCACCGGCGGCGGCGCGCCCAAGGCCGTCAACGCTGCCCCCGGGCAGTCGGCCACCACGTTGAAGGCGGTTGCTGACGGGGGCCGCCTCGCCACGATCACGGGCGACCCGCCGCGGGAGGAGCGGGGCGTCGCCATATCCGACGTCTACGTCCGGCCCGATGGTCGGCAGCTTTCGGCGCTCGCGGAGCTGCTGGCCGCGGGCACCCTTCGCGTGCCGATCGCGTCCGTCCTTCCGCTCGAACAGGCGGCACAAGCGCTGCGCGAGGTAGTCGCGGGAGCGGACGGCGCGATCGTCCTGTCAGTCCGAACCTAGCCTGCGCCCCTGATAGCCCTCGCGCTGTTCGACCGAACACTCTGGCAAGGCCTGGCCTGGCCGCGAGTTGCTAGCCAAAGCAACAAAAAGTCCCTTATGCAGGGCTTTTCTATCGGCGGTACTGGGCTCGAACCAGTGACCCCCAGCTTGTCGAGCCTGGCCAGGTGTCCGCTCCCGTCCGCTCCAGGCCGCCCAAACGGCGTGGTTGGGCCAAATCCGGCTTGTACCTGCGGACACGAACGGCCCCGGGGACGCCCAAACTGGCCAAAGCGGCCACGCAGTCGAGAAGGTGGCAGGCGTCGGCTACTTCGGCGCATCGACCGCGGCGGCCATCCGTTCGGCAAGTTCGCCTTCGTCAACCGTCCGAACCTCAACCGAACCGTTGCGCGCATTGGGGATCTTCGCCGCCCACTCAATCGCAGCCTCCACTGAGTCCACGTCGATCAAGAAGTAGCCAGTGAGAGATTCTTCACTCTGGACAACAGGGCCCTCCCCGACCGACCGCACGCCGTTCCGAACTCGGACAGTGCGCACGGTCGTGGATGGCTCCAGCTCGTTTGCCGCGACGTAAGCGTTGCTCTCCTGCATCGCCTCGACCAGCCGCACGTACTCATCGTCTTCTGCGCGATGCTCGCTCTCGGTCATCGCGGCCCACATCTCAAGCGCGTCAGGTGAGTTGGAGGTCAGCAGCATGCACCGCATGCGACGCCCTCTCCTTCGTCACGCGCCGAAAGCCAGACGGCAGAGCTGTCCGTGAGGAACAGGAGTCGAAAGAGCCTAGCGCCCGAAGCCGGAGTCGCTCAACTTCGCCCAGACGGCGGCCTTGTCGGTGTCGGTCAGCCCGGCGTGCATGGCCATCGTGACGCCGGGGTTGGCGTGACGGGTCAACCGTGCCTGGAGGGATGGCCTACCGTTACGCTCGCGAACCGCCCCCGCGGCCTGACAGCCGCAGCCGGCGTCGCCGCCCGCCGTCGCCGATCACCGAGACGACGGTCTGGGCGAGGTGCGGGCAGCCGGTCGAAGGGAACGCATCCCGCCGGTGCCGGTGGAGAACGAGGAACAGGTCCCCGTGCGGGGCGTCCCGGTATAGGCGCCCGAGGCGCAGGCGGTTGATCGCGGCGAGCGTCGGCGTGTAGATCGCGTCGTGCCAGTCCGCCGCGATCTCCGCGTTCTCAAGCACGCGACCGCGCCCCCGCATCAAGTGGTAGCCGTGCACCTGGACGTTCTCCAACAGCTCGAGGTAGTGCGCGGGCCGGCTGACCGAGAGGCGGACGCCGGGGCGCGCCTCTGCAAGTCCGCTGTCCTCGAGGAAGATCCGCTCGAGCTCCCGCCGTACGACCTCGAGCATGTCCGCCCCGGCCGGAAGAGGGACGCGCGCGATCAGCTCGGTCACGTCGGCGTCGATCATCGCTGCGCCTCCACGCCGCGCTAGGGCGGCGCGGTGGTGACCGTCTATCACGAAGTACGTCTCACCGAGCTTCACCGTAACGATCGGCGGGAAGGCGCCGTCCGGGAACGCGCCCTCAAGCGAGCGCAGCCGCTCGCGGCTAGAGTCGAGAAGCGGGCGGAAGTCGCGGGTGAACGAGCTGGCGCGGCTGTCTGTGCCGACGAGGGCCTCGAGCGGGATCGCACGGACGCCCAGGTACCGGCGCCCGAACGGCTTCAGTCGCCGCTCGACCTCGTCGAGCTCAAGTAGGCGCGCGCGGCGGCGGGTCCTCAGTCCGTTCACGTCGAGGTCAAGCGTACAACTACATGCGTTCAGACTCGATCAGGCATCCGGCGGGGTCACGTCCGTCAAGGTGGTGTGTGAGGCCGCGTCATCCTCGTGGGGTTATGCGACTTCGATCGCCGCTACCTCCTGCGGCCACAGCGCGACGCCTCCACCGGCACCTGGGCGAGCAGGTCGAGCGTGTCGCTCACGACCACTGCTCGGGGTCGCGCTGCTCCCCGCTGGGAGGCAGTTACGGCTGGCCGGGCCGCTTCGGGTCGTACACCTGCGAGCGCAGGTCGGTGTAGTCCTTGACCTCCACCCGGCCGGTGGCGCGATCGACGGGGTTCTCGGCGGCTCCGATCAAGAAGGCGTGGTCACCCGCGCGCAGCCGCAACGACTTCGGGGTCGGGGTCAGCGGTCCAGCCGGAGATCGGCTCCTCCGGTGGCAAGCTGGGCGTCCAGGGTGAAGCACAGCAGGACGACCTCTAGCCCGGGCTCGGATGCGGCCACGCCCCGGAGTCTGCCACCGCGAATACCCGTACGGGCGGCGCGGCCTCACAGGACGCCCGGTGCCGCCCTGGCAGGGGTCGGGCAGGGCTCTAGCCTGGACCGGGAGGCGCGATCGTGAGAGCGGCTCCCGGCGGTCCGCGCCGAGCCGCCCTAGAGGCCGCCCCCCGGACTCAAAACTGGCCAAAAACTGGCCACGGGGGCCAGATCCGTTGCCGACCGCCCTCGGCCCGAAACGCGGAAACGCTCTCCAGGAGTGGGTTTCCGGGATATGGGCGGTACTGGGCTCGAACCAGTGACCCCCAGCTTGTCGAGCTGGTGCTCTCCCAACTGAGCTAACCGCCCCGTCCTGCCTACGATAGCCGCTCGAAAGCCGCGCCGTTCACCGCTTCGGCAGCGCGTCGGACCACCATCGGCGCTCGCCGGATGGCAGAATCATCGCGTGCACGTGGTCGCGATCGTGAACCGCAAGGGCGGCGTCGGCAAGACGACGACCGCCGTGAACCTGGCCGCCGCGATCGCGCTCGGCTCGCGTCGCGTCCTCCTGGTCGACCTCGACCCGCAGGGCTCGGCGGGCGTCGCGCTCGGCGTTTCGGCCGCGGATGGCGACGACGACGGCTCCGGCGGCATGTTCCGCGGGAAGCCCCGCTGGTCGGCGCGCCGATCGTCCGCTCCAGCCCTGACCACGCTCGGCGTGGTGCCGGCCGACCGCCGCCTGGATGCCGAGGCCGATGCCGGGCTCACGGACACTCGGCGCGACGAGCGGCTTCGCGCCGCCCTCCACGCCGCTCGGGAGATGTGGGAGGTCGTCGTGCTGGACACTCCACCCGGCCTGGGCGGCCTGAGCACGGCGGCGCTTCGGGCGTCTGACGCCGTGGTGATCCCGGGCGCGGCCGACTACCTCGCGATCCACGCGCTCCAGGGCACGATCGACTCCGTCCGCTCGATCGAGAGCGAGACCGGCCGGCGCTACGCCCCGCTGGTCGTGCTCCCGACGTTCGTCGATCCCCGTCGTCCCGGCGCCGTGGCCGCAGTGGCGCTGATGCGGGATCGATTCGGCGACCTGGTGTCCCGAAGTCAGATTCCGCGCAGCGCCCGCTATGACTCTGCCGCCCTCGCCGGAGTTCCCGTCGTCGTGGGCGCGCCGCACTCGACGGCCGCCATCGCCTATCGCACCGCGAGCGACGACCTCGTCGCCCGGCTCGGGCGCAAGCCTCGCAAGCGCCATGGCGCGCTGAAGCGGTTCGTGCGCGCCGACATGCGCGAGGCGCTGCTCACGCTGCGGCGGCGCCCTCCGGAGCCGCGGCCTCCTCCGGACTCGAGCTAGCCGGCCTGCGGGAAAGCCGCCGCGGGGATCGGTGACCGCACCGATGCTCCCCCAATCGACACGGGGCATCCTGACGTCCAGTCGACCAGGAAGGACGCGATCATGGCAGCCACAAACGGCCTGCACTCGGCGACGAAAGAGGACATCCTGACGGCGCTTCGCACGGAGGCGTTCACGTACGCCCGCTCGATGCTCTTCGCCGCAGCTGCCCGCAGGAACGGCCGCACCGAGATCGCCGACCTCTTCGAGGCGACCGCCCGCACGGAGCTCGAGGAGCACTTCGCGACGCTGGCAGACCTGGCCGGGATCGTCGGCGACGACGCCGAGAACCTGCGCGCCGCGATCGAGGCGGAGTCCTACGAGATCGAGGTCATGTACCCGACCTTCGCCGAGCACGCCACCCGCGCGACCGACACCAGCGCGGCCGAGACCTTCGCCGAGATCCGCCGCCACGAGATCGACCATCTCGAGGCGCTGCGCGAGGCCCTGATCGACATCACGTAGCGGGTGGCTGGCCCTCCGGCCGCGGCGGGAGCGGTGACATGCCGATCCGGTTGAACACCTGCACGGCGAGCGCGACCGCGGCCGCCACGACCAGCCAGTCGACGAAGCCCGGCGTCGAGAGCGCGAAGAAGTCGCGCAGCGCCGGAGACGCCAGCACCGCCAGGTAGCCGAGCGCGAGCAGCCCGACCATGACGGTGACCGTGACGGCGTATGCCCGGCTCGTCTGCATCCGCTCGCGGTCGAGGACGAGGAGCACGTAGAGGCCGACCGCGACCATGACGGTCACGGCGACCGTGCGCGCGTCGACCTCCGAGCGCCCCCGCAGCTCGCGGTCGGCGAGAAAGGCGAGCACGACCGCGCCCGCCATCACGACACCGGCCGGGATCGAGAACCGGCCGACGCGGCGCAGAAACGACTCCTGTTCGAGCCGGGCCTCCCCGGGCATGAGCGCGAAGACGAAGCCGGGGATCCCGACAGTGAAGACGGCCGCCAGGGAGAGGTGCCTGGGGAGCAGTGGGAACGACGCGGTCACGAGCCCGAACGTCGCGATCACGCAGGCCGCGAACACGGACTTCGTCACGAAGAGCCGCGCCACCCGCTGCACGTTGGCGATGATCCTGCGCCCCTGCGCGACGGCGCCGGGCAGCACCGCGAACTCGTCGGTCACGAGCACCGCGTCGGCGACGCTCTTGGCGAGCTGGCTCCCCCCGCCGAACGCGATGGCGAGCCGCGAGGACTTCATCGCCGGCACGTCGTTCACGCCGTCGCCGATCATCGCCACGGCCCGTCCCGAAGCGGTCATGGCCTCGACGAGGCGGCGCTTGTCCTGGGGCGTGAGCCGGCCGAAGACCGTCCGCTCCTCGGCCAGCGCCGCCAGCTCGGCGGCGTCGTCGGGCAGTTCCTGCGATCCGGCGACCGGGCCGGGGCCCGCCGGGATGCCGGCTCGCCCGGCGACCGCGGCCACCGTCGCCGGCGCGTCGCCGGAGAGCACCTTGACCGCCACACCCTGGCGGCGCAGGAACTCCACGGTGGCGGCCGCGTCGGGCCGCATGCGCTCCTCCAGGACGACGGTGCCGAGGAGTGCGAACCCGTCCGGCGTCACGCCCGGCTCCGGGTCCGGCAGCGGCTCGGATGCGGTGCCGAAGACGAGCGTCCGCCGCCCATCCTCGGCCGGGGCCGCGGCGCCGCCCGGAGCGAGGACGTCGGGCGCGCCGAGCACGAGCGGGCGTGGCTCCCCACGCAGCCGGACCGCGCTCCACTTCCAGCGCGACGAGAACGGGACCTCGGCCTCGACATCCGCCGCTGCCCCGGGCAGCCCGGCCGCGATCGCCTCGAGCGTGTCCGTTCGCGAGGCCGCGCTCGCCGCGTATGCGGCCAGGAGCCGCTGCACGTCGTCGCCGTCGCCCCCGGCCGCCGGGACCGTGCGCTCCAGCACCAGCCGGCCGTCGGTGAGCGTGCCCGTCTTGTCGAGGCACACCGTGTCGACGTTCGCGAGCACCTCCACGCTGTTCAGGGCCTGGACGAGCATCCCGCGCCGGGCCAGCCGCACCGCCGCAACCGCGAAGGTCATGCTCGTCAGGAGCACCAGGCCCTCGGGGACGAGGGTCACGATCCCGGCCGTCGCGGTCGCCGCCGCCTCGCGGAACGCCAGGTCGTGCCGCACGAGCACCCACGCGAAGGCGCCTCCCAGCACCACCATCCCGGCCACGAGGACGCGCAGGAGCCGGTTGATCTGAAGCTCGAGCGGCGAGCGCCGGAAGCGATACTCGCGGGCGATGCCCGTGAGCGACGCCGCGTAGCTCGCATCGCCGGCCGCCTCGACCAGGTACGCGCCCGCGCCCTCCACCACGAAGGATCCCGAGAGGAGCGCCTCGCCCTTGGCCCGTTCGACGGCGTGCGACTCTCCGGTCAGGGGCGACTCGTCGAGCATCAGCCCCACCGACCGGGCAACGGTTCCGTCGGCCACGATCTGGTCGCCGGGCTGGAGGACGACCAGATCTCCCGAGACGACCTCGTCGGCGCCGACCGGTCGGGTGGCTCCGTCGCGGACGACGCGGGCGTGCGGCGCGACGAGGAGCGCCAGCCGGTCGAGCGTGCGCTTCGCGCGCACCTCCTGAATGATGCCGATGGCGGTGTTGGCCACCATCACGCCCGCGAAGAGCCCGTCGGCGGGGCGGCCCGCGATCAGGATCAAGACGAGGAAGCTGCCCAGGATCAGGTTGAACAGCGTGAGCGTGTTGGCGCGCACGATGCTCTTGTACGACCGGCTGGTCGGGACGTCGCCCCGCTCGCCGAGGGCGTCGAGCCGTTTGCGTGCCTCGGCCTCGGTGAGCCCGGAGCCGGCTGGCGCGATGGGTGGGTCTGGCGGCGTCGGCATCGGCCGGGTGGGCACATGATCGCCCACCCGGCCTCGGTCCGATGCGGTCCGCGGGACGGCTAGCTCACGCCCGTGACTTGCCGTGCCTCCGCGATCCGGATCGGCTCCTCCCAGCGCCGGCGCCCGAAGCGCCCGGCGCGGTCGCGCCCCTGAACGGCCAGCGCGTGGATCTGCGCCGCCTTGGCGGGGTCGTGGCACTCGAGCGCTGCCGTGTGAAGCAGCTGCGCGGCCCGCTTGTCGTCCCCCACGCCCATGAGACGGCGGGACTCCTCGAGGGCCTCGGTGACCGTGTCCATCCGCACCTCCGATAGCTGCGCCGGCGGTCCCGGCGCGGTGATCTGCAGGCGACGATACTCACCCGGAGGCCCCGAATTCGCATGGTTGAGCGGAGTTGGGTGGTATCACCCAGGGCCGCTCAGCGCACCATGAGGACGGCGGTGAGCACAACGGCGAGGGTGACGAAGCACGTCCCCGCCACGATCGCCGCCGCCTGCCTCACGTCCATGTGAGCACTCCCTCCCCGGCCCGCTCACGGCCCGGTCTCGAGCAGCCGGGCGATGCGGCGCAGGCGGTGGGCGAGCTCGGCTCGGTCGTCGTCACTCGGCGGCATCGCCGGCGGGAGGGTCAGGAGCCGCTCGACCTGGATGATCGCGCGGGGGTCGCATGTCCCCCTCTCGAACTCGGTTGCGATCTGCTCGACAACCTCGGAGTGCTCGCCCAGGCCGCGCAGCACCGGGGCGGCCGGGCAGCGCGGGACGGGCGGAGGCGGCGAACGGTCGAGCTCCACGTGCGCCCGAAGCGCATCCGCCAGGCTGCGGCGCTTCCGGTCGGACTCGAGCCGGGCGACCCGCTCGGCCACCCCGCGGCTCACCGCGTCGCCCCGCCGCTCGTAGCGGAACCCGTTCTCGATCAGGGCGTCGGCGGAGCGGTCGCCGCGGTCGCGCTCGTAGACGTTGGCGACCGACACGATGAGCGCCCCGATCACGGCCATGGCGCACAGCGCGCCGAGCATGCGCGACGGGCCGGACGGAGCGACGGCGAGGCCGGCGGCTGCGGTCGCGGCAACCGCGGCGAGCGCCGTTCGCTGCCGCCGGAGTGTCCGCTCGATCGACCGTGCGGAAACGAGCTCGGCACCGGGCCAGGTGTGCACGAACCCGGATCCTCGCAGCCCGCGATCCGGCTCTCCATACGCAATTCCACCCAAACGGCACCTGCATGTGCGCACTAGACTTCACCTCGCCCGGGGGTGGAGATGACGACGCTTGACGGCCGCGGGGACGATCGCCGCACGACGCTCGAACGGCTCGGCCCGGCAGCCTTGCGGGTGAGCCTCTACTGGCGCGTGTTCGCCGTGAACGCCGCGATCCTCGCCGTTGCGGTCATCCTCCTCATCGTCACGCCCGTGACGATCGACGCCCGCCCCACTCCGGGGCAGCTTCTCGTCCTCGCCGGCGGGCTCCTGGTCATGCTGGTCGCGAACGCGTGGCTCGTGCGGTTCAGCCTCCAGCCCCTGCGGCGGCTCTCGGAGCTGATGTCGGTGGTCGACGTGCTGGAGCCGGGCCGGCGGCTCGACCCGGCGGCAACCGCCGAGGTCGCGGCGGTGATCTCGACGTTCAACTCGACCCTCGACCGGCTTGAGGGCGAGCGCCGGGCGAGCATGCACCGCGTCCTTGCCGCCCAGGAGGCCGAGCGGCGCCGGATCGCGCAGGAGCTCCACGACCAGATCGGCCAGAACCTGACCGCGGTCGTCCTCGAGCTGAAGCGTGTGCGGGCCCAGGTCGACGGCGGCGAGGCGGAGGCGCTGGCCGACGCGCAGGAGCTGGCGCGCGAGACGCTCGAGGAGGTACGCCGGATCAGCTACGAGCTGCGGCCGGCCGCGCTCGACGACCTCGGGCTCCCGATCGCGCTGCGTTCGCTGTGCGCGGGCATCGAGAAGCGGGCCGGGATCGCAGTCGAGCTCGACGTCCCCGACGCCCTCCCGGAGCTCGACCCGCAGGTCGAGCTCGCCATCTACCGCGTGGCGCAGGAGGCGCTCACGAACGCCGTTCGGCACGCCCGCTGCCACACGGTGCGTGTCTTCCTGGGCCCCGTCGGAGAGGACGTCCTCCTGCACGTCGCCGACGACGGCGTGGGCATGGACGGCAGCTTCCCCGGCGGAGGCCTGCGCGGCATGCGCGAGCGCGCCGTCGCGGTCGGCGCCGCGTTCGAGACCCGCTCGGCCCGCGGCCGCGGGGTCGAGGTCTCGATGCGCATCGCGGCCGCGGGTGCCGGATGACGGCGCCGGGCGGCGCCATCCGCATCCTCCTCGCCGACGACCACGCCGTCGTGCGCCGGGGCCTGCGGCTCGTACTCGAATCCGAGCCCGACATGCAGGTCGTGTGTGAGGCGGCAGATGGCCTCGAGGCAGTCGACATGGCGATCCGCGAGGACGTCGATCTGGCGGTGCTCGACGTGACGATGCCGCAGATGAGCGGCCTCCAGGCGGCGCACGAGCTGTCCCGCCGGGTGCCGTCCCTTCGCATCCTCATGCTCTCGATGCACCACAACGACCAGTACTTCCTCGAGGCGCTGCGCGCCGGCGCCGGCGGCTACGTCCTGAAGGCGGTGGCCGACCACGATCTGATCCGCGCCTGCCGGTCGGTGATGCGCGGCGAGCCGTTCATGTACCCGGACTCGGAGCGCAGGCTTCTGGGGAGCGCCCTCGAGCTCGCCGGCGACGCCGGCCTGGCGCAGCTCACCCGGCGCGAGTCCGAGATCCTGGCGCTCGTCGCCGAGGGCCACACGACCCGCGAGATCGCCGAGATGCTCGTCATCAGCCCGCGGACCGTCGACCGCCACCGCGACAACCTGCTCGACAAGCTGAAGCTCCGAAACCGCATCGAGCTCACCCGGTACGCCATCCGCGCCGGGCTCATAGAGCCCTAAATACCATGCACCACGACGCGCTCCTCATCCTGATCGCGGGCGTCCTTCTGGCGACCGGCGTCGGGGCGTCGCTCGGGGCCGCCAGGGTGCGGCTCCCGGCCCTGGTTGTCTTCCTCGGCATCGGCATGGCGATCGGCAGCGACGGGCTCGGCTGGATCGACTTCGACGACTACGAGCTGGCCCGGTCGATCGGGACGGTCGCCCTCGTCCTCATCCTCTTCGAGGGTGGGGTCGCGACCGGGTTCCGCGAGATCCGGCCCGTGCTGCGCTCGGCGATCGTGCTTGCGGTCGGCGGGACGATCGTCACGGCGCTCGTCACCGGCCTGGCCGCCGTGTGGATCTTCGACTTCTCGTCGAAGGAGGGACTCCTGCTCGGCGCGATCCTCTCGGCCACGGACGGAGCGGCGGTGTTCGCGCTCCTGCGCGGGTCGCACCTGCCGGACCGGCTCGCGCGGACACTCGAGGCGGAGGCCGGCTTCAACGACCCGGTGGCGGTGCTGCTCGTCGTCGCGCTCGTCGAGCTCATCCAGACGCCCGGCTACGGCACCCTCGACGGAGCGGTGTTCTTCGTGCGCGAGCTCGGGATCGGCGCGATCGAAGGCGTGATCATCGGTGCCGGCGCGGCGGCGCTCCTGCGCCGGCTGGCCGGGGCGCCGTCAGGCCTCCTGCTGGTCTCGTCCGCGGCGACCGCTGCGGTCGCCTATGGAGCCGCCGCGTCGATCGGCGGCTCCGGCTTCCTCGCGGTGTATCTGGCCGGCCTCGTCCTCGGGGACATGCGGGTGCCGGCACGCGAGCCGATCCGGGCCTTCCACTCCGGCCTGGCCTCGGTGTCGGAGATCGGGATGTTCCTGGCGTTCGGCCTGCTCGTCTTCCCGAGCCAGCTCGGAGACGTGCTCGTCGAGGGCACGCTCCTCGGGCTCGTCGTGGCCTTCGTGGCCCGGCCCCTGGCGACGGTGCTGGCGACGGCATTCGAGCCGTTCACCAATCCCGAGCGGGCGCTGATCGGCTGGGCCGGCCTGCGCGGCGCGGTGCCGGTCATCCTCGCGACCTTCCCGGTGATCGACGGCGTCCCCCGCAGCCTCGAATTCTTCAACATCGTCTTCTTCGCCGTGCTGGTCTCGACCGTCGTCCAGGGCAGCACGGTCGAAATGCTGGCGGAGCGCCTCGGCCTGGTCACGGTCGACGCTGAGGCCGGCGTGGAACCGATCATCTAGCATCGCCCCGCGTGCGGATCCCCGAGGCCATCGCCCCGCTGCGCGAGCGCGAGTTCCGCCTGCTCTTCTGCGGCCAGTCGATCTCGCTGATCGGCGACAACCTGGCTCCGATCGCGCTCGCCTTCGCGATCCTCGACGACGACGGCTCGGCCACAGACGTCGGCGTGGTCTACGCGGCCAACATCCTGGCGCGCGTGGCGTTCATGCTGGTCGGCGGCGTGTGGGCCGACCGGCTGTCGCGGCGGCGGGTGATGCTCGCGGCCGACGCCGCCAGGGCGCTTTGCACGGGCGTCCTCGCCGTCGCGGTCATGACCGGCGGCGCGCCGCTCGGGCTCTACGTCGCGATGGTCGCGGTGCACGGCGTCGGGGCCGCCTTCTTCACGCCGGCGTCGACCGGGCTCGTCCCGGAGGCCGTGAGCGCGCCGCTCCTCCAGCAGGCGAACGCCCTGCTCGGGATCGCCCACTCCGCCGGCTCGGTGCTGGGGCCGGCGGCCGGCGGCGCGGTGATCGCACTCTCGGGCCCAGGGGCGGCGCTCGCGGTCGATGCCGGCACGTTCGTGGTGAGCGCGATCGCGCTGCTCGCGATGCGGCCGGCCGAGCACGACCGCGGCCCGGGACGGTCGCGCTTCCTCGCCGACCTCGCCGAGGGCTGGGCCGAGTTCCGGGCGCGGACGTGGGTGTGGGTGATCGTGCTCCAGTACGCGGTGTGGCACATGCTCGTCCTCGGCCCGTTCATGGTGCTCGGGGCGGTCGTGGCGCGCGACGAGCTCGGCGGCGCCGGCGCGTGGGCCGTGATCCTGGCGGCGTCCGGGATCGGCGAGCTCGCCGGAGGGATCGCCGCGCTCCGGCTGCGGCCGCGCTGGCCGCTTCGGGCCGTCACGTGGGCCGGGCTCCTGTGGACGCCGCAGGTCGCGCTCCTCGCTCTCCAGGCGCCGGCCTGGCTGATCGGCGCGGCGGCGCTCGTGGCGGGCGCGGGCATGGCCTTCGTCGTCGCCATCTGGAACACCGCCCTGCACGAGCACGTGCCGGCCCGGGCGCTGGCCCGGGTCAGCTCCTACGACTGGGCCGGGACGCTCGTCTTCCTCCCGCTCGGCTTCGCGCTCGCCGGGCCGGCGGCCGACGTGGCCTCGATCTCGACGGTGCTGTGGCTGGGCGTCACGTGGAGCCTGGCGTCGGCTGCGGTCGTGCTCGCCGTGCCCAGCGTCCGCGCGATGGGCCGGGTCGACTACAGCCTCTCGAGCGGGGCGTAGCCCAGCACGAGTCGCCGCTCGGAGCCGTCGTCGCGGAAGCGGATCGCGACGACGTCGGCCTCGAGCCCGATGACGACGCCGTCGCCGAGCGTCGAGTGGCGCACCTCGTCGCCCACCGAGAGCGCCGGGATCGGCCTGTCGGGGGCGGCCGCGCTCGACGCCGCGGACGGCCGCGACCAGCCCGACTCGCGGACGCGGTCGACGCCGTCCTGCGGCAGCTCCGCGAGGAACCGGGACGGCAGGTTGTACCCGCGCGCGCCAAAGATCGTGCGGCTGTGGGCGTGGAGCAGCGTCAGCCGCTCCCTGGCCCGAGTCATGCCGACGTAGC
This sequence comes from uncultured Actinomycetes bacterium, assembly GCA_963757605.1. Taxonomy (GTDB): domain Bacteria; phylum Actinomycetota; class Thermoleophilia; order Gaiellales; family JAICJC01; genus JAICJC01. Next base: position 278,818 of record CAVWSF010000001.1, read on the forward strand.
AGAGCCGCCGCTCCTCGTCCTCGGAGCCCTCCTCGAGCGAGCGCTGGTGGGGGAAGAGCCCCTCCTCCATGCCGATGACGAACACGATCGGGAACTCGAGCCCCTTGGCGTTGTGCAGCGTCATGAGCGTCACATCGGCCCGCTCGACGTCCAGGGCGTCCTGGTCGGAGAAGAGCGAGATCTCCTGGAGGAAGGCGTCGAGCGAGGCCTCCTCCTGGCCGCGCTCCTCGTACTCGCGAGCCACGCCGACCAGCTCCTGGAGGTTCTCGATGCGGCCCTGCGACTCGAACGTCCGCTCGGCCTCGAGCATCCCCATGTAGCCGCTGGCGGCGAGCGTCCGCTCGACGAGCGCCGCCGGGCCGAGCTCGCCGGCCTCGACGCGCAGATCGTCGATCATCGCGCCGAACTCGCGCACCTTGCCCGAGGCGGCGGCCGAGAGCGAGACGGCGGCGGCGTGCTCGATCGCCTCCCAGAGCGTCCATCCCATCTGCGAGGCATGCGCGGCCAGACGGTCGAGCGTCGTCTGGCCGATGCCGCGCCGGGGCCGGTTCAGGATCCGCCGCAGCGACACCTCGTCGGCGCTGTTCGTGATCACCTGGAGGTAGGCGATCGCGTCCTTCACCTCGGCCCGCTCGTAGAACCGCGGCCCGCCGATCACGCGGTAGGGCACGCCCTGGCGCACCAGCAGGTCCTCCAGCACGCGCGACTGGGCGTTCACCCGGTAGAAGACGGCGATGTCGGCTGCGCTCGCCCCGGCGTCGATCGCCTGGGCGATCTCGCCCGCCACGAAGCGGGCCTCGGCGTGCTCGTCGTCCGTCTCGACCACCTGCACGGGAAGGCCCGTACCCAGGTCGGACCAGAGCCGCTTCGGCTTGCGCCCGGGGTTCCGGTCGATCACATGGTTGGCGGCGTCGAGGATCGACTGGGTGGAGCGGTAGTTCTGCTCGAGCGTCACCACGTGCGCGCCCGGGAAGTCGTGCTCGAACTCCGCGATGTTCCGGATGTCGGCGCCGCGGAAGGCGTAGATCGACTGATCCTGGTCGCCGACGACTGCGAGGTTGCGGTGCCGCTCGGCCAGGAGCGACACGAGCCGGAACTGGGCGTGGTTCGTGTCCTGGTACTCGTCGACCATGATGTAGCGCCACCGCTCCTGCCACTCCCGGCGCGCCTGCTCGTTCTGGTCGAGCAGGAGCACGGCCCGCATGATCAGGTCGTCGAAGTCCATAGCGTTTGCGTCCTGCAGGCGCCGCTCGTAGAGGGCGTACACGTCGGCGGCCGCCTGCTCGAAGAACGTCGACACCTCGTCGGCGTAGCCCTCGGCCGTGACGAGCCGCTCCTTGGCGCGCGAGATGCGCGCGTGCACGGCCCGCGGCGCGAACCGCTTGGGGTCGAGGCCGAGCTCCTCGGTGCATGCCTTCACGAGCCGCAGCTGGTCGGCCTGGTCGTAGATCGAGAAGCTCGACGTGTACCCGGCCCGAGCGGCGTCGCGGCGCAGGAGCCGCCCGCAGGCGGCGTGGAAGGTCATCACCCACATCCGCGACGCGGTGCGGCCGCCGACGAGGCGCTCGACCCGCCCGCGCATCTCACGGGCGGCGCGGTTCGTGAAGGTGATGGCCAGGATCTCGGACGGCCGCGCCAGGTCGGAGGCGATCAGGTGGGCGACGCGGTGGGTGAGAACACGCGTCTTCCCGGAGCCGGCACCCGCCACGACCAGGAGCGGGCCCTCGGTCTGCAGGACCGCCTCGCGCTGCTCCGGGTTGAGCGCGTCGAGGAGGGAGTCGTCCGACCTGACCGCGTGCGCCACTACCGGACTGCCCTCACGGGCGGTCGGGTGGCGATCGGAGGCGCAGAGGTGCCCACGAGGTGGATTCTACCGGCGGGGGTGGGCGGCCCGGCCGGAGCCGGGCCGCCCATGGGGGCCGGCTACCGCACCCGCACCATCACCGAGGCGCTCGTCCCGCCCGCGTTTCGGGCGGTCGCCGCGGCCACGGCCCGAAGGACGTAGCGGCCGGGCAGCGCCGCCACGACGGTGGCGTGGAACGCCGATCGTGCGCTCAGCTTCGGTCGGGCGACGGTGCGCCAGCCGGAGGCCGTGAGGAGCTGGATCGACACCCGGCCCGCGCGACCGGGAGCCACGCGGCCGCTGAGCCGGAGCGCGCCGCCCCGCCGCATCAGGTGCCGCGACGCGGCGAGCGTGACGCGCTGGTGCACGACGAGCGTGCGCTCCGCGCGCACGCTCGGATCGGCCTCGAGCTCGACCCGGTAGACGGTCGTCCGTGCCGGCGAGACCGAGAACTCGGCGACACCGGTCGCGTCCGCCGTCGCGACCCGGGCGGGGCCGAACGCAACGCTCCCGCCCGGGCGGCCCGAGACCAGGATCCGGGCCCCGGCCATGCCCGTCCCGTTGCTCGTCGCGGAGAAGCGAAGGACGGCCGTGCGGCCGTGCACGATCGAGGACGGACCGCCCGCCGGCGCGAGCGCGAGCGAGGCCGGATCGGCGACGGCGAACTGCCACATGACCGGCCCGGCGACGTTCCCGGCGTTGTCGGCCACCGTCACGGCGATCGTGTGCACGCCCGCGCCGAGGTTCCCGGGCGCATAGGAGAAGTGGCCGCCGCTCAGTGTGCCCCAGCTCGCGACGTCGGAGCCGTCGACGTCGACCACGAGGGTCGCGTCATCGATGCCGGTGCCGGCGTCGCTCATGTCGAAGGCGATGACGGTCGCGCCGGGGACGATCGAGCCCGCAAGCGGTCTGCGGCCGGCGATCGCGGGCGGCTCCTCGTCGGCGTCCGTGAACGACCAGGCCAGGGCCGGAGCGGCGTTCCCGGCGAGGTCGGACGCACGCGCGGTGACGCTGTGCACGCCGAACCCGAGCGGCGCCGGCGGGACGTAGGTGAACCGTCCGGCCGCCAGCGACCCGCCGGCGGTGACGTCGGTACCGTCGATCGCAAGCCTGATCGTGTCGGGGTCGACGCCGATCCCGGCGTCGACGAGCTGGAACGACACGGCGGGCGTGCGGTCGGAGCCCGACGACCCGTTTCGGGGCGTCGGGTCGGAGAGCACGGGCGGCGTCGCGTCGGCGACCGTGAACGTCCACTCGGCCGCCGGCATGGCGTTCCCCGAGCGGTCGGAGACGATGACCTTCACGTGGTGGCTGCCGTACGCGAGGCCGGCGGCCGGGACGAGCGCGAAGTGCCCGGCGGCGTACGTGCCGGCGGCCGCGACGTCGGAGCCGTCGAGGACGACGTGGAGCGTGGCCGGATCCACCCCGGTTCCGATGTCCGCGAGGTCGAAGGCGATCTCGGGCCGCCGGTCCTCCCCGCTCGACCCGTCAGCCGGCGCGGCGTGCGCGAGCGACGGCGGCGTCGTGTCGACGACGGCGAACGTCCACGAGCCGTCGCGGCTGTTGCCGGCGCCGTCCGTGGCGTGATAGGTGACGGTGTGGGTGCCGTAGGCCAGGTCGGCCGCCGGCGTGAGGGTCGCGTCGGAGCCGGAGATCTGCATGGGGGTGCCATCAAGGCTCGCCTCGAACGTGCCGAGCCCGCTCGGCCCGGGATCGACCGAGAACGACACGACCGGGCGGACGTTCGTGGTCGAGGGCGCGGGCGACATCGCGGTCGCGGCGGGCGGATGGGCGTCGACCCTGACCGTGACGGGGGTCGTGGTGGACTCCCCGGCCGCGTCGGCGACGACGACCTCCAGGACGTGGAGGCCGTCGCCCAGGCCGACCGGGCTCGTGCCGAGGGTGGCCGAGTAGGACGGACGGCCGAGGTGCAGCCCCTCCTGTGCGGGGACGGCGTCCGAGTCGAGCGCCGTGCCGCCGCTGCGAAGCGACGCGGCGGCGACGCCCGCACCCGCGTCGTCGGCATCGACCGTCAGGTTCACCTGCTGCGACTGGTTCAGCCAGCCGCCTGCCGTGAGCGGCCCCGACAGCACGACCCTCGGGGCGGTGTCGTCGCGGAGCGTGGCCGTGAGGTCGGTGATCCGGATCGTGTTCTTCCACTTGTCGGTGTAGTTGCGGTCGACGTCGGTCTTCAGGAACACGCCGAACGCCTCGTTCCCGGACGGGATCGACCACACGAAGGCCCCGTCGTCGGGCGTGACGTGGAGCTGCGGCGAGCCCACGAACGACTCGCTGCGAAGGCGGGCCTTCATGTAGGCGTAGGTGTCGTTGGCGGAGGTCGCCGCTACGACCCTGATGGAGCCGTGCTCGATCGTGGTCGTCTGCGGAGCGAGCCACTCCCAGTAGGCGTTCGCCAGGTGTTCGGCGGTGCCGTAGGCGAAGATGCGAAGCGTGGTTGGCGACGGCACGTCGCCGTCGGCGCACGGGCCGGGATGGCTCTTGATCGAGCAGCCGGAGAAGCCCGGATCGTGGAAGAACTGCCAGGCGTCCACGTCCGCATCGGTGCGGACTGCGATGTCGTAGGTGCCGGCATGAGCGACCGGCGAGGCGGCGCCGACCAGGGCGAGCGCGGCTGCCAGCGCGCCCAGGAGGCGAAGGCGGGGGGACACAGGGGGTTCCTTTCGCGAGGCGGTGGGTGAGGCAATTCGCATCGTGTTTCGCACCCCCGTCACGACGCTATGGGCCGGTGGCCGCAGGTCGGCCGCAGAACTGTCACATTGGCCGTGACATCCCTGATCGGGACGCCCAAGCGGGCCGCGGCCGTAGGTCCGACGCGTGCCACCGCCCCACCCGACTGAGCTCGCCCGCTTCGAGCGCGACGGCTTCCTGGTGCTGCCCGACGTGCTCGGACCAGCCGAGGTGCGCAGGCTGACCGCGCTTGTCGAACGCGTCCGCAGGCACGCCGGGGCGGCGGAGGACGGCTCCGTGCACGCGCTCGGGTTCATCGGGCTCGAGCCGGCGTTCGCCGGCCTCGTCGACCATCCGCAGGTGCTGGGCGTCGTGTGCGCGACGCTGGGCTGGAACGTCCACATGTACCACTGCCACCTGGACGTCCACCCGCCCGCCCCCGCCGCAGGCCCGCCGAGGTGGCGCTGGCACCAGGACGGCGGCAGGCAGAACCTCGAGACGGAGACCTCCCCGCGGCCCCGGCTCTCGGTGAAGGTGGCGTGGTTCCTGTCGGACGCCTCACATCCCGGCCGCGGGAACCTCCAGGTCATCCCCGGGAGCCACCGCCAGAATCGGCTCGCCCGCCCCGAACACGCCGAGCTCGGGTGCCCGCTCCCGGACGGCGCGACCGAGGTCCTGGCATCGCCCGGCAGCGCGGTCATCTTCGACCGCAGGCTGTGGCACTCCCGCAGCGACAACCGGTCGCAGACGACCCGGCGCGCGCTCTTCCTCGCCTACACCTACCGCTGGGTTCGACCGCGCGACCGCTATCCCAAGTCGGCCGCGTGGTTCGCCGGCCTCTCGCCGCTCAGGCGCCAGCTCCTCGGCGCGGCCGCGACGCCGGAAGGCCACTGGCTCCCCACCGACGCCGACGTGCCGCTCCGGGAGTGGATGAGGGAGCGCGGATTCCCGCCCGAATCGCTACGCTGACCCGGATGTCGAGGGCAGCAGTGCTGTGGGAGCCCAAGCTCGCGCCGACCGGCGCGCTCTTCGACGAGGCGGTCGAGCACGTGGCCCGGAAGCTCGGCCGCGCGAAGCCGTTCCCCTCTGCCCCGCTCCCGGACGACCGCACGGCGGCCGTCGCGGCGCTCGACGCCTGGGCGGGATCGGATGTCGACTGGCGCGGCGAGCTGCGTCGCTACTACGAGGAGCACATCCCGGTCCACGTCCGTCCGGCGGCGGCCGTGAACGCGACGCTCCGGCGCCTGCACACCGCCGGCGTCCGGCTCGTGTGGGCGACGCCGGGGCCCGTCGAGGCGACCGACGTCCTGCTCCACCACCTCGGCGTCGCCAGGCTGATCGACGAGGTGGTCATCGCCCCCTCCGCGGCGGACGCCGCCATCCCCGGGGCGGCCCTCGTCGCGGACGGCGCCGACGAGTTGATCGAGCTGGCCGGCGAGGCGGCGGTGGCGACGTGATCGACGACTCCGACCGGCGGCTCGAGACGCTGCTCGACCGGATCGAGCAGCTGCGCCGCGAGCTCGAGGTGATCGGCCGCCGCTTGGACGGGCTCGAGGGCCTGAACCGGATCGCCGACGAGATGCACGAGCTGAACAGCTCGCTCCAGACGCTGGCCTACGCGGCCCTCGGCCGCCGCGGGCCGGACGTGCGCAAGGACCGCTAACCGACGACGACGCCGTCGCCGGCGACCGCCAGCGGCAGCACGCGTGGTGCGACGTCCGCGAGCGCCTGGGCGACCGCGTCGGCGCCGCCGCGCTCGCACCAGACGAGGACGGACGGGCCGGCGCCGGAGATCGTGGCGCCGTAGGCCGGGAGGCCGTCGAGCCGGCTGCGGACGGCGTCGAGCAACGGCACGAACGGCGCCCGGTAGGGCTCGTGCAGGCGGTCGTCGAGCGCCTCGGACAGAAGCTCGGCGCGGCCCGAGTCGATCGCCGCGACCAGGAGCGCGGCGCGGGCGGACGTGTACGCGGCGTCGGCGTGGGCGATCGTCTCGGGGAGCGCCTCGCGCGCCAGCTTGGTGGGCAGCTCGTCGTCGGGCACCGCGACCACGAAGTCGGCCGGGGGCTCGCGCTCGAGCCGGACCGCGGCCGGGCCGGACGCCGCCGTCCAGGCCAGCGTCAGCCCGCCCATGAGCGCCGCCGCGACGTTGTCGGGATGGCCCTCGAGATCGACCGCCGCAGGCAGCGGGTCCGAGGCCCGGCCGGTCCATGCCAGGCCCGCCGCGATGCCGGCCGTGATCGTGGCCGCACTCGAACCGAGGCCGCGGTAGAACGGGATCCGGTTTCGCATCTCGAACCGCAGCCCGGCCGGATCGGCGCCCGCCCTGGCAAACGCACGCACGAACAGGTTGTCCGGGCCGCGCGCCGCCTCCCGCACGCCCTCGCCCTGCACATCGACCTCGATGCCGCCGTCCTGCGCCGGCCCGATGGCGATCTCGTTTCGCAGCTCGAGCGCGACCGCCAGGCAGTCGAATCCCGGCCCCAGGTTCGCGGCCGAGGCCGGCGCGGTGACGTGCATCCGCTCAGGCATGCACCGGCTCCCCGCCCAGCGCCAGCTCCTCGAGGCTGTCGACGTCGGGCGGGCAGCGCAGGATCTCGGCGCCCTCAGCCCCGGCGATGTCGGGATCCTTGAGGCCGTGGCCGGTGAGCACGCAGACGACGGTGGAGCCGGGCGCGACGAGCCCGTCGGCCACCGCCTCGATCAGGGCCGCCACCGACGTGGCCGAGGCGGGCTCGCAGAAGACGCCCTCCTCCTGGGCCAGGAGCCGGTAGGCGCTCAGGATCCGGTCGTCCGGGAGCGCCCGGACGGCGCCGTCCGACTCGCGCACGGCCGCGGTCGCCTCCTCGAGCCGAGCCGGGTTCCCGATCCGGATCGCGGTCGCGACGGTCTGCGGGCTCGCAACGGGGCGGCCGGTCACGAGCGGCGCCGCACCCTCGGCCTGGCCCGCCAGCATCCGCGGCGCGACGCCCGACTCGCGAAAACCCTTCCAGTACGCGGTGATGTTGCCTCCGTTACCAACGGGGAGCGACACCCACGACGGCGTGCCGCCGAGCTGCTCGAGCACCTCGAACGCCGCCGTCTTCTGGCCCTCCAGCCGGTGCGGGTTCACGGAGTTGAGAAGCGCCAGCGGGCGGCGCTCGACCAGCTCGCGCACGAGCCGCAACGCGTCGTCGAAATCGCCCTGCACGGCCACGACGCGCGCGCCGCAGATCTGGGCCTGGGCCAGCTTGCCGCGCGCGATCGCACCCTCCGGCAGCACCACGGCGAGCCGGATCCCGGCCCGCCCGCAGTACGCCGCCGCCGACGCGGAGGTGTTGCCGGTCGACGCGCACACGGCGGCCGTGGCGCCCTCCTCGAGCGCCTTCGACACGGCGACGGTCATCCCCCGGTCCTTGAACGACCCGGTGGGGTTCGCGCCCTCGTACTTCAGGTAGACGTCCGCGCCGACGAGCGCCGAGATGCGGCGGGCCGGCAGGAGCGGTGTCGAGCCCTCGTCGAGCGTGACGATCGGCGTGCGGTCGGTGACCGGGAGCCGGTCGCGGTAGCGCTCGATGAGGCCGGGCATCACACGGCAGCCGGCATGAGGACCCGTTTGAGGTCCTCCTCGGCGCCGGGCTCGAGGATGGCCATCACGAGGTCTCCGGGCCGAAGCTCGGTCTCGCCGACGGCAATCTCCGCCCGGCCCGCCCGGCTCACCGAGATCAGCCGCGACCCACCGGGCAGGTTCAGGTCGCGCACCAGCTGCCCGGCCGCGGGCGAGCCGGCGTCGATCGCGAACTCGACGATCTCCAGGTTCTCGCGCCGGAGGTCGAGCAGCGTCACCAGCTCGTGGGCCGGGAGCTCGTGCTCGATCAGCGCCAGGATCGTCGCGGTCGCCGACACGGTGAGGCTGATCCCGACCATGTCGAAGTGCGGCTGGTTCCTGGGGTCGTTCACCCGAGCGATGCTCTTCTCGACGCCGTACTTCTCCTTGGCGACCTGGCAGACGATGATGTTGTCCTCGTCGTCGCCGGTGACGGCCACGACGAGGTCGGCCCGCTCCACACCGGCGCGCTCGAGCACGAAGAGCTCGGTCGCGTCGCCGTAGCGGGCGACGTGCTCGAACCTCGACTCGAGCACGGCATAGCGGTTGCGGTCATTGTCGAGCAGGGTCACCTCGTGTCCCATCTTGAGCAGCGTCGAGGCCAGGTTGGAGCCGACCTTCCCACCGCCCGCGATCAGGATGTACACACGGCCTCCCTATCCCGCCCGGCCGGGCGTCGCGCAGATGGCCTGCGTCGTGGTCTCGATCGCCGCGGACGTGGCGCAGACCGTCTGCAACCCGAGCGAGGAGTAGAAGGCGGCCCGGGCGGGGTCGAGGATCCGCGTCACGACGCACGGGCAGTGGAACCGCTTCTGGGCCACCTGGGCGATCACGATGTTCGTGTTGTCGCCGTCGGTGGCGACGACGCACGCATCGGCGGTCTCGATACCGGCGTCGATCAGCACTTCGAGGTCGAGGGCGTGGCCCTGGATGAACCGTCCAGGCCAGTCCTCGGGCAGGCGGGCGAGGGCTTCGGGGTCGTCGTCGATGACCGAGACGTCGTGTCCGTCCGCGGCCATGCGACTGGCGATCGCCGAGCCGACCCGTCCGCACCCAACGATCAGGAGTTTCATGCATCAAGCCTAGCTTGTGACGCGATATCGTCGCGCCCGAATGTCGGCCACCCGCATCGGCCTGCTCGGCTACGGGACCGTCGGTGCCGCGGTGCACCGGCTGCTCGAGGGCGGCGCCGCGGCGATCGAGCGCGTCACGGGCGGCCCGGTCGAGGTGGCGGCCGCGCTCGTGCGCGATCCCGGCCGGCATCCGGAGGCGCCGGCCGGCCTTCTGACGACCGACTTCGCCCGGCTGCGGGACGACGACTCCATCTCGGTCGTGGCCGAGGTCATGGGCGGGATCGAGCCCACCCGCGACCACGTCCTGGCGCTCCTCGAGGCCGGGAAGTCGGTCGTCTCGGCCAACAAGCAGCTCCTGGCCCGCCACGGCGAGGAGCTCTTCGACGCCGCCGAGCAGCACGGCGTGCAGCTGCGGTTCGAGGCGAGCGTCTGTGCGGCCATCCCCGTGGTCAAGGTGCTACGGGAGTCGATGATCGTGAGCGGCGTCCACCGCATCGACGGCATCGTGAACGGCACGACCAACTTCATCCTGACCCGGATGGTGCAGACCGGGGCCGCCTACGCCGACGCGCTGGCCGAGGCCCAGGGGCTCGGCTACGCGGAGGCCGACCCCACCGAGGACGTGACCGGAGCCGACGCCGCCGCCAAGATCGCCATCCTGGCGTCGATCGCGTTCCACACGCGCGTCAGGCTGGAGGAGGTCGAGTACGCCGGCATCGACCGGCTCGACCTCGCAGACGTGGAGCACGCCGCCGAGCTGGGCTACGCGACGAAGCTGATCGCCTCGGCCATCCAGTCCGGGTCGGCGGTGGTGGCGCGCGTGCATCCGTGCCTCCTCGCCCGTGACCATCCGCTGGCAACCGTGGAGGGCGCGTTCAACGCGGTCATGTTGCGGGGCGAGTCGATCCGGGAGGTGATCCTGGAGGGGCCGGGCGCCGGCGGCAAGGAGACCGCGACCGCCGTCATCGGCGACCTCCTGGCGGTCATAGGCACCCGCGGAACGGGCTTCCTCCAGCACGACGGCTACTTCCGCGGGCTCGACCGCCTCCCCGTGCGCGAACTCGAGAGCCCGTTCTACTTGCGTTTCGACGTCGAGGACGAGCCGGGCGTGCTGGCGCAGGTTGCCCAGGCGCTGGCCGACCGCGGCGCCTCGGTCGCGCAGGTCGTGCAGCACTCGACGGACGGCGTGCACATCGTGATCCTCACCCACCGCTCCCGGGAGGGCGCCGTCCGCGACGCGGCGGCCGCCGTCGGCGCGCTCGGGTTCAGCCGCTCCAGGCCGGTCGTCCTGCCGGTGCTCGAGCGGGGCGCGTAGGTATCTAGACCTCGGCGAGCTCGGCGCCCGCGGGGAAGTGGGTGACGATCACGCGGCACGGGGCCTTGCGGAGGATGAAGTCGACCGTCTGCCCGAAGAACTCCTCGTGAAGGCTGCGGGCGACCCGGTGCTTCTGCGGCGAGCCGACGATGATGAGGCCGGCCTCGTGCTCGACCGCCGCGTCGACCACGAGCCGGCCGGGGCTGCGCGTCCGCGTGACGACCCGGCGGTACTCGACGCCGTAGTCCTCGGCCAGCGAGGCGGCCATCTCCTGGACGGCGGCCACCTCCGCCTCGCGCTCGGGCATCGGCGTCTCCAGCGAGTCGCGCACCGGCACGTAGATGGCGCTCACGCCGACGACGGCGGCGCCGGACTCCAGGGCCAGGCGGCACGCGGTCGCCATCGTCTCCTCGGCGATCGCGTCCAGCCGCTCCAGCGGTACGACGACCGCGGCGAAGGCGATGTCGGTCACGTCCTCAGGTGGGGGCGCGGCGTCCTCGAGGCGCGCGATCATGGGCAGACCGGCGCGGATCCGCGTCCCGGCGTAGACGGCGAGCCCGCCGATCATCCACAGCGGCCCGACGACACGCGCGCCCGGGTGCGTTCCGAGCGCGACCACCCACGCCGCGAACGACAGGACGACACCGACCACCGACGTCACGGGGATCAGCCGCCCGCCGACCCAGACGTTGCCCTTCATCATGAACGGGCGCGGCATGTCTGGCTCGGAGATGCGAAGCCAGATGATCGCGGCCTGCGTCAGCATGAACGCGATCAGGATGCCGAACGAGTAGAGCGAGGCCAGGGTCAGCGTCTCCTCGTTGGAGTAGAACGAGCCGACCACGAGGAACCCCACCGCGAGGACCGAGACCGAGACGATTGCCGCCGGTGGCACCAGGACACGCCGGCTCGTGCGCCCGAAGACGGCCGGGAGCTGCGCGTGCTTGCCCATCGCCTCCGACAGCCTGGCGCAGCCCGAGAAGCTGGTGGCGATCGCCATGATGAGGATCGTGCAGGCGGTCAGCCCCACGCCGACGCGGAGCAGCGTCTCGACCCAGTTCGGCCCCGTCTCGCCGATGGCGTGCGCCAGGCCCAGCATGGGCGTGTCCACCCAGGTCGTCCCGAGGGCCGTGACGCCGCCGTGGTCGTTGTTCGCCGGCTCGGCCGGGAACGCCGACACGGCCGCGGTCGCGACCGCGCTGTAGACGAGCACGACGGTGAACACGGAGGTGCGCACGCTGTCCGGCAGGGTCTTCTCCGGGTTCTTGGCGACGCCCGCCAGGCTCCCCACCTTCTCGAGGCCGGTGTAGCCGATCATGGCGATCGGGAGGGCGAAGGCGACGGAGTTCCAGGTCGGAACGTGCCCGAGGTCGATGCTGTTCTTGAGCGCGTCGACCGAGAACAGGAGCATGAGCCCGAAGACCGCCATCCCGAACTGGATGACGAGGTCGAGGACCGCGACGACGACGCCGATCGCGTAGGCGTCCGTCCGGCGCAGCATGCGGATGACCGTGACGACGAGGACGATGGCGACCGCCACGATCGTGGCCCGCGTGTGCTCACCTCGGAACCAGCCGGGCTGCCCGATCGCGCCGGCGAAGTAGTACGGCAGGAAGAGCGCTGAGAGCGAGATCGCGAGCACGAAGTCGAGCACCGTCGCCCAGCCGGCGATGAAACCGACGAGGTCGTTGAACGCCCGCCGGGCGAAGGCCGACGCGCCGCCCGCCTCGGGGATCGTCGCCCCGCCCTCCGCATACGCCGCGGCCGCGAGGGCGAAGATGAAGCCCGCGACCGCGAAGACGACCGGGGTCAGCGAGAGGGCGTAGACGGCGGTGATGCCGAGCGCGTAGTAGAGCGAGCTCGAGATCTCGCCGTACGCCATCGCATAGAGCGCCCGCACCCCGAGGAACCGCCCCAGCGACGGGATCTTGCGTGCCATGTCGGAGAGCTTAGATGGTGGACAGCTCGGCGCAGCGTCTGGAGAGGAAGGCGCGGTCGGCGGCGCCCGGCGCCAGCTCGAGCGCGCGTCGGTACTCGGCCAGCGCCTCGGCGTCGCGACCGAGCCGCCGCAGCATGTCCGCGCGGGCCGCGGGCAGCAGGTGGTACGCAGCGAGCGCCGGGTCATCGGCCAACCGATCCACGAGCACGAGCCCCTCCGCCGGCCCTTCGCTCATCGAGACCGCGACCGCGCGGTTCAGGTCGACGACCGGCGACGGGGCGACGGCGGCCAGGTCGTCGTAGAGCGCGACGATGGCCGGCCAGTCGGTGTCGGCGGCCGCCGCCGCCCGCACGTGCTCGCGCGCGATCGCGGCCTGGAGGCAGTAGACGCCGACCCACCCGGCGCCGGCGGCGTCGCGCATCGCCGCCTCGCCCTCCTCGATCAGGTTGGGATCCCACAGGCTCCGGTCCTGGTCGTCGAGGAGGACCGGCAGGCCGTCCTCTCCGCGCCGGGCCGCCGCACGAGCATGGTGCAAGAGCATGAGCGCGAGCAGGCCCGCCGGCTCCGGCTCCCCGGGAAGGAGCGATGCCAGGATCCGGGCGAGCCGGATCGCCTCCTCGCACAGCTCGTGGCGGATGAGCTCCTCGCCCGACGACGCGTTGTAGCCCTCGTTGAAGATCAGGTAGAGCACGGCGGCGACCTGGTCGATGCGCTCGGGCACGACCGGCTCGGGCGACTCTCGCAGCCCGATCCCGGCGACCCGCAGCCGTCGCTTGGCGCGCACCAGCCGCTGGGCCATCACCGGCTCGGCGACGAGGAAGGCGCGCGCGATCTCGGGCGTGGAGAGGCCGCCGGCGAGGCGCAGGGTGAGCGCCACCCGGGCCTCGGTCGCAAGCGCCGGGTGGCAGCACGCGAAGATCAGCTCGAGCCGGTCGTCGGGCAAGTGCTCGTCGGCGATCTCCGGGGCGGGCGCGGCGTCGGGCAGCTCGAGCTGCGGCAGCTTCTCGGCGAGCGTGCGGTCACGCCGGAGGCGATCGACGGCGACGTTGCCGGCGGTCGCGATCAGCCACGCCGCCGGCGCGGCGGGCACGCCCTCCACCGGCCAACGCGCGGCCGCCCGGGTGAAGGCCTCCTGCACGGCCTCCTCGGCCAGGTCAGGGTCGCCGAACCGCCGCCACAGCGCGCCGACCGCCTGCGCCCAGTGGTCGCGGAAGGCGGCGTCGACCGCCGAACGGGCCCGATCGCTCATCGCAGCGCGCGGATCCGGATGATGCCGAGCACGATGAAGACGGCGCCCGACAGGTAGCCAACGGTGCCGCCGCCGATCCAGATGGTCTCGGCCAGGATCGCGATCCCGAGCGCGACCAGCACATACGCCATGAGGCGGCCGACGGCGACCATCAGCCGAGCGCCGGCGTGCCGACCATGACGCGGCAGTCGGCGTTGCGCAGGACGTAGTCGATCACCCGCCCGAACATCTTCTCGCCGCCGCGCTGGCGCTGCTCGGCGCCGAGCACGATGATCTCCGAGCCGCGCCTGCGGGCCTCGTCGACGATCGCCTCGCCGACGTTGCGCGTGCGCACGATGCGCGTGACGACGCTGACGCCGTACTGGCTTCCGAGCGCCGCGGCCTCGCGCAGCTCACGCTCGGCCCGCTCGGACTCCTGCTGCATCGGATCGGCCAGCGGGCGGTCGAGCGGCACCTGGATGGGGTAGAGCGCGATCAGCCTTGTGCCCGACTCGGCGGCCAGCCGCAGTGCAGTCACCGTCATCTCGTCGGTAATCGTGTGCGCCGTGAGCGGGAGAAGGATCGAGCGGTACTCGACCTCGACAGCGGGACCGAAAACCGTTGTCGGCGCAAGCACGGTCTCTGTGAGCGGAAGACCTTGCGTCCGGCGGTAGAGCACATACACGACCATCCCGATGGCCAGCCACGCCACACCGACCGCCGCGACCGTGGGATTGAGCGTAATCGTCACGAGCCACGATATGAACGTGCCGGTGCCTCCGATCAACGCGAACAACGGCAGATCGGCCTTCCTCACTCTCCACGACAACGGCCCGCGGTACGGCATGTCCTCAGACGGCAGCTTGCGGCGCATCTGGACTACGGACGCGTGGGCCAGCGTGAACGACAGCATGGCTCCGAACGCATACAGATTGCCGAGGAACGTGATCACGCCCTGCGGCACCATCAGTACGACTGCTACCAGGCTGAAGAGAATTATCGACACAAACGGGGTGTTGAACCGTGGATGGACGCGGCGCAGGAGCTCGGGCAGCTGACGGTGCTGGCCCATGGAGTAGGTCAGCCGGGAGACGCCGATGATCCCCGCGTTCGTCGCGATGACCAGGATCGTGCCCGCCAGGATCGCGACGTAGTAGCCCAAGCCGGAGGCGATCGTCGCGGGCAAGCCGAGGTTCTCGACGAGTCCGGCGACCGGGTCAGGAGCGAATTTGCATGCCAGCTCCGACGTTCGCTCGCCAACGTGGGTGGGCGTTCGACAGTGGAGCGAGTGGGCCTCCTTGACCATCGCCGGAGTGGCCTTCTCGACAGGCAGCGCAGACAACGCCACCGACGGCAGGAACGCGTAGATGGCGAAGACTGCCGCGACGACGTACATCATCGATCGTGGCACGTGGCGAGGCGGGTCGATTGCCTCCTCGGCCATGTTCGAGATGGTCTCGATCCCTGTGTAGGCCACCATCGCCACCGGTACGGCGATCACGAAGTCGTGCCACGAGGGCGTGACCCCGAGGCTCACGTTCGCCTGGAGCGTCGACGGCGAGAAGACCACGAAGAGACCGATGACGACAAGGAGCCCCTGTGTTGCCAGGTCCGCCAGCGCCAGGAAGATATTCAGCCCAGCGGCCTCCTTCACGCCAATCACGTTGAGCAGCACGAGGAAGGCGATCACCAGTGCACCTCCATAGATGTCACCGGGTTGCCGGTCGAGGTGCGCACCGGGCCAGAACTTGCTGAGGTAGTGCGGGACGAACAGCGCCGAGATCGCGATCGTGACGACGTAGTTCAGCATCTGGGCCCACCCTGCGAAGAACGAGACGGCCTCGTTGAACGCATGCCGTGTGAACGACGAGGAGCCGCCTGCCTCCGGGAAGCGGGCCGTAGCTTCGGAGTACGTGACGGCAGTGCAGAAGAAGATGAGCCCGGAGATGAAGAACGCCACCGGGGTCAGTCCAAGCGCGTACGCGGCGACCAGGCCGAGCGCGTAGTAGATCGACGAGCCGACGTTGCCGTATGCCGTCGAGAACAGCGCGGCGGTTCCGAGGACGCGGTGGAGCCCGCCGGCCTGGCGTCGCTTCAATGGCACGCCGCGAGTTTACGCGGCGGTGATGACTGCTACCGCGCGAGCAGGGGGATGATCAGGATCGCCACGATGTTGGTGATCTTGATCATCGGGTTGATCGCCGGCCCCGCCGTGTCCTTGTAGGGGTCGCCGACCGTGTCGCCGGTGATCGATGCCGCGTGCGCGTCGGATCCCTTGCCGCCGTGCGCGCCGTCCTCGATCAGCTTCTTGGCGTTGTCCCACGCTCCGCCGCCCGAGGTCATCGAAATGGCCAGGAAGATGCCGGTGACGATCGTGCCCACCAGGAGGCCGCCGAGGGCGTAGTAGGAGATCAGGCCCACGACGATCGGGATGACGACCGGGATCAGCGCCGGCAGCTGCATCTCGCGGATCGCGGCCCGCGTGACCAGGTCGACGCACCGCGCGTAGTCCGGCTTGGCGGTGCCCTCCATGATCCCGGGGATCTCGCGGAACTGGCGCCGCACCTCCTGCACGACGGCGCCGCCGGCCCGACCGACGGCGTCCATGGCAAGCGACGCGAAGAGGAACGGCATGAGGCCGCCGATCAGGAGCCCGGCCAGGACGGCCGGGTCGTTGATCTGGAACGTGATCGGGTGGCCGACCTTCTTGCCGAGCTCGTCGTTGTAGGACTGGAACAGGACGAGCGCGGCGAGACCGGCCGAGCCGATCGCGTAGCCCTTGGTGACTGCCTTGGTGGTGTTGCCGACCGCGTCGAGCGGGTCGGTCACCTTGTCGCGCACCTCGTGGGGAAGGTCGGCCATCTCGGCGATCCCGCCGGCGTTGTCAGTGATCGGGCCGAACGCGTCGAGGGCCACGACCATGCCCGCCATCGAGAGCATCGCCGTGACGGCGATCGCGATCCCGTAGATCCCGGCCAGATGGAACGAGGCGACGGTCCCCGCCGCGATCACGAGGACCGGGAGGGCGGTGGCCTGCATGCCGACGGCAAGCCCGGCGATGATGTTCGTCGCGTGGCCCGTGAGCGACTGCTCCGAGATGCGCTGCACCGGCCCGAAGCGGGTGCCGGTGTAGTACTCGGTGATGGCGACGATCAGCGCCGTGATGACGAGGCCGATCAGCGCGCACCAGTAGAGGTCGGTCGAGCTGGCGCCGTCGGTGAACGACCCGAACCCGTCGGCGCTGTTCGAGATGACCGGGATGTAGATGATCGCCGAGAGCACCGCGGAGACGATGACGCCGATGTAGAGCGCGTTGATGACGCTGCCCGACCTGGGCAGCCTGACCATGAACGTGCCGATGATCGACGCGGGGATCGAGAAGGCCGCGAGCAGGAGCGGCAGCCGCACCGCATCGGCGTTGCCGAAGAGCGCGCCCAGGAACATCGACGCCACGACCGTGACGGCGTAGGTCTCGAAGAGGTCGGCCGCCATGCCGGCGTCGTCGCCGACGTTGTCGCCCACGTTGTCGGCGATGACCGCCGCGTTGCGGGGATCGTCCTCGGGGATCCCGGCCTCGATCTTGCCGACCAGGTCGGCGCCGACGTCGGCGCCCTTCGTGAAGATGCCGCCGCCGAGGCGCGCGAACACCGAGATGAGCGAGCCGCCGAACGCGAGCCCGACGA
This sequence comes from uncultured Actinomycetes bacterium, assembly GCA_963757605.1. Taxonomy (GTDB): domain Bacteria; phylum Actinomycetota; class Thermoleophilia; order Gaiellales; family JAICJC01; genus JAICJC01. The sequence continues at coordinate 296,170 of CAVWSF010000001.1, forward strand.
GAGCCTTGGTCGCCTCGAGGTCGCTGTCGCCGTTCAGCATGAGGATGCCGAAGTACCCGCCGACGCCGAGCAGGCCCAGGCCGACGACGAGGATGCCGGTGACGGTGCCGCCCTTGAACGCGATCGAGAGCGCCGGGCTCATTCCCGACTTCGCGGCCTCGGCGGTGCGCACGTTGGAGCGAACGGCCACGTTCATCCCGATGAAGCCGGTGAGCGCCGAGAGGACCGCGCCGATCATGAACCCGATCGCCACCTTCCACCCCAGGTCGTCCGTCCAGAAGCCGGCGATGCCGATCGCCAGGAACACGACGACGGCGACGACCGCGATCGTCGTGTACTGGCGTTTGAGGTAGGCGGCCGCCCCCTCCTGGATTGCGGCGGCGATCTCGCGCATGCGGTCGGTACCCGCGGACTGGGCAAGCACCCAGCGGGTCAGCGCCAGGCCGTAGACGACGGCGGCAACGCCGCAGATCAGGGAGATGAGCACAGCATGGCTGGCCAGTGAACTCACGTCAGAGGCTCCTTGGAGGGTCGCGGAGGACGGTCGGGAACCGGGGGATTGTAACAGCGCCCTCGGTTTTCCCAAGCCGGGTTAATAGGGTGGTTCGTGCCGCTATGCGCGCGCCCCCGAGAGGGCCGTCGCGCAGATGTCCTCGGGCTGCGGCCCGATCTTCGGAATCGCCGCAAAGAGCAGCTCCCGCAGGCGCTCGTTGTTCTCGGCGAAGACCTGCATCACCGCCCCGTGGCTCACCGGACCGGCCGACGCGTCGCCCTCGAGGCCGACGTCGTAGTCGGTGACGAGCGAGACGTTGGCGTAGCAGAGCTCCAGCTCGCGGGCCAGCCAGCCCTCCGGATAGGCGGTCATGTTGATGACCTCCCAGCCCAGCGAGCTGAACCACTTCGACTCGGCCCGCGTCGAGAAGCGCGGGCCCTGGATGACGACGACCGTCCCGCCGTCGCGGATGTCGATCCCCTGCTCGCGCCCGGTCTCGAGCAGGATCCGGCGCAGGTCCGGGCAGTACGGGTCGGCCGCCGAGACATGGGTCGTGATCGGGCCGTCGTAGAACGTGTGCTTGCGGCCCGACGTGCGGTCGACGAACTGGTCGCAGACCACGAAGGCGCCGGGCGGGATGTCCGCCGAGAGGCTTCCTGACGCGCACGGCCCGATGATGCGGCGCACGCCCAGCTCGCGCATCGCCCACAGGTTGGCCCGGTAGGGGATGCGGTGCGGCGGCAGGTGATGGCGGCGGCCGTGCCGCGGCAGGAAGGCGACGCGGCGGCCGTGCACCGTCCCGATCACGATCCGGTCGGACGGCGCCCCGTACGGCGTGTCGACGCCCACCTCCTCGGCGTCGTCCAGGAAGTTGTAGAAGCCCGAGCCGCCGAACACTCCGATCTCCGCGGCGGCGCTCATACGTCACCCCTGGGTGTCCAGATCTTGGGCCGCGGGACGTCCATCCCGGGCGCCTCCGGCTCGGGCGCCGCGCCCTCGGCCGGCGCCTCGGCGGGCTGGCCTTCGCCGGCCCGTGCGTAGGCGAGCTGGAGCTGGGCGATCTCGCCCCGCACCGCCGTCACCGACCCCGCGTCGAGCAGCCGCTCGAGCACCGGGACGAGCGCCCGGAGGGCCTCGATCGCGACCTCGGTCTGCGGCAGGTCACGCTCGTCGGCGGCGCCCTGGACGAGCCCGGTGCGGCGATAGCCCAGCTCGATCAGCGTCTGCACGGTCGAGATCACGACGTCCCCGATCGGGACGCGCTTCAGGTAGTCGGCGGCCGCTGCCTGCGCCGCCCGGGCCTCGTCCTCGCTCATCGGATCTCTCCTTCCCTGACCGCCAGCCACTCGGCGACGGACTCGCGCGTGCGCGCGACCGCATGGGGCCACACGTCACGCACCGACTCGCCCTCCTCCAGCCGGGCCACGTAGAGCTCGGCGGCGGTCGGCTCCTGAAGGACGTCCAGATAGCGGGCGATCCCAAGCTCGGCCGCGACCTCGGACACCTCCTCGACGAGCGCCGCGATGCGCTCCCGGGCCGGCATCACGACGCCGGTGTCGAGGTCGATCAGCTCGCCGGCCATGCCCCATCGGATCGCACGCCAGAAGTTCTCCTCGATCAGCCGGTGCGGGTGCGCCGGGAGCGGCCGGCCCTCGTCATACGCACGAGCGTAGTGCGCCGTGAGCGCGGTCATGAGCCCCGCCAGCGCGACCGCTCGGCCGAACTCGGGCTGGGCGTCGCAGATCCGCACCTCGACGGTCGGGAACGCCTGGTGCGGTCGGACGCTCCACCAGATCTCGGTGTGCTCGCGGATCGAGCGGGTGGAGATGAGGAACCGCACGAACTCCGCGTACTCGCCCCAGTCCGCGAGCGAATCGGGGACCCCGCACCGCGGGAAGAACCTCGTGAAGATCTGCGTGCGCGTGGAGTGAAGGTGGGTGTGGCGATCCTCCAGCCAGGGCGAGCTGCACGACGCCGCCAGGAGCTCGGGCAGCACGCTGCGGAGCGCGCTCGACACGGCGACCGCCCGGTCGGCGCCGCGGATGCCGGTGTGGACGTGGATGCCGAACGTGTTGTTCCTCCAGGCCACGTAGCGCAGGGTCGACTCGACCAGGTGGTAGTGCGGGGTGTCGATCACGGCCTGGTCCTGCCAGCGGGCGAAGGGATGCGTGCCCGTCGCCGCCAGCGCGTAGCCGATCCGCTCGGCCACGTCGAGGAGGTCGAGCCGCCGGCGGGCCATGGCGTCGGCCGCCTCGGGGAACGTCTCGCACCGGCCCGTGCGCACCTCGACCTCGGAACGGATCAGCTCGCCCGCGACCATCCCGGCGAGCGGCCCGCTGCGGCCCGCCTCGTCGATCCGCTCGAAGCCGGCCGTCATGTCGAGCGTCTCCGGATCGAGGATCGCGAACTCCTCCTCCACGCCGACGGTGAAGTCCTCGGCCGAGTCGAAGAGGGCCCGCGCGGCGTCGAGCGCCTCGAGCGGATCGGCGATCTTGGGCGTCTCCCCCACGGCGGCGGACGATACCCCGATACCGCATTTTGGGGAGAGCGAGACAGTGGTGTTCGCCGTAGCCTTCGTAGGCGACGAGGTGGGGTCAGGTGGCCCCGGCGGCCTCGAGGCGGAGAAGACACGATGCGCCCTTTCCAGTCGGAATGACGGACAGTTCCGGAGCCGATGGGCAGCGGTCGGCGCGTGGCCGCCTGCTCCCAGCGGTCGTCGCGGTCGTCCTGGTGGGCGCGGTGGCGGCGGGCTTCTTCACCGTCCGGCACAACGTCGCCAACCAGAACCACCGGCTCCTCCAGGAGCGCACCGGGGAGGTCGGCCTGCTCCTGCAGTCGGCCGTCGCCGAGCTCCCGGCCTCACTGCGGCCGCTCGGCGTCGCGGCGACGCTGGCCGGCCCGACGTCGCCGGAGTTCCTGCGCGAGGCCCGGGCCGTGACCGCCGCCGCGCCGACCGAGAGCGTCGCCTTCGTCGAGCGCCGCGGCAGCGGCTTCAAGATCGTCTCGGCCTCCGGGCTCGCGCTGTCCAAGGGCCAGACGCTCACCGGCGCGCCTGCCGGCGTGGCGCTCAAGGCGCAGACGACACCCGGCGTCGTGTCGACGCCGATCTTCCACCCGGCTGCCGGCGCAAGCTTCATCGGGTTCGCGCTCGGGCCCCCGGTCACGCGGCCGGGGTCGGCGATCTACCTCCAGCTGCCGATCGACCCGGCGGCCGCCGCGAGCGCGCCGGTCACCCGCTCGCGGCCGTTCCACGAGCTCGATGTCGCGCTCTACGCCGGGGCGCGCCCCGACGCGCAGCAGCTGGCTCTGGCCACCGCCCCGGCGCCGCTTCACGGCGACGTGGCGTTGAGCCGGATCAGCGTCGGCGGGCGGACGTGGACGCTGGTTGCAAGCGCGCGAGAGCCGCTCGTCGGATCGTTCGCGAACGCCGTTCCGTGGATCATCCTCGGCGTCGGCCTGACGAGCGCTGCGGTCGCGATCGGGACGATCGTCATGCTGCAGCGCCGGCGCGACTACGCGCTGCGGCTCGTCGCCGAGCGGACGGCCGAGCTCGAGGCGTCCATGCGCACGCTCGAGGACACGCAGGCCCGGCTCGTGTTCCAGGAGCGGCTGGCGACGATCGGCCAGGTCGCCGCCACCGTCGGCCACGAGCTCCGCAACCCGCTCGGCGTGCTCACGAACGCGCTCTACCTCGTCCGCACGGCGCTCCCCGAGAGCCAGGACGGCCGGGTGACGCGGAATCTCGACACCGCGGAGCGCGAGATCGGCGCGATGGTGGTCATCGTCGAGAGCATGCTCGACTTCGCCCGAGACCGCGAGCCGCTCGTGGATGCCTTCGACCTCGCCGACCTCGTGGAGGAGTCGCTGTCGGTGGCGCCGCCGCCGCCGGGGATCGAGGTCGTCCGGGTCGGGCTCGACGACCTCCCGCCGGTGACCGGCGACCGGCAGCAGCTGCGCCAGGTGCTCCTGAACCTGATCTCGAACGGCTACGAAGCGATGGCCGACGGGGGCGTGCTCACGCTCCAGGCCGACGCCGACGATAACCGCTTCTCCGTCCGGGTCTCCGATACGGGTTCGGGGATGGACGACGACACCCGAAACCACGTCTTCGACGCCTTCTACACGCGCAAGGCGAAGGGGATCGGGCTCGGGCTGGCCGTCTCGAAGCGGATCGTGGATGCCCACGGCGGGACGATCGCGGCCGAGTCGGCGGTCGGCGAGGGAACGACGTTCTCGGTCACGATCCCAAGCGTGCGGATCCCCGCGGTGGCGCCATGAACGGCGTCGACGTCCTGATCGCCGACGACGAGCTCGGCATGCGCGAGACGCTCGTCGACATCTTCGCGCAGTGCGGCTACGCCGTCGAGGCGGCGGCCGACGGGGACGCTGCCATGGACGCGCTGCGGCGCATGCGCTTCGACGTCGTCGTCATGGACATCCGCATGCCGGGCCGCGACGGCGTGTCGGTGCTGCGCGAGCTCGGCGACCCGCCGCCGCACGTCATCCTGATGACGGCGTACGCCAACCGTGAGCAGCTCTGCGCGGCCCGCGAGGCGAACGCGTTCGCCGTCGTCAACAAGCCGTTCCGCGTGCCCGAGCTCCTCGGACTCGTCGCGAACGCGGCGGGCGTGGCGGCGTAGTGAGCCTCCTGGAACGCGACGGCACCGACTCGGCGCTCACGACCGGCGGCGTGCTCGTCGTCGACGACGACGAGCACATGCGCGAGACGTGGGTCGAGATCCTCCAGATGTCCGGGATCGCGGCCGAAGGCGTGTCGTCCGCTGCGGAGGCCGAGGCCCGCCAACCACACCTCATCCCGGGCGTAGCGCTCGTGGATCAGCGGCTCCCCGACGGGCCCGGCGTCGAGCTCGGGTCGCTCCTGAAGGCCCGTGACGCCGATCTCACCGTCCTCCTTGTCACCGGCTATGCGAACCTCGAGAACGCGATCGCGGCCGTGTGGGAGGTCGACGGCTACCTGACCAAGCCGGTGCCGCCCGCCGAGCTGGTCCGAGTCGTCCGGTCCGGTCTCGAGACGGCGCGGCTGCGGCGCGAGAACCGCACCCTGGTCGGGGAGCTCCAGCGCGCGAACCGGATGCTCGAAGCGAGCGTGGCGGATCGCACGAGTGAGCTCTCCGGCCTCGTCACGCTCGCAGAGGCACTCGCAGGCTCCGACGAGCTCGACAACGTCGTGGACGCATGCCTGCGCACCGCCTCGCGCGTCACCGGCGCTCGCCAGGCTGCCCTGTACCTGCCTGCGGAGGACGACGGTCCCTTCTACGGGCTGCGGGCCCGCCTCGGCGCGCGTGCGTTCCCCGACACGCTGGCCGATGCCGCGACGGATGAGCTGGCGCCGGCCGACGACGTCCTGCCGCTCATGGCCGGTGGACGGCGGGTGGGTGTGCTCGTCCTCGGCGATGCGGCCCGCCGGCACACGATGTTCCTCGCAACGGTTGCGGCCTCGGCGGCCGTCGCGATCCAGAACGCGCAGCGGTTCGACCGTGAGCGCGAGACGGTGGAGCGCCTCTCGGAGCTCTCACGCATGAAGAGCACCTTCCTGGGCGCCGTGTCGCACGAGCTTCGCACGCCCCTCGCGGCGCTGCTTGGGCTGGCGGAGCTGCTCGGGCGCCGCCTCGAGACCGCCACGACCGAGCGACGGCGCGAGATGGTCGACCAGATCGTCGACCAGGGCAGGCGGCTCGGCGTCCTGATCGACGACCTGCTCGACGCCACCCGGGTCGAGTTCGGCGGCCTCCGCGTCGCGCTCGTCGACGTCGACGTCCGTCGCGTCGTCACGCGGGTCGAGGAGACGTTCCGGGCAGCCGGACACGGCGTCGACGTCGAGCTCGCCGCGGAGATGCCGCCGGCCGTCGCCGACGAGGGGCGGCTGGAGCAGGTCCTGACCAACCTGGTCGGGAACGCCTTCAAGCACTCCCCCGCGGGAGCGCCCGTCGTGGTCGAGGCCTCCGCCGACGACGAGCACGTGCAGATCTCCGTCGTCGACTCCGGCTCGGGGATCGATGCCGAGTTCCTGCCCAGCTTGTTCGAGCCCTTCACGCAGGCAGGCGCCGCCGGCGTTCGCGAACAGGGCATCGGGCTCGGCCTCTACATCACCCGGGGGCTGGTCGACGCCATGGACGGCACCATCGACGTGGAGAGCCGGCCGGGCGAGGGGAGCCGGTTCACGATCCGGCTCGTGCGCTCAGGCTGACGTCGGCAGCAGCACCGTGAACGTCGAGCCGTGGCCGAGCTCGCTCGTCACGGCGATCGCCCCGCCGTGCGCCTCGACGATCCCCTTCGAGATGGCGAGGCCCAGGCCTGTGCCCGGGATCGCCTGCTCGGTCGCGCTGCCGGCGCGGAAGAACCGCTCGAAGAGGTTGCCGACGTCATCCGGCGAGATGCCGATCCCGGAGTCCTCGACGACCAGCTCCGCCAGGCCCTCCGCCTCGGTGAGCCGAACGGAGATCCGGCCGCCGGCGGGCGTGAACTTGATGGCGTTGGCCAGGAGGTTGTCGACCACCTGCCCGAGGCGGTGCGTGTCCGCGTTGATCTGCACCGGTGAAGCGGGCAGCTGGAGGTCGATCTCGAGGCCGCGCTCGGCCAGCGCCGGCCGTTCCGCCTGAACGCCTCCGTAGACGAGCTCGCTCAGGTCGAACGGCTCGAGCCGCATCGCGAGCTTGCCGTTCTCGAGGCCGGCCAGCGTCAGCAGGTCGTCGATCAGCGTGAGCAGGCGGTGGGAGTTCGTCTCGATGATGTCCAGGAACTCGGTCTGGAGGTCGGTCAGCTCGCCCACCTCCTCGGAGGTCAGGATCTCGAGGTAGCCGAGGATCGACGCGAGCGGCGTACGCAGCTCGTGCGAGACGCTCGACACGAAGTCGGACTTCACCTGATCCGAGAGACGCAGGGCCTCCACCTGCCGCGCCAGGGTGCCGTTCAGCTCGTCGAGCCGGGCCAGGACGTCGGCCCGCTCGATGGCGACGGCGGCCTCGGCGGCGAAGAGCCCCACGACGGCGGCCGCCCGGTCGGAGAGGTGCGCCAGCTCGCGGTCCCAGGCGACGAGGAGCACCCCGACCGCGCTTCCGTTTTGGAGCACCGGCTGCCACAGCGCAGAGACGGCACCGGTTTCGTCGACCACCCGCCGCGAGAGCCCCTGGTCGCCGGCGAGGTCGGCGACGAAGAACGGCTCGCCGCTCAGGAACACCCGCGCGGTGGCCGCCCCCTCCGCGTCGATCGGCACCTGCATCGGCGCGGCGTCGGCGCCGGCGACGGCGGTCGACACCAGGTGCCCGGTGCCGTCGGGCTCCATGAGAACGGCGATCATCCCGTCGCAGACCGCGAGGGCGCCCTCGCAGATGGCCTCCCGGGCGCCGAGCGCGTCGGCCGTCCGCGGAAGCCGGCGGGCGACCTCCGAGACGGTGGTCAGGTCGGCGGCATACTGGAACGCGAGCATCCCCACCTGCTCCTCGGCCAGCTTCCGCTCGGTGATGTCACGTACGGCCACGATGCGGGCGGTGCCCTCGCCGTAGGGGATCGTCCGGCCGCACACCTCCATGTGCCGTCCCTCGCCGGTCGCGGTGACGCCGACAAGCTCGTAGCGCTCAGCGCTCTCGCCCTGAATCCGGTCGACGACCAGGTCGTGGTACTCGGACGCGAAGATGTCGAAGACGGTCAGCTTGACGGCCTCCGCGGGCGGGTACCCGAACATCTCCTCGAAGGGCCGGTTCAGCTCGACGATCCACCCGTCGACGTGGACGAAGACGGCGTCGAAGAGCGTGTCGGCGATCATGGCGAGGCGCACGTCGTCGCTGAGCCGGGGCGCGTCGCCGGGAGCGGCGCGCCGGACGAGGCGTCGTAGGCTGTTCTTGAGGCTGGGGGCCACGGAGCACGGATCGGCATCGAGCGCCGGGGGCTTAAGGCTTTCGGCGCAGCCTCATGGGGCGCTCAGGACAGGCTGACCTCGAGCAGGCGGCGGGCGATCCGCTCCCAGCTCCACCGCTCCAGGACTGCCGCGCGGGCGCCCAAGCCCATCCGGCTGCGCTCGCCGGGCGGGAGCGAGAGGAGCTCGCCGAGCCGGGCCTCGAGATCGGCCGCCGTCCCATCGAACGTGCGCCCGTTGGGCCCCAGCCCGGCGGCGACCTCCGCCAGGCCGGAGTGGCCCGCCACGATCGGGACGACGCCGCAGGAAGCCGCCTCCGCGGCGACCATCCCGAACGCCTCCGGGAGCACCGACGGGACGACGACCGCGTCGGCGAGCGGGACGAGCAGGTGCAGATGCTCGTGGTCCATGGCGCCGGTGAAGATGGTGCGCCCGAGCGCGGCCGCCTCGAGCTCGGCCCTGGCATCGCCGAACCCCACCACGACGAGGGTCGTGTCGGGAAACCGCGGCCCGAGCCGGCTCCAGGCCTCGAGGAGCAGGTGCACGCCCTTCTGGTGCATCAGCTTCCCGAAGTAGAGGACGAACCGGCCGACGCCGGCGAGCCGGTCGCCGGCGTCCGGGTCGGGGGCGCGCTCGGGCGGGCGGCCCGGGTGCGGCGTCGCCGCGTCGGCGCGCAGGAGCTCGACGAGCGCGGCCAGGTCGCCCCCGTCGGGGCGGAACGCCTCCGTATCGACCCCCGGCGGGACGACGTGCAAGCGGTCGTGCAGGCCGCCTCCGAGCAGCTCCTCGGTCACCTCGACGATGTGGCCCGACCCGGCGAAGAGCGCCGCGGCGCCCGCCAGCGACTCGGCGGCGGCCGTCGCCAGGTGCGGCCGCCCGCGGATCGCGTACTCGAGCTCCGAGCCGTGGATCTTGACGGCGTGGGTGGTCCCGCCGGCGCACGCGCGGGCGGCGACCGGGCCGCCCATGAGCACGTGGTTTGCGAGCACGAGATCGGCGCGGCCGCCGTGTGCATCGGCGACGGCGCGGGCGTTCCGCTCGACGAACCCGTCGAGCTCGGCCGGCGTCATGTCGGCGACGTGGCGGGCCTCGATCCCCTCGTAGCGGTCGAGCACGAAGACCGGAAGGAGCGGGCCCACGTCGGGGACGACCACCTCGACGTTCGGGCCCAGGGCGAACCGCTCCGGCCGCGGCTCCTGGCAGACGAGCACGACGTCGTGCCCGAGCCGGCCCCACGCCCGCGCCACGTGCTGGGTGTAGATGTTGGAGCCGGTGCCCTCGAGCAGGTAGCCGTGCCACAGGACGAGCCGCACGCCCTGGAACCTACCCGCGTCCGCGAAGCCGAGCTGAGTGGTTCCACGCCCCCGTGATGTCCTGGGCGTCGAGAACCGAGCAGCGCAAGGACGCAGGGAGCGACGCGTGCTCTGCACGCGAGCGACCGAGAACGCTGCGATGCGATCGTTCGCAGCCGCAACCCCACCGCAACAGCCGATCTGCCAGTGACAAATGTCCAGGCGCGCGGGGGCGTGGAGCCAGTTAGCTCTACGTCAGGTGGAAGTAGAGCGCGTGCAGGATCTCGACGACCGGGCTCGAGCGGTGCACGGTGACGTCGGCCGGCGTGTCGATGAGCGCGTCGGAGTAGTTGAAGATGATCTTCACCCCCGCACGCACAAGCCGGTCGGCGGCCTCCTGGGCGGCCTCCTCGGGGACGGCGAGCACGCCCACGATGACGTTGCGGTCGCGGATCGCGGTCGCGAGCTCCGACATGTCCTTGATGCGGACGTCGCCCGATTCGGTTCCGACCTTGGCCGGGTCGTTGTCGAAGATGCCGACGATGTTGAAGCCGTGGTCGGCGAAGATGCTCGACTTCGAGATCGCCTGCCCCAGCGAGCCGGCGCCGATCAGGACGATGTTGTGCTGGCCGGACGTCCGCAGGATCTTGCGGATCTCGCCGATCAGGAAGTCGATGTTGTAGCCGACCCCGCGCTTGCCGAACTTCCCGAAGCCCGAGAGGTCGCGCCGGATCTGCGTCGCGTTGATGTTCGTGTACTCGCCGATCTCCTGGGAGGAGATCGAGTCCCGGCCCTGCTTCTTCGCCTGCGTGAGCACCTGCAGGTAGCGCGAGAGGCGGGCCGCGACGCCCACAGTCAGGCGGTCCGAAGCCAACGAGGCCTCCTTGGGGACGGGGGTTTGTAACACGTCACGATCAGTGTAGCCCCGCGGCTTTTCCTGCGGTGTCACACCGCCACGAGCAGGGAATTTCAGGCTGCGCTTGTGGCGGCCTCGACCCGGTCGCGCAGCTCGGCCGGGTCGACGAAGTACGTGAACGTCCGCCGGCCGGCCACGTAGACGACCGGGATCTGCTGGCGATACTCCGCCTCGAGCGCCGGATCGCCGGAGATGTCGACCCGCACGAGCTCGAACCCGAGCTCCTCCCGGGCCTTCACCAGCACCTGGTAGGCCTCGTCGCACAGGTGGCAGCCGGCTGCGCCCATCATCCGCACCTCGACGCTCATGCGGCGGTCGCGTAGGCGTCGCGGGAGAGATACTCGGGGAACGGCAGCGCCGGCGCATACCGGGCCGCCGACGCGATCATCGCGGCGTTGTCGGAGCAGAGCTCAGGCGGCGCCAGCGCGAGCCGGACGCCGAGCTCGTCGCACCGGCGTGCTGCCGCGGCGCGGAGCACCGAGTTTCGGGCCACGCCGCCGACGACGGCCAGCGTCCCGGCGCCGGTCGCCTCGACCGCCTCCGCCGCCCGCCCGACGAGCGCGCGGACGATCGCCGCCTGGTAGGACGCCGCCAGGTCGGCCGGCGCCGCCGCCTCGTCGCGCACCGCCCGGGCGAGCGCGGTCTTGAGGCCGCTGAACGAGAAGTCGTGGCCGGGCTTTCCCACCATCGCGGCCGGGAAGCGGTGCGCCGCCGGGTCGCCCTCGGCGGCGAGCCGCTCGAGCGCCGCGCCGCCGGGGTAGCCGAGCCCGAGCAGGCGGGCGCCCTTGTCGAACGCCTCGCCGGCGGCGTCGTCCAGGCTGCGCCCGATCACGGTCATCCTCCCCCGTTCCGGCACCTCGGCCAGGAGCGTGTGCCCGCCGGAGGCCAGGAGCGCCAGGAACGGCGGCTCGACCGGGTCGGGCTCCAGGTAGAGCGCGGCCACGTGGCCCTGGAGGTGGTCGACCGGCACGAGCGGCAGACGGCGCGCGAACGCCAGCGCCTTCGCCGCCGAGAGGCCCACGAGGAGCGCGCCGATCAGGCCGGGGCCCTCGGTCACGGCCACCGCCTCGAGGTCCTCGAGCCCGATGCCGGCGTCGGCCAGCGCACGCTCCACGGCCGGCACGATCAGCTCCAGGTGCCGGCGCGAGGCCACCTCGGGCACGACGCCGCCGTACGGCGCGTGCAGGGCGGCCTGCGAGCTCACGACGCTCGAGAGGACGGCGCCGTCCCGCGACACGACCGCCGCGGCGGTCTCGTCGCACGACGTCTCGATCCCGAGGATCACACCGGCGGCTCCGCGTCCTTCCACATGATGAGCGCGTCCTCGCGGTTGTCCGTGTAGTAGCCGCGGCGCACGCCGGTCGTCACGAAGCCGAGCGACTCGTACAGCTGGATGGCGACGGCGTTCGAGACCCGCACCTCGAGCGTGTAGCCGCGGTCGGGATCCTCCACGGTGATCTCGAACAGCCGCTCGAGCAGCGTGCGTGCGACCCCGCGCCCGCGCCAGATCGGGTCGACGGCGACGTTCATGATGTGCCACGCGTCGACGTACCGGGCGACGATGAGGTAGCCCAGCATGTCGGCGCCCTGGAACGCGCCCAGGCAGATCCCGCTCGGCTTGGCCAGCTCGCCGGCGAACATCGAGCGCGACCACGGGGTTGGGTAGCTCTCGCGCTCCAGCTCTTCGATGCGGTCGAGATCCGAGGTGCGAAGGCTCCGCAGCTCGACGGCGGTCATCATGAGGCGGCCCTCGCTGCGAGCGCACGATCGGCGTCCGGGTCGCGCAGGTAGAGCGGATCCGGCGGGCCGGCGGTTCCGGCGAGCACCGCGTGCCGGCGGGCCCACGGCACGTGGAGCGGCGAGTCGTCGGGTGGGATCGCAAGCCCCGCCAGCCGGTCGCGATAGCGGATCGCGCCGTCGCCTGCGCACACGACTCCGCCGGGAAGCGTCGCGGCGAGCGCCTCCGGGGCGATCGCCTGGGGCTCGAGGGCGGCGCCCGCGGCGAACACCTCGCCGCGGCGGGCGTCCACGCACGCCACCTCGACGCCCTCGCCCGCCAGGAGCGCGTCGAGCGTCGAGACGCCCTTCACCGGGATGCCGAGCGCGAAGCCGAGCGCGCGCGCCGCAGCCAGGCCGATGCGAAGGCCCGTGAAGGTGCCCGGCCCGGTGCCCGCGACGATCATGTCGAAGTCGCCCGGCTCGACCCCCGCCTCGCCCATCAGGCGATCGATGTCGGCGAGGATGCGCTGGGCCGCGACCGAGCGGGCGCGGGTGGCCGATTCGGCGAGCGCGTCGCCATCTCGCCAGACGCACGCGGTGGCGATGTCGGTGGCGGTATCAAGCGAGAGAATCAGCAATCGCGGCGAGCAATCCCGGATGTTCGCTTCGCAACGAGACCAGCCTAGCATCGGCCTCCTGCAACCGCAGTTCCACGACGAGGCGGGGAGGCGGCAGCACACCCGCACCCGCCTCCGGCCACTCCACGAAGCTGAGGCTGTCGTCGAAGTACGGCTCGAGGTCTGCCCATTCCTCGGGCGAGACGCCCGCCGAGCGGTAGAGGTCGAGATGCGAGACGGGAAATGCCGCGCCGGCATAGCGATGACCGACGGTGAAGGTGGGGCTCGTGACGGGCTCGGTCACCCCGAGGGCGGCGCAGGCGGCGCGCACGAACGCCGTCTTGCCGGCGCCCAGCTCGCCCGCGACGTAGACGACGTCGGGCGGCCCGACGTGCGCGGCGACCGCAGCGGCGATCCGCTCGGTGGCGGCGAGATCAGAAGAGGCCCAGCTGGGCGTACTCGGGCTCGGGCTCGGCGACGGTCTCGGGCGGCGCGCCGACTGCGACGGGCACCCGGGCAGCCGCCGGAGCCGGCACCTCGACGGGTCCGGCCAGGAGCTCCGGCAGCCGGGCGAAGTCGCCCTCGAGCGTCGTCATCATCGCGGGTGTGTAGAGCGCCGCCGCCGGATGGAAGATCGGGTAGAGGACGACGTCGACGCCGCCGATCCTGCGCGGCTGCGGCCGGCCGTGGACGCGGGTGATCCCGTTCGGCTGGCCAGAGAGGAGCTTGGTCGCGAAGTTGCCGAGGGTGCAGATCACCTTCGGCCGGATCAGCTCGACCTGGGCGAACAGGTGGGCCTCGCAGGCCTCGATCTCGTCGGGCAGGGGGTCGCGGTTCCCCGGCGGGCGGCACTTGAGCACGTTGGCGATGTAGACCTGCGGGCGGGTGAGGCCGATCGTCGCGAGCAGGCGCTCGAGCACCTTCCCGGCCTGGCCGACGAACGGCGCGCCCTGCTTGTCCTCGTGGAACCCGGGCGCCTCGCCGACGAACATCAGGTCGGCATCGGGGTCGCCGGCGCCCACGACCACCTGGGTGCGAGACGCAGAGAGCGCGCACTTGGCACAGCTCCTCCACTCGTCCGCCAGTCGCTCGAGCTCTGCCGCGCGTGCGGGTGCGTCGCTCACGGATCGCATTCTGGCAAGCGGCCCGGACGACCTTGATCAGTGGCCGCAGCCGCAGCTTCCGCCGCAGCAGCCGCCGCCCCCGCCGCCGACCGTGGCGCCCACCGGGCGCGGAGTCGCAAACGAGGACAGGAGCTTCGTCACGGTGGCGCCGCCGCACTGCGGGCAGTGCACGTCGGCGGTGCTCGACGCCGAGACCAGCTCCTCGAACGTGTCCGTGCAGTCGGCGCACAGGTACTCGTAGATGGGCATGTGGCCAGTCTAGCGGCTCGGCCGGCATGAAAAATCGGTGCCTGGCACCGATTTTTCACCCCCGGGCGTAACCTCCGCCGGAGCCGCATGGAAAGCCACACCGTGGTCATCGGCACGGGTCGGGTGGGCAGCGTCGTCGCCGCGCGTCTGGGCGTCCGCGCCTACGGGCGCGGCGCTGAGGTGCCGCTCGCCGGCGTCCGCCTCGTCTGCATCGCCACCCCCGACGGCGCCATCGCCGATGCCTGCCGCGTCCTCGCGCCGCGGCTCGCTCCCGAGACCGCCGTCGTCCACTTCTCGGGCGCCACGAGCATCCACGCCCTCGATGCGGCGCCGGGCCCGAAGGCGTGCGTCCACCCCGTGCAGACCGTGTGGGCCGATCGCGGCCCCGACCAGCTCGAGGGCGCCTACGCCGCCGTCACCGGCGACTGGGAGGTCGGGGCCGACCTCGCCCGCGACCTCGGCCTCGAGCCGTTCCCGCTCGCCGACGACATGAAGGTGCTCTACCACGCCGCCATGGTGTTCGCCTCGAACTACCTCGTCGCCGTCACGGCGACCGCGGTCGAGCTGCTCGAGCGGACGGGGCTCGACCGCGACCTCGCCCTCCGCGTGCTTGCCCCGCTCCAGCACCGCTCCGTCGAGGTCGCCGGCGGCAGCCCGACCGGGCCCATCGCCCGCGGCGACGCCGAGACGGTCGCCGCCCACCTCGAGGCGGTCGGCCCCGAGCTGGCGCCGCTCTACCGGGTGCTCGGCCGCGCGACCCTGCCGCTCGTCGACCCGGGCTCGGCCGCGGCCGTCCGCGACCTGCTGTGACGACCGGCCTCGTCCCCACCATGGGCGCGCTGCACGACGGCCACCGCGCGCTTCTGCGCCGGGCCCGGGCCGAGTGCGACGAGGTCGTGATGAGCCTGTTCGTCAACCCGGCCCAGTTCGGGCCGGGCGAGGACTTCGACCGCTACCCGCGCGACGATGAGCGGGATCGCGCCATCGCCGCCGAGGACGGCGTCGACCGCGTGTTCGCCCCAACCGTCGACGAGATGTACCCGGACGGCTTCGCGACGACGGTGTCGGTGGGCGAGCTGGGACGCATCTTCGAAGGCGCCCACCGGCCGGGCCACTTCGACGGCGTCGCTACCGTCGTCGCGAAGCTGTTCAACCTGGTGCGGCCGGACGCCGCGTACTTCGGCCAGAAGGACGCCCAGCAGCTGGCGGTGATCCGGCGGATGGCCGCAGACCTCGCCCTGGGCATCGAGATCCGGGCGGTGGAGACCGTGCGTGAGCCCGACGGCCTCGCGCTCTCGTCCCGAAACGCCTACCTCTCGCTCGAGGAGCGCCGCCGCGCGCCCTCCCTGCACCGTGCGCTCGCCGAGCGCGACCCGGGCCTCATCGAGGGCGACGTGGACTACCTTGCTGTGGTGGACGCGGACACGTTCGCCGAGGTCGACCCTCGGCCCGGGGCGCTGGTGATCGGGGCGGCCCGGTTCGGATCGACGCGCCTCATCGATAACATGCGGATTGAGGGTCGATGAAGGTCACGCTCCCCCACCTGCGCGAGCTGAAGATCGCCGGCACGCCGATCGTGATGGTCACCGCGTACGACCTGCCCACGGCGCGGATCGTCGACTCGGCCGGCGTCGACCTGGTGCTGGTGGGCGACTCCGCGGCCAACACCGTGCTCGGCCACGACCCGATCTCCACGGTGCGCGCGACGATGGACGAGCTCGTCATCCTCACCCGCGCGGTCAGCCGCGGCTGCGAGCATGCGATGCTGATCGGCGACCTGCCGTTCATGTCCTACCAGGTGTCCGACGAGGATGCCGTCCGAAACGCCGGCCGGTTCGTGAAGGACGCCGGCGCGGACGTCGTGAAGCTCGAGGGGTCGGGTACGTCGATCGCCCGCGCGGCGGCCATCGTCGCGGCTGGGATCCCTGTGATGGGCCACATCGGCCTCACCCCGCAGACGGCGACCAAGCTGGGCGGGCACAAGGCCCAGGGGCGCGAGTGGCACCACGCCAAGCGGCTCTACGACGACGCGATCGCGCTCCAGGCGGCCGGTTGCTTCGGCATCGTCATGGAGTGCGTGCCCGAAGCCGTGGCGACGGCGATCTCGAAGCGGCTCACGATCCCGACGATCGGCATCGGCTCGGGCGCCGGCACCGACGGGCAGGTGCTCGTGCTGCACGACCTGCTCGACATGCACGGCGCCGAGAGCTTCCAGCCGAAGTTCGTGAAGCAGTTCGCCCACATCGGCGATGCGATGCGCGACGGCGTGAAGGCGTACGCCGACGAGGTGCGCGGCCGCACCTTCCCGGGGCCGGAGCACGTCTTCACGATCGCGCCCGAGGAGCTGTCGGCGTTCACGACCGCCGTCGAGGCCGGCTCGGCCGAGGACAACATCCTCGCCGACTGGTAGCCGCCGAGCGGCCAGGCGGCCGGGCCTAGAATGGCCGCCATGACACAGTTCCTCCACACCATGGTGCGGGTCACGGACCCGCCGAAGAGCCGCGCGTTCTACGAGGCGCTCGGGTTCACGTTCAGCCGCGAGATGGACATCGTCCGAGACGGCGAGAAGGAGGCCACCAACTACTTCTTCAGCCTGCCCGGGAGCGACAACGTCCTCGAGCTCACCTTCAACCACGACGGCCGCACCTACGAGACGGGCACCGGCTACGGCCACATCGCGATCGGCGTCGACGACCTCGACGGTACCCTCGAGGCGCTGAAGGGCCAGGGCATCGAGCCCGAGCGGCCGCCCTACACGGTCAGCGACGGCGGCTCGCGGCTCTGCTTCGTGCGCGACCCGGACGACTACCGGATCGAGATCATCGGGCGAGGCTGACGACCGCTTGGACTGCAGGTAGTCCACGGCCGGCCGGCGCCTCGGCGATGTCCCAGTCGATCTTGATGCCGTCGCGGCCGCCGCGAAGGAACGCGGCGAAGCCACCGTCGTGCGCGTGGATGGTGAGCCAGCGCGCGGGGCGGTCGCTGTGGTTTCCGAACGAGTGGGCCACGTTCGGTGGCACGGCGACGAATCCGCCAGAGGCGATCGTTATCGTCTCGGCCTCGCACCCGATCTCGAAGGTCAGTTCGCCCTCGAGGACGTAGAACGCATCCGTGTGCTCGTGGTGAAGGTGCGGGCCGGCCACCCATTGGCCGGCTGCACACCAGGCGTGGGTGAGGGTGACGTCCTCCCGAGCGACGACGATGCTGGCCCCGCCCTTCTCGCGCTGATAGATCGGCTCCTGATCGGTGATCCGGACGATCATGCTGGCGTCAGCCCGTGTCGGCGCATGACCTCGCCCAGCGCGCCAAGATCGGGCGGGCCACCGGCCGCGGCGTCGAGTACGGCCGCCACCTCGCGGAAGAAGTCGGGGCCGAGAATGCCGGGGGTGACGATCGCGAGCGCCTTGGCGTCGATGTCGTGCGTGTTGTCGAACTGGTGGACCGCGCCGCGGGGGATGCGGACCACTTCGCCTGGCCCGATGTCGACCGGTGCGCCATCGATCGTCCATGTGAGCACCCCGTCCAATCCATAGATCGTTTCCTCGTAGCCATCGTGGCTGTGCGGGGCTGCCACCTTGGCGCCCACCGGAACCTCGAACTCGAAGACGGCAACCGCTCCGCCCGACGCCTCGCCTTCGACCAGAAAGCGGATCGCCATCTGCCCGACCTTGATCTCTTCGTGCGTGCTCGTTCCCATGCTGCCTTCCCTTCCGAAGGTGGTAAAGTAGCTTGACGATATCATGACCAAACTCAATTCGTCAAGTTCTTTTACGACCTCGCCCACCCATAGCGAGCCTCCCGTCGGTCCGCCGCTGATCGGCGCGCTCCTGCGCATTCCCTGGGAGACGGTGCAGCGGCGCATGCTTGAACGCCTGCACGAGCGCGGCTTTGCCGACTTCGACGTAGCCCACCTGATCGTCTTCCAGTACCCGGGACCGCAGGGGATGCGGCCATCCGACCTGGCCGCTCGGCTGCGTATCACCAAGCAGGCCCTCAACTACCTGCTCGGGCAGCTCGAGACCCTCGGCTACCTCAAGCGACAGGCGGATCCCCACGACCTGCGAGCCAAACGCGTCGCCCTTACCAAGCGCGGCACCTCCGCGATCGGCGTCATCAGAGAGGCGGTCGGCGAGATGGAGACCGAATGGGCACAGCAACTCGGGCCGCGGCGCTTCGCCCAACTCCGCACCCTCCTGCTCGACATCAACCAGCTACCGTAGCGACGCGGCTGTGCGGAGCGGAGTCAATCCGTCGGCGTACTGTTCCTCGATTCCTACAGGATTGAGCTCATAGAGCGAGGCTGAACGGTCCCGGTCCGCGGAGTCGTCCACGAGAGCCCGGCATTGAGGTTCGTCAATCCGTCGGCCTACTCACCGCTCCGGACGTGCTCAGGAGGTCAGGGGAACCATTCGCGTTCCCAACGGGAGATCTCGAATGGCACCCCGGGGCGGCCTCCAACAGCGAGGACCGCAGTGCCGTCGACGGTCGCCCGCGCGCTTCGGATAAGAGCCGGGTCGCGCACGAACACCAGCGTGCCGGCCGGGGCGTCAAAGTCTTCTTCATCCACCGTGAAGACGGCCTGCCCGGTCATCACCGCGAACAACTCCTCATGGCCGTCTGTGAGATTGGCTTCGTCGTCGGGCTCGTCGTGCGGCTCCACCATCTCATCGCCCGCGTTCCCGGTGATCCCGTTTACCCCGAACGCGCGAATGTCGAAGTGACGGCGGACGAGATGGAAGTTCCGCGCGACCGCGCCTTCCCCGTCAGTGGCGTCCGGATAGTCTGGGTCGATGTCCGTCGCCCGAACGACGTCGGCAAGACGCACGGCACTGAACGGCGCCTCGCGTGCATCGGTCATGGAAGAACCTCCTCCTCGGCAGGCATGGGCCACCACGCTCCGTGCCGAGTGTAAACCGCCTGGACACGGCACGGGAGACCGGACGGGCTCACCGCCACCGAATCAATGCGTCGGCGTACTGTTCCTCGATTCCTACAGGATTGAGATCACCGGACGCGGCTGACGCACCAAGCCGCGGGGAGGTTGCCATGTCCTCTGTCGTGACCACGACAACGCTTCGCGACGTGCTGAACGGCTTCAACGCGCATGACCTCGACGCGATCATGTCGCACTTCTCGGAGGACTGCGTCTTCGAAACCCCGCGAGGGCCCGAGCGCTGGGGGCAACGTTTCGTCGGGAAGGACGAGGTACGTCGCGGCCTCGCGGCGCGGTTCGAAGGCATTCCGGACGTCCACTATGGCGACGACGACCACTTCGCTTGCGGGAACCGTGGGGTCTCGGAGTGGACGATCAGCGGAACGACCGTCGACGGGGCTCGGGTCGATGTCCGCGGCTGCGACATCTGGACGTTCGGCGACGAGGGGAAGATCGTTCGCAAGGACAGCTTCTGGAAGATCCGCGAGGCGTGACGTTCCTGAATGGAGGTCCCCCAAGGGCGTCAATCCGTTGACGTACTGGTTCTCGATGACGACCGAATCGAGATCATCGGGCGCGGCTGATCCCGGCGGCCTCGGACGCGTTCGTCAGCCACACAGCAAGGATGCGCAGTGCGAGGCCGAGCAGCGGCGCCGTGTTCGCTCGGAGCGTCTTCGGGCACGCTGACCGCCATCCGACTTCCGCACGAGCGTCGCGAGCGCCGCGACCGACACCACGAGACTCCAGCAGAGGCCGAACGTGAGAGCGAGGCTGCCAGAAGACGTAGAAGGACATCCCCGCGCCGCCCGCGAGCCGTCGGGGCTGGTCTCCTCTGCCGGGGTAGCATCTCCGCCATGACGCGGTTCGTGGTGGATTGTGGGACGCTGCTTCGCATCTCCGCCGGCGAGATCGAGGTTGCCGCCGCGCACAAGCTCGTCGCACCGACGCTCGTTCGCTCACAGGCGTTGGCGGCGCTCTACGCGGCTGCCCGGCGGGGTGAGATCTCGGCGGCCGAGGGGATGGAGCGAGTGACACGGATCAACTCGCTGAAGGTCCGGTTCC
Source organism: uncultured Actinomycetes bacterium (assembly GCA_963757605.1). GTDB lineage: Bacteria > Actinomycetota > Thermoleophilia > Gaiellales > JAICJC01 > JAICJC01. The sequence goes on from CAVWSF010000001.1 coordinate 316,448, forward strand.
TCGGAGACAAGGTGCTCCAGCGCCAGGCATGGAAGGTCGCCGACGAGCTGGGATGGGAGACGACGTACGACGCCGAGTACGTGGCCCTGACGAAGCTCCAGGCTGACGCGTTCGTCACGTCGGACGACGACCTCGCGCGGGCCGTGTCGGGTATGGTCGAGACGGCGCCGGTCGACGCGCTGCGGACTGCCTGATCAGATGCCCGCGGCCGCGATCCTGCCTGACGCCCGCCCGTGACGGTCGTGTTCGTCACGGGCATGTCCGGCGCCGGGAAGTCGACGGTCCTCGCGGAGCTCGAGCGCCGCGGCCACCGCGTCGTCGACACCGACCACGGCGAGTGGGCCGAGGAGGTGCCCGACCCGGACCGGGGCTCGGATCGCGTCTGGCGCGAGGATCTGATGGACGCCCTGCTCTCCGGGCACGCCGACGGCGTGCTCTTCCTCTCGGGCTGCGTCCCGAACCAGGGGCGGTTCTATCCCCGGTTCGACGCGATCGTGCTGCTCACCGCGCCGGCCGACGTGCTCCTCGAGCGCGTCGCCACCCGCGACACGAACGACTTCGGCAAGTCCGACGCCGAGCGAGGGCTCGTCGTCGACGACATCCGCGAGGTCGAGCCGCTCCTGCGCGCCGGCTCTACCGCCGAGATCGACACGCGCATCCCGGTCGCCGAGGTGGCCGATCGCCTGGAGTGCATCGCCGCCGCCGGCTCCTAGATGATTGATCGATAACTCCCGCGCGCCTGGACGCATGACTGTGCGGGTGGGCACGGTTGGCGGGGCTCGCGGCTGCGAACCTTCGCATCGCTGCGTCCTCGGTCGGGCCAATATCACCCGATATTGGCCCTCCCTGCGTCCTTGCGCTACTCGGTTCTCGCCGCCCAAGCATCACGGGAGTTATCGACCAATCATCTAGTCCGCGTCGGGGATCGCCTGTTCACCCGCAGGCGTCTGCAAGGTCGGGTCGCGCTCGATGTCGTCGGGCAACCCGACCCACGGATGCCGGCGCGACTCCCACACCGTGACCCTGGGCGGCGGGAACGAGGGGTCGGCGAAGCAGCCCACCGGAACGGCGATCAGGTCCGGTGCGCCGCCGGTGGTGTAGAAGACCGTCCCGCCGCACTCCGGGCAGAAGTGGAACGCCCGCTCCTCGCCGTCGTCGTCGGCAAGCCGGACGTACGTGCGGTGGTTGCCCGCGATCACGACCCTCTCGGCCGGGAACCGGGCCTGCATGCCAAAGGCGCTCCCCGTCCGGCGCTGGCAGGCGAGGCAGTGGCAGACCGAGATCCGGACGGGATCTCCTTCCACTCGCAGATGGAGCTGGCCACAGCTGCAGGCGGCGTCTCGGGAGGCCATGGCACCATCCTAGGCGCGCCGGTAGAGTGGCGCCGATGAGCGCCTTCGGCGGGATTGACCGGCTCGAGCACATCCGGATCTGGGACGGCGTCACGGTCCAGGCCGTCGAAGGCGACCGCACCACTCTGGCCGTCGTCGACCTGGAGCCGGGCGCCAACGTCCCCGAGCACCACCACGACAACGAGCAGTTGGGCGTCCTCATCCGCGGCGCGATGCACTTCCGTGTGGGCGACGAGACCCGCGACCTCGCGCCGGGCGACACGTGGCGGGTCCTGAGCCAGGTGCCGCACGAGGTGACCGCCGGCCCCGAGGGCGCGCTCGCGATCGAGTGCTTCACCCCGGTGCGCGGCGACTGGGCGACGCTCGAGCGCGACGAGGGCCGCGCCGCCCCCCGGCTCGCCTGACGCCGCGGGTTACCGCGACGGGGAGCGCGGTACGATCGCGCGGAGTCCACGATCACGAGGAGGCCACCATGTACGCACGCGTCGCAACGTTCCAGAGCGATCCCGCCGACGTCGACCGCGCCATCGAGATGGTCAAGACCGAGGTGCAGGGCGAGACGCCCGCCGGTCTGGAGGGCGCCAAGATGCTGATGCTCGTCGACCGCTCGACGGGGAAGGGCGTCGGCATCACGCTCTTCGACAGCGAGGAGGCGATGCGCCGCGGCGACGAGGCGCTGAACGCGATGAGCCCCGGCGCCACCGAGCGGCGCACGTCCGTCGAGTTCTTCGAGGTCCCGGTGCAGACCGTGCAGTAGCGCGGTCAGGTCGCCCGGAACGACGTGTGCATCAGCGACGGGTGGATGCCGCAGAAGATCGTGTAGGAGCGCGCGCTCAGCTTGACCGTGATGTTGGTCGAGCGGCCCGGGGCCAGGTTCACGGACCGCGCGAGCACGGTTCCGGCGGTCCCCACGCGGATCCGGAAGTTGTGCGTGATCGTCGCGTGGTTGGTGATGTGGAAGGTGATGCTCCCGTGCCGCAAGGCGGCGGTGCACGAAGGGCGTTACGGCCGAACCCGGAGATCGGATTGCGCGTGCGTGATCGCGATCACAGCTACGACGCGATCGTGGTCGGGGGGCGCGTCGCCGGATCGACGGCGGCAGCGATCCTGGGCGAGCACGGGCAGCGCGTGCTCCTCGTCGAGCGCGTCCGGTTCCCCCGGCCGACGATCTCGACGCACTTCTTCCGCGGCGAGGGCCTCGTCGCCGTGCTCGACCGGCTGTCGATCCTGGACGAGGTGCTCGCGCTCGGCCCCCCGCCGCTGCGGCGGGAGTGGAGCTTCGGGTTCGGAGCCCCCGGCCCCGAGGAAGGCCCGCCGCAGGGCCCGGGCGATGCTGGATTCAGCCTGTCGGTGCGGCGCGGCCCGCTCGACGACCTGCTGCTTCGCCGCGCCGCGCGAACGCCGGGCGTCGACCTCGCCCAGCCCGCCACGGTCGTGCGGCTCCTGTGGGAGGACGGGCGCGTCGTCGGCGCCCGGCTCCGAGACGGCGACGGGGAGCAGGACGTGCGAAGCCGCGTGGTCGTCGGCGCAGACGGCCGCCACTCGTTCGTGGCGCGCGAGGTGGCGCCCGCGGTCGAGCACGAGGTCGAGGCCCTCCGCACCCTCTACTACCGGTACGTCTCCGGATGGCGCGGCCCCGGCGGCGAACCCCCCGACGCCGCCGAGTTCGCGCTGAACGGCGACGAGATCGCCTACGTCTTCCCGTCGGAGGCGGACGTGGCCTGCATCGGAGTGAGCGCCCCGAGCAGGGACTTCGCAGCCTTCCGCGCCGCGCCCGACGCGGAGCTCGACCGCCGCGTCCGAGCCCACCCCGGCCTCGCCGATCGCTGGATCGCAGCCCGGCCCGTGGGCCGCCCGGCGGGCGGCCCGCCGGAGCCGAGCTGGGTTCGGGCGCCCGCCGGGCCGGGCTGGGCCCTGGTCGGCGACGCCGCGGTGCACCAGGATCCGTGGACCGGCGCGGACATGGACACCGCCGGCCGGCACGCCGTCATGGCCGCCGAGGCGATCGCGGACTGGCTGAGCGGACGCGCGACCGAGGACGAGGCGCTGGCCCGCTACCTCGCAGAGCGGAACGAGCACGTCCTCGCCGACTGGGCCGAATGCACGTCGCTGGCCCGCGACCTGTCGCAGCTCGGGGCCACGTAGTCAGGGAGCCACGGCGTCGAGAATCGCGTCCACGACGTCGACCGTGAGCGGCTCGCCGGTGCACTCGGCGACGCGGTCCTCCTGGTGCCGGCGCTCCTCCGCGGTCGTCGCCGGATCGAGCCAGTTCCGGCACGAGATCTCGGTGATGTGGCCGAGCTGGGCGATGGTCATCGAGAAGCTGCCGCGGTGGTCGACGCGGCCCGGCCCACCGGCGCGGCGATACGCGCGGTGAAGCGCCCGGGCGCGATCCGGGTCGCCGCCCCAGAACTCGAAGAGCACGCCTGAGAGCTCCTGCCCGGGGTCGGCGAGGCCGCAATTCTCCCAGTCGATCACGCACATCCCGCCGTGGCCGGTCGCGCGGACGTTGTCGGCCCACAGGTCGCGGTGGCAGGTGCGAAGCTCGCTGGCCGGCTCGATCAGCGCCTCCAGCGCCACCAGGCCGTCCCGAATCGCCTCCATGTCCGCCGCGAACGGCGCGCCGGCCGCCGCGAGCTCGGCGAGGAGCCCGTCCCATCCCGTCGCCCCGACCGGGTCGGTGTACCAGGGATCCTCGGGCCGCCGCCCGGCGAGCTCCACCCGGTGCATGGCCGCGACGAGCGCGCCGACCCGCTCGGGGTCGAGCATGCGGTCGGGCGGCCGGATGTCGACCCACTCGTAGACGCGCACGCCCGTGTCGCCGACCTCCGCGAAGACCTCGCCGGCCGCGGTTCGCATGACGGCGGGCGCGGGGACGCCGGCGTCGCGGGCGGCGGTCTGGAACTCGGCGTCCTCGCCGTCCAGCTCGACCTCACCGCCGTCGAACGAGAGCTTGACCGCCCACATGCCGCGGTCGGTGGCGAGCTGGACGACCTGGCCCTGCTCGCCGCGCTCGACGAGGCCCGTCAGCCGAGCGCCGCCGCCGAGGCGGTAGCGACGGGCGAGGCCGTCGACCTGTGGCTGTCCGAGCATCCGCCGAGCGTACCCGCCCGGGCGAGCACGATCGTGACGGCGGCGGCGCCGGCCACCCCGGCGAGCCCGTATGCCGCGACCGGGCCGGCGTGCGCGATGACGGCGCCGGCGGCGGCCGAGCCGAGCGCCGCGCCCACGGCGACGGCGGTCGCGAGCCAGGCTGACGCCTCGGTCACGGTGCCGGCCGGGGCGACGCCGTCGACCATGGCATACACGGTGGCGTACGTCGGGGCGATGGCCGCGCCGGCGACCACGAGGACGAGCCCGAGGCCCGCCGTGCTCCCGGCCACGAACGCGAGCGCAAGATGCCCGAGCGCGAGCGCGGCCAGCACCGCGGCCAGCCCGGTCGCCGTCCTGGCGCCGCCGCCGAATCGGGTCGCCGCTGCGCCGCCGAGGAGCGAGCCGGCGCCCCACAGCCCGAGAAGCGGCCCGGCCGCGGCGCCCTGGCCGGTGGCGATCCCGACCTCGACGGCGCCGAACACGACGCCGACGGCGACCAGTACCGCAACGAGCGTCCGCATGCCGGGCGCGCGCATCGCGCCGCCGCGCGGGCGCGCGGGCCCGGCCGAGGGCCGCCAGGCCCGCGACGCCGGCTGGCGCGCGAAGGCGGCGGTGCCGGCCAGCACGCCGGCGGCGGCGGCGAGCAGCGCGGCGCGGGTCGAGACGGCCGCCGCGATCCCCAGGACGACCGGCGGGCCGGTGATCCAGGCCAGCTCGGACAGCGTGGCCTGGAACGCGACGGCCGTCCGCAGTGCGGCCGGATCGGCGAGCGCGCCGGGGAGCGCCGCGCGCAGGCAGGCTGCAACCGGCGGGGTGGCCGCACCGAGCGCGGCGGCGAGCGCGGCCAGGACGGGCACGCTGGTCCCGGCGGGAAGGAGCGCGATCGCCACGAGGAACGACACCGCGCCCGAGGTGCTGAGCACGAGGACGCCCGTCTGGCCGCGGCGGTCGGCGATCCGGCCGGCCACCGGGCCGCCGACGCCGAGCGCGGCGGCGTAGACGCCGGACACGAGGCCGGCGGCCGCCACCGAGCCGGTCAGGCGGGCGGCGTGGACGAGGAGCGCGAGGCTGAGGGTGGCCTGCGGCAGGAGCGCGAGCGTCGAGGTCGCGAGGAGGCGGCGGGCCGGGCTGTGGTGGAGGATCGACTGCATACGCGCATGCTAGGCTTGACTGGTGCAGAAACAAGATCCACTTCCATCATGAAAAACGAGTCCAGTCAGCCGGTCGAGCTCCTGCTCTCCGTGTCGAGAGGCGCACACGGGACGCTCGGCGCCCAGATCGAGGCAGAGCTCCGCCGCCGGATCCGCGACGGCGCCCTCAGGGCCGGCACGACCCTCCCCTCGACCCGCGACCTCGCCCGCCAGCTCGGCATCTCTCGGCGGGTCGTCGTAGACGCGTACGGCCAGCTCACGGCCGAGGGCTACCTGACCGTCCGCCAGGGCGCCCGCCCGCAGGTCGCCGAGCCGGCGGTCGGTGCCGCGCCCGCGCCGCCCGCTCGCCCACCCCGCCCTGCCGAGGTGCGGTTCGACTTCCGCCCCAGCATGCCCGACGTCACGACCTTCCCCCGCTCCGCCTGGGCCCGCTGCCTGCGCAGCGCGGCAACGTCGATCACCGACGCCGACCTGGCCTACGGCGACCCGCGCGGCGTCGAGACGCTCCGCGCGGCCCTCGCCGACTACCTGGGCCGCGTGCGCGGTGTCGTCGCGACCACCGAGACCGTGGTCGTCACGACCGGCTACACCCAGGGGCTCGGGATCGTCTGCAGAGCGCTGGCCGAGTCGGGCGCGCGCCGGATCGGGCTCGAGTCGCCGGCCGACCCGGAGTACGCCATGATCGCGCGCCGCGGCGGGCTCGAGCCCGTGCCGGTGCCGGTCGACGGCGAGGGCATTCGCGTCGACCTGCTCGAGGCGGCCGGCGTCGACGCCGTCGCGGTCACGCCCGCCCACCAACATCCCACCGGCGCCGTGCTCTCGAGCGAGCGGCGAAACGAGCTTGTGGCCTGGCTTCGCGCACGCGAGGCGATCGCGGTCGAGGACGACTACGACGCCGAGTACCGCTACGACCGGGCCGCGGTCGGCGCCGTCCAGGGCCTCGAGCCCGACCGGGTCGTCTACGCCGGCTCGACCGCCAAGACGCTGGCGCCGGCCCTACGGCTGGGCTGGCTCGTCGTGCCGGCGCGGCTGGTCGAGCAGGTGCGAGCCGAGAAGCTCCTGGCCGACCGCGGCACCGGGCGGATCGAGCAGCTCGCCTTCGCGGAGTTCCTGGCCCGGGGCCACCTCGACCGGCACCGGCGGCGGATGCGGCTGCGCTACGCCGCCCGCCGCTCCGCCCTCGTCGACGCTCTCGGCCGCGAGCTGCCCGAGGCGACCGTGCGCGGGATCGCGGCCGGACTCCACGTGACGGTGGAGCTCCGCGCAGACGACGACGAGCGGGCGATCCTGGAGGAAGCACGGTCTCGCCGGATCGCGCTCGCCGCGATGTCGGACTACGGCGTCGACGACGGGCCGCCGACGCTCATGCTGGGCTACGGCCACCTGCCGGAGCCGGCGGTCGAGCCGGGCATCCGCGGGCTGGCGGAGGCGATCCGCGCAGCCCGCGAACGCGCGGCCTGAGGCTCAGCAACGGGCCAGGAGATGGAACCCGTGGTCGGTGTTGGTCCCGTCGGTCTTCTTGATCCAGATGAACGCGGCGTTCGGGTTGCCCATCCGCGTCGCCGTCGTGATCGTCAGCGGCAGCGTCGTGATCCCCGTCCCGGGGCCGCCGACGGTCGCAACGAAGGAGCACTGGGTCACATCCTGGGTGAAGGCGACCTGGTACTCCCCGGCGGGGCCGAGGTGCTGCGACGACGTGGTGCCGCGCCCGCGAGCGGTCGTGCCGTCGGCCTTGACGACGGCCCGGAACGGCGTCGTGCCGCAGTTCGCCGCCAGGTGGAACGGGAAGTTCGCCACCGAGCCCGAGCGGCCGACGGTGGTGACGAAGACGTTGTGCGGCTTCTTGCCGCTCGCCACCGAGATCGTGCCCGGGTTCACGACGGGCGTCGCTCCCGTCGCGCCGATCGTCGCCAGGAACGCGCAGTTCGAGACGTCGCTGTCGAAGTGCACGCTGTACTCGCCCTTCGTGATGCGGTGCGCCGAGAGCGCGTGCTTCCCGCGCGAGATCGCCCCGCCCTTGCCGACGACCGCGAACTTCGACGTCGCCCCGCAGTACGCGACGAGGTGGAACGGGAAGTCGGCGAGAACGTCCGTCTGCTGGTTCCACACCTGGATGTAGAGCTGGTGGCGATTCCCCGTGCGGTGCGCGACGGTGATGGTCGACGACGTGGGGACGTCGCCGATGAACGGATCTCCCGGGTTCCCGACGTACGCGCACCCGGACACATCCGCGGCGAACGTTGCGATGTAGACGCCCGTGTTCGGATGAGTGACGGTCGTCACGCCGTTCCCGCGGACGAACGTGCCGTTGGCCTGAACCACCGCCCAGTTCTTGGCCGCCTGTGCCGTGGCCGGCAGCGCGAGCCCGATGAGTGCCATCGCGGCGATGATCGCCGTGCGAACGGTCATGCTCCTGTTCATGATCCCCCCGGATCCCTCGAGTTGACGTGCCCGCCGAGTATCCCAGATTCTTCCTTCCGTCCTCGAGCGGACGGTTGACATTCGGAGAAGCGCGCGGATGATGGAGCCGGTGCGGGCGTTTCGAGCCATCGTCGTTCTGGCTCTCGTCCTCATGGCCGGGACGTGGGCGACCCCGGCCTGGGCGAGCTTCCTGCCCAATGGCGACTTCGAGCGCCACGGCGGGTCGCTCGCGGGATGGACGGGCGACGGCGCCACCGTGGCGCTGCGCAACGACGGCCGCAGGGGCGGCCACGCCGCACGCGTCGCGCGCCGGCCGCGTAACCCCTCATACGCAGCTCGCGCTGGGCTCAACCGGGCGACGTCCGTGGCTGGAGGCCTCTTCCGGGCCCGCGGGTTCGTCCGCTCGGGGAAGCCCGGGTGGACCGTGTGCCTGAAGCTGCTCGAGATCACACCCGCGGGGTCCACGCTCGCCTCCCGCTCGGCGTGCCGCAGGGCCACTCGCCACTGGCGGGCCTTCCCCGAGCTCGACTACCGGGCCGAGCGCACCGGCGACCGGATGATGCTGCGGGTCGTCCAGAAGGCCCCGTCCAAGGCCGGCGACAGCTTCCAGATCGACGACGTCTCGCTGACGGCGCCGCCGGGCGATGGACACGCGCCCTCGCCCCCGGGAGGCCTGACGGCCGTCGCGACATCCAACACGAAGGTCGCGCTCGACTGGAAGGCCGTGACCGACGGCGACGGCATCGCCCAGTACACGATCTACCGCCGCGGCGTCCCGATCGCGGTCGTGGGCGGCTCGCGCACCGACTACACCGCCACGACCGGCGCCGGGACGACGGCCGCCTACAGCGTCGACGCGGTGGACGCGTCGGGCAGCCGATCGAGCCGGTCGGGTGGGGTGACCGTGACGACGCCGTCCTCCGGTGGAGTGCTCGTCGCCGCCGCCGGCGACATCGCCTGCGACCCCACCGACGCCGGCTTCAACAACGGAAACGGCACCTCCACGGCGTGCGCACAGAAGGCCACCTCCGACCTGATCCTCGCCGATCCGTCGATCTCCGCCGTCCTGGCCCTGGGCGATCTCCAGTACGGCTGCGGCGGCTATCAGCCCTTCCAGCAGTCGTTCGACCCCTCGTGGGGCCGATTCTTCTCCATGATCCATCCGGTGCCCGGAAACCACGAGTATCAGACGAGCGGCGGCACGGACTGCGAGCCCGAGGCGGCCGGGTACTTCCGCTACTTCGGCGCCGCCGCCGGGGACGCCCAGGCCGACACGGCCTGGAACGCCGGGGCGTGGCACATGATCGGGCTGAACGGCGAGTGCGGCGACGTCGGCGGCTGTGACGCCTCGTCTCCCCAGGGCCAGTTCCTGCGCAGCCACCTCGGCACGAAGCAGTGCACGCTCGCGTACTGGCACGAGCCCTACGACAACGGCAACAACCTCATCGCCGATTACCGCTACTTCTGGCAGACGCTCTCGGCGGCCGGCGCGGACGTGGTGCTGAACGGGCACATCCACACCTACGCCCGGTTCGCGCCCCAGGACCCGGACGGACAGGTGGACGCAGCCCATGGGATCCGCCAGTTCATCGTCGGCACCGGCGGCAAGAGCCAGGGCTCACTCCCCGGCAACCAGAACGTCGAGCTCACCCAGAGCGGCTTCGGCATCCTGGAGCTCCGGCTGCACGACGCGAGCTACGACTGGAAGTACGTCGCGGTCGACGGCTCGGTGGTCGACTCCGGCTCCGCGCCCTGCCACTAGACGTCGTGAGAGGCTAGACGCCGATGAGCGTCGACCTCGAGACGACCGGGCCGGGCCCGGTCGATCCCTCCGCCGAGCAGCACATGGTCCCCACGCGCGACGGAGTCGAGCTCGCCATCGACGTGTACCTGCCAGCCGGCACGGGCCCCTGGCCGGCGGTGCTCGTCCGCCTCCCGTACGACAAGAACGGCCGCTACTGCTGGATGCCGCAGATCGCCGGCCACTTCACCGCCCGCGGCTACGCGTTCCACGTTCAGGACGTGCGCGGCAAGTTCCGCTCGGGCGGCGAGGTGAACGCGTTCGTCCACGAGATCGACGACGGCTACGACACGCTCGAGTGGATCGCGCACCAGGGGTGGTGCAGCGGCGCGATCGGGATGTGGGGCGACTCGTACTACGGCTTCACGCAGTGGACCGCCGTGGCGTCGGGGCACCCGGCGCTCAAGGCGATCGTGCCGCGGGTGACGGTCGCCGACCTGTTCGGCTGGCTCGCCGGGGTCACGCCGCTCTACGGCGCGCACTACCTGGCGCAGTACTGGTCGGACGCCCTCACCCACCACTGGACGCCCGACTGGAGCCACCGGCCGCTGTGCGAGCTCTTCGACGAGGGGTTCCGGGCGATCGGGTCGCGCTCGATCTCGTTCGACCGCATCCTGGCGGAGGAGCGCGGCCGGGCCCCGGTCGACCTCTACTCCGGCGGCCACCCGTTCGAGCGCCTGCGGATCCCGACCCTGCACGGCGTCGGCTGGTTCGACAACATCACACCTCCGCACATGCTCGACTACGAGCGGCTCATGGCCGAACCCGGCGACCGCGCCGTACCAGTACCTCCACGCCGGCTCGACAGATCACGAGAACTACCGGTTCGAGGACGTCCCCGTCGCGGAGTCCGAGGATCACGCGACGAACGACGGCGCGCTCGAGCGGATGCTGCCCCGCTACCTCGAGCCGGCGCTCGACTTCTTCGACGCGCACCTCGCGGGGACGGCCGATTCCACGTCGTCCCCGCGCGTCCGCTGGCACCTCGGAAACGACGGCTGGCGCGAATCGCCGTCCTGGCCGCCGCCGGGAGCTTCTGAGACGCGCCTCTACCTCTCCGCTCCGGCGCGGCCTCGAGGCCGCGCCGGGCGGGCCGGCCGAGGCGGCCTGGGTGCACGATCCCGCCGACCTCGTCCCCTCCACCATCGTCGACCCCTTCTCGTTCCTGCTCGAGCACCCGGACGAGGGCGAGGTCGCTGCGAGGCCCGACGTCGTCGTGTTCACGGGCGAGCCGCTCGCCGCCCCGCTGACGCTCGCCGGCCGCGTGGCGGCGCATCTGTGGGTGGGCAGCGACGGCCCCTCCATGTGCGTGCACGTGAAGCTCGTGGACGTCGCCCCGGACGGTGCGTCGCACATCCTGCTCTACGGTCAGCAGCTGGTCGAGCGGCCCGGCGAATCGACCTCGGTCGAGGTCTACCTCGGCCACACGGGCCATCGGATCCCGGCGGGTCACCGGCTGCGGCTTCAGATCGCATCGAGCGACTACCCGCTGTACGTCCCCCACCCCGGCACCGCGGAGAGCCCGTGGTTCGCGGTCGAGACGGCGGTCAACCACCAGCGCGTCCTGGTGGGCGGGTCGACGCCGTCGCACGTGGGCCTCACCGTTCTCCCGGCGTAGGGGCGCTCGTCGCGGCGTACCATCCGCGCATGCGTTACATGGTTGTCGAGCAGTTCACGCACGGGCCGGGACCGGTCTATGAGCGCTTCGCCGAGCGGGGCCGGATGGCGCCGGCCGGCCTCGAGTACGTCGAGAGCTGGATCGATGAGGGGCTCGATCGCTGCTTCCAGATCATGGAGACCGACGACCCGGCCCTGTTCGACGAGTGGACCGCGGCATGGTCCGACCTGGCCACGTTCGAGATCGTCCCGGTCATCACGTCGGCGGAGGCGGCCGCGCGGGCGTCCGCCGGGTCCTAAAGCGCGTCCCAGCCGGTACCGATCACCTTCTGTGTGAGGTGGCGGCCTCCCATTCGTGTCCTCTGGACTCCGATGCTTGCCGTGCTGGCGGCGTCGGCATGCTCGGCCGGGCACGGCGGAGCCGGGCCGACCGTGGTCCACGTCAGCGAGCGGGACTTCCAGATCCACATCCCCGCGCGGATTCCAGCCGGCGACGTTCGCCTGGTCGTCCGAAACCGCGGCCCGGAGCAGCACGAGCTGATCGTCGTTCGCACCTCGGGCCAGCGCCTGCCGCTACGGTCGGACGCGGCGACGGTCGACGAGGAGGGTCTCGAGCCGCGCACGCTGGGGACGCTCGAGCCGGGCCCGGCCTGGTCGACCCGCGAGCTGGACATGCACCTGCGGCCGGGAACCTACGAGGTCTTCTGCAACATGGCCGGCCACTACCTCGGCGGCATGTCCGCGATGTTCACGGTGACGTAGCGTGCGCGCCCGCCGGACCTTCTCGCCGTTCGCCGGCTCCGCCCGCCGGCCGATCGCGGCCATCCTCGCCACCTTCGCGCTCTCGTCGGCGGTCACGGTGGGCCTGTCGATCTGGGCGACGTCGCGGTCGCAGCACCGGGCCGCCGTGCTCGAGATCGCCGCCCGCCAGCGGACGCTCGCCGAGCGGTACGTGAAGGAGGTGCTCCTCGTCCGCTCCGGCACCGCCGCCGATCCGGCGACCACGGCGACCGACCTGCGCGAGAGCGCAGACGCGCTGCTCGACGGCGGGCTCGCGCCGGCGGTGAACGGCGACGACGATGAGACCGTGATCTCGGGCGCCTCCGACGCCGCCGTCCGCGGCGAGCTGGAGCAGGAGCGGCGGCTGGTGCACGACCTGACGGCCACCGGCAGCGCGATCCTCGCCGGCAGGCCGATGCCGCCGGCCGAGACCGCCCACGAGCGCATCACGACGACCGATCCGATCGCACGGCTTCGGATCCTGTCCGACCTCACCTCGAACGTCGCGCTCAACACCGCCCGCACGATCGCCGGCAATGCCGACCGCAGCCTGGGCGGGCTGATCGTCATCCAGGTCGGCCTCGGCGTGGCCGGCCTCACCGTGTCGCTGCTCCTGGCTCTCGCCCTGGTGGCTGCGACCCGCCGCCGCACGGCGCACTTCCGCAGCATGGTGTCGGCCTCGACCGACCTGGTGTTCGTATTCGGCGACGGCCGCTGCCGGTACGTGTCCGACTCGGTGACGACGACCGCCGGCGCGAAGCCCGCCGACATGCTCGACGACGGGTATTCCCGCTTCGTCCACCCCGACGACCTGGACGAGGTCCGCATGGCCGCGACCCGGGCCCGCCCCGCGCAGCTCGTCTTCCGGATGTCGAACCAGTTCGAGGAATGGCGCCACCTGGAGGCACACGTCAGCGACCTGCGCGGAGACCGCCACGTGCGCGGCGTCGTCATGAACGCCCGTGACGTCTCGGAGCGCGTCCGGCTCGAGGAGGAGCTCACCCACCAGGCCTATCACGACGGCCTCACCGGCGTTGCGAACCGGGCCCTCTTCCGCGACCGGCTCGACCAGGCGCTCGCGATCGCCGCCCGCACACGCGCCTCGTTCTCGGTGCTCGTCGTCGACCTCGACAGCTTCAAGGCGGTGAACGACAGCCTCGGCCACGATGCCGGCGACGAGCTCCTGAGCGCCGTCGCACGCCGGTTCGAGGACGCGCTGCGGCCGGGCGACACCATCGCCCGCTTCGGCGGCGACGAGTTCGGCCTGCTCCTGGACGGGGCCGGCGAGGACCAGGCCGTCGAGGTCGCCCGGCGCCTCCTCAGCCGGCTCTCGGAGCCGCTCGACGTGGCCGGCCGCCAGCTCTCGCTCGGCGCGAGCATCGGCGTCGCGCTCCATCCCCGCGACGGCGAGGACGCCGACGAGCTGGTCCGGTGCGCGGACGTCGCGATGTACGCCGCCAAGGAGGCGGGCCGCGGCCGGGTGGAGACGTTCCGGCACGAGCTGGCCCGCGAGCTCGGCGAGTCGCTGGGGCTCGAGCACGAGCTGCGCCAGGCGCTTCACCGGCGTGAGTTCCGCGTCCACTACCAACCCAACGTCGACCTCGCCACCGGCGAGATCGTGGGCGTCGAGGCGCTCCTGCGCTGGACGTCGCCGTCCCGCGGGCCCGTGCCGCCCTCGCAGTTCATCCCCGTCGCGGAGGCGACGGGCCTCATCCTGCCGCTCGGCGAGTTCGTGCTGCGCGAGGCGTGCCGGCAGACCGCCGACTGGCAACGGCGCGGCCTGCTCCCGCAGCCGTTCGTCACCTGGGTGAACGTGTCGCCGCGGCAGCTCGTCGGAAGCGGGATGACCGCGCTCGTCCGCGACGCGCTCGCCCTGGCCGACCTGGCGCCCGACCGTCTGGGCCTCGAGGTGACCGAGACCGCGATCGTGGCCAAGGGCGTCGCCAGCGAGCACGCCCGCACCGAGCTCCAATCGCTTCATGACTGGGGCGTGCGGCTCGCCGTCGACGACTTCGGCACCGGGTTCTCGTCGCTCGGCCAGCTCCGGCACTTCCCGGTCGACGTCATCAAGGTCGACCGCACCTTCGTGCAGGGCGTCGGCGTCGACCCGAAGGACGCGGCGATCACCGCCAACGTGGTCAGCCTCGCCCACGCGCTCGGACTCGTCGCGATCGCCGAGGGCATCGAGTCCGCCGATCAGCTCCTGGCGATGCGCCGGCTCGGCTGCGACCTGGCCCAGGGGTTCGTGTTCGCGCGGCCGGCGCCCGCCGCCGACATCGAGGTGCTGCTCGCGGGCGGGCAGCCGCTCACCGAGGCCGCCTGACGGTACCGTGTGCGGCGTGAACGACGCCGTACCGGCATCCGGCGACGTGGCGATCCGCGGTCTCGATCCCGGCGACGCGCCGGCCTGTGACGCGATCGTCGCGTCGCTTCCGTACCACTTCGGCGACGAGCACGGCCTCGAGCTCTGCGCGGCTGCGGTCCGCGAGCAGGCCGGGCTTGTCGCGACGGCCGGTGCCGGGCCGGTCGGGTTCATCACCTGGCGGCCATGGTACGCGGCCGCGGCCGAGATCACCTGGCTCGCGGTCCACGCCGCCGAGCGCCGGCGCGGCATCGGCCGCCGGCTCGTCGAGGGCTTCCTCGCGGCGCATGAGGCGCGGGCCCGGTGGGCGGTCGTGACGACGCTCTCGGAGGCCACGCCCGAGCCGGGCGTCCAGGACGGCTACGCCAGCACGCGCGAGTTCTGGCGCCGGTGCGGCTTCGAGCCGGTGTTCGACCCGGTCGGCTGGTGGAACGAGGAGAACCAGGCCGTCGTCATGCTGAGACCGCTCGGCCGGTAAACGGGTGAGCCCGCCCTCCGGGGATCCGGAGGACGGGCTCGTGTGTGGTCGCTACAGCGGGAACCGCGCCATGCCGACGTGAGGGACGCCGTTGATGGCGTCGATCAGGCCGCCGACATAGAGCTCGGTGCCCGTCGAGAGCATTGCCCAGGCTCCGGTGTAGTTGGAGCCGAACGGGGTGATGGCCGGGAACCAGTCGCAGTACACGGCGCCGTTCACGGGGTTCACGGAATAGAGCCCGTGGACGGCCCGCCCGCAGAACGACTGCTGGAGCACCGCGGTCCCCATGTGGCCGCCGATGAAGAGGCGGGTGCCGTCGGGAGACATGGCGAGGCTCTCGTCGTTGCCGGCCGTGTTGACCCGCCACACCTGTGAGCCGGACGTGCCGTTGTCGAGCCGGAATGCGGCCGCGTAGTTCGGCTTCTGGCCAAACCCGACGTAGACCCGCGTGCTCGTCGGCAGAACCGACCAGGCGGTCTGCGGCCCGGCGATGACGCCGGCCGGGATCGCCCACAGGTCGAGGGCACCCGACGACCGGTCGACCCGGGCGACGGACTGACGCGAGACGCCGTCCATCTGCGAGAAGTGGCCACCGATGAACATGGTGGTGCCGTCGGGCGCGAGGGCCATCGAGCGCACCGTGCTGTTTGCTGACGGCAGCCACGTCGAGTCGAGCGCGCCCGTCGACGCGTCAAGGGCGGCGAGACGGCCGCGTGCCTGGCCGTCGACCGTCGCGAAGGCCCCGCCGACGTACACCAGGCTCGGCGTGGCCTTGATCACGTGGACCGACGTGTTGAACTTGTGCTGAAACCCTGGGATAAGCGAGCCGTCCGCCGTCGAGACGACGGCAAAGTTCTTCACCGTCACCCCGTCGACCGCGTCGAACGTCCCGCCGACGTAGAGCATCGAGCCGTCGGCCGAGACCGCGAGCGCGCGCACCATGCCGGCCTTGCCGGTCTTCGTGATCTTCGGGCCCCAGCCGGCGATTCCGTCGCCGGTGGTCGCGTTGTAGCTTCCGAGGCTCTTGACCTTGATCTTGGTCGAGCCGTCGGCGGATACCTCCTGGGCGAACTTGCCGCCGACGTAGAGCGTGTTCCCGCTCTGCGCAAATGCGAGGACTTTCCCGTTCGTCATCCAGGTCGTATCCGCCGTCGCGCTGAGCGCGAAGGCGGGTGACGCGGTTGCCGCGATCGCGCCAACCACGGCCACGACGACCAATGCCAGTCGCTTGACGGACATCCTGTGATTCCCCCTCTTGTGGTCCCACACACACCGGCCGAAGCCGGCCCGATGCCGATCGGCCGCCACCGCGATCGTTCGGCGGATCCATTTTGTGGGATATTTAGGAATCCGTCAACCAGTTGTTGTGAAAATCGGGTTCTCCACACCAGGTCCGGCACCAGGTCTGGTGGATCGGCGGTGCGACGGTATCCTTGGGCTGTGAGCGATCACGTGACCGCCGGGGAGGCTGGGTTCTTCGCGACGCAGATGGGCGTCGGCCATCCCAAGATCCTGGCGACGACCGTCTGCGCGATCGTCGAGCACGGCGGCGAGCTCCTCATGGTGCGCCAGCTGAACCGCGACGGCGAGGAGCGCTGGAACTTCCCCACGGGCTGGATGGAGCCCGTGGACGAGGACGACCGCGTGCAGCTCCCGGAGCACTCGGTGAACCGCAACCTGCTGGTGGAGACGGGCTACGCGGCGAGCGACGCGATCCTGGTCGGCGTCTCACTCGTGCGCGAGCACGACCCCGACGGCCACCGGGTCGGCACGTCCCTGCGGCTGAACTACGTGTGCGAGCAATTGCGTCAGACGAGCTACGCTGTCAACGACCCGGACATCCTGGGCGCGCCGGAGTGGTTCACGCCGGAGCAGATCGACGACCTGATCGCACGGACGCAGGTCAAGGGACAGCTCACGGCGGCGGCGTTCCGCCACTGGCGGACCTACCGGGAGGGTGGGGAAATGTCCGCGGATATCGTTGACATTCCCAACTAGCGCTTTAGGCTCGTTGTAACCGGAAAAACACGGGAGGCAAACTTGCGGCGTGTTCTATTGATTATGGCTGCGGCCGGGCTCTTGGTGGCCGCCGCCCCTGCTCAGGCAGCGCTGGTGGGCGAGGCGCCCGCCAACTCATGGCAGACCGATGGCAAGGTGAACGCCATCGTCGTCGCCAACGGCAAGATCTACATCGGCGGCAGCTTCACGCACGTCATCCCGCCCGGAGGCGGCGCGGCCGTCGCCCGCAACCACCTGGCGGCGCTCGACGTCGCACACCGGTGCCCTGAAGCCATGGAACCCGGGCGCGAACGACATCGTGAACGCGCTTGCGGTCAAGCCGAACGGCAAGACCATCTACGCCGGCGGCCACTTCACGAAGGTGCACGGCGCGACCCGGCTCCACGTGGCAGCGATCAACGCCACCGCGAGCACCCTGCGGCCGTGGAAGGCCAACACGAACGGCAAGGTCGACGTCATCATCACCAACAGGACGCGCGTCTACATCGGCGGCACGTTCACGACGCTCAAGGGCCATACGCGGAACCGGCTGGGTGCCGTCTCCGCGTCCTCCTCGGCGGCGCTGGCCGCCTGGACGCCCCACGCCAGCTCCGAGGTCTACACCTTCCAGCTCTCGGCGACGGGCAAGCGGATCTACGTCGGCGGCGCCTTCGACCACATGAACGGCAAGCCGGCGAACCACCTTGCGGCCATCAAGACCGCCGGTGCAGGTGCGATCGCCAAGAAGTTCCACTATCACCCGAACTACCCGGTGTTCACGCTGGCGCTGGCCGGCAAGACGCTGTACGTCGGCGGCGCGGGCAACGGCGGCCACGTGGCTGCGGTCACGTTCAAGACCAGCCACGTCCGGTGGAACAAGCTCACCGACGGCGACGTCCGGGCGATCACGCTTCGCCAGGGCCTCGTCTACGTCGGCGGCCACTTCAACAACTACTGCGATGCGGGCGGGAGCGGTACGCCGCTCACCTGCAACGGTGGAGGAATCGGCCGGCGCAAGTTCCTGGCGCTGAACGAGGCGACCGGCAACCTCACGAACTGGAACCCGATTGGGGACAGTCTCGAGGGCGTGTTCGCGATTCGCAGCAACAAGGCCCAGGTCATGGCCGGCGGCTCGTTCACCAAGGTGCACGGCGTCGACCAGAAGGGCTTCGTCCGGTTCACCTAGGCCGGCGAGCTCACACGCAGCACACCACGCGGCGGGGGCCCAGCCCCCGCCGCGGCCGTTAAGCCTCGCGGCCCTCGAGCCCGGCGATGACGTCGAGCAGGAAGGCGGACGCCACCGCGCCGTCGACGACGCGATGGTCGAACGTGCAGGAGACGAGGCCGATCTCGCGCACGAGGATGGCGCCGTCGATCACCGCCGGCCGGGGGGCGATGCGGTGGAGGCCGAGGATGGCGACCTCCGGATGGTTCACGAGCGGCGTCGCGAAGAGCCCGCCGAGCCGGCCGGCGCTCGAGACGGTGAACGTCGAGCCGCGCAGCTGCTCCGGTGCGAGCGTCCCGGCGGCGGCCGCGGCGCCCAGCTCGGCGACCTCCGCCGCGAGCTGCTCGACCGGCTTCGCCGCGGCGTCGCGGACGACCGGGACGACCAGGCCCGCCTCGGTCTGCACCGCCACCCCGAGGTGGACGTCGTCCAGGTAGACGATCTCGTCGCGCTCCAGGCGCGCGTTCAGCGCCGGATGGCGGCCGAGCGCTGCGGCCGTCGCCTGGAGCACGAACGGCAGATAGCTGAGCTCGCCGCGGCGTACGGAGAGTGGCGTGAAGTCGCACTCCTCGACGACGGTGACGGCGGGCACCTCGCGGTGGGATCGGCTCAGGTGCTCGGCGATGGCGCGCCGTACGCCGCGCAACGGCTCGCGCCGCCCACCGCCCGCCCCGCCCGCCGCGGCCCGCACGGCGGCCTCGGTCACCAGCCCGTCCCCGGCCAGCGCCGAGAGGTCGACGCCCAACTCCGCAGCCAGCCGGCGCACCGCCGGCGTCGCCTGCACACGACTTTGCGCCGACTTTGTCACGGCCGTGAGGGGTGTTACCTGGTAACGCATCCTCCGCACCGATCACGACGAGCAGGTCGCCGACCGGGACGACCGCGCCCTCCTCGGCCAGTATGCGGCTCACGACGCCGGACGCCGGCGAGGGCACCTCGACGGTCGCTTTGTCAGTCTGGATCTCGACGAGCAGGTCGTCCTCGGCCACCTCCTGGCCGGGGGCGACCAGCCAGCGAACGATCTCCCCCTCGGCCACCCCCTCGCCCAGGTCGGGCATGCGGAACTCGTACGCCATTTAGAACGCCATGACCTTGCCAATTGCCGCGAGCACGCGCCCCGGGGAGGGCAGGTAGGCGTCCTCGATCGTCCAGTACGGATACGGCACGTCGTAGCCGGTGACGCGCACGATCGGCGCGCGCAGGTCGAGGATCGCCTTCTCGGCCAGGACGGCCGCCACCTCGGCCGCGAAGCCCGCCACGCGCGGCGCCTCGGCGACGACGACCGCCCGGCCGGTCTTCCCCACCGACTCGAGCAGCGCGCCCTCGTCGAGCGGCTTCAGCGACCGCAGGTCGAGCACCTCGACCGAAGCGTCGGCGCGCTCGGCGGCCGCCTCCGCAACCGCCACCATGGCGCCGTAGGCCACGAGCGTCACGTCCGAGCCGGTCCGCGCCACCCGCGCCTTCCCCAGCGGCACGACGTGCTCGCCCTCGGGCACCTCGCCGCGGGCCGTGCGGTAGATCAGCTTCGGCTCGAGCACGACGACCGGGTCGGCGTCGCGGATCGCGGCCGCGATCAGGCCCTTGGCGTCGGCCGGCGTCGAGGGGATCGCCACCTTGATCCCGGGCGTGTGGACGTAGTAGGCCTCCGGCGAGTCGTCGTGCAGCTCAGGCGCGCGCACGCGGCCACCGTAGGGCATCCGCACGGTGATCGGGAACTCCATCGCCCCACCGGTGCGCCAGCGGTAGCGGCCGACGTGGCAGATGAGCTGGTCGAGGCACGGGTAGGAGAACGCGTCGTACTGCATCTCGCACACCGGCCGGAACCCCGCCATCGCGAGGCCCACCGCCGTCCCCAGGATGCCGGCCTCGGCAAGCGGCGTGTCGACGCAGCGGTCGCTCCCGAACCGCTCCCGCAGGCCCGCGGTCGCCCGGAAGACGCCGCCCAGCGTGCCCACGTCCTCGCCCATCACCATGACCGACGGGTCGCGCTCCATCTCGGTGTGCAGGCCGTCGTTCACGGCCTCGACGAGCGTCTTCACGGGCCGTCCTCGGCGAGGAGGCGCAGGAGCTCCGCGCGCTCGGCCATGAGCTCCGGCGGCGGATCGGCGTAGGCGGTGTCGAAGACGAGCGCCGGGTCGGGCGCCGGCAGCGCCTCCGCCGCGGCGATCCCCTCGCGCATCGCCGCAAGCGCCTCCGCCCGCGCGGCCTCGGCCAGCTCGTCGGTGAGGAGCCCGCGGCGGCGCAGGTAGCCCTCGTAGCGGGCCAGGCATTCGTTTCGGCGCTCCTCCTCGACCCGCGCCTCGTCGATGTAGAGCGACGGGTCGTCGGCCGTGGCGTGCGGCGCCATCCTGTAGGTGACGGCCTCGACGAGCGTCGGCCCCTCCCCCGCCCGCGCGCGCTCTACCGCCTGGCGGGTCGCGTCGTAGACCGCGAGCACGTCGCCGCCGTCGACGCGGACGCCCGGCATGCCGTAGCCGGCCGCCTTGTCGGCCAGCGTCGCGGCCCGCGTCTGGGCCTCGAGCGGCGTCGAGATCGCCCACTGGTTGTTGTTGCACATGAGCACGAGCGGCGCGTGCATCACGGCCGCGAAGTTCGCGCCCTCGTGGAAGGCGCCCTCCGAGGTCGCGCCGTCGCCGAAGTAACAGACCGCGCAGCCGCGCTCGCCGCGCAGGCGAAGCCCCCACGCGAGCCCGGCGGCATGCGGGACGTGTGTGGCGATGGGCACGCAGATCGAGGCGACATGGCGCTCGCGCGGGTCCCACCACCCGGCCGGGTGGCCGCGCCACCACGCCAGGATCGTCGCCGGCGCCATGCCGCGCAGGAGCCCGATGGCCGACTCGCGGTAGGACGGGAACACCCAGTCGCCGTCCTCGAGCGCGTGCACTGACCCGGCCTGGATCGCCTCGGTGCCCCAGTAGATGGCGTAGGTGCCGATCCGGCCCTGGCGGTGGTAGGTGACCGAGCGCTCGTCGTAGGTGCGAAGCAGCACCATCGAGCGGTGAAGCGCGAGGAGGCCGGCGTCGTCGAGGCCCTCCACCTCGCCGTCCGGGTGCCCGTCGCCGTCGCCGATCACGCGACGCAGCTCGGGCATGGCCGGCGAGGGCTCGACGCGCATGCTGGCCCGCATCGTAGTCCGAGACTACGATGTAGCTCGTGACCAGCGAGGCTGCGTTCCTCGAGCACGTCCAGTCGGGAGGGGTCGTCGAGGCGGGCGACCCGATGCCCGACGAATACCGCGTGCTCCTGGTCAAGTTCATCGCCATGCACGGGAACTCCGAGCTGATGGGCGTCCTGCCCGAGCGCGACTGGATCCTGCGCGCGCCGACGCTCCAGCGCAAGCTGGCGCTGACGGCGAAGGTGCAGGACGAGGTCGGCCACGCCCAGCTCATCTACCGCGTCTGCGAGGACCTGGGCGCGCCGCGCGAGCAGCTGCTCGACGACCTGCTCGAGGGGCGGGCGAAGTTCCACAACGTGTTCCATTACCCAACCCGCACGTGGGGAGACGTCGGCGTCATCGCCTGGCTCATCGACGCGGCCGCGATCGTGTCGCAGAAAGCGCTTCTCAAGTGCTCCTACGCGCCGTACGCGAGGATCATGAAGAAGATCTGCTGGGAGGAGTCGTTCCACATCCTCCACGGCCGCGACGTCATCCTGGCGATGATGAACGGCACCCAGGAGCAGCGCGAGCTGGTGCAGGAGGCCGTCATCCGCTGGTGGGGGCCGATCATGCAGTTCCACGGCACCCGGATGCCGCCGGAGAGCGACCTCGTGCTCCAATACCGGATAAAGACGAAGGACAACGAGTCGCTGCGCCAGGAGTTCCTCGACGGCTACGTGCCCCAGATCCGCGAGCTCGGCCTCGAGATCCCCGACCCCGCGCTGCGCTACGACGAGGGCGAGGGCCGCTGGCTCTACACCGAGCCGGACTGGGACGAGCTGCGCCAGGTCGTCTCCGGGCACGGGCCGGCAAGCGCGGACCGGCTCGAGCTGCGCCGGCGGATGCGCGACGCGAACGCCTGGGTGCGGCGCGCGGTGCTCGCCGACGCCGCATGATCTGGGAGGTCTTCCGGCAGGAGCGCGAGGGCGCCGCCTTCGCCCATGCCGGGTCGCTCGAGGCGGCGGACGAGGCGTTCGCGCGGGCCTATGCGCACGAGCTCTACGGTCGCCGCAACGAGTCGCGCGCGCTGTGGCTCGTCCCCCGTGCCGAGGTGCGCACGGTGGACGAGTTCGTCGACGAGTTCGAGCGCAACTACCGCCGCGTCGACGGCTACTCGCTGAAGTCGCGGCTCAGGGAGGCGCGTGAGCGCGCGGGCACTCAGCCGGACTGACGCCCTCCTGGCGGCCGCCGACGACGAGCTGATCCTCGGCTGGCGCGACTCGGAGTGGACCGGCATCGCGCCGTCGCTCGAGGAGGACGTGGCCTTCTCGTCGATCGCCCAGAACGAGATCGGCCACGCCCGCGCGCTCTACGAGCTGGCCGCGCGCGAGACGGGCGGCGACGCCGACGCGCTGGCGTTCGACCGGCAGCCCGCCGACTACCGCTGCTGCCCGCTCGTGGAGCTCCACCGGCTCGACTGGGCAGACACGATCGCGCGCCACTGGCTCTACGAGACCGCCGACGCGGTGCGCATCGAGGATCTGGCGGCGTCGGACTGGCCCGAGCTGGCGGGGCTGGCGCGCAAGATCCAGCGGGAGGAGGCCTACCACCGCCTGCACGCCGACATGTGGGTTGACCGGCTGGCGGGCGGCGAGGAGCGGGCCCGGCTCGGTGGGGCCCTCGAGGCGACCTGGCTCTACGCGCTTGGCGTGCTCGACGGGCCGCTAAGGCAGCGGTTCCGCGACCGCGTCGCCGCGCGCCTGCCGTGGTTCGACGCCGCGGGCGAGCCGGCCGCCGAGCACAGCCGCGGGACGCACACCGCCGAGCTCGAGCCGCTCTGGGACGAGATGACGATGGTGCGCCGGTCGGTGCCGGGGGCGCAGTGGTGACGGCCGAGCAGGTGTGGGCGGCGCTCGCCGAGGTGCCCGACCCCGAGATCCCCGTGATCTCGCTGGTCGACCTGGGCGTCGTCCGCGACGTGGCCGTCGACGGCGACCGGGTCACGATCGAGTTCACGCCTACGTTCCTGGGCTGTCCGGCCCTGGAGGCGATGCGCGATCGCATGGCCGATGCCGTGCGCGGCCTGGGCGGCACGCCGGACGTCCGCGTCGTCCTCGACGACTCGTGGAGCACCGACCGGATCACGCCGGAGGGACGCGCCAAGCTGCGCGAGGCCGGTTTCGCCCCACCCCTCCCGCGCGCCGCCGGCGAGCCCGACGCTCGTGCAGCTTCAGGCAACGCGCGTTTCGCTGCCCGTACTGCGGGTCGGCCGAGACCCACCTCGAGAACCTCTTCGGGCCGACGCCCTGCCGCTCGATCCGTTACTGCGACGCCTGCAAGCAGCCGTTCGAGCAGTTCAAGACCATCTGACGGGATTCAGCGCACCCACATCCGGTCGACGATGGGGGCGTTCCCGGGCACCGGCGCGAATTGGTAGTTGCCGACGCGTTTGGATGTGAACCCGAGGCTGATGCTCCCGCCGATCAGGATGAGACGCGCCGAGTCTGTGACGCGTCGATCGATCGCCACCCAGGCCCGCGTGCCCTGATACTGGCCTTCGCTCTGGTTTGCCCGGGCGGCCCTCAGTTCGCCCGGGGTGATGAGTCCAGGCTGAATCTGGAGGATGAAGTCCTCGGCGGCAACATAGTCAGCGGCCCACGACACCAGCACGACGTCCGGTTCGTAGATCGGCTCCCCTTCTGCTGTTGCCGGCACGAGCCGCGCCCGAAACCCGAGGGTGTTCAGAAGCTCGATCAGGTAGCCGGCGCCGGCGCCGGTGTAGGAGAAGACCGAAACCGGTTTGCCGTGGCTCGGCGAGCCACGTGCGAGGTTCTGGGCGCGGGCAGGCTCGTGGGTGTATGGGCAGTAGGGTCGATACCCGGGGAAGTTGGGCGGGATCATCTGGCACGTCGATCGCACTTGGACCAGGGCGATGCCGCCGCCCAGGATGCCGGCGAGCTTCGGGCGGTCGACGGCGTACGCGATCGCCCGCCGCGCGCGGCGATCGCGTCCCAACGGCGAGTTCGGTGCAATGGTGAGCAAGGTCGTGCCGGGATACGCGGATGGGTGGGTCTGAGCGGCATCGTTGGTCTGGATCTCATGGATCTGCTGCTTGTTGACAGTCGCGTAGTAGAGCCAGTCGGCGGTGCCGTGCTCGACTGCGGAGATGGCCTGGCGGGGTGTGTTGGAGAAACGCCAGACGATGCGATCCGGATATCCGTCCGGTTGCGCGTCGTGCGACCACTCGTGGAAGTTCGGGTTGCGTTCGAGGACGGCGTGCCTGGTTCTGTAGTGGGTGATCATGTACGGGCCGGTGGCGGGCACTGGATGAAGACCGGAGTCGGTTCGCGGGATGTTGCCGGGCACCGCAAACGCGGCCGGCGTCGCCAGCTTCGCGAGGAAGTCGGGATCGGGGTGCCGCAGATGAAACGTGATCGTCCCAGTCTTGTCGTCCACCACGACTCCGCGGTTCAGGTGGCACGACCTCGGAGACGCCATGCATTCCGGTGCGCCGACGATCGCGTCGAAGAGGTCTGACGTCGGGGGTGGGTGATACTTGAGCAGGTACGCGGCATTGACCGAGTACGATCGCTCGATGCCGTGGCGGATGTCGCTCGCGCGCACCGGCCTTCCGGTTGAGTATCTGAGCCCCCGTCGCAGCTGGAATGCGTACGTGAGTCCACCGTCGGTGGGCGTCGGAAGCGCCGAAGCCAGATCGGCGACCACCGTCCCGCCGTCGGGACCGGCGACTCGTTTGAAGTCGACGAGGCCGTCGTTCGTCATCGTGAGCTTGTCCACCAGTTGAGGACGAGCCGCCTCAACGCTTTGGGGGTCGGTCGTTGGCACCATCCCGTCGGGCGGCGGTACGGCGAGCGCGATAGTCAACGTCCCGCCACGGTGCTCCTCGGGGGATGTCGTGGTGGTGATCGCCGCGCCGTCGCCTAGCGCTGCCAGATCCTGCGGATTGGCACCCACCGCCAGGCTCGGCTTGATCTGGCCCGTCTTGGCATCGAGGCGGACGATCTTCGCGGAGCCGCGGGCTGCCACCCAGACGGCGTCGCCGACCACCGCCACGCCCTGCGTATCGTCGGCTCGAGTCGGGAACGTGGCCACCACGAGTGTGCCGGGGTCGATCCGCGAGACCGACCCGTCCAGGCTATTGGTCACCCACACCGCGTCGGCTCCGGTGGCGATGCCGTTGGGTCCGTGGCCGACCGCGATCGGCGTAGCCGCGGTACCGGTGGCCGGATCGATCGGCGTCACCGTCCCGACCGACTCGTTCGTGACCCACACCTTGCCGAACTTGACCGCGACTCGCGTGGGATTGGTCCCGAGCAGGGAACGTGCCTACGAGCCGGCCCGTGTCCGGGTCGATCTTCGCGACCGCGCCGTCGACGCTGAGCGCGACCCACACGGCTCCCTCACCGACTGCGATTCCCGAGGGGCCGTTCCCCACATAGATCGGATCGCCGACCGCCTTGCCGTCGGCCACCTCCGACACGGTGCCGTCGCCCGAGTTCGCCACCCACACGCTGCCCTCACCCACGGCGACCGCATCCGGCCCGTCGCCGACATTGACCACCTGCGTCCGGTCGGTGGCAGTGTCCACGGAGAGGACGGTGTCGTCCGAATAGCGCGGGAGCCAGACGACCTTCCCGTCGACGGCCACCCCGACCGGCGCCTCGCCCAAGTCCACCGGCGTACTGGCGCTCCCGCCTGACGAAACCAGGCTGAACGAGTTGCTGGCCAACCCGACCGACGACGCTTCGCCGCCTCTCACGAAGATGACGCCGATCGCGGACACCACGGCCACCGCAAGCGCCACACCCGCGACCATCCATGCCGTCGACGACCGCCGCCGCTTCGGCGCCGGCACGACCGGAACCGCGGGGAGCGGCGTCTCCGAGATGACCTCGACCAGCCGCACCGGCGCCTCGATCCCCTTGAACCGGCGCGTCCGCGCGGCCGAGAACTGCACGCCATCGACGCGTTGCGAGAGATTGACAACCGTCTCGCTGGCCAGAACCTGACCCGGGGCCGCGACCGAGCACAGCCTCGCGGCGAGGTTCAGCGCACCGCCCCGATAGCCGCCCTCGGTCGGCACCGCCTCGCCCGCATCCAGCCCCACCCCGACCCCCACCGGGAAGACGGCTCCGTCCTCGCTCGACGGCGTGCGCAGGCGCCGCTGAAGCTCCACCGCCGCCCGCAGCGCCTGCCGCGCCGACCCGAACACGCACAGCGCCTCATCGCCGCGTAGCTCCAGCAGCTCGCCCGCGAACTCCGGAACCGTGCCTCGGACGATCTCGGCGAACGACGCCGCCAGGTCCGACGCCGCCTCGTCGCCCTGCTCCTTCGTAAACCGCGTATAGCCGCGCACATCCGCGATCAGGAATGTCCGCAGTTCGGTTGGTGCGATCGGAACCGGCCCGTCCGTATCGTCTGCCACGATCGCCGGAGTCTACGACATGCGCGACGGAGTGCCGGTTTCGCGAGCCGCGCGAGCCGCCGCGCCGGCCAATTGTTCGCGGTCTGTCAAGGTTTCCGTCCCAGCCTTGATCCGAACCTGGGGCCTGCCGTTACTTAGAGCGAGGGCAACGATTCACAAGGGGGCTGAATCAGATGAACAGCGCAGACATCAAGGCACTCGATCGGCTGATCGCCGACATCCAGTTCTCGAGCTGGCACGGGCCGAGCGTCGACTGGGAGGGGCGGCCGGCGCCGCGGAGCACCAGGCGCGCCATGCGCCGCACCAAGGCCGTCTTGGTCGGGGCGAAGTAACAGCGGGTTAGCCGCCGCCGAAGCGCGGCGGGCGCTTCTCGCGAAACGCTGCGACACCCTCGGCGAATTCGTCCGATCGGGCAGCGGCCGACTGCATCTGGGCTTCGAGCTCCAGCTGTTCGTCGAGGGTGGTTCGCGCAGCAAGGTCGAAGAGGCGCTTGTGCATCGCGATGGCGCCGGTCGCCATCGCGGCAAGGGTCGCCGCCTGCTCCGCCGCGCGAGCGGGCAGGTCGGCGGCCGGCACAACCTCCGAGACGAGGCCCCATGCCAGGGCCTCGTCGGCGGCCAGGCGGCGGCCGGAGAGCATCCACTCCGACGCGCGGGCCGGCCCCAGGATCCGGGTCAGGAAATGCGAGCCGCCGGAGTCGGGCACGAGCCCGACGTTCACGAACGCCGGCACGAACGACGCCGAGTCGGCCGCGATGCGCACGTCGCACGCCATCGCGAGCGACAGGCCCGCGCCGGCGGCAGCACCGTTTACGGCGGCGATGACCGGCTTCTCGAGCGCCCGCAGCGCCCGGATGTTCGGATGGTAGGTGTCGCGCAGGAGCGACCCCACGTCGCGGCCGCCCGTGAACGACGCCAGGTCCTGGCCCACGCAGAAGCCGCGTCCGGCGCCGGTCAGGACGACCGCGCGCACCTCGCGGTCGCGGGCGGCCTTGAGCGCGTCGCGGAATCCGGCGTGCATCGCGTCGTCGAACGCGTTCAGCTTGTCGGGCCGGTTGAGCGTGATCGTGAGGACGCCGCCCTCGCGGGCTACTTCGACTTCCACTCGGGCCTCCGCTTCTCGACGAACGCGGCGAGGCCCTCGCGGGCGTCCTCCGACGCGAACGCCAGGTAGAGCGCCTTGCGCTCGAAGTCGAGCCCGGAGTCGAGCCCGGTCTCGAACGCCCGGTCGACGGCCTCCCGCGCCAGCCGTTGGGCGACGGGCGCGCGGACGGCGATCTCGCCGGCGACCCGGCGGGCCTCCTCGAGCCACGCCTCCCGCGCCACCACCCGGGCGACCAGCCCGGCCGCGAGCGCCTCATGCGCGGTCAGGACGCGCCCGGTCAGCACCATGTCCATGGCCAGCGCCTTGCCGACCGCCCGCGCCAGCCTCTGCGTCCCGCCCGCGCCGGGGATGATCCCGAGGCCGGTCTCCGGCTGGCCGAAGCGGGCCGTGTCGGAGGCGACGATCAGGTCGCAGGTCATCGCGAGCTCGCAGCCGCCGCCCAGGCACCAGCCCGAGACCGCCGCGACGAGCGGTGTCTGGAGCTTTCGGATCGCATCCCAGCGCGCGACCCGCGGGGCCTGGTAGAGCTCGACCGCCGTGGCGGCCGCCAGCTCGGCGATGTCGGCGCCCGCCGCGAACGCCCGCTCGTCGCCCGCCAGGACGATGCAGCGGATCTCGCCGTCGGCGTCGAGCTCGCGAAAGCGCGGCGACGAGCTCGTCCATGAGCGCGTCGGAGAGCGCGTTTCGGGCCTCGGGCCGGTTCAGGCGGACGACGGCGATCGGCGCGTCGCGCTCGACCAGGACGAGGCTCACGAGCGCCGGTCCAGGAACCCGCGCACCGCCTCGGCCGGCTCGTCGGTGGCCATCGAGAGCGCCAGCCAGTCGC
The DNA here is from genome assembly GCA_963757605.1 of uncultured Actinomycetes bacterium. Classification (GTDB taxonomy): domain Bacteria; phylum Actinomycetota; class Thermoleophilia; order Gaiellales; family JAICJC01; genus JAICJC01. Next base: position 345,199 of record CAVWSF010000001.1, read on the forward strand.
GGGCGTGCCCGACGGTCTGGTGCCAGGCCAGGTCGCGCCAGAAGTTGAGCTGGTGCTTGGTGTAGCGGATCGTCTGCGGCAGCTTCCGGGCCAGCGACTCGACCAGCTCGTCGACCGTGCGGTCGAGCTCCGCCGCAGGAACGGCCCGGTTCACGAGCCCCCACTCCGCGGCCTTGGCCGCCGGGATCTCCTCGCACAGCATCAGGATCTCGCGTGCCCGGCGGTCGCCGACGATGACCGGCAGCCACTGGGTGGCGCCGCCGGCCGGGACGGAGCCGTGCTCGGGGCCGACGTGGCGGATGAACGCGTCGTCGACCATCACGGCCAGGTCGCACGCCATCTGGAGCTCGTTCCCTCCGCCGACGCAGATCCCGTTGATGCGCGCCACCGTGGGCTTGCCGATCTCGCGCATCCGGTCGTGGGCGTCCTTGAACGCGCCGAACCACTTCCAGTACTCGCCGGGGCGGCCGAGGTAGTCGGCCTGCCAGCTCTTCAGGTCGGCGCCGACGCAGAACGCGCGGCCCGTGCCCGTCACGACGACGACCCTGATCGCGTCGTCCCACGATGCGTCCTCGCAGGCCCGGGCGATCTCGCGCAGCATCCGGAAGTCGAACGCGTTCAGGACCTCCGGCCGGTTGAGCGTGATCGTGGCCCGCGGCGGCTCCTTGGCGTAGACGATCGTCTCGAAGCCGAGCTCCGCCGGGTCGCGCGGGGTGGGGTGCGTCGGCTCCGTCACGTCAGATCGCAGAAGTGCACCCGGAACGCGATCCCCATCTCGGCCGCGTCGCTCCCGGTCGCGGCGAACTCCGGCGTGCGGGTCGCGGCCTTGAACGCCTCCATATCGGGGAAGCGCCACTCGGCGGCGTACGCGAAAGCCGGCTCGCCCATCGGGCTGCCGAACACCGGCCCGTGCGAGAACTCGCCCCCCGGCACCCTGCGGCACAGCTCGGCGTGCTCGGCGTAGCGGTCCGGATCGGGCACCTCGTCGTAGGTGACCATGACGACGACCACGGCGGCAGCCTACAGGCCGAACGGGTTCGAGGGCCGGTTCCCGGCGGCGACGATGACCGACTTCTCCTCGAGATACTCCTCGAGCGCGCCGGCCGACAGCTCGCGGCCGAAGCCCGACTGCTTGAAGCCGCCGAACGCGACTCCCGGGAAGGCGGTATACGGCATGTTGAGGCCGATCGTGCCGGCGTCGATCCGGCGGGCCAGGCGCTGCGCCCGGTTGGGATCGCCGGTCCAGACCGTCGCCATGAGCCCGTAGCGGACCCCGTTTGCGATCGCGACCGCCTCTCGCTCGTCCGCGAACGGCGTCACGGTGACGACGGGGCCGAAGATCTCCTCCTGGGCCGCCTCGGAGCCGGCGGCGGCGTTCGCGACGACCGTCGCCGGGTAGAAGGCGCCGGGGCCGTCGGGCACCTCACCGCCGAGCACGATCTCGGATCCCTCTGCGCCGGCCCGCTCGACGTACCCCTGCACCCGGTCGCGGTGCCCGGCGTCGATGAGCGAGCCCATGTGCGTCTCGGCGTCCAGCGGGTCGCCGACCTTGAGCCGTCCGGCCGCCTCTGCGAACCGCGACACGACCTCGTCGTAGACGGACGCCTCGACCAGCAGGCGCGAGCGGGCCTCGCAGCTCTGGCCGGCGGAGTAGTAGATCGACCAGACGGAGGCCGGGATCGCCTCGTCGAGGTCCGCGTCGGCGAAGAGGATGCTCGGGCTCTTGCCGCCCAGCTCCAGCGTGACGCGCTTGATCGGGTCGGCGCAGAGGCGCATGATCTCGCCGCCGGTCGCCGTCGAGCCGGTGAACGCGACCTTGTCGACGCCCGGGTGGGACACGAGGTGGCTCCCGACAGGCGTGCCCGGCGCGGGCAGCACGTTCACGACACCGGCGGGGAACCCGACCTCGACGGCCAGCTCGGCCAGCCACAGCGCCGAGAGCGGCGTGCGCGGGTCGGGCTTGAGCACGGTCGTGCAGCCCGCGGCGAGCGCCGGCGCCAGCTTCCAGGCGGCCATCATCAGCGGGTAGTTCCACGGCACGATCTGCGCGCACACGCCGACCGGCTGCTTCAGCGAGTAGTGGGTGAGCGAGCCGCCCAGCGTGCCGGTTCGCCCGGACGGCGCAGCCGCCACCGACGCGTAGAACCGGAACGTCTCCGTGGCGGCGGCCAGCTCGGCCTTCACCGACGAGATCGCCTTGCCGACGTTGCGGGCCTCGACCACGGCCAGGTCGGCGCGGCCGGCACGCAGGCCGTCGGCGAGGGCGTGCAGGAGCCGGGCGCGCTCGGTCGCCGGCGCCCGGGCCCAATCGCCCGCGAGCGCCGACCGGGCGGCGTCCACGGCGGCGTCGACGTCCGACTCGGCCGCGAGCGCGACCGTGGCGAGCGGCTCGCCGGTCGCCGGCTCGATCAGCTCGAGCTCGCCGCCCGCGCCGCGCCGGGTCTCGCCGCCGATGTGAACGCCGGCCTCGATCATGCCGCCTCGAAGATCGCCGCCTGGCCCTGCCCGACACCCACGCACAGCATCGCCATCCCGTGGCGCCCGCCGCGGCGGCGCAGCTCGTGGACGAGCGAGACGACCAGGCGCGCGCCGCTCATGCCGAGCGGATGGCCGATCGCGATCGCCCCGCCGTTGGGGTTCACGCGCTCCGGATCAAGGCCCAGCTCGCGGATCACCGCCACGCTCTGGGACGCGAACGCCTCGTTCAGCTCCACGACATCCAGGTCGCCCGGCTCGAGCCCGGCCCGGGCGAGCGCCTTCCGCGCCGCCGGGATCGGCCCCACGCCCATGACGCGCGGGTCGACGCCGGCCACGCCGCCGGCGACGTAGCGGGCGAGCGGCGCGGCGCCCAGCTCTGCGGCCCGCTCGGCACTCGCGATCACGAGCGCGGCGGCGCCATCGTTGATCCCCGACGAGTTCCCGGCCGTGACGCTGCCGCCCTGCCGGAAGGCGGGCTTGAGCGCGGCCAGCTTGCCGGCGTCGGTGTCGGGGCGCGGGTGCTCGTCGCGGACGACGTCTTCGACGGCGACGAGCTCGTCGGCGAACCGGCCCGCCGCATCCGCGGCCGCCCACCGGCGCTGGCTCTCGAGCGCGAACGCGTCCTGGTCCTCACGGCTGACCGACCAGCGCTCGGCCACGTTCTCGCCCGTCTCGCCCATCGACTCGAGCGGGACCATCGCCTCCATGCGCGGGTTCGGGAACCGCCAGCCGAGCGTCGAGTCATACAAGGTGCGATCGCCCCGCGGGAACCCGCGCTCTGCCTTGCCGGTCACGAGCGGGGCGCGGCTCATCGACTCGACGCCGCCGGCCACGAAGAGGTCGCCGTCGCCGGCTCGCACGGCGTGGCAGGCCGCCGTGACGGCCGCCAGCCCCGACGCGCACAGCCGGTTCAGAGTGACGCCCGGGACCGAATCCGGCATCCCCGCGAGGAGCACCGCCATGCGGGCGACGTTGCGGTTGTCCTCACCGGCCTGGTTGGCGCACCCCATGTAGACGTCCTCCACGTCGGCCGCGGCCGCCCCGGCCCGCTCGACCGCGGCGGAGATCGCGAGGGCGGCAAGGTCGTCGGGGCGAACGCCGGAGAGGGCGCCGCCGTAGCGACCGACCGGCGTGCGCACCGCCGAGAGGATGACCGCCTCGGGCATCGGACCGCAGTGTACGCTCAGGAATCGTGGCGGCCGCCGGTGAGACGGTCCGCGCGGCGGGCACGGCGGAGGCGACCCGGGTCGCGCAGGTCATCCGCGCCTCGTTCGCGGAGTACCGCGGCATCCTGGACCCTCCCTCGGGCGCGCTCGCCCTCGACGTCGCCGCGGCCCGGGAGCTCATGACGATCGGCGGGTTCCGGGTGTGCGAGTCGGAGAGCCGGATCGTGGCCTGCGTCTTCCACAAGACGAACGGCGACAATGTCTACGTGGGGCCGGCTCGGGGTGCTGCCGGCGTTTCGCGGCAGCGGCCTGGCGCCCTGCTCGTCGCCGAGGTGGAGGCGCTCGCCGCCACAGTCGGACGCGACCGCGTCCGCCTGGGGGTGCGGCTCGTGCTGCCCAGGAACCGCGCCTTCTTCGAGGCGCTCGGCTACCGCGAGGTCGGGCTCGGCTCCCACCCAGGGATGACGGTGCCGACGTTCGCCTGGCTCGAGAAGCGGATAGATGGCTGATCGAGAACTCCCGTGCTGTCCTGGGCGGCGAGAACCGAGCAGCGCAAGGACGCAGGGAGGGTCCATATCGATACGAGATATTGACCCGACTGAGGACGCCGCGATGCGACGGTTCGCAGCCGCAGCGCCGCCAGCACTCGGCTGTTCGATCGCGCCTGCACGTCCAGGCGCGCGGGAGGTCTCGATCGGTCATCTATGGTCCGGGTTGTGACGCACGGGATCCGCACCGTCGGCGTGGTAGGGCTCGGGACGATGGGCGCCGGCATCGCGCAGGTCGTCGCCCACCACGGCTACCCGGTGGTGGCGTGCGAGGTGTCGAACGACCTCGTGCAGGCCGGCCTGGCCCGGATCGGGGCCGGCCTCGGGCGCCACGTCGAGCGCGGCCGGATGACCGCCGCCGAGCGCGAGACCGCGCTGGCGCACGTGGCCGGGACGACGGACATCGACGCCTTCGGCGGCTGCGACCTCGTCGTCGAGGCGATCGTCGAGGACATGGACGCCAAGCGGCAGCTCTTCGCCCGGCTCGAGGAGATCTGCCGCCCGGACGCGATCCTGGCGACGAACACGTCGGCCCTCTCGGTCACCGAGATCGCGGCCGCCACGTCGTCGACCGACCGGGTCGTCGGCATGCACTTCTTCAACCCGGCGCCGGTGCTGCCGCTCGTGGAGGTGGTCGTCGCCGACGGCACGTCCGCGTCGGTCGCAGAGCGGGTGCGCGAGTTCGCCGAGGCGATCGGCAAGCGCCCGGTCGTCTGCCCCGACCGGCCCGGCTTCGTCGTGAACCGCATCCTGATCCCGCTCTTGAACGACTGCGTGCGGCTCTACGAGCAGGGCGGGATCTCGGCCGACGACCTCGACCAGGCGATGACCGCCGGGCTCAACTGGCCCATCGGCCCGCTCAGGCTGATCGACCTGATCGGCGCCGACGTCCACGTGCACGCGTCCGAGGCGCTCTGGCAGGCCTATCGCGAGCCGCGCTTCGCCCCGCCGCCGTCGCTCGTCCGCATGGTCGAGTCCGGGCGGCTGGGGCGCAAGGCGGGCGCGGGCTTCTACTCCTACTGACGTCCGCTCAGCCGTTGAGCACGCCGGCCACGAGCGCGTCGGCCGCGCCGTTCTGCTCTGCGGGCACCCAGCGATACGCGACGGTTCCGATCCGCATCGCCAGGTCGCGCGCCTCGGCGTGGAGCGGGGCGACGGCCCGGCTCCTGACGGGAGCCTCGCCGGTCATCTGGGCCACGACGAGGCGCGAGTCCGTCCGCACCTCCACCGCCGCCAGGCCGTGATCGGCGACGGCATGCAGGCCGGCGAGCACGGCGCGGTACTCGGCCACGGCGACGGTGGCCTGGCCAATTGCCGCGGCGACGGATGCCAATTGGCGCCCGTCGGCGTCCTCAAGGACGAACCCGCAGGCCGCCGGGCCGGGGTTCCCGCGTGAGCCGCCGTCGCACCAGAGGGTCGCCGCGCCGGCGGGCGCGCGGGCGGGCTCGGGCGCCCGCTCCGCCCGGCGGGCCTTGCCGAGCCGACGGCGCTCCGAGTCCTTGAGCGTCTTCCCCGCCCGGCGGACGCCCTTGGTCACGCGGGCCGCTCGGCGGGCCGCTCGTCGCAGACGAAGTGCTGGAGCGGGCGCTTGAAGCCGGTTTCGAGGTCGAAGATAACCGCCTCGGCCACGTCGGGCGGCAGGAGCGGGCGCGGCGTCGCAGAGGGCGGGTGCCACTCGTGGTTTCGCAGATCCGTGGGCGGTGTGTCGAGGCGCGCGTGGACGGCGGCGAGGAAGTACAGGATCACCTCGTGGCGGTACTCGCCCGACTCCACGAAGAGGTTCTCGGACAGGTAGAGCGGCTTCAGGACGTCGATCTGGAACGCCGCCTCCTCGACCAGCTCGCGCTTCACCGCCTCCGCGGCCGTCTCGCCGGGCTCGATCCCGCCGCCCGGGAACCAGTAGAAGCCCTCCTTGGAGAGGTCGTGCGTGCGATCGAGCAGCACGTTCCCCTCGGTGTCGGGGATGACCGCCCGGGCCCGCAGCGTCATCTTGGGCAGAAGCGCGTCAGCCGGCAAGTGCAGCACTCTCCGCTTCGCGCTCGGCCTCGTACACGGGCAGCACGCGGCGCAGGAACTCGCCTGTGTGGCTGCCGGGCGTCTCGGCGATCTCCTCGGGCGTGCCCTGGGCGACGATCTCGCCGCCGGCGTCGCCGCCCTCCGGCCCCAGGTCGAGCACCCAGTCGGCCTGCTTCACGACGTCCAGGTTATGCTCAATCACGAGCACCGTGTTCCCGGCATCCACGAGCCGCTGGAGCACCTGGAGCAGCTTCTCGATGTCGAACATGTGCAGGCCGGTGGTCGGCTCGTCGAGGATGTAGAGCGTCCGCCCCGTCGCCACCTTCGAGAGCTCGGTGGCCAGCTTCACGCGCTGGGCCTCGCCGCCGGAGAGCGTGGTCGCCGGCTGCCCGAGCCGCATGTAGTCGAGGCCGACGTCGTGCAGCGTCTGGAGCCGCCGCCGGATCTTCGGGATCTTCGAGAAGAAGTCGAGCGCCTCCTCGATCGACATGTCGAGGACGTCGGCGATCGACTTGCCCTTGAACTTCACCTCGAGCGTCTCGCGGTTGTAGCGGCGCCCGTGGCAGGCCTCGCAGTTGATGTAGACGTCGGGGAGGAAGTGCATCTCGATCTTGATCGTGCCGTCGCCGCGGCACGTCTCGCAGCGCCCGCCCTTCACGTTGAACGAGAACCGGCCCGGCTTGTAGCCGCGGGCGCGCGCGTCGGGCGACGTCGAGTAGAGCGCCCGGATGTGGTCGAAGAGCCCGGTGTAGGTGGCCGGGTTCGAGCGCGGCGTGCGCCCGATCGGCGACTGGTCGATGTCGATCACCTTGTCGAAGACGTCGATGCCGCGCACCGCCGCGTGCTTGCCGGGCTTGGTGCGGGCCCGGTTCAGGCGGTTCGCGAGCGCCTTGAAGACGACCTCGTTCACGAGGGTCGACTTGCCCGAACCGCTGACGCCGGTGACGCAGATGAACTTCCCGACGGGCAGCTCGACGTCGATCTCCTTCAGGTTGTGCTCGGCGGCGCCCTCGACCCCGAACCAGCCGGCGTCGTGGATGCGCCGGTCGGGCGTCGGGATCAGACGCCGGCCGGACAGGTACGCGCCCGTGATCGACTCCTTGACGCGTGCCACCTGGGACGCCGTCCCGCTCGCGACGACGCGACCACCGTGCTCCCCCGCTCCCGGGCCCATGTCGATCAGGTAGTCGGCGGCCCGGATCGTCTCCTCGTCGTGCTCGACCACGATCACGGTGTTCCCGAGATCGCGCAGCCGCTCGAGGGTCGCCAGGAGGCGGGCGTTGTCGCGCTGGTGCAGGCCGATCGAGGGCTCGTCCAGGATGTAGAGGACGCCCATCAGGCGAGGCGCCGATCTGCGTCGCCAGCCGGATGCGCTGCGCCTCGCCGCCGGACAGCGACGCCGCCGCCCGGTTCAGCGTCAGGTAGCCGACGCCGACGTTGTCGAGGAAGACGAGCCGCTCGCGGATCTCACGCAGGATGCGCGCCCCGATGGCCCGCTCGGTCTCGGTGAGCGCCAGGTTGTCGACGAAGATGATCGCCTCGGACACGTGCATGCGGGTGAGCTCGGCGATGTTGATGCCGCCCACGGTCACCGCCAGGCTGGTCGGCTTCAGCTTGTCGCCGTGGCACGCCGGGCACGGCTTGAGCGCCATGTACTCCTCGATCCGCTCCTTCTGATACGCCGAATCGGTGTCGCGGTAGCGGCGATCGAGGCTCGGCAGGATGCCCTCGAAGGCGAGCGTGTAGCTGCGCTTCCTGCCCATCGAGTTGCGGTAGCTGACGTAGAGCTTCTCGCCGCCGGTGCCGTTCAGGAAGAGGTTGCGCTGCTCCTCGGGCAGATCCTGCCACGGCGTCTCGAGGTCGATCTCGTAGCGGTCGGCGATCGCCTGGATCACCTGCTCGTAGAAGCTCGAGTTGATGACAGTCCACGGGACGAGCGCGCCCTGCGAGATGGAGAGCGACGGGTCGGGCACGACCAGGTCGGGGTCGATCTCGCGCTGCGAGCCGAGGCCGGTGCAGCGCGGACAGGCGCCGTGCGGCGAGTTGAACGAGAAGATGCGCGGCGCCAGCTCGGGCAACGACACGCCGTCGTCGGGGCAGGCGAACTTCTCGGAGTAGGTCACCGTCGCGCCGTCGACGATCGCGATCTCGACGAGGCCCTCGGCCAGCCGCAGCGCCGTCTCGATCGAGTCGGTGAGGCGCGTGCGCAGCCCGTCTCGCATCACGAGCCGGTCGACGACGACCGAGATCGAATGCCGCACCTGCTTGTCGAGGTCGATCGGCTCCTCGAGCAGGCGGTCCTCGCCATCGACCTTCACGCGCGTGAAGCCGTCGGCGCGGAGCTGCTCGAACAGATCCTTGTACTCGCCCTTGCGGGTGCGGACGACCGGCGCGTCGACCGTGAACCGGGTGCCCTCCGGGAGCGACAGCACCTGCTCGACGATCTGCTCGGCCGACTGGCCCGAGATCTCGCGCCCGCACGTGGGGCAGTGCGGGCGGCCGACGCGTGCGTAGAGCAGGCGCAGGTAGTCGTAGATCTCGGTGACGGTGCCAACGGTCGAGCGCGGGTTGCGGGTGGTCGTCTTCTGGTCGATCGAGATGGCCGGCGAGAGCCCCTCGATCGAGTCGACGTCCGGCTTGTCCATCTGGCCCAGGAACTGGCGCGCGTAGGCCGAGAGCGACTCGACGTAGCGGCGCTGGCCCTCGGCGTAGAGCGTGTCGAAGGCCAGGCTCGATTTCCCGGAGCCCGAAAGACCGGTGATGACGACCAGCCGCTCGCGCGGCAGCTCGACGGTGATGTCGCGGAGGTTGTGCTCCCGCGCACCTCGGATGACGATGGCGTCCCGCCCCACATGGTCAACGCTAGCAGGCGCCCGGCCGTCGAACAAGTGTTCGGGCGGGTATGATCTCCTGCGTGACCGGGTTCACCTAGCGCTAGGCCTCCACACGCCGCGTTCGCGCGCCCGAACGGCGTGCCCGTGGCCCTCCTCGCCGGCCTCTGCCCCCGCAGATGCCGACACGAGGAGGTGCCCGAGTGGCACGCCGACGAACTTCCCTGCGCCGCCTCGAGCGCGAGGTTGCACGGCGCTTTCCCGACATCCCCGACCCTGCGGGCGAGATCGCCGCCGGGCGGATCGCCGTCGACGGCCGCGTGGCCCCCAACCCGGCGACGCTCGTGCGCCCGCACGCGTCCGTCGTCCGCGTGGTCCACGTCCCCCTGCGCGGCGAGGCGAAGCTGCGGGCGGCCCTGACCGCGTTCGGAGTGGACGCCGGCGGTCGTGTCGCCGTGGACTGCGGCGCCGCGGCCGGCGGCTTCACCCGCGTGCTGCTCGACGCGGGCGCACGCCGGGTCTACGCCGTCGACGCCGGCTTCGGCCAGCTGCGCGGCTCGCTGCGGGCCGACCCGCGCGTCGTCGTGCTCGAGCGGACGAACGTCGGCCGGCTCGACGGGCGGCTCGTGCCCGAGGCGGTCGACCTGGTCACCGTCGACCTGTCCTACCTCGCGATCGCGCTTGCGGTCCCGCAGCTCGCCGGGTTGCGGCTCTCGCCCGCGGCCGAGCTCGTGGCGCTGGTGAAGCCGATGTACGAGCTGGGCCTCGAGCATCCGCCCCGCCTCCGCACGGACCGGCGCAGGGCGGTCGCGGCCGCCGAGGAGGGCCTGCGGGCGGCCGGGTGGACGCCGCTCGGGAGCATCCGCTCGCCCGTGCCCGGGGCGCGCGGCGCGATCGAGCACCTCGTGCATGCGAGGCGGGCGCGATGACGGGCGTCCGCGCGGCGGCGCTATCCTGCCGCCATGACGACCACGCGGCCCCACTCAGACTCGCTCGCGCCCTTCGCGGCGGTCTCCGCCCGGCCGCCGCTCGTCCACGTCCCGGCGTAGGCGCTCCCGCCGCTCGGCTCGGAGCGCCGCGACCACCTCCGTCATTGCCGGCAGACGTCCACGAAGGAGCGCGACATGTGCGCAGCCATAGCCATCCCCAGCCAGACCGCCGACTTCCCCGCCTGGTACGGCGAGGTCGTCCGCCGCGCCGAGCTGGCCGAGAGCTCGCCGGTTCGCGGGGCGATGATCATCAAGCCGTACGGCTACGCGATCTGGGAGACGATCCAGCGGGAGCTGGACGACCGGATCAAGGCGACCGGCCACGAGAACCTCTACTTCCCGCTGCTCCAGCCCGCGTCGATCCTGGCGCAGGAGGGCGCGCTCGTCGAGGGGTTCGCGCCGGAGGTTGCGGTCGTGACCGAGGCGGGCGGCAAGACGCTCGAGGAGCCGCTCGCCGTGCGCCCCACCTCCGAGGCGCTGATCTGGTCGACGTACGGGCGCTGGATCCAGTCCTACCGCGACCTGCCGCTGCTCTACAACCAGTGGGCCAACGTCGTGCGCTGGGAGCTGCGCCCACGCCTGTTCCTGCGCACGACGGAGTTCCTGTGGCAGGAGGGCCATACCGCCCACGAGACGCGTGAGGAGGCGGTGGCCGAGGCGCTCACGATCCTGCACGAGGTGTACGCCGACACCGTCGAGACCGTCCTCGCGATGCCCGTGCTGCGCGGGCGCAAGAGCCCGGGCGAGCGGTTCCCCGGCGCCGAGGAGACCTACACGCTCGAGGCGCTGATGCGCGACGGGAAGGCGCTCCAGGCCGCGACCTCGCACTACCTGGGCCAAGGGTTCCCACGCACGTACGACGTCCGCTACACGGGCCGCGACGGCAGCGACCGCTATCCCTACGCGACCTCGTGGGGCGCGACGACGCGGCTGGTCGGGGGCGTCGTCATGACGCACGGCGACGATCGCGGCCTGCGGCTCCCACCCCGGCTCGCGCCGCACCAGGTGGTGATCGTGCCGATCGCCCGTGACGACGATCGCGCCGGCATCCTCGAAGCCGCCGCTGCCGTCGCGGAGGACCTGCGGGCCGCGGGTGTCCGCGTGCGCATCGACGACCGCTCCGAGCATCGGCCCGGCTTCAAGTTCAACGAGTGGGAGCTGAAGGGCGTGCCGGTCCGGATCGAGATCGGCTCCCGCGACCTCGCGGCCGGGGCCGTCACCGTCGTCCGGCGCGACACCGCAGAGAAGCGGCAGGTCGCGGTGCCGGGCGCAGTGGCGGCGATCGGCGACATGCTCGCCGCCGTCCAGGCCTCGCTCTTCGCCGCCGCCGTCGAGGAGCGGGAACGGCGAACGCTCCGCGATCCCCGCGGCTACGACGAGATGATCGAGTTCCTCCGCGGCGCCGGCGGGTTCGTCGAGGCGCCGTGGTGCGGCCGGGCCGAGTGCGAGGAGCGGGTGAAGGAGCAGAGCTCCGCGACGATCCGGTGCCTGCCGCTCGACGAGCGCTCGGCGCCACTGCGCGGTGCGTGCATCTGCTGCGGCCGGCCGGCGGTCACCACCGCCGTCTGGGCCCAGGCGTACTAGGGACAGGTCGGATGGCCCGAGCAGAACGCCGCCTTCACGAGCATCTCGTGCAGGCGTTGCACACGCGGGTCGTTCGCGGTCGTGTCGTCGTGGAGCAGGTCGCGGAGCTCGTACGGGTCGGTGCGCAGGTCGTAGTACTCGCGCCAGACCGTGTGCTCGGGGAACGTCTGGGAGAGCCACTCGATGAACTGGTAGTCGCCGGTGCGGATCGACCGCCACGGCGGCTCCCAGTGCTTGTCGGGGCGGACGTTGAACGACTCCCCGTACTGCAGGTTGCGCGTCCATTTGGAGTCGAAGAGCGAGTAGCCGTCGAGCGGGTAGCGCAGCGTCGCATCCGGGTCGGCCGCGGCCAGGATCGTCGGTACGACGTCGACGTTGGAGGTGAGCCGGGTGTCGACCGACCCGGGCGCGAGCCGGCCCGGCGCGGAGATCGCAAACGGGACGTCGGTCGACTCCGGGTACGGGAGCCGCTTGCCGACGAGCCGGTGCTCGCCGAGCATGAGGCCGTTGTCCGATATGAAGATGGCGATCGTGTTGTCGAGGTCGCCCTGTGCGGCGATCGCCTCGCGGATCTGCGCAACCTCGTGGTCGACCGTCCGCAGCATCTGGATCTCTCCTTCCCAGATGCGGGTTTCGAACTCGCGGGCGTCGGCGTGGCGGCGCACCACGGGGTACATCCCCGGAGCCGGCTTCCCCACCGCGGGGCCGATCCGCGGCGCCGGGACGGGCGCGTTCGCCACCGCCGGAAGCGGCGTGTAGGGCGAGTGCGGCGCCATCAACGAGACCGTCATGAACCACGGCCCGTCGCCGGCCTTCGTGCGTAGGAAGTCGAGCGCCTGGTTCGTGACGTAGGTGTCATCCCAGCCGCTCGGAGTCACCACGCCGTCGTTCGTCTTGAAGTCGAGCCCGTAGTGCTGCTCGCCTGGCGTGATGGCGTAGCGATCAACGCACGGCGGCCGGCGGGTGAAGTTCCAGCCGTTCAGGAACTTGCCGTAGAACGCGGTCCGGTAGCCCGAGGCCTCGAGGTAGCACTGGACGGTGCTGCGCATGTCCGGGTGGAAGGAGATCGCACTCGAGAGGTTGTCGATCACGCCGGTGTTGTGCGCGTAGCGGCCGCTCATGATCGTCATCCGCGACGGGCAGCACAGCGGGTCGGAGATCGAGAAGTTGGGGTAGGTGCGGCCGCCCTTCCACATCCACCGCCACGTGTTCGGCATCGTCTCGCTCGTGACCGTGCCGATCGTCTGGTCGTCGGTGATGAAGAGGATGACGTTCGGGCGGCTCGTGCCGCCGCCGAGGCCGGACGAGCACCCGCCTCCCGCTGACGCGAGCAAGGCGAGCACGAGCACGATGCCGAGTTTTCGGTAGGCCGGGATGTATTAGCCTCGGAAGATCGCCGCCAGGGTGACGAGCACGACGGGCAGGATGAACCAGGTGACGGCTGTCAGCCCGATCGCGACGAGCGCGATGGTATCCGCGTCGTCCTCCGGAGGGCGCCCGCAGTGCCCGATCGTCTCGTACAGCGCCTCCATCGGCTGGCGGCCGACCACGAGCACGCGCCGGCGGGCAAGCCCCGCTCCCTGAAGCAGCGCGAACGCGAGCACGGCGAAGAGGATGAGGAGCACGGAGCCGCCGCCGATGAACACCGGCTCCCCCGGCTTCACTGCGCCGAACTGGCGGGCGAGCGAGGCCAGCACCGGGATGGCGGCGCCGCCGATCAGCACCGTCGGGAGGCCGGACGCGCCTCCCCGAAAGCCGAGCGCGAGCCGGTCGGCCTGGATGCGGGCACGGGCGAGCACCCGCCGTTCGGTGCTGTCGGCCTCGCACTGGCTCTCACGCCGGGCGTAGAGCCGGGCCAGGTTTCGGACGACGTCGGACACGTACGACCGCACGACGTACTGGGCGACGAACTCGACCGCCCACTTGGCGGGCGCGTGGAGCGGCCCCAGCCGCGGCAGGCGCGGATGCCGCCAGCCGTCGCGGTCGAGCACCTCGAGCGCGTGCATCGCCAGCCGGTGGGCGTCGGTGAACCGGTCCGGGTGCTCGAGCGGCGCCCGCGCGGCGAGCTCGTTCAGGAGCCGGGCCTCGGCGGTCGTGTCGATGCGCACCCGGGCGAACGCCAGGTCGGCCGCCTGGTCGGCATCGCCGCGCAGCAGCCGGAACGTGCGGTCGAGCTGGTCGGTCAGCTCGTCCAGGATGAGGTTGTCGGACTTGCCCTGCCCCTCGTCGGCCACGGCCGGCTACCCCGCCGTGACCGGCACGCCCGGGGTCAGCCGCCACCGCGGCGGCGTAGACGGCTCGTGCAGCTCGTCCGCGAGCCCGAGCAGAAGACCCAGCAGCAGGTCGGGATCCGGCAGCCGTCTGAGCCCGAAGAGGAGGTCGCGCCGGCCGCCGGTGCTCACGACCAAACCGCCGTAGTGGAGCATCCAGCGCGGCCGCGCCCGGATCACCTCGATGTCGTGGATCGCGTCGAGCGGCAGCGCGGCCACCCGTCGCGAGATCGCGCCGTGGAGGAGCAGCGCCCGCCGGTCGGTCACGACGAGCACCCGCCGCTGCCATCGGCCCACCGCGCGGGTCAGGCGGACGAGAGCGCGCAGCGCGAGAACGCCGAGGATGCCCACCGCGAGCAGCCGCAGCGGCAGCGGCGCCCCGGTCGCCGCGAGGCGGACGGCGGCGTAGGAGCAGGCGGTCAGCACGATGCACGCGCGCAGGAACGGCCCGACGAGCACGACCTCGTGCTCGCGGGTCGCCAGGTGGACGTGCTCGTCGCGGGCGAGCAGGCGTTCGAGGGGCGGCATTGCACCGCCTCCTTCGCCTCCGAGCGGCGTCTTCCTCTAGGCGGTGTCAGACCCCGCAACACGAGCGTCACGCCGGAATCACAGCGTCGAGCCACTCTGAAACAGGTGGACCAGGTCCCGGTGTTTCATGTCGGACCCGCCAGGTGGACGTGCTCGTCGCAGGCGAGCAGGCGTTCGAGGGGCGGCATTGCATCGCCTCCTTCGTCCTAGAGCGACGGTTCCTCCAGGCACACCCACCGGGGCCAGGCCCCGTTACGGGGCCTGGCCCCGGTGGTTCTCGCGCCACATGCGAAGCGGCAGGCGGTTCAGCACCTCCGCCCCGCCGGGCCTGACCGCGATCATCTGCTCGTGCACGACGCCGGCGATGCCCGACAGGAGAACGCCCGGCTCGATGCAGAGCACCATGCCCTCGCGGAGCTCGCACGCCGGGTCACGGTCGCCGTAGGGCGGCTCGTGCTGGCCGGTGCCCGCGCCGTGCGGCATGAACTCCCCCCACCACGCCTCCCCCAGCCCGGCCTCGACAACCGCGCCGCGAGCCGCCTCCCGCAGATCGCCGACCGTGACGCCCGGGCGGGCAGTGGAGACCGCGGCCTCAACCGCGGCGGCGACCGCCTCGAGCGCCCGCTCGAGCTCCGGCGGCGGCTCGCCCACCGCGACCGTGCGGCACATGTCGCCGTGGTAGCCGTGCACGCGCGCGCCGCAGTCGAGCAGCACCGCCTCGCCGGCGCGCATGCGGCGGTCGCCGGGGAGGAACGTGCCGAGCGCGGTGCGCGGCCCGGCGCCGGCCACCGTGGTGAAGCTGAGCTCGGCGCCCGCGCTGCGGATGGCATGCTCCGCGGCCGCGGCCATCTCGACCTCGCGGGCTCCGTCGGCCACGGCGTCGAGGCCGGCGCGCATGCCGAGGTCGGAGATCCGCGCCGCCTCGGCCAGGAGGGCGAGCTCGGCCGGGCTCTTGACCATCCGGAGCTCCGTCGTGAGCGCGCTGGCATCCGTGACCACCCTGACGCCGGCTCGGAGCGCGCCCATCGCGGCGGCCGGCAGGACGCGCCCGCCGGTGAGACCCACGAGCTCGAATCCGCTCAGGCGCGCCGCGACCGCGGCACCGAGCTCCGGCGCGTGCTCCACCTCGTCGCAGACCGCCTGGTCGCGGGCCCGGTCGAGGTCAGCCGCCGAGTCGGTGATGAGCGCCACCGGGCCGTCGGCCGGGACGACCAGCATCGCCTGCTCCTCCTCGATGCAGAACCAGTCGGCGAGGTAGCGCAGGTCGCCCGGGGAGTAGTCGACGTGGGCGCCGTAGCACGCGAGCGCATCGAGGCCCGCCTCCGCCATCCGCTCGCGTACGCGCGCAACTCGCGCCGCGAACTCCTCCCGCGCGATCACTGCACGCGGGCGGCGTTGATGTCGCGGCGCAGCTCCTTGATCTCGTCGCGGAGCTTGGCGGCGTACTCGAAGCGCAGCTCCTCGGCCGCCGCGAACATCTCCTCCTCGAGCTCGACGACGAGCTTCTCGATCTCGTCGGTCGTCATGCCCTCGTCGCCGCGGCCCCGGCGCCGGCGCCCCGGCACGTGCGGCTGCGAGTCGAGCGAGAGGAA
Source organism: uncultured Actinomycetes bacterium (assembly GCA_963757605.1). Lineage (GTDB taxonomy): Bacteria > Actinomycetota > Thermoleophilia > Gaiellales > JAICJC01 > JAICJC01. The sequence continues at coordinate 361,201 of CAVWSF010000001.1, forward strand.
CTCGGCGATGTCGGAGACGCCCTTCTTGATCGACTCCGGCGTGATGCCGTGCTCCACGTTGTAGGCCGTCTGGATCTCGCGCCGCCGGGTGGTCTCCTCCATCGCGACCCGGATCGCCTCGGTGATCTTGTCGGCGTACATGATCACCCGGCCGTTGACGTTTCGGGCCGCGCGCCCGATCGTCTGGATCAGCGCCGTCTGGCCGCGGAGGAAGCCCTCCTTGTCGGCGTCGAGGATCGCGACCAGCGACACCTCGGGCAGGTCGAGGCCCTCGCGGAGCAGGTTGACGCCGACCAGGACGTCGAAGTCGCCCAGCCGAAGCTCGCGGATGACCTTGATGCGCTCGAGCGTGTCGACCTCGGAGTGCAGGTAGCGGGTGCGGATGCCCGACTCGAGCAGGTAGTCCGTCAGGTCCTCGGCCATCTTCTTGGTGAGCGTCGTGACGAGCACCCGCTCGCCGGCCTCGGCGCGGGCCTTGATCTCGGCGATCAGGTCGTCGATCTGGTGGCGGGTCGGGCGCACCTCGACCTCGGGGTCGACCAGGCCGGTCGGTCGGATGATCTGCTCGGCGATGTGCGTCGAGTGGCGCAGCTCGAACGCCGCCGGGGTGGCCGACACGAACATGACCTGATGCGCGCGCTCGAGGAACTCGTCGAAGCGCAGCGGCCGGTTGTCGAGCGCCGACGGCAGCCGGAAGCCGTACTCGACGAGGGTCTGCTTGCGCGACCGGTCGCCCTCGTACATGCCGCCGATCTGGGGAACGGTCTGGTGCGACTCGTCGATGACGATCAGGAAGTCGTCGGGGAAGTAGTCGAGCAGCGTGTGCGGCGGCGTACCGGGCGCGCGCCCGTCGAGGTGGCGCGAGTAGTTCTCGATGCCGTTGCAGAAGCCCATCTCGCGGAGCATCTCCATGTCGTACTCGGTGCGGGAGCGAAGGCGATGGGCCTCGAGCATCTTGCCCTCGGACTCCAGCTCCGGCAGCCGCTCGCGAAGCTCCGCGTCGATCGACTTGACCGCCGCGTCGAGGGCGCTTCGCTCCATCGCGTAGTGGGTGGCCGGGTAGACCGCGAGGTGGTCGAGCCGGGCGTGCACCTCGCCGGTCATCGGATCGAAATGGGTGATCGACTCGACCTCGTCACCGAACAGGCTGATCCGGTAGGCGGACTCGGTGTCGGCCGGCTGCACCTCGATCACGTCGCCACGCACCCGGAAGCGGCCGCGGCCCATGACGACGTCGTTTCGCTGGTAGTGGATGTCGACGAGCTTGGTGAGGATGGCCTCGCGCGGCTTCTCGTCGCCGACCGAGAGGAAGCAGACCATGTCGGAGTAGCTCTCCGGGGAGCCGATGCCGTAGATGCACGAGACGGAGGCGACGATCACGACGTCGCGGCGGGCGAAGAGCGCTGCGGTCGCCGCATGGCGGAGGCGGTCGATGTCGTCGTTGATCGAGGAGTCCTTCTCGATGTACGTGTCGGACGACGGCAGGTACGCCTCGGGCTGGTAGTAGTCGTAGTAGCTCACGAAGTACTCGACCGTGTTCGTCGGGAAGTACTCGCGGAACTCGTTGCAGAGCTGCGCGGCCAGCGTCTTGTTGTGGGCGATGACGAGCGTGGGCTTCTGCACCTTCTCGATCACCCGCGCCATGGTGTGCGTCTTGCCCGTGGCGGTCGCGCCGAGCAGCGTCTGGTACTGGTCGCCGCGCGAGATGGTCTCGGCGAGCTCGCGGATCGCCCGCGGCTGGTCGCCCGTCGGCTGGTAGGCGGCGGAGACGTGCAGGTCCGGCATCGAGGGCATTCTACCCGAACGTGTGTACGATCCCGGCGTGTCGCATCCGATCGTCCTTCCGGACCCGCCGCTGTCGGACGGCCGGGTGACGCTCCGCGGTTGGCGGCTCTCCGACGTGTCCCAGATCGTGGCCATGTGCCGCGAGCCGGACGTGATCCGGTTCACGAGCGTGCCCGTCCCGTACGACGCCGACGACGCGCGCCTGTGGCTCGACCTGCACCCCGCCCGGCTCGCCGCCGGGGACGGCGCGGCGTTCGCGATCACCGAGGGCGGCGACGAGCTGCCGGTCGGCTCGATCGGGGTGCGGGTCCTGCACGACCAGGGCATCGCCGAGACCGGCTACCACGTCGTCGAGGCGCGGCGCGGCCGCGGCCTGGCCACCGCGGCGCTTCGCCTGATCGCCCGCTGGACGTTCGCCGAGCTGCCCGTCGCGCGGCTCCAGCTCACGACCCACCTCGACAACCCCGGTTCCCAGCGCGTCGCCGAGAAGGCGGGCTTCACCCGCGAGGGCGTGTTGCGGGCCTGGGCCGACCAGCGCGGCGAGCGCCCCGACCTGGTCATGTGGTCGCTGCTTCCCGGCGATCCGATCCCGTCATAGGATCCACGCGGCCGCCGTCTTCGACTTCCTGCACGCGCCCGAGCAGCGGCCGGTGTGGACACGTCCGTCGACCTGTGCAGGCTGGAGGGCGAGGCGGTCGCTCCCGGCAGCCGCCTGCATCTGCGCGGCCGCCGCAACGCGCCGTCGTGGGTCGGCGAGTCCATCGAGGTGGTGCGCCCGACGCGGTCGGTGCTGCGCCTCGTGGAGGGCGTCGGCATGCCGTTCGCGGCCTACCGCCAGACGATCGAGATCGCACCGGCAAAGGGCGGCGCGACGGTGACTCGAGTACTCCGCCCGCGGCGTGCTCGCGCTGCTCGACAGGTTCACCGTCCGCGGCCGCGTCGACCACGCCCTGCGCGACTCGGTGCGCGGCATCGAGATGCGCTTCGCGTAGGTCAGCCCTCGCCGAGCCGGTCGCCGTACGCCTTGCGGTAGAGCGACTCCAGCCGGTGGACGTCGGCCACGTAGTGCCGGGTGGCCGGGAACCGCACCCGCACCGGCTGCCCGGACGGGGTCTCTGCGATCCACTCGTCGACGTTCGCCTGGCCCGCGTTGTATGCGGCGAGCGCCAGGTCGCCGGCGTTTCGCCGACCCGCGTACTTCTGGCGCAGGTGGGCGAGGTACCAGCTCCCGTAGCGCAGGTTCAGGTCGGCGTCGTAGAGGTCGTGGCGCGGGTCGAACTTCGTGCCGCCCGTGTGGGTGGCGATCCCGCGGGCGGTCGACGGCAGGAGCTGCATGAGGCCGATCGCGCCGGCGCTCGAGCGGGCGTTGGCCTTGAAGCGCGACTCCTCGTAGACGACCGCGGCGATCAGCGCCGGGTCGAGGTGGTACTGGTGCCCGTAGCCGACGATGCTGTCGCGGTAGTAGAGCGGGTAGCGCAGCCGCACCCACCAGCCCGGCTGGGCGTGGTCGACCCAGGCGAAGCCGAGCCCGCCGATCGCGACGAGCGCGAGCACGACGAGGCCGAGCCTTCTCATCCGCGCCGGATCCGCTCCACCAGGTGGGCGACGAACGCGTCGAGGTCCTCGAGCGAACCCGAGTTCTCGTAGACGACGTCCGCCCGGGCGGCCTTCTCGGCCTCGGGGAGCTGGTGCGCCATCCGCTCGGACGCGCCGGGCCGGCGGCGCTCGCGCACGTCCTCCGGCGCCGTGATCGCGACGATGGTGTCGTAGCGGTCGTCGACGCCCGCCTCGAAGAGCGTCGGCGCCTCGTGGACGAGGAGCGGCGTGCCCATGCGCTCATGTTCGGCACGCCAGCGGACGAACTCCTCCGACACGAGCGGCAGCACCAGGCCCTCGAGCCAGCGCAGCTCCGTCGCGTCGGCGAAGACGATCCGGCCCAGCGCGCCGCGGTCGACGGTCCCGTCCGCTGCCAGCACGCGGCGCCCGAAGCGGCGCACGACCGCGTCGCGCACCTCCGGCCGCGCGTACAGCCCGCGCACGACCGCGTCGCTCGAGAGGACCGCCGCGCCGTGGCGCTCGAACGCCCGCAGCGCCTCGGACTTGCCGGCGCCGATGCCGCCGGTCAGCCCGACGACGACGCTACTCCTTCGCGGGCTCGCTCTCACCCTCCCCCGCGTCGGCCTCGACGGCCGCCTCGGGCTCGGGTTCGGACGCTGCCTCTTCCTCGGGCTCCGCCGGGGCCTCCGGCTCTGGCTCGGGCTCCGGCTCAGCGGCAGGCTCGGGCTCTGGCTCCGCGGCGGCCTCGGGCTCAGGCTCGGCCTCGGGCTCGGGCGCCTCCGCCTCGCGCTCCGCGGCGGCCTCCGGCTCGGACTCCGGCTCGGCCTCGGGCTCGGCGGGCGCGTCGGCGAAGACCTCCTCGGAGAGGCCGAGGTCCGGCACCGCCGGCTCCGCGGCCGGGCCCGGCGTTCCCATGTCGATGTGCTTCACGGGCTCGTCCGGCTCGACGCGCCGCAGCGACAGCGAGAGCCGCCGCCGCTCGGGGTCGATCTCGACGATCTTCACGTTGACGTCCTGGCCCTGCTGCACGACCTCGCGCGGGTTCTCGACATGGTGCTCGGCGAGCTCGGAGATGTGGATGAGGCCCTCGACGCCCGAGACGATCTCGGCGAACGCGCCGAACGTGACCACCTTGGTGATGCGGCCGGCGACGACGTCGCCCTGGCTGCACTCGTCCATGAGCCGCTGCCACGGGTCGGTCTGCGTCTGCTTCAGGCCGAGCGAGATCCGCTGGCGGTCGCGGTCGACGTCGAGCACCTTCACGCGCACGCGCTGGCCGATCTCGAGCACCTCGGACGGGTGGTTCACGTGGCTCCAGGAGAGCTCGGAGATGTGGATCAGCCCGTCGATGCCGTCGAGGTCGACGAAGGCGCCGAAGTCGACGATATTCGAGATCTGGCCCTCGACCTCCACGCCCGGGCTGAGCCGGTCGAGGATCTGCTGACGGGCCTCCTTGCGCTCCTCCTCGAGCACGGCGCGGCGCGAGAGGACGACGTTGTTGCGGCTGCGGTTGAGCTCGATGACCTTGCACAGGAGCACCTGGTCGCGGTACTCCTCGAGGTCCTGCACGCGGCGGATGTCGACGAGCGACGCCGGCAGGAAGCCGCGCACGCCCAGGTCGATGATGAGCCCGCCCTTCACGACCTCGATGACGTGGCCCTCGACGGGCTCGCCGCTCTCGGCGGCAGCCTCGATCCGCTTCCAGGCCTTCTCGAACCGGGCCCGCTTCTTGGAGAGGATCAGCCGCCCGTCGGCGTCTTCCTTCTGGAGCACGAGGGCGTCGATCTCGTCACCGAGCGTGACCTCCTCGTCGGGGTTCACCGACCGGCGGATGCTGAGCTCGGCGACCGGGATGACCCCCTCCGACTTGTAGCCGATGTCGACCAGGATCTCGTCCTTGTCGACCCGCACCACGGTGCCGGTGACCACGTCGCCCTCGCTGAAGTCGGTCAGCGTGCGGTCGTAGTCGGGGACGAGCACCCCGTCCACTTCGATCATCCACGTGTCGTCCGTTGAAGCCATGTCGGTCAGGATCGGATCCTCTCACATGAGGTCATGCAGCAGCCGGCCTCGGCCGGCCGGCCGGTAGTATACAAACGCCGTGCCCGCAACCTAGGGGGAGCAGGCGGCGCGGGCGGTCAGTAGCTCGTGATCAGCCGGCTTCCCACGGCCACCGCGGCACCGCCGGCCGGCAGTGTGATCTCGCCGGCGTCCCCCAGCGTGAGCTCCGTCGGCAGGTCTGACGGGTTCACGGCAACGGCGCCGTTCGGGTACGTCCGCCTCCACGCCTCGCCGACCTGCTCGGCCACCACGTCGGGGTCGGGCGCGCCGAGATCGAGGTCGTAGAGCGGCGCGGGTGCGGAGCCCGGCGCGAGGCCGTAGGCGCCCTGCGGCGTCGCCACGAGCAGGTACGCCGCGAGGCCGTAGACGTCCCGTTTCGGGCCCGGGTCCGGCCCGGACTCGAACACGAACGCCGCCGTGCGCTCGCGCTGCACCTGCATGTAGTACTCAAAGAGCGTGAGCCAGGCCGAGCCGCGCAGGCGGGCGAACCCGGCGCCCGCGTCCAGCGCGTCGGCGGAGTTGATCTGGGCGGGCTCGACGATCTCGGGCGGGCCGTTCTGCGCGAGCAGGAAGAACCCGTGCGTGCGCATCGCCGCGTGCACCAGGCTCAGCGCCTGTGCCAGGTACGTGGCGCGGTCGCCGGGATCGAGCTCCGCCTGGGTGCGCGGGTCGACCGGCGTCGCCGACCACTCGGGCGCGTTGCCCGCGTCGACCACCTCGACCCCCGTCCAGCCGCTGGCGTCGAGGCTCTGCTGGATCCGCAGCGACCACGCCCCCTGGTAGTCGGGATCGCCGAAGTCGAGTAGCACCCAGCCGGGATGGTCGGCGGGGTGGATCTCGGCGCCGCCGGCCGTGTGCAGGATCCACTGTGGGTGGTGCGCGCGGATCCAGGGAAGATGGAACGCGGCCAGATCGCAGCGCTCGCAGCTGTAGAGGAGCGAGCGCTCCTGCCACACCTGGACGTCGGGATCCGCCGCCCGGAGCGGCTTTGGCATCTTCTCCCATGCGGACGTCGCGACCACGGCCCGATAGCGGGCGAGCGCGCAGGTCGACGCGCCCTCGATGGACGGTTTCGCCGGCAGCCTGACGGCCAGCGGGAGGCTGTCGGTGGGCGGGGTGGCGCACCCGGGGGCCGCCGAGTCCGGCCCCGCGCCGCCCCCTCCGCCGCAGGCCGCGAGAAGCGCGGCCAGCGTGACGGCGATCAGTCCTTGCCGCACGCCCCACAGCGCGTCTGGGGAGTGCCGATCACGCCGCCGTCGGGCGGCGTGATGACCGACACGACGGCGACCTCGAGCTCGGCCCCGCAGTGGCGGCAGAACCCGCCGTCGGCCGGGTGGCTGCTCAACGTGAAGCGGATGTCGGCGTCGAGCGCGTCCCCGGATGCCGAGACGACTCCGCGTCCGTCCTTCACCCGGCCGAAGTCAAGCCGCACCTCGCCCGTCCAGTCGCCGTCCTCGAGGTGCACAGTCCCCACCGCGATCCCGAGTGCCGAGTCGAGCTCGTCCGCGGCGACCGCCGGCAGGAAGAGCTCGGCTGTGATCTGCTCGTGGCGCTCGCCGGCCGTGATCCAGAGGTAGGTGCCGGGCTCCTCCCCGCGCCGCGCCGGCAGCGCGCTCAGCTCCCCTTCCACCTGCGCCCAGGTCACTTCGCCTCCAGCCACGTCGCACCGGTTCCGATGTCGATCTCGAGCGCCGGGTCGAGCGGATAGGCCGACACCATGGCGTCGGTCACGAGCGCCCGGAGCGCGCTCATCTCCCCGTCGGCCGCCTCGAAGAGCAGCTCGTCGTGGATCTGCAGGACGAGCCGCGAGCGGCGGCCCTCATCGCGCAGGCGCGCGTGGCAGGTGATCATCGCGACCTTGATGATGTCGGCGGCGCTGCCCTGCATCACGGTGTTCACGGCCAGCCGCTCGCCCAGGCTGCGGGTCTGGTAGTTCGACGCGCGCAGCTCCGGGATCGGGCGGCGGCGGCCGAAGAGGGTCGTCACATAGCCGAGCTCCTTGGCCGACGCGATCGTCCGGGCGATGAACTCGTTCACGCGCGGGAAGCGGGCCAGGTACGTGTCGATGTACGCCTGCGCCTCCTCGCGCGAGATGCCGAGCTGCTCGGAGAGGCCGAACGAGCTGATGCCGTAGATGATCCCGAAGTTGACCGCCTTGGCGCGATTTCGCTCGTCGCGGGTGAGGGTCGCCGCCGGCTTCCCCAGAACCTCGGCGGCGGTCACGCGGTGGATGTCCTCGCCGCGGGCGAACGCGTCCTTCAGCGCCGGCTCCTCGGACAGGTGCGCCAGGATGCGGAGCTCGACCTGGGAGTAGTCGGCCGAGAGCAGCGTGGAGCCCTCGCCGGCGACGAACGCACTTCGGATCTCGCGGCCGAGCGGGGTTCGGATCGGGATGTTCTGGAGGTTGGGCCGGATCGACGAGAGCCGCCCCGTGGCGGCGGTCGTCTGGCTGAAGGTCGTGTGCAGGCGGCCGTCCTCGGGGTCGATCTGGTCGGGCAGCGGCTGGAGGTAGGTGTTCAGGAGCTTCGACTGCTCCCGCCACTGCTCGACGACGTCGACGATCGGGTGCAGCTCGCGGATCTTGGCGAGCACGCGGGCGTCGGTCGAGTAGCCGGTCTTGCCCTTGCGGTCGGCCGGCAGGCCAAGGCGCTCGAAGAGCACCTCTCCCAGCTGCTTCGGCGAGCCGATCACGAACGGGCCGCCGGCCAGCTCGTAGCAGCGGGCCTCGAGCTCCTCCACCTGGTCGGCCAGCTTGGCGGCGATCTCGGCCAGACGGTAGGTGTCGACCTTGATGCCGACGGCCTCCATCGCACCCAGCACCGGCGCCAGCGGGAGCTCGATGCTCTCGTACAGCCCGATCAGGTCGCGGACGGCCAGCTTCTCGTAGAGGCCGGGATGGAGCCGGCTGGCAGCGGCGGCGGCCCGCACCAGCGCGGCGGTCTCCTCGTCGGCGCCGACCTGGACGCCGACGCCGGACTCCTCGGCCAGGTCGTCGATCTCGTAACCGGCCCGGCCGGGGTCGAGCAGGTAGGCGGCAATGGCGGTGTCGCCGGCCGGGACGAGCGCCGGGTGCTTCAGGCCGTGGGTGATGACGCGCGACCCGCGGAGCGCCTCGATCACGCGGGTCGCCGGCTCCGAGACCACGATCGCGCGCTCGCCGTCGGACGCCGCGAACCGGTCGCCGGCGGCCGCCAGGCCGACCTCCGTGCCGAGCGAGCGCACCTCGTCCGCCGTGCCCTCGCGCCACTCGACCTCGACCGCCTCGGACGGCTCGGACGGCGGCGCGCCCGGCAGCGCCTCCTCGAGCTCGTCGACGCGCTTCAGAAGCGCCCGGAACTCGAGCTTGCGGAAGAGCTCCTTCATGGTCGAGCGGTCGGGCGGCTCGACGACCAGCGCGTCGAAGTCGACTTCCAGCGGGATCTCGCGGTCGATGGTGGCGAGCTGCTTCGAGTCGGTGGCGGCCTTGGTTGCATCCGCCAGCGACTGGCGCCGCTTCGCGCCCGAGACGGCGTCGAGGTTGGCGTAGATCCCCTCCATGCTGCCGAACTGGATGAGGAGCTCGGCGGCGGTCTTGTCGCCGATCCCGGGCACTCCCGCGATGTTGTCGGAGGTGTCGCCCTTCAGGCCGATGAAGTCGGGGATCTGCTCCGGCTGGATCCCGTAGCGCTGGGTGATCCGCTCGGGCGTGTAGACGACGACGTCCTGGACGCCGCGCGGCGTCATCATGATGCAGACCGAGTCGGACGCGAGCTGGAAGGCGTCGCGGTCGGTGGAGACCACGCACACCCTGTGCCCGGCGTCCTCCGCCATTCGCGCCAGCGTGCCGATGACGTCGTCGGCCTCCTTGCCCTCGACCTTCAGGTTGCGGTAGCCGAACGCCTCGACCACCGGGTCGAACCAGGGCTGCTGCTGGCGCAGCAGGTCGGGCATCGGCTTTCGGTGGGCCTTGTAGTCGGCAGCGATCTCGAGCCTGCCGGTCGGCTTTGAGTCCCAGGCGACGAGCACGGTGCGCGGCCGGTAGTCCATGAGCATGCGCATGAACATGTTGGCCATGCCGAGGAGGGCGTTCGTGGGGAAGCCGTCAACGGTCTGCAGCTCCTCGGGCAGCGCGTAGAAGGCGCGGTAGGCGAGCCCGTTCCCGTCGACCAGGAAGACGTCGCACTGCTTGGCGGGCGCGTCGTCGAGGTTCAGGTCCTTGGGCTGGAGCTGCTTGACGGTCGCCACTCTGAGTAGGGTATCGGAGCCGATGGTCGGCCGGCCGAGCCGGCGGTAGGCTTCGCGGCGGTGACCGCTCCCAACCCGTCGGCGTCCTACAGCCTCACCATCCGCATCGAGCTCCCGGCCGTGGCCGGGTCGTTCGCGAAGGTCGCCGCCGCGATCGGCGAGGCCGACGGCGACCTGGGCGCGATCGACCTCGTGCGGGTGTCCCGCGATTCGCGCGTGCGCGACGTGACGGTGTCGGCGTCGGACTCCGACCACGGCCAGCGCATCGTGGACGCGGTGCGGGAGGTCCCCGGCGTCAAGATCGTGAACGTCTCCGACCGGACGTTCCTCATGCACCTGGGCGGCAAGATCGAGGTGCACAACAAGGTGCCGGTGAAGACCCGCGACGACCTGTCGATGGCCTACACGCCGGGCGTCGCGCGCGTGTGCCTGGCGATCGCGGCCGAGCCGGACAAGGTGCGGGCGCTGACGATCAAGCAGAACGCGGTCGCGGTCGTCACCGACGGCACGGCCGTTCTCGGGCTCGGCAACATCGGCCCGAAGGCGGCCATGCCCGTGATGGAGGGCAAGGCGATGCTCTTCAAGGAGTTCGCCGGCATCGACGCCTGGCCGATCTGCCTCGACACCACCGACACCGACGAGATCATCGCGATCGTGAAGGCCATCGCGCCCGGGTTCGGCGGCATCAACCTCGAGGACATCGCCGCGCCGCGCTGCTTCGAGATCGAGGGCCGGCTGCGGCGCGAGCTCGACATCCCGGTCTTCCACGACGACCAGCACGGGACCGCGGTCGTCGTGCTGGCGGGGCTTCTGAACGCCGCGAAGCTGGTGCGAAAGCGGCTCGATGAGCTGCGCGTCGTCCTGGTCGGCGTCGGCGCGGCCGGCGTGGCGGTGTCGAAGCTCCTGATGGAGGCCGGCGTGAAGGACATCATCGGCTGCGACCGCCAGGGGGCGCTCAACCCGAGCAAGAAGGGCCTCACCGCCATCCAGAAGTGGTACGCGAAGAACACGAACCCGCGCGGCTTCGACGGCACCGCCGACGAGGCGCTCGTGGGGGCCGACGTCTTCCTCGGCGTGTCGGGCCCGGGCGCCGTCTCGGTGGAGGCGATCCGCTCGATGGCCGACGACGCGATCGTCTTCGCGATGGCGAACCCCGATCCCGAGGTGCGGCCCGAGGACATCATGGGCGACGTCCGCATCATCGCCACCGGGCGGTCCGACTACCCCAACCAGATCAACAACGTGCTCGCCTTCCCGGGGATCTTCCGCGGCGCGTTGGCAGCTCAGGCGACGGGGATCAACGACGAGATGAACCTGGCCGCGGCCCGCGCCATCGCCGCCGTCATCTCGGAGGACGAGCTCTTCGAGGAGTACATCATCCCGAGCGTCTTCAACAAGTCCGTCGTGGACGCGGTCGCCCACGCGGTGCAGGAATCCGCGATCGAGACGGGCGTTGCGCAGCGGCTGACCGCGCCCGGCGCCGACGCGTCGGCAATCTATCGGTAGCGGTCCCCCGCGGTCGCCGGGGTGCGGCGATGCTCAGCTGCCGGCGGGCTGGAAGAGCTCGATGGGATTCCCCGACGGGTCGTCCAGCAGGATCTGCCGCCCGCCCGGCCCACTCAGGATCTCGTTGCGGAAGCTGAGCCCCGCGGCGCGGAGCCGGTCGACCTCGGCGCCGATGTCGTCGACGACGAAGTGGATGCGGTTCCATCCACCGGGCTCCGGCAGACGTCCGTCGGGCATGGGCCGTCCGGCCGAGCTCTTCGGTCCGGCGAGGAGCAGCCGCAGGTTTCCGCGGATCACCTCGGCGAACGCCGGCGAGGCGTTCCAGCCCGGCTGGAAGCCGAAGTGCTCGGTATAGAAGTCGATCGACGCGTCCACGTCGTCGACCATGTAGCGGACACTGACGAGATCATCATGACTCATCCCTTGCTCACCTCCGGTGCTTGCAGGTCGTCCTCGATCAGCTCGAGCAGGAACGGGATTCGGCCAGCGAGCTCGCTCGCCGTTCGCTCGAATGCGGCATAGCTCTCCTCGTCGGTCGCGCCCTCGCCCGCGGGGTCGGGGATGCTCCAATGGATCAGGTTCGGCCGGTCGGGGAACTCGGGACACACCTCCCGGACACGGTCGCAGAGGCTGATCACATAGTCGAAGCGCTGCCCGGCGAGTTCGCTCAGATGCTTCGAATTCCGCCTGGACAGGTCGACGCCGTGCTCGCGCATCACGCGCACGGCATTCACGTGAACCGGCTTGGGAGCGCTCCCGGCGCTCGCCGCCTCGACGGCGCCCTCCGCCGCGGCCTCGACCAGCGCCTCGGCAATCTGCGAGCGCGCACTGTTTCCCGTGCACAGGAAAAGGATCCGCACGGGTGGACGGTGCGTCGCCGGCCGGGTGACCGCCGGAGGGTGCGTCGAGAAGCGCAGGCCGGGATGCAGGACACGGCCGCTCTCGGCGAGGAGCTCCTTGCAGCGGCCGAGGTCGAGCCCGTAGTACGCCTCGCGCGCATCGAACGCGCTGCGGCGCCGCTCGACCACCCCATCGGCCTGCAGACGCCGGAGGTGGTAGGAGATCAGCGGCTGCGGTTGCTCGAGCCGATCGCGGAGCTCGCGCACGCGGCGGTCGCTGCGTGCGAGCTCGACCAGGATCCGCCATCGCAGCGGATGCGCTGCCAGCTCCAGGAAGCGGGGTGGCTTCCACGCCGTCGCGGCTGTCGCGGCTGTCGCAGCCACGACCGGAATCTATCAAACGAGATTGATGGAGTTGCCTCGACGAGGTTCACGCTAGCGCCGGCCGCCGAGCTCCCAGTTGTGGATCTCGACCTCCTGGAAGACGTCGAACCCGGTGCGCCCATCCTCGAGAAACGCGGCGGCAGCGTGCCGGTCCGGGGCCTGGACCGCCAGCGCGACCCCGACCGGTGCGGCATCGTCGAGCGTGATCAGGGCGCCGTAGAGGATCAGCCGCTCACGCAGCTCGGGCGGGAGGCGCTCCTGCGGGATCGGACGGCTGCCGCGGCTCCGATCGCGGTCCGAACGGGCGATGATCAGGAACCTCGGCTCGTCGGCCGCACCCGGGAACGCCCACATGGTGCGTCCGAGCAGGTTCTCGAAGCGCCAGATGGCGTGGTCCGCATAGACGCCCGCGCGGTTGTTCGGCTCGCGCGCGACGAAGCCGCGGGCGGCATCGACGTTCGGCAGCCCGAGAACGTGGAGGCTGCCGGTCGCCGTCTCACGGTCGGCGGCGAGCGTCGGCCCGCGGGCGATCATCGACTCGGCGAACTCGTCCATGTACGACCAGTGCTCCTCCAGCAGCTCGCTGTCGTCGCGAAGGGTCGTCCCGGGGGCGTCCCGGCTGTACACGAAGAAGTCCACGCGCACCGAAGCGTATTCAGTCGCCTTCGGCAGGCAGGGCGAGCTCGCCGTCGAGCGCCTCGGCCGGGATGACGTGCGGCTGAGTCCCATGGACGTAGCGGCCGCCGCGCATCCACGATGCGGCGGCGGCGATCAGGCACGCGACGCTCGCGAAGTCGAACGCCTCGTCGAGGCCCGACGCGAACGGCCCGGAGATGAGGCTCGGGAAGAACGAGCGCCCCGTCAGGTAGGCGGCGTTCGCCGCCGGCAGGTGGTGGACCGATGGCCCGAGCAGCTCGCCGATCGGGTTCAGGCCCAGGAACGAGGCGAAGAGGAGCCCGACGGGCGGGAGCTGCGAGACGCGGTGTGCGTCCGCCCGCGATACGCCCTGCGCGACGAGGCCGTGGTCGAGCGTCGAGGGCAGGCTCGCGGCCAGCCCCACGACCATCAGCGTGAAGAAGACGCCGATCGAGAGCACCATCGCCGAGTTCTGGAACGTGGCGCTCATGCCGGCGCCGACGCCGCGCCGGTGCGGCGGCAGGCTGTTCATGATGCCGGTCTGGTTCGGCGAGGCGAAGAGCCCCATCGCAAGCCCGATCAGGAGCAGAAGCGACGCGAACATCCAGTACTGGAAGTTCACCGGCAGGAGCTCGAGCAGGAAGAACGCCAGCGCCGCGAGCAGCATCCCGCCGGTCGCGAACGGCCGCGCCCCGAACCGGTCGGAGAGCCACCCCGAGAGCGGCCCCGCCACGAGGAAGCCGACGGTGAGCGGCAGCATGTAGATCCCGGCCCAGAGCGGCGTCTCGGAGAACGAGTAGCCGTGCAGCGGAAGCCAGATGCCCTGGAGCCAGATGATCAGCATGAACATCAGCCCGCCCCGGCCGAGCGATGCCAGCAGGCTGGCGATGCTCCCCGCCGTGAACGCCCGGATGCGGAAGAGCCCGAGCCGGAACATCGGCTCCTCGGCGCGGAGCTCGATCACCGCGAAGACCCCGAGGACGGCGAGCCCGCCGAAGAGCTCGGCGAGCACGGCCGGGTTCGTCCACCCCATCGTGTGACCGCCGTAGGGCTGGATGCCGTACGTGATGCCGACGAGCACGGAGATGAGGCCGACCGCGAACGTGAGGTTGCCCCACCAGTCGACCTTGGCCGGGTGCCGCTCGCCGCGCTCTTCGAGCTTCCACAGCGACCAGACCGTGCCCAGGATGCCCACCGGAACCGAGACCAGGAAGACCAGCCGCCACGACACCGGCGCGAGCACCCCGCCGAGCACGAGCCCGATGAAGGAGCCGGCGATCGCCGACACCGCGTTGATGCCGAGCGCCAGCCCGCGCTCGTCGTGCGGGAACGCGTCGGTCAGGATCGCCGACGAGTTCGCCATGAGGAGCGCGCCGCCGACGCCCTGGACGATCCGCATCGCGATCAGCCAGCGGGCCGCGGCGGAGCCGTCCATCCAGGTGAGCGAGAGCAGCACCGACCCGGCGGTGAAGACCGCGAACCCGACGTTGAACATCCGCACGCGCCCGTACATGTCTCCGACGCGGCCGAAGCTCACGACCAGGACGGCGGTCGCGACGAGGAAGCCCATGAGCATCCACAGCAGGTAGCCGGAGTTGCCCGGCTCGAGCGGATCGAGGTGGATGCCGCGGAAGATGTCCGGCAGCGCGATCAGGACGATCGACGAGTTGATCGTCGCCATCAGCATGCCGATCGTCGTGTTCGAGAGCGCGACCCACTTGTAGCGGTGGGCGTCCGGCGTCACGACGCGGGCACTTCGTCGAGCTCGTGCAGGATCTCGCGCATCCGCCGCCGCTTGGCGACGAGCTCGTCCTCGAGCTCCTCGAGCGCCGCCCGGCGGGCGCGAACGAGCGCCAGCTGGGTCTCGACCGGCTCGCGGGCCTCGGTCGCGATCTGGGCCCGCTCGCGCTCGCTCGGGTCGGCAGCCCACCGCTCGCGCAGGGCGGCACGGGCCTGCTCGGCCTCGTCCCAGGCGCGCAGCTCGGCCAGCGACAGCCCGAGCAGGTCGCGGACCCGGATCAGCTCGGCGAGCCGGGCCTCGTCGGAGGCGTCGTAGAGCCGGTGGCGGCCCTGGCCGCGGCCGCGGCCGGGAAGGAGGCCAAGCTCCTCGTAGTACCGCACCGTGCGCGGCGTCGCACCGACCCTGCGGGCCAGCTCGCCGATGCGGATGTGTGTTGTGGGCGCCGTTGCTGCCATGAACCTTCCGTTCACGTTATATTATCAGCGCACGAATTCGTCAAGAACCGTATCCTCACGTCATGATCATCCACTGGCACGGACAGTCCGCCTACACGCTCACCGGTGCCGAGCACACCGTCACGATCGACCCGTTCGGCCCGTTCCCGCCCGAGGTGGCCGCCCGGATCACGTTCGACTACCCGCCGATCGCCCCCCACCCCGCCCACGTCCTGCTCGTGACCCACGAGCACCGCGACCACAACGCGGTCGAGGTGGTCACGGGCGACCCGCACGTCATCCGCTCCACCGCCGGGCGCTTCGAGTCTCCGATCGGCGAGGTCGTCGCCATCGCGTCGGAGCACGACCCGGACGCCGGCACGGCCCGCGGCCCGAACACGATCTTCGTGTTCTCATATGACGGCCTGCGGATCGCGCACTTCGGCGACTTCGGCCAGGCCGGCCTGCGCCCCGAGCAGCGGGCTGCCATCGGAGACGTCGACCTCGTGTTCGTGCCCGTCGGCGGCGGGCCGACGATCGACGCCGCGGCCGCCGCCGCGATCGTCCGCGACCTCGCCCCGGACTACGCCGTCCCCATGCACTACCGCACGCCGGCGATCGGCTTCCTCGAGCCGGCCGACGCGTTCCTCGCGATGTTCGACGACGTGGAGCGCGCGGAAGGGCCCGAGTGGGCCCTTCCGGCGGAGCGACCACCCGCGACGCGGGTGGTCGTCCTTCAGCCGCCCTCAGCCTGAGCCCCGCCCGGGCTCAGAAGCGATCCATGTACTGCCGGATCTCCCAGTCGTGGACCTGCTCGTTGTACGACGCCCACTCCTCGCGCTTCAGGCTGATGAACTCCGTGAAGATGTGCTCGCCAAGCGCCTGGCGCATGACGTCGTCGGCCTCGAGCGCGTCGAGCGCGTGCGACAGGTCGTGCGGCAGGCTGCGGATCCCGAGCTCCTTGGATTCGTCCTCGGTCAGGTGGTAGATGTTGCGGTTGACCGGCTCGGGCGGCGCGAGTCCGCGCTTGATGCCGTCGAGGCCCGCGGCCAGCATGCACGCGAGCGCGAGGTACGGGTTGGCGGTCGGGTCGGGCGTGCGCAGCTCGATGCGCGTCGAGCGGCCGCGCTTGGCGGGGACGCGGATCGCCGCCGAGCGGTTGCCGGGCGACCAGGCGATGTAGACGGGCGCCTCGTAGCCTGGCAGGAGCCGCTTGTAGGAGTTGACCGTCGGGTTGGCGACCGCGGTGATCGCGGGGATGTGCTCGAGGATGCCTGCGATGTACGACCGGCACTCCGGCGAGAGCTGGAGGTCGTCGCCCTCGCCGAGGAACGCGTTCTCGTCGCCCCGTGCCAGCGACTGGTTGATGTGCATGCCCGAGCCGTTCTCGCCGTGGATCGGCTTGGCCATGAACGTGGCGTGCATCCCGTGGCGGGCGGCGATCGTCTTCACGACCACGCGGAAGGTGATCAGGTTGTCGGCCGTGGCGAGCGCGTCGGCGTGGCGGAAGTCGATCTCGTGCTGGCCGATCGCAACCTCGTGGTGGGCGGCCTCGATGTCGAAGCCCATCTGCTGGAGCGTGACCTCGATGTCACGCCGGCAGTCCTCGCCGCGGTCGATCGGCGCGACGTCGAAGTACGTCGCAGCGTCGTGCGGGTCGACGGTCGGGTTGCCGTCGGCGTCGAGCTTGAAGAGGAAGAACTCGGCCTCGGGCCCGACGTTCATCGTGTAGCCCAGGTCCGCGGCCTCCTTGAGCACGCGCCGGAGGTTGGTGCGCGGGTCGCCCGCGAACGGCTGGCCGTCGGGGTCGGCCACGTCGCAGATCAGCCGGGCGGTGCGGGCTGACTCGGTGCCGCGCCACGGCAGGACCGCGTACGTCGCGGGGTCGGGCAGGAAGTACATGTCGGACTGCTCGATCCGCTTGAAGCCGCGGATCGACGAGCCGTCGAACATGAGCTCGTTGTCGAGCGCCTTCTCGAGCTCGTCGACGGGGATCGAGACGTTCTTGACCGCGCCGTATGGCTCGGTGAACTGCAAGCGCACGAAGGCGACGCTGTCGCGCGCGCACTGCTCCAAGACCTCCTGCTTGTCCATGGCAGTCCTTCCCCTGTATTCCGGAGCGAGTGTCATACCCGTGAATCCCTTCCGCTTCGGTGACCCGGCCGGAGGCCAGTGTATAGCGTGCCCCGGATGATCCCTCCCGCCCCGGAACCGCCCGAAGAGGGCCGCGCGCGAATTCCCCGCAACGTGCGTGCAATGGGGTGGACGAGCCTCGTGAACGACGCCGCGTCGGAGCTCCTCTACCCGGTCCTGCCGCTCTATCTCGTGGTGACGCTGCACGCCCCGGCCGCCGCCGTCGGCCTCGTCGAAGGGGCAGCCGGAGCCGCCTCGCAGATCGTCGGCTACATCGTCGGGCGGCGCTCCGATCGCATCCACCGCCGCCTACCGTTCGTCTGGGCCGGCTACACGCTCTCGAACATCGCCAAACCGCTCGTCGCGCTCGCGCCCGCCTGGGGCTGGGTGCTCGGTGCGCGCGTGCTCGACCGCACAGGCAAGGGGATCAGGACCGCGCCTCGCGACGCCCTCCTGCGCGACTCCTCCGACCCCGACCGGGCCGGGGCGACCTTCGGCTATCACCGCTTCATGGACTCCGCCGGCGCGACGGTCGGCCCGCTCCTGGCGCTCGCGCTCCTGACCGCCGGGCTGTCGCTCCGCGAGGTGATCGCGGTGTCGATCGTGCCCGCAGTCCTCACGATGTTCGTGCTCCGCGCCGTCCACGAGGCCGCACCGCGCACCGAGCCGACCGCCGCCCCGCCGCCGACCCGGAACCTGCCGCACGCGTTCTGGGCCTTCGCGGGCGCGTGGGTGATCTTCTCGCTCGGCAACTCGGCCGACGTCTTCCTGCTCCTGCGCTCGCGCGAGCTCGGCCTCTCGGCCACCGCGGTGGTCGTTGCCTATGCCGTCTACAACACGCTCTACTCCGGCCTCTCCTGGCCGCTCGGCCACCTGTCCGACCGGCTCGGCCGCCGGCGCGTCCTGGCCTCCGGCCTGGTCGTGTTCGCCGCGGTCTACGCCGGATTCGGGCTCGCGACGAGCTCGGTCGCCGTGTGGCCGCTCTTCGCCCTGTACGGGTGCTTCATGGCGGCGACCGACGGCGTCGCCCGCGCGCTCGTGGCCGACCTCTCCCCCGCGCCGCTTCGGGCGACCGCTCAGGGGACGTTCCGGCTCCTCACGGGAGGGTCAGAGGTGATCGCGAGCATCGCCGCCGGCGTGCTGTGGTCGAGCGTCGCGCCGGGAGCAGTGTTCGCGCTCGGGGCGGGAGCGGCGACGGCCGGCCTGGTGGCCCTGCTCGGTTGGAGCCGGCCAAGGTTGGCCAACTAGACTTCCGCGCCGAGATGCGGGCGCGCACCCTCCCGGTCCTCGCCGCGGCCGGCGTCACCAGCCTCGCCTGGCCGGCGACCGCCGACGCCCACGCGATCGGCACCGTCACCTACCAGTCGCCGGTTCCGGTATGGCTGTACGTGCTGGCGGGCGCGGCGGCCGTGGCCGCGTCGGTGCCCGCGGCCGCGGTGGCCGACACCCGCATCGGGAGCCGCCTGGGCGCGAATCTCTATCGGCCGGGCTCGGGCCGGCACGTCCGCGTCGCGCAGATCGTCGCCGCGCTGCTCCTCGCCGAGATCGTCTTCGCGGGGCTCTTCGGGTCGGAGGAGTTCGCGTCCAACCCGGCGACGGTGCTCGTCTGGGTCGACCTGTGGGTCGGCCTCGGCCTGGTGGCGGCCGTGTTCGGGCCGGTATGGGACCTCGTGAACCCGTTCCGCCTGCTCGGCGACCTCGTCGACCGCGCGAGCCCGGAGCCGCCGTTCGCCTACCCGGCTCGGCTGGGCCAGTGGCCGGCGGTGGTCGAGCTCGCGGCCTTCGGTTGGATGGAGCTCGCCTGGCCGGGCGGCAGCCACCCGTTCGACCTGGCCGTCGTGATCGTCGTCTACCTGCTGGTGCAGGTCATCGGGATGGCACTCGTCGGCTCGGCCGTGTGGCTCGAGCGGGCCGAGCTCTTCACGGCGTTCAGCCGGCTCATGGCCCGCGTCTCGCCGTTCGAGTGGTACGCCACCGCGCCCGGGCCGTGCCCGGCGGAGCTGCACGCGCCGGGCGAGATCGTGGGCTGCGGGGCCTGCTGGCGGGAGGCGGCTCCGGCCGCTCGCGGCATCCGCTGGCGCGGGTTCACGGCGGGCACGTGGCGCGACCTTCCGCTCCTGCCCGGCGGGGCGGCGATGATCGTGCTCCTGCTCTCGATCGTGCTCTTCGACGGGTTCGCCGAGACCACCACGTTCACCGACCTCGCCCAGGCGATCCACCGCCACTGGACGTCGCTGCCGGACACGGGCCTGCGCACGCTCATGATGGCCGGCTTCATCGTCCCGCTCGCGGTGATCTTCGCGTGCGTCGCGGCTGCGGTCGGAAGCCGCGGGGGCGGGTTCCACGACGCCGTCAGCCGCTACGCCCCCACGCTCATGCCCATCGTTGCGGTCTACTTCGCGGCCCACTACCTGCTCTACCTCATGAGCTACGGACAGCTCACGTGGAAGGTGATCGTCGACCCGCTCGAGCGCGACTGGGTGCCCGATCTCGGGATCTGGACCGGGTACCCGGCGGGCATGGCATGGACGTTCCAGGTGACCGTCATCGTGCTGGGGCATGTGTGCGCGATCTTCGCGGCGCACCGGATCGCGCTCGGCATCGTGTCGCGGCGGCGGGCGGCGGTGTGGGTGCAGGCGCCGCTCATCGTCCTCATGATCGCCTACACCGTGCTCGGGCTCTGGATCCTGGGCCAGGCGTACGCGAGCGGCTAGAGCGAGATGGTTGATCCCATGCCCCCGTGATGGCCTGGGCGGCGAGAACCGAGCATCGCAAGGACGCAGGGAGGGTCAATATCCAGGCGATATTGACCCGACCGAGGACGCCGCGAGGCGCGGGTTCGCAGCCGCAGCGCCGCCAGCATGCGGCGATTCACGACCCGCGTAACGTCCAGGCGCGCGGGGGCGTGGGGTCAACCATCTAGACGTCCTCGGCGGCGGTGGCGAGCTCACAGGCCACCTCCTGCACGTCCCGGTTGGCGTTCCACACCTGCTCCTGGCGCTCCGACCCGGTCCCCTTGTCGAGAATCGCCTCGATCCCGGCGAGTGCCTCCGAGCAGCGCAGCTCGCGGCCGATCGACTTCAGCTCCCGCAGCCGGCGCTTGACGAGCGTGCGGGCCTGCATCTTCACCCGCTTCCCGGCCGAGAGGTCCATCAGCGGGGCATCAAGGCCATAGCGGGCGGCGAGCCACTTGTTCTCGGCCATCAGCATGCGGTGGTAGGAGAGCACCGGCTCGCCCGCCTGGAAGCGGTCGACGAGGAGCTTCACGAGGCACTGCACGTAGGCGGCCAGCGCGATCGTGTCCTCGACCCGCGTCTGGCAGTCCATGACCCGCACCTCGAGCGTGCCGAACCGCGGATGTGGGCGCACGTCCCACCACAGGTGGGTGTAGTCGCCGATCGCTCCGGTCGCCTCCATGAAGCCGACCGCGTTCGCGTAGTCCTGGTAGCTCTCGAACCGCGGCGGCAGCCCGCTGCGGGGGAACGCGGCGAAGATCATGGCCCGTGTCGACGCCAGGCCCGTGCGCTCGCCGCGCCAGAACGGCGAGTTGGCCGAGAGCGCGAGCAGGACGGGGAGCTCGATCAGGACGCCCTCCATCACGGCCAGGCAGGCCTCGGGAGTCGGCACCGCGACGTGCACGTGCATCCCGAAGACGAGCTCCCGCCGGGCGACGTACTGGAGCATCTCGACGAGGGCCCGGTAGCGATCGCGCGCGGTGATCTTCTGGTTCTCGTAGAGCGAGAAGGGATGCGTGCCCGACGCGGCCAGCCGCATGCCTTCGGCGCGGGCGTGCTCGGCGACGTATGAGCGGATGTGGCGCAGATCGGCCTCGGCCGCCGGCACGTCCTCGCAGACGAGCGTGCCGGATTCGAGCACGCACTGCATGAGCTCCGGCTTCAGCCGGTCGGCGAACTCGCTGTCGGCAGCACGGTCGAGCAGCGGCTCGACGCCCGACACGAGATCCCAGCTCGCCGGGTCGACGAGCATGTACTCCTCCTCGACGCCCACGGTCAGCGGCGGCCCCGCGCCGAAGCGGTGGTCGAGCACGCTCGACCGCGTGCCCCCCTTCCCCCCTCCGGCGGAATGCGACATTGGAGCGTGTTTGTACCCCATTTCGAGGCGCTTGCCAACGCCGCCGGTACTATGGGCGCAGGCCGAAGTGGCGGAACGGTAGACGCACGCGACTCAAAATCGCGCGGCCGAGAGGCCGTGTGGGTTCGACTCCCACCTTCGGCACCTCGACGCCGGCGACAGCCGTACCGGTAGGCGCCAAACCGCCTAGGAGACTCGAATTGGTTTGGCTTCCCTCTTGCAGACGTCTTCTGCGGCACGGAACCACCGTGCAACCAGGAGCTCCGTGCCGACCCTGGACTCACCTTCAATCAGATCATCCGGAAGCACAGCCGCGGACTCGGAGATGCGATCGCTGTAGCGAGCCGTTGCTCTCTCTGTGGCCTCGAGCTCATCGCCGCTCCGCCTGATTCGGCGTTTGACAGCGTCGACCCTGAGGGCGATGATTCGATCCGCAGGGTTAAGCAGCCAGCCCTTCAGGCCCGGACACGAGTGACGTAGCCCGGGAACCAAGAAGGGTGAGATGCCGTATCGTCACTGGTACGCGATAGTCATCGTAGGCGGCATGGAACGCCGACTCGGCCCCTACGCCAGCCGCCGGACAGCCGAGCGCAAGGCCAGGGAGCAGTTCAAGGGGGGAGCGACCACCGACGTCAGCGTCGTCTACGAGGTCGACCCGACGGCTCCCCACGTTGGCCGATATTGACCTTCGCGTTGTCCCGGCCAGCCGGCCGGAGCCGACGACCGAATAGAGTCCGTCGCATGGCGATCTTCGACGTGCCGACGCGGTTCAGCCGCCAGTGGGTGGCTCGGAAGGTGCCGCAGATGGACTCGACGGAGTTCCACGCGATGTTCCACGAAGCTGCGACCCGCGGCTGGGATGAGGACGAGCTACGCGAGTTGGCACGCATGTGGGCGGAGACGAGCGGCGCATCGCACCTCCCCAGGCTCGGCGGTAGGTAAGCCGAGGCGGCCCCAGTCGGGCACAGGCGCGGCCGGAGACTGGCCTCGCGACGGCGTTTCCCCTCGAGAGCCGGCCTCCGGTGACACTCTCAGGTACTACCCTCGACAGTAGCGGGGTACTCGTGGCCGTGCCTCGCCGGGAGGAGGGGGCGGACGCCAGGAGCGGCGGGCTCCAATACCGACGAGGCACGGCACCCTCGCTCAGTGGCAGGCCCGACCGAGCGAGTTCTCGTGGCACGGTTCTCAGCGGGTAACGCGAACCGTCGACCTCGCAGACCGGCCGCTTGCGATGCGGTAGTACATGACTCGGGCGGCATCGGCCGCGCGCCGGGCTTCAGCGTGGCTCGTGTAGGGCCCCATCGTCGCGAACGGGCTCTTCCCACTCTCTGACGTGACCAGCAAATACCAGGGTGCCGCGACGTCAAGCTCGGCGTCTGGTGCGTTCCGTGCCATCGTGGACCTCCTGTGGAGACACCTCCGTGTGAGTACTGGTGGCCGTGCCTCGCCGGAGGATGGGCAGGACGCCCGCGGACGGCCTGCTCCCATACCGACGAGGCACGGCACCTCGCTCAGCGGTGGGCCGCCGGCTGAGCGAGTTTCCCAGGCCGCCGCGACCCGAATCCAAGACGTCCTTCCACTGGCCTGCCCGAAGTGTCGTGGCATGGTTTCAGCGGATGAGGCGGACCGGCGACCTTGCGCGCCCGGCATGCGCGATGCGGTAGTGCACAACTCTCGCGGCGTCCGCCGCGTCCCTGGCCCCGGCTTCGGTCGGGTATGGCCCCATGGTCGCGAACGCACTCTTACCGCTCGCCGAGGTGACCAGCACGTACCAGGGCACAGCGACATCAGGCCCGGCTCCCGGTGCTTTCCTTGCCATCGTGGACCTCCTGTGGAGACCTCGCCGTGACCGACCGGACCGCCGTCTCGAGATGGGCAACCGTCGGAATCACCTGGTCGAGACCGACGAGGCTGACAACCCGATTCGCGATGGTGCCGTTCCTCGGCACCACAATCGCCTGTCCGTGCCAGCCGGCGCAGCTGGTCCGTCAGCATCGGCTGCGTGGTCAGATCATGCTCTCCGCCCAAGCTGACGATCCACGCTTGGTCGTGGCGCTTGACATCGACAGTCCCGACCGCCACCGTCGCTCCTCCTTCCCACGACAACGCTCGTGGTCGGAGGCGCCGGTCAGGCGATCATCGGGTTGGCCGCAGCACGCATGCTGGCCGGTGGAACCGTCCTCCGACCGGGCTGGCTGCTTAACCCGCGCACCGAATCATGAACCCCAGCGCCGGGCCCGTCAAGCTCGGGCTACCGCGGGCTGACCGACGGCTCCGGCCCGGCGCGCTCGTCGACGAGGCGGCGGGCCACTTCGCGCAGCTTCATGCGCGACTGCTGGGAGAGCTGCGTGAGTCGTTCGAAGGCTTGGTCGGCGTCGATGCGATGCTCGGCCATGAGCATTCCCTTGGCCTGCTCGATGATCGCGCGCGATCGCATCGCCTCCGCCAGATCGTGCGCCAGCCTGGCGGTGGACCTGTACGCGTCGACACCCTGGATGGCCGCGGCAAGCTGCTGGGCGAAGCTTTCCGCCGTACGGAGTTGCTGCTCGCCGTACTCGAGCCGGCGCTTGGCGTAGAGGTTGAACGAGGCCGCGATCGCGCTGGCATCGGTCGGGATGTGGATCGAAAGCGTCGTCTCGACCCCCAGATCGGCCGCGGCCCGGCGGAACTGGTCCCACGCCTCGTCCGAGTCGCCTTTGTCGATTTCGAGGTAGATCGGGTCATGCGGATCGAGCACGGTGAGGCACGGGCCGGCGCCCGACTCGTATTGCGCGTTGTCGAGCTCCAACAGACGCTGATCCGTGGCGGCGATCGTCGAAAGGCTCCGGTCCGAGTGGCGAGCAGTGACCGTGGAGGCGTCGAAGCCGAGCACGTCGACCGCCGTCTCGAGGATCAAGTTCAATAGCCGGTTGAGCCGCGTCTCGGCGGCATCCGAGCCTGAGTCTTCGCGCATGGCGCCGTCTCAGATCCGCTTCCCAAGGCCACTTCAGGCGGTGCGACGACCGGCGACACGCAAGCGGGAAGCGTTGGCTTGAGCGAAGTCAGAGGCTGCGCTCAGGATAGCATGGGCTATCGCTCCGGCCGGATCAGCCGGCGACCGCAGCGACGGCCGATGTCCGATCCGGATGGACGGCGAGGACGCGGTCGACGCCGGTGAGCTCGAGAGCTCTGCGTGCCACGCTGGGCCCTGGCGGAAGAACGACCGCGAACCGGTGCTCATCGTCCGTGAGCGCCCGTTCGCTTCCGTAGAGGATGGCGTTCAGAGTGCTGCTGTCCATGAACGTGACGGCAGAGAGATCCACCACGACTGCGGAGCCGGCGTCGAAGACGTCCCCGAGCGCGTTCCGCAGAGACGTGGCGGTCGAGAGGTCGTGCTCCCCTCGAAGGATCAAGACCCACGCTCCCTGATCACGTTCGATCACGACTTCCTCTGCGTCCATGATGACCCCTCCTTGCGAAGTGACCGTCTCTGCTGAGGGCCGAACGTCCGTGAGGACCGCCTCGGATATGAGACCCGAAGTCTAGAACGCCTAGCCGGCCCTGGTCAATCCGCAGGGGCCGGCGATGCCGCGAGCGCGAAGCGCATCTGAACCCGGGTGCAGCCGGGGCGGGAGTGGATCGTGGTCGCCGCCAGGCGCTCCATCAACGGCACGCCCAGTCCGTCACCTGGCTGCTGAGAGGGGTACTCGAACCCCACCCCCGCATCGGAGACGCAGACGACGAGATCGCCATCCACGAGCGCCGCCTCGAGTTCGACCTCGCCGCCGCCGTCGGGATAGGCGTGGCGGACGACGTTGGCGCACGCTTCGGTGACGCCGAGCGCGATGTCGAGGATCACCGCCGCGGACTGCGAGGAGTGCGACCGCATGAAGTCGGCGATCGTTCGCCGCGCCTGCGGGACGCTGCTCGGCCTCGCCGGGAGTCGCTGCTGAATCCCAGGCACTGCTCCTACCCCTCGTAGCATCGGCGACATTGCCGACGGGTCCACAGTACCACCGGCGCCCGCTCAGTCCGGGAGAAGCCCGACGCCGAGCGCGCCCGCGAACGCCGGCGTCAGCGCGAGGAGCTCCTCGATCTGCATCGAGGTGCCGCGCAGGCCCTCGACCCCCTCGACGTCGTCCATCCTGCACCGGCGCAGCTCCGAGCTCGCGAGCTCGGCGTGCGAGAAGCTGGCGCCGCGCAGGTCGCAGTCGTGGAACCGGACATGCTCTCCGCGCATGCCCGAGAAGTCGGCCTCGCGCAGGCTGCAGCCCTCGAACGTCACGTGCGCGAGCCGGGCGTGGCGAAACGCCGCCATGTCGGCGCCGCCGCCGCGCCACAGGCAGTCGCGGAGCTCCGTCTCGGCGAGTCGCAGCCCCGTCAGCCGGCCGCCCTCTACGACGACGCGGGTCAGCGCCCCGCCGCGGAATGTCGTGGTCGCCAGATTGGGGTTCTCGAACACCGCGTCGCGGAACGCGCAGTCGCGCAGCTCGGCCTCGGAAAGGTCGGGCTCGCGGAGCACGACGTCGGCGCATTCGACGCCGTCGACCCGCAGGCCCGCGCACGCCACGCCGGCCAGCTCGACCTCCGCGAAGGAGTCGCCGTCGCGCAGCGGCCCGTCGAGCGCGTGTCGCGGATGGACGTTCGAGAGGCGCGGCGCCTCCGGGTGGCGATCGCCGGGCATGGCGGCGAGACTAGCTCGCATGGCCTGGCTTCCCGCCGCGTTCGTGCCGCCCGGCCGGGTCGAGCTCTCGACCGGGCATCACCTGCGTCCGATCCGCGAGTCAGACGTCGGGATCGACTACCCGGCGGTCATGGGATCGCGCGAGCGGCTGTGGGGGCTGTACGGGGACGCATGGGGCTGGCCGCCCGCCGACATGTCGTTCGACGACGACCGCCGCGACCTCGCCCGCCACGAGCGGGAGATCGCCGCGCTCGAGAGCTTCAACTACGCCGTGCTCGACGCCGCCGAGACGGCGCTCCTGGGATGTGTCTACGTCGATCCCCCCGATGACCGCTCGCCGGCGGGCACCGACGCCGTCGCCTCGTGGTGGGTGGTCGACGCGGCGGTTGGCAGCGAGCTCGAGCGCACGCTCGACGCGCTCGTCCCGGTCTGGCTCGCCGAGACCTGGGGCTTTCGGTCCGTGCATCGCATCCCCTGAGCGCGGGTGCCGACGACTAGTCCCGGGCCGGCGCCGCCCGTACGCTGGTGATGGCGCCGCCAATTCCGGGCGGCGCCGATCGTTCGGGAGGGGGAAGGCATGAATCGACGGACATTCGTGACGGCGACCGCGTCGCTGCCGCTGGTCGGGCCTGCGGCGGCCTGGGCGCTGGGCGGCCTCGCGGTGACGGCACCGGTCGCCGCCGCCGGCATCGGCGAGGGCGAGACGGGCATGGCGAGCGTGCTCTGGAGCTACCTCGACCACGCATCGTCGTGGGACGAGGCGGTGGCCGATCTGCGCCGTTACGCCGGCGACGGCCACGCCGACGCCGACATCTTCGGCGACATCGCCGATCTCATCGAGCGCGAGCTGGCCGGCGTCGACCGCGAGCACCTCGAGGGCGTTCTCGGCTTCTTCCCCGGCGTCGTCCTCATGCTGCACGGGCTGCGCAGCGTCGGCGACTACGGAGACAAGGTGACGTTCGACGCGCAGGCCGCGTTCGTGCGGCGCCTGGTGGGGGCGCTCTGATGGCGGTCACGCCGGTTGCACGCGTCGCGTTCGCGGCCGACTGCGGCGGCGGCGGGTCGTCCAAGGCTCCCAGGGTCGCAAAGGCGATCAACGCGGCCTTCGGGCGCTTCGAGCACCCGGCCGCGACCTACCTGATCGTGGGCGGCGACGAGTACTCGCTGTGCACCGCCGCCACGATGAAGCACTACGACGCCTACATCGCGCAGCAGCCCAACATCGCCAGGGCCCGCACCGTCATGACGCCCGGGAACCACACCAACGGCCCCGGCGGCAAGCACGGCGGAAAGCCGGTGCCGACCGTCCAGGCATGGCTCGACTACAACCGGGCGAACGGCACGCTGTCGCGCACGAACGGCGGCTGGATCAACCAGTCGGAGGGCATCCCGATGACCGACCAGTTCGTCGACGTCGCCGGCATCCGCTTCATCCTCCTGAACTCGGGCGCCGTCGAGAACCTCGTCGACCG
This sequence comes from uncultured Actinomycetes bacterium, assembly GCA_963757605.1. Classification (GTDB taxonomy): domain Bacteria; phylum Actinomycetota; class Thermoleophilia; order Gaiellales; family JAICJC01; genus JAICJC01. The sequence continues at coordinate 388,728 of CAVWSF010000001.1, forward strand.
CCCCGGCTGGCCGGTGCCGCACACCGGGGGCTCGGTGGCCGGGAACGCCCGCGTCTCGTGGCTCCGCTCGGCGTGGGCGCCAGGCACGGCGAACGTCGTGATCACCCATCACGCCCGGTGGAGCTACTACGGCGGCGGCCACGACAACCCGACGATGCAGAACCTGGTCGACGAGATCCTGGGCCGAAACGACGGCAGCGGGCCGCACTCCTCGCTGATCCTCCAGGGGCACGACCACAACATGCAGCTCATGGTCCCCCAGAACGCCACAGCGTCCTATCCGGGGCCTGACGAGCGCCGTGGTCGGCCTGTGCTCGACCTCGCCCGGGACGCACGCCGCGTCCAGGTCGAACACGTCGCAGAAGTCGTGGCTCCAGTTCGCGAACATCGGCGTCGGCGCCTGCGGCTTCCTGCAGATCGACATCATGAGCGACAGGAGCATGCGCCTCTCGATCATCGACGCGGCCGACACCTCCGGGAACCCGATGGCGAACACGCCGGCCACGGGCGTCACGGGCCCGGCGAAGGCGACGATCGAGGTGGTCTAGGACGCGCGGCCGCGCGCCTCGGCCGGCCACTCGTAGTCGGGCGGGAGCAGGTCGAGCAGGTCGGATACGCGTAACCGTCCGCCGGGCCGCAAGAAGCGCCGGGTGTGGATCTCGTAGGTGTTCCGGCGGCCGACGCGGCGGCGGGTGACGAACCCGCCGTCGACAAGGTCGCGCAGGATCATCTGCGCGGCCCGCTGGCTCAGCCCGACGTCGCGGGCGACGTCCGCAAGCCGGATGTCGGGGTCGCGCGCGATCCGGAGCAGCACGGCGCTGTGGTTCGTCAGAAAGCGCCAGTTTGCTCGGCCGCCACCGCCGGGGCAGCCGCTGTCAGTCATGCCAAGGGATCCTAGCGTTGCCTCAGGACGAAACAGTTGGTGACCTGCTGGTCGACAGAAGCGCTACTCGCGCGAGTCGCCGTGCAGGATCTCGAAGGTCGCGTGCAGGCCCAGCTCGTGCACCCAGTCGCCGAGGATCGCCGCATCGACACCGGCCCGCTCCAGGGCGAGCACCTGATCGCGCGTGCGGATGCCGCCCTCCGAGAGGACGACCTTCCCGGCGGGGACCTCCTCGAGGAGCGAGAACGTCCGCTCGAGGTCGAAGCCCCTGTCTTCGAGGCGGTTCTCGACCAGGAACGAGTCCGGATCGAGCAGCTCCAGCGCCACCTCGATCTCCTCCTCCTCGGCCACCTCGACCACCACGTCGAGGCCGAGCTCGCCGGCGACGGATTGCATGCGCACGAACCCGTCCTCGTCGTCGTCGAACGCCGCGGCGATCAGGACGACGCCGTCTGCGCCGCCGAGCCGGCTCTCGTAGAGCTGGTAGGGGTCGATGAGCACGCCCTTGTGGAGCACCGGCAGGCGCGTGGCCTCGAGTCCCGGCGGCACCGCCTCCGCGACGATCGCGAGGCCGGCGGCACCGGCATCATGCGCCTCGGCGAGGATCGCCGGATCGGCCTCGGCCATCCGCAGGACGAACGAGATCTCCTCGCCGACGATGCCCTCGGTGAAGGGCCGGATCGCGTCCATGTGGCGGACCGCCTCCTCGAGCTCGGGCAGGGGCCGGCTGCCGCGGCGCTCCTCGAGCGCGCGGCGGCTCGACGAGATGCGTCGGTCAAGCGACGGCATCGGCGGTCAGCTCACGGGGATCGGATGGCCGGAGGGCCTGGTGTGACCGGATCTCCGGCTGGTCGGACTCGACCGGTAAGGGAGGCATCAACGCGGTCAGTCTATCTCACACCCCGAGCCGGTCGAGCTCGCCCGAGTCCCGCCGCCAGCGGGGACGGACGCGCACGCGGATCTCGAGGTAGACGTCGGAGCCGACGACCGCCTCGATCTCGGGCCGGGCGGCGGTGCCGATCGCCTTCACCATCGCCCCGGCCTTCCCCACCAGGATGCGCTTCTGCGACTCGGTCTCGCAGATCAGGCTCGCCTCGACCACCGTCGGCCCGCCCTTGCGCGGCCGGATCTCCTCCACCTCGACCGCGACGGCATGGGGTACCTCGTCACGGGTGAGGCGCAGGGCCTGCTCGCGCACGAGCTCGGCGATGCGGTGCTCGACCGGCTGGTCGGTGGTGACGCCCTCGGGGAAGTAGGCCGGTCCGGGCGGGAGGAGCGCGGTCACGTCCTCCAGGAGGGCCTCGATCCCGTCGCCCCTGAGCGCGCTCACCGGATGCACCGAATGCGCCTCCCCCAGCTCCGCCGCGGCCGCGAGCGCCGGAAGGATGCGCTCGGGCCCCAGGCCGTCGACCTTGTTCATGACGACGATGCACGGGGCCGACCCGGGCCGAAGGACGCGCTCGGCGATGAAGCGGTCGCCCGGCCCGATCGCGACCCGGGCATCCAACATGAAGAGCGTCGCGTCCGCGTCGGCCAGCGCCGCGTCGACGGCGCGCTGCATGCGCTCGGTCAGCCGGTCGAACGGCTTCTGGAATCCCGGCAGGTCGGCCAGGATCGCCTGGTAGCCCGGGCGTGTCACGACGCCGAGCGCCCGCCGGCGCGTGGTCTGGGGCGTCGTCGAGACGGCCGCGACGTGCTCGCCGACCAGCGCGTTCACGAGCGTGGACTTGCCGACGTTCGGGCGGCCGGCCAGCGCGACGACCCCGGACCGGAACGCCGCCTCGCTCACGGCTCGAAGCGGTCGGGCAAGAGCTCGGCCAGCAACGCGGCGACGACGTCGCCGCCACTTCGGTAGACGACCGTCATCTCGGGCCCGAACTCGGCCAGGACCTGGCGGCACGCGCCGCACGGCGGCGCGGAGCCGGCCTCGGCGTGGACGGCGATCGCCGCGAACTCGCGCATGCCCGCGGTGACCGCGGCGAAGACGGCGTTTCGCTCGGCGCACGAGGTGAGGCCGTAGGAGGCGTTCTCGACGTTCACGCCCACGACCGGCGCCCCTCCGCCGGCGGGCAGGAGCGCCGCCCCGACCGGGAACTGCGAGTACGGCGCGTAGGCGTTCCTGGCGGCGCTTCGGGCCGTCTCGTAGAGGCGCAAATCGTCGTCGGTCGGTGTCCGCACGGGCGGATTCTACGGCGCGGGCAGCGTCGTGCCGCCGGGCGCCGGGAGCACTGTCGCCCCGCCGGACGTGCTGGGCGGCGTCTGCGTGGAGGTCGTCGCCGGCGGCGCCGGGGCGCTGGTCTGGGTCGAGACCGGTCGCTCGGGAGCGCGGTGCTTGTGTGCCGGCCCGTGGGCCGAAGGGCGCTTGCGCCGATGCTTCGCGGGGGTGCGGCGGACGGGATGGGAGGCCGCGGGCTTCGGCACGAGACGGGTGACCGGCAGCGTGGCGGGCCCGCTGGGCTTCGGCGCCGTCCGGCCGGCGTGAGCGCCCGGGTCGACGAGCGCCAAGCCCGTGACGGCCGCGGCGAGCGCCACGGCGACGGCCACGGCGATCCGGCGCCTGCGGCCCGGCACGCGGTGGGCCGCCCGCTCCATCGCGTCGAGCTCGTCCTCGTCGAAGATCCCGCGCAGGCCGGGCGGCTCTGCGCCGCCGGCGGCCACAGCCTCGGTTCCGACGCGCTCGAGCTCGTCGAGGCACGCGCCCAGCGAGCCGAACCCGCCTGCGGCCGCCCGCTCGGCCCAGCCGCCGAGGCCGTCGGGGACGTGGGCTCGGGCGACGAGCGCGTCGAGCAGCCGCACGAGCAGCCGCTGGCCGCCGCCCGCCGGCGCGGCGGGGTCGGCGCCGGGCCGGGGAAGCAGCGGCCGCTCGAGGAAGGGCGTGGGGCCGGGGCCGACGGCGAAGTCGTCGACCACGGCCAGCTCCGGCTCGAAGCCGGCGGCGGCGACCCGCTCGACGAGCCGCCCGAACCCCAGCACGAGCCGGGCGGCGTCGGCCGGCCCGGGCAGGCGCATCGCCCGCCACCGCACCACGGGCACGCCGAGGCTCGGAGGGAGCGCCAGGTACCAGTGGTCGCGGTGGCGGCCGAAGTCGAGCACCCCGCAGACCTCGCCGCACGCGATGCCGCGCCAGCGGCTGACCGCGTCCGCGAGGTCGTCCTCGGCCCAGGCGCCCGTCAGGAACACGAGCCGCACCTGGCTGGCGCGGCCGGAGTGCGTGTCGAGCGCGTCGACCGGGCCGCCCGGGTTGCCGGCGAGGGCGGTCGGGCTGACCAGATACCGGTCGGCCACGACGTTGGCGGGGCGGGCGGGGGCGGCCATGCCCCCAGCGTAGGGTCGCACCTGTCACGCGACGACGCGCCGACGGTCACAAATGCGTCACAAGAGCGTCCGACGGCAATGGCACCGAAGCGGGGAACCTTCACACGCACCACCCGCTCGTGGCTGCGGCGACGACCGCGCTCGTCGCCGCAGCTCCCACCACGCGCCGCCACCCATTAAGGAGGGGGCTCACGGGGGGAACCCAGGGTTCCCCCGTGTTCAACTGAACGCTTGGAAGATCGCCGCCGTGACCATGGCGCCGAGCACGCCGCCGTAGACGACCTCGAGCGGGGTGTGCACCTTCGCCTCGACGCGGGTCTGGACGACGAGCAGCGCCATCATGAAGACCAGGGTCGAGACCAGCACCTGGTTCGCGTAGGACTGGGTGATGAAGGTTACGGCGGCCCAGCCGCCGAACGCGACCGCTGCGTGGCCCGACGGCAGCCCGCCCCGGAGCGGCGTGCCGGTGCCGAACCGGGCCTTGATCCCGATCACGAGCATGATGACCACCGTGATCGCGATCACCGTGACGTGCGGCGGCGAGTGCTGGACGGTGTCGATGGCGCGGCTCGACGGGTTGCGAAGCCGCGGCCCGAACACGAGGTAGCCGACGAAGAGCGCGTTCACGGCCGCCACGAGCACGGCGCCGGCGGCGATGTCCTTGGCGGCGCGCGCGACCGGGTCGAAGGTGCTCGTCGCGAGGTCGATCGCCTTCTCGAGCGCCGTGTTGATCATCTCGGCGATGAGGACGAACGAGACCGAGAGCATGAGCGCGAGCATCTCGAACCGGCTCGCCCCGAGCACGACCCCGAGCGGCAGCACGGCCAGCGCGACGATGAAGTGGATGCGCATGTTGCGCTGCGTCCGCACCACGTAGATCACGCCCTCGAACGCGTAGTTGAAGCTCGCGACCAGGCTGCCCGCCTCGCGCCGGGCCGCCGAGAACGGCGCCGAGCGGCGGGCGGCGCGACGGGTCTCGTCGCCGTTACGAAGGACGGACGGCGGCAACGGGGCCGACCTCCTCGAAGATGGCGTTCTGGCGGCGGAGCATGTCTCCGTTATCGGCCTCGTGGTCGTAACCCACGAGATGCAGCACGCCGTGCACGAGGAGGAGCGCGATCGGCGTGCCGTCGGCCTCGGCCCGCTCCGGGCACACGACGACGTCGCCGAGTTGGCGCGGAAGGCCGTCCGGCAGGGCATCGCGGCCGTCCAGCGGGAACGAAAGGACGTCCGTTGGCTCGTCCTTGCCGCGATGGGCGGCGTTGAGAGCGGCCATCTCCGTGGGCTCGACGAGGACGACGCCCACCTCGCCGGCCGTCACGCCCTCGGCCCTGAGCGTGGCGGCCACGGCCTCGGCCGCCGCCGCCTCGTCGACGGCGTGCCCGCTTCGGTTGTCAACCTCCACGTGGACGGTCACTCCCGTGCGCCTTCGCCCGTCTGCTCGGCGTGCTCCGCGTAGGCGCTCACGATCCGCTGGACGAGCTTGTGGCGAACGACGTCGGCGTCCGAGAACCGCACGAAGGCGACGTCGGGGACGCCGTCCAGGACACGCATGACGTGCATGAGCCCGGAGCGCTGGTCGCGGGGCAGGTCGATCTGGGTGATGTCGCCCGTCACGACCACGCGCGACCCGAAGCCGAGCCGGGTCAGGAACATCTGCATCTGCTCGGGACTCGTGTTCTGGGCCTCGTCCAGGATGATGAACGAGTCGTTCAGGGTGCGGCCGCGCATGAACGCGAGCGGCGCCACCTCGACCATCCCCTTGTCCATGTAGGACGCCAGCCGCTCTGCGTCGAGCATGTCGTGGAGGGCGTCGAAGAGCGGGCGCAGGTACGGGTCGACCTTCGCCAGCAGGTCGCCGGGCAGGAAGCCCAGCCGCTCGCCGGCCTCGACCGCCGGCCGGGTCAGGATGATCCGCGCCACCTCGCGCTCCCCGAGCGCCGCCACCGCGAGCGCGATGGCGAGGTACGTCTTGCCGGTGCCGGCCGGGCCAATCCCGAACGTGACCGTGTTCGCGCGGATGGCGTCGACGTAGCGCTTCTGCCCGATCGTCTTCGGCGAGACCTGCTTGCCGCGGTGCGTCCAGACGACGTCGTGCAGGACGTCGACCGCGCGGCCGTCCTCGGTCAGGACGCCCGCCACGGCATCGACCGTCTGCGGGCCGACGCTCACGCCCTCCGCGACGAGCTGCGCCAGCTCTACCATGACGGACCGGGCCTTCTCGACCGCCTCCTCCTCGCCGTCGAGCGTGAGCTCGTTCCCGCGCAGGTAGGCCTCGACGCCGGCTCGCTCGGCCAGCGCCCGGAGCATCGCATCGCGGTCGTGCCCGAGCTCCGTCGCGAGCTCGTTCTCAACCGACAGTTTCACCCGTGCCATGCGCGGGGAAGTGTAGATTCCGGGACGGGCATGGAAACGCTGCGGCTGATCCTGGGGTCGAAGGCATTCGCCACGATCGCCGGCGGATCGCTCCTGATGGTCCTCGGCGCGGCCCTGGGCGTCGCGATCGGGTCCGACTCGAGCTCGAACGCGGCCACCTCGCTCCAGACGGTCACGAAGAACGGGACGACCCGAATCGTGGCGGTCTCCGCGAAGCCGGAGACGAAGACGGTGAAGCACACGGTGACCAAGCGAAAGACGGTGCACAAGCCGGGGTCAACGTCCATCCAGACCCAAACCGTGACCGGGCCGAGTCAGACGGTGACGCACACTGTGACGCGGACACAACGCGTGCCGACGACCGTCACGCAGACGATCACGGTGACGACGGGGCCACCTCCACCGCCGTAGCGTTCACGCGCTCAGCCGGGCCCGCACCAGCGCGGCGGCGGCGGCCCCGTCGACCCGGCCCTCGCCGCGGGCCGTCACCAGCCCCATCACGCGGCCCATGTCGCGCATCGACTCTGCGCCGGTCTCCTGGATCGCCGCGTCCACGAGCGCGGCCAGGTCCGCCTCGGACATGGCGGCGGGAAGATACGCCTCGATCACCGGCACGTCCGCAAGCTCTGCGGCGGCCCGGTCCTCCCGGCCGGCGGCCCGGTAGCTGTCGGCGGCCTCCAGCCGCTGCTTTCGCTCGCGCCGTAGCGCCGCCTCCGCGTCCGCTTGCGAGAACTCCCCGACCGGCAGGGCCGTCTCCGCCCGCTGGAGCGCGGAGAGCACGAGCCGCAGCGCGTCCACCCGGCTGCGGTCGCCGGCGCGCATGGCGTCCGTGAGGTCGGATCTCACCCGGTCGATCACGCGACCACCTCCACCAGCGTTCCCGGCCGCCCGCCGGGGACGACGAGCGGCGTGTAGTCGTCGGCGTACCCGCGCCCGGCCTCCGTCTCGACGAGGACGAGCTGGCGCGTGCCGCGAAGCGCGTGCCGGTGGGCCCGCGCCTGGCGCTCGGCGAGGTCGCGCAGCCGCCGCGACCGCTCCGCCTTGACGGCCGCCGAGACCGGGTCCCAGGCCTCGTCGGCGGTGCCCGGCCGCGGCGAGTACGGGAAGACGTGGACGCGCGTGAAGCCCGCTGCGCGCACGGCGGAGAGTGTCCGCTCGAAGGCGGCGTCGTCCTCGGCCGGGTGGCCGACGATGACGTCGGTCGTCAGGTTGACGCCGGGGACTCGCGCGCGGGCCCGGCCCATCGCCCGCAGGAACGCCGCCGCGGTGTAGCGGCGCCGCATCGCCGCGAGGACGCCGTCGTCGCCCGACTGCATCGGCACATGCAGATGGCGGGCGACGCCCGGGTCGGCCATCGCGCCGAGCAGCGCGTCCGAGACGTGGTTCACCTCGATGGACGAGAGCCGGACGCGGTCGATCCCGTCCACCTCGGCCGCGCAGGCGAGCAGGTCGGGCAGGCGCATGCCGGCCGCGCGGTCGCGGAAGCAGCCCAGGTTGATGCCCGTCAGGACGACCTCGCGATGGCCCTGGCGGGCCCGGCGGGACACGTCGGAGAGGACGTCGGCCGCGCGGCGGCTGCGGCTCTTCCCGCGCACCTGCGGGATCACGCAGTAGCTGCAGGTGAACGAGCAGCCGTCCTGGATCTTGACGTAGGCGCGCGTCCGCGGGAACGCCGGCCGTGGGCCGGCGCAGCCCAGGTCGCCCACCCAGCCGGCGACGATGCGAGGCACCGCCTCCGGCGCGCCCCGCACCACGGTGACGTTGGCGGCGACGTCCTCGAACGCCACGCCCTGGAGGTTCGCCCCGCAGCCGGTCACGAACACCCGCTCGGCCGTCCGCGCCGCCCGCCTGACCGCCTTGCGCGACTTCGCGACGGCTTCGGCGGTCACGCAGCAGGTGTTCACGATCCGAAGCGGCGCCCGCGCCGCCTCGACCTCGGCGTGCCCGGCCGCGACGAGCTCCTCGCGGATCTCCTGGGCGTCGGTCATCGACACCTTGCAGCCCAGGAACTCGGCCGCGAACCCGCTCACCCCAGGAACCCCATCTCGCGCAGCGCCAGCGCGGCGGCGACGATCGCCGCGGTCTCGGTGCGAAGGACGACCGGCCCGAACGTCGCGACGGCGACCCCGCTTGCCCGGGCCAGCTCGAGCTCGGCCTCCGAGAAGCCCGGCTCGGGGCCGATCAGGAGCGTCGTCTGGCGGCGGCCCACGATCCGGTCGGCCAGGCCTCCGGACGCCCCCTCGGCGCTCAGGACGACCGCCTCGGGCGAGAGCACGTCGGCATAGCTCGCCGGATCCAGGACGTCGGGCACACGCGCCTGCTTGGACTGCTTCGCCGCCGCCTCGGCCACCCGCCGCCAGCGCTCGATCCGGGCGGGCGTGAACCGGCCCTTCAGGAGCTCGGTGCGAAGCGCGCCGATGCGGGCGACGCCGAGCTCCGTCAGCTTCTCGACCGCGCTGTCGGAGCGGCCGCCCGGCTGGGCGATCCACACGGTCACGGTTGGTGCGGCCACGGCGGCGATCTCCTTCACGAGCTCCAGGCCCCCGGGCACGACCCGCGCCTCGTGCACGCGACCGCCGGCGGCGACCTCGCAAGTATCGCCCACGCGCAGGCGAAGGACGTGCTCCAGGTGGTGGCGGTCGGCCGGCGCCAGCATCGCCACACCGTCCGTGACGCCCTGCGCGAAGAAGCGGTAGGTGTGGCGCGTCACGGCTCGAGGACCTCGGCCGCCCAGCCGTCCACCTCCGCGCGCGGGCTCCCGCCCAGCGTCTGGTCGGCGGTGAGGCCCGAGGCCAGGATCCGCGCCGGCAGGTCCGGCCGCCGAAGCAGCCGCTCGAGGATCCCGAGCTCCAGATTCGCGAGCCACAGCGGCGCCGCCGGCAGCGGGTCGGCGAGGACGTCGGCCAGCCCGACGGCGACCTCGATGCCGTTTCTGGCGGCGTTCTCGGCCGTGGCCCCGACCGCCAGCGGGTCGACGTCGAACGCCGCCACCGGCCCGAAGCCGAGCCGCAGCGCTGCGATCGAGAGAACGCCCGAGCCGCAGCCGAGGTCGAGAGCGGGCGACCGGTCGAGCCCGGCGAGCAGCTCGAGCGCCGCGCGTGTGGATCCGTGCGCCCCGGTGCCGAAGGCGCGGCCCGGATCGATCACGACCGCCACCTCCTCGGGCGGAAACCACGGCGGCCCGATCCAGAGCGGCCCGACGCGCACGGGCCGGTGGAACGCCCGCCAGGCGTCCTCCCAGCCCGGCTCCACCGCCTGCGGCTCGAGGTCGGGGGCCGGCGGCTCGTCGGCGTAGCCCGCCAGGACGACATCGCTGCCGTCGCGCTCCTCCTCGACCCCTTCGGGGAAGAGCTCGAGCATGCGCGCGAGCGCGATCTCGGCGTCGGCGGCCGGGACGCGCAGCGAGTAGCGGTTCACCGGAAGGCAGCGCGCAGGCGGCCGAGGAAGCTCTCGTCGGGCGCATAGGTGGCGTCGTCGACGCCGCGCTCGAAGCCCTGAAGGTGGGCGCGCTGCTCGTCGGTCAGTTTGCGCGGGATCATCACGCCGACCACGATCCGGTGGTCGCCCCGCCCGCGCCCGCCCAGCACGGGCATGCCGCGGCCGCGCAGCACGACCACCTCGCCCGGCTGCGTGCCCGGCGTCACCTCGATCTCATACGGGCCCTCGAGCGTCTCGACCGCCACGGTCGTCCCGAGCGCCGCCTGGGTGAACGGCAGGTCCAGCACCGTGACCAGGTCGTTGCCGTCGCGCTCGAAGCGCGGGTCGGACGCGACCGTGACGTGGACGTAGAGGTCGCCCGCGCCGCCCTCGCCCTCGTGCCCGCGGCCGGAGAGCCGCAGCCGCTGGCCCGAGGCGATCCCGGCGGGAATCTGCACCTCGACGCTGCGCCGGACCGAGAGCCGGCCGCGCCCGCGGCAGTCGTGGCAGGGCGAGTCGATCCGCACGCCGCGGCCGCCGCACGCCGCGCACGGCGATGCCTGCACGAACTGGCCGAAGGCCGTCTGGGCGACGTGCTGGACCCGGCCCGCTCCGCCGCACTCCGGGCACGTCGTGGGCTGCGTCCCCGGCTCGGCGCCGCTCCCGTCGCAGCGCTCACAGGCGGCGATCAGGTCGACCCCGACCTCGCGGGTGACGCCGAAGGCCGCGTCGGCCAGCGTCAGCTCGACCGTCGCCGCGGCGTCGCCGCCACGCGGCCGGGCGCGCCGCGCGCCGGAGAAGAGGTCGTCCCCGAAGAACGCCCCGAGCAGATCGGACAGGCTCGAGAAGTCCATGAACTGCTCGGTGTGGAACTGGGTGCCGGCGATGCCGGCGTGCCCGAACCGGTCGTACCGGGCCCGGGTGCCGGCATCGCTCAACACCTCGTATGCCTCGGCGGCCTCGCGGAATCGCTCGGCCGCCTCTGGCTCGGGGTTCACGTCGGGATGGAGCTCACGCGCCAGCCGCCGGAACGCCTTCTTGACGTCCGCGTCCTAGGCGTCCCGAGGGACGCCCAGGACGTCGTAGTAGTCTCGCTTCGCCGCCACGCCCGTAGTCTACGGGCGGGCTTTCACCACTCGTGGAAGCCGCGGCCGCCGCGGTGGTGATGGACGTGCGCCAGGAACAGCGCAAGCGACGTTGCCCACAGAAGCAACGCCGGCCGCCTCGTCAAGAACCTCATATGTCCCACCTCCCGTGCCCGTTGACGGAGTCTTCCGTCGCCTACCAGCGGACGTCCTGCAGAGCGTCGGCAGCCCTCCGGTAGAGCTCGGCGGCCCGCTCCGGGTCGCCGCGCCTTGTCGCCACGTCGCCGAGCGCTACCCATGAGCCGGCCATGTGGCTGATCGATTCCACCGCGACGAAGCACTCCGCCGCAGCCTCGAAGTCGCGCTCGGCCTCATCGACGAGATCCAGCCCCAAGCGGGCCTTGCCCATGACGAGACGAGCGTTCCCCTCTTCTTGTCGGTATTCCACGCGGCCGCCCAATAGCTCGATCGCGCGATTTGCGCTCTCGATCGCTCCCTCGGGGTCGCCGGAGTGCAGCCGCGCCGAGGCGAGCGAGGACGCCGCGAACGCCGCGTCGACGCGGTTGTCCTGCTCGACGGCGATCCGGAACGACTCGCGCAGGAGCGGCACCGCGTCGTGTGGGCGGCCCGTGATCGCGTGCAGCTGGCCGAGGTTGTTCAGGAGCTTGCCGACGTACTCGTGGTCGGACACGCGCTCGAAGAGCGCCTTCGACCGCTCGGCGTACTCCTGCGCGCGCGTGTACTCGTTGCGGCGCTCGGCGACGAGCGAGGCGTCGAGGTACGTCTCGGCGAGGACGCGGTCGTCGTCGAGCGCCCGCGCCAGCTCGAGCGCCCGCTCGACGTCCTCGGCGGCGGCGGTGAAGTCCTTCTGGCGGCGGCGGATCTTCGCGCGCGTGTTCAGGATGCGCACGCGGAGCGCGTCGGACGTGCGGTCGGCCTCGCCGGCGAGGCGCAGCGCCTCATCGAGGAGCGCGATCGCCGTCGCGTGGCTTCCCATCTTGAAGCGCACGACGCCGAGCCGGTAGAGCGCGTCAGCGTGGTCGGAGGCGGCGCCCTCGAGCCCGGCGGCCGCCGCGGCGGTCCCGAGCACCGTGGCGGCGTCGTCGAGCCGGCCGATGTGATGCAGCGCCCAGCCGAGCGCGGCGCCGTGGCGCAGGGCCAGATGCGCGTCGCCCGAGGAGCGCACCGCGCCCTGCACGCGCTCCAGGTCGGCGACGGCCTCGGCATAGCGGCGCGCCTCGACCGACGCCTCGGCGCGCGCGACGACCGCCGCGCTCGCCGCGACTGCGGCCGGCCCCGCCTCCCCCTCCAGGGCGGAGCGGTCGACCGCGAGCCGGGCTGTGAACCACGCCATCGCCGCGGCGGACGGCCGCGTCTTGCCGAGCTCGACCTGGCTCACGTACTCCTTCGTGAACCTCTCGCCCCCGAGCTCGGCCTGGGTCAGCCCCGCGTCGAGACGCAGCGCCCGCACCCTGGCGCCGACCCCCTCCGGGGCCTGCCGGACGCGGACGCTGCCGCGACGCTCGGCTGTCCTCGCGCGTGCCATCGGACTCACAGTAGCGGATGCTCGTCTACTTGACCAGATCTCCCGGGACGGATTCTTCCCATGGCTGTATTCCCTTTTTCTAGCGAAATTCCTCGGTCAACTACTTGCAAATCGTTCTACTTGATTTCACCCTTTTCGGGTACTTGACTGCGGCCTGTCGGATCGGCTATGGTGAGCCCACAACGCGAAGACGGCACGTTCGAGACGGCGATGTCGGAAGCAGAGTTCGTGAAGCCGGTGGGCCGCCGGCAGAAGGATTCAGGAAGCTTCCGGGGTCTCATCGCCCAACTCGGCGCCGGGGGTCGGAGTCACAAAGCGCGGTGGTGAGGACTGGAGCCCCTCACCACCGCGCGACTCAGCTTAACCGGCGGCGCGTTGGACGGTTCGACGAAACCCCTACTCCTCATACACCTCGGCCACGAACTCGGACAGCGCGTGCGCCGCGCCGCGCACCGAGCGGATCGCGACGCCGTAGTCCATCCGCCGCGGGCCGATCAGCGAGACGGTGCCCAGGTTCCGCGTCGCCAGGCCGTAATTGGCGGCCACCATCGCCAGGCCGCGCATGTACGGAACCGTGTGGTCGGCGCCGATCCGCAGGTAGGGGCGCTGGGAGTCGAGCGCCTGACGCAGCATCTCGAGCATCCCGACCCGGCCCTCGAGCACGCCCACGAGGTCGTTGATCGCGGCCAGGTCGTCGACGTGCATCTCCTCGAGGAGCCGCGCCCCGCCGCCGACGTACAGCTGCTGCTCGGCGGCGTCGACCAGCTCCGTGAACGCGGGCCGCAGGGCGTCGAGGAACGCGCGCTCGGTCGGCGAGAGGCCGGGCTCGTCGAGCCGGGTCACGAGCATCCGCCCTCCGAGCCGCACGCCGGTCAGCTGCTCGTTCAGAAACGCGTTCGCCCATTCGGCCAGCTTGGGGTCGACCACGCCCGCGAACGGGAAGATGCGCTTGGTGACCCCGCCGGTGCCCGTGATGACGACGACCATGACGACCTGCGGCTGGAGCAGCAGCACCTCGATGTGGCGGATCTCGGTCGACTCGAGCCGCGGCGCCGTGACCAGGGCGACCAGCGACGTCACCTGGGAGAGCATCTCGGTCGTGACCCGAAGCGCGGTGTCGACCTCGTTTCGTACGCCCGACAGGTCGACCGGAAGGACGGCCGGCGCGAGAGGCTGCTCCAGGAGCGACTCGGCGTAGAGCCGGTAGCCGGCGTCGGTGGGCACACGGCCGGCCGACGTGTGCGGGTGGTCGAGCAGGCCGCGCGACTCGAGCTCGGCCAGCTCGTAGCGGACGGTCGAGGACGACGCCTCCACCGCGCCGAGCTCGACGAGCGTCTTCGAACCGACCGGGTGCCCGGTGGCGATGTAGGCGTCGATGAGCTGCGTCAGGATCACCACCTGCCGCGGGGTGAGCGGGACGCGCGCGCTCACCGCAGCACGCTCGCGACCACGTCGTTGGCCAGGAAGCGGCCGCGCTCGGTGAGGGCCAGCGCGCCGTCCTCGTGGACGAGCATCCCGGCGGCCGCCAGCCGCTCGCACGCCGCATCGTCCACCAGCGCGGCGAGCCCGTTCAGCTCGAGCGGCACGTCGAGCCGAAGGCCCAGCATCAGCCGCTCCATGCCGCGCTCGGACGGCGTCAGGAGCTCGACCTCGGCCGGTGGGCGCCGGCCCGCCTCGACCGCCTCCAGGTAGCCGCGCAGTCCCGGCCGGTTCCGGCGCCGCTCGAGGCCAAGCGTGGAGACGGCGCCGACGCCGATCCCCACGTAGTCGTGACCCAGCCAGTAGCCGAGGTTGTGGCGGCACTCGTGGCCCGGCCGGCAGAAGTTCGCCGTCTCGTACCAGCGGTAGCCGGCCGCGCGCAGCGCCCCGACCACCTCCTCGTAGTAGTCCTCCATGGCCTCGGCCTGCCGCTCGAGCTCGCGTCCGTGGCGGTGGGTGAAGCGCGTGCCCGGCTTGGCCTCGAGCTCGTAGGCGCTCACGTGATCGGGCGCGAGCGTTGCGAGGGCGTCCAGGTCGGCACGCAGATCGGCGCCGCTCTGCCCCGGAACCCCGAAGATCAAGTCGAGGTTGAGGCTTTCGATGCCGGCGTCGCGCAGAACCCGCACCGCTGCAACGATCTGCTCGGGACGGGCCCGCCGCTCGAGCACCTCCAGGAGGTGCGGCCGGAAGCTCTGGGCGCCCAGCGACACGCGCGTCACACCACCCTCGACCAACACTTGAGCCTTGGCGGGCGTCACCGTCTCGGGGTTGCACTCGACGGTGACCTCTGCGGCCGAGGGCAGGGCCGCCAGGAGGCGGGCCAGGTCGCGATCGGCCAGGATCGACGGCGTGCCGCCGCCGACGAAGATCGTCTCGGGCGCCACGTCCGCCCGCTCCGCCTCAACGGCGAGCGCCTCGACGTACCGGGCCCGCTCGTCCTCGCGGCCGGTCACCGTGACGAAGTCGCAGTAGCCGCACCGGTGAGCGCAGAACGGCACGTGCACGTAGAGGTGGCGGGTCACGCCGCCCCGTCGCGGTTGATCTCGAGCACGGCCAGGAACGCCTCCTGCGGCACCTCGATCGAGCCGACCTGCTTCATCCGCTTCTTGCCGGCCTTCTGCTTCTCGAGCAGCTTGCGCTTGCGGCTGACGTCGCCGCCGTAGCACTTGGCCAGCACATCCTTGCGCTTGGCCTTGACCGTCTCGCGCGCGATCACCCGCGAGCCGATCGCCGCCTGGATCGCGACCTCGAACATCTGCCGCGGGATGCGGGCTCGCAGCGCCTCGACCAGCGCCCGGCCCTGCCGCTGGGCGTTCCCGCGGTGGGTGATGAGCGAGAGCGAGTCGACGCGCTCGCCGCCGAGAAGCACGTCGACCTTGACGACGTCGCCCGGCCGGAAGCCGATCAGGTCGTAGTCCAGCGACGCGTACCCCCGCGTGCGCGACTTGAGCTGGTCGAAGTAGTCGAGCACGACCTCGGCCAGCGGGATCTCGTAGGTGAGCTGCACCCGCTCGGGGCTCAGGTACTCCATGTGCCCGTAAACGCCGCGGCGCTCCTGGCTCAGCTCCATCACCGCGCCCACGTGGTCGGACGGGCAGATGATCGAGGCCCGCACGAACGGCTCCTCGGTGGCGAGGATGTCGCTCTCGGGCATCTGCGCGGGGTTGTGGACCTCGATCCAGTCGCCGCTTGCCTCCTGCACGCGGTAGGCGACGTTCGGCGCGGTCACGAGCAGGTCGAGGTCGTGCTCGCGCTCGAGCCGCTCGCGCACGATGTCCATGTGGAGGAGGCCGAGGAACCCGCACCGGAACCCGAAGCCGAGCGCGCGCGACGTCTCGGGCTCGTACGACAGGGCGGCGTCGTTGAGCTTCAGCTTCTCCAGCGCGTCGCGCAGCTCCGGGTACTCGTCGGAGTCGGTCGGGAAGAGCCCGGCGAACACCATCGGCTTGACCTCGCGGTAGCCCGCGAGCGGCTCGGCCGCTCCGCGGCGAGCCTGCGTGAGCGTGTCCCCCACCCTGAGCTGCGAGACGTCCTTCAAGCCGGTGATGACATAGCCGACCTCACCGGCCGAAAGGTGCTTGGCGGATCGCATCGCGGGCGAGAAGAAGCCCAGCTCCTCGACGTCGAACACCGTCCCCTGCGCCATGGCCTTCACCTTCTCGCGGGGGTGGAACGAGCCGTCGACGGCCCGCACGAACGCGACCACGCCGCGGTACTGGTCGTAGGACGAGTCGAAGATGAGCGCCCGGCCGGGCGCGTCCACCGCTCCCCGCGGCGGCGGGATGCGGTCGACGACCGCCTGAAGCACGGCACCGACGCCGGCGCCTGTCTTGGCGGAGATGCGGATGACGTCGTCCGGCGAGCCGCCGATCAGGTCGGCGACCTGGGCGGCGACGCCGTCCGGGTCGGCCGACGGCAGGTCGATCTTGTTCACGACGGCCACGATCTCGAGCTCGTTCTCGATCGCCAGATAGGCGTTGGCGAGCGTCTGGGCCTCGATGCCCTGGGCCGCGTCCACGACCAGGATCGCGCCCTCGCAGGCGGCCAGGCTGCGGCTCACCTCGTAGCTGAAGTCGACGTGGCCGGGCGTGTCGATCAGGTTCAGCTCGTAGGCCCGTTCGTCGGCCCCGCGGAAGAGCACCCGCACCGCCTGGGCCTTGATCGTGATGCCGCGCTCGCGCTCGAGATCCATCGAGTCGAGCACCTGGTCGCGCATCTCGCGCTCGGCGACCGTCTGGGTCACTTCGAGGATGCGGTCGGCCAGCGTCGACTTGCCGTGGTCGATGTGCGCGATGATCGAGAAGTTGCGGATCCGTGAGAGCGGCACGGATGAAGGTTATCCAGCGCGTTCGCGACGCCTGGCGAGCGACGCCAGGATGTCCATCTCGGCCAGGTGCAGGATCCGCCCCGCGGCGAGGTAGGCGCCGGCGCCGGCCGCGAGGCCGAGACCGACCGACGCGAGCTGGGCCGGGAGCGACCGCCCGAGGAGCTGGTCGAGCGGCCACCACACCCCGAACGCCGCCGCCGTGCAGTAGGCCGTGGCCACGCCGATGCGCGCAGCCTCGCCGGCCACCTCGCGGACGTGGAGCGTCCCGACCCGCCGGGAGAGCAGGATCGCGAGCACGATGGCGTTGAAGGTGGTGACGATCGCCGTCGCGAGCGCGATGCCGGCGGCGCCGAACGGCTTGTAGAGCGCCAGGTCGAGGAAGAGGTTCAGGAACAGGTTCGCGACCGCGACCTGGGTCGGCACCCGAGCCTCCTGGAGCGCGAAGAACGCGCGGGTCAGAAGCAGCGAGAGCCCGTTGGCGACCAGCCCGAGTGAGAACGCCGCCAGGGTGGCGGCTACGTGCGAGGTGTCCGACGAGCCGAAGCTGCCGTGCTCGAAGATGAGCCGGACGATCGGGCCCGCGAGCGCGATCGAGACGGCCGTGGCCGGCAGGAGCAGGAAGACGATGGCCCGCGCGCCCGCCGAGACCGTGCGGGCGAAGCCGGGCGTGTCGCCGCGGGCGATCAGCCGGGAGATCTCGGGGAACAGCACCACCGTGACTGCGACCGAGAAGAGGCCCTGCGGCAGCATGAAGAGCCGGAACGCGTAGTTCAAGTCGGCGTCGGCGTGCGGCGAGGACAGGGTCGCGATCACGAGGTCGAGGGTCAGGTTGAAGTTGATGAGCCCGAGCCCGAGGGTGACCGGCAGCATCTGGCGCAGGATGCGCTGCACGTCGGGATGCCGCCACGCCAGGCTCACGACGAACTGCGACCGGCCGCGCAGGAGCGGGAGCGGGATCAGAAGCTGGCTCACCGTCGCGATCAGGACGCCGATCGCGTACGCGGTGATGTCGCCGGCGAACAGGACGAGCGCCAGGATGATGATGCCGTTCCAGGCGACGGGCGCGATCGCCGGGACGCCGAAGATGTCGTATGAGTTCAGGATCCCGGTGATGACCCCCGTCATCCCCAGGATCACGACGATCGGGAACAGATACTGCGACAGCTTCACCACGAGGTCGGGGTCGATGTGCTGGTCGCCGGGGACGAAGAGCGGCATGATCCACGGCGCGGCGATGATGAAGACCGCCGAGATCGCCCCCAGGACGATCGCCGCGAGCCAGAGCACGATGCTCGCCACCCGCCACGCCTCCGGCTCCTTGCCCTGCTCCCGGAGCTCCACGAAGACCGGCACGAACGCCGCCGAGATCGCGGTGTCGGCGACCAGGCTGCGGATCAGGTTCGGGACGTTGAACGCGATCAGGAACGCGCCGAGCGCCGGGCCCGTGCTGAAGTAGTACGCGGCCGCCTGCTCGCGGACGACGCCGGCCACCCGGGAAAGCGCCGTCGCCGATCCGAACGCCGCGGTGGATGCGGCCAGGCGCCGCCGATCGCTCATCGGCGCCGAGTCTACCGGGCGCGCTGCTAGGATCCCGGCGCCCGTGGCGAACTCCAAGCAACAGGCCAAGCGCGTCCGCACCGCCGCCCGCCAGCGGCTCGAGAACCTGCGCTACAAGACGCAGATCAAGACGCTGCAGCGGCGCCTGCGCGAGGCGGTCGACTCCGGCGACGGCGAGCAGATCGCCGCGGCCCACCTCCGCCTGGTCTCGGTCGTCGACCGCGCGGCCGCCCGGCGTGCGATCCATCGCAACGCTGCGTCCCGGCGCAAGGCCCAGGCCGCCCGGGTCGTCAACGAGGCCCGAGTCTCCGCGTAACGAGCCCGAGCAGGATCAGGGTGACGCCGGCCGCCTGGCCGAGCGCGAACGCGGCGTAGCTGCCCGCCCGGGTGGCCGTCGAGGCCGCTGCGATCACCGCCACGCCCGCCGCGACGAGGAGCGGGCGCGGGTCGCGTCGCCGGCGCGCGGAGGCGACCGAACCGACGAGCAGGACGACCGTCCCGGCGGAGTTGAGCGCGATCGCCATCACCTTCGGCCACGGCCCCTCGAGCGCGTCGTTGGGCGGCGTCGCCCCGGCCCGGGCCAGCTCGCCTGCGTCGACCCTCGCCGCGAGCACCGCGGCGACCGCCGCAAACGTGAGGAAGAGCATGGTGGCGGCGGCCAGGCGCGTGACGGTGCGACCGGGCAGCACGAGCAGCAGCTCTCCGACCGCCAGGTAGGCCACGACCAGGACGCCGCCGGTCAGGTAGTAGACGCGGAACGGCCCGTCCGTCCACCCGTTCGCCGCCCCAAGCCACAGCGCGGCCGCTGCG
This sequence comes from uncultured Actinomycetes bacterium, assembly GCA_963757605.1. Lineage (GTDB taxonomy): Bacteria > Actinomycetota > Thermoleophilia > Gaiellales > JAICJC01 > JAICJC01. The sequence goes on from CAVWSF010000001.1 coordinate 408,023, forward strand.
ATCGTGAAGAGCGCGAAGCCGATCGCCCAGGCCACGAACGCCGGCCGCCGCGGGCTCGGCGCGAAGGCGCGCCTGGCGGCGATCGCCGTGCACGCCGCCGCCACCGCCGTGGCCGCAGCCGCAGCGGCGGTCTGGCCGCTCATCCGCTCGTGATCTCGGCCAGCGCCAGCTCGAGCTCGAACCGGGCGTCGAGCCGGCTCCCGCCCTTGACCGCGAGGTCGAGATCGGCGAGCCGCACGACGGCCCGGCCCAGCTCGTCGCGGGCGAACGACCGCGCCTGGCCGACGAGCTTCCCCGCCGGGAACGGCTTCAGGTTGAGGTCGCGGGCCACGTCCGCCTGGGACCCGCCCTCGTCGAGGATCACGGCTGCCCGATGCACCTTGCGCACGTGGGAGGCGAGCTGCGCGATCAGCCGGCCGACGTCCTCGGGTCGCTCGACGTCGGCCGTGGCGAGCGAGATCACGCTCGCCGCGTCGCGCCGGCCCCAGGCGTCGGTGATGTCCCAGGGCTTGATGTCGGGCTGGGCGATCACGAGCAGCTCGACGTCCTCGACCCTCGCCTCGCCGTTCGCGCAGTAGGCGGCGAGCTTCTCGACCTCCACGGCGAGGTCGCCCACGTCGTCGCCGGCCAGATCGACGAGCCTGCGGGCCACGGCCGCCGAGCAGCCCACGCCGCGGTCGGCCAGCCGGCGCACGACCCAGTCGGCCGCCTGCTTCCGCTCCGGCGCGTCGAAGAGCCGCACGTCGCCGACGGCCGCCACGGCCACTGCCAGCGCGTGCTTGGGCGTGATCTTGCCGCCGCCGAAGAGCGCGAGCACGGTGTCGGGCGCCGGGTCGGCCAGGTAGGCGACGACGCCGGCGACGGCCTCGTCGTCGAGCTCCTCCGCGTTTCGCACGAGCACGAGGCGACGGCCGCCGAAAAGCCCAAGGGCGTTGCATGCGCCCACGACGTCGACCGGCTGCTCGCCGCCTGCCGAGAGCTGCTCGACCGCCTCCTCGGGGAAGTGGCCGCGAAGGCGGGCGATCGCGGCGTCCACCTTGGGCCAGTCGCCGCCCGCGATCAGGTAGGCCGGCTTGAGATCCGCCAAACCCTAACCCTCTACTTGAGCTGCATTCCCGTGCGGCAGCCGGCGCGCGCGCCGCTCGCCCTGGGCGGCGATCACCCGGGAGCGCTCGACGAGCTGGGCGAACGTGATCGTCTCGAGCACCGACCGCAGCATGCCGCGGGCCTCGAGCCACACCCCGGGCAGGGCTTCAGCCCCGGGCGGATAGGTCACCTCGTCAGGCCGCACCCCGGCAACGGCCGCAATCGGGCCGTCGACCACGCGGATGACCTCCGCGAGCGAGATCTCCTCCGCGGGCACGGCCAGCCGGTAGCCGCCCTCCGGGCCGCGGTGCGACGCGACGATGCCGGCGTGCTTCAGCTCGCCGAGGATGTTCTCGACGAACTTGAGCGGCAGGTCCTGAGCCTTCGCGACGAGCTCGCCCTTGATCGGCCCCTCCCCCTGATGGGCCGCCAGCACGAGCACCGCCCGCACCGCGTAGTCGGCCTTGGCGGAGAGCTTCACGGGGACATTGTCGCACGCACGGGGATACGATCGTGCGAATGGCGGATGTGAACTCCGGCCTCGAGGGCGTCCTCGCGGCCGAGACGACGATCAGCCTGGTCGACGGAACAGCCGGCCGGCTGCTCTACCGCGGGTACGAGATCGGCGACCTGGCGGCGCACGGGACGTTCGACAGCGTGACGGCGCTGCTCCTCGATGGCGAATGGCCGGCTGCGCCCGAGCGACTGCCGGCGGCCGGGCTCTCCGAGCCGGTCGTCGCCGCGCTTCGCAGCCTGCCCGCCGACGCGGCGCCGCTCGACGCGCTGCGCACGGGCGTCTCGGCCTGGGGCGCCGCCGACGGCGTCGACTGGCCGCCGACGGCCGCGCAGGCCCGCGAGCTGATCGCGCTCGCGCCGGCGATCGTCGGCGGGTTCGCGCGGCTTCGGTCAGGGGACGAGCCGGTCGACCCGGCCGGGTCGCAGGGGCTCGGCGTCGCCGGCCGCCTCCTCCACGCCATCTCCGGCGAGGTGCCGGAGGCGTCGCGCGAGCGGGCGCTCGACGCGTACTTCGTGTGCTGCGCGGAGCACGGACTGAACGCGTCGACCTTCACGGCTCGAGTCGTCACGTCGACCCACTCCGACCTCGCGAGCGCTGTCTGCGGCGCGGTCGGCGCGCTCAAGGGCCGGCTCCACGGTGGCGCGCCGTCGGGCGTGCGCGACCAGCTCACGCAGATCGGCGACGTCGACCACGCCGAGCGCTGGATCCGCGAGGCCCTGGCGCGCGGCGAGCGGCTCATGGGGTTCGGCCACCGCATCTACCGCACCACCGACCCGCGGGCCGAGGCGCTGCGCAGCGTCGCCGAGAGCCTGGCGGCCGACGCCGAGTGGCTGAAGCTCGCCATCGACGTCGAGGACGTGGCGCTTCGGCTCCTCGCCGAGCACAAGCCCGACCGCGTCCTCAAGACGAACGTCGAGTACTACGCATCGGTCGTCCTCGACGGCGTCGGCCTGCCGTCCGACCTCTACACGCCGGCGTTCGCGGTGGCGCGCACCGCCGGCTGGTGTGCGCACGTCCTCGAGCAGGCCGAGCACGGCCGCCTGATCCGGCCGGACGCCGCCTATGTCGGCCCGGCAACGCGCGCGCTGCCCATCTGATACTCGATTCGATATCGGATCGGATCCGGTATCATCAGGTCGCGATGGAGCTGCTGAAGGATGCACGCGAGGGGGCCGGCCTCTCGCAGCGCGAGCTGGCCCGGCGGGCCGGGACGTCCCAGGCGATGGTGGCGCGGATCGAGCGCGGGCACCAGTCGCCGAGCCTGGCGACGCTGGAGCGGCTGGTGCGGGCGTGCGGGCTCGAGCTGCGGGTGGAGGCCGGGGGTGGCGAGGCGCCTCCGCCGAGCCGGGTAGCCGAGGCGCGCAGTGGACGGCTCCTGGTGTGGCGCTCGGGCAAGGCGGCCTACGCCTTTCCGCTCGAGACGGTCGAGCGGATCGCGGAGCTCGGGCCGCTTCGCCGCCTTCCCGGCCAGGCGTCCGGGGCCGGCGTCGTGATCGTGGACGGTGAGGCGATCGCGGCGATCGACGCGGCCCGGTGGCTCGGGATCGACGGAGGCACCCCAGCCGAGATCGTCGTCGTCCGGGCGGGCGGCGAACGCCGAGGAGTGCTCGTTGACCGGGCTGAGACGCTCGCCGACGAGACCGCCGTCGTGCCGCCGCCGCCGGGCGCGGGCGCGGCCCCGTTCGTCTCGGGCATCGCGGAGGTCGAGGGGGAGCAGGTGGTCGTGCTCGACCCGGACGGGCTCCCCGGCTAGCTCAGAGCGCGCGCGATCCACAGGACGTACCCGGCCAGGAGGTCGGCCAGGCCGAGGAACGGGACGGCCAGCGGCGACCAGACCGACCCCGCCACCGCCGCGAGCGTCGCCAGCCACAGGATCGGCGCCACGGCGGGCAGCGCCAGCAGGTTCGCCGGCACGGCCAGCGGCGTGAGCCGGCCGAAGTGCCACCACGCGATCGGCGTCGTCACGACGGTGCAGGCGATCGAGATGGCGGCCGCCTCGCCGACCGCCTCGCGCAGCCGCGGCGCGACCAGGTGGATCGCCGCCACCGCCGCGAACGACAGCTGGAAGCCGGGGTCGAAGAGCTCGAGCGGATCGAACCCCAGGACCACCGCGGCGCCGCAGGCCAGGAGGTGCCACGGTGGCGCCGGCCTCGACGCCAGCCACGCCAGCGAGACAAGAACGCCCGAGACCCCGGCGCGCACGATCGACGGCCCCGCCCCCGACACGAGGACGTAGGCCGCCGTGAGCGCGCCCGCCGCGACCCGGGCCGGCGTCCCGATGATCCCAGCGACCCCGAGCGCGACGAGCGTGAACGCGATCAGGAGCGCCACGTTCTGGCCGCTCACCGCCACGACGTGGTAGAGGCCGCTGGCCCGGAGCTGCTCGCGCTCGACATACGGCAGGCCGGCGGTGTCACCCAGCGCGATGCCTGCGACGAGCGCCCGAGCCGGGGCCGGCGACGTGGTCGCGCCGAGCCGGCCGAGAACGTAGCGGTGCGCCGTGTCGACCGCGCCCCAGACGCCGCCGCGGCGGCCGATCTCGACGGCCCGCGTCGTCCGGAGCTGGAGGTGGATCCCCTGCGTCGCGTAGTAGCCACGGACGACCGGGTCGAGCTCGCGCAGCGATCCGCGCACGCGGAAGACGGCGCCCTGTCGAAGCGGGGTGCCGGGCGCGACCAGCACCACGGTCTCCCCCGCTCCGGCCACGGCCGCCGCGGCCCGCGACCCGTTGGGTGGCCCGGTCACGGTGACGATGCCCGCAGCCGGCCCCGGCACGAGCACACGCCGGTCAAGGTCGGCCACCCGCGCCGAGCCCCACGCGAGCGCCAGCCCCGCAGCACACGCCACGACGAGCGCGGAGCGCGGGCTCCGCGCCAGGCCGAGTGCCAGTACCGCAAGCAGCGGGCGGTGAAGCGCCGCCGCCACCAGCCCGGCGTCCGCGGCGAGGACGACCGCCGCCGGCCGATCAGAGGGTGACACGCCCGCGCAGCGCCGCCAGGCGGGCCGGGCCGATGCCGCTCACCTGGTCCAGCTCGGCGATCGAGCGGAAGCCCCCGTGCTGCGTGCGGTAGTCGATGATGCGCTGGCCGAGCGCGGGCCCGATGCCGTCGAGCGTCTCGAGCTGCTCCAGCGTTCCGGAGTTGAGGGAGACTGGCGCCGCGGGCGAGGCCGGGCCGCCGGCGCCCGCGGCGGGTGCGGGCCCGGCCCCGCGCCGCGGCACCACCACCTGCTCGCCGTCGGCGAGCCGGGCCGCCAGGTTGAGCGCCTCCAGATCGGCGTGGCGGCCGGCCCGCGCCTTTCGCACCGCGTCGAGCACCCGTGCGCCGGCGGGGAGCCGGTACACCCCTGCGCGGCGCACCTCGCCGCTGACGTCGACGACGACGACCTGGGGCTCCGGGCTCGGCGCGTCGGCGGGTATCGCGGCCGTGGCGGGCGGGTACGCGCCGCCGCTTCCCCCGCCACCCGTCCCGTACCGCCAGCCGATCGCGAGCACCAGGACGACGGCCGCGGCATACAGCACGAGCTGGCGGGGCGGTGGAAGCACGACGGCGCCTATCCTGCGGGAGAACCAGTTACATCTCCAGCCCCAACCGGTGCCGGGTCGGTGCCGAAACTGCCACGAGGCCCGATGCGGGTCTGACCCCGTAGCCTCGGTAGACAACAGTTGGGGCCGCGGTACCGGGCATGATCACACAGGCGGAAGGCATCAGGCTCCAGGGGCTCGAGAAGTCGTTCTCGACCCCGCAGGGCGTGGTCCGAGCGGTCGACGGGATCGACGTGGCGGTCTCGGCCGGCGAGACGGTCGCGCTGCTCGGCCCGAACGGAGCCGGCAAGACGACGACGATCGACATGCTGCTCGGCCTGCTGCCGCCCGACGCCGGGGCCGTCTCGCTCTTCGGCAATCCGCCGGCCGAGGCGATCGCCGACGGCGCCGTCGGCGCCATGCTCCAGATGGGCTCGCTCCTGCCGTACCTGAGCGTCCGCGAGCTCCTGACGATGATGGCCGCGCTCTATCCGGACCCGATGGACGTCGATGAGGTGATCGAGATCGTGGGCCTCGGGGACATCGTGGGCCGGATGACGCACCGGCTCTCCGGCGGGCAGACGCAGCGCGTGCGGTTCGCGATCGCGCTCGTCTCGAACCCCGACCTGCTCGTCCTCGACGAGCCCACGGTGGCGATGGACGTCGAGGGCCGGCACGCCTTCTGGACGACCATGCGCGGCTTCGCAGCGGGCGGCAAGACGGTCATCTTCGCGACGCACTACCTCGACGAGGCCGACGACTACGCCGACCGGGCCGTCCTCATGGCGCGCGGGAAGATCGTCGCCGACGGGCCGACGACCGAGATCAAGGCGATGGTCGGCGGCCGTCGGATCCGCGCCACGCTGCCGAATGCCGACCTCGGCGCGCTGGAGCGCCTGCCGGGCGTCCTTTCAGCCGAGCGCCGCGGCGAGGCGATCGTCCTTCGGTGCTCCGACTCCGACCAGGCGATCCGCGCCCTGCTCGCGGCGCACGCCGACGTTCGCGACATCGAGATCACCGGGGCCGGGCTCGAGGAGGCGTTCCTGGAGCTCACGACGGCCCCGGCGAAGGCCGCGGCATGAACCCGACCTACCTGCGCTTCGAGCTCCTGCGGGTGGTGCGCGCCCGCCGGTTCTTCATCTTCTCGATCGCGTTCCCGCTGATCCTGTACTACATGATCGCCGGCCCGAACCGCTCCGAGCACGACTTCGGCGGCAGCGGCATCTCGGCTCCGCTCTACCTGATGGCCGGGCTGACCGCCTTCGGCACGATGAACACCGTGCTCTCGACCGGCGCGCGCATCGCGAGCGAGCGGGCCGTGGGCTGGAACCGGCAGCTGCGCCTGACGCCGCTCTCGACGAAGGAGTACTTCCGCACGAAGGTGCTCACCGCCTACGTGATGGCCGCGATCACGATCGTCCTCCTCTACGGCGCCGGGATGTCGCTCGGCGTTCGGCTCTCGGCCGACAACTGGGCGCGGATGACGGTGCTGATCCTGATCGGGCTCATCCCGTTCGCGGGGCTCGGCATCTTCATGGGCCACATGCTCTCGACCGACTCGATCGGCCCGGCGATGGGCGGCACGACGGCGTTCCTCTCGCTGCTCGGCGGCGTGTGGTTCCCGATCACGAGCTCGAGCGCCCTGCACGATCTGGCCGAGGCACTGCCGTCCTACTGGCTCGTCCAGGCGAGCCACGTGGCGCTCGGCGGACGCGGCTGGGACGGCACAGGCTGGCTCGTGGTCTCGGTCTGGGCCGTCGCGATGGCCGCGCTCGCAGCCCGCGCCTACCGGCGCGACACCGCCCGGCCGTGAGCTGAAAAATTGGGGTCTGACCCCGTTTTTTCAGCCGGTGACGAGGTTGACGAGCTTGCCCGGCACGAAGATCTCCTTCACCACGGGCGACCCGTCCAGGTGGCGAGCGACGTTCGGGTGGGCGCGCGCCTGCTCCAGCACGGAGTCACGGTCGAGGTCGGCCTGGACGCTCACCTGGCCGCGCAGCTTGCCGTTCACCTGCACCGCGTAGGTCACCTCGTCGGAGACGAGCATCGCCGGGTCGGCGACCGGCCACGGCTCGTCCCACAGCCGCCCGCCGCCCAGGAGCTCCCACAGCTCGCAGGTGATGTGAGGCGCGTACGGCTGGATCAGCGAGACCGCCGTGGCGACGGCGAACCTGCGCTGCTCGGGGGTCGCCGCTTCCGTGGAACGGGCCTCGTTCACGAGCTCGTGCACCGCGGCCTCGGCGGTGTTGAACGCGAACCGCGCGCCGATGTCGTTCGTGACCTTCTCGATGGTCGCGTGCGCCTTGCGGACGAGGTCGGCGCCGGGGCCGTCCGCCGCCACCGACGCGGGGATCCCCGGCGGCATCTCCCCAGCCGACGCATGCGCCAGCCGCCAGAGCTTGGCCAGGAAGCGATGGCTCCCCTCGACGCCGCCGTCGAACCATTCGGCGTCCTGCTCCGGCGGGCCCAGGAAGAGCGAGTACAGCCGCACCGTGTCGGCGCCGTAGCGCTCGACCATCGCGTCGGGCGAGATCACGTTGCCCTTCGACTTGGCCATCTTGGCGCCGAGGTAGTAGATCATCCCCTGCGTGAAGAGGTTCGCGAACGGCTCCGTGAACCCCAGGTGGCCCAGGTCGTAGAGCGCCTTCGTGAAGAACCGGGCGTACATCAGGTGGAGGATCGCGTGCTCGACGCCGCCGATGTACTGGTCGACGGGCAGCCACGCGTCGACCGCCTCGCGGCTGAACGGCGCGGTGTCGTTCTTGGGGTCGGCGTAGCGCATGAAGTACCAGGAGGAGTCCACGAACGTGTCCATCGTGTCGGTCTCACGCCGGGCCGGGCCGCCGCAGTTCGGGCACGTGACGTTCACCCAGTCCTCGGCCGCGGCCAGCGGCGAGCGGCCCCGCGGTGCGTAGTCCTCGACGTCCGGCAGCAGCACCGGGAGGTCGGCGTCGGGCACCTGCACGATGCCGCACCCGTCGCAATGGACGATCGGGATCGGACAGCCCCAGTAGCGCTGGCGCGAGAGCAGCCAGTCGCGCAGGCGGTAGGCGATCGTGCCCTTCCCCAGCCCTGCCTGCTCCAGCTTGGCGACGATCGCCCGTGCGCCCTCGGGCGCAGGCAGCCCGGAGAACTCGGCGGAGTTGATCAGCACCTCGTCGTGGGTGTGGGCGACGTAGGCTCCCTCGGGCGGCTCGGCGTCGCGTGGCGAGACGACCGGCCGGATCTCGAGGCCGTGCTCCTCGGCGAACTCGTGGTCGCGCTCGTCGTGGGCCGGCACGGCCATGATCGCGCCGGTGCCGTACTCGGCCAGGACGTAGTCGGCCACCCAGACCGGGATCTGCTCGCCGTTCACCGGGTTGGTGACGTGCCGGCCCGTGAAGACACCGGTCTTCTCACGCGCCTCGGCCCGCTCGACCGCCGAGCGGGCCGCCGCGTGGCGGACGTACTCGGCCACCGCGTCGGCGTGCTCGGCCGTCGCCAGCTCGCCGGCCAGCGGGTGCTCCGGCGCCAGCACGAAGAAGGTCGCGCCGTACAGCGTGTCGGGCCGGGTCGTGAAGACCGGAAGCTCCGTCCCGTCGTCGAGCATGAACTTCACCTCGGCCCCGTGCGAGCGCCCGATCCAGTTGCGCTGCATCGTGACGACCCGCTCGGGCCACTGCACGTGCTCCAGGTCGTCGAGCAGGCGGTCGGCGTAGTCGGTGATCTTGAAGAACCACTGGTCGAGCGTGCGCGCCTCGACCTCGGTGCCGCACCGCTCGCAGCGGCCGTCGATCACCTGCTCGTTGGCGAGCACGGTCTGATCCTTGGGGCACCACTTGACGACGGCGCTCTTGCGAAAGGCCAGCCCCGCCTCGTACAGGCGCAGGAAGATCCACTGCGTCCAGCGGTAGTAGTCGGGCTCGCAGGTCGAGAGCTCGCGGGTCCAGTCGATCGACCAGCCCATGCGCTTCATCTGGCGCCGGATCGCTGCGATGTTCTCGCGCGTCGACTCCGCAGGGTGGCGGCCGCTTCGGATGGCGGCGTTCTCGGCGGGCAGGCCGAACGCGTCGTAGCCCATCGGGTGCATCACCCGGTGCCCGTTCCGGCGCCGGTAGAGCGTGACGACGTCGCCCATCGTGTAGTTCTTGACGTGCCCCATGTGGAGCTCGCCCGACGGGTACGGCAGCATCTCGAGGACGTAGGAGCGCTCGCTCGTGTCGCCGGGCTCCGGGTTCGGCACCTCGAAGATGCGCTCCCGCTCCCACGTCTCGTGCCAGCGCGCCTCGATCTCGGCGGGGTCGTAGCGCGGGATCTGCCCGTTTGCGGCCATCGCCGGATTCTACGCGGGGCGGGTGTCTGGCCGGCTTAGATGCCGCCCTAGGACTGTGCTGGCACGAGCCAGTAGATCGTCGGAGGGTCTGCTACGAGCCGAGTAACGATGCAATGGGCGCGTCGGACCACACCTGCAGTTCGATGTACTTCTCGAACGGGCGCCGCTCGTATCCGTCGTAGACAGGATTCGCATCATCGGCTGGCATTCCGTATCGATCCACCACCGAGCGCAGGTCCTTCAGCCGGAACACCCGCTCGTGGTAGGGGCGCGGCTCGTAGGGCAGCCCGAACCGCGGGCCGAAGGCCATGGCGGTAAAGCTGTCCGGATAGGTGAAGGACGTCGCCGAGTCGGGCAGCGACGTTAGCGGCAGGCGTATTTCCTGCATATCGCGCGCCAGGCCGTGGTACCACCGAGACGTGCCGAGGATGAGGTAATGCGGCGCTTGTCGCTCGGGCCACCCGCCGCCCTCCACGAACAGATCGTAGAGACGCTGCTCGGTCAAACGCCGCAGCTGCATGTACCGACGGCCGAAGACGCGGCTATGAGCGCCCGCTCGTCGCGTGTCCTCGAGCTCGCACAACACCTGCGTCAAGGGCACCTCGTCAAGATCGGAGAGGTTCTGAAACGGTCTCCGACCGCCGAAGTAGTAGTGGGGTCGCGAACTCGGGGAGCGCGCCCATGCGAATGCCCACACTCCGTTGCCGGTCGCCGAGGGTCATGCGACGGCAATCGTATCGAGGCTTACGTGCCCGGCTTGACCACCATGTCGAAGATCACGAGCAGGAGCAGCAGGAGCTCGAACCGCGAGACGAGGAAGATGCGGTTGATGTGGTGGCGGGCCTCGTCGGACGCCGGGCCGTGCTGCTCGATCGCGCGCGCGACCCGGCCCGCCTCGGGGCCGATGAACCCGGCGCCAAGCGCGATCGAGACGAGGATCATCGCAAGGCCGATCTGCACCCACGTCTCGTCGTAGCTCCAGGCCCCGCTCGACTCGTGGATCGTGAAGATGCCGGACACGAGCAGGATGATCGAGGACGGCAGGTAGATGCGGTTGCCGACGTACTCGGCGTCCTTGGCGAACGTGGCCATGCGCAGGCCGTCGCCGCTCGCCGAGATCCGGATCGCGAAGGCCTGCAGCGTGCAGGCGCCTCCCACCCAGACGACGGCGGAGAGGACGTGGACGAACTTGAGCGAGTTGTACGTGTTGATGACGAGCTCGGTCATGGCCGCGGAAGATGTACCGGTCGCGCGCAGCGAGGTCAAGCCGGAACCGGCGACGGTAGAATCGCCTCGCCGTGATCCTGCGCCAGTTCCTGTACGAGCCGACCGCCTGCGCGAGCTACCTCTTCGGCTGCACGACGCACGGCACGCTGGCCGTCGTCGATCCCCACGCCGACCTCGTGCAGGCGTACGTCGACGCTGCCGAGGCCCGCGGCGACATCGTGGCCGTGTTCGAGACGCACGTCCAGGCCGACCACGTCTCCGGCCTGCCCGACCTCGTGGCCGCGACCGGAGCGACCGCCTACCTGCCGGCCGGAGCCAAGGTCGACTTCCCCCACAGAGCGCTCGAGGACGGCGAGCGCGTGGAGCTCGGCAACACGGTGGTCACGGCCATGGCGACGCCCGGGCACGCCCCCGCCCATCACGCCTTCGTCGTCGCCGACCGCCGCCGGCAGACAGAGGAGGCCTGGCTCGTCTTCACGGGCGACTCGCTGCTCGTGAACGACGTCGGCCGCCCCGACCTGCACGCCGGCGGCGAGGACCCGCGCCCGCTGGCCCTCCAGCAGCACGCGTCGATCGCCCGCATCATGGAGCTGCCGGATCACGTCGTCGTCTACCCCAGCCACTACGGCGGGTCGGTGTGCGGCCGCGGCCTCTCCGGCAACCCGGTCTCGTCGATCGGCTTCGAGCGGCTCCACAACCGGGCGCTCCGGCACGACGCGGCGGCGGACTTCGCCGACGCCCTGCTCGACGACCTGCCGCCCGTGCCGCCGGACCAGGCGGCGATCGTGGCGGCTAACCGGGCCGGAGCGGCGCTCTTGCGCTAGATGATTGATCGATAACTCCCGTGATGCTCGGGCGGCGAGAACCGAAGGACGCAGGGAGGTTCGCAGCCGCAGCCCCGCCAACCGTCGCCCACCCGCACAGTCGTGCGTCCAGGCGCGCGGGAGTTATCGATCAATCATCTAGGCCGCTAGCGCTGCCGGTAGCGGCGCCGGATGGTGAGCCGCTCCTTCAAGGCGTGCAGCTCGGCGCGGTTCTGGGCGCGTGCGGCGACGAGATCGGGCCGGCGCTCGGCGGCGTCGCCGTCCTCGGAGCTCTCGGCGATGGCGGACACGGCCTCGCGGTCGTGCTCGGCGATCGCGTTCACCTCGCACCCGATGCGGTGGCGTCCGAACGCCACGGCCTCGTCGCGGACGACCTGCGCCTCGAGCGTGATCGGCCGGGCGCCGACGTGGATCGACAGCATGACGCGGTCACCGACCACGAGCGGGAGCTCGCTCACGAACGCGACACCGTCCTCCGAGATGTCGGCCAGGCGGGCGACGAAGCGGGTGCCCGCCTCGAGCCCGCTCGAGTAGAGCACGACGACGTCGGCGCGATCGGTGCGGCGGGCGCGCTTCGAGCGGCGGTGGCCGGGCTGGTGCTCGATCGAGACGACGGAGAGGTGAAGCAGCGTCTGGTCGCCCGACTGGAAGTAGGCCTTCTCGACCTTGAGCGACACGTCGAACCCACCGCCGCCGGCATCGCGGAGGGGGCAGACGATGATGAGCTCTTTCTGCATCAGGATCTGCGGCGCGTACCCGACGAGAAGCCCTGCGTCGAGGTCGGCCAGCACGACCTCGGCGACGCCGCCCTCGGCCGAGAACACCCCGATGGTGGTCGGGAAAGCCGGGAGCATGCTGAGGAACTCGTCGAGCAGGCGGTCTGAGTTGGATTGTTCGAAGAGCGGCTGGGACATAGCTGCCTCTCTAATCGGCGGGGACTCCTCCGGGCTTGAACGGGGGGTGGCCGGAGGCCGGGAGCTCAGGAGCTCTCGGAATGCAGGGGGTGGTGATGATGGGGGAGGTCGTGGCAGAAGCCGTGCCTCACGAAGTCGTCCAGGCGGGCCGTGACGGCGTTGAGGATGCGGGCCGACTGGTCGTCGGTGAGCCGGCCGGCCTTGACGCCGGCGGCCAGCCGGACGCGGAGCGGCGCGGTCATCGCGTCCTCGAGACCGGCGACCGTTCTGCCCTTGGCGGCGGCGAGCTGGGCAAGCGTCTGGCCCGAGCCGAGCGCCTTTCGCACCGCGTCGTCGGAGATGCCGAGGTAGGTCGCGACGGCGGCGAACGGCGACGGCCCATGGTGCTCGAACGGCCCGTCGTGCCCGAACGGCCGCTGCCCGAAGCCACCGGCGGGCGGGCCGAAGCCAAAGGGCTCGGCGCCATGCGAGCGGATCCGCGCCTCGAGGGCGTCGGCCTGCGCGCGGGTGAGGCGGCCGGCCGCGACCGCCGCCTCGATGCGGTCGACGACCGCGGCCTGGTAGGCGTCGCGCACCTTCGCGGGCGAGACGCCCAGATGGCGCGCGAAGTCGCCGACGAACGAGTCGCCGACGGTGGCGGACTCGTGGGCGAGCGCCGTGCCGCCGATGCCGGCCACCGCCGCCACCGCCGCTCCGATCGCAATCACGCGCCGCGCGCGTCCGCCCACACCGCCTCCAAGAGGTTCGGGTTCCTGGTCTCACTATGCGACATCGGCCCGCCTCTGGCAATCCCTGCAGACGGCCGTTCTGTAACGCCGGGGGCCCGGAGTGCGATGTTCGTAGTCGTGGCCCGCGCCGCCGCCCGGCCCCGGCTCGTTCTCCCCGGCATCCTCGTTGCCGCGTTCGGCCTCTGGGTCGGAGCGGCGCGGGCGGCGGCGAGCCCCCCGACGCTCCCGAACATGCTGACCAACGGGAGCTTCGAGCATCCGCACGTCCAGGCGGGGACGTCGCACCCGTTCGCGTCGATCCCCGGCTGGCAGCTCGCCTTCGGGCCCGACATCGAGCTCCAGAACCACGTCGCCGGCGCTCCCGCACGGGGCGAGCAGCTGGCGGAGCTCGATTCCGACGCCTCGAGTGGCGTCTTCCAGCGCGTGCACACGCAGCCGGGCCGGCTCTACCGGCTCCAGTTCTCGGCCTCGCCGCGACCGGGGACCTCGCGCGCCGAGAACGTGCTCGTGGTGAAGTGGCACCGGCACGTGCTGGCCCGCGTCGTCCTCGACGGCCGCGGCCTCGCCCACACCGAGTGGCACGACTACGCGTTCAAGCTGCGCGCCACCGGCCGCAGGACGCGGCTCGAGTTCGACGACCGCGGCGTGTCCGACTCGGTCGGGACGTACCTCGACGCGGTCAAGGTGACGCCGTGGCGAGGGCATCCGACGGCTCGTCCCCGCTGACGCCCAGCACGGCGAGCGCCACCACCGGGTTCACGAGCACGGAGACCAGCGCCGCGGCGGTCAGCGCCGCGACGTCCGAGGCCCGAGCAGGCCGAGCTCTTGGCCGATCTGCGAGGCGATGAGGACGAAGCTCAGGGTCGTCGACTGGAGAAGCCCCGCTGCGAGCGCCTGCCGGCCACCCAGGAGGCCGCCGTAGAGCAGCGCGGGCGCCAGGCCCAGGCGGAGCGGCGCAACGAAGGCGACGGCGGCGACCGTGGCGAGGTTGTCGAAGCTGACGGCGTCCATCTGCGCGGCAGTCCACCCCGGAACGGTTCGGTACACGGGCGGGTGTAACGCCCGGCCGCGCTCGACGGACCCGGCTGCGTGTATCTCGCTACGCTCGTCCTCCACGAGATGACGTCGACCGACGCCGACCAGCAGATCGCCTCTCCCGAGGACCTGCGCACCGTCGAGGCCCTGCGGGCCGGGGACGAGCGCGTGTTCCGCGAGCTCATCGAGCGGTACACCGCGTCGATGATCCGCGTCGCCCTGATGTACGTGCGCACGCGGGCAGTGGCCGAGGAGGTGGTCCAGGACACCTGGATCGGGGTGCTCGGCAGCCTGCCGCGGTTCGAGGGCCGCTCCTCGCTTCGCACCTGGATCTTCCGCATCCTCGCCAACCAGGCCCGCACCCGCGCTCGGCGCGAGGCGCGGTCGGTGCCGTTCTCGTCGCTGGCCGGGCCGGGAGACGACGGGCCGACCGTCGACCCCGACCGGTTCCTGGGCGCCGACCACCCCGCCTTCCCCGGCCACTGGGCTTCCCCGCCGCGAAGCTGGGAGCGCACGCCCGAGCACGAGCTCCTGGCCGGCGAGACGCGCGAGCGCGTGCAGGACGCAATCGACATGCTGCCCGCGTCCCAGCGTGCGGTGATCTCGCTCCGGGACGTCGAGGGCTGGTCGTCCCAGGAGGTGTGCGACCTCCTCGACATCACCGAGGGCAACCAGCGCGTCCTCCTGCATCGGGCCCGCGCCAAGGTGCGGGAGGCGCTCGAGGAGTACCTGGACGGGAGGGCGGCATGAGCGAGGCCCGGGGCATGCTGAGCTGCCGCGAGGTCGTCGAGCTGGTGACGGCGTACCTTGAGGGGGCGCTCACCGAGGCCGAGGAGGTGCGCTTCGAGGAGCACCTGGCGATGTGCGACGGTTGCGCCGCCTACCTCGATCAGATGCGGCGGACGGTCGACCTGGCCGGGCGGCTCGATCCCGAGGCGGTCGACGTCGAGGCGTGCGACCGGCTCATCCACGCCTTCCGCAGCTGGAAGGCGGACGCGGGACGGGACGGCAGGTCGTGATGGCATATGCATTCACCGGGCCGGGAGCCCGGCGACGGTTCGCCGGCGACCGCTGGCCCGAAGCCGGAACGTGGACGGACCGGGCCCGGGCGTCTCGGGTCGAGCACCTGCCCGTCTGGATCGCCGCCGAGCTGTGGGTGGTCGAGCTCGAGGGCGCGGTGCGCGACGTCGGCACCCAGCTTCGCGCCGACCGCGGCCGGCTGGTCGAGCGGGTCGAGGCCTGGGACGGCAACGCAGGGGCTGCGTTCGCAGAGGACTGCGCGGCGCGGATCCGCGCGCTTGCCGCGCGGTCGCGGCCGGACGACGCCATGGCCGCCTACCGTAAGGATGCCGCGTCCCTGGGCCCAGCGGACGCCAACGCGGCCGGATGGGTCGCCGCCCAGGCGGCCGCGGCGGTCGAGGGCGAGGACGGGGCCGCGCGCGAGCGGTCCCGCCAGGCCGCCTGGCTGGCCGAGCGACTCCAGCTCGAGTCGGCAATGGGCGTGTAACGCGCCGAGCCCTGGCGCGACGGTAGCGCTACCCAACCCACGGAGGAGCGAGGATGGCATATGTCGAGCGTCAGCGCGGTGGCCGCCACCTGGTGCCGATGCACGAGCGCCACGAGGGGACCGGCTGGACTGCCGTCTGCCGCCTCGACGAGATCGAGGTCGGGCGCGGCGTCGTACGCGTCGTGAACGGCACCGAGATCGCCCTGATGCGCGACGGCGACGCCGTCTACGCGCTCGGCAACCTCTGCCCGCACCGGGGCGGCCAGATCGGCGACGGCCACATCGAGGACGGCAAGGCCATCTGCCCGCTCCACGCGTGGGACTTCGACCTGCGAACGGGGATCTCGCCGTTCAACCCCGCCGACACGCTCCCGACGTATCCGGTCCGCGTCCACGACGGCCACGTCGAGGTCAATGCCGACGGCGTGCCTCACGCGCCGGCCCGGCCCATGGTGTACCTCGGCGAATGGACGCGCCGCGGCGCGGCGGATCGCGGCATGTACCTCGTCCACCACCTCGCGGAAGGCGGCGGCGCTTTCGTCGAGGCCATGGGCTCCGAACGGAACGAGCCCGGCATGCACGCCCGGCCGTTTCCCTCGTACGACGACATCGTGTTCCGCCCGGCGCAGCTCGACCGGCTTCCGCTCCTCGGGCACGTCCCCGTGGACACGTCGGTCGTCCTCGGCACGCGCGCCAAGCGGCCCCTGCGGCTCGGCATCCCGCTCTTCGTGAGCCACATGTCCTACGGCGCCCTCAGCCCTGACGCCAAGGAGGCGCTCGCGCGCGGCGCGTCGGCAGCGGGCACGGCCATCGCCAGCGGTGAGGGCGGCGCCCATCCCCGGGAGCGCGAGAACGCCGAGCGGTACATCTTCGAGATGGCGTCCGGCTACTTCGGCTGGACAGAGGACAACATGCGGGCGGCGTCGGCGATCGAGGTCAAGATCGGCCAGGGCGCGAAGCCCGGGCTCGGAGGCACGCTCCTCGGCTCGAAGGTGACGGCCGAGATCGCCGAGGTGCGCGGCGTCGCGCCCGGCACCGATGTCCACTCGCCCGCCCACTTCCCCGACATCTCATGCGTCGAGGACCTGACGCGCCGGGTGGCCGAGATCAAGGACATCACCGGCGGCGTGCCCGTCGGGATCAAGTTCGCGGCCGGCGACGTCGAGCGCGATGTCGCGGCGGCGCTCGAGTGTGGCGCCGACTACATCACGGTCGACGGCCTGGGCGGCGGGACCGGAGCCGCGCCCGTGCACGTCAAGGACCACGTCGGCATCCCGTCGGCGTTCGGGCTCTACCGCGCTCGCCGGTTCCTCGACGACCAGGGCGTGACCGACGTGCAGCTCGTCGCGACGGGCGGCTTCCGCGGCCCCGACGAGATGGCCAAGGCACTCGCGCTCGGCGCCGACGCGGTCGCGCTTGCCACAGCCAGCCTGATGGCGATCGGATGCCAGCAGTACCGGGCGTGCCACTCCGGCGGGTGCCCGGTCGGCATCGCGACCCAGAATCCGCGCCTGCGGAGCCGGCTCGACGTCGAGGAGTCGGCGCGCCGGCTGACGCACTTCCTGAACGGGGCGACCGCCATGATGGTGGACTACGCCCGCATCTGTGCCCGGGACAGCCTGGCGAAGCTCGCGCGATCGGATCTCGCGACGCTCGACCCTGAGCTGGCCCGCCGCACCGACCTGGAGTGGGTGGTATGACGATGACGACAGCCCTCGAGCCCCTGCCCGAGACCTACGCCGGGACGCGGGACGATCTTCACCGGCTGGCGGTGTACGCCGTCTCGCCGGCCCAGCGGCTCGCGAACGGCGAGATCATCCTGCAGTCGACGCACGGCGGGTTCGCGACCTTCGAGTACGACGGGCACGTCGCCCGGGTTGTCGACGACCGGCTCGTCCTCGACGGAGCGGCGCATCCGATCACCACGCTCAGGGCGGCCGCCGCGGCCCTCGGGATCGAGCCGGACGTGGCCCAGCAGGAGCAGTTCGACGTGCCGCCGCACGGCGATCTGGACGAGCCGCTGTCGATCGACCTCGCCGCCGCCGGAGTCCTGGCCGAGTGGTTCGAGTTCGCGACGGACGTACTCGACGCCCTTCGCACGGAGGCGGAGCCGGACGACGACGTGACGATCGTTCGCATCTGGCCGGAGCACTTCGACGCGGCGATCGACATGGGCGACGGAACGTCCAGCCGCAGGGCGACCTACGGCGGCTCGCCAGGCGACCGCCACCATGCCGAGCCGTACCTGTACGCCTCGCCGTGGGCCGGCCGGATCGACTCGTTCTTCGACGACCCGGGGTTCAAGGGCGCCGCCCTGCCGTACGCCGACCTGCTCGAGGCGGCCGACCCAGCCGAGACGGCGATCCAGTTCCTCCGCGAGGCCCGCGAACGGGTGCGCCGGCATGGCTGAGACCGCCTGGTACGCCGTCGACCCGGGACACCTCGAGGTGGACCGGATCGCGACAGTCGTCGTGGCCGGGCGCGCCGTGTGCATCACCCGGACGGCCGACGGCTACGGCGCGCTCGACAACCGCTGCCCGCACCAGGGCGGGCCGCTGGGCGACGGGCAGATCGAGAACGGCTACGTCATCTGCCCCTGGCACGGCTACGAGTACAACCCGTGCAGCGGCAGGCCGCCCGAGGGGTTCCCGGACGCGGCGACCTCCTATGCGGTCGAGCAGCGCGACGGCGGGCTCTTCGTCGAGCTCCCCGTGCCGGAGGAGCGCGTCTCGCTGATGGATCAGGTCGTCGACGTGCTCACGGCCTGGGGCATCGACACGGTCTTCGGGATGGTCGGCCACTCGAACCTGGGCCTGGCCGAGGCGCTCCGCAAGGCGGAGGAAGCCGGCCGGCTGCGGTTACATCGGCATCCGCCACGAGGGCGCGGCGGCGTTCGCCGCCTCGGGCTACGCCAAGCTCACCGGTCGTCCGGCAGCCTGCTTCTCGATCGCCGGGCCCGGCGCGACGAACCTCCTCACGGGCCTGTGGGACGCCAAGGTCGACCGAGCCCCGATCCTGGCACTGACCGGCCAGGTGCAGACCCAGGTGCTGGGCCCGGGCGCGTTCCAGGAGGTGCCGCTCGCCGCCGCGTTCGACGCGGTCAGCGAGTGGAGCCAGACCGTCCTCTCGCCGGCGAACGCGACCGAGCTCGCCGCGCTCGCGGTCAAGCACGCGGTCGTGAATCGCGACGTCGCGCACCTGATCTTCCCCGACGAGGTCCAGGAGCTGCCCGGGGCGGACGATCCGCCGGAGCGGCCGCGGGAAGGGCGCATCGCAACGTCCGAGATCCTGCCGCCGGCCGACGAGCTCGGCCGCGCGGCCGAGATGCTCCGCCAGGCGAAGCGGCCCGTCATCATCGTCGGCAACGGCGCCCGGCCGCATCGCGACCGCGTCATCGAGCTGGCCGAGCAGATCGACGCCCCGATCATCACGACGTTCAAGGCGAAGGGCCTCGTCCCCGACGCACACCCGCTGGCGTGCGGCGTCCTCGGCCGCTCCGGGACGCCGGTCGGCTCGGCGGTCATGGCCCGCAGCGACTGCCTCCTCGTGCTGGGAGCGTCGTTCTCGAACCACACAGGCATCGCGACGTACGTGCCGACGATCCAGGTCGACCTCGACCGCATGACGCTCGGCAAGTTCCATCCGGTGGACGTCCCGCTCTGGGGCGACATCGGCCGCGCACTCGACGTCCTCCACGAGGCGCTGCCCGAGGCCGACCGGCCCGCCCAGCGCACCGGCATCGCCCGTCGCGTGGAGCGCTGGCGAGCCGAGAAGGCCCGCCGGGCGGCGATCGTCGACGGCCGCGGCCGGCTGCATCCGGCGGCGGTGTTCGCCGCGCTCACCGAGATTGTGCCAGACGACGCCGTGATCGCGGTCGACGTCGGCCTGAACGCCTACGCCTTCGGCCACTACTTCGAGTGCGGCGAGCGTCAGGACGTGCTCATGTCGGGGTACCTGGGCTCGATCGGCTTCGGCTTCCCGGCCGCGATGGGCGCGTGGGCGGCCACCGGGCGGCGGCACGCAAGGTCATGTGCGGTGACGGGCGACGGCGGGTTCGGCCAGTATCTGGCCGAGTTCACGACGGCCGTCAAGTACGGCATGCCGATCCTCCATGTGCTGCTCGACAACTCGGAGCTCGGCAAGATCAGTCGCGAGCAGATCTCGGCGATCCGGCCGGTGTGGCAGACCGAGCTCGTGAACCCCGACTTCGCGGCGTATGCCGAGAGCTGCGGTGGGCGCGGATTCCGGGTCGCGACGGCAGACGAGCTGCCGGAGGTGCTGGCCGAGGCGATCGCCGTACCGGACCGGCCGGCGCTGGTCGTCGTGCCGACGGCCGCGACCGCGGTGTGAGGCGTTCGATCAGGGGGATCCGTCGCCCCCCGCAAGATGGCGGCGAAACCAGGCTGCGGCTAGGTCGGCCACCTGATCGAGCGCACCGGCCTCCTCGAACAGGTGGGTCGCGCCGGGGATCACGGCCAGCTCGTGGGGGCACCGCAGGGCGGCCGCTGCCGCGCGGTTCAGCTCCAGCACGACGTCGTCGCGCCCGCCGATGACAAGGAGCGTCGGGGCGCGGACCGCGCTCAGGCGCTCGCCCGCCAGGTCCGGCCTCCCGCCGCGCGACACGACCGCCCGCACGCCCGGATCCGCCGCCGCCGCCCGGAGCGCCGCGGCGGCGCCCGTGCTCGCACCGAAGTAGCCGACCGGGAGCCCCGCGGTGTCCAGCCGGAACCCGAGCCACCGGGTCGCGGCCGAGAGCCGGGCGGCGAGCAGCTCGATGTCGAAGACGCGGGCCCGATCCCCCTCCTCGCCCGGCGTGAGCAGGTCCAGAAGGAGCGTGCCGAGGGATGCCGCGTTCAGCCGCCGGGCGACGGCCCGGTTGCGCGGGCTGCGGCGGCTGCTTCCGCTGCCGTGGGCGAAGACGACCGTCCCCAGGGCGCCGTGCGGCAGCGTGAGGTCGCCAGCCAGGTGGACGCCGTCCGCCGCGATCGAGACGGGCTCGTCGGAGGTGCCGGCGGACGCTCGCAGCACCGCCTCCACCTCGGCCTCGGTCACCTCGCCAAAGTCGTCGTACCACTCGCCGACGGCGAAGATCGTCTCCGGGGCCTCCACGGCCCGGACGTCGTCGGCCTCGCGCCCGAGCACCCGAAGCGTCGCGGCCGGTCCGACCGGCACAGCGACGACCACGCGGGACGCACCCCGGCCGCGGGCCCAGCGGACCGCCGCCACCATCGTCGCGCCCGTGGCGAGGCCGTCGTCCACGAGCACGCACGCTCGCCCGCGCAGCTCGACTGGCGCACGGCGTGCGTGCAGGCGGCTGTCGAGCTCCTCTGCGGCAGCGCTCGCCTCCGCCACGGCCGCCGCGGCCACGTCGTCCGGCACGTCGATCGCGGGGCGCACGAAGACGATGCCCGGGGCGACCGCCCCGAGGGCGTACTCCGGCTGGAGCGGATGGCGCACCTTCCGCACGGCGAGAGCGTCGAGCGAAAGCCCGAGCGACGCGGCCACCTCACCGGCCACCACGACCCCGCCGCGCGCCAGCCCCACGACCGCCGCATCGCCGACCTGCGCCTCGCGGACGCGTTCGGCCAGAAGCCTCCCCGCCGCATACCGGTCCGCGAACACGCTCATCGCGAGAGACAGCGTAATCGGGGATGCTTGCCGCATGGAGGAGCCGCGCGTCCGCCTCGCCCAGCTCCTGGTCGGGCTCTCGCTCGTCGCCGACGTCGGCATGGGGCTCGAGCCGGGCGAGGCTGCGCGCGCCGCCGTGCTCGCCGCGCGGCTGGCCGCCGACCTCGGGATCGACGGCCCGTCCGACGTCTACTACACCACCCTGCTCCAGCACATCGGCTGCACCGCCTACGCCCACGAGGCGGCGGCGATGCTCGGCGGCGACGAGATCGCCGTCAAGTCGGCGGCAACTCGCACCGATTTCGGCCGCCCACGGGACGTGCTCGTCGTCTACCTCCCCAACCTGGCGCCGCAGGCCGGGCTCCTCACGCGCCTGCGGGCGGCCGGTGTCGCGGCGACCAGATCCGGCCGGATCGTCGCCGGCTACAGCCGCGCGAACTGCGAGGTCGCCGCGCTCACGAGCCGCAGGCTCGGCCTGGGGGCCGGTGTCGAGGCTGGGCTCCTGGCCGTGTACGAGCAGGTCGACGGGAAGGGCGGCCCTGAGCGTCTGCGCGGCGACGCGATCCCGATCGCCGCCCGCGTCGCCCAGGTCGCCGTCAACGCCTCGCTCTTCGACCGCCTCGGCGGGCCCGAGCTGGCGGTCGACACGCTGCGGCGCCGGGCCGGGCGCACGCTCGACACCGAGCTCGCCGCGGCCTTCTGCGCCGGTGCGGGCGACTACCTGGCGGAACTGGCCGCAGCCGACGTCGCGGCGGCCGCCATCGAGGCCGAGCCGGCCCCCGCGTTCGAGGTCGGCGGCGAGGAGATCGACGCTGTCTGCGCGGCCTTTGGCGACGTCGTCGACCTCAAGTCTCCGTACCTCCACGACCACGCGGCGGGCGTCTCGGCGCTCGCCGCCGCGGCGGCCGAGTGGCTGCGCATGGGCGCCGGCGACGTCGTCCACCTGCGCCGGGCCGGGCTCCTGCACGACCTCGGCCGCGCGGCGGTGCCGTCCGGGATCTGGGAGAAGCCGGGCCCGCTGACCTCGCCGGAGTGGGAGCGCGTGCGCCTGCACCCGTACCACTCCGAGCGAATCGTCAAGGGCTGCCCGCCGCTCGCGCCGCTGGCCACCCTGGCGGGATCCCACCACGAGCGCCTGGACGGATCGGGCTACCACCGCGAATCGGCCGCCGCGGCGCTCCCGATGCCGAGCCGCGTGCTGGCCGCGGCCGACGCGCTCCAGGCGATGACCCAGCCGCGCCCGCACCGGCCGGCGCGCTCACTCGAGGAGGCGGCGGCCGTCCTGGCCGGCGAGGTCCAGGCCGGAAGGCTCGACGCCGACGCCGTGACGGCCGTGCGCGCGGCCGCCGGCGAGCCGATCCGCCGCCGCAGGTCGGGTCCGAGCGGGCTCACCGACCGCCAGGTCGAGGTGCTGCGCCTGCTCGCAGCCGGGCTCTCGAACCGCGAGATCGGCCGCCGGCTCTCGGTCACGCCGAGGACCGCCGAGCACCACGTCCAGGACATCTACGCCCGGATCGGCGTCTCCAGCCGGGCCGCGGCGGCGCTCTACGCCATGCAGCACGACCTGCTGGCCTAAGACTGGTAGGTCTGCCGAGGCGCCGGCGGTGCCCCGCTGCGACGCTGGGGCCGAGACAGGAACCGCCCCCGAAGGAGGCCGTGATGCAGGCTCGAGAGAGCAAGGAGATCGTCCGCCGGTTCATCGACGAGTACCAGACGGGCGCCGATGAGACGGCGTTCGCCGAGCTGCTCCACCCCGACGTGGTCGACCACAGCCGCCCGCCCGGCATCGCGCCGGGCGCCGAGGGCGTGCGCCAGCAGTTCGACGGGTTCCGGGCCGGGCTCCCGGACTTCAGGGCCACGATCCTGCACCAGGTCGCCGAGGACGACCTCGTGATGACGCACAAGGTCTTTCACGGCACGCACACCGGCGAGCTCCTCGGGATCCCGGCGACGGGGCGCGAGGTCGAGGTCGTGGTCATGGACGTCGTGCGCGTGACCGGCGGCCGGATCGTCGAGCACTGGGGCCTCGTCGACCCGCTCGGCCTGCTCCAGCAGCTCGGGGCGCTCCCGGAGCCGCAGGCCGCGACGGCATGACCGCACGTCAGGCGGACGCGGCCGGCAGGTAGTGCGCGACGACCGCGTCCCAGCCGGCCCGCGTCCGCTCTCGCCGCTCGGCTCCGGCGGCTCCGACCCGCTCCCAGCCGGTCTGGCGGATCCGGACCGCCGTGGCGTCGCCGCGGGGGGCGAACGTGACCTCGACCTCGGTGGCCTGGCTGCGGTCGAACATCAGGTGCCAGAGGTAGACGAGCCGGTTGGGCGGCTCCCACTCGAGCACCTCGCCCCAGGCATGCTCCGCGCCGTCGGGGGTGCGCTCGAAGATGCGCCCGCCCGGCCGCGGCTCGAACACGATCGTGGCGGCGTCGTCGCGGCTCACGGTGTGGTCGCGCGGCCACCACAGGTCGATGCGGGAGGTCCACACCTCGAAGGCGTGTGGCACCGGTACGGCGACATCGAACTCCAGCTCGAGCGCGTCGGTCACCGCGGCTCCGTGTTCTCGGCCGCGATCCGGTAGCGGGCCACGGCCTCGCCCCACACCCGCTCGAGGTAGGCGCGTGCCGCCGCCACGCCCTCGCTCTCGAGCCGGTAGTTGTTGCGCGTCGGCTACCAGCCGCGGCCTGGGCGGCGGCGGCTCGAGTAGACGAGCCGCGGCGGGGCGACGCGCATCCCGGTCTCCTCGAACCGCTCGGAGTGGCCAAGCCGTGCTGCGACGCGGCTCACGTCGGCCTCCTCCTCCGGAAGCACGAGCGTGATGCCGGCGCCGTCGCGCCCGGCCCGGCCGGTGCGGCCGACCCGGTGCACGTAGCCGGTGTGGTCGTCGGGCGGGTCGTAGTTGATGACGTGGCGGACGGCTTCGAGGTCGAGGCCGCGGGCGGCCACATCGGTGGCGACCAGCGTCCCCACCTCACCGTTCTCGAACTGCCGCAGGACGCGCTCGCGCGTGCGCTGGGGCAGATCGCCGTGCATGGCCGCGACCTTCACTCCGCGGGTGCCGAGGCGCCTCGCCAGCCGGTCGGCGCCGCGCTTCGTGCGGACGAAGACCAGCGCCAGACCCGGCTCGGCCTGGATCAGCTTGACCAGCGTGTCGAGCTTCGTCGCGGAGGTGACGGCGACGAACGAATGGCTGATGTCGGCCCGCTGCGTGCTCGACTGGAGCTCGGCCTCGTAGCGGCCGGGATCCGTCGTGTAGGTGCGGGCCAGCCGGCCCACCTCGCCGTGCAGCGTGGCCGAGAAGAAGAGCGTCTGGCGGGCCTTCGGCAGCCGCCGCACGATCCGGTCGACCTGCGGCTGGAAGCCCATGTCGAGCATGCGGTCGGCCTCGTCGAGCACGAGGATCCGCACCGAGCCCACGTCGAGCATCCGCCGCTCGATGAGGTCCCACAGCCGGCCGGGCGTCGCGACCAGGATGGCCGCGTCCTTGGCCCGCTTGGCCTGCGACCGAAGCGGCGCGCCTCCATAGACGGCGCAGACCGCGAGGCCGCGCGCCTTTGCGGGCGCCTCGAGCTCCTCGGCCACCTGCACCGCCAGCTCGCGGGTGGGCACGAGCACGAGCGCGGCCGGCAACGTGTCCTCGGGGCGCACCCGCTCGACGAGCGGCACGCCGAACGCGAGCGTCTTGCCGGAGCCCGTCGGCGACTGGGCGAGCACGTCGCGGCCCGCCAGCCCGTCCGGGATGACCCGGGCCTGGATCGCAAACGGCACCGTGATGCTGCGCTTCGCGAGCGCGTCGGCCACGGGCTGCGACACGCCCAGGCCGGTGAAAGTTCCTTCGTCCATTGTCGTCCTCCATGTCGGGCGGCAGCCGTGCCGCCAGTCGTCGAGATCTCCCACACTCGACGAACCAGACACAGGGAACGAAGAAGCGTCAGATCTCACGAGGCGGATGTCGTCCACGCCTCTTACGTCACAGTGTAGATGAGAGATCGGCTGCCGGCGTCCGTTATCGTGCATGCGTGGGCGTGCACATCGACAACGAGGCTCTGACGCGGTTGCTGGACGAGCGCTTCGCCGCAACGCTTCCGACCTCGTGGCCCACCAAGGGCTGGGCCTGGGACGTGCGCTCCCCGAGCGTCGGGCACCACTGGCCGGTGGGCGTCCACTTCCTGGACGAGCTCCCGCTGGAACAGGCCGTCGAGGCGCTCGTCGAGTCGATCAACGAGGCCATCGCAGGCTACTCCGGCGGCGTCAGCGAGGATGCCTGCGAGCCCTACAACGGCTGGGTCGAGGCCGACGGCGACGTCCTGCGCGTCCGCTTCGGTCGAGTGCCCTTCTCGCATCCCGACGACGGCCGCCGGGCGCCCGAGCTGCCCCCGATCCCGCTCTCGGCATTCGTCACGGTCGGCGACCCCGAGCTGTAGGCTCGCCCGGTGCCGCAGTTCGACCTCCCGCTCGACGAGCTCCGCGAGTACCGATCGGAGACGGTCGCACCGAACGACCTCGACGCCTACTGGGAGGAGGCGATCCGGGAGGCCCGCGAGCTGGCGACGCCGGCGGCGTTCGAGCCCCGAAAGCCCCAGGCATACGGTCCGCTCGAGGCCTTCGACGTCACGTTCTCCGGCGCCGCCGGCCATCCGGTCAGGGCGTGGTTCCTGCACCCACGCGCCGCCACGGCGCCGGTTGCCTGCCGGGTGACGTTCATCGGCTACGGCGGCGGGCGCGGCCTCCCGGCCGAGCACACGCTGTACGCCGCCGCCGGCTTCGCCGAGCTCGTCGTCGACACGCGCGCCCAGGGCGGTGTCGGCTCGGCCGGCGCGACCGGCGACCCGGGCGCGGGCGAGTCCGGCCCCGAGGCGGCGGGCGTCATGACGCGCGGCATCCTCGACCCGCGGACCTACTACTACCGGCGCCTCTACGTCGACGCGGTCCGGGCCGTCGAGACGGCGGCGGCCGACCCGCGCGTCGACGCCAGCCGGATCGGCGTGTCGGGCTTCAGCCAGGGCGGCGCGCTCTCGCTCGCGACCGCGGCGCTCGTCCCGAGCACGGTGCGCCTCTGCCAGGCCGACATGCCCTACCTGTGCGACATCGAGCATGCGATCACGCTCGCACCGGATCGGCCCTACACCGAGCTCGTCGACTACCTCGCCCAGCACCACGACCAGGTCGCGACCGTGCTTCGCACGCTGAGCTACGTCGACAACGCCGTCCTGGCCGCGCGAATCCGGGCCCGCACCACCGTGAGCGTCGGCCTGATGGACACCATCTGCCCGCCGTCCACCGTGTTCGCGGCGTACAACGCGATCGGGGCCCAGAAGGACATCGCCGTCTACCCGTACTCCGGCCACAGGCTGCCGGGCCACCACGTCGAGCGGCAGCTCGAGGAGTTCGCGCGCGAGATGGCCTGACGCGGGCTACGTGGCCGTGACGCGGTGCGCGGCCCGGGCCAGCCACTCCGGCGAGATCTCGACGCCCCAGCCCGGCCCCGCGGGAGCGGTCACCCGGCCGTCCACGACCTCGAGGGCCGGCGTGAAGAGGCCGTCCTGCCACGCGTAGTAGTCGAGGCCCTCGATCGAGTACTCCAGGTAGGGGCCGGCGTTCGGGACGGCGGCGAGCAGGTGCAGCGTGAAGACCGTGACGAGCGAGAGGTTGGCCGAGTGCGGCACGCAGGGCAGGCCGGCCTCGGCGGCCATCGCAGCCACCGCCAGGGCGCGCGTGAAGCCGCCGACGTAGCAGACGTCCGGCTGGACGACGTCCACGGCGCGGAGCTCGACGATCCGCCGCCAGCTCGAGAGCAGGCAGTCCTGCTCGCCGCCGGCCACGTCCAGGTCGAGCGTCCGGGTTACTTCCGCCGTCCACTCCGGCTCCCAGTACGGGCACGGCTCCTCGAAGTGCACGACGCCGTGCTGCTCCAGGAACCGGCCCACCTCGATCGCCCGGCCGGGGGTGTAGCAGCTGTTGGCGTCGACCAGGAGGCGCGCGTCGGCGCCGACGGCCGCGCGCACGGCCGGGAGGATCGCCTCTGTGCGGCCCGGCCACTCGTCCTGGTCGTGCCCGCACTCCTTCCCGACCCGGATCTTGAACGCCGTGAAGCCGTCGCGCTCGCGGAGGCCGGCCAGGCGGCGGGCCTCGTCCTCGGGGGCGATGTCGCGGCGCATGCTCGACGCGTAGGCGTCGATCGGGCGGGCCGGCCGGCCGAGGAGCTCGCTCACGCCCTTCCCTTCGACCTTGCCACGCAGGTCCCAGAGCGCGGTGTCGACGCCGCCCAGCGCGCGGCAGACGTACGAGCCGGGGAACTTGTGCTCGGCGTCGAGGACGCGCGTCGCGATCGCGGCCGGGTCGAGCGGATCCATCCCGAGCGCGTGCGGGGCGACCTGGCGGTGGAGTACCTCGGCGGTGATGTCGGCGTTGTAGGGCGCCACCTGGCCCCAGCCCTCGGCGCCGTCGTCGGTCAGGACGCGCACGAACGCGACCCACTCGGTGCCGTAGGTGTCGACCCGGGTGATCCGCATCAGGGTTAGATCGAGCCGGCGAGCCGGGCGACCAGATCGCGCTCGTCCGGCCCGAGCCACGGAGGCGACCCGGCGGCGGCGTTCTCGGCGGCCCGCTCCGGCCTCGACGTGGCCGGGATGACGACGTGGCAGCGGGTGTCGCTGAGTGCCCACTTGATCAGCGCCTGGGCCCATGTGCGGACGCCGAAGGGCGCGAGCGGCCGCAGCGCGTCGGGTGAGGGCGGCCGCCGCAGGAGCTGGCCCTTGGCCAGCGGCCGCATGACGACGACGCCGATCCCGAGCTCGTCGGCTGCCGGCAGGATGCGCCGTTCGACCTCGCGCTCGCTCGGGTTGTAGGGGATCTGGATGGCGCCGATCCGGCCGCTTCGCATGACCTCCTCGAGGTCGTCGAACCGGCTCGCCTGCCAGTGCGTGGCGCCGATGACGCTGACCGCGCCCTCCTCGCGGAGCCGCTCGAGCTCCGCCAAGCGGCGTGAGAGGGCGACGAGGTTGTGGACCTGGTAGAGGTCGACCCGGCCTCCGTACCAGCCGAGCGCCCGCTCGATCTGGGCGGCGGCCTCGGCGTCGTCGTCCGTCCACACCTTGGTCGCGACGAGGACGTCGCCGCGACGGCCGTCGAGCGCGGCACCCAGGACGCGCTCCGCCTCGCCGTACATCGGCGAGCTGTCGAAGAGCGTCGTGCCCGCCGCGATCGCCGAGTCGACCACGTCGCGCACGCTCCGCTCGGCATCGGTGCCGCGCACGTCGAAGGTCTGCCACGTCCCCATCCCGACGGCCGGCACGGTGAGGCCGCTCTGGCCGAGCGCACGCTGCTCCACGCGTCAGGCGGCCGGGGCGGCGAAGCGGGCGGCGGCGCGCTCCCGCGCCCGCTCGATCTCGCGCTCGCGGCTCTTCGGCGGCCCGTACGCGACGAGCTCGTCGAGCAGGTGCAGCGACGCCTCCGTGACGGCGGCGACGGCGTGATCGAACGCCTCCTGGTTCGCGCGCGCGGGCTTGCGCATGCCGCTGATCTTGCGCACGTACTGGAGCGCGGCCTCCTCGACCTCGCTCGCCGAGGTCGGTGGGTCGTAGTTGTGAAGCGGGCGGATTGACCGGCACATGGAGAAGCTCCCTCCGTTTCGACTCTGCGGGCAGCGTAGTCGTCCGGCCGCGGCGCGGGACCGCAACCCATGGGGTCTCGCCCCGGACGGGGCCAGACCCCGGTGGTTGAGCGGAGCCGTGAGCGATTGGCATGAGGGACGAGCTTCGAGGCCAAATGGCGGTGTCAACCGAGCTCATGTGACCCACGTTCGTGGCGACGGCGCAGACCGCGCTCTGCGCCGTCGCGCCCCCGACACTCCGCCCGCCATTAAGGAGGGGGCCCGCGGGGGAACCCTGGGTTCCCCCGCGTTGACTTCCAGAATCTTGTAAACGGGCCTTAAACACCTTGTGAGAATCCCGCCGGGAGGGTGCAGAGCGGGATCCTCCCGCCGATGATGCCGACATGCCTAGAACGCGCCGAGTCCGCGCGGCAGCCGCCGCATTCGCCTTGATCGCCACGCTCGTCCTCGCGTCACAAGCGTCCGCGAGCCCCTTCCAGCACAGGGTCTTCTACCAGCAGTTCCACCACGCGCTGAAGCGGCACACGTGGACGCTCTACAACGGCGTCCCCACCTGCTGCAAGGACTCGCGCTGGGCGCCCTCGCATGTCCGCTCGCGCCACGGCGCGCTTCGGATCAAGACCTACAAGGACGGGGCCTACGGTGGGAAGTGGGTGTCCGGCGGCGTCTCGATGGCCCGCATGGTGAACCAGACCTACGGCCGCTGGGTGGTGCGCTTCCGCATGGACAAGGCGGTCGGCGTCGGGATGGACGTGGCGCTGCGCCCGAGCGGGAGCGGCACCGTGATCGACTGGATCGAGGAGTCGTCCGACAAGGGCGGCGCCCGCCGCATCGAGACGGCCACGCTCCACTACGGCAGCACCCGGGTGCATGCCCGCGTGCGCGCCAACTTCACCAAGTGGCACACGATGACGCTCTCGTGGAAGCCCGGCCGCATCACGGTGAAGCTCGACGGGCGTCGGTGGGCCGACTTCCGCCACCACATCCCGTCGTCGCCGATGCACCTCGTGATGCAGACCAACACCGGCACCAACGGCTTCACGGGCGCAATGCCGAACGCGTCGACACCGCGGCTGGTCGCGCTCCAGGTCGACTACGTCGCCGTGTACCGGTACGGCTGAACCAGAGCCGGCTCACGCGCTCGCGGCCACGAGCGAGCGCAGGAACCGCTCGGCCTCGGCGACGCCGAACGCGTACCCCTTGGCCCAGTGCATCTCGAGGGCCGCCCGCCCATGCGCCTCCGCGCCGGCCGCGTCGCCGGACATGGCGACGGCGGCCGCAAGCGCCAACCGCGCCTCGGCGTTCAGGATGAGCCAGTCCCCCGCTTCGGCGCCCGCCACCGCCTGGCGGGCCCACTCGACCGCGCCCGCGGTGTCGCCGGTCGACCGGCTCACCTCCGACAGGGCGAGGTGCGCCCGCACCGACGGCTCGTAGCTGTTGTCCCGGTCGGCCCGCCCCAACGCCTCGTGTGCGGCCGTGCCGGCGGCGACGATGTTCCCAAGCCGCGCCTCGCAGTACGCGAGCCGGCTGCGCGCAAGCACTGACGCCGCCATCATCCCGCGAGCTTCCAGGTCGGACACCGCCGCGGCGTAGAGCGGCCGCGCCTCCTCGAACCGGCCAAACCTGAACAGCATGAAGCGCCGACGATCGTCCAGCCGCAGCGTCCTCGTCCGACCCAGGTCGCGATCGATCTCCGCCGAGGCCTCCAGGAGCCGCCACGCGTCCGCTTCGGCGCCACGCAGGCTCGCGAGGAGCGCCTGCCCGACCATGAGCTCCGCCCGCATGGCGGGATGGACGCCGAGATCGCCCATGAGCCCGGCGAGCAGCTCCTCGGCCGGCCCGACGGGCATCGTCGAGTCGGTGATCTCGAGCATCAGAATGCCAAGGGCCCATACCGCGTCCTGGTCGATGGCGCGGAGCACGTCGATCGCCCGGCGCACGGACGCCACACCGGCGTCGGCGCGGCCCAGCCACCACTCGCTCTCCGCCCGAGCGCAGAGCGCGGTCGCGACCGCGCGCGGCGCGTCGAGGCCCTCGAGCTCGGCCAGAACGGTGTCCATCTGCGCCACGATCTCGCGCTCGCTCACGGCCTCCGGGGCGGCGTCTGACACAGCCCCGAGTCGCAGGACCAGCGCCCGCAGCTCGACGGCCCGGTCGCCGTGCTCTGCCGCGAGCGTCGCGCCGGCCGCCAGCATCGCGCTCACCTCGTCGCGCGACAGGAAGTTCCAGCCCGCGGCTGCGAGCTCGACGATCGCCGCGGGCCGCGCCGGGCTCCCTTCGGGGATCAGGTCGAGCGCCCGCTCGAGCAGGAAGCACGCGCGCCGAGGATCCCCCATCGCGTCGGCTCGCGTGCCCGCGGCCGCAAGACGCGTCCCGGCCTCCTCGCGCAGCGCCTCGAGCTCGGCACCGTCCCCGCCGAGCTCGAGCCGCAGGCGGTACGCGCGCTCGAGGTGGTCGCCGACTTCCGCGTCGCTCGCCCCGGCCTCTTCGAGCCAGGCGGCCATCCCGGCGTGGAGCTCGCTGCGGCGAAGCTTCGGCACGAGCCCGTACGCGGCGTCCTGGAGCAGGGCGTGCCCGAACCGCGCCCAGCCGGGCTCGGTTGGCTCGGCGAGCTCGCGCTGCCCGAGCGCCTCGAGCTCGCCGGCCACGGGCCGTCCGACCAGTGCCTCGACCACGGCCACGGGGAAGTCCCGGCCCGCCACCGCCGCCACGCCGACGACCTCCCGCTCAGGGTCGGGCAAGGCTTCGAGGCGCGCGGCGAGGAGCACCTGGAGCGACGGCGGCATGCCCGCCGGCGCGTGCTCGCCGCCCACCAGCGCCGCCAGGTGCTCGGCAAAGAGCGGGTTCCCCTCGGCGGCTGCCACGATCCGGTCGGCCTGGTCAGGCGCAAGGCCCGGCCTGGCGTGCTCGAGAAGCCGGCGCGTCTGATTCTCGTCAAGCGGGTCGAGCGCCACCGAGACCGTGTTCGGGCCCGTCCCCCATCCGGGCCGCCGGTCGAAGAGCTCGGGCCGCGTCGTGCAGACGACGAGGAGCGCCCGCCGGCGGCTGTCGCCCAGGAGCTGCTCGACCATGTCCAAGAGGAGGCTGCTCGCCCAGTGCGCGTCCTCGAGCACGACGACCACCGTGCCGGCCGCCGACAGCGCGCCCACCAGCCGCGAGAGCGCCCACGCGACGTCGGGCGCGCCGCTGCCCGGGCGCAGGCAGGCCGCCACGGCGTCCGCGTCCGCGTCGCCGCGCATCGCGTGCGTGACGCCCTCGGCGACCGAGACGCCGGCGGGCATGGCTCCGCGGACGGCCTCGAGCAGCGGCTCGACAGACGACGACTCCGTGAGCGCCCGGCAGTGGCCGGTGAGGATGGTGAGGCCGTCGGCTTCCCGCGTGAACTCCGCGGCGAGGCGCGACTTGCCGATCCCGGGCTGCCCGGCCACCGTCACGAGATGCGGCCGCTGGGCGCGGCCCGCTCGCGCCAGCGCCCATTGCAGCAGGTCGAGCTCCGCCAGCCGCCCCACCATCGGCAGGTCGAGGCGGCGGAGCTGCCCGCGGGCGGTCGGATCGACCGCTTCCAGCCGCCAGGCGGCGAGCGGGACCCGCTTGCCCTTCGCCTCGATCGGAGTGACGCGCTCACCGTGCGCGGCGTGGCCGGCCAGGGCCCAGGTCGCCTCGCCGACCAGCACCTCGCCCGGCCCGGCGGCCTGCTCAAGCCGGGCCGCGACGTTCACGGCGTCGCCGACGACCAGGGACTCGCTCTCGGCGGGATCGCGCGCAAGGACGTCGCCCGTGTTGACGCCGATCCGGGCCTCCACCTCGCCCAGCTCCCGGACGGCGTCGCGCATCTCGATCGCCGCGCGCAGCGCCCGGAGGGCGTCGTCCTCGTGCACGGCCGGGATCCCGAACACGGCCATGAGCGCGTCGCCGATCACCTTCTCGACCGTGCCGCCATGCCGCTCGACGGGCTCGCGCACGGCCGCGTAGAAGCGCGCCATGACGCCGCGCATCACCTCGGGATCGGAACGCTCGGCGAGCGCCGTCGAGCCCACGACGTCGCAGAACAGCACTGTCACGGTCTTCCTGACCTCGCGCGCCGAGGCGCCGGCGGCCAGCGGCTCCCCGCAGCCGTTGCAGAACCGCGCGCCGTCCGGGTTCGCCCCGCCGCATCGCGTGCACTCGATCACGATTCGAGTCTACGGCGCCCTGGCTGTTCAGTATACTGAACGCATGCTCGGCGACATGATCCGGCGCGAGCGCGAGCGCCGTGGCCTCTCGATGCGCGAGGCTGCGCGGCGGATCGGGATCTCGGCCGCCTACCTCGTCGAGCTCGAGCACGACCGCAATCCGACGACGGGGCGCGCGCCCCTTCCCTCCCCGGTCGTGCTGGCCGGGATCGAGCGGGCGCTCGGCATCGGGATGGCGACGCTGCTCGACCTGGCAGGGGCCGCGCCGCCGAGGTCGCGGCACACGCTGCTCGTCCTCGCCACCGGATCGGCGCCTCCGGACGCTGCGGCTGCGTCAGGCGCCTCCGAGGCGCCCTGGGTCGCGATCGGCGCGGCGGGGAGCCCGGCGGCTGCGCTCGAGGCGACGGCCACCGCGGTGGCGAGCCGCACGACCCCGTTCGGGCTCGTCTTCGCGAGCAGCTCCTCGCGGCTTCGGCGCGACGCCGCGGCGGTCGTGGCGGCGGAGCGCACATGGGAGGCCGATGTCTCGGCCACGTGTGAGGCGGCGGCCGGCGCCGAGCCCGTCGCCAACGTGTGTGTCTACCGTGCGGGCGACCTCCGCAAGCCCGCCGGGGCCGATCCGCTCGACGTCGCCCTCGGCCTCGTGCGCGCGCATCCCCGGGTTGCGGTTCAGGACCCGCGCGGGCGGGTCACCACGGGGCCGGCCGCGATCGAGGCGATCCTCGGCCTCGTACGCCCCGCCGCCGTCGCGCCGGAGACGTGGGCCTCGCTCTCGGCCGCGGCGGCCGCCGGCCTTCATCGCGAGACGGCCGCCGGGTGAACCGCCGCACGCTGGCCGGCGTCGCGATGATCATCGGCACCAGCGCGAGCATCCAGGTCGCCGCGGCGATCGCTCACAGCCTCTTCGACACGCTCACGCCGACGGGCGTGTCGGCTCTCAGGTTCGCGCTGGGGACGGCCATCGTGCTGCCCGCAGTACGCCCGTCGGTGCGGGGACGCGACCGCGAGACCTGGATCGCCATCGCGGTCTACGGCGTCTCGCTCGGGATCCTGAACGTGACGTTCTTCCAATCGTTCCAGCGCCTGCCGCTCGGCCTCGCGGTGACGTTCGCGTTCGTCGGGCCGCTCTGCGCGGCCCTCGTCGGGTCGCGCCACCGCCGCGATATCGCCTTCGCCCTCCTCGCGGGCGCGGGCGTCGTCGTCCTGGGCGGGATCGACCGGCCCGGCTCCGCCGCCGGCGTCGCGTTCGCACTCGTGGCCGGCTGCGCATGGGTGTCGGTCGCGTTCGCCGGGAGGTCGGTCGGGATGCGGACGCGCCGCATCGACGGGCTGGCGCTCGCGATCCCCGTGGCCTGCCTCGTCACGCTCCCGTTCGGGATCGGTCATGCCGGCGCCGTCGACGGGCACGCGCTCGCCCTCGGCGTCCTGATTGCGGTCGGCGGCATGATCCTCCCGTTCGCGCTCGAGCTCGAAGGGCTCCGACGGCTCGAGCCGCGAACGGTGGCGGTGATCTACAGCGCCGACCCGGCCATCGCGGCCGTGATCGGCGTGGTTGCGCTGTCGGAAAGCTTGACCACGCTCCAGATCGCCGGCATCGCGGCGGTCATCGCGGCGAGCGCCGGCGTGACGGCCGGGGCGCCCGCCTCTGACTGACGTCAGCCGTCGGCGTGCTCGGCCGCCGCTGCGGCCTCGCGATAGGCGCGCTCTTCACGCCGGATCAGGTCGGGGTTCGTCCCGGCGGCATGAGCCAGCTCCAGCGTCAGGAGCTGGAGCGAGACCGCGCCGGCGACGAGCGCCTCGGCCACGCTCTCGGCGGGAGCGAGGCCCAGCGGCTCGCCGATCGTGACCGAAGGGATCCCGATCACGCCGAGCGCCGCGTCCAGGTCGCCGCCACGCGTCGCCGCGACGCCGGCGCCGCCGGGGTCAAGCGCGAACCTGACGAGCGCCGTCGTGTCGGCGTCGCAGCCTGCCAGGTGGCCGTGGAGCACCGTCTCGAGCCGGTGCGCGTTCGCCGGGATGCGGGCCCCCTCCTCGATCTTGAGCGCCAGCTCTCGCGCCGTCACGAAGTCGGCTCCGAGGCCGCATGTGAGGATGCGGCGGCCGCCGTGGATCCGGCGGGCGGCGTCCGCGAAGGCGGGCCGGAGTGCGAGGGCGGCGTCGATCGCCGCGGTCAGGCGCTCGGGTGAGGCGCCGCCTCCGGTGATCCCGGCGCCGGCCAGGATCGCGCTGACGTAGGCGACGGTGTGGCACCACGAGCGGTCGTGGAACGGCGTCACGACGACGTAGTCGGCACTCTCCGGCACGCTGGTCGCCGGATGCGCAGTGATCGCGGCGGTCACCGCGCCGGCGTTCTTCGCAGCCTCCAGCGCGAGCCGCGTCGCCCGCGTGCCGCCGTCGTGGGAGATGCCGATGCAGAGGCCGCCGGCGCGCGGCCGCACCGTAGCGTCGAGCGCCTCGCGGGCCTCGACCCAGGCATCCGGCATCGCATCGGCGATCAGCGCGGCGACCGCCATCGCGCCGTGCTCGGACGTCCCGCAGCCGGTGACGACGATCGGCGCGCCGAGGCCGACGGCGTCGCGGATGGCCGCTCCCACGCGAGCGGTCTCCTCGCCCCCGCCTTCGAGGATCGCCGCCGGCAGGTCGCGCTCGGCGAGGATCATCTCCTCCATCACCCACGGCGGCCCGGCCCGAAGCTCCGGGTACTCGTCGGTCAGCCAGCCGCGATCGTCGCTCATCGCGCCGCCAGCCTACCCGACCAGGGTGCGCCTGAAGTCAGCATGCCGGCTGGAACGTGAGCAGGACGTACTCCGTGCCAACGGCGACCGCGATCGTGCCGAGCGCCGGGAGCAACCTGACCGCGGTTCGCGGCTCTGCCGGAACGCGGTACTACGGCCCATCCGAGAGCGGCCGTCCAGACGAGCGCACGACCAGCACCGGCAGCTCGCCCTCGTGATGCGGCTCGCTGCAGTCCTCGCCGACGGCATTGCTGCGAAGGACGACCACGAGGAAGCCCGCCCAGAGCAGCGAGGCGCCGATCAAGCTCCCGAGCTCGGCGCGCCATGCCCATGTCCTGCGGACGAAGATCAGCCGACGCCGGCCGAGCCCAGCGCGAAACAACGATCCGGCGTACACATCCCAGAGGTCGACGCCGATGGCCCCCTCCGGGGTGGCGGGTCGCTACAGCTCGTAGCCCGGGCTGTCGCGGTCGAGCCGGCGCTTGACCGCCTCGAACAGCTTGCCGGGGCCGGCGTCGTCGCGCTGCATCCGCTCCGCCGTCGCTCGGACGACCTCGTCCGGGACGGCGATCAGCGGGCGGCCGGTCGACTGCGCCAGGATCTGCACCTGGCATGCCCGCTCGAGGAAGTAGAGCCGCGACCATGCCTCGGCCGGGTCGTGCCCGATCACGATCACGCCGTGGTTCTCGAGCATGACGACGCTCGTGGAATCGCCGACCGCCGCCCCCATCCGCTCGCCCTCGTCGGCGGCGTGGGCCAGCCCGCCGTACGGGCAGGTCTCCACCCGCCCCTGGAACCCCATGGCGGCCTGGCTGAGCGCCGGCAGGAAGCCGCCCTCGGTGGCCGACACCGCCGTTGCGTACGGCATGTGCGTGTGAAAGACGCAGCGGGCGGTCGGCCGGGCGCGGTGCACGCCGCGGTGGATCATGAACGCCGTGATCTCCCACTCGCCGTCGCCGTCCACGACGTTGCCCTCCCCGTCGACGGCGATCAGGTCGGAGGCGTGGAGCTCCGACCAATCCGGCCCGTACGGGTTCAGCAGGAAGAGGTCGTCGCTGCCGGGGACCGCGTAGCTGAAGTGGTTGTCGATGCCCTCGTTGAAGCCGTAGAGCGCGGCCGCCCGAAGCGCAGCCGCCAGGTCGATCCTGGCCTGCCGGAGGACGTCGATCCGAGGCTCTTCCGCAAGCGCCATCGCGGCCGACTGTAGCAGCAACCGACCTCTTCGATGGAGCTAGACGGGCTCGAACCGTCGACCTCCACGCTGCCAGCGTGGCGCTCTCCCAGCTGAGCTATAGCCCCAGGTCGCCCCGGAGTATACCGGCGCTGTTTTCAGGGCACGAGCGAGCTCTGCGGGCGCGCGGCCATGCCGCGCGGCTCCGCCAGACGCTCGAGCACGAGCGCCGTGTCGGCCACGGCGACGCCGGACAGGTGCCGGTCGCGAGCCTCGAAGTCGGCCACGATCTCGGCGAGGGCGGCCGCGTAGGCGGGCGAGTCGGAGGCGGCGAGCGCCGCGAGCGCCCGGCCGGTGCGCGCGAACGCCCCGCCCGCCGCGACCATCGCGCCGACATCGGGCTCCTGCCCCAGGCAGACGAGCGCCAGCGCCCGGGCATACACGGACGCGGGCGAGCCGGCGTCGCCCGTCTCGGCGACGGCCTGGCGGGCGATGGCCTCGGCGCCGTCGCCGGCCAGGATCGCCATCTTGAGCGCCCCGAGGAGCCGGCCCCAGCTCGCGGGCCCGGTCTCGGCGTGGGACGCCAGGTAGGCGTCACGCGCCCGCCGGAACGCCTCGGCCGAGTCGCCGCCCGCGACCAGCGTCCGGTAGGCGTCCGCCTCGGCCGCGAGGGCCGCGTTCAGGTGCTGCCCGGCGCTCACTCGATCGGCCGCCGTCCGGCGAACCCGCCTTCGAGGGTGTGCCAGAACTCGATCCGCTCCTCCCCCACCCGCCAGCACAGGAGGGCCGGCTCGCCGCCGATCTCGGCCGGGAAGTCGATGAGGCCGGCGTCGGCGTCCTTCACCTGGACGCCGTGCTCCTCGAACCGGCCGAGGATCGCCGCCAGATCCTCGGCCGCCTGCTTCAGCTCGGCCCGCAGCTTCCGCACGTCGGGCTTCTCGAAGTTGCCGCCGTTCGAGCCGATCGCGATCACCAGCCGCCGCCAGCGGCCCTCGAGATCGCGGCCACGGGCGCGCACCTCGACCATCCGCTCGGCCTCAGCACGCAGCTCGGCGTCGAGCAGCGCCTGCGCCTCCTCGACCGTGAACTGGCGCTCGGGCGCCACGCCTAGCCGGCGGCGTACGACTCGCTCGGGACCTGGCCCCACAGGGCCTCGAGCCGGTAGTACGCACGCGCCTCGGGCGTGAAGACGTGGACGACGACGTCGAGGTAGTCCAGCAGGATCCAGTCGCCCTGCCGCATGCCCTCGATCCGCCGCGCGACCAGACCGTCGCGCTTCAGCTGCTGCTGGATCTCCTCGGCGATCGCCTGCGTCTGGCGCGGGTTTCGCCCCGACGCGATGACGAAGTGGTCCGTGTAGGAGACGACCTCGCGCATGTCGAGGATCACGATGTCGGTGGCGAGCTTCTCGGCGGCGAGGGCCGCGATCCGGCTCGCGAGCTGGGTCGTGCTGCTCAGGCGGTCATCCCCATTGGCGACGCGAACCAGCCTAGCACGCACCCTCGCTGTACAGGCCCTCGGCGGCGATGAGCGCGGCGACCGCCTCCGGCACGCGGTCGCCCAGCTCCTCGCCGCGGCCAACGGCCTCCCGGATCGCCGTCGAGGCCAGGTCGACCGGCTCCATCTGGAGCGCGACGACGTCCGGGCCGGGCGGCTCGACCCCCGGACGCGGTGCGACGACCAGAGTCGCCAGCTCGCGCACCCGCTCGGCCATGTGCCAACCGGGAAGCTCGGCGTGGTCGGCGCCGACGATCAGGAAGAGCCGGCCCTCGGGCGCGAGCTCGGCGAGCGTGTCGGCCGTGTAGTCGGGGCCCTGGCGATCGAGCTCGATCCGGCTCACCTCGACGCGGCCCGGACCCGGGAACGCCGCGACGGCCATCGCATAGCGAACCTCCGGCGGCGTCGTCCCCGCGTCTCGATGGGGCGGCTGGCGCGACGGGACGACGACCAGCCGGTCGAGCCGGAGCTGGCGCATGGCCGCGCCCGCCACCGCGACATGGCCGGCGTGCGGCGGGTCGAACCGCCCGCCGAAGACGCCGATCCGGGGGCGGCCCGTCACCGCCGCGGCCGGTAGGTGAAGCGGTGCGCGCCGACCAGGACGTCGTCGCCGGGGCGCGCCCCGGCGGCGTGCAGGGCGCGGTCGACGCCGAGCCGCTCGAGCTCGGCCGCGAGCACTCCGACCGCCCGGTCATCCTCCGGGTCGAGGTCGGCGAAGCGGCGCTCGATGCCGCGGCCGGCGACGCGCAGGAACCCGCCGTCGCGCAGGATGCGGAACTCGCGCCGCGCCGGCGGCTGGGGCCGGTAGACGAGGAAGTCGGCCAGCTCGGGCTCGGCGGCCGGCGCGGGCTCGGCCTCGGCCGGGACCTCGCGGAAGAGCGCGCGCTTCAGCTCCGCGATGCCCTCGCCCGTGGCCGCCGAGCAGGCGAGCACGGCGCCTGTCGCCCGAACGAGCGCCTCGCGCTCCGCCGCCGGCACGAGGTCGATCTTCGACAGGACGACGAGCTGAGGGCGCTCGGCCAGGCCGCCGCCGTGGAGGGCGAGCTCGCGGTCGATCGTCTCGCGCCGGCGGGCGATCTCCTCTGCGCCGGCCGATGCGTCGACCAGGTGGACGAGCAGTCGCGCCCGCTCCAGGTGGGCCAGGAACTCGTGGCCGAGGCCGACGCCCTCGCTCGCTCCCTCGAGCAGCCCCGGCACGTCGGCGACGGTGAGCTGGCGGTCGTCCGCTTCGACGGTGCCGAGCACCGGCTCGACGGTCGTGAACGGGTAGTCGGCCACCTTCGGCGTCGCGTTCGAGATCCGGCGAAGGAGCGAGGACTTGCCGGCGTTCGGGAGCCCGAGGAGCGCCGCGTCGGCGACGAGCTTCAGGTGCAGCTCGAGCCAGTGCTCCTCGCCCGGCTCGCCGACCTGGGCCGTGTCGGGCGCCCGCCGCCGGGCCGTCGCGTAGCGGCGGTTGCCCTGCCCACCCTGCCCCCCGCGGGCGACGGTGACCCGGGCGCCCGCGTGGGCCAGGTCCGCCAGCACCTCGCCGGTGTCGCGCAGCCGCACCTGGGTGCCGACCGGCACCTCGATGTCGCGGTCGCCGCCGCGCTTGCCGTGCTTCCCCGAGCCCTGCCCGTGGACGCCGCGCTGCGCACGGAAGTGGGAGGCGGTGCGAAACCGGTGGAGGTCGCGCAGGTCGGCGCGGGCGACCAGGGCGACGTCGCCGCCGTCCCCGCCGTCGCCGCCGTCGGGTCCGCCCTTCGGAACGTACTTCTCGCGCCGGAAGCTGATGCAGCCGTCGCCGCCGCGGCCGCCCTCGACCTGGATCGTGGCGCGGTCGGCGAACACGGCCGGGGGCCGGCGCTAGGCCGGCTGGCCGGCCTGCACGCTGATGTAGCGGCGGCCGTTCTTGCGCGTGAACGCGACCGTCCCGTCGACCGTCGCGAACACGGTGTCGTCGCCGCCGAGCCCGGTGCCGTTGCCGGGGTAGAACCGGGTGCCGCGCTGGCGCACGATGATCGATCCGGCGGTGACGGTCTGACCGGCGAACACCTTCACGCCGAGCCGCTGGGCGTGCGAGTCGCGCCCGTTCTTCGAGGAGCCGAGGCCCTTCTTATGCGCCATCTCCGCTGTCCTCCTTCGGCTTCGCCGCGCGCGGCTTCCGCGCCGGCTTCGGCTTGTCGTCGGCGCTCGCCGCGGGCGTCTTCCGGGTCGCGGGCTTCTTCGCTGCGGCCGGCTTCTTCGCGGCCGGCTTCTTCGCGGCCGGCTTCTTGGCCGGGGCGGCGGCGGCCTTCTCGGCCGGCTTCTCGTCGGCCGCCTTCTTGGCCGGCGCCCGCTTCGGCTTCGAAGGGCCGATCGAGTCGATCTGGATCCGGCTCAGCTCGGAGCGGTGGCCGCGGGTCTTCTTGAAGCCCCGCTTGGGCTTGAACGTGAAGACCTTGAGCTTCTCGCCCCGCAGGTGCTCGACGACCTGGGCGGTCACGGCGCCCTCGAGCTTCGTGCCGTCGGTGACGACCTCGTCGCCGCCGGTCATGAGCACCGAGGGCGTGAACGCCATGCCCGGCTCATGCGGCTGCCGGTCGACCAGGAGCGTCTGTCCCTGCTCGACCTTGTACTGCTTGCCGCCGACCTTGATGACCGCGTACATGAGCCGCGGAATGGTACCAAAGGGCCTGTCTGCGCCTGGCTAACTGCCGAGCAACCGCCCGAAGAGGCCGCCGCTCTTCTTGCCGTCGCCGTCCGTGGGCGCTGCCGCAGGCGCGGCCGGAGCCTCTGCGACGGGCGCCTGGGCGGGAGCCGGAGCCGGCGCGGGCTCCTCCGCCGCGGGCTCGGCTGGCCGGGCCTTCGCCGGCGTCCGCCGCCGGCGCGGCTTGGGCTTTTCGGCTCCGTCGTCCGACTGCTCCGGGGCCGGCTCAGCCGCAACCACGTCCGCGGCGGCATCGGCATCGCCGCCGCCGTCGGTCGTGGCCGCCGCGCCGGCCTTCGAGCGGCCGCGGCCGCCGCGCTTGCCGCGCCGGCGCCGTTTGGCGGCCGTCGCCGCCTCCTCGGCGCCGTCGCCGGCGTCGGCGGGCTCCTCCGTCGCCTCGGCTTGCTCGGGCGCCGCCTCGGCGGCGGTCGCCTCGGGCTCGGCCTTCTTGCGCGTGCGCCGCCGCGGCGCCGGCTTCTTGGCGGGCGCTTCGTCGGCCTCCGCCCCGTCCTCGGCTGCGGGCTCGTCCTTGGCCTTGGTCGTCCGGGACTTCGCCGGGGTCTGCCGCGTCCGGCGCGGACGGGTGCGCTCCTCCAGCTCGAGCCGCTCGCCGACCTCGCGCTCCATCTCCGGCAGCTCGTAGGCGTACTCGGGCTCCGGCTCGAGCTCGAAGGCCGTCGGCTTCGCGTCGAGGAGGGTCGCGAACGCGCCGGTGCGGCTGGCGCGCTCGACCCGGATGCGGTGCTCCTGGCCGACGTAGCCGATCGCGCCGGCGACAACGATCCCGTAGCCGCCGTTCATGCGGGCCACGCCGTCGGTTGTGTTGTACATATGCGGCTCGGAGATCTTGAGACGCAGCTCGTCGCCGTCGGCCACGGGCAGCGGGCCGCCGTCGACATCGGCCCGCGTGCCCTCGCGGATCACGTCGACCTCGGTGAGTGGCATGCGCTCGACGGGCTCGACGGTGAAGTACTTGCCCGTCTCGCGCTCGAGCTCGAGCAGCTTCCCGCCGCCGGGGCCGGCGAGATGGGTCGCGACGCGCGCGTTCATCCGCACGAGGAACGCCTCGGCGCCGGAGCCGCGAGCCGCCTTTCGCAGCCGGCGCTCGGCCTCGACCGACATCGTCTCCTCGGAGAGGACGCGGCCCTCGCCGCCGCACGTCGGGCAGATCCGCGTGAGCGTCTCGCGGACGCCGGCCGTGACGTTCTGGCGCGTCATCTCAACCAGCCCGAGGGGCGAGATCTCGACGAGGTACGTCTTGGTGCGGTCGTGCTCGAGCTCCTCCTGGAGCACCTTCAGCACCTCGGCCCGGTTCTTGGCGACGGCCATGTCGATGAAGTCGATGACGATGATCCCGCCGATGTCGCGCAGCCTGAGCTGGCGCATCACCTCGCGGGCCGCCTCGATGTTGTTCTTCGTGATCGTGTCCTCAAGCCGGCTCGAGCTGCCGACGAAGCGGCCGGTGTTCACGTCGACGACGGTGAACGCCTCGGCGTAGTCGAAGATCAGGTAACCGCCCGACGGCAGGTCGACCCGCTTGTTCAGGGT
The DNA here is from genome assembly GCA_963757605.1 of uncultured Actinomycetes bacterium. Lineage (GTDB taxonomy): Bacteria > Actinomycetota > Thermoleophilia > Gaiellales > JAICJC01 > JAICJC01. Next base: position 450,718 of record CAVWSF010000001.1, read on the forward strand.
GCTCAAGATCGCCTGGTCGACGCCGTGGCGCTCGAACAGCGGGACGGCGTCGGAGTAGAGCTTGATCCGCTCGACGAACTCGGGCTGCGTCACCCGAACCCAGCCGAGGATCCGGCGGTACTGGCGCTCCGAGTCGACGAGCACCTCCTGCACGTTGCGGGCCAGGAGGTCGCGGATGACCTTGAGCGAGAGGTCGGCCTCGGCGTGGACGAGGGCCGGGGCCTTCTTGCCCTCCGACGAGGAGCTGACCTGCGACCAGATGCGGTTCACGAACCGCAGGTCGCGTTCGAGGTCGTCGTTCGTCGCCCCGGCGGCGGCGGTGCGGACGATGACGCCGCCCTGCTCCACCTCGAGCGCCTTGGCCAGCTTGCGCAGCCGCTCGCGCTCCCCGTCGGGAAGCCGCCGGCTCACGCCCGAGCCGGCCTCGCCGTTGGGCGAGAGGACGAGGAAGCGGCCGGCGATGGAGAGCTCCATCGTCACCCGCGGGCCCTTCGTCCCCATCGAGTCCTTGACGACCTGGACCAGGATCTCCTGGCCGGGCTTCAGGAGCTCGTCGATCTTGCGCCGCCGGCGCGTGCGCGACGACGTCTGGCCGGGTACGACCACGTCGTTCACGTGCAGGAAGCCGTTGCGCGGCAGACCGAGGTCGACGAACGCCGCCTCCATCCCGCGCAGGACGTTGTCGACCTTCGCCTTGTAGATGTTCCCCACCAGAGACCCCTGGCCGCGGCGCTCGATCAGTGCCTCGACCGTGCGTCCCTCCTCGACCACGGCGACGCGAAGCTCGCTCAGGTCGACGGAGATCAGGATCGTCTTGGTCACGTCGGATATCAGTGTCACGTGTGTGCTCCTACGGGCTCCCGCAGGCGAATCGCCGTGCGGACGAGCCGTTCGATTGTGGGGGTCGCGCCCACCAGGGCCGCGACCGCTTGGGTCAGTTCCTCGGGCCGGGCCGTGCCGGCGTCGGTGACGGCCAGCTCCATCTCGAGCGCACCGGGCTCATGTGCGAGCGCGGTGCAGAAGCGGCGGACGTCGACGCGCTTCGACGCCTTCTTCGGCGCGGTGCGCACGACCTCGCACGTCTCCACGGCCGCGAATGCGGCCAGGCCGGCATCCCAGTCGACGTCCTCGCCGACCTCGACCCGGTAGGTCACGCTCTCGACGCGCGACGCGGCCTGCTTGCCGGTCGCGGGCTCGACCGAGACGACGGTCATGCCCAGCGGGAGGTGGTTCGCAAGCCGCTCGCCCACGTCCAGCGGCTCGTGGTCGCCCCGCAGCTCGACGTCGGCCATGTCGGCCAGCGTCTCGATCCCCACCGCCCGCGGCATGGCGAGCGAGATGACGGGGCGAGGCTTCATGCCCTTGTTGAGGGCGATGTCGAACCCGGCGCGCCGCAGCGCGCCGAGCAGCGTGTCAACGGTCTCGAGATGCGACAGGAAGCGCGCCCGGCCGCTGACCGCGAAGGTGATCCGGTATGTCAACGATGTGTCCCAATTCTCTCGCCTGGTACGTACGAGGACTATCCCGTACGGATCAGTGCATCAGCTTGTTGCGGACGGGGCCGAAGCAGGCGCCGCAATCGGCGCAGCCGTCCCAGCGGCAGTCGCCCGTGACCACCTCGGCCCGGCTCTGCCACCACTCGTCCAGCAGGAACTCCTTGGAGACGCCCGAGCGCACGTGATCCCACGGCAGCTCGGCCCACTCTCCGTACTCACGGGTCGCGACCTCGTCGATCGTCGTCCCCGCCTCCGCGAACGCCGCCTCCCAGGCGGCCTCCGCGAACATCTCAGTCCACGCGTCGAAGCGCGCGCCGGCTCGCCAGGCGCGCTCGATCACGTCGGAAAGGTCCTCTCCGCCCCGGGCCAGGGCGCCCTCGAGCATCGACGTGCGCACGTCGTGCAGCGAGAGCCGGATCTGGCGCGTGGGCATCGCCCGGCGCATGTAGCCCTGCTTGGCGACGAGCTGGTCGCGGCTCGACATCCCCTCCCACTGGAAGGGCGTGTGCGGCTTCGGCACGAAGTTCGACGCGCTCACGTGCACCGAGAAGCGCCCGCCGGCCAGCACGCGCCGGCCGATCTCGCGGGCCCTGATCCCGATGTCGACGATCCCCTGCACCTCGGCGTGCGTCTCGCGCGGCAGGCCAATCATGAAGTACATCTTGAGGCTCGTGTAGCCGGCCGTGAACGCCGCCTCGATCGCGTTCTCGATCATCTCATCGGTGATCGTCTTGCAGATGATGTCGCGCATCCGCTGGGTCGCCGCCTCCGGCGCGAGCGTGATCGAGCTCTGGCGCGCGTTCGCGGCGGCGATCATCGCGACCGGCCCGGTGTCGACCCGGTTGGAGGGAAGCGACAGGTGCAGGTCGGGCATGCGCTCCTTGATCCCCTCGATGGCGGGGACGACGTCGGTGTAGTCGCTCGTCGCGAGCGACGTCAGCGAGAGCTCGTCGTAGCCCGTGCACGAGAGCTGCGCGAGGCCGGCCTCGATCACCTGGTCGGCCGGCCGCTCGCGCACCGGCCGGTACCACGTGCCGGCGTGGCAGAAGCGGCAGCCGCGCGTGCAGCCGCGCATCACCTCGACCGAGGCCCGCGCGAAGATCGCCGAGGAGTACGGCACGACGACCTCGATCGGCTGGGTCTCGATCCCGAACTCGGTGTGGATCGCGCGCTCGACCTCGCGGCGGCCGCGCCCGGGCAGATAGAGGTACGGGTTCTCGGACAGCGCCGCCAGCCGCGCCGCCCGCCCGGACGCGCCGGCCATCGCGTCGAGCACGTCCTCGAACGCCTCCTCGGACTCGCCCATGAAGAACGCGTCGAAGAAGGGCGCGAGCGGGGCCGGGTTCGACGCCGACGGCCCGCCGGCGACGACGATCGGGTCGCCCTCGCCGCGGTCGGCGGCTCGCAGCGGGATGCCGGCCAGATCGAGCACCTCGAGCACGTTCGAGTAGGTCAGCTCCGCCTGGAGCGTGATGCCGAGCAGGTCGACCTCGCGCACCGGCCGCCAGGTCTCGAGCGTGAAGAGCGGCAAGCCCTCGCGCCGCATCGCGTCGGCCATGTCGGGCCACGGGCAGTAGACGCGCTCGGCCGCCATCGCGGGCCGCGCGTTCACCTGCTGGTAGAGGATCTGGAGAGCCTGGTTCGAGATCCCGATCTCATAGGCGTCCGGATAGCAGAGCGCGACGACGGTGGTCGCCTGGGGCTTCTCGACCTGGTTCACCTCGCCGCCGATGTAGCGCGACGGCTTCTGGACGGTCTCGAGGACGGACTCGATCCTCCGCTCGAGAGCGGCTTGCGTCATGTACGGGATGCTAGCCGACGGTCTACCTGCGGAGCCGCTCTGCGGCCTCCCGCACCTTCGTCAGATCGGCGGGCGCACCACGGGCGAAGTACTCGTCGGCGGCCCGGCCCAGCGCCCGGGTGCCGCCGTAGGCGACGCCGCCCTTGACGGCCCAGCCTGCGACCGGCACGAAGTCCAGCATCTCGCGCGCGACCGTCCGCAGGCCGAAGCCGGCACCGAGGACGCCCACGAGCTCGACGGCCCGGTCCGGCGAGAGCTCGACGCCGTAGCAGGCACCGATCTGAAGCACCATCCGGAGCTGCACCGCGGCCAGGATCGGCAGGTCGGCGCCGGGGATCCAGACTGCCGTGGCGACCAGGCCGTTGCGACGCGAGCCCGTCTCGATCAGGCGCTGGACGACGTACGGCCGAAACGCCGGCAGCCGGGCGGCCAGGGCCGGCCCGGCGCTTCCCGCCCGCTCGGCCAGACGCCGCATCGCCTTGCGAACGGGAAACCGACCGCGCTTGGACGGCAGCACCGACATCGGATGCACCCCCGGCACGCGAGCTGCCTCGAGCAGCGCCTCGTCGGGCAGGTCGACACCCTCCAGGATCGCAACGAGCGGGCGGCCCGCCCGCCCCACCACCTCGAGATCGGCGCGCGTGGCGTCGTCCAGCGAGGCGACGACCTCCGCGCCGTAGACGACCACGGCCGCACGCCCGAGCGGCTCGGCGTCGTCGGGCCGCAAACGGCGGGCCGCGAAGATGTCAACCGCCGTTGCATCCGTCCCGTCCGCGGCCAGCAGGGCCCGGCGCAGCTCCTCCAGCGGCGCTGTCGCGCCGCACATGCGAAGCGGGCCACGCGGGGCGGTCTCGGCGCCCACGTCGCGAACGGCCTTCACGGCGATGGCCGCCGACGCGACCACAGGCTTCCTCACGCGAGGGCCAGCTGCGTTGCCATGCGCGGCTCGTCGGCGGTCATGGCGTGCACGTGGATGGATTGCAGAACGCCGATGGCAAGCAGGTTGGTGAGCGTGTGCGATCCGCCGAAGCTCATGAACGGAAGCGGGATCCCGGTGATCGGCGCGAGCCCGATCGTCATCCCGATGTTGATGGTGATCTGGAAGAGCAGCATCGACACGACTCCCGCCGCCACCAGGCTGCCGAACGTCGAGCGCGACTTCGTGATCACTTTGAGCCCCCGCCACAAAAGAAGCGCGTAGAGCGCGATCAGCCAGGCGGCGCCGACGAACCCGCGCTCCTCGCCGACGACGGCGAAGACGAAGTCGGTGGCGTGCTCGGGCAGGTAGCCGAAGAGCGTCTGGGTCGCGTTCTTGACGCCTGTGCCGCCGACCCCGCCGTGGCTCACGGCCGCCAGCGAGGCCTGGAGGTTGTAGCCGTTCTGCTGCGGGTCGAGCTTCTCGGGGTGCAGGAACGCGGTCAGCCGGTCGGCCTGGTAGGTCTGGAGCACATGGATGCCGGCGCCCGGCAGGATCGAGAAGATGAGCGCGAGCGTGATCGCGCCGGCGAGGAGCATCCACACGAAGTGCCGCCACGGCGCGCCGTAGACGAAGAGCATGCCCATGAGCATGGCCGCCAGCACGAGCGCCGTCCCGAAGTCGGGCTCGCGGAAGACGAGGATCGCCGGAAGCCCGACGTAGGCGAGGGAGAGCAGCGTCAGCCGGCCCGGCGAGGTGATGCCGCGCCGCGAGGCGAGCAGGGCCGCCAGCCCGACGATCAGGAGCAGCTTCGAGAACTCCGACGGCTGGAACTGGAACCCGCCGAACGTGATCCAGCGGGCCGCGCCGTTCACGCTGGTGCCGGCGGCCAGCACCACGGCCACGGTCACGAGGACGAAGCCGTAGAGCGGCCAGTGCGCCCGCCGCATCCACGCCGGCGGGATCGCCGCGACGACCAGCATCCCGACGACGCCGACCGAGACGTACACCAGCTGGTGGCCGTACAGGTCGCCCGGGTCGTTGCGGGTCGCGTTCTTCATGATCCAGAGCCCGAACGCGGAGATCGAGAGCACGGTCGCGAGCATCAGGTAGTCGAGGTGCTTGACGTAGTGCCTGATCACCGGCTCTGGTCCTGGCCGCCTTGGAACTGGTACCGGGTGTGGAAGAAGTCGGCGAACACCTCGGCCGCCACCGGCGCGGCCGAGACGCCGCCGTGGCCGCCGTTGTGGATCATGGCGACGACGACCAGCGGACGGCCGTTCTGCTCGGCCCAGCCGGCCCACCACGCATCCGAGCAATCGGGGCAGTCCTGGGTCGGGACCTCCGCCGTCCCGGTCTTGCCGTAGACCACCGGCTGGAAGCTCCCGAACGTCGAGGTGGACGTGCCGTCGCCGGCGTGCGTCGCTCCAAGGAGGCCGGTCTTGATCTCGTCGAGCAGGGACACCGGCAGATGCAGGTCGCGCTGCGGCTTGGGGGCCACGTTCCCGCCCGGCGCCAGGCTCCCGTCGGAGCCCGTGATCGACTGCACGAGATGCGGCGTCACGATCGTGCCGCCGTTCTCGAGCGCGCTGTAGGCCACCGCCTGCTGGAGCGGCGATGCGAGCAGGTAGCCCTGGCCGATCGCCATCTGGATGTCGTCGCCCGGCTCCCACAGGGTGTCGATCGACGGGTTGGGGCCGTTGACGAAGGGCGGGTAGTGCGCCTTCCAGTGCTGGTCGGGCACGACGCCGCTGACCGCGCCGGGGACGTCGACACTCGGCGCGGCTCCGTAGCCGAGCTTTCGGATCCACTGCTGGAAGACGTTCGACCCCGCCTGATAGCGGTCGTAGAACTGGTCGCCGAGCCGGTAGAAGAACGTGTCGCACGAGATCTCGAGCGCCTTGGAGAGCCCGATCACGGCGTTCACCGGGCCCCAGTTGTTGAAGGTGTGGTGGCTGAAGTCGTTGGGCGACTGGAAGGAGGTCGTGCAGGCCCGCGTCGAGCCCGGCCCGATGAGGCCCGACATCCACGCGGCGACGGCGGTGATCGGCTTGAACGTCGACCCGGGCGGGTAGCTGCCCGCGTACGACTTGTCCACCTGCGGGGTCAGCTTGTTGTTGGGATCCACGATCCGGCCCTGGCCGGCGTACGGCGGCACCCACACCGTTGGCTGGTAGGTTGGCGACGACGCCATCGCGTAGATCGCGCCCGTGTCGGGGTTCATCGCCACGACTGCGCCCGAATCGGCGAAGTACTGGCGGTCGTTCAGGGCGATTTGGATGCCGCGCCCGATCGCGTCCTGGGCCACCTTCTGGAGGTGGCCGTCGAGCGTCAGGTGGACGGTCGAGCCGGTCACCGGCTCGCGCACGAGATACGGCGAGCGCACCGGCTGTCCCGAGGCGTCGAACATCTGGGCCGTCTCGCCGTCCGAGCCGCGCAGCCAGCCGTCGTAGGACTTCTCGATTCCGGTCTGGCCGGCGGTGCCGGTCCGAGGCAGGTCCTCGCCGCGGAAGGCCGGGTCAACCAGGTTGTCGTGGGTGATCGGCCCGACGTGCCCGATCAGGTTCGGGTTGATCGCGCCCAGGGTCGGGGTGTCGAGCGCCGGGTAGTCGCGCACGAACGTGCGCTGGAACTGGATCGCCGGGAACCGGTTGTGGCGCTCGAGCATGAAGGCCACCTGCGGGCGCGTGACCGTGAACGGCAGCGTGATCGGATACCCCTGGTTGGCCGAGAGGCGGCTCGAGTACGCCTTCCAGACCTGCGGGAAGGGCTGCTTGATGACGTTCGCGAGCCGCCACAGGACGAGGCAGCCTGGCCGGCCGATCACCACCTTGCGGTCGTGCCGGTTGAGCCCGTTGCAGTTCGTGCCGGCCGGGAAGGTCGCCGAGTTGACCTGCACGGCGATCGCCGTCCGGCTCGAGACGAGCACGTCTCCGTGCCGGTCGACGATATCGCCGCGGCGGGCGGGGACGACCGACGTCCGCACCTGGCTCTGCACCGCGGCGGCCGAGTACTGGCCGGCGTGCAGCACCTGGAGCGCCCACAGCCGGAAGAGCAGCACGACGAGCAGCGCCGCGGCGATGATGCCGAGCGCCGCGGCCCGGATGGCGAGGGGCAGCGGGTCGGGGGCCGGCTCGGGCCTAGGCGGTGGCGATTCGAGGAACATGGCTCATGGCGGACGGGGGACGAAAGATGCGCCGCAGGAGCGGGAGCAGGACGAGCCCGAGGAGCGTCGTCTGGAGGATCGCCGGGGCGATCTGGTGCCAGAAGAGGATGCCCGCGGCCGGGTGGTCGCCCAGGAGGACGTGCAGGATGAGGCTCCCGAATTGCGCCGCCGTGGCGCCGGCGACGAGCCAGGGCAGGGCCCGCGGAGGCGGCGGCTCGAGCATCCCCGGGCCCGCCTCGCTGCGGTGGGCGAACGTTGCGACGGCCCACGCGACGCCGACGTACACGAGCGAGGCCATGCCCAGGTGCTCGTAGGTGATCGCGTCGAGCAGCAGCCCGCCGGCGAAGCCGGCGACCGCCGCGGCCTCCACGCCGCGCCACAGCGCGAGCGCGACGACGAGGATCACGATCAGGTCGGGCCCGCCGCCGAACGGCGTGAGCTGCGGCGTGGCCGCGACCTCGAGGATCGCGAGCACGAACACGCAGAGCGCGATCTTCACCGCGTCCAGGATCATCGCCGCGGCTCGAGCACCAGGACGTCGGTGATGTACCGGAAGTCGGCGAACGGCGTCACCTGGATCACCTTGGTGTCGCCCGTGGTGTCGTTGCCCGACACCGACGTCACCCGCCCGATGGGGATGCCTGGCGGGTAGTACGACGCCAGCCGCTTCACCTGGAACCCGGCGGTGGTCACGACCTCGCCCGCGGCGACGTGGACGGCGTTCGGGATCAGCTCCAGGCTGAGGATCCCGACCTGCCCGGACGCGGCCTTGATCAACCCGACGGCGTTGGGCTCGCCCTGGACGCCGGCGCTCACGTAGTTCTGGGGGTCGAGGAGCAGCGTGACGACGGCCTGGCCTGCCGTCACCTGCGACACCTTGCCGATCAGCGCGCCGCTGTCCCGCGTCGGGGCGACGACGGGGTCGTTGATGGCGACGCCCGCCGAGGAGCCGATGTCGATCGTGACCGTGTTCTGGTAGGCGTTGGGCGACTGGGCCAGCACCTGGCCGGCCACGCTCTTGGTCTGGCCGAGCGTGCTTCGGAAGTGCAGGAGCGCCTTCAACCGCGCGACCTCCTCGGTGGCCGCCTGGTAGCGCACCTGCACGGCCCCGTACTGATCCCGGAGCCGGTTCAGCCGCTCGGTGCTGTCGCGCGCGCTCGTGAGGCCGCTCGCCCAGCTCCAGGCGTCGACGGCCGGACGCGTCACCCGGTGGGCGACGGTCGCAAACGGGGCCGTGATGGTGACGGCGTTGCGCTGGATGTCGCCCACGAAGCCCGTGGACCCCTGCCGGAACGACAGGGTGAGCAGTGTGAGCGAGGCCGCCAGCAGCAGACCGACGACGGCCCGCCTCCGGATGATTCGGTTCTTGCTGAGCAGCATGCTTTGGCGGGTCGGGGAGCCAATCGTAGCGGACGAGCCGCTCCGGCCCCTGCGCAGGCGGCTAGAAATGCGCGCTCTGAACGCCCGTGGCGATCAGGATCAGGACCGCGGCCGCGAGCACCAGGCGGTAGATCACGAAGATGTTGTAGCTGTTGCGGCGCAGGTAGCTGAGGAGGGCCCAGATCGAGACGAGCCCGACCACCATCGACGTCAGCGTGCCGACGAGGAACGGCCCGGTCGTGCCCGGCGGGAAGCCCCCGTGGAGATCCTTCGCGCCTTTGAAGACGACCGCGCCGGCGACGACCGGGGCGTAGAGGAAGAACGAGAAGCGGGCGGCGTCGTCGCGGGAGAGCCCGAGGTAGCGGCCGGCCGAGATCGTGATGCCGGACCGGCTCACCCCGGGCGCGAGCGAGAGCGCCTGGGCGACGCCGACTCCCACCGCGGTCTTCAGGTCGAACTCCTCCATCTTGCGCGTGACCGGCGTGCGGTCGGCGAACCACAGCACGATCGCGAAGACGGCCATGAGGATGGCGATCTGGTAGGGCTGGCCGAGCTTGTCCTCGACGAACGACTCGCCGGCGGCGCCCACGATCCCCGCGGGGATCGTCGCAACCACCACGAACCAGGCCAGCCGCTCCTCGCCGGTCTCGATGGCACGCTTGCCGATGCTGCGAAACCAGGCGCCGGCGAGCGCGACCGCGTCGAGGCGGAAGTACACGAGGACGGCGATCAGCGTGCCGAGGTGAAGCGAGACGTCGAAGGTCTTGTTGAAGTCGGGGTGGTTCTCGAGGTAGTGCCAGTCGAAGACCCACGGCACCAGGATGAGGTGGGCCGACGAGGAGATCGGCAGGAACTCGGTCAGCCCCTGCGTGACGCCCAGGACGAGCGCCTGCCAGTCGGTCAGCTTGTTCGGGTCCGACCAGTATCCGGCGGCAGCGATGGCGAGGGTGAAGACGGCGATCGCCACGAGGGCGAGCACGCCCGCATGCACCCTCCGAGGGCGCCTGGAGATGGTCGCGTCCGACTGCACCTGGCTTCCAGGATACAAGCGCCTCCGGCCGTGTCCACCCAGCGGGATTGGAGCCGGGTTAGTAGCCGCGGCGGCCGTTGCGGCGGCTGGAGGCGTACGACTGGTTGGCCCGGTGGATGGCCTCGAACTCCTCGAGCGAGCGGCCCGAGCCGACCGCCACGCAGGTGAGCGGCGACTCCGCCAGGTGCACGGGCATCTGGGTCTCGGCCCGCAGGCGGTCGGTCATGCGCTGGAGGAGCGCGCCGCCACCGGCGAGCACGATCCCGCGGTCCATGATGTCGGACGCGAGCTCGGGCGGCGTCTTGTCGAGCGTCTGCTTCACGGCGTCGATGATCTGCGTGAGCGGCACGTCGAGCGCCTGGCGCACCTCGGTGGCCGAGAGCACCACGGTCTTCGGGAGGCCGGTGACGAGGTCGCGGCCGCGGATCTCGGCCTCGACCTCCTCGGGCAGCTCGTAGGCCGAGCCGATCTCGAGCTTCACCTCCTCGGCGGTCTGCGAGCCGATCATGAGCTTGTACTCGCGCTTCACGTGCTCGATGATCGCCTCGTCGAGCTCGTCGCCCCCGACCCGGATCGACTGCGAGACCACGATGCCGCCGAGCGAGATGACCGCCACCTCGGTGGTGCCGCCGCCGACGTCGACGATCATGTTGCCGGTCGGCTCGGACACGGGAAGGCCGGCCCCGATCGCCGCGGCCATCGGCTCCTCGATCAGGTAGGCCTGACGGGCGCCCGCCGAGTACGTGGCTTCCTCGACGGCCCGCTTCTCGACCCCGGTCACGCCGGAGGGAACGCAGACCACGACGCGCGGGTGGGCGAATCGGTTCTGGTGCACCTTCTGGATGAAGTGGCGCAGCATCTGCTCGGTCACGTCGAAGTCGGCGATGACGCCGTCCTTGAGCGGCCGGATCGCGGAGATGTTGCCCGGCGTGCGGCCGAGCATCCGCTTGGCTTCGATCCCGACCGCGTGCACCTCGCCGGTGCGCTGGTCGATCGCGACGACCGACGGCTCCGACAGCACGATGCCGCGCCCGCGCACGTAGACGAGCGTGTTCGCCGTGCCGAGGTCGACGGCCATGTCACGGCCGCCGAAGCCGGTGAGGGAGTTCAAGAAGCTGATGCGGGGGCCTTCGTTTCCTGCTGCAAAATTGGCGAAAGTGCAGTGCGATTCTAGCGGATAGCGGGGTCCGCCATCGGCCGGATCTGTACGATGCCGCGCCGTGGACACCGACCTCGCGGGCCGAGTCGTCGTGATCACCGGCGCAGCGCGCGGGATCGGCGCCGCCACGGCACGGGCCTTCGCGGGCGAGGGAGCCCGGGTGGTCGTCAACTACCGCACGAGCCGGGAGCGGGCCGACGAGCTCGTCGCGTCGCTTCCCGATGCGATCGCGGTGCAGGCCGACGTGTCGCAGGAGGACGAGGTCGACATGCTGTTCGCGACGGCCGTCGAGCGGTACGACCGCGTCGACGTCTGCGTCTGCAACGCCGCGATCTACTCGCCGCCTGCGCCGGCGGTCGACATCGACGCCGACCGCTTCCGCCGGATCGTCGACACGAACCTCACCGGAACCTTCCTCGTCGCGCGGGCGTTCCTGCGCCGGGTGCGGGAGCAGCGCTCGGGCAACCTGATCCTGATCGGCTCGACGGCCGGCATCTTCGGCGAGGAGGGCCAGGCCGACTATGCCGGGACGAAGGCGGCGCTGATGGGCGGCCTCCTGCCGACGCTCAAGAACGAGATCGCCCGCCTGGCGCCGCTTGGTCGCGTGAACGCCGTCTGCCCGGGCTGGACCGCGACCGAGATGGCCTCGCCCGCGCTCTCCGAGCCCGGCAGGCTCGAGCGCATCACGCAGACGATGCCGCTTCGCAAGGTGGCCCAGCCCGACGACGTCGCCTGGCAGATCGTCGTCCTGGCCTCCGACCGCCTCTCGGGCCACGTCTCCGGCCAGGTGGTCGTCGTGGCCGGCGGCATGGAGGGCCGGCTCCTCCACGAGACGTGAACGGCGCGAGACCGCAGCCGAACCCCATGGGGCCTGGCCCCGGTTGTCAGGCGCCCGCGGCGGCGGCCATCGCGTTGAGCAGCTCGGGGACAGGCAGGCCGACGACGTTCTGGAAGTCGCCGTCCACGGAGCGGACGAGCGCGGCGCCGCGACCCTGGACGGCGTAGGCGCCGGCCCGGTCGTGCCACTCGCCGGTGCCGACGTACCACTCGACGTCGGCGTCCGAGAGCGGCGCGAAGGTGACGTCGCTCACGGCCCGGCGCAGGTGCTCGACGCCGCCGACCCGCAGGCACAGGCCGGAGTGGACGGTGTGGGTCCGACCGGAGAGCGCACGCAGGAACTCGCGCGCCTCGCCGGCGCCGGCGGGCTTTCCGAAGACGCGGCCGTCGAGCGCCACGAGCGTGTCGACGCCGAGCACGCGCTCGCCGGGGACGGCGGCCGCCTTGCCGCGGGCGTGCGCCTCGGCCAGGGCGCCCGGATCGAGATCGGCGATGTCCTCCTCCGCGTAGTCAGGCTCGACGACCGTGAACTCGATCCCGAGCAGCCCGAGGATGTCGCGCCGCCGCGGCGAGCTGGATGCGAGGACGAGGGGCCCGAGCTCGAGCGCCCGGGCGATCACACCAGATCCGGCTCTGAGAAGTAGATCGCGATCTCGCGCTCGCCGTTCGCCGGCGAGTCGGAGCCATGCACGATGTTCTCGCCGATCTCGAGCGCGAAGTCGCCCCGGATCGTGCCGGGCGCCGAGTCGAGCGGATTGGTGGCGCCCATCATCCCCCGCACCGTCGAGACCGCCGACTCGCCCTCGATGACCATCGCCACGACCGGCCCGGACGTGATGAACTCGACCAGGCCCGGGTAGAACGGCTTCTCGCTGTGCTCGGCGTAGTGGTCGGCGGCCTGCTCAGGCGAGACCCACAGGAGCCGCATCGCCCGGATCGAGAGCCCGCGCCGCTCGATGCGCGACACGATCTCGCCCACCAGCCCGCGGGCGACCCCGTCGGGCTTCACCACGAAGAGCGTCCGCTCAGGCATTTAGATGGATGATCCCCAATTCAGGCGCGCCTGGACGTCCAACCGTCGGGTGAAATCCATCTGTGGTGGTGCTGCGGCTGTGAACCGTCGTCTCGCTGCGTCCTCGGTCGGGCCAATATCTCGCATCGATATTGACCCTCCCTGCGTCCTTGCGCTACTCGATTCTCGCCGCCCAGGACATCCCGTGACTTGGGAATCAGCCATCTACGGAACTGACCGCTCGGAAGGCTCCCGGCGCGTGCGCTCGGCGGCCGGCGGCGTCTGCACGGTGGCCGTCTCGCAGTAGGGGCACAGCCGCCAGGACGGCTCGAGCGGCGCCTTGCAGCGACGGCAGGCCTGCTTCAGCTTCGTGCCGCAGTGCGGGCAGCTCAGGAAGCTGGCCTCGGCGGGGTTGCGGCAGTAGGGGCAGACGGAGTCGGCGCCGAGCCGGCGCTCCATCGCCTTGATCTCGAGCTCGCGCTCGCGCACGTCGGCGAGGTACTCCGGAGGGCGCAGGATCAGGTAGACGAGCACGCCGACGAACGGGAAGAAGAACGCGGTGGCGATGCACACCGCGACGATCACCGGGTCCTCGATCCGGCGGCGGGCGTCCTTGGCTGTCCAGAAGATCAGCGCCAGGTAGAACGCCACCACGAAGATGATCATCAGCTTCTCGAACGCGGCGAAGTAGCTCGAGTCGAAGAAGTCGCTGACGCCGTTGAACGGCCCCGTGGTGTCGCTTGTGGTTGTCGCGGCGAGGAGGTCGAGCACGGTCAGGCAGGGCTCCGCGCGGCCTCTGCACCGGGAGACCGCGTGATCAGGTCGTGTAAAAGATACAGCGAGCCGCAGACAATCACCGCACCGCGGCTCCCGGCGAGCTCGATCGCGCGCTCCCGCGCCCTGACCGGGTCGGGCTCGGCCTCGCCGCCCGCAACGGCCGCGAGCTCGGCGGCGGACAGCACCCTGGGGTTCGTTGACTGGGTTGGGACGATCACGTCACATACCCCCGAGAGGAGCCGCGCCATCCCGGCGACGTCCTTCTCGCCGAGCGTCGAGAGGACGGCGACCCGCGGCGAGCGGCCGTCGAGCAGCGCCGGCAGCTCGGCGACGAGCCGCGCCATCCCGTCGGGGTTGTGCGCGCCGTCCCATACCTCGAGCGGTTCGCTGCCGCGCACCTCCATCCTTCCCGGCACGCGCACGCCGGCCATCGGCGCGGGGTCGACTCCCCGCCCCAGGGCGAGCTCCACGGCGGCCCGGGCGACGGCCCGGTTCTGATCCTGATAGGTGCCCTCCGCCCGCACCACCACGACGTCCTTGGCCTGCGGGACGAGGCTCGCCCACTCCGGCTCGCTCACCACGAGCAGGCCGCCCTCGGGCACGACGGCCAGCTTCTCGGCCGCGATGGCCTCGCGCGTCGTCCCGAGAAGCTCGGTGTGCTCGAGCGACACGTTCGTGAGCACCTGGACGCGCGAGCGCGAGAGGACGTTCGTGGCGTCGAGCCGGCCGCCGAGCCCGGCCTCGACGACCCCCCACTCCACCCCGGCGGCCTCGAACGCGCAGAAGGCCGCGGCGGTGAGCGCCTCGAACTGCGTCACCGCCGCCCCGGCCGTGTCGCGCACCCGCAGCACCGCCTCCTCGTAGGCCTCCGGGGCGATCTCGGCGCCCCAAATCCGGATCCGCTCGCGGAAGGACGTGAGATGCGGAGAGAGGTAGGCGCCCGTGTGCACGCCCTCGGCCTCGAGCAGGGCCTCGGCGAAGAGGACGGTCGAGCCCTTGCCGTTCGTGCCGACGACGTGGATCGCGTCGAACGACCGCTCGGGGTTCCCGAGCTGCGCCAGCAGGTCGTGCATCCGCTCGAGCCCGAAGGCCATCCCGAAGAGCTCGAGGGAGTCGATGTATCGCTCGGCCGCGCTCACTCGAGCGCGGCCAGCCGCGACTCGAGGGCCCCGACGTCGGCGGCGAACCGCTCCGCTTTCTCGCGCTCGGCGGCGATCACCTGCGGCGGCGCCTTGCTCGTGAACCGCTCGTTCCGGAGCATGCCCTCGGCCCTGCGAAGCTCGGCCCGGAGCTTCTCGAGCTCCCGCTCGAGCGCGCCCCGGTCGGGTGCCTGGCCGTCGCCGGCCGGCTTCGGTGCGAGCTGCTCCACGATGGCGGCGCCCGCGAACCCGTCCGGGATCTCCACCGGGGCGCCGGGCTCGGCGCGGGCCGCCGTCACGATCTCGATGGCGCGCCCCATGTCGGCCTCGGCCGCCGGGTCGCGGTGCGTCTCGTCGGCCACCGGCATCGGCGCGAGCATCAGAAGGCCGCGGTCGCCGGGCAGGTGCTCCCAGATCGCCTCGGTCACGAAGGGGCAGACGGGATGGGTGAGCGCCAGGATCTGCTCCAGCACCCAGAGCAGGTTGGCCGACGCCTCGGCGCGCCCCTCGCCGCGCAGCCGCGGCTTCACGGCCTCCACGTACCAGTCGCAGAAGTCGTTCCAGACGAACGCGTAGAGCTGCTTCACCGCCGCCGAGAAGTCGTAGCGCTCGATCTGGCCCACGACGCCGGCCAGCTCCGCGGCGAGCCGGGAGCGGATCCAGCGGTCCTCGAGGGCCGTCCCGGCCGGCGCCGGCGCGACCGCCGTGTCGGCCTGCGTCAGCACGAAGCGGGCGGCGTTCCAGAGCTTGTTCGCGAACCTCGCCCCCTCGTCGATCATCCCGGCGGAGAAGCGCACGTCCTGGGTCGAGCTCATCTTGAGGAGCCCGTAGCGGGTGGCGTCGGCGCCGTAGCTGTCGACCAGCTCCAGCGGGTCGATCCCCGTGCCGAGCGACTTCGACATCCGGCGGCCGTCGGGCGCCAGGATGGTCGGGTTGATGACAACGTCCTCGAACGGGATGTCGCCCATGAACTCGAGCCCCATCATCAGCATGCGAGCGACCCACAGGTTGATGATGTCCCGGGCCGTGGCGAGCACGTCGCCGGGGTAGTAGCGCTCGAGCCGGGGGTCGTCGCTGCCCGGCCACCCGAGCGTGGCGAACGGCCACAGCGCCGAGGAGAACCACGTGTCGAGCACGTCGGGGTCGCGCTCGAGCTCGCGCGACCCGCACTCCGCGCAGGCCTCGGGCTCGGAGCGCGCCGCCGTCTGGTGGCCGTCCGGGCAGTACCACACCGGGATCTGGTGCCCCCACCACAGCTGGCGCGAGATGCACCACGGGCGCAGGTTCAGCATCCAGTCGTAGTAGATGTTCTCCTGGTTCTTCGGGTGGAAGCGCACCCGGCCCGACCGCACCGCCTCGTTCGCGGGCTTCGCGAGCTCGTCCATCTGCATGAACCACTGCAGCGAGATCAAGGGCTCGATCCGGTCGCCGGAGCGGTCGCAGTGGCCGACCTCGTGCTCGTAGGGCTCCTCCTTGCGCAGGAGGCCCTGCGCGAAGAGGGCGTCGCGCACCTTGTCGCGCGCCTCGGCCACCGGCAGCCCGGCGAGCTCGCCGGCCAGCTCGGTCATGTGGCCGTCGAACCCGATCGCCGCCAGCTCGGCAAGCCCGTGGCGGCGGCCGATCTCGAAGTCGTTCGGGTCGTGGCCGGGCGTCACCTTGAGCGCGCCGGTCCCGAAGTCCATCTTCACATAGTCGTCGGCGATGATCGGCACCTCGCGCTCCACGAGCGGCACGATCGCCGTGCGCCCGACGAGGTGCGTGTAGCGCTCGTCGTCGGGATGGACCGCCACCGCGGTGTCGGCCAGGATCGTCTCGGGGCGTACCGTCGCGACCGTGAGGAAGTCGTCCGTCCCGGCGATCCGGTAGCGCACCTCGTACAGGGTGTCGACCGCATGCTCGAACCGCACCTCGAGGTCGGAGATGGTCGAGGCGCAGGTCGGGCACCAGTTGATCATGCGGTTGTCGCGGTAGATGTAGCCCTTGCCGTAGAGCTCGACGAACATCGTGAGCACCGCGTCGACGTAGCCCGCGTCCATGGTGAACCGCTCGTGCTCGTAGTCGAGCGAGCAGCCGAGCCGCTTGAACTGCCGGATGATCGTGGCGCCCGTCTCCTCACGCCAGCGCGACACGCGCTCGAGGAAGCGCTCCCGGCCCAGGTCCCAGCGCGTGAGCCCCTCAGCGCGGAGCTGCTTCTCGATCACCGCGTGGACGGCGATCGAGGCGTGATCCGTGCCGCAGATCCAGAGCGAGTCGCGGCCCTGCATACGCCGGAGGCGGATGAGCGTGTCCTGGTAGCTCCCGTTCAGGGCGTGGCCCATGTGCAGGTCGCCGGTCACGTTGGGGAGCGGGAGCGCGATCACGAACGGCTCGCGAGCCGGGTCGGGCACGCCCCCGAAGACCCCCGCCGCCTCCCAGCGCTGGAAGGTGGGCTGCTCGGCGGTGCTCGGCTCGTAGCGGGCGTCCACGAGCGCCATCCTAGATGGTTTGTCCCGAATCCTCGGGATGTTCCGGGCGGCGAGAAGCGAGCAGCGCAAGGACGCAGGGAGGGTCAATATCGACGAGATATTGGCCCGACCGAGGACGCCGCGATGCGACGCTTCGCAGTCGCAGTCGGTGCCGCAGCCCCGCCACGCCCGCCATGCACACGGCAGTCGGACATCCGGACGCGCGAGGATTCGGGACACACCATCTCGATCGTGGATGGTGTTTCCGACGACAGCGCGCGGGGGGTACGCGGGGCTACAGTCGGAGCCCCTTCCGGGCGATGACCGAAAGGGCGCCCCACCACCCCCGGCTTCCATGTACAAGGCCTTCTGGCACCAATACGTGCTCGAGCATTCCCATAACGACAAGAGCGTGCTGACGGTGAACCCCGGGGCGCTCTTCGCGGCGATGGTCTGCCTGATCGTGCTCATGGCGTGGGCCGCCTTCCAGATGCAGTCGCGCTGCTCTGACTGCCGCGAGTGGCCGGTGCGATGCCGCTGCTCGCGCGAGCACTCGCCCGCTGACCGCCGCTAGCGGAGCGCCGCGCGCGCGACCGCTCGCCCGAACTCGTAGACGGTCGCGTCGATCGAGCCCTGCGCGTAGACGGCCACGACCGCCGGGCCGTGCCGCGTGAAGACGACCGCCACGTCGTCGCGCGACGTCTCGAGCCAGCCGATCTTGTGGGCCACGGGCCGGCCGGCCGCGCCCGGCAGGACGAGGCCGGGGTCGGCCGCGTGCAGCATCAGGTAGAGCAGCTCGCGCGCCTCGTGCCGGGTCACGCCGCGGCGCACGAGCGGGCCCGACCCGGCAGCCGCGTCGGCGAGCCACGCCCCGAGCCGGGCCATGTCGGCGGCCGTCGTGTACTTGAACGAGGGCGGCGGGGAGCTGTCGACGTGCACGGGCGGCGGGCCGCCGCCGGCGTCCGGATCGGTCAGGTAGCCGGCGTACATGTAGGTGTGGAGCAGCCCGAGGCCGCGCATCGCCGCGACCATA
Source organism: uncultured Actinomycetes bacterium (assembly GCA_963757605.1). Taxonomy (GTDB): domain Bacteria; phylum Actinomycetota; class Thermoleophilia; order Gaiellales; family JAICJC01; genus JAICJC01. Next base: position 468,908 of record CAVWSF010000001.1, read on the forward strand.
TCGGCCGCCCCGCCCGCCTCGCTCCCGCCGAGGAGCTCGAGCGCCTCGTCGGCGGCCTCGTTGCTCGAGTAGCGCGTGATCGCGACGAACGGCGCCCAGTACGGCGTCGCGCGCGGCTCGCCGCCGATCCGCTCCAGCGCCGCGACCATGATCGGCAGCTTGAGCGTCGAGGCGCCCTCGAACTCGGCGCCGGCGTTCCAGGCGCCGGCGTGCCCGCGGGGCCTGTGCACGTACGCCGCGACCGCCGGGGTCGCGCGGGCCGCGAGCGAGCCCAGCACGCGGTCGAGCCGGCGGTCGTTGCGGGCCGGTGCGAGCAGCCGGAGCGAGCCGGGAGGAAGCCCGTAGACGGGGATCCGGCGGCCGGCGACGGTGACCGTCGTGTCGCCGCGGACGACGTGCGGGACGCGGACCGAGAACCGGCCGCCCGGACCCGGCACGAGCGTGTAGCGATGCCCGCCGGTGCGGACGTGGACGATCCCCGGCGCCCGGCCCTGGAGCCGGCCGTCCCAGACCTCGTACGCGCGCGGCTCGGCCACCCGCAGCCGGGCCGGATGGTGAACGCCCCCTCCCAGGATCGCCAGCAGCGCCGCGAGGAGGTGGAGCACCCCGCTACCCGGGAGCTATGCCGACTCTTCGCGCAGCTCTTCGGTGACGTCGACGCTCGGGCCGCCCTCGGTGACCAGCGTCGGGTCGAGGTGCTTCTCGATCGTCTCGCGCGTGACGACGCACTTGTTCACGTCCTTGCGCGAGGGCAGGTCGAACATCACGTTCAGGAGCGCCGCCTCGATGATCGAGCGCAGGCCGCGGGCGCCGGTGGCCCGCTCGAGGGCCCGGGTCGCGATCGCGCTCAGCGCGTCCGTCGTGAAGACGAGCTCGATCGAGTCGTAGTTGAAGAACCGCTCGTACTGCTTGACGAGCGCGTTCTTCGGCTCGAGTAGGATGCGGATCAGGTCGTCGCGGTCGAGCGCGTGGACTGCCGACACGACCGGCAGGCGGCCGATGAACTCGGGGATGAGCCCGTAGGAGATGAGGTCCTCGGGCATGACCTGCGGGAAGAGGTCCTTCGACGGGCCGTTCTTGCGCGAGCGCAGCTCGGCGCCGAACCCGATCGAGTTTCGGCCGATGCGCCGCTCGATGATCTTGTCGAGATCGGCGAACGCCCCGCCGCAGACGAACAGGATGTTCGTCGTGTCGATCGACAGGAACTCCTGGTGGGGGTGCTTGCGGCCGCCTTGCGGCGGCACGCTCGCGACGGTGCCCTCCAGGATCTTGAGCAGCGCCTGCTGGACGCCCTCGCCGCTCACGTCGCGCGTGATCGACGGGTTGTCGGCCTTGCGCGCGATCTTGTCGACCTCGTCGATGTAGATGATCCCGGTCTCGGCCTTCTTCACGTCGAAGTCGGCGGCCTGGATCAGCTTGAGCAGGATGTTCTCGACGTCCTCGCCGACGTAGCCGGCCTCGGTGAGCGCGGTGGCGTCGGCGATCGCGAACGGGACGTTCAGGATCCGCGCCAGCGTCTGGGCGAGCAGCGTCTTGCCGCAGCCGGTGGGGCCGAGGAGCAGGATGTTCGACTTGGCGAGCTCGACCTCGGAGTCGGTCTGGCCGGCCATCTGCACGCGCTTGTAGTGGTTGTAGACCGCCACCGACAGCGTGCGCTTGGCCTCCTCCTGCCCGACCACGTAGTCGTTCAGGACCGCGTAGATCTCCTTCGGCTTCGGCAGGTTGTCGAGATCGAGCTGGGCGGGAGTGGTGAGCTCCTCGTCGATGATCTCGTTGCAGAGGTCGATGCACTCGTCGCAGATGTAGACGCCGGGGCCGGCGATGAGCTTCTTCACCTGCCGCTGCGACTTGCCGCAGAAGCTGCAGAGGAGCTGTTCGTTGGTGTCGGTCGGTCGGGCCATGGTTCAGTGCTTCGCGATCACGCGGTCGATGATCCCGTAATCGGTCGCTTCGTCCGCGGACATGAAGAAATCCCGCTCGGTGTCGCGCGAGACCTTCTCCATCGGCTGCCCGGTCTTGTCGGCGATGATCTGGTCGAGCCGCTTGCGCAGGTCGAGGATCTCACGCGCATGGATCTCGATATCGGTCGCCTGGCCCTGGAATCCAGAGCTGACCTGGTGGATGAGGATCTTGGCGTTCGGGAGGGCCATCCGCTTGCCCTTCGCGCCGCCCGCCAGGAGGAGCGCGCCCATGCTCATTGCGATGCCCACGCAGATGGTCTGGACGTCGGGCTTCACGAACTGCATCGTGTCGTAGATGGCGAGGCCGGCGTAGACCGAGCCGCCCGGCGAGTTGATGTAGATCGAGATGTCCTTGTCGGGATCCTCGGACTCGAGGTGCAGGAGCTGGGCCACGATGAGGTTGGCGATCTGGTCGTCGACGGGCGTGCCCAGGAAGACGATCCGCTCGTTCAGGAGCCGGGAGTAGATGTCGAACGACCGTTCTCCGCGCGACGTCTGCTCGATCACCATCGGAATCAGTGGGCTCATTGCGCTCCTCAGGTAGGCCCCCCGGCGCCCGCCGGGGTCCAGATGGGGGATGACTTTTCGCCGGCCGCCTCCGATTCCTGCCCCGGCGTCCACAACTTGCCCTTCGCCTCGGCCTGCTCGGGGGTCATCGGCTTGGCGTTCTCGACGACGACGTCGAGCGCCCGCTGGGCGGCGAGGTCCTGGCGAAGCGCGGTCTTGGTGGCGGGATCGCCGAGGAGCCGCTCGACGGCCGAGTCGGCGTCCTCATCGCCCTCCGCGGCCTGCTCGCGCACCCATTCCTCGATCATCTCGTCGGTCACCTCGATGCCCTCGGCGGCGACGACGGCCTCGAGCGCCAGGTCCTTCTTCACCGAGTCCTCGGCGCGGGGTCGGACGGAGCTCGCGAGCTCCTCGCCGCTCTGCCCGGTGACGCGCAGGTAGTCCTCGACGGCGACGCCGCGCGCGGCCAGGTTCTGGAGCAGCGAGCGCACCAGGTCGGCGACGCGGTTTCGCACGAGCGCGTCGGGCACCTCGGTCTTGAGTTGGTCGGCGAGCGACTGGAGGACGGAGGCGCGGTAGCGCATGTCGACCTCGCGCTCGAGCGCCTCCCGGATCCGCTCGTGGATGTCGGCCCTGAGCTCGCCAAGCGTGTCGAACTCGCTCACCGAGGTCGCCAGCTCGTCGTCGAGCGCCGGGAGCACGCGCTCCTTCACGTCCTTCACGGTGACGTGGAAGACCGCCGTCTTCCCGGCCAGCTTCACGTCCTCGGTGTCGGGCGGGAGCGGGAGCTCGATGTTGCGCTCGTCGCCGGACTTCATGCCGAGCAGCCCGCGCTCGAGGTCGGGGGCCAGCCGGCCCGCGCCGAGCTCGACGCCGTAGTCGGTGCCCGCGCTGTCGTCGAAGGGCTTGCCGTCGACGGTCCCCTCGAAGTCGATGACGAGGAAGTCGTTGTCGGCCGCGCCCCGCTCCACGGGCCGGAGCTCGGCGACCGTGAGCCGCAGGCGCTCGATCTCGGCGTCGACGGCCTCCTGCGGCACCTCGGCGGCCTGCTTCACGCCGTCGAGCCCCTTGTAGGACTTCACCTCCGGCGCCTGCTTCACCTCGACCTCGGCGGTGAAGCTGAACGGCGCGCCCTCCACCGGCTCGTCCGACCAGTCGATCTCGGGTCGCGAGACCGGATCGATCCCGGCGACGGCGACGGCGCGCGAGTACCAGCCGTTCAGGTGGTCGCGCAGGGCCTCCTCGATCACCGTCTCGCGGCCGAGCTGGCGCATGACGAGCGGCTTGGGCGCCTTGCCCTTGCGGAAGCCCGGGATGCGAACGCTCTGCGAGAGGTCGGAGAGCGCGTGGTCGAACGCGTGATCGACGTCGTCCGCGGGGACCTCGACATCGAGGCGTACGCGGTTCTCGGGAAGTTCGGAGACCTGGGTCTTCATGCGAGGGGACGGCGGGCCCGAGACCCGGGTGCCGTCCTCTAACCTTAGTCGCGGGGTCGCAGCAGCGCCACCGAGCGGACAGGCGGGCAGCATGCGGGCGAGAGGACTCGAACCTCCACGGCCAGGGCCACCGGCTCCTAAGGCCGGCGCGTCTACCAGTTCCGCCACGCCCGCGTGTGCAGGTATCCTACGAGCACTCGCGGTGGCCGTAGCTCAGCTGGTGGTAGCCCCTGGTTGTGGTCCAGGAGGACGTGGGTTCGAGTCCCACCGGTCACCCCTAGCCCACCCGCCGCGCCCGCGCCCGTAGCTCAGGGGATAGAGCAACAGACTTCGAATCTGTGTGTCGCACGTTCGAATCGTGCCGGGCGCATCGCACAACCAAGCCATCTGTAGGGTCGAAGGCGACTCCCCGGCGCGGCCTATGGGCAGCTGAACAGCAGCTCGCCGTTCGTGCAGGTATCGGTGCCGGGGCCGCCGCGGAGGGTGTCGGTATCCGGCCCGCCATCGAGGACGTCGTCCCCATTGCTTCCGAAGATGTCGTCGGCGCCTTCGCCCCCGTTGAGCGTGTCATCCCCGCCGGTTCCGTTGATGTGGTCGTTGCCTCGGCCGCCGAAGACGCGGTCGACGCCGTTCCCGGTGCTGATGAAGTCCGCGCCTCCGCGGCCGCGGATCAGCTCGTTTGCGAGGCTCCTATTGCCGGGGGCGCTGAGTGTCAGCCGAGCGACTTCATCGCAGCGTTCTATCCGCCCGGTACGACGTGGTTCGCGCGGGGCCCCGGGGGCGCGGCCCTCTTCCATTTTCGACCCGGCTCGCCGTGGCTCCCGCTGCTCTGCGCGCCGTATCAGGATCTGAGCGTCGGGTGGGATCGGCCGGGCTGGGTGCCTGGGTCGTTCATCAGCTGGGACATCGCCACAACCTGCTAGCGATTCGCGTGCGCCGACTCGCCGAACGTCGTGTGGCGACGGTGCCGGCAGTGCTTGAATGCGGCGATGGCCACCGCGCGCGTACTGGCGGAGCAGCGGCGCCACGAGCGGGCGCACGAGCACCTCGTCGTGCGGCTTGCCCTCACGGCCGGCGGCGCGACGGTCGCCCTCGTCGGCTCCGCGATGCCGTGGACACACGGCCTGGAAGGGGCGACGGGCCCGGTGAGCGATGGCCGGTTGTCCGGTGACGGCATGTACACCGCGCTGCTCGCGCTCGCGATGATCGGCTGCGCGGCGTGGTACTGCGTTCGCCCGCACGATCGAGCCGCGCGGGTGGGCGCCGCGCTGGCGGGCGCGCTCCTGCTGCTGGCGATCATCGACTGGAACACGGTCTCCGACGATGTCGAGTCCGCAAACCACGACGCCGGCCTCTTCGCGCACGCGGGTGTGAGCCCCGGCGTGTGGGTCCTTCTCGCGGGCGCCGTCGCCGCCGCGGCCGGAGCCGTCTGGACGCTACGCGTCGACCGCTGAGAAGATCGACCGCCGCTGCCACGTCCTGTGGTTGGTGCGCCTCGCCCGGAAGAGGCGCAGATCTCCGAAAGGGGGAAACGGATGGGGGAGTCACCACGCATGGTCCGGCTGGCCGAGGATGCGCCGTTTGACGTCTCGTCTCGAGGCGTGACGGCAACGCTTCGGCGCGCGGACATCGAAGAGGCGGTCCGCTCCGGAGCCGGCCCGGCCGAGCTCGTGCTCGACGTGAGGCGCCGTCAGGGCGCCGATGTCGAGGTGCACTCGATCGCGGTCGAGTGGAGCCCGGCCGACCTGGAGCAGCTGCTCGGTGAAGGTGAGGCCGAGGAGCTGACGATCGCGTTCGACCGTGACGAGATGGCCTCGATGATCGACTCCGAGGCCGATGTCGAAGCGCACGGTCTGCGCGAGAAGGCGCTCGTCCTCACCGTCGTGGCGGTAACCGCCGCCTCCGGCGCGGGCGTCGCTCAGGCACGTCCGGCTGCCGTCACAAGCGGCACCGCCGCGACCGTGGCCGCAACCGTGGCCTCGGCGCCTGCCGCGCCGCAGGCTCCGGCCGCCACCATCGGCGGTGCGGCCACGGCAGGGGCGGTCGATCCGATCGCGTCGCCGGCAACGACCATCGGTGGGGCAGGCCTCGCGCCCACCGACGTTGTCAGCGCCGGCGGCCAGACCGGATCCGCCGGAAGCTCCTCGTCGCTCTCAGCGGCGGAGGAGGCGGCTCTGGCCGGCACGGCCGGCCTCGTCATCGCCGCGGCGGCCTTCGCCGCCTCCCGGCGACGGCGACCGCTTCGGCCTGCATGACCGCGCGGGCGGGCGGGGTCTCGAATCGAGGCTCCGCCCGTCCGGCGGTTCGGTAACGCTTCCCCCGAACGGGCCATCGACCGCGGCCGGCGCGCGCCGACGAGTCAATGTATGGAGCCGGACACCGCCGGAGGCCGCCACGCGGGCTGGGACGAAGCGCGAATTCACGCGCTCATCAGCAGCATGCCCGGCGCCGTCTACCGCTACGTCTATCGCGAAGGCGGCTGGCACATGGTGTCGGTGACCGACGCCATCGAGGCGATCACCGGCTATCCGGCGGCGACGTTCCTGCCGGGTGGCGAGCGCCCGTACGACGACGTGATCCATCCGGACGACCGCGACGCCGTCGCCGCCGCCGCGCGCCAAGCGATGACGGAGCGCCAGCCGTTCGCGATCGAGTACCGCATCATCCACGCGGATGGGTCGATCCGGTGGGTGAACGGGCACGGGAACGGGATCGCCGGCGAGGACGGGACGTTCCTCTACGCCGACGGCGTCATCTTCGACGTCACCGAGCGCAAGGTGACCGAGGCCCGGCTGACGCACCTGGCGCTCCACGACGCCCTGACCGATCTGCCCAACCGCGCGCTCTTCCAGGAGCACCTGAACCTGGCCATCGCCCACGCCCGCCGCACGGGCGTCGGCGGTGCGGTGCTCTTCGTCGACCTCGACGACTTCAAGATGATCAACGACGGCTTCGGCCACGCCGTGGGCGACGCGCTGCTCGTCCAGGTCGCCCGCCGGCTGCGCGAGTCGTGCCGGGCCGACGACGTCGTGGCCCGCCAGGGCGGAGACGAGTTCCTGATCCTCCTGAGCGGCGCCGCGGAGACCGCCGGCTCCGCCGAGGCGCTCGCCGACGCCGCGCAGAAGGTGGCCGCAAACCTGCGCGTCGCCCTCGGCCAGCCGTTCCACATCGGCGAGACGGAGCTCTACGTCACCGCCAGCATCGGCGCGAGCCTCTACCCGTCCGACGCCCATACCGCGGAGCTCGTGCTGAAGCACGCCGACGTGGCGCTCTACTCAGCCAAGGACGCCGGCCGGGACGGCTACCGGCTCTACGCCGAGCCCAAGCACGACACCACGCGCGAGCTCGCCGTCGCCGCCCGCCTGCGGAACGCCGAGAAGCGCGACGAGCTGGTGCTCCACTACCAGCCCATGGTCGACCTGAAGACGTCCTGCATCGTCGGCGCCGAGGCGCTGATCCGGTGGAAGACGGCGGACGGCGGCCTGGTCGCGCCGGCCGACTTCCTCCCGGTCGCCGAGCGCACCGGTCTCATCCGCCCGATCACGGGGTGGGTCGTCGAGCAGGCGTGCATCCAGGCCCGGCGCTGGTGCGATCTCGACCTCGACCTCTACGCCTCGATCAACGTCCCGCCCGCCTACTGGCAGCCCGCGTCGCTGCGGCGCGTCCTGGCGACGGTCTCGGACTTCGGGCTCCCCGCCGACCGGCTCATGATCGAGATCACCGAGCAGTCGGCGATGACCCAGAGCGAAGAGCTCGAGCCGCTCGTCGCCGAGTTCCGAAGCCGCGGCCTGCGGCTGGCGATCGACGACTTCGGCACCGGCCATTCGTCGCTCAGCCGCCTGCGGCAGCTCCGGCCGAACACGCTCAAGATCGACCGCTCCTATATCCGCGACCTTCCGAACGACAAGGAGGCCGCCGTCCTTGTCGAGATCATGATCACCCTCGCCAACCGGCTCGGCATGCAATGCCTCGCGGAGGGGATCGAGACGGAGGCGCAGCTCAGGTTCCTCGTCGAGCACGGCTGCCATCTCGGCCAGGGCTTCCTCTACAGCCAGCCGCTCCCGGTCTCACGCTTCACGGCCCTCATCACCGGGGCCGAGGAGCGGGCCGCCTAGAGGCTTGATTCCACGCCCCCGTGATGTCCAAGCAGCAAGCCGGAGGCTTGCTGCGGTCATGAGTGACCTGCTACTCAGCAGGTCACTCATGGGCGAGAACCGAGTAGCGCAAGGACGCAGGGAGGGTCAATATCGTGTGATATTGGCCCGACCGAGGACAAGCTGCAAGGCGAACGCCTTGCAGCGGTCACGGGAGACCTGCTATCCAAGCAGGTCTCCCGTGGATGCGAAGGTTCGCAGCCGCAGCCCCGCCACAGTCCACGCAACCACCACAGATGCGCGGCCAGGCGCGCGGGAGCGTGGAATCACTCATCTAGCTCGGCACCGGCGCGCGCAGCGACGGCGACCGGGCGACCGCCACGGCGTCCGCCAGCGTGGCGACCGTGTCGAACCCGGTCAGCGCAACGCCGAGCCGGGTGATCGTCTCGGCATGGTCGGCCGAGATCCCGCTCATGACCGCCTGCGCCCCCAGCAGCCGGGCCACGGCGACGGTGCTCATCAGCTCGTGCGCGACGACGGCGTCGATCACCGCGACGCCGGTGACATCGAAGATCACCACCCGAGCGCGGGTGTCGGTGATCGCCTGCACGAGCCGCTCGGTGAGCCGGCGGACGCGGCCGGTGTCCATCTCCCCCACCAACGGCGCGACCAGGACACGGTCATCGAGCTCCAGGATCGGGGTCGCATGCGCCTCGGTGAGCTCGCTGAAGAGACATCCGACCTGGACGACGGCGTCCTGCGCGTCCCGGATCGGGAAGAAGTTCAGAAGGAGGCCGTGGCCGTCGGGCCGGGACACGGACAGGTTCACGACGTGCTCGCCGCTCTCGAGCACCGCCTCGATGGCAGCGACGACCTGCGGATCCACGTCGGGGAACGCGTGCGTCAGGCGAAGCCCCCGGTCGTACACGACGACGCCGACCGGGACGGCGTCGACGAACGGCCCCAGGAGCTCGGCCTCGTCGGCGCCGTTCTCGCGCTCGGAGATGTCGGTCATCGTGGTGACGATCACATCCGCGGCCGCCCGGTGCACGGTCACGTCGACCAGGCGGTCGCCCTCTGCCGTCGGGTAGAGGCGCCGGTACGCGAAGGCTGCGCCGACCTCGGAGGCCCGGTCGAGGATCCACCGCGTCCGCCCGGCGGAGCCCGCGATGCCGGCCTCGTCGGCGCGGCGGCCGACGAGCTCGGCGCGGGTGCGTCCGACGAGCTCGCAGAAGCCCTCGCTGACGTAGAGGATCGTGCCGTCTGACCGCATGACGACGACCGCCGCACCGCTCGACGTCAAGTCGGTGGGCAGGCCAGTGGCCAGGCTGGCGCGGGCAGTCTCGTGCATCGCTGTTGGGGGTCCGGCCGAGCCACCGCCGTCGTTCTCACCCGGCCGCCGGCAAGCGTAGCCCCGGCCCGATCGGCACCGCATCCCCCAAATGCGGTACACGATGCCGAGGTCTCGGCGACTTCAGCCGAGGCTCGCGATCCGGTCGGCCATGAGGTCGTTGAACGCCGGGTCGACGTCCGTCGCGACGTGGACGTTCGGATCGCAGCCCGTCACGCCGCGCAGGTCGACGAGCGTCCGCCCGCGGCTCACCGGCCCGCAGTCCACCTCGACGTGGCAGTGGGCGAGCGTCAGCAGGTCGGGCTTCACGACCTGGGCGACGGCCACCGCGTCGTGGATCGGCGTCCCTCCGACACGCGGATGCGCGCGGCGGTAGTAGTCGACCAGCTCGGCCGCGAGCGCGGCGGCGCGCCCACGCGGGCGCATGCGCTCGTTCTGCTCCCCGGTGAAGAGCGCCTTCTGGGTCACGTCGAGCCCGACCATCGTCACGTGGAGGCCGCTCGTGAACACGCGCCGGGCGGCCTCCGGGTCGCCCCAGATGTTGAACTCCGCCGCCGGCGTCACGTTGCCGAGCCCGATCGACCCGCCCATGACGACGACTCGCTCGAGCGCCGCTGCGGCCTCGGGATGGCGGGCGACGAAGATGGCAACGTTCGTGAGCGGCCCGATCGCGACGAGCGTCACCGGCCCGGCGGAGGACGTCGCGATCTCGGCGATGACGTCCACCGCGTGCGTCTCGAGCGGCGCACGGGCGGGCGGCGGCAGGTCGGGGCCGTCGAGACCCGACTCCCCGTGCACCTCGCCCTGCGGGTACGGATCCCGGACGAGCGGCCGGTCGGCCCCGGCGGCCACCGGGACGTCGGACCTGCCGACGTGGTCGAGGACGCGGATCGCGTTCGCCGTCGTGCGGTGCAGGGGCGCGTTCCCCGACACGGTCGTCACCGCGCGGAGCTCGACCTCCGGGCTCCCCAGCGCCAGCATGATCGCGATGGCGTCGTCGTGGCCGGGGTCGCAGTCGATCACGATCGGGATGGGATCGCCGCTCATACGGCCCCCCTCGCCCGCATCCGCATCTCGATCTCCTCGCGCCGCGGCATCGCCGGCTGGCAGCCGTGGCGCTCGACCGACAGGGACGCGGCTGCGATCCCCCACACCACGGCCTCCTCCAGCGGCCGCCCCTCCGCCAGCGCGGCGGCCGTGACCCCTGCCAGCGCATCGCCGGCACCGGTGGTGTCGACCACGTCGGCCGGGATCGCGGGCAGCTCCGGCCCGTCGGGCAGGATGCGCACGCCGCGCGCGCCGAGGGTGAGGACGATCCGCGCTGGATGGTCCCTGCCCAGGGCGTCCAGCTCGGTCTCGTTCACGATCGCGACGTCGAATCGGGCGACGACACCGGGAGGGATGCGACCGGCGGGCGACGGGTTCACGATCGCCGCGGCGCCCGTGGCCCGAGCCGTGGCCAGCGTCCCCTCAACGGCATCGAGCGGCACCTCGGCCTGGACGAGCCACACGTCGACGCCGGCGTCGGGCGCCGGTGCGGCGACGGCGTCGTTCGCGCCGGGGATGACCACGATCTGGTTCTCGCCGTCGTCGTCCACGAGGATGATCGCGACGCCGGTCGCGCCCTCGACGCGACGGACGCCGGCGATGTCGATCCCGTCCCCCTCCAGCGCTGCCGTGAGCTCGTGGCCGAAGTCGTCGTCACCGCACGCCGAGGTGAAGCGGACGCACGCGCCGGCACGGGCCGCGGCCACGGCCTGGTTGGCCCCCTTGCCTCCCGGCGCGTAGGCCAGGCGCGTGCCGCGGAGCGTCTCCCCGGGCGCCGGAAGCCGCGGCACGTAGCCGAACACGTCCATGTTGACCGATCCGCAAACGCCGACGCACGCCACGCCGCAAGGCTACCCGCCGTCGGCCGCGACCGCTGACAGGCCGAGACCCCGTGGGGTCAGACCCCGCATCGGCCGCCGTTACGCCGGCGTGACGGTTTCGTCGCAGACCACGGCCGCCAGCGGCCGGAGGCTGCGTGGCCGTATCGCACGCGTGTGACGAATCTGCGCCGCCGGCGGATGCGGGGTCTGACCCCGGGCCGCCGAACACCCGTGGCGCTACGCGATCGCCTGGCTCGTGGCCGGGTCGAAGAAGTGCAGCGAGCGCGCGTCGACCTGAAGCGTGATCGGCCGGCCACGCGCGGCGGACGTGCGCGGATGCAGCCGGGCGACGAAGGTGGTGCTCTCGGCCCGCTCGTGGTCGGCGAGGTCGCCGCCCGTGTCGGCGGCCAGGTCGCGGGTGTGCTCCGTGAGGACCGGGCCGGCGTCGACCGTGAAGTGGGCATAGACCTCGTCGCCCATCGCCTCGCGATGGGCAACGACGACCGGGATCTGGGCGTCGGCCACCTGGGTCGGCAGGAACTGCGGATCCTCCATGTCCTCGGGCCGGATGCCCAGGACGATGGGCTTGCCCACGTAGCCCGCGAGCGCCGGCCGGGCCGCGAGGGTCTCGTCCAGCACGCGCAGGCGCAGGCCCGCGAACTCGGCGAAGCAGCCGGCCTCGCCCCGGACCAGGACGGCCTCGACCATGTTCATCGCAGGCGAGCCGATGAACCCGGCCACGAACAGGTTCGCGGGGCGGTCGTACATCTCCTGGGGCGAATCCACCTGCTGCAGGACGCCCCGGTTCATGACGGCGACCTTGTCGCCCATCGTCATCGCCTCGGTCTGGTCGTGCGTGACGTAGATCGTTGTGACACCGAGCTCGCGCTGGATGCGCGAGATCTCGGTTCGCATCTGCACCCGCAGCTTGGCGTCGAGGTTGGAGAGCGGCTCGTCCATCAGGAAGGCCTTCGGCTCGCGGACGATCGCTCGGCCCATGGCCACGCGCTGGCGCTGGGCCGCCCGAGAGCGACTTGGGCTTCTTCGTGAGCTGGTCCTCGAGCCCGAGCGTCGCCGCCGTCTCGCGCACCCGGCGGTCGATCTCCTTGCGCGGCAGCTTGCGCAGCTTGAGCCCGAACGCCATGTTGTCGTAGCTCGTCATGTGCGGGTGGAGGGCGTAGTTCTGGAACGCCATCGCCAGGTCGCGGCTCTTGGGGTCGACGTCGTTGATCACCCGGTCGCCGATCTTGATCGTGCCGCCGGTGATCTCCTCGAGGCCGGCAACCATCCGCAGGAGCGTCGTCTTGCCGCAGCCGGACGGGCCGACCAGCACCATGAGCGATCCGTCGTCGATGCCCAGATCGACCTCGTGGACGGCCTCGGTGCCGTCCGGATACACCTTCGTCACCTGCTCGAAGCTGATCTCGGCCGCGCCGCAATGATGCCAGACCAGGAGCGCTGTTCCTAGGTCGCGACGACCTCCACCCAGCGGCCCTCGCGATGGCTCTCGAGGATCGCCTCGACCGCGCAGGTGATCCGGTGGGCATCGGCGAACGTCGCGACGCTCGACTCGTGCTCGGCGCCGCGGCCGCGCGCCTCGACCGCGGCGTAGAAGTCGAGGAAGAGGTTCTTGAGGCCGTCCGGCCATCCCTCCTCATGGCCGCCGGGGTAGTGGGCCAGCGCCGCGGCCGCGGGCGAGAGCAGCGCCGGGTCGCGCACGAGCACCTCGTTCGGGCGGTCGCGCCGACCGATCCGAAGCGCGTTCGGGTGCTCCTGGTCCCAGGCCAGCGAGACCGCGCCCGCGTCGATCTCGAAGACGACGGCGTTTCGCCTGCCCGGCGTCACCTGCGAGACGGTGAACACGCCGGGGCAGCCGCCGTCGAGCTCGAAGAGCACGGTGGCGAAGTCCTCGGTGTCGACCGCGACCCGCTCGGCGTCCGCGCCGCCGCCGCGGTCGAATGTCTGCGAGGGGCCCGCCGGCCGCAGCCGCTCGTCGTGCAGCCGGCCCAGCCGGGCGTAGACGCGGACGATGCGCCCGCCCGTCACGTGCTGAAGCAGGTCCATCCAGTGCGAGCCGATGTCGCCGATCGCGCGTGAGGCGCCAGAGCGCTCGGACTCGAGCCGCCAGTTCCAGTCGGCCGGCTCGAGCAGCCAGTCCTGGAGGTAGGCGCCCCGGATCAGATGCGGCGGCCCGGCGCGTCCGTCGGCCAGCATCGCGCGGGCCTCGGCGACCAGCGGGTAGTGGCGGTAGTTGAAGCACACGCCCGTGACCGTGCCGGCCTCGGCCCGCTCGGCCCGCTCGGCCCGGGCGACCAGGTCGGCGGTCTCGGCCGAGTCCATCGCGAGCGGCTTCTCGGCCAGCACGTGCTTCCCGGCGGCAAGCCCCGCCGCGGTGACCTCGTGGTGCAGGTCGTTGGGCGTGCAGTTGTGGACGGCGTCGATCTCGGCGGCCTCGAGGAGCGTGCGGTAGTCGCCCGTCGCCTGCGGCACGCCGAGCCGGTCGGCGGCGGCCCGAGCCCGGCCGTCGGAGCTCCCGGCGAGGGCGGCCACCTCGACCCCCGGCACCCTGCGCAGCGCCTCGACGTGGGAGCCGCCGGCAAAGCCGGTGCCGATCACGGCGACTCTGACCGCTCGCCCCAAAGCGGTCGCCATACTACCGGCTCGCCATGCTCCGACTCCTGAGCCAGAGTTGAGCACTCAACCGGACGACGGGCCGTCGGCCGCCGACATGCGCCGCATGGCGCTGCGGGCCGCCGAGGTCGCAGCCGACTGGGGCCTCGAGCTGGGAGCGCCGTTCGCGCTCTCGATCTACTCGTTCGTCGCGCCGGCCGGGGACGACGTGGTCATCAAGGTCACCTGGGAGGACGACGACGAGTCAGACCACGAGGCCGACGCGCTCGAGCTCTGGGCCGGCGACGGCGCCGTTCGCCTTCTGCGCCGGGATGTCGCACGGCGGGCGTTCCTGATGGAGCGGGCCGATCCCGGCATCGACATCTCGGCGCTGCCGGAGGACGAGGCGACCGCGATCGCGGTGGCGCTCGGGCCGCGCCTGTGGAGGCCGGCCGGCGCGCCCTTTCGCTGGATCGGCGACCACGTGCCAGGGTGGATCGACCGCGCCGAGCGCGAGGGCGCCGGCCTGATCGGGCTCGCCCGCGAGCTCTACGCCGAGCTCGAGCCCGGCCGCTCGACGCTCGTCCACGGCGACTTCCACCACCACAACATCCTCCGCCACGGCGACCGGTACGTCGCCATCGACACCAAGGCCATGCTGGGCGAGCCGGAGTTCGACGTGCCGAGCTTCCTGTGGAATCCGCTCGACTCCGAGATGACCGCCGAGCGCACCGAGCGGCGGATCGCGGCGTTCGCCGCCGCCGGCCTCGACGAGGGCCGGATCCGGGCGTGGACCGTGGTGCGCGGCGCCTACCTCGGCATCGCCGAGGACCCGCAGCAGGCGGAGGTGCTCCGCCACCTCGTCAGGTAGCGAAACTCCACCGCTTGTGGGCGTCCACCGGCTCGGGTAGCCTTGCCGGGAACTGGTAATCCTGAGGGGGGTCAACAGATGATCTGGAAGGGCAGGCTGCGCCGAGCACACCCCGGGGCTGCGACATTCGCCGCGGTCCTTGTACTCGGCGTGCTCGCAGCGCCGGCTGCACAAGCCGCCGTCGTCGGGGCGAAGCCGGTCCCGACCTACCAGACCAACGGCCGCGTGAACGCGATCCTGATCCAGAACGGCGTCATCTACCTCGGCGGCAAGTTCACCGAGGTGCGCCCCGCGGGCAGCTCCTCGGGCGGCGTCACGCGCAATCACGCGGCGGCCCTCAGCCTGGCGACCGGCCAGGTGCTTCCCTGGGACCCGAACGTGAACAACACGGTCCAGTCGATCGTCGGCAGCGGCGGGACGATCTATCTCGGCGGCTCGTTCACGAAGGTTGGAAACACGTCCCACTCGCGGCTGGCCGCGGTCAACGCCACGTCCGGCGCCGTCGTCTCGTCGTTCAAGCCGAAGCCCGACAAGGCGGTGAACTCGCTGGCGCTCGGCGGCGGAACGCTGTACGCGGGCGGTGCGTTCCTGAATGTCAACGGCACCCCCCGCTCCTACCTCGCCGCGTTCGACGCTTCCACGGGCGCGCTGCTCTCCGGGTGGGCTCCGTCCGCGGACAACTCCGTGAAGGCCGTCGACATGGCCGTTGACGGAAGCCGCGTCTACGTGGCCGGCAACTTCACGACGATCGACGGCGCCAGCCGGCGCCACGTCGCCGCCCTCGACCCGACGTCCGGCGCGGCGATCTCCTCGTTCTCGCACGGGCTCTCGTATGCGGTCGTCGACATGGCGGTCGATGCGAGCGGCGTCTTCATCGCGGGCGCGGGCGGCGGCGGCAACTTCGCCGACCTCAACCTGACGACCGGCGCGATGGTGTGGCAGGGCGGCACCGACGGCAACGTCCAGGCGATCGCGACGCTCGACGGCATCGTGTACGTCGGCGGCCATTACGACAACTACTGCGGCATGCAGGGTGGCCAGCACACCTGCAACACGTCGATCCAGCGCCACAAGCTGCTCGCGGTGGACGAGGTGACCGGCACGCTTCAGAGCTGGGACCCGAGCGCGAACAGCGCCCTCGGCATCTTCGCCCTGACCGGCTCGGGCACCGTCCTCGCCGCCGGCGGCGACTTCACCCGGATCGGCGGCCGCGCCCAGCAGGGCTTCGCCGAGTTCACCGAGTAGCTCGCGGGGGGAACCCAGGGTTCCCCCCGCGAGCCCCCTCCTTAAGGACTGGCGGGCTGTCTGGGTGCGGCGGCGACGAGCGCGGTCGTCGCCGCCGTTGCGTCCGTTGGGTGCGTTATGACCGGAATTGAAAAGACGGGGTCTGACCCCGGGCTCGGCTACAGCGCGGCGCGGACCTTGTCCGGGAGGCCATCCACGCTCGGGTAGGCCGTGGCCCGGCGGAGCAGCCCGTCCGTGAACTCGGCCACCCAGGCGATGTCGGAGTCGACGATCCCCTGGCGCAGGCGCGAGGCGTGCAGGTGGATGATCGCCACTGCGGTGCTGTCGTCGACCTTGACGACGCGCCGGATCACGGGCTCCCATACGAGCGCCTCGCGAGCGGCCCTGATCCAGGCCGCGGCGCCCTCCCGGCCGCGGTGGACGTCGCCCGTGATGATGGGCCTGAGCTCGGCCGCCGGGTGGACGAGCTCCAGCACCTCGTCGTCACGCCCGCTCGCGGCGACGCGCGTGATCGTCTCGACGTAGGTGCGGGCCAGAATTGTCGGGTCGGTCTCGATTGGACGAGTATGACAGCCCGCTTCCCAATCGGGCAGCCAACCGTACACTGGAATCATGTGGACGAGGCTCCTTTCGGCCGGGCTTGTGCTCGCCCTGGTCGCGGCCGGATGCGGCTCGACGGCGAAGCCGCACCGGGTGAAGCTCCCGCATCCCGCCGCCAACGCGGTCGCGCCCTGGATCACCACCCAGAACGGCCGCTTCATCGACACGCGCACGGGCTCGCCCGTCGTCCTTCGCGGCGTGAACGTGGCCGTCAACTCGAGCGCGCTCGTCTACGACAAGGCGTCCTCGATGGGCGCGAACTTCGTGCGCATCATGGCCCCGTGGAGCACGGTCGAGCCGACCGCGCCGAACGGCACGACGCACCACTGGGACGAGGCCTTCCTCCGGCAGCTCGACGGAGCCGTGGCGGACTTCCGGAAGGCCGGCGTGAACGTCCTCATCGACTTCCACCAGTTCCACTGGTCGCCGTACTTCGCGAAGGTGGAATGCAAGCGCAACGTGGCCGACTGCAACGCCTCGGGCGTGCCCGGCTGGTACTACGCCGACGGCCGCTTCCCCGACACGAAGCGGGGCGAGTCCGACGCCAAGAAGGCCTTCTGGACCAGCGAGGCCGCCCGCTCCGAGGACGGCTACGCGGCGTTCGCGGCCATGATCGCGAAGCGCTACGCCGACGACCCGAACGTGGTCGGCTATGAGGTCTTCAACGAGCCGCACCCTGGCGGCCTGGGCGACTCGACGTCCGCCACCGACACGATGCTCCAGTGGCAGGCCGAGATCCGCAAGGTCATCCGGGCCGTCGACCCCGGCCGCGTCGTCTTCATCATGTGCCGCGGCGGCGGCGAGGGCGTCGGCACCGCCGACCTCAAGGCCTTCGGCCCGCTCGACCACCTGGCCCTCGACTACCACGACTACTTCAACGGGATCCCCGGGATCGGCCTGACCGCCAACGGGAACGACTGGACGCCGAGCTGGCCCGCCACGCACAACCAGAAGGCCGAGCGCTATGCCGGCACGGCGGCCGCCCAGGCGGCCGTCCTGGCCGTGCCGCTGAAGCGGACGACCCAATGGCGGATCCCGCTCCTCATCGGCGAGTGGGGCATCCACACCGGCGTCCCCGGCGCGCTCGAGTACCAGCGCCAGATGCTCGACATCTTCGCCAGCGAGAACATCTCGTGGACGCGCTGGAACCTGGCCCGCGGCGGCGGCTTCGGCCTCCTCCAGGGCACCGGGTCGCCGACGGCCGAGGCGATCCAGCTCGAGAACGCCCTGCGCGCTATGCAGTGACGGGCCGCGCGTGGCGGCCGCGGCGGGCCCGGAGCGTGCCGGCCAGGAGCTCGAGCTCGGCGCGGCTGCGGAAGCGCCACATGAGCGCTGCGTAGGCGACGCTCGCGACGATGAGGTAGACGGCGAACGACGGGATGCTGAGCCCAACGCTCATCCGGATGGCCATCCCGAAGGCCCCGAAGCAGAGCGCGGCGCTCGTGCTCACCACCGGGAACCCGCGCCCGAACGGGTGCAGCTTCAGGAAGGCGCGGATCTCGACCAGCGGGGCGATGTTGTTGAAGAGGATCGACGCCGCCCATGCGCACGCCGCCCCGGCGATGCCGATCCGCGGCACGAGCACGAAGCTCAGGGCCAGGTTCAGCACGAGCGCGACGATGACGTTGAAGAGGTTCCACATGCTGCGGCCGCCCATGAGAAGCACGATGTCGACCGGCCCGATCGCCGTCGCCACCAGCATCGCCAGGGCCAGGATCTCGAGCGACGTCGCGCCGGTCACATACTCCGGCTTGAACACCTTGAGGAGGAGCGGCGCGAAGATCGCGAGCGTGAAGTAGAGCGGCCAGGCGAGCGTCATGAGCCAGCACGTCGCCACCTGGTAGACGTCGCGCGCCCGCTCGCGCTCGTCGCCGGAGAGGAGCTCGGAGAGCTTCGGCGCGATGGCCGTGATGATCGCGTAGTTCACGACCGAGCCGGCGACCAGGTAGCGCGTGGACGCCGTGTAGACCGACGCATGGGCGGCATCCAGGAGCGAGCCCACGAGCAGCGTCCCGATCCAGAGGATCGTCACCTGGAAGACGCCCGTCAGGCCGCGCGGCGCGGTGAACTTCCAGAACTCCGACCACAGCGCGCCGGCGCTCGTCGGCGCGACCCGCTCGCCCGGCTGGTTCTCGACCTTGGTGATGAGGCGCACCAGCCAGACCAGAGCCACCCCGAACGCCAGGAGGATCGGCACGCCCCACCCGAGCGCTATCCCCAAGGCACCGCCGCCCGCGATGACGACGGAGCCGACGCCGACCAGCTGGAGGACGGCCCGCCCGATCCGGTCGACGACGGCGTTCGGGAGCATCGTGCCGAAGCCGCGCGTGGCGGCGATCGAGACGGTGTAGGCCGCCGAGACCGGCAGGAACGCGGCCAGAACGCGGATGTAGGTCGCGACCCGCTCGGCGTCGGTGTGCTGGTGGTTCGTGAAGATCGCCGCCAGCGGGTCGGCCAGGAAGAACGTGATCTCGGCGAGCAGGATCCCGGCGACGAAGCCCGGCAGGATCCCGACCGCCATGCTGCGGCGGATGTCGGGGATCCGCCCGAGCACGCGAAGGCGCGGGATCATCCGGGTGAGGCCCGTGTCGGCACCCAGCTCGCAGGTGTTCGAGAGGATGATGAAGAGCGCGACCGCCTCGAAGAACGCGCCGGCCTCGCGCTTCGTGAGCGCCTGCGTCACGACGACGACCAGCGCGAACTGGAGGCCGCCGTTCACCACCGAGCCGATGAAGTTGAGCGTGCCGCCCCGGGCGACGCTCTTCAGGTCGGACTCGC
Organism: uncultured Actinomycetes bacterium; assembly: GCA_963757605.1. Taxonomy (GTDB): domain Bacteria; phylum Actinomycetota; class Thermoleophilia; order Gaiellales; family JAICJC01; genus JAICJC01. Next base: position 488,229 of record CAVWSF010000001.1, read on the forward strand.
GCTCGGCCCGTACGCCGTCGTCAGCCATCGGATGCCCCGTTGGGGCTCGTCCACTGAAGCGAGTGGCCCAGCAGCTCCTCGAGCCGCCGGTTCGGCTCGGCGAAGCCCGCCGCGAGCCGCTCGCGCGTCTCCGTCGCCACGCCGCCCGCCGGGCGGGCGTTGAACGCCTTGAACTGCGGCGGCCGCGGCGGCATCGGGATGCCGAGGAAGTCGAGCACGCCCCGGTACGCGGCGGCCGGGTCGGCGAAGAACTCCTCGGCGACGATCACGTGGATCTGGGCCGGGTCGAAGCGTGCGCGCCAGGCTTCGAGCTGGGGCGCGTACTCGCCGCGGGCGACGTAGGCGTGGTGCTGGAGCCCCGGGCTGTCGTAGCCCGGGTCGGCCAGCATCCGCTCGCGCTCGCCGGCCAGGCGGCGCGGCTCCAAATCGAGCGCCTCCTCGAACGTCTCGGCGTCTTCGAAGCCGCGCGCGTACTCCTGCTGGTACTGGGAGAAGGCGCGGACGACAGGGTCGCGGAGCATGAGGATCAGGCGGACGTTCGGGACGGCGGCCCGCACGCGGTCGGGCCCGTGCGGGTGGAACACGTAGTACGGGCTCGCCTCGCCCGTAACGGCGCCGCTCCCCGCCCGCTCGCGCGTGCGCTCGGTCGGGAAGTGGGCCCGGTACCAGCGCAGGCTCCGCTCGTGGTTGACATCGAAGTAGTGCACGCCCTTCGACGGCGCGGCCCCGATCACCTGCGGGTGCTGGGCCAGGTACCGGTAGAGCGAGGTCGTGCCGCAGCGCTGCGCGCCGATGATGAGGAAGTCCGGGAGCGGCCGCGAGCCGGCGTTCAGCATGCGCGCCCCGACGTAGGCCGCCTTGACGGCGTCGGCCACGGGCTCGGGCATGCGCGAGTAGTTGTCGTTCCGTGCGCCGCGCTCGCGACCCATCACGCCTCCGATGCCGCGAGCGACCGGGCCATCGCGGGCTCCGGGGGGACGTCGAGCCGGCCGGGCTCGCGCAGGCTGTAGCCGAAGCGGCGCACGCGCTCCTCGAACCGGTGCACGGCCCGGTCGGTGTCGGCGCGCTTCACCGGGTTCCAGCGTCGCCCCGACCAGCGCCGGAAGTATGCGTCGTTGATGCCGCTGCGCACGGTGATGCCGCTCGGGTGCGGCGCGAGGCCCGCCGCCCGGAATGCCGCCTCGAGCACGCGGTCCGGGTCGGCCACGAGGTCCTCGTAGCGCAGGATCACCGGATCGCGCAGGTGCGCCGCGTCGCCGATCAGCGTCTCGTGGCAGACCAGCCAGTGCTCGACGAGCTCGCTGTAGGAGCTCCACGACCACTTGCGGGTCGCGCATGCGACGGCGATCGGGTGGCGCATCATCATGACGAGCCGTGCGCCCGGGAACATCGCCTGGAGGAACCGGCCCCGGATCAGGTTCGGGGGCGACTTCTCGACGAGCACGCGCCGGCTCAGGTCCCAGTGCGGGCCCCAGTCGGCGGCCAGCCGGTCGCGGCTCTCGTCGGTCACGAGCGGCGACTCCTCCGTGAGGTGCGCCCCGGGGTCGAAGCCGAAGCGGCCCGGGCCGCCGTGCGCCCGCGCCGGCCGGTAGACCGACTGGAGGTGCTGGCCCTCGTCCTCGGGGACGCCGGTCTCGCGAAAGCCGCTCGCGTCGGGGTGCGCGGCCAGGCAGCGGTGAAGGAGCGACGTGCCGCTGCGGTGCAGGCCGCCGACGAAGACGAGCGTCTTGCCGTCGAACGGGCGCGTCACGCGGGGACCAGGGCCTGCCGGCGCGCCCGCCGCAGCTCGCGCGTCGAGGGCTCCGGCTCGGGGTTGCGCGCGATCTCGCGGTACGCGATGGCCGCCGCCACCATCACGAGCGGGATGCGCTCCGTGATGTCGTAGTAGGGAAGCTGGATACAGGCCACGAGGATCGTGACGTGCGCCCAGAAGCACCACGGCGATCTCCACCTCCCCGAGCGGAAGAGCGTGTAGAAGATCCAGATCAGGAAGAGCGCGAGGCCGGGCACGCCGTGCGAGAAGACGAGCAGGAAGATCTCGCTCTCGGTGCCCAGGTTCGACTGCTTGTGCGTGGGCGACTGCACGGCCCCGAGCGGTGCGCCGAACCCGAGGATGGGCGAGTCGGCGATCTTCTCCTGCGCGCCCAGGTCGCGTCCGATGCGGCCCGTGTCGCCCGTCTTGTGCGAGAACCGGCTCGTCGCGAGGTCGCCGAGCGGGCTGACCACGAGGATGATGCCCACCACCGCGAACGTCAGGATCACCTTGAGCGCCTGCTGGAAGTCGCCCCGCAGCCAGAACCGGAACATCGCGTACATGAGCGCGAGGCCGAGGCTGAGCCAAAGGCCGCGGTTGAGCGAGAAGACGACCGGCACGATCGAGGCCGCCATCGCGAAACGGAGGAGCAGCTTCCAGCCTCGCGACCCGGCCTGGAGCATGGCGCAGATCGCGCACGGCGCCAGCATCGCGAAGGCCGAGCCCCAGGCGTTCGTGTAGGCGAAGAACGTCTCCGGGCGGCCGATCGGGAACCCGAGGAAATGCTGGATCTGGGCGAACTCCAGGTGGACGTGGGCGTACACGTACTGATTCTGGCTAAGCCCGTGCGGGAGGAGCTTCTCCATCGGGCTCGCGAAGTTCATCCCCGGGAAGGCCACGCCGAGCCAGCCGCCGAACACGACCATCACCCACAGGGCGGCCATCGCGTTCACGATCGCCCGCGTCGAGATCCGCCGCTCGGGCACGTTCACGAGGTACAGGAAGACCGCGGCGCCGGCGACGTAGAACGAGAGCCTCCACCCCCACGCCAGCGCGCGGCTGGGGTCGCCGAGCTCGACGCCCGAGGCGATCACCCACAGGATGAAGAGGAGCCAGATGCCGAACCGGCGCGGGGCCAGGATCCGGCCGCGGACGACCATCGCGGCGATGAGCGGGAACGCGATCAGCGGCCACATGAAGAACGAGGCCCCGATCAGCCACCACAGCGGGATCAGGCCGACGATCGCGAACGCCTGCCAGCCGCGCGGGAGCACATACTCCCGCGGCACGCGCATGTCGACGGCGTCGGCCGGGACCCTAAACATGCCGCCCCCGCAGGTAGCCGTACCGCAAGAGGAGCGGCCAGGTGAGCGCGAGCACCGTGCGCCGCACCGGCCGGTCCATGTCGCGCCGCCAGGCCTCGTCGGCCTTCACGCGCTGGCGGCCGTGGGAGAAGCGCATCGGGTTTCCGCGCACGCTGTGCTGGCCGGCCACCTCGACCGAGCCGCCGGCGAGCGCCGCCACGTCGACCTGCTCGCCGAGCGAGCGCAGCGCCCGCGCCACCTCGCCGGCCGGCTCGGCGGCGAGCGCCTCGTAGCGCATGCGCGCGGTCGGCGTGCGCAGGCGCAGGACGTCGAAGGCCAGGTTGCACTCCATCCAGCGCAGGCCGGCCCGCCACGGGCTGAACTCCTCGAAGAAGGCGGCGTCCCCGGCGACCTCGGGCCGCTCCACCTTCTTCATCCACGAGTGGACGACGCCGCGGCTGTCGCGCACGAGGTGGAGCACGCGCAGGCCGACACCGGGCGCGCGGCGCAGGAAGTAGGCGTAGGGCGGGTTCTTGGTGGAGTCGACGACCGTCTGCGCGCCCGACACCATCAGGATCGCCTCGTACACACGGGCCGTGAGCTCGGCGTAGCGGTCGACCTTGCGCGCGTGGGCGGGGAAGAGCCGCGGCAGCGCCAGGAGCGGGATGTTGCGGTGGCGCAGGACGTCGGCCTCGAGCTGCAGCACCTCGTCGACGTCGACCTTGTCCCAGCCGCCGAACGCCTCCTGGCCCACGGCCTGCCAGAACGGGCAGTCGGCGAAGGCCTGCCCGCAGCCGCACAGCTCGTTCGCCGCCGGGCCGGCCTGCCAGACGTAGCGCAGCTCGCCCACCGCGACCATGCCGTCGAGCCCGCCGAGAAGGTGCGCGAGGAGCGTCGACCCGCTCCGGCCCCACCCGCCGATGTAGAGGACAGGCGCCGGCGTCATACCTTCGTGCGGAAGGCCCGCGGCGCGGGGTCGGGAGTCGTGGCGGAGGCCGGGTCCGGCTCGAAGAGCGCCTGGACGAGCTCCTCGAACCGGCGCACGGCGTCGGAGGGGCTCGTGAGCCGGGGCGGGGCCGGCTCGCCGCCGTCGGCGGTCAGGACGCCGCTCAGGTAGCCGCGGAAATCCGTCTCCGACTCGGCCAGGATGATCGCGCCGTCCGCCGCGATCCGGCGGGTGAAGGCGTGCTGGTGGTCGTCGACGTGCTCGCCGGCCGCCTTGCGCCGCGGCACGACGATCGGCCGCTTGCCCATGGTCGCCGCCAGCATGATCGTCCCCGGCCCGCCGTGGCAGACGATGACCGCCGCCTCGCGCATCATCGCCTCCATCTGCTCGTGGCCCAGGTACTGGCCGTGGTCGGCGCGCGTCGGCGGCGTGGACGTGCCGGTCTGGACGAAGCAGCGGGCGATCTGCTCGCCGCCGTCGGCAAGCCACGCGTCGACCCACCGGCACAGGCGGTCGAACGGGTGGAAGTCCGTCCCCACCGACACGAAGACGAGGGGGAGCTCGGCGTTCAGAACAGCCCCCCGATGACCTTCGCGCCGGGGTAGAGGCGCTGCTGCTCCTCCCACTGGACGAGGAAGAGGCTCGAGAGCGGCCGGCACAGGCGACCGGTGAGCGTCGCCGAGTCGATCCTGTCGTAGACCTCGAGGTAGACCGTCTTGATCCGCAGCAGGCGGGCGACCACGAAGAACGGAAACGCCACGCCCGCGCCGTCGGACACGACCAGGTCGGGCCGGTAGCGCGGCAGCATCCGCACGGCGAGCACGAGGTTCCGGAACGCGTTTCGCACGTTGCGCGTGGTCGGGTGATACGCCCACACGACGTCCTCACCCTCGAGCAGGGAGCGGCCGTCGGGCAGGTCGAACGTCACCCAGGTGCGCTCGTGCTTCTCCCACCACGGCTTCAGCTGGTGAAGCTGGATGAGATGGCCGCCCGACGAGCAGACGAGCACGACCCTCACAGCAGTTCGCGCTCTCGGTTCGGCGTGCGTGTCTGGGAGAGGCCGGCTCCGCCGACCCCGACGTAGCCGCCGTACTCGTTCTCCTCCGACACCGAGACGCCGGTGAAGAGGAAGCCGAGCGTGGGCGCCGCGCAGGCGTCGAGCGCGCGCGCGAGCGCCACCATGTGCGGCCGGCTGGCGAGCCGGGCGCGCGCGACCACGATCACGCCGTCCACCTTGGAGCCGAGCATCATCGCGTCGGTGACGGGCAGCATCGGCGGCGCGTCGATCAGCACGATGTCGGCGCGGCCGCGCAGCTCGCCCAGGAGCTCGGACATGGTGCGCGACTCGAGCAGGTCGGCGGCGTCGGCCGGGGGCGGGCCCGCCGGCAGCACCTCGAGCAGGCCGCCGGTCGCGGCCCGGCCGTTGCCGGCCGCGTCGTCAGGCTGCTCGCCGCCGGCGTCGACGATCGTGAGCGCGTCGGCGAGGTCGCCGTGGCCGCTCAGGATGTCGGACAGGCCGGTGCGGTCGTCGAGCCCGAAGAACCGCTCGATCGCGGGCCGGCGCATGTTGGCGTCGACCAGGACGACGTGCGACCCGGAGCGGGCCAGCGCGACGGCCATGTTGGCGACCGTGCGCGACGTGCCCTCGGAATCGGCGGCGGCCACGAACATCACGGCCTTGGCGCGGTTGGCGCGCATCACGGTGCCGAGGTTCAGCTTGGCGATGCGGTAGGCCTCGGCGGACGGGCCCTGCGCCCCACCGCGCGGCGCGAGCAGCACGAGCGGGTGATCGCGTAGTGACCGCGGCGGCGCCGGGATCGACGCCAGGAGCGGCACGCGCAGCCGCCGGCCGACCTCGTCGGCGGTGCGGATGCGCTTGTCGAGCAGGTCCTGGATGAAGGCCAGGATCACGCCAAGGATCAGACCGAGGACGAGGCCCAGGATCGTGTTGCGGGTCGTCTGCGGCTGGGTCTGGTTGGCGGACTCGGCCGGCTGGAACTGAACACGACCCGGCGGAACCGCGAGCCCGGTGGCCAGAGCCAGCAGCTTCGGCTCGAGGAGGTTCGCGAGTCCCGGATCGGGAACGATCGGCAGCCCGGTCGCCGGGTCCTTGACGAGGTTCCCCTGTGCGTCGACCGGGTGCAGCGTCTGTTGGATCGACGTCCAGTTGTTGGCATGGTCGACTTCCTGCTGGTACAGCAGGTAGGCGCCATAGTCCTGGGCCCATGCACTTGCGAGCCGCTTTGCGTCCAACGGATCCTTCGCGTTCACCGTGAACTCGATCGAGTCCCCGGTGTCCGCCGGAAGGACCGTCGACGAGTTCCGCAGTTCGTCGGCGGTGAGCCCACTGTCATTCACCTGAAGAAACTGCGGCTTCGCGGGCTGGATCGTCTTCTTCCCGATGCTCACCGCCGGGATTGGAGGCGGAGTCGTCGCCCCCACCACGATCGATGCGATCTGGTTGGTGTCTGCCAGCGGCGCGTTGACCTGGGACCAGGTGATCGAGCCGTTCTTGGCCTCGGAGGCGCTGCTCTGCGGGCTCGGGAGCGACGCGGTGGCCTGGTACTTCGGCGTCTGGTTCTTGGAGTACGCGACCGCGGCAACCGTCATCAACACCGTCACGAGCAGCACGATCCACTTCCGACGGGCGATGACACCGAAGTAGTCGCTCAGCGAAACCGACTCATACCATCCTGTTTCCACCGTTGGATCCTCTCGGGTCGTCTGCGATCGAGCCCGCACGGCCCGGTCGGAAAAGCTCGGTCATCAAGACGTCTCGCGTACGAGCGCGCCGGTCTTGGGAGAATTTGCCTCGCCGTCCAACCTGTGGCCTCCCAAGCCAATGGTACCCCTGACCATATAGGCGTCAAGCCTCGTGGGAACACGGTTCCGGGCCGAGCCGGTACGGTGCCGCCGGTGAGAGACGCCGATTCCTGCACCCGCGGCCTGACCGCTGCCGACGCCCGCGTCCGGGCTGCAATTGGCCCAGTTTCGCCCGGCTGGAGGGCGATTGAGCGCTATGTGGTCCTGCCGACGGCGCGGCATCCGCGGATCCTCGCGCCGGCGTCCGCACCGGGCCCGGCTGCGGCCGCCGTCACACAGTTCTCCAACGGTGCGCCGGCCCGGGGGCGCCTCGCAGCGGCCGTCGCGGCAGCCGCCCTGCGGGCCGGTCTGGCGCAGCGCGTCCTGCGCGGCCGGGTCTCGATCGCGGTGGCGCCGGGCGTCGGAGACGGCGACCTGGCGAACCTCGTCCTCTCCCACCACCTAGCGCGCGTGCTCGACCTTCCCCGGGCCGACCTGGCCGTCAGGGTCGGAGCGGCCCGGCCGAACGGGAAGCCGGTCGTGCAGGTGTCGGCGCCCGACGGGCGGATCGTCGCCTTCGCCAAGGTCGGCTGGAACCACCTCACCCACGGCCTCGTCGCAGCGGAGGCGGACGCCCTGCGCCGAATGGCCGCCTCGCCCCCGGCGGCGTTCGCGGTCCCCGAGCTCCTGCACTCCGGCGATTGGGGAGGGAGCGCCGTCACGGCCGTCGTCCCCGCGATGGGCGGCCGGCCGCACGTCTCGCCCGAGCCGCCGCCCGGCGTGACGCGCGAGCTGGCCCTCGGCGCTGCGACGGAGCGCGCCGTCCTTGCGGAGTCGGGCTGGTGGCGGCGGGTGCGCGAGCGGATCGAGGCCGCCGGCGGCGACGAGCAGCGCGGCCTGGCGGAGCGGATCGGCGAGGCGGACGGCCGCCGCGAGCTGGCCTTCGGTCGCGGCCACGGCGACTGGACGCCCTGGAACATGGCGGAGGTGGAGGGCCGGCTGGTCGTGTGGGACTGGGAGCGGGCCGCCGAGGGCGTGCCCGTCGGCGTGGACGCCGCCCACTACTGCCTGCTCGTCGCCCTGAACGCCCGCGGCCTCCCGCCGGACGCGGCCGTCCCCGACGTCCTGGCGCGGCTCCCGCGCGTGCTCGAGGGGCTCGACGTCCCCGCCGCCGACGCCCGCCTGGTCGTCTCGCTGGAGCTGCTCGAGATGTCGGTGCGGTTCGCCGAGGCGCGGGCCGCCGGGGTCAGCGGCCTTCGCGACAGGTTCGGGTCGGCACTGGCCGCTCTCCTCGAGGGCCGGTACCATGGGGCCGAGGCATCGTGAGCGTCACCTTCTCCACCATCATCTCGCTGGCTCCCGTGATCGCGATCGTCGTGGTCTCGGCGCTGATCGCGCTCGTGCTCGCGCGCGGTGACGAGGTGACGAGCTCCCGCGCCAGACGCTGACCCGGCCGGCGGGACGAAGCCGGCAACCCGGGGGCGTAGCTCAGGGGACAGAGCGAGAGCCTTCTAAGCTCGAGGTCGCAGGTTCGAATCCTGCCGCCCCCGCTCGATCCGTCGTACCCGCGTCCTCAGCTGGACGGGTGCGTGGTGCGTCGCAGGCCGGCGTCGAAGATAAGCACCAGGATCGCCGCCACGATGACCGCGGTCAGGAACTGGCCGATCCAGCCGACGTCGAGGACGTCGTTCGCGACGATGCCGCCGAGGAGCGCACCGAGGATTCCGAAGAGCGCGGTCTCGAGCAGGCCGATGTCCTGGCGCCCCGACACGACCAGCCGGCCGAGGCCGCCGATCACGAGCCCGACGATCCCGTACCAGACGAGCGACCAGAGGACGCCGAGCGCGAATCCGAGGAGGCCGAAGCCGAAGGCCATCAGGAAGACGATCAGGATCAGCGCGACGAGGGCTGCGCTCACGGGCGGGACACTAGCCGTCCGCGCCGCCGGATAGCGTGGCGGCCGTGTCCGGCCGCACGCAGGCAGCGCTCTACGCCGAGATCGACCACGAGCTCTCGTGGTCGGAGCGCGACCTGCCCCAGCACCTGCGCACCAAGCACGTCCATCGCCTGCACCCGTACCTGGGCAAGTTCGTGCCGCAGCTCGCCGAGACGCTGCTCGCGCGCAGCCTGACCGCCGGCGCCGTGGTCTACGACCCCTTCGCCGGGTCCGGGACGACGCTCGTCGAGGCGAACGCGCTCGGGATCCACGCGGTCGGCGCCGACGTCTCGGCGTTCAACTGCCTGCTCATGCGGGTCAAGGTGGCCGAGCACGACCTGGCGACGCTGCGGCGGGACCTCGACCTGGCCCTCGCCGCTCCGCCCTGCGACCCGCCGCCGTCGGACTGGCTCACTCGCTGGTATGCGCCGTCCGCCCTGCGCGACCTCGCCGGCTTCTGCACCGTCGTGCCGGAATCGGCCGAGGCCGAGACGCTCATGGTCGTCGCCTCCCGGGCGGCGCGATCGGCGCGCCTGGCCGCCCATCACGACCTCGACATGCCCCGGGCGCCCGTCCGCGGGCCGTACGTCTGCCACAAGCATCGCCGCACCTGCCGGCCGGTGGAGCGGGCCGACCACTTCCTGCGCCGGTACGCCGACGACAGCCTGCAGCGCCTGGCCGAGTTCGACGAGGTGCGCACGCCGGCCGCCGTCACCGTGCTCCACGCCGACGCCCGCGCCGCGGACCTCCCCGAGCGGATCGACGGGATCGTCACGTCCCCTCCGTACCCGGGCCTGATCGACTACCACGAGCAGCACCGCTACGCCTACGAGCTGCTCGGCCTCGACGACCGGCGGGAGCTCGAGCTGGGAGCGGCGGCTGCGGGCACGGCGCGCCGCGCGATCGAGGCCTACTGCGAGGGGATCGCCGAGGCGCTGGCGCGGGCCCGCGGGCGGCTCGGGCCCGAAGCGACCGCCGCGATCGTCGTGAACGACCGCCGCGGCCTCTACGACGACATCGCGCGCCGGGCCGGCTACGCCGTCGCCCGCCGGGATGTGCGGCACGTGAACCGCCGCACCGGCCGCCGGGCCGGCGAGTACTTCGAGCAGATCCTGTGGCTGCGGCCGGTCAGGCCGAGACGGGGAGCCCGGGCCGCCTGACCGCGCGTCCGGCGCGGCCGGCGAAGAGCCGCAACGTCCGCTGGTCGCGGTCCGAGAGCTCGCCGGTGCTCGCCATCACGAGGACGCCCGCGACGCCCATGTCGGAGAAGATCGGAATCGCCGTCGTGACGATCCCGTCCCGCCGCGTCGCGCACGGCATCCGGCGGGCGATGGCCGCGTCGGACAGATGCTGCCAGACGTCGTCGCCGTAGACGACCGGTGGAAAGCCGTCGTCGGAGAGGTAGAGCGTGGCCCAGATCGCGTCCACGAGGTCCGGGATGGCGTAGGCCACGAGGTTCTCGGCCTCGGCCGGGGAGGCGCACCGGCGTAGGCGCGAGAAGAGCGCCTCCAGTCCCTCGATCCTGCCCGCCGCCCTGGCGGATGCGAAGGTCGACATGGCGATGATCATGACGACTTTGGCGTACTCTGGCATCACCCGGTTAGGGGATACGCCCCGCCCGAATTGCGGGTAATTCGGCGGGGTTCTCCGGCGCGGGCGGCCTAGATGACGTAGTCGCCGACGAAGCGGCGGAACTCGCGCGTCTGCGTGTAGTCGCGCGGGCGTGTGCGGAGGAAGACCAGCATGGGAACCGCGACCGCCGTGGCGATCACCGCGAGCCCTCCCAATGTCCGATTCATGCCCATGATCTGCTCCAGCTCGGGGGTTGTCTCCCGTGTATCGGCGGGTGCTCCTGCGTTCTTGAAACACCACTTGCTCAAGAACGCATATGCAAGTGCCGATTTGCTAAGAAGCAATGGGTCGGGCACTCCTCCTGCTGGCCGTCGCGCTCGTCGTGGCGGCGACACCGACGGTCGCATCGGCGCACCCCGCCGGCGTGCGCCTCGCGTCCGTGCGGGCGGCGAAGGAGCCGGTGGCCCGCCGCGCCGCGGCCCACCACCGCGTCTTCACGCTCGTGGATGCCGCCGACGGCGCGATCGTGCGGTCGCGGCCCCGGGGGCACATCGTGGGCACCCTGCCCGGGCGGACGCCGCTCGGCACCGCGACCTGGCTCTGGGCCGTCAAGATGTCGCCTGACGGGCGCTGGGCGCGGGTCATCCTGCCCTGGCGGCCGAACGGGCGCACCGGCTGGATCTCGCTTCGCGGCCGGCGAACCGTGACGAGCAGGATCTGGGTCGAGGCCGACGTGTCGCGCCGCCGGGTCGACCTCATGCGCGGGAGCAGCGTGCTGCGCTCGTTCGTCGCGGCGGTCGGCGCGCCGGGCTCCCCCACGCCCGTCGGCCGCTTCAGCGTGACCGACCCGATCGCCACCGGCGACCCCGGCGGCCCGTTCGGGTGGTACGCGTTCGGGCTCTCCGGCCACCAGCCCAACCTCCCGGCCGGCTGGTCGGGCGGCGACCAGATCGCCATTCACGGCACGAACGCCCCCTCGACGCTCGGCGCGGCCGCCTCGGCCGGATGCCTGCGCGTCTCGTCAACTGCGCTGGGCATCCTCAAGCGCTATCTGCGTCCGGGCACGCCGGTCGTCATCGAGGCGTAGTCGCCCGCCGCGAGGTGGGTTACGCTTGCCTCACGGGACGTGGCGCAGCCTGGTAGCGCACCTGCTTTGGGAGCAGGGGGTCGCCAGTTCGAATCTGGCCGTCCCGATGGCTGGAAACCGCTTGAAGAAGCGGGTTCATGTCGGTAAGAACGCTCTCTTAGGGACGGTCGGCTCGCCCCGAGACGCACGAAAGACGCACCAGCAGCAGCTGCTGGGCCACACCAGCGCGGCGATGACCTGGACAGCTACGCCGTGTTGTTCGACCATGCGGCCAGGCTGAGAAGGCGACCATAGCCATGAGGCGCGGTTCAGCCGGGCGATCGGGTCGCCGTGAAGGCGCTGCGCCGGGCGAACCCCGCCGTCCTTGCCTTGGTTGGCATCACCCTGGTCGTCGCCGTCGCCCAGGGTGTCGCGCTGCTGGTGGCAGTGGTGATCTTCGGGGTCGCCGCCACCACGGCCTACGCCGGGCGCCGACCGAACGCACGTTCGACGCCAGCGCCCCGCCGCTGGCCGCGTCCCCGGCGCCGAGCCGCAGGGCCACGCCCTCGCCCGTCCGGCAAGGGCCAGGCCGTTAGAACGGCTCTGAGGGCTTCACGCTACGTTGGCGACTTGCGTCCGTCCCAGCCTGACAGGGCACCAGCCGGTAGACTCGCGGCGCCTTGGATTGGGCGAACCTCACCGCCGACGAGCAGGTGGCTGTTGGGCAGGATGTCCTGAGCCGTATGCGGCCACCGGATCAGTTCACCCCCGACGAACAGGGCGACATCGGGCGCATTACGTTGTCGTTCTGCGGGTCGTTGGATGGCGTGATTCTCCAAGTGGTGGGGTGGGGCTACGAAGCCGCTAGACATGAGCCGTGGGACCGGGTTGGTGTCCTCGCTCAACCACGTCCGATCCCGCGATCTGTTCGGCAGGACATTCAGCGGGACGTGATTGACAGCGCGACGAGGGCGGGCTGTCTCGATCAGATCAGGTTCCATGTCTCCGATCTAGTGCGCAGCGCCCAGTTCCAGGGGCCGTTGCAGAACTACGCGCAGAACGGCCGCGGACTAGAAGTCGAGACGCGCCTGGGCGTGGTGTTGAGTGGCCTGCTGAACGATCTGTACGACCAGTTCATGGGCCGCGAGCCGACCGACGACGACTGGTCCAACGCGGAGGTGGCGTTCCGCCTGGGGATAGCTCAGACGCTATATTGTATCTGGGATGAGCAACTCCTGGCGCAGCGACTGCCCGGAGACCAGTGGATGCCTGAGATTGCCGACGGCCCGGTCGTCCCCGACGATCACCTGGAAGGCATGCTGAGTCCGAACTGGGTTGGTGACTGTGAGCTGAACGCCTGGGGGCCGAACGGCTGGCTGCTGACGTCGGAGAAGGGGCTGCGCAAGGCGTCGCATAGCACCAGCTTCGTGTCGTTCCTGGGCGTGGCCTACGTCGCTCACGTGGGCAAGAACGACCACCGCCTGACCGTGCCGATCCGAAGCCACGTGGACGCCCTGGGGGAGCTTGGCTTCCGGCAGCTAGTCATGGCGGGTGGGCGCGAAGTCACGCTGTAGTCCCACCACCCGCGAGTGCGCTACGGCCGCCTGGGTGGGAGGTCGCCCAGGGCGCGGTCTTCGGTGTGGCTGCGTTCGTCGTCCGTCCAGCTGACGATCAGCCGGGGATCGTCGGTCGCGTCGTGTACGGAACGGGCTTGGGTGATGCTGGCGAAGGCGGGGGCGCCGCGAGGGTTCACCACCAGTGCGCTGGCGCCGCTACCCAGCGTGGTGCCGTCGCGCTTGCCGAAGCTGAGGCCCACGTCCGTGGCCATGTAATCGGAGCGTTGTCGATCCGGTAGTGGAACAGCACTTGGTTGTCGCCCGCATCGTAGGCCGGGCTGTCCTGGCTGGTCACCAGGTTGGCCCGGCGGGGCCGCGGCGCAGCTGCTGGGCGCCGGGGACGCGGCCAGCGCACGCTGGCCGGAAGACCTGGTGCTAGGAAGCTAGGGAGATCGCTTCCCCCGAGCGCGGCCTCGAACATGCTCGTCCCCCGGTGGCGGCCAGACTATCGACGCATCAGGACGACCCGGCGAGGGCCTGAGCGCCACCTGTGCCGCGCTGCTCGTTCGTCGCTGGCGGTCACTAGACGACGTATGCGCCGAGGACGCCGAGCAGGCCGAGGGTAGCGACGACTGTGCGCTCTAGGATCTCGGCCTTGTAATCGGGGACGAGTTCGAGCGGCGGGGGAGTCTTGTTGACCAGGTCGATCTGCGGCGCTTCCAGGAGTACGTCGATCAGTCGCCGCTCGAGCCAGCTGATGTCGGAGGCGTTGAAGGGGTGCAGGCCCTCGCGCTGGATCAGGAGGCAGCGAGTCCAATCTTTTGTGCCGTGGCCCGTCCGGGTTCGCGAGCGGAGTCCCTGGGCCTTTCCGACGTAGACGCCAAGAGTCGCGCCGTCAGTGGTCGGCTTGCCAATCAGAAGGTAGACACCCACGGCGTCCCATTGTTCGTCGAGCGCCCGGAGCGAGTCTCGCTCGACAAGCAGCAACCGCAGGGCGTCGCCCTCGATCGTCACCTCGACCGGCTGTTCGGGCGTGGACGACAGCAGGAACAGTGCCGGAGTGATCTTCGCGCGAATCTGCGCGCGGTCAGGCGGCCGCGTCGGCTCGTGCTCCGCCTCGGGTAAGACCGGGAGCGACTCGAACCCGTTCCCGGCCACGCGATCAAGCTCGTACCCGTGCGAGTTCAGCAGTGGCTGCAACGCCGCGAGGTCGTCGGCGTCCAGCGGGAACACCGTCCCCATGGGCGCGGTCACGATCCGATGTGCGGGCAGCACCGCCGCGACCTCCTCCTTCGATACCACGCCCCCCGGCCAGACGCTAACCGGGGCATGGGCGCTGTTCTGGGCGTCCCGCAGCCCCTCCTTCGCGAACGGATCGTGGTCGCGTGAGACGTCGTAGCGCTGGGGATCGGCTCGGAAGACGCCCCACCCGACAAGGCCCGCCTGCTTCCCCGCCCGCCAGATCAGCGCGCGGTCGCCCACCTTCACTTGATCCGAGTACTGGGGAATCCGCCAGTAGATAATCGGCTTCTCACGCAGCGCCGCGTCGACCTCATACAGCTTCGGGTTCGCTTGCAAGATCCAGGCGTGGCTCACGTGCAGAATCTTACGCTGGGCGCCCCGAATCGAGCCTGGCAGTTCAGGCAAGACCGTTACCGCCCCGCACCGCGCCTTCGCTAGGGACGCGCATTGGCAGTGCGCCCATGAGATCATGGCAGACAGGTCTGAAGATGGCGCGAACGTCGATTGAGCCACCATCCCCGACGCTCGATGAACTCGCCGAAACGAGGCGAGTGTTCCGCCAGCGCGAGAAACGCGGTCTCTACTACTGGGTTGCCCTCGACCTTCTACGACTCTCGGACGAGGGACAGACGTGGATCACCACTTCCGAAGCTCTCGCGGTGCTGCTGGAAAGCTGGAACAGTGCCTACTTCCGGTACCACCCATACGGCGATGAGACCACGCTCGACTCGGAGTTGAAGAAGCTCCTGCATCGACACCACCAGGGGCTTGCCGCGAGGCGCACCCGCTCAATCGAGGACTTCGAGCCAGACGAGGGACACGAACTCAGCTTCATCCGGAGCCTGTTCGGCGATTTCGAGGCCGCGCTCGGCCCAGTCGGAGCCGCCAAGACACTACATCTGCTCTGTCCGCAGTACTTCCCGATCTGGGATCGCCGGATCGCCCACCGCTATGGCCAGGGTTTGCTCCCGGTGTCTCAGGGAGGAAACGCCGACCGCTACCTGCGGTTCATGGAGATCACCCAGCACCAATGCCAATGCTTCGGCGGACAGCACGCGCTGGGACGAAACCCCTTGAAGGCGCTCGACGAGTACAACTACTGCCACTACACCCGCAACTGGCTCTAGCCGCGACTGACCAAGCGGCCACAGTCGTGCGTCGGGAGCCACCCTTCCACGGCCCGACGCAAGACAAGTGAAGGAGAATCGTGGGGATTCCAGGACGCACCGGGGACGCACCAACTCTCGCATGTGGCCGCATGAGAGCATCCAGGGGCATCCCGAATCCGCTTGTTCTTGCGCCTTGGCTCGCTCTGCTATGACCTCCTACGACCCCCGAATGTCCTTTGGGAGCAGGGGGTCGCCAGTTCGAATCTGGCCGTCCCGACTCACTGAAAGCCGCATGGTTGAGCCGTTTGTGATGGAGACAGCGGGAATCGAACCCGCTCCCGCGTAGCGCCGGATGTCGGCGCCACGAACGTCGCGCTCCTCCCTCCCCAGCGCGCACCATGGCACCTGGTCATCGATCACCTCCGGCCGCTCGGCCGCCGGTGGTCTGCGTCAGACGGCGGTTGCCTTGGTCGCCTTGCGATCCCACCCGTGGAAGGGCGAAAGGTCGCCGGCTTCCCACTTCTCGCGCAGGCCCGGGGTGCTGAGGTCCCAATCCTGTCGGATCTCCTGGAGGACGGCGCGGAGGTCGCGTCGGAGGTCCTCGACCGATGGCCGGCCCCAGAACCAGTAGCCGTTGTAGATGCTGTGGATGACCAGCCCGGGCTTCAGCACCAGCGTGTGCGGGACCATCGGGTCGTTCTCGGGGTCCGTGTACTCCTGGATGTCGAGGTCCTGCTGGATCGTCCGCTCGGGATCCGACAGGAACGGCCACTGGGCGCCGGTCGACGCGCGGAACTCCTGCAGCGTGTGGTGCGGGTCGGTCGCGATCGTCGCCAGCTGCGTGTACGCCACGGCGAACTGGGGGTAGGCGGCGGCGAGCTGCAGGTGCTGCTGGTGCTCCTTCGGGCAGTAGTGGCCGCGGGCCAGCATCAGCACCAGCGGGTCATCGCCTTGCAGCTCGCTGAGCTTGCGCGGGACGTCGGTGTGGTCAGGCAGCTCGTAGTCGGGGAAGGTGCCACCGGGCACGATGTCAGCACGCATGTCGACTCCTCGATCGGGTGCGGTCCAGGTCCGGATCGTACAACCGCCCCCGTGTCGCGCTCGGGAGCCCGGGCTGATCACTGCTCGCTAGGCTTTGCGCGAGATCGCACTCATGCGCGCGGCGTGGTTCCCAGCGCGAGTCCTAGTGACCGCCCGGCGCGACGCCGCGCCGACCACACGAAGGGGGAATCATGAGCAGCACCGGCAACGGCGGCACGCCGACGGAGACCGCGGGCATGGGTGTCGTCGACTTGAAGCTCGAGGCGGTCGTGATCCCGGTCGCCGACGTCGAACGGGCGAAGCAGTTCTACAGCAGTCTGGGGTGGCGGCTCGATGCCGACTTCCCGTTCGACAACGGCTTCCGGGTCGTCCAGTTCACGCCGCCCGGATCGGGCTGCTCGGTCCAGTTCGGCACTAAAATGACGTCCGCCGCACCCGGCTCAGTCCAGGATCTGTACCTGATCGTGTCGGACATCGACGCGGCGCGCGACGAGCTGATCGCGCACGGCGCCGACGTCAGCGAGGTGTTCCACACCGACACGCCGGGCGCGCAGTTCGAGCCGCACGGCACAGGAGACCGCGTCAGCGGACCCGCTCCCGGTGATCCCAGCTACGGCACCTTCGCCACGTTCCGCGACCCGGACGGCAACGGCTGGCTCATCCAGCAGATCACGACCCGGCTGCCGGGCCGTGTCGACCGGCGAGACGGCCTTCACATCGGCAAGCGACCTGGCGGCGCGCTCCGGCGTGCGGCGGCCGCGCACGGCGAGCATGAGAAGCGCATCGGCGGCGAGTACGACACCAACTGGCCCGACTGGTATGCCGAGTACATGGCGCGGGAGCAGACCGGCGAGGAGCTGCCAACATGAGCAACGACTACGACGTCATCGTGTTGGCGGCGGGTCGCCCGGCGAGCACTGCGCAGGCGCGCTGGCCGAGGGCGGGCTGCGCGTGGCGGTGGTCGAGCGCGAGCTGGTGGGCGGTGAGTGCTCGTACTGGGCGTGCATCCCGTCGAAGACGCTGCTTCGCCCCGGCGAGGCCGCGCACGCGGCGACGAGGTGGCCGCGCCGGCGCAGGTCGACCCGAGGCGGCGCTGGCGTGGCGCGACTTCATGGTCTCCGAACCACACCGACGCCGGCCAGGAGCGGTGGCTGGCCGAGAATGGCATCGACCTCCTGCGCGGCCGCGGCCGGCTGGCAGGAACCGGCGTGGTCGAGGTCGACGGCGTCGCGCACACGTCGGAGCACGTGGTCGTGGCCAACGGAGCCGACCCGGTCGTGCCGCCGGTGCCGGGGCTGGCCGAGCTCGAGGGCGTATGGACGAACCGCGAGGTGACCGGCATGAAGAGCGTCCCGCGCCGGTTGCTGGTGCTGGGCGGCGGGCCGGTCGGGGTCGAGATGGCGCAGGCCATACGCCGCCTCGGCGGCGAAGTGGTGCTCATCGAGGCCGTCGGGCACGTGCTGGCGCGCGAGGCCGCGCCGCTGGGCGAGGCGCTCGGCGAGGAGCTGCGGCGCGACGGCATCGAGCTCGTGGTGGACATCCACGCCACCGCCGCCCGGCGCGAGGGCACGGATTACGTGCTGGAGCTGGGCAACGGGCGTAGCGAGCGCGGCGACCACCTGCTGGTGGCAACCGGGAGGCGGCCGCGCGTGCGCCGACATCGGCCTGGAGACGGTCGGCATCGACCCGAACCGACCGCGGAATCGAGGTCGATGCTCACATGCGTGCCGGGGAGCGGTTGTGGGCGATCGGCGACGTCACCGGCGTCTGGCCGCTGACCCAGTCGGCAAGTACCAGGGCCAGATCGTCGCGGCCAACATCCTCGGCGAGCCGCGCGAGGCCAACTACGAGGCCGTGCCGCGGCGTCGTCTACACCGACCCGCAGGCGGCCGCGGTGGGCGCCACCGAGGCGCCGTTCAGCGCCACTGCGCCGCTGACCGGGATCGCCAAGACGGCGACCTACACCCGCGCCTATGCCGAGTCGCACGGGTTCCTGACGCTGCTCACCGACGGCGAGCGGCTGACCGGCGCGTACGCGCTCGGCCCGGAAGCGGGCGAGTGGCTGCAGCAGGCCACGCTCGCCATCCGGGCCCGGGTGCCGGTGGAGGTGCTGCGCGACATCATCCAGCCGTTCCCGACCTTCTCGGAGATCTACATCGAGGCGCTGAAGGCGCTGCGCACGGAGATCGCTGCCGCGCGGTTGGAGGTCGGGGCGTCAACATGAGCGTGACTCGGCGCTGGCGGCGGCCCGCCGGTGACGGCCGCCCGGCCGATCCGCCGGCCGCGGTCGAGGTCTCTGACGCCGCTTCGCAGCGGCAGCGGGGCCGCCGTGGTCGCCGCCACCGTCCTCGCCACAATGGTCGGCTTCCTGGACGCGAACGTGGTCAACGTGGCCGTGCCGGCCATCGGCCGCGACCTGCACGCCAGCGTCGCGGGCCTGCAGTGGACGCTGACCGGATATCTGCTGGCGGTCGCCGCGCTGCTGCTGCTCGTCGGGCGCCCTGGCCGATCATTTCGGGCGGCGGCGGGTGCTGGCGGCCGGGCTGTTGGTGATGCTGGGGGCCTCGCGGCTGTGCGCGGTCGCGCCGTCGGCCTGGGGGCACTGATCGGCGGCGCGGGTCCTGCAGGGAGCCGGCGCGGCGATGGTCGTCCCGAGCAGCCTGGCGCTGCTCAACGGCAGCTGCGCGCCCGGCGACCGGGCCCGCGCATCGGGATCTGGGCCGGGCTGGCCACGACTCGGCACCACGGTCGGCCCGTACGCTGGCGGGTGGCTGGTCGACCACGCGTCGTGGCGGTGCGGTGTTCCTGCTCAACCTGCCGCTGATCCTGGCCGCCCTGATCGTGCTCCGGTACGTTCCGGAGATCGGCGAGGCGCGCGGCCGCTCTCGCTCGACATCGCGGGGGCGTTTTGGCCGCTGTCGGCCTCGGCGGCGTCATCTACGCGCTCACCGAGAGCCCGGCCTCCGGCTGGGACAACGCCCGGTGCTGATCGCGGCGGCCGATCGGGGTGGCCTCGCTGATCGTCTTCGTGCCGGCCGAGCGCGCGGCAGCGCGCCCATGCTCCGTCTATCCCTGTTTCACTCGCGCCAGTTCGACGCGATCAACGTGACCACCGTCGTCTACTACGGCGCGCTCAACGCCGCCGCCTACCTGCTCGTGCTTCAGTGCCAGCTGCAGCTCGGCTACTCGGCCTCGCGAGTCCGGCGCGGTGCTGATCCCCGGGTCGGCGGTGTTCGTGGCTGTCGCCGCTGAGCGGCGTACTGGTGGCCCGCGTCGGCCCCCGCTGGCTCATGGTCGCCGGGATGGTGGCCATGGCCGCAGCGTTCGGCGTTCTCGACGGCCGAGGCCGGGTCGGGATATGTCGCGGGGTGCTGCCCGGCGCGCTGCTGTGGGGACTCGGCCTCGGGCTGTCGGTGACACCGCTCACCGCGGCCGTGCTGGCCGCCGTCGGCGATGCCGATCTCGGCGAGGCGGCCGCCATCAACGACGCCGCTTCGCGGGTGGGCGCCGCCATCGCGTCGGAGTGGTGCCGGCGCTGATCGGTGTCACCGTCGGCACCAGCTTCACCGACGCGCTGGTGGATGGCTACCAGCCGGCGATGGTCGCGCTGGCCGGCGCCTCGATGCTGGCCGCGCTGATCACCGCGGCGTTCGTCTCGGACGACCGCGCGCCGGCTCCGCTCCTCGCGCTGCAGGCACCACACCACGGCTGCGTGCCCGTCCGCGAACCACAGCCGGCGTCCTGATTGGAGGGACCATGAGCACCGAAGCGTCAGTCGCCGCTGCCAACCAGAAGCCGCAGCTGCTCGGCCAGACCGTCGTCCTGATCGGCGGCAGCGCCGGCATCGGACTGGAGACCGCCCGGCGCGCCCGCGCCGAGGGAGCGGACGTCGTGCTCGCCGCCCGCGACCCAGGCCGCCTCGAACAGGCCGCGCAGGAGCTGGGCGCCCGCAGCAGCGCCGCGTTCGACGCCACCGACCCGGATGCGCTCGAGCGCTTCTTCGACGAGCTGCCGGCGCCGGTCGATCATGCGTTGGTGACCGCCGCCGGCGCCTACTACGCGCCGCTGGCGGAGATCGACCTCGAACAGGCGCACCGCGAGGCGGAGCATCACCTGTGGCTGCCGATCCGGGTCGCACGCCACGCTGTCGGCAAGGTGCGGGCGGGCGGCACCCTGCTGTTCGTGGGCGGTACCGCGCCGCGGCCGGCCGTGGGGCTGACGGTCGCCGGTGCGCTGGCAGCCGCGGAGCCCGCGTTGATCAGGAACCTCGCACTCGAGGTGGCGCCCATCCGGGTGAACCTGATCGCGGCCGGCTTCGTGGACACGGCGCTGTCGGCACGGCTGCTCGGCGACCAGCTGGACGCCCGCCGCGAAGAGCTGCGGGCGACCCTGCCGGTCCGCCGCGTGATCGGGCCGGAGGACATCGCCGGGCTGGCCGTCCACCTGATGGCTAACACCGCACTCACAGGCGGCACCTACGACATCGACGGCGGTCAGCAACTGATCTGAACGCTCGTCACTCTCGGCTCGCGTTACCTTCCCACGACGCCGGCATCTCGGCCCCTCGAGGGCCGTGATGCAATGACACGTTCCTGACACAGAAGCAGCGCGAACCGGGACGAACGGCGGTGAAGCCGCGGCCGGTGGAAAGGCTCGAATCCGGCTCCTTGAAGGACGATCCCGAACCGTCGCGAAGCCGTAGCAAGCGGTTCCATATGCTTTGGGAGCAGGGGGTCGCCAGTTCGAATCTGGCCGTCCCGATCACCGAGGCTGTCTAACGGGTTGTCGGTCCGCTCAGCGACCGGCGCCGCGGAAGCTTGCGAGCAGGCTGACCGCCCACTGGCGGAACTCCTCGCGCGGGAGCACGGCCAGCCGATCGCCTTGATGCCGGCGCTTCGGGGGAGCAGGCGGCGGGACCGATGGCGCGGCCGATCGCCGGCGGGCAGTCGTGGTCGCAATTGCCGGCGCCGCAGCGGCCGCGCTGACCGCACCCGACGTCGCTCGTGCTTCATGCCTCGGCTGGATGACCGCCCTCCGGTCGCCGCCCGCGAGGATGCGGGCGCTCAGGATCCGGCCGCGCGGCGCCTTGAGGATGCGGCCGAAGCCGTCCCACGGAACGGCGGCCAGCGGCTCGACCTCCACGAGGGCGCCCTGATGCGGCGCCGCGATGACCCAACCGCCCCCTGCGTACAGCCCGACGTGGTGGACGAGCCCCGCGCGGGCACCGAGGAACACCAGATCGCCGGGCCGCAGATCGGCCGGCTTGAGCGGGACGGACATCGCCCAGAGGACGTCCGCCGTCGGGCGGCCGGGAAGCTGGTAGCCGGCCCCGGCGTACGCATGGTCGACGAGGCCGGAGCAGTCGAAGCCGCCCTCGGTGCGGCTCTCGCCGCCCCAGACGTACGGCCAGCCGACCTGGGCCAGGGCCGAGCGCACGATCTTCGCGCGCGCTCCGGTGCCCTGGGCCGCCTCGAGCGGCGGGGTCGGGGGATGGATGACGGGGGCGGGCGACGGCGGCGCATGGTGATGGCGGCGCCCGCCTGAATTCCCCTGATGCGTGCCGCGGCGGGGCGACGTGGGAGCGTGCCGGCGGTGGTGCGTCCGCGGCAGCTTCGCCCGCCGGTCGGGCACCGTGCCCGTCTGACCGCTCCCGCCGGATCCACCCGGATCGGAAGCGGGCGCGGGCGGGATGTGGTCGAGGTCGGCGTGGACGCGCCCGAGGACGATGTCCGTCCCGGCGGGGAGCCCCGCGTGCGGCGATGTCAGGTGCAGCCGAAGGCCGGTGAGCGTGTTGCCGGCGCTGGTGGCGTCGGTGCGGACGACGGGGTCGTCGACCACCGCGTAGCCCCACGCCTTGACCCAGAGCTTCTTGCCCGGGACGAGCTCGACCGGGTCGCCGTCCAGACGGACGCGGAGGACGTGTGAGCCGGATCCGTCGGCGAGCGTGCCGTCGCTCGCGCTGAGCGACGCGCGGGCGCGGACGACATCGACCTGGAGGATGCCGCCGAAGAGCTCGACCGACCTGAGCACGACCGCGCCGGTCGCCCCGACCTCCGCGTCGGATCCGCGCTCCGCCGAGGCCGTGACGTGACCGATCTGAAGGAGCGAGCCGTCGTCGGGGAAGCGGTAGCCGTGCAGATGGACCGGCGCCTCCCACGCGAACAGCGTCGGGATGCCGCCCGCTTCGCGCCCTGCCGGACTGAGGATCGCGACGGCGGTCGCCGAGGCCCGCTCGGCCGGCGGAACGGTCGCACCGGCAGCGGGAACGGCGAGGGCGCCGGCTCCGGCGGCAAGCACCGCCGACGCGCCGAGCGCTGCCTTCCACAACCCCATGACCTCGCCCCTCCTCGCGGCCAAACCGACCTCCGATCAACACGGTAGCGCGGTGCCTGCCCGGCTGCATAGATACCCGGCCACATCCGCGACCATCCGCGGGCCATGCCAGCGCACGCGCGGGGTGCCGGTTCACGCCGAGCCGGACCCTGCCGATAGACCCTTGTATGCACGCCGCGACACCTGGCCAGGTCTTCAAGGTCGTCTGAACCGGATGCGTGTCGCTTGGCTCGGTGCTCTGTCTCGCGATGGCCGTCGCCGGCCAGTTCATGTACGGCTTGTCGGCTCTGGGCGTCATCGCCGTGGTCTGGGCGCCCGCGTTGGCGCTCGCCGGCACAGGCCTGCACTGGACGCTCACCCGGCTCGCGAGATAGCGGCGCGCCCAGCCCGCGTTGACGGGAGAGCAGATAGAGAGGGTAAGACGCCGCATCAGTGAGCGTGGTCGCGCCCGCCGGCCCTCGAGATGGACGTCGGCCAGCCGGCTCACGATGCGTTCCCGGTTTGTGTTCGGCGCGAGCGTGGACTCGTCCATCCCCGCGTAGTCTGCCGTGCGCGCGCTGCCGATAGACTCGCGGGGATGGGCAGCCGAGAGGTCAACCGTGCTTGAAGCGCCGTGGGGGCGGCGGCTGCGCGGCCGCCTGGACGAGCACGTGATCGCGAGCACGGCGCTGCGCGGAAACCCGCTCGGCGATCCCCACGAGCGGCCGCTCTGGGTGTACACGCCGCCCGGCTACGACGACGACCCGGCCCGGCGCTACCCGTCGGTCTACGTCATCCAGGGCTTCACCGGCCAGCTCGACATGTGGCGCAATCGCAGCCCCATGCGGCCGCTCTTCACCGAGTCGGTCGACGAGCTCTTCTCGGACGGCGCGACGCCGCATTGCCTGGTGGTCTTCGTCGACTGCTGGACGTCGCTCGGCGGCAGCCAGTTTGTCGATTCCCCCGCCACTGGCCGCTACCACACCTACCTCTGCGACGAGGTGGTCGCGTGGGTCGACGCGCGCTACCGCACCCTCGCGAGCAGCGCGCACCGCGGCATCGCGGGCAAGTCGAGCGGCGGATACGGGGCGATGATCACACCGATGCTGCGGCCCGACCTGTGGGGCGGTCTGGCGACGCACGCCGGCGATGCGCTCTTCGAGGCCTGCTACGCCCGCGACTTCGCACCGTGCGTGCGCCTCCTGCGCGATCACTACGACGGATCGTACGAGCGCTTCGTCGCCGACTTCCGCAGCCGGCTTCCGTTCACGCGCACGAGCGACGACGTGTTGCTGAACACCTACGGCATGGCCGCCTGCTACTCGGCCGACGTGGACGGCACCGTGCGCCTGCCGTTCGACCTTGCCACCGGCGAGCTCGTCCCCGAGGTGTGGGAGCGCTGGCTCGCGTGGGATCCGGTGCGGATGGTGCCGCGCCACGCCGACGCCCTGCGCTCGCTGCGGGCGATCTACATCGATGCCGGCACGGGCGACGAGTACTACCTCGACCTCGGCGCCGAGGCCTTCCGGTCGGCGCTCGCAGGCATCGGCGTCACGGACGTCCACTTCGAGCTGTTCGAGGGCACGCACATGAACATCGGCTACCGCTACCCGGTCGCGCTGCGCTACCTGGCCGAGCGGCTGGCGGCGTAGCCCGCCCGGGCTGATCCGGGCATCGGGCTGCGGCGTCGCGTCGATGGCGCTCCTCGCGACGGCGCTCGTCTTCGCGCATCACTGGGGAGCGCTCACCGACATGATCGTCGCCGGCTGGGCGGCCGCCACGATCGTATCGGCCCGGGGCGTCTGGCTGCTCGCGGATCGCCGAGCGGCAGGCGGCCGAAGCCGGATCGCGTTTCGGATCGCCGCCGTCGCCGTGCTCACCACGCTGGTCGTGCTCCTCGCCGCCGGCGTCGCCTGGGCGGCCGGCGGCGACCCGGCCGGCTGCGGCGGCGGTTGATCGCAATACCACTTTTGGGGGATGACCGGAGCGCCGCCGCCCCATAGCGTCCGATGTCACACGCGGCACCTGGCCGCGGATATGACGGGGTGGTCGTTGGGCGTCCCGGCTCCAGCCGCAGGGGACGCGCCGTACAACAGGGAGGTGTTCCCATGCGCCGCTGCATGGTCCGTGTCGTCCTCTGTGGGCTCGCGCTCTGGGCAGTGCTGGCCTCGAGCGGGGCCGCATCCGCGGCGACCACGCCGCCACGGAAGGAGCTCCTGCACGCCATCAACGCCGTCCGCACCTCCTACGGCATTCCGAAGGTCCTCGGCGCACGGGCGCTGCGGTCGGCCGCGCTGCGGCACTCGGCGGACATGATGACGCGCAACTACTTCGCCCACACCAGCCCCATGGGCTCGACGATCACGTACCGGATACTCCGGTCGGGATTCGTGAACGGGCACTGGTGGCGGGGCGGCGAGACCCTCGCGTGGGGCGTCGGGTCACGAGCGACCGCCGCGGCGACCGTGGCCGCGTGGCTCAAGAGCCCGACCCATCGGGCCATCATGCTCTCCCCCGCCTACCGCTGGGTCGGGATCGGCCGGGACTGCGGCCGGTTCGCCGGGCACACGGGGGCCTGCGTCTGGACCGCGGACTTCGTCGTGCGAGGCTAGCCCGGGCCGACCAGCTCCTTGAATTCCGGCTCCTCGCGGAGCGCCTCGAGGTCGGTGTCCTCGGCCGCGAACGCCCGCAGCGGCTCGTGAGCCTCGATCGCGATGCGTAGATGGCGGATCGCATCGGCCTTCCGTCCGACCAGGCTCTCGCAGCACGCCACGTTGTAGGCCAGCTCCCCGTACTCCGGATGCGCGTCGGCCAGCTCGCCGCCGCGATCGGCCGCCTCGGCGTACTTGCCCTCCTGATAGAGCGGATTGAGCGGCGCCCACAGCTCGTAGCCGGCCGCGTGGTACGCCTTGCCGGGCTCGCCGCCGAAGGCGACAAGCGTCGTCCCCGGCTCCTCGGCGAAGGCCGTGCGCTTGACGCCGCGCTCGGCGAAGACGAACGTCCCCGCCGGGGCGTCAACCTGCTCGCCGTCGAGCTCGAAGCGGGCCCGGCCGGCGTGGACGAGGTAGAGCTCCTCGTGCTCGCCCTCCTCGTCGTGCTCGTTGATGATCCGGTCGCCGGCGTTCTTGGCCGTGAAGGCGTTCACGCCGAACGAGGTGATGCCGAAGTGATGCCGCACGGGCCGCCACGGGCAGCGGCCGTCGTCGATCTCGTCGATCTCGTCGATCTGTGCCACGGTGTACTCGCTCACAGAACCCCCACGGGTCGTCGCTTCCCGACGACTGCGAGGCTAGCGAGATCGACGACCCGCCCGCGCAGGTCGGATGTCACACCCGCGCGGCCGGGAGCGTGAAGCTGACGCTCGCCCCTCCTCCGGCGCGATTCTCAGCCCAGATCCGGCCGCCGTGGTGCTCCACGAGCCCCTGTGCGATCGCGAGTCCCAAGCCCGCGCCCCCGCCGTCCCTGCGGCGCGCACCGTCCGCGCGCCAGAACCTGTCGAACATGCGCTGGAGTGCCTGCTGCGAGAGGCCGTCTCCGGTGTCCTCCACCGTCACGACGACCTCCGGCGCGTCGGCGGCGCTGTGCGCCACGACCGCGACGGAGCCGTCCGACGGCGTGTGCCGGAGAGCGTTCGTCAACAGGTTGAGGAGCACGCGCTCGACGCTGCTCGGCGCGCACCGGACGTCCGGGAGCCCGGACGGGAGCCGGGCTTCGAGCCGCACCCGTCGGGCCACGGCCTCGGCCTGAAGGCCGCGCAGGGTGGCCTCGATCACCGGATGCAGCGCGGCTTCTCCATCCGGCGAGACGGTTCGGGCGTCGAGCTGCGCAAGCTCGAAGAGATCGTCGATCAGGACCACCATGGCCATGACCTGCTCGTGGATGGCCGGGAGGTAATGCTCCGGCGGGACAAGCCCATCGTCGATGGCCTCCAGCATCGCCTGCAGCGCGGAGAGCGGAGTGCGCAGGTCGTGGCTGGCCCAGGCGACGAGCTCGCGGCGCACGTCGAAGAGGCGCTCCAGGTTCTGCGCCATCTCGTTCAGGGCGTCGGCGACGTCGGAGAGCTCGGCGGTCGAGCTTTCCGGCGCCCGCAGATCGAGCCTGCCCGCGGCGAGACCGAGCGCGGTCTGCCGCAGCTGGGCCAGGCCCGCGGCGATCGACCGGGCGAACAGCAGCGCGCCGATCACGGCCGCAGTCGAGGACGCCGCCGCCACCCCCAGCACGGCGAGGTCGTGCCCGGAGTCGAACATCACGGCGCCGGATGCGAGCACGACCGCCAACGGGACAAGCGGCATCGCGACGGCGAAGACCACGAGCTGCGCCCGAAGCGTCCGTGGCGTCCGGGCGGCCACCGCGATCACCGCTCCCAGGAGGAACGCCAAACCGCTGGCAAGGGCGGCGACCGCGGTCAAGGCACGAACCGGTAGCCCACGCCCCACACCGTCTGGAACCGCTGCGGGTGTGAGGGGTCGAGCTCGAGCTTCTCCCGGAGCCGGCGGACATGGACCGTGACGGTGCCCGTGTCCCTCGCCGACCGGTCGCCCCAGACGGTGTCCATCAGCTGGTCGCGCGAGAACACCTGCCGCGGGTGGCGGCACAGGAACTCGAGCAGGTCGAACTCCCGCACGGTGAGCTCGACGAGCTCGCCCGACACGAGCACCTCGCGAGTGGCGGGATCGACGACGAGGTCGGCGAGCTCGATCCGGCCTTCCGTGCTCGCCGAGCCGCCGGCCCGGCGCAGCACGGTCCGGATCCGGGCGACGAGCTCGCGGGGCGAGAAGGGCTTCGTCACGTAGTCGTCGGCGCCCAGTTCGAGCCCCACGATCCTGTCGGTGAGCTCGGCGCGGCCGGTGAGCATGATGACCGGTGTGTCGGACCGGGCCCGGATCCAGCGGCAGACCTCGAGCCCGCCTTGACCGGGCAGCATCACGTCGAGGACGACGAGCTGGACGTCCTCAGATCGCAGCACGCGGAATGCCTCGTCGCCGTCGGCCGCCGCGACGGTCCGAAACGACTCTCGCTCCAGGTACCTGCAGACCACGTCACGCACGATCGGCTCGTCGTCGACGACGAGGATCTTCGGAGACAGCATCGGGTCCACGACCCCAGTATCGCCTCCCGCACGCGCCGGGCGCTGTGCCCGTATTGCGAATTCCGCGTCTTGTAAGGATCGCGAAAGACCTCCATAAGGACTGGGTCCTAGCCTGCAGCGACACCACGAGTTGAGGAGGAGACATCATGAAGCGAGCCATCGCGGTCCTGCTGGGGATGGCAGGACTCCTGTTTCCGGCAAGTGCCCTGGCGCATTCGGGCGGCGCCGTCTTCGCGCTTTCCAACGGCAGCAGCGGCAACAGGGTGATCGCCTTCCATCGCGACGCCAACGGGCACCTCGGCCCGCGGCACACATTCGCGACCGGCGGCCGCGGCACGGGCGCGGGTCTCGGATCGCAGGGCGCGCTCACCCTCAGCCCCGACGGCCGCCGCCTCTATGCGGTGAACGCGGGCAGCGACACCCTGTCCGTCTTCCGGGTGTCCGGGGCACGCCTGCATCGCCTCCAGGTCGTGCGCTCGGGCGGTGACCTCCCGATCAGCGTCGCCGTCGGCGGCGGCCGGGTGTACATCCTGAACGCTGGAAGCCGGCCAAGCGTGGTCGGGTTCCACGTCACCGGGGCCGGCATCACCCGGATCAGCGGCGCCTGGCGGCACCTCACCGCGGCCGACAAGGACCCGGCAGAGGTCGCGCTGAACCCGAGCGGGAACGTCCTCGTCGTCACCAACAAGACGTCGAGCACGATCGACACGCTCCGGGTCCGCAAGCGCGGCGCTCTGGCGCATGCCGTCTCGCATCCGTCGGTCGGCAGCACCCCCTTCGGGTTCGCGTTCGCGCACAGCGGAGCGCTGGTCGTGTCCGACGCCAGCATCCCGCCGAGCAGCGGCGCAACGTCCTACTCCGTTGCCGGATCGGGTGCTCTCACGGCGACGTCCGCCGCAATCGAGAACCACCAGCAGGCGGCCTGCTGGGTCGCCGTGACGCCGAGCTCCCGCTTGGCCTTCACGGCGAACACCGGGAGCGGGACTGTCTCCGCGTACCGGATCGAGCATGGCGGGATCTCGCTCCTCGACGGCGCGGCGGGTGACACCGGCGCCGGCAGCAAGCCCGCCGACGAGGCGATCACTCCTCGCGGCGACCTCCTGTACGTGCTCCTCGGCGGCGTGGGCCGCGTCCAGGCGTTCCGGATCGGCGCGGGTGGAACACTGCGTCACGCCGGGTCCGCGGGGAGCCTCCCGGCGGGCGGCGCAGGGCTCGCAGTGCGCTGAACGGCCCAGCCGGCGGAGGGCGCCATGATCTCAATCGGCGCCTTCCGCCGGCGCCTGTGCGAACGGCCGCCGGCCGCCGAATGCGTTAGGCGACCTGGGCGTCGTTCATGGACTGCTGCGCCATGGCGGCGGCCACGCGGGCCAGTGTCTCCATCGGGAAGCGATCTCCCAGCGGCTCGAGCGCCTCGCGGACCGCGTCGTCCTCCATCCGGCGGCACTCCGCCTCGACGCGCTCCTGCAGGTAGCCCCACAGCTCCTCGGTGTCCTGCGTGCTCGCCATCGCCTTGGCGAGGAGCGGCACGACGTGCTCGACGAGCGGATCGCGCCGAGACTGCTGGGTCTCGTCTGTCATCGTCATCGACCTTCTCCTTCTGCGGAACCGTCCAACCTTCACGGGGGCGTCCTCTGCCACAACTTCCTCCCTTGACGCGCTGCGACCGTGCCCTACAGCTATTGCACGGGCGGTCGGGGCGCGCGTCAAGCCCTGGCCTGCCAGAACGTTCCAGCCAGCAGCAGGCCGCCGCGCCCCGGCCGCCAGGTGGGAAGGACGACGGCACCTGCGAGCACAGTGCAGACCCGGTGGTCGGTCTGGCGGCAGAGACGCGGCGCGCTCGAGCCCCGTGTCGGGCGCGAGCTCGAGCGAGGTTGACAGTTTACGGAACCCGCCCGGTTCCTTCAAGGCCGCGGCTGCTATTCCGCGTCCGTGATCGGCTCGCCCATGTGGGCGCCCTCGTGCCCCGCGCCCGCGTACTGCGGCCCCGGGTTCAGGAGGAACGCGCCCAGCGCGGCGGCGGCGAGTGCGAACACCGCGCCGAGCAGGAACGCCGCGTGGTAGCCGCCGGTCAGCGCCGTCAGGACGCCGTCGCCGGAGGCCCGCAGGGACTCCGTCCGCGACTGCGCCAGGCTGGCGAGCACCGCGAGGCCAACCGCGCCGCCCATCATGAAGGACGTGTTCACGACGCCGGACGCCAGCCCGGCCTCGCTCTGGTCGACGTCGCTCATCGCCGCGAGCAGCACCGGGTTGAAGGCCGTCCCGGCGCCCAGGCCGAGCAGCATCATGCTGGGCAGCACGTCGACGACGAAGCTGCCGTCGACGGGCGCGCGCACGAAGAGCACCATGCCTGCGGCTGCGAGCACGAGCCCGACGGCGAGCGGAGCCCGGATGCCGAACCGCATGACGAGCTTGGCGGAGAGGCCCAGCGAGAACACGCCCATGATCAGGTTGGCGGGCAGGAAGGCCAGACCCACCTCGAGCGGCGTGTAGCCGAGCACCAGCTGCATGTACAGGGCGGCCAGGAAGAACCACGCGAACATCGCCGCGGCCCACAGGATCCCAACCACGTTCGCGGTCGCGAGGTTGCGAAGGCGGAAGAGCCGAAGCGGCATGAGCGGCGACGCGACGCGGGACTCGATCACGAGGAACACGGCGAGCAGCACGGCCGCCGCGCCGAGCATGCCGAGGGTCTGCGCCGACGTCCACCCGTTCTGGTTGCCGTTCACGATGGCGTAGACGGCCAGCATGAGCGCCGACGTAACGGTGATCGCGCCGGCCACGTCCAGCTTGACGGCCGCGCCCTCGATCCGGGCTGACGGCAGGAGCTTGAGCGACAGGGCGACGACCGCGATGCCGATCGGGAAGTTGACGAGGAAGATCCAGTGCCAGTCGAGCGAGTCGGTCAGGATCCCGCCCAGCGTCACGCCGATGCTGCCGCCGCCGGCGGCCACGAAGCCGAAGACGCCCATGGCCTTGGCCCGGTCGGCGGGCTCGGTGAAGAGGGTCATCATGAGCGAGAGCGACACCGCCGAGGCGATCGCCCCGCCGACGCCCTGGACGGAGCGCGCGGCGATCAGGAACGCCTGGCTCGTCGCCACGCCGCACGCCAGCGAGGCGAGCGTGAAGAGCGAGATGCCGATCAGGAACAAGCGCCTGTGGCCGAACAGGTCGCCGAGGCGTCCGCCGAGGAGCAGACAGCCTCCGTAGGTGAGCAGGTAAGCGTTCACGACCCACGCGAGCGACGTCTGCGAGAACCCGAGATCCTCGCGGATCGACGGCAGCGCCACGTTCACGATGGTCGCGTCGAGCACGATCATGAGGCTCGCCAAGCAGAGCACGTAGAGCGCGAGCCATCGGTTGCGGTCGGTCATGGTCATCGGGGGAATCAGTCCTTTCGAGGTCGGTCTCGAAGGGGTAGACGAGGGATTGCGCCGAAACTCATCGGTCGCCTGCCGATGAGTTCCCGCCGCCGTGGGCGTCCAACCTTCCAGATGCCGTCCGCGCGGCCGACCACAGTCGCTTTCGCAGTCGCCGGGCCGATCGCCCGTGCCGACGTGCCCGCGCTCTGCGGGGACGTCGCCGCCCTGCTCGAGGCCACGGGGGCGGACGTCGCGCTCTGCGACGTCGCGGCGCTCCCGGCCGACGGCGCTGCCGTCGACGCCCTCGCACGCATCCAGCTCGCGGCGCGGCGGATGGGCCGCCGGCTCGAGGTGCGCGGCGCGGCCGACGACCTGCTCGACCTGCTCGCGTTCGTCGGCGTGGCAGGTGCGCTAGGGATCGAGCCTTGGCGGCAGCCCGAAGAGCGGGAAGAGCGTCTCGGTGTCGAGGAAGAAGGTGAACTCGGCGATCCGCCCGCCTGAGAGCTCGAGCACCTGAAGCGCCCACGGCTCGTAGCCGCCGTTCGGATCGGGTTTGTACTGCCCGAACGCCGGCGAACCGCACGCGGCGGGTGCCGGAAGGACGCGCGAGCCCTTGCAGCCGATCCCCGGCCCCATCCACCACGCGAAGATGTGCTCGCGGCCGGCGAGCCACATGTCGTACGGGGGCATCGACTGGGTCGCGTCCTCCTGGATGAGCGACGCGAGCGCCGCCATGTCGTACTGCTCGAACGCCTCGACATACCGCTCGAGCAGGGCCTTGTCGGCCTCGTCGAGCGGCGGGCGCGGATCGCCCGGAGCGGCATCGACGTCCGCGAGGGTGGCGCGGGCCCGCTGGAGGGCGCTGTTCACGGACGCGACGCTCGAGTCGAGCAGCTCGGCGACCTCGCTCGCCTTCCAGCGCAGGACGTCGCACAGGATGAGCGACGCCCGCTGCCGCGCCGGCAGGTGCTGGAGGGCGGCGATGAACGCGAGCTTGATGCTCTCGCGTGCCACCGCGACGTCGGCCGGGTCGCCCTCCGGAACGACCATGCCGTCGGGAACTGGCTGGACCCACGTCGCCTCGGAGAGGGTGTTGAGATGGGCCGGGTCGGGGTCGACGGCCGGGCCGAGGTCCATCGGCCGGGCCCGCCGCTCCCTGCCGCTCAGCATGTCGAGGCACACGTTGGTCGCGATCCGGTAGAGCCACGAGCGAAGCGACGAGCGGCCCTCGAAGCGGCCATAGGCCCGCCAGGCGCGGATGAACGTCTCCTGGACGGCGTCCTCCGCCTCGAAGGGCGACGCCAGCATCCGGTAGCAGTAGCCGGTGAGCTCCGACCGATGGGCCTCGAGCTCCCGCTCGACCTCGCCTTCTCCGAGCCGCTCGGTGGTCGTCGAGTCCTGCACGGGGGTCCATGGTAGGCGCTCGCCGCCGAACGCGCCGAATCAGGGTCAAGAACTGCGCTCGACGAGCCGATATTTACCGGAATGGGTCACCGCTACGAGTCCGTGGCGCTTGCGCTGGCCGCAAGCGACGCCTACGAGAACGCCGATCTGAACCTCGAGGTCATCGACACCACGGTCGGGGACATGCGCTCACAGGTCGCGCTGGACGAGGCCGCGTTCTCCGAGCTCGTCTCGCGCTTTCGCCTCGTGCTCGACACGAACCGCACCGCCCCGGCGGTGATGCGGATCATGGTCTCGGCCGAGGCCGCCCGCACGGCCGCCGACGAGGCCGGCGACCCGACCCACGGGTGGCTCTCGCGCCGGTACTGGCGCAAAGAGGCCGAGCGCACGAGCCAGGCGCTCGCGGGCCACGTCGCCGCAACGCTCGACGCGCTGATCGACGAGCCCTACTAGCTATCTGGCGGTGCCGGCGGCCTTCGCCCCGGTCTCCGCCCGCCTGGCGGCCAGCGCACGGCGGCGGCCGGCGATGCCCTCGTGGCGGTACGCCGTCGTGTGGCTTTGGATCGCCGCCTCGGCGACCCGACGCGGCGCCGGCCTGTCGAGGAGCCCCTCGATGGCGGTGTCGAACACGTAGCTCGCGGCGTCGGCGATCGTGTAGAGCTCGAGCGTGGCCACGATCGCGCCGTGGAGCCGGACCGAGTCGCCCTCGATCGCACCCCGGGCGATCTGACGGGCGAGGCCTCGTGAGCGCCGATCCGTCGTCACACGGACGATCCTCCCGCTCTTCCGATCGGGCCGCCATCCCCGGTTTGGCGTAGCGTCGCGCCCGAAGTGGCGTAAATCGGACGGTGGCGGGGTGCGATGGCGCATGAGGGGCCGAATCAGGCGTTCGTGGCGATAGAGCCGAAGATCCCGTTCCAGGTATCCGACTCCTGCTGGCTCGAGAACACCCGGTAATCGCGCGCGGTGATGTCCGACGTCGGGAAGACGAGCGGGCTGTCGGCGACCGCCGGGTCGTCGAGGTTCGTTGCGATGATGGCCTTGGCGTCGGGCACGGGCGTGATGTAGTTCACCCAGTCCGCCACGCGTGCGGCGACGGCGGGCTGGTAGTAGAAGTCCATCCACATGATCGCACTCTGCGGGTTGGCGGCGTGCATCGGGATCATCATGTTGTCCGTCCAGTGCATCACGCCCTCCTCGGGCACGACGAACTCGAGGTGCGGAGAGCCGCTCGCCCGGGCCTGGAAGACGTCTCCCGACCAGGCCTGCGTGATCCAGATGTCGCCACGCTCGAGCGCGTCGATGTAGCGCTGGTCGTAGTAGTGGTGCACGATGCCCGCATCCTTCTGGCGCTGGAGCGCCTCCCCTGCCCGGTGCCAATCGTCCTCCGTGGAGCTCGTGACGTCCGCACCGATGTAGAGCAGGCCGGCGCTCCCGAAGTCGTTCAGGTCGGTCATCATCCCGACCCGGCCCGCATACGACGGGTTCCACAGGTCGTGGACGCTCGTGATCGTGTTGCGGTCGATCCGCCGGGAGTCGTACGCGATGCCGGTGAAGCCGGACTGCCAGGCCACCGTGTACTTGTTGCCGGGGTCGTACGCCGGGCTCTTGACGAGCGGGCTGGCGTAGCGGGCGAAGTTCCCGAGCTGGGAGTGGTCGAGCGGGACCAGGTACCCCTTGTCGACGAGCTGGGTGAGCTGCCAGCTGTTCGTGAGGACGACCAGGTCGTAGCCGGTGGCGCGGCCCGAGGCCAGCGTCCGGGCCATCTTCCCGGCGAACTGGGCGTTGTTCTCGATGATCTCCTCGTAGGTGACCATGACGCCGGACTGGCGGGAGAAGTCGTTCAGCGTCGGCCGGTCCTTCAGCCAGTTGCGGTAGTCGATGTAGAGCGGCCAGTTCGCGAAGACGAGCTCGCCGGTGGGCCGCTGCTCCTTCCACCAGGTCGGATCCCCCACCTTGGCGGGCGTCTTCGCGGAGCTTCCCCCGCACGCCGCCGCGAGCGGCGAGATCGCCAGCGCGCCGGCGGCGCCGCGCACGAGCAGCTCGCGCCGCGAGAGCCGGCGGCGGGTCATGCCTCGGATGAGAGCGGGGTCCTGCATCCGCCTACCGGAACACCACCACTGCGGTCACGACGAGCACCCAGGCCAGGGCGATGACGGCCGGGATGATGAGCGCCGACGCCGAGAGCCCGGTGAAGGTCATCCGGATCTCGGTGCCCCAGACGGGGCGGGCGTCGGCGGGCCGCGGCCGGCGCAGGAGCCGCACGATGACGACGAGCAGGGCGGCCGCCAGAAGCCCGCCGGCCGAGCCCACGATCGCCTTCTTCTGGGTCTTGTCGAGACCGCTCGCGGCCGCCGCCGCAGGCTGCGGCGCGGGTGCCGAGCTGGGAACCGGGGCCGGCGGCGGCGCGTTCAGGTCCGGCACCGGAACGACCCCGGTGCTCCCGACCTTGACGATCGCCCCGGCCGAGTTGGCCAGGAGCACCGTGTAGCAGTACGAGCTTCCGGCCTGCACGGTGCTGTCGATCATGTGGTTGGTGACCGACGTGCCGCCGATCAGCGTCCCATCCGACGCGCCGGTCGGGCATGACGAGCCGTCGCCGCGGTACGTGTAGACGTTCGTCGGCTGCACGCCGGCCGGGTCGGTCCACGTGACGTAGACCAGGTCGGTCGTGACCACGACGCCCAGATGGTTGGGATTCGGCTCGTAGCCGCGTGCGGTGGGCTCCGCGTGGGCAGCCACCGGCAGCGCCGCAAGCAGCGCGAGCACCAGCCACGTCGCGGTCGTGGCCCGTCGTATGGGTAGCCGTCGCCCTCTCATCCCCCAAACCCTCTCATCCCCCAACCATTACCAGCCTACCGACGGTCGGAAATGGCGTCAATACGCGGACGGGAACCCGATCGTAGGGTTATCCGCCCGTTCACGGCGGGCCACCCCCATCGCAGCGGAAGCGCTTGGCCGCGATCCTGCGGCGATGCTCAGGAACCCCGTCATGGTCTGCCTCGCCCTCGCGGCGATCGTCGTCGTCGCCGCCCTGGCCGAGGCCGTCGTCGTCCTCACCTCGCGCCGCCGCCGAATCGCCTGGTAATTGCGGAAACGGCCGCGGACCGGGGCGTTTACAGCCCTGTATTCGTGAACGCCGTAAAGGTTGTGTTCGGGAACCTCGTGGGGACTTGCGCCGTGGCCGGCGACACGGCAAAACGGGACACGTGGAATCTGCGTGGGGGCACGAAACGGAGCCGGTGGCCGATTGGGGGCACAACGGCGACCTCTCCGGGCCCGCCGTCGTCTCGCCCCCTCTGCGTCCGATCTCGGAGGCCGACCACATCGACGAGGTCCCCCGGCTCAGCCGAAACCAACGGGCAGTGATGGACTGGCTGGCCGAAGGCCGCGACGTCAGCATGCGCGACCTCGCCCAGCGGCTCCCCCGCGCCCCGATCACCGTGAAGTCGCTCTTCCACCGCGGCCTGATCGGCTACGGCCACAAATGGGACGAGGCGAACGGCGGGTCGGATGTCGACCGCACCGTCCGCCTCACGCCGCGCGGCAAGATCGTGATGGACACGCTCCAGTCGCGCGACCACGAGCCCTCGTAGTCGAGCTAGAGGCTCGACCGCCGGACGAAGAGCCCCCGGCCCAGGAAGCCGGCGACGACCGCCACCGCGAGTGCGATCAAGAGCACCCAGAAGGCGACCTTCACCGCTCCCCAGACGCCGAAGATGAGCACGGCGAGGATGAGAAGTAGGAGAAGCCACATGCGAAGCCAGATGCCCGCATCCTGTGGGAGGTAAACGCGTCGCGGGCGGATAGGATCGGCCGCCGTGCGCCGCCTCATCGCGCTCGTCTCGCTGCTCGTCGCCGTCGACCTGACGCTGTGGTCGGCGATCGTCCCGCTCATCCCCCACTACCGCGCCGAGCTCGGCCTGACCAAGGTCGAGTCCGGGTGGCTCGTGGCGTCGTTCAGCCTCTCGGTCGTGGTGGTCGCGATCCCCGTCGGGCACCTGGCGGACCGCATCGGCGCCCGCCGGGTGGTCGCCGCCGGCGGCGCGGCCATGGCGGCCGCCACCCTCGGCCTCGGCTTCGCCGGCTCGTTCTGGCTGCTCCTGGCGGCGCGGGCCGTCCAGGGCGTCGGCGACGCGGCGGTCTGGGGAGCGGGCGTCGCCTGGGTCGCGGCGCGGGCGCCCGCCGACCGCCGCGGCCAGGCGGTCAGCTACTCGAACGCGGCGGCGGTCGCGGGCGTGATCGCCGGCCCGTTCGTGGGCGGGATCGCCACGAGCACGTTCGGGATAGAGGCGACGTTCTCGGTCGTGGCCGCGATCTCGCTGGCGCTGGCGGCGTGGGCGCTCTTCGAGCCCGATGCGCAGGCCGACCCGGGCCGACACGTGCACGTGCGCGCGGCGATCGCGGCGGCGTTCTCGGAGTCGCTGATCCTGGCGAGCGTGGTGATGATCCTCGCCGTCTCGGTGATCGGCGGCGCGCTCCAGGTGCTCGTGCCGCTGCACCTCTCCTCCGAGGGGATCGAGCGGTCCGGGATCGGCGCCGTGTACTCGGTCGGAGCGATGCTCGGTGCGGTGGCGATCCTCCTGAGCGGGCGCGCCGGCGACCGATTCGGCCGCATCCCGCTCGCGGCCGGGGCCTGCATCGCCCTTGCTGTCCTGAGCGGCCTGCTCGCGCTGCCGCTCGGCGTCGCCCTGATCGTCGCGGTGGTGATCGCGGCGGGCCCGGTGCAGTCGATCCTCTACGCCGTCGGCTACCCGCTCAGCGCCGACGGGGCCGACCGGGCCCACCTCGGCCACGGCATCGCCATCGGCATCGTCAACCTCACCTGGGGTGTGGGCGCCGTGCTCGGCCCGGTCGCCGGCCCGGGCGTGGCCCAGGCGCTCGGCGACCGCGCCTCCTACGTCCTCCTCGCGATCCTGGCCGCGCTGGCCGCGGTCGCCATCGCGCTGCCGGCCCGCCGCGAGCGATCTATCCCGTTGCCCGCGCCAGCGGCTGCGCCGGCCGCTCCTTGCGCGGATCGACGAACGGGATCTCCGCCGTGACGCCGGTCATGTCGCCGTGCTCGGACTCGACGTCGAGCCTGGTGCCCGGGGCGGCGAGCTCGATCGGCACCCAGACGTAGCCGATGTTCCGCTCGAGGCCCGGCGACCACACGGCGTCGGTCACCCGCCCGACCTGGCGCCCGCCGTGGTGGGCCGGCCACGTCACGGTGATGCCGGTGATCGGCTCCACATCGAGCTCGATCCCGACCAGCTTGCGGTCGACGCCCTCGCGGCGCAGGCGCTCGAGCGCCTCCTTCCCGACGTAGCCCTGCGGCTGCTCCTCGACCAGCCGCTCGAGCCCGGTGATGTGAAACGGCGTGTCCGCCAGCGTGAAGTCGGAGCCGCAGTTGAAGATGCCGGCCTCGACCCGGCGGGCCTCGTTGGGCGCGATCGGCCTGATCGCGAACTCCTCGCCCGCCGCCATGATCGCGTCCCACACCTGGTCGCCGCGCGACCCGTCGAGCAGGTTCACCTCGAACCCGGGGACGGCGGACCAGCCGGTGCGGGTGATGATGACCGGGACGCCGTCGATCTCGAAGTTGTCGCACCAGTAG
The DNA here is from genome assembly GCA_963757605.1 of uncultured Actinomycetes bacterium. Taxonomy (GTDB): domain Bacteria; phylum Actinomycetota; class Thermoleophilia; order Gaiellales; family JAICJC01; genus JAICJC01. Next base: position 526,316 of record CAVWSF010000001.1, read on the forward strand.
TACCTGAGGTCGAAGATGCGCTCGCCCACGAGCTTCGCGAGCGTGCGGCCCGAGAGCGGCCCCTGCACCTGGCACGGATGCACGTCCGGGTAGGAGACCTCGGCGTCCAGGTCGAGCTGCGAGAGGACGCCGAGCGCGTAGAGGCCCGCGTCGGAGTCGGCGAGCTGCATCCACCAGACGTTCTCCTCCGGATGCACCAGCACCGGGTCGTTCACGATGCCCCCGTGCGGCGCGGTGACCAACATGTACTTGCACTGCTTCACCGCGCAGCGGGTGAGGTCGCGGCAGGTGAGCAAGTCGACCAGGCGGTCGGCGTCGGGGCCGCTGATCTGCACGGTGCGCTCGACACCGACGTCCCACAGCGTCACGCCCTCCTGGAGCGCCCGGTACTCGACGGCCGGGTCGTCGTACTCGGCCGGCAGGTACATCTTGTTGTAGATGTCGTACGCCTTGCAGCCGGCGCGCTGGGTTCCGTCGAAGAACGGCGAGCGCCGGTACCAGGGGCCGAAGTAGAGCGTCGTCGTGGTCGGGTAGGTCTTCATGCAGCCCTCCGATGGCTGGTCACCGCGTCGAGCGCCAGGGCCGCTCCGCGGAACCCTGACTCGATCGCGCCGTCGATGAACCCCGACCATCCGTTCGCGATGTCGGAGCCTGCGAACACCACCCGCCCCTCGGGACGGCGGGCGTTCGCGTGATGGGTCGTGTACCACCCGGGCCGGTGGATCGCCCAGGTGCCGCGCGAGAACTCCTGGCCCAGCCAGTCATTGGCCGTGGCGGCGACGACCTCGTAGCCCGGGATGATGTCGTCGAGCTGACGCTGCACCGACGCCAGGTCGGACGTGTCGCACGCGGCCCCGTCGATCCCGAAGCCGATCATCACCTGCCCGCCGTCGTCGAGCAGGTGCTCGGTGGCGAGGTAGCCGAAGGGGTGCCCCGGCCGGATCGCGTTCTGCTGGACGGCCGGGCCGCGGGCGCGGATGAAGACCTTGATGCCGGTCGAGGCCTGGCCGGCAGCGATCGCGGCCCGCTTGTCGGCCGGGAGCGGCGGGTCGAACTCGACGGCCGGGAGCACGTTCAGCGGCAGGGCCACGACCGCGGTGCGGGCGGCCACCACGTCGCCGTCGCGCAGGCGCACCTCGACGGCCGTGTCCGAGTGCGAGATCGCCGCGACCGGCGCCTCGAGCCGGGTCTCGAACTCCGCGCCGTCCGCGATCGCGGCCAGGAGGGCACCGGTCCCCCGCGCGATCGTGACCCGCCCGCCGGTGTACTGGGTGAGCGCGAGGCTGTACCCGGAGAGCGCGTGCCAGCGCAGCACGCTCACCGCGCCCGATTCCTCGAGCCGGCCGCTTGCGAGCGACTCGAGCTCAGCGACCAGGACGTCCCGCTCCTCGCCGGTCAGCACCAGCTCGGTCATCCGCTCGGCGATCGACATGCCGTCGAGCCGCGCCAGGCGGTCGATCCGCGCGAGCGGGTCGTGCGGCAGTGGCAGCAACTCCTCCACGCCGTCGACGAACGCGTTCCAGCCCCGCTCGGCGATGGCGTCGCGCTCGGCGATGGTGCCCGCCCGGCGCTCGGCGCCGACGTACCACGCCGCGACCTCGGTCTCCTCGCCGACCTCGACCTCCAGGCCGGCCCGCACGAGCTCTGACCACGTGTGCGGCTGGTGCCAGTGCACCCACCCCCCGCCGAGCTCGATGTCGAGCCCCTCCCAGGGCGCGGTCCAGGTGCGGCCGCCCAGGCGGTCGCGGGCCTCGAGAAGGAGCGTCCGGGCGCCGCGGAGGGCGGCTTCGCGCGCGGCGGTGACGCCCGCGAACCCTCCTCCCACGACCACCACGTCGAACACGTCTCTCACCCTCCATCGTCGCCTGACTGATGAGTCAGTCAGGAAGGTGCGAGTATACCGAACACCCCGCCCGCGAAGCTGTTGACACGGGGGTGTTCAGGGGTGGATGCTCGCGCGGCAACGGGACCTGAAGGGGGGACTTGGGGGGCTGGGCCGAAGGGCTGTCTTCGCGCCGCGCGCTTCTCGTACGCGGCGGCGTCCTCGTGGCTGCGGCCGGTCTGCCGCGCTGGATCGGGACGGCTGAGGCGGCCGCGGCGCCCGCCGCGCGCGGCCCGTCCATCATCGGCAGCCACGGCGGCCTGGTCATCCCGGCGTCCGGCGCGTACTTCGGGGCCGACGACGCGACCCGCGGGTTCACGACCGCGAAGGGGATCGAGACGCAGCTTCACCGCCGCATGGCGATCCGGAATCGCCGCTACGGCCGGCTGGCGACGTGCCCGAGCGCCGCCACCCGCGCCGACGCGGCCCTCACGGGCCCGCGGGTCGTCCCGATGGTCTCGTTCGGGCAGCCGGCGACGTTCCCGGTCAAGACCACGGGCTGGAAGGGAAAGAGCGATACCACCACGACCGCGTTCGGGACGGGCATCGACCGGATCACGGACGGCGAGTTCGACGGGTACTGGTCGGGCGTCGCGTCGGCCCTGCGCGCCCTCCAGGTACCTGTGCTGCTGCGGCTCTGGCAGGAGCCCAATGGCATGCACAACCCCTACTACGCGGCCTGGCAGGGTGGCGTCGGCACCGGCGGCAACTGCATCTTCATCTTCTGCGCCCAGCGCCGGTCGACGGCGCACCTGGCAGGTCTACTGGCCGGGCGACGACGTCGTCGACTTCTCGGGCGTCGACCTCTACCGCGACACGTTCGTCAACGCCGCCGAGAGCGCGGGCAAGAACTGGGACACTTACACGTGGGCCGTCGCCCACCACAAGCCGTACATCGTCTGCGAGAGCGGGTTCGTCAACAAGCAGAAGATCACCACCGCGGCGGGGAAGTTCGACAAGGACGGGTCGGCGACGAGGCACAGCCTGATCACGGACACGCGAACGACGGTCATCCAGAGCGCGCAGTGCGTCGCCTACTGCGTGTGGAACAACATCGGCCCGAACGGCAACAACTTCATCGATACGACCGCCGCGTCGCTCAAGCAGTACCGCGATTTCGCGAACGACCCGCACTACGCGCTGACGCGGTAGGTCAGTCGGAGCGCTGGACGTCCTCGACCAGGCGGTCGAAGTCGGGGCCGTCGAATTCGGCGACGGCGCGGTCGTACTTCTCCATCCCCCACGTCCAGAAGTCGAAGTCGATGTGCGAGACGCCGTCCTGGATCGACGCCCACAGCGTCCACCCGTACTTCGACATGAGCCCCCACAGCCGCGCCCGGGCGACCTTGTTCGCCAGATCCTCGCCGTAGTAGTGGCCGACGAGTTCGTCGAGCTGCGGCAGCGAGAGGTTCGACTCGCTCCAGATGTTCCCGAGCTCGAAGCACGCGTCGTTCATCCCCGAGTACTCGTAGTCGATGAGCCGGAAGCCGTCGCCGACGTCGATGAAGTTCTCGGCAAGGAGGTCGTTGTTGCAGGGCACGGTGCGCTCGTCGCGCACGGCCATCGCCTGCTCGATGCGGCGCACCTGCGGCTCGAAGTCGAGGTAGCGGTCCGGAAGCCGAAACCCGCGCTCCTGCACCAGCCGCAGGTACCGGCGCTGGATGTCGAACATGTTGAAGTCGTCGCGGAACGGCCGGGCCGCGTGCAGGCGCCGGCAGGCCGCGGCGACCCACTCGAGCTTGTCGCCGCGCTGCATGTCCTCCGACGTCTGGGTCGTCCCCACGATGAACTCGAGCACGAGCAGCGACTGCTCCGGCAGGTAGTCGACGACGGCGGCGCCGACACCGGCCTCGGCCGCCGAGACCGTGTTCAGGTACTCGTTCTCGCGGTCGATGGCGAGGAGCCCCGAGTCCTTGGCCGACACGCGCACCACATAGGCGCCCTCCGGCGTCTCGACCTTGTAGTTGGTGTTCGTGAGTCCGCCGGCGAGCTCGGCGACGGACTGCCGCTCCCGGAGCGCCGGGACGAGATCGAAGAGACCGTCGAGGTCCGCCATGGCGGCGCCACTATAGTCACCTGCTTCTTGCTTGCCGGATCGGTTGATCGAGCGTGACGCACATGGAAGGTGACCGCGCCCGAGTCGTCGTAATCGGGGGCGGCGTCACGGGCGCGAGCGTCGCCTACCACCTGGCGAAGGCCGGCTGGACGGACGTCGTCCTCGTCGAGAAGGGCGAGCTGACCAGCGGCTCCACATGCCACGCCGCCGGGCTCGTCACCCAGTTCAACCCCTCGCCGACGATGATGCGCTTCCGCCGCTACAGCGTCGAGCTCTACGAGGAGCTGGGCGTCTTCGAGCGGCTCGGAAGCCTGCGGATCGCCTCCAGCAAGGAGAGCCTGGCAGACCTCCGCCGCGGCGCCAGCCGGGCCCGCGGGATTGGGCTCGACGTCGACGTCGTCGGACCCAAGCAGGCGCTCGCCCTGATGCCCCAGGCCGGGCCCGAGTCGCTGCACGGCGCCGTCTGGGTGGCCGGCGACGGCTGCGTCGACCCGCACACGGCAACCTACGCCCTGGCCGACGCCGCCCGCGCGCTCGGCGTCGACATCCGCACCCGCACGCGCGTGACCGGCATCCGCCTCGGCCGCCGGCGCGAGGTGCAGGCAGTCGAGACGGACCGCGGCACGATCGAGGCCGAGGCGGTCGTGAACGCGTGCGGCATCTGGGCGCCGCAGGTCTCGGCGATGGTCGGCGCCTTCACGCCGTCCGTGCCGGTCGACCACCAGCACATCGCGCTCGAGGCGGTCGACGGCCACGAGTTGCCGCGCGACATGCCCTGCTTCCGCGACACCGACAACCTGGTGTACGGCCGCGCCGAGGCGGGCGGCGCGCTCTTCGGCGGCTACGAGCCGGATCCCGTCGCGCGGTGGGTGGACGGCGTGCCGTGGGAGCACGGCGCCCGCGCGCTCCCGCCCGACCACGAACGGTTCGCCCAGCTCATGGCGGGCGCCGTGCGCCGGTTCCCGTTCCTGGAGGACGCCGGCGTGGTCGCGCTCGTCTGCCATCCCGACGCGATGACCCCGGACGGCAACCCGCTGCTCGGGCCGATGCCGGGCATCCCGGGCTTCTGGCTGGCGGGCGGGCTGTCGCTGAACGGCTTCGGCGGCGCGGGCGGGATCGGAAAGACGATCGCCGAGTGGATGACCGGTGGCGAGACCGAGCTCGACGTGACCGGCTACCGGGCGTGGCGCTTCGGCGCCGCCTACCGGGCGCCGGGCCAGGTCGAGGCCGCAGGCCGCGAGGTCTACCGGTACTACTACCGGCTCCGCTACCCGCTCGACACCGACGAGTGGGGCCGTCCCAACCGGCTCTCGCCGCTCCACGGCCGGCTCCAGGAGGCGGGCGCGGCGTTCGGCGTGAAGAACGGCTGGGAGCGGGCCGACCACCTCGAGCCCGGCAAGCCCTGGCGGCGGTCGGGCGCCGACCAACGCGAGTTCGGCTGGGTTCGGCCGCCGTGGTTCCGGCGCGTCGCCGAGGAGCACAAGGCGATCCGCGAGCGGGCCGGCATGATCGACATGACCTCGTTCGGGAAGATCGAGGTGCAGGGGCCGGGCGCGCTGCCGCTCCTCGAGCGGGTCGCGTGCAACCAGATCGACCGGCCGCCGGGGAGCGTCGTCTACACCCAGCTCCTGAACGGCCGCGGCGGCATCGTCGCCGACGTGACGGTGACCCGGCTCGGCGAGGACAGGTTCCGGATCGTCACCGGCGCCGGTGCTGTCGACTCCGACCTGGGCTGGCTCCGCGCGTGCGTCGAGTCCGAGGACGAGCCGGTGGCCCTGCGCGACGGGAGCGCCGAGCTGGCCGTCATCGGCTTGTGGGGGCCGGCCGCGCGCGTGGTGCTCGAGGGCGCCACCGAGGACGACGTCTCGGCCGAGGCGTTCCCGTTTCGCACCGCCCAGGCGCTGGTCGTTGCCGGGTCCGACGTGACGGCCCAGCGGATCACGTACGTCGGTGAGCTCGGCTTCGAGCTCTACGTGCCGCCCGAGGCGGCCGTGCAGGTGTGGGACGCGCTATCCCGGGCGGGCGCCGGGCACGGGATCGCGCCGGTCGGATATCGGGCCCTCGACTCGCTGCGGATCGAGAAGGGCTACCGCTACCTGGGCACCGACCTCACCGCCTCCGACACGCCCTACGAGGCGGGGCTCGGGTTCTGCGTCGCGATCGACAAGGGGCCGTTCACCGGCCGCGACGCGCTGGCGGCGGCCGGGCCCGTCCCGGAGCGGCGCATCCGCACGCTGCTCGTGGGCGGCCGCAGGTATCTGAACCTGTACGGGGGCGAGGCCGTGCACGCCGGCGGCGAGGTCGTCGGGCGCGTGCGCAGCTGCGCATTCGGCCACACCGTGAAGCGCAACGTGGCCTACGCCTATCTCCCGGCCGAGATCGGCCCGGGCGCGACGGGGATCGAGATCGAGGTGCTGGGGCAGCTCGTCCGGGCCGAGGTGGCCGAGGACGTGCTCTACGACCCCGACCATCTGCGCGTCAGGGCCTAGGTGCGGACGTACACGCGGTACGGCACCGCCCGGTAGCGGCCGTCCACGACCGTCCCGACCCGGCACGAGCCGGCCGTGGCGAAGCCCGACGGCGCGGCGTCGGAGGCGGGAGCGAGCACGCGCATCACGTCCGCGGGCGCCGGGCGGCCGACCGCGATCGAGCGCAGCGCGAAGAACCGCGGCTCCTGGGGCGGGATGTGCAGGTAGACGTCGGGGAACCGGATCCGCGGACGCTGCACGTAGAGCAGCGGCGCACCGGTGCGCGCGAACACCGTGAGGGCGAGCGGGTCGTCCGGCGCGACGGCGCCCGAGCCGACGACCGCGATGGTGCCGTCGGCGCCGCCGAGCGCGGCCGAGCACCGCAGGACCGGCTCGTCGCCGCTTCGCCGGAGCATCTCGACCGCGCCAGTCGAGGCGGTCGCCACCGAGGCAGTGGAGGCGAGCACGACGACGGCGGCGCACGCGATCCGCCACCGCCCCGACCGGGCGACGAGCCAGGCCGCAGCGACGCCGGCCGGCAGGGCCAGGCCGAGCGCGGCCGCCGGGAGGTAGTGGAGCGCCCGCGTGAGCGCCGGCACCGCGCCGAGGCCCGGCACGGCGGCCGCGGCGAGCGCCGGCAGGACGAGCGCAGCCGAGACGGCGGCGAACGTGCGCCGGTCGGCCGTCCCGGTGCGCGCGACGAGCACGGCGCCACCCGCGGCGAGCAGGGCGAGCACGGCGACGGCGGCCAGCACCTGAAGGACGGTCGGCTCGATCGGTGTCCCGCGGGTGGTGTCGACGAGCCCGCCCAGGTCGGCTGCGTGCCCCAGGAGCGGGCCCAGCCAGGCCAGGGCGACGACCGCGAAGGCCGGGAGCGCCGGCCAGGCCACCGCCGGCCGGTGGACCACTGCGACGGCGAGCAGCACGAGCACGGCGACGATCCCCGCGACCGGCGACGCGACGAACGCCAGCCCAGCGGCCGCGCCGGCGGCCGCCCACCAGCGCGGCGAGGCGCGGTGGGCCGCCCGCACCCCTGCCCAGGCCGCCAGCGGCAGGAGCGCGAGGCCCAGCTCGCGCGGCATCGCCGGCGGCACGTTCCCGAGGGCCGGCGTCGGGGCCGGCGAGAGCAGCAGGTCGCCGCCGTAGGCCCCGATGCCGCGCTGGAAGCGCAGGAGGTCGGCGGGCGTCGCGGCCGGGTCGGCTCTCGTCGCCGAGAGGACCGCGGCCGGGCCGGCCGCCTGGACCCAGCCGATGCCGCCGCCCGCGAGCGCCAGCAGGGCCGCCCAGCCCGCGGCGGGCCGCCCGAGCTCGAGCTCGGTCGCAAGGAGCCAGGTGCCCGCCGCGAGGGCCAGGAGCATCACCGCCTCCACGGCGATCAGCGTGGTTGTCATCGAGAGGCCTCCGGCCGACATCACGAGCGCGGCCAGGGCGTGCTCGAGCCACGGGTAGGCGTTCGGGACGTCGGCGTAGACGCCGCCCGGAGCATGGCCACCGGTGACGAGCTGCCGAATCCAGCCCTCATGCCACAGGATGTCGGTGGAGCGGGCGGGGTAGTCGTCTCCGGGGGCGAGCCAGGCGGGTGCCGAAACGACGAGCCCTGCGGCGACCGTGGCCGCCAGAGGGCCGCGATCGATCCGGCCAATTGGCCACGGCCGCAACCGCCAAATGGCCACACCAACCGCTGCGACGATGATCGCACGAAGCGCCCACGGCGACCCGGCGACCGAGACGCCCGCGAGCGGCTGGAGCATCACGAGCCAAGCGGCGCCGGCCAGACAGAGGATGCCGGCCCCGAGGCGCTCGGCGGCGGGCGCGGGGCCGAGGACGGCCGAGCCCGCGATCCACGCCAGCCCCGCCAGCGCTGCCACGGCCGCGAGGGCGGCGGCGTCCGCTTCGAGGCCGGGCGTCATCGGCGCCATACTAGGAGCGGGCGCCGCGCTCGGGCGGGTCGCTAGAGCTCGTTCGCCTGCGGCAGGTCGTCCGTGATCTCGAACCACGGCGCCTTGGAGCCGACGTAGATGTGGCCCGTCGGTCTGATCGACGGCTCGTCGACCAGCGAGCCGAGCGCGACGTGGACGTACTCGCCGTCGCGCACGACCGAATAGAGCAGCGAGCCGCAGATCCGGCACCGTGTGTGGTTGGCGACGTCGTCGCCCCACACGAGGAGCGTGTCGACGCCGGCCGTCACCGCGAGCTTCCTGCGCTCGATGCCGGCGAACGGCTTGAAGGCCGCGCCGGTCGACGCGCGGCACTTCGAGCAGTGGCAGTTGGCCGCGTAGAGGAACTCGTCGGCCACCTCGTAGCGCACCGCCCGGCACTCGCACCTGCCGGCGAGGATCCGCGGGGTCGGCTCGTCTTTCGGCATCACTCCCTTTGACGAGCCGCGCAAGAGAAAGTCATCGGCCGGGTTAGGATGGGCTGCAGCGCGGGCGTAGCTCAATGGCAGAGCAAGAGCCTTCCAAGCTCAAGACGGGAGTTCGATTCTCCTCGCCCGCTTCTCTCCTCCTTCTTCTCTCTTCTTCTTCACCCCTATCTGGCTTTCGTGCGTGCATCGTCGTCCCGTTCCACGCTATGGCGGCGGGGGAGGCAAACGGTGATGTCGAGACCGCCGGCGGGGTTGGCAGTGGCGTGCACGCTCCCATTGTGCACCGTGGCGATCGATGACACCAAGGCGAGCCCGAGGCCGAAACCCTCGTGGCGGGTGCGGTCGTCGAGCCGGCTGAAGGGCAGGAACAGGCGCTCGACTTGACCCGGTGGGACGACCGGGCCGGTGTTGACGACTCGAACCAGGGATGCCTCGCCGTCGGTGGCTGTCGAGATCGTGACGTTGCCTCCCGCAACGTTGTATCGCTCGGCGTTGTCGAGCAGGTTGGCAACAAGCCGCTCGAGCAGCATTCCGTCTCCGGTGACCGGAGCTTCCTCGAGCGTGGTTATCGTCGCGATGCCGTTCGCCGTACGTTCCTCGAGTGCGTCCTCGGTGACGGCGGCGAGATCCAGCGGCTCGGTGAGGGTGCGGGCCTGGTCGTTGCGTGCGAGCATCAGCAGCACGTCGATGAGCCGCTCGGAGTGATCGACGGCGTCGCGCACATCAGCGGCCATCGACATGAACTCGTCGCGCGTCGCCTCCGGCTTGGCGAGTACGACGTCGATTGCGGTCCGCATGAGGGTCAGCGGCGTGCGAAGCTCATGGCTCGCGTTGGCGATGAACTGCCGCTGGCTGGTGAACGCACGGTCGAGCCGCTCGAGCATGGTGTCGAACGTGTCCGCGAGCTCGCGCAGCTCATCGCGCGGGCCTTGCAGAGCGATGCGCTGGGACAGGTTCTGGTCGGTTGCCGCGCGCGCGGCCGCGGTGAGCCGATGCACGGGGCGCAATATGCGTCCGGCGGCGATCCACCCAACGGCCACGGCGACGAAGATGACCCCGGCAAGCGTGAGCAGCGAATAGGCCAGCAGGTGAGTGAGGGTCGTGCTGCGCTGCGCAGCGGCGCCCGCTCGGACACCGTTGGCATACACCACGCCGCACTTCTGCAGCACAGTGGAACTCACGCCACCGCGGTGCGATGCCGCCTGGAGGCACCGCTCGAGTGCCGGCCGGATCGCAGGTGGAACTGTGGTCGGCGTTGTGCTGTTCAAGGTGTGCGCGACCAGCAGGTACGTGATCAGTACCAACGCGGCGCCACCAACGGCGAACAGCGAGGTGTACAGCAACGTGAGCCGCGCCCGGGCGCTGAGGTGATTCCTCATAGCCGGTAGCCGACGCCGACGACGGTCTCGATCAACGGCGGGTCTCCGAGCTTGCGCCGTAACCGGGCGATGGTGACCGCGACCGTATTGCTGAAGGGGTCGGCGTTCGCGTCCCACACGTGTTCGAGCAGGTGCTCCGCGCTGACCGGCGCGCCGTCAGCGCCCGCCAGGCACTCCAGCACGCCGAACTCCTTGCGGGTCAGGGTCAGCGGGATGCCGGCGCGGCTGGCACGGTGCCGGGCGCGATCGACCACCAGGTCGCCCCTTCGTACGACGGCGGACGATCCGGGCCCACGGCGCCCCAGAGCGCGGATGCGCGCGATCAACTCTTGGAGGGCGAACGGCTTGCTGAGATAGTCGTCCGCGCCCAGTTCCAGCCCGTCCACCCGGTCTTCGACGTCCGCGGCTGCGGTCAGCATCAGGATGCGGCTGGGCGCGCCGTCGCGCATGAGGCGGCGGCAGACCTGGTCGCCGTGCACTGCCGGCAGGTCGCGGTCGAGCACGACCACGTCGTACTCGGTGTTCGTGGTGCTCTGTACGGCAGCCGCGCCGTCGTACACCACATCGACGGCGAACCCGGCGTCGCGCAGGCCCTCACCGATCCGGTCGGCTAGGGCAACGTGATCCTCCACGACGAGCACCCGCACGTCCACATTCTGCACCCCTGAAGATGACAACCGCCTAACAGTCGCTGTTCGGCTCGTGTCATCGGCTGGCTGATAGACCGGATGGGCCACGGCCCGTCAATCGCCACAAACGGAGCCTCCGATGAACCCGAAAGCGGCCAAGACCCACCACCCAACGCTGCCACGACCCGGCGTCCACGGCGCGTGATGAGCCATAGCACCCGTGTTACCCACCGGAGATGGCTGGCACTGTCGCGGTCGCGGCGAACCACCACTGCAGTCATCGCCACAGCGGTACTGGCCGTAGTGACGGCGGCGTGCGGCGGCGGCAGCAGACCATCCACCGGCTCCGACGGCTCACCGCCAGCGGAAGGATCGTCGAGCCCGTCACCCGTCGCCTACTCCCGCTGCATGCGCTCCCATGGCGTCCCCAACTTCCCCGATCCGGACAGCAGCGGAACCCTTCCGAAGGCCGACCCGCGACAGCTCGGGGTCAGCAGCTCGCAGTTACATGCGACCCAGCAAGCCTGCAGGCACCGGCTTCCGGTCAGCGACCAGGCGATCAACGCCGGGTCGATCCAGCAATGCTTCATGGCAGACGACTGTCCCCAGGCCCTCGTGCAGCAGGTGCTGAACCAGGAACGGAGGTTCGCCCTGTGCATGCGCTCGCATGGGATACCGAACTGGCCCGATCCGATCACCGATCCACATGGGCGTCCCGTGTTCGCGATCAGCATCAGCAAGGACGGCTTCAATCCGTATTCGGCGCCCATCTGGGCCAAGGGCAATGAGTGCTCGCACCTGATGCCAGGCCTGACCGGGGCGCCATTCCAGATCTCTCCATGACAGGTGTCGACGCACCTTCTGGAATGAGCGTACGCGGTGCGCGGCGCCGCTGGCTGATCGTCGCGTCGGTGCTGGTGCTGGTTGCCGGGTGCGCGCTCGTGGTACTCGCGGGCGTGGTCGACGCCGGCGGGAGGCAGCGCGGCCCGGGCGAGAACGAGTCGGTGACGTCCTTGGCGAGGGTCACGCGCAGGTCGCTGTCGGAGACCACAAGGTTCAACGGCACCCTCGGGTATGCGCGCTCCTACACCGTGCTCAATCGGGCACTTGGCACGGTGACGTGGCTGCCGGCCGTTGGTCGGGTGATCCGTCAGGGGCAGGTGTTGTACCGGGTGGACGAGGCGCCGGTGGTGCTGCTGTACGGATCCACGCCCGTGTACCGACCCCTAACCGGGGGGCGAGCCCCCCAAATGTGACCGGGACGGATGTCGCGCAGTTGAACCACGACCTGGTCGCTCTCGGGTACGTGGACTCCGCTGATGTGGACTCGCGCTGGGACGAGTTCAACTGGGCGACCAAAGCCGGCGTCGCGAAGCTGCAGCGCCACCTCGGAGTGAACCAGACCGGACAACTGTCGCCCGCGGATCTGGTGTTCTTGCCCACTGCCGCCCGTGTCACCTCGGTGACTGCGCAGCTCGGCGGGCGTGCCGGCGGGCCGGTGCTGCAGGCGAGCTCGACGGCGCGGACGGTCAGCGTCGCGCTGGATCCGGAGCTGCAATCCGAGGTCACGGCCGGGAACCGAGTCACGATCACACTGCCCGATGGCAGCACCACCCCGGGCAGGGTCACCTCCGTGGGCAAGGTAGCCACCGGAGCCGTCAGACGGCTCCGACACCGGGCCGACCGTGCCGGTGCGCATCCGGCCGACCGATCCGCGCGGCCACCGGTAGCCTCGATCAGGCCCTGGTGGAGGTGGCGATCACCGACCAGACGGTGCACAACGTGCTGGCGGTGCCGGTGACCGCCCTGCTGGCGCGCGTTGGCGGCGGATACTCGGTGGAGGTGGTCGGCAGCGACGGCAAGCACCGCCTGGTGCGGGTCAAGCCGGGGTTGTTCGACGACGCGGCGGGCATCGTGCAGGTGACGGGGCTCGGGCTGGCGGCCAAGCAGCGAGTGGTGGTGCCCGGCAATGAGTAGCCAGGAAACGGTCAGGCCGTGACCGTGCTTGGTACAGTCGACCGGGTCAGCAAGACCTACCCCGGCATGCCGCCGGTGTCTGCGCTGCGCGGGCGTGAGCCTGACCGTGTAGCGAGGGCGAGCTGGTGGCGGTGGTCGGGCCCGTCGGGGTCTGGCAAGACGACGCTGCTGCACGTCATGGGCAGTCTTGATCGGCCCAGCTCCGGCACCGTGAAGATCACGGATCTGGACCTGGCCGTCCTGTCGGATCGGCAGCTGGCAGCGCTGCGAGCGACACGGGTGGGGTTCGTGTTCCAGCAGTTCTTCCTCGCCGAGCACGCCACCGCGCTGGACAACGTGGCTGACGGGCTGCTCTACGCCGGCGTGCCGGCCAAGCAGCGCCGTCGACCGATCCGCCCATGCGCTGGCAGCGGTCGGACTCGGTGACCGGCTGCACGCCCGGCCCACCCAGCTGTCGGGTGGCGAACGCCAGCGCGTGGCGATCGCCCGCGCCCTGGTCGGGCACCCCGCCATCGTCTTAGCCGACGAACCCACCGGCAACCTCGACCAGGCCACCGGCCAGGCACTGCTCGACGCTGCTCCAGGAGCTCCATGCGGCCGGCACTACCATCGTGGTGATCACCCACGACGAGCGCATCGCCGCGCGTATGCCGCGCCGGGTCGAGATGCTCGACGGGCGTATCGTCACCGACACGGCACACGCCACCGTCGGCGCAGGACGACGCCCATGACCACGACCGCCCCGATGGGCACGCACCGGATACGCCCGGCGGATCTGGGGCGCCTGTCAGCCGTCGGCATCCGCACGCGCAAACTCCGCGCTGCCCTGTCCGCGCTCGGAATCGCCATCGGCGTCGCCGCGATCGTGGCCGTGCTAGGGCTCTCGGCCTCCTCCCAAGCCGGACTGTTGAACGAGATCAGCCAACTGGGCACCAACCTGCTCACCGTCGCCAACGGGCAGAGCCTCAGCGGTGACACGGCCGAACTACCGGTCGCCGCACCCGGCATGGTCTCTCGCATCGGGCCGGTCACCGCCGTGGACGACACCGGCAGCATCCGGAACGTCTACGCCTACCGCAGTCCGCTGATCCCCTCGATCAACACCAATGCCCTGTCCGTGCGCGCCACCAGCCTTAGTCTGCCCCACACCGTAGGCACCTCGGTGGCGCGGGGCCGCTTCCTCAACCCGGCCACCGCCCGCGAACCGATCGCCGTGCTCGGGGCCACCGCCGCCGGGCGGCTGGGCATCGACCGCATCTACCGCGGCGAGCGAATTCGGGTCGGCCGGCAGTGGTTCTACCTCGCCGGCATCCTCGATCGGGCCGCGCTCGCCCCCGAGATCGACACCTCAGTGCTCGTGGGATACCCCGCCGCGGAGCGGTACCTCGGGTTCGATGGTCACCCATCCGAGATCTACCTCCGCGCGCACACCGACCAGGTCAACGCCGTCGACACCCTGATCGCGGCCACGGCCAACCCCGAATACCCCAACCAGGTCACCGTCGCCCGACCCTCTGACGCGCTCGTCGCTCAGGCCGACGCCAAAGGTGCACTGAACAGCCTGTTCCTCGGCCTCGGTGCGGTCTCTCTGCTCGTCGGCGCCATCGGCGTCGGCAACGTCATGCTCATCGTCGTGCTCGAACGCCGCTCCGAAATCGGGCTGCGCCGCGCCCTCGGCGCCACCAAGGGTCACATCCGCATCCAGTTCCTCACCGAAGCCATGCTCCTCGCACTCCTCGGCGGCACAGTCGGTGTCGCGCTCGGCGCGGCAGCTACCGCCGTCTACGCTCACACCCAACATTGGGCCACCGTCATCCCCACCGCCGCGTGGGTCGGAGGCCTCGCCTCCGCCCCGGCGATCGGCGCCATTGCTGGGCTCTTACCGGCCATCCGCGCCGCCCGCATGTCCCCCACCCAAGCGCTTTGGAGCATGTGAACCCCAGCCGCCGATGAAGAGGCGCTTATCCGGCGCCACTGAACGGCCGAATCAAGGCCGAGCCCAGCCAACCAGGATCCGTGCAACCAGGCCGCACAGCGGCATTCTTGGATGCGTCCCTCCTCCTCTTTTTCGCCTCTGGTCTACTGGTGGGCGAAGGCGGCTTTCGCCTCTCGTGCGAGGTCGACGAAGGCATCGCCGCTGACGTCGATCATCACGCGCAGGATTCTTCCTCCGACGAATGGCCACGGTCGTGAGCCGGTCAAGTCGTCGGTTACCGGCTCCGCGCCTGACCGGCCGACGACGAGGCCGCCGCCGCCCAGGCCGAACTTGCCGGGCTGCGTCATGATCCGTGCTTCGCCGACTTGCGTCTCGCGAATGTGCAGCGTCAGCGCCCCCTGTGTCGGCAGCGCGTCGCCCTGCTTTTCGAACGAGGCCGAGACGACGACGTGCCCGGTGGGAAGCGCATCGTCGGCCTCGATCGTCTGGATGTTCTCTCCCACCCAGTTGTAGACGTACTTCAGCCTGCCGCCGGTGACGTAGAGGGCGTGGCCCCCGAACCGGGAGCCCTGCGAGAAGATCACGCCGCCGGCTTCGGCCGTCTCGACGTCGAGCTCGGCCGCGATCGTGTACGACCGGTTGCGGATGTTCGGAGCCACGGATTCCGGGATCTCCGCCCCTCCGGGATAGAACGTATAGCGGGTGCGCGGCTTCGACAGCTGTGGCCGCTCGGCTCCCAGGATCTCGATGGCGGTTCTGGACTCGAGCGGCAGCGCCTGGTGTGCGCCCGCCTCGGCCCACCAGAGCGCGATCAGCTCCTGGAGCTTGTCCGGGTGTTGCTCGGCGAGATCGTGCGACTCGCTCGGGTCGGCCTCGGTGTCGAACAGCTCCCACCGCTGCGTGTGGAAGTCGCCCCAGGAGTCGGGGGCAGCCGGGACGGCGGTCGCGGCCTTCCAGCCGCGGTGCCAGATGGCTCGTGTTCCGAGCATTGAGTAGAACTGCGTCTGCTTGCGCGTCGCCGCGTCCGCGTCGTCCAGGCTGGAGGCGAAGCTGACGCCCTCGATCGGCTTCTGCGTGTACCCGTTCACCTCGTCGGGGGGTTCGAGGCCGAGGCACTCGTAGATCGTCGGCACGATGTCGACGGCGTGCGTGTACTGGCGGCGGATCTCGCCGGAACGACCGATACGACTGGGCCACGACACGATCAGCGGGTCGGCGGTGCCGCCGCGGTAGTTGCTGTAGCGCTTCCACATCTTGAACGGCGTGTTGAACGCCCACGCCCATCCGGTCGGATAGTGGTTGTAGGTGCGCGGGCTCCCGAGCTCGTCCAGCTGCTTGAGGTTCTCCTCGATCGTGTCGGGGATGCCGTT
The DNA here is from genome assembly GCA_963757605.1 of uncultured Actinomycetes bacterium. Classification (GTDB taxonomy): domain Bacteria; phylum Actinomycetota; class Thermoleophilia; order Gaiellales; family JAICJC01; genus JAICJC01. The sequence continues at coordinate 542,378 of CAVWSF010000001.1, forward strand.
GAAGAACTTGTTCTCGTTCACGGAGCCGTTCGGCCCGCCCTCGCCCGAGGCACCGTTGTCCGATACGAGCACGATCAGCGTGTTGTCGAGCTGGCCGCTCCCCTCCAGGAAGTCGAGCAGACGACCGAGCTGATGGTCGGCGTGGCTGAGGAAGCCCGCATAGACCTCCGCCATGCGTGCGAACAACTGCTTCTCATCGGCTGAGAGTGAGTTCCAGGGGCGCACGACGTCGAACTCCGACCACGGCTTGCCGTCGCGGCTCGTAGTTTCCGCATACGGGTTGATCGGCGACAGCTCGGTGTTCTCAGGGACGATGCCGAGCGTCTTCTGCCGCTCGAGCACCTGCTCGCGGTACGCCTCGTACCCCATGTCGAACCGACCCTTGTACTTGTCGATCCACTCCTTGGGCGCGTGGTGGGGCGCGTGTGCGGCGCCGGGGCAGTAGTAGAGGAAGAACGGCTTGTCGGGAGCGATCGCCTTGGCGTCCTGCACGAACTCGATCGCCTTGTCGGTCATGTCGACCGAGAAGTGGTACCCCTCGTCCGGCAGGCTCGGCTGAGGGACGGGGTGGTTGTCCTCGATCAGGTCGGGATACCACTGGTTGGTCTCGCCGCCCAGGAACCCGTAGTACCGCTCGAACCCGCGACCGAGTGGCCACTGCCGTTTCGACGAGGCGAGGTTCATCTCGTCCTCCGCGCACAGGTGCCACTTGCCGACGTGGTAGGTGTTCCAGCCGCGCTCGCCCAACACCTCGGCGATGTTCGCGCACTCGAACGGGATGTGCCCGTTCGCGTTCGGGAATCCCGACGTCGCCTCCGTGATGCAGGCCATCCCATTCGTGGTGTGGTTGCGGCCCGTCATCAGGCACGACCGGGTCGGCGAGCACAACGCGGTCGTATGGAAGTTCGTGTACGTCAGGCCCTGTTCGGCGATCCGCTTGACGTTCGGAGTGTCGATCAGCCCGCCGTAGGGCTCCATCGCCGCGAAGCCGACGTCGTCCAACACGACGTACAGCACGTTCGGGGCTTGAGCGGGGGCGATCGGCTGAGTGAACGGCTCCCAATCCGGACTCGAATCCTTGATGTCGATATTGACGATGCCGCGAAACGACCTGGCCATTTTGGCGCTCCTGACTCTCTCGGAATGAGCCCGAGCACGCTACGGGTGCGCGTCCTGCAACCCCTCATCCCACCCGGACGAAAGGCCGACGCCGGGCGGGCGCGTACCATGCAGCGATGTCAGGGCCAGCCGGTCGTGAGCCTGCAGGCGGCGCGCAAACTGTCCCCGTCGGCGACAACGTGAAGGGCATGGTCGAGGTGCCGGGAGGCACCTTCCAAATGGGGTCCGATCGCTTCTACCCCGAGGAGCGGCCCGTTCGCGAGGTCGCCGTGGATGGCTTCTGGATCGATCGCCACCCGGTGACGGTTGCGGAGTTTCAGCGCTTCGTCCGCGCGACCGGCCACGTGACCTGGGCAGAGCAGGAACCCGACTCGGCCGACTATCCCGACGCCGACCCGGAGCTCGTGGTCCCCGGCTCGTTGGTCTTCCAGCCGACGACCGGGCCTGTCGACCTCGACGACTATCGCAACTGGTGGCGGTGGGCGCCGGGGGCCGACTGGAGACACCCGGAGGGCCCGGGAAGCGGCATCGGCGGTCGCGAACGACACCCCGTCACCCACATCGCCTACGCGGACGCAGCCGCGTACGCGGCGTGGACGGGCAAGCGGCTACCGACCGAAGCCGAGTGGGAGCACGCTGCGCGAGGCGGCCTCGACGGAGCGACGTTCACATGGGGGGACGACTACGCACCCAAGGGCCGGATGATGGCGAATACCTGGCAGGGCGAATTCCCCTGGCAGAACCTCCTCACCGACGGCTATGCCGGCACCTCTCCGGTCGAGAGGTTCCCCGCGAACGGCTACGGCCTTCACGACATGGCAGGCAACGTCTGGGAGTGGACCGAGGACTACTTCGCCGAGGCCGGGGGGATGTCCGGTCCGCGGTGCTGCGTGCCCCGCAACCCGCGCGTATCCACCGCGCCACCGTTGGCGGACGGCGGAGGCGGTTCCCGCGCAAGGTGATCAAAGGCGGGTCGCACCTGTGCGCGCCCAACTACTGCCTGCGCTATCGCCCCGCCGCGCGCCAGGGGGAGGCTGTCGACACGTCCACCAGCCACATCGGATTCCGGTGCGTCCTCAACACCTGATTCGCCTTGCGACCTCCATGTGACCGCCCGGCCTGTATACCCGCAATCCTGCGTGGCGGCGACGGCCGCAACCCGGACTTGACGTGCTATTGGACGCCGAATCTAGCCGCGCAGTTCGAATCGACTGCGATTCCTCGGCTCTAACCCGTCGACGTCCGGGTAGGTTTTGCGCGGGTGGACTGGCACTTTCTCGCGTACTCCGTCGAGATGCTGATGGCGGTCTATCTCGTCGGCCTCACCGGGCTTGTGATTCTTGGTCGCCGGCCGGACGCTGCAGCGGTGGCGCGGTTCGTCCCGGACTGCGCGATCCTGTTCGTTCGCTTGGTGCGAGACCCGCGTGTCGCCCGGCGCCACAAGCTGCTCCTCGTCGCCGTCGCGGCCTACCTGGCTATGCCGATCGACCTCGTTCCGGACTTCATCCCGGTCGCCGGCCAACTCGACGACGCAATCATCGTCTCTCTCGCGCTACGCGCAATGCTTCGTGGTGCCGACGACCACCTCTTTGCCGAGCACTGGCCCGGCCCGGCCGCGTCGCTTGCGCTCGTGGAGCATCTGGCAGGGGCGCAGCGACCGTCCTGAATCCACCCATGAGCAGCTCCAATGGGTGGGGGCCTTCTTCGACGCTTGGAGCCCCACCGCGGTTCGTGGGAGACGCCCCGAGATGCACGGCTGCCTTGTTCGGTCGCGACCGCCGTGCAACGTGCCGGCGGCGCTCAGGTGGCGTCCTGGCCAAGCGCCTGGGAGACCTGGCCGATGGCGTCGCGCTCGGCGGGGCTGACGGACTGCCCGCCCTCGCGATGGGCGGCGGCGACCCTCTCGGCGAGCGCGAGCACGAACTGCTCGTACTCGGCAACCTCGTCGGGCGTGGCCTTCCCTTCGAGCACGGCGACGGCGTCGTTGAGATGGCCGAGGCAGGCCGCGCGCAGCTCGTCCGGCGAGTGGTAGCGCGTGTGATCCATCTTGGGCTTGGCCGAGACGATCTCGTCGATCAGCTCGCTCTGGCCGTGCTGCTTTCTGGTCTCGGTGTAGGCCTTCGCCATGGCGAAGCTCTCTCGCAGCGTCCCCCCACGCTGCGCGGCCATGACGAACATCCCCGCGGCGGGCGGGCCTTCGAGCACCTGCGCCCACTCCGCCTCGCTGAAATCGGCCTTCCCGGTCACGAGCCCCTCCTCGTCGAGAACACTCCGCGCGGCCACGCTAGCGCACGCGTAGCCGCGCCTGCTGCGTCGAAGCCGTCGTTTCGCTACGGAGCCGCGGTGGCCTCACCCCAGCGCACGATCAGGGCGTAGAGCACGACGAGCGTGAGCCCCATGACGGTGAACGCCCACACGGGGTACGGCGAGCTGCCCATGAACCCGAGCTGCACGATAAAGCTGAGGCTGCCGATGAAGACCGCCGTCCAGCGGGCCCAGCCCGCCCCCGACAGCAGTCCAACGCCGGCCAGGGCCACGACGATTCCCCAGAGGAGGGTGATCCAGCCCCATGTCTTGACGTCGAACACGATGATCGACTGCGCCGTCAGGAGGTAGTACTGGCCTCTGATGATGGCGATCAGCCCCTCGAAGGCGTCGATCGAGCCGATGATGATCATCAACCATCCGGCGAAACCGACCCACCCGCTCCAAGCACTGCGATTCATTGCGACCTCCCTGTCCATCAGGCAAATTCGTCGCGACCGTACCTCGATCCGCCCGTCGCCCCCTTCGTCCAAACGGGATGACCGCCCTCGAGCGGCTACCGTGAGCGGCGTGGAGAGTGGCTGGCAGCCCTATCCGGGAGCCCACGACGGGGAGGCGGCGTTTCGGCTGCCGCCCGTCGAGCCGGGCCGCGTCGTCGGGCTCGGAGCCCTCTGCGATCTGGGCCCGCCGCGCGCCGACGCACGGGATCAGGACATCGAGGTGAGCGAGTTCGTCACGCTGGAAGACGGCCGCCGGGTGCTCCTCCACGACGGGGGCCGCGGCTTCGCGACGGGTATCCGGTCGAGCGGCCAATCGAAGCCTCCTGACGTCCGCTTGGACCTGACCCTTGAGCAGCTTGCCGGCGACGTGTTGACCGTCGTCCTTGCCGATGACGACGACGACCCCGAGCCCCATCCCTGGTCGTGGCTGTCCGACCTCGCGCGCGCTCGCGGTCTGGATGTGTCAGCAGACGACCTGCGAGCGCTGCCGTACGACGTCGTCTTCACCGACGAGCTGCGTCGGTGGCTCGCGGCCTACCACGAGGAGACGCCGTAGTCAGGGTGCCGGCGCGGGCGTGACGTACATGCGGTCGAGGTAGTCCTGCAGCATCCGCGTGGCGGTGAACTGCGGTGCGCAGCTCACGATCGCCTCCTTCACGAGCTCGCACCACCGGTGCGGCACGCCGGCCTCGTCGCGGTCGTAGAAGAGCGGCACGGCCTCCTCCTCGAGGATCCTGTAGAGGCGCCCGGCGTCGGCCGGGTCGGCGGCCGCGGGGTCGGCCCCGGCGTCGCTCTCGATCCCCCAGCCGTTCTGGCCAGTGTAGGCCTCGGCCCACCAGCCGTCCAGGACGCTCAGCTGGAGCGCGCCGTTGAAGGCCGCCTTCATGCCGCTCGTCCCGCTGGCCTCGAGCGGCGGACGGGGCAGGTTGATCCAGACGTCGCAACCGGCGACGAGCTCGCGTGCGACGGCGAGGTCGTAGTCCTCCAGGAAGACCATCCGGCCGGGGCCGAGCTCGTGGCGGCACGCATACAGGCGCTGAAGCACGCGCTTTCCCTCCTCGTCGCGGGGATGCGCTTTCCCGGCGACGAGGAGCTGACAGGGCCGGTCGCCGTTCAGGATCCGCCCCAGCCGGCCCGGGTCGGAGACGAGCAGGTCGAGCCGCTTGTAGGCCGCGAGGCGGCGGGCGAAGCCCAGCGTGAGCGCCTCGGGATCGAGCCCCGCCGCGGCCTTTGCGTAGTCGAGGTCCTCTCCCGGAGCAGCCGGTCGGACACGGCCTTGCCGGCGGCGAACCGCACGAGCTTCCCCGAGCGGCGCAGCGGGCGGCCCACAGCTCCTCGTTGGGGATGGCCCGCACCCCCTCCCACGCCGAAGCGTCGGCCGGGGCGCGCCGCCAGCGCCCGTCGAGATGCCGGTCGAAGAGCTGCGCCAGCGGCTCGGCCAGGAACGTCCCGAGGTGGGCGCCGTTCGTGACGTGGTCGATCGCGGCGTCGGGAAACGAGGGCGCCCAGATGTCGCGGGCCGTCTCCCCGTGCAGGCGGCTGACCGCGTTTCGGCGGCCGGAGAGGCGCATCGCGAGCGCCGACATGCCGGCCCCGCCGTCGGCCGAGGCGGCGAGGCGCGCCAGGTACCCGGCATCGACACCGAGGCCGGCCTCGAGGCTGGCGAACGCCCGCCGGAAGAGCTCTGAGGGGTAGGTCTCGTTGCCGGCCGCGAGCGGCGTGTGGGTCGTGAAGACCACCCGCTCCGGTGCCGCGCCGAGCACGATCGGGGCCAGCGCGGGATGGCCCTCGTTCAGGTGGATCACGGCCGGATCGATGCCGAGCGCCGCGAGCGTCTGCGCACCGCCGGCGCCGAGCAGGCCGTACTGGGCCAGACGAACCTCCGGGCTGCCCTCATAAAGCCGCCCGCTCGTCCACCGGGCGGCGGCGTCGTTCTCGGGGAGGCCCGCGTCGAGCAGGAGCAGCGGCACGCGGCCGACGGCGGCCAGCCACACCTGGAACGCGACCTCGTTCCCGAGCAACGGGACGGACAGCTGCAGCGGCCGGCCGTCGTCGCCGACGACGAGCGCGAGCGGCAGCTCGGCCGGGTCGTGCTCGAGCCAGTACTCCTGCTGCCAGCCGGACGCGTCGACCCGCTGGCAGAAGTAGCCGCGCCGGTAGAGCAGGCCGATGGCGACCATGGCCACGCCGCGATCGCTGGCCTCCTTCAAGATGTCGCCGGCCAGGACGCCCAGGCCCCCGGAGTACACCGGAAGCGAAACGTGGACGCCGTACTCGGCGCAGAAGAAGGCGATCGGGCCGTCCAGCCCCGGCGCCGGCGCCGCGGGCTCGCGCACGGCCTCGGCGACCTCCCCGGCCAGCCGGCCGATGCGGTCGGCGAGGCTCACATCACGCTCGGCGTCGTCCTGGGTATGGCGAGGCAGGCCGGCCAGGAACCGCACCGGGTTCTGGCCCACGAGCGCCCAGCGCACCGGGTCGACGGCGGCGAACACGTCGGCCCCGCCCGCGTGCCAGCTCCAGCGGTAGTTGTACGCCACGCCGGCCAGCGCGCGGAGCCCGGGGGCGAGCCGCCGCCCGAGCTCCTCGATGCGCTGACGCCGATCGCTTGGGATCGCCAGAGTCACGGTTCCGTCAGAGCTCGAGGTTGGTCTCGGGGTCACCGCCTGTGCGGTTGTCTCGATTGACGCCGTCGAGCACCGCCATCTGGCCGGCGTCGAGCTCGAAGTCGAAGACGGCCAGGTTCTGGCGCAGCCGCGCCGGGTCGGCCGACTTGGGGATGGGGATCGCGCCGAGCTGGACGTGCCAGCGGAGGATCACCTGCGCCGGGGTACGGCCGAGCGCCGCCGCGACCTCGGTGATGCCCGGATGGGCGAGCACGTCGGTGTCCGGGCCGAGCGGGCTGTAGGACTCGGTGACGATCGCGTGGGCCTCGTGCCACGCGTGCAGCCCGGCCTGCGAGAACTCGGGGTGCACCTCGATCTGGTTCACGACCGGGCGGACGCCGGTGGCCTCCGTGACCTCCTCGATCTGGGCGGGCGTGAAGTTGGAGACGCCGATCGAGTGCGCCTTGCCCTGGTCGCGCAGCTCGACGAACGCCTGCCATGTCTCGACGTACTTGCCGACCATGGGGAGCGGCCAGTGGATCAGGTAGAGGTCGACGTACTCCAGGCCCAGCCGATCCAGGCTCTCGTCGAGGCCCGCGAGCGCCTCGCGGTGACCGTGCTGCGCGCCCGGGAGCTTCGTCGTCACGAAGAGCTGCTCTCGCGGGATGTCGGCGTCGCGGACCGCGCGTCCGACGCCCCGCTCGTTCCCGTAGTTCGTCGCCGTGTCGACGAGCCGGTAGCCGGCACGCAGCGCGTCGCCGACGACGGCGTGCGCCCCGTCATCGTCGAGCGGCCACGTGCCCAGGCCGAGCACGGGCATCGCGTGCCCGTCGGCCAGCATGCGAGTCGGCACGGTCGTGGTCAGCTCGCTCATCGACACCACCTTACCCCGCTATCCTCCGCCGATCGCGGAGCAGACGCTCACCAAGCTCGGGAACCCCGACGCGCGCGCCGACCGGCGGCTCGAGACGTTCGAGACCGCCGACACCACGCTCGAGGTCGTCCTGCACTGCCGCGAATTCACCTGCCGCTGCCCGATCACGGGCCAGCCCGACTGGGCCGAGATCACCATCTCGTACCGGCCGAAGGCTCGGATCGTCGAGAGCAAGAGCGTGAAGCTCTACATGGAGACCTTCCGCGAGGAGGGCATCTTCCACGAGCACCTGGCGACGACCATCCGCGATGACTTCGTCGCCGCGCTCGACCCGCAATCGCTCGACGTGACGGTGATGTTCAGCCAGCGGGGCGACATCGCGATCGACGCCACCAGCTCCTACGTGGCGTCCTAGACCGCCGCCGGCGCGAGCCGCGGAAACCGCCGCCGCGCGAGCGAGAGGACGACGACCGCGAGCAGCGTCATCCACAGCTTCCCGACCACCTGGCCGCGCAGCAGGTCGAGCGAGTGAAACGCGATGGTCAGGAAGACGATCGAGTCGACCACCGCGCCGACGACGTTCGACGCCGCCACGGCCGCGAGCCAGCGCCGCTCGGCGAGCGGCGTGTAGACGGCGAAGTCGGCCGTCTCCGAGATGAGGAACGCGACGGCGCTTGCGATCGCGAAGCTGCTCGAGACGGCCCATGACGCCGCGGCGCCCGCCAGGATCGCGGCCACCACCCAGCGGCGGCCAAGCAGGTTCTGGGTCAGGTCGCGAAGTGTGAACGCGAGCCCGGCGAAGTACACGCCCGCCGGCGCGACCAGGCCCGGCGCGACGGTCACGAAGCCGTAGCGGGTGATCGCCCAGTTGGCGGCGAAGATCGTGCCGACGTAGAGGGCGAGGCAGACGAGCCCGGCGAGGCGCATGCGCGCATCCTCGCGTGAATCGCCGGAGGCCGACGCGGCAACCGTCACCGAGCCGGCGTGACATCCTTTCGCGCATGACGAGACCGTTCACCGCGGCGGACTTCACTGAGCGCATGACCCGCGCCGCCGCGCAGGCATCCGCCGCGGGGCTGAGCGGCGTCCTTGTGACGCCCGGCCCCGACCTGCTCTACCTCGCCGGGTACGCGCCGATCTCGATCACCGAGCGGATCACGATGCTCGCGATCCACGCGTCGCGGCCGCCGGCGATGATCGTGCCGGCCCTCGAGCGCCCCGGAGCCGAGTCGGCGCCCGTCGCCCTTCGCGACTGGGCCGACGGCGACGACGCCTACGCGGCTGCGGCCCGGATGCTCGACCCGGACGGGGCCTACGCGATCTCCGACTCGGCCTGGGCCATGCACGTCCTCGGGTTGCAGCGGGCGCTTCCCGAATCCCGGTACGTCTCGATGACGGACGCGCTGCCGACCCTGCGCGCGGTGAAGGACGCCGAGGAGCTCGAGCGCATGGCGGCCGCCGGGGCGGCGGCCGACGCCGTCTTCGAGGAGATCGCGACAAGCCGCTTCTCGGGCCGGACCGAGGCCGAGATCGCCGCCGATCTGGCGCGCCTTCTCATCGCGCAGGGACACGAGAGCGCCGAGTTCACCATCGTCGCCTCCGGCCCGAACGGCGCGAACCCCCACCACGAGGAGAGCGACCGCGTCGTCCAGGAGGGCGACATGGTCGTCCTGGACTTCGGCGGCACGAAGGACGGCTACGGGTCGGATACGACCCGCACGGTCCACGTCGGCGAGCCGACCGAGGAGGAGGCGGAGGTGTACGAGGTCGTCCGCCGCGCCCAGCAGGCCGCCTTCGAGGCGGTGCGCCCCGGCGCCGCCTGCCAGGACGTCGACCGCGCCGCCCGCGGGGTGATCGCCGGCGCCGGGTACGGCGAGCGGTTCATCCACCGCACCGGCCACGGCATCGGCCTCACGGCCCACGAGCCGCCGTACATGATCGAGGGCGAGATCCGTACGATCGAGCCCGGCATGTGCTTCTCGATCGAGCCCGGGATCTACCTGCCGGGACGGTTCGGCGTGCGGATCGAGGACATCGTCGTCGCGACCGCAGACGGCGGCCGGCGGCTGAACGACACGAGCCGCGAGCTTCGGGTCGTGAGCTGAGCTACCCGGAGTGGCGCGTGTCGCGCCCGATCGTCAGGCCGTAGATCACGAGGCCATTCAGGATCAGCGCCAGGAACGCGCCGAACGGCGACGCGAACAGGAAGAAGAACCAGATCACGGCTGCGATCACCGCCGCTGCCACGCCGAGCAGGTTCCCCGCGTCGTTTCGGGCGAAGACCAGGTATCCGGCCAGAAGCTGGATGATCCCGAAGACGAGGATGATCCAGCCCCAGGTGCTGAGGCTCGAGAACAGCATCTCGTTCACGTAGTACTTGCTCTTGTGGATGGCCGTGATGCCGTTGATCAGGTTGAAGGCTCCGGCCATCACCAGCCAGACCGCCGCGAACATCGTCCAGCCGGTCAACTCGTCACGTCGTGCTCGGGTCGTCATGTCGTCGCAGTCCTTTCGTCGGAGCCGCGAGCGTAGATCCGCGTCCGGCGGTGCCCATACCGCCAAATGGACGATCCTGGGAGCAGGCACGGATGGACATCGCGTAGAAGTCCGCGATGCGTTTCCGCGCCCGGCCGGATGTACCCGGGCCGCGCGCGGCCGATCATCTTGGGTGCCCGCTGATTCGCGGTTCGACGCCGGCATGACCCGGCGCTCCGGGGTTCGACTCCCCGGCGGCGGCCATTTGACGATCAGGCGGCCGCCGCATCGGGGCGCACACGGATCCTGGGGCCGGGATTTCGCGTACCCGGCATCGGCCTTCTCCCCGATGCGCCGGCGCTGCGGCCGTGATGAGGTTCATGTGCGGCCGTGCGTTTCGCGGTCACGCAAGGCAGAGGAGGTTTCGATGGCCACCATCGAATATCCGGCCACCTACGCCGTCCCCGGAAGCCTCGACAGCATCGTCGAGGTCTTGCCGCGGTACGACAACTTCATCGGCGGGCGCTGGGTCGCCCCGGTGAAGGGTGGGTACAAGGCGAACCTGACGCCGGTCACGGGGAAGCCGTTCACGGAGATCCCCATGTCGACGCCGGAGGACGTCGAGCTGGCGCTCGACGCCGCCCATGCCGCACGCGTGGCATGGGGTGAGGCCTCGACGACGGAGCGATCGCGCGTTTTGAACCGCATCGCCGACGCCATCGAGGAGCACAAGACGATCCTGGCGATCGCCGAGAGCTGGGACAACGGCAAGCCGGTGCGCGAGACGCTCGCCGCCGACATCCCGCTCGCAGCCGATCACTTCCGCTACTTCGCGTCGGTCATCCGCGCGGAGGAGGGGACGATCTCGGAGATCGACAAGAACACGATCGCCTACCACTTCCATGAGCCGCTCGGCGTCGTCGGGCAGATCATCCCGTTCAACTTCCCGCTGCTGATGGCGGCGTGGAAGCTGGCCCCGGCTCTGGCGGCGGGCAACTGCTCGGTGCTGAAGCCGGCGAGCCCGACGCCGTGGTCGATCCTGAAGCTCGCAGAGCTGATCCAGGACATCGTCCCGCCAGGCGTGCTGAACATCGTGAACGGCCCGGGCGCGGAGATCGGAAAGGCGCTTGCCACCAGCAAGCGCATCGCCAAGATCGCGTTCACCGGCGAGACCGTCACCGGCCGGCTGATCATGCAGTACGCGGCCCAGAACATCATCCCGTCGACGACCGAGCTGGGCGGCAAGTCGCCCAACATCTTCTTCGCCGACGTGATGGCCGAGGACGACGCGTTCTTCGACAAGGCAATCGAGGGGCTCGTGCTCTACGCCTTCAACAAGGGCGAGGTGTGCACGTGCCCATCGCGGGCGATCGTCGACGAAGCGATCTATGACGAGTTCATGGATCGGTGCCTCGCCCGGATCGCGACGATCCGCCAGGGCAACCCGCTCGATCCGAGCACGCAGATCGGCGCGCAGGTGTCGACGGCGCAGCTCGAGAAGATCGAGGGCTACGTCGACATCGGCGTCAAGGAGGGCGCCGAGGTGCTGATCGGCGGCAACCGCAACATCCTCGAAGGCGACCTGGCCGAGGGCTACTACTTCGAGCCGACCGTCCTCAAGGGGCACAACAAGATGCGCGTGTTCCAGGAGGAGATCTTCGGCCCGGTGCTCGCGGTCACGACCTTCAAGGACGAGGCCGAGGCGCTCGAGATCGCAAACGACACGCCCTACGGCCTCGGCGCCGGCGTGTGGACACGCGACACCGCCCGGGCCTACCGGATGGGTCGCGCGATCCAGGCCGGCCGTGTGTGGACGAACTGCTATCACGTGTATCCGGCCCATGCCGCGTTCGGGGGCTACAAGATCTCCGGCGTCGGCAGGGAGACGCACAAGATGATGCTCGACCACTACACGCAGACCAAGTGCATGCTGGTCAGCTACGACCCCAACCCCCTCGGGCTCTTCTGAGAGGCATGGGATGTGCACGCGAGTGAGCGCCACCGATGCGGCCCGCGGGGCCATCGAGGCGCTCACCCGCGCGCACGGCAGGCTGATGTTCTTCCAGTCGGGGGGCTGCTGTGACGGCAGCTCCCCGATTTGCCTCGCCGAGGGCGAGCTGCCACTGTCGCCCCACGACCTGAAGCTCGGCGAGGTGGGCGGCGCGGGCTTCTACATCGACGAGGAGCTGTACGAGCGCTGGAACCGGCCGTCGTTCGTGCTCGACGTGTCGCCTGGCGCGCCGGAGGGGTTCTCGCTCGGCGCCGGCGACACGCACTTCGTCAGCCGGCCGGCCGCCGGGGGCGGACCGGACTAGGCGTCGGTCGCGATCATCACGTCAGATGCCTTGATGATCGCCGTGGCGGTGCTGCCTTCCTTCAGGCCCAGCTCGTCGACGGCCTCGACGGTGATCGACGAGACGATGCGCTGGCCCCCGACGTCGAGCGAGACGTTGGCGATGGCCTCGCCGCGGTTGATCGACGTGACGGTGCCGGTGAGGCGGTTTCTGGCGCTGAGCTTCATGGGATGTCCTCCTTGTGCGATGACCTGAGCAAGCCTCGAACCCTAGTGGCGCTCTGCCTGGCGACCCGCGGCGGGCTGCCCAAGCATCGTCGCTCCCACTGACGGCCCGACCGTGGCGCGCGGGGACGGTGTCACGTCGGTGTGACGGGCGTGTCACGCGGACGGTCTGGATCAACTCCGGTCAGAACAGACCGTCTCGAACGACATCAGCTCACAACAGATCCCCGCGGAGGCGACCGTGGTTCCGCGTCATAATTGTCCCTGTGACCCAGCAAAGGGGCCAGAACGTGAGTCGCGCCGAAAGCGCGAGTCCATGGGATCGCTCAGCGGTGCTGCTCGTTGCTGCGCGAGTGCTTGCGCCTGCCGTGATCCTCACGGTGTTCGGGTTGCTTGTCGCCGGGGTCATTCCCGTTTCCCCCTGGACGTGGGTTGCGACGGGCGTGCTCTTCGCAGCGGTGGTTGCCGTAGTCAACCTCGGAGCATGGGACACCGCGGGCGTGCCCAGGAGGGTGTTCGCCGCGTTGTCGTTCATGCTCGTCTTGGTGGTCTACTACTACCTCCTCAGCCGGTGGCTCGCGACCCAGGATGACTGGGGGCTTGCCGTGTTCATGGCGTTCCTTCTGGCCGGCGCCGTGGCGCTCGGGATCGGGCTGGGCATGCCGAGGGTTCGACGGAGCTGGCTGGGACAGCCGGGCGAGGACAACGACCCGCGGACCGGGGTGCTCGGGCCGTTCGCGTGGCTCGCCGTGCTGATCGCGATCATGACCTCCGTGTTCGCTTCGGTCACGCTGTTCGCAGCCGAGAAGGATCTCATCAGTCTCACCGCCGCCGGCGTTGACCTGCCGTCGTTCGAGCAGATCGCGCAACTGTACGTCTGGCAGTTCTGCAAGTCCGTCCCGCTCCTGGACATCACCCAGACCCTCCGCTGGAAGGTTCCGTTCCTCTACCCCGACGCGGGAACAGGGACTCTCGTCTTGCTCTACAAGCTCGCCGTGATCATCCCGCTCATCGGAGCCTTCCTCGCGTACTGGAAACAGCAGACCGATTAGGAACGCGCAGCGGGGTGGGTTTGCCAAGAAGGGGTGGGGAGATGAGCGTGCTGATGGCCGTGCGGGTTCCCGGAGACACGGCTAAGTTCCAGCGCGTCGTACCTACGTCTAGCCACGCACCGGCTCTCCGTCGCGAATTTCAAAGCCTCTTCCCGAACGGGATGCATCCGAGTCCTCCCTCGCTGTAGGTCCTGGCAGACCACGGCCTCCAGGGAGGCTCGGATGTACCCAGCTACCCGCTCACAACGTCCGTAAGGCACATCAGTAGAGCCCGACGACTGCGGACGGCGCCGAGCGCTGCGCCGAGACTAGCGACCCGCAGTTCGGGTGTCTACCGGCGTCGAGAACTCCACTGCCGTGTCTCGCCCCTGTCAGGCGTCAGGGACTGTGCCCGTTCACCGCCGCGCGTCACCGCTCTCCGCGATCCGGGCCAGGAGCACGGCGGCGTCGGCCAGCGCGCGCTGCTCCTTCGGCGACAGGTCTCCCCGGATGGCGTCCGCCAGCCAGCCCTCCCGGCGGCGGCGGTCGACGGCGAGCGCCTCCCGGCCAGCGGGCGTGAGCGCGATCAGCACGCGGCGGCGATCGCCGGGGTCGGGAGCCCGCGAGACGAGGCCGGCGGTGAGGAGCGCCGCCACCGTGCTCGCCATCGACTGCGGCCGCACCCGCTCGCCGGCCGCCAGGTCGCTCACTCCGCGGGGGCCGACACGGTCGAGCCGCCCCAACACCGTCACCTGTGCGAGCGTGAGGTCGCGGCGCTCGGCCCGCAGGCGGCGGACGAGCTGGCCGATCACGACCCGCAGGTCGCTTGCGAGGGCCTCGGGCTCCGTCACGATGTGCAGCCTACCTTAACAGTTTGCCTGTAGAGTTCTGGGCGTTGGATTCGGGCAGCTACAAGTGGATCGCGCTCTCGAACACGACGCTGGGCGTGCTCCTCGCCACCCTCGACGCGTCGATCACGCTGATCGCGATGCCGGACATCTTCCGCGGCATCCACCTCGATCCGCTCGTCCCGTCCAACAGCTTCTACCTGCTGTGGATGATCCTCGGCTACCTGGTGGTGTCGAGCGTCATGATCGTCAGCCTCGGCCGCCTGGGCGACATGTACGGCCGGGTCAAGATCTACAATCTCGGCTTCGTCATCTACACCGTCGCCTCGCTCCTGCTCACAGTCGACTGGATGACCGGGCGCGACGGGGCGACCTACCTGATCGTGTTGCGGATCGTGCAGGGGCTGGGCGGAGCCTGCCTGCTTGCGAACGCGGCCGCGATCATCACCGACGCCTTCCCGTCCAACCAGCGCGGCATGGCGCTCGGCATCAACAACATCGTCGGGGTGAGCGGCATGTTCGTCGGGCTCGTGCTCGGCGGCATCCTGGCGCCGATCGACTGGCGCCTGGTCTTCCTCATCTCGGTTCCGGTGGGCCTCTTCGGGACCGTCTGGGCGTACCTGAAGCTCGAAGAGCGCAGCACGCCCAGGCGGGCCTCGATCGACTGGTGGGGCAACGTCACGTTCGCGCTGGGGCTGGTGCTCCTGATGGTCTCGGTGACCTACGGGATCCGGCCGGCGGGCGGCAGCTCCACCGGGTGGACGAGCCCGCGGGTCATCGTGCTGCTCTCGGGCGCCGCGATCAGCTTCATCGTGTTCGCGATCGCCGAGCAGCGCGTCGCCGAGCCGATGTTCCGGCTGCCGCTCTTCCGCATCCGGGCGTTCACCTTCGGCACGCTCTCGACCTTCCTCTCGGCGGTCGCCCGCGGCGGGCTCATGTTCATGCTCATCATCTGGCTCCAGGGCATCTGGCTTCCTGAGCACGGCTACAGCTTCGAGCGCACGCCGCTCTGGGCCGGGATCTACATGCTGCCGCTCACGCTCGGCATGCTGGTCGCGGGGCCCGCGTCCGGCTACCTCTCCGACCGCTTCGGAGCGCGGCCGTTCGCGACCGGCGGGATGCTCGCGGCGGCGGTCAGCTTCGGGCTCCTGATGCTGCTCCCGACCGACTTCCAGTACACGGAATTCGCGGCCATCCTCGCGCTGACCGGGATCTCGATGGGCATGTTCGCCTCGCCCAACCGCGCCGGCGTCATGAACAGCCTGCCCGCGGGCGACCGCGGAGCCGGCGGCGGCATGAACCAGACGTTCCAGAACTCCGCCCAGGTGCTCTCGATCGGGATCTTCTTCACGCTCATGATCCTGGGCCTCGCGGCGACGCTCCCCGAGACGCTCCTCGGCGGCCTCCAGGCCCACGGCGTGCCGCACGCCACCGCCGCGCGGCTCGCGCACCTGCCGCCCGTCTCGATCCTGTTCGCCGCGTTCCTGGGCTACAACCCGATCGAGCACCTCCTGGGGGCGGGGTCGCTCCACGCCCTCTCGGCCCACAACCAGGCGGCGCTGACCGGGCCGTCGTTCTTCCCGAACCTGATCTCCGGGCCGTTCCAGGACGGGCTGCACGCGGCGTTCACGTTCGCGATCGTCGCCTGCCTCGTCGCCGCCGCCGCGTCGCTCATGCGCGGGGCGCCGGCCGCCGCGGAGGGCGGCGCTGGCCGGGCGGTCGTCCCAGCGCGGCGCATCTAGAATCCGGCCATCGCCAGCTTCCACGTCATCATGCACCGCTCGGGCCCCGAGTGGATCGAGGGCGCTCCGCTCGAGGAGCAGTCCGGCTGGGAGGCCCACGCCGAGTTCATGGATGGCCTGGTCGACCAGGGCTTCATCGTGCTCGGCGGCCCGCTCTCCGACGAGTTCCGCGTCGTCCACGTCGTCGAGGCCGGCTCCGAGGACGATGTCCGCGCGACGCTCGCGCGCGATCCGTGGAGCGAGAGCCATCTCCAGGTCGCGGCCGTCGATCCGTGGACGCTGCGGCTCGACGCGCGGAAGACCGTGTAGCTACGCGAGGTCTGCGACGGTGCGGCCCGAGGCCGCGAGCGCGGCCACGAACCGGCGCATGCCCGGGTCGGCGGCACACGGCAGGAGCGCCACCTCGTAGCCGCCGTCGAGGAGGGCCATCACCTGGTCGACGATCGCGGCAACCAGCGGATGGGCGACGTCGGCGGGCAGGGTCGCCGGCGGCAGCGCGACGACGCCCCAGCCGCTGAGCGCGAGGTCGCTCAGGCGGTCGCGGGCGCCCTCCGGCGGGTTCACGACCACGTCGGGCACCACGACGACCCGGCGCGAGCGCGCGTCACCCCGCATCGCCGGCCCCCTCCCCGAACATCGCGTCGAGCTTCGCCAGCTCCTTCGCCTCGTCGTAGTCGAACAGATCCTGGCCAATGCCGACCGCACGGACGTGCAGGATGACGCCGGAGAGCAGATCGAGCAGCGTCTCGGTGAAGAGGCCCGCCCCGAGCGTGACCGGGTAGTCCTCGTCGCGCGGCTTGTCGGGCCGCCCGCCCCACTCCGGGCTGGCCGCCGTCAGCTCGACTCCCATGCTCGGGCTGCCGTCGATCCCGATCACGATCACCCGGGCGCCGGTCGCCAGGTCGGCCCGGATCTGGGCGGCGACCGGCTCGGCCAGGCGGCGGCAGTGGGCCCGGTAGACCGGCGTGTCGTACTGCTCGCGCACCGCCCAGAAGCGGCTCGTGCCGCCGAAGGCGAGCTCCGGGCACGGCATCTGCCGGATCGTGCAGTCGTGATCGCGAAGGAGCGCCAGGACCGGCGAGGAGACGCCCTGGCAGCGGGCGCCCTCGTCGACCTTGGCGTTCGCGTTCAGGAGGCAGTGGGCCAGGTAGCAGACCGTCTTCATGGCACCATCACGATCTTGCCGACGTGGCGGCGCTCGTCCATGTAGGCGTGGGCGTCCGCGGCCGCCGACAGCGGGAACGTGCGGTCGACTGGGACGGCGATCCGGCCGTCGAGCGCCATCCGAAGCGCGGTGCGGATCTCGTCCGGGGTCGCCATCCGGAAGCCGAGGATGCGGTGGCCGCGCCGGAAGAGCTCGATGACGTCGAGCCGCACCACCTCGCCGGCGTGCGCGCCGCAGGTGACGAGTCGGCCGTCCGGCGCCATCGCCGCCAGGTGCTCCCCGAACCGCGGGCCGCCGGTGGTGTCGACGACGACGTCCACCCCGCGGCCCTCGGTGGCCTCCGACACGACCTCGGCGACCGACGTCTCGCGGTAGCAGAAGACGACATCGGCGCCCAGCGCCCGCACCGGCTCGACCTTCTCGGGCGCTCCCACCGACGCGATCACCCGGGCGCCCGCGATCCGGGCGGCCTGGACGGCGGCACTCGCGACGCCTCCCGAGGCGGAGGGCACGAGCACCGTCTCGCCGGCCCGGACGGCGGCGACGCTCACGATCATCGACCACGCCGTCGAGGCCACGCACTGGGCGGCCGCCGCGGGCACGAGCTCGTCCTCCCCACGCAGCGGGATCACGGCCCGGGCGGGCACGACCGCGAGCTCCGCGTAGCCGCCCCAGCGGTCGGTGCCGAACACCACGAAGCGCTCACACAGGTCCTGCCGCCAGCGCGCGCACGCCGGGCACGCGCCGCACGCGTACTGCTGGTAGGCGGTCACCGGGTCGCCAGGCGAGATCCCCTCGACCTCCACGCCGACCGCCGCGACCGTCCCGGCGAACTCGGCGCCGAGCACCCACGGGAGCGGGAACGGCCACCGCGACGTCCCGGCGCGGGAGTCGAGGTCGCTGTGGTTCAGGCCGCACGCGCGCACCTCGAGGATCACCTCGTCGGCGGCCGGCACGGGGTCGGCGAGCTCCTCCCAGCGCAACACCTCGGGCCCGCCGTACTCGCGAAACGCCGCCGCGTGCACCGACTAGCCTCGATACCCCTGCATGCCCGAGTAGGCGATGGCCTCCGGCCACCCGTACGCCCCGGTCTTGCTCGTCCGAAGGCCGGAGCGCCACAGCCCGTAGGCGGTCATCGCGCCGAACGCGACGCCGTCGCAGACCGGCACGCCGACCTCGGCCGTGACCGCCCTCGCGACGTCCGCCATCCCTCCGCACGCCAGGACGAGCGCCTCGGCGCCGGCGCCGGAGACGACCCGGCGGCCGGCGGCGACGATCGCCGCCGTCGTGTCGGGGTTGTGGCTGCCCTGGTCGGCGACGGGGATGCCGAGCGGCTCGACGGCCACGCAACGGCTGCGCATGCCATGCCGGTCGAGGGCGTCCTCGATCTCGGGGACGCTGCGCGGAAGCGTCGTGACCACGGCGAACCGGCGGGCGATCGTGACCGCCGCCTGGAACGCGGCCTCGCCGATCCCCACCACGGGCGCCTCGGTCAGCTCGCGGGCCGCGCCGACGCCTGGGTCGCCGAAGCACGCGATCAGATAGGCGTCGTGCGCCGGGAGCTCGCGCACGAGCTCGGCCACGGCGGCGGCCGCCACCACGGAGTCGGCCTCGCTCTCGATCGAGGTCGGCCCCCGCTCGGGCGACACGGCCGTCACCTCGCAGCCGTCCGGCAGCGTGTCGCGCACGACCGCGCCCATCGCCTCGGTGTGGCGGGCGTCGGTGTTGGGGTTCAAGAGGGCGAGCCGGAAGACGGCGCTCACTCCCCGCTCGCCGCCGGCTCGAGAGGCGCCGCCAGCGAGTGGTCGTCGTGGCAGGACAGGTACGCGCCCGACCCCGGCTCGGCCACGATCTCGCCGTCGGCGTAGACGGTCTCGCCGCGCACCAGCGTCCGCACGACCCGGGCCCGCACCCGCCGGCCGTCGAACGGTGACCACGGGTTCTTCGAGAACTGCTGGCTCTTCGCGTCGACCACCCACTCCGAGTCGAGGTCGTAGAGCACGACGTCGGCGTCGGCGCCCGGGAGGAGCGAGCCCTTGCGGGGGTAGAGACCGGCGATCCGGGCGGCGTTCGTCGCCGCGAAGCGCACGAACGCGTCGAGCGGCATGCCGCGCCGGTGGTAGGCCTCGTCGAGCACGAGCGGCACGGTCTCCTGGATCACCTGGCACCCGAGGAGGGCGTCGAAGATGTTGTCCCAGCCCGGCTCCTTCTCCTCCAGCGTGTAGGCCGAGTGGTCGGACACCAGGCAGTCGGCGGTGCCGTCGAGCACGGCGTCCCAGAGCCGCTCGACCAGCGCCCGCTCGCGCAGCGCCGGCGCGCACACCCCGTAGGGGCCGAGGCGCACGAGGTCGTCGAGGTCGAGCAGCAGGTGGTGCGGGCAGACCTCCATGGTCGCCGGCCGGCCCTCCGCCTTCTCGCGCCGGACGAGGTCGGCGCTCACGGGGCTCGAGACGTGCACGATCTGGATGCGGACACCCGCGTGGGCGGCGAGGAAGAGCGCCCGGTGGACGGCCTCCTCCTCGACGAACGCCGGCCGCGCCTCGTGGTGGGCGAGCGGGTCGCGGCGGCCGGTGGCGGCCATCCTGGCGAGCCCGTCCTGGAGCAGCGAGTCGTTCTCGGCGTGCACGAGCACGAGCCCGCCGAGCTCCTTCACCCGCCGCATCCCGTCCAGGAACTCCGCGTCGGTGACGTTGGGGTAAGACGGGTCGGAGACCGGCATGAACGCCTTGAACCCCGGCGCCCCCTCCCCCCACTGCGCGGCGATCTCCGGGAGCGACGGCGCGGTGAGCGCGCCCCACAGGCCGAAGTCGACGACCACCTTCCGGCGGGCCATCTCGCGCTTCTCGCGGTAGAGCTCGGCGGTCGTGACGGGCGGATAGGTGAGCGGGTGCTCCATCACCGTCGTGAAGCCGCCGGCGGCCGCCGACATCGTGCCGGTCATGAAGTCCTCGCGCTCGGTGTGGCCCGGGTCCTCGAAGTGGGCGTGCATGTCGATCGCGCCGGGCATCACCACGAGCCCGGTCGCGTCGATCAGCTCGTCGGCGGCGCCGGCCCCGCCCGGATCGGCGATCGCGGCCACGCGCCCGCCCTCGATCGCGAGGTCGGCCCGAAACACCCCCGCCGCCGTCGCGAGCGTCCCGCCGGCGACGACCGTGCGCCGGCCGCTCATCCGTCCTCCTCCGCGTGCATGCGCCGCAGCACCGGGCCGGGCACGCCCAGCGTGCCCATGTGGTGCACGAGCCGGCCGCGGGCGTCCTCCCAGCGGTCGTCGAGCCACGCCCTGAGGCCCAGGCCGTCGATCAGGCGGGCGAGCACGGACGCCTCGGCCGCCGCGTCGATGTTGGCGAGAAGGCCGGCCTCCCGCGCCCGCTCGAGCACGGCCCTGATCTCGCGCTCCCACATCGCGTCGGTCTCGACCAACTGCGCAGCGAAGGCCGGGTCGCGGCCCGCGTACGTCCACATCTCGCCCCAGAGCCGCCACTCCGCCCGCCGGCTGGGATCCGTCGGGAGCGCCAGGTGGACGATCGCGATCAGCTGCTCCTCCGGCCCTCCGGCCCGGGCAAGCCGGTGGTGGAGCTCGGCGAACCAGTCCTCGGACGCCGCCAGGAACGCCCCGACGATCACCGCCTGCTTGTCGGGGAAGTAGTGCGTGAGAACGCCGGTCGTGAAGCCGCCCTCGCGCGAGATGTCGCGCATGGTGGTCGTCTCGAGGCCGTTGCGGACGATGACGCGGCAGGCCGCCTCGCACACCTCCCGGCGGCGGCGCTCGGAGCGCTCGCTCGTGGACGGGTGCGACGCGCTCACAGGAGCGACCTCAGGGTCCCGGTGAGGACCGCGATCGCGGCGGCGATATCGGCCTCGCTTGAGAGCTCGTCGGGGCGGTGGCTCACGCCCCCGTTCAGGCTGCGCACGAAGAGCATCCCGGCATCGACTCCGGCGGCGGCCAGGATCCCCGCGTCGTGGCCGGCGCCCGAGGCCATCTCGGCGACCGGCACGCCTGCGCTGCCCGCTGCCGACTGGACGGCGGCTCGGACGCGCGGCGAGAGCGACACCGGCTCCGAGCGCCAGGCGCGGACGGCGTCGACCCCGCACCGGTTCCGGGTGGCGACCTCGGCGGCGACGGCGGGCACGGCCGCGACCAGGAGGTCGAGCGCGGCCGCCGACGGGGCGCGCACGTCGACGGTCGCCCGCACGACGCCGGGGATCACGTTCGCGGCCGGCTGCGCGATCGCCACGTCGCCGATGGTGGCCACGGCGCCGGGCACCTCGAGCGCCCGCTCGCGCAGGCGCACCGCGAGGTCGGCGCAGGCGGCGAAGGCGTCGCTGCGGCCGGCCATCGGCACCGTGCCGGCGTGGCCGGACGCGCCCCGGAACGTCACGTTGAAGCCGGCCATCCCGGCGATCGCCGTGACGTCGGCGAGCGCGTAGCCGGCCGTGTCGAGCGCCGGCCCCTGCTCGATGTGCACCTCGACGTACGCCGCCGGCAACGTGACGTCGACCGGTGGGCCGGGCAGGCCGAGTGCGGCCAGCGCCTCCTCGATGGTGACCCCCGCGGCGTCGGCGCGGGCCAGCCCGACGGGCCCGACCTGGCCGGCGACGCTGCGGCTTCCGAAGCAGCCCTCCCCGAACCGCCAGCCCTCCTCGTCGCGGAAGACGACGACCGCGAGCGGCGCGCCGGGTGCGTCGTCTGCGACCGCCGCGACGGCCTCGATCGCGGCGACGACGCCGAGCGCGCCGTCGAAGCGGCCGCCCGACGGCACGGTGTCGACGTGCGAGCCCGACCAGACCACACCGGCGGCCGGAGCGCCGGACGGCCGCGCGTACAGATTCCCCGCCGAGTCGCGTGAGACCGCCATCCCGTCCTCCTCGCACCAGGCGGCGACGAGCGCGTGGGCCTCGTCCTCGAGGACGCTCAGCCCGGGCCTGGTGATCCCGCCGCTTTGGCCGTCGGAGCCCACACGGGCGAGGAGGTCGAGCCTTTCCATCGCCCTCTCAGCGCGCGGGATGCTGGTGATCTGCTCCATGGGCCGGCGCGGTAGACTCGTCCATCATAATGGTTGTGATGGACGGGACGTAGCCGCCGTGGATCTCGGGCTCAAGGGATGCGTTGCGATCGTCGGCGGGGCATCGTCCGGCATGGGCCGGGCCTGCGCCGTGGCGCTCGCACGGGAGGGCTGCAACGTCGCGGTCTTCGCCCGCCGGCGCGAGCTCCTCGACGAGGTGGTCGCCGAGATCGAGGCCCTCGGGAGCGGCGCGCAGGCGCTCGCGGTCGCCGGCGACTCGGCGCTTCCCGCCGACCTCGAGGCGCTGGTCGAGCGGACGCTCGAGCGCTTCGGCCGGCTCGACATCGTCGTCAACAACACCGGCGGCCCGCCCGCGGGGACGTTCGAGGACTTCGACGACGACGCCTGGCGTCGGGCCTGGGACCTGACGCTCATGTCGACGCTGCGCCTGACCCGGCTCGCCCTTCCGGAGCTCCGAAAGAGCGGCCGCGGCCGGGTCGTCAACATCACCTCGTCGGCGGTGAAAGAGCCGAACGAGGGCCTCCTGCTCTCGAACACCTACCGGCCCGGCGTGATCGGCTGGGCCAAGACGCTGTCGCAGGACGAGGGCCCGCACGGCGTCACCGTGAACTCCATCGCTCCCGGCTTCATCGACACCGAGCGGATGAAGAACCTCTACGCCGGCGGCGCCGACCCCGAGGGCGACCGCACCCGTGACGAGGCGCTGATCCCGGCCCGCCGGTTCGGCGACCCGGCCGAGATCGGCGACCTGTGCGCGTTTCTCTGCTCGACCAACGCCGCCTACCTGAACGGCATCACCGTCCTCATGGACGGCGGCCTGGCGAAGGGGCTTCTGAGCTGAGCGGCCGGCTGGCCGGCAAGTCCGTCGTGGTCACGGGCGGCTCGTCGGGGCTCGGCCGGGCGATGTCGCTCGCGTTCGCGCGCGAAGGCGCCGACGTGGTGATCGGCGACGTGCGCGAGGATCCGCGCGAGGGCGGACGGCCGACGGTCGAGCTGATCGCCGAGGCGGGCGGGAGCGGCGTCTTCCTCGAAGCGGACGCGGGCCGCTGGGACGACATCGACCGGCTGGTGCGAACGGCGGTCGAGCGGCGCGGACGGCTCGACGTCGATGGTTCCGAACGCGATCGTGGCCGGGCCGCACTCCAGAGGGCTCCTCGACACGACCGAGGAGGACTGGGACGCGATGATGCACGTCGGCCTGCGCGGCGTCTTCCTCTGCTGCAAGCGCGCCGTCCAGCAGATGCTCGGCCAGGAGCCGGTCGCCGAGGCCCGCGGCCGGATCATCAACATCTCCTCGCAGCACGGCATGATCGGCGCGCCCGGCCACGTGGCGTACTGCACGGCCAAAGGGGGAATCGTCAACCTGACCCGCCAGCTCGCGGTCGACTTCGGCCCGCAGGGCATCATCGTGAACGCCATCGCCCCCGGAAAGATCCTGACCCGGCCTGCCGACGAGCCCGACTCGCCGGAGGTGCTCGCCTACTCGCATGCGCGCACGCCGTTCGCGCGGCTGGGCCGGCCCGCCGACGTGGCGGCCGCGGCCGTCTTCCTGGCCTCCGACGAGTGCACCTACGTGAGCGGTACGAACCTCATGGTGGACGGCGGCTGGATGGCCTACTGATGCGAGCGGCCGTGATCCACGAGCTGGGCGCGACGCCGGTCGTGGAGGAGCACGACGAGCCGGCCCGCGGCGAGGGCCAGGCGCTGGTCGAGACCGGCGCCGCCGGCGTGAACCCGGTCGATCTCGCGATCGGCGCCGGGGTCTTCTACGGCGGCCATCCGCCGCTCCCGTTCGTCGCAGGCCGGGAGGGCGCCGGGCGGGTGGTCGAGGGCGAGGCGTTCGCGCCCGGGACGCTCGTGGCCACGCTCAAGACGGCCACCGGATCCATGGCCGAGCGGTTCGTCGCCGACGAGGCGGAGCTGTGGGAGATCCCGGGCGAGGCGGACCCGGTCGTTGCGACCGCGCTCGGCATCGCCGGCCTGGCGGGCTGGCTGGCGGTCGAGGAGCGCGGGCGCATCCAGGAGGGCGACCGCGTGCTCGTGCTCGGAGCCACCGGGACGGTGGGGTCGGTCGCCGTGCAGGCGGCCCGGCTCCTGGGCGCGTCGCGCGTCGTGGCGGCCGGCCGCGATCCGGCGCGGCTCGAGCGGTCTTTGCGGTTGGGAGCCGACGAGACGGTTACACTCAGCGAGGGGGACGCCGCGGAGGCATTCCGGGCCGTGTTCCGAGACGGCGGCCCCGACCTCGTCATCGACCCGCTCTGGGGGCCGCCGGCGCTGGCGGCGATCGCGATCGCGCCGATCGGGATGCGGTTCGTGAACCTCGGCCAGTCGGCGGGCGCGTCCGTGGAGCTGGCGTCGGCAGCCGTGCGGGGCCGCCTGCTCGAGATCATCGGCCACACGGTCTTCGAAGCCCCCCACGCCGACCTGGCCCGCGGGCACCGCGCCATGCTCGGCCACGTCGCCGCCGGCGAGCTCGAGGTCGACGTCGAGACCTACCCGCTGGAGCGGGCGGCCGAGGCCTGGGACGCGCAGCGCGCGGGGCCCGCGCACAAGCTGGTCGTCACGGTGTAGGCGGACTCCGGTTGTTCCTGTGTCGAGCAGGAGTGACCCGCCGGATCCTGAACTCATCGTGGGTGTCCTCCGCCGACAGCAACTCGTCAGACCAGGAGCACGAGTCCAGAGACGCCAAGGAAGACCGCCAGCTGATCGAGCTTCTGAACGAGCTTCGGGTCGCGCTTCCGGGGGTGCAGATGCTCTTCGGGTTCATGCTCGCGGTCCCCTTCACGCAACGGTTCGGGTCGCTGAGCGACCGCCAGCGGTTGCTGTTCTACATCGCGTTTCTGGCCACGGCGAGCGCATCGATCTGCTTCATCACGCCCACGTCGTTTCACCGCATCACCTGGCAGCGCGGCGTCAAGGGCCGGATGCTTCGGATCTCGAGCCGCCTCGCGATCGCGGGCACCGTCTTTCTCGGCGTCGCGATCGGCTGCGTCGTCGGCTTCCTGAGCAGCTACCTCTACAACTCGGTGCTCGCGTCGATCCTCACGGCCGTGGTGTTCACCATGATCGCCGTCCTGTGGTACACGATCCCGCTCGTCCTGCGCGAGCGCCGGCACGTGTAGCCAAGGTCGAGCCACCTACGGCGCGAGCAGCACGCGGCCGTAGTGCGCCCGCGTGGCCAGAAGCTCCTGCGCCCGCGCCGCCCCCTCGAGCGGCAGCACCGCCTCGATGGCCGGCGGGTCGACGAGGCCTTCGCCGAGCAGCCGGAAGACCTCCCACAGCTCCCGCCGCGACCCGTCGCTCGATCCGATGAGCGAGATCTGGCGGGCGAAGAGGTCGATCAGGTCGAGCTCGACGCGCGGGCCCGACGAGGCGCCGCAGAGGACGATGCGGCCCGTGTTCGCAAGCGCGGCCAGCGCCTCCGGGACCGCGGCCGCGCCGACATGGTCGACGACCACATCGACGCCGCGGCCGCCGGTCAGCCGCCGCACCTCCTGCCCCCACTCCGGCTGCGTGTAGTCGACCGCGTGCTCCGCGCCGGCGGCGAGCGCCCGCTCGCGCTTCTCGGCGCTCGACGCGGTGGCGAGGACCCGCGCGCCGGCGAAGCGCGCCAGTGCGATCGCCGCGCCGCCCACGCCCGAGCCGGCCGCCGTCACCAGCACGGTCTCGCCCGCCCGGAGGCCGGCCCGCGCGAAGAGCATGTGGTAGGCCGTCAGGTAGACCGACCCCGCCGCGGCGGCCGTCTCGTACGACACGCCGTCGGGCAGCGCGAACAGGTTGCGGACCGGCGCGACAACGCGCTCGACGTACCCGCCGGGCCGGTTCACGCCCATGACCCCGTACTCGGCGCAGGCCGCCTCGTCGCCCTCCAGGCAGTAGGGACAGCGGCCGCACGAGAAGTCGTAGTGGACGTACACGCGGTCGCCGACCGCGACGGCTTCCACGCCCTCCCCCACCTCGACGACCTCGCCCGCCACGTCGTAGCCGGGCACGATCGGGAGGGTCGCGCCGTAGGCATGGCCGACGTCCTCGCGCACCCAGATGTCGAGCCGGTTCACGGCGACCGCCGCAACCCGGACGACCGCCTCGCCATGCCCCGGCGCCGGCTCCGGGAGCTCCTCGACGCGCAGCACCTCCGGCCCGCCGTGCTCGCGCATCACGATCGCGCGCATCAGTAGGCCATCCAGCCGCCATCGACCATCAGGTTGATGCCGCTCGTGTAGCTCGCCGGCCCCGCCAGGTACGAGACCGCGGAGGCCACGTCCTCCGGCCGGCCCAGGCGCGCGAACGGCGTCCGCGAGCGCACGTACGCCAACCCCTCCTCGCTGGCGGAGAGGTCGCCCGCCGTGCCCGTCACGATCTTGCCGGGCGCGACCGCGTTGCACAGGATCCCCTGCGGCCCGTAGTCGACCGCGATCTGGCGCGTCATCTGCACGAGCCCGCCCTTCCCCACGCTGTAGGCGAAGTGGCCCGGGCAGCCGACCATCCCGTGCTGGGACGTGATGTTCACGATCCGGCCGCGGACGTCGCCGTCGAGCGGCTGCTCGAGCATCCGCCGCACGGCCGCCCGGCAGAGCAGGTACGGCCCGCGCAGGTTGACGGCCATCATCGCGTCCCAGTCCTCCGGCTCCGTCTCGAGGAGCGGCTTCGAGTGCGCCCCTGCGAGGACCGCGTTGTTCACGACGACGTCGAGCGACCCGCACCGCTCCACCGCCGTCGCGACCAGGCGGTCGCAGTCCTCGGCCGACGACACGTCGGCGATCACGTGGACGGCGCTTCGGCCGGCCGCGCGGATCACGTCCTCGGTCGGCTCGCCGCCCGTGATCGGGTCGCGGCGGATGTCGCCCATCACCACGTCGAACCCGTCCTCGGCGAGCCGGATCGCCACGGCCCGGCCGATCCCCGACGCCGCCCCGGTCACGATCGCGCTGCGCTGACTCATGCCGATGCCACCTCCTGCATACTGACGCCATGCCCGGCGTCGCGTTCGTCGCTCACTGCCTGCTGAACCAGAACTCGAAGACGCACGGCGGCGCGCGCTGCCCGGGCATCTACTCGCCGCTCGTGGAGGAGCTCCGCACCGCCGGCTGGCGGCTGGAGCAGATGCCGTGCCCGGAGCTGGCCTTCACCGGCCTTCACCGCTTCTGGGCGGTGAAGGAGCAGCTCGACACCGCGGCCTACCGCCGCCACTGCCGCCGCATCGCCTCCGCGGTCGCCGCCGCGATCGAGGTGCACGTGCGCCGCGGCGACGACGTGATCCTCGTCGGCATCGAGGGCAGCCCTTCGATGGGCGTCCACATCACGAGCTCGGACCCCGACCGCGGTGGGCGGCCGGAGTGGCCGGACGGGTCGAGCGAGCTCTCGCCCGGAAGCGGCATCTTCATGGAGGAGATCGTCGCCGAGCTCACCGAGCGCGGCGTCGCCGCCCCGCGGGCGATGGGGATCTCCCACCAGCTCCCCGATCACGACCCGGACGCCGAGCGCGCCCGGCTCCGCGACCTGATGGGGACCGCCTAGGTGGACACCGACGCCCGCTGCTTCCGCGTCGCGCTCGTCGCCGGCGAGCTCCTGAACCCCGTCGCCGGGGAGCTCGACGCGCTCTCGGTGCTCGAGCAGGAGGAGTGGGGCGCGATCCAGCTCCCCGCGGCCGACTACCCGGACGAGGTGGCCGGGCCGCTCCTGGAGCAGGTCGCCGAGCAGGCCGAGGAGTTCGTGCGGAACGGCTACACGCTCACGGTGATCCGCGGCCGGGCAGGCCTCGACGAGGCGCTCGCACGGGTCGGCGTCGCCGCACCGCCCGCGTGTGCTCCCGAGACGGCCGACGAGCTGCGGGCGTTCCTGGCGGAGGCCTGCAGGTGAGGACGTGACGGCGCGCGCGCTGGTGACAGGCGCGGCGTCGGGGATCGGCCGGTCGACCGCCGTCCTGCTCGCCGAGCGCGGAGCCGCCGTCGCGTGCCTCGACGTGAACGCGGCCGGGCTGGACGAGACCGCAGCGGCGATCGGCGAGCACGCCGTTCCCATCCCGTGTGATGTGACCGACCTCGCCGCGGTCGAGGCCGCGGTGTCGCAGGCGGCCGCCGAACTGGGCGGCCTGGACGCGGTCGCCAACGTCGCCGGCGTCGGCGACTTCACCGGCGACGTCGCCGAGATCGCACCCGAGGAGTGGGCGCGCGTCCTGGCGATCAACCTGAACGGGCCGTTCCACGTCTCCCGCGCGGCGATCCCGCACCTGCGCGCGGCCGGCGGCGGGGCGATCGTGAACGTCAGCTCGCAGTTCGGGCTGGTCGGGTGCCTGGCGAGCCCGGCGTACTGCGCCTCGAAGGCGGGACTCATCGGCCTCACCCGGGCGATGGCGATCGACCACACGTCGGAGGGCATCCGCGTGAACTGCGTCTGCCCCGGCCCGGTCGACACGCCGATGCTGGCCTGGACCGACGCGACCCCCGAGCTCACGGCGCGCGAACGCGGGCGGACGCAGGGCCGCAACCTGAGCGGCCGCTCCGGCCGGCCCGCGGAGATCGCCGCCACCATCGCCTTCCTGCTCTCGGACGACGTCGGCTTCATGTCGGGCAGCATCGTCGCCGTCGACGGCGCCTGGACGGCGGGGTAGCCCGGAGTCACGCGGGCTGGAGCACGCGGCCGACGGGCAGGTACTCGCCGCGGTGCTCCTCGCCGACGAAGCGGCCGTCGGCGACCACGTGCTCGCCGCGGGCCAGGACGTCGCGCACCCGGCCGGGCACCTCGATGCCCTCGTACGGCGTCCAGTCCAGGCCGTCGTTGATCGCCTCGAGCGTGAGCCTGACCGGCGCGGCGGGGTCCCAGACGACGACGTCGGCATCGCTCCCCGGGGCCAGCACCCCTTTCCGCGGATAGAGCCCGAAGATGCGCGCCGGCTGCGTGCACGCCGCGTCGACCAGCCGCTCGACCGCGAGCGGATCGCCGCCTCCGAGCGCGAACCCGAGCGGGAGACGAGCGCCGATGCCGGGCAGGCCGGTCGGGATCTTCGTGAAGTCGCCCTGCACCGGCACCTTGTCGCGGTCGAGCCGCAGGTGGCAGTGGTCGGAGGCATAGGTCGTGACGTCGCCCGATCGCAGGCCGTCCAGGAGCGCGGCCCGGTCGGCGGCCTCGCGCAGCGGCGGCGTCATCACGTAGCGCAGGGCGTCGGGCCCCTCGTGATCGGAGCGCTCGAAGAGCAGGTGGTGCGGGCACACCTCGGCATGGACGGTCTGGCCGCGGCGGCGGGCGGCGCGGATCTCGTCGAGCGGCGCGCGGCCGGTGACGTGGACGACGTAGGGCGTCGCTCCCGCGAGGCCGGCGAGCACCAGGAACCGGTGGACGCACTCCGCCTCGAGCTCGATCGGCCGGCTGGCGGGGAGCGAGTCGAGGCCGAGCTCGCCGGCCTCGACCCGCTGTCGGGTGAGGAGGTCGACGGCGCGGCCGTTCTCGCAGTGGGCGAGCACGACAACGCCGAGGTCGGCCGCCTCCTGCATCACGGCCAGGGCGACGTCGTCGTCGGCCATGATCCCGAGCTCGACGTAGGCCAGCCACAGCTTGACGCTCCCCACCCCGAGCGCCGCGGTCTCGGCGAGGTCGCCGCGCCGATAGGCCGCCGGCTCCCAGATCACCGCGTGGAAGGCGAGGTCGATGTGCGACTCGGGCACCTCGTCGGCCAGCGTCCGCCGGGCCGCCTCGGCCGGCCGCTCGCCGGGCAGCGCGTCGACGAAGGCGAGGGCGGAGGTGGTGCCGCCGCAGAGCGCAGAGCGCGAGTCGTCGCCGAGGCCGCCGAACGGGTGCGTGTGGACGTCGATCGCGCCCGGCAGGACGAGGCAGCCGCTCGCGTCGACGACCTCGGCGCCGGAGCGGTCGACCGCCCCGATCTCGACGACCCGGCCGCCGTCCACCAGCACGTCGGCCGGCACCGACCCGTCCGGCCCGACGACCGTGCCGCCGGCGATCACCGTCGCCACTAGCCCACCGCCCGGTCGGGCAGGCAGGGCGCGGCGCCCAGCAGCCGCCGGGTGTAGTCGTCGGAGGGCGTCGAGAGGACGTCCTGGACCGCGCCCGACTCGCACAGCGAGCCGCGGTCCATCACGAGCACCGAGTCGCTCACGCACGCCACGACGCCCAGGTTGTGGGTGATGAAGAGCATGGAGAGGTGCAGCTCGCGCTGGAGCTCGGCGAGGAGCTCGAGCACCGCCGCCTGGACCGAGACGTCGAGCGCCGAGGTCACCTCGTCGCACACCAGGAGGTCGGGCTTGGCCGCCAGCGCCCGGGCGATCGCCACCCGCTGGCGCTCGCCGCCGGAGAGCTCGACCGGATACCGCTCGGCCACCCGCGCCGGCAGCCGCACGCGCTCGAGCAGCGTCGACACCTCGCCGGCGGCGTCCGCCCGCGACAGCCGGCGAAGGACGCGCAGCGGGCGCTCGATCGAGGCGCCCACCCGATGGCGCGGGTTCAGCGACTCGAACGGGTTCTGGAAGACGATCTGGATCCGGCGGCGCTGGTCGAGCGCCCGGTCCCGGGCCGATCCGTCCAGCTCCTGGCCGTCGAAGACGATCCGCCCAGCTGTCGGCACGTGCAGGCCGGCGATGCAGCGGCCGATCGTGGTCTTGCCGCTTCCGGACTCGCCGACGAGCGCCACGCACCGGCCGGCCTCGATCGCGAACGACACGTCGCGGACGGCGACGTTGCGGCCCCGGCCGGAGCGGTACTCGACCGCGAGCGCCGACACCTCGAGCAGCGGACGCCCAGCGGCCGCCGGCGCGGCGGCCCGGGCCCCTCCCGAACCGGACTCCGTGAGCTCGAGCTCGTCCCAGCGGACGCACCGCACCGAGTGGGCGGCGGAGGCCTCCTCCAGCGCCGGCACGGCGGCCTGGCAGCGCTCCTGCGCGAACGAGCACCGCGGCGCGAAGGAGCACCCCGGGGGCCACTCGCCCACCCCCACCGCGACGCCCGGGATGCCCTGGAGCGCCCGCGGGCGGCGCACGTCCGGGATGGCGCCGACCAGCGCGCGCGTGTACGGGTGCCGCGGCCGCCCGATCACCTCGTCGACCGGCCCGTGCTCCACCACCCGCCCGGCGTACATGACGGCGATCCGGTCGGCCATCCGGGCCACCACGGCGAGGTCGTGGGAGACATAGACCATCGCCATCCCCTCCTCGCTGCGAAGCCGCATGAGCTCGGTGAGGATGCGGTCCTGGGTGAGGACGTCGAGGCCCGTCGTCGGCTCGTCGAGCACCGCCACGGGCGGGCCGCACACGCACGCCATCGCGATCGTGACCCGCTGCTGCTGACCGCCGGAGAGCTGGTGCGGGAAGCGACGGGCGAAGCGCGGGTCGGCGCCCAGCTCGACGCGCTCGAGCGCCGTGTGGACGGAGTCGTGCGAGGCCGCGTCGGAGCGGTGCGCGCGCAGGACGTCCATGATGGCGTCGCCCACCCGAAGCGACGGGTTGAGCGCGCCGCCCGGATCCTGGGGGACGTACGAGACCACGCGCCCGCGCAGGCTGCGGACAGCCCGGGCGCCGCTGCCCAGTATGGCCTCGCCGCCGACCTCGACCGACCCGCCCCGCAGGACGACGCCGGGGCGCGTGTAGCCGAGGAGCGCGAGCGCGGTCGTCGTCTTGCCGCTTCCGGACTCGCCGACGAGCCCGAGGATCTCGCCCGCGCCCACGGCGAAGCTCACGTCCTGCACGACCGGATCGCCGCTCGTGAGCTCCAGGCACAGGCCCTCGACGCGGACGACCGGACCGCCGCCGTCGCCGCTCACGCCGGCACGCTCCTCGTCGTCCGGGGGACGTACGAGCGCCCGAGGCTGCGGGCGATCGCGTCGCCCATCAGGTTGACCCCGATGGTGAGCAGGGCGATCATCGCCGCCGGCGCCAGCACCGCCCACACGTTGAGCGCGATGTACTCGCGGTTCTCGCTGATCAGGAGCGCCCAGTCGGAGGCCGGCGGCTGCAGGCCGAGGCCGAGGTAGTTGACCGAGGCGATGATGAGGATCGAGTAGGTGAAGCGCAGGCCGGCGTCGACCAGGACGGGCGCGAGGATGTTCGGCAGCACCTCCCGGACGACGACGGCGGCGGCCCGCTCGCCGCGGGCGACGGCCGCCTCGACGTAGCCGCGCACCGTCACCTCGAGGGTCGCCGTGCGGACGATGCGGCTGATGCTCGGGGCCTGGATCGCCGCGACCCCGATGACGAGGACGCCGACCCCCGAGCCCGCGCCCGTGATGAGCACGAGCAGGAAGAGGAGCGGCGGGAAGGCCAGCATCACGTCGACGGTACGCATCAGGATCGGGTCGACCTTGGAGCGGCTGTAGCCGGCGATGAGCCCGATCGCGAGGCCGATCGCGTAGCCCAGGACGGTCGCGGCCGCGGCCAGCCCGATCACCGACCGGCCGCCGTAGAGGAGCCGGCTCAGGACGTCGCGGCCGAGGAAGTCGGTGCCGAGGTGGGCCGCCGACGACGGGCCGGAGAGCGGCGTCCCGACCGGCACGTTGGGGTCGTGCGGCGCGACGTAGCGGCCGAAGAGCGCCACCACGACCACGAAGACCACGACGGCCAGCCCGATCGCGCCCGAGCGGATCCGCAGGAAGCGGAACGCCGCCGCTCACGCCGGCTCCCTGAGCTTGGGGACGAGCAGCATCACGATCAGGTCGGCAAGCAGGTTCAGGAAGACGTAGACGACCGCGATCATCATCGCCACCGACTGGACGAGCGTGAGGTCGCGGTTCCCGACCGCCGTCACGAGCGTCGTCCCGATCCCGGGGTAGGCGAAGACGTTCTCGGTGATGATGATGCCGCCGATCAGCCACTGGAGGTTCTGGGCCAGGACCTGCACGCTGGGGGCGAGCGCGTTTCGCATCGCGTAGCGCCACAGCACCCACCGCTCGGCGAGCCCGTTCAGCCGCGCGGTCTGCACGTACTCGGTCTGGAGCACCTCGACCATGCCGGCCCGCACCATCCGGATCCCGGCCGCGAGCGACGCCAGAAGCAGCGTCGCAACCGGAAGAACAAGCTTCTTCGGGTCGCTGAGCGGGTTGTCTCCGGGCGGGATGAGCGCGACGGGCGGGAGCACGTCGAGCCAGACGAAGAAGACCCCCACCAGGAGCGACCCGATGACGAACTCGGGCAGCGCGATCGCCGCCAGCGACGCGATCGAGACGGCGTGGTCGATGGCCCGCCCCGCGTAGACGGCCGCGAGGGCGCCCAGGCCGAGCGAGAGCGGGATCATGAAGAGCGCCGTCACGAGCGCCAGGATCAGGCTGTTCTTGACCTGGTTCGAGATCAGGTCCCACACGGGGGCGTGCTTCTGCCCCTGCGCGAGCCCGACCGACGAGTCGCCGAGGTCGCCGTGGACGAAGCCGCCGAGCCAGCTCGTGTACTGCTCGAGGAGCGGGCGGTCGAGGTGCATCCGCTCGTCGAGGGTGTGCACGGCCTGCGGCGTGGCGCCGCGGCCGAGGACGACGCTCGCCGCGTCGCCGGGCAGCACCGCCGTCCCGACGAAGATCAGCACCGACGCCACGAAGAGCGCGAGCACGGCGCCGATGAGCCGCCGCCCGAGGAACACGAGCACGGGCGAGGCCTCGCGGGACGCCCGCCGAGGCTCCGCCACCGCTGTCATCGAGCCCGTCTTACGCCGTGAGCCACGCGTTCATGAAGAGGTAGTTGCCGAGCACTCCGCCGGGGTGCGGCGCGAGCCCCTTCAGCTTGGTCGACACGCCGTCGACCCAGTCCGCGTTCGTCCAGTTCAGGTAGCCGCCCTGGTCCCACTGGATCTGCTGGACCTGGTTCCAGGTGTCCTGCGCTGCCGTGGGGTCGGTCGTGCCGATCGCCTTGAACAGAAGGTCGTTCCAGCTCTTGTCCTTCCAGTGCGTCTCGTTGTACGGCGCCTGGGCGGAGAGCGACTGGAGGTAGAAGAACTTGAGCGACGGGATGGGCCACTGCGTCTCGGCGAACGCCATCTTCAGGTAGAGCAGCGACGGGTTGTAGTACGAGTTGGGCGGCACCTGCTTGAGCTGGATCGTGACGCCCGCCGCCTTGGCCTGCTGCGCGAGCAGCGTAGCCGC
Organism: uncultured Actinomycetes bacterium; assembly: GCA_963757605.1. Lineage (GTDB taxonomy): Bacteria > Actinomycetota > Thermoleophilia > Gaiellales > JAICJC01 > JAICJC01. Next base: position 576,609 of record CAVWSF010000001.1, read on the forward strand.
CTCGACGAAGCCGGGGAAGATCGGCGACGTGCGCAGGAGCACCGTCAGGTTCTCCTGGCCGGCCTTCTTCAGGAGGCTCTTGGCCTGGTCGATGTCCTGCTCGCGCTGCGGCAGGCCGGTGTTGTAGAACGGCAGGCCCTTGCCGAAGATGTCGTTGCCGACCGTTCCGAACCCGTTGATCGCGCTGTCGACGAGCGCCTTGCGGTCGGCGATGAGCCGGATCGCCTGGCGCACGTTCACGTCGGTGAACGGCGCCTGCGTGGTGTCCATGTAGAACATCATGGCCTGGGGCGAGGGCGCGATCAGCACCGTGATGTCGCCGGTCGTCTGGTGGGCCTTGGCCTGGGCGGTCGGGAGCTGCGCCATCGCGTCGATGTCGCCGTTCAGGAGCGCGTTCAGGCGGGCGGTGTTGTCGTCGATCGACTGGATCGTGAGCGCGTCGACGTACGGCTTGCCGGTGATCCAGTAGTTGGGGTTCTTCTTGAACGAGCTCTGCTCGCCGGGCTTGAACGAGTCGAACATGAAGGGGCCGGTACCGACCGGCTTCGTGAAGTCGGTCTCGCCGTCCTGGACGATCCACGTGTTCCAGTAGACGAAGTTGGCGCCCAGGTCGGCATCCGGGAACTTGAGCGGGATGCGGACCGTGGTCGGGCTCAGGGCCTTCAGCCCGTTCAGGTCGATGCCGGCCACGAACGGCACCGACGCGAAGTTGGCGGGCTTGGACATGAGCCGGATCGAGTAGATGAGGTCCTCGGCGCCGAAGGTCTTGCCGTTGTGGAACTCGACTCCCGGCCGCAACTTGACCTCGTACTCGGTCGCGTCGGCGTTGGCGTTCATCTCGAGCGCGAGGCCGGGGCTCGTGGTCAGGTCGGGGTTCTGCACGAAGAGCGGATCGAAGAGGTTCTGCACCCGCGACTCGTCGATCGGGGTCACGCCGGCGTACGGGTTCAGCGTCTCGGCCGTGCCGCCGCCGACGAACCCGGCGCGGATCGTGCCGCCCCGGACGGGCTTGCCGCCGCCGGTCGAGGCGGCGCCGCCGGAGCCGCCTCCGCCGCTCCCGCCGCATGCGGCGGCCAGGAGCGGGGACATCCCGACCATCGCGCCGGCCGCTCCACGCAGGAGCGTCCCGCGCGAGAGGCGGAAGCCTTCAGTCTCGGTGCCCGAGGGCGCGTGTGGGTGGTTCGGGTCGGTCACCGTCTCCTCCAGATCGGGGCTCCAGGCGGGTCGCAGCGCTCACTCTCGCATACGCGGACGACGAGGTGAAGTGGCGCAGGCGACACATGGTCGCGCGCTCGAATGGCCGTCTCTGCGACGCGAATTGGCTACAGATGCGGGAGTGCCGCTCGGCCAAGGGGGCGGTATGCTATCAGACCAATCTGACGCCGACAGAGAAGGGACAGGTCACCGTGGAAGGAACGCTGCTCGCCTCGAAGCTCGGGTTTCCCGAAGGCCCCGTCGTCATGCCGGACGGCTCGATCGTCATCTGCGACGGGAACACCGGCGAACTGCTGCGCTGGGACGGCTCGTCGATGTCGACGTTCTCGGACATGGGCGGCTCGCCCTGGGGCGCGGTGCTCGGGTCGGACGGGGCCGTCTACGTCACCCAGGGCGGGAACGTCCCCGGGAGCCCCGACCAGAGCGCGGTGGCGGGCATCCAGCGCGTGACCGCCGACGGGTCCGTGGAGACGCTCTCGACGGAGATCGGAGGGCACGCGCTCGCGGGCCCCAACGACCTCGCGTTCGGCCCGGACGGCCGGCTGTGGTTCACGGACTCCGGCACCGAGCAGGACGACCGCTTCGCCGCCGAGGACCGCGCGCCCGGCCGGCTCTTCGTGCTCGGCTCCGGCGGCGCCGGGGAGCTCCTGATGGAGCGTCCGGACGTCTACCCGAACGGGATCGCGTTCGACGCCCAGGGCCGGCTCTACTGGACGGAGTCGGCCGCGCACCGCGTCTGCCGGCTCGACGACGGCGAGGCGACGACGTTCTGCCAGCTCTCCGACGGCCACGTCCCCGACGGCATGGCGTTCGCCGCCGACGGCCGTGCGTTCGTGTGCACCACCATCTCGGGCGGCGTCACGGTGCTGTCCGCCGAGGGCGGGGTGCTCGAGGAGATCTCGCTCGGCGAGCACGCGACCAACTGCATCTTCGACGGCCCGACGCTCTACGTCACCGCAACGAAGGTGGCCGAGATCCACGCCGACCAGCGCACCGGCACGTTCTGGAGCGTCGCGACCGACGCGACCGGGCCGCTGCCGCTCCTGCCCGGCAGGCTGTAGAGCGACCCCGAAACCCCGGGGTCTGACCCCGCCTACCCGCCGGCGACGGCGATGCGCTCGCCGGTCGCGACCGAGCGCTCGGCGGCGAGCGCGACGCGAAGGGTGCCGAGCGCGTCCTGCGGCGAGCAGGCGACGGCAGACTGACCGCCGCCCGAGACGGCCGCCAGGAAGCGGGCGATCGACGCGCGGCGCGGTTCGGCGGCGCCGGCGACCTCGAGGTCCGCCCCGCGCGAGCGGCCGTGGATCGATCCCGCGCCGGCGAGGTCGAGCCGCAGCGCGACGTCCGCCGCCATCACGTCGAGCGAGTACACGGGCGGATCCTGCGCGTCCGTCCAGCCGAGCGCCACGATGCCGATCCCGCCGCCCGCGAAGCGCATGACGACTGCGACCGTGTCATCCAGGTCGGGCGCACCAGCGGCCGCCGTCGCGAGAAGGCCGCCGGCCGCCGACGCCTGCACCTCGACGACCGAGCCGGCGACGGCCCGCTGGAGGTCGACGTCGTGGCTTGCGAGCTCGAAGAGGACGCCGCCGCTCGCGCGCGCATCCTCGAACCAGCTGCTCGTCCGGCCGCGCTGCGCCGGCCCGATCCCGCGGCTCACGACGAGGCCCGGCGGATCGCCGCCCAGCTCTGCCCGGACGCGCTCGAGCACGTCGAGGCTCCTCCACTGGTAGCCGACCGCGCACACGACACCGCTCTCCCGCCACGCGTCGACGATCGCTTCGCCGTCGGCCGCCGTCCTCGCGAGCGGCTTCTCGAGGTAGACCGGGAGGCCGCGGTCGAACACCGGTTTCGCCGCCGCCAGGTGCGTGCCGGGCGGCGTGCACACGAAGACCGCGTCGAGCTCCTCGGATGCGAGCATCGCGCCCGGATCGCCGTACGCCGTCGCGCCGCCTGCGGCGGCCGCCGTCTCCTCGGCGACGGCGCGGCTCAGGTCGCAGACGGCGGCCACGCTCACGTCGGGGAGATCCGCCAGGATGCCCAGGTGGCTGCGCGCGATGGCGCCGGCGCCGACGAAGCCGATCCTCATCCCCCGCCCTCCGTCCGGACGAGGAACTGGTACTGCACCCCGCCGCTGGTCTCGCCGTCGGTCCAGATCATCCGCGCCGTCCCCGACGGGAAGGGCGGCCAGGAGACGGCGACGCCGCGGGCCTCGAGCAGCTCGCGCACCTCGTTCAGGTCGTCGACCTCGAACGCGATGTGCTCGATGCGCGCCTGCTCACCCTCCGGCAGCCGGCGCGCGCGGGCATCGGCGTCGCGCACCTCGATCAGCTCGACGCTCGCATCCCCGCACGGGTAGTAGCGGGCGAAGCTCTCGTCGTTCTCGTTGGTGCGCCCCAGCGAGAGGCCGAGCACCTCGAGCTGGTCGACGTGAGCGGCCAGATCGGCCACGACCACGCCCACGTGGTCGATCCGGCGGAGCCTCACGCCGGCATCTCGAGCAGCACCTTGCCGAGCTTGCCCGGCGCGCGGACGTGGTCGAGCGCGTCGGCGGCCTCGTCGAGCGGGAACACGCGGTCGACGAGCGCCGTGGCCCGCCCCGATGCGAGCAGCGGCACCACCCGGCGCCCGAACTCCTGCACGAGCGCGGCCTTCTCGTCCGGCGGGCGCGACCGCAGCGTCGTCCCGAGGATCCGGGCCCGGCGGCTCATCAGGTCGCGCAGGACGAGGGTGGCTTCGTCGCCCGGCTTCCCGGCCACCACCACGAGCCGGCCGCCGCGGGCCAGCGACTCGATGTTGCCCGCCATGTGCACCGCTCCGACGAGCTCGAGGATGACGTCGGCGCCGCCCAGCTCGCGGACGCGGGCGAACGCCTCGTCGGCCGCCGTCACCTCCGCTCCCAGCTCGGCCACGCGCGGGCGCAGCTCCTCCGAGCGGACGCTCGCCACGACCCGCGCTCCCATCGCTGCGCCGATCTGCACGGCCGCCGTCCCCACCCCGCCGTTGCCGCCGTTCACGAGCAGCACGTCGCCCCCTGCCAGGCCGGCCTGCTCGATCGCGTCGAAGGCCGTCAGGAACGCCTGGGGAGCCGCGGCCGCCGCGCGCGCGTCGAGCGCATCAGGCACCTTCACGAGCTCGCGCTCGGAGGCCAGCACCCGCTCGGCCATCCCGCCGCCGCCGACGAGCCCGAACACGCGGTCGCCCACGGCGAGCGAGGTGACGCCGACGCCGACGCCCACGACCGGCCCGGCCACCTCGAGGCCGGGAACGTCGGCCGGCCACCCGGGTGGAGGTGGATGCTTGCCCTCGCGCTGGAGCACGTCGGCCGGGTTCACGCCGGCGAACGCCGGCGCGATCACGACCTCGAACCGGCCCGCCTCCGGCTCCGAGCGCTCGTCGATCGCCACCATCTCGCGGCCGCCGACGCCGCGGTAGACGACGCACCTCATGCCGGCGGGTAGGTGTCGAGCCACCAGCGGGCGATGTCCCGCCGCCGCATGAACTTGACGCCCGGCTGGGCCGTCGCGTGCTCGAGGAACATCCTGAGCGCCGCCGCCCGGGCGGCCTGGCCGCTCCAGCGGGCGTGCATGGCCACCGTCATCATCGTGCGGCGCTCCTCGCCCTCGCGCAGCAGCTCGTCGAGGCCCATCACGCACGTGTCGAGGAAGTCGCGCGGGCTCGCGAACCCCGGGTTCATGAGGAAGCGCGAGTCGTTGTACGTCTTCGAGTACGGGATGACCAGCATCGGCTCGGACTCGACCACCTCGTAGTAGGGCACGTCGTCGGCCGAGCCCTCGGAGTGGTAGAGGAAGCCGCCGATCTCGCGCAGGAGGCCGCGGGTGTTCTCGCTGGGCCAGCCGCGCGAGTTCCAGCCCTCGGGGCGCGCGCCCAGCACGCGCTCGTAGGTGTTGATCGCGCGCCGGATCGACGCGCCCTCCTCCTCGCGGCTGAACGTCCACGCCTCGGTCCAGCGCCAGCCGTGCCCGAGCAGGTCGTGGTCGTGCTCGCGCATCCAGTCCGCGACGGCGGGGTTCAGCTCCAGCGCCACCGCGGCCGCCGACACCGTCACCGGCACGGCGAAGGAGTCGAAGATGCGCGCCAGCCGCCAGACGCCCGCCCGGCTCCCGTACTCGTAGTGCGACTCGGTTCCGGGGTCGCGCTGCGGCGGCTGGACGCCCGGGTCGGCGTACTCGCCCCAGCCGTCGTTTCGGTCGTCGCCCCACATGACCGAGTACTCCGAGCCCTCCTCGTAGACGAGGACGAGGTTCACGACGACCCGGGCGCCGTCGGGCCACTCCCAGGCCGGCGGCGTCCGCCCGTACCCGACGAGGTCGCGGGCCCTGACCGCGTCGGGGATCGTCATGCCAGCGGCTCCATCGCCGCGAACGCGGGCCGGGCGGTGACCGTGTCGCGCAGGAGCGCCACCTTCGGCCACGGGTCGAACGGGAGCGGCATCCTGTACCAGCGCCACAGGACGGGCGCGAAGGCGCAGTCCGCGATCGTGAACGTCCCGAGCACGGTGCCGTTGTCGGCCACAAAGCGCTCCATCAGGTCGAGCTTCGGCCTCACGGCGTCGATCGCCGCGGACAGCGCGGGCCGGTCGGCGTCCTCGGCCCGGCTTCCACCCTCGTCGATCGGCGTCTGCATGAGCGCGAGCAGTTCGGCGGGGAAGAACGTGCCTCGGAACTGGGTGCTCCAGGCGTCGAGCGCCCAGTCGACCCGCGCCCGCTCGCGCGGGTCCCGCGGATAGAGGTCGGCCCGTCCCTCACGGTCGGCCAGATAGCGCAGCATCGCGTTGGACTCGCCGAGCTCGAAGTCGCCGTCGCGCAGGAACGGGATCGTCCCGAACGGGTAGATCTCGACGTACCAGTCCGGCCGCGGCCGCGCGAGCGGCACGTGCTCTCGCTCGTAGTCGAGGCCCAGCTCGGCGAGCAGGAACCGCACCTTCATCGCGTTGCTCGAGGCGGGGTTCGAGTAGAGGACGAGGCTCATCCGGACACCACGTCCGCGGTGACCCGCAGCGCCATGCTGCCGGAGATCGCCTGGCAGACCGGGCACTCGGCCTCGGCATCGGCGATGAGCGTGCGCACGTCGGCCTCGGGCGCCGGCGACGCGACGCGCGTGTGGAGCTCGGCCTCGGACAGGTGGTGGCCCTCGCCTCCTCCCCACGCGAGCCGCGTCGACACGCGGGTCTCGATCGGGCCGAGCGGGATCTCGCGCGAGCGGGCCATGCTCGTGAGCGTCGAGGTGAAGCAGTTGGCGAGCGCGGCCGAGAAGAGCTCCTCGGGGTTCGACTTGCCGCCGGGCCCGCCCAGCTCCGACTGGGTCGCGGTCGCGACCGAGAGAGCGCCCGAGCCGCCCTCGATCTCGCCGAGGTAGCCCTCCCAGCGGAGCGTCGCGGATGCGGTGAGGGAGTCAGTCATGGCGGCGAGTCTAGATGGTTGATTCCGAATCGACGTGATGTCCTGGGCGGCGAGAACCGAGCAGCGCAAGGACGCAGGGAGGCGCAATATCCGGTGATATTGGGCTGACCGAGGACGCCGCGATGCGACGGTTCGCAGCCGCAGCCCCACCACAGCCCGCCGACCCACCACAGTCGAACGTCCAGGCGCGCGTGGATTCGGAATCAACCATCTAGACGCTCCCGGGCTTCGCGGATCGCCATCCGTTAGAGTGTTCGGCACGATGAGCAACGGCGGAGCTCAGGTCTTCCAGGCGGTCAACCGTGAGGCGCGGCTGTCGGACAAGGTCACAGCCGCGATCCTCGAGACGATCGCGTCCAACCAGCTGCAGCCCGGCGACCCGCTCCCGCCCGAGCGCGAGCTGGGGCGCCAGTTCGGGGTCTCGCGCACGGTCATCCGCGAGGCGGTCCGGGCGCTCGCGGCGAAGGGCCTGCTCGAGGTGCGGAGCGGAAGCGGCGTCCGCATCGTCGCCGTCGACGAGGGCACCGTGCGGGAGTCGATGCGGCACTTCGTGCACGGGAGCCGGCTCGACTACGGCAAGCTCGACGAGGTGCGTCACGTGCTCGAGGTGGCGTGCGCCGGGCTCGCCGCCGAGCGCGCCAGCGAGGACGACATCGCCGCGATGGACGCCGCCATCGACGCGTTCGAGAACGAGTGCAGCGACCTCGAGAAGAGCATCGGCCACGACCTGGCCTTCCACCGCGCCATCGCAACGGCCACCCACAACGAGCTCTTCCTCGTGCTGCACGACAGCATGGGCGAGATGCTGCTCGAGGTCCGGCGCCGCAACCTGTCGAAGGGCCGCGACGAGCGCCGCCTCGTGGTCGGCATGCACCGCCGGATCCGCGACGGCATCGCCGCGCACGACCCTGCCACGGCCCGCCAGGCCATGCTCGACCACCTGGGCCACGTCTCGGCGACCTGGGCCGGCCACTAGCCTCCCTCCGGCTGGTCGGGCTCCTCGTGGGTCATCACCTCGAGGAGCGTGGCGTTGCCGTCCGCGACGCTCGCGATCGCGCGCTCGAGCGCAGGCCGCAGCTCGGCCGGCTCGCCCGCGTGCTCGGCGTGGCCTCCGAGGGCGCGCGCGATCGCGGCGTAGTCGCCGCCCATGCTGCTCGAGCCGAAGCGCTCGACTGCAGCGGGCATCCACTTGCCGTAGCCGCCCATGATCCCGTTGTTCATCACGATCGTGAGGATCGGGATCCGGGCCCGGACGGCGGTCTCGAAGTCCATCCCGATCATCCCGAACGCGGCGTCGCCCATGATGTTCACGGCCAGCCAGTCCGGCTTCGCGAGCTTCGCGCCGAGCGTCAGCCCGAATCCGGTACCAAGCTGGGTCGACTTGCCCCAGCCCAGGTAGCCGCGCGGGACGACCGCCTCGTAGAACGGCACGATCTGGTCGCGCGGGTGGCCGGCGTCATGGGTCACGACCGTGCGGGGGCGATCCACGACCTGCATCAGCTCGTGCACCAGCCGGTACGGGCTGAGCGGGGCGGCGTCGGAGGTGAGGCCGGGACGCCACCGCTCCGCGAACGCGGCCCGCGAATCGGCGAGGCCGGCGGCCGGCGACTGCCGCTCCGGCGCGCCCGAGCCGCGCAGCTCGGCCAGGAGCTGGCCCAGGACGAGGCGTGCGTCGCCCACGCAGGCGAACGCGACGTCATAGCCGGTCGCGACGTCGCCGCGGTCGTTCACGATCTGGCCGAGCTCGGCCGACGCGGGGAGCGGCGTGATGTAGAGCGAGCGGGTGAAGCTCGTGCCGACGCCCAGGATCAGGTCGGCCCGGGCGAAGTGCTCGTCGACCATCGCCGGCCGCGTCCGGGCCGCGGTGCCCAGCGAGAGCGGGTGATCCTCGGGGAAGGCGCTCTTGCCGTTCAGGGTGGTCGCGACGGGCACGCCGGCCAGCTCGGCGAGCTCCACCAGCTCGGCGGTCGCGCCGGCGTAGAGGACGCCCTGGCCGGCGAGGATCACCGGGTGGCGGGCGGCCGCCAGCCGCCGCGCCGCTTCGGCCACGTCCTCTGGGGAGGCCTGCGAGAGGTGCGGCCGCGGCGAGTGCACGTTCCAGTCGGCGTCGCCGGGGTCGCCGTTCATGACGTCGTTGGCCACCGCCACGAGCGCCGGCCCGGTGCGCGCGCCGCGCACGACGTGAAGCGCCCGCCGAAACGCCTGCGGCCCGGCCTCGGCGGTGTTGACCGTGGCGGCGAACCGCGTGATCGGCCGGTAGGCCTGCTCGCTTCGGAAGCTCGGCCCGGCGTCCTGCTCGGGCACGGCGTACTCGGTCGGGACGAGCAGGATCGGGCTGCGGTCGCCGTACGCCTGCGCCACCGCCCCGAACGCCGCCTCGGCGCCGGGGCCGTACTGCGCCACACAGGGCAAGAGCCGCTCGCCGTTCGTGGCCCGGGCGAAGCCGTCGGCGATGTTCACGGCCACCCGCTCGGTGCGGGTGATGATCGGCCGCATCCCAAGGGCGGCGGCGGAGTCGATCAGGCGGTTCTCGGGGAACCCGACGACGTGCTCAGCGCCCTCGCGCTGAAGCAGCTCCGCGATCTTGTCGGCGACGATCGTCAATTGGTACGCCATCATACGGCATGCTCATTTCGTCCGTTCGACCTCCTCGGCGACCATGGCCGCAACCCGCTCCATGAGCGGCGCCGGAGCCACGGTGACGCGCGCCGTCCCGGGCAGGCCCACGCTCTTCCCGGGCCGGACGAGGACGCCGCGGGCCAGGAGCGCATCGCACACGGGGCCGTCGTCCACGCCGAGCTCGACGAGCACGAAGTTCGCCTGCGACGGGTGCACCACGAGCCCGTGCGCGGCGAGCGCCTCGCGCAGCGCATCTCGGGCCGCGGCCACCTCGGCCCGCCGCCGGACGAGGAAGCCGTCCAGGCCGACGGCGGCGCGCCCCGCGGCCAGCGCGGCCCGGTTCACGTTGAACGGCTCCAGCACGACGTCCATCAGCCGGGCCACGGCGGGGTCGGCGATCGCCACGCCCAGCCGCAGGCCGGCGAGCCCGAACACCTTCGAGAACGAGCGGATGACGACGACCGGCCGGCCCTCGACCACGTCGCGCAGGCGGTCGGCCCGGGCGGCCGGGTCGGCGAAGTCCATGTAGGCCTCGTCGGCGACGACGACGCACTCCGGCGGGAGATCGCGCGAGAAATGCGCTCCAGACAGCGGGCTCGACCAGCGACCCGGTTGGGTTGTTCGGGTCGCACACCCAGACGACGTTCGCGCCCTCCGACCGGGCCCGCGCCGCCAGCGCCTCGAGGTCGAGGTCCATCCCCAGGACGGGCGTCTGCACGACCCGGGCTCCGGCTGCGGCCGAGACGTGGGCGTAGAGGCCGTACGTGACGGCCGGGACGACCGTCGTCCGGCCCGGCTCGAGGAAGGTGGCCGCGAGCCCGGCGACGAGCGACTGGGCGCCGTGCGCCGGGATCACGCACTCCGCGGGCACGCCCAGTGCCTCCGCGGCGGCGGCCTGGAAGTCGGCGTAGGCCCGCTCGGGGTAGAAGGCAGCGTTACGAAGCTCGGCGGCGGCGGCGTCGAGGGCCTCCTGCGGCGGCCCGAAGCGGTCCTCGTTCCAGTTCAGCGGCTCGAGGTGGTCGAGCCCCAGCTGCTCCTTCAGCTCGTCGCGGGTGAGCCCCGGGTGGTACGGCACGAGGTCACGCAGCGACGGCCGGGCGAGCGCCTTCCAGTCGGTCATGCCGCCAGCTCCCTGAGCGCCGCCTCGAGCACGGCGACGGCCGCCGCGACCGCGTCGGCGCCGGTGTCCTCCTCGGGGGCGTGGCTCACGCCGCCCGCGTCGCTTCGCACGAAGAGCATCGCCGCGGGGATCCCCGCCTCGGCGAGGATCGCAGCATCGTGGCCGGCGCCCGACGGGAGCTCGGCCGGCTCGAGCCCCGCGGCGGCGACCGCGCGCCGCAGCGCGTCCATCGGGCCGGGGTGCATCGCGACGGGCTCGTAGCGCCAGCGCGGTACGACCTCCGCGCCGCAGCCCGCCTCCTCGGCTGCGGAGCGCGCCGCGGCGACGGCCCCGTCGACAAGCGCGGCGAGCGCCTCGGCGCCGGGCGCGCGCAGGTCGGCGAATGCGGTCACGCGGCCGGGGATCGTGTTGGTGGCGCCCGGTGAGACGTCGAGCCGGCCGATCGTCGCCACCGCGCCCGGAAGCCCGCGGGCGAGGTCGTGGGCGGCGCGCACGAAGCCGGCCGCGGCGGAGAGGGCGTCGGCCCGCAGCGGCATCGGCACCGTGCCCGCGTGGCCGCGGCGGCCGGTGAAGACCAGCTCGATGCCCGCCATCCCGGCGATCGAGGTGACGACGCCCAGCGCCGCTCCCCGGGCCGCTAGCCACGGCCCCTGCTCGATGTGGGCCTCGACGAAGCAGCCGGGCAGGCGCGCAGCCGCCGGGCCGTCGGGGAGAGCGTCTCCGAGCCCGAGCGCCGCGAACGCCTGGCCGAGGGTGATCCCGTCGGCGTCGACCAGGTCGGCCTCGTCGGCGTCGAGCCGGCCGACGACCGCCCGCGACCCGAAGACGCCGCGCCCGAACCGCGGCCCCTCCTCGAGCCGGAACGCGACGACCGCCACCGTGTGGCGGGCCCCGCCCGAGCCGGCGATTGCCTCGGCGGCGTCGAGCCCGGCGACGACGCCCAACGCACCGTCGAACCGGCCGCCATCGGGCGGCGTGTCGAGGTGCGACCCGGTCCAGACCTCCGGCAGCTCCGGCTCGGCCCCGGCCGCGCGCCCGAACAGGTTGCCGGCGCGGTCGACGCTCACCTCCAGGCCCGCGTCGCGCATCCAGCCGGCCACGAGGTCGTGCGCGCGCTGCTCCCCCGCCCCAAGGCCGGGCCGGTTGGTGCCGGCGGCGCGGTCGATCTCGAAGAGCGCGTCGAGCCGGCCGACGATCCGGGCGGCTCGTTCCTGCGCCGTCGTCTGCACGGCGCGAACCCTACGTGCTCGCCCGCGGCCGAGTACGCTCACCCCTCATGACCGATACCCCGTTCGTCCCAGCCGGGTTCGAGCCGCCGAGCGGGCTCGCGAACCCGAGGTTCGTGCTCGAGCCGCTGGGCCCGCAGCACAACGAGCGCGACTATGCCGCCTGGACGTCGTCCTTCGACCACATCCACGCAACGCCCGGATTCGTCGGCTCGACGTGGCCGCACGAGATGACGCTCGAGGAGAACCGGGCCGACCTCGAGCGCCACGAGCGCGACTTCGCCGGCCGCACCGGCTTCACGTACACGGTGCTCGACCCCGGCGACGGGGGCGTGATCGGCTGCCTCTACATCTATCCGGCGAAGGACGGGCCCGGCGCGAAGGTGACGTCGTGGGTGCGGGCCGACCGAGCCGCGCTCGACGAGCCGCTGGCGGATGCCGTCGCGGCGTGGCTCGAGGACTGGCCGTTCGAGCGTGTGCTGTACAAGGGTCGCCCTACGCTCTCGCGGTGAGATCCGCGAGCGCGGTGACCGTCCGCCAGTTGCGGCTCGTCGCCCGCACGCCGAGCTGCTTCTCGAGCACGGCGTTCGTGAGCTTCGTACGCGCGTAGCCGTCCGGGTAGAGCAGGTGGGCCTCGCGCCCGATCACCCGGAGCTCGTCGGGCGCGAACTCCTCGATGCCGAAGCCCTTCACTGCGGCCGTCTTGGGCTTCTCCGAGAGGAACGCGACGTGGATCTGCTTGGGATCGTGGGTCCGCCCGCCGAACGGGGAGGCGGCGACGACCGCGGCGAGCTCGTCCGAGCGCCGCACCATCACGGTGACGTCCATCCCGAGCTCCGCGGCGATCGCCTGCTCGATGGCGGCCTCGAGGGGCTTCGCGCTGCGTTTCGGCGAGTCGAAGACGACGTTCCCGCTCTGGAGGTGCGTGCGCACCGACTCGTGCCCGAGCCCCTCCACGAGCGCGCGCAGGTCGGCCATCGCGATCCGCTTGTTGCGGCCGACGTTGATTCCGCGGAGCAGCGCTGCGTAGGTGGGCACGGCCCGCATTGTGGCACGTGAGCGCCGGCGCACTCGCCGCCCGACTTTCCCGGTTATTGGAAAAACCTGTATGATCGCCGCGGGATCCCGGGGGAGGCATTTCCCGAAGGATCAGTGGGCACAACGGTCGCTCGCCGCCGCCGGCCCTGGCGGCGGCGACGCCTACCTCCGATCACATCTAGGCTTCCCGCGATGGCGGAGCAGGTGGAGGTCGTCCACTACACGGATCCGAGCTGCCCGTGGGCCTACTCGGCGGAGCCCTTCATGCGGGCGCTCGAGTGGCGCTACGGCGACGGGCTCGCCTGGCGGCTCGTCACGATCGGGCTGCGCGAGGACACGAAAGGCCTGGAGCAGAGCGGCACCACGCCGGCGTCGCGGATCGACGGCTGGCGCTGGTTCTCCGAGACGTTCGGGATGCCGCTGCTCACGACGCCGCGGGCGCGCCTGGTCGCATCGGGGCGGATGTGCCGCGCGATCAAGGCCGCCGGCCTCCAGGGCGGGGCCGCCGAGCGGGGCATGCTGCGCGGCGTGCGGATGGCGTGGTTCGCGTCGCTTCACCTGCTCGACGAGGACGAGGCGTTCGCAGCGGTGGCGGCCGGCGTGCCCGGCCTCGACCCCGACCGGCTCCTGCGCGACCTGGCCGACCCGGCGATCGAGGAGGCCTACGAGGCCGATCGCGCCGAGGCCCGTGCCGCGGCCGGCGTCGGCGACCCCGCGATCGCGCAGGACCGGGCCGCCCTCTTCGACGGCGGGGCCCGCTTCACCGCGCCCAGCCTGATCTTCCGCCACGATGGCCGGACGCTCGTCGCGGGCGGCTTCCAGTCGTTCGAGGCCTACGACGTCTGCGTCGCCAACCTGGCTCCCCACCTCCCGCGCCGCCCGCAGCCCACGCCGGCCGAGCTCCTGGTCGAGTACCCGCAGGGCCTGACGACCGTCGAGGTGGCCCAGGTCTGCCGCGATCGCAACGATCCCGCCGACCTCCCCGGGACGGAGGCCGAGCTGGCGCGGCTGGCCGACGCCGGCACCGTCCGGCGCAGCCCGATCGGCGATGACCAGAGCCTCTGGCACGCCGCCGCCTGAGCGCCGCCTCGTGCTGGTGCGGCACGGGGCGACGAGCTGGAACGCCGAGGGCCGGTTCACCACACGGACGGACGTCGAGCTCTCGCCCGAGGGCGTCCGCGAGGCCGACGCGGCGGCGCGCGCCCTGGCCGACGCGGCGATCGACCGCGTCGTGTGCTCGCCGCTCCGGCGCGCCCGCGCGACCGGCGAGGCCATCGCCGCCGCCGCGCACGGCCACCCGCCGATCACGATCGACGAGCGCCTCCGCGAGATCGACGCCGGCCCGTTCGAGGGACTCACCGGAGCCGAGATCGAGGCCGGCCCGATGGCGGCCGAGTTCCACCGCTGGCGCTCCGAGACCGACCCGGCGTGGCCGGACGGGACGGAGACCTACGACTCGGCCGTCGCCCGCGCGCAGTCCTTCTTCGCCGATGTCCGCGACCTCCCCGGCACGACGCTCGCGGCGACGCACGGCTCGCTGGCGCGGGTGCTCGTGACCGCCGTCGTTCTGGGCATCGCGCCCGGGCTTCATCGCCGCATGTGGCTCGACCACTGCCACTGCGCCATCGTCGCGCTCGACGAGCCACAACCGCGCCTTGTCGCTCTGAACGTGGCCGCACTCAACATCGGGGTCTGACCCCGTTGTTGCACATGGTTAGGCGTACGGCCGTCGAGCGCCCTATTATCCGCCCGGAATGCGCCGCGGATTCATCGTCATCGCCATCGTCGCCGCGGCACTCGCGGTGCCTGCGCCCGCCTTCGCGTCGCTCTCGATCGGCTCGGCCGGGCCCTCCGTCCACGCGCTCCAGAAGAAGCTGGTGAAGCTCCGCTACCTGGGGCCGACCGGGCTCACCGGCATCTACTCCGAGCGCACCGCCCAGGCGGTCATGGCCTTCCAGGGGTGGGTCGGCCTTCCCCGCGACGGGGTCGCCGGGCCCGTCACCCTGCGGCGCCTGCACAAGGCGAAGTTCCGGCCGCACCCGTGGTCGCGCGCCCACAAGCACATCGAGGTGCACAAGGCGCAGCAGGTGCTGCTCATGATCGGCAAGGGCGGGAAGGTGACGCGCGCCATCCACGTGTCGACGGCCGCACCGGGCCACGTCACGCCGTCCGGGCGCTTCCACATCTACTCGAAGTCGCTCATGTCGTGGTCGAAGCCGTTCCACGTCTGGCTCCCCTACGCCAGCTACTTCTACGGCGGGGACGCGTTCCACCAGTACCCGTCCGTGCCCCCGTATCCCGCCTCGCACGGGTGCGTGCGCATCTTCGATCGCGACGCGATCGTCTTCTACCAGTTCGCCACGGTCGGCACACGCGTCCGGATCGGGTAGATGGCTGAGGGCCAGGGTCCCCTCGGCGAGCATCGCTACCGCCTGATCGCCTTCGACTGGGACGGCACCGCCGTCACCGATCGCAGCGAGCACCCGGCCGAGCTCGCTCGGGCGATGCAGCGGCTGCTCGACGAGGGCATGCTCCTGGTCGTCATCACCGGGACGAACGCCGACAACGTCGGCGGGCAGATCGCCCCGCTCCTCACGCCGTCGGCGCTCTCGCGCCTGTATCTGATGGTGAACCGCGGGTCGGAGGTGTACGCGCACGAGGCCGACGGCACCCGATCGCTGCTCTGGGCGCGAGAGGCCTCGTCCGAGGAGGACGCCGCGCTCGACCGCGCCGCCGACGCCGTGCGCGACCGCCTCAAGGCCGAGCACGGCATCGAGATCGACATCGTGCGAAACCGGCTCAACCGGCGCAAGCTCGACCTGATCCCGACGCCGGAATGGGCCGATCCGCCGAAGGCCCGGATCGGCGAGCTGCTCGCGGCCGTCGAGGAGCGGCTCCGTCCTGTGCCGGGCGGCATCGGCGCCGTGATCGACATGACCGACGAGGCGGCGAGGGCCGCGGGCCTGCGCGAGCCGCGCATCACCACCGACGTGAAGCACGTGGAGGTCGGCCTCACCGACAAGTCCGACTCGATCGCCTACGTCATGCGCAGGCTGGCGCCGGCCCGGGCGATCCTGGCCGACGAGGTGCTGCTCGCAGGCGACGAGTTCGGCCCGATCGCCGGCTTCGAGGGCTCCGACTACCGCATGGTCTCGCGGCTCGCGGCCGGCGCCACGATCGTGTCGGTCGGGCGCGAGCCGAACGGCGTCCCCACCGGCGTCGTCCAGCTCGGCGGCGGGCCGGCGGCGTTCGTGAAGCTGCTCGAGAACCAGGCTGCGCTCTCGGCGCGCCCGCTCCCGGTCCCCCGGCCCGAGGTCGAGGAGGAGCCGCCGCCGCCTCCGCCGCCTTCCGACGAATGGGTCGTCGAGCGGTCCGGGTACGACCCCGTCTCCGAGGCGTCCTCCGAGACGCTCTTCGCCCTCTCGAACGGGTTCATGGGCATCCGCGGCACGTCGGACGAGGACGGGCCCGGCTCGATGCCGGGGGCGTACGTCGCCGGCCTCTTCGACGGCACCACCGCAGGCCAGGAGGACCTGGTCGTGATCGGCGACTGGGCGGCGACCGAGATCCTGGTCGGCGGCCGGCCGCTGCGGCCCTGGGAATGGCAGGTGCTCGAGCACGTGCGCCGGCTCGACCTGCGGGCGCTGCGCCTCGAGCGCACGCTTCGGTGCGTCGACCCCGACGGTCGCACGCTGCGCCTGCGCTCGCAGCGGATCGCGAGCCTTGCCGACCGGCACGTGGGCGCGATCCGGCTCGAGATCGCGATCGAGGACGGGCCCAGCGCGCACGTCGCGGTCGTGAGCGCGGTGCGCACCCACGAGGGCCACGGCCCCCTGCCCCACGTCGAGCTGGTCGCCACGGGCAGCGTCGGCGAGATCGCCGTCCTCCACTCCCGCACGCCTGGAAACCGGGTCGCGGTCGATCATGCGATCGCCGTCACCGGGAGCGCGCGCGGCTCGGCCCTGGCGGGCGAGCACATCGCCGATGAGGACATGTGCGGACGGGCGGTCGCGTGCGACCTCTCCGCGGGAGAGGAGCTCGTCGTCGACCGGTTCGTGGCCGTGCACACCGAGCGCGAGGTGCCGCTCCCGGGGCCGTCCGCCGTGCGCGCCGCCCGCTCCGCGCAGAACGCCGGGTTCGACGCCCTGCTCGACGCGCACGCCGCCGCGTGGGCCCAGATCTGGGAGGTGGCGGACGTCGAGATCGAGGGCGACAGCGCAGCGCAGGTCGGCGTCCGGTTCGCCGCCGCCGAGCTGATCGCGGCGGCCCCGACCGAGGACAGCCGCTCGTCGATCGCCGCCAAGGGCCTCACCGGGGACGGGTACAAGGGCCACGTCTTCTGGGACACCGACATCTTCCAGCTCCCGTTCTTCGCCGCGGTCCGCCCCGACATCGCCCGCCGGATCGTCGAGTACCGCATCCTCACGCTGGACGCCGCCCGCCGGAACGCCGAGAGCGCCGGCTTGAAGGGCGCCTGGTTCGCCTGGGAGAGCGCCGCCACCGGCGAGGACGTGACCCCGTCGTTCGTGCTCGGGCCGGGCGGGCGGCGGCTCGAAGTGCTGACCGGGCACCAGGAGATCCATGTGGTCGCCGACGTCGCCTGGGCGATCGAGACCTACGTGCGCACCTCGGGCGACGAGGCGTTCCTCGCCGCCGGCGGCGGCGAGGTGACCGCGGAGGCTGCCCGCTTCTTCCTGAGCCGGGCTGTCGAGACCGAGCGCGGGTTCGAGATCCACGACGTGATCGGGCCGGACGAGCTGCACGAGCACGTCCGAAACAGCGGCTTCACCAACACGATGGCGGCCTGGACGCTGCGCCGCGCAGCCGACCTGGCCGAGGCCGGCCACGCCCCGGCGGAGCCGGACGAGCCCCGGGCCTGGCGCGACGCCGCCGACCGGATGGTCGTCCTGCGCACCGAGGACGGGCTGATCGAGGAGCACGAGGGGTTCATGTCGCTGCCGCTCGCGCCCGACGAGCGGGCCGGGCGCGACGAGCTCGCATGGCAGCGCGACCGCATGGAGTGGCGCGATGTGAAGCAGGCCGACGTCGTCATGCTGATGGCGCTCCTCGAGCCGCAGTTCGACGAGGCCGAGCGGGCGGCCAGCTACCGGCTCTACGAGCCGCTCACTCGGCATCTCTCGTCCCTGTCCGAGGCCGTCCACTCGCTGGTCGCGCGGCGCGTCGGCCTGGGCGACGCGGCCGACGACTACCTCCGCCGGGCGACCGCGATCGACCTCGACGACAGCCGCGGCAACCGGGCCGAGGGCCTGCACATGGCGACCCAGGGCGGGCTGTGGCAGGCCGTCGTCCTGGGCTGTGCCGGCGCGCGCGCGCTCGACGACGGCTCGTTCCGGCTCGATCCGCACCTGCCCCAGCGCTGGAAGCAGCTCCGGTTCCGGTGGCTTCACCGGGGAACGCCGCTCACCGTCACCGTCTCGGCCGGCGAGCTGGTGGTCGAGGCGGCCGAGGGGTCCGCGGCGATCGTGGCTCCAGGATGGTCGGGCGAGGTGCGCGCCGGCGAGCCGCTGCGGCTGGCGCGCGCCGCCGACGGCTGGCGCACCGCCGCCTGATATTTACGGTTTCTTGACGAAATCTGGCCGGACAACGGCCGATTTAAGTCGGTATGAAGACGGGTCGGCGCGCCATCGCGCTGGTCGCCGTGGCGGGCATGCTGGGCATTGCCGCGGGGCCGGCACAGGCTGCAACTCCACAGTGGGTCAATCTCTTCCGGGCCATCAACAAGGTGCGGACATCGCACGGGCTGCGGCCGATCACCCCATCGCAGAGACTTCGGATCGCCGCCCTGCAGCATTCGCACGACATGCTGTGGCGCGGCTATTTCGGGCACACGAGCCCGACCGGCTCGACGCTGAGCTACCGGGTCATGAGCTCGGGCTTCGTCACCTACGGCCAGTGGTGGGCGGGCGAGACGCTCGCCTGGGGCAGCGGCGGCTACGGCGATCCGGCCACGGTCGTCAAGGAGTGGATGCACAGCCCCGAGCACCGAGCCATCCTGCTCTCGGCCCGGTACCGCTTCGTCGGCATCGGCCGCTCGTACGGCACCTTCCTCGGCCAGCCCGGCGCCGCCGTCTGGACCGTGGACTGGGGACACCGCTAAATACCGCGGGGGAACCCAGGGTTCCCCCGCGAGCCCCCTCCTTAAGGGGACGCGGGAGGCGAGGTGCGCGCCGGCGAAGAAGAACGCGGTCTTCGCCGTCGCCGCAATCGTTGGGTGCGTAAAACATGTGTACCCGGTACCACTGTTTCAGCCGAGCAGCGGCTCCGATACGATGAGTCGCATGGTTCCTCGCAAGCTGGTGCTCGCGTCTCCACGCGGCTACTGCGCCGGTGTCGACCGGGCGGTCGACACCGTCGAGCGGGCGCTCGACCACTTCGGCGCGCCCGTCTACGTCCGCAAGGAGATCGTCCACAACCGCCACGTGGTGAACGAGCTCGCCGCGCGCGGCGCGGTGTTCGTCGACTCCGAGCTCGACGTGCCGGAGGGCGCCGTCGTCGTCCTCTCCGCGCACGGGGTGGCCCCCGAGGTCTACCGCAACTCGAAGGCCCGCGCCCTGCGGGTGCTCGACGCCACCTGCCCGCTCGTCAGCAAGGTGCACGCCGAGGCCCGCCGCTACGCGGCCCGCGGCTACACCATCGTCCTGATTGGGCACGAGGGCCACGAGGAGGTCGTCGGCACGATGGGCGAGGCGCCCGACGCGATCCAGCTCATCGGCACGGTCGACGAGATCGACGACCTCGAGGTCCGCGACCCGGAGCGGGTCGCCTACATCACACAGACGACCCTCTCGGTCGACGAGACGCTCGAGATCATCGCCGCCCTGCGCGCCCGCTTCCCGGCCGTCATCGGGCCGGCCAAGGACGACATCTGCTACGCGACGCAGAACCGCCAGAACGCGGTCAAGGAGCTGGCGCGAGACGTCGATCTGGTGCTCGTGATCGGGTCGCGCAACTCCTCCAACTCGAACCGGCTGGTCGACGTGACCCGCGAGATGGGTGTCGCCGCGCACCTGATCGACGACGAGGCGGGCATCGACCCCGCCTGGCTGGACGGGGTCGAGACCGTGGGGATCACGTCGGGCGCGTCCGCGCCGGAGTCGCTCGTCACGCGGGTGGTCGAGCACTTCCAGGCGCTCGGCACCGAGCTCGTCGAGTCGCACGAGCTGGTGGACGAGGACGTCCACTTCTCGCTCCCGGTCGAGCTTCGCCGGGCAGCGACCGCCGGCTAGCAGTTCGCCCGCAGGAACTGCCGCAGGGGCCCGAAGTCGCCCCGGTGCGCCGCCGCGATCTGGCGGTCGGTGGCCGCAAGCGAGCCGCGCGTGTACCCGCCGGCGTCCTCGAGCTGACCGGCCCGGTGGAGCGGCATCCGGCGCCGCAGCCGCAGCGCCTCGGCGTACGAGCGGGCGACCCCGGCGTCGTCACCGGCCCGGGCCGCGCCGACCCAGTGGCCGTACCAGGCGCACTGGGCCTGGCCGATCGCGAACTGGAGCGCGTAGCCCTGGCCGAACACCGAGCTCGGCGGCAGGTCGATCGGCCGCCAGCGCACGCCCTGCGGCAGGTCGATGGTGCGCTTGACCGCGGCGTACTCGTGCCGCACGGTGGCGGCGTCGTCGTCCCCCGGGATCGACGAGTAGACGGCGGCGGCGCCCACCAGGAGGGCCGCCGCCGCAACTGCGGCCGCCAGGGCCGGCCGGCGCCGGGACCGGCGGTGGCCGGGGGCGGGGCTGCTCAGGATGGCGTCGCGCATCGCGCCCGCCTGGGCATCGGGGAGCGGCCGCAGCGCGCGCGCCGGATCGTGGCGGCGCAGGAGATCGATCGTGTCGGGCGTCATGACAGGCCTCCGTGGGAGAAGAGGGTGGAGCCGCCGGCGGGCGTCTCGGCGACCGCGAGCTGGCGCGCCAGGCGGCGCCGGGCGCGGAGCAGCCGCACCGCGACGTTGGCGCGGGTGCACCCGAGGACCGCGGCGATCTCGTCGCGGCTGAGCCGCTCCCAGGCGGTCAGGAGCAGCACCTCGCGGTCGCGCTCGTCGAGTTGTCGGAGCGCGGCGTGGACAGCGTCGCGTTCGCCGACGGTCCCCGCCGGGTCGTCGGGCGCCGCGGGCTCGGCCCGTAGGCGGAGCTCGAGCCGGGCCCGGCGGACGTCGCCGCGGCGCTGGTTCAGGCGGATGTTTCTGGCCACGCCCAGGAGCCACGGCAGCGGCTCACCGGGCACGGCGTCCAGGCGGCGCCAGCAGACCAGGAACGTCTCCGCCGTGACGTCGTCCGCCAGCTCCGGGTCGCGCCGCCACAGGTACGCCCGCACCGCCTCGCGGTGGGCATCGAAGAGCTCCGTGAAGCGCGCCTCTCGCAGGTCGTCGGGCACTCGGTCCTCCGTCGTCGGGGGCGGTCGTCTCCCGTTCATGTCCGGATCGCCCTGCGAGATTGCGTCAGCCGGCGAGCGCCGCCAGGAGCTCGGACTCGCGTTCGGGCGAGAGCGTCGCCTCCGAGCGGAGCTCCGGGTGCTCGCGGTCCCACGAGATCGTGTCGCGCACGACGTCCTCGACCGGCCGGAACGCGAGCCCCTCGGAAACGGCCCGCGCAGAGCTGATCTGCATGAAGCCGGCGTCCGTGGGATCCGCCCCCTCGCCGACCCAGAGCGGCAGCTCGGTCCACGGCTCGACGCCGGCGTCGATCAGCGCCCGCTCGTCGGCCCACACCGGCCGTGCCCCGGAGCCCGAGACGGCCGCGCAGGCGGCGAAGAGCACCCCCATGCCGACCGGCTCGGCCGGCCCGCAGGCGTTGAACGTCCCCGTGAGGCCGCGGCGGACGGCGGCCAGGATCCAGGCCGCCAGGTCGCGCCCGTCCACGAACTGCACCGGCCGCTCCGGCGCGCCCGGCAGGAGGACGTCCCCTCCGGCGGCGATCCGGCGCGGCCAGTAGGTGAAGCGATCGGTCGGGTCCCACGGGCCGACGATGAGGCCCGGGCGCACGTTCAGGACGCGGCCGGGCATCGCCGCCTCGGCCGCCTCCTCGCAGAGTGCCTTCAGGCCGCCGTACGTCTCGTCGTCGATCACCTCGGTGGCCGGGTCGGCCAACCGGGCGACCGGTGCCGACTCGTCGACTCCGGCCTCCCCAACGCTGCCGTAGACCGACTCGCTCGAGATGAACGTGTAGTGGCCGCACCGCTCGGCGAGGGCGGCGGCCGACAGGGCGACGACGCGCGGGACGTACCCACACGTGTCGACGACCGCGTCCCACTCGCCGCCCGCGAGCCCCTCGAGGCCGCCGTCGCGATCGCCCGCGATCCGCTCAACCCGTCCGGCGAAGAGGCCCGGGTTCGTGCGGCCGCGGTGAAAGAGCGTGACCGAGTCGCCCGCCTCGAGCGCTGCGTCGACCAGGTGCCGGCCGAGGAACTGCGTGCCGCCGAGGACGAGGAGGCGCACGCCCCTGCTAGGCCTTTGCGATGGTCAGCTCGGAGCCCGGCTCGACCGAGACCGCCAGCGTCTCGGCGGCGATCCAGTCGCGGTGCTCCGTGAACGCGCGCGTGATGTCGCCGTCGCGCTCCGGATAGGTGAGCCGGATGCGGTCGGTGATCTCGAGGCCGGCGTCCTTGCGCATGTCCTGGATCTGGCGGATGAGGTCGCGCACCACGCCCTCGAGCTTGAGCTCGGGAGTGATCTCGGCGTCGAGCGCGACCACGAAGCCGTCGCCGTCGGTCACCGCGAACCCCTCGCGCGCGCGGCTTCGCAGCTCGAACTCGCCCGGCTCGAGCGTCCAGTCGCCGACCTGCACGCGGTCGCCGCGCAGCTCGAACTGGTTCTCGCGCAGGAGGCCGCGGATCATCGCCAGGTCGCGGCCGTGCTTGGGGCCGAGCACCTTGAGCAGCGGCACCACCTCTGTCTGCGCGAACTCCTCCGCCGACGTGGCGAGCCGGACCGCCTTCACGCCCAGCTCGGCGCCGATCAGGTCGACGTGCTCGCCCACCTGGCGGCGGCGGTCGCCGTGGTCGGTCGCGACGATGACCTCCGCGAGCGGCTGGCGCAGCTTGAGGTTGGCCTCCGAGCGCGCCCGGCGGCCGAGCTCCACCACCGTCCGCACGGACTCGAGCGCCGCGACCAGGCCCTCGTCGTCGAGCGCGGTTGCCGGCTCGGGATAGCCGGCCAGGTGGACGCTCGGCTCGGCATCGGCGCACGCCCCGCGCACGAGGTTCTGCCACAGCTCGTCGGCCAGGAACGGCATCACCGGCGCCACGCAGCGGATCGCCTGGACGAGCGCGTACCAGAGCGTCGCGTGCGCCGCCCGGGTCGAGACCTCGTCGTCGGACTTCCAGAAGCGCGACCGCGAGAGCCGCACGTACCAGTTCGAGAGGTCGTCGACGTGCGCCTCGAACGCGCGCACCAACCGGGGCGAGTCATAGGTGTCGAGCGCCGCCCGGCACTCGCGCACGAGGCCCTGCGTGCGGGCGACGACCCAGCGGTCGAGCGGCTGCATGCCCTCGGCCGGCGGGCCGTCATCGAGCGTCGAGACCTCCGGCTGGAAGTCGTTGATCCCCGCGTAGGTGACGAAGAAGGCATAGGTGTTCCACAGCGTGAGCAGCCGCTTCTTCACGTCGCCCGCCCGCCCGTACCCGAAGTTCAGGTTCTGGGCCGGCGGCTGGGCGGCGTACATCCAGCGCATGACGTCGGCGCCCATCTCCTCGATCGCGTCCTCGAACCAGATGGCGTTGCCCCACGACTTGTGCATGGGGCGGCCGGTCTCGTCGTTCACCTTCTCGTAGGTGAGCACCCGCCGGTACGGCGAGCGGCCGTCCAGCGTGACCCCCATGAAGAGCATCGAGTAGAACCAGAGCCGGATCTGCTCGCGCATCTCCGACACCCAGTCGGCCGGGTACCACTTGTCCCAGTGCGCCTGGTCGGGGAGGTCGGCAACCGTCACCCCGACGCCCGCGCCCTCGGCGTAGCCCGCCTCGACGAATGCCTCGTTGTGCCAGCCGAGCGTCGAGAACGGGACGATGCCGGCGTCGAGCCAGGCATCGCCGACGTCGGCGACCCGGCGCGCGTCCCCGGCGCACTGGCCGCAGCGGATCACGACATCGTCGATCCAGGGCCGGTGCAGCTCCTCGAGCCCCTCGGTGCCGCGCACGGCCCGCTCCTGGAGCTCGGCCTTCGACCCGACCACGGTCAGGTGACCGTCCTCGCAGAAGTAGAACGGCAGCGGCAGGCCCCAGTAGCGCTTGCGGCTGATGCACCAGTCGCCCATGTTGCGCAGCCAGTCCTCCATGCGCTTCGCGTACTGGGGCGGTGTCCACTCCACGCCGCGGGCGGCGTCGATCATCGGCTGGCGGATCTCGTCGCAGCCGATGAACCACTCGTCCACCAGCCGGTAGATGAGCTCGGTGCCGCAGCGCCAGCAGACGGGGTAGCGGTGCGTGATCTCGCCGTCGGCGACGAGCCGGCCGCGCTGGCCCAGGTCGTCGACGATCATCTGGGCGGCCTCGGCGGTAACGTGGCCGTGCAGCCAGCCGTACCCGCCGACGAACGCGCCGGCCTCGTCGACCGGGATGAGCGGCTCGAGCCCCTCGCGCTTTCCGAGCTCGAAGTCCTCCTCGCCGCAGCCGGGGGCGATGTGGACGATGCCGGTGCCCTCCTCCATCGACACGTCGTCCCAGGCCACGACCCGGTTCTCGAACCCCTGCTGGGCGGGCAGCTCGTCGAACGGCGCCGTGTAGGTGAGCCCCACGAGCTCCGACCCGCGCACCGTGCCGAGCACCTCGCCCCGGATCGGATTCGCCTCCAGGCGGGAGGCGGCGACGATCGCGACGCCGGCCCCAGTCTGGACGCGCGCGTACTCGGCGTCGGGCCGGACGGCGGCGGCGACGTTGGCCGGGAGCGTCCACGGCGTCGTCGTCCACACGACCAGGTACTCACGGTCGCGGCCCTGGAGCGGCAGGCGGACGTGCAGCGACGGGTGGGTCAGGTCCTTGTAGGAGTCGATCAGCTCGTGCTGGGAGAGCGACGTCCCGCAGCGCGGGCACCACGGCATCGAGCGGTGGCCCTGGTAGAGCCAGCCGCGCTCGTTGCAGACCTGCAGGAAGCCCCAGATGTAGGAGATGTTCGGGTCGGTCATCGTGTAGTACGACCGCTCCCAGTCCATCCACTGGCCCAGCCGCTTCGACTGGGCAGTCAGGTCGCCGGAGAAGTGCGCCACCCGGTCGCGGCATGCGCGCGAGAACCGGTCGAGCCCGTACTCCTCGATCTCGCGCTTCGAGTTGAGGCCGAGCTCCTTCTCGACGCCGACCTCGACCCAGAGGCCCTGGCAGTCGAACCCGTTCTGGTACAGCAGGTCGCAGCCCTGCATGGCCGCGTAGCGCTGCCAGATGTCCTTGAGCGTCCGGCCCCACCCGTGGTGCACGCCCATCGGGTTGTTGGCCGTGATCGGGCCGTCGATGAAGCTGAACGGCTCGTTCCCGCGGTTTCGGTCGCGCAGCGTCTCGAAGGTGCGCTCGCGCTCCCACCGCTCGAGCGTCGCGTGCTCGAGCGCCACGTGGTCGGGCTTGGCGGGAACCGGCTGGAACGGCGGCATCCGCGGAGTCTATTCCGCGGCTGCGCCTGCCCCGCTCAGCGCCTGCCGCTCACCTGGCACGCGTGGACGAGCTGTGGGGACGAGTTAGTCAATCTCGTTCTTGTGGCAGTAGTCGTCGAACGCGGCGTGCTTCGCGAGATAGCTCGAAAGCTCGGCGAACCCGAACTCGAACCACTCGGAGAGCCAACGCTCGTCGATCTCCACATGCTTGTCTTGCAGCTCATCCATGAGACTTCCTCCAGACAGGGCCGCTGTCCGGGAGATGCGATTTCCGCTTCCGCCGCCGGAGTCCTGTCTCGGCGGAGCGTCCGATGTTCAAGTAATCGGCCGGGAGGGCGGAGGCCTTTACGCTTTCGTCACAAATTCGTTGCAGATCGCGCAGCACGCCACAGGCACCACTCGGCGAGCGCGCGCTCGCCGTTTGCGAAGGCCAGCTCGGAGGGCAGCGCGTCGGGCTCGAACCACCCGAGCTCGGTCACGTCGTCGCGAGGCTCGCCCTCGCCACCGCCCGTCACGCGAGCCGTGTAGAAGACGTTCAGGGTGGGCGCGCCGTCGCCGTAGCGGTCGGGGTAGATGCCAAGCAGCTCGCCCACCTCGATCGTGAGCCCTGTCTCCTCGACCAGCTCGCGCCGCAGCGCCTCGGCCGGCTCCTCCCCCGCCTCGATGAACCCGCCCGGCGTGTCCCACATGCCGAGGCGCGGCTCGATCCCGCGCCGGGTGAGCAGCACGCGCCCGTCCCGCTCGACCACCGCGCTCACCGTCGGCGCCGGGTTCTCGTAGAGGACGAGCCGGCAGGCCGGGCAGTGCAGGCGCGGCACGTCCTCACCGGCGACCGGCCCGTGGCGAAGGCCGGCCGCGCAGCGCGGGCAGATCCGCCAGTCCCTCACGCCGCCTCCTCGAGGACGGCGGCCGAGAGGTCGGCCCAGCCGCCCGGCTCCATCATCCATCCGGAGTACGTCCCGCGGTTCGCCAGGCAGACGAGCCCGACCCGGGCGACCGGGTCGGCCCACATGAGCGTCCCGGCGGCCCCGAAGTGCGAGAGCGTGGACGGCGAGCACTCGGGCGGGAGCCAGTGCGGCGACTTGGCGTCGCGGATGTCGCAGCCGAGGCTCCAGTCCGCCTGCTCCCAGGTCTGGAACGACTCGATCCCGCCCGCCAGGCCGGGGAACTGCGGGCGCGCCATCTCCGCGAAGGTCTCCGGCGCGATGAGCGGCGCGCCGTCCGACAGAAGCAGCTGGATCACGCGGGCGTATGCCTCGGCCGTTGCGAACGCGCCGCCGGCGGCCGTCCCCCGCGAGCGCCACTCCCTGGAGTTGAAGAGCTGGAGCCCGGGCCGCCACACCCCCGGCTCGACGACGGTGAGCGCGCGGCCCTCCTCCGCCTCCGGGAGCCCGAGGAACGCGTCCATGGCGAGCGGCTCGAACACCGCCTGGCGGACGTAGGCGGCGTGCGGGATGCCGGTCGCGGCCGTGAGGAGCTCGCCGAGGACGGCGTAGCCCTCGTTCGAGTAGACGCGACGCGACGCCGGCGGGTGGGCCAGCTCGACCTCGAGCGGCGGCACGCCCCGCGGCCCCGACTCCGGCAGGCCGGAGGCGTGGGCCAGCAGGTGCCTGGCCGTAACGGCGGCCCGCGCCCCCGAGGCGTAGGCCGGCAGGTGACGGCCGGCCGGCTCGTCGAGCCCGAGCGCGCCCTCCTCGACGGCGACGAGCGCGGCCAGCGCCACGAGCGGCTTCGTCAGCGAGGCCAGCGCGAAGAGGCTGTCGGGGCGGGCGTCGCCCGCCGACCGCGCCTCGCGCACGCCGTCGGGCCCGACGGCGGCCGCGGCCACGGCCGGGACGCGAGCCCGGTCGCCCCACGTATCCACCATCTCGAGCGCCACGGCGGGATCGTATGCGCCGTGTAAGGTTCGTCGGAACGATGGCCGAGGTTCGCTCCACTGGCGGGACGGAAGGCGCCGGCGGGGGCGGGGGCTTCGACCCGCCCCGCGGCGACGAGGGCCTGGACGACTGGCTCGCACGCCGCCTGGAGGCGCAGGGGATCGTCGCCAACCGGCCGGGCTTCCCGACCGCGCGCATCCTGGCGGTCGTCGGCCTGGTCGCCGCGCTTGGGGCGCTCTTCTGGGTCATCTCCTCGGCCGGCGGCGGCAGCTCGTCGACCACGCCGACCACGACGCACCCGTCGACCGGCACGAACCCGAGCTCGACGCCCTCGTCGCAGGGCGGGGGCAAGAAGAAGAACGCGATCAACTGGCGCTCGGTCCCCATCACCGTTCTGAACGGCTACGGCGCGACCGGCGCCGCCGGCGCGACGCAGCAGCAGCTGACCTCGGAGGGCTGGACGGTGGTCGCGGCGTCGAACGCCTCGACGTCGTCGGTCACGCAGACCGTCGTCGTTTACGCGCCCGGCAAGCTCCCGGCGGCCAAGGTCGTGGCCAAGCGGCTGCACCTGCCCGCCCCGGTCCCGCTCGCCGATGCGACCGGCGTCGCCGCACCGCCGGAAGGCGGCGTGGCGATCCTGCTCGGCTCGGACGGGCTCCCGGCCGTCGCCGGCTGACCGCCTGGCGGGATTCGGCGTCCGGCGTCGAAACCCGCAGCATGGTCGACCGGCTGGTGATCGACGTCCCCACGCGGACGATCGTGCGCGTGATCGCGCTCGTGCTCGCTGCCGCTGCGGCCGTTCAGATCCTCGACGCGGTGAGCCGTGTCCTCACCTGGATCGCCGTCTCGATCTTCCTCGCGGTGGCGCTCGAGCCCGTGGTGCGCATCACCGAGCGCTGGATGAGCCGGACGTGGGCGGTGCTCACCGTGTTCGGCGGGCTCCTGGCGCTCGTCGCCCTCTTCCTGGCGGTGCTGATCATCCCGATCGCCACGCAGGTCGACGACCTGCGCGACGCCGCGCCGGGCTATCTCCAGCGGCTCGAGCGAAACCACACGATCCGCGACCTGAACCAGCGCTACAAGCTGGTGCAGAAGGCGCAGGATGCCGCCAAGCAGGCGCCGGCCCGCGTGTTCGGGGCCGCCGGCCGCTTCGTGAACGGCGTCGTCGCCACGCTCACAGTGCTCTTCCTGACGCTGTTCCTGATGTTCGAGCTGCCGGCGATGTCGCGCGGGCTGCTCTCGCTGCTCACGGATGATGACGCCGCCCGGGTGCGCCTGGTGGCCGCCGACGTGAACCGCAGCATCGGCGGCTACGTCCTCGGGAACCTGGCGATCTCCGTGATCGCCGGGGCGACCGTCGGGATCTCGCTGTGGATCCTCGGCGTCCCCTACGCCGCTGCGCTCGCCGTCTTCATGGGGGTGTGCGACCTCGTGCCGCTCGTCGGCGCGACGGTCGGCGCGCTTGCGGCGATCGGCGTGGCGTTCGCGGCCCAGGGCGTGACGGCGGGAATCGTCATGATCGTCGTCAACGTCGTCTACCAGCAGTTCGAGAACCACATCCTCCAGCCCATCGTGTACCGAAAGACGGTGCAGCTCTCGGCGTTCCTGGTGCTCGTCGCCGTGCTCGTTGGCGGCGAGCTGATGGGCGTCCTCGGCGCGCTGGTCGCGATCCCGATCGCCGGCTCGATCCAGCTCGTCGTGCGCGAGATCCGGGCGGGGGTGGCCGATCCGGCCGCTCCCCAGCCCGAGCCCGAGCCCGGCTAGCCGGCGGCCTCGCGCATCAGCTCCCAGGCCGTGTCGACGTGCTCGGCCGTCGTCGCCATGTTGCCGATCGCGACCCGGACGGCGTAGCGGCCGCCCAGGTCGGTGTGCGACACGAACGCCCGCCCGTCGGCGTTCACGTGCTCGATGACCGCCTCGTTCAGGCGGCGCAGCTCGCCCTCGTCGTCGACGCCCGGCGGGTGGAGCCGGAAGCAGACCGTCGAGAACGGCACCGGCGCGAGCAGCTCCCAGCCGGGCTCCGCCTCGATCGCCGCCGCCAGCCGCCGGGCGAGCTCGATGTGGCCTGAGATGAGCGCCGCGAGGCCGTCGGCCCCATAGGCCCGCACGACCATCCACAGCTTGAGCGCGCGAAACCGGCGGCCGAGGGAGAGGCCGTAGTCCATGAGGTTCACGACGCCGCCGTCCTCCGGCGTCGTGAGATAGGCCGGGACGAGCGAGAACGCCGCCTTCAGGTCGGCGGGCCGGGCGGTGTAGAGCAGGCTGCAGTCGACGGGCGTGAACAGCCACTTGTGCGGGTTCACGACGACGGAGTCGGCCCGCTCGCAGCCGTCCATCACGCCGCGCATCTCCGGCACGACCGCCGCCGAGCCGCCGTAGGCCGCGTCGACATGCAGCCACATGCCGTGCTCGGCGCACACATCGGCGACGGCCGAGACGGGGTCGATGCTCGTCGTGGACGTCGTCCCGATCGTGGCCACGACGGCGAGCGGCCGCACGCCCGCGGCGACGTCGGCGGCGACGGCCTCGGCGAGCAGGTCAGCCCGCATCCGGAACTCGGCGTCGCAGGGGATCTTGGCGAGCCCCTCCTGGCCGAGGCCGAGCGCGATGCACGCCTTCTCGACCGAGGAGTGGGCCTGGTCGGAGGTGTACATGCGAAGCGGCGGCAGGTCGGTGCGCCCCGCCATCCCGCGGGTGCGGATATCGAGCCCGGCCGCCTCGCGCGCCGCCGCGAGCGCGTACATGGTGGAGGCCGAGGCGGTGTCGGTGATCTCCCCGAACCAGGCCGGCGGCAGCCCGACCATCTCGGCAACCCAGCGCAGCACGCGCTGCTCGAGCTCGGTCGCGGCGGGCGACGTCCGCCACAGCATCGCGTTCACGTTGAGCGCGGCCGCCACCGTCTCGCCGAGGATCCCCGGTGGCGAGCCCGAGATCCCGAAATAGGCCATGAAGCCCGGGTGGTTCCAGTGGGTGATGCCCGGGATCAGGATCCGGTCGACGTCGGCCAGGATGTCGGCTAGCGGCTCGCCCTCGCCGGGCGCGTGCTCCGGGAGCGCGGCAGCGATCTCGCCGGGCTCGACCCGCGCCAGCACCGGCAGGTCGCCGACCCGGTCGAGGTAGTCGGCGCACCACTCGGCCGCCTGCTCGAGGGCGGCCCGCAGCTCACCGGACGTCGGAGGCGCGGTTGCCACACCTCAAGCATGCCAGATGTGCGACTCCGTCTTGGTGTAGAGCGTGAAGTAGGTCGCCGTGCCGGTGGTCGCCGTCGACCACAGCGCCTGGCCGGTGCCGTGCGGCACCCGGAAGGCCCGCCGGCTGCGGCCGGTCGGAAGGTCGAGCCGCCACACCGCCGCCCCGCTCGATCCCTGGCGGACGTAGACGATCGTGTCCCCGCCGACAGACGCGTGGCTGTACGACCAGATCGGCGTCTGCAGGACACGCTTGGTGACGCCCTGGTCGAGCCGGTAGATCCGGATCGAGCTCTTGCCGCGCCCGGTCACCGAGTAGACGACTCGCCGGCCCGAGATGTCGGGCTCGCCCAGGTCGCTTCGCATCTTGACCGACGCGATCACCCGCGAGTGGTTCGTGCCGAGGTTCAGGAGGATCAGCCGCCGCCGGCTCGTGACGCGGCGGTACACGAGCCAGTGGCCGAAAAGCGCCGGCTCGGTGCCCTTGAGCTGGAGCGTGCGCATCACCGCGAGCGTCCCCGTGTCGATGATCTGGAACTCGCTGCCCGTGTCGACCACCACCCGGGTGCCGTCGACGTCGGGCGTCTTTCCCGGAAGGTCGTGGACCACTCCGTTCAGGCGCAACTTGCCCTCGACGACGCCGCCGCTCACCTGATCCCAGGCCAGGACGTGGCCGGGCCCGGGCGAGGGGTCGGCGACGTGCGGGGAGCCGAGGTCGAGCCGGATCGCGGCGGCCGCGGTCGCAGGCACGGCGGTCGCCACGAGCACGCCGGCGAGCGCCGCCAGCGCGCCGGCGTTCGCGATGCGAAGGACGCCGCCACGCTCGCGCAGCCAGCCGCCGGCCCGCTCGAACCGGTCGGCCGCGGCGTCCCAGTCGCGCAGGCCCGCCGTGGCGGCGACGAGGACGATCGCGCGCCCGGCGCCGAACGCAGCCAGCGCGACCGTCCCGGCAGCCGGGTCGGCCAGCGCGATCGCCGCAGCGACGGCGGCCAGCGTCGCGACCGGGACGTACGTGATGAACCCGGCGCCCAGGCCGGCGCCGTAGAGGAGCGCGGTCGCGGGCAGCGGCAGCACCTCGCGCCAGCGCTGCGGCACCTGGCGGCGAAGCTGCGGCACGGGCAGGCGCAGGAAGCCGGCCTCGCGGGCGGCATAGGCCGCCACGACTGCTGCCGCGGCCCAGGCGCCGTGCTCGCCGCCGCCGCCGGCCCGGGCCGAGGCCCAGCCGAGCGCCCATCCCAGCGCCGCACCCGCCGCCACGGACCCCGCCGCGAACGCCGCCACCGCCACCAGCCATCTCCTCACCCCGTGCACGACGGGGGCGACCGTCTCGGCCACGGCCAGCCCTCAGGGCGACCAGGCGCCCGACACGCCGGCCAGGAGCGCGCACGCGGCGATCGCCGCCCCCGGGTCGGGCGCGAGCCCGACGCCGAGCGCGATGCCGGCCGCACCCGCGCCGGCCGCCGCCGCGGCCCTCCTCAGCATGGCACCTGCGTGTCGTAGTAGAGGACGCAGAACACCTTTCGCCCGTGGAAGCAGTAGCCGACGAGCGCGGCGTCGCCGTTGATGCGCCGGTCGTGATGGGCGCAGCAGTCGACGAGCTTTCGGATCTGGCCGCTGCAGCACCGGTACCAGGCGCCGTCGAACCGGGTGTGGAAGCCGTAGATGTGCGGCACCCAGTCCTGGCACGGCCGAGTTCGCGGCGCCCGCGCGACCGGCTCGCCAGTGGGCCCAACCCGGCGGTTGCCGCCGCTGTCGACGACGTAGCCCGAGGCGTCGACCGGTCGGCCGAGGTCGTCGACGGCGTGGCCGTCGGACGGCCGAAGGGGATAACCGTGGCGGTCGATACGCGGCAGCTTCGGGAACGGGTGCGGACACGGGTTGGTGGTGAAGGTGTGCCCGCAGAAGCCGTAGTACCGCGTGCTCGCCGGGCCGAGGGACGACGCGCCCGCCAGCGGCCCCGCGATCCAGGTGATGATCGGCACGGCGATCCGGCTCAGGAAGCCCGAGCGGCTGTGCCGCGACGCCACGTCGCGGGCCAGGTCCTCGCCGTCACGCCACATCGCCGACCGCCTCGCGGGCGCGGCTGCCGCCGGCGGCGACCAGGCTCTCGAGCTGCTCCAGGCTGTTCACGGTGCCCTTCGCCCGCACGACGCCGCCCGCGTCGAGGTAGACCGCGTACGGCGTTCCGGGCACGTCGAAGGCCGCGTGCAGCTCCGGCCCGCCCGCCTCCTCGTAGGCCGCGTGGACGACCCAGAGCGCCGGGTCGCGCTCAAGCACGCGCAGGCCGGGCACGATCTGGTGGCACACCGGGCACCCGGCCGATGTGAACGCAAGCAGCGTCGCCCGCCCCGCCGGCACCGCCGGGTGGTCGATCGCGGCGCCGAGCTCGGGCCCCTCGCCCTCCTCCTCGAGCGCGCCGCGCGGCCCGATCCGCAGGTGCAGCACGCCCACCTGCCGGTAGAGCGAGAGCACCAGCAGGACGAGCGCGGCGACGGCGAGCCAGAGGACGGCGTAGGACGCCTCCCAGAACGCCCGTCCGAGCGTCGGCGTGACGCCCTCGGCGGCGGCGACCGCGACGGCCACGAGCGCGGCGTTTCGGACGAGCGTCAGCCGGCCGGGACGGCCCGACCAGGGCAGGCACCCGCAGGCGGGGGGCGCCGAGCCGCGGGCCAGCTCGGCGGCCAGGACGAGCGTGAAGGCGACGAGGAGCGCCGCGGCCCCCCACGCCGCGATCGCGAGGCCGGCCGCGAGCCCCACGGCGGCGGCGAGCTCGGCCGCGGGCACGGCGATGGCGACCGCCGGCCGGCCCGGCACCAGCCGGTAGCCGTCGAGGGCGGCCCGCCACGCGCCGAAGCGCCGGATCTTCGCGATCGCGGCGACGGCGAGGAGCGCGCCCAGAAGCGGCGCGAGCGGGACTGCGACCACCGGCATCCGGCGCTCAAGGCTAGAAGCCGGACCGGACGGACTGGAAGCGCGCTACAGGCTGGGCTCGATGCGGGCGAGCGCCATATCGAGCCTGGCCGCGATCTCGTCGATCTCCGCGTCCGAGATCACGAGCGGCGGCGCGAGCATGAGCGCGTCCATCTGCTCGGTGCCGACCGGGGTCGGGCACGAGTAGATCATGAGCCCCTCGGCCTTGGCCTCGGCGGCGACCCGGCCGCAGACGCCGGCGGCCGCCGGGAACCGGGCCCCGTCGGGACTGCGCAGCTCGATCCCCTGGAGGAGGCCGCGGCCGCGCAGGGCGTGAATGATCGGGTGACGGCCGCGCAGCTCCTCGAGCCGCTCGCGGAGTCGGGCGCCGCGGGCCTCGGCGGCCTCCACGAGCCCGTCCTCCTCGATCGTGTCGATCACGGTCGACCCGACGGCGCAGCCGAGCGGGTTCCCCGAGAAGGTGTGGCCGTAGGAGAAGCCCCCGGGCGAGCTCTCCACGACCTCGCGCAGCCGCCGCGAGGCGATCATCCCGGAGAGCGGCACGATGCCGCCGCCGATGCCCTTGCCGAACGTGATGACGTCGGGGAGGGCGCGGTCGTGCTCGACCGCGAACCAGCGGCCGGTGCGGCCGAACGCGGTGATGACCTCGTCGGCCACCAGGAGCACCTCGTGGCGGTCGCACACCTCGCGCACGGCCTCGAGGTAGCCGTTGGGCAGCGGCACCGCGGCTCCCGACGAGCCGGTGACGGGCTCGACGACGAACGCCGCGACGTGCTCGGCGCCGCGGGAGAGGATCGCCGACTCGAGCGCCGCCGCTCCCTCCTCGGCCGTGTCGCTGTTGGGGACGACCGCGTACTTGCGGAGGAGGAGCTCGAACGGCGCCCGCCAGCGCGACCCCGACAGCGAGAGCGCCCCCATCGTGGAGCCGTGGTATGAGGTGACGCGCGAGAGGAACTCGACCTTGCCGGCCTTCCCGAGGAGCTCCCAGTAGAGCACGGCCAGGTGCAGCGCCGACTCGTTCGCCTCGGAGCCGGACGAGTTGAAGAAGCACCACTCGAGGTCGCCCGGGGCGCGCGCGGCGATGCGCTCGGCCAGGTCGAGCATCGGCTCGTTGCGGAACGAGAAGCGATAGGTGAAGGTCAGCTCGCCGGCCTGCGCCCGCAGCGCCTCGACCAGCCGCGGGTGGCAGTGGCCCAGCAGCATCACCATCGCCCCGCCGCACGCGTCGAGGTACCGGCGCCCGTCGCCATCCTCGATCCAGCAGCCCTCGGCGCGCACGGCGACAGGCAGCGCCGTGCCGGGGCTGGCCGTCATCGAGTAGTCAGCGCGCTCGGGAGCCTTCATCGGAGTCACTGTACCGGCGGCGGGGGCGGCGGCCAGCCGGGAACCGAACCCATGGGGCCAAGCCCCGCACCGGGCCAGGCCCCGGTGCGGCGGACCTCAGGGGGACAGTCCCTGAACGCTGGCCGTGAGGACGCCGAGACGGGTTCGTGACACGCCACACGCCCCGTTCCCATGCACACGACGGTCGTGGCGACGGCGAAGACCGCGTTCTTCGCCGTCGCGCCGAAGACGCCGCGCCACCCCTGAAGGAGGGGGCTCGTGGGGGAACCCTGGGTTCCCCCACGCTACACCGACTGGCCGGGGGCCTTCAGTGCGACCTTGAGCTCGACCAGGACGGGGCCCGACCGGTCGGCCAACGCCTCGCCGAGCGCCGCACCCACACCGCGGATGCCGTCCGCCGCGATGTGCCGCACTCCGCACGCGGCCGCCAGGCCCGCGAAGTCGGGTGCGTTCAGCTCGACCGCCACGGTGCGCCCGAACATCGTCTCCTGGTAGTTGCGCAGGATCCCGTAGGCCGAGTCGTTGACGACGAGCGTGACGAAGGCCAGCCCCTCGGCGGCCGCCGTGAGGAGCTCATGGCCGCCCATCAGGAAGCCGCCGTCGCCGACGATCGCCACGGTCGGCCGGTCGGGATGGGCGGCGGCGGTGCCAAGGGCCAGCGGGACGCCGCATCCGAGCGCACCCGAGGCCGGATACACGAACGACCCCGGCCGCTTGCCGTCGAGGTAGAGCGCGGCCCAGTACGCGCAGACGGTCATGTCGGCGATCACGATCGCGTCCTCGGGAAGCGCGTCGTCGAGCGCGTGCATCAGCTCGATCTCGTCGGGCACGCCCTGCGCCGCGACCTCGGCGTTCCGGCCCTGAATCGCCGCGCGCACGGCCGCCTCGCCGTCGCGCGAGCCGGCGCTCAAGCCGCCGGCGAGGAGCGCACGGCAGAAGAGGCCGACGTCCGAGACGATCCCTTCGGCGGGCGCGTACGTGCGCCCGAACCGGCCGGCGTCGAGGTCGACGTGGACGAGCGCAGGGAGGGGAAGGCTCCAGTTCGCGGTCGTCTCCTGTGAGAAGCGCGTGCCGAGCGCCAGACACAGGTCGGCCCGCTCGACGAGGTGGCGCATCGACGGCTCCTCCACCGACGAGCCCGCGTGCAGCGGGTGGCCGGTCGGGAGCGTGCCCTTGCCGTTGTAGGTCGTGATGACCGGCGCGTCGAGCGCCTCGGCCAGCGCCCGCACCTCGTCCGCCGCCCGGCGGGCGCCGCCGCCGGCCCAGACGATGGGCGCGCTCGCGTCCTCGAGCATCGCCCGCACCCTCGCGACCGCGTCGGGATCCGACCCGGGAAGCGTCACGCGGACGACCGGCAGCGGGCCGTCTCCGGCCGCGGCCGCCATCACGTCGGTTGCGACCTCGATCGTGACCGGCCCCGGGTCGAGCGCCATGTGCGCGAACGCCTCGGCGACCGCCGCCGCCAGCGCCTCGGGCGTCGTTGGGCGGGCGTGGAAGCGCGACACCGCCGCGAACGCCTGCGACTGGCCGCGGCTCTCGTGCAGGTAGCCGCGCCCCGCTCCGACGAGGTCTGTCGGGATCTGGGACGTGAGGTGAAGGACGGGCGCGCTCGACGCGTCCGCCTCGGAGAGCGCGGCGAGCGAGTTCAGCGCCCCCGGCCCGGTCGATGTCAGGTAGACGCCGGGCTTCTCGGACGTGCGCGCGTACCCGACCGCCCCGAACCCAGCCGCCTGCTCGTGGCGCACGACCACCCGCCGGATCGGCGAGCCGATGAGCGCATCCCAGATCGGCAGCGCGTGGATGCCGGGCAGCCCGAACACCACCTCGACACCGTGCGTCTCGAGCGCCTCGACGAGGACGTGGGCCCCGGTACGCACGGACGGCGGCGCGACGGTCACGCCGCAGAGCCTACTTCTGGGAGGCCGAGATGAACGCCACGAGGTCGTCGATGTCCGACGCCGAGAGCGTCGAGCCGAAGTTCGTGGGCATGACGCCGTCGGGGTAGCCCTCGGCGACGAAGGCGCTCGGGTCGACGATCGAGGTCTTGATGAACGCGTCCAGCGGCTGGCCGGCCTTCTGCGCGCTCCCGCTCAGGTCGTCGAGTGCGGGGCCGACCGCGCCGCTCGTCCCGGCCGCCGCCAGCGCATGGCAGCCGCCGCAGCCGGCGCTGCCGGTGAAGATGGTCTTCCCGTTGTCGGGATTGCCCGCCGCACCGGACGTCGAGCCTCCGGTCGAGCCGCCGCTGCTCGCGGGCGGCGGGGTCGAGGTCGGCGTCGACGTGCCGGTCGAGAGCGAGGCCGTCGAGAGCGGCAGCGCGCCCACTCCGACGCTGGTCGAGTCCTCCGTCGTCGAGCCGCCGAGCACGATCACGACGATCATCAAGACCACACCCGCAACGGTTCCGATGAGCCCGGCGACGAGAACCTTGATCATGGCCGCGGGCACTATATCGGGTGTCGCGGCGGGGGCAAATACCCCAAGCAGGGGATGGCAGGGCCTGTGTCGAACGCCGACGTGGACACCGCGATGCTCGACAAGCGTGACATCCAGACGCTGATGTACTGCATCCGGGTTGCCGAGACCACGGGTCAATGGCAGCACGGTTACCCGGCCCGCTCGCCCAACGAGCTCGAGTGCAAGCTCGCCGAGCTCCTGCGCGAGATCGAGACCGGCAACATCCGCGTCGCCGCCTGACCGGCGGCCCCGCCCTGCGCCAGATAATTGGCTCCACGGCCCCGCGCGCCTGGACGTCCGACTGTGGTGGTTCGGCGACCTGTGGCCGGGCTGCGGCTGCGAAACCCTCGCATCACGGCGTCCTCGGTCGGCCCAATATCACGTGATATTGGATCTCCCTGCGTCCTTGCGCTGCTCGGTTCTCGCCGCCCAGGACATCACGCGGCCGCGGAGTCAATCATCTAGCGTGGCACCGCGTGCGTGCGTTCGTTGCCATCCCGCTTCCCGAGCAGCTCCGGGAGGAGCTGGCCGGCTACGCCGCCGGTGCGGTCGCCTCCTTCGCCGGCCGAGCGGTGCCCGCGGAGAACCTCCACGTCACGGTCCACTTCCTCGGCTCCGTTCCCGACTCCGACGCGGAGCCGCTGCGCGCCGCGCTCGCGCCGGCGTGCGCTTCCGTTGCGCCGTTCTCGCTCAGGATCGCCGCCGCCGCGCTCGCTCCGCCGAGCAGGCCGCGCATGATCTGGGCGCAGCTCGAGGCGCCCTCGGAGCTGGCCGACCTGGCCCACGCGGTTGCCGGATCGGCGGAGCCATTTGCACCACTCGCCCGGCCGCCCCGGACCGGGAACCCGCACGTGACGCTCGCCCGCTTCCGGCGCCGTCCGCCGCGAGCCGCCGAGCTCCCGCCGCTCGCGGCCGCGGGGGCCGAGATCGCGGTCGCAGCATGCGAGCTCGTCCGCTCCCATCTCGGGCCGGGCGGGTCGCAGTACACGACCGTGGCCGCGCTGCCGCTCGGCCGCCGACGCGGGGTCTGACCCCGGCTCACTCCGGGCGGCGGAAGCGGGCCCGCCAGACGCGCAGCTCGAACGTCGGCGCGCCGATCAGCGCGCGCACGTGCTCGGCCGCCGAGCCGGCGCACCCGGCCACCTCGAGCCACGAGTCGACCTCGAACACCCGCAGCCACATCTCCTCGGCGTCCAGGTCGAGGCCGGCGCCGAGCAGCGGCACCCGCGGCTCGCCGGCCGTGATGAGGCGGCCGTGCTCGGGGTCGCGGATGCGTTCGATCTCCTCCCAGCGGCGGGCACGGCCGGGGTCGTCGTCGGCAACGAAGTCCTCGAGCACGATCCGCCCGCCGGGAGCGAGGACACGCGTCATCTCGTCGAGCGCGCGCGGCGGGCGGGCGATGTGGTGCAGGCTGTTCACGCACGTCACGAGGTCGAAGCTCGCGTCCTCGAACGGCAGCTGCTCGGCGCGGCCGAGCGAGCGCCCGATCCCCTCCGGGACGAACTCGAGCAGGCGCGCCGACGTGTCGAGCACCGCGATCGACCCCACCCGCGGACGGAGCGCCCCGGCCAGCGCCCCCGGGCCGCCGGCGACGTCGAGGGCGCGGTCGGCCGGGCCGGGGTCGCACCACTCGATGAAGCCCGTCCAGTCGCGCGCCGCGGCCATCGCGGCGTAGCGCTCGGCGGTGCGGTCGAAGCGGCTACCCCCGGACAAATGCCACCGCCTCGTCGCGCGTCGTCACCGCGGCCGCGGCCTGCTCCTCGGCCAGTGCGTCGACCAGCTCGCCGATCCGCGGCCCCTCGGCGCCCGTCAGCTCGGCGATCTCGTCCCCGCGAAGGAGCGGGGCGCGCTCCTCCGCCTCGAGCTCGGAGACCAGCGCGAGCAGGTCGTCCGCCGTCTCGGCATGTGCCCGCACATAGGCCTGGCGGGCGCGCACGCCGCGCGTTGCGAATCGGTCGGCCAGCGAGATGACGACGCTCGCCTCCGTGTGCGGCTGGGTGGCGCGCAGGTAGCGGTACGCCTCGCGGCGGCCGAGCGGGCGGTCGTGCACCATGAATCCCAGCCGCAGGTGCTCGGCGACGAGCAGCATGCAGAACCGGATCGTGGACGTCGCCGCCCGCCACCGGCGCAGGATCCTGCGCGTCGTCGCGGCACCCTTCCTGTCGTGGCCCATGAAGCCGACCCGGCCGTCGGCCGAGACCGTGCGCGTGCTCGGCTTCTCGATGTCGTGGAAGAGCGCCGCGAGCCGCAGCGCCGTGCGCGCGTCGAGCTCGTCCCCCACCGGCTCGTCCATCGCCCCTCGCAACCGGTCGGCGTGGCGGGGCAGGTAGTGCTCGGGATGGGCGGCGATGTCGGCCGCGGCGTCGAGCACCTGGAGGGTGTGCTCGAAGACGTCGAGGTGGTGAAACCGGCTCTGCTCGCAGCCGTGCATCGGACCGGCCTCGGGCAGAACGACATCGAGGACACCAAGGCCGTCGAGGAGGCGGACCGCGGCATCGGGATGATCGGGAGCGAGCAGCCGCCGCACCTCGGCGTAGATCCGCTCGCCGGCCGCGCGGTCGGCCAGGTGGGCGTCGCGGCGGGCCAGCCGCTGAGCCTCGGGGTCGACCTCGAACCCCAGCTCGTGGGCGATCCGGGCCAGGCGCAGCAGCCGCAGCGGGTCGTCGGTGAAGACGCGCTCGGAGACGAGCCGCAGCCGCCCCTCGGCCAGGTCGGAGAGCCCGCCGAACGGGTCGACGAGATCCTCTCCTGCGCCGTTGACCGGGATCGCCATCGCGTTCACCGTGAAGTCGCGCTCGCCCAGGTCGGCCACGATATCGCCCCCGCGCCGAGCCGTCACGTCGATCGTGCGGCCGTCCAGCACCACCCGCCACGCGCCGTGGGTCTCCGAGAGGGCGAACGGCGAGCCGCCGGTGGCGCGCGCCAGCCGGCGTGCCGCCGGGGCCGGGTCGCCGGGCACGACGACGTCGATGTCGACCACCGGCCGCCCCAGGCGCACGTCGCGGACGCACCCGCCGACGAAGTGGGCCTCGCCGTCGGCGATCAGGGGCCGCAGCTCGTCAAGCACCGCGGAGGACATGCTCCACCCTCCGTGGCCGCGGCGCGAGCGACGTCACGATCTCGTAGTTGATCGTCCCGGCCATGTGGGCCCACTCCTCGGCCAGGATCCGCTCGTCGCCGTCCTCGCCGAGCAGCGTCACCACGTCGCCCGGCTCGACGTCGCACACCGGGCCGATGGCGAAGGTGAGCTGGTCCATGCTGACCGTGGCCGCGACCCGCCGGCGGCGGCCCCGCACCAGGACGTCTGCTCGGCCGGAGAGGATGCGCGGAACGCCGTCGGCATAGCCGGCCGGGACGAGCCCGATCCAGGTCGGCTCAGACGCGACCAGGCGGCGGCCGTACCCGGCGCTCGCGCCCGGGGCCAGCGTCTTCACCTCGGCCACGAAGCTCTCGAGCCGAAGCGCCGGCTGGAGCCCGTCGCCCGCCGGGTCGGCGCCGAACGGCGACAGCCCGTAGACGGCGATCCCGCACCGCACCGCATCGAAGCGGGCGTCCGGGAAGCGGAGCGTCGCGGCGCTGTTTGCGATGTGGCGCGGGCACGGCGGAAAGCGTTCGGCCAGCGTGGCGAAGCGCTCGACCTGACGCCGGGTGAACTCCTCGTCGCTGTCCGCAACGGCCAGGTGGCTCATGAGCCCGGCGAGGCCGAGCACGTCGCCCTCGGCGAGCTGCTCCCCGATCCGCAGCGCGTCGTCCTCCGCCATGCCCCAGCGGCCCATTCCGGTGTCGGCCTTCACGTGCACGCCGAGCGGCGAGCGCGCCGCCGCCCGCAGGCGCGCGTACCCGGCGACCGACGTCACGGTGACGTCGACGCCCTCGACATCGCTCTCCTGGCCGGGCACGAGCGGCCCCATGACGAGCACCGGCACGTCGCCCAGGTCGTCGCGCAGGGCCCGGGCCTCCTCCCATGTGGCCACGCACAGCCGCGCCGCCCCGGAGGCGAGCGCCGTGCGGCCGACCGCGGCGGCGCCGTGGCCGTAGCCGTCCGCCTTCACGACCGCCCACATCTCGGCCGGCGCGGCCGCGGCGGCGAGGCGGGCGACGTTCGCGGCGACCGCGGTCAGGTCGACCGTCACGGTGGCACGGGCCCGCTCGGTGCCGATCACGGCAGCACCTCCGGCAGGGCGTCGATCACGTCTGTCGCGATGATGCCCGACGGCCCGCGCCGCTCGACGGCGCGGCGACCGGCGAGGCCGTGCGCCTCGGCCGCGATGCAGGCCGCCACGTGGGCGTCGGCGCCCTTGGCGAGCATGGCG
Organism: uncultured Actinomycetes bacterium; assembly: GCA_963757605.1. GTDB lineage: Bacteria > Actinomycetota > Thermoleophilia > Gaiellales > JAICJC01 > JAICJC01. The sequence continues at coordinate 617,935 of CAVWSF010000001.1, forward strand.
GCGACCGCGCCGGTGAGCACGTCGCCCGAGCCCGCCGTTGCCAGCCCCGGCGGCCCGGCGTGCGAGACGCCCAGCCGTCCGTCCGGGGCGGCGACCAGCGTGTCGGAGCCCTTGAGCAGGACGACGCAGCCCGCAGCGGCCGCGGCCTTCCGGACCGCCTCGAGCCGGTTCTCGTGCACCCACCTGGACTCGACGCCGAGCAGGCGCGCCATCTCGCCCTCGTGCGGGGTGAGGACGGTCGGGCCGGGCCGGCGCCGGAGCCGCGCGAGACGGCGGTCGAAGGCGAAGAGGGCGTCGGCGTCGATGACGATCGGGCCGGCGTGCTCGGCCGCCACCCGCCGCGCCAGCGCCACCGCGTCGTCGGAGCGGCCGAGGCCCGGGCCGAGCGCCACAGCGCCGGCCCGCTCGAGCAGCTCGAGCCCGTCGGGGAGGGGGCGCACCATCACCTCGGGCACGCGGCCCTCCAGCGCCGGCACGGCCTCGGCCGGCGCCGCGATCCAGGCGACTCCCGCCGAGGCCCGAAGCGCTGCCAGCGCGGCCATGAGCGGCGCACCGATGAACCCGGGCGCACCCCCGACGACGAGCACCGCGCCGGCCGTGTACTTCGAGCCGCGCACCGCCTTGGGCCAGGCCGCCGCCAGCGTCTCGGCGCCCGAGAGCAGCGTCGCCGCAGTCGGCTGGTCGGCCTCGCGCGGGATCCCGATGTCGGCCACGACCACCCGGCAGGCGGCGCTGCGGCCCGGCTCGATCGCGGTGCCGACCTTGCGGCCGTGGAAGCAGACCGTCACGTCCGCGCGCACGGCCGCGCCGACGATCGTCCCGGTCGAGCCGTCCACGCCCGACGGGACGTCGAGCGCGACCACGGTCCCGATCGGCGGGCGCATCGCCTCGATCGCCTGGGCGACCGCGCCGCGCGGCGCGCCCCGAAAGCCGGTCCCGAGGAGCGCGTCGACGATGACGTCCGCGCGGGTCAGCCGCGCCCGGCGGACGCCGGCCGCGACGGGGATGCCGAGCCGCCGGGCGATGTCGTGGTTCAGGCGCGCGTCGGGCGGCAGCTTGCGCACGTCGCCCGCCATGAGGCACTCGACCTCCCAGCCCGCCTCGTGCAGGTGGCGGGCGACGACGAACCCGTCGCCGCCGTTGTTGCCCGGTCCGCAGACGACGGCGGCGCGGCCCCGGCCCGGCGCGTGCCGCAGGGTCTCCTCCGCCGCGGCGAGCCCGGCCCGCTCCATGAGGACGGCGCCGGGGATGCCGAGCTTCTCGATCGCGGCGGCGTCGGCGGCGCGCATCTCGGCGGCCGTGTAGAGGGCGTGCGGGCCGCTCATGCGTCGTGCACGATGGCGACGGCGGCCGCCATCCCCTTCGAGTGCGTCATGGAGAGATCGATGCCGCCGGCGCTCACCCGCTCCGCCCAGGCCGCCGTGCGGCCGGTGAGGCTCACGCCGGGTTTCGGCCGCCCGGCGATCTCGATCTCGCGCCAGGTGAACGGCACGCCGAACCCGAGCGCCTTCCCGACCGCCTCCTTGCCGGCGAACCGGGCGGCGAAGTGCTGCGGCGGGTTCGCGCGCGAGAGGCAGTACTCACGCTCGGCCGCGGTGAAGACCCGCTCGACGAACCGGGGATGGCGGACGAGGGCCCGCGCAACCCGGTCGATCTCGATCAGGTCGATCCCAACCCGCATGGCGGCCATACTATGCTAGGGCCGTGCCGCGAGCGGTTTCCCTGACGCCCACCGTCACGTGGTGGCCGAGCACGCTCTACCAAACGACGACGCTCGAGCTGCGCCGGGGCGCGGACCGGCTCCTCGTCGATCCCGGCATCTCGCCGTGGGAGATCGACGAGGTCGTCTCGGCCACGGCCGACCCGGTCACGCAGGTGCTCGTGACGCACGCCGACTGGGATCACGTGATGGCGCTGGGCGTGCTGCCCGACGCGCAGGTCACGGCGTCGGCGGGCGCCGCGGAGCGGATCCGCTCGGGCGAGGCGCGGGCGTCGATCGAGAAGGAGTCGGTCGAGGCGTACGTCCCCTACGTTGCCCTCGACGCGCTGCACTGCGAGCAGGAGGTCGAGCCGCCGGCCGACGTGACGCTCGGGCCGTGGAGCGCCGTCTGCCGGGCCGGCCGCGGCCACACCGACGACGGGCTCATCACGCTCTTCCCCGAGGAGCGGATCCTCGTGATCGGCGACTACCTCTCCGAGCTCGAGATCCCGTTCGCGTACTCGTCGGTGGCCGACTACCAGCAGACGCTCCACACGCTGATCGGCGTGATCGAGCGCGAGCGGCCGGAGTTCGTCGTGGTCGGCCACGGCCGGCCGCACACGTCCGACAGGGCGCTTCAGATCGCGGACGAGGACCTGGACTACGTCGAGGCGCTGCTGGCGTTCGCGCAGGCCGGCTGCCCGGCCGACCAGGCCGAGCGGATCGCCGTCCCCTTCCGGGGGGGCGGCCCCTACGACCGCGTCGCCCACGGCGCCAACGTGAAGCTGGCCTGCGAGGCGGCCGGCGCCACGGTTCCGGCCTAGAAGATCTTTCGTCCGCGGCGCTCCTGCCGATAAGGGATATGTGCCCCTCCTCGTCCAGGTACGCCGGCATCCGCTCGGCCCGCGCGTCTACGTCGCCGGGCTGCGCGTGCACGAGTGCTGGGCCGGCTTCGCCGCGTCGATCGCGCTGCTCGCGGCCGAGGCGACGAACCACACCGCCCACCGCCGCTTCGAGACGGCGATCGCCCTCGTCGCCGCCTGGATGATGGCCAAGGACTGGCCCGACTTCTTCCCGTCACGCCGGGACACCTACGCGTGGCGGGTGGGAGTGCACCGCCGCGACGACTGAGCGCCGCGGCGGTGCGTGAGCTCCCGCCCTACTCCTTGAACATGCCGAACATCTGCTGGTTGACTCCACCCAGCTTGGTGAAGTCGCCGCCGACGACCAGCGTCTGCGGGCCTGCGCCGATCGCGAAGACGCCGAGGTTGCTGTTGGCGGCCGGATGCCACGGCAGGAGCGCACCGGTCGTGTCGTCGACGGCCATCAGGTGGCTCCGCGAGGCGACCCGGGTGCAGAAGTTGTTCCCCGGGATCGCTCCGCAGTAGGCCTCGAAATGGCCGCCCGCGTAGGCGATGCCGTCGATCACGACGACGTTCTCGACGTTGCCGGTCACGCCCTCGATCCAGACGAGGTCGCCGGTCGACGGGTTGAACTTCATGAACGAGCCGCCGTTGCCCGTGCCGGCGCCGTAGATGTAGCCCCCGAAGTTGGAGAGGCCGACGACGTCGAACGGCCGGAACGAGGTGCGGAACGGGCCGTGCCAGTTCCACGTGACCGACGCACCGGTGTTCGGATCGACCGCGCCGATCGCGTTGCTCGAGACGCCGTTCAGCGTGTTGAACTCGCCGCCGACGACGACGCGGTTCGAGCCGTTGTTCGTGGTCAGGATCGCGTCGACCGGGCCGTCGGTGACGGGCGCCCAGGCGGACTGGAACGCGCCGCTGGCCGGGTCGAAGGCCCCGCTGTAGCTCCGCGGCGCTGTGAACGCGCCGCCCAGGTACAGGTGGCCGTTCGAGAGGTCGATCGTGCGCACCTCGCCGTTCAGGCCCGACACGCGGAACGCGGTGTTGACGGCACCCGTCGACGCGTTCACGGCCGCGACCTTCTTGCGTTTGGCGCCGCCGACGGTGCCGAAGCCGCCGCCGAGGTAGATGTTGTTGCCGTTCACGTAGATCGCGCTCACGAGCCCGTTCACGTTCGGGTTCCACGGCAGCACCGCACCGGTCGTCAGGTTGATCGCAGCCGCGTGATTCCGCGTGACCTCGCCGGTGCCGGCCGGGGCCCCTGAAGGGCGAACCGACGTGAACTTGCCGCCGATGTAGGCGATGTTGCCGCTGACGGTGATCGTCGTGACGCGGCCGTTCGTCTGATACGACGGCGCCGGCTTCGAGCCGACGACGGCAGCATGCGCGGGGGCGGCCATCGCCGCCCACGCAGTCGCGGCAACGGCCGCCTTCAACAGGGTCGTCCTACCCACAGTCATTGCCTCCTAGGTGCCTTTCCGCAAGCCTACGGCGTTGCGGCCGCCTGTCAAGTTCTGGTGGAGTCATGCGGCTTTCCCGAATCCCGCTCGGGGGGAAGACCACCGCCGATTTCCGCGTCGACCCCAATGCGGCCCGCCACGTTCGCGGCCGAGACTACAGGCTGGGTCCACACCCATACACAGAAGCGCACCGGAGGCCGTGGCAGCCACGGCCGAACCGGTCGCGATACCCGGCCCGGCGCGTACCGCCTCGCGTCGGGCCGGGGTCTTACCGGCCCGGCGTGACGCGTTATTGCAGGCGGCGGAAGGCCCGGCGGACCGCGGCGGCGGTCGCCGCCGAGAGGGCCGTCGACCGGTACTCCACGTAGATGCGGCCGGCGGCTTCCCCGTTGTCGCGGTTCCCCGCCGTGTCCTTGACCCGCATCGGGGCGCGCGGCTCCGGGCGGTCGAAGAGGACCACGAGCATGCCCGAGCGACCCGGCAGTTGGAACGCGGCGGCGACGTGCGACCGGAGCGGGCCAAGCCGGGCGGCGTCCAGATCCGAGCCGGCCGGAACGAGCGACAGGCCTTCCGCCGCGAACGCGTCCTGGATCTCGGCCGGCGTGGGCGCCGCGCGGTAGAGGTGCAAGGGAAGGAGCGGTCGCACCCTCACGCTGGCGGTGCTGCTCACGCCGGATCCGACCGCGATCGACGTCACGGCCCACGCCACCGCCACGCTCGCGACGATCCCCGCGACCACGATCCACGGCGACACCCGGCGCCGCTGCCCAGCAACAGTTGCCACGAGCCCAGCATGACGAATTCCGTCGAGCTGGGGAAGCCATCCGCCGATATCTCACGGTATGAGCCTGCGGCCCAACCGCGTCGCCGTGATCGGCGACGTCCACGCGTGCGACCGGAGGCTCCACCTCCTTCTCACGCACCTCGACGAGCAGGAGCTCGACCTGGTCGCGTGCGTCGGCGACATCGTCGACGGCCCGGGCGACCCGGACGCGGCGGCAGCGCTTCTGCGCTCACGCGAGGTCACCGTCGTTCGCGGCAATCACGACCGCTGGATCCTGGAGGGCGTTCTGCGCGGCCTCCCCGACGCTCACGCGCTCGCCGAGCTGGCTCCCGAGACCGTGCAGTACCTGCGCGACCTCCCTGCCAGCGTCGACATCACGCTCGCGTCGGGCACGAGCCTCCTGCTCTGCCACGGCCTCCTCGACGACGACATGAACAAGATCACCGCCGACGACTACGGCTATGCGCTCGAGGTGAACGACGAGCTGCAGTCGCTCATGCGCGACCGCCGGCCGCGGGTCGTCGCGAAGGGGCATCGCCACCGGCCCGCGATCTGGGCGGTCGGCGGGCTGACCCTCGTCGACGCCGGATCGCTCCTTGACGAGTGTGAGACGTGCGCGGTCGTCGTCGACGACTCCGCGGGGACGATCACCCCGCTCGGCATCGGCACCGGCGGGGTCTATGCTGGCGCGCCGAAATGCCGCTTCGAAACCGGGTAACGCCGCTCGGCGAGCTTGTCGCCGACCCGGCCCGCGGGCTCGTCTACGGGAACCGCGGCTGCCTGCACGACGCCGTCGGCCGGATCCGGCGTGGTCACGCCACCCGGCGGTGGATCGCCTGCCGGCTCGAGTTCCGGGGATGGCAGCGCGGGCCGCTGCTCCAGCCGGGCAAGTTCACCGAGCTCTTCTTCCTCGACGAGGCGACCGCGATGGCAGCGGGCCACCGGGCGTGCGCGCTCTGCCGCCGCGAGGACTACAACCGGCTCGGCGACATCTGGCGCGGCCTGCATCCCGGCGAGGCCGGCGCCGACGCGATCGACGCCCGGCTGCACGCCGAGCGGCTGGCGGGACGGGAGCGGCGGCTCCACGACGTCGACCTCGACGAGCTCCCCGACGGCGCCTTCGTCCTGCACGACGGCGAGCCGTGGCTCGTGCTCGGGGTCGAGCTCCTGCACTGGACGCCGGCCGGCTACGACCGCCGCGCCCGGCGTCTCTCCGGCCGGGGCCGCGCGATCACGCCGCCCTCCCTCGTGGACGTCCTGCGGGCGGGCTGGGACGGCGCCGTGCCGGTCCTTCACCCGTCGGCGCGCAAAATTGGGGTCTGAAAAATTGGGTCTGACCCCGATTTTTCAGGCGCCGGAGGCCTCGGCGCGCTCCAGGACGAAGCTCTGCCAGAGGACGCCGCGGTGCCGCTCCGCCATCCGGAAGCCGCGTCGGCCCGCCACGGCGAGCATCGGGTCGAGCGGATGGACGTAGGTGCGAAACGCGATCCGGCGCATCCGCAGCCACGCGTTCAGGGCACCGACGCCGAGCCGGATCCACGCCGACTCGCGCGGGATGGTGACGGCGACCCGTTCGTGCGCGTGCTCGCACGCCGTGTCGATCAGCACGTGGGCGTCCGGGTAGCAGCAGATCACGCGGTGCAGGAGGACGAGATCGGCGGGGGGAATCTCCGCCGCGGTGGCGGCGAAGTCGTCGATCCGGCGCTCCACGCGCCCGCCGAGGTCGTGCTCGGCGATCAGCGCCTCCGCCGCGCGCTCGTAGGTGTCGATGATCTCGACGTTCACCGAGCGATCCGCACCGGCCTCGAGCAGCTCGATCTGGAGGCCGCCGACCCCGCCGCCGACCTCGAGCACCGACCGCCCGCCGACTCCGACCCTCGTCAGCGTGCCGGCGAGCCAGCGGGCGCTCCCCGGCAGCCCTCTGCGGCGGTAGCGGCGCGCCTCACGCTCGGCGGTCTTCGAGCCGAAGATCCTCCGGTACCCGATCGGCGTGCAGCAGCTCATCGCAGGTCGTAGGTCGTGAGCTCGACCTGGTGGCCGTCGGGGTCGCGGACGTAGAGCGAGTGGCAGATCGTGTGGTCCCACAACTCGGCCTCGATCCCCCGCTCGGCCAGCGCCGCGCCCGCGGCATCGAAGCCGTCCCGGCCGAGCCGGATCGCGAAGTGGCGGTTCACGCCGTCGGCTTCCACCCGGTCGCCGTCCACGGGCGCGAAGAGGGCGACGCAGGCGTCGCCGTTGCAGAGGACGACGGGGTCGCCGGCGCCGTCCCAGACGTCGGCGTACCGCGGCTCCATGCCGAGGACATCCGCGTACCAGGCGATCGAGCGCTCCATGTCGGCCACCACCAGCGCGACGTGATCGAGCCCCTGCGTCTGGAAGCGCGTCATCCCGACCGCATGTGTGCCATGTCGCAAGGATACCGCTGCCGGTATCGTTGACCGGGTCGTGACCATCCGCGCCGCTCCCTCAGCCGTGCCTGTCGTTTCGGGCCTGCTCGTCGCGGCCGCCGCCGCGTGGATCGCCGTGGCCGTCGCGGCCGGCGGCATGGAGTCCGCGCCAGGGACGATGGGGCTGAGCGCCGCCGCCTTCCTCGGGCTATGGGTCGTGATGATGGCGGCGATGATGCTGCCGGGGCTGGCGCCGACCGGAGCGCTCTACGCGGGCGAGGGCGCCGGGACGGCCGCCCGGGCCACCGGCCTCGTGGCCGGGTACCTGATCGCGTGGGCCGGGTTCGGGGTGCTGGCGCTCCTCGCCAGCGTCGCGGCCTCCCGGCTCGCCGACCGCAGCGACTCCGCCGCCACCTGGGTCGGAGGAGCCCTGCTGGTCGCCGCCGGCGCCTACCAGTTCACGCCGCTCAAGGACCGGTGCCTGGCGATCTGCCGCTCGCCGCTTCACCTGCTCATGCGGGCCGGCTCGTACCGCGGCCGGCTGCGGCACGTCCGGGCCGGGCTCTACCACGGCGCGTACTGCGTGGGCTGTTGCTGGTCGCTCATGCTCGCCCTCCTCGTCCTCGGCGTCATGGACCTGCGCTGGATGGCCGCGTTCGCCGTCGGGATCGTCCTCGAGAAGGTGTGGCGCTTCGGCCGCCAGGTGGCGCTCGCGATGGGGATCGCCCTGGTCGTGCTCGGCCTCCTCGCCCCGTGGCAGCCGGGGATCGTCCCCGGGCTTCACCGGGCGCCCATGTCGATGGAGTCGATGTGATCTGGCGCCTGGCGGGCACCTACCTCGAGGTCTGCAACTGCGAGGCGATCTGCCCATGCCGGCGCATCGACGGCAAGCAGGGCGGGCGGTCGACGTACGGCGAGTGCGCCGGCGCGCTCTCCTGGCAGATCGTGGACGGGGCCGTCGGCGAGCTCGACGTCTCGGGCCTGCGCGTGGTGCTTGCGACGTGGTACAGCGACGACGAGCCGGGGTCGCCGTGGTCGTGGGTGCTCTACCTCGACGAGCGCGCCGACGAGCCGCGGCGGGCCGCGCTCGAGGAGGTCTTCGCCGGCCGCCTCGGCGGCACGCCGCTCAGCCAGTTCCCCTGGGCGTTCAAGCCGAGCCACCTGCTCGCGGTCGTCCCGTGCCGGATCGAGATCGACCACACGCCCGGGAAGGGATGGTTCCGGGCCGGCTCCAGCGTGTCGGTGCGGATCGCCGCTCCGTACGACACGCAGAGCCCGGTCACCTGCGTCATCCCCGGCCACGACCGCATCGGCCGCGAGGTCGTCTCCGAGCACGTCGACGTCCACGACGACCACCACGAGTTCGGATACTCCGGCCGCTGCGGGTACGAGGCCACGTTCGAGTACTCCTCGGAGTGATCCGAGGACGTGCGTTTGGGCACGTTCGACGCTAGCATCACACCCGATCCGCCGCATGGCCCGGGAGCAGTCACTGCCGCGGAGGGGGCTGAGCGCTGACGAGCTCGTGCTCGACGCGCTGCTTCGCGATGCGCCGATCGGCGTCGTGGTGCTCGACCGCGACCTGCGCATCGAGCGCTCGAGCCGCGTTGCCGAATCCGACGGCCCACTGACGCAGGACGACACGGGCCGGCTGCTCTGCGAGGCCTGGCGCGGCATCCCCGACGACGTTGTCGTGGCACTGCGGCGGGTGGCCTGCGGTCGCGCGTCGCAGGTCGAGATGCGGTCCGAGTCGCCCGACTGGCGGGCTGACCGGATGCTGATCTCGGCTGTGACCGACGCCGACGGAGCCGTCGACCGTGTCGTGTGGATGTGGAGCGACGCGGTGCCGCTCGGCCTCGTGAACGGGAACCGCGGCCGCCGGTTTCGCGCTCCTTAGCGGCCCGAGACAACATATCAACACCTGTTAGGATGTAGTCATGTTCGGCGAGCTGCTGCACATCGACGCCGCCCAGGGCAAGCGCCTGCGCGCGGCCCGGCCGACGCTCGAGGACGCAGAGCGCCTCGCCGGCGGCTACCGCGCGCTGGGTGAGCCGACCCGGCTCTCGCTGGCGCTCGCGCTGCGCGACGGCCACGAGCTGTGCGTGTGCGACCTGTCCTGGATCGTCGAGCGTCCGCAGAACCTCGTCTCCCACCACATGAAGGCGCTGAAGGCGCAGGGCGTCGTGCGCTCGCGCCGGGACGGCAAGATGACCATGTACGCGCTCACCGGGAAGGGGCGCGCGCTGCTCGCCGCGCTCGAGGCGGGCGCCGAATGAGCGACGTCGTCTCGCAGATCGGAAAGGCGCTCGAGGACGCCTTCCTCATGGCCTGGGCGGTGTGGTGGGCGCTCGTGCTCGGCTTCGCGATCTCGGCGATCGTGCAGGCCTGGGTGCCGCGCCGCCGCATCGAGGCGGCGCTCTCCGGAGACGGCCCGCGGCCGCTCCTCTGGGCGACGGGCCTCGGCGCGGCGTCGTCGTCGTGCTCCTACGCGGCCGTCGCGATCGGCAAGTCGATCTTCCAGAAGGGCGCGTCCGCGGTCGCCACGCTCGCCTTCCAGTTCGCCTCGACGAACCTCGTCTGGGAGCTCGGCCTCGTCCTGTGGGTGCTGCTCGGCTGGCAGTTCACGGTCGCGGAGTACGTCGGCGGCCTCGTGATGATCGCGCTCATGGCGATCCTCCTTCGGGCCTTCGTCTCGCCGCGCCTCGAGGAGTCGGCCCGCCGCCACGCACAGGATGCCGAGGCCGGGCATCAGCACCACCCGTCCGGCGGGGAGATGCCCCTGCGCGAGCGCCTGACGAGCGTCTCGGCGTGGTCGGACGTCGCGCACAACTTCCGCGGCGACTGGCAGATGCTGTGGAAGGAGATCACGATCGGCTTCCTGCTCGCCGGGTTCGTCGGGCTGCTCGGAGACGACGTCTTCAACACGCTGTTCCTCTCCGATGCGCCCGGCCCGGTCGCCGCCGTCGAGAACGTGATCGTGGGGCCGCTGATCGCCATCCTGGCGTTCGTCTGCTCGGTCGGCAACGTCCCGCTGGCGGCCGTCCTATGGTCGGGCGGCATTGGCTTCGGCGGCGTGATGGCGTTCATCTTCGCCGACCTGATCGTGCTGCCGATCATCGCGATCTACCGCAAGTACTACGGCTGGGCCTTCGCGATCCGGATCACGGCGCTCATGTTCGTCACGATGGCTGCGGCGGCGCTCCTCGTCGACGGGATCTTCACGGCTCTCGGCCTCGTGCCGGACACGCGCCCGACGCGCGACGACATCTTCGGGGCGATCCAGCTCGACTACAAGCTCGTGCTGAACGCCGTCGGCCTCGTCATCTTCCTCGCGCTCTTCGGCCTCACGATGCGGCGCGGGGCGACGGATCCCGTCTGCGGCATGAAGGTCGACCGGGCGAAGGCACTGCGGCTGGATCATGAGGGCCGGACGTACTACTTCTGCTCCGAGCACTGCATGAGCCGGTTTCAGGCCGAGCGCGCGGAGGCGGGGTCCCAGTCGCTGCGGGCGAGAGCGTAGGCGGCGAGCGCCGCGAGCACCTCGGCGATCCCGGCCCGCGCCGCGGGGTCGGCGACGAGCCCGTCGACGACCCGGCCGCGGGCGACTGCGACGTGCCGGCACGCCTCCGAGACGACGTCGGCGTGGATCGTGCGAAGGACGGTCTCGAGCGACTCGTGCGCCTTCGCCGCCCTGGTCGGGGACGCCGACGCGTTCACCCATGCGACCGGCTTGCCGTACATCTCGGGCCCCCCGACCGTCCAGTCGAGCAGGTTCTTGAACGACCCGGGGAGCGCCCCGGCGTACTCGGGCGTGCAGAAGAGCACGGCGTCGGCGGCGGCGATCCGGGCGCGAAGGCCGGCCACCGCGGGCGGCAGCGGCTCGACATCGTCGTCGGGGTTGAAGTGCGGCAGCGTGCTCAGCCCCTCGTACAGCTCGGCGTCGACGCCGTCCGGCCGGGCGTCGCGGGCGGTCCGCAGGAGCGCGGTGTTCGTCGACGCGCCGCGGGTGCTGCCGGAGACGAGGAGGATGCGCTGCGCTATCGGAGCAACCGCAGCCGGCGGGCGACCTCTGCCACGTTGATGCCATATCCCCAGCCGAGCGTCTTCGGCGTGAAGATGCGGTGGTCGTCGCGGTTCCACCAGCGGGTGCGCACGCGCTCGCGCGTCGGCCGCCGCCAGTCGTACGGGATGCCGAGCCAGCTTCCTTGTCGAGTGTTTCGCATGACGATGACTGTAGCGACGCCTGGGCCGGTGTCCCTGGCGGGCGGCATCGAGCGCCGCGCTATCCCCCACGAGAGCGTACGGAGCTCGGCCTGTGCCCGCCTGAAGACGTCGGGTGCGGGGTGCTGAGTACCGAAGAAGACGTAGACCGCGAGCAGGTACCGGTCGCGGCTCGTGAAGAGCACGTACTGTGGTGCGCGCGCCACAGCCTGACCCTCCCACCTTCGGTCGCCATCGCGGCGGGCTTGCATCTCGGCTGCCGAGTGTGTTTAATGCCGAGGTTAATTAACCAGCTCGTTATATGCCGACCGAAGAGCTCAACCTCACGTTCGCCGCGCTCGCCGATCCCACGCGGCGCTCGATCCTGACCCGCCTCGCGGAGGGTGCCGCGACCGTGACCGAGCTGGCGGAGCCCTTCCCGGTGAGCCTCCCGGCGATCTCGCGCCACCTCAAGGTGCTCGAGCGCGCGGGGCTTGTCGTCCGCAGCCACGAAGCCCAGTGGCGGCCGAGCCGGCTTCGGGCCGATCCCCTCGACGAGGCGGTCGAGTGGATGCAATCGCGCAAACGGACGTGGGAAGCCCGGATGGACCGATTCGAAGCGCACCTGCGCGGAAACGGAGACCACGATGAATGACTCAACCCCCGAGACGGCGACGGATCAGGATGTCCTTATCACGCGAATCTTCGAAGCGCCACGCGAGCGAGTGTTCAACGCATGGACCGACCCCGACCAGGTGGCGGCGTGGTTCGGCCCTGAGCACATGGACACACCGCGCGACCGGATCCACATCGACATGCGCGTCGGCGGGCGCTACGAGCTCACGATGGTCAGGCGCGATGGCGGTGCCGAGTTCGCAATCGGCTACGACATCGTCGAACTGGTGGAGCCGGAGCTGATCGTCCTGCGCTCGGACCCGATGCCGGAGATGGGCATGCACGAGCCCACAGTCGTGCGCGTCGAGTTCCACGACCACGGCCCCAAGACGCGCATGACTCTCACCGATTCGCCCCACCAGCCCGAGGCCCGCGGCCACGCCGAGGCCGGGTGGAACGCGGCCTTCGCTAAGCTCGAAACTTTCGTCGCCGGGTAGGCGCGGTCAGGCGATTGCAGGCTCCTGCGCCACGGCACCTTGGCACGCGAGACGCCCTGGTCTGCGTGGCGAAGCCGTCAGCGGATTCGCGAATCCAGTCAGGATGAGCTTGTCGGCATACAGGCACGCCTGCTGACGCTTGAGCAACCCGACAGCTATGTCGACCGCGACGACAATCCCACCCACGGCGAGAGCCGCGTCGATGAACGGCTGAGGCTCATTGATCGGTGCGACTCGCACAACCGCCAAGGAACGCCACGAGGGACATCGTCTGGCGAAACAATCGCTCGCTGGCCTGCAACTGCCTGGGCCAAACCGCTGGTCGGATCCACCCGCACCCCGTGGCCACCTTTCGAACCTCGGTGTACTCGGTGCCGACCAGACTTCCCGGCTCGCCGTTTGAGATTCTAGCCTGCTTCGGGGTTGGATCCTCGATCGGAATCGCGCGGCTGAGATCGAGGTCGTTCGAAGACCGCCGAGAGGGCCGCCCGATCGCGGTCTCCTGCCAGTAGGAGCAGTTCATCGCCGGGTTCGAGTCTGACCGAGCCTCGCGGTTGGATCGGTCGGCTGTCGCGCACGATCAGGCTGATCCATGTGTCGTCTCCGATCGGGAGGTCGCGAATCCGGCGGCCGTCAACGCGCGATCCGGCGGCGACGGTGACTCGCTGGACGCTCTCCGGCTCGTCCCGAAGACGGACGGACACGGCCCAGGGAAGCGATTCACGGTGCCTGATCGGAAGGCCGGCGAGCTGCGCCAACGGCCGCAACGTCAGGCCGTGAACCACAACAGACACTGCCACGACTACGAAGACCACTTGGTAGACGAGTGTGGCGTTGTCCACCTTCTCGAGCACTGCGAGCGACGCGAGCAGGATCGGGACCGCGCCCTTGTACCCACTCCACGCGACGAATGCCTTCTCCCCTCGGCGCAGGCGAGCGGGCACCAGCAGGAGACCGGCGACGACGGGCCGAACGACGACAACCAAGATCGCAGTGATCGCCAGCGCCTTGCCGACCGTCAAGAGATCGATGGCCGCCAGATGCACGGTCAGGCCCAAGCCGACGAAGACGACGATCTCAGCCAGCGACGACAGAGAGGCGTGGAACCGCTCGATCTCGCCCTTGAACGGCAAACGAGCGTCGCCGATCATGACGCCGGCGACGAACACTGCCAGGAAACCTGAGCCGTGCAACAGGGTGGTCACGCCGTAGATGAGGCCGGCCAGGGCGAGCGTGCGTACCGGGTAGAGACCGGCGTGCACGAGTGGCGCGCGACGCATGAGCGCCACCAGGACGACCGCGCCAAGCGCACCACCGGCCAGCCCAACGCCCATCGCCAAGACGAACTCGAGCACGCCGCCGGGGATCGACGATGACCCGGTTGCGTACCCGAGCACCGCGATCATGACGGCGATTCCGACGGGGTCGTTGGCGCCCGCTTCGCCTTGGAGGATCGTCGATGCACGGCCAGGGATCTCGCGGCGACCGAGCACGTACAGCACAACCGCAGGATCGGTAGGAGCCAGCGCGGCACCCACGACAGCCGCGGTCGTCCAGTCGACCGAGAGCACCACCTTCGCCGCCACCGCCACCAGCACCGCCGTCACGAACGTCCCGATGATCCCGAGCGTCGCCGCCGGGCCGATCGCCGGGCGAAGCCGCCTCCACCCGACCTGCATCCCGCCGTCGAAGAGAATGGCGATCAGCGCGACAACGCCGATGCGCTCGACCTGCCGGATCGACAGAGCCTCCCCAAGGCTGGGAAAGAGATCGGAGGCGAACGCCGCAGCAAGCAAGAAGACGGCCGGAGCCGGGATGTGCGTTCGTTCGCTCAGGCCACTTGACGCCAGAGCTAGCGAGAGCGCCAACGCCGCAACGACGACGACGTCCGCGAACGTCAGGATCTCGGTCATGGCTCTCCGATCGGGGTCCGCTAAGCGCCCGTCGACAGTCGTTCGGCGAAGTCCGCGGCCGCACCGGGTCGAGTCCCGGCACGAGGCGAGGCCCGCTCACGTTCAAAGCGTAGTCCCAGCGTGCTCGCATGAGCCCGCGTGGCGGGCGTCGCCCAAATGGCGCCGAATCCGGGTGCGCCGCTGGAAGACGATCAGGCCGGCAAGCAGAAATGCGGCGGCCCGGGCGAGGCCGAGTGCGAGCTCGCCCCACAGAGCGGAGTGTCCGAAGGCGCCGCCGACGGCGAATTGGGTTGGTCCGAAGGAGGGGAAGTACTCGAGCACCGGCCGGTTGGCGATGGGATTTCCGACCGGGTTCTGGAGGAAGGTGTCGGTGAGGCTTCCCATGATGATGACGAAGAAGCCCTCGAGGTCACCCTTGACCAGCACGCCGAGCAGGAGGCCGAGAGCGCCGTACTCGGCCGCGATGACCATGAACCCGGCCAGGACGGCGGCCCAGCCGCTGACGCCTGGTCGCCAGAACGTGAGGAGCAGGACTGCGGCGTAGGCGGCAACACAGGTGGCGACGAGCATGGTCGCCAGGGCTTTGGCGGCGACCAGGAGCGCTTGGCGGTAACCGGCGAAGACCAGCCGCCGGTCGAACGGCAACGCTCGTGCCGTGTGGCCGCAAAGACGGCGAACCCGACGATCAGGGTCAGAGAGTTCATGCCCGCCGTGATCAGGGAGAGCTCGCGGCCGTCGGCGTGCAGCATGACGCCGGTGGAGAAGAGCTTGAACTCGAGCACGACGTTATCAGCAGATCGGACGAGACGTCGCATAGAAACCGACCGGTCGGTTAGACTTGGCGAATGGACTACGGGATGACGATGTGACGGTCGACGCGGCCTCAGTGATCGTCGGGCTGGTGATCATGGCGGGTGTCGCGTCGTACCTGGGAGCGCTGGTTGCGATCGTGCGTCCCGATCATCGAAACCCGGTCACCCGGCCGTTGATGGACTGGATCGAGCACCACGCTGTAAGTGGGCCGCGTTAGCCGGCCTATCCGGCGAGCGCGAGCTGCGCCGCGAGCAGCCCCAGGTAGAGCACGGTGGCGGTGAACCCGCCGAGGGGCCAGGCGGCGGCGTTCGCGACTCGGTCGGCGATCACCGTCACGCCCAGGATGGAGGCGCTGACCGAGATGACATGCAGGCCGCCCCAGACGGCCGGCGGCTCAGAATCGATTCGGATTCGAGCGCGGAGGTCGCCGAATGCGACGATCCCGACCAACGCGAATCCGCCGACGCCACCGAGCATGAAGAGGAGGGCGTCGGCGCCTGTCGGCACGCCTCGTGCGTGGGTGAGGACGGCGCCGGACGTCCACACGGTCAGCGTGTAGCCGTAGGGGCCGATGCTCATGCTGGCGGCATGCCGTGCCGCGGCTCGGTACCGCGTCACCGGGTCGCCGCGGCTACGCATCGGGATCAACCCGTATGCGACCGGTCGATGCCGGCCAGAAGGGAGTCCAACACGGAGCGGATGTTCGACCACCGGAACCCGGTCGGGTCGAGGGCGCGGTGGAGCATCAGACCGTCCGTCAGCGCGATCAGGATGGAGGCAAGCGCGTTGGCGCGGCGTTCCTCGATGGCGAGATCACCTGTGCGGATGCTGCGCACGATCCAGTCGCGCAAGACCGCTCGGCGGCGCTCTACGGTGTCGGCGAATTGATCGCGGACGACTGGGTCTGCGGCCAGCGCCGACCAGAGGTCGGCGCGAAGCTGCACTCTGCCGGGGTCGTCACCGACGCGGAGCATGGCCTGGGTGAATCGGCGCACCCGCTCCGCGCCCGAGAGCTCCTGCTCGACAAGCTCACCGCCTACCCGGTTCAGCGCGACGGTCTCCTCCTCGACAAGAGCCAGGAACAGGTCCTGCTTGCTGGCGAAGTAGCCGTAGAACGCGCCCTTGCTGACGCCGGCCTCGTCGCAGAGATCATCGACGCTGGTCGTGTGGTAGCCGTTGAGCGCCATTCGCCGCCAGGCCGCGTCGACCAGACGCTTCCGGCGGACGGAACGGGCCTGCTCGCTGATCCGTGGCACGCGCCTAGAATAACCGACCAGTCGGTTTTTGTGTACGAGGGCGTTGCAACGATGTGGGTGTGGACCTTCGATCCAGCTGAGCTGACGCCGGTCGTCCTGGCGGCGGCGCTCTATGCCCGTCGGGTCGCCACCCTTCGGCGCAGAGGCCATCCGCCCGCCTGGTGGAAGCCGGCATGCTTCGTCGGCGGTCTCACGGTCGCGACGCTCGCCGTCGTCTCGCCGATCGACACGCTTGGCGAGGAGCGCTCGTTCACCGTTCACATGATCCAGCACCTCATGCTGGGCGACCTCGCACCGCTCCTCTGCGTGGCCGGGCTCTCCGGGCCGATTCTCCGCCCGGTGCTCGCGCTGCCGCTGATCGGGAGGCTGCGCGTCCTCACCCACCCGTTGCGTGCCCTCCCGATCTGGGCGTGCAATCTCGCCCTTTGGCACCTCCCCGGCGCGTACCAGCTCGCACTCAGAAACGACACCGTCCACGCTGTCGAGCACATGTGCTTTTTCGTCGGCGGCGCCTTGCTGTGGGCGGCGATCCTGGAACCGCTCCCAGGCCCGGCCTGGTTCGGATCCGGCGCGAAGGCGCTTTACATCCTCGCCGTCCGCGGCTTCGACACCCTGCTCGCCTTCGCGTTCGTGTGGTCGCAGACCGTCTTCTACCCCTACTACTCGCATGTGGCCCCACTGTGGGGGATGAGCCCGATCGAAGACCAGAATCTGGGCGGCATCGCGATGCTCGCCGAAGGCAGCATCGTCACCATCACCGCCTTTCTGTGGCTCCTGTGGCGATGGCTCTCAGACGGTGAGCTGACGACGGAGCTCGTCGAGGCGGGCATCCCCGAGCATCGCGCGCAACGCGCCGTCCGCTACGGGCGCGGGCCCGCACTCGCGAAGACGGTGCGCCGCTCCCAGGTCGGAGCGCCCGCCAGCGCGGTCCACCAGCCGGCGGGCCGGCGATGAGTCGTGCCCCCGGACGGCCGCGGCCGCGAGTCCGGCCCCGGGCCGGGTGGCTCTTGATGGCGCTCGGGATCGCGGTGAGCGCGGTCGGGATCGGGGTCGCCGCAACCCGACCGCCGTCGCGTGCCAGGCTTGCGATTGGCGCCGAGGTCTCGCCGCCGAGGCCCGTTCCGCGGATCCCGCTCGTCGGAGCCACGGGCGAACCGACGAGCCTCGCGCACTACCGGGGCCGTGTCGTCGTCTTGGCGCCGTTCCTCTCGCTGTGCTCGGAGCACTGCCCGATCACCACCGGCGCATTCATGCAGGCGGCCCGCCGTGTCAGCGCCGCGGGTCGTGCTTCGCGGGTCGCCTTCATCGAGACGACCGTCGACCCGTGGCGCGACACCCCTCGGCGTCTTCGCGCATTTCAACGCCGGATCGGCGACCGAGGCGTGGTCATGCTCACGGGCACCGCGGCTCACCTGGAGGCGTTCTGGCGGTTCTTCGGCATCTGGTACAGGCGCGTCCCGGAGGGCAGGCCTGCCGCCATCGACTGGTGGACGCAGAGGCCGGAGCGCTTCGACGTCGAGCACACCGACGCCGTGTTGATCATCGATCCCGCCGGCGCTTGGCGGATCGCCGTCCTCGGAATGGCACATCCGGACGGGCGCCTCGCACCCGAATTGCGGAAGCTGCTCGACGCCCGGGGCCTCCAGAACCTCCACCGGCCAAGCGAGCCGTGGACGGTGCCCGAGCTTCTTCAAGATATCGGCCACGTGCTCGGGCAGCCGATCGGACAGACGGACTAGCGATCCGTCCGAGAGGCGGCGGCAGTACCATGGCCGCACCCCGACGGGCCGTCATGTCCCTTCGCGAGATGGATGCCGCAATCCGGCTTTCTGAGCAAGCGTTCCTCGACCAGGTTAGAGACGCGGCCGTGCTGCGAGCCGCACTGCAACAGTTCGACGCCGACACGGCGCGGGTGGTACGCCGATGCCAGCTCACGCCGCAGCGCTACGTGCTGCTGCTCATGATCAAAGGTGCTCCTGACGACGGGCAGAACTCGACAGTCTCTGCGATCTCCCAGCGGTTGCGAATGCCCCACAACACGATCTCGGAGCTCGCTACGCGAGCCGTCGTCGCCGGCCTCGTCGAGCGCGAGCCGACACCAGAAGACCGTCGATCCACTCGCCTGTCGCTGACCGCTGAAGGGGATGAGCGCCTTCGCTGCGCCGTCTCGCAGCTCGAAGATCAGCGAGCCGCCTTACGCCGATCGCTTCAGCGAACGAGGCGGTAGAGGGCTCAATCCCGACACGTCCGGCGCGGAACACCATCCCGTGGGCGATCCCGCGGAAGGGCACACCTCGTCGCTGGCTGCTTCCCTACGACGGGTGGCGGCTGCGTTCGCCCACCGAAGCGATCGATGCCGCTTCGCCGGTGATCTCGCCCGCCCACCGGGACTTGGGATCGCTCACGTCGGCAGCGTCGATCCGTATCGCCTTCGACCCGAAACGACCCTGGCGCAGAGCCATCGCCGAGCCGCACCGGCAGCACTTGAACGCTGGCTGTCCTTCCCATTCACCGAGACCGGCGTAGGCCTCGCTCCCAGGCTCCGTCGCGCCACGCTGGCCGCATGATGGGCATTTGACGACTGGCATCCAACCTCCCTCGTTCCGGGTCGCAAAGGCGGAGAACACGCGCCCTGCTGGCGTCCTGCCGGACAGATTCCGACGGACATCACGTCGGAGTCCGACAGGCACCGTATGTCGCAATCCGACGCGCATCAAGGACTCGGATTGGGATTGGGTATTAACGGACACCAGCCGGTGCGGCTCTTGCCAGCGACTTCGGAACGGTCGACGACGACGGATAAGGCCGGCGTCGAAGGCACTTGTGATCGCGTAGTGACCCAAGCGGCCTCCTCTCACGACTCGCCGAGCTGAAGCCTCTGGGTCAGCCACCCTTGGGCGGAAGCGTGCGAGCGTACGTCACCGCTTGACCGACCCACCGCTCGAGCGCCGCCCCGCGCAGTCCCGCCTGCTCGACATACACCATCGAATGCATCGGGCGACCGGTGAAGTCCATCGCAGCAACATGCGGCTTGGCGAGCGCCGCCGCGGCTCCCTCATCACCAAGCCGCAGCATCAAGCGGCCGCCAACGATGCCGGCGCACATGTTGCCGTGCAGGAGAAAGCAGAGCCCGCCGAACATCTTCTGCTCGCGGTAGGCCGGATCAGCTTGCAGCAGCTCGCGCACACGCTCGGCCAGAAGCTCGTCGTAGGCCATGCCGAAACCTTACGCTCTCCCCGACCATGTGCGGCTCGCGCTTGGCGGAGATCGCCCCTCCCAACGCATGGTCAACCGAATTTGGCTGCGGTCGCCCGCCGAAAACCACAATCGGTTGAACGTCTTCTTGAACGGCGCGGGCCGTTGCTACTCGACTGTGACGGTCTTCGCCAGATTGCGCGGCTTGTCGACGTCGAGCCCGCGCCGCGTCGCGATCGCGTAGGCCAGCTGCTGGAGCGAGAGGACGGCCGGCACCGTATCGGAGCACCCGCAGGAATCCGTCCGGGACTGCCGCCCGCGCGACGCTTCAGGCCTGACTCAAGCGAAGTCGCGTTCGACCGTTCGAGAGGGTTCGCGCGCACGCCTCCGCGAAGGGCGGCAGGCCCGTGGTGATTCGACCGACGAGCGATCCGTGGAACCCGTCCTCCCAGAAGTGGCGCAGATCGACCTCGCCGTACATGAACGCCAGCTCGTGGACGGCGTCCGCTCCGCCGGTCAGGCGGTCGCTCGCCAGACTGGCGAACTCGTTCGGCCCGGCGTAGAAGAACATCAGCTCGCCTGGCTCCGGGCGCATCGTGCGGTTCTCGATCGGCGGTGGCTCGGGGAACGGCGGCAGGAAGCAGAAGACCTCATGGCCGTCGAAGCAGGCGTGCGACGTGTGGGTTTCGAGTGGCGTGGAGAGCGCGGCGTAGATCGACGCGCACACCCGCGGGGCAGCGCGTTCATACAGCGTCGCTTCGGCCGTCACGTCCGCGTCGGGGAGCTCGATGCGAAGTCTCATAGCCGGTCCCACATGTCGGTCGGCAGGCCATTCAGCACCTCAGCGCCGGACGCGCTGACCGCGATCATCTGCTCGATGATCACCGCACCTTCGTCGGCAAACGTGACGCCGGGCTCGATACAGAGCACCATGCCCTCAAGCAGCGGCTGATCGGGGTGTTCCTTGGCGTTCGGCGCTTCGTGCTGCCCGGCGCCGTTCCCGTGGGGCATGAAGGCGTCCCACCAGTTGTCGCCGTACCCGGCGCGGGCGATGGCGCCCGCAGCGACGTCGCGGATCGCACCGACAGTGACCCCGGGCTGGACGGCGGCGATCGTCTCGTTCACCGCGGCCTGAACGGCCTCGAGCTTGTCCGCCTGGGCGGCGCTCGCGCCGCCCACGACGACGGTGCGGCACATGTCGCCGTGATACCCGTGCACCCGGGCACCGCAGTCCAGCACGGCGAACTCCCCGGCGGTGAGCGTGCGCGCGCCCGGCAAGAACGTTCCGAGTGCCGTGCGGGGGCCGCTGCCCATCTCGGTCACGAACGACGGCTCGGCACCCGCGCGGCGGATGACCTCCTCGGCCGCAGCCGCCACGTCGATCTCCGCGGCGCCGTCACGCACCTCGGCGAGACCCGCCGCCATCGCCCGGTCCGAGATCTCGGAGGCGGCCCGCATCAGGTCGAGCTCGGCCGGGCTCTTCACCATCCGCAGGGCGGCGGTGACCTCGCCGGCGTCGGTGAGCGTCGCGTCGGGGAGGCGCTCGGCGAGCGTCAGGTAGACGGGGGCCGGGAAGTACCCGTAGCCGGCGATCCCCACCCGCGCCCCCGAGCCGCCGTGCTCGCGGACCAGGTCGGCCAGGTCGGCCCCCATGTCCGGTGTGAGGCGCATGTCGTCCGCGTAGGCCTCCGCCTGCGCGCGCTCGACATCCCAGCCCGCGGTGGTCATCAGGACGACCGGACCCTCCCGTGAGACGAAGAGCGCCGCGGTCTCCTCCTCGACGCAGTACCAGCGGGCGAAGTAGCGCAGGTCCGCGGGCTGATAGTCGCGATGGGCGCCGTAGAGGACCACTGCGTCCAGGCCGTGGCGATCGAGCGCGTCGCGGAGCGCCGCGATCCGGCCGGCGTGCTCGGCGTCGGTGATGGGATTGGTGATCATGGCGCGGCAACCTCCGTCCGTGCGAGGTAGCGGTCGGCCAACTCGACCGCCTGGTCATGGGAGACGCTCGGCCCGTGCCCGCCGTGCAGCCGGCGGATGGGCAGGTCGCGGATCCGGGTGACGGACGCCGCGAAGTCGGCGCGGTTCGATTCCGGCAGGCCGTCCACGAGCGGGCCGTCGTAGAGCATGTCTCCGCTGAAGAAGATCCCGGTCGTCTCCTCGATGAGGCCGATGCCGCCGGGCGTGTGGCCGGGAAGATGCAGGACGGTGAACTCGCGGCTACCGATCGCGAGCCGATCGCCCTCCTCGACGAGGGCTGTCGCCGGCGCGGGCTCCAGCCAGTAGTCGTCAGGGTCGAACCCCGGGAACGGAGACCGCGCGAGCATGTAGGGCGGGAACGTGTAGCCGGAGGCCTCGGCCGCGCGCAGGTTCTCGGCCGGCCAGTCGCCGGGGCGGGTGCGGCCATGCACCCTCGCGCTGAGCACGTCCTGCTCGAGCCGGTGTGCGAGCCGTGTGTCGAACTCCCGGGCGCCGCCGCGATGGTCGTTGTGCGCGTGGGTCAGGACGAGCCTGACCGGCTGCCGCATCTCAGCTCCGAGCTCCGCCGCGATGCTGGCCAGGCCGAGCCCGCTGTCGACGAGGAGCGTCGCCTCCGAGCAGTCGACGATGAAGAAGTTCCCGCGGATGAACTCGGCGGCGTGCGGCTCCGTCGCGAGCGTCACGCCGTCGCCGACGTCCTCGGTCGCAAACCACGTCACTCGTACCACTCGCTCGGAGCCCACCTCACCCGCTCGACGTCGGGGTCGTGGGTCGCGAGCAGGATCGCCGAGTGCTCGCGCTCGAGCGCCTCGATCTTCTCCCAGCTCGCCACCAGGTCGTCCGGGCTCCAGAGGATGCCCGGCAACAGCCGCTCGCGCATCTTCTCGATCGAGTACGTGGCATCGAACATGATGATCACGGTGTCGCGGTCGAGCGTCACCCGCACCGACTGATGGCCGGCCGTGTGGCCGGGGGTCGGGAAGAGCACGATCCGCCCGTCACCGAACAGGTCGTGCTCGCCGCTCAGCGGCTGCCAGCTGTAGGCGCCCTCGAACTGATCCGGCATGTAGGCGTTGGCCTGATAGACCGGCGGATTGCGGGCGAACGCCAGCTCCCGCTCCTGGACGTAGATCTCGGCATGCCGGAAGAGCGGAAGCGCGGCGGCGTGATCGTGGTGGAGGTGCGACATGACGACCTTCGGGATCGCCGCCGGCTCGAGGCCGATCGTCGAGAGCAACGCCGCGATCGTGTCGCTCTCGTCCATCCGGAGATCGAACATGTCGCCCCACGGCCCGAGCACACCCATCGGGTCCGTCAGGATCTCGGGCGGGATCCCGGTGTCGAACAGGACCGGGCCCTGCGGGTGATCGACCACGTAGGCCGTCCACGGCTCGTACAGCTTGGTGCCGACGTCGGCATCGAGCGGATCCTGCAGAGCCCGGTCGGCGTAGTCGCCGCCGCACTTGAACGAGTACAGCTTCACGTGAGTGCGTCCTTCCGTGGTGTGCGCGGTGGCTCGACGACAGCGCCGGCCGTCAGCCGTTCGACATCGTCCAGCCCTTGACCTTGCCGTTCTTGATGCTGAGGATCACCCCCCGGAGGATTCCGTGCGGATAGTCGCTCCCGGGGTTGATGCAGAGCGTCCGGCCGAGCTTGCACGCGCCGCGCGAGTCGTGGACGTGCCCGTGCAGGCCGACCAGGGGTTGCACGTGCTCGATGACGTTGCGGAC
This sequence comes from uncultured Actinomycetes bacterium, assembly GCA_963757605.1. GTDB lineage: Bacteria > Actinomycetota > Thermoleophilia > Gaiellales > JAICJC01 > JAICJC01. The sequence goes on from CAVWSF010000001.1 coordinate 641,327, forward strand.
GGCCGTGCTGCCGACCGGGATCGTCATCGGGGTGCCGCCGCGGGTGCGCACCCTGAAGTCGTCGGTGACGGCCGGGGCGATGTCGAGGCCGCTGTTGTACGGCGGGCAGTGGAGGTTGAACAGCGCGTGCTCGGGATCGCGGGCCTTCGCCGCGGCCGCCATGATCGACGCCTCGAGCGCGTCCTCGTTCTGTTCCCGGGGAGAGTTCCAGGGCGTCCGGTTCGACCATCCCCAGCTCACCACCTCGACGCCGTTCAGGTCGTAGACGTCGTCCTCGGCGAACCGCACCCATGACGACTCCCGCAGCGCCCGGGCGACCTCCGGGTCGTCGTCGTTTCCGAGGTTGATCACGCACTCGATGCCGAGCGGCTGAAGGCGCTCGGCCGCCAGGTCGACCCAGGCCCGCATCACGTCCAGGATCGCCTCGAGGAACCGAGCCTCGCGGTAGTCCTTGTCGGCGACCAGCCGCTCGCGCTCCTCGACCGTGAAGAACGCCGGGTACCCGCCGCTGGCCCGCGCTCTCCGGGCGGCTTCGTCGCGCGCCTCCTCGGTCTTCATGACGCGGGCCACGCCACCCTCGCTCATCTCCCACCCGTCGGGGTGGCGGACGATCGGCACGAGCTGCTTCCCGGTGATGTCGCCGCCCAGGATGATGGCGCGGCAGTCGTACGCGACGGCGGCATTCAGGAACTTGCGAAAGCAGGTCTCAGACCCATGGATATCGGTGGCAAAGAAGATCCGCTGCTGTGCCAAGCGTTACTCCGGTGGCAGCGCCTGCTGCGCGAGTGTCAGGCTGATCCCGCGGCGCTTGCTCACCGCGAACGCCGCGAGCCAGATCGCCGTCAGCCCGGCGATCTCGATCGCCATCACCTCCACGGCGGTGCTCGTCTTCAGGCCCGCGAGCTCGCCCCAGTGCGTGAACATCGTGATGTAGATGAAGTAGGCCATGATGGCCGCGTCGATCGCGCCGACGATGCTGAGGAGCGGGATGCCTCCGACCCGCCGGTTGACCGGTGAGTCCTCGAACATCTTCCGGGCCGTGTAGGGAAACAGCACGGCCGCGATCCCGGTGCACATCCACACGAAGATCGCCATCAGCGCCACGATCGCGAACAGCAGCACGATGTCGCTCGCCCAGTGATACACGGCGAGCAGCAGGTAGCCGACCGAGACGACGATCATGAACAGCGTCGAGAAGAGCGGCGTGTGCGTGCGCGGGCTGACCTCGCCGAAGATCGGCGGCACGACCCGGTCGATCGCCCAGGCGAGGCTGTTCCGCGTCAGCATGAGATAGCTGGGAAGGATCGTCCCCGTGATCCCGGCCACGAATGACACACCCAGCAAGACCGCGAGCCACGAGTGCGGGTGCGAGATCGTGATCAGCGCGTAGAGCGCCGGCTGCGACGGGAACGGCCACACCTCGGGGTGGGCGAAGGTCACGTAGCCCGCGGCGCCGAGGAAGTCCGCGCCCATCACGTGCACCGCGAGGATGGCGATCAGCACGAGCAGTCCCGTCGCCAGGGCGGCGCCCGCCAGCATGGCCGGGAGCATCTTGCTTCTGGCCTGCCTGACCTCGCCGCCCCAATAGGTCGGGATGTAGCCGTAGCCGATCGCGACGCTCAGGATGATGAACGATGCGAAGAGCGCTCCGGTGTCCGCGTGGTTCGGGAAGACGCCGTCGCCATGGGCGGCGGCGACGATCTTGTGCACCGACCCGACTCGGTGGAAGTCGCGCACGAAGCCGCTCGGGCTCACCGTGAGCAGGCTGATGAGCGCCGCGACGGCTCCCACCAGGCCGACGATGAAGAGGCCGATCGCCCAGCGGGCGACGGCGCGGACGCTGAAGAGGCTGATCACGCCGGTGATCACGATCAGCGCGCCGGCGATCCACACCTGGCCCGCCTGCGACGTCACGTCGGACGTGTAGTTGTCCCAGCGAGAGTTGCCCGTGATGAACGCGAGCGACTCGAACATCGCCGGAAGCCCGAACTGCGGCACGGTCAGGGCGACGTTGCCCAGGCCGGCGATGAAGACGAGCGAGATGATCCCGTTGACGACGAACCCCGCGAGCGGATGCACGACGCGGCTCAGGAACAGGTAGTCGCCGCCCGACCGGGGCATCGCGCTCGAAAGCCAGCCGTAGGTGACGTAGTGCGGTACGCACAGCGCGAAGGTGAGGGCGAACGCAAGCGCGATGTTGGCGCCGGTGAACGTGCTCGGCACCAGCGTCAGATACGTCACGCCGAGAAAGACCGAGATGTAACTCGCCGAGAGGACGACGTTGTCGGTGAGCGAGAGCTCACGTACCAGCCCGGTGGCCTGGCGGACGAAGAGGTGGTCGCCGCCGCCTGGGCTCGCTTCGATGGGCGGATCAAGACTCACCGTTGATCACTCCGGTTCGGTGACATCTACGGCTCCGATCGGCTCGGGGTGCGGGGCGCCGACCGTACCACCTGCCGGTGAGCACGTCAACAACAGGGTTGCGGAACAATTCAACAGGCGATATCCTCGACGCTGGATGGCGGAGCCGACGATCCACCTTGCAAGCGTCAACGAGCAGGTGGTGTCGGTGCTCCGCGAGCGAATCCTCACGGGCCAGCTGCCACCGGGGGCGCCGCTTCCGGAGGTGGGCCTGTCACGCCAGTTCGGCGTCTCGCGCAACACGATCCGTGAGGCCGTGCGGGCGGTTGCCCGCGAGGGGCTCGTGAACGTCGACCGCAACAAGACCGCGACGGTCGCCGAGCTGACCGACGCGGACGTCGCCGATCTCTACAAGGTGCGCAGGCTGCTCGAGCTGTCGGCGGTCGAGGATCTCAAGGCTGTTGCGGACAGCGACCTGGCCCACCTGAACGCGACCTGCGACCAGCTGGTCAGCGTCGTTCCCGCTGCCGCCGCGGTGGACGACTGGGCGGCGATCTGCGACGTCGACCTCGAGTTCCACAAGAGCATCGTCGCCCTGCGCACGAGCCCGCGACTGGTGCGCACGTTCCAGAGCATCCGCTCGGAGCTGACGTTCTGCCTCACGCTCATCACCGCCGAGGAGCGCCGCATGGGCCGAACGGATCGCCTCGTGAACGAGCACCGGGAGATCCGCGACGCCATCGTCGCGCGCGACTCGGCATCGGCCGGCCGGCTGATCGGCGAGCACCTCGACCTGTACGAGGCGGAGACGCGCCGCTCGCTGGCGAACCGGCCGTGACGCGGTCAGGCCGCGGCGGCGCAGCTCGGACGCTCTGAGCCGTTCGAGGGATCACGCGGCCGCGCGCATGAGCCGCCTGAGCTCACGCGGCATCCGGTCGTGGCCCTTGCGGATGAGCACGAGGTTCTTCTGCCCGACCGCGACGACTGCAACCGACGGAGGACGCCTCGGAGCTCGGCGAGCCGGATCGGCCCGCCGCCTTCTGCGGGGAGCTGCCCGCCCGTGTCGTCGCACGGCGGCATGAACGCCTTGCCAAGCATCCGCCCCGGCACCGGCGAGACCTTCACTGACGTGCCGAGGTAGATGTGACCATGGAAGCGCACGAAGTAGGCGCACGATGCCGACCCGCCGGCCTGCATGCCGACATGGGAGGCGGAGCAGCCGGTCGCGGCGAGCACGGTGGTGAGGAGGAGGATCAGAAGGGCTCGTTGCATAGCCCTCAGACGGCGCCGTTACCGGTTGGGTCCCCTGACCTTGACACTCCGTCTGGCTCGGATGTCGCCGCTTGGTAGGGATTCCCCGCATGTGGGTCTGGCTCAGCGTCATCGGCGCCCTTGGCATGGTCGCCGCTTCGTCATCATCGCCACGTACCCGATCCCTGACATCCCAGCGGCTGGTGCTCGTCCGGCGAACGCCCGGGGCACTACACCGTCCGGTCCGTCACCGAGACCGTGCTGTATCTGGACATCGCCGCCGCCGCGGCCGTGGTCGTGGCCGCCGGTGCGCTCACCGGCCGGCTCGGGTGGGGCGTTGTCGTGTCGGTGCCGACGGCGCTTCCGGTCGGCGCGTTCTTCCTGATCACCGCGTTCTTCTACGCGGGCGGGATCGACTGCGCCGTCTACTAGACATACGCTTCCCGGCGATGGGCCGCATCATCACGGCGGTGACGCTGGTCTCGCTCGCCGTGGCGGGCTGCCTCGGGTCGCAGAGCGAGCCGAGCGGGAAGCTGCGCGTGGTCGTGACGTTCGGGACCGAGCGGGTGTCCGACGGCTCACGCCAGTACACGCTGACGTGCGGCCCGGCCGGCGGGACGATGCCCGACCGGGAGGCGGCGTGCGGCGCGCTTGCCGACTATCTGAAGCACCGGAACGACCCCGGCCGGTTTCTGCAGCGGATTCTCGGCCACCGTCCCCAGGACGCTCGTCGACGGATCCTTTGACCGCCACCGGCTGCAGCTCACCCTCTCGAGCATCTCATGGTGCGGCGTTTCCGACGACCTGATGCGCGACTTCTGGGTGCTCTCGACGTTCCCGTGCTCCACGCCCGTCACGCACTACCCGAACCAGCATCCGTATTCGAAGGGCATCGCGCCGGAGCGGTGCCTGCGCGGACGTGGATAGCTCGGTACTGTAGCCGAGCACGGGATGCGCGAGATCGTGATGGAGCCCGCCCCGCGGACGGCCCGGATGGTCTACGGAATGATCGCGGTGGTGACGATCCTGCTGACGGCGGGCGGTGCGCAGGAGAACGGCGGATGGCAGCGCGCCGCGATCGTGTTGTTCGGCGGCTTGGTGAGCGCGGTGTCGGCCACGGCCTCCACTCGCGGCCGCCGCGTCGCACTGCGGATCGACGATCACGACCTGCACTACTCCGGGTGGTTCCGCACACTGCAGGTTCCGTTGTCGGCCCTGACCATGATCGGCTGGATGGTCGTCCCACCCATGGGCTACCACATCGGAACCGGCTACATGCTCGTGTTCCGCGTCCGTGGCCGCCGACTGCCATACCTGAGCGGCTCGGCGAGGTCGGTCGCCGATCGGCTGGGCACGTCTCAGCATGTCGTCATGCGACAGGTGGAGCTGGCAGCGACCGACCACGAGGTGCGGTACCGCGGACCAATCCCGGATATCTCGCCGAGCCTGTACGGCTGGATCCTGGTGTTTGCGGCTGCGGGGCTCCCCATCGGCGCAGTGGTGATCTACTACGCGGTCGCCCGATGACGCAGCGAACGCGCGCCGCTACTCGACCGTGACGGTCTTGGCGAGGTTGCGCGGCTTGTCGACGTCGAGCCCGCGCCGCGTCGCGATCGCGTAGGCGAGCTGCTGGAGCGGGAGGACCGCGAGCGCCGCCTGGAGCTCCGGCTCCGTCCGCGGCAGGTAGAGGACGTGCTCGGCCAGCTCTTTGATCGCCTCGTTGCCTTCGGTGGCGACGGCGATCACGTGGGCGCCGCGTGCACGCACCTCCGCAACGTTCGAGAGCACCTTCTCGTAGACGTGCGAGTCGGTTGCGATGACGACCACCGGGGTCGCCTCGTCGAGGAGCGCGATCGGGCCGTGCTTCATCTCGCCGGCCGCATAGGCGTCGGTCGCGATGTAGGAGATCTCCTTCAGCTTGAGCGCGCCCTCGAGCGCGATCGGAAGGCCCATGTTGCGGCCCAGGTAGAGGAAGAACTCGTTCTGGAAGTAGCGGTCGGCGATCGGCTCGACCACGTCGCGGCGATCGAGCGTCCGCCGGGCCAGATCGGGCAGGTCGCGCACCTGCTCGAGGAGCGCGTCCGCCCGGGTGGCGTCGATCGTGCCGCGGATCAGGCCCAGCTTGAGCGCGAGTAGGTACATGAGCGTGACCTGGGCCGTGAATGTCTTGGTCGCCGCCACGCCGATCTCGAGCCCCGCGCGCGTGTAGAGGACCGAGTCGCACTCGCGCGTCATCTGCGAGCCCATCACGTTCGTCACCGCGAGGACGTGGGCGCCGCGCGCCCGCGCCTCCTTCATGGCCGCCAGCGTGTCGATGGTCTCGCCCGACTGGGCGACGGCGATCACGAGCGTCCGCTCGTCGATGACCGCGTGCCGGTAGCGCCACTCGCTCGCGATGTCCGACTCCGACGGGATCCGGGCCCACTCCTCGAGCAGGTACCGCCCGATCAGGCCGGCGTGGTAGGACGTGCCGCAGGCCAGGAACACGACCCGGGAGAGGTCGCGGATCTCGTGCTCGGAGAGCTCGAGGCCGTCGAGCTGGAGCTCGCCGTGGTAGAGCCGCTCGCCGATCGTCTCGGCGATGGCGTCGGGCTGCTCCTCGATCTCCTTCAGCATGAACGTCTCGTAGCCCTGCTTCTCGGCCGCCTCCTCGTCCCAGTCGACCTCGTCCACGCCGCGCTCGATCACGGCGCCGTCGCCGGAGAGGAACGTGGCGCCGCCCGGCCGCGCGACCACGATCTCGTCGTCGTGGACGTACTGCACCTTGCGCGTCGAGCTCAGGAACGCGGGGATCGCCGACGCCATGAACATCTCGCCGTCGCCCACCCCGACCACGAGCGGGCAGCCGCGGCGCGCGGCGACCAGCACGCCCGGGCTGTCGCGATGGGCGGCGGCGAACGCGAAGTGGCCGTCGAGGCGCGTGTACGCCGCCCGCACCGCCTCGACCAGGTCGCCGGAGTAGCAGTCCTCGATCAGGTGGGCGATGACCTCCGAGTCGGTGTCGGAGTGGTACTCGTGGCCGGCGTCCGAGAGCTCCCGCCGCAGCGTCGCGTAGTTCTCGATGATGCCGTTGTGGACGACGGTGACGCCCGAGCCCTCGCACGCCTCGATCGGGTGCGCGTTGGACTCGATCACGCCGCCGTGGGTGGCCCAGCGCGTGTGCGCGAGCCCCATCGTGGCCGGGTGGGCCGACGTGCCCACCGCCTCGCGCAGCGCCGCCACCTTGCCGACCCGGCGGACGATGTCGACCTGGCCGTTCATGAGGCAGATCCCGGCCGAGTCGTAGCCGCGGTACTCGAGCCGCTCGAGGCCGTGGAGGAGGAGCTCCTTGCAGGGCCGCGACCCCACGTATCCGACGATCCCGCACATCAGGCTGTCCCTCCGAGCTCGGCGGCAACGACGTCAGCAAGATGGTCGCACAGCCGTTCGCATTCGGTCGCATCGGCCGCCTCGACCATCACCCGCACGACGGGCTCGGTGCCCGACGCGCGCAGCACCACCCGGCCGTCCTCCCCCAGCTTCGCCTCGGCGGCCCGCACCTCCTGCCACACGCGGTCGGCGCCGTCGAGCGCAGAGCGGTCGGCCGTGACGGCCGCGAGCTTCTGCGGGAACGGCCGCACGAGATCGGCCGCGTCCCGCATCGAGATCCCCAGCCGGTCGATCGCCGCGAGCAGCATGAGCGCCGTGGCGATCCCGTCGCCGGTCGTGTGGTGGGCGAGGTCGACGACGTGGCCGGACTGCTCGCCGCCCAGCGCCGCGCCCGTCTCCAACATGCGCTCGAGCACGTAGCGGTCGCCCACGTCGGTCACCTCGACCTCCACGCCGTGCTCGCGCATGAGGCGATGGAAGCCCAGGTTCGTCATGGAGGTGACGACGATGCGCTCCACGCCGCGGGCGAGCGCGATGGCCGCGATGATGCCGTCGCCGTTCACGGGCCGGCCGTCCGGGTCGACGGCCAGGCAGCGGTCGGCGTCGCCGTCGAACGCGAAGCCGGCGACGGCGCCGGAGCCGCGCACGGCCCCCGAGACGGCGTCGAGGTGCATGGAGCCGACTCCGGCGTTGATGTTCCGCCCGTCGGGCTCGGCGCCGATCGTGCCGACGACCGTGCCGCTCGTCGCGAAGACGGCGGGCGCGACGGCATGGGCGGCGCCGTTCGCGCAGTCCAGCACCACGGCCACGTCGGGCGCCTCCGCCGCGTAGGTGAGCGAGAGCCAGCTCGCGTAGGTGGCGGCGGCGTCCGCGAGCTCGCTGTCCGTCCCGCCGTCGACGGCCACGGGCGATCCCAGCGCAGCCTCGATCTCGGCCTCAGCCGCGTTGGCCAGCTTGCGCCCGTCGGGGCCGAGGAACTTGATGCCGTTGTCCTGGTAGGGGTTGTGCGAGGCGGAGATGACGCAGCCCCGCTCGGCGCCCTCGAGCCGCGTGAGGACGGCGACCCCCGGCGTCGGGAGCACCCCGGCCCGAAGCGCCCGCCCGCCGGCCGAGACGACGCCCTCGACGAGCGCATCCTCCAGCATCGGCCCCGACTCGCGCGTGTCCCGCCCGATCACGACGCAGGCCCCGGGACCGGCCGAGGCCGCCGCAGCCGCGCCGAGATCGCGCGCCAGGTCCTCGGTCAGTTCGACGCCCGCCACGCCCCGGACGCCGTCCGTCCCGAACAGCTTGCGAAGGGCTGTCAAGGGAGGAGTTCTACCGCTTGGAGAACTGCGGCCGCTTGCGCGCCTTCTTGAGGCCGGCCTTCTTGCGCTCGACCTGGCGGGCGTCGCGGGTCAGGAACCCCTGCCGCTTCAGGTCGCCGCGCAGGTTGGCGTCGGCCTCGATCAGCGCCTTCGAGATCCCGTGGCGGAGGGCGCCGGCCTGGCCTGTGATGCCGCCGCCGTCGATGCGGGCGCGGACGTCGTAGGTCGCCTCCGTGCCGGTCAGCGCGAGCGGCGAGGTCGCGAGCGCCCGCAGCGTCCGGCGCGGGAAGTACTCCTCGACCGGCCGGCCGTTCACGGTGACGGTGCCGCCACCCGGCACCAGGACGACGCGCGCCACCGACGTCTTTCGCTTGCCCGTGCCGCGGTAGGCGACGGCGTCGGCCATCAGGACGCCACCTCCATCGGCACCGGGCTCTGGGCCGCGTGCGGGTGCTCGGGCCCGGCGTAGATCTTGAGCTTTCGCAGCTGGGCCGAGGCGAGCTTGTTCTTGGGCAGCATTCCCTTGACCGCCTTCCGGAGCACCTCCTCCGGGCGCCGATCGAGCTGCTCGCGGAGCGTCCGCTCGCGCAGCCCGCCCGGGTAGCCGGAGTGGCGGTAATAGATCTTCTGGTCGAGCTTGTTGCCGGTGACGTGGATCTTCTCGGCGTTCACGACGATCACGAAATCGCCCGTGTCGACGTGCGGCGTGTAGGCCGGCTTGCCCTTGCCGCGCAGGACGCCCGCGATCTGCGTGGCGAGCCGGCCGAGCGTCTTGGCCTCGGCATCGACCACGTACCAGGCGCGCTCGAGCTCGTGCGGCTTTGCGGTGTACGTCCTCATCGGCGCTCCGCACTGTACTTGCGGGCCGAGGAGGCGGGCAAATGACAACCCCGCTCTTTCACACAGGCGTGAGGATCCTGTCGACGCCCTGCTCTTCGATCTCGGGCATCGGAAGCCCGAGCTCGGCGGCGATCGGGCCGACCTTCTCCTGGGCCAGCCGGTCGGCGGCGGCGCGCGACTCGTAGACGTCGACGGCCACGATTCCGTCGGTCGTCTCGCCCGCCCAATGGAAGAGCACGCCCGGCGCCGTGTGCCCGCCGAGATCCATCCGGGCGATCAGCTCGTCGTACTGCCCAAGCGTCCAACCGTGGCCCCTGAACGTGCGTGCGATTGCCATGACGCAACCTCCATAGTCCTAGTCGGAGTGTACCCAGGAACTGCAGTAAACACTCCTACTTGGGGTATTGTCAAGAGCATGCGCCGGACGGCCACGACGTCGAACGCGATCCTCGGCCTGCTGGCGCTCCGGCCCGTGTGGTCGACGTGGGAGCTCGCGACCCAACTGGGCCGCAACATGCGGTTCTTCTGGCCGCGGGCCGAGAGCCGGATCTACGACGAGGCGCGCGTGCTCGACCGCAAGGGGCTGGCCCGGGCCACCCGAACGATGCACGGCCGCCGGCCGCGGACCACCTACTCGATCACGGCGCGAGGACGCCGCCAGCTCCGCACGTGGATGGCGACCCCGCCGCGGGCCACGACCCTCGAGTGCGAGCCGATCCTGCGGGTGCTGCTCGCCGACCTCGGCACAACCGAGGAGCTCCTGACGGCGATCGCCCAGGTCCGCAGCGACGGCGAGGCCGTGCTCGCGGTCGGGCGGGTGGTGGGAGCCGAGTATCTCGCGGGGACCGCCCCGTTCCAGGACGACGTTCACGCCCGAGCGCTCGTCCTCGACTTCCTGAGCCACCACGCGATGGCGCTCATCGACTGGGCCGACCGGGCGGAGGAAGCGGTCGCGGGGTGGGCCGGGGCGACGGACGCCGAGCGCGCAACCGCAGCCGTCGAGACCGTGCGCCGGTGCCTGGCCGAATATCCGGCCGACCCCGGCGGGCGTGGCCCCAGCCCGTGAACGGCTCCGATGCTACGTTTCTCGCATGCGAGACGTGATGGAGGACGTTCGCAGGATGGTCGCCCGCGGCGATCGCGTCGCCATCGCGACGGTCGTCGACACGAAGCGGTCCGCCCCGCGCCCGCTGGGTTCGCGGCTGGCGGTCTCGTCGTCGGGCGAGATGGCCGGATCGGTGTCGGGCGGGTGCGTCGAGTCGGACGTCTACCTGCGCGCCGAGGAGGTGCTGGCCGGGGGCCCGCCGCAGCTCCTCCAGTACGGGATCTCCGACGACGACGCCTTCGACGTCGGCCTGCCGTGCGGCGGCGAGATCGAGGTCTTCGTCCAGATGCTCGACCCCGACGAGATGGAGCGGATCGCGTCGGCTGACACAGGCGGCAGCCGGCTCTCGGTCACGACGACGCTGAACGGCGACTCCGCCGGCGCCAAGGCCTACGGCGAGGGCGAGGGCCATTCGAGCGCCGTCCGCACCGACGAGACGACCTTCGTCGAGCACTTCGCGCCGCCGCCCGTCGTCATGATCTTCGGCGCGGTCGACACGGGCCAGGCGCTCTGCCGGATGGCCAAGCAGGTCGGCTTCACCACGATCGTCTCGGACGCGCGCGCCAAGTTCGCGACACCGGACCGGCTGCCCGACGCCGACGAGCTGATCATCGGCTGGCCGGCCATGGCCTACGACGCCCACGCGATCGACGACGCCACCTACGTCGTCGTCCTCACCCACGACCCCCGCTTCGACGAGCCGGCGCTCGGCCCCGCGCTTCGCTCGGATGCGCCCTACATCGGCGCGCTCGGGAGCCGGCGGGCACAGACCACGCGGCGCGAGCGGCTCCTGAACGCCGGCTACACCGACGACGAGATCTCCCGCATCCGCGGCCCGCTCGGGCTCGACATCGGCGCGGTGACGCCGGCCGAGACGGCAGTCTCGATCCTCGCCGAGATCCTGGCCGTGCGCTCCGGCCGCGAGGGCGGCCCGCTCTCGCTGAAGAACGGGCGTATCACCGTTCCGGGCTAGCCGCTACGGCGCGGCGCCGGTCGGCGCGGCCGCGGCGTCGCGCAGCCGCGCGAGCGCGAGCACATTGCCCTTCTGCTCGTGCATGTCCATGGCGCGCTCCAGGTATCGCCCGGCCTCGGCAGGGCGGCCGAGCAGCTCGTGGACGTGCGCCGCATCCTCGAAGGCCCGCGCGGTCTGGACGAACGACTCCGTGGCAGCCGCAATCTCCACCGCCCTTTGAACCATGTGCTCGGCGCGATCGGGATTCCCCGTCGCCGCCGCGACCTTCGCCGCAACGAGCCGCCACTCGACCTCCGTGGCGTAGTCATCGTCTGCGCATGAAAGCTGCGCCGTGTGACGGGCCAGCCTGTCCGCCTCCGTCAGGTGCCCACGCGAGTACTCGATCTGGGCCATGTAGGCGATCCTCGTCGAGGCGACGCCCTCGTCGTTCGCCTTCTCCAGAGCGCTGATCGCGTCGCGTTGGGCAGCCTCGGCGTCCTCTGGGCGGCCCGCAGCGCTGGCGATGACGTACGCCGCTTCGCTGTGGAAGCCGATCCCCAGGAGGCCCCCACCCAGGCTCTTTGCGATGTCAGCGCTCTCGGCGAGCTGCGCATATCCCAGATCGGGTCGGCCGGCAAACGCCTCGAGGCACGCGCCGACAGCCAGCAGCCGGAGTTCCGTGAGGGGATCGTTGGACGCCGCCCGACGCTTCCGCACCTGTTCGAGCGCGTCCACCACGGCTGTGGGGCCCTCGAGCAGCGCCGCCGTGAACCCGGCGGTCGCATTCGCAACGATCCTGGGCGCCTGTGCCCGTCTGCCTGCCTCGATCGCATGGGCGTACGCGGTCTCGGCCGCACCGAACCGGCCCAGCCAGTACCGGGCTTCACCGAGCGTGAACCACGCCTCGGCGACGCCTATCCGGTCGTCCAGGCGCTCGAGGACCCGGCATGCGCGTTCGGCGTCTTCGCCGAGCTCCTCGATGGTCGCCGCTCCGCGGTGGACGACGAGGAGCAGCTTGCGCCGCAGGCCCGCGCGAACCTGTATCGCCGTCAGGCCGCTGACCGTCGCCGCCTCGATCGCCTCGGCCAGCGTCTCGGCGGCACCGTCGAGATCGCCGTCCCGCTCCTGGCAGGTGCCGAGGACGCAGAGGAGTCCACGCCCGCTCGGGATCCGCCGACTCCGCCAGCTCGAGGCCCGTCGCGGCCAGTGTGCGTCCTCGTTCGGTGTCGACGCCGATCGCGTGCTCGGCGGCAAGTGCGGTGAACCGCAGCGCGGCACGGCGGAGGGGCTCCGGCTCGCCCACGCGCGTCGCCTGTGTCAGCGAGAAGGCGGCTCCGTAGTGATACGCGACGAGCTCGGCGCGGTCGCCGATCCGCTCGCCCGCCGTTCGCTCGATCGACTCCGCGACGCCGCGGTGCCTGTCCGCACGTTTGCGGCGGGGAAGCTGTGCATACGCAACATCACGGATGAGGTCGTGCGAGAAGGCGTACTCCTCGTCGCCCTTCACAGAAGACGTGGGTGCGCGGAGGATGAGCTGCCGCCGTGCGAGCTCAGGCAGGCTGACCGCGACGTCGGCGGGAGGCCGGCCCGCCACGGTTGCCAGGGCGTCCAACCAGAACACGCGCCCGATCACCGACGCGTCGTGGAGGAGCTGCTTCTGCTCCGGTACGAGCGCGTCCAGCCGCGCGGCGATCAGGGAGTGCACGGACTCCGGCAGGGATGCTTCGCCTCCGGCTGGGCGGTCTTGCTCGCCCAGCAACCGGCCGTACTCCTCCGCATAGAGCGGATTTCCGCCGGCACGTTCGATCAGCGTACCGCTGGTGCTCTCGGGCGCTTCCGTGTCAATCAGGAGCCCCGCGAGCTGGGCCATCTCGCCGTCCGTGAGTGGCGGCAGAGCCCGGCTCGTCGACCTCGCGGAACCGGCCTCCCACTCAGGTCGCTTGTCGAGGAGCTCCGGCCGGGCGGTGCATACAACGGCCATCGGCACGCCGGCTGAGTGCTTCGGGAGCTGCTCGACGAAATCGAGCATTCCGTCGTCTGCCCACTGCAGATCCTCCAGCACGACGACGAGGGGCTGCGGCGTGGCGATCGCCTCGAGAAAGCCACGCCAGGCCGTGAAGACCTCGTCGCGCTCTCCCGGGTGGTCGCCGAGTCCGACGAGCGGCGCGAGGCACGCCCGCAGCCACCGCTCGTCGCGCATGCCCGCGACCACATCGTCGAGCTTGGCGCCAGCCTCGCTCGGCGTGTCGGTCGCCAGGATCCCGGCCCGCGCCTTCACGACATCGCCGAGGGCCCAGAACCGGGTTCCGTCGCCGTACGCGACGCAGCGTCCACGTAGAGCGACCACGTCGCGACTCCGCGCAACCGACTGCACAAACTCCGCAACCAGGCGCGACTTGCCGATTCCCGGCTCGCCCACGATCGTGACGAGCCGCGGGCCCCCTTCTGCGACCGCGCGGTCAAATGTGTCCGACAGCAGCGCGAGATCCGCGGCGCGGCCGACGAACGGCGTGGGCTCACCATCATCGTCACCCGGGATCGCGGCGGCGATCCGCCAGACCACCACGGGGTCGCTCTTGCCCTTGAGGAGAACCGGGGGGACGTGCTCGTACGCGATCGACTGCCGGGTCATTCTGGCGGTGCGGTCGCCCACCAGGATCCCACCGACCGGCGCGGCTCCCTGGATCCGCGCGGCGGTGTTCACCACATCGCCGGCGACGAATGCCTCTCCGAGCTCGGGCCGGGCGTGGATCTTGACGAGGGCCTCGCCGGTGTTGATGCCGATTCGAACGTCCGCCCGACGGCGTTCACGATCCCGAGTGCCGCGAGCGCCGCTCGCCTCGGGTCGTCCTCGCGGCCGACCGGAGCTCCCCACACTCCGACGACCGCATCGCCCACGAACTTCTCGACGACGCCGCCAAATCGTTCGATCTGCCGCCTCGCTTCGGCGTAGTACACGTCGAGATCGCGGCTCACGTCCTCAGGATCCCTGTGCTCGGAGGCGGCCGTGAACCCGACGAGGTCGCAGAAGAGCACCGTGATGACCTTCCGTTCCTCGTACTCGATGCGCTCCGCGAGCTCAGATCCGCAACCGCCGCAATACCGGAACTCAGGCGGGCTGGCCCAACCACACCTCGCGCAAATCGTCACAAGCTGACTCTATCGGACTTGTTCCTACTGCTTGAGCCAGAGCTGGTCGTACAGGAGGTACCACTGCGGGTTCCACCGGTACCCCTGAACCCGCTTCGATAGGAAGTCGATCAGCTTCGGGTTGTAAAGGTCGACCCACGGAGCCTGGTCGGTCATCTCGTGGTCGGCCTCGGCCCAGAGCTGGTTTGCGCCCTCGGGGTCGGTCAGGCCCGTGAAGAGGGCCCGATCCATCTTGGCCTGGATGCCCTTGTCGCAGAACTCGGCGATGTTCGGGCTCGCGTCGCTGTTCGGGTGTATCGAGCCGCACCCGAGGAGCACGTTCAGGAAGTCGGACGGGGCCGGGTAGTCCTGCGCCCAGGCCGACCACGCGATGTTCCAGGTCTTGTTGTTCTTGGAGTTCTGGACGTACGAGGACTGGATGCTGCCGTTCAGGTACTCGCCGACGGCCTTGTAGCCGATCCTGTTCAGGTCGCTCACCATCTGCTCGCCGAGCGCCTTCGAGGTCTCGTCCGTCGCGCTGTTCACGACGACCTTCATCCCGGCGGTGCCCGACTCCTGGACGAGCTGCTTGGCTTTCGCGAGGTCAGGAGCCGTCCACGGGCCGGCGCCGTTGGCCGCCGGGTTGGCGGTGTACGGGCAGTACTGCTGGTAGCCGGGGAAGTTCGGCGGGAGGACCTGGCACGTTGGCACCGCCAGCGACGATCCGCCGGCGATCTTGACGTACGCGTCCCGGTCGGCGGCGTAGTTGATCGCGAGGCGGGCGGTCTGGTTGTTGAACGGCGGCTTGGCCGTGTTGAGCGCGAAGTACCAGTCGGCGGTCAGCGCGTTCACGTGCGTCTGGTCGGCGTACTGGGTGCCCAGCTCGTTCAGGCGGTCGGACGGGATCGTCTCGCCCGCGAACACCACGTCGGCCTGGCCGTTCTCGACCGCCGTCACCTCGTCGGAGACCTGGAGGCCGTACTTCTCCACGATCTTGTCCGGGTAGCCCTCCGGCTGCGCGTCCGGGTTCCACATCTTGAAGTTCGGGTTGCGGACGAGCACCGCTTCCTTGTTCGGGTCATACGACTGCCACATGTACGGGCCCGTGCCCGGCGGCACGTTGTTGCCGGTCAGCTTCGGGCTGGTGTTCCCGGGAACCACATACGCGAACGGCAGCGCCAGCTTGTCCAGGAACTCCGGATCGGCCGCCGTCAGGTGGATCGTGAGCGTGGAGGCGTTGTCGTCGGCCACCACGCCCTGGGAGAGGTCGCAGCTCTTGGCCGTGCACTTGTCGGCGCCGACGATGCCCGAGTAGAACGACGTCGGGCCCGGCACCGTGAACTGGCGCTCGAACGTGGTCACGAAATCGCTCGGCTTCATCGTGGAGCCGTCCGAGAACTTGATGCCCTTCCGGATCTGGAAGGTGTAGGTCTTGCCGCCGTCGGTCGGCTGCGGGATCTCCTCGGCCAGGTCCGACACGATCTGCGTGCCCTCCGTCCCGCCCACCCGCTTGAACTGCACCAGGCCGTCGTGCGTGTCGATCAGAAACGCCCACTGCTGCACCGTGTAGTTCTGAGCCGGATCGGCAACACCAAACGCTGCGCTCGCGAGGATGGTCAGGGTGCCGCCCTTCTGCGGCGTGCTGCCGCCGCCAGACGACGGCGACGAGCTCGAGCCGCCGCCACTGCAGCCGGCCGCGAGAGCGATCGCCGCGATCGGAATCGAGAGCTTGAATACCCTTCTCAAGGGTTCGCGCATACCCCTCCTCGGGAGGACGAGTTCCGAACGACGAGGAGTATGACGCCCTGCGCCGGAGGCGATGTGATCCTTGTGGTGGGTTTGCGCAGTGGGCTGGCACGCGCTAGCCGTCCAGGCGACCCGGTTCGCTGCTCGCGACTCGAGGCCGGATCAGCTTCCCGAGGTTGGTGAGAGTGGTTTGCGCCGTGACTCGTACGCGAGGCAAGGTGAACGCGGCCGCGGGGGTGGCCAGGCCCGGCTGGGTCGTCGTGGCGAGCAGGTAGCCGGCGCGCTTGACGGCCGCGACGACGGAAGCGTCATAGGCACCGAAGGGGTAGCAGAGGGAGTGGATCGGAACGTGGAACGCGGCGTGCAGGTAGGCGCGCGAACCGGCGACCTCATGCCACAGCGCGGCCGGCCCGAGGCTCGGCAGGTTGGCATGGCTCATGGTGTGCGAATCGATCTCCCACCCTGCGTTGACCATCGCCGCGACCTCGCCCGGGCGGAGCCCATAGGAGCCCTCGTGGAGGTGGCTGACGGCGAGGTTGAGTGTCCCGGCCCAGCCGTAGGCGCTCAGGATGGGAAGGGCGTGCGTGTACTGATTGCGGAAGCCGTCGTCGAACGAGACGACGACCGGCTTGCGGGGCAGGGGCGCACCATGCCAATGGTCGTAGACCTCTTGCAGGGTGACGACGTGATAGCCGCGGCCGGCGAGTGTTCGCATCTGCGCGGCGAAGACCGCCCGTGGGACGTAGAGCTCCGGGAACGGGGCTCCCGCCGGCCGGCGCCGGATCACGTGGTACATCAGGATCGGCACGGCGGTCGCGTCGGCGGGTACGAGTACGTGGTCGCAGCCCGTGCGCTCGTCCTCTGCATCTGCCACACACATGTTCCGGCCGTTGCCGCCGTCGATGACGTCAAGGGGGCCGTCGTCGCGCGCGTCGAGGTAATCCCAGCCCGAGCCGCCGCGGAGGAGGTCGCCTCTGCCACGTCCCGCAACGAGATGATCCGCCCCGCCCTTCCCATGCAGAGCATCCCGGCCGCTGCCCCCACGCAGGACGTCGGCGCCGGGTCCCCCGTCGATGACGTCTCTGCCGCCCATGCCGCAGATGACGTCGTTACCGGACGTGCCGTGGAGTACGTCAGGTCCGGGAGTTCCAACAATCGTGCATGCCACCGCAGCTGTTGCGCGATCGGGCAACACTGCGAGCAACGTCGAGACGAGCGCCAACAGGATGATCAAGAGCCGATGCATGTGAGTCCTCCCCGGCCGCCCCGCCGGTGAGATCTGCGGTGGGATGCGGCGCCCTGGTGTCGGTGTTTTCAGGTCCGCACACAGGACGCGGGTGCTCGGCGTGCGTCTGTCGGCTCGGTGACAGACGCAGGGTCACGGTCACGACACAGCGGAGTACGCTTGACCGATGCCGTGGCGGCTACTGGGCAGCGCTTCCGACGCAGACCTCAGGCGCCTGATCGCCGCTGCCCGCCGCCGCCGGTTCCGTCAGGGCGAGGTCGTCTTCCACGAGGGGGACCCGGCCGATTCGCTGCACCTGATCGAGGCCGGGCGCTTCCTCATCAGCGTCATCGCCCCACGCGGCAATACGACCGCTCTTGCGGTGCACGGGCCCGGCGACACCTTCGGTGAGATGGCGCTCGTCAGCGACGACACGGTCCGATCTGCGACCGTCGCCGCTCTCGAGGCCTCCGAGACGTGGGCCGTCTACCGGACCGACTTCCACCAGCTCCGCACGAGCGATCCGGCCATCGACGATGTGCTCGTTCGGCTTCTGGCAGACCGCGTTCGGATCATGAACGACCGGCTTGTCGAGGCGCTCTATCACGACGCGGATACGCGTGTCAGGCGGCGACTGCGCGATCTCGCGGTCGTTTACGGCCACGGTGGCGAATCCGAGACCGTCATCCCACTCACCCAGGAACGCCTCGCCGAGCTCGCCGGCACGTCCCGCGCAACCGTCAACCGGGTGCTACGCCACGACGCCGCCCGAGGAGACCTCCGACTCCGTCGCGGTCGCATCGTGATCCCGTTGACAAGTCGCGCCGCACGGCAGCAGCCGTAGAGCGCGGCCCGCGCAAAATTGGGGTCTGACCCCGTTTTTTCACGGGTGATAAAGGGGACGGGGCGCAATTCCGATAGAGCATGCAGGATGTTTCGCCGCCTCGTGCCCCTGCTTGCGCTCGCGATCCTGGCCGCCTCGCCGGCCGGCTCCGCGCTGGCCGCGCCGGGCTGCACCGCCGACATCTCGACGCTCCGGTACCGGCCGCACTACACGGTGAGCTGCGCCGGTCAGACGATCGACAGCGTCGTGCTCGTGAAGACGTCCAACGGCGCCGAGCGTCGGGATCACGACCAACGGGCTCACGACGAGCGACGTCACGGTCGACGGCAACGGCACGCTCGCGTCGAACATGCAGTACCGGCTGAAGCTTCAGGTCGACGACGGCCTCGGCGGCGGCGCCGTGCTGTGGACGCAGACCTTCCGCACGCTGAAGCCGCCCGCGCACGCCAACCTGCACGTCAAGTACATCACCGCCATCCCGGCCGACGCCGTGCTCGACATGGCCCACCGGATCGACAAGGCCAACGTCGTCGCGGTGCCGACCAACGCGGACTTCATCGACGCCTCGACCCGGAGCCTCTCCTCGTCGGCCTACACGGCCGCGCTCAAGCACCACCAGTCGGCGCTCGTCGTCACCGACCTGCCCATCCTGAACGGCGCCGGCCTCGGCGCCGCGCTCAACCAGTTCTGCAACAACGGCCACGGCGTCGTCCTCGCCGGCCAGACGCACTGGCGGGCCGACGCGGCCACCCCCTGGAACGTGACGAGCGCCATCGGCGCCGAGGGCGGCCCGTGGGCCACGCACTGGAGCCTCTTCGGCTACGACCTCGTCACGAACGACCGCGTGATCGGCGGCGACCTGGCGACGAGCTCGATCAAGCAGCACTTCCTGACGCAGGGGCTCAAGACCTTCCACGTCTACGACTACGGCTCGGGGTCGGTCGAGCTGCGCGACTACGCCCAGGCCAAGATCGTCGCGGCGCTCAGGAAGAACACGCCGTACTTCACCCAGTGGGGCGGGCAGTCGCTGATCGCCGAGGACCAGTACAAGGGCGGCCGCGTCGTCGACCTCGGCTACCGGCCGTGGGCGAAGGACGTCTCGAACGGCGGGTTCGACCCGGCCGACGGCTCGCCCGGCGGCTCCCTCCTGGCCCGCGCGCTGTGGTGGGCGACCAACCGCATCCCGCCGACCAACACGCACTTCACCTCGAAGCCGCCCGGCGTCTCCACCCGCGCGACCGTCATCATCGGCATGGCGGCCAAGGACGCCGACAAGGAGAACCCGTTCGACCTGAGCTACCGCTACCGGGTCGACGGCGGCGCCTGGAAGAAGGCGGTCGGCGCCAGCTTCGCGCTCTTCCACCTCGCCACGGGCCGCCACCACACGATCTACGCCCGCGCGTACGACGACGGCGGAAACCGCGACCCGCACGTCGCCAAGTACACGTTCTACGTGACGCCCGGCGCGATCGGCTAGAGATCCCCCTTTCAAGCCTTGCGCGCCGTCCGGGGCCTGCGGTAGCGTGCATGGCTTAGTGAGGTCGGGCCTTCTCCTACGGACAGCCGCATTGGCGGCGGTGGCTGTTGCGGCGTCGGCTGCTCCGGCCGCCCATGCCTCCGCGGGCCGCACCGCCGCGCCGCGCGTCGAGCTGCGCGGGACGGTCAGCCCGCTCGTCGCGAAGGGCCTGGCCCACGTGGTCGGGACGCCCAGCGCCGCCGCGCCGGTGACCGCCGTCGTGGCGTTCAAGCCGCGTAACGCGATCCTGCTTCACTGGCTGGCCGAGCACTCGACCGGACGGCCGGGCATGACGAACGCCCAGATCCACCAGCTCTTCACGCCGCGGCCGGCGACGATCGCCGCGGTGCGCTCGTACGTGAGCTCGTACGGCCTGTCGGTCGTTGACTCGTCCGACATGTCGCTCGTCGTCTCGGGCACAGCCGCCGCGGCGAACGCGGCCTTCGGCGTGAACCTGCGCCTCTACCAGGACGCGCGCGGGACGACCTACCGGGCGCCGTCGCAGAACGCGCGGCTGCCGGCGGGGATCGCGTCGGTCGTACGGTCGGTGGACGGGCTCGACTCGTCGCTCAAGGCGCACCCGCACTACAAGATCGCGAGGCCTGTGCACGCGGCGGCAGCTCAGAAGACCAGGGTCGTGCCGCACGATGTCACGGGGTGCAACGGCGCGAAGCACAAGCAGACCAACACCGGCGCCGGGTTCCTGCCGGGCGACCTCGCATCCGCCTACAACTATGCCAACCTCATTACGGGCAGCAGCGACGGCACGGGCCAGACGATCGGCTTCGTCGAGTTCTCGAACTACAACCGCAACGACCCGGTCTTCTTCAGGCACTGCTTCACGGGCATCGGCGGCCACTTCCCGGCCGACGAGACGATCGGCGGCGGCCCCACCGACCACTTCGGCCAGGTCGAGGTGAACCTCGACCTCGAGGTCGCGATGGGCGCGGCGCCCGACGCGACCTGGAAGGTCTACAAGGCCGCCAACAACCTGGCGCTCCTGCCGACGATGCTCGCCCATATGCGCACCGATCACGTCAGCATCGTGTCCGACAGCTGGGGCCTGTGCGAGCTCTTCGTACCGATCAAGCTGACGGCGAACGAGAACACGGCACTCGAGATGCTCGCCGTGAGTGGCGCCTCGTTCTACGTGGCTTCCGGCGACGATGGCTCCGCTGACTGCCGCTCGGCGAACCCCGGCGCCAGGTTCCTGGCAATCGACGATCCGTCCGGCCAGCCCTTCGCGACCGCCGTCGGCGGGACGAACCTGCGCGCCCCTCCGCACGGCGGTCGCCAGGAGAAGGCATGGAAGGGCTCAGGCGGCGGCGTCTCGATCAACTGGCCCAAGCCGGAATACCAGGGTGGCCCCGCTAACGTCCCGGACGAGCCGGGCGGGTTCTGCTCCAGCGGCCCGGATCACTGCCGGGTGACGCCCGACATCGCGATGGACGCCGCCCCGCAGACCGGCTACATTATCCGCAGCCGCGGGCTTGGCGCCGGCTCGACGCCCGTGTGGGACATCGTCGGCGGCACCAGCGGCGCCGCACCGCTCGCCGCCGCGATCACCGCTGATGCCAACGAGTCCGCTGGCGGTGGTGCAGCGAATCTGGGCTTCGCCAACCCGTTCCTCTACGGGACCTGGCTCCCGCCGACTTCCACGACATCACCCAGGGCAACAACTCGAACGGGACCGGCTCCAACTGGCCGGCCGACCAGTTCTTCGACCTGGTCACCGGCCGCGGATCGCTCAAGGGCAGCAACTTCGCGACCACGCTCGCCGACCTACGTCGCCACCGCGCCGACGTTCGACCACACCAAGCTGACCGGCACGCATCCGCTGAACCGCAAGCGGGTGAACAAGGGCAAGCTCGTCGACTTCACCGGCCGGCTTACGAACAAGGACACGCCCGGCCCGATCGCCAACCGCCAAATCATCGTGATCGGGAACGGCAACATCATCGGTGTCGACCGCACCGACGCAAACGGCGTGTGGGACATCAAGTTCAAGGTGAAGAGGCGCACGTCGTGGCACGCCGTCTTCATGGGCTCGGACATCGAGCGGCCGTCGTTCTCGCCCACGCACCTCGTCCGCATCCTGCATTAGCGGGTGGGGCTAGCCCCACGCCCGTTCGCGGGCAGGCACCACGGCGGCGGGCTAGACCGGTTCCTAGGCTGCTCCGACATGGATCACGGAGCACTCAACTCGAAGAACGGCATCCCGCGCTGCGCCCGCTGCGGCGGCCCGGTGCATCCGCTGCCGCTCGGCTACTTCCAGCTGTGCACGGCATGCCGGCAGTTCACACGCCGAGAGGCCGCGGTCGGGATCGTCGCGATCGAGGCCTGGCTCGCCGCCGGGCACCCGTAGCGGCTACTCCCACTCGATCGTGCCGGGCGGCTTCGACGAGATGTCGAGCGCGACCCGGTTGACGCCCGGGACCTCGTTGATGATCCGGCTCGAGATGCGCTCGAGCAGGTCGTAGGGCAGCCGCGCCCAGTCGGCCGTCATCGCGTCCTCCGACGACACGGCCCGGATCACGATCGGGTAGTCGTAGGTGCGCGCGTCGCCCTTGACGCCGACCGAGCGGATCGGCCGGCAGCACCGCGAAGGTCTGCCAGATCTCGCCGTAGAGGCCGGCCCGGCGCACCTCCTCGAGCATCACGGCGTCGGCGTCGCGCAGGATGTCGAGCCGCTCCTGCGTGACCTCGCCGACGATCCGGATCGCAAGGCCGGGGCCCGGGAACGGCTGGCGCCAGACCATCCGCTCGGGCAGGCCCAGCTCCTCGCCGACGCGGCGGGCCTCGTCCTTGAAGACGAGCCGCAGCGGCTCGACGAGCTCGAGGTCCATGTCCTCGGGGAGGCCGCCGACGTTGTGGTGCGACTTGATCTTGGCCGCGGTGCGGCTGCCCGACTCGATCACGTCGGAGTAGAGCGTGCCCTGGACCAGGAACTTGACGTCGCCGAGCGCGCGCGCCTCGTGCTCGAAGATGCGGATGAACTTCTCGCCGATGATGCGCCGCTTCTGCTCGGGGTCGGTCACGCCGGCCAGCGCGTCGAGGAAGCGCTCGGCGGCGTCGACGTGCACGAGCGGCACGTGGAAGTGGTTCCCGAACGTCTCGACGACCTGCTCGGCCTCGGACTTCCGCAGGAGGCCGTGGTCGACGAAGACGCAGGTCAGCTGGTCGCCGATGGCGCGGTGGACGAGGAGCGCGGCGACCGCGGAGTCGACGCCGCCGGAGAGGGCGCAGATGACCTGCTCGTCGCCCACCTGCTCGCGGATCAGCTCGACCTGCTCCTCGATGAACTGGAGCGCCGTCCACGTGGGCGGCGCCTGGCAGGCGTCGAGCAGGAAGTTGCCGAGGATGTCGGTGCCGCGCGGCGTGTGGGCCACCTCGGGGTGGAACTGGACGCCGAAGAGGCCGCGGTCGCGATCCTCCATGCCGGCCACCAGGCGTGGTGTCGACGAGGCCGTGACGCTGAACCCGGCCGGCGCGCGGACGACGCTGTCGCGGTGGCTCATCCAGGCCGTCTGCTCGGGCGGCAGGTCGCCGAAGAGCAGGCTCCCCTCCCCCAGCATGACCGGCGTCTTGCCGAACTCGCCGATGCCGGTGTTCGAGACCTCGCCGCCGAGGGCGGCCGCCATGGCCTGCATCCCGTAGCAGATGCCGAGCACCGGGACGCCGAGCTCGAAGATGCCCGGGTCGACCGCCGGCGCGCCCGGCTCGTAGATCGACGCCGGCCCGCCCGAGAGGATGATGCCGATCGGGTCGCGGGCGGCCAGCTCGGCCGCGGGCGCGTCGTGCGGCACGATCTCGGAGTAGACCCGGCACTCGCGCACGCGCCGGGCGATCAGCTGGGCGTACTGGGCCCCGAAGTCGACGACCAGCACCGGCCTGTGCCCCGCGCCCGCCTCGTCGGCGACCATCGCGCCGTCGTGGCCGGGACGCGGGTGGGAGCTCACCGGCTCATCCCGATCGCCTGCTCTCGCTGGAGCTTCTTGCCCTCGGTCTGGAGGGCCGGCGCGAACATGATCTCGGCCTTCTGGAAGGCGTGGATGGAGTCGTAGCCGGTGGTCGCCATCGACGTGCGGAGCGCCCCCATCAGGTTGAGGGTGCCGTCGTTCTCGGTGGCCGGGCCGGTGACGATCTGCTCGAGCGTCGCCACCTGGTCGGTCTTGACCCGGGCGCCGCGCGGGAGGCTGGGATGGAACGTCGCCATGCCCCAGTGGTAGCCGTGGCCGGGCGCCTCCTTGGCGCGCGCGAGCGGCGAGCCGACCATCACGGCGTCGGCGCCGCAGGCGATCGCCTTGGAGATGTCGCCGCCGGTGCGCATGCCGCCGTCGGCGATCACGTTCACGTACTGGCCGGTCTCGAGCAGGTGCTGGGTGCGGGCCGCCGACGCGTCGGCGATCGCCGTCGCCTGGGGCACGCCGACGCCGAGCACGCCCCGGGTGGTGCAGGCCGCGCCCGGCCCGACGCCGACCAGGACGCCGGCGGCGCCGGTGCGCATCAGGTGGAGGGCGGCCTGGTAGGAGGCGCAGCCGCCGACGATGACCGGCACCGGGAGCTCGGCGCAGAACTCCTTCAGGTTGAGCGGCTCGACGACCGTCGAGACGTGCTCGGCCGAGACGACGGTGCCCTGGATCACGAGCACGTCGAGGCCCGCGTCGAGCGCCGCCTGGTAGTGCTCGCGCACCCGCTGGGGCGTGAGCGACGCCGCCGCCAGGACGCCCTCGGCCTTGATCTCCTTGACCCGCTGGGCGATCAGCTCGGGCTTGACCGGCTCGGCGTAGATCTCCTGCATCGCGTGGGTCGCCTCGCCCTTGTCGTACGACGCGATCCGCACGAGCTCCGCGTCGGCGTCCTCGTAGCGCGTCCAGATGCCCTCGAGGTTCAGGACGCCCAGTCCGCCGAGGCGGCCGAGGATGACGGCCGTCTCGGGCGAGACCACCCCGTCCATCGCCGACGCAAGCAGCGGCAGCTCCATGAGGTGCGGCCCCAGCCGCCAGGCGATGTCGACGTCCTCCGCATCGCGCGTCCGCCTGCTGGGGACGATCGCGATGTCGTCAAATCCGTATGCGCGTCGCGCCTTCTTGCCCCGCCCGATCTCGATCTCCACCGCTCACTGCCTCCTGGATAGCACACGACCCAGGTGGCGAGAGGCCGGCCTGGGTCGTGAGAATGCACGCTTGGAACTGCGACGAACTTTCAAGGTTCGCGCCAGTCTAGCAGCGGGTCAGGACGCCTTCGCACGGCGCGGCGCGATCTCCTGAACCTCCACCCCGGCGGCGAACCGGGCCACGTCGCGCGGGTCGAAGACGCCGGCTCCGACCTCCTTCGTGTTGGCCGCCGCGCACCCGAGCGCGAGCTTGAGAACGTCCTCGTTTTCGCGCTCTGCCTCGAGCCCGCTCAGGAAGCCGGCCAGGAGCGCATCGGCCGACCCGACCGTCGCCACCGACTCGACCTGCGGGATCCAGGCCCGGTAGAGGCGGTCGCGGCTGCGGCTCGAGCGCAGGAGCGCGTAGCAGCCGGTCTTGAGCGTGATGACGACGTTCGCGGCGCCCATCCCGGCGATCTGCGTGAGGCCGAGCTGGAAGTCCTCGTCGGTCTGGAACTCGTGGCCGACCAGGGCCTCGGCCTCCCGCTGGCTCGGCGAGACCAGGGTCGGCCCCATCGCGAGCGCCTTTCGCAGCGGCTCGCCGTCGCAGTCGACCACGGTGCGCACCTTGCGCTTTCCCATGTCGCGCACGACGTCGGCGTAGAACGAGGTCGGCACCTTGCGCGGCAGGCTCCCGCCGAGGACCACCGTGGTGATCGCGCCGGACAGGTAGCGCAGCTTCTCGACGAGGAGCGAGAGCTCGTCCTCGACGATCTCGGGGCCGTACTCGTAGATCTCGGTCTGGACGCTCGAGGTCGGGTCGACCACGACGGTCGACGTGCGCGACTCGCCGCGGATGCGGACGAAGTCGTTCAGGATGCCCTCGGCGGTCATCTCGTCGAGGATGCGGGCGCCGTTGTGGCCGCCGACGAGCCCGGTCGCGATCACGGGCTCGCCCAGGCGCTTCAGCGCCCGCGCGACGTTCACTCCCTTACCTCCCGCCATCACCAGCCCCTGCTGGGCGCGGTGGCGATGGCCCAGCTGCAGGTTGGCGACGGTGAGGGTCTTGTCGACCGCCGCATTGACGGTCACGGTGAGGATCATCGAGGTGCCCCCCTCATCGGCGGCAGGCATTGTATACGCGAGGCAGAGTGCCGCTTTCCCGGGGAGTTTCTTGCCCGTACATTGGAGGGGTGTTCGGGTCTAGGAGCCGCGCCGCGGTCACGACCGCCGTGGTGCTCGAGGTGGGGATCGCCGGCTGGGCGCTCGGCTACGGCCCGCTGTGGCTGCTCGTCATGACGGTCGCGGTGACGATCGCCGACACCGTCTGGGGCGTCTTCCTGCGCCGGGTGCCGGCTGACATCGCCGGCCTCGAGGTCGCGCTGGCCCTGGCCGTCATGGTCGTGTTCGGCGCCGGCACGTTCCCGGAGGCGGTCACCGCCGCCGCCTGCTTCGCGTGGCTCATCCGCGACGGGCGCACGGGAACCACTCGGCGCTCGCAGCCGTCCTAGCGAGCATGGAACGCCTGATACCGGCCGCGAGCATCGCGTGCCTGGCCATGCTCGCCGGCGGCTGTCTCGGCGGTCCGTCGGCATCGCCGGCGACGGGCGGCGGGTCGACGCTCACTCACGACTCCTCCGAGGGGACGATCCAGGGTCGGGTCTGGACGACAGCATGCGGCGTAACGGCCTGTCATCCGACGCCCTATCGCGGCTCGTTGGTGTTCTGCCGGACGATGAACCAGATCGGTCTGTGCCCGTCGGCCCGTGTCGACGCCGACGGCCGCTACCGCATCGCGTTGCCGGGCGGCCGTTACGCCCTCCTCCCCGCCCCGGGTGCCGGCAACGAGGTCGAGGTCACGCCGCGCTGGGTCTCGGTCGGCTCGGGCCGGACGACCACGCTCGACATCGACGGCGGCAGCCTGACCGACTGATCGCCTCCCGCCGGGTCTAGCAGGCCAGCTCCATCACGGCCTCGTGCATCGCGCCGCCGCACGTCGTGAGGCAGGAGCCGTCGTGGACGAGCGGCGAGCCGTCGAGCTGCGTCATCGTCCCGCCGGCCTCGCGCACGATCGGCTCGAGGGGCAGGTAGTCCCAGGCGGCGACGATCGGGTCGACCATCACTTGGGCGGCGCCGCGGGCGACCAGCATGTGGCCCCAGAAGTCGCCCAGGCTGCGCTCGCGCCAGCAGGCCTCCGCCAGCCGCCGGTAGAGCTCGAAGCGGCCGCGGCGGGTCATGCTGCGAAGGCCCGACGAGGTGACGACAGCCTCGTCGATCGGCGTCTCGCGCACCGCGATCGGCTCGCCGTTCATGCGGGCGCCCATCCCGTCGGCGCCCTCGTAGGTCTCCCCCAGCGCCGGCACGTGGCACACGCCGAGCACGGCCCGGCCGTCGACCTGGAGGCCGACGAGGGTCGCCCAGAGCGGGATGCCGACCATGTAGCTGTGGGTCGAGTCGATCGGGTCGATCACCCAGGTGCGGGCGCCGGGGCGAGCCGGGCCGCCGGTGGTCGCGGTGTGGCCGCCCTCCTCGCCGAGCACGTCGTCGTCGGGCCGGGCCTCGGCCAGGCGTGCGCGGATTGCGGCCTCGGAGGCGAGGTCGGCCTCGGTCACCCAGCTCCCGTCGCGCTTCTGGGTGGGCGGCGGGATGCGGCGGAAGCGCTGGAGCGCCTCGGCGCCGCCCAGCGCGGCCAGCTCGTCTGCGAGGGCGAGGTCGGCCGCCCAGTCGCCGGTCACACCGTGACCGCGGCGCGGCGGAGCTCGGCCGCGGCGGTGCGGACGCCCTGCTGCCAGTCGCCTCCGCGCTCGCGCCAGGCGTAGATCACCGAGCGGGCGGCCACGACGAGGCCGCCGGCGGGGTGGTCGCGGAAGGCGGCGTGCAGGTCGGCGGCCGCGCCGCCCTGGGCGCCGACGCCGGGCAGGAGCAGCGGCTGGTGCGGCATCAGGTCGCGGGCCCGGGCCACGGCCTCGGGCCAGGTGGCGCCGACCACCGCGCCCACCGCCGAGAGGCCGGACTCGCCGACGAACGGCTCGCCCCAGCCGGCGATCAGCTCGGCGGTGCGCTCCCAGACGGGCCGGCCGTCGGCCAGCATCGCCTCCTGGAGCTCGGTCGAGCCCGGGTTCGACGTGCGAGCCAGGACGAAGACCCCGGCGCCGTCGTGGCATGCGGCCAGGAACGGCTCGAGCGAGTCGCCGCCCAGGTACGGGTTCACCGTCACCGCGTCGGCGATCGGTGGGCCGCCCTCGCGGCGATAGACCCAGGCCTGGGCGTAGGCCTCGGCGGTCGAGCCGATGTCGCCCCGTTTGGCATCGGCGATCACGAGCAGTTCGGCGGCGCGGGCGTGGGCGCACACCCGCTCGAGGGCGGTCATACCCGGCCCGCCCAGCGCCTCGAAGAAGGCGACCTGCGGCTTCACCGCCGCGACGTTCTCGGCCACTGCGTCGATCACGCCCGTGCAGAAGCGCTCGTAGGCCCGCGCCCGCCCGGCCGGGCCGGCATGAAGGCCTGTGATGAGGGCCGGCGGCAGGAGCTCGATCCGCGGGTCGAGGCCGACGCAGATCGTGCTGCCGGTCCGCTCGACCTGGGCCGCGAGGCGGTCGCCGAAGTTCACGATCGTAAGGGTACCGCCCCCCGCAGCCGGACCACCCGGGTTGCGGCCGCCATCGCTCCGGCGGCGTCGACGGCGACAGCCCGCAGCGAGCGGCCGGGCCGAACGAGCGCCGTCGAGACGATGCGGGCCTGCTCGGCGGCGGTCGGCGAGAACGGCGCGGGCCGCTCGGCCAGCCCGTGCGCGAGCGCCGCCAGGAGCGGCTCCGCCTCGAGCCGGCCGTCGCCGGCCCGCGGCAACCGCCGCCGAGCGACCACCCGCCCGCCCGCGCACGCGAACGCCTGCACGAAGCGGTCGTCGGTGTCGGGGGCCAGGATGACGCCGCTTCGGCTGCGCGCTCGGCGCAGTCGCTCGACCGCGCGGCCGGCCGTGCGCAGCGCCGCGAGCTGGTCGCGCACCGCGGCGGCGTCCTCGAAGCGGTGCTCGGCCGAGAGCCGGCGCATCCGCTCGTCGAGGTGCCTGGCCGGCGCGCCTCCGGCCGGAGCCTCCAGCCAGAGGCGCGCCTCCTCGACCGCGTCCGCGTAGCGGTCGAGATGCTCGCCGCCCCGGCACGGGGCGTGGCACGAGCCGATGATCCCGGCCAGGCACGTGCCGTCGTCGACCGGCAGGCGCGGCCGGCACACACGCAGCCCGAAGGCGGCCCGGGCGGCGCCGGCCGCCGCCTCGGCCTGGGCCCGCGACCGCAGCGGCCCCGCCGTGATCGTGCCGGGCGGACCGGGGCCGGACGTGACGCGCAGCCGCGGCACCTGCTCCTCGAGCGTCAGCGTGAGATAGACGCCGGGCCCGGCCCGCGGCGCCCGGGCGTTGGCGGGCGGGCGCAGGCCGGCGATCAGCTCGAGCTCGAGCAGCGCGGCCTCGAACTCGGAGCCCAGAGGCCTGGTCTCGATCCGGGCCGCCGCCTCGACGGCCCGCTCGACGGGCGCCCGCAGCGACCCGCCCGAGAAGTACGAGCGGACCCGGGCGCGCAGGTCGGTCGCCTTGCCGACGTAGAGCACCGCGTCGTTGGCGTCGCGGAAGAGGTAGACGCCCGGGCCGGTCGGCACCCCCTTCGCCAGGCCGCGCCGGGTGCGCACCCGGCGCCGCTCCGGCGCGCACAGCCCGATGACATCGGCCACCGTTGCCGCGCCGCGCTCCTGGGCCAGTCCGAGCAGGCGCACCAGCACCTCGGCCGTGGCCAGCGCGTCGGGGAGCGCGCGGTGGCAGGGCCGCACTTCGGTGTCGAACCGCTCGGCGAGCGTGCCCAGGTTCATGCGCTCGAGCCGGTCGCCGAGGAGCCGCCGGGCGAGCGCGACCGTGTCGATCACCGGCGCCGCCAGCCGGGCGCTGCGTAGGCGGCCCAGGTCGGCGTCGACGAACCCGATGTCGAAGCGGGCGTTGTGGGCCACGAGCACCGCGCCCGAGCTGAAGCGCAGGAACTCGTCGAGCACCGGCCCCACTCTCGGACGGCCGCGGACGTGATGGGTGGCGATGCCGGTGATCTGCGTGATCTGGGCCGGCACCAGGCAGCCCGGATCGACCAGCCGCTGCATCCGGGCCGCCTCGGAGAACCCGCTCATGCGGACGGCTCCCAGCTCGACGATGCGCGACACCCCGGCGCGCGTGCCGGTGGTCTCGAGATCGAAGACGACGTACTCTGCCTGCTCGAGCGGGACGTCGAGGAGCGGCGCGACCTCGTCCCACTCGGCCAGCGCGACCTCGCCCGCGGAGCGCCAGACCAGGCGCGGGTCAGCCCGCACCACCTCGTCGACGAGCTGGTGGACGAGGGCTGTGGGCGCGCTGCGAAGCGCGAAGAGGCAGGCGGCCGCCTCGCTCAGCCCGACGGGTGCGCGGCGCGTGCACAGGAGCTCGTGCAGGCGGTCCGCGCCGTCGAGCGTGAGCTGCGCGACCGCGGCCATCGAACAGATGTTCGCACGTGGCGCGGACGGCGGGCTGAAAGAGGCGCCCTTAAACGACGCGAGCGCCCCCGCGAGCCCGGCGCGGGGACGCTCGAGCGTCACACCTCTACTGTTTGACAGCCGCCTTGAGCTGGCTGCCTGCCGAGAACTTCGGCACCTTGCTCGCAGGGATGGTGACCTTCTGCGACGGATTGCGCGGGTTCACGCCGGTCCGGGCCTTGCGCGCCTGCACGCTGAACTTGCCGAAACCGGTGAAGGCGACCTCGTCGCCCTTCTGAAGTGCGTCCTTCACGGAATCGAGCACCGCATCCAGCGCCACGCCCGCGTCCTTCTTGCTGAGGCCCGAGCGGGTTGCCACGGCGTCGATAAAATCGCTCTTCGTCACGCCTCTCCTCCTGGTCGTGGGTCCTGAAACGTGTGAAGCGGTGGCACCCTACCACCGGCATCGGACGGCCACAATTCGAATCCCCAAGCGGGATCAGACAGATTGCGTCACAGATGTGACGCCGAGGTCCGAGGTCGTGAACAAGGGGTGGAACGGCACGCCGGCAGCGGCGATGGCCGCGGCGCCGCCCTCCTCACGGTCAACCACGCAAATTGCAGCACAAACGTCGAGGTCCGCCTCGCGCAGGGCGGCGACCGCGGCAAGGAGCGCGCCGCCAGAGGTGACAACATCCTCGACCACGCACACCCGCTGCCCCGCCTGGTAGACGCCCTCGAGCCGATTGGCCGTCCCGTAGTCCTTGGCGGCCTTGCGCACGATCACGAAGGGCAGCCGCGCCTCGATCGCCGTGGCCGCGGCGAGCGGCACGGCACCCAGCTCCGGGCCCGCGAGGAGCTCCGCATCGGGTGCGTGCTCGCGCTGGAGCGCGGCGATCTCGCGGCCCAGTCCGGCCAGGAGCTCGGGCTCGGTCTCGAAGCGGTACTTGTCGAGGTAGTAGCGGCTGCGGCGCCCCGAGCGGAGCACGAAGTCGCCCTCCAGATAGGCGCGCTCGAGGAGCCGGCGGCCCAGCTCCGCGCGATCCGGCCCCGTCACCCCGCCTCGGCGAGGAGCTCGCTGGCGATGGGGAGCAGCGCGTCGGCGTCGGGCGAGCCGGTCCCGAGCGACATCATCGATCCGTCGTCGAAGTAGAGGTCGACCCGCGTACGGGCGCGCGCGCTGCGGCGGCGGTAGAGGAGCGTGCCGGCGAAGGAGCCGGCGCCCACGAGGACGCCGAGGACGAGGCGGCGCTTAGCCATCGGCCGCCTCCTCCTTCCCCGCGCCGTTCTCGACCTGGCGCAAGAGCGTCTTCAGGTCGTAGAAGACGAGCCCGACGGTGGGGTCGGGCCCCGTGGTGGCGACCGCCAGACGGCCGGAGTCGAGGACCACGAAAACGCTCCCGTCCGGCGTCGCCGCCTGGAGCTGGGCGAGCGCCTCGCGGCCGAGGTCGCTGCGCACCCCGTCGGCGCGCGTCACGAGGTCGGCGGCCAGCCGGGCCACCCGCGTAGAGCGCTCGTCGGGGAGCGTCGAGGCGATCGGCGCACCGTCGGCAGCGGCCAGGACCACGGCCTCGATCTGGGTCGAGAGGTCCTTCAGCTCGCGGATCGCCGAATTCGGATCCATCGAGATGACGCTAGCACATGCCGATATCCTCACCTGCAGTGGCAACGCCCGGCCACACAGTCCTGCGACCGTTTCGCAACGCGGCCCGCCAGGGAAGCCCCGTACTTGCGAAGTTCGTGCAGGACCGGGGCCCGCACCTGGCAGCCATGGTTGCGTATTACGCGCTGCTCTCGCTCGTCCCGTTCATGTTCCTGGCGGTGTCGCTCCTGGGCCTGGTCGGCCAGCTCTCCGCCAGCTCGTACATGATCCGCGAGCTGGGCTACATCCTCCCCGGCCAGTCGACCCACGACCTCCTGCAACCCGTCCGCAGCGTCCAGCGAAACGCCGGCACCCTGGGGATCATCGGCCTGCTCGGCATCGTGTGGGCGTCGCTCGGCTTCTACTCCGCGCTCGAGTCGGCGCTGAACATCGTCTTCCGCGTGCAGAACCGGGCGTTCCTGCACCAGAAGTGGGTCACCTTCTCCCTGGTCGTCTCGTCGGTCGTGGTGCTGTTCGCGTCGCTCCTCACCACGATCGCGGCGACCGGCTGGGTCGACCGGCACGCGCCGCACCTGATCCAGCTCAACGTGGCGGCGTACCTGGCGACGATGGCGGCCTCGTCGATCGGGTCGTTCATCTTCCTAATGGCGATCTACCGCTACCTGACCAACGTGGAGCTGCACCGCGGCGACGTGTGGCCGGGGGCGCTGGTGGGCGCCGCGCTCTTCCAGGTCTCGTTCCAGGCGCTGCCGCTCTACCTGCGCTTCTCCGACCAGCTGCTCGCCCTGCGGGCGTTCGGCGGCCTGGTCATCCTGCTCGTCTGGCTCTACCTGATGGCGAACATCATCGTGCTGGGCGCCGAGATCAACTGGTTTCACTGGTCCCGCCGGCAGCCCACCGACGAGGAGCTGGCGGGCCTCGCCTGAAAAATTGGTGCCTGGCACCGTTTTTTCACCCTCGTTGCAGGAGGGGACGGAGAGTGCGGGCCGCGCGGGCGCGGTGGGAGATCGCGTCCTTCTCCTCGGCCGACATCTCGGCCACCGTGCGGATCTCGCCGTCCGGGACGAACGCCGGATCGTAGCCGAAGCCGCCCGTGCCGCGCGGGGCCGCGGCGAGCGTGCCTGTCAGCTCGCCGCGGGCGGTCACCTCGCCGCCGTCCGGGCCGATCGCGACCAGCTCGGCCACGTACCGCACCCGGCGGTCGTCCGATTCCGCGAGCGCGCCGATCAGCTTGGCCAGGTTCTGCTCGTCGGTCGCGTCCTCACCGGCGTAGCGGGCCGAGCGGACGCCCGGCGCGCCCTGAAGCGCCGCCGCCTCGATCCCGGAGTCGTCGGCCAGCACCCACTCGGCGCCGCCCAGGGCGTCGTGCACGTGGCGGGCCTTGAGTCGGGCGTTCTCGACGAACGTCTCGCCCGTCTCCTCGGGCAGCCCGCCGGCGAACGTCTCGACCTCCCAGCCCTCGAGCAGCCGGCCCAGCTCGCGGGCCTTGTGCGCGTTCCCGGACGCGAGGACGATCCTCACGCCGGAGGGGCGAGCACCCGCTCCTGCTCGCGCGAGATCTCGCCGATGCCGCCCGCCGCGAGCTCGAGCATCCGGTCGAGCGATGCCCGCCCGAACGGCGTCTTCTCGGCCGTCGCCTGCACCTCGATCAGCTCGCCCGACCCGGTCATGACGACGTTCATGTCGACCTCCGCCCGGCTGTCCTCGGCGTAGGGCAGGTCGAGCACCGGCTCGCCGTCGACGATCCCGACCGAGATCGCCGCCACCGAGTCGCTGAGCGGCGTCCGCTGCAGCGCGCCGCTCCCGACCAGCCGCCAGAGCGCACGTGCAAGCGCCACGTAGCCTCCGCAGATGGCCGCGCAGCGGGTGCCGCCGTCGGCCTGGATCACGTCGCAGTCGATCCAGACGGTGCGCTCGCCGAGCTGGCGGAAGTCGACCACCGACCGCAGCGACCGGCCCACGAGCCGCTGGATCTCGACCGTGCGGCCGTCCTGCTTTCCGCGGGTCGCGTCGCGCGGCTTGCGGTCGCCGGTCGAGCCCGGCAGCATGCCGTACTCGGACGTGACCCAGCCGGTCCCGCGGCCGCGCATCCACGGCGGCACCGACTCCTCGACCATCGCCGTGCAGATGAGCCGCGTGGAGCCGATCTCGAAGAGGACGGAGCCGGTCGCCGACGGGATGAAGTCGAGGTCCATCGCCACCGGCCGCATCTCGTCGGCCGCCCGGCCGTCGGCGCGCGTCACGCCGCCACCGCCAGCGCCGCCGGGTCGACCCGCTCCACCTCGGTCAGCGGAAGCTGCAGGAACCGCCCGGCCACCTCGCGGAACGCAGCCGGGTCGCCCGTGCACATGAAGCGGTAGGCGCCCTCCCGGTCGCGCTCGTTCGAGACGCCGCGCCGGGTGACGGTGTCGGCCGCCTCGCGCGCGATCTCCTCGGCGGAGGTGATGAGCGTGACGCCGCGGCCGAAGATGCGCTGGAGCATCGGCCGGATGAGCGGGTAGTGGGTGCAGCCCAGGATGACCGTGTCGACGTCCGCCTCCTTCAGCTCCGCCGCGTAGCTGCGGGCGGCGTCGTGGAGCTCCTCGCCGTGGACGTCGCCCGACTGGATGAGCGGGACGAGGAGCGGGCAGGCGACCTGGGTGACGTCGATGCCCGCATCCAGCAGCTGCACCGCCTGCGGGTAGCGCCCGCTGGCGACCGTGGCCTCGGTCGCCATCACGCCGACGCGGCGCGTCCGCGTGGCCTGCACCGCCGCGTGCGCCTCGGGCGTGATCACGCCGATCAGGGGCACCGAGAACTCCCGCTGGAGGCCCGGAAGCGCCGACGCCGTGGCCGCGTTGCAGGCAACCACGATCAGCTTCACGTCGAGGGCCGCCAGGTGCGCTGCCACCTCGTGCGCGAAGCGGGCGATGACGTCGGCCGGCTTGGGCCCGTACGGGAAGCGGTCGGCGTGCGAGTCGCCGAAGTAGACGAAGTCCTCGTGGGGCAGCGTGACCAGGCATTCGTGGAGCACCGTGAGCCCGCCGACGCCGGAGTCGAACATGCCGATCGGCCGCGAATCCATCCGCGGGAGTGTACGGCCGCCGCCGAACGGCGCGCCCGGTACGGTTCCTGGGATGGCCGAGCTGATCCCGCGCAGGATCCTCTTCGGGAACCCCGACAAGGGCTCCCCGGAGGTCGCCCCGGACGGCCGCCGGCTGGCCCACCTGGCGCCGGTCGACGACGTCCTGAACGTCTGGGTCGGCGACCTCTCGGGCGACGGCGCCCGGCCCGTCACGTCCGACACCGACCGCGGCGTCCGCACCTACCGCTGGGCCGAGGACGGCCGCCACCTCATCTACCTCCAGGACTCAGGCGGCGACGAGAACTGGCGCGTGCACGTGGTCGACCCCGAGACCGGCGAGGACCGCGACACGACGCCGTTCGAAGGCGTCCAGGCCCGCGTGCTGGGCGTCTCGCGGCGCCGGCCCGGGCACGTCCTGCTCGGCCTGAACAAGGACGACCCCGAGCTCCACGACGCCTACCTCCTCGAGCTCGCCACCGGGAAGCTCGAGCGGGTGGCCGAGAACCCCGGCTTCTACGACTGGCTGGTCGACAACGAGCTTCGCCCGCGCGGTGGGATGCGCATGCGCGAGGACGGGTCGGGCACCTTCGAGCTGGACGGCACGACCCTCCTCGAGCTCGACGCCGACGACACGATCTCGAGCCAGGCGATCGGCTTCGCGGCCGACGACGCCTCCCTCTACGTCATCACGCCCGCCGGGGCCAACGCCGCCGGCCTCGTCAAGCTCACGCCGGGCTCGGCTCCCGAGACGCTCGTGGACGACCCCACCTACGACGTCGCCTCGGCGGAGCTCCACCCCGTCACCCGCGCCGTCGAGATCGTGAGCTTCCTGCGCGCCCGGCTCGAGCATCAGGTGCTCGACCCGGCCCTCGTCCCGGACGTCGAGGCGATCGCCGCCCTCAACCCGGGCGACGCCGTCTTCATCTCGCGCGACCACGCCGACCGCACCTGGACGGTCGGCTTCACCGCCGACGACGGGCCGGTCGCCTACTACGCCTTCGACCGCGAAGCCCGGGCCGGCCGGTTCCTCTTCACCCAGCACGACGACCTGGCCGGCTACCGGCTCTCGGCGATGGAGCCGTTCTCGTTCGCGGCCCGCGACGGCCTGCAGATCAACGGGTACCTGACCTTCCCGCCGGACGCGCCCCGGACCGGCCTGCCGGCCGTCCTCTTCGTGCACGGCGGACCGTGGGCCCGAGACACGTGGGGCTACGACGCCACCGCCCAGTGGCTCGCCAACCGCGGCTACCTGTGCGTGCAGGTGAACTACCGCGGCTCGACGGGCTACGGCAAGGCGTTTCTCAACGCCGGCGACCGCGAGTGGGGCCGGAAGATGCACGACGACCTGATCGACGCCGTCGAGCACGTCGTCTCGCAGGGCTACGCCGAGCGCTCGCGGGTCGGGATCTACGGCGGCTCGTACGGCGGCTACGCGGCCCTGGCGGGAGCGACGTTCACGCCCGACACCTTCCGCTGCGCCGTCGACATCGTCGGCCCGTCGAACCTGCGCACGCTGCTCGAGACGATCCCGCCGTACTGGAAGCCGCTCATCACCCAGTTCTACCGCCGGGTCGGCCACCCCGAGGATGACGGCGAGCTCTTGTGGGAGCGCTCGCCGCTCTCCCGCGCCGGCGACATCCGCATCCCGCTCCTGATCGCCCAGGGCGCGAACGACCCGCGGGTGAAGATGAGCGAGTCCGACCAGATCGTCGAGGCGCTGCGCGAGCGCGGCATCCCGCACACGTACCTCGTCTACCCCGACGAGGGTCACGGCTTCAAGAAGCCCGAGAACGCGATGGCGTTCCAAGCCGAGGCGGAGCGCTTCCTGGCCGAGCACCTTGGCGGCCGGTGCGAATGACGCCCCGCGCGCTCCACATCATGAACGAGTCGAGCGGCCCGGCCCGGGCCTTCGTCGACGCGCTCGAGGCGCGCGGCTTCGAGATCCTCACCGTGAGCCCGCATGCCGGCGAGCTGCCGGAGTCGCCGGAGGGCTTCGCCGCGATCCTCTCCGGCGGGGGGACGGCCGACACGCACCAGACCGACCAGCACCCGTGGCTGATCCACGAGGTCGCGCTCCTGCGCGAGGCGATCGCCCAGGGCGTGCCGACGATGGGCCTGTGCCTGGGCGCCCAGCTCCTGACCGAGGCAGCGGGCGGCACCGTCTACCTCTCGGAGCCGGCCGAGGTGGGCTGGTTCGACGTCGAGGCCGCGCCCGAGGCGGCCGCCGACCCGGTCATGGGCTCGCTCCCGTCCAGCTTCCGGGCCATGCAGTGGCACCTGTACGCCTGCGGGCTCCCGCCGGCGGCGGTCGAGCTGGCGCGGAGCCCGGCCTGCGTCCAGGCGTTCCGGATCGGCGAGGCGGCCTGGGGCACGCAATTCCATATCGAGACGACCCGCGACATCCTCGTCTCGTGGGCCGACATGGCGCCCGACGAGCTCGCGAGGTACGGCTACGACCGGTCCCGCTACGACGCCGAGCTCGACCGCTACGGCCCCGCCCACGAGGCGATCGGCCGCGACATGGCCGGGCGGTTCGCCGAAGCTGCGCTGCGCGAGCTCCAGACGGTCTAGACCGGTTCCCGGGCCGGCCGCTTTACTCCGACCGACCGAGGCTCTAATGTCGGCCGCATCGGCAACCTTCGAAGGGAGAGTTCATGAGCACCGATCCCGGCCCCCCCGGCGGACCGACACCGCCAGGCGGCGGCCAATCCACGGGCGGCGGCACACCTCCGCCCGCGGACGGTGTCGCACACCTGTCCGAGGACGAGCGGACGCTCCATCGCCTCGGCTACGCCCAGGAGCTCCTGCGCGGCTGGGGTGGTTTCTCGAACTTCGCCATCTCGTTCACCATCATCTCCATCCTGGCCGGCTGTCTCACGTCGTACTACATCGCCATCGGCTGGGGCGGCCCGATCGCCGTCACCTGGGGCTGGCTGCTCGTCGGCGGCTTCTGCATCCTGGTGTCGCTGGCGATGGGCGAGATCGCCTCGACGTACCCCACGGCGGGCGGCCTGTACTACTGGTCGTCGCGACTGGGGAGCCCGGGATGGGGGTGGTTCACGGGGTGGTTCAACCTCGTGGGCCAGGTCGCCGTGACCGCGGCGATCGACTTCGGGGCCGCGACCTTCATCTCGTCGCTCCTGAACCTGTGGTTCGACTACTCGCTGTCGAAGGAGCACGTCTTCCTGACGTACACGGTCATCGTGGCGCTGCACGGCCTGATCAACACCTTCGGCCCCCGCCTGCTGCCGATGATCAACAACATCTCCGCCTGGTGGCACATGGGCGGTGTGCTCGTCATCGTGGTTGCGCTCATCGTCGTGCCCGAGCACCACAAGTCGGTGAGCTTCGTGTTCACCGATACCGAGAACTTCTCGGGCTTCCAGGGCTCGAGCTTCTCGAATCCGATGTTCTGGGTCGTCTTCGGGATCGGGCTCCTCATGGCGCAGTACACGATCACCGGCTACGACGCCTCGGCCCACATGAGCGAGGAAACGCGAAACGCCTCGCGCTCGGCAGCAATAGGCATGGTGATGTCGGTCGTCGTGTCGGTGATCTTCGGGTTCATCCTGCTCGTCGCCGTCACGTTTGCCATCCCCGGCCCGGTCAAGAACACGGCGCTCCAGTACGGGTTCGCCGTGCAGTACATCTGGCAGAACGCGCTCAGCACGAAATGGGCGGAGTTCCTGCTCGTGATCGCATGCAGCGCGCAGTTCTTCTGCGGCCTGGCCTCTGTGACGTCGGCTTCCCGGATGATGTTCGCGTTCTCGCGCGACCGAGCCGTCCCGGGCCACCAGCTGTGGCGGCAGGTGTCCAAGAAGGAGCGGGTGCCCGTGAACTCCATCTGGGCGATCTGCGTGCTGGCATGGGCGCTGATGCTGCCGACGCTCAAGAACCCCATCGTGGGGTACGCGGTGGGAACCTCGGTCGCCGTGATCGGGCTCTACATCGCGTTCGTGCTTCCGATCATCCTGCGCTACCGCGCGAAGGAGAACTTCGAGCGCGGTGCCTGGCACCTCGGGAACCACTACAAGTGGATCGATCCCTTGGCGATCGCGTGGATCGTCCTGATCTGCATCCTGTTCATGCTGCCGCTCTTCCCGGACGGCATCCCCGGGAACGGGGCAGTGGTCGGCGACCACTTCCTGTTCAACGTCAACTGGATCGACGTCAACTACGCACCGCTCACGGTCGGCGGCGCCTTCCTCTTCTTCGGCGGCTGGTGGGTACTGTCGGCCAAGAACTGGTTCAAGGGCCCCGTCCGCATGGGCACCGAGGAGGAGCTGGAGCGCATCGAGGCCGGCTTCGCCTCAGGCGACTGAGCGATCCGCTGGGGTCGGGCCCTACGCCGGGCTCGGCCCCAGCAGCTCTTCGCGGACCGTCGTGAAGTCGTCGAACCAGGTGTAGCCGACTCCCTCGCGGTCGAGGTAGGAGGCCAGCGAGCGGCGCGCGAAGCGGATGTCGGCCGCCTGGACGGCGCAGCGGTCCGAGTAGCCGTCGCCGATGTAGGCCACCTCGCGCCCGTCTCGCATCGAGTCGACCACGGAGCGCTTGCACTCCTCGCCGCACACCGGGCACGGCTCGCCGTGGCGGAAGTCGACGATGCCGCCGTCGGGGGTGAAGCGAACGTCGTGGGCGACCACCTCGAGGTGGTCGACGCCCTCCCGCTCGAGGATCGGCCGGATCACCGACTCGAAGCCGCTCGAGACGACGACGATGCGGTCGCCCGCATCCTCGGCCGCGCGCGCGAACTCCTTGAAGCCGGCCCGCACCCGCGCCCGGTCGACCGTCTCGGAGACGATCGTGTCGTGGTCGCCCCTGATCGGTGCGAACTCGGCGGCGATCACCTCGCGCAGGGTCATCGTGCGCCGCTGGAGGTCGTTCTCGGCAGCGGCCCACTCCTCGGGCGCGTAGATCCGGCACATCTCGTCGAGGGTGTCGCGCTCGGTGATCGTGCCGTCGAAGTCGACGACGATCAGCCGGCTCACCCGCGCCGGACCCACTTGGCCACGGTGTCCGCGTCGTGGCCGGCCGCGATCAGCTGGAACAGGGGCTTCGGGCTCTTCAGCGTCTTCATCGTCTCCATCCGACCGACCGAGATCCCCTGCCGCTGGCAGAACCGAAGCAGCGACTGGCGGTCGGAGGAGAGCAGCCGCCAGACGGTCTCCTGGCGGTGGCGGTCGAAGTCGGGATAGGCCCCCACCTCGCCGGCCACTGCCCTGCTCACGGCCTGGTTGTACTGCTCGCGATAATCGTGCTCCTCAGCCATCCCGGCTAGTCTAGTGAGCGGTGCGGGCACATCGTCACGTCTCAGTGCTGCTCGCGGCCGCGTTCCTCGCCGCCGCCGCGCTCCCGCCGCGCATGCAGCGGCGTGGTCGGCGGTGGCGAGCCCGAACCCCAGCGGCGGGCAGGACGTGCTGAACGAGGTCGGCCGGCTGCCCAGCACGCAGGTGGTCTACGCCGTCGGGCCGCACGAACCAGGGGACGCTCGTCGTGCGGTCCACCAACCGACGGCGCCGGATGCAAGGCCACGAACCAGCTCGCGGCCATCGCGGTGATCCCGGGGACGAAGCAGCTGTGGGGGTTGGCTACCGGACGCCCGCCGGATTCCGTACCATTGCGCTGATCCGCCACTGACCGCATGAGCCAGACGACGCCCGCCGCCCGCCTCTTCGGCGCCCAGAGCATGACCGCACCCCTCCACGACGTCGTCGTGAAGCGGCCGGGGCCTGCCTTCGGGGCCGCGTACGACAACCCGGTGCATGGGTTCCTGCACCCGGTCGACCTGGCCGCGGCGCAGCGCCAGCACGACGCCTTCTGCGAGGTGCTCGCCGACCTGGGCGTGCGTGTCCACCAGCTGGACGCCGAGACCGAGAGCCCCGACCTCACCTACACCTTCGACCCGGCCCTCGTCACCGACCGCGGCATGATCGGCCTGCGGTCCGGAAAGCCCACCCGGCAGGGCGAGGCGGCGCCGCTCCTCGAGTGGGCAGCCGGGCACGACATCCCCGTCATCGGCGCGCTGGGCGAGGGCGAGACGGCCGACGGCGGCGACACGTTCTGGCTGCGGCCCGACGTCTTCTGCATCGGCCGGTCGCTTCGCACCAACCGGGCCGGCGCGGCCCGCCTGACCGAGCTCGTGGGCGGCGAGGTGCACGTCTTCGACGTCCCCTACGGGAACGGCCCGGCCGAGTGCCTGCACCTGCTCTCGGTCATCTCGCCGATCGCCGACGATCTGGCCGTCGTCTTCCTCCCACAGCTCCCCGTCGGCCTCTACGAGCTGCTCGGCGAGCGCTGCGTGGCGCTCGTCCCGGTGCCCGAGGAGGAGATCGTGAGCCAGGGCTGCAACATCCTGGCCGTGCGGCCCGGCGTGGTCGTCATGGTCGAGGGCAACCCGGTCACTCAGCGCGGGCTCCTCGACCGCGGCTGCGAGGTGCACACGTTCCCCGGCACCGAGGTGTGCGTGAACGGCTCAGGCGGCCCGACCTGCATCACCCGCCCGATCCTTCGGGGATGAAGAATCTGACCCCGGCCGAGCTGGCCGCCGTCGGGGCCGTGGATCGCGACCGCATCGCCGCCGATCTGGCGGCCGTCGTGGCGCACCCCAGCCTGACCGGCTCGGAGGGCGAGGTGCAGACCGAGATGGCCCTGCGGATGACGACGGCCGGCCTGGAGGTCGAGCGGGTCGACGTGGCGGCGGCCGATCTGGCCTCCGACCCCGACTTCCCCGGCGTCGAGGTGGCGCGCGACTCGCACCCGGTCGTGGCCGGCCGGATCGGCGATGGCGGCAGCGGCCGGCGGGCGATCGTCGCCGGCCACGTGGACGTCGTCGGCGGAGGAGACGAGCTGCAGTGGACGTCGCCGCCGTTCGAGCCGCGGATCGCCGACGGCCTGCTCTTCGGCCGCGGGGCGTGCGACATGAAGGCGGGCGTCGTCGCGGGCCTGGCGGCGATGCGGGCGCTCGTCGAGTCGGAGGCCGAGCTGGGCGGCGAGGCGATCCTGCTCACCGTTCCGGGCGAGGAGGACGGCGGCGCCGGGATGCTCGCGGCGATCCGGGCGGGGTACGCGGGCGGCTTGGCGGTCATCACCGAGCCGACCGACCTCCAGATCGTGACCGCCCAGGCCGGCGCGATCACGTTCACGCTCACGATCGAGGGCCGAAGCGCGCACGCCGCGTTCCGGCGCGAGGGCGTCTCGGCCGTCGAGAAGCTGTGGCCGGTCATGCGCGCGCTCGAGGCGAACGAGCGCGAGCGAAACGAGGCCGAGACCATGCGCGCGATGCGCGAGACGGGGCTTCCCTACCCGACGTCGATCGGCCGCGTGAGCGCCGGCGAGTGGTCGTCGACCGTCCCCGACCGGCTCGTCGCCGAGGGCCGCTACGGCGTGCGGGTCGGCCAGACGGTGGCGGAGGCCGAGGCCGAGCTGCGCGCGGTCGTCTCGGAGGGGTGCGCGGCCGACGAGTGGCTGCGCGACCACCCGGCGACCGTCGAGATCACGGGCGGCCGGTTCGCCTCGGCGTCCGTCGCGAACGACCACCCGCTCTCGTGGGGCCTCGCCGAGACGGCCCGCGATGTCCTCGGCAAGCTGCCCGACTTCCTGGGCGTCCCCTATGGGGCCGACGCGCGCCTCCTGATCGACCACGGCGCGACGCCGACCGTGCTCTACGGCCCGGGCGACCCCAACCTGGCACACGCTCCGGACGAGCACGTCGCGCTCGAGGACGTCGCCCGCTGCGCCCGCGTGCTGGCGGTGTGGCTCATGCGCGCGCTCGCCTGATGGCGGGCCACCGGGGTCAGACCCGCCTCGGCGGGCGTTGCACCTCCGCGACGGTTTCGATGCGATACCTGGTATCGACCTGGCCGGCGGGACCACGCACTTCGGCCTGGCTCCATGGGGTTCGGCTCTGTGCGAGCATTGCCAAATGGCAGAGTCACCGACGCTGAATGACGTCCAGGCCGCCGCGGAGGCGATCGCCGGCCACGTGCACCGCACGCCGATGCTCACGTCGGCCACGCTCGCGGAGCGCTGCGGCGCGCCGGTGTGGCTCAAGGCGGAGCTCTTCCAGCGGATCGGGGCGTTCAAGCCGCGCGGGGCGTTCAACCGCCTGCGCGCGCTCACCCCCGAGGAGCGCGCGCTCGGCACCATCACGATCTCGGCCGGGAACCACGCCCAGGCGCTGGCACTCGCCGCTCGTGACGAGGGAGTCGACGCGCTCGTCCTCATGCCGGCAGACGCCAGCCCCGCCAAAGTCGCGGCCGCCCGCGGCTACGGCGCGACGGTCGACCTGGAGTCGGCCGACAGCATGGAGGCGCTCGAGCGCATGGGCGCCATCGCGGCCGAGACGGGGCGCGTGATCGTGCATCCCTACGACGACCCGCTGATCGTCGCCGGCCAGGGCACGGTCGGGCTCGAGATCGTCGAGGACGCGCCGGACGCCGACACGGTGATCGTGCCGATCGGCGGCGGCGGGTTGATCGCAGGGATCGCGACGGCGGTGAAGGGCCTGCGCCCCGGCGCCCGCGTGATCGGCGTGGAGCCGGAGCTCTCGTGCGCGATGCGAACCGCGCTCGATGCCGGCCATCCGGTCCCAGCCGTCCCGGGCCCGACGATCGCAGACGCCCTGCGTTCGCCGGTCGCGGGGACGATCGCGCTGGAGGTGTGCTCGCGGCTGGTGGACGACGTCGTCCTGGTCTCCGACGAGGAGATCCGCGAGGGCATGCGCTTCCTCTACGAGCGGGCCAAGCTGGCGTGCGAGCCCGGTGCGGCGGTCGGCGTCGCTGCCCTCCTGTCCGGGAAGCTCGATGTACGTGGCTCGTCCGGGGTCGTGCTCGTCATCTCGGGCGGCAACGTCTCGCCGCAGCTGGCCGCCGAGATCCTCAGCGGCGCTCCGTAGCCAGCCGCAGACCGAACGCGATCAGCACGCACCCGGTGACGCGCTCCAGGGCGGCCCTCACCCGAGGGCGGCGGAGCGCGTCGCCGACGCGGCTCGTGAGGACGGCGCAGCCGAGGAGCCAGGCCAGCCCGAGCAGGTTGAAGAGGAAGCCGAGCAGGAGGAGCTGCCCGAGCACCGGGCCGCCGGGCGAGACGAACTGCGGCAGGAAGCTCGTGAAGAAGACGGCGATCTTGGGGTTCAGGAGGTTGCTCAGGATGCCCTGGACGAACGGCGAGCGGCGGCTGGGTGCGATCTCGGGAGCGACCGGGTGCCCGCGCCGCCACGACCACCACACGGCCTGGGC
Organism: uncultured Actinomycetes bacterium; assembly: GCA_963757605.1. Lineage (GTDB taxonomy): Bacteria > Actinomycetota > Thermoleophilia > Gaiellales > JAICJC01 > JAICJC01. Next base: position 685,451 of record CAVWSF010000001.1, read on the forward strand.
GCCGAGCACGACGAGGTAGGCGGCGCCGACCAGCCTGACCGCCGTGAAAAGCGCCTCGGAGCGGTGAAGGAGCGCGCCGAGGCCGAACGCCGAGGCCGTCGTCCACACCGCGATCCCCGCGTTCACTCCGAGCGCGGTCAGGATCGCGGCCCGGCGGCCGTGGAGCAGCGCGTTCTTCGTCACGAGCGCGGTGTCGACGCCGGGCGTGACGACCACGAAGACGGCGATCGCGAGGAACGGCAGCACCTCCGGCAAGCGCTCACGCCCTTGCGCTCGGCCCGTATGTCAGATGCAGCAGATCGCCCTCGGCGAACCGCGAGAACCGCAGCGGATGCAGGTCGATCGGCGGCTCGCGCCCGGCCAGCTCCGCCGCGACGCACTCCGCGATCGCGGGCGCCAGCTTCAGCCCGTGGCCGGACATGCCGGCAATCGCGTAGACGCCGTCGCGGACGACCCCGACGACCGGGTTCCAGTCGGGCGTGGAGTCGTACGCGCCGGTCCAGCCGTCGACCCACGCCGCCTCGCCACCACGCAGGTAGCGCGCGGCGAGCGCCTGGGCGACCGACGCGCGATAGGAATCCTCGGGGAGATCGGGCGCCTCGTCGCGGTCGGCGTAGCCCTCCGGCTCGCGGTAGGCGACCGCCCACGCCATGTCCCCCACATGCGGCCGCACGACCACGTTCGTGACCGTGTCCGAGACGACGACAGATACCCGAAGCGGCCGCACGCGGGCCACGTCGATCCGCTTGAGCGCGATCGGGAGGTCGGGGAGCAGGCGCGACGTCCACCCGCCCGCAGCGACGACGACCGTGTCGGCGTCGAGCGCATCCAGGTCGGTTACCTCCGCGCCGAGCCGGGGCTGGACGCCGAGCGAGAGCGCCTCGGCGAACCAGGCGAGCGTCATACGGCCGGGGTCGACGAGGCCGCCGTCCGGCTCGTGCGCCGCGGCCGCGATCCCGTCGGTGCGAAGCGCGGGCTCGACGGTGGCGACCTGCTCCGGGTCGAGCAGGCGCGAGTCGACGCCGAGCGAGCGGCCCAGCTCGACGTTCCGAGCGCAGGCGTCCCGGTCACGCTCGGCCACCGACAGCATGTACCCGGTGCGGACGTACCCCGAGCGCCGGTCGCCGGCGAGCAGCTCGATCCCCCGCTTCGCCAGCCGTACGGTCACCTCGTTGGAGTAGTGCGCCCGCACCATCCCGAAGGAGCGCCCGGTATCGCCCGCCCCGGGCGTCGCCTTCTCGTAGAGCGCGACGCTCATCCCCTCCCGTGCCAGCGCGACGGCCAGCGACGAGCCGAAGAGCCCCGCCCCGACGATCGCGACGTCCGCCCTCATGCGGGCGTCGTGTAGGCCGCGGTGATCCCGCCGTCGACGACGAGCGCCTGCCCGGTCGTCCAGGCCGACTCGTCGCTCGCCAGGTAGAGGACGGCGCCCGCGATGTCCTCGAACGCGCCCAGCCGCCCCATCGGGATGTGCACCATCCGCCGCTCCAGGCCACCCTCGTCGCCGGCGAGCGCGTTTCGGAAGAGCGGTGTGTCGACCGGCCCCGGGCAGAGCGCGTTGCAGCGGATGCCGCTCCGCGCGTACGTGATCGCGACCTCGCGCGTCATCGCGAGGACGCCGCCCTTGGCCGCGGCATAGGCGGTCTGCGGCGTCGCCGACCCGATCAGCGCCACCATCGAGCTCATGTTGACGATCGAGCCGCCGCCCGTCTCGAGCATGTGCGGCAGCTGGTACTTCATGCAGAGGAAGACGCCCGTCAGGTCGACGGCGAGGATCCGGTGCCAGACGTCGAGCTCGGTCGCGGGCGGATCGGTGTCGTCGGGGAGCAGGATGCCCGCGTTGTTGTGGCAGACGTCGACCGACCCGAACCGGTCGCGCACCGCGGCGTAGAGCGCCTCGACCGACCGCGGGTCGGTCACGTCGACCGCGAACGGCGCCGACCCGGGGATCTCGGCCGCCGCCCGCTCGGCGCCCGCGGCGTCGATGTCGGCCAGGGCGACCCGGCCGCCCTCCTCGGCCAGCCTGCCGGCGACCGCCCGGCCGATGCCCGCGGCGGCGCCCGTCACGACGCACACCCTGTCCTGCACTCGACCCTGCATCACGCGCCATTAAACGCGAGAGGGGCGCCCGCGTGCTGCGGACGCCCCTCAGGCAGGTGCTGCTAGAGACCCTCGTTGATCATGCGCCCGATGGTCTCGTACTTGGCCCGATCCGCGCCCTTCAGGTAGACCGCGTATGCGTAGCCACCGACGAAGACGATGACGTCGATCGCCACCAGATACCACGCGTACGTGTATCCCGCGCCGAGGAAGTCGATCTTGTCGATGGCCACGAACAGCACCGCCAGCTGGCCGATCACCGAGATGAGCGGTGCGATCGTGTGGTTCCAGAGCCGGTGCTCGGTCGGGTGGTGCGTCCGGAAGTAGTTCCAGATCGCCACCGAGACGAGCGCCTGGATGAACAGGATCAGGACGACGCCCATGAACGCCATCAGGCCGTAGAGCTGCGTGTAGGCGATCGACGTCGCGGCGTCCGACTTCGCGGCGACGGTCGCGAACAGCGCGAACGCGATGACGATCAGCGCCGCGATGACCGACTGGGTCGTCGAGGCGATGTGCGGGCTCTTGTGCCGCTCGTGTGTGCGGCCGAGCTGGTGCGGCAGCACCTTCTCACGGCCCAGCGAGTAGAAGTAGCGGGCCGCGGTGTTGTGGAAGGCCATGCCGCACGCGAACGCGCCCGTGATGATCAGATAGCTCATCACGTCGCTCAGGAACTGATTCCCGAACTCCTTCGCCGGGGTCAGGTAGAACTGGGCGGGAGTTCCGACCGCCACGACGGCCGCAGCCGCAGTCGAGGAGTACGCCGAGAGCGCCGCCCACGAGGTGATCGTGTAGAAGATCCCGAGGCCGACGACCGAGATGTACATCGCCCGCGGCACGATCCGCTTGGGATCCTTCGACTCCTCGCCGTAGTTCGGCGCCATCTCGAAGCCGACCCACGACCAGAACGCAAAGAACACTCCGACCGCCCACGCGCCCGCGGCCACCGCCGAGCTGCCGTGTCCGGAGGCCGGGAGATCCGAGAACGCGTTCAGCGGGTTGATGGCGCCGGCCTGGATGTTCTCCCCGCCCTGGGCGAAGACGACCAGGTCGAAGATCAGGAGCGCGAGGACCTCGGTGATGAGGGCGAGGCCCAGGACGCGGGCCGAGATGTGGACGTCGAAGTACGCCAGCACGGAGATCAGCACGACCATGAACAGCGCCGGCCAGTACCACGCCACATGGTGGCCGTACTGGTCGAGCTTGGCCGTCGCGAAGAACGCGAAGCCTCCGCACAGCGACGCCTCGAACACCGAGTACGCGACCACCATGGCGAACCCCGCCGCCATGCCCAGCTCGCGGCTGAGGCCGTGGCTGATGAAGCTGTAGAACCCGCCGACCGCGGTGACCTTGCGGGCCATCGCGACGAACCCGACGGAGAAGATTGTGAGGATGACGGTGGCGAAGGCGAAGCCGGCCGGGGTGCCGAGACCGTTGCCGTAGCCGACCGAGAGCGGGGTATTGAAGAGCATCGCCGAGATTGGCGCTGACCCCGTCACGGTGAGGAACAGGACTCCGAGGAGCCCGACCGCGCCCCCGTGCAGCTTGTGCACGTCTGTGCGCTGGGAAACGTCGACACTCTCCACAGGGATCATCCCCTCGTGGCGGGTGCTCATGCCCCCGTGCTCACTGTCCACGTGACCTCCTTCGGGAAGAGAAACAGGAAGAGACCATCGTTTTTACAGCATTGCGGCAGCTTTGGCAACGGCTCCCGCGCATGTTGTGGAATGCGAGACGGCTCAGGCCGGGACGGGATTGCGCGCGGGAGTCGCAGCCTGCGAATCGGCGAGCGCCTCGACGAGCATCCGCTCGACGACCTGCCGCCACTCACCGGTGCGGATTTCGACCTTGTCGGGCAGGATCCTGCGCGGCGTGCGGTCGGCGTGATGCCGCTTGGCGAGCCGGTCGAAGGCGCCGATCGCGTTCAGGACCGTCGCGTGCCCGCGCGAGCCGACGAGCGATCCGATCCAGTCTCCCGGCCGGCCCTCGTCGCGGAAGACGCCCTCGCGGACACCCTGCCAGTAGGCATGCTGGAAGAGACAGCCCGCGACGCCGTGGTCCGTCCAGCAGCCGGCCGTGACCTCGGCCTCGCCGCGGTCGATCCCGCGCAGCGCCAGCTGCAGCAGGCGGCGCCCTCTGTCGTTCCCGGCGAGCTCATGCAGCTCGCCCCGCAGCTCACGTTCCTCGGCGGTCATGCGCAACCTCCCTCAGAAGACCTCGGTGTACTCCTGCCGCTCCCAGTCGGTGACGTGGTCGTCGAATCGTTGCAGTTCGTACCTGCGCATCGTGGTGTACGCGGTTACGAAGTCCTGGCCGAGCGCGTCGACCAGCTTCGGGTCGGTCTCGAGCGCGTCGAGTCCCTCGCGCACCGACGTGGGGAGCGGCTCCTTCGACGGGTCCTCCTCGGCCGGCGCGTTCGCCGCGGGCTCGAGCTCGAGCTCCTCCTCGATCCCGTTCAGCCCGGCTGCCAGCATCGCCGCGCCGACCAGATACGGGTTCGAGAGCGCGGTCGGCGCCCGGTTCTCGATGTGGCGATTCGACGCCGAGCCGCTCTTGATCCGCAGGAACGCGGTGCGGTCCTCGGTGCCCCACGAGATGTTCGTGGGGCTGAACGTGTGCGTCCGGCGTCGCTTCAGGCAGTTCACCGTCGGCGCAAGCAGCGTGTAGATCCCGCGCGCGTGCCGGATCTGGCCCGCCATGAACTGGCGGCAGAGGCCGGACGTGCCCTCCGGGTCGGAGTCGTCGCCGAACACGTTCTCGCCGCCGTCCAGGCTCGTCAGGCTGACGTGCGCGTGGCAGCCAGAGCCGGCGCCGTCGGCGAACGGCTTCGACATGAACGTCGCGTTCAGGCCGTGCGCATGGGCGATCTCCTTCGTCGCGTTCTTGAACGAGAAGGCATTGTCGGGGCCCGCCAGCCCGGCCCCGGGCCGGAAGTTGATCTCCCACTGCGAGCCGGCGTACTCGCAGTTGGCGGTGATGATCTCGATCCCGAACGCGTTCATGTGGTCGATCAGCTCGGTGATCATGGGGACGAACGTGTTCCGGACGGGGTTGAAGATCTGGTAGCCCGTGAAGAGCGGCGTCCCGTCGAGGTGCAGGACGTAGAACTCGGGCTCGAAGCCGAGTACCGGCTCGAAGCCCATCTCGCGGCAGCGCTCGAGCTGACGGCGGAAGACGTAGCGCGGCAGCGCCCTGAGCGGCTCGCCGCCGACGAACTGCGAGTCGCAGATGAAGCGGGCGGTGGCCTCGGCCCACGGCACCACCGCGGCCGTCTCGGGATCCGGCATCAGCCGCTGATCGCCGTAGCCGATCTCCTCGTGGTAGAGCGTGCCGGGGACGACGTCCGAGCGCGAGTCCAGCACCGCCGCCCCGCCGTACATGTTGAGCCCCTCCTCGCAGTAGCCGGCGGCCTGCGCGATCGGCACGATCTTGGTGCGGCTCGTGCCGTGCATGTCGGGGAGCTCGAAGCGGACGTAGCGGATGCCGTCGCCGCGCCAGATCTCGATGGTGTCCAGCGTCGAGGCGGTGGCGGTCTTTGCCATCAGGTGGTTCCCTCCGGATCCGGTGTGCCGTTGTGCCAATGACGAAGCTCGAAGCCGTCGCCCTCCAGCCGCTCGCGCAGGGCGGCCCCCCGGGCCGAGCCGATCACGGCGAGCACGCCGCCCTCGTGGCCGTCGTCGCGGCGAAGCGACGCGGCGACCCGGTCGGGCGGCTGGAGGTGGTGGCCGGCGATGCCGAGCTCCTGGTAGGTGTCGCGGACGACGACCAGGTCGGCCGCCGGCCCGCGCACGAGCGCCGCGAAGTTCACGAAGTGGCCGACGTCCCAGTCGGCCGGCGGCGGCTCCACGGCCTCGCCGCGCAGGTGGGCGAGGACGATGGCCGGGCCGGGGCGCGAGCCCCAGAACAGCCCGGTGCGGACGTTGGCGACGAGGGTCGCGTCGGCCGCAGCGTCCATGAGGGCCGTCACGGTCTCGGCCGTCCACGGGCCGGCGACCGGGATCGCGGCGAGCCGGCCGCCAGCCAGCCGCTCGATCGCCCGCGCGACCCCCGGCGCCGAGGTGCCGCCCACGCCCGGGGTCGGGTCGACCGCGAGCTCGACGCGATAGTCGTTTCGGGGCGTCGCGCCGGGCGCGACGTGGGTCTGCGGGTCGCCACCGGGGAGGATGGCGCCGGCCGCGGCCGCGACCTCGTCCTGGTCGACGTCGACGCCGGCGGCGCGCAGGACGAGCGAGCCCCAGAAGCAGCCGCAGAGGTTGTCCTTCTGCTGCCGTTCGGCGGCGTACAGGTCGGCAAGCCCCTGCTGGCGGGCGGCGGTGACGCTGGCTCCGGCCACAGCGTGAGCATATGCAAAATTGGTGCCTGACCCCGTTCTTGCACTACCCTGCTGGCATGCGCGGGGTCTTGCGGCTTCTCCGGGTCGTCGACGCGGCGGTGTGCCGCGTCGGCCGCAGCTGCTGCGTCGGGCGCACCCAGGCGCGCGGTCGGTAAGATCGCGCCGCGATGCGAGCGGCGATCTGGAATGGGCCGGGCGAGATGGAGCTCGGTGTGGTGCCCGACGCGACCTGCCCGGCCGACGGCGCGCTGCTTCGCGTCGTCGCCTGCGGCATCTGCGGCACCGACGTCCGCACCTTCTACAACGGCGACCGCCGCATCGAGCCCGGCGCAGTGCTCGGCCACGAGATCTGCGGCGAGGTGCTCGAGGTCGGGCCCGACGCCGACGGCGACCTGCGCGCGACGACCGGCGACCTCGTCCACGTGATCTCGACGCTCTACTGCGGAGCCTGCACGCTCTGCCGCACGGGAAACGAGCACCTGTGCCAGCACGGCGGGCTCATGGGGTTCGACTACCAGGGCGCCTACGCGGAGCTGGTCGCCATCCCCCACGTCGCGCTCAAGAACATCTTCGTCATCCCCGAGGGCCTCGACGCCGTCCACGCCACGTTCGCCGACCCGCTCTCGGACGCGATCTGCGGGCACAAGGACCTCGAGGTGGGCCTCGACCTGCGGGCGGTGGTGATCGGGGCCGGCCCCGTCGGCACGGCCCACGTCGCGCTCGCCCTGGCCCAGGGCGCCGGCACCGTCTACCTGCTCGAGACCGAGGCCCGCCGGCTCGAGCTCGCCCACACCGTGCTCCAGGACGACCGCGTCCGCTACGTCGACACGTCCGCCGTCGACCCGGTCGAGCACATCCGCTCCGACACCGGCGACGGCGCCGAGCGGGTCATCGTCGCGTGCTCGAACGCCCGCGCCCAGGAGCAGGCCATGGAGATGGCGGCGCCGCGCGGGCGCGTCCTCTTCTTCGGCGGGCTCCCCAAGGGCACGACCACGATCGACTTCCCGTCGAACGTCCTGCACTACCGCGAGGTGGCCGTGCTGGGAAGCTACGCCTCGCGCTACCGCGACCAGGTGCAGGCGCTCGACATGCTCGAGCAGAACACCGCGAACATCCGCGGCGTCGTGACCGACGTCGTCTCGCTCGACGAGACGCCCGAGGCGTTCCCGCGCATCCGAAGCGGCGCCGCGCTGAAGGTCGTCGTTACGCCGTAGTGCCGCGGGAGGCGGTCCAGCCCGTCTCCCAGTCCGACGGGGCAAACGCCCGTCTTGCCGGCATCCCTTCAGGGGCCATCGTCCACGTCCAGGTCGCTTCGCCGCACCGTAGCTTCGCGGTCGACCGCTGCGACCCAGAGCGGATGATGGTGCTCCGCCCAGCCGCGGTCGACGTCGCCGAGCGTCATGCCGCGCAGCGCATGCCGCGTGGCGGGGTTGAGCACGGCCATGAAGACGTGCCCCGACAGGAGGCCGCAGAGCGCGACCGTCGTCAGGGTGTGCAGCGGACCCTGCGGCAGGCCGCGGCCGGCGAGGAGGAGCGCAAGACCGGTGGCGTAGAGCACGGCGAGGCCGAGCGCCGAGAGCCGGGCATTCAGCTTCTGCCCGGCGTTGAAGCGCCCGACGGGCGGCGGGGGCGCTCCGGTGCGGAGCCGCTCGGGCACGCCGCGCAGCCAGTCAGCGTCGCCGGGCTCGGTGGTGGCAAGCTGGATCCCGGTCCGGGTGAGCGCCGCGCCGTCGGCCCGCCAGAGCAGCAGCACGAGCCCCGCGACGAGGATCGCCGCGGAGCCGACGTGGAGGTCGACCACCGGCTGGTCGGCATCCCATGTGTGCGGCATCTGCGTCCCGCTGAGCAGGATCGCCGCGAACGCGACGACCACGAGCCAGTGTGCGGCACGCTCGGTGCGGGTGAACCGTAGGAGGCGCTCCGCTGTCACCATCCCCAGTATGCGCGAGCGCAGATGAGAGGCTCGTGAAAACTGCCTGAGAGCCGGGCGGCTCTGATCTGGTTGAATTGCGCCGACCACCGCGAGGAGGACACATGAGCCTGGGCAAGACCATCCGGTTGAAGCGGGTCCTGAACGACCCGACGAACACGTCCGTCATCTGCGCGCTCGACCATGGGATGACGTCGCCCGTGTTCCTCGACCCGCTCGCCGACATCCGCGCGCGCGTCACCGAGGCGGTGGCCGGCGGCGCGAACGTGCTCATGCTGTCCCGGGGCATGGCCCGGATCGCCGCCGCCGAGCTGAGCCAGACGACCGCCGTCGCGTACATGCTGTCGGCGTCGGCCCATCCCGGCGAGAACCCGAGCATCGCGGCCGTGGCCGAGGTCGAGGAGGCCCTGCGCTCCGGCGCGGACGCGGTCGTCCTCTACGTGGCGCTCGGCACCGACACCGAGCAGGACATGATCGAGCGCCTGGCAGAGGTCGGCTCGGCGTGCGACGAGCTCGGCATGCCGTTCATCGCCGAGGCGGAGTGGCCGAGCGCCTACTCGGGCACGACCGCCGAGCTGGGGACCGACTACCTGCTGCGAAACGTGCGCCTGTGCGCGGAGTTGGGCGCCGACATCATCAAGACGAACTGGCCGGGGTCGGGCGAGGAGTACGCGCGCCTCGTCGCCGCCGCGGCCGGGCTTCCGACGGTGCTCGCCGGCGGCTCGCGCATCACCGAGGCCGAGCTCCTGACGCGGCAGCAGCACGCCATGGAGGCCGGCGCCGTCGGGTGCAGCGTCGGGCGCAACATCTTCATGCACGAGAGCCCCGAGGCGATGGCCCGCGCCCTGAAGCGCGTCATCGTCGACCGATGGACGGCAGAGCGGGCGCTGGAGGAGCTGGGGGCGGCCGCCGCCGCCCGATGACCGACCCGGATCTCATCTGCGGGATCGACGTCGGCTCGCAGGGCTCGTGCCTGGCCGTCTTCGACCCGGGCGGCGAGCGGCTGGCGACCTCCTACCAGCCGCACACGCTCTCCTACCCGCGACCGGGATGGGCCGAGCAGGACCCGCGCGACTGGCGGGCGGCGGTCGTGAACGGCTTCCGCGACCTCTCGGCCCGCGTCAACCTGCGCCGGGTGCGGGCGATCTCGTTCGGGTCGCAGCTCGACGGCCTGGTCTGCGTCGACCGAAACGGCCAGCCGGCCGGGCCGGCGATCATCTGGATGGACCGCCGCGCCGACCCGCTCTGCCGGGCGGCCGAGGAGCGGATCGGGCCAGACGAGTGGTACGCCCGCTCGGGGTGCAACCTCGACGGCTCGCACGTCGCGGCCAAGATCGCCTGGGTGGCGCGCGAGCGCCCGGACCAGGACGCGCGCACCGACCGCTACCTCCTCCCCGGCGCCTACATGGTGCGGGTGGCCTGCGACGCCGACGCCGTCGACCGCTCGAACGCGTCGTCGACCATGGCGCTCGACCCGGACTCGGGCGAGTGGGACGAGCGCCTTCTGGCGGCGTTCGGGATCGATGCAGGGCGGCTGCCGCCGGTCATCGGTGCGGACGAGCCGGTCGGCGAGATCACGGCCGGGTTCGCGGCCAACACCGGCCTTCCGCCCGACACGACCGTCGTGTGCGGCTGCGGCGACGAGATGGCCGCGACGCTCGGGGCGGGGCTCGTGGAGCCGGGCATGGTCTGCGACGTCCTGGGGACGGCCGAGCCGGTGTGCGCGGTGGCCGACCGGCCCCTTCGCGACGCCACCCGGATCGCGGAGTGCCATCCCCACGCCGCCCCCGGCCGCTGGCTGCTCGAGAACCCGGGCTGGGCCTCCGGCGCGTCCTACCGCTGGTTCCGCGACCAGCTCGGCGGCGGGCTCGACTACGAGGGCCTGAACGCGCTGGCCGCCGAGGCGCCGGCGGGGGCGGACGGCCTGGTCTTCCTGCCCTGGATGGGCGGCGCGATGGCGCCGCGCTGGGAGGCGGAGGCGCGCGGCGGCTGGTACGGGCTCACCCCCGCCCACGGCCTGGCGCACTTGGCGCGGGCGCTGCTCGAGGGCTCGGCCTACGCGCTTCGCGACGTGGTCGAGGCGATCGCGGACGCCGGCCTGGAGCCGTCGCAGATCGTGTGCGTCGCCGGCGGGGCGCGCTCGCCGCTCGTGCGCCAGATGCGAGCCGACGCGACCGGCGTACCCGTCACCTGGTCTGAGGACGTCGAGACCACCGCTCGCGGCGCGGCGATGCTTGCCGCCTCCGGGTCGGGGCTCCATCCCTCGACGGCCGCGGCGGCGGAAGCCATGTCGCGGATCGCGACCCAGACGCACCAGCCGGACCCGGCCGGCGCCGAGGCGTCTGCGGACGGCCACCGCCGCTACCGGCTGATCTTCGAAGCGCTCGCCGACCGGTTCGGGGAGCTGGCGTGAGGGCCGTCCTGCTCACGGCCCACGGCGGGCCGGAGGTGCTCGAGCCCGCGACGGTGCCGGATCCCGCGCCGGGGCCCGGGCAGGTGGCGGTCGACCTCGTCCGGGCGGCGCTCAACCATCGCGAGGTCTGGATCCGCGAGGGCCGGCCGGGACCGCTCCCGGCGGTGCTCGGGTCGGACGGGGCGGGCGTCGTCTCGGAGGTCGGCTCCGGCGTCGAGGGCGTGGCGGCCGGCGACGAGGTGGTCATCAACCCGGCCCTCGACTGGGGCCCGGGCGAGGACGAGCCGGGCCCGGACTTCCGCATCCTCGGCCGGCCCGACCAGGGAACGTACGCCGAGCGAATCGTCGTCGCCGCGCACCAGGCGCGGCCGCGGCCGGCCGGGTGGTCGTGGGACGAGTGCGCCGCCTTCCCGCTCGCCGGGCTCACGGCGTGGCGGGCACTTCGGCTGGCCGGCGCCGGCCCGGGCCGGCGGATCCTCGTCACCGGGGCGGGCGGCGGCGTCGCGACGTTCCTCGTCCAGATCGGCGCCGCACTCGGCGCGACGATCGTCGCAACATCGGGGTCAGACCCCAAGGTTGCACGGGCGCTCGAGCTGGGCGCCGCCGAGGCCTTCGACTACCACGACGCGGAGTGGCCCGAGCGGGTCGGACAGGTCGACGCGGCCGTCGACAGCACCGGCGGGTCGGGCCTGGATGCCGTCATCGGGACGCTCGTGCGCGGCGGCGTCCTCGTCAGCTTCGGAGACACCTCGCGCGAGCCCGCGAGCGTCGACCTCGCCGAGGTCTTCCTCGAGTGGCGCCGGATCCAGGGCACGACAATGGGGAGCCCGCGCGAGTTCGACGCACTGCTGGCGCATCTCGCGACCGCCAATTGGCGTCCGGTCATCGACTCGATCCTCCCGCTCGAGGAGGCCGCGGAGGCCCATCGCCGGTTGGTCAATCCGGAGCGGATCGGCAAGGTAGTCTTGGCCATCCGGTGAAGCACTTCGTCACGGCCGACGAGATCCGACAGCTGGCAGCCTCGGGGGAGCGGGAGCTGATGCTGCGCGAGCACACGGTGTTGACCGACGCCGCCGTCGACGCCGTGCGCCTGCACGGCATCCGGCTGGTCGAGGGATCGACGTACTCGACCGGCGAGCCGCCGCCCCAGGTCATCCCTCCGCCGCCCCAGGCGGGCGGCCTCCCCGCGCCCGCGCTGGCCGGCCTGGTCCACGACCGGCCGAGTGCAACGACTCCGCGACGAGTCGGTGAAACGAGATCCGTGGGGTCTGACCCCGTGTCGGGACCGCCCGACCGCGACCGGCTCCTGACCCGGCTCCTGATCGGCGGCGAGTGGGTCGAGGCGGCCGGCGGGGCGACCGTGCCGACCGTCGACCCGGCCACGAACCGGACGATCGCCGACGTGTCGGCGGCCCAGGCCGAGGACGTCGACAAGGCCGTCCGCGCGGCGCGGGCCGCGTTCCCCGCCTGGCGCGATCTCGACCCCGACAAGCGCGCCCGGCTCATGCTGCGCCTGGCCGAGCTGATCGAGGACGAGCGCGACTACCTCGCCCAGGTCGAGAGCCACGACGTCGGAAAGCCCATCCGCGAGGCGGCGCTCGTCGACCTCCCGGCGTGCTGGGACCCGTGGCGGTTCTTCGCCGGCGCCGTCCGCACGGTGGCCGGGCGCGTGCTCGCCCTCCCCCGCACCTCGCTCGACTACGTCCGCCGCGAGCCGACCGGCGTCGTCGGGATGATCATCCCCTGGAACTTCCCGCTCCACATCGCCTGCCGCAAGGGCTCCGCCGCACTCGCCGCGGGCAACACGGTCGTCCTCAAAGCCCCCGAGCTGGCCCCGCTCACGAGCCTCGAGCTCGGCCGGCTGGCGCTCGAGGCCGGCATCCCGCCGGGCGTCTTCAACGTCGTACCCGGCCTCGGCGAGGTGGCCGGAGCCGCCCTCGTCGAGCACCCCGACGTGAACAAGATCGCCTTCACCGGCTCGACCACCACCGGCCGGGCCGTGATGCGCGGCGGCGCCGGGACGATCAAGCGGGTCTCGCTGGAGCTGGGCGGGAAGTCGCCGTCGGTCGTCTTCGCCGACGCCGACCTCGACCGGGCGGTGATCGGCTCGGTCTTCGGCATCTACCTGGCGCAGGGCGAGGTGTGCTCAGCCGGCTCGCGCGTCCTCGTCGAGCGGCCCGTCCACGACGAGTTCGTGGCCCGGTTCGCCGAGCGGGCCCGCCGTATCCGCGTCGGGCTCCCGCACCTATGGGAGACCCAGCTCGGCGCCCTCATCAACCGGCGCCAGTGCGAGCGCGTCTTCGAGTACGTTGACATCGGCACCTCCGAGGGCGCGACCGTCGTCACCGGCGGCACCAGGCCGGACGACCCCGCGCTGGCCGAGGGCAACTTCATCCAGCCGACCGTCTTCGCCGGCGTGCGAAACGACATGCGGATCGCGCAGGAGGAGATCTTCGGCCCGGTCGTCGTCATCATCCCGTTCGACGGCGAGGAGGAGGCGATCCGGCTCGCCAACGACGTCCGCTACGGTCTCGCCGCCGGCATCTGGACGGCCGACGGCGCCCGCGCCCACCGGGTCGCGCACGCGCTCGACGCCGGCTCGATCTGGGTGAATCACTACGGCGTCTACCCGTCGGAGGCGCCCTTCGGCGGCTACAAGGAGAGCGGCACCGGCCACGACCTCGGGTTGGAGTCCCTCGACGAGTACACCGAGGTCAAGAACGTGCACGTGAACATAGGCACGGAGACCTTCGACTGGTATGCATAGCCCGACCCCCGAGGAGGAGTGACATGGACGGAGCATTGGGCCTGATCGAGACCCGCGGTCTGGTGGCCGCGATCGAGGCCGCCGACGTGATGGTGAAGGCGGCGAACGTGGAGATCGTCGGCCGCGAGTCCGTCGGCGGCGGATACGTGACCGTCGCCATCACCGGCGACGTGGGCGCGGTCAAGGCGGCCATCGACGCCGGCGCGACCGCGGCCAAGAAGACCGGCGAACTGGTGTCGGCGCACCTCATCCCGCGCCCGCACGCCGACGTGGCGAGCGTCCTTCCGATGTCCTCGCGGCAAGAGGCGTAAGTGCCCCCTCCCGCAACGTCTGGACTGTTCCGGCGGCTGCAAACCGGCGCGCTGCGTTGTCCTCGGTCGCGCCAATACTTCCTCAGTATTGACGCTCCCTGCGTCCTAGCATCGCTTGGTTTTCGCGCGCCAGCTCCAGCCCAACGTCACGAGAGGGGGCACTAGTTGGCAGCAATCCGCTTCATCTGCGAGGGCGAGGTCATCGAGGCGGATCTGCTCGAGGACGACGCCCCTCGCATCTGCGGCTACATCCGCTCGGTGCTGCCGCTCGACTCGACGATGGTGCACGCCAAGTTCGCCGGCGAGGAGACCATCGTGATGGTGCCGTTCTTCGCCGAGCAGGAGAACGGCAAGACCGATGTCGTCGCCGGCGACATCGGCTACTACCCCGGCCGGCAGACGCTGTGCCTCTTCTACGGAGAGACGCAGCCGTTCGGCGAGGTGTCCTACGTCGCCCGGGTGCGCTCGAACCTGGAGGGCCTGGCCCGCTGCGGCCGGCGCCTGCTCGAGACCGGCCACCTGCCCGTCAGGATGGAGCGGGCGTAGTGCCCCGCCCCGCCACAACTGGCCCGTTCTGGCGGCTGCAAACCTTCACGCTGCGTCGTCCTCGGTCGCGCCAATACTTCAGTATTGACGCTCCCTGCGTCCTAGCATCGCTCGGTTTTCGCTCGCCAGCTCCAGACCGCCGTCACGGGGCGGGGCACTGATGCCCTACGTCTCCGCCGCAACGCTGGTCGAGGAGCTGCGCGAGTTCACGAGCGAGCGCTGGCTCGGCGAGCCGGCGGACGTGACGAAGCTGCGCGAATTCACGCTGCCGCCGATGGGCAACCTGCCCTGCGTGCTCTACTGCAACTTCGACCTCTTCTGGGCGGGGGAGCAGCTCCAGGTGTGCCGGCAGGCGGCGCTCGACGGCGACATGCGCCTGCCGGAGCTGTGCGAGGTCTCGGCGCTCCTGCTCGAGCGGATCGCGGCCCGCACGGCGAAGTGGGAGATGCACGAGACGGTCGCCCTGATGCGGCGGGCCGCCGAGATCCTGCGCGACTGGCGGCCCGACACGACCCGCGAGTTCGCCGTCGTGATCGAGCACCTGATGATGGCCGTCGACCGCGTGCAGGCGGCGGTGGACGCGATCGTGCCCTGGAACCAGCTCGACCGGGCCGTCGAGCTGCGCGGGCGCACATGAGGAGGACGCGATGCAGCTCTGCCGCGTGACCGGGAACGCCGTCGCCACCGTCAAGGCTCCGGCGCTGCGCGACTTCAAGCTCCTGCGGGTGCGCGCCGAGGAGAAGGGTGCCGTCGAGTTCGTCGCGGTCGACACCCTCGGCGCCGGCGAGGGCGACCTCGTCCTCGTCGCCCTGGGAACGGCCGCCCGCGAGCTCGAGGCGACCGCCGGCGCCCCGACCGACGCCACCGTCGTCGCCATCCTGGACCCGCAGAAGTAGCGTGACCGCCGAGCTGCGCGCCTGGGTCGAGATCGACTCGATGCAGCCGCAGTGGGCCGCGTACGTCGCCCAGACCTGCCAGGGCGACCCGCCCCACGCCGGCATGGCGCAGCTCTACGTCGAGGTGGCGCCGGCGAGCCGCGTCTTCGCGCTCGTGAACGCGGCGGTGAAGCACGCCCGCGTGCGCTCCGCGCTCCAGGTCGTCGAGCGCCAGTACGGGACGCTCGAGCTGCACGGCTCCGACCCGTCGGTCGTGCGCCAGGCAGGCGCGGCCGTCCTCGAGCTCCTGGGAGCCACGCCGGCCGACCGCGAGCCGCCCCAGGTCGTCTCGCACGAGGTGGTGACCCGGGTCGACCCCAACCAGGCCCAGCTCGTGAACCGGATGCGGGTCGCGAACCTGCTGCTCGAGGACGAGACGATGTTCCTCGTCGAGGTCGCACCCGCCGCCTACGCGGCCGCCGCGGCCAACGCCGCCGAGAAGCAGGCGCCTGTCAAGCTCGTCTACGCCGCCATGCTGGGCGCGACAGGCCGGCTGATCATGGCCCACCGCTCGCCCGAGGTCGTGAACGAGGCGTACCTGGCGGCGCTGGCGGCGGTGGGAGCGTAGGAACCCATGGGGGCCTCGCCCCGTTCGGGGCCAGGCCCCGGTTGTTCGGCTTCCGTAGAAATGGACCTTGTCCCGGTGTTGCAGCCCTGAACAGCTGGACCAGGTCCGGGAGTTGGATCCGGTGGGGAGGTGGACCTGGTCCCAGCGGCTCATCGGGGCGCACGGTGGACGAGGTCCGGGAACAACCCCGTGACATGGCGTCACGAATCCGCGCATGACCCGTGCGGCCAGGCCCCGGTTGTTCAGCCTGCGACGGCGACGGCCTCGATCTCGACCAGCTGGTCGGGGTAGCCCAGCACGGCAACTCCGAGCAGCGTGCTCGGCGGGCGGGCCGGAGCGAAGGCGGCGGCGATGACCTCCCACGCGCGCACCAGGTCGGGCCGCTCGGACGAGGCGACGTAGACGGTCGTCTTCAGGACGTCGTCCTTCGCCGCGCCCGCCGCCTCCAGCGCCACAAAGAGGTTCGCGACGGCCTTCGCGGCCTGGGCCTCGATCCCGCCGGGCACCACCACGCCGTCCTCGTCGATCGGGCAGGCGCCGGCGGCGAACACAATCCGCCCGGCGTCCGCGACCGCGGCGTAGTGGTACGGGGCTCCGGCATAGAGCCCCTCCGGGTTCGCGTGCTCGATCAATGCCAGACGGCCATGTGCTCGGCGTGGGTCGGCAGGTACGCGCCGGGCGTGAAGAACCGGTCGTAGAAGCCGAGGTCGATGTGCTGGGCCTGGACGTAGTTCATGATGAAGAGCGTCGGCACCGTACCCGGGAACTTCCCGAACGCGTCGTAGACGTACTGGCTCTGGTGGGCGACGCAGGCCTTGAAGTCCTCGCCATAGGGCTGGGCCGCGCCGCGGATCCGGTCGGACTCCTTCCAGGCGCCCGGCGTCTCGGGGTTGTAGACCCCGCCCGGGCCGAACTTGCGCTCGGCGAACGCCTCGACCGCCGCCGCCATGTCTGCGTGGTGCGGCGGGCAGAAGGCCTCGAACACGCCCGCGAGCCCGGTGGGGTTCGGGAGCGGGTAGCGATCCTCGTCGTGGTCGAAGCGGAACCCCAGCCCCGGCACGTCGGGATCACCCGAGGCGCCCAGCATCGTGTGCCGGTCGATCCCGTCGAACATCCAGCCGCCCAGCCCCATCGCCTGGAGTATCAACACACCCGAGAAGGCCGCGCATGCGAGCTCGGCCGTCGCCTCGGTCACCGAGTACTGCTCGAGGAACGTGAGCGGCAGCGGGTCGTCGACGTCGACCAGGCCGCGGAACCGCTCCATGCCCGGGATCGGCCGCCGGTTCACGTCGTCGTAGATGCAGTAGCCGTTCTGGGTGAAGAAGCACAGGTTGGCGATGTTGTGCTGGGCGATGTCGGCGACCGGGGTCACGAGCAGCGAGCCGGCGTGGTTGGCGATCCACGTGTTGTGCCCCTCCATGTACGGCTCCTCGCGGGGCAGATGGACGCGCTGGTCGGAGAGCTTGCGGATGAGGCCGGCATGGCGCTCGAGCATGAGCTCGGGGGTCACATCCTCGACCGCGGGATCGACCAGCGCCCCGACGTCGCGCGTCGGCATGAAGTACGTGCCCGAGTCGTCGGTGAAGAAGATCTCGGCGGTGTGGAAGCCGGCCGCCGACGGGAACGTGCGCCCGGCCGCCCCGCCGGCGTAGTTGGCGAGGTGCGGCGCGTAGCGGGCGTGGCGCATGATGGCGTAGTGCCAGCCGGTCGTCCCGGCGCAGGCGGTGAGGACGAGGAGCCGCTCGAGCTCGCTGAGCGGTGCCGGGTCCTGCTCGGAGCGGTAGGCGAGCGGGCCGTCGGGGATCTCGCCGCCGACAGGAAAGCGGCGGGAGCGGCGCCCGTAGAGGGCGTCGACGAGCGGGAATTCCGACAACCGCTGGAGGGCGTCGCGCTGCTTGTCGGTGAGCTCGATGGGCGCCATGAACGCCGAGGCTACATCACCCCGGGATCGTCGCTCCGGCCCACATCAGGACGAGCCCAACCCCCGCCGCGCCCACCAGCACGAGGACGACGCTGCGGCGCAGGACGAGCAGGGCGACCGCCGCCGCGGCCAGGACGGCGTCCTGCCACGGCTCGCTCAGCGCGCCGGCGAGCGGGACGGCGGCGCCGAGGATCGCCCCGATCGCCGCCGGCCCGGCGCCCTCCAGGAACGCCCGGGCGTTCAGGTCGGTGCGGATGCGGTCGAACCGCTCGCGGCCGACGAGGACGAGCACGAACGACGGGCTGAAGGCGATCGCCGCCGCTACCAGCCCGCCTGCGACGCCGAACGCGGCGTACCCCACCACCGCCACCGTCTGCACGACCGGGCCCGGCGTGATCTGGCCCAGCGCGACGGCCTCGAGGAACTCGGCCGCCGTCATCCAGTGGTAGTGCGAGACCGCGTCGGCCTGCATGAGCGGGATGATCACGAACCCGCCGCCGTAGCTCAGGCCGCCGACCTTGAAGGCCGTCCACGCGAGCGCGCCCCAGCCGCCCGTCGCCGGCGCGGCTGCCAGGAGGGCGAGAGCGCCCGCGGCGTCGCGCCCGCGCCGGATCGCGAGCTCGACGACGCCGCACGCCAGGAGGACGAGGACGAGCCACGGACCGACCACCACCGCCGACGCCGCGCCGGCGGCGACGTACGCCGCCCACCGCGCCCGCCGCGCCTGGGCGGCGCGCCAGGACGGCCCCATCAGGTCGATTGCGGCCCGCACGGCGACCGCCGCCACCGCCGCGCCGCCGCCGGCGCCGAGCGCCTGGGCCCACTCCGGCGCCGAGCCCGAGAGGAAGAGCGCGGCCAGCGCGAGGATGATCGCGAGCCCGGGCAGGATGAAGCCCGCACCGCCCACGAGCGCGCCCGGCCATCCGGCGACGCGGCTCGCGCAGTAGATCGCAAGCTGGGTCGAAGCCGGCCCCGGCAGCAGGTTGCACACCGCGATGGCGTCCTCGAACTCCTCGGCGGAGACCCACTCCCGCCGCTCGACGCAGAGCTGGCGGAGGAGCACGATGTGCGCCGGCGGGCCGCCGAAGCCGATGACGCCGAGCCGCCCCCACTCGCGGGCGACCGTGCCGACTCCGGCCTGCCGGCTCAAATCGGCTCCCCGGGCGGCTCGACCTCGCCCACCATCGGCCGCCGGGCCGCAACGGCCCGCCCGAGCGCCACGCCCCCCACGATCACGGCACCGCCGATGAGCTGCACCGCAACGAGCTTCTCCCCCAGCAGCCAGGCCGCGAAGACCGCGCCGAGGAACGGCTGGAGGTACATGTAGAGCGTGGCCCTGGCCGCACCCACCCGGTGAAGCGCGCGGAAGTAGAGCCAGTTCGTGACGAGCAGCGGGCCGATCGTGGAGTAGAGCCACGCCGCCCAGTCGAGGCGACCCAGCGAGTCGAAGTCCTGGTGGGCCACCTGGACCACGGTCACCGGCGCCATGATGACGGCGCCGACGAGGATCACGAGCGCGCTGATCCGGATCGCCGAGTAGCGCCCGAGGAGCGGCCGCAGCATGACCGTGTAGGCGGCCCAGGTGAGCGCCGCGCCCACGGCCAGGAGGTCGCCGCGCAGGCTGAACCCGGCCAGGTCGGAGCCGCCCACGACGACCAGGCCGACGCCGACGAGCGACACGCCGAGCGCGAGCCAGTGGGCCGGCCGCACGCGCTCGTGCCCGAGCATGACGGCGAACACCGCGGCGAACGCCGGCGCCGCGGCCAGGATCAGGGCCACGTTCGCGGCGGCCGTGTAGTCGACGGCGTACGTGAACGTGAGCTGGTTCAGGAAGATGCCGACGATGCCGCACAGCACCACCAGGCGCACGTCGCTTCGCTCGACGCCGAGCCCGCCCTCCCGCCAGCGGACGAAGAGGGCGAGCGCGATGCCGGCTGTTGCGAACCTGAGCCCCGAGAACGCGATCGGGCTCCAGCGCTCGAACGCGTACTTCGTGGTCGCATAGTTGAGCGACCAGATCACGTTTGCCGCGACGAGCATGCCGTCGGCAGAGTCGGGGCGGCGCACGCCCAGACGCTAGATGATCGACCGCTGACACCGGCGAGGTCCTGGGCGGCGAGAACCGAGCGGCGCAAGGACGCAGGGAGGGTCAATATCAAGCGATATTGACCCGACCGAGGACGCGGCGACGCGACGGTTCGCAGCCGCAGCGCCGCCGCGACTCGAACCACCGCCAGAAGCGGACGTCCGGGCCCGCTGGGGTCAGCGGTCGATCATCTGAAGCATTCGGCCGGTCAAACCTGCCGGTGCGTCAGCCGCCGGGCAAACGGCGGCGGAGCGTCTCGACCAGCGCCGGGTCCGGCTCGTGGCCGGCGGTGCGGAGCGCCTCTTCGAGGTCGGCGATCAGCGTCCGCCGGAACTCCGCGTCGGCCTCTGCCAGCTCGAGCACCTGGTCGGCCGCCCGGGCGATCGCCGGGCGCTCCTGCGCGGCCTGAAGCCACGCCTCGGGGGCGGGCGGGAGCTCACGCAGAAGCTCCGCGAGCCGCACCTCATCCATGGGGGTGTTCTCGTTCATGTTTCTCCAGACGCGGGAGCCGGGCCGGATCTTCCCTCATAGGCGGTGCGCAGCTTCCCGAGGCAGCGCGAGATCCTGCTTGCGATCGTGCCGGGCGGCAGGTCGAGCAGGTCGCCGATCGTGTTGTAGCTCTGGTCGCGGCAGAAGAACCGGTCGAGGATCTCGCGGCAGTCCGCCGAGAGCGTCCGTAGCGCCTCCTGCACGGAGACCGCCTCGTCGACCGCGATCATGCGCCGGTCGAGCTCGCCGCGTTCCTCGCTGTCGTCGGGCACCGGGTCGCGAACAGCGGCGCGCAGCCGGTCGATGCAGAGCCGGCGCGTGAGCTGGCCGATCCAGGGCCGGATCGCGTCGTCGTCGCGGAGCCGGCCGAGGTGCTCGTAGATCCGGGTGAAGGTCTCCTGGAAGACGTCATCGGCGTCCGACTCGTCCAGCCGGTGCGCACGCGCGATCGCGTACACGTAGCGTGAGAACCGCTCCACCAGCTCGCGCCAGGCGGCGTCCTCGCCGGCCCGGCACGCGCGGACGACCTCCGCATCGCTGACCGAGGCCCAGTCCATCGCGGTGCCCGTCACTCGCCCATCCTGTCGCGCACCATCGCCGCCGAGCGCGCGCACGACGCCGCCGCGCTCCCGCGCTCGTCGCTCTCGCCGGTCATCAGGTTGGCGGCGACGAGCGCCGCAGCGACGCGCGTGGCCGCCTCGGCGAGGACGGCGGCGGCCTGGGCGTCGTCGCGGCCCGAGGGGTCGCCGCGGTCGGCGACCAGCTCGGCGAGGTACGCCGCGTCGGTGCCGGCCCGCGCGATGTCGAGCGCCACGTCCGCGGCGCCCGCGAGCGCGTTCGCGATCGCCTCGTCGCGCCCCTCGGCGGCGGTTTCCTCGGCTGCTGCCAGAGCGGCGAGCGAGGCGGCGTAGGCGTCCGCGTCGGCCTGGACGAGCGGCACCGTGCGATGCCGGATCGAGCGGGCCTGGGCGGCGACGCCCATCGCGTCCTCCCAGCCCGGCGAGCGGCGCGCGCCCATCTCGACGAGCGCGGCCGCCATCGCAACCGCCACCGCGGCTGCGGAGCCGCTGGCGGGCGCGGGGCTGTCCGAGGCCAGCTCGTCGAGAAGGCCTGTGAGCGTAAGCGCGGAGAGGTCGTCGGCTGCCACCGGGATCGAATCTACCCTATGCCACCGCGTGAGCGCCCGAGCGGGTCACGAGGAGATGGCCGTTCGGATGGGCCGGCACGGCCCGCGGGTGGCCGTCCACCTTGAGGGACAGGTTCCAGGGGGCGCCGGCGTCGACCCACAGCCGCCGGCCCGTGACTTTGACGTGGGCCCCGGCGGCGAGCACCCGTGCGTAGAGCACCTTGCCCTTCGCGGAGCCCTTGCGTACCTCGAGCCACGTGCTGCCGGCGCCGGCCCGGAAGACGAAGCGGGCCAACTTCGGTCCCTGCGTCGCCGGTGTCGGCGAGGTCGTCGCGGAGGCGAGATCGGTCCCGGCCTTCTGGCCCACGGCGGCGCCGGCCGTCGCCGCGCCTGACCCACCGCCGCCGAGCACGGAGTAGACCACGAAGGCGAGGAGCGCAACGACGACGACCACCGCACCGCCGAGCGCGATCCGCTGCCCGCGGCCCAGGATCGGCGCCGGCCCGGCCACGCGCCGCGGCGCGAGGACGACGTCGTCCTCCACGCCGACCACCTGGTTCAGGCGGTTCACGAGCTCCTGGGGATCGAGCCCCAGCTGCTCGGCGTAGTCGCGCAAGAAGGCGCGCGCGTAGGCGGTGCCGGGCAGCGCCTCGAAGCGCTCGTCCTCGAGCGCCATCAGATACTTGGCACGGATCTTGGTGTCAGCCTCTACCTGGTCGATGCCGAGGCCGAGCCTGATGCGTTCTTCGCGCAGCGTGGTGCCGATGCTTGCCATCGCCCCACGGGAGTCTACGGGATTTATCCGTTGCGCAGGGTGCTCGTGTCGACGACCACGAAGTCGCTGCCGGTAATCTGGTTCAGCGCGCGCAGGCCGTCGTCATTGAAGTGGGCGTTCGATGCACCCTGGACGTACCACTCGGTGCCGTTGTCGGCCACGATGATCCCGTAGCGCTGCATCGCGGTCGCGATGACGCGTGCCTGGCGGGGCAGGTGCCGGACGGGGAAGTCCGACCGCAGCCGGAACCGCTCGCCCATCCTCGGATAGTTGGCGCAGTCGACGTTCGGGTCTCCCGCTCGGTGACGCGCGGGGTAGACGAAGCTGTTGCAGGTCGTGGGCACCGTGAAGCGGAGAGCGTGGTCGATGACGCCCTTCTTCACCTCGTTCCAGCGAACGAGGCCCGGCGTGATCGGCAGGCCGGCGGCGTCGGCGCTCGTCCACCCCTTCGGCCGCAGGTGGTTCGAGAGCAGGCCCCAGGTCGCCCCGGAGCCCGCGTGCCAGCCCGACGCGGTCTTGTGCACGTGGTAGAGCTCGAAGAGCCGGCAGTGGCCGCGGTCGACGATCAGCATGTGCGCGTCGGAGCCGCGCTCGATCTTCGGGCTCTTCGGGATCGGGTAGCCGACGTGGTCGGATTCGGGGCCGTACCAGTCGAACGTGACGTGCTTTCGCTTCTGCGTCCCGGGGACGACGTTGATCGGGATGCCGTAGCCCTGGAACGAGCCGAAGTCGGGATGCACGCCGACGTCGGGCAGATGGCTGATGACCGACCCGGAGTTCGCCGCCCTCGGAAGTCCGTCCACGCGCTTGTTCCACACGTTGGTCTTCGGGAACACCGGGCACTTCGGCGCGGTCTTGAGCGGTGACGCGCCCGCGCCGGGCGCGAGCAGCGCCCATCCACCGGCTCCGAGACCGCCCGCGGCGAGCGCAGCGGCTATCAGAATGCGACCCCGCATACCCGGAAGGTATCGGGCTTCATCGCCTCCTAACACAACCCGCAAACGGGTGAGGAATCGCTCCTCTACCCGGGCGGAGCCGCGCCGGCCCGGGCCCGGACGGCGTCGAGGACGCCGGCCCGGAGGCGGTCGGCGGCGGCTTCCGAGACGCCGCCGTCGGTCAGGTCGAGCGCCCGCAGCGCCGCGCCGGCGACCGGCGCGGTGTCGAGTTGGACGAGCCGGGCGCCCGGCGCCTCGGCGTGCACGCGGGCCGCCAGAGTCTCGAGCAGCAGGGTGCTGTCGCCGCGGAAGAGGCCGCCGGCCAGCACGAGCGGGAACTCGGCTCCGGTCATCTCGAGCTTGTGCGCGGCGAGCAAGGCCGATTCGCCCAGCTCGCGCCCGGCCCAGCGCACGATCCCGCGCGCCACCTCATCGCCGCTCTCGGCGGCCCTCAGGACGGTCGGCGCGGCGCTCCGCGACCGCTCGTCGCCGCGGCTTGCCCGCTCGAGCAGCTCGGCCGCCGACCGGCAGCCGTAGAGGGTGCAGAGGAGCTCGGTCAGCTCCGTGGCGGGCCCGCGGCCCGTGTAGGCGTTCGCAACCGCCAGGAGGGCGGCGTCGGAGACGTCGCTCGCGCTCCCGGTGTCGCCGAACTCGGCCCCCTGGCCGAGCGTGCGGAACGTCCGCCCGTCGCGCGCGCGCCCGGCCGAGATCGCGCCCGTCCCGGCGATGACCACCACGCCGACGCCGTCGGCGGTACCGGCGCGCAGGGCGATGAACGAGTCGTTGGTCACCTCGACCGAGCCGGCGACCCCGAGCTGGTCCACCTCGGCGGTCATCCGGGGAAGGTCTGAGTCCCAGTCGATTCCCGCGAGCCCGAACGCCGCCGCCGTAACGTCGCCGATCTCCGCGCCCGCCGCCTGGAGCGCGCGCCCGGCCGCCTCGCGCAGCGACTCGCCGGCACCGCGCATTCCGACGACCTCCCAGTTGGCGGGGCCGCTGGTCGCAAACCCGCGCACCGTGCCGTCGGCGTGGGCGATGACAGCGTGGGTCTTGGTGCCGCCGCCGTCGATCCCGAGGACGAGCGTCACCGGGCCGCCACCGCGCCCGCCGAGCGGTAGGCCTCCTCGACCACCCGCATCACGACCCGGCCGTCGGCCCCGTCCGGCGAGGGCTGGCGCCCTGCGCGGACGGCGGCCACGAACTCGGCCATCTGGGCCGTGTACATCGACTGCGGGCAGTGCTCGTAGTCGGGCGCCGGCGGCTCCGTGAAGCCGAAGATGCTGGAGTAGCCACCCGTGCCGTACACCTCCGTCTCAGCCTCGAGGCCCTCCAGGTGCGGGTGCCACCAGCCCGACTCGACGACCGAGTTCGTGCCGTTCGACCACGAGACGAGCAGGATCGCGTCGTCGTCGACGGCGATCTCGCTGTAGCGCGTGCCGGCGACGGCACACACCCGCACCGGCTCCGGGCCGCCCAGCAGGAAGCGGGCGGTGTCGATCGCGTGGACGCCCATGTCGGCCAGCGCCCCGCCGCCGGCCAGCTCCGGGTCGACGAACCAGCCCGCCGGGCCCCACTTCGCGTGCACGCCGTAGCCGCGTGTCTTCACGATCTCGCCCAGCTCGCCGGCGGCGATCCGGTCGCGCAGCGCGAGGACGCCGGGATGGAAGCGCCAGCAGTGGGCCACCATCAGGAAGGCGCTCGAGCGGCCGGCTGCGGCGACCATCGCATCGGCCTCGGCGACATCCATCGCCATCGGCTTCTCGACCAACACGTGCTGGCCGGCGTCGAGGAACGCGACCGACTGCTCGGCGTGGAGGCTGTTCGGCGTCGCGACGACGGCGGCGTCGATCCCGGGGTCGCCGGCCAGCTCGCGCCAGTCAGTCGTCGTGCGGGCGATCCCGAACGTCTCGGCCAGCCGCGCCAGCGACTCGGGCCGCCAGTTGGCGGCGGCGACGAGCTCCGCGCCGGGCAGCTCCGCGACCGCGCGGGCGTGGTAGGCCGCGATGAACCCGGAGCCGAGCACGGCCACCCGCAGCCGAGTTGGCCATGCTCAGCCCTTGATTCCGGTGAGAGAGACGCCCTCGATGAAGACCCGCTGAGCCAGGAAGAAGATCAGGATGACGGGCACCATGAAGATGATGGACGCCGCCATCGTCAGGTTCCACTCCACGTGGTGCAGGGTCTTGAACTGGGAGAGCGCAAGCGAGAGGGTCTGGGCCTGCGGGTTCTCGCCCACCCAGACGAGCACATCGTAGAAGTTGTTCCAGGCGTAGATGAAGTTGAACAGGCCGACCGCAGCCAGCGCCGGCTTGGCGAGCGGGATGATGACCCGGCGCATGATCTCGATGTCGCCGCCTCCGTCGACCCGGATCGCGTCGGCCAGCTCCTGCGGGATCGTGAGGAAGAACTGGCGCAGGAGGAAGATCGAGAACGCGTCTCCGAAGAAGCTCGGCAGGATCAGCGGCTTCAGCGTCCCGACCCACTGGATCCCCGTCCAGTCCATGTGCTGGGCGAAGATGACGTAGAGCGAGATCGTGGTCACCTGGGTCGGCAGCATGAGCGTCGAGAGGACGAGCAGGAAGACCACGTTTCGCCCGCGCCAGTCGATCCGCGAGAAGGCGTAGGCGACCGGGATGCACGAGACGATGACGCCGACGGTCGAGAGGCCGGCGTAGAGCACCGTGTTCCACGTGTAGCGCACGAGGTCGATCTCGCTGAAGACGGTGCGGAAGTTCGACCACTCGACCGGGCTCGGGACGAGCCGCTGCGACAGCGCCTGCTGGTCGGTCATGAGCGCCGTCGCGAGCATGAAGAGGATCGGCAGCAGGAAGGCGAGCGAGATCGCGATCAGGATCGCGTGGTTGGCGACCGCCAGCAGCATCCGCCGGCGGCGGACCGCCGTCGGGACGGCCCGGCGGCGCTCACCGAGTGCGACGGTGGCGGCTATGAGAGCCCTCCCCCGCCGTAGTGCACCCACCGCTTGGAGGTGAGCAGGAGCACGGCCGTGC
Organism: uncultured Actinomycetes bacterium; assembly: GCA_963757605.1. Lineage (GTDB taxonomy): Bacteria > Actinomycetota > Thermoleophilia > Gaiellales > JAICJC01 > JAICJC01. The sequence goes on from CAVWSF010000001.1 coordinate 711,694, forward strand.
AGATCATGATCGCGACGAACATGACCCACGCCATCGCCGCGGCGTAGCCCATGTGGAAGTAGCGGAACGCCTGCTCATAGAGCCAGATGCCGTAGAAGAGCAGGGAGTTCTGCGGGTCGCCCAGGTCGTGGTTCCCGCTGGCCGGGCCGCTCGCGATGTAGGCCTGGTCGAAGTACTGGAAGCCGTCGATCACCCCGATGATCAGGCTGAAGAAGATGACCGGCGTGAGCATCGGGAGCGTGACGTGGCGGAACCGCTGCCAGGCGTTCGCGCCCTCGATGGCGATGGCCTCGTAGAGCTGCTTGGGGATGTTGAGGAGCCCCGCCATGTAGAGCACGATCGCGTCGCCCACGCCCCAGATCCCGACGAAGAGCAGCGCCGGCTTCGCCCACTGCGGATCGCCGAACCAGAGCGGCGGGGTGATGCCGGGGACGGCGTCGAGCAGCTGGTTGAACGGCCCGATCGGGTTCAGCAGGTACACGAAGACCAGCGCGGCGCCGACCCGCGGCGCGACGGACGGCATGAAGAAGAGCGTCCGGTAGACGTTCGTGCCGCGCCGCGGGCGGGTGAGGAGCATCGCCGTCGCCATGCCGGTGGCGATCCGAAGCGGCACGCCGAAGGCGATGATCCAGAGGGTGTTCTTCACCCCGGTCATGTAGTAGGGATCCTGCGCGCCGCCGATCCCGAACATGAACTTGTAGTTCGACAGCCCGATCCACTTGGGCGACGAGATGATGTCGTAGTGGGTGAACGAGTAGTAGAACGACAGGGCCATCGGGATCAGCTGGAACGCCAGGAACCCGATGATCCACGGCGACAGGAGCAGGGCGACGAACGCGTACTTCCGCACGGCTGAGCGCCGCCGCGCGCGGCGGCGCTCGGCGTACGCCGGGGAGCCGGCGTACGCCGGGGGGCCGGCAGGGCCTCGGTCGCTACGGGGCCTCACCCAGCTGAAGCTGGTTCTCCACATCGCTGTCGAGCGTCGTGAGCCCGCCCTGCAGGTCGCTCACCTTCCCCGCCACCCACTTGTTGTCGAAGTCCGAGAGCAGCTTCGCGTAGCCGGCGCCGCTCGGCGTGAGCGGCGGCGAGAACGACGAGTCCGCATTGTTCCAGACGTCGATGAACGTGTGGAACTGCGGCGGCAGCGCCAGGTCGGGCGACCCTGCCGATTCCGCGGTGGTGGGCACGTTCCCGACCGCGTTTGCCATCGGCACCAGGTAGGCGGGGTCGTGCGAGAGGTACTTCACGAGCAGCCACGCCTGGTCGGGATGCGGCGACCCCTTCGGGATGCCGACGATCGTGCCGCCGACGCGGGCCGCTCCGTACAGGTTCGGGTCGGAGTCGGCGGCGGGCATGAACGCCGTGTCGTAGCTCAGCTCCGGGTGCTCGCGCTTGATGAACGCCGTGCGCCACTCGCCGTCGAACATCATCGCGACCTTGCCGGTCTCGAGGGCGTTCGACGCGCTGAACTCGTTGCCGTTGTAGCTCTGGAAGAACTTCGCGATGTTGTCGTAGCCGTACCAGTCGACCAGCTCCTTCTGCCACTGCATCGCCGCGGCCCAGTTCGGGTCGGAGGCGAACGCGGGCTTCCCGGAGTCGTCGAACCACTGCGCGCCCCACATGCGGGCGAGGTCGGAGATCCCCTGCTGGCCCCAGTCCTGGAGCGGCACGAACCCGGCGACCTTGATCGAGCCGTCCGGGTTGCGCTGGGTCAGCTTCTTGGCATCGTCCATGAGCTCTGTCATGGTCTTGGGCGGCGCCGTGATCCCGGCCTTCGCGAACAGGTCCTTGTTGTAGTAGAGGCCGAACGAGTCGGTGAGCGACGGCAGCGCGCACTGCTTGCCGTCGAAGTTGGTGTAGGTGAGCGCGGCCTTGGCGAAGTCGTCGATCGAGATGTTGTCGCGCTGCATGTACGAGCTCAGGTCCTGCCACAGGCCGCTCGAGCAGTACTGGCCGACGTAGTCGGGCCCGAACGAGAGGAAGGCGTCCGGCGGGTCGCCGGCGTTGATGGTCTTGATGACGATCTGCTGGTCGAACGTGTCGGAGTCGGGGTAGCCGATCGTCTTCACCGTGATCCACGGGTACTTGTCATGGAAGCCCTGGAGCGTCTGCTCGAAGATCTTCTTCTCGTCTCCCGTCCACGGGTGGCGGAGGGTGATCGTGACCGGCGTCTTGTCGACCTTCAGCGGGCCGCTCGACGCGCCGCCCGAGTCGCCGCCGCCGCCGCACCCGGCGGCCGCGACGGTCGCTCCGAGCACGAGGAGCGCTCCTCCCCACCGTCTGATGCGCGTGTGAACCTTCATGCCACGATCTCCCTTCTCTCCAGGTCGCGGGTGCGATCGAACATCTCCTCCCGGGCGGCGGCCAACGCGACTGACACCGCCCCGTGCAGCACCGCCTCGTCCCCGAGCTCCGTGACGGCGAGCCGGGGGCGAAACGGCGACAGCTCCTCGAGCTCGCGGGCGACGGGCCCCACGAGGAGATCGCCGCCGCCGCGGGCGATGCCACCGCCCAGGATCACGAGCTCCGGGTCGAGCACGGGCACGACGGCCGCGATCGCGAGCGCGATCCGGCCCGCCTCCACGTCGACCGCCGCGAGCGCCGCAGGCTGGCCGCGGCGGGCGGCGGCGAAGACGGCCTTCGGCGTCCGCGCCACGAGGCCCGCGTCGCGCGCCGCGCGCATGACAGCTGCGCCCGACGCCGACTCCTCGAAGAGGCCGCGCCGGCGCACCGCGCGGTCGTGCGGGTCGCCGGCGCCGAGCGGCAGATAGCCGATCTCGCCGGCGGCGCCGCCCGCGCCGCGGTGGAGCTCTCCTCCGATCACGATCCCCAGGCCGACGCCCGTCCCGACCCACAGGAAGCAGAAGTCCGAGACGCCGCGCCCGGCGCCGAGCGCCTGCTCGCCGAGGGCCGCGAGGTTGACGTCGTTCTCGAAGCTCGTGCGGTTCCCGAGCTCGGCCCGGATCGCCTCGACGAGGCCCGGCTTCCCCCACCCGGGCAGGTTGGGAGCGAGCGAGAGCAGGCCGCGGGAGGGATCGAGGACGCCCGGGTTTCCGACCGTCGTGTGCGTCACCTGGGCCCAGCGCAGGCCGGCGTCGTCGGCCACGTCGTGGCCGATCCGGCCGATCTGGGCGACAAGCGTGGCGGCGCTCCGCGCGCGGGTGCGCTCGTCGCGCCGGGCGACGATCCGGCCGGTGATGTCGGCCAGCGCGGCGCGCACCCACTGGCGGCCGACGTCGAGGCCGACCACCCAGCCGGACTCCGGGTTCAGCTCGTAGAGGCGGGCGCCCGGGCCCTTGCGGCCGCTCTCACGCCCAACCTCCCGCACGAGGCTCGACTCGAGCAGGCCCGTCAGCGCCTGGGACACCGTCGGCTTCGAGAGGCCGCTGCGGCGCGCGACCTCCGCGCGTGACACCGATCCCGCGGAACGGATCAGCTCGAGCACGGCGCGCTCGTTGATCGCGCGCAGCAGGCTCGGCGTTCCCGGTGAGAATGCGGGCTCGATACGACCAGCCTCCCGCTGCCGTATAGTAAGGAAACTTTCCTGACAGTTGGAGACGATATGCCCGATCGCGGACGGAAGTCAAGAGGCCCGATGTGACCCGGCTCGCCATCTCAGGAGGGACGCCGGTGCGGTCCGCGCCGTATCCGGACTGGCCGTCGCTGGACGAGGCGGACGTCGAGGCGGTGACCGAGGTCCTGCGCGGCGGCCAGGTGGGCGGGTTCCCCGAGCCGGGCCCCAAGGCGGCCGAATTCGCGGCCGGGTTCGCGGCCTACCAGGGCGCCGCGCACGGCATCGTCATGGCCAACGGCACCGTCACGATGGAGGTGGCGCTGAAGGCGCTCGACGTCGGCTGGGGCGACGAGGTGATCGTCCCGGCGCTCACGTTCGCCGCAACCCCCTACGCCGCGATCGCCTCCGGCGCGCTGCCGGTCTTCGTCGACGTCGAGCCGGAGCGCTGGACGATCGACCCCGACCTCGTCGAGGCGGCGGTCACGCCGCGCACGCGCGCGATCATGCCCGTCCACCTCGGCCAGCAGATGGCCGACATGGACCGGATCATGGAGATCGCGCGCAGGCACGACCTGTTCGTCGTCGAGGACTGCGCCCACGCCCACGGCCAGCGCTGGCGCGACCAGGGCGCCGGCTGCATCGGCGACTTCGGCTCGTTCAGCCACCAGTCGACCAAGATCCTGACCGCGGGCGAGGGCGGCACGCTCACCACGCAGGACGGGGCTCTCGCGCGTCGCGCGCACTCGCTGATCGACTGCGGCCGGCCCAAGGACGCGGCCGAGACCGAGTACACGTTCGGCGCCAACTACCGGCTCGGCGAGCTGGCGTGCGCGCTGCTCGTGAACGGCCTGCGCCGCTTCCCGGCCCAGCAGGAGCTGCGGGCGCGCCTCGGCGAGCACTTCGAGAAGCTGGCGGCCGGCATCCCGGGTGTCACCATCAAGCGCCGCGACCCGCGCATCACGCGCTGGAGCTTCTACCGCTACATCTTCGAGATCGACCCGGAGGCGTTCGCCGGCGCGTCGAACGAGCAGGTGGCCGAGGCGCTCGAGGCCGAGGGACTGCCGGCCGAGGTGCAGTACCCGCCGATGAGCCGCTACGACCTCTTCCAGCCCTCGCTCTCACGCCTGCCGGTGGCCGTCGAGTACGCCGACCGGCTCGACCCCGCGCAGATGAGCTTCCCGGTGGCCGAGGCGGCCGGCGAGCGCACCGCGGTCTACCTGAACGAGTGCATCTTCCGCTCGGACGAGGCCGGCGTCGAGCACGCGGTCGAGGCGATCGCGAAGGTGCAGCGGCTGGCGAGCGAGATTCCCGCGGTGGCGGCGGTGTAGCACACGGACGCGCACCGGTGCCCGGGCCGTACTGAGCCCGAGATGCCGTGCGCTCCACCTTGAGCACAGTTGCCGCGGTGATGCTCGTTGCGGGCTGCACCGGCAGTTCGACTGCGAGAAGCACCGGCAGCCGGCCGGTCCACGTTGTCGACCGCCGCGTGATTGCGGTCGGCGACGGGGTGTACGACGTGCGTTCGGCGTCGTCGTGCTCTCCGTTGCGGTGAGCTAGAGAGCTCTTACGACTCGTCCAGCCCGAGCGCCACGGAGAGCGCCGCATCGAGACGGCGGATCAACTCCGGCCCAAGTGCACCGCGCTTCCGCGTCAACCGCTCGCGGCGCAACGTGTGGATGTTGTCGCAGTTCACGACCGAATCGTGATCGAGGCCCGACTCCGCACCGATGGGCACCTCCGACGGAAGGCCGCGGATCGTGGACGTGACGATTGCGCACACGATGCCGGATAGATGCGGGATCGCGACATCGCGGGTCAGGATCACGACCGGATGCGGGCCGGCGCCGGGCAACTCGGCGTCCCAGACGTCCCCGCGTTTCAGTCGGCGGCTCCGGGCTGGTCGCGGAGGCCCTCGGCGATGAGCGTATCCGCCGCGCCCGCCCAAGCCTGCTCTCCCGCGTCGGCCGGAAACAGCCGCGACGAGTAGCCCCGCCGGTAGGCCTCGCCGATTGCGTGCTCGCGCGCCTCACGCCGGAGTCTGTCCAGCGCACAGCGCAGGACGTCCGACCGGCTGCCGACGTGAAGCTCGGCGGCGAGCCGGTCGATCTGTTCGAGCTCGGCATCGGACACCCTTACCACCACCTGTGCATTGCGCCGTGGCATGCACAAAGTATACGCTATCGAATTGCGCGCTGCAACCCGCTGCAACCCGCCCTAGGGAGCGCCCTCACCCTCCAGCCTCGCCAGCCCGCTCCCGATCCGCCGGGCGAGCCCCGGAACCGCGAGCACGATGCCGAGCCCCACCAGGAGCCACACCGCGACCAGCTGCCAGAAGTGGTTGTAGGGGTAGACCTGGTCGCTCACGTTGCGCCACAGCACGTAGAGCAGGAACGCGATCCCGACCCCCGAGATCGCCATCTCCCATGGCCGCTCCTGGCGGTCGAACGCAAAGAGCTTGATCGCTCCCACGTTCGTGACGACGTAGGCCACGATCAGGCTGAGGACGCCGATCGTGCCGGGGTAGAAGAAGGCGTTCACGACGTTCGTGCCGTTGAGCCGCATCCCGACGATCGCCACGATCGCGATCGTCATGACGACGACGAGGGCCGTCGCGGGCGCGCCCGTTCGCGGCGAGGACGTCCCCAGGCGGCTCGTCCCGAACCCGTCGCGGCCCATTGCGTAGAGGATGCGCGAGGCGCCGGTGGCCGTGCCGAGCGAGCTCGCGAACGCGCTCACCGCCGCGCCGAGGTTGATCGCGTCGCCCATCCAGGAGCCGACGTAGTTCGAGCCGAGGTCGCCGAGCGGCGAGGCCGAGCCGGCGAAGGCGGCGACGCCGGCGGCGTCCGTCCCGAACCCCCACGTCTGGGCCAGCATGCAGATGATGTAGAAGATGCCGGCGGCGAGCACGGCGTTTCGGATGGCCTTCGGGATCTCGCGCCGCGGGTTGTCGGTCTCCTCGCCGAGCGCGGCGGCGCCCTCGAAGCCGGCGAACGACAGGAAGGCCAGCACGACGCCGAGGCCGAAGGCGCCGGTTCCGACCCCCTCCGGAAGCGAGAACGCGTCGCTCGAGATGTCGCCGTGGCCCGGAGGCGAGCCGCCGATCAGCTTGGCGAAGATGACGACGATCAGGATCACGATCAGCGTGACCGAGACGGCCTCCATCGAGAGCAGGGCGCGGGTCGTGACCCGGATGTCGCCGTAGGCGAGGAGGCCGATCAGCACCGCCGCCACGAGCGCGATCACGACCCACTCCGGGTCCGTCCAGATGCCGGTGCCGTCCAGGAAGTTGCCGAAGAAGAGCCCGATCTCGGAGGCCGATGCCGCCGTGAACGCCAGGTACGTGCCGAGCAGCGCCCAGCCCGCGAAGAACCCGGCCTGCGGGCCGAGCGTCGCGCCGCTGAAGGCATACACCGACCCGGCGTGCGCGTAGTGGGCCGAGAGCCGCACGAAGCCGTAGGAGACGAAAAAGACGCCGATCGTCGCCACGATGAAGAGCAGCGGCACCGCGCGGCCGACGTTCACGGCGACGCCGACGCCGTTCAGGGCCATGGCCGCCGTCGGCGCCATGATCCCGATCGAGAGCGCGATCGTCTCCCAGAAGCGCAGCTCGCGCCTGAGCCCGGATCCCTGCGGTGCGCTTACGACCGGCCCGCCAGGATCGACTCGGGCAGGAACATCCCGACCACCCAGTTGGGCACGTCAACCACCTCGTGGATGCGCAGGTCGCAGGCCACCGAGCAGAGCGCATAGGCCTCCTGCCGGTCGAGCCCGTAGCGCGACCCGAGGTGGCCGATCATCGCGCGGGTGGCCTCGCGGGCGGCCTCCATCAGGTCGGGGCCGACGCCGGTCGTCACGTGGTGCGTCCCGCCCTCAGTGCGGGCCAGGTCGCCGGCCGCGAGGTGGTACTGCGGCGCCGCGATCGACATGTCGCGCCGCACCGACAGGCGCACCGTGATGTCCATGGGCGCCTCGACGGCCGTGCCGCACACCTCGCCGTCGCCCATCGCGGCATGCGTGTCGCCCACCGAGAAGAGCGCGCCCTCGACCCCGACGGGGAGGAAGAGCGTCGTCCCGGTGCGCAGGTGCTTCACGTCCATGTTCCCGCCCCAGACCGACGGCGGCACGACCGAGTGCTCGCCCGGCTCGGGCAGGGCGACGCCGATCGTGCCCGGGAACGGCTCGAACGGCAGCTCGACGCCCTCGGCGAACGCGACCCGGCGGGCGCCCTCCTCGACCTTCGAGATGCGAAGCCACGGGTCGGGGAACTCGTCGGCGAGAAGGCCGAAGCCGGGGATGATGGCGGTCCAGCCCCAGTCGCGCGGGCGCAGCTCCAGGATCTCGACGGCCAGCGTGTCGCCGGGCTTCGCGCCCTTCACGAACACCGGGCCGGAAACCGGGTTCACGTGCGAGAAGTCGAGCGCCGCGACCGCGGCGGTGCCGGAGTCGGGGGTGATCTGCTCGTCGGACGCGTCGCGGACGTGCAGCTCGACGTCGTCGCCGGAGTCGATCTCGACGACCGGAACGATCGCGTTGTCCCAGACGTAGTTGAACGCGTCCGCGCGCACGTCGTGGAGCGTCTGGCCTGCCATAGGAGCCCCTCCTATTCGTCGATCTGTGGGACGGCGTTCTCCTCCCGGAGCTCATATTCCAGCACGAACTGGTCGAGCGCGGTGGTGACGTCGGCGCCGAGCGAGGGGTCGCGCGCGAGCCGGCGGATACGGTCGACGATCGCCTCCGGCGCGACGTACGGGCGAAGCGCCTCCGGGTCGAGCCGCAGTCTCCCGTGCGGGCCGCGGCTCGGGCCGCCGTCGCCGCGCACGCGCACCACGAACGCGGACACGATCCTTGCCAGCGTGTCGTCGCGCTGGATCGCGCCGGCCACCCAGCGCGGGCAGCCGTCGGCGTCCCACGCCCGCCACGCGGACAGGAGGGCGGGCAGGTCGGGCGAGGTGGCGAGCCGGCCGGAGTCGGCGTACTGGCGGATGCGGCCGAGCACCGCCGTCTCGAGCTGCTCCAGCTCGACGGCCGAGACCAGCCGGGCGTCCTCGGGCTCGAGCGGATCGGCGCCGTGGCGGCCATGCTCCTGGCCCAGCGCGACGGTGACCGCGGCCGCGGTCGCGATGCCGCCGGAGACCCCGCCGCGGAAGATCAGCTCGCGGCGCGCGGCCGGCGGGATCTGGCGTAGGAGCGCGACGGCGAGGCCCACCGCGCTCTGGCGGTCGGGCAGGTCGTCGCCGGCGGCGAGCAGGCCGCCGACCGCGTTCGCGGCCCGCTCGGCATCGAGGGTCGGCACCGAGTCGCGCAAGCGCTCGAGGAAGCCGGTCACGCGCGGTGCCCCGGAGGAGTCGCGCTCCGTTGCCAGGCGCAGGAGGAGCGCGGCGAACGCGGCCCGGTCGTCGAGGTGGGCCATGTGGGCGTCCATCTCGGCGTTCGAGACGGTCGTCTCGGGGACGACGAACTGGAAGTAGGCCTCGAAGAGCTCCGGGCTCGCCACGTGCAGGCCCTGGCGCGTGTTGCCGGCCATGTCGCGGCTCACGACGGCGCCGGGGAAGTCCGGCACCACCGGGAAGAGGCGCAGCACGAGCGTCTGCGCGGCCTCGCGCACGCGGTCCGAGAGCTCGGCGGCCCACGCGTCGTGGAACTCGCGGGTCTCCGCCGCCGTCCCGGCGACCGCGACCGCCCGCGGTTCGCCGGCGAACGCGTTCGGGTGCCGGCGGATCGTGTCGTAGAGGTCGGGCAGGAACACACGCATCGCCTCGACGGCGATGAAGTCGACCGGGTTCAGCTCGCGGCACACCGGCGGGTAGGTCAGGCCCAGCACGTTCATCAGCCGCACGACGTCCCGCGGCGTCTCGATCAGGCTCTCGATGCCGGGCGAGAAGATCTGGTCCCAGTGCTCGTCGGTCACGGCCGACGAGTGCGGGTTGGCGGCCATCAGGCCGCGAAGGTCGTCGAAGAGCATCTGCGGGAGCCCCTCGGGCAGCGGCAGGTCGAACGGCACCTGCACCACCCGCTCGAGGTCGGACTCGGCGAGCGTCGTTCGCTCGAGGACGAGCAGGTGGACGACGTACGGGAGGTCGGTCACCGCCGACACGAGCCGGCCGATCTCCGCGGCCCGCTCCGGCGCGACGCGGTCGAGGTCGTCGATCACCACGACGTGGCGGGTCCGCTCCCGGCGCATGACCTCGGCCGCGGCGACGCGAACCGCCGCCGGGTCTCCCCCGGCCTCGACGCCGGGCGCGAGCACCGGCACGACCGCGGCCAGGTAGCGGGCGGCAATGTCGTCGCGGGCCGAGTACCGCCATGGGTTGAACTGGCTGACGACGGTATGCGGGACGTCCTCGAGGTGCCGGCGCACGAAGTTCGCGACCGACGTGCGCCCCGCCCCGCGGGGGCCGTGCAGTCCCATGACAAGGCCGTCCGTCGGCACCATCGCTCCGATCGCGTTGGCGATCAGGCGCGAGAAGCGGACGTATCCAAGGCGGTCGCCAACCGGATCCTCGAGCGGCAGATCCGGCGACAGTGGCGCAGAGCCCGAGGTCGGCATGGGCTCGATTCTAGTAACGCGGGGGAACCCAGGGTTCCCCCGCGCTTAGGCATGGAAGCGCGGCAGGTGGCGGCGGTGGGCTTCGAGCAGCGCGTCCAGCATCGGCGCGGCCGTCTCGTAGCCGCCGGTGAGCGGGTTGGCCATGAGGGCGCGTAGGGCGTCGCCGCGGTCGCCGCTCAGGGCGGCGGCCACCGTCAGGCGCTCGTAGGCCTTCACCTGCTCGACCAGCCCGAGCATCTCGTCGGGCAGCGGCCGCTGCGCCAGCGGCTCGGCACCCGAGCGCGTGATCCGGCAGGGCACCTCGACGACGGCGCCGGCGTCGATGTTCGGGATCGCGCCGGCGTTTCGGACGTTCACGATCTGGACGTCGCCGCGGCTCAGGTGCAGCGACTCGACGAGCATCGCCGCCGCCTCGGAGTACCATGCGCCGCCGCGCTCCTCGAGCAGCTTCGGCTTCTCGCGCAGCTCCGGGTCGCGGTACATCTCGAGCAGCTCGCGCTCGATCTCGATGACCCGCTCGGCCCGGGTGCCCTCCCCGTCGTGCTCGGCGACCGTCTCGCGGGGGAAGTAGAAGTAGCGCAGGTAGTACGACGGGAGCGCGCGCAGCATGCGGACGACGTCGCCGGGCATGCCGACCTCCTCGCCGAGCTGGTCTCCGAAGACGTCGATGAGGCCGGGCAGCCGGTCCTCCCCGTCCACTGTGACCGACCGCTCCCAGGAGAGGTGGTTCAGGCCGACGTGCTCGAGCTCGACCCGTTCGGGCTCGACGCCAAGCCGGTCGGCGAACATGCGCTGGAAGCCGATCGGGATGTTGCAGAGGCCGACGGCGCGGTGGCCGTGGTCGACGAGCGCCTGGGTCACGAGGCCCGCCGGGTTCGTGAAGTCGAGCAGCCACGCGCCGTCGGCGCCCAGCCGGGCGGTGTCGGCGGCGATGTCGAGCACGACGGGCACCGTCCGCAGCGCCTTGGCGAACCCGCCGGCGCCGGTCGTCTCCTGCCCGAGACAGCCGAAGCGGGGCGGGATCGTCTCGTCGAGCAGCCGCGCCTGTAGCCCGCCCACCCGGAGCTGGACGAGCACGAACCCGGCGCCCTCGACCGCCGCCTCCCGGTCGCCGGTCAGCTCGAGCCGGCCGGGGAAGCCGCGGGCCTCCATGATCCGGCGGGCCAGGCCGCCGACGATGTCGAGCCGATCGGCGTCGATGTCGTGCAGCCACAGCTCGGTCAGGCCCAGCCGCTCGGCCCGCGCCGCGAACCCCTCGATGAGCTCCGGGGTGTAGGTGCTGCCCGCTCCGATGACGGCGATCTTCAATTCCACGGCCGCGCATTGTAATCTCCCGGAGGGATGGAATCGTTAGGAAAGTTTCCTGATAGATTCATCGCCGAGATCGCAGGCCAGCCGGAGGCCATCCGCCGGGCCCGCCGAGCGGCGCTGGATCAGGCCGGCGCGCTCGCCGAGATCCGCGCCCGGGGCCACATCGTCTTCACCGGGATGGGGAGCTCCTACGACGCCTGCTATCCGATCGTGACGGCGCTCGGCTCGGCCGGCGTCGCCGCGACGATGCTCGATGCGGCCGAGCTCCTCCACTTCCGGCTCCCGGCCGTCACCGCTGACACGCTCGTCGTGTGCGTGAGCCAGTCGGGCCGAAGCGCCGAGACGGTGCGGGTCGCCGAGGCCCTGGCCGGACGCGACTCGCGCCCCACCGTCGTCGCGATCACGAACGGCGCCGACAACCCGCTCGCCGCGCTCGCCGACATCCACCTGGACACGCGCGCCGGCGAGGAGCACGGGCCGTCGACGATGACCTTCGCGGCGACGCTCGTCATGCTCGAGGCCGTCGCCACGGCGCTCGGTGCGAGCTCCGTCGACGGCGCGGAGGCGGCCGCACTGGCGGCCGAGCGGCTGGTGACCGACGCGGAGGCCACCGCGGACTCGCTGGCAAGCTGGCTCGACGACCGGCCGGTGCTGACGCTCCTCGCGCGCGGCGGGGCCCGCGCGGCCGCCGAGATGGGCGCCCTGACCCTGAAGGAGGCGGCCCGGTTTCCGGCCGAGTCGCTCCAGGCGGCCCAGTTCCGGCACGGCCCGCTCGAGCTGGCCGGGCCGGAGATGGCCGCGATCGTGTTCTCGACATCCGCCGCCACGCGGGCGCTCGAAGTCGGCATGGCCGCGGAGCTCCAGGCCGCCGGAGCCCGGGTGCTCGTGATCGGCGACGACGACGCGCTCCTCCCCGGCTGCGTGGGGTTCGCGCTCGGTCGCCTCTCCGACTGCCTCTCGCCCGCCGTCGGCGTGATCCCCACCCAACTCCTGGCGTGGAGGCTGGCCCGCGCCCGCGGCCTCGATCCCGGCGGCTACACCCGCGCGACCAAGGTGACCGAGCGTGAGTAAGCGTGCCGCGGTGCTGGCCGTCGACGGCGGCGGCTCGAAGACCGACGTCGCGCTCGTGACCGCCACGGGAGACGTGCTCGGCGCCGCACGCGGCCCCTCGTGCTCGCACGAGCTCGTCGGCCTGGGCGGCGTCGTCGGCGCGCTGCGGCCGACGGTCGATGCGGCGCTGCGCGAGGCTGGCATCGCCGGATCGAACGGGCCGGTCGCCGACGTGGGCGCGTTCGCCCTCTCGGGCGCCGATATGCCGGCCGACGACCGCCGGCTCGCCCACGTCCTCGCGACCGCCGGGTGGACGCGCTCGGAGCTCGTCCGCAACGACACCTATGCCGTGCTGCGCGCCGGCACCGACCGCGGCTGGGGCGTCGGGCTCGTGTGCGGATCGGGCATCAACTGCACCGGAGTCGGCCCCGACGGGCGCACCGTGCGGTTCCCAGCCGTCGGCGAGTTCCCGGGCGCCGCCGACGGCGGCGGCTGGATCGGCGAGATGGGCCTGGGCGCCGCCGTGCGGGGCCGCGACGGCCGCGGCCCGCGGACGCTCCTCGAGCGCACCGTGCCCGCCCACTTCGGCGTCCACCGGCCGTGGTCGGTGCTCGAGGGCATCCGTGAGGGGGTGATCGCGCGCCAGCAGGTGGTGCTCGAGCTGCCGCCGCTGGTCTTCGGCGCAGCCGCGAAGGGCGACGCCGTGGCGCGCGGCATCGTCGACGCGCTCGCCGACGAGGTCGTGACGATGGTCGTCGCATCGCTTCGCAGGCTGCGGCTTCTGCGCGCCGAGGTCGACGTCACCCTGGGGGGAGGAGTCTTCCGCGCCGACGACCCGGCCTTCGTCGAGCGGATCCGGGCGGGGGTCGCGGCCTGCGCGCCGCGGGCCCGGGTGGCCGTGCTCGACGGGCCGCCCGTCATCGGGGCCGCGCTGCTCGGGCTCGACCACACCCGTGCGCGCGACGGCGCCGCCAGGCGGGTGCGCCAGCAGTTGACCGCAAACCGGATACGGCGTTAACGTCGGGAGGAGGGGTCATGGCCAGCATCTCGATCGAAGGCGTCACGAAGGTGTTCAGAGGCGGCGTGGTCGCGGTCGACAACGTCTCGATCGAGGTCGGCGACGGCGAGTTCCTCGTCCTCGTCGGCCCGTCGGGGTGCGGCAAGACGACGCTCCTTCGCATCGTGGCCGGGCTCGAGGAGGTCACCGACGGCGAGGTGCTGATCGGCGACGACCTCGTGACCGACATGCCCCCGCGCGACCGCGATGTCGCGATGGTGTTCCAGAACTACGCGCTCTACCCGCACATGACGGTCTCCGAGAACCTCTCGATCGGGCTTCGTCTGCGCCGGCGGCCCAAGCCGGAGGTGAGGGAGCGCGTGGCCGAGGTGGCCCACATCCTCGGGCTCGACTCGCTCCTCGACCGCCGCCCGGCCGAGCTCTCGGGCGGGCAGCGCCAGCGGGTGGCGATGGGACGGGCGATGGTGCGCGAGCCGCAGGCGTTCCTGATGGACGAGCCGCTCTCGAACCTCGACGCCAAGCTGCGCGTGCAGATGCGCGCCGAGCTGGCCCGCATCCGCGACCGCGTGAAGACCACGACCCTCTACGTCACCCACGACCAGGTCGAGGCGATGACGCTCGGCGACCGGGTCGCGGTGATGCGCGACGGCGTCGTCCAGCAGCTCGACACCCCCCAGAACCTCTACCGCCACCCCGCCAACCTGTTCGTGGCGGCGTTCATCGGCTCGCCGTCCATGAACCTGCTGGAGGCCCGGATCGAGCACCGGCACGTCTGCTTCGCCGACCACCGGATCGCCCTCGACGGCGGCACCGACCTGCGTGAGTACGACGGCCGCACCGTCGTACTCGGGATCCGGCCCGGCGACTTCGAGGACGCCGCCGTCTGGCATGACGAGTCGCGGCCGGCGTTCGACGTCCACGTCGACGTGAGCGAGGAGCTCGGAGACCAGGTGAACGTCATCTTCCGGATCGACGCACCGCAGGTCAGGAGCGAGGCCGTCCGCGACGCGAGCACGATCGAGGAGGGCGCCGGTGACGAGCTGCTGGTGCCGCTCGTGGCCGACGAGGGCCGGTCGGTCTGCACCGCCTGCGTCGACCCGCGCACATCCGCCCGCCCCGGCGGCCGGGTGCGACTGTCGGTCGACCCGGTCCGGTTCCACTTCTTCGACGCCGAGACGGGCCTTGCGATCGGAGCCGCCGGCCGGCCCGCGCCGGCGCCGGCTCCCGCCTGATGTCGAAGCATCACCACCATAAGCACCACTCGTTCCGGGTGACCTGGGACGCCAAGACGATCGCCGGGGTCGACCGCGTGAGCCCGCTCGTGCGGAGCGCCGAGGTGAACACCTACCGCGACGGGAGCTCGCCGAGCGGCGGCGAGCACACGGCCCCCGGGCGCGTGTCGTCCGCACCGGTCACGCTCGAGCGGCCGGTCGGGGGCGACACCGAGTTCGAGCAGTGGGCCGGCTCGGCGGAGTCGATCGCGGACAAGAAGGACGTGACCGTCGAGATCCTGGATCGCGAGGGCGACGTCGTCCTGGCCTACCGCATCCACCACTGCTGGCCGTCGGAGTACCGCGTTGCACTTCTCGAGCCGGGCAGCCGGGCAGCCGCCGTCGAGCAGCTCCGGCTCGAGAACGACGGCTGGGAACGCCTCTAGATCGTTCTAGACTCCGCGCGATGCGGATCGGGATCCTCACCGGCGGAGGCGACTGTCCCGGGCTGAACGCCGTCATCCGCGCCGTCGCGCGGCGGGCGTTCGACCACGGCGACGAGGTGATCGGCGTCCTGCACGGATGGCGGGGGCTGGTCGAGGGCCAGTTCCGGCCGCTCGGCCCGATCGACGTCACAGGCCTCCTGCCCCGTGGCGGCACCATCCTGAAGACGTCGCGCACGAACCCCTACAAGGTCGACGGCGGCGTCGAGCGCGTGCTCGAGAACCTGCGCGAGCTGGACGCCCTGGTCGCGATCGGCGGCGAGGACACCCTCGGCGTGGCCGCGCGGCTTCACTCCGAGCACGGCGTCCACGTCGTCGGGGTGCCGAAGACGATCGACAACGACCTGTCGGGCACCGACTACACGTTCGGGTTCGACACGGCCCTCTCCATCGCCACCGAGGCCATCGACCGGCTCCACTCGACCGCCGAGTCCCACGACCGGGTCATGGTCTGCGAGGTGATGGGCCGCCACGCGGGCTGGATCGCGATCATGTCGGGGATGGCCGGCGGCGCCGACGTCATCCTGACGCCCGAGCGGCCGGTCACCGTCGAGCGCTGTTGCGAGCTCATCCAGAAGCGGCATGCGAAGGGCAAGGACTTCTCGATCGTCGTCGTCAGCGAGGGGTGGGAGCTCCGCACCGAGGACGGCGAGGCCACGCTGGTGGACCGCGGCACGAAGGATGCGTTCGGGCACGTCCACCTGGGCGGCGTCGGAGAATCCCTGGGCCGCGAGATCGAGGCGCGCACCGGCTTCGAGACGCGCGTGACGAACCTCGGGCACACCCAGCGCGGCGGGTCGCCGACCGCTCACGACCGTGTCCTCGCGACACGCTACGGGCTCAAGGCGGCCGACATGGTCTACGCCGGCGAGTGGGGCCAGATGGCGGCCCTGCGCGGCGACCGGATCGAGGCGGTCCCGCTGGCAGACGCGGTCGCTGAGCTGAAGACCGTCCCCGACGAGCTCTACGAGCAGGCCAGCGCCTTCTTCGGGTAGATGAGTGAGGCCACGGCCACGCGCGCTTGGACGCGCGACGTGGTGGATCGGCGTACCGCGGCGGGGCTGCGGCTGCGAACCGTCGCATCGCGGCGTCCCTCGGTCGGGCCAATATCGCCTGATATTGACCCTCCCTGCGTCCTTGCGCTACTCGGTTCTCGCCGCCCAAGACTGCACGTCGCCATGGCAGCACTCATCTAGTCTCCACACCCGAATGGCGAAGGTCACGACGACCGACATCGATGCCCTCTGGGGACCGGCGACCCCGCAGTTCGCCTACCAGATCGCCGAGCGCCTCGAGGCGCTGATCGCCGACCTGCCGCCCGGCGACCCGGTGCGGGCGCACGGCGAGCGGCGGCTGGCCGAGCTCGACGAGCTCGGGCACGACACGAGCAAGGGCGACGAGGTCGCGCACTAGCGCAGCCCGGGCACGAACGAGCGCATGACGTCGCGGGCCACGTACCCGGCGATCGACGGGTTCTCCTTCAGCCGCCGCACCGAGTAGGCGTACCACGCGTTCCCGAACGGGACGTAGACGCGCACCCGGTGGCCGGCAGCGACGAGCCGGTGGCGCGCGTCCTCGGCCACGCCGAGCAGCATCTGGAACTCGTAGCCCTCACGCGACACGAGCCGGCGCTCGATCACCGCCAGCACCTCCTCGATCAGCGGCCGGTCGTGGGTCGCCACAGCCACGTAGCTCCCCGCCGCGAGCAGGCGGTCGGCTGCGCGGACGAAGTTGCCGTTGATCGCTGCCGGGTCCCTGTAGGCGATCTCCTCGGGCTCGATGTAGATCCCCTTCACGACGCGCACGTTCGGCGTGAGGCCGGCGAGCGCCTCGACGTCGTCCATCGTGCGCCGCATGCAGGCCTGGAGGACGACGCCCACCCGCTCGTGCCCCGCGTCGCGCAGGCGGCGGTAGATGCCCAGCGTGCGATCGGTGAGGCCCGAGTCTTCCATGTCGATCCGCACAAAGATGTGGTGGCGCTCGGCCGCGGCCAGCACGCGCGCGACCATCTCGTCGGCGAGCTTCGCATCGACGTCGATCCCGAGAGCTGAGAGCTTCACCGAGATGTTGGCGTCGAGCCGCTCGGCGGCGATGGCGTCGAGGACGCGCTCGTACGTGGCAGCGGTCGCCTCGGCCTCCTCGGGAGCCCGGATGAACTCGCCGAGGACGTCGACGGTTCCCATCACGCCGCGGTCGTTCAGGCGGCGGACGGTCGTGACGGCCTCCTCGAGGGTCTCGCCGGCCATGTAGCGGTCGGCGAAGCGGCGCACGACCGGGCGCGGGACGAGCGGCAGCGTGGCGGCGAGCGCGCGGTCGAATGTCCGGATCACTCGAGCTCCGCCGCGTAGCCGGCGAGCACGTCGCCCACGAGCGCGTCGACCGCGCCGCCGGCCGCCGTGAGCGCCGTCGCCATGTTCGCCGGGTCACCCGTGCGGGCGACGGCCGCCAGCGCCCGCCAGGCAGCGGCCGCCGGGCCGGCCTGCTCCGGCGGCAGCCGCTCGGCATGGGCGGCGAAGCGGTCGAGGGCACCGGAGAGCTCCGCGGCGCACGCCGCGATCCGGTCGAGGTATGCGGGCGTGGCGACCCGCGGCCCGGCCGCCTCGGAGACCAGCGCCGCGAGCGCCGCGCGCACCGCCTCGGCCCCGGCGCGCTCGGCGGCGAGCCCGGCGCCGCCCAACTCGGCCGCCGCCGCCGCGAATGCGGCCTCGAGCTCCTCGGCCGCGACTGCGCCCGACACCTCGTCGGCGCGCTCGGCGAGCGCCAGCATCGCGACCGTGTCGCGCACGAGCGTCCGGTCGGTCACCGGCCGGCCGTCCGCGTCCAGCGCGAGGTAACGCACATCCTCGCCTCCCCCGAATGCCGCCAGGTAGACGCGGGCTCCGGCGTGCGGCTCTGCGGGCAGGATCGCGTCCGGGCGCCGGTCCGGAGGGCCGAGCCGCGCGGCCGCGTCCAGGGCGCGCTCGAGCTCGGCCTCGAGGCTCATGCCGCGGGTGTCTCCGCCGGGGTGACGGCCAGCCGCATCTCGACCGCGACCAGCGCGACGGCGACGACCATCGCCAGCGACAGGGCGGGCACGAGCAGGGCGGCGGCGCTGAGGGCGGCTGCGATGCCCGCGAAGATGATGGCCAGCTCGTTCTTCGTCACCGACTCCACGTCGTCGGGCCGGCAGCGCAGATGCGCAAGCAGGCCGATCGCGTAGCCCGCGACGAGCGGGAGCAGGCGCGGCTCAGCGACGGAGCCCGCCATCGCGGCCGCCAGGGCGAGGGCGCACCACCCGACCGCATAGCGGCGCCCGCCGGCCAGGCCGAGTCGCACGATGGAGGTGACCTTGGGTGGCGTCGCGGTCCGGTCGGCGTCGTAGTCCAGGTAGTGGTGCACCATCAGCATCCCGACAGCGTAGGCAGCGACGGCGACGGCGGTTGCGATCGTGGTTCCGTCCACCGCCCGGCCGCCCTGGAGGACGTGTGCGCCGACGACACAGTCGGCGAGGCAGATGAAGGCGATCGCCTCGCCGGCGAACGGCCGGTAGGCGGCCCGCACCGGCGGCAGGGTGTACAGGATGGCCCCGGCGACGCCCACCACCCCGAAGGGCAGCACCACGATCCCGCGCGCCGCGACGAGCGTCAGCCCGAGCACGGTCGTGGCGAGGAACGCGGCCCCGAACGTGGCCACGAGGGCGCGCTCGCCCATGAGCCCTGCGACGATCACCTTGCTCCCACCCGAGATCATGCGAGGGGACGGGTGGCGGTCGGTGCCGGAGCGCCAGTCGGCGATCTCGTTCACTGAGTGCGCCAGAAGCCCCTGGATCAGCGCCCCGAGTACGACCGCGCCGACGTAGTACCAGGCCTGGAGATCGCGCCCGTGCGCGGCGAGTGCTGTCCCGATGGTGAGAGCGGAGAAGCTCCAGAGCAGCACCGGGATCACCCGCACCTCGAGCCACAGGCCGCGCAGCGTCGCCACCATGCCGCGGTGACGATATCAGCGGGCTCATGGTCCGTCCGAGGGCGTTCCTACGATGACCGCGCATGAGCCCGGCCAACGTCCTCGAAGAGAGGCCCGACCTGGTCGCGCAGGTGGAGGCGTGGAGGCTTCACGTGCTGTTGAAGGCGGGCTATCCGTTGCGCGTCGCGGAGCGCATCGCCAAGAGCGCGGCCGACCTGCACCAGGCGGTCGAGATGCTCGAGCGCGGCTGCACGCCCCACGTCGCCGCCCGGATCCTGACCTAGCCGATCGCGACCCAGGTCGTTGATTCCCAAATTGGCGCGCGCCTGGACGTGCCCCTGTCCCCTGGCGGCCGATGTATCGGGGCTGCGGCTGCGAACCGTCGCATCGCGGCGTCCTCGGTCCTTGCGCTGCTCGGTTCTCGCCGCCCAGACCATCACGCCAACTGGGAATCAACAACCTAGACTGTCGTCGTGAGCGCCAGGCCGGAGCCCGTCACCTATGGCGACCGTGCGGTCTTCACGGTGTCGGACTTCAACCAGGGCGTGGCCGGCTGGCTCGCCCGGCTGGGGAACGTGTGGGTCGAGGGGGAGCTGTCCGAGCTCACGCCGCGGGCGCGGATGGTCTTCTTCTGCCTGAAGGACGAGCGCGACGGGTCGGTGCTCCAGGCCTGGATCGACCATGACCGCTTCGCGAAACTCGAGCCGGAGCCGGTCGTCGGCGACCGGCTGCACGCGTACGGCCGCGGCGAGCTGTGGCGAAAGCGTGGCGAGTTCCGCTTCCGGGCCTTCACGCTCGAGCAGTTCGGGCTCGGACAGCTCCTGAAGCGGATCGAGGAGCTGCGGGTGCGGCTGGCCGAGGAGGGCCTCTTCGCCGAGGAGCGAAAGCGCCCGCTCCCGCTCCTCCCGCGCGTCGTCGGCCTGGTCTGCGGCGCCGATGCGGCGGCCAAGCGCGACGTCGTCGAGACTGCGGAGCGGCGCTACCCGCCGGTGCGGTTCCGGATCGTCGAGGCAACCGTGCAGGGCCGGGCGGCGCCGCCGTCGATCGCCGCAGCCCTGGAACGGCTCGACGCCGACTCCGAGGTCGACGTCATCGTCCTGGCCCGCGGTGGCGGCAGCCCCGAGGATCTGCTCCCGTTCTCCGACGAAGCCGTCTGCCGCGCCGTGGCCGCGTGCGCGACGCCGGTGGTCGCGGCGATCGGCCACGAGCAGGACTCTCCGCTGGTCGACTTCGTGGCGGATGCCCGCGCCGGCACGCCCAGCCTCGCTGCCCGGATGGTGGTGCCCGACCATGCGGCGCTCTCGGCGTCGCTCGACGCGCTCCTCACCCGCGGCGCGCGGGCCCTGGAGGGTGGCGCAGCGCAGGCCCGGCGGACGCTCGAGCTGCTCGTCTCGCGGCCCGCCTTCGCCCGGCCCGAGACCTGGATCGAGGTCCGGCGGGCGGCGCTCGACGCCGCCGGCGACCACCTTGCGCGGCTCCCCGCCCTGCGCATCGAGCGCGAAGCGGCCCGCGTTGGCTCCCTTCGCGACCGCCTGCGGGTGCTCGGCCCCGCCGCGACCCTCGAGCGCGGCTACGCCATCGTGCAGGACGAGACGGGCGGCGTCGTGCGCGACGCCGGCGCGGTCGCCGTGGACGACCGCCTGGGCGTGCGCCTGGCGCGGGGCCGGCTCGTCACGAGGGTCGAGGAGACGGCGGAGTGACGACCCCCGAGCCGACCTTCGAGGAGGCCCGCGACGAGCTCGAGGCGATCGTGCGCAAGCTGGAGGACGGCCGCACCTCGCTCGACGAGGCGCTCACGCTGTGGGAGCGCGGCGAGACCCTTCACGCGCTCTGCCGGGCCAAGCTGGACGCCGCCGAGGGGCGCGTGGCGGACCTGCTCGAGCGGCTCGGCAAGCCGCCGGGCGGCCAGTGAGCGCCTTCCGGCGGCCGGGAAGGGGAACCGCCGCCGGCGTCGAAACTGGCTGGTTCTGGACGCGAACCCAGGGCATTTCCAGGCGCGGTCGCGCGCCGTCGCGGTGGCGGTGGCGGTCCTGCTCGCACTGCTCACCGCAGCGCCCGCACAGGCCGGCCGCTACGTCGTGCGCTGGGGCGACACGCTGACGTGGATCGCCCAGGACCACCACATCGGGCTGAAGCGGCTCGCGCACATGAATCATCGCAACCCGTACTCGGTACTGGCGGCGGGGACGGTGCTGCGGGTGCCCGGGGCGGCGGTCAGCGCCGGGCCCGCCAAGGCCCGCTACACGGTCCAGTGGGGCGACACGCTCACAGGGATCGCCGCGCGGTATCACGTGGGGCTGGGACGGCTGGCCCGGGCAAACGGCCTGCGCGTCCGCGGGATCCTGATCTCGGGGACGACGCTTCGCATCCCCGGCCATGGGAGCGTTCAGTCGCACGTGCGCGGCCCAGCGAGGCATCGTCACCACCACCACCGCGCGCACAGCTCCCATCGGCCCACGGGCGCGGGCTGGCGGGGCCGCTACCCCGTCCAGTCGGGCGACACGCTGACCGCGCTCGGCGACCGCTTCGGCGTCGCGATCCGGAAGCTGGCCCGTGCAAACGGCCTGCACGTCCGCGGCCTCCTCATCACCGGCACCCGGCTGCGAGTGCCGCTGCACCGTCGCCATGCCGCCACCGCGCCCTCCTCCACCCCGCTCCCGGCGCCCTGGTCGGTCGGGTGGTCGATCGACCACTGGAGCGCCCACTACGGCGTCGACCCGCATCTCGTGCGGGCGATCGCGTGGCAGGAGTCCGGGTTCGACCCCTCGGCGGTCTCGGTCGCCGGAGCCTGGGGCGTCATGCAGGTCATGCCCGGGACCTGGTCGTTCGTCGAGGACGGGGTGATCGGGGCGCCGGTCGCACACACGCCTGACGGCGGCATCCGTATCGGAGTGGCGTTCCTGCGCCACCTGCTGGTCGGGTTCGGCGGCGACGTGCGCCTGTCGGTGGCCGCCTACTACCAGGGCGAGACGGCAACGCGGATGTTCGGCGTCCTGCCGATCAGCAAGCCGTACGTCGCCAACGTGCTCGCGCTGCGAACGCGCCTCTAGGCCGTCTCGCGCAGGCTGGCCGCGCGGGCGTCGGCGATCGCGCGCAGCGAGCCGCACACCTGGCCGCAGAGCTCGTACACGGCCGTGTCCGACACCACGTAGTACGAGTGGAGACCGGAGCGACGCCGGGTCACGATGCCGGCGTCTGCCATGAGCGACAGGTGCTTCGACACGTTCGCCGTGGTGCAGCCGATCTGGGCCGCGAGGTCGCCCACGGTGCGCTCGCCGCCCGCCAGCAGGTCGAGCAGGCGAAGGCGGGTGGGCTCGCCGAGGACGCGGAACCGCTCCGCGATTGCCTCGGCCATCTCCTGGGTAAGCGGACTGGGCAGGGCCATTTGCGCAATCGTACCACCTGTGCAACTATTTAGCTATCTGGCTATCTAGTTCAGCTGTGGAGGAGCATCCGTCTATGTCCCAGTCCATCGAGATCACGTCCTCGAACTTCCAGTCCGAGGTCGCCGAGTCCGAGCTGCCCGTCCTGCTCGACATGTGGGCGGCCTGGTGCGGCCCCTGCCGCATGGTCAGCCCCATCGTCGACGAGCTGGCCGGCGAGTACGCCGGCCGCATCAAGGTCGGCAAGATCGACGTCGACGCCGAGCCCGCCATCGCGCAGGCCTTCGGCGTGGCGTCCATTCCCACCATCGTCCTGATCAAGGACGGACAGGTTGTCGCGCAGGCCATCGGCGCGCGGCCCAAGGCCCAGCTCGCCCAGGCGCTCCGCCT
Source organism: uncultured Actinomycetes bacterium (assembly GCA_963757605.1). Lineage (GTDB taxonomy): Bacteria > Actinomycetota > Thermoleophilia > Gaiellales > JAICJC01 > JAICJC01. The sequence goes on from CAVWSF010000001.1 coordinate 734,563, forward strand.
CGACGAGTTCGCGCCGGCCGCGGCCTGAGAGGCCCGACCCACCCGAAACGGGGAGGCACGTCTGCCGCCGCGGTGATGCGCGGCGGCACCGGCCCCTGCCGACACCACTTACACGCGGGCCGCTCACCAGCCGCCGGTGGCGGCCCGCTACCTCACCCGCGCAGGACCTTCTGGTACACGTCGGCCTGCCAGACGGCGCGCATGCCGGCCCGCTCGTAGAGCCGCACCGCGTCGGTCGGGTTCTCGGTGTCGACGCCGAGGCCGACCCGCTGCTCGCCCCGCTCCCAGAACCAGGCGAACGCCTGGTGAAGGAGCGCGAGGCCCAGCCCGCGCCGGCGCCACGCCGGCCGCACGGCGAGCGAGTTCACGAACCCCATGTCGAACTGCCCGGCGGTGCACAGCGCGACGCCGCACACCTCCTCGCCGGCCCGGGCGACGACCCAGAGCGACGGGTCGAAGCGCGGGTCGTCGAGCTTGCGCGCGCTCCAGTCGGCGAGCGTCTCCGCCCGGAAGCTCCACTCATAGGCGAACGCCTCGTGGACGCAGGCATGGACGTCGGCCCCGTCCGCCTCCGGACGGAAGGCCGACGCCGCCACGCCGTCGGGCCAAGCCGGTGCCGCGGGAGGCTCGGACATGTCGATCTGCATGCGCAGGAAGTGCCGCACGGGGCGATAGCCGCGGCCCTCGAGCAGGGCGCGCGCAGCTGCGTCGACGTGCAGCACCGCGTTCTGGAGGACGACGCGCGACAGCGTCACCGCCTCGAGCCGCTCGGCCGCCCGGGCCTCGGCGAGGCCGGCGAGGGTCGAGCCGATCCCCTCCCCGAACCGGTCCGGGTGGACGTACCCGTCCGCCTCGAACGTGCCCTCATCGTCGTCCTGGAACGTCGCGTAGCCGACGACGGCGCCGCCGTCCTCGACGACCCAGGCGTCGCGATCGGGGTCGGCCAGGGCGCGCCAGTCGTGCTCCACGTCCTCCTCCGACCAGTCGCCCGTGCCGGTGAGCGCCCGGTCGAAGGCCTCGCCCAGCGCGACGATGGCCGCGATGTCCTCGGGCCGCGGCGGGCGGACGGCCGGGGTCACGTGACCGCAGCCGGGGCCAGCGCGGCGTCGACGGCGTCGATGTCCGCCGGCACCTCGATCGTCGCCACGGACGGCACGACCGCGTCGATCGTCTTCAGGCCGTCGCCGGTGATGTAGGCGACCACGGTCTCGCCCGCGCCGATCTCGCCCCGCTCGGCCAGCCGCCGCAGCACCGCCGCGGTGACGCCGCCGGCGGTCTCGGTGAAGATGCCGGTCGTGCGCGCGACGAGGCGGATGCCGTCGACGAGCTCGTCGTCGCCGGCCGACTCGATGGTGCCGCCGGTCGAGCGGGCCACGTCGAGCGCGAAGACCCCGTCGGCGGGGTTCCCGATCGCAAGCGACTTGGCGAGCCCCGTCGGCCGCACCGGCACCACGTGCTCGGCGCCGGCGGCGAACGCCGCCGCGACGGGAGCGCACCCTTCCCCCTGGGCGCCGTGCATGATCGGGTCGGGCCCGGGGGTGACGAGCCCGGCCGCCCGGCCCTCGCGGAAGCCCTGCAGGATCTTCGTGTAGAGCGAGCCCGAGGCGATCGGCGCCACGATGCGATCCGGCGCGCGCCATCCCAGGTCCTCGGCAGTCTCGAGGGCGATCGTCTTCGAGCCCTCGGCGTAGTAGGCCCGCATGCTCACGTTCACGAACGCCCACGGGCGCTCGTAGGCCAGCTCGGAGCACAGCCGGTTCACGTCGTCATAGGAGCCGTCCACTGCGAAGACGGTGGCGCCGTAGGCCGCCGCCGCGACGATCTTCTCGCGCTCCAGATCGGCCGGCACGAAGATGTAGGCGGGAAGCCCGAGCGCCGCCGCCGCGGCCGCCGTCGCCCCGGCCAGGTTGCCGGTCGATGCGCACGCCAGCGCCTCGTAGCCGAGCTCGACCGCCTTGGCGGCGGCGACGGCCACCACCCGGTCCTTGAACGAGTGGGTCGGGTTCGAGGTCTCGGTCTTGACGTAGAGCTCGCAGTCGAGACCGAGCTCGGCGGCGAGCCGGTCGGCGCGGACGAGCGGCGAGCGCCCGACCGGGAGCCCGTGACCGGGCGGCGCCACCGGCAGGAAGCCGGCGTAGCGCCACAGGGTCGGCGGCCCGGCCTCGATCGCCGCCCGCGAGACCGGCGCGTCGACGTCGTCGTAGCCGACCTCGAGCGGCCCGAAGCACTGGTCGCAGGCGAAGAGCGCCTCGAGCGGGTAGACGGCTGAGCAGCCTTTGCAGACGAGTCGAGCGGCCTTCATGGTTCGATCCCCCAGGTCGGTGGTCACATCTACCGGGGCTGGGCCCCGCCGGATTTGGCACCGTTCTCCGCCGATCGGAGCGGTTGCCGAGGCTTCACAGGGCCGGTCCCTCCGCCTCTCTGGATGCGATTCGCCGGGGATCGCCCCCAGCAACGCTTCTGCGCTCATCGTAGCCGGATCGCGCGAACGGAGGGAAGATGACCGCCCGCGGCGCCGTCGTGTGGGCATGCATCCGACCATCGCATATCAACTCGCCCGCACGTTCCAGGACGACCGGCTCGCCGAGGCGCGCCACGCCGACCTGATCCGTGAGGCTCGCGCAGGACGCCTCCAGGCGCAGGTGCGCGAGAGCCGCCTCCGCCGACGCGGGCTCTTCGGCGGCCTCGCGCTGGGGCGTCGGGCTCGCCCGGCGACCTAACGCCAGGAGTTCACGCAACCGTAAGCCCCCCGCCATCTTCCGGCAACCGGGCGGGGGCAGGCTGCGTCCATGCACGCCCGCTCGCCCGCCACGCTCGCGGTGCACCCGCCCGAACCGGGGCGGGTCGCGGGGGGCGGCCTGTGCGCTCCGGTCTACCGGTCGACGGCGTACGACGGCGCGGGTGAGCCCGGCTACTCGCGCCTCTCGAATCCCGGCGTCGAGGCGGTGGCCGCCGGGCTCGCCCACCTCGAGCACACGGAGGCCGGCCTGCTCTTCAGCTCGGGCACGGCGGCAATCACCGCGGTGCTGCTGGGGCTCGTACCGCCCGGCGGGACGGTCGTGTCGGCCGGGGAGGTATGCACCGACACCACCCATCTGCTCAAGCACCAGCTGCCGAGGCTGGACCGCCGGGTGCGGTTCGTCCCCGTCGCCGACATGGACGCGTGGTGCGACGCGCTGGCGGCCGGCGCATCGCTGGCGTTCGTGGAGTCGCTCTCGAACCCGGGCCTGCGCGTTGCCGACCTTGGCGCGATCTCGGCGATCGCCCGGCGCGCGCACGCGCTCACCGCGGTCGACTCGACGCTCGCCACGCCCATCAACCTGCGCCCCATCGAGCACGGCGCTGACGTCGTCCTGCACTCCGCCAGCAAGTACCTGAACGGCCATTCGGACGTGATCGCCGGGGCGGTCTGCGGATCGACCTCGCTCGTGGCGCGGGTGCGGCGCGTACAGTGGGCGACGGGATCGTGTCTCGACCCGGGCGCGGCGGCGCTCCTCGGCCGCGGGATGCGGACGCTGCACCTGCGGATGCAGGCGCACAACCGCAACGGCCTGCTCGTCGCGCGATTCCTCCAGGGGCACCCGGAGGTCGACTCGGTGCGGCATCCCCAGCTCGAGAGCCACCCGGACGCCGCCGTGGCGCGCACGCTCCTGCGCGGCGGCTCGGGGATGGTGATGCTCCGGCCGGCGGGCGGCGCCGAACGGACGCGGCGGCTGGTCGGCGCCCTCCGGCTCGTCCGCGCCGCACCGACGCTCGGAGGGCTCGAGACGCTCGCGTTCCTGCCGGGCGACGCCGCGGACGGCGGGCTGCGGCTTTCGATCGGGGTCGAGGATCCAGACGACATCGTCGCCGACCTCGACCGAGCCCTGACGTCGACAGCGCGGCGGCCGCGCCTGCGGGAGGCGATCGCGTGATCGACGTCATCCTGCCCGTGCTCGACGAGGCGGGCGCCCTCCCGTGGGTGCTCGAACGGATGCCGCAGGGGTACCGGCCGCTCGTCATCGACAACGGCTCCATGGACGGATCGGGGCGACTCGCGGCGCGGCTGGGCGCCGAGGTGATCGACGAGCCGCGGCCGGGCTTCGGCTCGGCCTGCTACGCCGGGCTCGTCGCGGCGCGGTCCGGGGTCGTCGCCTTCATGGACTGCGACGCCTCGCTGGATCCCCGCGACCTGCCGGCGGTGACGGTCCCCGTGGTCACCGGGAGCGTCGACCTCGTGCTCGGCGCGCGTGTCGCAGAGCCCGGCGCATGGCCCCTGCACGCGCGCGTTGCCAACGCGCTGATCGCGGCCCGCATGCGCCGGCGGACGAGCGCGCCGCTGTCGGACCTGGGGCCGATGCGCGCAGCCCGGCGCGAGGATCTGCTCGAGCTCGGGATCCGCGACCGCCGCTTCGGCTGGCCGCTCGAGATGGTCGTGCGCGCCGCCGCAGCCGGCTGGAGGATCGCCGAGACGAACGTCTCCTACCGCCCCCGCATCGGTCGCTCGAAGGTGACCGGCACGCTTCGCGGCACGGCACTCGCGGTGCTCGACATGGCGAGAGTGCGAGCGTGACGGCGCTCCTGGTGCTCGCCAAGGAGCCGCTGCCGGGACGGTCGAAGACCCGCCTCTGCCCGCCGCTTCGGCTGGAGCAGGCCGCGGAGGTGGCCGAGGCGGCGCTCGTCACGACGCTCCAGATCGTTTCGGCGGCCCGCGCAGACCGGCGGATCCTCGTCCTCGACGGCGCGCCGGGCTCGTGGCTGCCACCGGGGATCGACGTGATCCAGCAGCGCGGCTGCGGCCAGGCGGAGCGGCTCGCACACGCGTTCGACGACGCCGGCGGCCCCGCGCTTCTCATCGGCATGGACTCGCCGCAGGTCACCCCGGCCATGCTCGACCGGTCGACGGAGGTCCTGGCACGGCAGGGCACCGACGCCGTCCTGGGACCGGCCGAGGACGGTGGCTGGTGGGCCATCGGGCTGCGGCGCACGGACCCCGGGGTCTTCCGCGGCATCGCGATGAGCCGGCCTGACACCGGCCGCAGGCAGCTCGAGCGGCTGCGCCGGCTGGGCCTGCGCCCGCGCCTCTTGGAGACGGTGCGCGATGTCGACGACTTCGCCGACGCCGTCGCAGTAGCCCGAGACGCGCCCGAAACACCGTTCGGGCGAACGATCGAGAGGCTGGCGGATGCAGCGCACGCCGCCGCAGGCTGACGGCTGGGAGCGGTTCGCCCGCGCCCGCCGCGGGCCGTTCACCGAGGACGCGTTTCCGAGCCGCCTTCATGGTGAGCGGACCGCCGCCCTCCTGGGAATCTCCCTTGGATTGGCGTTCACGATCTGCTTCATCACTGGGCTCATGTCGCACCTGCCCCAGCGCGGCCCGCGCGAGATCGCCGACATCTGGCCATCGCGGCCGGTCTCGCTCTACCGAGTTACGCAGGGCATCCATGTGCTGACCGGCATGCTCGCGATCCCGCTCCTGCTTGCGAAGATGTGGGTGGCCTACCCACGCCTGTGGACTTGGCCGCCGGTCCGCGACCCGCTCCACGCGATCGAGCGGCTCGCCCTGATTGCGCTGGTCGGCGGCGCGTTCTTCCAGCTCGGGACCGGCCTCCTGAACGTCTTCTACTGGTACCTCTTTCCGTTCAACTTCCCGCTCGCCCACTATGCCGGCGCATGGATCGCGATCGGCGGGCTGATCGTGCACATCGGCGCCAAGTGGGAGGCGGCACGTCGCGGCCTGCGGCGGCCGGTCCCGCTTGACCGCGCCCCGGAGCCGGCGCCGGGCGGGCTGAGCAGGCGTGGGTTCCTCGCAATGGTGGGCGGCCTCAGCGGCACGATCCTCGCCGTCACGGTCGGCGAGGTCGCCTCGCCGCTCAGCCGGCTTGCCGTCCTGGCACCGCGCCGGGCCGGGCACGGCCCGCAGGGCGTGCCGGTGAACCACACGGCCCCCGCCTCGGTCCGGCGGATGGCGACGTCACCCGACTACCGGCTCGAGATCGGCGGCGCGGTGCCGCGCCCGGCGACGTACGCGCTCGCGGACCTGCGAGCCCTCCCGCAGGTCGCCGCCCAACTGCCGATCTCGTGCGTCGAGGGCTGGAGCACCGAGGCGTCCTGGCGCGGGGTGCGCGTGCGCGACCTGCTCGACCAGGCGGGCGCCTCCCATGACGCCAGGGTCATGGTGGAGTCGATCCAGACCCACGGCGGCAGCCACCGGTCGTTCCTGAACCCTCCGCACGCCCGTGACCCGCTGACGCTCCTGGCGATGGTGTTGAACGGCGAGCACCTGCACATCGACCACGGCTACCCGGTCCGGCTGATCGCCCCCAACCGGCCCGGCACGGAGCAGACGAAATGGGTCGCAAAGCTGACCGTCCTCTAGAGGCGCCGCTCAACCGGCGCCTGTTCGCCACCTGCCTCGTCGTCGGCGGCGCCTGCATGGCCTTCGGCGTCTACAGCCTCATGCGCAAGCCGGTACCTCCACGCGAGTTCGCAATCTGGCTGGGCGGCGGCATCGTCGCGCACGACCTGGTCGCGGCGCCGCTCGTCTTCGCCGCGGGCTACGCGCTGCGCCGGCTGCTGCCCGAGTGGTCGCTCGCGCCGGTCCAGGCGGGGCTGGTCGCGACCGCCGTGCTCGTCGTGTTCACGCTGCCGAGCCTCGGTGTGCCGCGGAACGTCGCCAACCCGAGCCGGCTTCCCAACCACTACAACCGCAACCTCGCCGTCGTCGTCGCGCTCGTCTGGATCGGGGTGCTAGGCGGCCTCGTCCGCGCGCGGCGGCGCCGAGGCACGTAGCGGAGCCCGCGCGAACTCGTCCATCCCTGCCGCGAAGCCGACGCGCACCTCGAACCCGAGGTCACGGCGGGCACGGGCGGGCGAGCCGAGCAGGTGGCGGACGTCCCCCAGCCGAAACCGGCCGCTGAGCACGGGAGCCGCGCCCGGCCGCAGCCGCTCGCACAGCGCGGCGGCCATCCCGGCGACCGATGTCGGCGTTCCCGTGGCAACGTTGTAGGCGCCCGGACGGCCAGCGTCGATGGCAAGCAGGTTTGCCGCGGCCACGTCGGAGACGTGGACGAAGTCGCGCAGCTGGCAGCCGTCCTCGAACACGTCGGGCGCCACGCCCCGCTCGAGCGCGCTGCGGAAGATCGCAGCCACCCCGGCGTAGGGTGTGTCCCGCGGCATGCGAGGGCCGTAGACGTTGTGGTAGCGAAGCCGGGCAACCGCGATGCCGGTCTCGCGTCCGAACACGGCGCACAGGTGCTCCTGCTGGACCTTGGTGGCGGCGTAGACCGAGCGCGGGTCCGGCGGCGCGTCTTCCGGGACCAGCGCGGGGGCGAGTGGCTCGCCGCACCTCGGGCAGGCCGGGTCGAACCTCCCGGCCGCGAGCGCCTCCGCGCATCGTGGCGGCGCCGGCACGTCCCCGTGGCGGCGGCAACGGTAGCGCCCGTCGCCGTAGACGACCATGCTCGACCCGAGGACGAGCGGGCCCGAGGCGCGCGACGCGGCGAGCTCCGCGAGCAGCACCGCCGTGCCGAGGTCGTTGTCGGAGACGTACCCGGGGGCGTCGCCGAAGTCGACTCCCATGCCGACCATCGCCGCCTGGTGGCTCACCGCGGTGACGCCGCGCAGGGCTGCGCGCACCGCGGCCGGGTCGCGCAGGTCGCCGACGACGTACTCCGCTCCGGGGTGGCGATACCAGGGCTCGGCGCCGTGCGCCAGGGGATGCAGGCGGTCGAGCACCCGCACCGCGTCGCCGCGCTCGATCAGGGCGTCGACGACGTGCGAGCCGACGAACCCCAGCCCCCCGGTCACGAGCACGCGGTTCATGCAGCGGTTCTACACCGGTGGCGTCGGGTCGGGGCGAGTGTTCCCCGATTCGTAAGGAACCGGCCATCCGCCCGCAAGGTGGGGCCCGCATCCTGGTGACGATGAGTCTCGGAGGCCGGAGCACCGGTGCCGCCGCGGCGTGGCGCCCGCTCGCCGCGCACATCCCGGCGGAGGCCGTGGTCGTCGCGCTGGTGGCGACGGCCGCCGTGCTCGGCTACGAGCTGCCCCGCCACCACGTCAAGCTGGGCGCGCCCACCCCGCCGTTCTACGCCTTCCCGCACCCGCGCCTGACGCTGTGGACGCCGGTCGCGGCCGTCGGAGTCGTCGTCCTGGCGGCGGCCGCTCCCGCCCTCATGCGACTGCCGCGGACGTGGTGGATGCTCGGGGCGACGTTGACTGCGCTCGCCGCCCGAGCTGTGGTGAACGTGGGCCGGTTCGGGCCGGACGAGCTCGTGCGCCCGCTCGTCGGCCGCATCGGCACCCACGACTACCTCCCCACGGTCCACCTGTTCCTCTCCAACCCCGCCGGCTATCTCGACGGCTTCGCCCAGCGCATCGCGACCGGCCTTCCCATCCACCCATCCGCACACCCGCCCGGCGCGACCGTGCTGCTCGCCGCCCTCGACCGGGCCGGGGCGCCGGGGCCCTGGCCCGCCGCCGGGCTGATCCTGCTCGTGGGCGCCGCCGCCACCCCGCTCGTCTACCTGCTCGGCTGCGCCCTCGCCGGCGAGCGCGCGGCTCGGGCGGCCACACTGGCGTGGGCCTTCGCGCCCGCCGTGTTGCTCGAGAGCGCGACGTCCATGGACGCCCTCTTCGCGACCGCGGGCGCCGGGGCGGCGCTCCTCGTCGTCCGCGGGCGCACGCGGTCGGCGGCCGCCGCCACGGTCGGCTGCTCCTTCCTCTCGTACGCGCTCCCGGCGGCCGCCGTCTGGGCGGGCATCGTCGTCTGGCTGCGACGCGGGCGGCGGGAGGCGGTGACGCAGGCGCTGGCGGCTGTCGCCGCCGCGGTGGCGACCTACCTGCTGCTCTGGCTCTCAACCGGCTTCGACCCGGTGGCGGCGTATGCGAACACGAAGCACCACTACGAGCACGGCGTCTCGCACTTCCGGCCCTATTGGTACTGGGTGCTCGGCGATCCGGCGGCCTTTCTTACGGGCCTCGGCGTACCCGTGGCCTTCGCGTACGCGAGGGCGCTCGGCGCGCGAACGGCACCGGCGCTGGCGCTGGCGGCCGTGGTCGTGGTCGCGGCCGGGAGCGGGTTCGCGAAGGCAGAGGTGGAGCGCATCTGGCAGTTCCTCGTGCCGTTCGCAGTGGTCGCGGCGGCGGCGGAGATCGACCGCATGCGCCTGCGGCCTGTGCTCGTGGCGCTCGCGCTGCAGGCGGTCGCCGTCGAGGTGCTCTTCGGGACGACGTGGTGAGCCGGGAGCGCTACACGCCGGTGGGGACGGAGATGTCGAACCGGGAGCCTCGCTCGAGGCTGCTCGAGGCCTGGATCTCGCCGCCGAGCCCCTCGACGATGCGCTTCGCCAGGGTCAGCCCCAGCCCCGCCCCCCGGCCCGAGCGGGCCGGGTCGGCCCGCCAGAACGGCTCGAACACCCGCAGAAGCTGGTCGGGGGCGATGCCTGTGCCCGTGTCCTCGACAGCTACGCGGATCCGCTCCGGGCCGGCCGAGGCCCGCACAGTGACCCGGCCGCCGGCCGGCGTGTACCTGATCGCGTTGTCGACGAGCGAGTGCACGACGCGGCCGAGACGCGGCGAGCACAGGTGGTCGACGGCGTCGTCGAGATCGACCGACAGCATCACCCCCCGGCGGGCCGCCTCCGGCCGCCAGACCGCCAGCGCCTGGTCGACCACCTCGGCAAGCGGCGTCAGCGGCGTGCGGTCGGCTGCGAGGTTCGCCGCGTCCGCCTGGGCGAGGTCGAACAGGTCTTCGACCATCGCGACGAGCGCCATCGTCGACCGGTGCATCTCGCCGGCGTAGAGGCGCACGGTGTCGGGATCCGACACGACGCCGTCGTTCACGGCCTCGACCATCGCCCGCATGCTGGCGAGCGGCGTGCGCAGGTCGTGCGAGATGGAGGTCATGAGGTCGCGGCGCTGCGCCTCGACCTCGCGCTCGGCCTCGATCGCCGCGGCAAGGCGCTCGGCCGCCTGGTCGAGCGTGCGCGCCAGGAGGGCCAGCTCGGGGCTCGCACGAAGGTCGCCGACGCGCGCGTCGAGCCCGTCCGTCCCCAGCGACCGGGCCGTCGCCACAAGCCGTGCGAGCGCTCGGGTGTTCGATCGCGCCACGATCAGGGCGGCGGCGACCCCGGCCGTGACACTGTACAGCGCGACGAGCGCCAGCTCAGGCCCGCTACCGGGATCGATGAGCATGAAATGGCTGAGGATCAGCAGGTCGGCCACGGTGACGAGCGATGCGATCACCGCGATCGCGACCATCGCGCGTGACAGGCTCGCTCGGGCAACCAACGCTCGCGCCGCGACGGCCGAGACGAGCGTCGCCAGCGTGATCGGCCCGAGCAGCGCGACGAGCTTGACCGCTCCGTTCACGGCTCGAACCGGTAGCCGACGCCGCGCACGGTGACGAGCCGCCGCGGCGCCGACGGGTCGTCCTCGATCTTGGCCCGCAGGCGGCGGACGTGCACCGTCACGGTGTCGGTGTCGCCGGACCACACGTACCCCCACACGAGCTCCACGAGCTGGGCGCGGGAGTACACGCGCCCAGGGTGCGCCGCGAGCAGCCACAGGAGCTCGAACTCCTTGCGGGTCGTGTGCACGGGGATGCCCGCCACCATGACCTCACGGCGGATCGCGTCGATGCACAGGTCCCCGTACTGGAGCCGGTCGCGCACGTCCCCGTCCGCCCGGCGCAGGACGGCTCGCACGCGGGCGACCACCTCGCGCGGCGAGTAGGGCTTCGTGACGTAGTCGTCGGCGCCGAGCTCCAGGCCGATAACCCGATCCGGCTCGGCGGCCTTGGCCGAGAGGATGATCACCGGAACGTCGCTTCCGAGCCGCAGGATCCTCAGCACGTCCAGCCCGTTCACGGCCGGGAGCATGAGGTCGAGCAGGATGACGTCCGGCGCCGGCCCGCCCTCGATCGCCTCGAGGGCGCGGCGCCCGTCCGGGGCCGAGTCCACGACGAAGCCCTCGCGGGCGAGGTAGCGGCCGAGCACGTCTCGGACCATCGGCTCGTCGTCGACGACGAGCACACGGGGTGCGGCAGCGGTCGCCATCCCAACCCAGGGTACCAGCGGGGACACCGCCTCCAATGCAGAATTCAGCCAGTTGTAAGGGCCGCCGCGAGTTGGCGCGCAGCCTCGACCCTAGAATCGAGCGGTGCGCCGGGGTCGATGGCTCATCCTGGCTGCGGCCGCCGCGCTCGCAGCATGCTCCGGCGGGACCGGCGCGGCGGCGGCCCCGCTCTCGGGCTCGACGCTGGTGCGGACGTGGGTCGACCGCGCCGGGAACGGGGTGCTCGGGCCCGGGCTTGGCGAGCCGATGGTCTCCCGCACGGAGCTCGGCGGGCGCGCCCGCGGCGCGCGCGTCCTGGCCCGCTTCGCGCAGATTGCCGACGCCCACGTCACCGACGAGGAGTCGCCCGCGAGGGTCGAGATGCTCGACCGGCTCGGCCCGCCGTTCACATCCGCGTTCCGGCCGCAGGAGGCGCTGACGACCCAGGTCCTCGCCGCCGTCGTACGCTCGATCGACGCCACCCGGCCCGACGCCGTGTTCGAGACCGGGGACCTGATCGACAACGACCAGGCGGACGAGCTCACCCAGGCGCTCGCCGTGCTCCGCGGCGGTCGCGTCGACCCCAACACGGGAGCGGCGGGCTACGCGGGCGTCCAGTACGCGCAGAACCCCGACCCGCTCGTCTACCGGCCCGGGATCGACTCGCCCAGGTACCGGGGGCTGCTGGTCGCGGCCGAGCGGCCGTTCGTCTCGAGCGGGCTGAAGGCGCCCTGGTACCCGCTGCCGGGGAATCACGACCTGCTCGTGCAGGGCGTCGTCCGCCCGAGCGCGCGCACCGAGGCGATCGCCATCGGGTCGCGGAAGCTCGTGACGCTCGACCGCGAGGCCCTCGCAGCGGCGCGCGCCGGCGGACCGGCGGCCACGGTCGTGGCCAGGCTGCTCCGGGACGGCCTGCCGGGCCAGACGCTCGATGTCCCCGCCGACCCGGCCCGGCGGGAGCTCGGTGCCCGCGGCATCGTCTCTGCCCTGCGGCTCGCGAGCGGGCACGGCGGCTCCGGCCCGCTCATGGACGCGCAGGTGCCGCTCGGCCCCGATGCCGTGGCGATCCTGCTCGACACGGCCGACCGCAGCGGCGGCGCCAGCGGCGTGCTGCGGCCCGCCCAGATCGCGTGGCTCGCGGCCCGGCTTCGGGCCGCCGGCCGGCGCTGGGTGCTGGTGTTCTCGGGGACGCCGCTCACCGCCACCCGCGGCGGCGAGCAGGCGCTCGCCCTGCTCGACCGCGACCCGCGCGTCGTCGCCGCCGTCGCGGGCGACGTGCACCGAAACGCGATCGCGGCCCGCCGGACCCCGGCCGGGGGCTACTGGCTCGTCACGACCGCGTCGCTGGCCGACTATCCGCAGCAGGCGCGGTCGTTCCGGCTCGTCGAGACGGAGGGCGGCGGGGTCGCACTCGAGACCTGGATGCTCGACGCCGACCCGCGCTCACGCCTCGCGACGATCTCCCGCCGGCTTGCCTACCTCGACTACCAGGGCGGCCGCGCTCGCGGGTTCGCCGGCCGGCCGGCCGATCGCAACGCCCGCTTGTACAAGCCCCCGCCGCCGCCCTAACGATCGCGCAGCGCGCCGATGATCGGCTCGCGCGCTACCTGGCGGGCGACGATCGCAGCGGAGACGGCCGTGATCGCCGCCAGCCCTGCCGCCATGAGCGCGACCTCGCCCGGGCCTGCCCGCACGGGGAGCGAGACGTACGACGCGGCAAGACCCGAGACCGCCGGCCCGAGCAGCGACCGCTCAAGGACGACGGCGATCGGCGCGGCCAGCGTGGCTGCGGGGAGCGCGACTCCGGCGAACACGGCGGCGACCTGCGCCCTGCCGGCGCCGCAGGCCCGCAACACCGCGACCGCCGAGCGCCGCTCGCGGGCGGTCAGGAGCATCATCTGGGTCACGACGTAGGCGCACACCACGCCGTCGAGCACGGCGATCGTTCGCAGGAGCGCCGCCAGAACGCCGAGGAACGACGCATTGCGCGAGGTCACGCCACCCACCGCTTGCGCCGACCCGCCGGTCTGACCGAGCGCGGAGGCCACCGCGGACGCGCTCCTCCCGTCCGCGAGCTGGATCACGGTGACGCCCCCGCGGAAGTCGCAGATCGACCGGCGCGGCTGCACGTAGGCGATGCGCCCGTCGTTGTCGAGTGCGTCCACGACGCCGACCACCCGCAGCCGGATCTCGCCGCCCTCCGGGAAGGCCGCGACGAGGTTCGAGCCGGGGCGGAGCCCGAGCGCGGTCGCGAGCCCTCGGCCGACCTCGGCCTCGCCCGACGCGGCGGCGCGCCGGCCGGAGCTGAGCGAGGGCGCCTCGAACCGGAGCCGGTCGCCGCAGTAGGCGACGAGCTGGAAAGCCTGCCCGAGGTCGTACCCGTCGGCCACGTCGAACCGGAACCTGCGGGCGGCCGCGACCACGCCAGGGACGGCCTCGGCGCGCTGGACCGAGCCGGGAGAGCCGCGGGTCGTGAGCTGGTAGCGCTTCCCCACCACGCCCGGGTCGTGCTCGAGCGCGTCGAGGAGGCCGGCGAGCGCCAGCATCAGGAGGACGATGCCCCCGGATGCCGCGAGGACGGCGCTCGTCGCGAGCGTTCGCACGGGTCTCGCCACGACCATCCGCATCCCCAGGCCGGCCCATCCCGACGGCAGCCGGCGACCGCGCGGAGCGGCGCCCAGCTCCGCCGCCCGCAGCATCGGCGCGATCGGCCGGGTCGATGCCCGCCACACCGGCCACGCGGTGACCGCAACCACGACCGCCACGACCGCACAAGCAGCCAGGCAGAGCGGCGCGAGGACGTCCCACCCCGACGGGAACTGGTCGAGGGCCTCCAGCAGCCGGCCGGTGGGCGCGCGCGCAGCCGCCCAGCCCACGAGCACGCCGATGGCCGCAGCCGGAGCCGCCAGCATCGCCTTCTCCAGGGCCACCGTGCCGACGAGCAGGCGCCGCGACGCGCCCAGCGCGCGCATGGCGGCGTGCACCTCGAGGCGGCGCTGCGCATCGACCCGCGCCGCCGCCGCGAGCATCACCGCAGCGGCTGCGAGCGCCACGACCGAGAACCCGACGAGCAGGGCGATCACGATCCCGGCCGCCTGGTCGACGAGCACCTTCACGCCCGGCCGGGTGACGAACACGAGCCCGCCGATGCCGTAGCTCGCGGTGCGCGCCTGCTCGAGCGTCACGTCGAGCTGCGAGCGGTCGCGCACCCAGAGCAGCACCTCGTCGACCGGCTCGGCGGCCACCGGCGCGAACGACCGCCGCACCGCCGCGTACGGCATCCAGATCCGCCCCTCGCTCGCAAGCGGGTAGGCGACGTTGTCGGGCGACACCGCGACCCCGACCACGGTCGCTGTGAGCGGGCCGGCGGGCGTCTCGACCCGGACCGGATCGCCGGGCCCGATGTGCCACTCCCGCGCCAGGCCGCGCTCGATCAGCGCCTCGCCCGCGGCGCCGGTCAGATCGTGACCCGCGACGACCGCGTACCCCCGCCGGCCCGGGCGCACGCCCTCGAGCAGCCCGCTCGTCAGCCGCCGGCCGCCGGCTGCCGCGACGTGCACGCCCTGCTCGCGGAGCCGGAACGATACGGCGGCGAGGTTCGGGAGCGCCGCCACGCGGGCGCGTACCTGCGCCAGGTCGCGGGCGTCAAAGGTTGCGATCACGTCGGGCAGGTCGGCCCGGCCGGCGGCGCGGTCGAACCCACCCGAGAGCCCGTGCCCGGCGGTCACCGCCGCGCCGATCATGGCCGAGACGGCGGCGATCCCGGCCCAGGTGAGGAGCCGCTGGCCGCGGTGGCCGCGCAGGGCGGCTGCGGCCACGGAGATTGAGACCATCAAGGCTCGAGCAGCCCCCCGCGCAGGTGGAGCACGCGGTCGGCGAGGGCGGCAGCGTCGGGCTCGTGGGTGACCAGCAGCACCGAACGGCCCTCGTCGGCGAGCGACCGCAGCAGGCCGAGCACCTCGTGGCCCGACTCCTCGTCGAGGTTCCCCGTCGGCTCGTCGGCGAGGACGAGCGGCGGGTCGTTCACGAGCGCTCGGGCCACCGCCAGCCGCTGCTGCTCGCCGCCCGAGAGGACGCCCGGCAGCCTGGTCGAGGCCTCCGCCACGCCCAGGCGCTCGATCAGCTCTCCCGCCCGGGCCCGCGCCCGCGCCTGGTCGCCGGTTCCCGCGAGCCGGGCCGGAAGCATGACGTTCTCGGCACCGGTGAGCTCGGGGATGAGGTGGAAGAACTGGAAGACGAACCCCACGCCGCGGCGGCGGAGGTCCGTGAGCCGGCGCTCGTCCGCCCGGTCGACCCGCACGCCGCCCACGTGGATCTCGCCGGCGTCGGCGCGCTCGAGACCGCCGAGGAGGTGAAGGAGCGTCGACTTCCCCGAGCCCGAGCGTCCGACGACTGCGACGAGCTCGCCGGCCTGCAGGTCGAGGTCGACTCCGGCGAGGACGACCCGCCGCGACCGGCCGGCGCCGAACGCCTTCGCGAGCCCGCGGGTCGAGGCGACGGCCGAGCCCATGCGGACAAGGATACGGGCGCCCGGCCCGACCGGGCGTCGGGCCGGTCACATCCCTGCTGCTACGCCGCCGCCTCGGCCGGCTCGCGGGCCACCGCGACCCCCGCCAGGGCAGCGAGGCGGCCGTCTGACTGCGCCGCCGCCCACTCGGCGAACGTGCCGTCGGCCGGGCGCTCGCCCGCGTAAGCGCGGACGATCCGCTCGACGGCGTAGCGGGCGTCGTCGGCCGGCATCGCCTTCGACGCCACCCGGCGCGCGAAGCCGGCGTCCTCGCCCAGCCGCCCGCCGATGTGCAGGATGAAGCCCTGCACCCGGCGGCCGTCCGGCAGGCGGGCGATGCCGCCCTGGAGGCCGATGTCGGCGACCTGGTACTGGGCGCAGGCGTTTGGGCACCCGTTCAGGTTGATCCGAAGCGAGCCGGCGACGTCGCCCACGCGCCGCTCGAGGTGCTCGATCAGCTCGGCGGCCCGTTCCTTCGTCTCGACGATCGCGAGCTTGCAGAACTCCATCCCGGTGCACGAGATCACCCCGCGCCGGAACGTCGACGCCTCGGTCGGAAGCCCCACGTCGCGCAGCGACGCCGCCGCCTCGTCGACCTGGGGGTCGGGCACGTCGAGCACGACGATGTTCTGGCGGTTCGTGCAGCGCAGCGCCCCGGAGCCGAACCGGTCGGCGATGTCGGCCACGGCGATCATCTGGTCGCCGGTGAAGCGGCCGCGCAGAGTGGTCGCGCCGAGGTAGTACAGCCCCGCCTGCACCTGCGGGTGCATGCCGAGGTGGTCGCGGTGCGGGTCGACCGGATCGGCGGGTTCGACCGAGGTCGGGAACGAGCGGCCCAGCCGCCGCTCCACCTCGGCCCGGATCCGCTCGACGCCCCACGCGTCGACCAGGAACTTGATCCTGGCCCGCGTGCGCTTGGTGCGGTTGCCCTCGTCGCGGAAGATCTCGGTGATCGCGCGGCACACCTCGGCCGCCTCCTCCGGAAGCACGAACAGGTCGAGCCGCCGGCCCATGCGAGCCGACGCGCCCAGGCCGCCGCCGACCCAGACGTCGTACCCGACGACCCCATCCTTCTCGACCGCCACGAGGCCGATGTCGTTGATCTCGTGCTGCGCGCAGCGGTGCAGGCAGCCCGAGACCGACACCTTGAACTTGCGCGGCAGGTTCGAGAAACGGCGGTCGCCCACGAACGTGCGCTCGAGCTCCTCGATCAGCGGCCGCGAGTCGATGAGCTCGTGGCCGTCGACGCCCGCGAGCGGGCAGCCGACCACGTTTCGCCACACGTCGCCGCAGGCTTGGGTGAACGACAGCCCGACCGCGTTCAGCTCGTCGAGCACGACGGGCAGGTCCTCGATCCGAAGCCAGTGGAGCTGGATGTTCTGCCGCGTCGTGATGTCGCCCATCCCGCGCCCGTAGCGCACCGCCAGGCGCCCGATGGTGCGCAGCTGGTCGGCCGTCACGATGCCGTTCGGGAACTTGATGCGCAGCATGAAATGGCCGTCGGTCTCCTCCGAGGGCCCGGGAGCTCCGGAGGCGGCGGACGCCTCCGACCGCTGGGTGTAGATCCCGTACCAGCGGAACAGCGCCAGGTCGTCGGGCTCGATGGCGTCGAACCCCAGCTCGGCGTAGCGGTAGATGTCGGCGAGCACGTCCAGGCCGTCCTTCCTGGCCTTGATGTGCTCGATTGCGGGCAGCTTGGCGTCGGCGGTGGCGGACATGGCCGGGCACCATAGTCACTTTGGATCCAAACTGCAACTGACTGGATTCAAGAAGGTGCCGTCCAACCCGGAGGTGAAATACTGAGGACCATGGAGCACTCCACCCGAGGACTGTCACGCGCCGACGATCTGGCCCGCGAGCTCCAGGCCGAGATCGTGACCGGCCGGATCCCCCTCGGGGCCCGCCTGCGTCAGGAGGACCTCGCGGCCCGGTTCGGCGTGAGCCGAACGCCGGTCCGGGAGGCGCTGCGCCAGCTCCAGGCGATCGGCCTGGTCGAGCAGCTCGGCCACCGCGGGGCGCTCGTACGCAAGTTCTCGGCAGAGGAGTGCCGCAACGTCTACCTCGTGCGCGCCGAGCTCGAGGGGCTGGCCGCCGAGCGCGCGGCCGGCCGGCTCACCGGCTATGACCGCAGCGACATCGAGGCGGCGCAGGCGCTCCTGCGCACCGGCTATGACCGTTACGGGACGCTGGCCGGCGACGACCGCGGCCGGGCGATCGTCTGCGAGCAGTGGTCGCAGGCCAACGAGCTCTTCCACAACGTGATCCTGGCGGCCGCGGCCTGCCCCCCGCTCCGCGACACGGTGCAGTCGCTCCAGAACATGGTGCCGCGCTCGATCGCCTGGCGGACCTTCGCCGACGACCCCGAGATCATCCCGCGGTCGGCCGACGACCACGACCGCATCACCGACGCGCTGGCCGCCGGGGACGCCCGCCGCGCGCGCCGGCTGCTCCACACGCACGTGCTGGACACGGGCGAGACCGCCGCCCGCTGGCTCGACCGTCAGGGCGCCTAGATCGTTGATTCCCAATTGCCGCGCGCCTGGACGTCCAGCTGGGGACTGATGGCGACTGTGGCGGGGCTGCGGCTGCGAACCGTCGCATCGCTGCGTCCTCGGTCAACCCAATATCGCCTGATATTGGGCTTTCCTGCGTCCTTGCGCTGCTCGGTTCTCGCCCATGAGTGACCTGCTGGGTAGCAGGTCACTCATGACCGCAGCAAGCCTTCGGCTTGCGGCTCGGCCATCCCGCCAACTAGGAATCAACGATCTAGATCAGCCGGGGACGCGGGCCGCGCCGGCGATCGAGCCCTCGTCGTTGATGCTGCCGAACTGCACGACCGTGCCGGTGTGGGGCGCGTGGATCATCGCACCGTTGCCGACGTAGATCCCCACGTGGGAGGCGCCGTTGAAGAAGACCAGGTCGCCGGGCTGGAGATCGCTCAGCGGCACGGGCGGCAGCGCCTGCATCTGCATCAATGCGTTGTGCGGGAGCGACACGCCGAGCTGCGCGTAGACGTACATGACGAGGCCGGAGCAGTCGAAGCCCGACGGGCTCGCGCCGCCGTAGACGTAGGGCACGCCGAGGTACTGCTCGGCGATCGCGACCGCCTGGCCGCCCAGCGTGCTCGACGGCGGGACGGGGATGTTGGTGGTGGTGCTGACCCCCTGCCCGGCGGCGGCCGCGGCGGCCCGTTCGCGCGCCGCCGCCTGCTCGTCCAGGATCCTCTGGATCGAGGCCTTGAGGTTGGCCATGTAGGTCTTCTGCCGGTTCACCGCCGCGAGCGCGCTGGCACGGGCGGCGGCGGACGCCCTCTGCTGGGCCTTCACGTCCTTCAGCTGCTTGGCGAGCAGCGCCTGGCGCTCGGAGATCTCGGTCTTGTAGTGGGTGATCTCGTTGAGCAGCGTCTTGTTGATGCCGTTCACGCGCTGCATGACCTGCATCTGGTCGACCAGCTCACCGATCGACCGGGCGGCCAGCAGATAGGAGAACGCGTCCTCGCCCCCGGTCTTGTACGTCTCGGTGAGGCTGGCCTCGAGCCGCAGCTTCGCGGCCTTCAGGTTGTTCTGGGCGACCCGAAGCGACTGGAGGTTCAGACGCATGGCGGTGCGCGTCTGCAGGAACTTCTGGTGGATCGCGTCGTAGGCCTCGGTCCGCTTCTCGGCGGCGTTAACGAGCGCGGTCAGGTGCGCCTCGGCCGCCTTGGCCTGCGCCCGCTTCTGCGACAGCGTGTCGGCGGAGGCGCCCGGAGCCGACACCCCTGCGGCCACGGCGAGGCTCAGCACTGCCAAGACCACAAGCGCTCGGGTCGACGGCGCGCGGCGGCGCGCCTGGACACGGGCGGACGACATGGACGGGCACGCTACCAAAGCTCGCGGCCGGTTGCAGCATCTGCCTGTCCGTCCTGTGACGAGCCTAACGACCGGTGATGCCGCCCGTGTCGCGCATGAGCCGCTGGGCGAAGTAGATCGGGAGGGCCGTCAGCGCGATCACGAAGACGGCGACGGCGTTGGCCTCGGGGGCCGTGTTCGGCAGCTTGAACTGCTCGTACATCCACAGCGGCAGCGTCTGCTGGGAGCCCGCGGTGAAGAGGGTGACCACGACCTCGTCGAACGAGAGCGCGAACGCCAGCAGGCCGCCGGCGACGAGCGCGGTCGACAGGCTGGGGAGCGTGACGTGCCGGAACGTCTGCCAGCCGTCGGCGCCGAGATCCATCGACGCCTCCTCGAACGAGACCGACGTCCGCCGCAGGCGGGCGACGGCGTTGTTGTAGACGACGACGATGCAGAAGGTGGCGTGGCCGGCCACGACGGTCCAGAGCGAGGGCGTGATGTCGAGGTACTCGATCGCCGAGAGCAGGGCCATCCCGGTCACGATGCCGGGGAGCGCGATCGGCAGCACGAAGAGCAGCGAGATCGCGTTCTTGCCGAAGAACCGGAACCGCGAGAGGGCGAAGGCGATGCACGTGCCGAGGACGAGTGCGAGCGCCGCGGCCCGCAGGCCGACCGTGAGCGAGTGCACGAGCGCGTCGCGGGCGAACTGGTCGCCCCATGCCAGCCGGAACCAGTGGGTCGTGAAGTCGGACACCGGCCAGGTCGGGATCTTCGACGCGCCGAACGCGTTCAGCGCGATCACGAGCAGCGGCAGGTAGAGGAAGAGCATCGCGACCAGCGCGCCGGAGCGGATCGCGATCCTGACGGAGCGGGGTTCCATTAGTGCCCCCTCCCGTGGCGGTGGGCTGGAGCTGGCGAGCGAAAACCGAGCGATGCTAGGACGCAGGGAGCGTCAATACTGAGAACGTCTTGGCGCGACCGAGGACAACGCAGCGTGACGGTTTGCAGCCGCCAGAACAGGTCCGTCGCGGGAGTGGGCACTTAGAGCGCCTCGAAGGCGCCCAGCCGCTTCATGAGCACCAGGTAGAGGCTCACGATGACGACCGGAACGCAGGCGAACGCCGCGGCGAACGGCACGTTCTGGGCGACGCCCTGGAACCGGTAGATGACGTTCCCGATGAAGTCGTGGTTGTTCCCGCCGACCAGGTCCGGCACGACGTAGTCGCCCAGCGTGAGCGAGAACGTGAAGATCGAGCCGGCGGCGATGCCCGGGAGCGCCAGCGGCCAGATCACCTTCCGGAACGTGATCCAGGCCCGCCCACCGAGGTCGGCGGAGGCCTCGAGGTAGGAGCTCGGGACGCGCTCCAGCGCCGCGTACACGGGCAGCACCATGTACGGCAGCCACAGGTAGCTGAAGGCGAGCCACATCGCCAGGTAGCTGAACGCGATGTCGAACGGACCGATCCCGATCTTGCCGAGCGTCCAGTTGATCGGGCCGTCCGGCTGGGTGATGAGGCGCCACGTGTAGGCCTTGATCAGGTAGCTCGACCACAGCGGCATGAGGACACCGATGAGGAGCAGCGCCCGCATCCGCCGCGACGCGAACCGCACCATGTAGTACGCAAGCGGGAACGCCAGCAGGGCGTCGGCGATCGTGACGGCGATCGCCATCAGGACCGTGTTCTCGGTGATGGTGCGGTAGACCGGCTGGTTCCAGAGCTCGCGGAAGTTGTCGAGGGTGAGCGTGTGGATGATCCGCCCGGAGAGCTCGTCCTCGATCCAGAGCGAGGTGAAGAGGAGCACGGCGAGCGCGGCGAGGTACACGACGATGATCCAGGTCAGCGGCGGCGCCAGGAGCAGGAGCAGCTTCACGAACCGGCGCCGGTAGAGGAACGCCGAGACCCGGGTGCGAAGGCCGGAGCGCTGCGCGATGGTGGGTGTGGTGGTGCTCACGGGTCAGACCCCGCGGGGCCAGGCCCCATCGCATTCGTGCGATGGGCCTGGCCCCGGTGGTTCAGCTGTTCTTGATCTCCGTCCAGGCGGAGGTCCACTCCGAGTACGGGACGCACGTGTTGCCGCGATCGTCGCCGCAGTCGGTCAGCGGCGTCTTCCAGTAGGCGATGGCCTTGAAGTACGCCGGGTCGGTCACGTGGTAGTCGGTGCAGTAGTTCGCGACCAGCTTGTCAAGGATCGGACAGGCCTGCGGGTTGGCGGGCGCCGAGCCGAAGGTGTAGGCCGTCTTGGCCTGCGCGGGCGGCGTGGTCGCATACGCCATCCACTTCAGCATGCAGTTCGGATCCTTGGCCTTGGACGAGAGCATCCAGGTGTCGGCCCAGCCGGTCGCACCCTCCTTGGGGAGGACGACGCCCATGTCCTGCTTGTCGGCCACGAGCGCGTTGTACTGGTAGGGCCAGGTCGGGCCGATCACGATCGAGCCGGCCTTGAAGTCCTGGATCTGCGAGGTGAAGCTGCCCCAGTAGTTGCCGATCTGCTGGCGCTGCTTCTTGAGCAGGTTCACGGCGGCGTCGAACTGATCCTGGGTCAGCTCGTAGGGGTCGGTGATCTTGAGGTCGGGCTGCGCCGACTTCAGGTACACGGCGGCGTCGGCGATGTAGATCGGGCTGTCGTACGCGTCGACCTTGCCGGAGTAGCTCGTGCCGTCGAAGATGACGCCCCAGCTGTCCGGCGCCGTGGTGACGACCTTCTTGTTGTACATCAGCACGTCGGCACCCCACTCGTACGAGACGCCGTAGTGCAGGCCGTCGACGGTGTTGTGCGGCGGCGACTGGAGCGCCGGCGAGATGTCCTTGAAGTCGGGGATGAGCTTCTGGACGTCGACGGGCTTCACGTCGCCGGCGGCGATGAGGCGGTTGGTCGCGTCACCCGAGGCGGAGACGCCGTCGAAGTTGCCCGTGCGCATGAGCCGCACCATGTCGTCGGACGTCTGCCCGTAGGTCACGTGCACCTGGCAGCCGGTCTGGGCCTCGAACGGCTTCACGACGTTCGGCTCGGTGTAGCCCTGCCAGGCGATCAGGTTGAGCGCGCCCTCGGTGGGCCCGATGTTCGCGACCGGCTTCACGCCGCCGCCTCCGCCGCCGCCCCCGTTGTCGCTGCTGCCACCGCCACAGCCGGCGGCGACGGCGAGGGCCGCCGTGGCGGCGGCCAGCACCATCCACGTCCGCTTCATGTCGAGATCTCCTCCCACTCGATGGTCGAACCGGTTGGAGCAACCGTGCGATTGTGCTCCCGGTCCCAGATGAGACGCACCTGCCGGCCGCGTGCCGCGAGAGCCTGCATCGACGACGTGGCCTGGTTCTGCTGTACGACGACGAGCTCGCCTCCCCCGTCCAGGGAGACGATGTAGCGCGTGTTCACGCCCAGGTAGACGACCTCGCGCACCGTTCCGTTGACGGAGCACTGCGCGGCGTTCGGCTCCTCGCCCGGATCGGCGAGGTGGATCTTCTCGGGCCGCACCGTGAAGGTGCCCTCGGCGCCGGCGATCGCCCTCGCCGACTCGCCCGTGAGCAGGTTGGACGTCCCCACGAACCCGGCCACGAACGCGGTCGCCGGGTTCTCGTACACCTCGGCCGGCGAGCCCACCTGCTCGACTCGGCCGCCGTTGAAGACGGCCAGCCGGTCGGACAGGGTCAGCGCCTCGTCCTGGTCGTGGGTGACGAAGAGGAACGTGATGCCGACATCCTTCTGGATCGCCTTCAGCTCGATCTGCATCTCCTCGCGCAGCTTGAGGTCGAGCGCGCCCAGCGGCTCGTCGAGGAGGAGGAGCTTCGGTCGGTTCACGAGCGCGCGGGCGAGCGCGACCCGCTGGCGCTGGCCGCCCGAGAGCTGCGAGGGCTTGCGCGACTCGTACCCGGGCAGGCGCACCATCTCGAGCGCCTCCCCGACCCGCGTCTTGCGCTCGCCCTTCCCCACCCGCCGCACCATGAGGCCGTAGCCGACGTTCTCGCCGACGGACATGTGCGGGAAGAGCGCGTAGTCCTGGAACACCGTGTTGACGTCGCGCTGGTAGGGCGGAAGGCGCGACACGTCGGCGCCGTCCAGGAGCACCTCGCCCTCGGTGGGGAGCTCGAACCCGGCGATCATGCGCAGCGTGGTCGTCTTGCCCGAGCCGGACGGCCCCAGCATCGCGAAGAACTCGCCGTCGCCCACGTCCAGGCTCACGCGGTCGACGGCGACGACGTCGCCGTAGGTCTTCCGGACGCCGCGGAGGCTGACCGCCGCGGCGCCGGACGGCTCAGGCTGCTGCTGCTCCAAGCGACTCCTCGAGCCGGTCGAGGCCGGCTTCGAGGTCCTCGTCGGGCGCGGTGATCGGCACCAGGATCCGGATCACGTTGTCGTAGATCCCGGTCTTCAGGATGATGAGCCCCCGGTCGAGTGCCGCCGAGACAGCCGCGGCGGCGATGTCAGCGCCGGGCTCGCGGCTCTCGCGGTCCTTGACCAGCTCGATGGCGGCCATCGGGCCGATCCCGCGCACCTCGCCGATCGAGGGGTGGCGCGCGGCCATCTCGTTCAGGCGGGCGTGGATGCGTTCGCCGACGTCGACGGCGCGGGCCAGGAAGTCGGGGTCGGCGATCGCCTTCAGGCTCTCGACGGCGGCGGCGCACGCCACCGGGTTTCCGCCGTAGGTCGAGCCGAGCCCGCCGGGATGCACGGAGTCCATGACCTCGGTCGCGCCGATGACGCCGGCGAGCGGCATGCCGGACGCGAGCGACTTCCCGACCGTCACCAGGTCGGGGGTGACGCCCGAGTGCTCGATCCCCCACAGCGTGCCGGTGCGGCCCATGCCGGCCTGCACCTCGTCGTCGATGTAGAGGATCCCGTGCTCCTCGCAGCGGGCCTTCAGGCCCCGGATGAACTCGGCGGGCATCACGGTGAAGCCGCCCTCGCCCTGGATCGGCTCCAGGATCACGCAGGCCACGGACGCCGGGTCGACGGCCGCCTTGAACATCCAGTCGAGCTCCGCGAGGGCGTCCTCCGTCGAGATGTCGCGGTATGGGTACGGCGCCGGCGCCCGGTAGATCTCGGGCGCGAACGGCCCCATCCCGCGCTTGTAGACGAGCTTCGAGGTGAGGCTCATCGCGAGCAGCGTGCGGCCGTGGAAGCCGCGGTCGAACGTGATGACCGCCGGGCGGCCGGTGTGGTAGCGGGCGATCTTGACCGCGTTCTCGACGGCCTCGGCGCCGGAGTTGACGAGCACGGCCTTCTTCGCGTGCGTCCCCGGAGCGAGCTCCGAGAGCATCCGGCAGACCTCGAGGTAGGGCTCGTAGGCGGCGACCGGGAAGCAGGCGTGGATGAGCTCGGCGGCCTGCTGCTGGATGGCCTCCACGACGGCGTCCGGCGTGTGGCCCAGATTGAGCACCCCGATGCCGCCTGCGAAATCGATGTACTCGCGCCCGTCGGCGTCGGTCAGGCGGGCCCCGTGGGCACGCGCAGCGAAGATCGGGGCGATCGAAACGCCCCGCGCCACGTAGCGGTCGCGCTTCGTGCGAAGCGCCTCGGATGAGGTTTCGGCGTGGACGGCCATTGGTCTATACCCCCGCGGTCGAAGCCGTGTCCGGCGAGTATAGAGGCCGCTCTCCACCGGAGGCCGGAAACGGCCGTTCGCTGTACGATCCAAGGGCTGCCACGCCGGAAAGGATCGCCCCGCAATGACCGACCACGCCCAGCTTCAGACGCTCGCCAAACGCCACCTCCTGATGCACTTCACCCGCCACTCGGCCTTCGAGTCGGGCGAGGTGCCGGTGATCGCCCGCGGCGAGCACTGCTCGGTCTACGACACGAACGGCAAGAAGTACTTCGACGCGCTCTCAGGCCTCTTCTGCACGCAGATCGGCTACAGCTTCGGGGCGGAGCTGGGCCAGGCGGCGGCGGAGCAGATGGCCGAGCTGCCGTTCTACACGAACTGGAACTACGCGCATCCGCGCGCGATCGAGCTCGCGGGGAAGGTGGCGAGCATCGCGCCGGGCGACCTGAACCGGGTGTTCTTCGTCTCCGGCGGCTCGGAGGCGAACGAGTCGATCATCAAGCTGGTCAAGCAGTACCACCAGCTCAAGGGCTTTCGGAACCGCTACAAGATGATCGCGCGCCGGATCGCCTACCACGGCACCACGTTCGGCGCGCTTTCGCTCACGGGGATCTCCGCCATCCGCGCGCCGTTCGAGCCACTGATGCCGGGCGTTCGCCACGTCTCGAACACGAACAGCTACCGCCGGCCCGAGGGCGAGACCGAGGCCGAGTTCTCGCAGTTCCTCGTCGACGAGCTGCGCGGCGTGATCGAGCAGGAGGGGCCGGAGTCCGTCGCGGCCGTCTTCATCGAGCCCGTGCAGAACTCGGGCGGCACGTTCACGCCGCCGGAGGGCTACTGCCGCGGCGTCCGCGAGCTGTGCGACGAGTACGGCATCCTGCTCGTCGCCGACGAGGTGATCTGCGGGTTCGGCCGGCTCGGGTACTGGTTCGGGTCGGAGCGCTACGACATCCGGCCCGACGTCATCACGTTCGCGAAGGGCATCGGCTCGGCCCACGTCCCGCTCGGCGGCGTGCTCATGACCGACGCGGTCGCGCAGCCCTTCCTGGAGGGCACGACGATCTTCAATCACGGCATCACCTACGGCGGCCATCCGGTCGCGGCCGCGGTGGCGCTCAAGAACCTCGAGGTGATGGAGCGCGAGGGCGTGATCGAGAACGTGCGCCAGAACGAGGACTACTTCCGCGGGATCCTCCGCAAGCTGGGCGAGAAGCCGATCGTCGGCGACGTGCGCGGCGCCGGGTACTTCATGTCGCTCGAGCTCGTGAAGGACAAGGAGACGAAGGAGACGTTCAGCGACGCCGAGGCGGAGCACCTCCTGCGCGGGTTCCTGTCGGGGCGGCTCTACGACTCCGGCCTGATCTGCCGCGCGGACGACCGCGGCGACCCGGTCATCCAGCTCTCCCCGCCGCTCGTGGCGACGCGCGACGACCTCGACTTCATCCACGACGTCCTCGACACCGTGCTCGACGAGGCGTGGGTGGAGATGACGAAGTCGGTGCCGCACGAGCCGGCAGACCACGCGCTCACCTCGGCCCGTCGCGATCCACACTGACGCGCGAGAACGTGCCAACCGTCGCAGTCGTCGGAGCTGCCGGGATCATCGGCCCCGCAGTCGTCGCCACGCTCGCCGAGCAGGAGGGCGTCGAGCGCATCCTCGTCCTCGACATGAACGAGGCCGGCGCGCGCGAGGTGGCCGAGCGGCACGGCGGCGGGAAGGCGGCCGGCGGCGCGCTCGACATCACCGACCGCGACCGGGCCGCGGCGGCGTTGGACGGGGCCGACATCCTCGTGAACAGCGCCGCCTACCGGGTCAACCTGCCCGCGATGCGGGCCGCGCTCGCAGCCGGCGCCCACTACGTCGACCTGGGCGGGCTCTTCCACGTGACGCTCGAGCAGCTGGAGCTCGACGCCGACTTCCGCGCCGCGGGCTTGCTCGCCGTCCTCGGGATGGGCTCGACGCCCGGGAAGACGAACGTGATGGCGGCCCGGGCCGTCGAGATCCTCGGCGACGACGTCGAGCGGATCGTCGTCGCCGCGGCCGGGCGCGATCCCGACCCGCCCTCCGGGCCGCTGGTCGCGCCGTACGCAGTCGAGACGATCCTCGACGAGCTCTCGATGCCCACGCCGGTCGTCCGCGACGGCGAGGTCGTCTACCTGGCGCCGATGAGCGACGCCGGGACGGTGGAGTTCGGACCGCCCGCCGGGCCGGCCGAGACGATCTACACGATCCACTCCGAGCAGGCCACGTTCGCGCAGAGCTTCGGCGCCCGCAACGTCAGCTTCCAGCTTTCCCTGAACCCGGCCTTCCTCGACAAGATCCGGTTCCTCGCCGAGCTCGGGCTGGCGGCGACCGAGCCCGTCGAGGTGCGCGGCGTGCGGGTCACGCCGCGGCACGCGCTGATCGCCCTTCTCGCGCGGCTCCCGAAGGCGTCGCCGTCGCACCGGGCGTTCGGCATCCACCGCATCGAGGCCCACGGGCGCGAGGGCGGCCTGGCGGTCGTCGAGTGCGTCACCTCGGCGGTCGACCGGCTCGACTTCGGCGGCGGCGTGCTCTCGACCGCGTGCCCGCCGGCCGTCGTCGCCGACATGCTTTGCCGCGGCGAGCTCTCCGCGCACACGGGCGTCGTGCCGTCGGAGCGGTGCGTCCCCTACGCGCCGCTCTTCGAGCGGCTCGAGCCCTACGGCGTGCGGGTGCGCGAGGAGGCTCGCCTCCAGATCTAGCGAAGCTCTCCGGCGAGGAGGTCGAGCAGGAGGCCGTCCTGCCACTCGCCGGCCGGGTCGCGCCAGTAGCGGCGCATGACCCCGACCCTGCGGAAGCCGACTCGCTCGTAGCAGCGGATCGCCCGCTCGTTGGCCGCGGCCGGGTCGATCGTGATCCGGTGGTGCCCGTGGTTCTCGATCAGGTGGCCGGCGAGCGTCCGCACGGCGTCCGCGCCGAGGCCCTGGCCGTGGCACCCGGTCGAGAGGAAGACGTCGATGCCGGCGTGGCGGAAGTCCGGCTCGTTCTCCTCGTGGAACTGGATCAGGCCGGCGACGCGCCCGTCGTGCTCGACCGTCAGGCAGATGCTGCCCTCCTCGCCCGCCGCCTTCTGACTCAGGTCGGCGTGGGTGATGCCCGGCCACCACCGCGCCACCTCCGGCTCGGCCCCGATCTCGACGAGCCTCTCGAAATCACGCCCCTCGAGCGCCCGCAGCACGACTCGCTCGCCCCGAAGCTCCATGGGCCCGAACATACTCGGCAGCGTAACCCCCGCCATTTGGCGGCGCCACCACACCTCGTGATCAAGCCAAATCCCGTCACCGCCCGCCTCTTCCGTTACCAGGTAACGGACGTGGGCGCGTGGCACTTCCGTCGCAGAGTCGGCACGAGTGGGTAGCATCGGGGCGTGCTCGAGCAGGCCGCCACGGACACCTGGATCGGGCGGCCCGTGGAGGAGCTGCCGACGCCGATCGCCGTCGTCGACCTCGACCGGCTCGAGGCGAACATCGCCCGGCTCGCCGGCTATGCGCGGGAGCACGGGATCGCGCTGTGGCCGCACGCCAAGACGCACAAGATGCCGCCGGTCGCGCGCATGCAGCTTGCGGCGGGTGCGGCGGGGCTGACGGTCGCCAAGGTCGGCGAGGCGGAGGTGTTCGCGGGCCACGAGCTCGGGCCGCTGCTCCTGCACTACCCCGTCTACGGCCCGGACGCGTGGCGGCGCCTGGCCGAGGTCGCCGGCGCGACGCGGCTCACCGTCGCCGTCGACTCCTACGAGGCGGCCGAGCCGCTGGCCGGCGCGCTCGCGGCGGCCGGCGTCAGCGCGGAGGCGCTGGTCGAGATCGACGTGGGCCTGCACCGCACGGGCGTCGAAAGCCCGGCGGCAGCGTGCGCACTCGCGGAGCGGCTCGACGGCCTTGCCGGGCTGGACGTCGCCGGGATCAGCTGCTTCCCCGGGCACGTTCGCGGTCCGGCCGCCGACATCGAGCGCAAGCTCGCGGCCGTCGAGGCGATGCTGGCAGAGGCGGTCTCGCTCATCACGGCAGCGGGCCTGCGTTGCGACCGGGTGTCGGGCGGCTGCACGCCGGCCATGCAGATGACGCACCTCACGCCGTCGGTGAACGAGCTTCGCGCCGGGACCTACGTCTTCCTCGACCGCACCGAGGTCGCGTTCGACGCGCCGCTCACGCTCGCCGACTGCGCGCTGCGCGTCCACGCCACGGTCGTCTCGACCGCGGTGCCCGGGAAGGCGGTCATCGACGCCGGCTCGAAGGCGCTCTCAGATGCGCTCTACGGAGGGCCGGGCGGCGAGGGCCGCGGTGCCGTGCTCGATCATCCCGACGTCACCATTCCGCACACCAACGAAGAGCACGGCATCTGTGACGTCAGCGAATCGGTCACGACGTGGCACGTCGGCGACCGCGTCGAGATCGTGCCCAACCATGTGTGTACGTGCGTCAACCTCCAGGACGTGATCTGCGCTGCCCGCGAGGGCGTCGTCGAGCACGTCTGGACGGTCGAGGCGCGCGGGAAAGTGCGTTAGAGCTCAGAGCGATTCCAATCCTCGGGTGGCATGATCCGCCTGTGATCGATGAGCTCCGAGCAGCGGCCGACGCGCTCAACCGGGGCGACCCGGGGCCGTTCGCCGACCTGATCGCGGACGAGTGCGAATGGCGCGGCGTGCCGCACGGCCACCTGTGGTGGAAGCGCACGCCCTCCTGACGCGGGCCGGACGAGGCCCGTGAGGTCTTGACGTTTCAGATCCAAAAGCGCGGCCGGCGCCCGATCGAGGTACAGCCCGAGTTCACCCGCGTCGGTGACGACACCATCATCGGCTCGACGCACTGGCGTGACGCGGAGGGCCGCAGCCACGAGCGCTTCCAGGTGCTGACGCTGCGCGACGGCAAGATCGTCGATATGCAAGGCTGCGCGACCCGCAAGCATGCGGAGCGATTCGCGCGACGCAAGCGCGGCGTGGGTTAGGACCTCTACGCGTCTATCAGCCGAGCAGGCTGCGCGCGCGCTCGAGGCGCGACTTCAGATCCTTCACTTCGGCAGCTTGAGCGTTCATCGCCGCAGCCAGATCCTGCACGTTCTGCACAAGGGAGCGGGTGAGCGCATCGATATCGGTGGAACCCGAGGAGCTCGCTGCGGTCCTGCGCGTCCTCGTGGACGTTGCCGCGGTGCGGCGTGCCCCGGAGCGGCGGCGCGGCCGGAGCGACCCGCCGGCGCGCTTGCGTGCGACCCGATAGTAATTGGCGGCAACCGTGCCCTCGCGGCGCCCGCTGTCGGCAGAGATCTTCTTGAACGCATCGGTGCGGCTCATTCCGCCCTTCACGAGCTTCTCGACTTGCTCGAAGATCTGCTCGCCTATGACACCTGTACGCGGCATTGCAACGTCACCTCATGTAGTTGGGCGATACACGCAAGGTTATACACCACTCTTCGGAGGGACTGCGGAGGCCGTTTGACGCGGCCCCGGCGACCCCCTATGCTGTGACGCGAATGTCGAGCACCGCCCGCACAGAGAGGAACTTCGCCCGCTCCACGCCGAGCGGGCGTCCTGTCGGGCTGCCGCCGATCTCCCTCGATCTCCTCGGCCTCCTCCTTCTCGCCCGTTAGGGCGAGCTTCTTGGCCTACGCGCCGCCAGCCGGCGCACACGCACCCCGCACACGACGGGAGAGGTGCGCTCTCCCACGGCCGAGGAGGTTCCACCACATGGCTTCAGAAGCGGACACCGTCCGAATCTTCGACACGACGCTCCGGGACGGCGAGCAATCGCCCGGCATCGCGCTGAACGCGCAGGAGAAGATCGAGATCGCCCGCCAGCTCGACCGGCTGGGCGTCGACATCATCGAGGCCGGCTTTGCGATCTCGTCCCCGGGCGAGCGCGACGGCATCCGGGCGGTCAGCCGGGCCGTCGACTGCGTCGTGGCATCGCTCGCCCGCACCAACGAGGAGGACATCGACGCGGCGATCGAGTCGCTGTCCGATGCGAAGAACCCGCGCATCCATACCTTCATCGCGACGTCCGACATCCACATGGAGCACAAGTTGCGGATGACGCGCGCCGAGGTCGTCGCCGCGACCGACTTCGCAGTTCGCAAGGCGAAGGGATTCTGCTCGGACGTGGAGTTCTCGTGCGAGGACGCAACTCGAACAGACATCGAGTTCATGGCCGAGGTGGTTCGTACAGCGATTGCCGCCGGGGCAACGACGATCAACATTCCCGACACCGTCGGCTACACGGTCCCGGAGGAATACGTCGAGATCCTGACGGCGTTGCGCGAACGGGTGCCCGAGATCGACGGCGTGACGCTTTCAGTGCACTGTCACAACGATCTGGGGCTCGCCGTCGCCAACTCGATGGCCGGCGTCGCCGCGGGCGCGCGTCAGGTGGAGTGCACGATAAACGGTATAGGTGAGCGCGCCGGCAACGCGTCGCTCGAGGAGATCGTGATGCTTCTGCGCACGCGCAAGCCGCGCTTCGGCATCGACACGCAAATCGTCACGACGAGATCATGCGCACGTCGCGGCTCGTGTCACGTCTCACCGGCTATCCGGTCCAGCCCAACAAGGCCATCGTCGGAAAGAACGCGTTTGCACACGAGGCCGGCATCCATCAGCACGGCGTGCTCGCCCACCGGCGCACGTACGAGATCATGGACGCCGAGTCCGTCGGCCTGACAGGTTCCGACATCGTGCTCGGAAAGCACTCCGGCCGCCACGCGCTTCGCCAGGCCTTCGCCGACCTCGGGTTCACGATCGAGGGCGAGGACCTGCGCAGGGCATTCGACCGGTTCAAGGAGCTCGCCGACCGCAAGGGCAAGATCACCTCGCTCGACCTCGAGGCCATCGCCTCCGACTCGCTGCGCGAGCGGGAGGATCCCTACGAGCTCGTCTCGCTCGCCATCACCACCCGCACTGGCCAGCCCGCCCAGGCCGAGGTGACGGTGCGAAACGGCTTCGGCGAGCGCACCGGGTCGGCCGACGGCGACGGCCCCGTCGACGCCGCGTTCACCGCCATCACCCGCCTGCTCGAGGTGCCCGTGACGCTCGCGGAGTACACCATCGGCGCCGTCACGGGCGGGGCGGACGCGCTGGGCGAGGTGCGCGTCGTCGTCGAGGCGGACGGCCGGACGTTCGCCGGCCAGGCGGTCTCGACCGACATCACCGAGGCCTCCGCGGAGGCATACCTGCGAGCATGCGCCCACGCGAAGCTCGCGATCGAGGCCGACCAGGACAAGGAGCTGATCGAAGTCTGATGACCGAACCCCGACCCATCCCCATCGTCGCCTGTCTGGCCGGCGACGGCATCGGGCCAGAGGTGATGGCCGAGGCCGGCCGCGTGATCCAGGCGGTGTCGTCGCTCATGGGCGCTCCGGTGCGCCAGGTGCACCTGCCCTTCGGCGGCGACGCGATCGACAAGCACCAGCACCCCTTCCCGCCCCACGTGCGGGCGGCGGTGAAGGCCTCCGACGCGGTGCTGCTCGGCGCGGTCGGCGGGCCGCGCTGGGACTCGGCGCCGCGCCGGCCCGAGTCCGGCCTGCTCGAGCTGCGCAAGGAGCTCGACACGTTCGCCAACCTGCGCCCGGTGCGCCACGAGGCCATCGACCTCATGGTCGTGCGCGAGCTGACCGGCGGGCTCTACTTCGGCGAGAAGGTGCTGACCGAGGACGACGCGTTCGACACCTGCAGCTACTCCCGCCCGCAGATCGAGCGGGTCGCGCGCTGGGCGTTTCGGCTCGCCAAGCGCCGCTCCGGTCGTGTTGTCTCGGTGGACAAGGCAAACGTGCTCGCCACGTCCAAGCTGTGGCGGCAGGTCGTGACCGACCTGCACGCCGCCGAGGCGCCCGAGCTCGAGCTCACCCATGAGCTCGTCGACTCGTTCGCGATGAACCTGGCGACACGGCCGGCGAGCTACGACGTGATCCTGACCGAGAACCTGTTCGGCGACATCCTGAGCGACCTCGCCGCCGCGGTCGGCGGCGGGCTGGGCCTGGCCCCGTCGGCCTCGATCGGCCGCGACGGCCCCGGCATCTTCGAGCCGGTGCACGGCTCGGCGCCCGACATCGCCGGCCAGGGAGAGGCCAACCCGATCGCGATGATCCGCTCGGTCGGCATGATGTTCACCTACGGCCTTCGCCGCC
This sequence comes from uncultured Actinomycetes bacterium, assembly GCA_963757605.1. Classification (GTDB taxonomy): domain Bacteria; phylum Actinomycetota; class Thermoleophilia; order Gaiellales; family JAICJC01; genus JAICJC01. The sequence goes on from CAVWSF010000001.1 coordinate 767,610, forward strand.
GCGACGTCGGCCGCGCCATCACCGCCGCCGTCGACGAGGCGCTGGCGCAGGGGCTCGCGACCGCCGACCAGGTGCGCGGCGGCCGGGCCTACGCGACCTGGGAGGTGGGGCAGGCCGTGTGCGACGCGCTCGAGCACCACGCCACCGGATCGGCGGAGTTCGCAGACCACCCTTTCGGTAGGGTGATGGCGAGTGGATAGGCAGCGGATCACCGGCGCCGAGGCGATCATCCGCTGTCTGGAGGCGGAGGGCGTGACCGACGTCTTCGGCCTGCCCGGCGGGGCGATCCTGCCGCTCTACGACGCCTGGGCGCACCACGAGCACTCGATCCGCCACTACCTGACCCGCCACGAGCAGGGCGCGGGGCACATGGCGCAGGGCTACGCGCGCGCGACCGGCAAGGTCGGGGTCGCCATCGCGACCTCGGGGCCGGGCGCGACCAACCTCGTCACCCCGATCGCCGACGCCTACCTCGACTCGACGCCGATCGTCTGCATCACCGGCCAGGTGCCGACACACCTGATCGGGACGGACGCCTTCCAGGAGGCCGACATCCAGGGCATCACGATGCCGATCGTGAAGCACTCCTGGCTCGTGAAGGACGTGCGCGACATCCCGCGCGTCATGAAGGAGGCCTTCCACATCGCCCGCAGCGGCCGGCCCGGCCCCGTGCTGGTCGACATCCCGAAGGACATCCAGCTCGCGACCTTCGAGTTCGAGTACCCCAAGCAAGTCGACATCCCGGGCTACAAGCCGTCCAAGCACGGCCACCCGCGCCAGGTGATCGCCGCGGCCGAGGCAATCCTGGCCGCCGAGCGGCCGGTGTTCTACGTCGGCGGCGGCGCGGTATCGGCGAACGTCGACCCCGCCGAGCTGATCCGCGTGGCGGAGGCGGTGCAGATGCCCGTCATCACCACCCTCATGGCGAAGGGCGTCTTCCCCGACTCGCACCCGCTCTGCATCGGCCTGCCGGGCATGCACGGCTCCAAGGCGGCCAACTGGGCGATGAACCAGGCCGACCTCCTGATCGCCTGCGGCTCGCGGTTCGACGACCGCGTGACCGGCAAGCTCGACGCCTTCGCGCCCAACGCGAAGGTGATCCACATGGACGTCGACCCGGCCGAGATCGACAAGAACCGGCACGCCGAGATCCCGATCGTCGGCTCGCTCGAGCTGATCGTCCCGAAGCTGGCCGAGGCGCTCAGGTCGCGCATGAACGGCGGGCCTCCGAAGGCGGCCGAGTGGCTCGACACCGTGCGCGGTTGGAAGACTGCGCACCCGTTCCGCTACCGAAACTCGGAGCCGCTGAAGCCCGAGTACGTGATCGAGCGGCTGCGCGACCTGACCGCCGACCGCGACGTCATCTGGACGACCGGCGTCGGCCAGCACCAGATGTGGGCGGCGCAGTACCTCCAGATCGACCGGCCGCGCCGGTGGCTCACCTCGGGTGGCCTCGGGACGATGGGCTACGGCGTCCCGGCCGCGATCGGCGCGAAGGTCGGCTGCCCCGACGCCACGGTCATCAACATCGACGGCGACGGCTGCTTCCAGATGACGATGCAGGAGCTGGCCACGGCGCGGATGTACGGCATCGGCGCCGTCCACGTGGTGATGAACAACGGCTGGCTGGGGATGGTGCGCCAGTGGCAGGAGCTCTTCCACGACGAGCGCTTCTCCGAGACCGATCTCACGGTCGACATGCCCAACTACATGAAGCTGGCCGAGAGCTTCGGCATCGCCGGGTTCCGGTGCGACACTCCCGAGGAGGTCGACGCCGCCATCGTCGCCGCGCTGGAGTGCGGCGGGCCGGCGGTGATCGAGGCCCGCGTCGACCGCGAGGAGAAGGTCTACCCCATGGTGCCGGCCGGCGCCCCCTCCGCCGAGATGCTCGACGTGGAGTGGGCCGAGGACGACAACCAGTGGGTCGAGGAGGGGGTCTAGCCGATGAGCCGGCACACGCTCTCCGTGCTGGTCGAGAACCGCCCCGGCGTGCTCACCCGCTGCGCGGGGCTCTTCGCGCGGCGCGGCTTCAACATCGACTCCCTGGCGGTCGGGCCGACCGACGACCCGGCCCGCAGCCGGATCACGATCCGAGTCGACTGCGCGCAGCAGTCGATCGACCAGGTGACGAAGCAGCTCTACAAGCTGGTCGACGTGCTGAAGGTGTCGGAGCTGGGCGCGAGCGCCGTCGAGCTCGAGCTCCTGATGGTGAAGGTGTCCTCGTCGCCGGAGCGCCGGCCCGAGATCATCAGCCTGGCCGAGGTGTTCGAGGCCCGGGTGGTCGACGTGGGGCCGGCGGCCGTCACGTTCGCCTGCGTCGGCCCGCCCGATAGGCTGGAGGCGCTCGAGGAGCTGCTCTCGCCGTACGGCATCCGCGAGCTCGTGCGGACCGGCCGGATCGGCCTCGACCGCGACGGCGAGATCAACAAACGAAAGCGAATGAGGGTGGTGGCCTAAGTGCCTCATCAGCAACATCCGGCGCGCCCTGGCGGCTGCAAACCGTCGCCATACGGCGTCCTCGATCGGTGCCGTGCGAAGCACTGTCACCGATCAGCGTCCTTGTCTGGCTCGGTTTTCGCGCGCCAGTCCATCACCAATGTCACTGAGGAGGCACTTTGAGCGATGCACGGATCTACTACGAGGCCGACTGCGATCCGTCCCTGCTGGACGGAAAGACGATCGCGGTCATCGGCTACGGCAGCCAGGGGCATGCTCACGCCCTGAACAACCACGACTCCGGAAACCAGGTCGTCGTGGGCGCGCGCCCCGACTCGCGCGCGCACCGGGCCGCGACGGACGACGGCCTGGCCGTCGCCACCGTCGCCGAGGCGACCAGCCAGGGCGACATCGTGATGATCCTCGTGCCCGACCACGTCCAGGCGCCGGTCTACCGCGAGGAGATCGCCCCCAACCTGCGCCCCGGCGCGATGCTCATGTTCGCGCACGGCTTCAACATCCGCTTCGGCGGCATCCAGCCCGCCGCCGACGTCGACGTCGCAATGATCGCCCCCAAGGGCCCCGGCCACCTCGTCCGCCGCCAGTACTCGGCCGGCATCGGCGTCCCCGGCCTCGTCGCCGTCCACCAGGACGCGACCGGGAACGCGCTCGCGCTGGCGCTCGCCTACGGCCACGCCATCGGCTGCGCCCGCGGCGGCCTCATCGAGACCACCTTCACCGAGGAGACCGAGACCGACCTCTTCGGCGAGCAGGCCGTCCTGTGCGGCGGCACCACCCAGCTCGTGCAGATGGGCTTCGACACGCTCGTCGAGGCGGGCTACCAGCCCGAGATCGCCTACTTCGAGTGCCTCCACGAGCTGAAGCTGATCGTCGACCTCATGTGGGAGGGCGGCCTGGCCGGGATGCGCTACTCGATCTCGGACACCGCCGAGTACGGCGACCTCACCCGCGGCCCGAACGTGATCGACGAGCACGTCCGCGAGAACATGCGCAAGATCCTCTCGGACGTCCGCGACGGCACCTTCGCCAAGGAGATGATGGACGAGGAGGCTGCCGGCCGGCCGCGCTTCACCGCGCTCCGTGGTGCGGCCGCCAGCTCGCAGATCGAGACCGTCGGCGCCCGCCTTCGCGCCATGATGCCGTGGATCCAGGCCGGAGCGAAGGAGAAGGCGAAAGCCTAAGCGGCGAGAGGGCGCGCAGAGGTGACTCCGCACCGCCGCGTGAAGCTGGCGGAGCCGCCGCCCAGCCCGCTCGCCGGCGACTTCGCCCGCATCCGCGGGCAGTTCGGGGTGAGCCCCGAGCACCCTGCGGAGGTCGAGGCGGCCGCCCGGGACGCCGCCGCCCGGCCGCTCGCCGCCGATGGTCGCGCCGATCTGCGCGACCTCCCGTTCTTCACGGTCGACCCGCCCGGCAGCATGGACCTCGACCAGGCGATGCTGCTCGAGCGCGCCCCCGCCGGCGGCCACCGGGTGCGCTACGCGATCGCCGACGTGGGATGGTTCGTCGAGCGCGGCGGACCGGTCGAGGCCGAGGCCTGGCGGCGCGGGGTGACCGTCTACACGCCCGACGTCCGCTGCCCGCTCTACCCGCGCGCCCTCGGCGAGGGCGCGGCGAGCCTCCTACCCGGCCAGGACCGGCCGGCGATCGTCTTCACGGTCGAGCTCGACGAGCACGGCCGCGAGACCGCCGCCTCGGTCGGCCGGGCGCTGGTGCGAAGCGACGAACGCCTGGACTACACCGGCCTCGACGGCGAGCGGGCGGCGCTCCTGCGGGAGATCGCGATGCGGCGGATCGCCCTCGCCGAGGCGCGCGGCGCGGTCGCGCTGGACGCACCCGAGCAGCGGGTCGTCCCCGACCCCGGCCGGCCGTGCGGCTACCGGCTGGAATGGGAGTCGCGCCTTCCCTCCGAGGACTGGAACGCCGAGATCTCGCTCCTCGCCGGCGGCGTCGCGGCGGCCGTCATGCTGCGCCACCGGGTGGGCCTTCTGCGCACGATGGCCGGAGCCGATCCCTACCGAGTCGAGGTGCTGCGCCGCGCCGCCGCGGGGCTCGGCGTGAGCTGGCCGCCCACGACGACCTACGAGGAGTTCGCCCGCGACCTGCGCCCCACCGACCCGGCCCGGGCCGCGCTCCTCGAGCAGGCCCGCGGCGTCATGGGCCGCGCCGGCTACGTCGCGTTCGCCGGCGAGGTGCCCGAGCGGCACGTCCACGCCGGCCTCGCGACCCCGTACGCGCACACAACGGCGCCGCTTCGGCGCCTGGCGGATCGCTACGTCCTCGACCTGCTCATCGAGCTCGAGGCCGGGCGGGCGCCCGACGCCGCCGCGGTCGAGACGCTCGGGAAGCTGCCGGGGGCGATGGACGAGGCCGAGTCCCGCGCGGGCCAGGTGGAGCGGGCCGTGGTGGACGAGCTCGAGGCCCGGCTCCTCGAGCACCGCGTCGGCGAGCGGTTCGAGGCGGTGGTGGTGGACGACGACTCCCGAGGCGCGCGCCTCCAGATCGCCGACCCGCCTGTCCGGGCGCGCCTGCACGGCGATCGCCGCATCGACCCCGGCACCACGCTCTCGGTGCGGCTCGTGGCCGCCGATCCGCTCGGGCGCTCCCTGCGCTTCGCCCCGGCCTGAAACACCGGTGCCTGATGCCGATGTTTCACCTCCCGCCGAACCGGTCCGCGGCCTGCGCCGAATGCCGGTACATGCAACCCACCGCCCGCGCGGCCGGGCCGGCCAGTAGCATCGCCGGAACCGTGCCGGGCCCACCCACACCCTCCCTCCTCACGCTGGGCCCGCGCGGTGCGCCGCGCGCGGCGGTGGTCATCGCCCACGGCGGCAAGTCCCGCAGCACGGCGCGCGACTCGAACCTGCGCTCGCCGGCGCTCCGGATGCTCCCGTTCCTCCTCGACCTGGCCAGGAACGGCCGCCGGCTCGGACTGGCCTCGGCGCAGCTCCGCTACCGGCTGGTCGGCTACAACGAGGGCGACCCCGTGGCGGACATGGAGTGGGCGCTCGACCGCGTCGCGGAGCGCTACGACGTCCCGGTCTGCCTGCTCGGGCATTCGATGGGCGCCAGGGCGGCGCTCAGGGCGGCCGGGCACCCGTCGGTCGTCTCGGTCGTCGCGCTTGCACCCTGGTGCCCGCCGTCCGAGCCGGTCGCCCAGCTCGAGGGCCGCACCGTCGTGATCGCCCACGGCGAGCGCGACCGGATCACCGACCCGGCCCGCTCGCTGGAGTTCGCCCGCCAGGCCCAGCCCGTCGCCGCCCGCCTGGCCCGGTTCGAGCTGCGCGGCACCGGCCACACGATGCTCCAGCGGCTGCCGGCGTGGCAGTCGCTCGCCCGCCGGCTGGCGCTCGGCACGCTCGGCCTGCACCCGCTCGAGAGCCAGCTCACGGCGGCCTTCGCGCTCCCCGCCGACCAGGCCGTGCGGGTGCCGGGGTGATCTGGATCCCCCGCATCGTCGGCCTCCTCACCGCGATCTACGGCGTGAGCGCGATCCTCATGCCGGGCGTCATCGGCCGCCACGGCGGCTACCGCGGCTGGGAATCGCGCGAATCCGGCGTGCGGCTGCTCTCGGCCGTCGTCGGCGTCCGCGACGTCGTCTCGGGCGTGGCGATCATGCTCGCGCCGCGCGGCGACGCGCTGCTCGCGGCGCTCGCCGCCCGGGTCGCGTTCGACCTCTCCGACTGCGTCGCGTTCGGCACCCTCCTCCCCGATCCCGCCGCCCGCCGCAAGATCGCCGCGGTCGCCGCCGGCTGGGGAGCGCTCGCCGCCGTCTCGGCCCTCTTCGCGACGTGATGGGAGAGCGGCTCGACATCGCGGTGATCGGGAGCGGCGTCTCGGGCCTCACCGCGGCCCACGTCCTCGGCCGCCGCCATCGCGTCACCCTCTACGAGCGCGACGAGCGCCTGGGCGGCCACGCCAACACGATCGCCGTCCCGGGCGAGGGCGGCCGCGAGGTCGCGCTCGACACGGGCTTCATCGTCCACAACGAGCGCACCTACCCCACCCTGCTCCGGCTCTTCGCAGAGCTCGGGGTGAGGACGCAGGACTCCGACATGAGCTTCTCCGTGCGCTGCGAGGGCTGCGGGCTCGAGTACGCCGGCGCGCGCGGGATGCAGGGCGTGATGCCGCGGGCGTCGGTGCTCGGCCGGCCGCGCTACCTGCGGATGCTGGCCGAGGTGCGGCGCTTCCACCGCCACGCCCGCGCCATCCTGCGCGACCCGGGCGCCGACGGGCTGACCCTCGAGCAATTCCTGTCCGAGGGCAGGTATTCGAGATACTTCGCCGACCACTTCATGCTCCCGCTCACCGGGGCGGTGTGGTCGAGCTCGCCGTCGACCGTGCGCGCCTATCCGGCCCGCTACCTGATCCGCTTCTTCGCCAACCACGGGATGCTGACCGTGACCAACTCGCCCCAGTGGAAGACCGTCGTCGGTGGTAGCCGCGTGTACGTCGCTGCGGTCGCGGACCGGCTCGACAACGTGCGCCTCTCGACCCCGGTGCAGCGGATCGAGCGCACGCCCGCCGGCGTCGTCGTGAACGGCGAGTGGCGGCACGACCGGGTCGTGATCGCCGCCCATCCCGATCAGGCGCTCCTGCTGCTCGCCGACCCGAGCGTCGCCGAGCAGCGCGCCCTGGGCGCGTGGACGTACTCCACGAACCAGACCGTGCTTCACACCGACGGCTCGCTGCTCCCGGTCGCGAACGGCGCGCGGGCCTCGTGGAACTACCTCCTCGACACCTGCTCGACGAGCCAGCCGAACGTGCACGTGACCTACCACCTGAACCGGCTCCAGGCCCTCACCGAGCCGCTGGACTACTGCGTGACCCTGAACCAGACCGCCCGGATCGAGCCCGGCAGCGAGCTGCGCCGCATGGTCTACGAGCACCCCGTCTACACGCACGCCAGCCTGGCCGCCCAGGCCGAGCTGCCCGGGATCCAGGGCGACCGCGGCACCTACTACTGCGGCGCCTACCACGGCTGGGGCTTCCACGAGGATGGCTGCATCTCGGGACTTCGGGCCGCACTCGCGATGGGGTGCGCCTGGTGAGGTCGTGCCTGTACGAGGGCCAGGTCGTGCACGACCGGCGCACGCCCGTCCGGCACCTCTTCCGCTACGGCGTCTACATGTGGCTCGTCGACCTCGACGAGCTCGGCACCCTCGACCGCCGCCTGTGGGCCTTCGGCTCGAACCGGCGCGCGGTGACGACGATCCGAAGCCGCGACCACCTGGGCGATCCGCGCAAGCCGATCCGCGCGAACGTCGACGCCTACCTGCGCCTGCACGGGATCGACCTGGAGGGCGGCGCCGTCCGGCTCCTCACGAACGCCCGCGTGCTGGGCTACGTCTTCAACCCGCTCTCGGTCTTCTACTGCCACGGGCCCGACGGGGAGCTGCGCTGCGTCGTCGCGGAGGTGCACAACACCCACGGCGAGCGGCACTGCTATCTCCTGCGTCCCGGCGAGCGCGGGCGGGCCGAGACCGACAAGGAGTTCTACGTCTCGCCGTTCCTCACGGTCGACGGCCGCTACCGGATGACGTTCGCGCCGCCGGACGAGCGGCTGGCCATCCAGATGGGCCTCGAGCAGGACGGCGAGCGGATCTTCGCCGCCTCGCTCACCGGGACGCGGCTGCCGGTGACCAACCGTTCGCTGGGGCGAATGCTGGTCCGGTACCCGCTCATGACCGCGAAGGTGACGACCCTCATCCACCTCCAGGGCCTGCGCCTTCACCGGCGCGGCGTGGCGCACGTGAAGCACCGCCGCCGCGAGCCCCAGGAGGGCGTCGGATGAGCGCCACCCAGCTCCGGGGCGAGGAGGCGCAGAGCTGGGTGCCCGAGCCCGCGGTCGCGCCGACCCGGGCCAGGATCGCGCGAGCGCTCTTCCTGCGGGCGGTGCGGACGCTGCCGGAGGGCTCGCTCACGGTCGTCCTGCCCGACGGCCGCGCCGCGGTCGCCGGCCGACCCGACGCCCCCACCATGACCGTCCGTCGCGAGGACTTCTTCCACCGCCTGGGCGCGCACGGGCGGATCGGATTCGGCGAGGCCTACATGGCCGGCGACTGGTCGGCCGACGACCTGGCCGGGGCGCTGGCCGCGTTCGCGGCGTCGCTGGGACGGCTCGCGCCGGCGCCGTTTCGCCGCATCGGCCGCCTGCTCGACCGGCGCTTGCCCGTGCACGAGGAGAACACGCCCGAGGGCGCCGCCCGTAACATCGCCCGCCACTACGACCTCTCGAACGAGCTCTTCGCGCTCTTCCTCGACGAGACGATGACCTACTCGTGCGCGATCTTCGAGCCCGGCGACACGCTCGAGACCGCCCAGCGGCGGAAGTACGAGGCGCTCGCCGAACTGGCCGACGTCGCCCCTGGGCACCACGTGCTCGAGATCGGCACCGGCTGGGGAGGCATGGCGATCCACCTCGCGACGACCCGCGGCTGCCGGGTTACCTCGGCGACGATCTCGCAGGCGCAGGCCGCGCTGGCGCGTGAGCGGATCGCGGCCGCGGGGGTCGAAGACCTGGTCGAGGTCGTCCTCGCCGACTACCGCGAGATCGAGGGGACGTACGACCGGATCGTGTCGGTCGAGATGTTCGAGGCCGTCGGCGAGCGCTACTGGCCGACGTTCTTCGCCTCCTGCAACCGCTACCTGCGCCCGGGCGGCGCGATGGGGATGCAGACGATCACGATGCCGCACGCCCGCTACCGGGCCACCCGCCGCACCTATGGCTGGGTGCACAAGTACATCTTCCCCGGCGGCCTGATCCCGTCCGAGGCCGCGATCGGCCGCGCGCTCCGGGACGGGTCGAGCCTCCGGGTCGCCGCCTCCGGCGAGATCGGGCACTTCTACGGGCCGACCCTGCGCATGTGGCGGGAGCGGTTCGTGGCCCGGGCCGACGAGGCGGCCGCGCTCGGGTTCGACGCCACGTTCCGGCGGATGTGGGAGTTCTACCTGGCCTACTGCGAGGCCGGGTTCGCGACCGGCGCCCTCGGCGACGTCCAGCTGCGGCTGGCGCGGACGTGAGGCTCGGGGGCCGCCGGGTCTGGGTCACCGGCGCGTCCAGCGGGATCGGGGCGGCGCTCGTTACGGAGCTTGTCCGCCGCGGCTGCACCGTCGCCGCGAGCGCCCGTCGCGCCGACCGGCTCGAGACGCTCGGGCGGCGCGTCCTGCCGGTGCCGCTCGACGTCACCGACCGCGACGCGGTGATGGCCGCCGAGAGGCGCATCCGCGCCGAGCTGGGCGGGCTCGACGTCGTCGTCCTGAACGCGGCCTACTGGCAGCAGTTCACCGTCGACGCCTGGGATGCCGACGTCATGCGCCGGCACTTCGACACCAACGTCATGGGGCTCGCCCACGGGGTCGAGGCGGTGCTGCCCGAGATGCGCCGTCGGCGGACGGGCACGATCGTCGGCATGGCGAGCGTCGCCGGCTACCGGGGCTTCCCGCGATCGGAGGCCTACGGCGCGACCAAGGCCGCCGAGATCAACATGCTCGAGGCGCTGCGGATCGACCTGCGCCCGCTCGGCATCACGGTGCAGACCGTGTGCCCGGGGTTCGTGCGCACCGACCTCACCGCCAAGAACACCTTCCCGATGCCGTTCATGCTCGAGCCCGACGACGCCGCCCGCCGCATCTGCCGCGGCATCGAGAAGGAGAAGGCCGAGATCGTCTTCCCGTTCCCGATGATGGTCGCGATGAAGGCGCTTCGGTTCGTGCCGGTGCGGCTCTACACCGGAGCGTTCGGGGCGGGGCTCAGGCGGGGGCGGAACATGTGACCGAGCCGGTGCGCCCCACTTCGAGCGGGTCGAGCTAGGGGATCCCGACGCGCCGCCGGCGCTCGACACGTGGCCGTTCACGATCCCGGCCGTCGCTCAGCTCGTGGCCGAGGGCGGGCTCGAGATCCCGGCGGGCATCACGCCCGGGAGATACCTGCGCCACCTCGTCGACTGATACGGTTGCCCGCGATGACCAACCACCTGGGTCCGGGCCAGACCCTCGCCGCCGGGCACGAGTTGCACGCGCCCACGCGGCCGGTGACACTCGTCATGCAGACAGACGGCGACCTCGTCCTCCTGAAGGCGGGCGCGGAGCGGCTGTGGTCGTCGGGCACCGCCGGCAAGGGGGCGACGCACGCCGAGATGCGGCCCGGTGGGAACCTCGCGTTGGTCGGGAAGCGCACGGTGGTGTGGGAGACGAAGACCAACGGCCACCGAGGCGCGAGCCTCGTCGTCCAGGACGACGGCGTCCTCGTCGTGCGCGGCAGCGACGGCACCGACGTGTGGGAGTCCGGCTCGGCGACCGAGTGGGCCGCCGCGGCCGGCGATCGCCTGCGGGCGACGGAGGCGCTCTTCCCGGGCGCCTCGCTCACCGCCAAGACCCGCCCGCTGACGCTCGCCCTGCAGCCCGACGGCGACCTCGTCCTCGCCGCTTCGGGAGTGCCGGTCTGGTCGACGGGCACCGCCGGGAAGGCCGTGACGAGCGCCGTGATGCAGGAGGACGGGAACCTCGTGCTGCACGGCCCGGCCGGGGCGGTGTGGTCGTCCGACACGGGCGACACGCCCGGCGGGCGGCTCGTCCTTCGCGACGACGGCACCGCCGCGATCATCGGGAAGAAGAAGGCGGTCGTCTGGTCCACCCCCACTCCGCTGTGGCCGCCCGCCGGCCGCGCCGACACGCTGTGGCCGCCCGACGCGCTCTCGCCGAAGGAGCGGCTCCGCTCACCGTCGGGCCAGTTCCAGCTCGTGCTCCAGACCGACGGCAACCTCGTGCTCTACGACGGCCAGACCGCCATCTGGGCGACCGGGACGAACGGCCAGGCCGTCTCGCAGGCCGCGATGCAGGCCGACGGCAACCTCGTCCTCGCCGGGCCGGGCGGCACGGTCGTCTGGGACGCGCGCACCGCCGGCCATCCGGGCGCCCGACTCGTGCTCCAGGACGACGGGAACGCGATCGTCTCCGCCCTCGACGGCCGGCCGCTCTGGTCGACCGGGACGGCCGAGCGACAGCGCGACATCGGCCTCGTCGTGCAATCACAGCTCCAGCCGAACTGGTGCTGGTCGGCGGTCTCCACGAGCATCAGCCACTTCTTCAACCCGGCCAGCGCGTGGACGCAGTGCGCGCTCGCGAATGCCGAGCTCGAACGGACCGGCTGCTGCGCCGACGGCTCGACGTCTCAGTGCAACCGGGACTGGTACCTGGACCGCGCCCTGACGCGAACCGGGAACCTCCAGAGCTGGGTCGGGAACCCCGTCGCCCTGAGCGACGTCGAGCACGAGCTGAACGCCGGCCGGCCCGTGGGCGTGCGCATCGGCTGGGCCGGCGGCGGCGGCCACTTCGTCGTCCTGGACGGCTACTCGGACCCCGGCACCGGCCCGGGGTTCCTGAACGTCCAGGATCCGATCTTCGGGAGGACGCGCATGCCCTACTCCGCGTTCCGGAACACCTACCACGGCGACGGAGCCTGGACCCACACCTACTACACCAGGAGCTAGGTGCCCACTCCCGCGACATTCGACCGGTTCTGGCGGCTGCAAACCGTCGCGCTGCGTTGTCCTCGGTCGCGCCAATACTTCCTCAGTATTGACGCTCCCTGCGTCCTCGCATCGCTTGGTTTTCGCTCGCCAGCTCCCGGCCACTGCCACGAGAGGGGGCACTAGTGCCCATCGAGTACCCGAAGCCGCCCGCCGAGGCCGAGAAGGCCGCGACGGACGGCGTGCTCGACGTCCACCGCGCCGAGACCCGGGCGCGGACGCGGGCCCGTTCGCTGCGTGAGATCGGCCCCGGCGGCCGCGCGCTGGCCTCCCCCCACGCCGTGTACAACCTGGGCCTCGACGCCCTCGCAACGCCGGGCGCCCTCGCGGCCGCGCCGATGACCGCGTGGCGCTACCTGGTCGAGGATGGGGGGACGGCCGTCGCGAGCGCCGAGGTGGGCGTCGACGCGAAGGGGGCCGTGCGCGGCCTCGACCACGTGAACGAGGGGCCGTTCGTGAAGGCCACCGCGGCGGCGCAGAAGGCCGCGGCGAAGCTGCCGCAGGTCCGCGACGGGAAGGTCGAGGCCCGCCTTGTCCGCGTCTCGGCGCTCTACGTGATGGCGCTTTGGCTGAAGGATCTCGAGGGAGATGACGACGTCATCGTCCCGATGGCGCCGGCGCCGCCGTTCCTGAAGGCCAACACGCCCTACACCGAGCGCGAGTTCCTGAAGGCGCTGGCCGGGCCGGCGAAGGCGCGGGCAGCGTTCTCGAACGCGCCCGAGGCGGGCTGATCACCCCCACCGTTCGCGCGACCAGGATCGCGTCCGCGTAGCGGCCGTCAGCTGCCGGGCTTGTGCGACCCGCCGCCGCCGTTCCCGCCGGACGGGTGAGGCGGGTGCGTCGGATGCGTGGGGTGCGTGGGATTGGTTGGGTGCGTCGGATGGGTCGGATGGGTCGGATGGGTGCCGCCGTTCCCGTGCTCGCCGGCGTGACTCTTGCCGCCGCTGGCTGCGGTCGAGATCTGGGCGCCCTTGTCGACGCCCTTCGCGTCGGTCGTGCGCGCCAGCTTCGAGATGTCGGCGCCATGCCCCTTGCCGTCCTTGGCGTCGGTTGCATCGTCACCGTGGTGCCCGGCGCCCACGGAGGCGGCGCCTGCCGCCCCCGTGGTCGTCTGCGCCGGTGCCTCCCCCTTGAGAGCGGCCGCCCGGGACGTGGCTGCGGAATGGCCTCCGGACGGGCTACCGACGAGCGAGCCCACGCCGATGCGATCGAGGACCGCCGACACGGTCGACGATCCGGCGCCGGTTGCGCCAGCCGCGTACGCCCCACCGGTCATCGCGCAGAATGCGACGGCGGCCAGCACCGGAATGCGGCGCCGCCCGAGCCGCGGTCCCCGCACGACTCGCCCGGTGGAGGCGGCCTCGGTGACCCCGAGGTCGAGCGGACGACGCACGGTCGTCGCGGCGGGCACAGGCACACTCGCCGCGGCTCGTGCCGTCTCCAGGAGCTCGGCGACCGCGGAATAGCCCGGAGGCGCGTCGGCAGGGTCCACCACGCCAGCGAGCATCCGATCCGCAGTCTCGTCGTCCAATCGAACCGCCCTCATGGAAAGCAGAAACGCACGCAGGCCCATCGGCGTTACACCCCACCCTCAAGGCGTGCCTCGCGTTCGAGCTCTTTGGCGAGCCGCCGAAGCGCGCGGTGCTGGATCACGCGGACGGCGCCGGGGGTGCGGCCCGTCATCTCGGCCACCTCCTCGGCGCTGTAGCCGCCGAGCACGCGCAGGAGGACCACCTCGGCCTGGACCGCGGGCAGGCGCTTGATGCGCGCGACCGCCGCCACCATGTCGCTTCCGAGCTCGTCGTCGAGCACCGGCTGGTCGAGCTCGAACGCCCCCGGCGGCCGCAGGACGACGGAACGCTGCCACCAGCGGCGGCGGTGGTCGAGCGCCCGCCGCCGGGCCGTCGCCAGCACCCATCTGCGGAACGCCGCCTCGTCCCCGCGAAACCTGCCCGCTCCGGCCACGACCTCGACCCAGACCTGCGATGCGACGTCGTCCGCAACGCCGCGGCCGACCACGGCGCCGAGGTACCTGACGACATCGCCGTTCACCGACGCGTACGCCTCCGCGACGCGGGCGTCGACGGACGCGCCACCCTCCGCCGCCCACCGGGTCTCGTCCGGGAGCCCTATCTGCGGCTCACCCTGTTTGGGTCGATGGTCCACGCGCTGCCTCGCCCCAAGGGTACGTGCCCCGGGCTGGCTTGTCGCATCCCGAACCGGGAGGGCCGTCCTGGCGATGGCCCTCCCGATCCGAGCCGGCGAGGCTCTGGAATGCTCACTTCGGCGGAGGCGGAACCAGGCAGGTCTGCGCCGAGGAGCCCTGCGTGATCTGGAAGTCGCCGGTGCCCGTGATGTGCACGGTGACAGCGCCGGCCTGACCCGTGTCGCTCCCGATCTTCTGCTCGCTCGGGGTCTTCCCCGGAGCCTGCGTGTACTTGATGACCGTTCCGGCCGGGTAGGGGCCGAAGGTGGTACCGGATCCGAGGTCGGTGACGAACACCGGGTCGGTGCTGCTTGTGTTGCCAATCAGATAGAACCCGTCCGGGTTCTCGCCGCCGTTCGGGTTCGTGCCCGGGGGCGTGAGCCCGGCCGGCGGGATCGTCTTCCCGTGCGGGTTCACGTACTCGACGCACTCGCCTGCGTACTGGTCGTCGGATGCGGTCTGGCCGCTTCCGCCGGTCGCGGTGTTGACCGCGTCGACGGCGTAGCCCACCCCGCCGAAGCTCAGGAAGGCCGCAGCCGCCCCGGTCGTGAGGAGGAGTGCGAGCGCAGGTCGGGCGCCGCGGCGCCCCGGCGTGCCGCCGACGCTGTCGGCAATGTCGCGCTCGAGGCCCGCCCCGGGCTGCGGACGCCCGTTTCGGAGCGCCGCCTCGAGCGCGGAGAGCTCTCCGTCTCGGTCTCGGAACCTCGCCATCGTCTTCCTCCCCCATCAAGGTGATACGTCTGTAACGGGAAACACCGGACGCGCGACCCCCTTCGTTACAGCGGATCGCGGAGGGGATTTCGCCCCCCGGTCAGGGGACGAGTGGGCGCGTGTCGAAGTACTCCGACAGGCGCGAGATCCTGCCGTCCCGGAGCTCGACCAGGATGGCGAACGGGAAGTCGAACCGGGCGCCTCCGTCACGGAGCTTCGAGGCGAAGAAGCCGCTGGCGAGCACGCGGTCGCCGTCCTCGATCACCGGGTCGAGGGTCACCCGGCAGTCCTCGATCGCACCCATGCCCTCGACCATCCCGGCCCGGATCGCCTCGGGGCCGGTCAGGGCCTCGGGGTAGAGCGGGTCCTCGTAGACGCCGTCGGGCGCGAAGAGGCCGGCGGCCGCGTCGGGGTCGCCCGCCTCCCAGGCGTCGCAGACGGAGCGGAGGGCCTCGGCGGCGGTCATGCGATGATGCTACCAAGGTGCTCCATCCCACGACCCGCCGTTCCCCGTACTTCGAGCGCACGCTCGAGCACGGCGCCTGCGAGTTCATGGTCTACAACCACACCTACATGCCGATGGGGTACGGCCGCGACCCGCGCGAGGACTACCGCGCGCTGGTCGAGCGGGTGACGTTGTGGGACGTCGGCGCTGAGCGGCAGTGCGAGCTGCGCGGGCCGGCGGCGCTCGCCCTGGCCGACCACCTGGCGCCGCGCAGGCTCTCCGACCTCGAGGTGGGCGAGTGCCGCTACACGCCGGTGTGCGACCGGGCCGGCGAGATCATGTGCGAGTGCATCGTGCTGCGCCCGTGGCCGGACGTCGTGTGGTTCTCGCACTCCGACGTCGACCTCAGCCTGTGGGCGGCCGGAATCGCGCTCGCCCGAGGCGACGACGCCACGGTCGCCGAGGCCGACGTCGCGCCGCTCCAGCTCCAGGGCCCGCGCGCGAAGGACGTGCTCGCCGGCCTGGCCGGCGCCGAGCTGGCCGGCCTCGGCCGCCACCGCTGCGCGCCGATGCGGGTGGCGGGCGTCGAGACGGTCGTCTCCAACACGGGCTGGAGCCGCGAGCCGGGCTACGAGCTCTACCCGCTCGGCTCCGGCAGGGCCGTCGAGCTGTGGGAGGCGCTCTTGGCAGCGGGCGAGCCGCACGGGATCCTCGTCACGGGCCCGAACATCGTGCGGGCGGTCGAGCAGGGCATCTCGGACACGCAGTACGCCACCAACTCGCACATGAACCCGATCGAGCTCGGGACCGGGCACCTGCTCGACCTCGACCGCGACTTCGTCGGCGGCGACGCGCTGCGCGCCGTCCGCGACAACGGCCCGGCCCGGCGCAGCGTCGGCCTCGTGTGCGACGGCGAGCCGTTCCCGCGGATGGAGCGCCACTGGCCGGTCGAGGCCACGACCGGCGAGCCGGTGGGCGTCACCCGCTGGGCCGTCTACTCCTTCGCGCTCGAGCGGAACATCGCGGTCTGCCTGGTCGACGCCGACGCCGACCTGGCGGCGGGGCTCCTGGTGCAGGCACCGGACGGGGCGCGGACCGGCGTGCCGCACGCGATCCCGTTCGTCTAGATCGTTGATTCCCAATTGACGGGACGTTCTGGGCGGCGAGAACCGAGCAGCGCAAGGACGCAGGGAGGCCCAATATCAGGCGATATTGGGCTGACCGAGGACACAGCGATGCGACGGTTCGCAGCCGCAGTCCCGCCACAGTCTCCCTCAGTCCACAGCCGTGCGTCCAGGCGCGCGGCAATTGGGAATCAACGATCTAGTCCGTCCCCGCCATGCCGGCGTGGTCCTCGCGGGCGGCCTCCTCGGACTCGACGGGTCCGTAGCGCCACACGAGCCCGTCGCGGGCGACGAGCAACCACAGGGCCGCGGCGTCGAGGTAACCGCCGGACTGGCTGGGCGCGCGGATGCGGGCCCGGATCACGATCGCGTCGTCGGCGATCGCCGTGGCCGTCGACGAGTAGGCGTCGTAGCCCGGCTTCGCCGAGAGCGTCTCCCACCACTCGCGCACGCCGTCGTGGCCGCGGAAGACGCGTTCCTCCCCGAAGGCGACCGTCGTGAACTCGACGTCGGGATGCATGAGCCCGAGATAGCTCTCCAGATCGCGACGCTCGAACTCGCGGGTGACGCGGGCATGCAGCTCGAGGACGTCCACGACGGACGCCAGTATGTCAAGCGAGCGTCAGGCTGCGCCCTCGGCTTCGAACTCGCGCAGGTAGCCCTCGAAGAGCCGGCGATGTCCCTGCTCGTCCCGCAGGATGCCGATCACCATGTCCTGAGTGACCGGGTCGACGCCCTCGGTCTCCTCGATGACGCGCGTGTAGTGCTCGATCGCGCCTGTCTCGGCCTCGATCACGCCGCGGATGATGTGCACGATGTCCGTCTGGTGCTCGGGCGGCTGGAGGAAGCTCTGCTCGGCGCTGAAGTCCTTCGAGCCGGGAACGACCCCGTAGAGCTCCTTGATCCGGGCCGCGAACTGGCGGGCGTGCCCCAGCTCCTCGTCGACGTCCTCCTCGAGTGACTCGACGATCTCGCGGGCGCGCACGCCGTCGGGGTTGACCGAGGCGGCGAGGTAGCTCATCACCGTCTCGACCTCCATCCAGTAGGCCTTGGTGAGAAGCTCGATGATGTGGTCGCGGGTGTCCGACTGGGAGTCGGCCAGGATTCCTTGGGATGTCTGTGTCGTAGCCATGCCGAGGACATACCCGGCGGTGCCCGCCGATACACGCGTGGCTCGATGAAGAAGTCGGTCCGGCGTCCGATCACATCTACAGACCCATCGTGACGGCCGTGTCGTGATCAGCCTGCTTGCATCCAACCCGATCCTGCTGCTCTTCCTGATCTGCGGCGTCGGGTTCACGGCAGGCCGCATCTCGATCAGCGGCTTCTCCCTCGGGGTCGCCGCCGTCCTCTTCGCAGGCATCGCCGCCGGCGCCGTCTCCGCCACCTGGATTCTCCCCGACGACGTGTGGACGTTCGGGCTGGCGATCTTCGTCTACACCACCGGGCTGGCGTGCGGGCCGAGCTTCCTGCGCACGATCCGCCGGCGCGGCCTGCCGCTCAACACCGCCGGCGTCGGCGTCGTGGTCCTCGGCGCAGCCGTCGCCGCTGGGATGGCCGCGCTCGTCGGGCTGACCGCCGCGTGCGGTGCCGGCGTCTTCGCGGGTGCCGCCACCACCAGCCCCGGCCTGGCCGCGATCGTCGGCTACCTCCAGGCCCATTCGCCCGCCAACGTGTTCGCCGACCTGGGCGCCGAGCCGGTGGTCGGCTACTCGCTCACCTACCCGCTGGGAGTACTCGTCCCGCTCGTCATCTGCTCGGCGCTTCTCCGTCACGACCCCGCCAAGCGCCGCCGCCTGGTCGAGCGGACGGCGCTGGTCGAAGACGTCCACGGGGTCACCCTGCGCGAGCTCGCCGAACGGCTGAACAATCGAGTCGCCTTCGGACGCGTCTACCACAAGGGCAAGCTGATCGCGGCCGACCCCGACTACGAGATCCACAAGGGCGACCGGATCACCATGAACGGCAAGCGCGAAGACGTGACGGCCGCGCTCGAGGTGGTCGGCGAGATGATCGACGACAAGACGGTCGCGTTCGACCACTCCAAGCTTGACTCTCGCCGGGTGGTCGTGTCCGACCATGGCCTGGCGGGAGCCCGCCTCGGCGACGTCGACCTGTCCGGCTATCACGCCGTCGTCACCCGTGTCCGCCGCGGCGACACCGACATGGTCGCCCACCCGGACCTGATGCTCGAGCTGGGAGACCACGTCCGTCTCGTCGCGCCACGGAAGAGGCTGCACAAGGCCTCACGCGTCTTCGGTGACTCCTACCGCGCCCTGCACGAGCTCGACGTGCTGCCGTTCGCAGTCGGAATCGCCGCCGGCATGGTGCTTGGGCTGATCCCCTTCCCGCTTCCCGGCGGCGGGACGCTCACGCTCGGCTTCGCCGGCGGGCCGCTCATCGTCGGCCTGGTGCTCGGCGCGCTCGGCCATACCGGCCGCCTGTGCTGGCAGCTTCCCGCCCCCGCCAACCAGACCGTCCGCCAGCTCGGCGTTGCGCTGCTTCTGGCGGGGATCGGCACGAAGGCGGGGCAGTCGTTCGCGCACACCGTCGCCAGCCCGGTGGCGATTCGCGTGATCCTCGCCGGAGCCGTCGTTACCCTCGCCTCCAACCTGATCGTGCTCGGGGTCGCGAGCCGGCTGATGCGGCTCTCGCCGGCCCAGACCTGCGGCGTCATCGCGGGCGTCTCCACCCAGCCGGCCGTGTTCGCCTACGCCTCCCAGAACACGTCCGACGAGAACAGCGTCCTGCGCGGCTACTCGACCGTCTTCCCCGTCGTGATGGTGTCCAAGATCGTCACGGCGGCGCTCCTCATCACACTGCTCCTCCGCTAGCGGCGCGTTCGTAGAATCCCGGTATGGGAACCGCGCCGCGGACGATGTTCGACAAGGTCTGGGCCGATCACGAGATCGGCGACGGGCTGCTGTACGTCGACCTGCACCTCGTCCACGAGGTGACGAGCGCCCAGGCATTCGAGGGTCTGCGCCTCGCGGGCCGGCGTGTGCGCCGCCCCGACCGCACGCTCGCGACGGCCGACCACAACGTGGCGACCGGGCCCGGCGAGCCGGACGAGCTGTCGCGCTTGCAGCTCGAGGCGCTCGACCGAAACTGCGCGGAGTTCGGCGTCCGGCTCTACGCGCTCGGCCACCGCCGCCAGGGGGTCGTCCACGTGATCGGGCCGGAGCTCGGCGTCACCCAGCCCGGGATGACCATCGTGTGCGGCGACTCGCACACCTCGACGCACGGGGCGTTCGGCGCGCTCGCGTTCGGGATCGGCACGAGCGAGGTCGAGCACGTGCTCGCCACGCAGACCCTGCCGCAGCGCAGGCCGCGCACGATGCGGATCACCTACGCGGGGGCGCTCGGGCCGGGGTGCACCGCGAAGGACATGATCCTCGGGACGATCGGCCAGATCGGCACGGACGGCGCCGCGGGCCACGTGATCGAGTATGCCGGCGACGCGATCCGGGCCCTCTCGATGGAGGGCCGCATGACGATCGCCAACATGTCGATCGAGGCCGGCGGGCGGGCGGGGATGATGGCGCCCGACGACACGACGTTCGCCTACCTCGACGGCCGGCCGGGCGCGCCGGCGGACTTCGACGCCGCGATCGAGCGCTGGCGCGCGTACGCGACCGACGACGGCGCGGCGTTCGACCGCGAGGTGACCGTCGACCTGGCCGACGTGCCCCCCCAGGTCTCCTGGGGCACAAACCCGAGCCAGGTCGCCCCGATCACGGGCACCGTGCCGGAGCCGGCCGACGAGACCGACGAGCGGGCGCTTCAGTACATGGGCCTCGCGGCGGGGACGCCGCTTCGGGAGATCGCGGTCGACCGGGTCTTCCTGGGCTCGTGCACGAACGCGCGCATCGAGGACCTGCGGGCGGCGGCTGAGGTCGTGCGCGGGCGGCGGGTGTCCGACACCGTGCGCGCGATGGTCGTCCCCGGATCGGCTCAAGTTAAAGCTCAGGCTGAGAGTGAGGGTTTGGACGCGATCTTCCGCGATGCGGGGTTCGAGTGGCGCGGCGCGGGCTGCTCGATGTGCCTCGGCATGAACCCCGACATCCTCCAGCCGGGCGAGCGGTGCGCCTCGACCTCGAACCGCAATTTCGAGGGCCGCCAGGGCGCCGGCGGGCGCACGCACCTCATGAGCCCGGCAATGGCGGCGGCCGCCGCGGTCACGGGCCGTCTGGCCGACGTCAGGGAGCTGGTGGCGTGAGGGCCGTGCGGGTGGTGTCGGGGCCGGTCGCGGCGCTCGACCGGGCGTCGGTCGACACCGACCAGATCATCCCGAAGCAGTTCCTGAAGCGGATCGAGCGCACCGGGTTCGGCGAGTTCCTCTTCCACGACTGGATGAAGGACCCGGCATTCCCGCTTCGGCGGCCCGAGTTCGCCTCCGCGCCGATCCTCGCCACCGGCCGCAACTTCGGCTGCGGCAGCTCGCGCGAGCACGCGGCGTGGGCGATCCAGGAGGTCGGGTTCCAGGCGGTCGTCGCCGAGAGCTTCGGCGACATCTTCCAGACGAACGCCTCGAAGAACGGCCTGCTCATCGTGTCGCTGCCCAAGGCGGACGTGCGCGAGCTGCTCGACTCGGCGCCCGCCGAGGCGACGATCGACCTCGAGGCCCAGACGGTCGTTCTGCCGTCGGGGCGGACGGCCTCGTTCGACGTCGACCCCGGCATCCGCGATCGGCTTCTGAACGGGTGGGACGACATCGCGCTCACCGATCTGCGCGCCGCGGAGATCGACCGCTACGAGGCCGACCGCGAGCGCCCCGGCCCGAACGTCCTCGCCCTGTGAGAACGGCCGCGGGACCGCCACAAAACGGTTACGGTGGCCGAGTCGGGGTCTGACCCCGTACGATGCCGCCGCATGGTGCTCACCGAGTTCACCCCCGACCAGCTCGAGGCCTTCGACCGTGACGGCTTTCTGGTCATCGAGGAGGGCTTCATCTCCGGCGAGCAGGTCGAACGGATGCGCGAGCGGTTCGACGCGATCTACCGCGAGGAGTACGAGACCGGCATCCGCCCCGACGAGGTGAACTGGGTCGCCGGCCGCGACCCCGACGATCGCACCCGGCAGATCTGCAACGGCTGGAAGGCCGACAACGCGCTGGCCGGGCAGGTGCTCTCCGAGCGGACCGGCCGGCTCGCCTCCCAGCTGATGGGCTACGACGGCGTCCGCATCCTCCAGGACAACTGCATCTGGAAGCCGCCCGGCGTGAAGGCGCTCGGCATGCACCAGGACGGCGCCTACCTCGACTACCTCGACCCCGCCGAGATGATCACCTGCTGGATCGCGCTCGACGACACCTCGGCCGAGGCCGGCACGATCTCCTTCGTCCCCGGGTCGCACCTCTGGCCGGTGAGCGGGAAGAACCGCGGCGAGTTCCACGCCCCGCCCGACTGGCTCGCGCCCGCCCGGCGCGCCAACCCGGCCGGCGAGGACGCCGAGCTCGAGCTGGCGCCCGTCGTCGTCCGCGCCGGCGGCGCCTCGTTCCACCATCACAACACCTTCCACGGCTCCGGCCCGAACACCGCCGCGACCACGCACCGGCGCGCGCTCATCTCGCACCTGCTGCCGGCCCACGCCCGCTTCTCGGGCCGCGGCGTCGACCTCGCCTACTCGCGCTACCGCAAGCGCGACACCGACGAGATGGACGAGTCGTTCTTCCCGGTGGTGTGGGAGGCCGGCGGCGGCCGGTCGGCATGGCTGGACGAGCTCACCGCGGTGGCCGCGTCCTCATGATCGTCGGCGTCCCGGTCGAGCACGCCCCCGGCGAGCGCCGCGTCGCGCTGACGCCGGATGCGGTGGGCCGGCTCGCGCCGAAGGACCTGAGCGTGCTCGTCGAGCCGGGGGCCGGCGTGGGCGCGTCGCTCCCCGACGACGCCTATCGCGAGGCCGGCGCCGAGATCGCCTCGGGCGCCGACGACCTCCACGCGCGCGCCGACATCGTCGTGCGCATCGGCCGCGTGGAGGCCGGCGAGGTGGCGGCGCTGCGGTCCGGCACGGTGCTGATCGGCTACCTGCGCCCGCTGGGCGACCCGGAGCTCGTTCAGGCGCTCGCGAGCGCCGGCGTCACCGCCTTCTCGATGGAGGCGGTCCCGCGCGTCACGCGCGCCCAGCGGATGGACTCGCTCTCGTCCCAGGCCACCGTCGGCGGCTATCGCGCGGTCATCCTGGCGGCCGAGGCGCTGCCGAAGTTCTTCCCGATGCTGATGACCGCGGCGGGTACCGTTCCGCCGGCCAAGGTGCTCGTGCTCGGCGCCGGCGTCGCCGGCCTCCAGGCGATCGCAACCGCCCGCCGCCTGGGCGCCGTCGTCTCGGCGTTCGACACCCGGCCGGCCGTGAAGGAGCAGGTGCTGAGCCTCGGCGCGACGTTCGTCGAGCTCGAGATGGAGGTCGGCGAGACGGCGCAGGACGCGCGCGGCTATGCCACCGTCCTCTCCGAGAGCCAGCTCGTGGAGCAGCAGCGGATGCTCGAGCGGCACGTCTCCGACTCCGACGTCGTGATCACGACCGCGGCCGTGCCCGGCCAGCCGGCGCCGAAGCTCATCCCCGGGCACGCGGTCGAGGCCATGCGCACCGGGTCGGTCATCGTCGACCTGGCCGCCGAGACCGGCGGCAACTGCGAGCTCACCGAGCCCGGCGAGGTTGTGCAGCGCCACGGCGTCACGCTGATCGGCACCCTCAACCTGCCCGCCGGCATGCCGCTTCACGCCAGCCAGATGTACGCCCGCAACATCCAGGCGGTGCTCGAGCACCTGGCCGTCGACGGCGCCGTGACGCTCGACTTCGAGGACGAGATCACCGCCGACGCCGTCGTCACGCACGAGGGCCGCGTGACGAGCCGACTTCTCCAGGGAGCGACCGCGTGAACGAGAGCCTGCTGATCGAGGTGACCATCTTCGTCCTGTCCGCCTTCGTCGGGATCGAGCTCATCTCCAAGGTGCCGACGACGCTGCACACCCCGCTCATGAGCGGCACGAACGCCATCCACGGCGTCGTGATCGTCGGCGCAATCCTCGTCGCCGGCTCCGATCAGGGCACCGTGACGACCGTGCTCGGCACGATCGCCGTGGCGTTCGGCGCGTCGAACGTCGTCGGCGGATTCCTGGTCACCGACCGCATGCTGCACATGTTCCGGCGCAAGCCTGGAGAGGGCTCGAAGGATGCATAAGGTCGACGTGATCGGCGCCGCGTATCTCGTCGCGGCGTCGCTCTTCATCATCGGCCTGAAGCGGCTGTCCTCGCCGCGCACGGCCCGGTCGGGGAACCAGGTTGCGGCGGTCGGCATGGCGATCGCCATAGGGGCGGTGCTCTTCGACGACCGGGTCGTGACCTACCAGTGGATCATCCTCGGCGCCATCGTCGGCGGCGTCGGCGGAGCGGTCGGCGCCCGGCGGGTGAAGATGACCGCGATGCCGCAGATGGTCGCGCTCTTCAACGGCTTCGGCGGCGGCGCCGCGGCCCTGGTCGCACTCGCGGACTATCACGACACGGTCGGCCTGCCCGGCCACGTCGAGACCAAGATCATCATCTCGATCCTCTTCTCGGCGGTCGTCGGGTCGGTGAGCTTCGCCGGCTCGATGATCGCCTTCGGAAAGCTCCAGGACGTCGTGACGGGGAACCCCGTGACCGTGCCCGGGCAGAGGATCGTGACGGCGACCATCTTCGCCGGCATCCTCGCCGGGTGCGCGTTCCTCGCCACGGGGCACGAGAGCCAGGCGCTCCTCGTCGCCATCCTGATCGTGTCGCTCATCCTCGGCGTCCAGATGGTGATGGCGATCGGCGGCGCCGACATGCCCGTGGTGATCTCGCTCCTGAACGCGTTCACGGGTCTGGCAACGGCCTCGACGGGGTTCGTCCTGTCGAACAACGTGCTCATCATCGCGGGCACCCTGGTTGGCGCGTCGGGCAGCCTGCTTACGCAGATGATGGGCAAGGCGATGAACCGGTCGCTCGCCAACATGGTGTTCGGCGCGTTCGGGACGGCGGGCAGCGTCGCCCTTGCCGACGGCGCCGTCGGCGACCGCACCGTCCGCTCCGCGAGCGCCGACGACATCGCGATCATGCTGGCCTACGCCCGTCGCGTCGTCATCGTCCCGGGCTACGGCCTCGCCGTCGCCCAGGCCCAGCACAACGTCCGCGAGCTGGGCGACCTGCTCGAGAACAAGGGTGTGGACGTCCGCTACGCGATCCATCCCGTCGCGGGCCGCATGCCGGGCCACATGAACGTCCTCCTGGCGGAGGCCGACGTGCCGTACACCCAGCTCTACGAGATGGACGACATCAACGGCGAGTTCCCGCGCACCGACGTCTCGCTCGTGATCGGCGCCAACGACGTCGTGAACCCGGCCGCCAAGAACACCCCGGGGAGCGCGATCTACGGCATGCCGATCCTGAACGTGGACGAGTCGTCGGCGATCGTGGTGCTCAAGCGCTCGATGAACACGGGCTTCGCCGGCATCGAGAACGAGCTCTTCTACGACCCCAAGACGACGATGCTCTTCGGGGACGCCAAGGACTCGGTGATCGGCCTCACCGCCGCCGTCAAGGCGGTGTGAGGCCGGGCGCGGCGCGCCCGGCCTCAGACGGCGTCGCTACCCGCTGCTGGTCGACGTGCTGAAGCGGCCGCCCATCTCGTAGGCGCCGTAGGCGGCGACGAGGGCACCGATCAGCGAGACCCAGATGCCGATCGCGGTGTCGCTGTGATGGTCGATGAACTTCAGCACGACCATGAGGGCCGTGAACGCGCACACCGCCAGCATCGCCATGGGCAGCGGGAACGGAAGCTCCGGCGGGTTCGGGATGAACATCAGGACGACGCCCACGAGCATCACGAGCGAGCCCAGCACCGCCAGCTTGCCGACCGAGCCGGTGTCCCACGCGCTCGCGCTGGCGCTCACCGAGAACTTGTTGCCGAGCCCGACGTCGACCGAGGCGCTGAACGAGTACCAGTCGAGCAGCAGTGTCCCGACCAGCGTCACAATCGTCCCACCGACCACGATCCACATGCTGCGCGTGACGTTGGACATGTCCATGCACACACTCCTTGCCTGATGAATTATGAGGACGGCCGGTGATTCGCCGTCCTACCGCCGATTCCTTGCGATCGTACCTGCCTCAGAGCCGCTCGACGAGCGCTGTGACGAGCGACGTGCGCTCCTCGAGCGACTCGAGCGACACCCGCTCGTCGACCGCGTGGGCGCCTGAGCCGGTGGGGCCGAGGCCGTCGATGACCGGCGTCCCCACGGCGGCCGCGAAGTTGCCGTCCGAGCCGCCGGGCGAGGCGTTCTCGGAGAGCGCGATTCCGAGGTCGGCGGCGATCTTGATCGTGCGGGCCGCCAGCGCAGCGCCGTCGGCCGACTGGGCCATCGGCGGGCGCGTGACCGCGCCGCTCACGTCGATCACCGAGCCGTCGAGACGCGGGACGAGCCCGTAGATCGCCGCCTCCAGCCGGGCCTGCGCGTCGGCCGTCCAGGCCCGGGCGTCGATCCGAGCCCACGCCTCGGCGGCCACGACGTTGTCGCCGGTCCCGCCGCCCACCTGGCCGACGTTCGTGCGCACGCCGGCGGCCTCGTCGGCCAGGGCGTGCACCGCCGCCACCTGGTGGGCCAGCTCCTCGATGGCCGAGACGCCCGCCCGCCAGCCGTTTCCGGCATGGGCCGCCCGGCCGCGGATGTGAAGCTGGTAGCGGGCGAGACCCGACCGGGAGGTGGTGATCGTGCCGTCGCGCACCGGCGGCTCCAGCACGAGCACGACCCGCGCCTCGCGCGCCAGCGCCTCGACGACCGGGCGGCCGCTCGGGCTCCCGATCTCCTCGTCGGCGGTGACGAGCACGCACACCGGCCCCGCCGGCGTCCCGGCCCGCCGGACCGCCTCGATCGCCGTCACGATCCCGGCCTTCATATCGAGCGCGCCCGGCCCGTGCGCGAACCCGCCGTCGACCCGGAAGGGCATCTGCATGAGCGTCCCCGTCGGCCAGACGGTGTCCATGTGCGCGGCGAGGACGAGCGGCGGGCCGCCGTCGCCGTAGCGGGCGAGCAGGTGCCGGCCGCGGAACTCGACCCGGCCGCCGAGCGACTCGAGCTCGGCGGCGATGAAGTGGCCGATGTGCGACAGGCGCTCGTCGTCGGAGGTGGGGCTCTCGAGCTCGACAAGCCTGTGCAGCAGCTCGAGGGCGGTCATGGGCGCGAGTGTATCCGGGTCACGATTCGCGCAGCGCGACAAGGTCCGCGAGCTCCTCGTCGCCGAGCTCCGAGAGCGCCGACTCGACGCCGCGGTCGACGATCCGCGCCGCCAGGTCGCGCTTGCCGGAGATGAGCTCGTCGATCCGCTCCTCGATCGTCCCCGCGCAGACCATCTTGTGCACCTGGACGACGCGGGTCTGGCCGATCCGGTGGGCGCGGTCGGACGCCTGGTCCTCGACCGCGGGGTTCCACCAGCGGTCGAAGTGGAAGACGTGGTTCGCCGCCGTCAGGTTGAGGCCGAGCCCGCCGGCCCGAAGCGACATCACGAGCACCCGCGGATCGCCGTTCGGCTCCTGGAACCGGTCGACGATGTGCTCGCGCTCGGTGCGCGGGGTGGAGCCGTCGAGGTAGAGCCGCTCCACCTCGAGCTCCCGCTCGACGTGGCCGGAGAGCAGGCCGCCCATCACCGCGTACTGGGTGAAGACGAGCGCGGAGTCGCCCTCGGCCAGCGCCTCGGAGAGCATCTCGGTGAGGCGGTCGAGCTTCCCCGAGCGCCCGGTCAGCGTGCCCGGCTTCCCCAGCGCGTGCAGGGGGTGGTTGCAGACCTGCTTCAGGCGGGTGATGAGGGCCAGAACGTGGCCGCGCCGCTCGATCCCGGCGGCGCCGCGCACGTCGGCCATCATCGCGTCGATCGTGGCCTGGTAGAGCGCCGCCTGCTCGACGGTGAGCGTGCAGAACTCCGTCGAGTCCTGCCGCGGCGGCAGGTCGGGGAGCACGTCCGGGTCGACCTTCCGCCGCCGCAGCAGAAAGGGGCGCGTCATCCGCACCAGCGCCTCCTCGGCCTCCGGCTCGGCCCGGCGCTCGATCGGGCTTGCGATCAGGCGGCGAAAGCCGGTGCGCGTCCCCAGGAGGCCGGGATTCAGGATGTGCATGATCGACCACAGGTCGTCGAGCCGGTTCTCGACGGGCGTCCCCGTGAGCGCCACGCGATGGCCGGCCTCGACCTGGCGGGCGGTCTGGGCGGCGTGCGTGAGCGGGTTCTTCACCGCCTGCGCCTCGTCGAGGACCAGCACGCGCCAGCTCTCCTCGGTGAAGA
Source organism: uncultured Actinomycetes bacterium (assembly GCA_963757605.1). Classification (GTDB taxonomy): domain Bacteria; phylum Actinomycetota; class Thermoleophilia; order Gaiellales; family JAICJC01; genus JAICJC01. The sequence continues at coordinate 795,369 of CAVWSF010000001.1, forward strand.
TGCGGCGGTCGCGCGGCAGGAGCGCGTACGACGTGAGCACGACGTCCCACTCCTCGAGCTCGTCCGCGTCGCGGGTGCGATCCGGGCCATGGTGGATGTGGACCGTGAGCTCGGGCGCGAACCGGCGCAGCTCCCGCTGCCAGTTCCCGAGCACCGACGTCGGGCACACGATCAGCGCCGGGCGCTCGATGCCGTCGCTTCGGTCGAGCAGGTACGCGATCACCTGCACGGTCTTGCCGAGGCCCATGTCGTCGGCCAGGAGCGCGCCCAGGCCCATCTCGCGCGTGCGCGCGAGCCAGCCCAGCCCGACCTTCTGGTACGGGCGCAGTTCGCCCTGGAACACGCCCGGCGGCTCGGTCGGTGCGAGCAGCTCGGGCGCGCGCAGCCGCCCCACCAGCTGCTCGAGCTCGCCGTGCGGGTCGCCCACGTCCACCGCCAGCCCGCGCACCTCGTACCGCCCCGCCAGCGCGGCGCCGAGCGCGGTCATCGCCGGCATCGACGCCCCGTGCAGCGCGATCGCGGCGAGCGCCTTGGCGCGCGCCAGCGCCCGGCCCTTGAGCGCCCGCCATTCGCCGCCGACCCGCACCAGCGGCTGGGTCGCGGCCGCGAGCGCCTGGAACTCCTCCTGGCTGATCTCCTTCCCGCCGAGCGAGGCGCGCAGGTCGTAGCGGACGACGCCGCCGAGCGAGAGCGCGCCGGGCGCCAGCTCGAGGTGGGCCTCGTCGTACTCGAGGTCCTGCTCCTCGACCAGCTCCGGCGGGAGCTCGACCTTGGCGCCGGCGAACTCGAGCGCCGAGGTGGCCAGCCTGAGCTCCACCACGCCCTGATGGCCAAGCGTCACCTGCCCGTCGGCCGCGCGCGCCAGCGGGGCGAAGATCCGCGCCGCCCTGCGCAGGATCGCCGGGTCGGCGGGATCGACGTGGAGCGGCCAGCCGGCGTCGGCGTCGGGCGCGGCCTCGAGCCGCAGCCGCAGCGGCTCGAGCGTGTCGTGCAGGCGCACGAGCGGCGGAGCCAGTCCGAGGTCGGGCGCGACGGCGCGAAGCAGCGGCTGGAGCATCCCCAGGTCGACGATGTCGCCGTGGGCCTCCGGCGTGCGCAGGATGCGCGGGTCGCGCACCGCCGCCGAGAGGGCACGCATGGCGGCGTCGACGAACCCGGCGAGGGCGTCGGCGGCGCTCGGAGGGTTGGCCTCTCCCTCCTCGTCGCGGACGACGACCGCATGCCCGGCGGCGGGGAAGGCGGCCGAGAAGCGGGACAGGTCGGGCACGGCTCCCCCGCCCAGGACGGCCTGCTCGACGACCCGGGCGGCCAGCCGCCACGCGCGCACCGACGCGCTCGTGGGGCCGTCGCGCTCGGTCAGGAGGTGCGCGATCGCCGGCAGCATCTCGAGACAGCGCATCTCGACGATGCGGTGGCTCTCCCCCACCGCGATCGTCTGCGAGAGCCGGCGCACCGTGTCGGGCAGCCCCGCCTCGCCCATGAGGTCGGCCCATCCGCCGGGCGTGAGCGGCGTCATCGAGTAGTAGCCGAGCAGCGGCTCCTCGACGCCCCGGGGGACGAACGCGAGCTCCAGCGGCGCCCGCCGGGTCATTGAGGTCGAGGGGAGGGACAAACTTGTAACCTAGCCCTGGATGCAGGTGCGCTTGACCATCAACGGGCAGCCGCACGAGCTCGACGTGGCCCCGCATCGCTCGCTGGCGGACGTCCTGCGGACCGACCTCGCCATGACGGGCACGAAGGTCGCATGCGGCGAAGGCACCTGCGGAACGTGCACGGTGCTGCTCGACGGGCGCGCCGTGCTCTCGTGCCTGACGCTGGCCTCGGCCTGTGACGGTGCCGAGCTCGGCACCGTCGAGGGCTCGACCCCGCTCCTCGAGCGGCTGCGGGCAACCTTCACGGCCCACGACGGCTTCCAGTGCGGCTTCTGCACCCCCGGCCAGCTGATGTCGGCGGTCGCGCTCCTCGAGCGCACGCCGCAGCCGAGCCGGGCCGAGATCAGAACGGCGATGGCCGGCAACCTGTGCCGCTGCGGCGCCTACGAGGGCATCGAGCAGGCGGTCGCGGCCGCCGCCGCGGAGGCCGGATGACCGCGAAGCTGGTGAAGACCGAGGCGGTCGTCGAGGGCCGCACCGAGGTGCGCTGGACGCTCGTCGAGGAGGACGACACCCCCGAGTTCGAGGACGGGGCCGCGACCCGGCCGATCGGCGAGCCGACGCCGCGCATCACCGCCCGCGCGCGGACGACCGGATCGGCCCGCTTCACCGTCGACGTCGCCCTCCCGGGCCTCCTGGAGGCCGCGGTGCTGCGAAGCCCGCACGCCAACGCCCGCGTGACGTCGCTCGACCTGGATGCGGCCCGGGCGGTCCCCGGCGTCCGCTGCGTGCTCGGCCCCGGCGAGGGGCCCGAGCACGACGACTCGCCGCTCTCCGACACCCCAGCGTACGCGGGCGACGCCATCGCCGCCGTGGCCGCCGACAGCGCGGACGCGGCCGACGCTGCCATCGCGGCGCTCGCGCCCGAGTACGAGGTGCTGGGGTTCGTCTCGACGCTCGACGAGGCGTTCGAGAAGCAGGACTTCCTGGTCGACCCGACCGAGCACGAGCGCGGCGACCCTGACGCCGCCCTGGCCGCTGCCGACGTCACCGTCGAGGCCACCTACACGGCGCCCGCCCAGCTCCACAACTCCCTCGAGCCGCACGCCGCTGTGGCCGACTGGCGCGAGGACGGGCTCACCGTCTGGAGCTCGACCCAGGCCATCTACGACGCCCGCGCCACCCTCGCCGAGGCGTTCGGGCTCGATCCCGAGCGCGTCCGCATCATCTGCGAGTTCATGGGCGGCGGATTCGGATCGAAGTTCGGCGTCGGCCCGCAGGGGATCCTGGCCGCCGAGCTCTCGCGCCGCACCCAGCGGCCGGTGCGGCTCGTGAACAGCCGCCGGGAGGAGAACATCGCGGCGGGGTTCCGCACGCCCGCCAGGATGGAGTACACGATCGGCGCCTCGAAGGACGGCCGCCTCCAGGCCGTCGAGGCCTCGGCCGTCATGGGGATGGGCACCGGCGGCTGGGCGTTCCCCGTGCTCGAGCCCGTGAAGTCGATCTACGCGTGCCCGAACCTGCGGCTCATGGTCGCGCCTGTGCGCCAGAACCTCGGCCCGTCCGTCGCGTTCCGCGCGCCCGGCGTCATGGAGGGCACGTTCGGGTTCGAGCAGGCGCTCGACGAGCTGGCCGAGAAGGTCGGCATCGACCCGCTCGAGCTGCGCCGCCTGAACCACTCCGAGAGCGACCCCGAGAACGGCAAGCCGTACACCTCCAAGCGCCTGCTCGAGTGCTACGACCGGGCCGCCGAGCTGGCGGGCTGGGAGGGCCGCGACGCGCTCCGGGGCGACGGCCGCATCCGGCGCGGGATGGGCGCTGCGAGCCAGTACTGGTGGGGCGGCGGCGGGCCGCCGGCCTACGCCGAGGTGCGGGTCGGGAAGGCCGCCCGGCCGGCCGTGACGGTCGGCCTGCAGGATCTCGGCACCGGCACGATGACCGCATGCGCGGTCATCGCCTCCGAGCGGCTCGGGATCCCGGTCGACGCGATCACGGTCTATGCCGGCGACACGTCGCGGATGGGCCACGGGCCGTTCTCGGGCGGCTCGATGACGCTGGCCTCGATCGCACCCGCGGTGCGCTCGGCCGCCCACCACGTCCGCACCGAGATCCTCGGCCTGGCATCCGAGATGTTCGAGATCGCGGCGTCCGACCTCACGCTCGAGGACGGCGAGGTCCGCTCCGTCGACGGCACGCTCCGCGAGCCCATCACCGAGGTGACGGGCAAGCTCGGGAACGCGTGGATGTCCGGCTCCGGCTCGCGCGGGCCGAACCCCGACGGCATGAACGTGAACACGTTCGGTTGCCAGATCGCCCAGGTGGCCGTCGACACCGGCACGGGCGCGGTGACCGTCGAGCGGGTCGTCGCCGTCCACGACATCGGCCGGGTCGTGAACCCGATGGGCGCCCGCAGCCAGGTGATGGGCGGCATCCTCCAGGGGCTCGGCTTCGCGCTCATGGAGGAGCGGGTCGTCGATCCGACCACCGGCACGGTCGTGAACGCGGGCCTCGAGGACTACAAGGTGCCGACCATCGCCGACCTGCCCGAGGTGATCTGCGAGTTCGTCGGCGAGCCCGACCCGCACCTGAAGCTGGGCGTGAAGGGCCTCGGCGAGCCGCCGGTCATCCCGACACCGGGGGCGATCGGAAACGCACTCGCCCACGCCCTCGGCGTGCGGCTGCGCGAGGCGCCCTACACGCCGCGGCGCGTCCTGGAGGCGCTGGGAGCATGAGGACGTTCGGCTACGTACGGCCCGCCGACGCGGGCGAAGCCTCCGCGCGACTTCGTGAAGGCGCCCGGCCGATGGGCGGCGGCACCGACCTCCTGACGCAGCTCGACCGCGACATCCTGCCCGCCGACGAGGTCGTCGACCTGCGCGCGCTGGGCCTCTCCGGGATCGAGCACACCGGGGACGGGGTGCGCATCGGGGCCACGACCACTGTCGCCGAGCTCGAGCGCGACCCCGGGATCGGCGAGCGGTTCGCCGGCCTGCGCCAGGCCGCGGCCGCGGTCGGTTCGCCGCAGCTCCGCGAGATGGGGACGCTCGGCGGCAACCTGTGCCAGCAGGTGCGGTGCTGGTACTTCCGCCACCCGGATCTCCAGTGCTGGCTGCGCGGCGGGGAGACGTGCTACGCCCAGATCGGCGACCACCGAAAGCACGGCCTCGAGGCGGGCGACTGCATCTCCGTCGCACCCTCCGACCTGGCCGCGGCGCTCCTCGCGATGGAAGCCCAGGTCGAGACGACAGCCCGGCGGATGCCGCTCGCCGACCTCTACACGAAGGCCACCGCCGAGCGCCGCTCGACGCTGGCGCTCGAGCCGGGCGAGTTCCTGACGGCGGTCGAGGTGCCGCGCGCGCCGGACGCCAGCGCCTACGCCATCGCCGGCGAGCGGGCCGCGTGGAGCTTCGCGCTGGTAGGCGTCGCGGCAGCCAGCTTCGGCGACGAGGTGCGGATGGCGGCGATCGGCGTCGCGAACCTGCCGCGCCAGATCGATCCGGACGACCCGGCGGCGGGGCTGCCCGGCCTCGACATGACGCGCTGGAAGCGGCGGCTGCTCGAGACGCTCGCAGCCGACGCGCGCGCCGCCCTCGGGCGGTGAGCGGGCCGGTCCCCGAGTACGTCGAGGAGCGGCTGCGGCGGCCGCCTCCGCAGGGCTGCAACGTCATTCCGGGCTCGACGCCGGTCGTCGGGTTCGGCGACCCCCGCAACGCGAAGGTCGCCACGATCGGCTTGAACCCCAACCGGCTGGAGTTCCTGGACTCCGAGGGGTCGCTCCTGCGGGAGGATTCCCAGCGACTCGAGACGCTGCTCTCGGTGGGTGCGAACTCGCTGGAGAAGGTGGACGGACAGGTGCTGGCCCGCATCTTCGAGGGCTGCAACTGGTACTTCGAGCGCAACCCCTACCGGCGCTGGTTCGACGTCCTCGAGCGCGTCCTGAACGGGATCGGCGTCAGCTACTACCGCGGCACGGCCTGCCACCTCACCCTCGTCCAGTGGGCCACCAACCCGACCTGGGGCCTCCTGCCGGAGTCCTCGCGGGCCGAGCTCCTGCGCCAGGACGCGCCGTTCCTCCGCGAGCGGATCGAGGACGAGCGGATGGAGCTCGTCCTCCTGAACGGCCGCGGAGTGATCACGGCCTTCTCCGACACCGTGGGCTGCCACCTCGAGGACGACGACTCGCCGATCGCCGACGCCCAGACGCAGACCCACTTCATGACCGGGGCCACCGACGCCGGGACGCGCATCGTCGCCTGGACGACGAACCTGCATGCGGCAGTCGGGGTGAGCGAGTGGCACCGGGCAGGCATCGCCGAGCGGGTGGCCGCGCTGGCGGCGGCCGGCGCGAGTGACGCCGAAGCCTGATGTCGCCGCCCTCGAGGCGGAGCGCTCGCGCGCCTGCCGGCTCACGCCTGACCGGGCGCTCGCAGACGTCGAGGAGGCAGCGGCGTGGGTGCGCGACCGCGGGATCGTCACGATCACGCCCGGTTGCGCGCTGCCGAGCCTCTTCGCCGCCTGCCACGAGCCGCCCTACAAGCCCGGGTCGCGCGGCTTCGGGCTCTGGCCGCGCACGAAGTACCCGTGGGCCGTCGAGCTCACCGCGCACCCGGGGATCCACGGGCTCAAGATCCACCGTGGGAAGCGGGTGCTGGTCTCGGACGCGGTCGCGGCCGTTCTGGATCCCCTGTGCCGGGCGGCGCTCGCCGCTGCCGCCGACTCGCGGCTCGTCGTCCACCTGCAGTCGGCCGGGCCGTCGCTCGCCGACGACCTGCTGGTCGAGCTGGGGCTCTCGTCCGCGGCGCTCCGCCGGATGCGCGACCCGCTCGAGCGAACCGGGGCGGTCGTGACGCACTCTGTCACCGTCCCCGCCCGCACGGGTGGCCACCGCCACACATCCGAGCTCCGCCTCTGGACCCAGGGTGAAACACCGGCGCCTGCTGCCAACGTTTCACCCGAGGATGCCCTGGACGGCGTGCTCGTCGCGGGCGTGGGGGCGGCCGTCGTCGCGCCCGAGAACGAAGTCGGGCGCTGGTTCTCGTGGCCTTTAAGGCGCGGCGCGGTCGATCGGCTCGTCGGCGAGGGCCGCCTCGTCCGCTACAGCTCGATCAGCCCGGCGTTGGTCGGAGCGAACCCGCACGTGGTCGCAGCCGCTTCGCGGGTGAGGGCGAGGTAGAGCAGCGCAGCGAGAGCGGCACTGGTCGCGAGGCACATCCAGAGCGCGGTGTCCCCGCCGGCGCTGCGCGCGCTGAACCCGGCGGCAGGGGCGAGCGCGAAGCCGATGGAGTACGTCGCGGCGAGCCCGCCGAGATAGGCACCACGTGCGGGCGGGGGCGCCGTGCGCGCCGCGAATGCGCTGACGCTCGGCGCCCAGACGAGCTCGCCGAGAGTGAACAGCGCGAGCACCACCGCGACGAACAGTGCGTCGCTTCGTACGAGCAGCAGAAGCGGTGCGCAGCCCATCAGTAGCGTGCCGCCGACGAGCCGCTTACGGACCGAGACGGTCGCCAGCCGGGCGGTGAGCGGGAGCTGCACGAATGCAGTGATGAGCGGATTGATCGCGAACAGGAGCCCGAACGCGGCGGGTGACACGACGTCGGCTGCCACCAGCGCCACCGGCAGAACGGTCTCTGTCCCAAAGAACGCAAGGTAGGTGAGCGTGCCGGCGACGAACAGGGCAACGAAGTGGCGATCGGCAATCAGCGATCGCGCCGAGCGGCGTGGCTCGTGCGGAGATGCGACGTCCGCAACGCCGCCGGGCAGACAGCGCCACGCGAGCGCAGCGGTGATGCCGGAGGCTGCCGCGGCCGCGCAGAACAACCAGGCAAAGCCGAAAACCAGCATGGCCCCCGCCAGCAGGGGTCCGGCGGCGTATGCCGCCGCGTTGGCCGTGCGCTGGGCTGCGTAGGCCCGCTCCAGCTGGTCATCCTTCACGATGTCCGCGAGCGTCACCGAGCATGCAACCCAGAGCAGGGCATCCACCGCCCCCATCCCGGCGAGCAATAGCTGGCCGGCGAGTGGGTGCCCGGCGCTCCCGGCCAGACCGAGCGCCACCACAGTTGAGCCGCACGCAGAGGCAACGGCCAGCGGTCTCCGGCTGATGCGGTCGGCGAGCCAGCCGGCGGCGACGGAGGCGACGGCCTCGATCAGCGCCTGTACCGCATACACCAGGGCGAGGCGGCCGGTCGATATCCCGAGCTCGCGTACCGCCCAGATGCCCGCGAAGCCGACCCGCAGTTCCAACCCGAGGGACGCGCACACCGACACCGCGAGCACTCCGCGCAAGCCCCTACTCTCGTCCGCTCCTCCAATGCCGAACACCACGCGCCGACCATAGACCCCGGTTTTTTTTCGGCGCAACTGCGATGTTTCATACTTGATATTTGCAATGCGGGCGTGCGCCGCCACACTCGCCGAGCTGCGGCTCCGGACCCGGGCAGAACACCGGCGCCTGTCGCCAGTGATTTCACCCGAAGAGGCCCCTACAGCTCGATCAGACCGGCGTTCGTCGGCGTGAAGCCGCACGCATCGAAGTAGAACGCCCGCAGGTGATCCTCGAAGTCGACGTGCAGCCACTCGCAGCCGGCGGCGCGCGCCTCGCGCTCGGCGGCCCGCACGAGCTCGACCCCGATCCCGCGCCGGCGGGCGCAAGCCGGGACGAGCGTGTCGAGCACGAACGCGTGGCTGCCGCCGTCCCAGGCGACGTTCACGAAGCCAACCAGCTCGCCGTCCTCCCGCGCCGTCACCCAGCCGAGGCTGTGCCGCTCCACCTGCTCGCGCCAGTCCCAGTCGAGGAGGTCGTGCTCGAACCCCTCCGCGTGAAGCACGTTCAGCTCGCCGCTCGCGAACGCGCCGCGCCACTCGTAGGCGACCGCCACTAGGCGAGCGAGCGCGTCACGGCGCCCTCGCTGGCGCTCGAGACCTGGGCCGCGTACTTCGCGAAGACGCCGGACGTGTAGCGGGGCGGCGGCGGCGTCCAGTCGCGCAGGCGGGCGGCGATCTCGTCGTCGGAGAGCTCGAGCCGGAGCTCGCGGGCCTCGATGTCGAACTCGACGATGTCGCCCTCCTGCACGATCGCGATCGGGCCGCCTCGCACCGCCTCGGGCGTCACGTGGCCGGCCATGAGGCCGTGGGTCGCGCCGGAGAAGCGGCCGTCGGTGACCAGCGCGACCTCCTCGCCCAGGCCCTCCCCGACGATGGCCGCGGTGACGTGCAGCATCTCGCGCATGCCGGGGCCGCCGGCCGGGCCCTCGTAGCGGATCACGACCACGTCTCCCGGGCGGATGGCGCCGGCCTTCACCGCCGCGAAGCAGTCCTCCTCGCGGTCGAAGACGCGGGCCGGGCCGCGGTGACTGACGCGCTCGTGGCCGGCGAGCTTCACGACGCAGCCGTCCGGCGACAGGTTGCCGCGCAGGATCGCGAGCCCACCCGTCTCCTTGATCGGCTGCTCGATCGGGACGACGACGGGCTGGCCCGGCGTCTCGACGACGTCGTCGGCGACCTGGCCGAGCGTGCGGCCGTCGACGTTGCGGGCGCCGGCGTGGACGAGCTCGCGCTTGCGAAGCTCGCGCGCGACGAGGGCCACGCCGCCCGCGTCGAACATGTCGGTCGCGACGTACTGGCCGCCCGGCTTCAGGCTCGCGACGATCGGCGTGCGGGCGGCGATGAAGTCGAACTCGTCGATCGAGAAGGGGATGCCGAGCTCGTGCGCGATCGCGAGCAGGTGCAGGACGCCGTTCGTCGAGCCGCCCGTCGCCGCGACCGACGCCGCGGCGTTCTCGATCGCCTCGCGGGTGACGATCTGCGAGGGGCGCACGTCGTCGCGGACGAGCTGCATCACGAGCCGGCCGCACTCCTCGGCTGCGTCGCCCTTCGTGCGGTTGAGCGCCGGGATGCCGTTCATCCCCGCCGGGCTGATACCCAGGAACTCGAGCGCCGTCGACATCGTGTTGGCGGTGAACTGGCCGCCGCAGGCCCCCGCGCCGGGGCACGCGGCCGACTCGACCTCGTGCAGCTCGGCGCCGTCGATCTTGCCCGCGGCGTGGGCACCGACCGCCTCGAAGACGTCCTGGATCGTGATGTCGCGACCGCGGAACGTGCCCGGCGCGATGGAGCCGTTGTAGAGCGCGAGGCCGGGGATGTCGAGCCGGCACAGCGCCATGACCCCGGCCGGGATCGTCTTGTCGCAGCCGACGATGCACACGAGGCCGTCGAACAGGTGGCCGCGGGCGACGAGCTCGATCGAGTCGGTGATGACCTCGCGCGACACCAGCGACGCCTTCATCCCCTCGGTGCCCATCGAGACGCCGTCGGAGACCGACACGGTGTTGAACTCCATCGGCGTGCCGCCGGCCGCGCGGATGCCGGCCTTGACGCGCTGGGCCAGCTCGCGCTGGTTCCAGTTGCACGGCATCGTCTCGATCCACGTCGTTGCGACGCCGATGATCGGGCGGGCGAGGTCGTCGTCCGTGAAGCCGATCGCCTTCAGCATCGCGCGCGCGGGCGCGCGGTCGGGGCCGTCGGTCAGCGCCGCCGAGTGGCGCTTCGCGGGGTCGGATGGGCGGTCGTACGGGTTCTCGGTCACGCCGGAGTCTCGAGCTCCACGTGAATCCCCCACGCTCGGCCCGACGCGAAGAGCTCGTCCGGATCGACCTCGCCGAGCTCGCCGATCACGTGCGGCTCGGGCTCGTCGGCCGTGCAGCCCCACACCATCCGCCGGGGCGGCGGACGGTCGGCGAGGGCGAGGTGGTCACCCCGCTCGCGGGCGGCCTCCGCCTCTTCGGCGGCAGGGCCCTCTGCGTATCCCTTTCCCATCTTCTGCGAGCCTACCACCATGGCACGGCTCATCTACGCGGCAATCGCGTCGCTCGACGGCTTCATCGAAGACGCGGACGGCAACTTCGACTGGGCGGCTCCCGACGAGGAGGTGCACGCCTTCGTGAACGACCTGGAGCGGCCCGTGGGGACGTACCTCTACGGACGCCGCATGTACGAGACGATGGCGGTCTGGGACACGATGCCGCTGGACGACGAGCCGGACGTGATGCGTGACTTCGCGGAGCTCTGGCGGGCCGCGGACAAGATCGTCTACTCGCGCACCCTCGCCGACGTCTCGACGGAGCGCACGCGGCTCGAGCGGGAGCTCGACGTGGAAGTCGTCAGGCGGATGAAGGCCTCGGCGGCGCGCGACATCGGCATCGGCGGCCCCGAGCTCGCGGGCCAGGCGCTGGCCGCCGGGATCGTCGACGAGATCCAGCTCTTCCTCACGCCCGTCCTGGTCGGAGTTGGTAAGCACTCACTACCTACAACAGCCGAACTGCATCTGGAGTTGCGCGACCAGCAACGGTTCGGCAACGGCACCGTCTTCCTGCGCTACGGCGTCACAGCGCCCGGCTGAGAATCGCGACCAGCTCGTCGCGGTCAGGCGGTGGCGACAGGGCGCCGAGCTCCGGCCGCTCGAGCGCGGCGTCGGCGACGCGCGGCAGGTCGGCCTCGCCGACGGCTTCGCCGCCGAGCCTCGCACCGCCCGCGAGCCCAGAGACTCGCTCGCTGACGCCATCCCGCTCGACACCGAGCGCCGCCGCCAGCTCGGCGATCGCTGCCGGCTCGCGCACCGCCATCGCATCGAGCGCCCAGGGGAGCACGGCCGCGTTCGTGACCGAGTGCGACGTGCCGCACGTCCTCACCACCGTCTGACACAGCACGTGGTGCAGCGAGAATCCGGCCGATCCGAGCGCATACCCGGCCAGAACCGCGCCCAGCGCGAGGTCGTCCCGGTCGCCCGCCTCGACGCCCCGCGCCAGGAGTGTCGCCGCCCGCGCTGCCGCGAGCGACGCCACCGGGTTTCGCCCCGGCCCGTACAGGGCCTCCGCGGCGTGCGCGAGCGCGTTCATCGCCGAGGTCCGGCGGGCGCCGTCGGGCTGCCCCGCCATCACGTCCGGCTCGGCGAGCACCAGCACGGGCCGGTGGTTCGGCTTGCCCTCGTACCCGGGCGCCGGACGGTGGCCGCGCGACATCTCGGCCCCGGAGAGCGTGGTCGGCACGGCGCACACCTCGCCGCCCCGGGCGGCGGCGAGCGCCTTGGCTGTGTCGATCACCCGCCCGCCGCCCCACGCCACCATCCGCCCGTCGCCGACCCGGTCGATGAGCGCGGCGGCCGCGTCCGGCACCTCCCCCGCCGGCACATGGTGGACGCGCGCGCCCTCCAGCACGGCGACCGGGATGTCCGGCTCGGCCCGCGCCGTGGTCAGGACGTCGACGGCCGCCCAGGCGTGTGCCGCCGCTCCCGGCCCGAACCGGATCGTGCGCTCGCCGTCACGCCAGACGAAGGCCGTCATTGCGAGACCGCCACCCCTCCGACCACGAGCAGGCCGCCGAGCGCGAGCCAGCCCGTCACGCTCTCGCCGAGCGTGAGCGCCCCGACCGTCACCGCCACCACGGGGACGCCGTAGAGGTAGGCCACCGCCCGCGACGGGTCGAGCCAGCGCAGGGCGATCGTCCACAGGAGGTATCCCACAAGCGTGGAGACGAGCCCGAGGAAGACCACGAGAGCGAGGTCGCCGGCGTCGATGCCGCCGAGCCTGCTCGCCGTCCCCGACGCCCCGAACGGCAGGAGCGCGACCGTCCCGACGAGCGCCGTCGCGGCCGAGACGGCCATTGGATCGAACCGGCCCAGGAGCGGCTTCACGAGCACGTTATAGGCCGCGAACGAGGACGCCGCGATGAGCACCAGGAGCGGCCCGCGCACCGCGTCGAGCGACACGCTCTGGCCCGACCCGAGCACGATGACGACGACCACGCCGGCGAACGCCACCGCGAGCCCCACCGCCCGCCGCCGCGAGAAGTCCTCCAGGCCGAGCCCGAGCGACATCGCGAGCGCCATCGCCGGCGCGGCTGCGATGACGACGCTGGCGGTGCCCGCCGTCGTCGTGCGCTCGCCGGCGTTCAGCGCCAGGTGGTAGACGGTGACGACGAAGAGCCCGGCGGCGACCATCCGCAGCGCGTCCCGGCGTGAGAGCCCCGGGAGGCCGCCGGCGGCCGCGAGCGCGATCCCGAACCCGGGCGCGGCGACCAGGTAGCGCCCGATGGCGACGTCCGGAGCCTCCAGCCCGTGGTCGACGAGCGCCTTGATCGCGGCGAACGAGCCACCCCAGGCGAGCACCGCCGTCGCGAGCAGCAGATGTGGCAGGCTACGCGACCGATGCACGCCGTCAAGCGTATCGAGATCCGGTGGCGCGACCTCGACGGGTTCGCGCACGTCAACAACTCGACGTACCTGACCTACCTCGAGGAGGCGCGCGACGAGTTCTTCACGAACCTCCTCGGCGAGACGGTCCACCGGGTCGTGATCCGCCACATCGAGATCGACTTCCGCTCCGGCCTCGTCCATACCGACGACCACGTCGACGTCGAGGTGCAGCTCGAGGCCATCGGCAGCTCGAGCGCCACCACGCGGGAGCGGATCCTCTCCGCCGCCGACGGCCGCGTCGCCGCCGAGTCGCGCACGGTGGTGGTGCATACCGACGCCGACCGGTCGACCTCCGAGCCGTGGCCGGCCGAGTCGCGCCGGGCCCTGGAGGCGCGGCTGTGACGCATCTCGCCCACTGGGACGAGGCGAACCGGGTGCGGCGCGAGGCCGGCGAGATCGCGACCTGGATGACCGACCTCGGCACGCAAGCCGGGTCGGTCGCCGTCGGCCTGCGCCGGTGGGAGATCGACCCGGGCGCTCGGCCGACGCCGCCCCACGCCCACGGCGCCGAGGAGGAGGTCTTCTACGTCCTCGCCGGAAACGGGCTCCTGTGGCTGGACGGCGCCACGTGCGAGGTCGCTGCCGGCGACTGCATCGTCCACCTCGCCGACGAGGAGGCACACACGCTTCGGGCCGGGCCGGACGGGCTCGACGTCCTGGCCTTCGGGATGCGCGAGTACGTCGAGACCTGCTACCACCCCCACTCGGGCCGGGCATGGGCCGGCGCGACGATCGTGAAGGCCGACGGCCCCGGCGACATGTTCGCGTTCGACGCCGAAGCCGGCGCGCTGGAATTTGCCGAGCCGGGCCCCCGCCCGGCCACCGTCGTGGCCACGGCCGACGTCGCCGAGTACCAGAGCGGCGAGGGCGACTGCGGATCGGTCTGGCGCGATGTGGCCGCCGCGGCCGGCGCCGCCCGTACCGGCTTGAACCTCGGCCGCTGCCGGCCCGGGATGCTCCAGTACCCGCCCCACTGCCACTCCTCGGAGGAGGAGCTCTTCGTCATGCTCGAGGGCTCCGGCACCTGCATCCTCGGCGACGAGGAGCATCCGCTGCGGCCCGGGCACGTCGTCTCCCGCCCCGCCGGCACCGGCGTGGCGCACGCGCTTCGGGGAGGGCCGGAGGGGCTGACCTTCCTGGCCTACGGGACGCGCGACACGAACGACATGGCCTACTTCCCGCGGTCGAACAAGATCTCCTGGCGCGGCCTGGGCGTGATCGGGCGCATCGAACGGCTCGGCTACTGGGACGGCGAGCGCGACGCCGCCCCGCCCGCTCAGTAGAGCGCGGCGGAGAGCCGGCGGCGGTACTCGCTCGCGAGCGGGTGGTCCTGCCCGAGGTCGGCGAAGACCCCGACCATGACCTGCCGGATGCGGTCGCGGAGCGCGGCGTCGGCATCGGCCAGCGCGTCGAGCAGGAGCTGGAGGCCGCGTTCGGTCTCGCCCGCCTCGAGCGCCGTGAGTCCGGGCCCGAGCGCCGGGTCGCCGGCCGACTCGAGCCGCGTCAGCGCCGCCCGGGCCGCCGCATGGCCGGGCTCGAGCTCGAGCGCCTTCCGAAGCGACGCCTCGTCGCCCAGCTCCACGAGCCGGTCGGCCTCCGACGGCAGGAGCCCACGCAGGAACGAGTCGACGCTGGCGCGCGGGACGGCGCCCGTGAACTCGTCCACGAGCCGGCCGTCGCGGAAGGCCTTCACCGCCGGGATGCCCTCCACGCGGTAGCGCATCGCCACGTGCGGGTTCTGGTCGACGTCCACCTTCACGAGCTCGACCGCGCCCTCGGTCGCGTCGACGGCAGCCTCCAGCACGGGCGTGAGCTGGCGGCACGGGCCGCACCACTCGGCCCAGAAGTCGACCACCACCGGCACCTCCTTCGAGCGCTCGACCACCGCGGCGTCGAAGGTCGCGTCGGTCGCCTCGGCGCTCACTCGTCCTTCCCGTCGCCCTGCTCGCGCAGGTAGCGCTCGAAGTCCGCGGCCAGCTCGTCGCCGCTCGGCGGGTCGGCTGCGTCGGCCGCCTCCTCGAGCTGCTGGACGTAGCCGGCGATGTCGGGGTCGTCGGAGATGGCAGAGGCCACGCGCAGGGCGTACTCGCTCGCCGCCCGCTCGAGCTCGCTCGAGGCCGGCGGCGTCCCGATCATCTCGGAGAGGCGGGTGAGGAGCGCCAGCGCCGCCTGCGGGTTGGGCGAGGCGGAGATGTAGTGCGGCGTCGCCGCCCACAGGCTCGCCGAGCGCAGCCCGGCCCGGGCGCACGCGTCGTGCAGGACGCCGACGATGCCGGTCGGCCCCTCGTAGGTCGACCGGGAGAGGCCAAAGCGCTCCATCAGCTCGTGGTCGGACGCGGTCGCCGACACCGGGACGGGCCGGGTGTGCGGCGTGTCAGCCAGGAGCGCGCCCATGGTGATGACAAGGTCGACCCGGTAGCGGCGGGCCATGTCGGCGATCGCGCTGGAGAACGCCCGCCAGCGCATGTTCGGCTCGGTGCCCACGATGACGACGAGGTCGGACTTCTCGGAGGCGTAGATCTCGGTCTCGGGCCAGTCGAGCCGGCGGACGTCGCCGTCCACGAGCTGGACGGTCGGCCGGGTCTGCTGGTAGTCGATGAACGGCTCGGAGTCGATGACGGCGCACCGATCCGCGTCGGTCACGGCCCGCAGGTATCCCGCGGCGAGGCTGGCGGCGCCTCCGGCGTCGTTCCACCCCCGGAACGCGGCCACGAGATTCGGGCGGCGCAGCTTCGGATCGTGCTCGATGTGCACGAAGTCCACCTCGGCAGTCTGGCACACACCCGGACCTCCGGCGCCGGACGGGCGGTATACAACAGACGTGAGCGCGATCGACCTGCTCGTGATCGCCGCGGTCGGCCTGTCGGCGTTCCGGGGCGCACAGCGCGGCCTCGTGGCGACGCTCCTCGGGCTGGCCGGATTCGCCGTGGGGGCGGTCATCGGGTCGCGGATCGCGCCGCTGCTCCTGAGCGGCGGGCGGCATTCGCCCTGGCTGGGCGTCGCCGGGCTCGCGGGCGCGCTGATCGGCGGGACGATCGTGCAGTTCGGCGCGGGCGCGGCGGCCAACGCGCTGCGTGAGCACGTGATCCGCGGGCCGGTGGCGGCGGCGGACACCGCCGGCGGGGTCGCGGCGGGCGCCATCCTCGGCCTCGCGCTGGCGTGGCTCGTCGCCGTCGTCGCCCTCGAGCAGCCCGGCCTTCACCTGCGCCGGGACGTCCAGCGCTCGACGATCCTCCCGGCCCTCTTGCACGCCGTCCCGGCCAGCAGCCTCCTCGACGCGTTGGCGCGCTTCGACCCGCTGCCGGTCGTGCCGTCGATCGCCGACCGGGCGCTCGACCGGCCCGATCCGACGCTGCCGCACGACCCCGGCCCGCGCGCCGCGCAGGCGAGCGTCGTGCGCGTCCAGGGGACGGCCTGCGGGCTCGGCATCCAGGGGTCGGGCTGGGTCGTCCGGCCCGGGATCGTCGTCACGAACGCGCATGTGATCGCGGGCGAGCACGACATCGCGGTACAGCCGTCCGGGGCCGGGACGTACCCGGCGTTCCCGATCGCGGTGGATGCCGGAAACGACGTCGCGGTCCTGCGCGTCCACGGCCTGCCGCTGGCCAGGCTCGCGATGGCGCCGAAGGATCCGTCCGGCGGCGCCGTGGCCATGATCGGCTACCCGCAGAACGGGCCGCTCAGGTCGGTGCCCGGCCGGGCGGGTCAGCCGGTGACCGCGCTCGCCCCCGGCGCCTACGGCGGCAGCGTGCGGCCGCGCACGGTGGTGCCGCTGCGCGGCCTGCTCGAGCACGGCGACAGCGGCGGGCCGGTGGTCGACCGCCGCGGCCGCGTCGTGGCGATGATGTTCGCGGCCGATAAGGGCGGCGGTGGCGGCTTCGGCGTCCCGCTCGAGGCGATCCGGGACGCGCTCGGGTCGGCCCACGGGCGGGTCTCGTCCGGCCCGTGCATCGGCTAGTCATCTAAGCTGCCGGGGTGCGCTCGGCAGCAGCCCGCCACCTCACCACCGCGCTTGCGATCCTCTGCATCCAGGCGATGGCCACGGTGCTGACGTTCCGGCGCGACCCGGTGGAGCGGTTCGAGGGCGCCGTCGCCACGGCGCTCACCTGGGAGGCGGTGCGGCGGATGCGCGCGGCCGCCCCCCGCTACTAGATCGCCGCCAGCACCTCCGCCAGCGCCTCGAGCGCCGCCAGGTTGTGGCCTTCGACGAAGACGTCGGCGTGGCGAAGCGCGATCCGCATCCCGCCCGCGAGCGGCTCGAACCCGGTGTGGCCCTTGAGCGGGTTCACCCACACCAGCCGGTGCGACTGGCGGTGAAGGCGCGCGAGCTCGGCGTCCAGGAGGCCCAAGTCGCCGCGCTCCCAGCCGTCCGAGGCGATCACGCCACGGCGCCGCGCGTCATGCCGCGGCGGCCGTACTGCTCGTTGTAGGCATGCAGCGACTCGCCGATGCGGGTGCCGCCGCCCCAGTCGGGCATCGCGCGCGCCGCGCCAGCCTGAGCGAGCGGACCGGGTCGAGGTCGCGAAGCTGCGGCGTGAGCCGCGTGAGGCGCGTGCCGAAGGCGAACGCCTCGACGTGCCGCCCGGCGCGCGCGGCCGCCTGCAGGAACATGACCATCGCCCGCGCGTAGGGCTCCATCGAGCCGGACACGTCGCACAGGAAGACGAGCTTCCGCGGCACGAGCTTGGGCTCGCGATAGGCCAGCTCGAGCGGCACGCCCTCGGTGTGCATCGCCGCGCGCAGCGTGCGACGGGGGTCGAGGACGTCGCCGGCCCGCGGCGAGGCTCGCAGGCGGTGCGAGCGGCGGATCGGCGGGCCGCGCGGCGAGCGCGCGATCAGACGCGCGCAGCACGCCGCAGCTCGGCGCGGTCATGTGCGGCGAAGTCGCGGTGCGCGCAGCAGCTCGTCACGGCCGAGGAGGCGACGAGCCGCCGTCCTGCGAGTCCTCGGCCGGCCGCTCGTCCTCCTTCGCCGGCGCGCGGCCGGCGCGGGGCCTCGGCCGCCGGCGGCTGCGTCGGCGGTCTCGGCAGGCCGAGGTCGACCGGCTGCTCGGGCGCCGTCGCGCGGCGCGCGCTCCCAGAACGCGGCGAACGCCGTGTCGAACACCTCGATGTCGTCGCGCCGCGAGACGAGCGTGCAGCGCAGCGCGTGGTAGACCTCGTCGCGGCTGGTCAGGTCGACCAGATCGAGGCCGCGCAGCGCGTCCTGCAGCCGTCCCGGGCCGACCTCGAGGCCCGGCCTCGCGCAGGATGCGCCCGAACGTGACGAGCTTGCGACGAAGGCGTCGCCGGCGGTGCGCGGTACGGCATCTAGCGCTCGGGCAGCGGCCTCGCGGGCCGACCGAGCTCGCGCAGGCCCGCGTCGCGCACGCGCTCGATGTCCTCGTGGTACTTCAGCACCGAGCCGAGCGTCGCGTCGACGATGTCGGCGTCGAGCTCCTCCTGGCCGAGCGCGACGAGCGCCTGCGTCCAGTCGATCGTCTCGGCGACGCCCGGCGGCCTTGGCCAGGTCGAGCGTGCGCAGCCGCGCCACGAAGGCGGCGGCCTCGGCCGCCAGCCGCTCGGGCACGCCGGGCACGCGCGCGCGCACGATCGCGATCTCGCGCTCGAGCGACGGGTGGCCGATCCAGTGGTAGATGCAGCGCCGCTTGAGCGCGTCGTGCAGCTCGCGCGTGCGGTTCGAGGTCAGGATCACGACGCGGGCGGCTGCTCGGCGCGAGATCGTGCCGATCTCGGGGATCGTGATCTGGAAGTCGGAGAGCAGCTCGAGCAGGAACGCCTCGAACTCGTCGTCGGCGCGGTCGATCTCGTCGATCAGGAGCACCGGCGGCACGGCGTCGTCGTGCTCGATCGCGTCGAGCAGCGGCCGCCGCTCCAGGAAGTCGCGCCCGAACACATCGTGGAGCGTCTGCGCCGGCGTCGGCGCTCGGCGGCCTCGAGCGTGCGGATGTAGAGCAGCTGGCGCGCGTAGTTCCAGTCGTAGAGCGCGTGGGCGACGTCGATGCCCTCGTAGCACTGGAGCCGGATCAGGCGGCCGCCGGTGATCGCCGCGAGCGTCTTTGCAGCCTCGGTCTTACCGACCCCCGCCTCGCCCTCCAGCAGCAGCGGCTTCTCGAGCGCGAGCGAGAGCGACATGACCGTCGCGAGGCCGCGGTCGGCCAGATACGCCTCGGTGCGCAGGGCGGCGGTCAGCTCGTCGATCGAGCGCGGCTCGGCCATGGGAGTCAGGTTACCAGCGGGCCAACGCCCATCGGCCGCCACGGCGACGCCGGTAGAATTCGAGCGTGAGCAGGTGGCAGCTTCGAACGTGGACCAGGGCACCGGCGCGGCCGTCGAGCCGGTCGGGGCGACCGATGCCCCGCCGCGCCGGCGCGACCGGGAGAGCCGCGCGCGCTCCCGCCGCGGGGGCCGTGGGCGGCCGCCGCCGACGGCCGCGCGGCGCCCGGCGGCCGGCACCGGACGGCGGTAGAGGCGCGCCGCCGTCACGCCCGCCGCTTCGTCTCGGACGCCGCCATCGAGCGGCTGGAGCAGCTCGAGGCGGACCTGCTCAGCCGACGCTGAGGCGTCAGCCGGCGACGGTGTTCTCGAGGCCGCCGTCCACGACAATTGTCGTCCCACTGATGTAGGCGGCGCCGGGCGAGGCCAGAAACGCGATCACCTCGCCCACCTCCTCGGCGGTGCCGATCCGCTTCATCGGCACGCGGTCGGCGACCTCGTGGAGATCCTCGCCGTAGCCGCGCACGCCCTCGGTGTCGATCCACCCCGGGGCGACGCACACGAGGCCGATCCCGTACTTCCCCCACTCCAGCGACAGCGTGTTCGTGAGGGCGGTCATGCCGGCGCGGGCGGCCGACGAGTGGGCCATCCCCTCGATGCCGCGCCGCGGGCAGAGGACGACCGAGATCACCCGGCCGCCGCCGTTCTCGATCATCCACCGCTTCGCCACGAGCTGGGTCAGGTGCCACGGCGCGTCGAGGTTCAGCCGCCGCACCGCCCGCCAGCCGTTCGGGGTGATGTCCTCTGCCGGCGCGACGAACTGCCCGCCGGCGTTGTTGACGAGGCAGTCGATCCGGCCGAACTCCGAGAGGCAGCGCTCGACGAGCGCCTCGGACACCTCCGGCTCGCGGATGTCGCCCGGATGGACGACACAGCCCTCGCCGGCCAGCTCGCGCGTGCCCTCGAGCGGCTCGGGCCGCCGGCCGGCGACGACGATGTTGAACCCGTCGCGATGGAGCGCCAGCGCGGCCGCCCGGCCGATGCCGGTGCCGCCGCCGGTCACGATCGCCGCACGTTCCCTCACCCCGCGAACCTACCAGAGTGCAAGAATCCCGCGCCGTGCACCGCTCGCTCTGGCTCGAGGAGGCGCTGGCCGCAGAGGACGGCGCATCGGCCCCTGCGCTGACCGGCGACCAGACGGCCGACGTCTGCATCGTCGGCGGGGGCTACACCGGGCTCTGGACCGCGCTTCGCATCAAGGAGCTCGAGCCCGGCTGCGACGTCGCGGTGGTCGAGGCGGACATCTGCGGCGCCGGCGCGAGCGGCCGAAACGGCGGGTTCCTCACCACCTGGTGGTCGAAGCTGGGAACGCTCATCAAGGCCTGCGGCGAGGAGGAGGGGCTGCGGATCGCGCGCGCCTCGGAGGAGGCGGTGAACACGATCGAGACCTTCTGCTCCGAGAACGCCATCGACGCCCACTTCCGCCGCGGCGGCTGGCTGTGGGTCGCGACGGCGCCGGCCCAGGTCGGGATGTGGGAGTCTGCCATCGCCGAGTGCGAGCGCCACGGCGTGCACGAGCTGGTGAGCATGACGCCTGAGGAGCTCCACGAGCACATCGACCAGCCGACCCACCTGGCGGGCGCCTGGGAGCCGCGCACGGCGACGGTGCATCCGGCCCATCTCGTCCGCGGCCTGCGCCGCGTCGCGCTGGAGCGGGGCGTCAGGATCTACGAGAACTCGCCGATGCTCGGCCTGCGCCGTACGGGCACGCCGCGCGTGCGCACCCCGGACGGGGAGATCGCGGCGGGCAGCGTTGCGCTGGCGCTGAACGCCTGGGCCGCCGGGATCCCGGAGCTCTCCCGGGCGATCGTCCCGGTGACGAGCGACATCGTCGCCACCGCGCCCGACCACGCGCTCCTCGAGCGCATGCGCTGGACGCGGGCCGAGGCGATCGCCGACGCCCGCCTCATGGTGCACTACTACCAGGCGACCCGGGACGGCCGGATCATCTTCGGGAAGGGCGGCGGCACGCTCGCCTACCGGGCCCGGATCGGCGCGGGCTTCCATCACGACTCGCGCAGGATGGCCTGGGTCACCGAGCACATGCACCGCATCCTCCCGGCCACGGCCGGCGCAGAGGTCACGCACAGCTGGGCCGGGCCGGTGGCGCGGACCGACGACGGCCTGCCCATCTTCGGGCGCCTCGCCGACAGGGTCGTCCACGGCGGCGGCTACTCCGGAAACGGCGTCGGGCCGAGCTGGATCGGGGGGCGCATCCTGGCGTCGCTCGCACTCGGACGCGAGGACGAGTGGGCGAACGCGGGCCTCGTCCGCGAGCCGGGCCGGGCCTTCCCGCCCGAGCCTGTGCGCTATCTCGGCGGCCGGGTGGTGCGCGAGGCGGTGCGCAAGATGGAGGAGGCCGAGGACAGCGGCAAGAAGCCCGGCCGGCTCGTCACCTACGTCTCCGGGTTCGCCCCGGCCGGGTACGCGCGCGGCGGCGGCCGCAAGCGGCGCAAGTAGCCTGCGAGCCCGCCCGGTAGCCTCCGGCCGGCGATGGACGAACCCGTTCAACGGCTTCATGTCCAACCCGTGCGGCTGGCGTCTGTCTGGATACCGAGGATCGTCACTGTCGATCCACCGCGGCTGATTCCTCACACGGAGTGGCGGCTCGAGGTCAAGATCGTCGCCGCGACCGTCATCCGAGCGGCGGTGATCTTGCGGGAGGGTTCGACGAGTTCGTCGGGTTGCCGCCGGACCCGCCGCGACAGGAGATCAGCGTAACCGCCAGGTTCTTCCCGGTGGACTGGCAAGCGTCCGATCGAGTCGGCGTCAGCTTCTCCTACTGCAGGACAGCCGTCGAGGACGCCGAGATGAAGGCGGACCCACGCGACGCTGTGGATGTCGTTGCACCCGCGACGGCCTCCACAGGCGATGTCGTCGACCTGGCACGCATCTCGCGTCACGACATCACCCTGTCCGTTGTCGTTCTTGACGAACTCGACGTCGAAGAGCGTCGAGGTGACCGGTGGCGGGTTCGACCCACGCTGCAACACGCATTGCCGACATACCTGGCCCAACTGACGAGCGGACGCCAGAACGGCACCGAGCACACGCGGTAGGCGTCCAACCTTGTCCCGCCCTATTCCCGCCGGTAGCGCGCGAGCACCGGCGACACGGCGTGCATCAAGGCCACGCCGGCGATGCAGGCCAGTCCGCCCGAGACGACCGAGAAGCGCACCGAGGTGAGGGCGGCCACCGTGCCCGCCTCGACGTCGCCGATTCGCGGGCCCGACGTGACGACGGCGATGTGGAGCGCGCTCAGCCGGCCGCGCATCGCGTCCGGCGCGACGAGCTGCAGGATCGTGTTGCGAAAGACGGCCGAGACGACGTCGGCCCACCCTGCGGCGGCGAGGAACACGAGCGCAAGCGGGAACCAGTCGTGCGGGACGAGCCCGAAGGCGGCGATCGTCGCGCCCCAGGCGACGACGGAGACGACGACCGCCAGGCCCTGGCGGCGCACGCCGCCGACCCACCCGCTCGAGGCGGCGCCGAGGAGCGCACCCGCGCCCGGCGCGGCGTACATGAGCCCGAGCCCGTCGGGCCCCACGTGGTAGGTCGTGACCGCGAGCGCCGGGAAGAGCGCCCGGGGCATCCCGAAGATCATCGCGTTCAGGTCGATCACGAAGGTCGAGAGGAGCACGGGCGTCGACCGCGCGAACGCCAGCCCTTCGCGCACCGCGGCCCAGCCGCGGGTCGCCACGCCGGCCGCGGCCGGCGGGAGCGGCCGGAGCCGCAGGATCATGACGAGCGCGATCCCGAACCCGCCCACCGCCGTCCAGTAGACCGCGGTGACGCCGACCGTTGCGAGCAGGACGCCCGCCAGCGCCGGCCCGGCCAGCGCGGTCACCTGGCCGACGATCTGGTTCAGGGCGAGGGCGGATGGTAGGTAGTGAGTGCCAACTAACTCCGGGATGCTGGCGTTGCGAACGGGCGCCTCGATGCTCGAAAACGCCGCGACCACAGCCGCCACCGCGTAGATCGCCCAGACCGGCGGCGACCCGGTCGCGGCGAGCAGCGCCAGCGCCACGGCGCAGGCTGCCGCCCCGAGCTGCGCCACCAGGATCAGCCGGCGGCGGTCGTGGGCGTCCACCACCGCGCCCGCCGCGAGCGATCCGAGCAGGAGCGGCACCAGTTCCGCCGCGCCGACGAGGCCGACCGCCAGCGACGAGCTCGTGAGCAGGAACACCTGGAACGGCACCGCCACGGCGACCAGCTGGTGGGCGGTCGACGCGACCAGGTCGCCGGCCCACAGCCGCCGGTAGTCGGGCGAGGAGCGGAGCGGCGCGACATCCACGATCACGCCACGAAGGCCCGCCATCGGCCTGTTATACCGAGGGTGCGGGATTGAGCAGCGTCACATGTGTGCCGATAGATGGAATTCGTGTCCCCTCGAAAGCCGGCTCATCGCCGCGACCGACGCGAGCTCGAGGTGCTCCACCGCGTCGCCGTCGCGCTTTCGCAATCCCTCGCGTTCTCCGACGTGATGGATGCGCTCGCGCGCGAGCTCGTGCACGCGATCGACCGGGTGAGCGAGTGCACGATCACGATCTGGCACCCGGCTCGCGACGTCCTCGAGGTGGCCTCGGTGTACGTCCGCGAGGAGGGACCCTCCGAGGGCGACCGCGGCGACATCTACCGCCTGGACGACTACCCGGCCTCGCGCGTCCTGCTGCGCGCCGCCGACGGCTACGGCGTCCAGCGGATGACCGACCCCGGGATCGCGCCGTTCGTCCGCCAGAAGCTGGTCGAATGGGGATGGTGGACCTGGATCGAGCTGCCGCTCGTGGTGAACGGCCGCTCCGTGGGCCTGGTCGAGATGGCCGACTACCGCTCAGCGCGCCGCTGGTCGCAGCACGACATCGACTTCTGCCGCACGATCGCCGGCCAGGCCGCCATGGCGGTGCGAAACGCGCAGCTCTACGAGGACCTGCGAGCCAGGTCGACAAGGACCCGCTGACCGGCGTCCTGAACCACCGCGCGTTCTACGAGCGGTTGGAGCAGGAGCTCGCCCGGGCCGAGCGGGCCGGGTCACACCTGGCCGTGATCGTCGTCGACCTCGACGACTTCAAGGCGCTGAACGACACGCGCGGCCACGTGGCCGGCGACACCGCGCTGCGCCGGGTCGCAGCGGCGATCCGCTCGACCTGCCGCGCCGTCGACATCCCCGGCCGGCTCGGCGGCGACGAGTTCGCAGTCATCCTGCCCGACGTCGAGACCGACCTCGACGCGCTCGCCGCCCGCCTCCTGAGGGGCGATCCGGGCCCACGCCGGCCTGCACGCGTCGGTCGGCATCGCAGTCGCCCGCGAGCCGGGCGCCACCGCCGGCCGGACGGTCGCGCGCGCGGACAGCTCGCTGCTCGAGGCGAAGGCGGCGGGCAAGCACACCTACCGCGTCGCCGCCTGAGCCTTCCCGCCGACGGCGGGTCGCTCTACACTTGAGGCACCAAGAGGTGCCATCCATGCGCTGCCTGCTGCTCGACGCCACCATGCGACCCACCAGCCTCGTGACCCGGGAACGGGCCGTGTCGCTTGTTGTCTGCGGCCACGCCCAGGTGATCGCCGAGGAGCCGGGGGTGGTCTTCCGGTCGGAGCACCTGCGCGTGGCGCTGCCGGTGATCCTCCAGGTGCCGGCCTACGTCGAGCTGCGCCCGCTGGTGAAGCGAAACGTCGTCCGCCGGGTGCTCTTCTGCCGAGATAGCTGGCGGTGCTGCTACTGCAACCGTGAGGGCGGCCCGAGGGATCTGACGGTCGACCATGTGAAGCCCCTGTCCCGGGGTGGCTCCCACGTGTGGGACAACGTCGTCACCGCCTGCCGGCGCTGCAATCACCGCAAGGGAAACCGGCTGCCGTACGAGGCCGGGATGTACCCGCGCCACGTCCCCAAGGCGCCCGACATGGTGCAGGTCGCCTGGGCCGGCCGGCTCACGCACCCGCTCCAGCGCGAGTACGTGGCGGCCTGGCACAAGGTGCCGGAGGCCGCGCTCTAACTGCGGCCGACCGCGGCGCGCAGCGCCGCCTGCATCTGCGCGGCCACCGGCCCGGGCCGGCCGTCGCCGATCGTCTCGCCGTCGAGGCGGACGACCGGCATCACCTCGCGCACGCTCGACGACGTGAACACCTCGGCCGCCCCGACCAGGCGGTCGCGCGGGTACTCGCCCTCGGCCAGCTCGAAGCCCGCGTCACGGGCGGCGGCGAGGAGCGTCTCGCGCGTCACCCCTGCCAGGATGCCGAGCTCGAGCGCCGGCGTGTGCAGCACCCCGCCCTCGTAGAACCACACGTTCGAGGTCGGGCACTCGAGCGCGACGCCCTCGAGCGAGAGGAAGAGCGCATCGTGGGCGCCGCGGCGGCGGGCCTCGGCCTGCGCCGCCATGTTGACGGCGTAGCTCGTCGACTTGACGCCGGGCAGGAGCCAGGGCGACTCGTTGCGGGTGGCCGCGCCGATCGCGAGCTGGAGGGACGCCAGCTCGATGCCGCGGGCCCGCATGCCGTCGAAGCCGCCGGGGAGCGGCGTCACGAGGACGAAGCCGATCGAGTCGCCGTCGCCCGAGCCCGGCGTCCACACCACCCTCAGCACCGCGTCCGGGCGCTCGAGGGAGGCGAGCGCCTCTGCGACGAGGGCGGTCAGTCCTTCGATGTCGGGCGGCGGCAGCTCGAGCACCTGGGCCGACTCGGCCAGCCGGCGCAGGTGCAGGTCGACCCGGAAGGGCAGGCCGGCGTAGACGCGCATCGTCTCGAACGCAGCCCGGCCGCGCAGCACCGCCTCGTCGTCGGCGCGCAGGAGCGGCGTCGCCGGGTCGACGACGCCGCGGCCGAGCACTGCGAGGGCGAGCGGGGCCGGCGACACGTGTGCGATGGTACTGCCAGTGACGGCGACCTCCGACCGCAAGGCGCACGCCCGCTCGCTCTTCGCCGGGATCGCCGGCGACTACGACCGCTGGGCGCAGCTGCTCTCGTTCGGCCAGGACCGGCGCTGGCACGACCTGATGATCGAGACGCTCGCGCCCGCCGCGGCCCGCCCCGGGGCCCTCGTCGCCGACGTCGCCACCGGCACGGCCGCCGTGGGGATCGCCCTCGCTCGCCGCTATCCGGGCTGCCGCGTGGTCGGGATCGACCAGAGCCCCGAGATGCTGGCGGGCGGCACGCGCCGGGTGGAGGCGGCCGGGCTCGGCGGGCGGATCGAGCTCGTCGAGGGACAGGCCGAGCGGCTCCCGCTCGAGACCGGATCGGTCGACGCCCTCACCCACACCTACCTGCTGCGCTACGTCGACGACCCGCCTGCCACCGTGGCGCGCATGGCAGAGGCGATCCGGCCCGGCGGCATGATGGCCTCGCTCGAGTTCGGCGTCCCCGTCGGCGCGGCCCTCCCCGCGTGGCGACTGTGGACGCGGGCCGGGCTGCCGCTCCTCGGCGCTCCGGGCGGGCGGGCCTGGGTCGCGACCGGCCGCTTCCTGGGCCCGAGCATCGAGCGCTTCTGGCGAGAGCATCCGCTCGAGGAGGTGCTCGGCTGGTGGGCCGCCGCGGGCATGGAGGGGATCCGCGCCCGCCGCCTCAGCCTCGGCGGCGGCGTCATCGTCTGGGGCACGCGCTCGGGCTGACCGTCAGGCCGCGACGGGCGGCGGCAGCTCCTCGGAGGCCGGCGCGTTCCTGCGAGCCAGGCAGCCGTCCGCGGCGATCTCGTAGTAGCCCATCCGCTCGAGCGGCGGCGAGTAGAGATGCAGCGAGACCGACGCGCCCGCCCCGCCGTTTCGCACGTCGTGGATGCGCGAGGAGTCGAAGCAGAAGCCCTCGCCGGCCGCATGCGCCGAGCTGACGACGCCGGGCTCGCCCATCACGAGCCGGTCCTCGGTGAGGGTGCCGTCGACGACGCGGACGGCGCCGCTCGAGAGGTCGTGGTCGTGCAGGCCCGTGTCCTGCGACCCGGACCAGCAGATGAGCCACGCGTCGAGCACCGCGTCGCGGTGGATGCGGACGTAGACCCGCCGGTCCTCGTCGTGCTCCACCAGATGGCCCCACAGGTCGGCGCAGGCCGCGAGGTCGTGGGCCAGCTCCAGGAGCCGGCCCGGCTCGAGGTCTCCCGAGGCCGGCACCCGTTCCTCGAACCAGCGTGCCAGAGCGGGCTCCACGTGCGCGTCCATTTGCGACCCCCGGGTGCTTGTGAAACGATTAACAGCATCATGGCGCAGACGACCGCCCGGCGCAAGCGCGCCACGCTGCGCGACCTGGCAGAGGCCACCGGGCTGTCGCCGGCCGGCGTGTCGTACGCCCTGCGCGGGCAGCGGGTGTCCTCCGAGACCGAGGCCCGCGTCCGGGCCGAGGCCGCGCGCATCGGCTTTCGCTCCGACCCGATCGCCCGTGCCCTGCGCGGAGGCGCCACCGGCCTCGTCGGCATGATCGGCGGCAGCCTCGACGACTTCTGGCACCAGGAGTTCGCCTCCGAGCTGCAGCGCTGCCTTCGCCGCCGCGGCCGCCACATGCTGCTCGCCGATGCCGGCGGCGACGCCGATGCGGAGATCGCGCTCGCCGAGAGCCTCTCCGACCAGCGCGTCGACGGGCTCGTCGCCCTCCCCGTCGAGCCCGGCTCGCCCGCGTGGCTTCCCGTCGTGGAGGCCGTCCCCACCGTGGCCGTGGGCGCGGCGCTGCCGGCGCCCGCAGGAGCCGTGCGCTTCGCCGCGGATGCCGGGTTCGACCTCGTGCTCGACCACCTGCACGATGCCGGCCACCGCCGGATCCTGGTGCTGGCCACGGGCACCCACCGGCCGCCGCGCCGGGCCGGCGTCCGCACCGTGCGGTGCGGCTTCGCGCCCGCCGACGGCCGCGCCGCCGCCCTGCGCGCGCTCGACCGGGACGACAGGCCGTCCGCCGTCTTCGCCCTCTCCGACGCGCTCGCCTACGGCGCCTACATGGCGTGCGCCGACCTCGGGCTCGACATCCCCGGCGACGTCGCCGTCGCCGGCTTCGACGACCACCCGCTCTCGCCGCTCGTCGCCCCGCCGCTCACAAGCGTCAGCTGGGACACCGCGGCGGCTGCGGCCGCTGCGGCCGAGATGCTGGTCGGGGCGATCGACGACGGCCGGGCCGCCGGCGAGGTCGTCGTCCCGCCCAGGCTTCGGCCGCGCCGGTCGACGGCGGCTCAGCCGCGCGCGTAGACCGCGTGGCGGCGCAACTCGCGCATCCCGGCGCGGCGGTAGAGCCGCACGGCCCCGGTCGGGTTGTCCGCGTCGACCTTGAGCCGCACCCCGCCGACCCCGCGCCCGGCGAACTCGGCGAAGACGGCGTAGAGCAGCGCCTCCCCCAGCCCGCGGCCGCGGAACGCGGGCCGGACGGCCAGGTCCTTCACGAACCCCTCCGTCCAGCACTGGGCAACCCCGGCCACGATCCCGTCCGCGGCGGCCACGAACACGAGCGCCGGGTCGTAGGAGGGGTCGCCGGTCACCCACGGCAGCCATTCCTCGTAGGGCGCGACGCGCTCGTCGCTCCCGGCGAAGGCCTCCACCAGCGTGGCGTGCACCTCCGGCGCGTCGCGCTCGGCGACGAAGGGCCGCAGGCGAATGCCCTCCGGCCACGGCGGCTCGGGCGACGCGCCGGACAGCTCGATGCCCATCTCGAGCACCTGGTGCACACGCGTGAACCCGAGCCGCTCGAAGGCGCTGCAGACGTCGCCCTCCCAGCCGGGGAGCACCGCCTCGAGCGGGCCGCCGTGGTGCGAGGCGGCCGCGTCGACGAGCGCGCCGAGAGCGGCGTCGATGTCCGCACCCGGCCGGATCCACAGGTCGAGCCCGCCACCGGAGTCGACGGCCGCGTAGCCGTCCAGCGCTCCACCGGAGCCGTCCACCACCCAGTGGCCGCCCGCCGGATAATGCGCGGCCATGAACTCGCTCGTGGTGCGCGCCTCGCCGTGCACCTGGACGTCCCACGCCCGCCGCAGGTCGAGGACGCCATCGAGGTCGCCGCGCTCCGCGGGCCGGGCGGCGGCCACTAGCTCATCTCGAGCAGGACCTTGCCGAGCTTCCCCGGCGCCGACAGGTGGTCGAACGCCGCCGCGGCCTCGGCGACGGGGAACACCTTGTCGATGACCGGCCGCACGCGGCCCGCCGCCAGGTGCGGCACCACGGAGCGGGCGAACACCTGCACCGCGGCCGCCTTCTCCTCCATCGACCGGGCCCGCAGCACCGTGCCCATCACGCTCGCCCGCCGGCCCATGAGCGCCCGCAGGGAGAGCTCGGCATCCGCGCCCGCGCCGGTTCCGACGACGATGATCCGCCCGCGCAGCGCGAGCGCCTCGAGGCTTCCGGTCAGGTTGGCGGCGCCGACGAGCTCCAGGACGACGTCCACACCGCGCGCCTCCGAGAGCACGCAGGGCTCGGCGCCCATGTCGGTGAGCGCCTCGCGGTGCGAGCGGGAGTTCGCGAGCACGCGGGCGCCGGCGGCGACGCCGAGCTGCACGGCGGCCGTGCCGACGCCGCCGGAGGCGCCGTTCACGAGCAGCGTCTCGCCGAGCGCGAGCCCGGCCCGGGTGAAGACCGCGTCGTGCGCCGTGATGAACGCCTCGGGCACGGCGGCGGCCTCGCGGTCGGTCAGGTCGTCGGGGATGCGGGCCACGTGCCGCTCGTGCACCGCGACGGTGTCGGAGAGGCCGCCGCCGCCGACGAGGCCGAACACGCGCTCCCCGGCCCGCCAGGCCGTCACCGCCTCGCCGCAGGCGATCACCGTTCCGGCGATCTCGAGCCCGGGGATGTCGGCGGGCGACCCCGGCGGAGCGGGGTAGTTGCCTGCCCGCTGGGCGACGTCCGCCGGGTTCAGCGCCGCGTGGGTGGCGCGGACCAGCACCTCCGAGGACTGCGGCACGGGATCGGGGCGCTCGTCGACCGCCATGACCTCCGGGCCGCCGGCGCCGTGGAACGTCACGGCGATCATCGCCTGGCATGATGGCAGGCGTGGAGGCCGGACAGCATCACCAGGCGCTCGCGGCGATCGTCGGCGCCGCCGGCGTGCGAGCCCCCGCGCCGCGCGAGTACCTGTCCGACGGCACGGCCGGGCGCGGGCTCGAGGGGTGGGCGGACGCCGTCGTTCTGCCCGGCTCGACCGAGGAGGTCGCCGCCGTCGTCGCCCATTGCTACGCCACCGACCTGGCCATCACGCCCCGTGGCGGAGGCACCGGGTTCGCGGGCGGCGCCGTGCCGCAGGGCGGGATCGTGCTCGGCATGGAGCGGATGGCACGCGTGCGGGCCTTCGACCCGCTGCTCTGGCGGATCCACGTCGAAGCCGGCGTCCCGACGGCGGAGCTGCAGCGGATCGCGCGCGGAAGCGGCCTTCGCTTCCCGCCCGATCCCGGAGCCGCCGAGCAGTCGCAGGTGGGCGGCAACGTGGCGACGAACGCCGGCGGCCCGCACGCCTTCAAGTACGGCACGACCCGGGCCTGGGTGACGGGCATCGAGGCGGTGATCCCACCGGGCGAGGTCGTGACGGCCGGCGGGCCTGTGCGGAAGGACGTGGCCGGCTACGACCTGGTCGGGCTGCTCGCGGGCTCGGAGGGGACGCTCGGCATCCTGACCGCGGCCTGGCTGCGGCTGATCCCGGCCGCCGAGGTCGCGCTGCCGCTCGCGGGGCTCTTCCCGACCGTCGAGGCCGGGTGCGCGGCGGTCGAGGCGCTGATGGGAAGCGGGGTCGTGCCGGCCTGCATCGAGTACGTCGACGAGCCGGCGCTGACGGCGATCGGCGGCGACTTCCCGGGCCGCGCACCCGGCGCCGGGTTCCTCGTCCTGACCGAGGCGGACGGCTCGGCGGCCGAGGCCGCAACCGCGCGCGACGAGCTGCGCGAGGCGCTCGTCGACGCCGGCGCGACCTGGACGGCCGCGCCCACGGGCGACGGCGTCCCCGCGCTCTGGAGGTGGCGCGAGTCGATCTCGCCACGGGTCACGGCCGTGCGCGGCGGCAAGCTCGCCGAGGACGTGGCCGTCCCGGTCGACCGCCTGGCGGAGGCGATCCGCGGCGCGGCCGAGATCGGCCGCCGGCACGGGCTCGACACGATGAGCTGGGGGCACGCCGGCGACGGGAACCTGCACACCAGCTTCCTGGTCGCGCCCGATGACGCCGGCGAGCACGGCCGCGCCGAGGCCGCCTGCGAGGAGCTCTTCGACCTGGCGCTGCGCCTCGACGGCACGGTGACCGGCGAGCACGGCATCGGGCTCCTCAAACGCTCACACCTGGCGCAGCGGCTCGGCCCGGCGGGTCAGCGGCTGAACGCCGAGATCAAGCGGGCCTTCGACCCGAAGGGCCTCTTGAACCCGGGCAAGGGCTGAAACATTGGCATCAGGCACCGGTGTTTCAGGCCGGGTCGCGGCGGAGCTCCATCGTGGAGCAGTGGATGCCGCCGCCGTTCTTGTGCAGCTCGAAGTACGGGATCCGCACGACCTCGATCCCGCGCTTCTCGAGGAGCTCGGCCGTGCGGGGCGAGTCGTCGGGCATGATCACGCGCCCCGGGCGGACGGTCAGGCAGTTGATCCCCCACTCCTCGCCGGGATGGCACCAGATCGGCTCGATCCCGAGCTCGGCCAGCCGGTCGAGGAACCAGTGCGGGAGGCCGGGCGCGTCCACGAGCGCCTTGTCGACGTCGACCATGCCGAGGTGAGCGTCGATGTGGATCGAGAAGCCGCCCATCGGGACGACGAGCAGCTCGATGCCGATCCGCGCGAGCAGGTCGCGCAGCTGCTCGGCCGCCTCGGCGTTGCAGCGGATCGAGGTGCCGAACGCGGCGACGCGCGGCGTCAGCTTGACGAAGGTGCCGCCCTCGAACATCCCCGTCCCGACGATCGTCTGGAGGATCGGAACGCCGAGCGCGGCGACGGCGCGGGTCACGCTCGCCTCCTCGCCGCGGCGCATGAGCGGCGCCATGCGGCCGATGACGACGCCGCCGGGCACCGAGGCGAGCGGGTCGCGGGTGTAGATGGCCTTCGTGAAGCGCGGCGCGAGCGGGTCGGCGAGGTGGACGCTGACGCCCTCCGCCTCGAGCGCGGCGACGAGCCCGCCGTGCTGGGCGGCGACGACGTCGAGGTCGGGCGGCACTGGATCGGTCCAGTACCAGCCGCCCGCTGGGTCGACCAGCGCCTGGGCGCTCTCGTCCCACGCGTCGGCCGTGATCTGAGCGAGCTCTTCGCCCGGCCGGCGCATCAGGACGTCATGCAGGACGCCGACCTCGTCGTGCGATCCCCACCGGGCGCCCCAGACCCGCTCCAGCTCGCCGGGGTCGTGGAACCCCGGCTCGGGCACGGGCGGGCACAGCACCTGGTGGTACTCGACCGGCGCGCGGGCTGCCTCGTCCCGGAGCATGCCGCGATGGTACAACCCTGATCGAGATGCGCGCCGCCGTCCTGCACGAGCATCGAAGGCCGTTCACGATCGAGGAGCTCGACCTGGCGCCGCCCGGGCCGGCGGAGGTCGAGGTCAGGCTGCACGCGAGCGGCGTCTGCCGAAGCGACTGGAACACGGTCACGGGCGACACCCCGAGCCCGCTTCCAGCCGTGCTGGGCCACGAGGGTGCGGGCGTCGTCGCGAGCGTCGGCCCGGGCGTCGAGAGCGTCGCGCCCGGCGACCACGTCGTCCTCTCGTGGCTGCCGGCGTGCGGCCGCTGCCGCCACTGCACGAGCGGCCGGCTCACGCTCTGCGACGTGGCGGCGCCGGCGCTCCTGGCCGGGACGCTGCTCGACGGGACGACCCGGCTCTCGCTCGACGGCCGGCCCGTCCACCACTACTCCTTCCTCTCCACGTTCGCCGAGCGCGCGGTCGTCCCGGAGGCGAGCTGCGTGCGCATCCGCGCGGATGCGCCGTTCACCGTCGCAGCGCTGGTCGGCTGTGCGATCACGACCGGCTGCGGCGCGGTGCTGAACCGGGCCCGGGTCGGGGCGGGGAGCTCGCTGGCGGTGTTCGGTGCGGGCGGCGTCGGCCTCTCGGCGATCATGGCCGCCCGGCTCGCCGGCGCCACGACGATCCTCGCCGTAGACCCGGCCGCGCCACGGCGGGCGGTCGCCCTGGAGCTCGGCGCCACCCACGCGGTGGGCCCGGACGAGGCCCAGGAGGCGATCGCCGACCTGACCGGCGTGGGCGCCGACCACGCGATCGAGTCGAGCGGCGCACCGGGCGCGGTCGCCGCCGCCTACCGCGCCATCCGTCGTGGCGGCACGCTGGTCTGCGTCGGCATCCCGCCGGAGACCGCCGTCGTCGAGCTCCCCGGCGCCGCCCTCGTCCGCGACGAGAAGGTGGTGACCGGGAGCCTCTACGGGTCGTGCCGCCCGCACACCGATATGCCGATGCTGCTCGACCTCTACCTCGAGGGCCGGCTGCCGCTCGACCGCCTCGTCGGGGCGACGTACCCGCTCGACGAGATCGACCGGGCCTTCGCCGATCTGCGCGAGGGCGGCGGCGTCCGGACACTGATCGATCTGACGTAGTCCCGCACTTCTTCGATACCGTGTCAGCCGATGGACGGCGGCCTCGACAAGGTGGACGGACGCTTCGGCGAGGCGTGGGCGGGCACCGTGCCCGACGGAAGCCACGTGAACCTCGTGCTGGCGCGGCGCGGGTCGCCGACCGCGGCGGCCGCCGCGTCCGCGTTCGCGGCGCCGGGCCCCGGCCACGCGCCCGTGATGGCCTGCCTCGGGGCCGGAAACGCCGTGCGGCCCGCGACGATCGTCCTCAACAAGGCCACGATCGCCTCCGAGCTGCACGGCCTGATCACCTGGGGCGCGGCCCAGCTCGGGATCGCCGCCGGCATCATGGACTGCGTCGCCGAGGGCATCCTGACCGAGGACGACGCGGCCGACCTCGTGATCCTCGTCGCGGTGTGGGTCGACCCGGACGCCGCCGACGAGACCGCCGTCCGGACCGCGAACCGGGAGGCGGTCCGGCGAGCGGTCGAGGATGCGCTCTCGAATGACCGCTCCGCGCGGATCCGCGAGCTCCTCGACCTTCGCGACAGCGCCACCAACGCGTTCTATTCGGGCTCATAAGCCCTTGCGGCTCCACGCGATCGAGACGCGCTCGTACCGCCTGCCGCTCGACCCGCCCTTCTTCGCTGCCTGGGACCCCGAGCCGCGGACGCATCTCGACGCGACGCTCACGGTCGTCACCTCCGACGACGGCACCACGGGCTGCGCCAGCGGCGACGCGCTCCCCGACCGCGCGCTCCTCGAGCGGCACCTGCGTGACGTCGACTTGGAGGATGCGGCCGCGGTGCACGAGGTGTGCCGCACGGTCGACTTCCACGGCGGTCGGACGTGGACGTGCGAGGTGGGGATCTGGGACCTGGTCGGCCGCGCCGCCGACCGGCCGCTGTGGCAGCTCCTGGGCGGGCGGAACGCGTCGCTCACGGCGTACGCATCGAGCGGCGAGCGGGTCGAGCCGGACGAGCGTGTGCGCCGGTGCGTCGCGCTTCGCGACGCCGGCTGGCGGGCGGTGAAGCTCCGGGTCGGGAAGGCGGGGCCCGCCGAGACGGCCGAGCTGGTGGGGGCCGTGCGGGCTGCGGTCGGGCCCGACATGGCCGTGATGGTCGACGCCAACCAGGGTTGGCGCATGCCCGGCGATCGCACGCCACCATGGGACGTCGCCACCGCAACCGCCTACGCCCGCGCGCTCGAGCCGCACGACGTCCACTGGCTCGAGGAGCCGCTCCCCTGCTCGGACGTCGAGGGCTACGCGGAGCTGCGCCGCGCCACCGAGATCCGGATCGCGGCCGGCGAGATGGTGCGAAGCGAGCACGAGGCCCGCGACCTCGTCCTGCGCGGCGGCCTGGACGTGCTCCAGTGCGACGTCGTACTGGCGGGCGGGGTCGAGGGCTGCCGGCGCCTGTCCGCGCTCGCCGATGCCCACGGCGCCTCCTGGTCGCCGCACACGTGGTCGCACGGCCACGGGCTCCTGGCCAACCTGCACGTGGCGCTCGCGGTGTCGTCGAACGAGTTCCTGGAGGTGCCGTACGACCCGCCCGGCTGGACGCCGGAGCGGCGCGACTTCCCGCTGCGCCGGCCGGTCGAGGTGTCGCAGGGCACGCTGGCCCCGCCGCCCGGGCCGGGCCTGGGCGCGGAGGTCGACCTGGCCGACCTGGAGCGGTGGAGGACCGGATGACCGACCCGCTCGTCCTCACCGGCTTCGACCTGAGCGCCGGCGGTGTCGAGGACGTGGCCCGCCACGGCCGCCCCGTCGCGCTCGCTCCCGAGGCGGTCGCGCGGATGGCCGAGGGCTGGGAGATCGTCCAGGAGGCCGTGCGGGCGGGTGCCGCGGTGTACGGGCTCACCACGGGCGTCGGCGCCCACAAGCGGGTCTCGATGAGCGCCGAGCAGCTCGAGCATTTCAATCGCCTGCTGCTCCCGAGCCACCGCGTCGGCCAGGGCCCGCACGCACCCGCCGAGGTGGTGCGGGCGGCGCTGCTTCGGCTCGTGAACGGGTTTGCGAGCGGGACGACCGGCGTGCGCCCCGAGCTTGCCGCGCGGCTCGTGGACGGGCTGAACGCCGGCGAGACACCCGGCGTGCGGATGCTGGGCTCGGTCGGCCAGGCCGACCTGGCGCCGATGGCCGACCTGGCCCACGGCGTCATCGGCGACTTCCCGCTCAGGGGCACCGAGACGCTCTCGCTCGTGAACTCGAACGCATTCTCGACCGGGATCGCGACGCTCGCGCTGGCGGACTGCCACACGCTCCTGGACTCCCTGGACGTCGCCGGCGCGCTCGACCTGGAGGCGTTCGCCGCCAACCTGAGCGTGCTGCACCCGGCGGTCGCGCGCGTGCGTCCGTACCCCGGGCTCGTGCGCTCGATCGAGCGGCTGCGCGAGCTACTGCGCGACAGCTATCTGTGGGACGACGGCGCGGCCCGGAACCTGCAGGACCCGCTGACGTTCCGAAACCTCGCCCATGTGCACGGCGCCGCACGCGACGCGCTCGATCACGCCGACGCGACGCTGGCCGTCGAGCTGAACGCCTCGCAGCAGAACCCGCTGCTCGTGCTGGAGGAGCGCCGCTTCATCTCGGTCGCGAACTACGACGTGCTGCCGCTGGCAGCCGCGCTCGACCTCGTCCGGATCTCGCTTGCACCGGTGCTCACCTCGGCCTGCGAGCGGACGCTGAAGCTGCTCGCGAGCCAGTTCTCGGGCCTCGCGCTCGGGCTCTCGGCCGACCCGAGCTCGCCGGAGGACGCGCTCTCCGAGTTCGGCGTCGCCACGGCCGCGCTCGCCGGCGAGGCCCGCCTGCTCGCCCAACCGGTCTCGTTCGAGCTCGCGACGACCAGCATCGCCGAAGGCATCGAGGACCGGATGACGATGGCGCCGCTCGGTGCCCGCCGGCTGGACGAGATGGTCGGGCTCGGCGAGCGCATCGCGGCGATCGAGCTGGTCGTCGCCGCCCAGGCCGTCGACCTGCGCCGGCCGCCGCGGCTCGGCCACGCGACCGGCGAGCTGCACCACCTCGTCCGCAGGGCCATCGCGTTCACGGGCGTCGGCCACGAACCGCCGCAGGATCTCGTCCCGATGCTGACCCTGCTTCGCTCCGGGGCGGTCGCGGCCTGCGGGCTGAGCCCGGGCGAGCCGTCGGCAGGTTCTTGACGCTCGGGTAGCCGCGCCCGGGCGGGCGGGCGGGGAGCGTCACACGAGGCACGCGAAGCGTCACGTGGCGGTCACGGAAGACGCCGAATGTCGTTCCAGTCGACCGACAAGTGTCGCTTCCCGCCGCCTGACCCCGGGCTCGCTTCGTCGCTGATCGTGTCGTAGAGCCGCGCCGGCCGGTTCTGGCGGCGGCACGCCGGATCACACAACCGTCACGGAACACACCGAATGTCGTTTCAGTCCACCGACAACCGTCGGCTCCAACGCTGATCAGCCGGCCACCACTCGCACACGAGGCACCCGTACTGCCGCCTGACCCCGGGCTCGCTTCGTCGCTGATCGTGTCGTAGACCCGCGCCGACCGGGTCTGGCGGCGGCACGCCGGATCACACAACCGTCACGGAACACACCGAATGTCGTTTCAGTTGACCGACAACTGTCGGTACCCAACTAGACTGAGCACCCGTGATCCTGAACACGGCGCCGCGGTTCGAGCCCCTGTCGGATGACGCGCTGGCCACCCTAGACTCGGGCGTCGACCGGCTGGCCGCCGAGGTGGGCGTGCAGTTCGACCACCCGCGCGCGCTCGAGCTCTTTCGCGAGGCGGGCCAGACCGTCGAGGGCGAGACGGTCCTGTTCGACCCCGAGTTCCTGCGCGCCCAGGCTGCGCACGCGCCGGAGACGTTCTCGATCCGCGCCCGGAACCCCGAGCGCGATCTGGAGATCGGCGGCGACCACATGGTGTTCTGCCCCGTCCAGGGGCCGCCGTTCGTCCGCGTCGGGGACGAGCGCCGGGACGGGACGATGGCCGACCTGGAGCAGCTCCTGATGCTGGTGCAGATGACCCCGGCGCTCGACACGCCGGGCCGGAACATGCTCGAGCCGAACGACGTCCCGCTCGACTCCCGCCACCTCCTGCGGGCGCTCGCGGCGACCCGCCTGACCGACCGGGTGTGGTCGGGCGAGCCGTCCTCACAGGCCGCCGCGGAGGACTGCATCCGCATCGCCGAGATCGTGCACGGCGGGCTCGACGGCGACCCGGTGATCTTCGCCAACGTCAACGTCAACTCGCCGCTTCGCTACGACGTGCGCATGCTGGAGGGCCTCCTGGCCTACGCGGAGGCCGGCCAGGCGCTGATCGTGACGCCGTTCCTGCTCATGGGCGCGATGGCCCCCGTGTCGGTGCCGGCGGCGCTCGTCCAGCAGACGGTCGAGGTGCTCGCCGGCGTCGCGCTCGCCCAGCTCCTGCGCCCCGGCACGCCGTGCATCATGGGCTCGTTCCTCTCGAGCACCGACATGCAGAGCGGCTCACCCGCGTTCGGCGGGCCCGAGTCCGCCGTCGGGCTCTACGCCTCGGGGCAAGTGGCCCGCCGGCTCCGCCTTCCGTGGCGCTCCGGCGGCGGGACGCTCACCGCCAGCCAGTCCGTCGACTACCAGGCCGGCTACGAGTCGTTCAACACGCTGATCGCGGCCTTCCTGGCGGGCACGAACGTGTGCTGGCAGTCGGCCGGGTGGCTCGAGGGCGGGCTCGTGACGTCGTTCGAGAAGTTCGCGGCCGACTGCGAGATCCTCGACCTGCTCCAGCGGCAGTTCGCGCCGCTCGAGGTGGACGAGGCCAGCCTGGCGTTCGACGCCCACGTCGAGGTCGGCCAGGGCGGGCACTTCTTCGGCGCCCAGCACACGCTCGAGCGCTTCCGCGAGTGCTTCTGGCGGCCCACCGTCGCATCGACGGAGAACTTCGAGCGCTGGAAGAAGAACGGGTCGCTCGACCACGCCGCCCGCGCCTCACGCCGCTGGCGGCAGCTCCTCGAGCAGTACGAGCGCCCGCCGCTCGACGAGGCCGTCGAGGAGGAGCTGGTCGAGTTCGTCGAGCGTCGCGCCGTGGAGGCCGGCGACACGATCTCGGTGCGCTAGAAGGCCGGCGGATGGCCGAGCGCCCACGGCCGCAGCCGCTCCAGGAACGCCTGCCGATCCGGGTCGCCTGCGGCCTCGACGGCGCGGGCGGCATCGGCCAGCTCGGCGCCCAGCGCCTCCATGTCGACGTGCACCGGGGCGCCGTCGCGCACCAGCACCCGGCCGCCGACGACGACCTCGCGCACGTGCCCGCGGCCGGCTCGCGCGACGACGAGGTCCTCGTACGACAGCCGCGGCGAGGAGTAGACGCCCCGGACGGCGGCCAGGTCGAGCACGACCGCGTCGCCGTGGTAGCCCGGCTCGAGCCGACCCACCTCGCCCTCGAGGCTGGCGATGCGGGCGCCGCCCTCCCACAGGAGCCGCAGGACGTCGCGCGCGCCGAGCGGCGGCTCCGGGCCGTCCCAGATCCGCTGCGCGACGTGTGCCATCCGCACCTCGGCCAGCATGTCCTCGTCGTCGTCGACTGCCATGTCGTCCACGCCGAGGCCGACGGTGACACCCCGTGCGACCAGCCGCCGCACGGGCGCGATCCCGCAGGCCAGACGCAGGTTCGAGGAGCAGTTGTGCGCGACCATCGCCCGCCGCTCCGCCATGAGGTCGATGTCGGCGTCTCGCAGGTAGACGCCGTGCGCGATCGTCGTGCGCTCGCCCAGGACGCCGCGCTCGGCGAGGCGGAAGAGCTCGCGGCCGCCGTGCACCGTATCCCCCCACTCGCGCTGGCGGCGGCTCTCGAGCGCGTGCATGTGGATGGGAAGGCCCAGATCGGCTGACGCGGCGCCGACCGCGTCGAGCAGGTCGTCGGAGGCCCACTGCGGCGCCGCGATCGAGAGCTGGACGCCGATCATCGGGTCGCCCGCGAGCCGGCGCGAGAGCTCGGTGATCGCCTCGATGTAGATCGCGTTCGAGATCGGGGTGCCCGTGAGCCGGCGCACCTCAGCCGCGAGGTCGTCCGGGAGCGCCGCCGCGAACCGCTGGTCGTCGTCGTAGGAGAACGTCGCCCGGTCGCGCCAGTACGGCGCGAAGGCCGTGCGCAGGCCCGCCTCGCGGTGGGCGCGGACGGAGTGCTCGAGCTCGGCGAGGTAGGCATCGGACCCGTCGTAGCCGCCCTTGGCTGGGAAGTGGCTGTGGACGTGCGTCGTCACGCCGCTCGTCAGCATCTGCATCGACTTGTAGAGCGTCGTCAGGTACGGCTCGACCGTGGGCAGCGAGTGCATCAAGACCATCCACGGCTCGAACGGCTCGTCCGCGAAGCCCATCTGCGCGGTCGAGACGCCCTCGGCGTGCTGGTGGGCGTTCACGAGGCCCGGGAGGACGAGACACCCGGGGCCGCCGGCCCGCTCGGCGTCAGGATGGAGGATCGCCAGCTCGCCGGCATCGCCGACCTCGGCGACCCGGCCGTCACGAACGAGCACCGCAGCGCCATCGAGCCAGTCTGCGCCGGCCGAGGGAAGCACCGCCGCGCCCTCGATCAGAAGGTCGGGCATCCGCGCCAGTATGTCAGCCGCCCGCCGGGCGCTCGCGGGGGACGAACCGGCCCCGGCCCGGCTCGGCCCTGAGCTCGCCGTCGGAGACGACCACCTCGCCGCGGGCGATCGTCGTCACCGGCCAGCCGCGCACCCGCATCCCCTCGTACGTAGCGTGGTCGATGTTCGAGTGCAGGCCGGCGACGGTGAGCGCGCGCTCGGCCGCCGGGTCGAAGAGCACGATGTCGGCGTCGTAGCCGGGGGCCAACCGGCCCTTGCGCGCAAGGCCGTGCAGGCGGGCCGGGGCCGTGCAGCACAGCTCGACCCAGCGGGCGAGATCGATCCGGCCGGCGAGAACGCCCTCGGAGTGCATGAGCGCGAGCCGCACCTCGACGCCGCTCGTCCCGGGCCGGTGGCGCAGCACGCCGTGCTCGTCGGGGAGCCGCTTGCGCGGGCCGTGGTCGGTCGAGACGACGTCGATCGTGCGGTCGGCGAGCGCCGCCCACAGCGCCTCGCGGTGCTCGCGCGGCCGAAGCGGCGGCGTCCCCATGAACTGCGGAGCCAGCTCCGCGTCGGCGTAGAGCTCGTCGCCCAGGAGCAGGTGGTGAAGGAGCGCCTCCCCGAACGCGGGCTGGCCACCGTCCCGAGCGCAGCGCAGCTCCGCGAGCGAGTCCGCGGTCGTGAGGTGGAAGATGAGAAGCGGACAGCCGGCGAGCCGGGCGATCGCGAGCGCCCGGTGGGCGGCCTCGCCCTCCATCACGGGCGGGCTGATCCCGGGGAACGTCGTGGCCGACATGCGCCCGGACTCCTCGAGCTCGCGGGTCAGCTCCGCGACGATCGCGCCGTTCTCGGCGTGCACGACGGCCATCCCGCCCTGCCCGGCGACCCGCTGCATCGCGCGCAGCAAGATGTCGTCGGGCAGCCGGTAGGTCTCGTAGCTCATGAAGAGCTTCACCGTCGGGCAGCCCTCGGCCATCGCCGCCGGGATCTCGGACACGCGCTCGAGCGACGGCTCGCGCAGGTTCACGTGCAGGCCGTAGTCGACCAGGCACTGCCCGTCCGCCTCCGCGCGCCGCTTTCGCAGCCCGTCGAGGAGCGGCGTCCCCGGCTCGACCTGGGCCTGATCGACGATTGCCGTCACTCCGCCGAAGGCCGCGGCGATCGTGCCGGTCTCGAATGTGTCGTCGTAGACGTGGAGAGGCCGGTCGGTGCGCATATGCACGTGGCCGTCGACGGCGCCGGGAAGCACATAGAGGCCGTCCGCGTCGATCTCGCGCCGGCCGCGCAGGCCGATGCCGATGGACGCGATCCGCTCGCCCTGCACCGCGACGTCCGCCCGCACCTCGCCCTCGGCGCCGACCAGGCGGCCGCCGCGGATCACGAGGTCGTGGGCGCTCATCCCGGCACGGCGGCCCGGCCCCCGTCGGCGAGGGCCCGCTCGCAGGCGAGCGCGACGTCGAGTGACTCAGCGGCTGCGTCGATGCCGCAGGCGACGCCTGCGGGATCGCCCGTGCGGACGGCGTCCAGGAACCGCTCCATCCCGCGCCGGATCGGCGCCATCGAAAGCCCGAGCGCGACGTCCTCGCCCCCGCGCGTGCCGGTGGCGGTGAAGCCGGGGTCGAGCTCGACGTGCACGCTCGACCGGGCCGAGACGACGTCCAGGGTGTAGCTCGACGGCAGCTCGGGGCTCGTCCATGCACACAGCACCGTTCCGAGCGCCCCTGACCGGAACCCGAGCGAGAGCGCGATCACGTCGTCGATGTCCGAGCCCGCCGGCCGGTCAGCGCCCGCCAGGTCGATCCGCGCCCCGGCGGCCTGCACCCAGTCCACCGGGCCGGCGATCGCGCACTGGAGGTCGATGTGGTGGCTGGCCCGCTCCAGCACCTGCCCGCCGCCCTCGGCCTGGGCCACGAACCACGGCCGGCCGGCGGTCGCGCCGACGCTGTAGGACGCGAGCATGCCCGGCGGGTCGTCCGCCGCGGCGGCCCGCAGGTCGGGGAGGAAGTCGATGGCCCGATACTGGTAGCCGACCGCGACGACCGCGCCGGCCGCCCTGACGGCATCGGCGATCGCGCCGGCGTCCTCGCTGGTGCGCGCGACCGGCTTCTCGAGGTACACCGCGAGGCCGCGCTCGACCGCCGCCAGACACGGGTCGCGGTGGGCCATCGGCGGCGTGCAGACCACGACGGCGTCGAGGGTCTCGGC
This sequence comes from uncultured Actinomycetes bacterium, assembly GCA_963757605.1. GTDB lineage: Bacteria > Actinomycetota > Thermoleophilia > Gaiellales > JAICJC01 > JAICJC01. The sequence continues at coordinate 837,645 of CAVWSF010000001.1, forward strand.
GGCCAGCATCTCGCCCCAGTCGGCGTAGGCGCGTGCCCCCGCTCCGGCGGCCAGCTCGCCCGCGCGGGCGGCGTCGAGGTCGGCGACCGCCGCCAGGTCGGCGTCAGGCAGGGCCGAGATGCTTGCGACGTGCTCCCGGGCGATCCAGCCGGCGCCGATCATCCCGAGGCTCAGGCTCACCCCGTCGCCTCCAGGGCCGGCTCGCGGCGCGGGCCGTCAGGGGAGTAGACGGGCCGCATGAGGACGATCGCCGCGGCAGCCGCGGCGGCGGCGAGGAACGCCGCGCCGACGGTGAAGAGCAGCGCCGGGCGGTGGAAGCTGGCCAGGAGCCAGCCCGATGCGGCGGTCATGACGGCGATGACGCCGTACTCCAGCACGTTCCAGGTCACGGTCGCGCCGGGCCGGTCGTCCGGCGCCGTCCGCGCGAGGGCCGAGTCGACGATGAGCGGCCACGCGCCCGTCGTGACGAACGCGGTCGCGACCAGCACGAGGATGAAGAGCGGCGCGCCCAGGACGTCGGTCGAGACCGAGAGCAGCAGGCTGAGGACGGCGCCCGTCGCGAGCAGCATGAGGATCGCGGCCCGGTGGCCGTGCTCGCGGCATGTGACCCGGCCGGCGAGCGTCCCGGCGACCTTGCCGCCCTGCACGCCGGCGAAGGTGAGGCCGACCACGAGCGGCGCCAGGTGGAACTGGCGCACGAGGACGAGCGGCGCCAGCGGCAGCATCATCGCGAGCGCCGCGACCAGCAGGAGATCGGGGAGCTGCATCGCGAACGCGCCGGCGGCGGCGTGCGGGTGCACCTGCCGGGGGACGTCCTCGGCGCGGCGCCGCTCCGGGCGCCACAGGGCGAGCGCGGCGAGCGTCGCGGTCGCGCCGACGGCGTAGCTCAGGCGCACCGCGAACGCCTCGTCGGCGCCCGCCCGGCGGAGCAGGGCGACGGACACGCCCGCCAGCGCCGACCCGCTCGCGACGCCCAGCGTGTAGGCGGCGTAGTGCAGCGCGAACCCGCGCTCGCTGCCCTTCGTTCCGGACGAGCGGCCGAGCAGCGTCTGGCTGCTCACCCAGAAGAGCCCGATGCCCAGCCCGACGAGCACGGTGCCGGCCAGCATCGGCGTGGTGTCGCGCACCACGAGCAGGACGACCTGGCCGAGCGCGCTCACGGCCATCGACGCCGCGAGCACGTTTCGCGCGCTCCCCACGGCCCGCCCGAGCGGGCCAGCCGAGAGCGCGCCGATCGCGACGGCGATCGTGACCGAGGCCAGGAGCTGCCCGGCGAGCGACGCCGGCCGGTGAAGCGCCGCCACGTGCATCGGCACGGCGACCGCGAGCACGCCGAACGCCATGCCCGAGAGGCCGGCGGCGACGTAGAAGCCTCGTCCGAGCGCGCGCATCAGGCGGCCCGGTGCCCCAGCGCCTCGGAGACCCGCGCCGCGCCCTTGAGCGCCGCCGGGAGGAGCTCGCCGCGGAGGCGCTCCTCGTCGACGCGGAAGCGGGGGCCGCCGAGCGAGATCGCGGCGACGACGATGTCGGCCGCGTCGCGGATCGGGACGGCGACGCCGGTGTAGCCGTCCTCGCCGTCGCCCAGCCGCAGCGCATGCCCCCGGCGGCGCACCGCGGCGAGCTCCGTCTCGGAGAGGCCGGGCGCGGCCGGCCGCGCCTCGGCGACCAGGCGGCCGATCACGGAGCGCGGCTGGTAGGCCAGGAGCAGCCGGCCGGTCACGCCCTCGGTCAGCGCCTGGCGCACGCCGACCCAGTCCACGTTCACCGTGACGTGCGGGCTCGTGGCCTGGTCGAGATAGGTGATGCGCTGCCCGTCGAGCACGCCGAGCCAGGCGGTCTCGCCGGTCGAGTCGCGCAGCTCGCGCAGGACGGGGGCGGCACACGCGCGGACGGGGAAGCGGTTCAGGACGTAGCCGGCGAGCGTCACGAGCCCGAGGCCCAGGCGATACCCGCCGGCGGCCTCGTCGAGCTCGAGCAGGCCGCCGGCCTCCAGCGTCGCCAGGAGCCGCGAGGCGGTGCTGCGGTGGACGCCCAACTCGCGGGCCGCCTCGCCGATCGCGATCAGCGGGCGGCGGTCGTCCTCGAAGAGCTCGAGGATCGCGAGGGCGCGCTCGACCGATTGGCATCCGGAGACGGCGGAATCCACGCGCCCACCATAGTCGACAGCGTGCAGGATGTACACCCCCCGTGCATATCGTGCACGCTAAGTCGCCGGATCGGGCTGTGGAGCCTCTGCTTCGGCCTGGAGCCGGGCCAGCTCGCCGGGCTCGATGTGGCAGCGATAGCGCTCCCCATCGGGGGTCGACTGCCAGGGCGGCTCGACGTTCACGCACACGTCGCCGAGGAACCGCGGGCAGCGGGTGTGGAAGCGGCAGCCGGAGGGCGGATCGCTCGGGCTCGGGAGCGTCCCGTGCAGCTTCATCCGCGTCTTGGCGTCGGGGTCGAGCGTCGGGATGGCCGACAGCAGGGCCTCCGTGTACGGATGGTGGGGCGCCTGGAACACGGCGTCCGCCGGCCCGACGTCCACGAGCTGGCCCAGGTACATCACCGCGATCCGGTCGGCCACGTAGCGGACGACCGCCAGGTCGTGCGAGATGAAGACGTACGAGACGCCCTCGCGCCGCTGGAGGTCGACGAGCAGGTTCAGGATGGCGGCCTGGACGGAGACGTCGAGCGCCGAGGTGGGCTCGTCGCACAGGATGAGCGACGGGGTCCCGGCGAACGACCGGGCGATCGCGACGCGCTGCTTCAAGCCGCCCGAGAGCGCCGCCGGGCGGACGTCGAGGTGGCGCGGCTCCAGCCGCACCGACCGGGCCAGGTCGTTCATCTGCTCGTCCTGCCGGTCCTTGCCGCGGACACCGGCCAGGAGCTCGAGCGACCGGCGCAGGATCGCCCGCACGGAGTGGCTCGGGTTGAGCGCGTTGTCGGGGTTCTGGAACACCATCTGGAGCCGCCGCCGCGCCTCGCGCCCGCGCCGGCCCGACGTCACGTCCGCCGAGTCGAACTCGATCGCGCCTGCGCTGGGGTCGAGCAGCCCGACGATGCACTTGGCGAGCGACGTCTTGCCGCTGCCCGACTCGCCCACCAGCCCCAGCACCTCGCCACGCCCGACCTCGAGGTCGACGCCGGCGACGGCCGTCACCTGGTTCCCGCTCGAGCCGTACGCCTTCACGAGCTCGTCCAGCTTGAGGAGGACGCCGTCGGCGATCGCCGCGGGCGCCTCGTCGTCGGGCGGACGGGCGAGCGCCGGGATCCCCGGCACCTCCTCGTGGAAGAAGCAGCGGCTGCCGTGCCCGGGCCCGACCGGCTCGATCGGCGGCGGCTCGGCCCGGCAGCGGTCGCGCGCGATCGGGCAGCGGTCGGCATAGACGCACCCGGCGATCTCGACGCCGATCGGCGGCAGCGACCCGGGGATCGGGTCGAGCCGGTCGACGTCCTTGCGCATGCCCATACGCGGCATGCAGCGAAGAAGCGCCAGCGTGTACGGGTGGCGCGGTGCGCGGAAGAGCTCCTTCGCCGGCCCCTCCTCGATCAGGCGGCCGGCGTAGAGCACGCCGACCCGCTCGCACATGCGCGCGACGATGCCGAGGTTGTGGCTCACGAACAGGATCGAGGCGTCGAACTGCGCGCGCAGCTGCTCGACCAGGTCGAGCACCTCGGCCTCGACGGTGGCGTCGAGGCCCGTAGTCGGCTCGTCGAGCACGAGCAGGTCGGGGTCGGTGGCGAGCGCCATGGCGAACATGATCCGCTGCTGCTGGCCGCCGGAGAGCTCGTGCGGGTAGCGGCGGGCGACCCGGTCGGGGGCCGAGATCTGGACGGTCGAGAGCATCTCCACGGCCGCCCCGAGCGCCTCGGAGCGGCTCATGCCCTTATGGAAGCGGTAGACCTCGGCGATCTGCTCGCCGACCCTGATCGACGGGTTGAGCGCCGACGCGGGGTCCTGGTAGACCATCGCCATCCGGTCGCCGCGCCAGGTCCGCAGCGTCGACGGGCTCGCGGCCAGCACGTCCTCGTCGCCGAAGAGGATGCGGCCGGACTCGACGACCGCGTTCTCGGGCAGGTAGCGCATGAGCGACATCGCCACCGTGGTCTTGCCGCAGCCGGACTCCCCCACGAGGCCGTAGGCCTCGCCGGAGCCGATCGAGAACGACACGTCGTCGAGCACCCGCAGGAGCCGGCCGCGCCGCCGGTAGGCGACCGTCAGCCCCTCGATCCCCACCGCCTGCCGGCGCTCGGTGGTGCTCATTCCTCGATCGCCCTTCGCAGGCCGTCGGCCACGAGGTTCACGCCGACGACGAGCGTCGCCAGGGCCGTCGCCGGGAAGAGCACCATCCACCACGCCACCTGCAGGTAGGCGCGGCCGTTGGCGATCGCAAGGCCCCAGTCGGGCGACGGGTCCTGGATCCCGAGCCCCAGGAACGCCAGCGTCGTCGCGGCGAAGATCGCATACCCGAGCCGGATCGTCCCCTCGACCATGATCGGGCCGGTGATGTTGGGCAGGATCTCGACGACCATGATCCTCGGCCCGCGCTCGCCGCGCAGGCGCGCCGCGGCCACGTACTCGCGCTCGCGCTCGATCAGCACCGCGGAGCGCACCGTGCGTGCGATGAGCGGCGTGAAGATGATCCCGATCACGAGGATCACGTTGCGCGTCTCGCGCCCCAGCGACGCCAGCACGAGCACCGCCATGATGATGAGCGGGAACGCCAGGAGCGCGTCGACGATCCGGCTGAAGACGTCGTCGATCCAACCGCGGTAGTAGCCGGTCACGAGCCCGATCGCGATGCCGCCGAAGAGCCCGAGCAGCGTCGCGAGCGGCGCGATCGTCAGCACCGGCGCCGCGCCGGCGATGACCCGCGCGAAGACGTCGCGGCCGAGGTTGTCGGTGCCGAACCAGTGGTCCCCGCTGGGGGCGGCGAGGGTGGCCGCCGGATCGACGGCCTGCGGGTCGGAGACGACCCAGCGCCAGGTGAGCGCCGAGACGAGCCAGAAGACCACGATCCCCAGGCCGACCAGGAACGTCTTGGAGTGGAGCACCGCCGAGACCAGCTCGGCGCGCCGCTGCCGGCGCAGGCGGCGGACGTCGACCTGGGCGGCGGCGCCGTCCGGAAGGCCGGCGACGCCCTGCTCGTCGAGGGTGCTCACGCGGCCAGCCTCACCCGCGGGTTGAGCAGGGCGGTCACGACGTCGGCGACGAGGTTGGACGCCGTGTAGATGAGCGCGATCATCAGCACCGACGCCTCGAGCGTCGGCAGGTCGTGACCCGTGGCGGCGTTCAGGATCAGCTCCCCGATGCCCGGGTAGCTGAAGAGCGTCTCGACCACGACGAGGCCGCCGACCAGGTAGCCCACCTGCACGCTCACCACCGTGATGGTCGGAAGCAGCGAGTTGCGAAGGACGTGGCGCACGATGACGTGGCGCTGCGGAAGGCCCTTCAGCACCGCCGTCCGCGTGTAGTTCGAGCGCAGCGCCTCGATCGTGCCGGCCCGGGCCATGCGCGAGATGTAGCCGAAGAGCACGAACATGAGCGGGATCGAGGGCAAGAGGCACTGGCGGACGATGTCGACCGGGTCGGCGCTCGGGACCTGGGAGGTGGTCGGGAACCAGCCCAGCTGCACGGCGAAGATGACGATCACGACCACGCCGACCACGAACTCGGGCAGCGCCACGAACGAGAGGCCCGAGATCGAGATGATGCGGTCGAGCGCCTTGCCGTAGTTGAGCGCCGCGAACACGCCGAGCGCCACCGAGAACGGCACGATCAGGACGAGCGCGAAGGCCCCCAGGATGAGCGAGTTCTTGAGCCGGTCGAGCACGAGCGGCCGCACCGGGACCCGCTGGATGGGCGACTCGCCCCAGTCACCGCGGACGAAGTCCCCCGCCCACGTGACGTAGCGCTTGGCCATCGGCTCATCGGCGCCGAGCTGGTGGTTCAGCTGGTCGACCTGCTGCTGGCTCGCGTACGGCCCGAGGATCGTGCGGCCGACGTCGCCGGGCAGCACCTGGGCGGCCGCGAACACGGCGAACGACACGAGGACGAGCGTGATGGCCGTGAGGCCGAGCCGTCTCAGCACATAGCGGCCCATCGACCAATCCTACCGACGCAGAGGGCCGGGCCGGCGCCCCGGTATCGAAGCGCCGGCCCCGTTCATGGTCAGGCTTTCCACATCGCTCGCGCGTCGAGGTGGAACGTCGGCCCCGGCGCGATGCCGTGGACGTTCGTCCGCGTCGCCCGCAGCTCGTGGATCCAGTAGGCGATCACGTCGGGCACCTCGTCCTGCTGGATCGTCGCGGCCTGGACCGCCAGGTCCTTGCGCTTCTGCTCGTCGACCTCGCCCTCGAACTGCTGGACGAGGCTGTCGAACTGCTCGTTGCACCAGTGCGCGGAGTTCCACGCGCCGGCGTTCGACAGGTCGGGCTTCGGGACCGAGCGGCACAGGTACGCCGGGTCGATGGTCTGGCCGGCCGTCCCGCGTGCGCCCCAGTCGGTGATGCCGAACGGCACCTGGAGCCACGGCTGGTTCGCGCCCGTGCCGTAGAACTTGGTCTGCGGCTGGATGTCGAGCTGGACGTTGATCCCGGCCGGCGCGAGCATCTGCTTGATGAACTGCGCGTACTGCGGGATCTCCAGGAACTGCTCCGTGGTCAGGGTGACGTTCAGCGAGCTCGAGCCGGCGGTCGACAGGAGCTGCTTGGCCTTGTCGATGTCCTGCGTGCGCTGCGGCACGTCCGACGTCGTGGGCGAGCCCGGGTAGATCGGGGCGAACGCGTGGTCGTTACCGAGGTCGGCGCGCCCGTCGAAGAGGCCCTGGACGAGGCCGGGCCGGTCGAGCGCGTAGGCGACGGCCTGCCGGGCCTCCTTCTTGTCGAACGGTGCCTGGTCGGCCCGCATCTGGAGCGTGCGGTACTCGCTCGAGGGCGTCTCGGTGACGTGGATGTTGGAGTCGCTGAAGAGCGCCTGCGACCCCTGGAACGGCACCTGCGGGAAGACGTCGATCGACCCGCCCTGGATGGCGAGGACGATCGGCGGCGTGTCCGCGAAGTACTTGATCTGCGCGGCGTCCAGGTACGGCAGGCCCTGGCCCCAGTAGTTCGGGTTCTTCGTGTACGTCACGCCCTGGTCGACCGAGAAGGTCTTCAGGATGAACGGGCCCGTCCCGACGTTGCCCTTGGTGAACGAGCCGATCTCGTAGTTCTTCGGCAGGACGACCGAGTTGTAGTTGAACGACGAGACGAGGTACGGGAAGTCGCCGTAGGGGCGGTCGAGGTGGAAGGTCACGCTCTGCTCGTCGACCTTCTCCACGTTGCCCTTCGAGAGCACGCCCGCAAACGCGGACAGCGCCGCCGAGCCGACCTTCGGGTCGGTGATGCGGTCGAACGAGGCGACGACGTCGTCCACCGTGAACGGCGTGCCGTCGTGCCACTGGACGTTCTGGCGGATCGTGAACGTCCAGGTGTCCGGCGTCGAGCCGGCCTCCCACTTCGTCGCCAGGCGCGGCTGGAGCACGTACTTCTCGTCGGGGAAGACGAGGTAGTCGCAGGCCAGCTGCGTCGTCATGATCGAGCCGGTGTTGAACATCGTCACCGGGTCGACGTCCTGCGCGGGGCTCGTGATGCCGAAGACCCCGGTGCCGCCGCGCTTGACGGCGCCCGCGCTGCTGCTCCCGCCGCCGCTCGAGCTCGCGCCGCCTCCGCCGCATGCCGCCAGGATGGCCGCCAGGGCGGGCACGGAGGCACCGATCACGCTCGCACGGACGAGAAGCTGCTGGCGGGTCATCCGGCCGGCCTTCGCCTCCTCGTAGAGGTGGTACTCGAGATCGTTCACGCAATCCTCGCTTCCTGGTCGCTGCACCTTCTGAGAGTTGGACGGTCGTTCATGGAACAGGTTGGCAGCGGCCTCGTCCATCGGACGGCCGCGTCAGGAGCATGCCGGAGAGCGACCTTGCCACATCCCGTCGAGTCTCCGTCCGTTCGTCGCCACTGCGCCGAACCTCACCCGTAATGGTTGCGACGAACCACCGTGCGACCGTAGCACATTTCACCGGTCCGCAATGTTCCGGGAAGGCGGTTCAGCGGTGGAGATCGCGGCCAGGAGACCGAGCACGACGTCCTCGCGCCACGGCCGGGCGGCGACCTGCACGCCGACCGGGAGGCCGTCGGCGGTGGCGGTCGCGGGGACGACGCCGGCGGGGTAGCCGAGCAGGTTCCAGAGCGAGGCGTAGCTCTGGCCGCGGACGTGCCGGTCGCTCGTCCCGTGCGGGACGGCCGGGACGGGGTGGGCCGGGCCGAGGACGGCGTCGAGGCGCTGGCGGTCGAGGGCGGCGGCGAAGGTGCGGCGGTAGGCGGCGATGTCGGCGTCGAGGCTCGCGGCGGCTGCGGGGCCGAGCGCGCGGCCGCGGGCGGCGGCGATCGCGGCGCTGACCCGGGGGTGGGCGGGCGTCCCGGCCAGCGCGCGCTCGAGCGCCTCGCCGCCGTCCGAGACGAAGACCGCGTCGAAGAGGTCGAGGGCGTGCCCGGCGGCGGGCGGCGTGAAGGGGACGAGGTCGGCGCCCGCTTGGGCGGCGGCATGCGCGCCGATCTCGACCGCGCGGCGCACCGCCGGGTGGGGGTCGGCGACGCCGTTCGTCTCGATCACGCCAACACGCAGGCCGCTTGGCGAGGCGGCGTGGGCGGGGCCGCCGAGGACGGCGAGCACGAGGCCCAGGTCGGCCGGGTCACGGGCGAAGATGCCGGGCTGGTTCGCGATCCAGGGGAAGCCGGCGAAGAGGCGCTCGTCGAGGGTGCCGGCCAGGGACACGCGGCCCGCGGTTGGCTTGAGCGCGGCGATGCCGCAGCAGTGCGCCGGCTGGCGGACGCTCCCGCCCAGGTCGGTGCCGACCGCGACCGGCACCACCCCGGCTGCGACGAGCGCGGCGTCGCCCCCGCTCGACCCGCCCGGAGAACGGTCGAGCGCGTGCGGGTTGGACGTGCGGCCGTAGACGGGATTGTCGGTCTCGGCGAACCACAGGAGCTGGGCCACGTTGCCCTTGGCGATCACGACCGCGCCCGCCGCATGGAGCGCATCGACGACGGCGGCGTTGCTCGTCACGCGCGTGCGCGCGAGCGCCTCCACTCCCCCGCTCGACGGCGTCCCGGCCAGGTCGAACGACTCCTTCACGGTGACGGGCACGCCGACGAGCGGGAGCCGCGGCGGGCCGGCTTGGTCCAGGCGAAGGGCGGCGGCGACGGCCTCCTCGTAGCGGGGGACGGCGACGGCGTTCAGCCGGGCCTGGTTCGCCTCAGCGCGGCCGATCGCCGCCGCCACGGCCTCCTCAGCACGCACCTCGCCTCCACGCACGCGCTGGGCGAGCTCGGCGGCGCTGGTTGGCGGATCCGCAGTTGGGGGCATGCCGGCCGCGATGGTCGCACAGGCTGGGTAGGGGATCGAGGCGTGTCACTCGCCCTTCGCGCCCGGCCGGCGCTCATCCTGAGAGCTGGCCGGGCGGCGACGGCAAGGCCGACAACGCTGCTGGTTCGCGGGGGTATGGCCACTAGGCCGGCTACTGGAAGTCATTCGACTTTCTCCACACACTCGACACACCCCGTCACCCACCTGCAACACCTCGCCCGCCACACTCACCCCATGCCGTCCGAGCGCTACCTGCCCACCCTCTACAAGGCTAGCCGCGTCCCCACCAAGCAGGCCGTGTGCGCCATCTGCGTCGAACGCACCCGCGGAAGGACCAGGCTCGTCGAGCTCGGATACGGCGTGTCCATCCACCTCTGCCAGGGCCACGCCTCCCACCAGTTCCAAACCCAACGCAGCGGCAGAGACTTCGTCCTCACACTGCAACGGCTATGGCACGCACACGGCTGCCTCACCGTCGCCAGATCGAACGCCCTGCGCCGCCACCTCCAAGCCTGCAGCGGCAAGGAAGCCCGCCCCCGACCCGGCTCCTACGCCTGGCCCGAACTGCGCCAGACCGCCGAACACGCCTTCGCCGCCGGCCACCCCGCCCACACCGTCATCGCAGCGCTGCGCCGCATCCACCAACACGGCGCCGCACACCCACCCAGCCCACGAACCATGCGCCGCTGGCACACCGAACGCCGCTGGATCGCGCGCCCGCCTCCGGGATAGCGCCTACGCGTCGTAGGCGAGCCTGAGGCCCGCGAAGATCTGGCGCCGGATCGGGAGGTCCCAGTTTCGGAACGTGTGCCGCCCGACCTTGCCGTGGGTGGCCCACGAGCCACCCCGCAGCACCCGGTAGTCGCCCGTTCCGAAGAAGACGGCCGAGTACCCGTCGTAGGGGAACGCCCGGAAGCCGGGGTACGGCTCGAAGCTCGACGACGTCCACTCCCACACCTGGCCGACATAGGAGAGCCGCGCCACCGCCCGCTCCCACTCCGGCTCGGTCGGGAGCCGCCCGCCGGCCCACCGCGCGTAGGCCTCGGCCTCGTGGAACGAGATGTGCTGCACCGGCTCGTCGGGCGGCAGTGGCTCGACCCGGCCGAACCGCACCCGCGACCAGCCGCCCACCCCACGCCGCCAGTACATCGGCGGCTCTGCACCGACCGCGACGAACCGGGCGTACTCCGCGTTCGTCACCGGGTGGGTGTCGATCGCGAACGCGTCGGTCCGCTCGACATGGGCCGGCTGCTCGTTGTCGTAGGCCCACCCGAAGTCGTCGCACCCCATCACGAGCTCGCCGGCGTCGAACCGCGCCACCGACGGGCCATCCTCGATCACCGCCGGCCGCCACAGCTCGGCGAACGGGTGGACGAGATCCTCACGGATCTGGAGCGCCTGGAGCATCGTCTCGTTGTGCTGGTGCTCGTGCTGGATCACCATGTGGTAGCCGTAGCCGCCACGCCGCAGCGGCTCCTCATCGGGGAAGCGCTCGCCCGGCAGGCGACGCAGCACGCGCCCGCGCACGTGCGCGACGTAGTCGTAGGCGTCCGTCGGCGCCAGGAGCCCGAGCTCTGCGCGCTCCGACCGCTCGTGCTCGCACGCCGTGTAGATGTCGTCGAAGCGCTGCTCGGTCGGCCGCTCGCCGTGGAGCGTCCGCAGGAGCCACAGCTCCTCCTGGTGGCCGATATGCGCCAGATCCCAGACGAGCGGCGAGAGGATCGACGACGGCTGGGCGTTCAGATCGGCGTCGGAGAGCGGCGCGAGCGCGCGCAGCGTCCGCCAGCGCGCCTCCTCGAGCGCCGAGGCGATCCGCGTCGAGAGCTCGCTGGTGTGAATGCCGGCCGGCATCCGCGGCAGTATCACAGAGCAGGCAGTTCCCCTCTGCGGGCGTGGCTACACTCGCCGCCATGATCACCGCCCATACCGATGTCGTCGGAAGCCTGCTGCGGCCTCCGGCCCTGCTCGCCGTCCGCGAGCGCTTCGACCGCGGCGAGGCGTCCGCCGCCGAGCTGAAGCGCGCTGAGGACCGCGCGGTCGACGCCGCCGTCGGGCTCCAGGAGGACGCCGGGATCGAGGTCGTGACCGACGGCGAGATGCGGCGGCTCTCGTTCCAGAGCGGCCTCCCCGACGCCGTCTCTGGGTTCGGCACCGTGCCGCTCGAGGCATATCTGTGGGGCGACTGGCACGGCGACGAGGTGGGCGACCGCTCCAGCGAGCGCCCGGAGGGTCTCGGCGTGCGCGAGCCGCTGCGGCGTGTCAGGCACATCGCCGCGGAGGACTTCACCTATCTGCGCGGGCGCGCGACCGCGATCCCGAAGGTGACGCTCACCAGCCCCAGCCTCTACGCCAACCTGTGGTCGCCGACCCACTCACGCGAGGCCTATCCGACGCTCGACGCCTTCCTGGAGGACATCGCGGCGATCACCCGCGACGAGATCGCCGAGCTCGCCCGGCTGGGCTGCACCTACATCCAGCTCGATGCGCCGCACTACCCGCTCCTGATCGACGCGGGCACGCGCGCCTTCTACGAGTCGCAGGGCTGGTCGGTCGAGGACTGGCTCGACCGCGGCATCGAGCTCGACAACTGGGTCATGCAGGGGCACGCCAGGCGTCACGTTCGGGTTCCACCTCTGCCGCGGGAACCAGGGCAGCCGGTGGCTGGCGTCGGGCGGCTACGAGCCGATCGCCCGGCGCGTCTTCTCAGGCGTCGCCGCCCACCGGCTGCTGCTCGAGTACGACGACGAGCGGTCGGGCTCGTTCCAGCCGCTCGAGCACGTGCCCGACGACCGCATGGTGGTGCTCGGCCTCGTCACGACCAAGTCGGGGCGGCGCGAGACGCCGGACGAGCTGGAGCGGCGTGTCCGCGAGGCGGCCGCCCACGTCGACCTCGAGCGGCTCGCGATCAGCCCCCAATGCGGTTTTGCGACCTCGATCGTCGGGAATGCCGTCACGACCGACGACCAGCGTGCAAAGCTTGAGGTGCTCGCGCGAACCGCGGAGCGCATCTGGACGTAGGATGAGAACGGTGGCGGCGCCCCTGGCCCCGGCGCCGCGAGTTCGTCGCAATTCGGCCGACACCGTGACTGACGACCACCACACCCCGACCGTCCTCGTCCTCTGCCCCGGGCAGCGCGACCGCCTGAACCTGGCGGACGAGCGGATCATGGAGCGCTTCGCCGTCCGACTGGCCGGCGAGCCGATTCGCCCGGGGTTCGACGCGAGGGGGTTCATCGACCACATGGCGCGGTTCGGACCGGCGGCCGACGGCGTCATCGGGTCGAGCGACGCGACGGGCCACCTCGCCGCCGTGCTCGCCGAGCGCCTGGGAGTGCCGGGGCCAGGCCGGGCGGCGTTCATGCGCTGCCACGACAAGCTCGCGTCGCGCCGAATCCAGGCCGAGGCCGTGCCCGAGGCGACGCCGGCGTTCGCCGAGGTCGACCTCGACGCGCCGGACACGGGGCCGCCGCTGCCGCTTCCCTTCTTCCTGAAGCCCGTCTCGGCGCACCTGTCCCAGCTTGCGTACAAGATCGAGTCGCCCGCCGGGTACGCGGCAGCGCTCGCCGAGGCGCGCGCCCACATCGACGCTGTCACCGCCTACGACCGCGCGCTCGAGGGGCGGACGTTCAGGACGCTCATCGCCGAGGAGCTGCTCGACGGCCTGCTCGTGACGTTCGAGGGGTTCATGTGCGGCGGCCGGATGACGCCGATCGGCGTGACCGATGCCGTGATGCACCCGAACGAGATCAGCTTCCTGCGGTTCGAGTATCCGAGCGCCCTCCCGGCGGCGGTGCAGGCGAAGATGGCCGAGGTGGCGGCGCGGCTGATGCCGGCCCTCGGGTTCGACAGGTCGCTCTTCAACATCGAGTTTTTCGTCCGGCCGGACGGCTCGGTGACGATCGTCGAGGTGAACGGGCGGATGGCGTCGCAGTTCGCACCGCTCGTCAAGGCCGTGCACGGCGTCTCCACGTACGAGCTTCAGCTCGAGATCGCGAGCGGCGGGACGCCCCACCTGCCGCCGCCGCGCGGGGACATGGTGGCGGCGAGCTTCCTGATGCGGACGTACGAGGACGCGATCGTCCGCTCGGTGCCCGACCCCACGACCGTCCTCGAGCGTTTCGGGCACGCCCACGTCGAGGTGCTCGTCCGCGCGGGGCAGCGGCTGTCCGAGAACGACGACGACGTGGTGAGCCACCGGCTCGCCGTGATCGCGCTCGCCGGGCCCGACCGCGCGTCGGTGCTTCACCGCTACGACGAGGCGCTCGCCCTGATGCCCTTCGAGCTCGATCCGCTGCCGGCGCGCGTCTAGGGTGCGCCCCGCGCCCGCCGACCGGCGGGCTCAGGCGTGTCAGCCGTGGCCGTCGAAGCCGACGGAGACGACCCGCCCATCCTCGACGACGGTCGGCACCGTCCGCGTGCCGTCGGTGTAGCGGATGAGCTCGGCGCGGGCGGCCGGATCGGCCTTGGCGTCGAGCTCCTCCCACTCCACGCCCTGTGAGCGGAACCGATCGCGCTGCTCCTCGCACCACGGGCAGCCCGGCTTCATGTACATGACGAGGGTCATGCCGGCTGCCCCGACGTGCGCTTGGGGATGCGGGCGACGGCGCTCACGTCCTCGTCGCCGTGGCCCGCCGCCATCAGCTCGTCCTCCTGGGCCGCGACCGTCTCGCTGACCGCCATCGGCAGGCCCTCGCGAGCGGCCTCGTCGAGCGCGATCCCGAGATCCTTGCGGTGGAGCGCCAGCTTGAACCCGAGCGGGTAGGCGTCGGCGACCATGTTGCCGGCCCGGTTGGTGAGCACCCACGAGGCCGCGGCGCCCGCCGAGAGCGCCTCGAGCAGCTCCGGGATCGGGAGCCCGGCCGCCTGCGCGAGCGCGATCCCCTCCCCGACGCTCGCGTACGTGCCGGCGATCATCACCTGGTTCACGGCCTTGGCCGTCTGGCCGGCGCCGCTCGGGCCGAGGTGGGTGATGCGGCTGCCGAAGGCGTTCAGGATCTCCCCGGCGCGGGCGAAGTCGGCGTCGCTCCCGCCGCAGAAGATGGTCAGCGTCCCCTTCTCGGCGCCCTCCGACCCGCCCGAGACCGGCGCGTCGACCATCCCGATCCCGCGCTCGCCAAGCCGGGCGGCGATCTCGGCGGTCGTCGACGGCGACACGGTGGAGCAGTCCACGACGAGGCCGCCGCTCGCGAGGCCCTCGGCGACGCCGCCGGGGCCGAGCAGCACCTGCTCGAGGTCGGGCGTGTCGGAGACGCAGGTCAGGACCGCATCGGCGCCCTGCGCCGCCTCGGCCGGCGAGGCCGCCCGTGCGGCGCCGAGCGCGGCCAGCGGCTCCTCACGCTCGCGGGTGCGGTTGTGCACCGTCACCTTGTGCCCGGCCTCGATCAAGTGCCGCGCCATGGGACCGCCCATCGTCCCCAGTCCGATCACCGCGACGCGCATGCCGGGAGCCTACCCCGATGAAAAACCGGGGTCAGGCACAAATTTTCACGAGCGGTTCTGATAACGCTCACGAGGAGGAAGACACCGACCAACGCGACCCAGACCGCGACGGCCCACTCGAGCGAGTGCGACTGATCCTGTCGGCTACAGGGCGTGTTCGGCCCCTGCTCCTGGTAGCCCAGGTAGGTCGTGACGATCGCGTAGAGGCCGAGCGACGCTGGACCGAGCAGCGCCATGACGACTCCTCCCACCCGCGGCGAGACGACCCGGCCGTAGCGAAAGATCGCCGCGATCACGACGGCCAGCGCGGCCGTCCCGATCAGCGTCGCGACCACCGCCGGCAGGTATGCAGAGATCGGCGGCGTGTCGAAGTGGGGGTCGCCATCGCTGCAGATGATCGGGATCGCGCCGCCCGCCGCGAGGGTGATGAGCATCGCGAACGCGCCGATCAGTACCGAAACCGCTGAAAGGGCCACGGCCAGCAGGTGCCATCCGACGACTGGGGCGATCCGGGTAACGCGTGACATCTCACCCCGGTGATCGGCCCGCCATGGCCGCAGTCGCGTTACGCCGGCTGAAAAATTGGGGTCTGACCCCGTCTTTTCACTCGCCGGCCCGCTCGCGGCGCTCCTGCTCCAACGCGCGGCGCAGGATGCTCGAGCGGGTGATCCGGTCGAGGCCGTCGAACGCCAGCGTGACGACATGCGAGCCGCGCGCGTCGCGCTGGACGTCGGCCACCACCGCCTCGGCGTCGATCCGGAACCCGAGGCCGGCGTCCTCCATCTCCACGTGCAGGCGCTCGCCGGCGCACAGCGATCGGCGGGTGATCACCTGGACGTCGTCGGCGGAGAGCTGGAGCGCGTGCCCGGGGAAGGCGTTCGGCTCGCCGTCGAGGCGGCACATGACCGGCTCCCACACCGTCATCCGCACGTGCGCGTGGCGGCCGGCGTTCACCTGCTCCTGCTCGAAGACGGCCTTGAACATGCGCTGCTCGGTCGCCAGGTCGAGCTCGGCGAACTCCAGCCCGTAGCGGCGCATGCCGTCGTGCAAGAGCTCGGCGTGGGCCACGTGGCCCTCGAGCTTGAACGGCGTCCCGTCCGGCACCTGGAACGCGAGCCGCACCAGGTCGCCCGCGCGCAGCACCCGGTCCGAGACGACGCAGACGCCGCCGGCCGAGAGGTCGACCGACCGCACCATCATCAGGCTCGCCGAGCCGTCGGCGGCCACCGCCAGGCAGCGCACCGGCAGCCGGACCATGACCCGGAAGAGCTCACGCCGTTCTGCGTCCACCCTCACAACATCGGCCGGTCGGCCGGGGCGGTTGAGATCCGGCCTATTCCTCGCCCATGAACGGGTAGCGGTAGTCGGTCGGCGGCACGAACGTCTCCTTGATCGTCCGCGCGCTGACCCACCGGATCAGGTTCCACATCGACCCGGCCTTGTCGTTCGTCCCCGAGGCCCGCGCGCCGCCGAACGGCTGCTGGCCGACGACCGCGCCGGTCGGCTTGTCGTTCACGTAGAAGTTGCCGGCCGCGTTTCGCAGGGCATTGGCCGCGTGCTCGATCCGGCGCCGGTCGGTCGCGAAGACGGCACCCGTGAGCGCGTAGGGCGACGTCGCGTCGACCAGCTCGAGCGTGTCGTCGACCCGCTTCTCGTCGTAGACGAACGCCGTGACGACGGGGCCGAAGAGCTCGCGCCGCATGAGGTCGAATCCGGGGTCGGAGGTCTCGACGACCGTGGGCGACACGAAGTAGCCCGTGGAATCGTCGGTCTCGCCGCCCACGACAAGCTTGGCGTCGCCGGAGCCGGACGCCATCTCGACCGCCTCCTTCTGGGTCGTGAACGACGCCTTGTCGATCACGGCGCCCATGAAGTTGCGGAAGTCGCGCACGTCGCCCATCCGGATCTCCGAGACCTGCTCGGCCAGCGCCTCGCGCATCTGAGGCCACAGGTTGGAGGGCGCATAGACCCGTGAGGCCGCAGAGCACTTCTGCCCCTGGTACTCGAAGCCGCCGCGCACCACCGCGGTGACGACCGCTGCCGGATCGGCGGAGGGGTCGGCGAAGATGAAGTCCTTCCCGCCGGTCTCGCCGACCAGCCGCGGATAGGTGCGGTAGCGGTCGATGTTCCCGCCGACCGTGCGCCACATGCCCTGGAAGACAGAGGTCGATCCGGTGAAGTGGACGCCGGCCAGGTCGGGATGCTGGAGCACCGGGTCGCCGATGTCGCGGCCCGAGCCCAGCACCATGTTGATGACGCCCGGCGGCAGGCCTGCCTCCTCGTAGATCTTCATCAGGAAGTGGGAGGAGTAGACGGCCGTCGAAGCCGGCTTGAAGACGACGGTGTTCCCCATGATCGCCGGCGCCGTCGGCAGGTTGCCGGCGATCGCGGTGAAGTTGAACGGCGCGACGGCGAACACGAAGCCCTCGAGCGGGCGGTACTCGATCCGGTTCCACATGCCCCGCGACGATGTCGGCTGCTCGCTCATCAGCCGGTGCATGTACGAGACGTTCCAGCGCCAGAAGTCGGCCAGCTCGCAGGCCGCGTCGATCTCGGCCTGGAACGCGGTCTTGGACTGCCCGAGCATCGTCGCGGCGTTCAGCGTGTCGCGCCAGGGCCCGGTGAGGAGCTCGGCTGCGCGCAGGAAGACCGCCGCCCGCGCCTCCCACGACATCGCGGCCCACTCGCGCCGCGCCTCCGCGGCCGCCGCGATCGCGCGGGCGACCTCCGCCTCGCCGCCCTGGTGGTACTGGCCGAGAACGTGCTGGTGGTCGTGCGGCATGACGACGTCGGCGGTGCGGCCGGTGCGCACCTCCTCGCCGCCGATCACCATCGGGATCTCGACCTGGCGGCCCGACATCTCGTCGAGCGTCGCCTTGAGGCTCGCGCGCTCGGGCGACCCGGGCGCGTACTCACGTACGGGCTCGTTGCCCGGCTCGGGAAGGGTGAAGACTCCTGTGCTCATGCCGCCAAGCCTACCTCCGAGGCGGGGGCGCGGCGCGCGGCTATCCTCGGCGCGCCGACGGGGTACACGTGCGTGCCCCGATCGACGCCTTGCATCGGCGGTAGATACCGATCCGTGGACTCGGCCCGCTCACAGCCGCGAGCGCCGGACGGTCAGGAGTCAAGCTGCTTCCCTGGAGCGGCGACTTGGAGTTACGCGCCGGCCGGCGTCTCGGACGGCAGCGTCAGGAGGTCGCGGATCGACACGATCCCGACCAGCTTCCCGCCGTCCACGACGGGCACGTGCCGGTAGCCGCCGTGCACCATCATCGCCGCCGCCATGCCGATCGTGGCGTCGGGCGGCACCGTGTCGGGATCGGCGGTCATCCACTGGGCGACCGTCCCCTCGATGCTCCCGCGCCCGGCCGCGCGCAGCACGTCGCGCTCGGTCATGATGCCGGCCAGGTGATCGCCGTCGACGACGAGGATCGCGCCGACGCGTCGGTCGGCCATGCGGTGGGCGGCATCTGCCAGCGTGTCGGTCGGCGCCGCGACCAGGAGGCGTCCCGACATCACGGCCGACACCAGCTCGTTCTCGGACCGGCTGTAGGGCATGGGCGGTCGATCTTACCCACTACCATCCCGGCATGCCCGCTCAGGCCTACCGGGGAAAGCCGTGCGTCTGCCAGCACCGGCTCGAGCTGTGCGACCAGCGCTGCGTCGCCGACATGCTCGACACCACCTTCTACATCGCCTGCCTCAGGCTCACCGGCCGGCGCTGCCTGGTGGTCGGGGCCGGGGATGTCGGGCTCGAGAAGATCGAGGGGCTCCTGGCCTGCGACGCCGAGGCGCACGTGATCGCCCCGGAGGCCTGCGACGGCGTGCGGGCGCTCGCCGAGGCGGGTGACGTCGAGTGGACGGAGCGCTCGTTCGCCCCCGGCGACCTCGAGGGCCACTTCCTCGCGATCGCCGCGACGGCCAGCACTGAGACGAACATCGCCGTCTTCGAGGAGGCCGAGCGGCGCGCGATGCTGTGCAACGTCGTCGACGTCCCGCCGCTCTGCAGCTTCATCCTCCCGGCCATCGTCCGCGCGGGCCCGATCGCCATCGCGATCTCGACGGCCGGGGCGAGCCCGGCGCTCGCAAAGCGGATGAAGCGCGAGATCGGCGAGCTCTACGGCCCGGAGCACGCCGAGCTGGCCGCGATCCTGAACGACGCCCGCGGCTGGGCCAAGGCGACGCTCCCGACGTTCGCCCACCGGCGCGACTTCTTCGAGGCGATCGTGAACGGCGACCCCGATCCGATCGAGCTCCTGCGGGCGGGCGACCGGAACGGCGTCGAGCGCCTCGTGGCGGACCGTCAGGCCGCCGCCGAGCGGGCGACAGCGGCCTAGATGTTCTGCCACCAATGCGGGTCAGAGCTCGCGAGCGACGCGCGGTTCTGCGCCAATTGCGGCGCCTCGGTCGCCGCTCCACCCGAGAGCCCGGACGAGGCGCCCAAGCCGCGGTTCGACCCGTACGACCCGCTCGGCAGCGAAGGCATGAGCCCGCCGCCGACCCCCGATACGACCCGACCCGATGCGACCCCCGGCCGGCCGGCGTTCATGCGCGACCTGCCGGCGCCGGTCAGGCTGTCATCGGCCTGGCGCCGGCTCGGCGGGCACCTCCTCGACGGGCTGCTTATCCTCCTTACGCTCCTCATCGGCTGGCTCGTGTGGAGCATCATCGTGTGGGGTCGTGGACAGACCCCGGCCAAGCAGCTCCTGGGGATGCGGGTGCTGAGCCGGGAGACGCTCACGTCCGCCCGCCGCGGTCGGATGTTCGCGCGCGAGATCCCTTGCAAGTGGATCATCGAGCTCTTCGCCAGCATCACGATCGTCGGGTTCGTCGTCTACTTCTGGCTGCTGTGGGACAACGCGCGCCAGGAGCTGTGGGACAAGATGGTCGAGACGATCGTCGTCAACGACCCGGAGAACGTGCTCGACCCGCGTCGCTGAGGAGCGCCGCTATGACGCGGCGCGAGCCGCGGCCTGGTCGGCCACCGGAGCTTCCGCCTGCACCGCCGCGCCGGCCCGCCGGCCGCGCTTGCCGCGGCTTCTTCGGCGGCGGTCGCGCCGGTCGGGAGACGCGCCCACGGGCTCGCCGCGGGCGATCTTGCGGACCGCGCCGGGGCGCGAGTCGCGCACCAGCTCGCCGTCGGAGCCGCGAAGCTCGAACTCGACCCGCACCCTCCCGCGCACGCCGGCGGGCTTGAGCTGGGCCAGGACGCGGCGGGCGGCATCGTCCGCCAAAACCGATGCCTCGTCGGCCTCGAGCGGGAGCACGAGCCCGGCGCCGTCGACCCGCACGGCCGCGGTGCGCTCGCTGCGGTCGGGCTCGTTCAGAAGCTTCGGGACGGAGACGGCGAGCGGTGCCGCCTCGGCGGCCGCCGCACGCACCTCGACCGCCTTGGCGAAGACGCGGCCGCCGTCGCCCGAGAGACGCCAGCGCAGCTCGGGCTGCCCGGTCTGGGTCGAGAGCACCTCGTCGGCGTCGTCGCGGAGCCGCACCGCCACCGCCGGGGACACCTCGACCTCGACCACTCCGTCGACGCGCTTCACCGGCGTCGCCGGGGGCGTCGAGCCCACCACGGCGCCGTTGAACGACACCGTCTCGGCCGCCTTCTCGGCCTTGCGCTTGGTCTTGCGGGCCTGCTTCGAGCGCTGCGCCGGCGCCGGGATATTTGCGCCGAGCGCGGCCGCAAGCCGGATCGGGTCCTCGGAGAGGCCGCGCCGGGCCGACTCGACGAGCCGCTCGCCGGCCGTCCCCCGCCGCGGCGCCGCGACGGCCAGCAGGGCGGCGCCGGCCTCGAGCGGGGCGTCGCGCGCGATGGCGGCGAGCCGCAGGCAGGCCTCGCTGTGCTCGGAGTCCGACTTGGCCCCGGCCAGCGCGCCCAGGAGGCTGCGGCCGTCGGGGATGTGGCTCCCGGCGTAGCGGTACTCGTGGTCGCGGGCGGCGCGGGCGAGCTGCCACGTCCACGCGACGATCCGGTCGGCGGGCGCCTCGATCTTGCTGTCGCCCATCGCAAGGAGCAGCACCCTGGCCCCCTGGCCGCGGTCCTGCTGCCAGGTGGGCGCAGCCTCGACCAGGCGGCAGGCCATCGCGAACGTCGTCTGGCTGGGACCGGCCGCCGCCAGGTCCCCGAGGCTCGAGAGGCGCAGCTTGCGGTGCTTGTTCTCGGCCGCGCAGGTGAAGAAGAAGAGCTCGCGCGCCTCCGGCTGCAGGCCGACGATCCGCTCGGTCAGCGCGTGCACGTCGCCCGGCGCGAGCTGCCGCGCCGCCACGACCGCCCACGCCCGCTGCTCGTCGAGCGGCAGCTTCGAGGCGTCGACGTGCTTCCACTGGTTGGCGATGACGGCGACCCGTCGCTCCGGGTCGTCCGACACCGGGACGATCCAGTTCGCCTCCTTCACGATCGGCTTCGCCGGCTTGCGCCGTCCGCGCCGCCGCCGCGGAGGCGGCGGAGTCACGAGGCCGCCGGGCCGGAAGGCGTCGACGTCGAGGAGCGAGTGCAGCGTGATCACGCGCTCGGAGTGCGGCGCGCCGGCCTCGGCGAAATCGACGACGACGCCCGACTCCTTGCGCCGGTGCAGGCGCATGATGCGGCCGACCCGCTGCTGGTAGACGCGGCGGCTCGCGGTCGGCGCAAGGTGCATGCAGACCGTGGCCCGGGGGGCGTTCCAGCCCTCGGCCAGGATCTGCGCGTTCACGAGGACGTTGGTCTCGCCGCGCTCGTATGCGGCCAGCGTCTCGGCCAGCTCGCGGGGCGGCGTGCGGCCCGAGACCGCGGCCGCGGCGAGCCCGATCGCGCGCATGGCGGCTGCGACCCGCTCGGCGTGGTCGACCCCGGCGGCGTAGACGATCCCCGGCGTGTCGCCGAAGCGGCTCTGGTAGAGGTCGGCGGCGGCCAGGTTCAGGGGGTCGACGTCGAGGGCCGCGGCCAGCTGGCCCTGGTCGAACTCGCCGCCCACGATCTCGACCTGGCGCAGCGACGCGATCGGCTTCACCCGGATGCAGCGCAGCGGGGCAACGACGCCGCGGCGGACGGCCTCGGCGAGCGGGAAGTCCGCCACCTCGGCCGGGAAGACGTCGCCGACGTGCTTCTGGAGCAGCTGGTCGGTGGCGGTCATCCCGATGTAGACCGGGTCGGCGAAGCGGCGGATGGCCGCGGCGGTCTTCTCGCCGAGGGCCGTGTGGGCCTCGTCGCACACCACCACGCCGTAGACGTCGCGCTTGATCTGGTCGGCGTGCTTGATGAACCACGCGTAGGTGTTGATCGTGAGCGGCGGGGTGCGCGGCGTGGGCTCGCCGATCAGGACCGGCGGGTGGAGGCGATCGGCGTAGCCCTCGTGCGTTAGATCCCGCGTGAACTGGTTCACGAGGAGCCGGCGGTGGGTCAGGATGAGGACGCCGGTCGTGCGGGCGGCCTCGACGAACCCGGCCGCGGCGATCGTCTTGCCGGAGGCGGTGGGGTGCTTGAACCGGTAGCGGCGCCCGGCGCCTGCATCCGGGAGCGCCGGCTCCTCGACGGGGACGTCGTCGTCGTCGAGCTCGACCGCGGCGACCGCCGGATCGCGCCAGTCCCCGGCGTACTCCTCGTCATCCTCGTCGTCGTCCTCGTCGTCATCCTCGTCGTCGTCCTCGTCCTCGTCCTCGTACTCGCCGGCCTCGTCCTCGGCCTCGAACTCGCCGGCCTCCTCCTCGTCCTCCTCCTCTACCTCGTCGGTCTCGCCGTTCCCGTTGCCGTTCTCGTCGTCCTCGTGGAGCGCGCGCCGCTCGAGGTCGCCGATCAGCGCGGCGAGCTGGCCGGCGAGCGCGTCGACCTGGTGGCGGCGCAGCGTCGTGCCGGAGGCCAGCTTCGGCTGGGGGTCGTTCAGGACGCGATCGAGC
Source organism: uncultured Actinomycetes bacterium (assembly GCA_963757605.1). Classification (GTDB taxonomy): domain Bacteria; phylum Actinomycetota; class Thermoleophilia; order Gaiellales; family JAICJC01; genus JAICJC01. Next base: position 860,344 of record CAVWSF010000001.1, read on the forward strand.
CCCAGGACGAGCGCGTAGTCGCGCCTCCACTCGTAGCTCGGCTCGGGCAGGCCGCGCTCCATCTCGGCCAGGGCCGCGTCCAGGGCCGCGCGCCGGACCGTGCCTTCGGCGAGCGCGACCGCAGGGTCCTCGCCTTCATGCAGTAGCGGCTCTCCGCACCACGCTTCCACGCGATGGGCTGCCGCTTCGGGGTCGGCCTCGAAGCGAACTGTCATACGTCCTGCCGTCGGGTGTGCGGGCGCCGTGGGGCGACACCGACGGCCTGTGTCAGTGTAGCCGATCGGCCTCGGCACGCGCCGCCGAGAGGGCCGATCGCACCAGGGCGCACAGCGGATCGTACAGGGCGCTGCCGGCGGCGACGACACAGTCCACTCCGTCGAGCCCCGGGTCGAGAATGTCGGTCGACCCGCCGGCCTCACGCACGAGCAAGAGCCCCGCGGCCCGGTCCCAGTCGCGGATCCCGGCCTCGTAGAACCCGTCCAGCCGCCCGCACGCCACCCAGGCCAGGTCGATCGCCGCGGAGCCGGCCCGGCGCACGTCGCGCACGCGCGGGAGCACGTGCGTCAGCGCGGCGACCTGGGCCTCCCGCCGCCCGGGCGTGTACCCGAACCCGGTCCCGATCAGCGCGCGGGGGAGGTCGGCAAGCGCCGAAGCCGCGATCGGGGCGCCGTTCAGGAACGCGCCCGAGCCCCGGGCCGCCGTGAAGGTCTCGCCCTGCGAGGGGTCGTGCACGACCGCGACCAGGCCGCCCGCGGCATCGCGGCAGGCGATCGACACCGACCACGCCGGGATGCCGTAGAGGTAGTTCGTCGTGCCGTCGAGCGGGTCGACCACCCACACCAGGCCGGTCGTCCCCGGCCGGTGCCCGCTCTCCTCCGCGATCAGGCCGTCGCCGGGGCGGGCCGCCTGGATCGCGTCGAGCAGGATACGCTCGGAGTCGCGGTCGGCATCCGAGACCATGTCGGTCGCGCTGCTCTTCGCGTCGACCCCGCTCTGCGTTTCTCCGAAGCGGCCGAGGAGGAGCTCGCCGGCCGCGTGAGCGGCGTTCACGGCGAGCTCGAGCAGGGCCCCGGCGGACATCCGCGCGAGTCTAGACGGGGTCGGCGGGCACGCCACATTTTCACCTGCAAAACCTGGACTTCTGCCAAGAGCTGGTGCATCCTCCAGGCATGGGCAGACTGCTGAAGAGACTGAGGCAGCGGCGGCGCGACAGGGAGCTCGCCCGCGAGCTCGAGCGGCGTTTCCGCGGGCAGGTGGACGCCGCCGCGCAGGCGGCCGCGCGCCTGTCCGACGACATTGGGCGATAGCCCCCGGCGCTAGGCTGGCCGCATGGGCCGGCTCGACTACACACGCCTCACCGACTCCCTCCTCGCGGGCCGCATGCCCGTCTCGGCGCGCCACGTCGAGACGCTCCACGCCGAGGGCGTGACCGCCGTCATCAACCTCTGCGAGGACCGCGAGTACTGGGACGGCGAGCGTGAGGCCGTGGCGACGGCCTGCGACCTGACCGGGATCGTCGAGCACCGCCTGCCGGTGATCGACGGCGCGACGGTGCCGGCGGACGTGCTCGACCGGGCCGTCGAGGCGGCCACCGAGGGCGTCGTCTACGTCCACTGCCGCGGCGGCCGGGAGCGGTCGGCGGCAGTTGCTATAGCGCTTCTGGCGGCGCAGTCGGGCTCGAGCGCCGAGGACGCGCACGATCGCGCCCTGTCGCTTCGGCCCGGATTCCGGCCGCTGGCGTGGCAGGTGGAGGGCGTTCGGTCGTGGTTGCGCGAGCGGAGCGCGCGCCGTATCCTCGACTCATGATGCCGACTGCGCTCCTGAGCGCCCACCCGGCCGCGGCCTTGCCGGTCACAGGAGCGGACGTCGTCCTGTACGTACTGGTGGCGGCGATCGTCGGCGTAACCGGGCTCCTGGTGCGGCGGGCGTCCGCTCGTGAGCGTTTTTCGACGATCCACGTGCCAACGAGCAAGAAATTGCAGTAAACTGGCGGTCGGTTTGTAAAGAGTGTCCCGGCGCGATGCCTTCGGGCTGTCGCGCGACGCCGGCCGACCCGCCGGCGGGGGCACGTTGTCCGGCGGCCCACCGGACAGCCCAACAGACGAGGCCGTCTCTGCCCAGGCGGCCTCGTCGCTTTTCCGGGACCGGCTACCCGGCCGGCGTTGCGACTGCGGTGGGAGGGCCGAGCACGCCGTCGGGGTCGTCGGCCCGGCATGACCGGCACAGATGGGACCCCTCGGAGGCCGGCGCGGACTCGCACCAGATGCAGAGCCCGGACTCGAGCAGAAGGGTGGCCTCGTGGAACGGACTGGCGCTGGCGCTGCTCATGGCGGAATCTTCGCCGCGCGCACGCCCGCGTGGCATCGACGGTTTGCGGTATCCCATCCCCGTTTTGGGGTAGGGCACAGCTTCCACTCAAGAACCGTCCCGCCATGATCGATGTACTGGTCAAGCGAGTCAAAATGACCCCAGCAGAGTTCATCCACGCCCTTTCCGTCGTCAACGAGCGCATGAAGACCGCGCGCACGGTGGCGACGTCCCTGCTCGCCTTCGCCGTGCTGGCGCTGGCGGGCGCCTACCTGGTGCGCGCGATCCAGCCGGGCATGGGCAAGACGATGGCCGGGATCGCCGTCATCGGCGGCCTCGGCGCGATCGCCGCCGGCCGGATCATCAACCTGCACCGCACGGACATCCTCGACGACATCCTGCTCTCCGGCTTCCGCCACGTCGGCGGCCCGGAGGTCACGCGCCGTGCCGCCGAACTCGTCCACATCCGCCGCCGCCGCCAGCTCGCCGACACGCTCGAGCGCTTCGTCGAGGTGGCCGCGACCAACCATCCCTGCTCCGTCCCGCTGCACCGCCCCGCGCTGCGCGAGATGGCGCCGAAGGTGCACGAGCTCACCGCCCGCCTGCGCGAGCCGGGGGCCGAGGTGCGCCCGAGCGGCATGGTGCTCGTCCGGCGGCTCGTGACCGACGGGTCCGAGAGCCCGATCTTCGCCCCGGTGGGCCAGCCGCGCGACCTCGAGCGCGCCCTCGACCGCATCCACGCCGAGCTCGGCTATGAGCGGCTCGAGCAGCGCTGGGTCGAGGACGACGACGACACGGGCACCGACCTGCGCCTCGCGGCGTAGCGGCGCGCCTGCTCGTACGAGGCGGCGAACCCCTCCCGCCAGCTCGGGTATCGCAGCACCCAGCCGAGCTCCTGCTTGGCACGCGCGTTCGACCCGCCGCGGATGTCGGTCATGAGGACGACGCCCACCTCGCCGCCGAGCAGCCGGGCCAGCCACTTCGGCACCCGCCGCGGCGGCTTCGCGCCGACCGCGTCGGCGAGGGCGGGCAGCCACTCGCGCACCGGCGCGGGATCGTCGTCCACCACGTTCAGGATGCCGGTCGCGCCCTGCTCGGCCGCGAGGACGGTCGCCATGGCCGCGTCGTCGAGGTGCACGAACGACCACACTCCGCCGCCCTCCCCGACGATCGGGAACCGGCGCCTGCGCACGATCTCGATCTGGGCGTCGGTGGGCGTCCCGTAGAAGCCGCCGTAACGGAGCGCGACGCCGCCCGCCTCGACCGCCGCCCGCTCGACGTGCCGGATCGCGGCCAGCGTCTCGCGCATCTCCGCCGCGGGATGGGGATCCAGCGGATCGTCCTCGGTCTTCACCGGGCCGCCCTCCCGGGCGTACGGCCAGCCGGCGAAGCTCTGGGCGACGAACCGGCGCACGCCCGCGGCCCGGGCGGCGGCGAGGAGGGCGTCGGTGCCCTCGGTCCGCAGGCGGTTGGTCGTGGCGAACGCCCGGTCGAAGTGCTTGTAGTCGGAGAGGCCGGCGAGGGCGGTCGCCTGATGGACGATCGCATCGGGCCTCGCGGTCGCGACGGCGTCGTGGACCGCGCCGCGGTCGAGCACGTCCAGGACGACGGCCTCGGCGCCCCAGGCGCGGAGCTCCTCCGCGCGCTCCTTCGACCGCGACGTGCCGACGACCTCGTGGCCGCGCTCCAGAAGGAGCGGCACCATCCGGCTCCCGATCGCTCCGGTTGCTCCTGCGATGAACACTCGCATCTCGTCCTCCTTCTCGTTGTGGCTCGTTCACGGGAGGACGAGACAGCCGCGCGACCTGTGACACCGTCACAGGCGGATGGGGTATCTCGTCATTGGTGGCGATGGAGACGCACGACGAGCTGCGCGGGTACCTCTTCGCGATCGCCTACCGGATGCTGGGCTCGGTCGCGGAGGCCGAGGACGTGGTCCAGGAGGCCTACCTGCGCTACCACGAGGCGGGCAGCGACCCCGAGTCGCCGCGGGCCTACCTGGCGACCGTCACGACCCGGATCGCGATCGACCAGCTGCGCTCGGCGCGGGCGCGGCGGGAGGTCTACCCCGGCGAATGGCTGCCCGAGCCGCTCGTCGACGACGAGGCGGCCCGCCACGCCGAGACGGCGGACTCGCTGTCGCTGGCGTTCCTGCACCTGCTCGAGCAGCTCTCACCCGTCGAACGGGCGGTCTTCCTGCTGCGCGAGGTGTTCGACTACCCCTACCCGGACGTCGCCGAGATCGTCGGCAAGAGCCCCGCCAACTGCCGCCAGATCCTGGCGCGGGCGCACACGCACGTCGACGAGGGCCGGCACCGGTTCGACGTCAGCCGCGAGGAGCGCGACGAGGTGGCGCGCCGCTTCCTGGCGGCGTGGGACGAGGGCGACACGGAGGGCCTGATCGAGCTCCTCGCGCCCGACGCGGTCGTGCACGGCGACGGCGGCGGCAAGGCGCCGTCGATCCCGGCGCCGCTGGTCGGTGCCGAGCGTGTCGCCAAGGCGCTCGTCGGCTGGGGCCGGCGGGCCCGCGAGTTCGGCCTCACCCACCGGGCCGCGCTCGTGAACGGCGAGCCCGGGATCGTGTTCTCGGATGCAGACGGCCGGGTCGTGTGGGTGTCGGCGCTCGAGATCGCCGGCGGCGTCGTGATCGCGGTCAGGTCGGTGCTGAACCCCGACAAGCTGGGGCACCTGCCGGGCGAGGGCTCATAGCCCCAGGAGCGTCGCCGGCCCGCGCCGCTCCAGGCCGCGGGCGATGATGAGCCGCTGGATCTCGGACGTCCCCTCCCAGATCCGGTCGACGCGAAGCTCACGCCACAGCCGCTCGGCCGGGTTCTCGCGCATGTAGCCGCGCCCGCCGAAGATCTGGACGACCCGGTCGGCCACCCGGCCCGCGGTCTCGGACGCGACGAGCTTGGCCATCGCCGCCTTGTGGTGGACGAGCTTGCGGTCGGCGCCCGTATCGGCCAGCCAGCCGACGTAGTAGGTGAGAAGGCGCGCGGCCGTGACCTCGGCGGCGCAGTCGGCGAGGGCGAACGAGACGGCCTGGTGGTCGAAGATGCGCCCGCCGAACTGCTCGCGGTGAAGCGCCCAGTCGGTGCCGAGCTCGATCAGGCGGTCGCAGGCGCCCACGCAGCGGGCGGCGATGTGGACGCGCTCCTCGATGAACCACTCCCCGGTCAGCTCGAAGCCGCGCCCGCGCTCGCCCAGGATGTTCTCGCGCGGCACGGGCGTCTTCGTGAACGTGAACTCCGGATGCCGGTAGGGGAAGTTGTGCGTGAAATCGGGGTCGGCCGTCATCTCGACGCCGGGCGAGTCCTTGTCGACCAAGAAGAGCGCCGGCAACCGCTCGTTCCCGTCGACGGCCCAGGCGAGGACGATGAAGTAGCTCGCGACGTCGCCGTCGGTCACGAACCACTTCGTCCCCGAGAGCTCGTAGTGCTCGCCGTTCCAGATCGCCTCGGCCTCGATCGCGCGCGGGTCGGAGCCGGCGTCGCCCTCGGTGATCGCGTAGGCGTGGCGGTGCTCGCCGCGGACATCGGGGATCAGATAGCGCTCGATCTGCTCGGGCGTGCCGTGGACGAGCACGTTGGAGGGCGACCAGACGAGCACCCAGAGGCAGTTCGTGAGCCGGCCCAGCTGCTCGTGGGCGACGATCTGCTCGGTCAGGTTGAACCCGCCGCCCCCGAACTCCCTGGGGATGTTGTTCGCGGCGAGGCCCGAGTCGAGCACGGCCTGGTGGATCCGCGCATGCGTCTCGGCCGAGAGCCGGCCGTGACTCGCCTCCGCCTCCGCCTCGACGGGTTGCAGCACGTCGTCGACGAGGGCCCGCACGCGGGCGCGAAGCTCGATGAGCTCGGGCGAGAGCGAGAAGTCCATCATGCCTCCGGGCTGGGTGTCACGAGGGTGTGTCGAATGTGTCGGGCGGTCCGATGCGGGATCTGACCCCACCGAAGACGAGGGCGGCGGGCAGGTGCTCAGGGGCGATGCCGGCCAGCTCGGGCTCGGCGTCCGAGATCTCGATCTCGGGGAGCGCGACGGGGTCGAGCCCGAGGGCGCGGGCGCCGTTCTCGGAGCCGGCGGCGAGCAGGTACGGCGTCGGGCCGGCCTCGCCGGGCCGGACGAGCACGTTTCGGCGCTCGGCCGTGCGGCGGGCGATCGCCTCGATCTCGCGGATCTCCTGGATCGGGTCGATCACGGTGTTCGAGTCCGTGCCGATGCAGACCGGGATCCCGCGGGCGAAGATCCGCTCGGCCGGCAGGTAGCCGTCGCCGAGGTTGGCCTCGGTCGTCGGGCATGCGCAAATGGCGGCGCCCGCTTCCGCCATGAGACCGAGCTCGGCGTCGGAGGCGTGGGTGGCGTGCACGATCGTCGTCCCCTCGGTGAGGAGGCCCGCGTCGGCCAGGAGCTCGACGGGCCGGCGGCCATGCTCGGCCAGGCACTCCTCGATCTCGCGCCGCTGCTCGCAGGCGTGGGTGTGCACCACCATCCCCGTCTCGGCCGCGTAACGGGCGATCGCCTCGAGCCAGCCGCGCGAGCAGGCCCGCACGCTGTGCGGCGCGAGGCCGACGCGGCCGGGATGCCCCGCGGCCAGGTCGTCGACACGGCGCAGGTAGGCGTCCACGTCGGGGTCGCAGAAGCGGCGCTGGCCCGGCGTCGGCGGCAGGCCGGCACCGGCCCGCTCGTAGGCAGTCATCAGGAGCACGATCTCGATGCCGGCCTCGGCGGCGGCCGCGATCGTGGCCTCGGCCATCGCGTTCGGCGGGTCATACGGCGTGCCGTCGGGGCGGTGGTGCGGGTAGTGGAACTCGCCGACCGCCACGTAGCCGGCCGCGCGCATCTCGCGGTAGGCGAGCAGGGCCACCTCAAAGGCCGAGTCGGGGTCGAGCCGCCCGGCCTCCGCGTACATCGCCTCGCGCCAGGTCCAGAAGTCGTCGTGCGGATGAGCCGGGTCGACGCGCTCCACCGCCCCGCGCAGGCGGCGCTGGAAGGCGTGGCTGTGAGCGTTCACGAAGCCGGGGAGGCGCACGGCGCGTATCCTTCCATGCCCGATGGCGGAGGTCTCCCGGCAACGGTTCCTGGAGTGGTTCGGAGAGCTGGCGGACATCGGGCGTACCGACACCGGCTGGAACCGGGTCGCGTGGTCGCCGCTCGAGGTGGAGGCCCAGCGCTGGTTCCAGGCGAAGGCCGAGTCGATCGGGCTCGAGGTGCGCCGCGACGGGGCCGGCAGCGTGTGGGCCGTGACGCCCGACGCGGACGCCGGGCCGTGGACGTGCGCGGGCTCGCATCTCGACACCCAGCCCGACGGCGGCGCCTACGACGGCGCGCTCGGGATCGTCTGCGCGCTCGAGGCGGCCGCGGCGATCGTCGAGTCGGGGATCGAGCGGCGCCGGCCGCTGGCCGTCGTCGCGTTCGTCGACGAGGAGGGCGCGCGCTTTCGCACCGCCTGCTTCGCGAGCCTCGCCATCACCGGCCGGCTGGACATCGACGAGGCGCTCTCGGCGATGGGCGGCGCGGAGGCGATCCACGGTGTCACCCGCGAGTCGCTGCTCGAGAGCCGCGCCCAGCTCGACAGGGTCGAGTCGTACCTCGAGGTGCACGTCGAGCAGGGGAAGGCGCTGGTCGACCGCGAGCTTGCGCTGGGCGTCGCCGACGTCCTCACCCCGCGGCAGCGGTGGCGGGCCGTCTTCACCGGCGAGTCCGACCACGCCGGCACCCGCGCGATGGCCGGCCGGCGCGACGCGCTCGTCGCCGCGGCGCCCTTCATCGTGGCCGTGTCCGAGGAGGCCGGGGCCCGGCCCGGCGCCGTCGGCACGGTCGGCCGGCTCGAGATCGCCCCCGGGTCGACGAACTCGATTCCCGGCCGGGTCGCGTGCCTGCTCGACGTCCGCGCGCGCGGGGCCGGCACGATCGACGATCTCGTGACGGCGCTCCGCAGCCGGTTCCCGGAGGCCGAGCTCTCGCGCGAGTCGCGAAACGACGGCGCCGCCTTCGACGCCGATCTGCGGGCCGCGCTCCACGCCGGGGCCGAGCGCCGGACCATCCCCGCCGGCGACCTCCCGTCCTACGCCGGCCACGACGCCGGCATCCTCGCGCCGCATGTCCCGGCCGCCATGCTCTTCGTCAGAAACCCGACGGGCGCGAGCCACACGCCGGCCGAGTCCGCCTCCGACGACGACTGCGTCGCCGCGGCGCAGGTGCTGGCCGACGCGCTCGAGGCGCGGCTCACCGCCGCCTGAGCGGGGCTGTGGAGATCAGTGTGGAAATCGCCGGGAGAATGTGGACGGCGCGGGCCGGCCGAGCGGAACTTCGCGCACGTTGCGACGTCCGGCCTGTGGGAAACACGGACTCGCCTTGACGGCCACTTGTGGAAAGGGTGAGCGTAGCGCTGCCCAACACCCCCCAACCCTCCGGCGCCAGGCCCCAACGCATTCCGTCCTCTCGGGCCTGGCGTCGGACCGGTATGACCCGTCCCGCCCCCGCCGAAGCGCCGCCCTCATCCGACCCCGCCGACCCGTCCGGTCGGCTCATGCGGGCGCTTCTGTCGTCGGCGGGCCTGGCGATCCGCGAGGACGTGGTGAGCGCGCCGGCGAAGGCGGCTCCGGCGAAACGACGGCCGCGGCGGCGGCGCGCGCCCAGCCCGAGCTGACGGGCGGCCCGCGGCTCGCCGGGATCGTGCTCGCCGGCGGGCGCTCGACCCGGATGGGCGAGTCGAAGGCGCTCCTCGATTGGGGCGGCGTCCCGCTCGTCGCCCACGTCGCGCAGGTGGCGGCCGAGGCGGCGGCGCCGGTCGTCGTGGTTGCCGCGCCCGGCCAGGAGCTGCCGCCGCTTCCGGCCGGCGTCGAGGTCGCGCGCGACGCCGTCGCCGACCGCGGCCCGCTTGAGGGCCTGGCCGCCGGGATGCGGGCCGTTGGCGACCGGGCCGATGCCGCGTTCGCCTGCGGCGCGGACATGCCGCATCTGACGGCGGCGGCGATTGGCCGATTGGCCGTGCGACTGAGTGCCAATTGGGATGCCGTCGTCGTCCGGACGGCGGACGGCCGCGACCAACCGCTCGGCGCCGTGTACCGCCTGGCGCTACTCGGGCTCGTGGACGAGCTCCTGGCGGCGGGCGAGGGCCGGCTCGGGCTCGTGGCCGAGCGGGCGCGGACGTGCCGGGTCGAGGCGAACGCCGAGCTGCGGGCGGCGCTTCGCAGCGTGAACACGCCCGAGGAGCTGGCCGAGGCGCGCGTCGACGCGTTCTGGGCCGAGTTCGTCGCCGCCACCGGCATCGACGGCCCGCATACGGCCTGGGGCTTCGGCTCCCACCCGGCGATGGCGACCGAGCTGGGCCTGCTCGTCCGCGACGGGCCGAAGCGGGCGACGGCGGGCCTGCGCTCCCAGTACGGCCCCGAAGAGCCGCTCCCGGAGGCCGGCGAGCTGAGCGTCATCATCGACGGCGCGAGCGTGCCGCTGTGCGTCATCCGCACGACCGATGTCGAGATCCGCCGGTTCGGCGACGTCGACGAGGAGTTCGCGTGGACGGAGGGCGAGGGCGACCGCAGCCTCGCCTACTGGCGTGCCGCGCACGTCGAGTTCTTCGCCTCACAGGGCGTCGATGTGACCGACGACGACGAGGTCGTGCTCGAGCGGTTCGAGCTCGTTTGGCCCGCCAGCTAGAGGGCCTCGAGCAGCCGGCGCGCGATCACGACCTCCGACCCCGCGAGGCCGGTCGACGCGTAGAGCGTGATGTCCGAGTCGCGGACCCGGCCGGAGGCGTCGCCGGCAATCACCGCGCCGAGGTGGGTGAGCTCCCGCGACGTGAAGAACGGCGCGCCGTACGCCGCCGCCTGCGCAGGTGAGTCGCTTACGACGAGCGCCGCCGCCTCGGCCAAGCCGGGAGGCGTCTCGCACGCGCCGGCCGCCTTCGGCCCGACGGTGTTCACGTGCGCGCCGGGGCTGATCCATCCCGCGTCGATCACCGGCGTCTCCGAGCGGGTGGCGAGGATGACGATCCCGGCCCCCTCCACCGCCGAGCGCGCATCCGGAACGGCCGCCGCGTGGAGCCCGAGCTCGTTGCGGGCCCGCTCGGCGAACCCGTCCCGGTGCGAGGCGGTCGGGCTGAACACGCGCACCTTCGCGATCCGGCGGGCGGCCGTCGCCGCCCAGAGCTGCGTCCACGCCTGGCGGCCGCTCCCCACGACGCCGACGACGTCCGCCTCGGGTAGCGCCAGCGCGTCGACGGCCGCCGCGCCGAGCGCGCCCGTGCGGGCGGCTCCCAGCTCGACGCCGACGATGCACCCGGCCAGGCCGCCGTCGGGATCCCAGACGAGGACGGCCTGGTCGGACTCCTCGATCCCGGTCTGGTAGACGCGAAAGCCGACGGCGCCGTCCGCGAGGCCGCCGATCGTGAAGACGAGCGACCGCTCGCCCAGCTCCGCATGGACGCGCGGGGGCGCGTGGAGCCCGCCGCGGTGGGCGTCGACCAGCGCGCGGCGGGCGCCGTCGAGGGCGAGCTCCGGCGTCAGCCGGGCCCGCACGTCGTCGTCTGAGAGCAGACGCGTCATCCGGCGGAATCAGAGCAGATTCCGCCGGCCGCTCAGGACGTCTCGACCTCCGCCGCGATCGCCGCGGCCGCGTCGGCGGACACGAGATGCCGTGCGATCTTCTCGTAGCCCTCCAGGCCGCGGGCCAGCTGCTCGACGACGCGATCCTCCGCGATCGCGATGATGGCCGACGTCCCGGGCGGGAGACTGGCGCCGATGTCCTTCAGATCCTCGTCCTTGAAGCCCTTGTCGTGGACCTTGCCCCACACGCCGCCGGCCCCCGCCCCCACGACTGCGGAGGCGATGATGCTCGGCGGGAAGATCAGGCCGGCGATCCCGCCGGCGATGGCGCCCCGCTTGGCCCACTTCTTGCCGCTCGGGTCGGCGGTCTCCACGAAGTGCACCTTGTCGTCGGCGGTGTGCACGATCACCGCGGCGTCGATCAGGTCGATCGCCCCGGCGCGATGGGCCGACTGGAAGTCCTTCAGGGCATCGGCCGCGCCCTTCTCGTCGCCGTACGCCGCGACGAAGAGCTCGACGGTTGTGGCCTGGCTGCTCATGCGTCACCCACTTTCGCTCGATGTGCCCGGACGATCCCCACTCCGCCCGCCGGCGGCCTCGTCCACATGGCGCGAGATCCTCGGCCCGGTCAGAGCAGGCCGCGGAGGACATGCGCCAGCGCCGCGCCGATCGTCACGATGAGGACGACCCCGGTCGTGCCGAGCACGAACCCAATGGCCAGGAGCAGGACGTCCTCGAAGATGATGGCGAGGGCGACGGCGATCGCGCCCATCGCGGGCAGCGTGTCGAGGCCCGAGAACGGCGGCGCGAGCCCGGCCGCCACGGCCAGCGCGATGAAGATCAGGCCGAACACGGGCAGCATCCAGCGCTGGTGGAAGAGCGCCGCCCCGCGCGGGCGCGAGTAGCGCTCGACGCGCCGCACCCAGCGGATGACGAAGGGGATCGCCCTGCCGGTCATCGTCGCGCCGAGCTCGCGACGGGCCCACCGCTCGGGAAGCCAGATGGTGCGGCGGCCGACCAGCATCTGGGCCGCCAGGAGCACGGTGATGAGCTCGAAGAGGTGGGTCACGCCGCCGGTCGGAAGCGGCAGCGCCGGGACGAACATGAGCATCAAGATCGTGACGGCGAAGCTCTTCTCCTCGAAGAGCTCGCCGAGCGCACCGAGCGTCTTCGGCTCGTCGCTTCGCAGCCACCCCTCCAGCTCGTCGCCGAAGGTCCCGCTCAGGTGCTGTGCCCCAGGCGGTCCATCTCCCGGCGGACCTCCGCTCCGGTGATCGGGCGCCGCGATCCCTTCGTACGGCTCTGTCTGTTCCATGTTCGAGTCCACCACTCCCAGGAGAATTTGGCATCCGCGGCCGCGCCTAAACCGTATCCGGCGTTCTACGAAAGCCGATCTCGGTTGGGAGGGCATGTGCCCGGCGCTGACTAGCATGGCCGGGTGGCTGGTTCACCGGCGGCGCCCGACGACGTGGTGGTCACCCCTCGACTGCGCCTGATCGCCCTGCCCGGGCCGGTCGTCGCCGAGGTGCTGGCCGGCGAGCCCGGCGCCTTTCTCGAGCATGTGGGAGTCGGATACGCCGCCGAATGGCCTTCGGAAGATCGCCACGTGCTCGAGCTGCGCAGGCGTCAGATCGGCGAGGGCGTCGACCACCGATGGCTGCTCCGCGCGGTGGTGACCCGGGCTGACCCGACCATGGTCGGCCGGATCGGCTTCCACGGTCCGCCCGACCCGAACGGCATGGTGGAGATCGGCTACAAGGTCGACCCTGCGCACCGGCGCCTGGGGTTCGGCTTCGAGTGCGCAGAACGGCTGATCGCCGCGGCCGAGCAGCTCCCTCAGGTCACGGTCGTACGCGCCTCCATCGCGCCGGACAACGCGCCGTCGCTTCGGATCGCCGCGCGGCTGGGCTTCCAGCGGGTCGGCGAGCAGATCGACGAGATCGACGGCCTCGAGCTGGTGTTCGAGCGAAACGCCGGCGGCGGCCGGCTCCGTTAGCCTGTGCTGGTCGTGTTCGAGAACGTCATGCCGCGCTACGAGGTGCTGTCCGAAGAGGCGATGGGCGTGCTCGAGCAGGGCTGGCGGCGGCTGATCTCCGAGATCGGCGTCGAGTTCCTCCACGACGGCGCCGTCGAGCACTTCCGCCGCGCCGGCCAGGCCGTCGACGGCAACGTCGTGCGGCTCGATCCGGAGTTCGTGCTCGAGCAGGTGGCGGCGGCGCCCGCCGAGTTCGACCTGCTCGCCCGCAACCCGGAGCGAACGATCCACGTCGGCGGCCGGCACATGTTCTTCGCGCCCACGCAGGGCCCGCCGTTCGTGCGGACCGGCGACGAGCGGCGGGAGGGGACGATGGCCGACTTCGAGCAGTTCTGCCGCCTGAGCCAGGTCTTCGACGTGCTCGACACGCCCGGCGGCCTCTGCTGCGAGCCGAACGACCGTCCGCTCGACTCCAGGCACCTCGACATGCTGCTGGCGGTGCAGACGCTGACCGACAAGCCGTACATGGGCGCCGTCATCACCGCCGAAGCTGCCCGTGACACGATCGCCATGACCGACATGCTGCTCGGCCCGCATACCCGCGATGGCGCCCGGGTCTATGCGGTGGTGAACGCCAACTCGCCGCTCCGGTTCGACACGCGCATGATCGAGGCGATGATGGTCTACGCCGAGGCGGGCGAGGTGAACGTGATCACGCCGTTCCTCCTGATGGGCGCGATGGCGCCGGTGTCGACGCCCGCGGCGCTCGTGCAGCAGACCGTGGAGGCGCTCGCAGGCCTCTGTCTGACCCAGCTCGTGCGGCCAGGGGCGCCGGTGATCCTCGGCTCGTTCCTGTCGCACACCGACATGCAGTCAGGCTCGCCCGGGTTCGGCGGCCCCGAGTCCGCGCTCGGCCTGTTCTGCTCGGGCCAGATCGCGCGCCGGTTCGGGCTGCCCTGGCGGGCGGGTGGCGGGTTCCTCACGTCGAGCCAGATGCCCGACGCGCAGGCCGCCTACGAGGGCATGAACACGATGCTGCCGGCCTTCCTGGCGGGTGCCAACTACGTCGAGCACGCGGCCGGCTGGCTCGAGTCCGGCCTGGTGGCGAGCTTCGAGAAGTTCATCGTCGATATCGAGATGCTGCGGGTGCTGCGCGAGGACTTCACGCCGCTCGAGGTGGACGAGGCCAGCCTCGCGTTCGATGCGCATGCGGAGGTCGGCCACGGCGGCCACTTCTTCGGAGCGGCGCACACGCTCGAGCGGTTCCGCGAGTGCTTCTACCGGCCGCTGCTCTCGTCCACCGAGAACTTCGAGCGCTGGGAGAAGCGCGGCGGCCAGGACGCGGCCGAGCGGGCCGCGCGGATCTGGCGGGAGTCGCTCGAGCGCTACGAGCAACCGCCCCTCGACCCGGCAACGCGCGAGCAGCTCGAGGGGTTCGTCGCCCGCCGCCGGGTCGAGCTGGGCGATTGAGCGCGATCACGGCCATCCGCGCCTACCGCCAGTGGCAGCCGTTCGCGGAGGGCGCCTACGCAACCTCCGCCGGGTCCGCGGCGGGCTTCGACGCTGTCGTCGTCGCCGTCGACACCGAGCTCGGCATCACCGGCTGGGGCGAGATGGCGCCGCTCGGATCGTTCTACTCCGAGGCGTTCGCGGCAGGGGCGCGCGCGGGCGTGGCCGAGCTTGCGCCGCACCTGGTCGGCTGCGATGCCGGGCAGCCGCGCGGCATCGCCTCACGGATGGCCGAAGCGATGCGCGGCCAGCCCTACGTCAAGTCGGCGCTCGACATGGCCTGCTGGGACGCCGCGGCGCGAGAACAGGGCCGACCGCTGTGCGAGGCACTGGGCGGACGCCTGGGCGACGCGGCCGAGCTCTACCGGTCGATCCCGCCGATGCCGCCCGAGCAGGCGGCGGCCGCGGCACAGCGCCATGTCGCCGCCGGGTACCGGCAGCTGCAGGTCAAAGTGGGCGGCGACGTCCACGCGGATGCCGAGCGGCTGCTGGCCGTGCGTGACGCCGCCGGCCCGGCCGCGCAGCTGGTCGCCGATGCGAACGGCGGCTGGTCGTCGGCAGCGGCGATGCGCTTCCTGCGAGCGGCGGGCGAAGCGGAGTACGCGCTCGAGCAGCCGTGTCAGTCGCTCGAGGAGTGTGCCGCCGTGCGGGCGCGGTGCTCCGTGCCGATGCTGCTCGACGAGTCGATCGTGTCGCTGCACGCGCTGCTCACCGCCTGGACGGCGGGCGCAGCCGATGGCGTCACCATCAAGCTCTCGCGTGTCGGCGGCGTGACTCCAGCCGTGACGATGCGGGACGTCGCGGCCGAGCTCGGCCTGCAGGTGACGGTCGAGGACACCGGCGGGGCGAGCATCGACACGGCGGCGATGCTCCACCTCTCGCTCTCGACGCCGGTGGACCGGCGCGGCCCGACGGTCGACTTCAACGCGTGGGTGACCGCCGACAACGCCACCGGCATCCCGGCGCCGGCAGGCGGGCGGCTGGCGCTGCCGGCGGGGCCGGGGCTCGGCGTCGAGGTGTTGGAGGAGCTCCTGGGCGAGCCATTCTTCCGCGCGCCCTGAGCGGGATGCGCGATCATGGGCGCGTGCCCCCGCCGCTGCACCTCGACGACCGCCTCTCGATCGAGGAGCTGGCGCAGGTGGCGCGGGACGGCCGTCAGGTGGAGCTGTCCGCGGCGGCGCGGGAGCGGATCGCCCGCAGCCGCGAGGTGACCGAGCGGCTGCTCGCCGAGGGAGGGCGCGTGTACGGGCTGACGACGGGGGTCGGCGCGCTCAAGCGCGTCGCGGTCGGGCAGGCCGAGCAGCCGGGGTTCAACCGCCTGCTCTTGCTCTCCCACCGCACGGGCACCGGACCGCCGGCCGCCGAGGAGGTGGTGCGCGCGGCGATGCTGGCGCAGCTCGCAGGGTTTGCGCGCGGCCGCTCGGGCGTCCGCCTGCAGCTGGCGGAGCTGCTGGCTGATGCGCTCAATGCGGGACTGTCGCCGCGGGTGCGCAGCGTCGGCTCGCTCGGTCAGTCGGATCTGGGGCCACTCGCCGACCTGGCGGAGGCGCTCACGGGCGAGGGCGACTGGGGTGCCGAGCTGGAACGCCTCGGGCTCGAGCCCTGGCGGCCGATCGACAAGGAGGGGCTTGCGTTCGTCAACTCCAATGCGTTCACGCTGGGGTGGACGGCGCTCGCGCTGGCGGACGTTCCGGCGCTGCTCGACCAGTTCGACGAGGCGGCCGCGCTGACGTTCGAAGGCATGCTCGGAAACGTCGAGGCACTCGACCCGGCCGTCGCCGACGCGCGGCCCGTGCCCGGCATTCCCGAGGCGGTCGAGAGGATGCGGGCGCTGCTCGAGGGCGGAGCGCTGCTCGCCGGCGGCCTCGGCCGCGAGCTGCAGGATCCGCTGACGATGCGGGTCGTGCCGCAGACCCATTCCGCGGCGCGGATCGCCCTCGCCCATTGCCGGTCGATCGTCGAGGCGGAGCTCGTCGCCTCGCACGACAACCCCGCGATCAGCCCCGATGGGCGTGCGCTCTCCAACGGCAACTTCGACTCGGTGCCCTACGGGATCACCGTCGACTACCTGCGCCTCGCGTTGGCGCACGTCGCGACCGCGTCCTGCGAGCGGGCGAACAAGCTCGTGCATTCCGGATTCAGCGGCCTCCCGACCGGCCTTCGAGACGACGACGCGACCAGCGAGGACGGCCTCGCGATCGTCGTCTACGGCGCGTCGGCGGCGACGGCGGAGCTGCGGCTCTTGGCCCAGCCGGCGACACTCGAGGGGTCGACCACCTCGACCGCCGAGGGGATCGAGGACCGCGTCATCCCGACCACCCTGGCCGCACGGCGCCTGGCCGAGATGACCGGCCTCGCGCGGTACGTCGCGGCGACCGAGCTCTACCTGGCCGCCCAGGCGGTCGACCTGCGCGAGCGCCGCGACGAGCTCGGCCACGGCACGCGGCGCGTCTACGAGCTGGTGCGCGCACACGCGCCGCGGCGGCGACCGGGCGAGCCGCCGATAGCCGATCTGGGGCCGCTCGAGGCGGCGCTGCGCGGCGTTAGAGCCCGGCCTGTGCGGTGATCCTTCCCGAGTTGACGGCTTGGGTGAGGGCGTCGTAGTCGCGCTGGTTTTGGTCGGCGTAGGCTTCGGAGAAGTCGGCGACGGCGCGGTCGAAAGCGTCGCTTTGGCCAAGGTAGGCGGCGATGGCGATGCGGTCACCGGAGCAGGCGTGGGCGCGGGCGAGCGTCCATCCGCAGGTCTGGCCGTAGATCGTCGTGCCCTCGGGCAGGGCTCCTTCCGTCTCGAACGAGCCTTTCCAGTCCTTCAACTGGCGGCCATAGAAGTCGCGTTCTTGGCCGTCTATGCCTCGCTCGACGCGGAGCCAGCCGAGGAAGATGTCGCTGCTTGCCTGCATCAGATGCTGCCCGGCGACGACGCGTTCGCCGTGATTGCCGTACTGGCTCTTCGCGGTGAACTCCTCCAGCACCGAGGGTTGGGCCTCCTTGAACTGCAGGAACAGCGGGTCGTCCTCGTCGCGGCCGAGCATCAATGCGATCCACGCACGCGTGCCGACGCTCCCCACCCCGACAACCTTGCGCGCGATGTCAACGAATCGAAACTCTTCCAGCAGGACTCGCCGGTCGGTCTGCAGCGACTGCCGGTACCGGCGCAGCAGCTCATGCATCTCCTCCGTCACGGCCTCTCCGTCGCGGCCGGGCGCGAGGTCCTGGATCCGTTCGATCAACGGCGGATCGGACACGATCTGCGGCTCGCCGTCCACCATCCGGGTGAGCTTCGCGAAGGCCTTCATGCTGTCGCGCGTCCGCGCCTTCGCCACGGTCTCGTCGACCCGCTTCGTCATCCCCTTCTTCAGCTGGCCCCGCAGCTGGGCCATGAGCTCATCGACCTCCACCCGGGAATACCACACCTCCAAAGCGCGCATGCCGGCGAACTTTCGCATCGCCTGGCGATAGGCGGCGACCGTCTCCCGCACGATCCGTCGACGTACCTTGCGCGAATAGCCGTTCTCGCGCCCCGCCACCTCGAAGCTCACGGCCAACCGCTTCACATCCCACTCCCAGGGCCCGGGAAGCGTCTCGTCGAAATCGTTCAGGTCGAACACCAACCGCCGATCCGGAGCCGCGAACAACCCGAAATTCGACAGATGCGCATCCCCGCACAGCTGGACGCGCAGCCCGGAATGAGGGCTCGCCGCCAGATCCGCCGCCATCAGCAACGCCGCACCGCGATAGAACGTGAACGGCGACACCAGCATCCGCCCATACCGGATCGGCACCAACTCCGGCACCCGCGATTCCGCCTGGGACTCCAGCAGATCGACAGGATCCGCACGATGCGCCGCCGGGGTGTACTCCGCGTGACTGGAACGCGGCACCTCGCGCCGCGCCGCCCGACCCCGCGCCACCCGCTCCGCCACACTCAGATGCGGCACGACCCGGGACGCCCGCTTCGTCGTGCTGCCCTTCGCGGCACTGACGACACTCTCGGCCGCAGTATCAGTCTCTGTCGTACTCATGGCAGTCCTCCCTAGGCCTCCGTGATTTCAGGCCGGTTTCGAGCGAGGCGGAAGCCGTCGCTCGGGGTCTCACGGCGGGTCGAGCCCTTCGCTCGCCCACGCTTCCGCCCGCTCGCGCTCGCGGTTCGGGAACAGTTGGAGCTCGCCGGGAATCGACCAGCCCGCGATCGTCGCAAGTCGGCGGATGCTCTCCGAGTCGGTGACGACGGCGATGCGGTCGAAGGAGCGTGCATTGGCGAGCCCGAGCACGGCGTCCTGCCACGCTCCGCCGGCGGAGTAGCCGCGAAAGCGCTCATCGAGCACGTGGACGATGCGGATCGTCGCGTGGCGCTCCAGCGCATGGTTCACCGCCGGCGCGGCGATCGCGTCGTAGTCGTCGGATTCGACCTGCCCGACGGCTTCGATTCCGACGACCGCGTCGGGGAGCCCTTCGATCAGCTGGATCATCGTCCTCCTTCAGCCCGCGAGTCCGGCGGATGCCTCCTTCAGGCCGGTCTTCAACTCCTTCGCGGAGGCCTCGTCGATCTGGGCGATCGACGTGCGGATGGCGTTGGAAAGCGCGCTCGCGACCAGCTCGGCCCCGCCGTGCTCGTAGATGGCGATGATGCCGGCCGTACCGGGCGGAAGCGCATCGTCGAGCTTGTCGCCGATCCCGGCCCGCACGCGGTGGCGGGCGAACTTCCCCGCGAGTGCGCCGGCGGCGGCGCCGACGGCGGTCGCGGCCAGGAGCGGCGGGGCGAAGAGCCCGATCACGAGGCCGGCGCCGGCGCCCGCCTCGGCTCCCTTGCGGCCGAGGTGGTCGCCGGTCTCCTGGACGTGCACCTCGCCGTCTGCGTCCTTGACGACGACCGCCACGCCGTCGGTGACGATCTTTCCGTCCGCCGCGAGCCTGGTGTAGGCGTCGAAGTCCTGCTGCGCCAGGTCGGGGATGAGATAGACGGCGACGAGAACGTCCAGCTGCTCGTTGTCACTCATGGTGCTCCTCTCTCGCCTCCGTCTCAGGCGCTCGCCGCATGTGCTGCGAGGGCCTGGGCGGCGTGCTCGTTGAGCGCGCTCGCGTCTTCCGGGCTCAGGTGCGGGGCCACGTCGAAGACGACCTGCTTGATCTCGCCCGTGAACGCGAACGGCGCCTTGTCGGCGTAGCTGCGGTCGACGACGAGGCCGTTGTCGCGACCGATGTCCATGCCGGAGTAGCCCGAGAAGCGACCGGGCACCGTGTGCTCCATCCGTCCGTTTGCGACCGGCTCCCGTTGACGAGCAGGGTCACCTCGCCCCCGTCGCCGGCTTCGATGCGTCGGCCGTGAAGACGAGCTCGACGTTGACCTCG
>CAVWSF010000002.1:0-300211 GCA_963757605.1 uncultured Actinomycetes bacterium
AAGCCGATTCGCCAGGGATTGGCCTAAGAACTCCTCTCGGCCTGAGTAGCGGGGGCGGGATTTGAACCCGCGACCTCCGGGTTATGAGCCCGGCGAGCTACCTGACTGCTCCACCCCGCGTCGCAAACGCGATTCTAGCGGGGCGCTGCGGCCTCGAGCTCGCGCTTGAGGTCCTCGGCCTCGGCGTCGATCTCCTTCTGCACCAGCTTGACGGCGCGCTTCGTCGCCTTCTCGATCTGCTCCTCGATCCGCGACTCGCCGATCACGATGACCGCCGCGCTGCCCTCGTCGAGCGCCTCGCCGAGGTCCTTGAGGTCGCCGCGCGACATTCCCTTCCACAGGTGGCCCACCACCCCGCCGGCGGTCCCTCCGACGATCGCTCCGCCGATGATCGCCGGCGGGAAGAGGATGCCGACGAGGGCGCCGACGGCCACGCCGGTCCAGGCGCCGTGCTGGGTCGGCTTCTCGGTCTTTGAGACGCGGACCTTGCCGCCCTCGCGCTCGATCACGGCGGAGTCGAAGGTCCCGATCGCGCCGGCGGCGTGGAGCTCGAAGACCTCCTCGTAGTCCGCGCGGGCGGCGGCGGCGTCGTCGTAGATCGCGGCGTAGATGAATATCGGTCGGTCGGCCATCCCCGGCTCCTCTCGTAGCTCGGGGCCATCCTAGTCCCGGCGAGCCGCCCTCTCTATGGTGAGGCGACGGGATAGGAACCGACGAAAGGACGGGGATGACGATGGAGAAGCGCAGGCTTGCCGACCTCGAGGTCTCGGCGATCGGCCTCGGGTGCATGGGGATGTCCGCCTTCTACGGCGAGACCGACACCGAGGAGTCGAGAGGACCATCCAGCGCGCGCTGGAGATCGGCGTCAACTTCATCGACACGGCCCAGCTCTACGGGCCGCTGACGAACGAGGAGCTCGTCGGCCGGGCGGTGAAGGGCCATCGCGAGGAGTACGTGATCGCGACCAAGTTCGCCCGGCGCATGGACGACGCGACGCCGGGTGAGATGGGCACCACGGGCCCGCTCGACGGCTCCGCGGAGCACGTGCGCAGCTCGATCGACGGCTCGCTGCGGCGCCTCGGCACCGACTACGTGGACCTCTACTACCAGCACCGGGTCGACCCGAACGTCCCGATCGAGGAGACGGTGGGCGCGATGGGCGAGCTGGTCGCGGCCGGCAAGATCCGCCACATCGGGCTCTCCGAGGCGGCGCCGGAGACCATCCGCCGCGCCCAGGCCGTGCACCCGATCACCGCCGTGCAGAGCGAGTACTCGCTGTGGACGCGCGATCCGGAGGCGGAGGTCCTGCCGACCTGCCGCGAGCTCGGCATCGGCTTCGTGCCCTACTCGCCGCTTGGCCGCGGCTTCCTCTCGGGCCGTTTCAGCGATCCCGACGAGCTCGACGACGACGACTTCCGAAAGCGCGGTCCGCGCTTCACCGGCGAGAACCTAGAGGCGAACAAGCGGATCGCCGCCAAGGTCGAGGAGGTCGCGACCAGAAGGGCATCACCGCGGCGCAGCTCGCGATCGCCTGGGTGCTCGCCCGGGGTGACGACCTCGTGCCGATCCCGGGCACGAAGCGCCGCAGCTACCTCGAGCAGAACGCCGCCGCCGTCGACGTCGAGCTGACGGCCGACGACCTCGAGCGGATCGACGCCGAGCTGCCCGCGACGTCGGGCGAGCGCTACGACGAGGCCGGGATGAAGGCGATCAACCTCTAGCGTCCAGGGAAGGCGATCCGCGCCTCGCGGCAGCTCGCCTCGACGGCGTCGCCGACCGGGTCGTCGTCCCCCGCGAACTTCGCGCACAGACGCCTGGCGCGGGCGCCACATGCGTTCAGCTCCTCGGCGCCCATCACGTTCGGCGTCAGCGCACGGATGCAGCCCGGGCCCGGGGCGGGCCGCGTGTTGCCCGCGCTCGCCACCAGGATCGCCGCGAGAACGGCGACCGTGATCGCGGTCGCCGCCAGGGCCACGATGCGCTCGCGGCGCGTGAGCTTGTAGAGCGGCGTGGTCGTCCGCTCCCAGTGTCCCTCCAGAGGCATCCTCGCGCCAGGCTAGCGCGCCCGAAGAGCAGCGGTTTTCGCCATTGGTGAGAAATCCGCGCGCCGATCTTTGGACATCTGTATGACGATATGGCCCTCGATCTGATGGATGAAGAGGAAGAGCAGCCCGACCGCGATCAGCGCCGTGGCCGACTCGGTGGCGGCGACCGCCGCCGGCGCGAGCGCTCCCAGCCAGGGGCCGACGTACGGGATGATCTCGACCGCGGCCGCCCAGGCGCCGAAGCCGAGCGCGTAGGTCGAGCCGCCGGGGAAGAGGCCGGTGATGCCGAGGATCCAGAGGCCGACGCCGGCGGTCGTGCCGATCACGAGCGAGACCAGCGTCTGACCCTTCACGTACGCCAGGAGCGCCCGCTCGATGCGGGTCAGGAGGTCGTCGTCGAGGTCGCCGCCGCGGAAGACGCGGCGCAGGAACCGCGACAGGCGCGGCGCGTCGAGCAGCATGTAGACCGAGATGACGATCACCAGGACGAGGTTGAAGAGGCTCTCGAAGAGCGTGATGACGAGCGATCGCGCCACGTCGACCGCCCGACCGGAGTAGCGCTGGAGGTGGGCGACGTCGATCGAGTTCAGGAGCCGCTCGCCGGGCGCCTTCACGTCGACCTTGACCGGGCTCGAGTCGTCGATCCAGCGCTGGAGGTCGGCCAGCCGGCGGTCGGCGGGCGTCACGCCGGCGCTGTTCTCCTTGAACTGGTCCTCGACCTGGTTGGCGACGTCCTGGACCTCGCGGGCGATGACCGTCCCCACGATCACGCTCATCCCGCTCACGACGAACGCGAAGAAGAGGTAGACGAGGAGCACCGCGATGCCGCGCGGGATGCGAAGGGCGCAGAACGCCCGCACGATCGGGTTCAGGAGGATGGCGATCAGCGCCGCCACCACGAACACGAAGACGGCATGGTTGACCGCGGACACCAGCAACCACACGCCCACGATCGCAAGCGGAAGGCCGACAAGCTGAACCCACCGCGGGACCAGGATCTTCCCGGGCGCGTTGGGCGGCATCGTGGCCATCCTACCAGCGGCCCCATGCTAGGCTGGACCTCGTGATCGCTCCAGGAAGGCGGCCTCCGCGCCGGCGGCCGCGCCGCCGCCCGCCACCAACACGGGCCCGACGGATCGGGCTTGCGATCGCCCTTCTCGCGGTGGTCGTGCTCGTCGCGACCGCTCTGCGGGGCGGGTCGGCGCCGCGCATCCAGGCTGCCGTCGCCGTCTCCCCGCCGAAGCACGCGCTGGCGCCGGACGGGCCTCCCATCCCGACGCTCATGGCGAGCGGCCCGAACGGCCTCGAGCTCGACGTGCCGATCGCCCAGGCCCGCGTGACGGCGATCGTCTACCACGGCGTGGGCGACGCGCGCATCATCCCGCTCGCCCCGGTGGGCCATCAGAAGAACGCCGGCATCATCACGAAGCTCTCGAACCTCATCACCGGCGCCTCGAACGGCGCCGGCCCCGGGTTCTACGTCGACGGCGTCGGAGGCGGGCCCGAGACGGGCTCGGTCGACGTCGGCGCGGTGTCGGGGACGCGCATCTACTCGCCCGTCGACGGCACGGTCGTCGGCATCCGGCCGTACGTGCTCGACGGCTCCCCGCACGGGAGCGTCCTGCAGATCCAGCCCACGTCGACGCCCGCCGACATCGTGACCCTGACGAACCTCAGAACGGCGCCCGAGATCGCGGTCGGCGACCAGGTGATCGCGGCGCGCACGCGCCTGGGAACCGTGATCGACCTGAGCCGCGTGATCACCCAGGAGCTCGCGAAGTACACGTCAGACGCGGGCAACCACCTCCACCTCGAGGTCGGGCCGGCGCCCGCCGCCTCCCTGCTCCTCTAGAAGGTGCGGATCCTCTTCATCGCCGACGCCTTCGCGGCGGCCGGTCGCAGGATCATCGAGGAGCGCCTCCCCGGCCTCCGGCGCGACCGGGAGCTCGACTTCGTGATCGCGAACGCCGAGAACGTGGCCGACGGCGTCGGGATCACGAGCCGGATCGCGCGCAAGCTCTTCGAGGCGGGAGTCGACGTGATCACGCTCGGAAACCACGCCTACCGCCAGCGCGAGGTGTACCCGTACCTCGACCAGGAGCAGCGGATCCTGCGGCCCGTCAACTACCCCGAGACGGCGCCCGGGCACGGGACGTGCGTCGCCGAGGCGGCCGACGGCACGCGGGTGGCGGTCATCAACCTGATCGGGAGCCTCTTCCTCGACGCGGCCGTGACCCCGTTCGCGGTAGCCGAGCGGCTTGTGGACGACGCGAAGGCCAAGGCGCCGATCGTCGTCGTCGACTTCCACGCCGAGGCGACGAGCGAGAAGGTCGCCATGGGGCGACTGCTTGCGGGCAAGGCGACGGCCGTGCTCGGCACCCACACGCACATCCAGACGAACGACGCGAGCATTCTCCCGGGCGGGACGGCCTACATCACCGACGCGGGCATGACCGGCCCGCACGACTCCGTGATCGGGGTGCGCACCGACCTCGTCCTACGCCGCTTCACGACCCAGCTCCCGATTCGGTTCGAGCCGGCCGACGGCGACGTGCGGATCGAGGGCGCGATCTTCGAGTGCGACGCCGAGGGACGGGCCACCGCGATGGAGTCGTTCCGCCTGCTCGACGACCGCTAGAGCGCGATTGGCGCCGGTAGCGGGGCCGGCGCCGGGTCCGACTCGGCGGCTGCCCGCGGCAGGAGGAGGCCGGCCAGGACGAGCGGCAGCCACCAGCACACGTACGGGTAGAACCAGTAGCTGGCGGTGATCTGCAGGCCGATGACCGCGGCGGCGCTCAGCGCTGCGATGGCGACCGCGTCCTTCGGTTTGCGCGGGAAGACGAGCAGCGCCACGACGCCGACCACCACGAAGAACTGCACCACGTGCTGCAGCCAGGTGATGTCGGGCCAGCCCGGGTGGTAGCTGGGGAGCGTCCAGATCGCCATCGGCGTCACCCGACCGAGCTGGTAGTCGAGCGTGCGATGCCAGAAGAGCGAGAGCCCGTGGGCGTCGAGCGCCAGGATCGAGAGCAGCGCGAGCCCCGCGGCGGCGAAGCCCGCGAAGGTCGCCGCGCGGTGCTTGAGCGACGCGAAGAGCGGCACGAGCGCGAGCGGCGCGAACTTCGTGAGCGACGCGGCGGCCAGGAGGGCGCCGCGCAGCACGGGGACCGAGAGGGCGGCCAGCGTCCACGCGAGGAGCGCGCCCACCAGCGCGTCGTTCGTGTTCATGTTGAGCGCGTAGAGCGTGAACGGGTTCGCCGCCCACCCGAACGCGAGCAGGAGGCCGATCCGCCCGCTCGCGAGCCGCCAGCCGGCGACGAAGAGGCCGGCGATCGCGAGCAGGTCGTAGGCAGAGGCCGTGACGTGCGCCGCGGGCAGGGAGTCCCACAGCCCGCTCCAGCCCATGATCGCGACCGCCGGGATGTAGGTCAGATAGATCGTCGGCCCGTAGGTGTCGCCCTGGGCGATCGGCGACTCGCACTCCCCGTTCGACTGGATGTACGCCTTCGGATCGCCGTTCGAGTACTTGCCGCCGCAGGGCTTGCCCGTCTTGTCCGGCATGTGGCCGTACGGGACCACCCCGTCCATCAGCCGCGACGCGCCCGCCACGCCGGCGTAGCCCACGTCGATCACGTTCGAGTCCTGGTTGTTCAGGCCGAGCCGGAACCCCATGAGGCCGAAGACGAGCGCGATCAGGAGCAGCATGTGCGTCTCGCCGACGCGCACCGCGCGCGGGCGGCGGTGCGTCGCGACCCAGACCATGCGCGCACATAGGTACACGAGCGGCGGGTAGACAAGCGGCGTCGCCCGGAAGATGTCGCCGTGGTTGAACTCGACGAGCGACGCCACGAACCCCAGCGTCACGACCAGGTCGAGCGTGCGCATCGAGCGCAGCCGGCGCCAGTCGAGAAGGCCCGCGAGGAAGATCGCGCACATCGGCCAGAGCACGAACGCCCGGTTCACCTTGCGCCCGTATGCGTCCGGGAGCCCGCGGGCCAGCATCCACCCCACCTGCGGACCGGTCCACACCTCGTAGGCGACCCCCGTCGCGTCCTGGATGTGCACCTCGGCGATCTTGTCGTCGCCGGCGAAGTAGTCCACGGTCCACACCCGCAGGGGGCCGAGATCGGCGGAGTGGGTGACGTGCGAGTACTGGCCGATCCAGCTCTTGACCGCCTTGGAGCGGCTGGCGACGACGAACGCAGCGTTGCTCGTGAGATTCGGCGGCCCCTGCTGGGGGGTCAGCTTGACCGCCGTCACGGCCCGCTTTCGCTCCGAGACCGTGACCTGGGCGAGCACGTTCTGAGCGCCCTTCGGCTCGAGGAACACCGTCCAGGACCGCTTGTGGCGGTCGTAGAACGTCTCCCAGTGCGACCCCGGGTTCTGGACCAGGAGCACGGCGAGCCGGCGGTCGTGCTCGGCGAGCTTGACCGCCTGCACGGACGTGAGGTGGCGCACCGCCGCACCGGCACCCGGCGCTGCCAGGAGCAGCACCGCCACCGCTGCGATCAGCGCGCTACCTGAACGTCCAGACCTTGTTGCCAAGGAAGCTCACCGGCAGGGCCACGAGGATCGCGATGGCCGCCGCCGGCGGCTTCGCCATGCCGGCCAGCTCGACGAGCGCCCGCAGCACGATGAGGTCGAGGACCAGCGCGGCCGTGCTCACGCAGAGGAAGCGGGCGTACTGATGATGGGGCCGGCCGTGTTCGACCCGGAACGTCCACAGCCGGTTCCAGACGAAGTTACTCGTCGCGGCGCAGATGAACGCGACCGTGAAGGCGAGCGTGTACGGCATGCTCGGGTCGGCGACCAGGAACACGCCGAGGTTGATCAGGTATCCCGAGCCGCCGACGCAGCAGTACCGGACGAGCTCCATCCAGTTCGCCGGTCGTCCCGCGGCCACCCGGACGCGCTGCGCGTGGCGCCGCATGACGGCCGACGCGGCTTCGGCGCGGGCTTCGTCCATCGGGTCGATGCTATCCGACCGTGCCCACGAGGGCGTGCGGTCGGCTCACACGCGGGGCGCCGAAGTGGCGGCAGACGAACGGCTGGACGTCCGTGATCGACGGCTGAGAGGGAAACGCCTCGCCGGACGGGAACCCCGCGACCACGAGCGGGACCAGCGAGTCCTCCGCTCGCAGCGAGCCATGGCTGCCTCCGCCCAGGTGGTGGATGCCGCCGGAGTCGGCGAACTCCCAGCCCGGCGCGGCCGAGACGATCACGTCGCCGGCGGTCGCGCACAGGAGCGCGCCCTCGATGCGCTCCAGCGCGTTCGGGTAGAGGGCGGGGTCGAGGAGGCCCGCATCGCCCTCGACGTCCCAGCTGTTTCCGCGCTCGTCGACCGTCCCCGACCCGCGCCGGAACCGCAGCCGGCCCTCGCCGCGGCGCACCGCGAGCCAGTCGCCGTCGCGGTGGGCCACGACATCGGAGGCAGCGAGCGCCCCGAGCCGGTCGGCCACCTCGGCTGCGCCCGCCCGCGCGCCCGGCAGCAGATACGCCATGGCAGCCCGGTTCGAGGCCGCGACGGCCACGTCGCAGCGGTCGGGCTCCGATCGGCGGCTGGAGCGGAAGAGGCGCAGGTCCGAGAGTGGCTCGGAGGCGTCGGCGATCTGCTCGACCGAGCTCTGCGAGTGGTCGGCCAGCACGATCACGCCGTAGCGGTCGAGGAAGCGGTCGAGCCCGCCCGCGGCCTCCACCATCAGTCCCAGGCCGCTGTCGGCGCGCTCCACGGCACCGAGCACGTCGCCACCGCGGTGCCCGGCGGCGTCCGTCTCGTACAGGTACAGGAACAGGAAGTCGAAGCCGTCGCGGGTGACGAGCCAGCGCGCGACCGCCCCGCCGTGGCGGTCGATGCCGGTGCCGAAGTTCCGCGGCGCGCCGGTCAGGTCCGAGAAGAAGAGGTCGCCCAGGAAGTACCGCCGCGGCCCGTAGACGGCGTCGACGATCCCGACCGTGCGGGCGAAGCGGCGGGCGGCGGGCCGCGTGATCTGGTGGCGCGCACGGCCGCGGCAGACGTACAGGTTCACGGCCGCCGTGACGAGCCCGGCGTCCTCGAGCGCCTCGAACACCGTCGTGGCCCGCGGCGACATGTGGAGCAGGTTCAGGTTCACCAGGATGTCGTCGATCATCTGGCGCGTGCCCTCCGCGAGGGTGGCGGCGAAGGACGAGCCGTACTCGACGAACCGGCCCTCGCCGCGGTGGTACCAGGTCATGCCGGGGATGCGCGACCCGACCGGGTGCTCACCCGTCACGATCGCCGAGAGGCACACCGGCGTCAGCGAGGGGAACGTCGAGACGCAGGCATCGCTGCGCGACCCGGCCTCCGCCAGCGCGGCGATGGTCGGCGCCTTGCCCGCCGCGACCGCGCGGTCGAGCAGCTCGGGACCGAGGCCGTCGACGACGGCCAGGACGACCTTCTTCTTCACGCCCGAATCGTAGGCCGCACGGAATCGCCGGGGACCACCGGGGTCAGACCCCGCATCTGCGGCTGTGACACCGGCGTGACGCTTTCGACGCGGGGTCTGACCCCACCTCTCTAGCCGAGCCCGGGACAGAGGCCGTCGAGGACGGCCAGGGCGCCCTTTTCTTTCACGCCCCAATCGTGGGCCCGCGGTGGGGACAGTCCCTGAACATCCCGCGTGAACCCGCCGTTGCAGCGGCGTGACGCCGCCTGTCACCAGGGCGCGCGGTGTGTCACGAACACCGCCTTGAACCACTCGCCTGGCACACGCCCGCCCCGGCCGAGGCGACGCCGAAGACCGCGCTCTTCGGCGTCGCACGGCAGACACATCGCCACCCATTAAGGAGGGGGCTCGCGGGGGAACCCTGGGTTCCCCCGCGGAGCGCTACCGCAGGACCCGGAGGCCCTCGTAGCGGCGGCCCTCGCGGGCGCGGACGCGGTGGAGGAGGCCGACCGCGGCGGCTGCGAGGACGTAGCCGACGATGGGGATCACGGCGAGCGCCGAGCCGGCGAGGCCCGCGCCGTCCTCGATCATGGCGGTGCCGCGGATGTCGCCGCCGCCCTTCACGGCCCCGGCCCGCAGGCTGCGCATCGCGATCCCGGCGGCCGCCGCGACGAGGGCGCCGAGCGCGAGGCCGACATATGGGATCTTGTCGCCCGCACCGAGCTCGAACGCGAGCCCGCCCGCGACGATCCGCCGCCCGAGCCGCATCCCGGCCTGGGCCCCCGGCCAGACCGCGTCAGCGGCCAGCTCGACCACCACCAGCACCCAGGTGCCGGCCACCACGATCGCGTCGTCGGCGATCCCGAGCGGGCCGCGCAGCCAGCCGAACGACGCGGCGGTCGCCGCGGCGGCGAGCGGTGCCGAGGCGAGCAGCCCGGCGGCGGCCGCCAGGCCGAGCCCCTGGCCGAGCGCGATCACGACGTCCATCGGCGCCGAATCATACGGCCGCGGTCACGTGTCACGACGTGCCGGTACGAGGACGCGGATCGCGTCGCGCTCGTAGCGGAAGTGGACGCGGTCCACCTGGCCCAGGTACTCGCCGTCGATCTGGACGGCGGTCGGCACGTCGCAGGCCACCAGGAAGTCGTCGAGGTCGTGGAGGTAGCCGACTCGGCTCGACCCATGCCGGGCGTGGCGCGGCCACAGGAGCCCGTAGACGGGCAGGCGCCAGAGGTCGCGCCGGCGCAGCTCCCGCGCGAAGACCACGTCGAGGCCGTGCTCGAAGTCGGCCCGCGGCGCCATCTGCACAGGCACCCGGCCGAAGAACGTGTACGGGTGCTGGTTCGCCACGGCCACGTAGGAGGCCCGGTGGACGCTGCCGCGGCCCGTGCGGATCGTCATCCGCTCGTGCAGCGCGAAGCCCTCCTCGCGCAGGACGCCAAGCGCCGCCTGCACCACCTTCAGGTCGCCGGGCCGGTCGCGTTCGGCCCGCTCCTCGCGGAGCCGGTCGACGGCCGCGGTCGCCTCGGCGTCCAGTCCGAGGCCGGCGGCGAAGGTGAAGCGGCGATCGTCGGCGACGCCGAGCCCGATCGGCTTCGTGCGCTCGTTCTGGATCGCCTCGGCCATCATGCCGCCGGCGGCCACGATGTCGCGCGGAAACCCCAGGTGGCGCGCGAACACAGACGACGCCCCGGCCGGCAGCACGCCCATGAGCACACCGGGGCCGATGCCGTTTGCGACCTCGTTGGCCGTGCCGTCGCCGCCGACGCCGACGACCGCGCCGGAGTCGACCTCGCGCGCCAGCTCTACGGCGTGCCCGGCCCGCTGGGTCTCGGCCACCTCCAGCTCGCACACCCGCTCGAGCTGCGCCACCACCGCGTCCATCACGGGCCCGCGAACGCCGGTTGCCGTGGGGTTCACGATCAGGCGGACGCGCATGCACGACTACGATACCCGGCCCGTGGACGCCCGTTCCCTGCGCACGTACGCGACCGCCGCGGCCGTGCCCGCGGCGCTCGTCATCGTGGGCCACCTGGCCTGGGCGTGGCACGCCCACCCGGCGAGCGCGGACCGGCGGACGGCGGCGTTCGACCACGGCGTCGCGCTCGCGGCCATCCTTGCGGCGACGCTCTCGGCCGCCCGGGTCGCCCTGTGGCTCGAGGGCCGGGCCCGGCACGTCTGGGCCGATGCCGTCGCCGTCGTCGGGGCGATCGCGGTGCTCGCGCACCTGGCGACGGCCTGGCGCGACGAGGGTGTGGGCGATCTCGGCGTCCTCGCCGTCCACGCGTTCGCGCTCGGAGCGGTGGCCGTCGCCGCCAACCTCGTGCGGGCGTTCGAGGACCGGCGCGCAACCACCTAAACACGACTCCAATTCAATTCCCGGCCAATGGCCCGCGCCTATCACTAAGGGCATGAAGCCGTCCATCCGCCAATCACTCGTCGTCGTGGCCGCCGCACTCGCCGGAGGCGGGGCGGCCGTCGCCATCGGCGCCGCCACCACGTCGAGCTCCTCCACGACGATCCAGGCCGCCGCACCCATCCCCGCCGCCAACGTCAGCCAGACCGCGGACGGGATCAGCCCAGCCCAGATCTACAACAACGACGCCTCGGGCGTCGTGCTCATCACCGCCACGAGCCAGCAGCAGCAGTCCGACCCGGCCGACCCGTTCGCACCTCCGCAGACAGGGCGGTCTGTCGCCATCGGCTCGGGCTTCGTCACGGACGCAGCCGGCCACATCTACACCAACGCCCACGTGGTGCTCGGCGCCTCGTCGGTCAAGGTGACCTTCAAGGACGGCACGTCCTACAACGCCAAGGTGCTCGGCACCGACAAGGCGACCGACGTCGCCGTGCTCCAGGTGCAGGGCGCCCCGCCGACCGCGCTGCATCCGCTGCCGCTGGGCAGCCTGAGCTCGGTGCACGTCGGCGACCCGGTCGTCGCGATCGGAAACCCGCTGAACGAGCAGAGCACGATCACCGCCGGTATCGTCTCGGCGAAGCAGCGCACCATCGAGTCGCTCGAGCCGGGCCAGCAGATCTACAACGCGATCCAGACCGACGCCGCGATCAACCACGGCAACTCGGGCGGCCCGCTGATCGACCGCTTTGGCCGCGTGATCGGCATCACCAGCCAGATCCTGACCGGGAACGAGAGCGACCCGACCGCCGGCAACATCGGCATCGGCTTCGCGATCCCGATCGACAAGGTGAGCCAGATCGCCCGCCAGCTCATCACGAGCGGCCACGCGGAGCACACGTACCTCGGCATCAGGGGCACCGAGATCACGCCCGACCTGCAGCAGGCGGTCAACCTGCCTGTCGGAGCCGGCGTCCTCGTCGGCCACGTCGACCCCGGCTCGCCCGCCGACATGGCCGGGATCCGCGGCGGCTCGACCACCGCCACGATCGGGGGTCAGACGCTGATGCTGGGCGGCGACATCATCACCTCGATCGACGGTCACAAGATCACGTCGTTCGCGAACCTCGCCGTGTCCATCGCATCGAAGACGGCCGGCGATCACGTGACCCTCGGGATCCTGCGCGATGGGAAGAGCCAGACCATCACCGTGACGCTCGCCAACAACCCGAACTGACGAGAGCTCGCGCCGCCTGCAGGCGCGAACCGCCGGGGCCCCGCCCACCTGCCACGGGGCCCCGGCACCACTCTCCGGTGATCAGCAGATCTCGACGATGACGTCGTCGACCGACGCGACGGCGTCGCGCACGGCCTCCTCGACCCGGCTGGCGAGCGCGTGCGCCTCGCCCACTGAGAGCGACGGGTTGGCCCGCACGGACGTGACGACCAAGAGACGCGTCCCCTGCCGGTAGACCACGAGCTCGTCAGCCTCCCCGGCGACCGAGCGCACCGCGTCGGCGGCGAGGCGATGAAGCGACGGCTGCTCGGCACCGATGTCGCGGGCCGGCCGCGCGCCCGGGGCGGAAGGCTCGACGTGCGCGTAGATGCGCGCGATCCCCACCTCGCGGCGGATCTCGTCCTTCAGCCGCTCGACGACGTCGCCCGCGGAGCGCAGCGTCTCGTTCTCGGGCAGGCGGACGTGCAGCGTCACCGCCCGGCCCGTGGCGTCGTCGAGCACCGAGATGTTGTGGGCCTCGACCACGCCGGGGACGCGCAGCGCCGCTGCCGCGACGCGGTCGTTCAGCGTCTCGTCCGCGGAGGCCGGCTCGACGTGAACCGTGACCTGGGCGCGGCCGAGGGAGTCGCGCACCGCGCCCTCGACCCGGTCGGTCGTCTCGTGGCTTCGCTCGACGCCGGCCAGGCGGGGGACGCCGATGACGACCTCGGCGAAGCTCTCGCCGCCCGCCTCGCGCACGCGCACCGAGCGCACCTCGCTCACGCCGGGCACAGAGCGCGCCGCCAGCTCGACCCGGCCCGCCACCCCCGACGGCGTCCGGTCCATCAGCGCGTCGATGTTCTGGCGGGCCAGCCGGTAGGCGCCGAAGAGCACGATGACGGCGACGAAGATGGCGGCCAGGGAGTCGCCGGCGGGCAGGCCGGCCGCGACGAGCCCGAGTCCCACGAGCACGGCCAGCGTGCCCGCGAAGTCCGAGCCGAAGTGCCAGGAGTTCGCGAGGAGCGCAGCGTTTCGGTCGATCCTGCCCTGGCGCAGTGAGATCGCCGTCCGGGCGGCGTCGACCGCCAGCACCACGAGGAGGGCTGCGAACGCGTACCAGCGGGCCTCGACGGGCGACGAACCGTGAGCCAACCGCAGAGCCGCCTCGATCGCGATCCACGTCGCCGCCGCGGCGAGGAAGGCCGCCTCGCCCAAAGCGGCCAGGTGCTGGGCCTTTCCGTGGCCGAACGGGTGCTCGGAGTCGGCCGGCCGTTCTGCGACGCCCACCGCGTACAGCGTCAGGCCGGCGGCCGCCGCGTCGATCCCCGAGTGCACGGCCTCGGCCAGGACGCCGAGGCTGCCGCTCGCAAACCCGACCACCACCTTCAGGAGCGCGAGGCCGATCGCCGCCACCAGCGACGCCGCCGCGGTGCGCCGCGCGGTTGACATCCGCGCATTGTACGGAGAGCGCGGTTTCCAATTCGCTGCGCGAAGTGCAATGATTCGGGGACCCATGGCGGCATCGCAAGCCAGCGGGGGGGACGGCGAAGTCCGCACCCAGGTTCGTTGCCTGGTGGTGGACGACCACGCTGCCGTTCGGGAGGGTGTGAAGATGATCCTCACCCGCGACAGGGAGATCTCTGTCATCGGCGAGAGCTCGTCGGGAGACGGCGCCGTTGACATGGCCGAGAAGCGCCGGCCCGACGTCATCGTGATGGACGTCCGCATGGAGGGGATGGACGGGTTCGAGGCAACCCGGCAGATCACGGCCGCCCACCCGGAGATGGCCGTGATCCTCTACACGGCCCACGGCGAGCGCGGACTGCTGGCAGAGGGGCTCGACTGCGGCGCCCGCGGCTACGTGCTGAAGGAGGCGCCGCCGGACGACATCGTGCGCGCGGTCAAGCGGGTCGCCGAGGGCGGCGCCTACGTCGACCCGACCCTGGCCTCCGAGCTCGTGACCCCGAAGGCAACTGAGCGATTGCCCGCGCTCTCGGGCCGCGAGCGCGAGATCCTGGGTCTGCTCGCGAACGGCTTCTCGAACCCGGACATCGCCCAGCGGCTCTTCATCAGCCCGGAGACGGTGCGAACGCACGTCCGAAACGCGATGACGAAGCTCGAGGCCGATACTCGAACCCAGGCCGTCGCGCTGGCGCTGCGGTATGAGTTCATCGACTGACCGGCGCCCGCTGCGCATCGCCCTGGTGGCAGCCGGCGGCGCCGCGGCCGCTGCGATCGGGGCGTTGGCCGGGGGGCCCGCCGTGCTCCAGGCGGCGATCGTCGCCGTCGCGGTCGCGGTCTGCGGCGCATTGGCGTGGTCGGTTCCAGAGCGGCGACGCGAGCAGAGCGAGCTCTTCGACCACATGCTCGACGCCATCGACGCCGAGCGCGAGACGCTCGCCCATTGTCTCCACGACGGGCCGCAGCAGACACTGACGGCCGTGCGGCTCATGTGCGACGTCGTCCGCGACGCGATCTCGAAGGGCGACGTGCACCACGCCGAGGAGGTGCTGGGGCGGCTCGAACGACTGGCGTCTGACGCGGCCGACGACCTGCGCCGGACGGTGGCCCGCCTGCATCCCGTCGTGATGCAGCAGCAGGGCCTCGTGCAGGCGCTGGGATCGCTCGCCGAGACCGTGCATGAGGAGTACGGGGTCGCGACGTCGTTCACCCGTCCGCCCGGAGGCTGGGAGGCCGAGGACGACCGCGACACGGCCATCTTCCAGATCGCTCGCGAGGCGGCGGTCAACGCGGCCCGCCACGGACGGCCGCCGGTGCTCATCAGCCTGCAGCGGTCCACCGCCGACATCCACCTCGCGGTCGAGGACCGCGGCGGGGGCCTGGCGGCGAACGGCCACGCGCCCCGGGAAGGGGTCGGGATCCGCATGATGCGCGAGCGGGCAGCCCGCATCGGCGCCGAGCTGACGCTGGAGTCCGCCCCGGGCACCCGGACGGTCGTGTCCCTGCACGTCCCCGCCAGGTGATGGTCGCGGTCGTCGGCCACGAGGCGGCCGACGTCGTCACGACCGACGCTGGCACGGAGCGCCGCCCCGGCGGAACCCCGATCTACGCGCGCCGTTCGCTCGATGCGCTCGGCGTCCCGTGGGTGGTCGTCGAGCGGGGCGGCTTCGGAAGCCGGCTCCACCACCACGACGGCGTGGTCGAGCAGTGGGTGGAGGCGGTCGGGGAGCCGTTCGGACCGGGCGACGTGCTGGCGGCCGTCGCCGGCTGCGAGTGGGTGATCCTCGGCGGCCAGACCGCGGGCGACTTCCCCCCGGAGACGATCGCCACCCTCGCCGACGCCGGCCACCGCGTCGCGATCGACGGCCAGGGGCTGTGCCGGGGCGACGCGCCGGGGCCGGTGCGACTGCGGTCGTTCCCGGCCGAGGCGATCCACGGCGTCTCGGTGCTCAAGCTGAACCGGGCCGAGGCGGAGGCGGCGGCCGGGAGCCTCGACGCAGAGGCGCTCGCCGGGCTGGGGGCGCCCGAGGTGGCCGTCACGCTCGGCCGCGACGGCGCACTCGGCGTGACGGCGGAGGGGAGCTGGCGCTCGCAGTCCACCGGCGGCGGCGAGTACCCCGACCCGACCGGGGCCGGGGATACGTGGACAGCGGCCTACGTGGTCCGCCGCGCGAGCGGCGACGCGCCCGAGGATGCGGCCCGGGCAGCGGCCGCGCACGCCGACCACCTCTACCTGTAGGGTGCGCGAGGTCACGTGAGCAGCGAGGGCATCAAGATCCTGATCGCCGAGGACAACGCGCTTCTCCGGGGAGTGCTGCGGGACGCGTTGGAGGAGGCCGGGATGGACGTGGTCGGCGAGGCATCCGACGGGGCGGAGGCGGTGGTCTCGGCCGAGCGGGCGCAGCCCGACGTCGTGGTCATGGACATGCGCATGCCCAACGTCGACGGCATCGAGGCGACCGAGCAGATCGCGGCGGCCGAGTGGGCGATGCCGGTGGTCGTGCTCTCGGCCTACGACGAGCCGCAGATGATCGAGGCGGCGCTGAACGCCGGCGCGGCCAGCTGCCTCAAGAAGGGCGTCGGGCTCGACGAGCTGATCGACGCCATCCGCTCGGCGCACACGGCTCGGTAGCGAAGCAACCCTTACGGGTGCTTCACGCCGTCGCGCAGCATCGTCGCTGTGCGCTCGAGCCGGGCGCGGCGGGTCTCCTCGCGCTCCGCCCCGGCCACCACCCACTCGGCGTACTCGCGCCGGTGCGTGTAGGACAGACTGTCCAACGCGGCCCGCGCCTCCGGATCGGCCGCGAGCACGGCCTCGAGCTCCGCCGGAAGCTCGACGGTGCGCGGCTCGTCGTCGAGCTCCAGGACGACCGAGAGCGGTCGCCGTCGCCGAACCCGGCCGCCTCACGGATCTCGCGCCGGAACCTGGGGAAATAGCGGCCGCCGTACACCGCGACCGTCGTCCGGAACGGGTGCCCGTTCACGGTGCCCCGGACCGGCGCCCGGGCCTTGCCGAACGCGGCGCACACGTCGAACGGCACCTCGACGAGCGTCCCTGACCCCTGCTGCTCCAGCGTCCCCTCGAATGTCTCCGCCATCGTCGCAGTATGTCGCGCGTGTAGCCTCGGGCGTGTGAGCGCTCAGATCCACATCGCCCAGGTGAACGTCGCCCGTGCCCTCGAGCCGCTCGACTCGCTGCTCCTTCGCGACTTCATGGCGGCGCTCGCACCCGTGAACGCCCTCGCCGACGCGGCGCCCGGGTTCGCCTGGCGGCTCCAGACGGAGGAGGGCGACGCCACCGCCGTCCGGATCGGGGCCGACCCGCTGGTGATCGTGAACCTCTCCGTGTGGGCGTCGCTGGACGCCCTGTGGGCGTTCGTCTACGGGAGCGCGCACGTCGGCGTGATGCAGCGGCGGCGGACGTGGTTCGAGCGGCCGGTCGAGGCGCACCTCGCACTCTGGTGGGTGCGTGCCGGAGCGACGCCGGGCGTGGACGAGGCGGCGGCGCGGCTCGCCGCGATCCGCCGGGACGGGCCCGGCCCGCGGGCGTTCGACTTCAAGCACCCGTTCGGGCCGGGAGGCGAGCCGCTCGACGCGGCCGCGCTCCGCATCCTGCCGGCAGCCTGCGGCTGACCTCAGGGCCAGCCCAGGAACTCGCTGCGATGGGCCGTGAACAACCGCGGCCACCGCCTCGGGCGTGCGGTCGTCGAGCGCACGCAGCGCGTCGACGAGCGCTCGGATGGGCGGTGTCATCACGAGCAGATACCGGGTCCGCCCCGGCCTGCGAGTTCCACGTGTGCGGGGTGCCGCGCGGGACGATCGCCGCCCCGCCGGCCGGGACCTCGACGTCGACATCGCCCGACCGCACGACGAGCGCGCCCTCGAGCACGTACCAGGCCTCGTCGTTCTCGTGGTGGACGTGAAGCGGGGCGGGTCGCCGCCGCCCGGGTCGGCCCGCTCGGCCAGCACGATCGCTGCGCCGGGCGAGGCGATGAGGCGGCCGGCGAGGGCCGCCGCGGACGGCTCGTCGCCGGTCACTCCGTCGAGATGAAGACGCTCTTCAGCTCGGTGTTGTGCTCGAGGGCGTGCATGCCGAGCTCTTTGCCGACCCCCGACTGCTTGTAGCCGCCGAACGGAGTCTGCGGGAAAACGCTCGAGTTCGAGTTGACGCCGAGCACGCCCGTGCGCATCGCCCGCGCGACCCGCAACTGCCGGGCGCCGTCGCGGGTCCAGAGCGACCCGGAGAGCCCGTAGGGCGTGTCGTTGGCGATGCGGATCGCCTCGGCCTCGTCGCGGAACGTGATGACGCTGACGACGGGGCCGAAGATCTCCTCGCGCGCGACGCGCATGTCGTTCGTCACGCCGTCGAGCACGGTCGGCCGGTAGAAGAAGCCGGCCTCCAGGTCGCCGCCCGGCCGCTCGCCGCCGGCCACGATCGTGGCGCCGTCGTCGATCCCCGACCGCACGTAGCCCTCGACCGTCTCGCGCTGCGAGGCCGAGATGAGCGGCCCGATCTCGGTCGAGTCGTCCTCGGGCATGCCTACCCGCAGGCCGCTGGCCGTCGCGGCGTAGCGCTCCAGCAGCTCGTCCTTGGCCGACTCCTGGACGATCAGCCGCGAGCGCGCGCAGCAGTCCTGCCCGCAGTTCTCGAAGACGGCGTACGGCGCCATCCGCCCCGCCTTCTCGAGGTCGGCGTCGGCGAAGACGATGCAGGCCGACTTGCCGCCCAGCTCGAGCGTCACGCGCTTGATGGTCGCAGCCGCCTGGCGGGCGATGCCGGCACCGACCTCGGTCGAGCCGGTGAAGCCGATCTTGCCGACGTCCGGGTGCTCGACGAGCTCCGCGCCGACCGTGCCGCCCGGCCCGGGGACGACGTTCAGCGCCCCTTCCGCGATCCCCGCCTCGACGGCCAGCTCGGCGTAGCGCAGCACCGAGAGCGGCGTGAGGGACGCCGGCTTCAGGACGACCGTGTTCCCCGCCGCCAGCGCCGGCGCGATCTTCCAGTTGGCGATGTTGAGCGGGAAGTTCCACGGCGTGATCAGGCCCACCACGCCGATCGGCTCACGGAAGGTGAGCGCGATGCCGTCGCGCTCCACCGGGATCGTGTGGCCGAAGAACTTGTCGACGGCCCCGGCGTAGTAGCGGATCACGTCGACGATCATGCCGAGCTGACCGCGGGCGTCGGAGATCGGCATACCGACGTTCCGGCACTCGAGCAGGGCCAGCTCCTCGGCGTGCTCCTCGACCAGGGTCGCGAAGCGGTGCATGCGCCGGCCGCGCGTCACCGGCGAGAGCGCACCCCAGGTCTCGTAGGCCCGAAGCGCCGCCGCCACGGCCCGGTTGGCGTCCTCGACGCCGCCCTCGGCGACGGTCGCCATCGCCGTCGCGCTGGCCGGGTTCACGACCTCGAACGTCCGCCCCTCCGCCGCGGCGACCCGCTCACCGCCGATCACGAGGCCCTCCACAGCTCCCACGCTCATGCCGCAGCCCTCCGGTATGTCGTCGCCTGGTCGACCAGCGCCTCGAAGAGCGCCGCGCCGCCC
Source organism: uncultured Actinomycetes bacterium (assembly GCA_963757605.1). Classification (GTDB taxonomy): domain Bacteria; phylum Actinomycetota; class Thermoleophilia; order Gaiellales; family JAICJC01; genus JAICJC01. The sequence continues at coordinate 19,026 of CAVWSF010000002.1, forward strand.
TCCTCGTCCTCCTCGGGATGCCAGAGCACGCCGACCACGTAACGCGCCGCGGCGTCCTCGATCGCCTCGACCGTCCCGTCCTCCGCGGTGGCCGCCACCCGCAGGCCGTCACCCAGGCGGTCGGGCGCCTGGTGGTGGCAGGAGTGCGTGTGGGCGTCGGTGCCGAGGACGGCGGCGAGCCGCGTGCCCGGAAGCACGGTCACCGAGTGACGGGTGTACGTGCCAGGCGGGCCCTTGTGCGTCTCGCCGTCCAGGTGCTGGATCAGATCGCCGCCACGGGCGACGTTCAGGAGCTGCATCCCGCGGCAGATGCCGAGCACGGGCATCGTGGACGAGAGCGCCGCTCGCATCAGCTCGAGCTCGGCCGCGTCCCTGTGGTCGTAGAAGGCGCTCGACTCGGGGTGCGGCTCCTGGCCGTAGACGGCCGGGTTGATGTCGGAGCCGCCCGTGAAGACCATCGCGTCGAGGTCGTCAAGGATCGCGGTCGCCACCTCGGTCGGCGGGATCAGGACCGGGATCCCCCCGGCGGCCACCACCGCCCGGACGTAGCCCTGGGGGACGAGCACGGAGCGGAGCTCCTTCCACTGACCGAAGTCCACCGGCACGTCATAGGCGCTGATCCCGATCACCGGCCGCTTGCGATCCATCCCGCCCTCAGTATATGAATGGCGCGTGCCCCTGATCCTCGAGGACCTGCGCGCCGACGTGGAGCGGGGCGAGATCGACACCGTCCTCCTGGTGATGACGGACATGCAGGGCCGGCTCCAGGGCAAGCGCCTGCACGCGCCGTTCTTCTGCGACGAGGTCGCGGCGCACGGCGCCGAGGGCTGCTACTACCTGCTGACCGTCGACGTCGACATGCAGCCGGTGCAGGGCTTCGAGATGGCCTCGTGGGAGTCGGGCTACGGCGATTTCGTGTTCCGGCCCGACATGGAGACGCTCCGGCGCATCCCGTGGCTCGAGCGGACCGCGCTCGTCGTGTGCGACATCGAGTGGCAGGACCGGCGGCCCGTGGCGCCCTCGCCGCGCCAGATCCTGCGCCGCCAACTCGACAGGCTGGCCGAGCGCGGGCTGGTCGCGAAGGTCGGCTCCGAGCTCGAGTTCTTCCTCTTCCGCGAGACGTACGACTCGGCCCGCGAGAAGCGCTATCACGACCTGGTGCCCGCGAACCCCTACAACGTCGACTACTCGATCCTCGGGACGACCATGGTCGAGGACGTCATCCGGCCCATCCGGCTCGGCATGCAGGGGGCCGGGATCCGCGTCGAGGACTCGAAGGGCGAGTGCAACTTCGGCCAGCACGAGGTGAACTTCCGCTACTCCGACGCGCTCACGATGGCCGACAACCACAGCGTCTACAAGAACGGCGCGAAGGAGATCGCCCACGCCCACGGCTACGCGCTCTCGTTCATGGCCAAGTACGACGAGCGCGAGGGCAACTCGTGCCACATCCACTGCAGCCTGTGGAACGACGACACCCCGGCGTTCGCCGACGGCGACGGCCACCAGACCGAGCTCTTCCGCCGCTTCGTGGCGGGCCAGCTCGCGGCGACCAGAGAGCTGACTCTGTGCTTCGCCCCGAACGTGAACTCGTACAAGCGCTACGCGTGGGGATCGTTCGCGCCCACCACGCTGGCCTGGGGCGTCGACAACCGCACCTGCGCGTTCCGGGTCGTCGGCCACGGGCCCGGCCTGCGCGTCGAGAGCCGCCTCGCCGGCGCCGACACGAACCCGTACCTGGCGTTCGCCGCCATCATCGCCGCGGGGCTGCACGGGATCGAGAACGAGCTGGAGCTCGAGGAGGCCTACCCCGGCAACGCCTACGACGCGACGGACAAGCCGCGGGTGCCGTCGAGCCTGGGAGCGGCGATCGACCTGTTCGAGGGCTCAGCGCTGGCGCGCCACGCGTTCGGCGACGAGGTGGTCGACCACTACCTGCACTACGCGCGCACGGAGCTCAGGTCGTTCGAGGCTGCCGTCACCGATTGGGAGAAGTTCCGCAGCTTCGAAAGACTCTAAGGACTTGCACGCACAGTCGTGGCGAAGGCGAAGACCGCGCTCTTCGCCGGAGCGCGGCCTACACCCCGCCTCCCCTTGAGGAGGGGGCTCGCGGGGGAACCCTGGGTTCCCCGGCGTGTATCAGGCGGCTTTGCGCGGATGCGCGAGCCGGTGAAGCAGCTCGCGACGGCGCTCGGCGCGCCGCTCGAACTTGCGATCACGGGCAAGACGCATGAAGTACTCCCGCTCGCTCTCGCGATGGGGATGCCGGGTCTCGAAGCTGGAAGCCGTAAAAAGTTGGGATAGCTGTGTCATAGACACATTGTATCATCGGCAAACGCGGCGTCAACCCGTACGAATCACGCTAAAGGGGGAAATACTGGAGAAGAAGTGGTAGTCGAAACTACGGGTTCCCCGCAGACGGCGAGTCGGCCGCGTAGCGCACGATCATCTGGTCGGTCATCCACTCCACCGGCGCCCGGTCGTCGGTCAGCGGGTCGCTCGACGCCGGCACCTGCCGCAGCTCCTGGGCGAAGCCCGCGGCCGGCTGCAGGCCGGGCGGCGCGCCGTCCAGGCGCAGCCGCAGCTCGGCGGCGGTCGTCGGCGACGTGAATCCGGCCACGATGTCGTTGAACCCGCTGACGCGCCACACGAACACCGACGCGAACCGGGTCGCCATCGTGCCCGCGATGGCGTCCGGGAGGCTCGAGTCGCCGGGGATCCGGCCCACGTTCGCCATGACCATCCCGCCCGGATCGAGCCGATCGCGCGCCAGGCCCCAGAACTCCTGCGTCGTCAGGTAGAACGGGATGTACGGCTGGCGGAAGGCGTCGAGGAAGACCGCGTCGAAGCGGGTGTGGTGCTGCTCCAGGTAGACGCGCCCGTCGGCCGTCGCCACCCGCACGCGCGGGTTCGACGCCAGCCCGAAATAGCGACGGCCGACCTGGGTGACGACCGGGTCGAGCTCGATGCCGAGGACGTTCACGGACGGCCAGTACGTGCCGTATGCCCGCCCGACCGTGCCGCCCGCGTAGCCGATCATGCTGAAGCTGCGAAACCCGGCGCCGTGCAGGAGCGGCGCGAGCAGGAACTGGTCCCAGTAGCCGCCCGTCAGCACCTGATGCGGACGGTAGATGGAATGGTCGGCCCAGCCCTCGTTCAGGTGCAGGACGCGGCCGCCGCCGGAGAGCGACTGCACCTGCACGAACTGGTAGGCCGACTCGCCCTCGTAGATGACGTGCGAGCCGGGCTTCACGGCACCGGGCGGGACGAGCGCGACGGCGCCGATCAGGGCCGGCACCGCCAGGTAGCGCCGCCCGAGCACGGGCGAGGCCGCGAGGGCCAGGAGGCAGGCGGTCGCGAGCATCGTGCGCCGCGTCCCGATGGCCGGGATGAGCACCGCCACGGGCAGGAACGTGCCGATGATCGAGCCGGACGTCGAGAGCGCGTACATGCGGCCGGCCACTGCGCCGGCCTCCTCGATGGTCGTGACGCCCAGCCGGACCGCAAACGGCGAGGCCATGCCGAGCAGGGTGATCGGGGCCGAGAAGAGCAGCATCACCGCGAAGAACGAGCCCAGGAACGCGCCGACCGACGCGCCGGCGAACGCGTCGACGGCGGCGCTCAGGAAGGGCTCGGCGACGAACGGGAGAACGGCCACGCATGCGGCCGCAGACAGCATGAGCCAGCACAGGAACCGCAGCGTCGGGTGGCGGTCGGCAAGCCGTCCGCCCACGAAGTAGCCGACCGAGAGGTAGATCAGGATCAGGCCGATGATGTTGGCCCAGATCAGGATTGACGCGCCGAAGAACGGGGCAAGCAGGCGCGACGCGCACATCTCGGTGGACATCGTCGTGGCCCCGGCGATGAACACGAGCGGCGGGAGCACGCGGCGGTTCACGGGCCAAGGGTAGCGCCCCGGATCCGGAGAAAAGGTGGTGAACGGGGTATGGGTTTACTGCGGTTTGTGCAGTACTTTCAAGGTAGAGGAGGAGGTTTCCGACCGAGCTGGTCGCCAGACTACGCACGATGCGCATCGGAATCATCGACATCGGTTCGAACACCGCCCGACTGCTGGTGGCCGCCGTGGACGGCGCCGGCGTCGAGCGGATCGACGAGCAGCGCGCCCATCTCGGGCTCGGCGCCGAGATCGAGCGCACCGGCGGCCTGCCGGCGAGCAAGCTCGCCGAGACCGCGACCCTGGCCGCCGAGTACGCCGCGCGGGCGGCGGCGCACGACGTCGAGGTCCTCGACGTCATCGTGACCGCGCCCGGCCGGCAGAGCGTGAACGGCAACGAGCTCGTGCACAGCCTGCGGGCCGCGACCGGTGCATCGGTGCGCGTGCTCTCGTGCGACGAGGAGGGCCGCTACGCGTATGAGGGCGCCGCGGCGATGCTCGACCGCCACCCCAAGTCGCTCGCCGTCTGCGACATCGGCGGCGGCTCGACCGAGGTCGTGATCGGCCTGCGCGATCTGGGCCCGGTCTTCCTGCGCTCGTTCGACATCGGGTCCATGCGGCTCACGAGCCGGTTCTTCGACGGACGCCCGAAGCCGGCCGCGGTCGAGGAGGCCCGTGACTACGTGCGCCGCCGGCTCGACGACCTCGACGCGCCGCCTCCCACCGCAGCGCTCGCGACGGGGGGCACCGCCGGCGCGCTCCGCAAGGTCGCAGGCCGAAACCTCGACGCTGCCCGGCTCGAGGACATCATCGCCGAACTCGCATCGCGCTCGCGCAGCCGGATCGCGACCGCGTACGGCCTCGAGCGCTCCCGGGCGCGCACGATCCTCGCCGGCGCCCTCATCCTCGCCGAGGTGCAGGACCGCCTCGGCGTTCCGTTCGAGGTCGCCCGCGGCGGGCTCCGCGAGGGCGCCGCGCTGGCCCTCGCCCGGGTCGCCCAGGCCGCTTAGCGCGCGGCCGGGATGTGCCGCACGGGCGTGACGCCGCGCGCGCCCACCTCGAGCACCCACGCCGACCCTTTGGGCGTCCTTCGCCGGCCGACGAGCTCGTGGCAGACGTCGCCGTGCGTGCAGAGCACGGTCCCGCCGCCGGTGGTCGCAAGGAGCGCCAGCACGTCCGTCCGGGCGCCGCCCTCCGCCAGCGCAGGGGTGTCCTCGATCTCGATTCCGATCGCCGCGGAGAGCGGCTCGATCGTCTGCACGCAGCGCACGTAGGGGCTCGTCAGGATCCGGGTCATCTGCAGGTCCGCGAGCGCCTCAGGCAGGGCCTCCGCCTGGCGGCGGCCGCGGGCGTCGAGCGGCCGCAGTCGATCGTCGCCCTCCCAGGTCGCGCGCTCGCCGGCCGTGCCGTGACGTACGAGCACCGCGATCATCGTCAGATGACTGGTTCCACGGCGCCGTGATGTCCTGGGCGACGGTTCGCAGCCGCAGCCCCACCGGAGAGGGCCAACCCACGACAGGTGCACGGCCAGGCGCGCGAGAGCGTGGAATCAGTCATCTGATTAGCGGCCAGCGTTTCGCGGCGCGGGCGAGCCCGTGGAGCGCGTCCGGCACCCCGGCCCGCGACGCCGCCCGGCGCCGCTCCTCCTGCTCGACGAGCCGGCCGGCGGCGATGGCCACGCCCGGCTCGGCATCCGCCGCCAGAGCGCGGACCCGCTCCTCGGCGACCACGGCGTCCTGGTGGGTCCCCAGCACGTCCTGGAGATCCTTGGCCGCGCGGATGAACGCCTGGCCGTGGCGATCGCCGGGGAGCGCCGCCAGCTCGGCCGCGTACCGCACCCGCTTCCCGGCGATTCGGAGCCGGTGCATGGCGTTGTCCGGATCGTCGGCGAGGCGGCGCGCGGCCTTTCGCATCCGCCGGTACTCGCTCGAGACCAGGGCGCCGAGGTCGAGCTCGCGACCCGAGAGGCGCGGGCTCGCAACCTCGGCCACGAGCCGCTCGGCGAGGGCCAGGTAGCGCGGGCTCACGAGTGCCGCCAGCACCCGGTCCCGGGCCGCGGACCGGTCGGCGGCCAGTCCGTCGATCAGGTGGGCCGCGTGCTCGGCATCCGGCTCGCCCAGCCGCTCCACCCGCGGCTCGAGCTCCTCGACCAGGACGTCGAGGTCGCGGGCGTCGTTCGTCTCGCCGGCCAGCCAGCCGAGCTCGGTGCGCAGGCCCTCGGCCCAGCGCTCGTCGAGCCCCGGCCGCCCGGCCCGCAGAAGCGCCCGCATGCGCCGGGTGGCGACCCGGAAGTCGTGCAGCGGCTCCGATCCCAGGCCGAGCCGCACGGCGGGGTCCGCCACGAGCATCGCGCGCACGTGGGCGGCAAGCATCGCGCCGAGCCGGGCCGCAGGCGGTGCGTCCGCGTCCGGGCCGCCGATATCTGCGGCCGGCAGATCGAGCACCTGGAACACCTTCGGCCGCTCGTCGCCCATCACGGCACCCGCGCGGCGGAGCATCTTCGCCAGCCTGCGCATGTCGCGCTCCTCGCCGGCGGGCAGGAGCTCGATCTCGACCTCGTCCAGGCGAGCGCGGGCGGCGTCCTCCTCGGCGACGGTGACGACGTCGTGGAAGACGTCGGCGACCGGCACCTCGTCGCGGACGACGCGCCTGCCGAGCCGACGCGTGGTGAGGGTCGCGACCGGGACGAGCGGCTCCCCGCGCAGGTGGACGGTCAGGAGCTCGAACGCCTCCGGCGGAGGCTCGGTGCCGCGACCGGCCAGCTCGATCTCGAACCGGCCGCCCTCGGCCGGGAGCTTCAGCTGCCAGCGGACGCTGCGCGCGCGCGTTCGCCGGCGCAGCGTGATGCCCGACGCGGCGAGCCGGCGGTCGGGCGTGTCGTGGTAGGCCGAGACGAGCGTGACGGTGCGCAGCCGCTCGCCGGGCAGCTCCGGAAGCAGAAACCCCTCGGCGACGTCGAGCTTCCGCTCGCGCTCCAGCTCGTAGACGGCCATGGCACAGTTTAGGAACCGCTGCAAACCACTGCCCAGTTGTTATTCAACGGCCCCCGACCAACCGAGGTTCGGGGACAGTCCCCGAACGCTGGTGGACACCGGGCCGTTGAGGTTTCGTGGCACACCCGCGGCCGACCCTTCCAGCAACGTCACGCCACCATCACGGATGTGTGCCGCGACAGGTTCAGGGACTGTCCCCACGTACCGCACACGCACCGAACGCTCGCTGCGACGGCGAAGACCGCGCTCTTCGCCGGAGCGCCCCAAACGCTCGCCAGTCCTTGGGGAAGGGGCTCGCGGGGGAACCCTGGGTTCCCCCGCGGTTTAGAAGCCTGGCGCGTCCGGGCTGACCGGATCGCTGCGGTGAAGCACAACGCGGCTACGGGCGACGACGAGCGCTCCCAGCGCGGCTCGGGCCTCGGCGTTCTCGTCGGTCACCGCCAACGCGACGAGCCCGTCCCCGTGGCGAACGACCATGGCCTCCCCCGTCACGAGCTTGTCGTGATCGTCGGGGTGGGTCATGCGGAACTCGACCAGGTCGCCCGTTACCGCATCGGTGCCGGCCGCCTCGATCAGCAGGCCGCCGGGCGCGATGTTCACGCTGACGCCCTGCACCTCCTCGCCGGGTACATCCCCGGAGAGGCGCCTGATCCCGACGCGAGTCATGCAGTTGATGCGCGTCGAGCGCGAGCGGGTCGCCGCCCGGTCGGAGACGACGAAGCGAAAGTCGCCGAGCGGCCGGACGGCGTGCAGCGTGCCGCGGAAGCCGACAAGCGAGTCGCTGTGGCGGAACGTCAGGAACGCGTTCGGCACGCGGTCGGTCAGCCGCGCGGTCTCGGCCTTGTTCTCGACCTCGAGGGCCACGGTCATGCCCTCGACGGCCAGGATCCGCGCGGTGAACGACGTCGGAACCAGGTAATGCCCTCGTGGCAGCGTCACCACCACGGTGTCGTGGTCGTGCAGGCGGTCCACCGGGTGCTCATCCTAGCCACTGCCACCGAGCCGCACCCAACGACGGATCGGATCCAGACGGGATGCCCTCGCCAGGATTCGAACCTGGGACGCCGGCCTTAGGAGAGCCGCGCTCTATCCCCTGAGCTACGAGGGCGGGCGGTCCCTACGATACTGCGCCGTCGCCGCCCTCCTCGATCCACGTCGTGTCCATCCGCGGGGCGTGGTGTATCCCGACCATCCGGAGCGTGCCGGGACCGAGGCCTTTGAAGCCGTGCGCCGTGTCGGACGGGACGACGACGATGTCGCCCGCATGCGCCTCGACGAACCCGTCGCCGTACCGAAACCGGCCGCTGCCCTCGATGACGATGAACGTCTCCGGGTACGGATGGGTATGAGCGTCCGGGCCCTCACCGGTCGCCGCGTCGATGACGAAGCCCGACACCGGTGAGCCGACGTCGCCGCCCTCCCAGCTCCCCTTTGTCCCGCCTTCCTCGTAACGCCAGCTGGGGAGGCCCTCGCTCGTCATCGTGACGGGATGGTAGAGCGCTCGACCGTGGACACGAGGGGGCGCTCGCGCAGGTACGGGAGCGCGACGGCCGGGTCGGGGCCGTCGATCTCCCGCGCCAGGCGGTGGCCGTCGAAGATCGCGTCGGCGATCAGCCGCGGGGCGACGCAGTCGCCGACGCGGTAGACGGCCGCGATCCCCGCCGCGGACAGCGCCTCGGGATCGCCGGCGAGCTCCCGGTAGAGGGCGTCGTCGGAGAGCCGCTGCGTGACGAGCACCGTCGCGTCGGCCTCGAGCTCGGACGGGCGGCCGACGCCGTCCTCGACGCGCAGGCCGCCGGGCAGCACCTCGGTCGGCGTGAGCGCGGTGCGAAGGTCGATCCCGAGGTCGTGGAGGTGGCGGCGCAGGCGCAGGCCCTCGAGGGTCTGGTCGCACGTCGGCGCGACGACGTCGTACGGGGTCACGAACGTCACCTCGTAGCCCTCGGCCTTGAGCACCTCGGCGAGGCCGGCGGCGGTGAAGTAGCCCTCGCAGTCGAGGATCGCGACGCGGCGCCCGTCCGGCCGCACGCCGTCCACCATGATGTCCTCTGGCAGGAGCACGTGCGGGAGCGAGGCATCGGCGCCGGGGATCGGCGCCCTGGTGATGCCGTTCATGCCGTCGCCGGCCCAGCGGGCGCCGGTCGCAAGGACGACGATGCGGGCGCCGTACTCGCGCACCGCGGCGGCGTCGAGCGCCGTCCCCAGCACCGGCTCGACGCTCGCCAGGCGGTCGAGCTGGGCGCGCCGGTAGGCGACCACGTGGCCCCACTCGCCGAGGCCCGGAAGGCGCGTCACCCAGCGCATCTGGCCGCCGATGTCCTCGCCCGAGTCCGCGAGATGGACGAGCTCGAACCCGCGCTTCCCGAGCACCATCGCGCACTCCATCCCGGCCGGCCCGGCGCCCACGACGAGCACCGGCTCCTCGGCGTTCGCCGCCCGCTCGAACCGCTCCGGGTGCCAGCCGCGGCGATGCTCCTCGCCCGCCGTCGGGATTCTGCGTGCAGCCCAGGTGCAGCCCCCACACCGAGCGCGAGTAGCAGGCATTGCAGCCGATGCACTCGCGCACCTCGTCGTAGCGGCCCTCCTCGATCTTGCGCGGGAGGAAGGGGTCGGAGATCGACGGCCGCGCAGCCCCGATCAGGTCGGCGTGGCCGCCGCGGATCACCTCGGCCATGCGGTCGGGATCGGTGAAGCGGCCGACGACGACGACCGGCTTCGAGGTCGCCTCCTTGGCCCGGCCCGACCACTGGAGCTGGTAGCCCTGCTCGTAGAAGCGCGACGGGCCTGCGTCCAGGCGGCCCATCCCCGCCATCGACCCGATCGTCACGTCCCACAGGTCGACCATGGGATCGGCGGCCCGGATGAACTCGAGCCCTTCGTCCAGCGCGACGCCGGAGAGCTCGAGCGTGTCGGCGGCGATCCGCACGGCGATCGCGCAGTCGGCTCCGATCTCCTGCTTCACCCGCTCGATCGCCTCGAGCCAGAAGCGGCTGCGGTTCTCGAAGGAGCCGCCGTACTCGTCGGTGCGGCGGTTGAAGACCGGCGAGAGGAACTGGGTCGGCAGGTAGGTGTGCGAGCCGTAGACGTAGAGGATGTCGAACCCGGCCGTCCGGGCCCGACGGGCGGCGGCGACCCACTCGTCCTGGACGCGGCGGATGTCGGCCCGCTCCATCACCTTCGGCACGGTGACGCCGTCCCAGTCGCTCGCGATCTGCGACGGCGCCAGCGGCGGCAGGCGCGACTCGCGCTGCTCGGCGAAGAGGCCGCCGTGCCACAGCTCGACCCCCGCCAGCGCGCCGTTCGCATGGGCGGCGTCGGCCATGAGCGAGAGCGCGCGCATGTCCTCGTCGTCCCAGAGCCGCGCGGAGATGTAGGGCTTCTCGTCGGACTCCGGGCTGATCGAGCAGTACTCCGTGCAGACGGCCGCCCAGCCGCCCTCGGCCTTCATCCCGCGGAAGGCGGCCTGCGTCCACGGCTTCTCCACGCCGAACCCGGTGCAGTGCGGCACCTGGTAGAAGCGATTTCGCAGCGTGCGCGGCCCGATCCTGACCGGCTCGAACAGGATGTCGTGGCGGGCCAGGCGCTCCGGCACGACTACTCGGCCTCGATCTCGGCTTTCCGCCGCGCGATGAACTCCCCGAGCTCCGCGTCGACGCCGGCGTCGAGGCCCGGATCCTCGTAGCTCTCGAGCAGCTGCTTCCACTGCTCCGTCGCGGCCCGCTCGGCGGTCACGGCGCCGCGCTTCTCCCAGGTCACGTAGGCCTGGGAGCGGAAGAGCGGACTCATGAACACCCAGTCCTTGAAGTGGGCGAGGGTGTGGTCGGAGGCCAGGAACATGCCGCCGGGGCCCTCCTGGCGCACAGCGTCCATCGCGAACTCCTCCTCGGTCATGCCGATGCCGCCCGAGAGGACGTCGAACACGCGCAGGAGCTCCAGGTCGAGCACGAACTTCTCGTACGACGCCGTGAGGCCGCCCTCCAGCCAGCCGGCCGCGTGCATCACGAGATCGCAGCCGCCGATCATCGTCGCCCACAGCGTGTTGGTCGTCTCGACCGCCGACTGCACGTCGAGCGCGTTCGACGAGCAGAGGCCGCCGCCGCCGCGGTAGGGGAGCTTGTAGCGCCGGGCAAGAAGGCCGCCGGCGAGGGTGCCGAGGATCGACTCGGGCGTCCCGAACGCCGGCCCGCCGGTGCGCATGTCGACAGCGGTGAAGAACGACCCGAAAAGGCACGGCGCCCCGGGGCGCACGGCCTGGACGAGCGCGACGCCCGACAGCGCTTCTGCCACCTGCTGGGCCAGCCCGGCCGCGACGCTCACCGGGGCGGTCGCCCCGGCAAGCAGGAACGGCGTCACGACCACGGGCTGGCCGGCGACCGCCCACTCGGTCAACGCATCCGCCATGAGCCCGTCCCAGACGAGCGGGCTGTTGGGGTTGACGACGCCCATGATCGCCGGCGCCTCCTCGATCACCTCGCGGCCGCCGAACGCGATCGCCGCGAGCTCGACGGCGTCGCGCGCCTTCGGGCCGGACGTGCCGTAGCAGATCAGGGGCTTGTCCGACCAGCGCAGCACGTTGTAGTCCATGTCCATGTGGCGGGTGCGCTCGTCGAGGTCGTTGGCCTCGACGGTGCCGCTCTGCTGGCAGGTCATGAGGTCGGCGGCGTGCGCCATCTTGACCAGCTCGACGTAGTCGGAGAGCGTGCCCTCGCGGCGGCCGCGCTCGAGGTCGGAGCAGAACGGCGACCCGCCGACCGGGGTCAGCACCGGCTTCGCGCCGCCGAGCGTGACCGACCGGCTCGGGTTTCGGGCCGCAAGCGTGAACGACGCCGGGGCCCGCTCGGCCATCTCCATCACGAACTCGCGGTCCCAGCGGACGCGCTCGCCGTCGACATCCTGGCCCAGCCCGCGCAGCAGGGCCAGCGCACCCTCGTGGCGGACATCGGTGCCGACCTCCTCGAGGATCGTCATGGCGTGCTCGTGGACGGCGTCCAGCGCCTCGCCCGAGAGCACGGCCGAGATGCCGGCGTCAGCGAACATCGCCGGCGAGCGTATCCGATCGCCGGAGCGACAGACCCAGGGAGGCGGCGGCGCCCACCGCGACCGCCGCGCAGCAGGCGGCCACCACCGCGTGCCAGCCGTCGTGGAGCCAGAGGCCCGGGATGTAGGCCCCGGCGCCGCCGAGCACGTAGTAGATCGTCTGGTGCAGGCTCGTGGCGGTGCCGCGGTGGTGATCGACCAGGCGCGGGATGAGGAGCTGGCAGGTCGTGACCGTCGAGAACATGGAGCCGGCGAGGAGCGCCAACCCGGCGATGACCACGGCCAGGTTGTCGACGAGGGTGAGCGCGGCGCCCGCCCCGGCCGTGGCGAGCAGGAACGGCAGCAGCCGCTCGGGCCCGACCCGCTCGGCGACATGGCCGACCAGCGGCACCACCGCCCCGACGATCCACACGGCGTAGACCAGGCCGGCGGCGGCGAGGCTGAGGTCGAACGGCGCCGCGGTCAGGCGGTGGGTGGCGAACGTGAAGATCCCGACGAACGCGAAGAACGTCGCGCCGGCGGCCAGCGCGTTCAGGAGGAGCGAGGCGTTCCGTGCGTGCTCGGCCACGACCGCCCGCAGGTTGCGGCGGACATGACGGGGCTCGTCACGGGGAAGCCACGACCACATCGCGAGCGCCCCGGCCACGGTGGGGATGGTGAGCGCGGCGAGCGCGACCCGCCAGCTCGAGACGTCGGCGACGATCGCCGTCCCGACCCGGCCGACGAGCCCGCCGAAGACCAGCGACGCGGTGTAGGCGCCCATCGCCGCCCCGGCGGCCGGCCCGCGGAACCGCTCGGTCACATAGGGCACCGCGACGGTCAGGAGGCCCGGCATCAGGAACCCCTGGCAGGCGCGGATCGCCAGCAGGGCTGGAAGGTTCGGCGCCAGGCCGGCGATCGCGGTCGGGATGCAGATCAGGACCGCGGCCGCGGCCATCACCCGGGCCCGGCCGAGCCGGTCCGACAGCGGCCCGGCCACCCAGCCGCCGAGCGCCACCGCCAGGACGACGACGGTGATCGTGAGCCCGGCTGCGGCAGCGGACACCCCGAGGTCGCTCTCGATGTCGGGCAGGATCGCCTGGGTCGAGTACATGTTGGCGAACATCGCCGAGGCGCCCAGGAAGAGCGCCACGCCGGGGCGCGTCACGACTCGGCGACGTGCGGCGGGCCCGGCAGGACGCGGAGCGAGATCTCGCCGCGCAGGAGTCGGACGAGCGAGTCGCCTGCCAGCTCGCGCCGCCACCCGGTGAGAAGCGGGTGCGGGCGGTCGCCGTCGAGCGCCTGGCCGGCGATGAAGCTCTCGAGGTCGGCCCGCGTCGCGACCAGCTCGGACGCCACGCCGGCCGCGGCGCAGCGCGCCTGGAGCACGGCGGACGCGAGCGGGAGCACCACCCGGATCCGGCGGCGCACGTCGCCGGGCAGCTCGACGTCGGCGTCGGGCGGCGGGCCGGGGTCGGCCAGCGTCGCGAGCAGCTCGTCGAGCTGGCGCCCGCGCCGGATCTGAAGGCCGCGGATCCCCTCCGCGTCCTTGGCGGTCGCCGGGCGGCGGCGGGCGAGCTCCACAAGGGTCGCGTCCTTCACGAGCCACGCCGCCGGCAGGTCGCGACGGCGGGCCTCGCGCTCACGCCAGGCGGCCGCGGCGCGCAGGGCGGCCAGGCCCTCTGTGCGCACCTTGCCGCGCCCGGCCACCCGCCGCCAGGCGGTGTCGGGATCCTGGACGAAGGGTGCATCCGGCCCGAAGCGGGCCTCGAGCTCCTCGGCGACCCAGCCCTCCCGGCCCTGCGAGCGCAGGCGGCCGCTGAGAGCGTCCACGGCCGCGAGCAGGTGGCGGACGTCGTCCGCCGCGTACTCGAACTGGGCATCGGTCAGCGGCCGCCGCTGCCAGTCGGTGAAGCCCTCGTCGTGGCGCAGCCGCACCTTGAGCGCGGCCTCCAGCAGCCGCTCGAGCGAGAGCGTGCCGCCGTAGCCCGCGAACCCGGCCGCGAGCTGGGTGTCGTAGACGCGCACCGGCCGCACGTCGTGCTGCAGCACGAACGCCGCCAGGTCGCCCGACGGCGCGTGCATCACCTTCTCGACCGCCGGGTCGGCCATCAGGGCCGCGACGGGGTCGAGGGGCGCGCCCTCGATCGGGTCGACCACGGCCAACCGCGCCGACGTGGCGATCTGAACGAGGCACAGCCGCGGGGCGTACGTGCGCTCCCACACGAACTCTGTGTCGATCGCGCACCGGCCCTCGGCGCGTGCGGCCTCGAGCAGCGGCCCCAGTGCCTCGGCGCTCGTGACCTGCTCGATCTGCATAACGCCTGACAGTATGCCGTGCGGTGTAGTCTCGGGTGAACATGGAGCCGTGGGTCATCTGGGTCGTGGCCGCTGTGGTGCTCGTCATCGCCGAGGCCACGACCACGGCGTTCGTCGCGATCTACTTCGGCTTCGCCGCACTCGTGACCGCGATCGCCGCCGCCGCGGGCCTCCCGGTCGCGCTCCAGCTGATCGTCTTCGGCGTCGTCTCGGTGGGCAGCATGGCGCTCACCCGGCCGGCGCTCCGACGTGCGACCGGCCGCACGGCGGTCATTCGCACGGGCGTCGACGCGATGCAGGGCCGGATCGGCGTGGTCGTCCGGCCGATCGCCGAGCTCGAGCCCGGCCAGGTGAAGGTGGGCGGCGAGACCTGGACTGCCCGCAGCTACTACGACGGCGACAGGATCGCCGCGGGCGCCCGGATCGAGGTGGTGCGGGTCGAGGGGGTCACCGCGCTCGTCATCCCCGCCCCGTCACCCCATGACAACGACGACACGAAAGAGGGCTTGGATGCCTGAGCTGATCGCGATCGGTGCGCTGGTGATCCTGGCGCTCGTCCTGGTGGCCTCGTCGGTGCGCGTCATCCAGCAGAGCTACGTCGGCATCGTCCAGCGCGTGGGCCGCTACCAGCGCACCATCGGGCCGGGCGTCCACCTGCTCGTGCCGATGCTCGACCGGGTGGCGACGGTCGTCGACATGAAGGAGACCGTGCAGGCGTTCGCGCCGCAGCCCGTCATCACCGAGGACAACGTGACCATCGGGATCGACACGGTCGTCTACTACCAGGTCACCGATGCCGTGAAGGCCACGTACGAGGTGGCCAACGTGCTCCAGGCCATGGAGCAGCTCACCATCACGACGCTGCGCAACGTGGTCGGCGCGATGACGCTCGAGGAGACGCTGACCAGCCGTGACTCGATCAACTCGGAGCTGCGGTCGGTGCTCGACGAGGCGACCGAGAAGTGGGGCGTGCGGGTCACGCGGGTCGAGCTGAAGTCGATCGATCCGCCGCGCACGATCCAGGAGGCGATGGAGCAGCAGATGCGCGCCGACCGGGCAAAGCGGGCGGCGGTACTCTCGGCAGAGGGCGAGAAGCAGTCGGCCATCCTGCGCGCGGAGGGCCTCCGCCAGGCGGCGATCCTGAACGCCGAGGCCGACCAGCAGGCGAACGTCCTGCGTGCCGAGGGCGAGAAGCAGGCCCGGGCGCTGCGGGCGGAAGGCGAGGCGGAGGCGCTGAAGCGCATCTTCACGACCGCCGCAGACTCCGGGATCGACCCTTCGGTGATGCTGGGGTACAAGTACCTCGAGACGCTGCCGCAGGTGGCCGCGGGCGACGCGAACAAGCTGATGCTCCTCCCGGCCGGCGCGTCCGACGCGATGGGCGCGGTCGCCGGGCTCGGCGCGGCATTCGCCGAGGGGGCCGCCGCGACCCGGCGGACGCCCAGGTCGGGACCGCCTCCGGCGGCGTCCGACGACCGCGGCGACTCGCAGTAGAATCCCCCGGCCGTGACCGTCGCCTCCCGACTGCGCACGCTCGCCGCCGCCGTCACGGCCGTCGTCGCACCCCTCGCGCTGGCCCCCGCCGCGCTCGCCGACACGGCCACGCCGGAGAACCCGGTCGGCCCCGCGTCGCACGCGATCGACAACATTTACCGCGCGGTCATCGGGACGACGATGGTGATCTTCATCCTCGTCGGCGGCTGGCTCGTCTACTCGGCCATCCGTTTCCGCGCCCGTCCCGGCCGCCCGATCGAACCGCCGCAGGTGCGCGGCTCGAGCAGGCTCGAGTGGGGCTGGACGATCGTCCCCGTGCTGATCCTGATCGGGCTCGCCGGCTACACGTTCCACAAGCTGCCCGACGTGAAGGACGCCCCCGCCGACTCGATGGTCGTGAGCGTCGTCGCCCAGCAGTTCCAGTTCTCCTACGTCTACGGCGCCAACTCGGGCGCCGCCGAGGGCAAGGCGCCGGCGACCGCGACCACGCTCGTCGTCCCCGAGGACACGCCGGTGAAGCTCGAGGTGCACTCCAAGGACGTGGCGCACGACTGGTGGGTGCCGTCGCTCGGGCCGAAGATCGACGCGATCCCCGGCCAGACGACCACGACCTGGTTCCGGGCCGACCACGTCGGCACCTACAACGGCCAGTGCGCGGAGTTCTGCGGGGTCGGCCACTCGACGATGTTGATCACGGTGAAGGTCGTGTCGGCCGCCGAGTGGCAGAGCTTCGCGGGGGGGCTGAAGTGAGGCGCGAATGGTGACCGAGGCCGTCGCCTCGCCGGCCGCCGGCCGGTCCGCGCCGGCGCGGACCGGCTTCTGGTCGTGGGTGACCACCGTCGACCACAAGCGGATCGGGGCGCTCTACCTGATCACGACCCTCTTCTTCTTCGTCACGGGCGGCCTCATGGCGCTCGCGATGCGGCTCCAGCTCGAGCACTCGTCGAACCAGGTGATCTCGGCCGACTCGTACGACCGCATCTTCACCATGCACGGGACGACGATGGTGTTCCTCTTCGTCGTGCCGGTGATGGCGGCGTTCGGCAACTACATGGTGCCGCTCATGATCGGCGCCCGCGACATGGCCTTCCCGCGTCTGAACGCCGCGTCGCTCTGGCTCCTGATCCTCGGCGGGCTCGTCATGTACCTCGGGTTCGTGTGGGGCGGCGGCGCCGCCGACGCCGGCTGGACGTCCTACCCGCCGCTCTCGGTGCAGTCGCCGGGCCACGGGATCGACCTGTGGATCGTCGGCCTCCACATCGTCTCGATCAGCTCCATCATCGGGGCCGTGAACTTCATCTGCACGATCCACAACATGCGCGCGCCGGGGATGCGGCTCACGCGGATGCCGCTCTTCGTCTGGACCATCGACGTCTACGCCTTCATGATCATCCTGGCGCTGCCGCTGCTCTCGGGCGCGCTCACGATGCTCCTGCTCGACCGCAACTACGGGACGAGCTTCTACGCCGCGAGCCACTACGGCCCGCTCCTCTACCAGCACCTCTTCTGGGCCTTCGGGCACCCGGAGGTGTACGTGGTCGCGCTGCCGGGCTTCGGCATGATCTCCGAGATCGTTCCGGTCTTCTCGCGAAAGCCGCTCTTCGGCTACCGCGCGCTGGTCTACGCCACCGTCGCGATCGCCTTCCTGGGCTTCCTCGTGTGGGGCCACCACATGTTCGCGGTCGGCATGTCGACGCCGCTCCAGGCCTGGTTCATGCTGGCGTCGATGGCGATCGCCGTGCCGACGGGGGTCAAGATCTTCAACTGGATCGGGACGATGTGGATGGGCCAGATCCGGTTCGAGCCGCCGATGCTGTTTGCGACCGGGTTCATCCTGGTCTTCCTGATCGGCGGCCTTTCGGGGATCGCGCTCGCGATCTTCCCGTTCGACCTGTACGTGACCGACAGCTACTTCGTCGTCGCCCACTTCCACTACGTGATGGGGAGCATCCCCGTGTTCGCGGTGCTCGGCGGGCTGCACTACTGGTATCCCAAGATGACCGGGCGGATGCTCGACCGCACGCTCGCGATCCGCAGCTTCTGGGTGCTCTTCGTCGGCTTCAACCTCACGTTCTTCCCGATGCACGCGATGGGGCTCTCGGGGATGCCGCGCCGGGTCGCCTCGTACACCAACACCGACTGGAACGTCTACAACCAGATCGCGACGCTGGGCGCGTTCATCCTGGCGGTCGGCGTGCTGATGGTGCTGATCAACTGCCTGCGGTCGCTGCGCTTCGGGCGAATCGCGCCGGCCGACCCGTGGGGCGGGAACACGCTCGAGTGGTACACGTCCTCGCCCCCGCCCCCGCACAACTTCGACAGCCTGCCGCCGATCCGGTCCGAGCGCCCGCTCGACGACCTGCGCCGCGAGGCGGCCGCGGCCCGCGCGTGACCTCACGGCGCCTGGTCACGTTCGCCGCGCTGGTCGCGGCGCTGGCCTGGGCGCTCATGACGGTCGGGGCCTACGTCCGCGTCTCGGACTCCGGGCTCGGTTGCCCCGACTGGCCGGCCTGCCACGGCCAGCTCGTCGCCGGCGGGCACCACGCCCTGATCGAGCAGGTGCACCGCTGGATCGTGACCGTGCTCTCGGTCGCACTCGTCGTCCTGGCGGCGCTCGTCTACCGCATGCGCCGGGGCGAGCGCCGGGTCACCATGACGATGACCCTCACGCTGGCGCTGCTCGGCCTCCAGGTCGTGCTCGGCGGCGTCACCGTCCTTCTGAACAACGTCTCGTGGACGGTGGTGCTGCACTACGGCGCAGCGGCGGCGCTCCTGGCGGCCGTGCTGCTCGTCGTGGTGCGCTTGGCCTTCCCGGAGGCCGAATCGCCTCCGCGCGACGGCTACGTCCGGCTCGTCACGTGGCTCGCAGGGATCACCTTCGGCCTCCTGCTCATGGGTGCGACCGTCGCGACGACCGACTCCCACGAGGCGTGCGGCAAGAGCTTCCCGCTCTGCAAGGGCTCGATCGCGCCGTCGGTCGACCACCATGTGGTGATCCACATGGCTCACCGGATCTGGGCCGGGGTGGCGCTCGTCCTGGCGTTGTGGGTGTGGCGCCAGACCGCACGCACGCGGCGCGGCGTGTGGCAGCTCGAGGCGGCCGCGCGGGGCATGGCGAGCCTCTTCCTCGCACAGGCCGCGATCGGGGTCGCGGTGGTGGAGGCGGGGGAGAACGATGTGCTCGAGGTGCTGCACTCGTCCCTCGCCTCGCTCACGTGGCTCGCGGTCGCTACGCTCCTCTGGATGGCGCGCACGCTTCCCGCCCCCGAGCTCGTGCGGCCGAGCGAAGCGACCGAGCGCGCCGCGTGGCGGACGAGCATCGCCGACTACATGACGCTTGTGAAGCCGCGCATCATGCTGCTCATCCTGATCACGGCCTACGGGGCGATGGCGTTCGCCGCCGACGGGCTGCCGCCGGCCGGACTCACGGCCTGGACGCTCCTCGGGCTGGGGCTCTCCTCAGGCGGTGCGAGCGCGATCAACCACTACCTCGACCGCGACATCGACGCCCGCATGACGCGCACCGCCGACCGGCCGCTGCCCACGGGGCGGGTGGCGCCCGAGGCGGCGCTCGGCTTCGGCGCTGGGCTCATCATCGCGTCCGTCGCCGTGCTGGCGCTGAACGTCAACCTCATCTCCGCTGGGCTGGCGCTGGCCGGCGCGTTCACCTACGTCGTGGTCTACACGTACTGGCTGAAGCGGCGCACCCCGCTCAACATCGTGATCGGCGGCGCCGCGGGCGCCGTGCCTCCGCTGGTCGGGTGGGCGGCGGTGACGGGGCACGTCGGACTGCCGGCCGCCTTCATGTTCGCGATCATCTTCCTGTGGACGCCGCCCCACTTCTGGGCGCTCGCGATCCTGATGAAGCGCGAGTACGCGAACGCGGGCATCCCGATGCTTCCGGTCGTGCGGGGAGAGCGTGAGACGGCCCGCCAGATCCTGCTCTACACCCTGCTCCTGGTCGGGATCTCGCTGCTCCCGTTCGCCGACCGGACGTTCGGGTGGGTCTACCTCACCGGTGCCGTCGTGCTGGGCGCCGAGTTCGTGCTCCTCGCGGTGCGGCTGCTGCGCGACACCTCGCCGCCGGCCGCCCGCCGGCTCTTCCTCTACTCGCTCGCCTACCTGGCGCTGCTCTTCGTCGTCATCGGGCTCGACCGGGCCCGGCTTACGTAGTATCCGACCGTGCTCGACCGCGAAACCGCCACCAAGAACATCACCCTGGCGCTCAAGCTGGGGATCGTCGCCATCACGCTCTTCGCCGGCACGCTCGTGATCGGGATCCTCGTCCGCTATGGCTGAGCACGAGGACTTCCACCTCCCGGAACCGTCGCCGCTCCCGATCGTCACCTCGATCGGGATCGCGCTCATCCTGTTCGGCTTCGTGCCGGACTCACGGCTCTGGCGGCTTGCGATCGTCTCGATCGGGGCGACTATCACGCTCGGCGCCGGCTGGATCTGGCTGCGGGACTCGATGACCGAGTACCGCGAGCTCGACTGACGCAGCGGGCGGGATGAGAACGCCGGTCCTCACAGACGGCGGAGTGACCCTCGACGCCTTCCGGCGCGCGGACTGGCGGGCACATCTCGCCGGCGACGACGACGAGCTCGCCCGCCGCCTCGGGTGGAGCCCGGGCGATTCGACGCCGGAGGGCGTCCGCACGGCGATCCGGCGCCGGCAGCGCGCATGGCAACGCGACGGTCACGTCCGCGCCCGGGCCATCCGGGCGGCCGGCGAGCTGGTGGGCGGCCGGCGAGCTGCGTCTCCGCGAGGGCGCGATCGCCGAGCTTTCCTACTGGACGCTGTCCGGGCACCGCCGCCGGGGCTACGCGACCCCCGCGGTCCGCCTCGTCTCCCGACACGCATTCG
Organism: uncultured Actinomycetes bacterium; assembly: GCA_963757605.1. Lineage (GTDB taxonomy): Bacteria > Actinomycetota > Thermoleophilia > Gaiellales > JAICJC01 > JAICJC01. The sequence continues at coordinate 39,610 of CAVWSF010000002.1, forward strand.
CTGACATGGGGATCGCCCGGATCGAGCTCTTCATCCCGACGACGCCGCGTCGGTGGCCGTCGCCCGTGCGGCCGGTTTCACCGCCGAAGGCACGCTCCGCCGGCGCGCCGTCCTCCTGGGCAAGCGTTACGACGTCGTCCTATTCTCCCGACTCGTGACGGACGCCGGACCCTAAGCGTCACAATGCACCGCCAAGCGCCACACCAACGAAACGAATCGCCGACGGAGCTCCACAGGGGTCAGACCCCGGTTGGCCACCGCGGAAATTCGTTGCAGGGTCGCAACACATGCACCGAACGCCCGCAGCGACGGCGAAGACCGCGCTCTTCGGCGGCGCGCACCAAAGGCACGCCACCCGTTAAGGAGGGGGCTCACGGGGGAACCCTGGGTTCCCCCGTGTCCCTAGAGGAGATAGACGACGGTGTAGAGCAGGATCCACACGACGTCGACGAAGTGCCAGTAGAGGCCCGTCACCTCGAGGCCGATGTGCTCGGCGCCGGAGTAGTGGCCCCGGCAGGCGCGTATGAAGGCGATGGTGAGGAGGGTCGCGCCGACGAAGACGTGCATGCCGTGCAGGCCCGTCAGCGCGAAGAACCCGGACGCGAAGCCGTTGTCCGACGGGACGAAGCCGAGGTTCAGGTACTCGTGCACCTGGAGGCTCAGGAAGGTGAGCCCCATCGCGAGGGTCAGGAAGAGCCCGACGATGAGCCCGAACCGCTGGTCGCGCTTGATCGACACGAGCGCCCAGTGCATCGTGAACGAGGACGAGATCAGGATGGCCGTGTTGATCCCGGTGGCCTCCTTGGGGATCTCCATGCCCTCCGGCGGCCACGGGCTGTGCGTGAACCGCATGTAGAAGAAGATCGTGAAGAACGACCCGAAGAGCATGATCTCCGAGCCGAGGAACATGATCATGCCCAGGAAGACGGGCGATCGGAGCAGGCTGTCGTGGTAGGCGGAGACCGAGCCGTCGGCGTGGTGATGGCCGTCGGCGGTGGCGGCGTGGGCGCTCATGCCCGCGGCATCTCCGGCGTGTCGGACACGACGTGCTCGACGGGCAGCTTCGTGTCGTCGCGCAGGCGCTCGATCAGGTCACGCCGGAGCCAGCCGGACCGCGTCTGCGGGAGCGTCGAGACGACGATCTCGGACGGCGGGTCATCTTCGACGACGTCCATCACGGCCGTGTAGGGGTCGCGCTCGACGACGTATCCGGTGGCCTCGATCCCCGCCCGCCGCAGCGCCGCGAGCGTGCCGTCGAGCCGGGCCTGCGTCGCGGCCCGCACGTCCTGCTCGTCCACGACCCAGGCGTCGCTCGGGTCGTTCTGCGGGCAGATCACCGTCACCCGCACCGGATCCGTGGCCGCCCGGCTGCGCAGGGCCGCGATCAGCCGGTCGCCGGACACTGTCTGGTTCGCCACGACCAGGATGTGCTTGAGCGCGCTCATGATCGCCTCTCTCTCCTCACGGGTGGCGGTCGCCAGGGCGACGGGCACCGGCACCTCCTCGGGCTGCGGCGGGGCATGGACGGTGACGACGGCGTGGCGCGCGCCGGGGACGCCGTAGGCATACGGGCTGCCCACGATCTGCGGCGGCTCGTCGAAGTTGAAGATCGGCGGCGGCGAGGTGACCTGCCACTCGAGGGTGAGCGCCCGCCACGGGTTCGCCGGCGCGGTCTCGCCGCGCCACCACGAGTACGCCATGTTGTAGAGGAAGACCAGGGTCGACGCCCCGAGGATGAAGGCCATGATCGAGATGAAGAAGTTGAGCGTCCCGAACTGGGAGGGGTAGTCCGCGATCCGGCGCTGCATGCCCTGCAGGCCGAGCCAGTGCATCGGCATGAAGGTGGCGTTGAACGCGACGAACGTGAGCCAGAAGTGCAGCTTGCCGAGGCCCTCGTCGTACATCTTGCCGGTCATCTTCGGGAACCAGTGGTAGATGCCGGCGTAGATCGTGAACACGGAGCCGCCGAAGAGCACGTAGTGGATGTGGGCGACCACGAAGTACGTGTCCGATGTCGCGATGTCGACCGGGATGACGGCCAGGAAGATGCCCGAGAGCCCGCCCACCACGAACGTCGCCAGGAAGCCGCAGGCGAAGAGCATCGGCGTCGTGAGGTGGATGACGCCGCGCCACATCGTCGCGAGCCACGAGAACATCTTGATGCCCGTCGGGACGGCGATCGCCATCGTGGTGAACATCATCGGGATGCGAAGCCACGGCGCCATGCCCGACACGAACATGTGGTGGGCCCACACCGTGAACCCGAGGACGCCGATGGCGACGGTCGAGATCGCGATCAGCTTGTAGCCGAAGATCGGCTTTCGCGAGTGGATCGCGATGACCTCGGAGATGATCCCGAACCCGGGCAGCATCATGATGTAGACGGCTGGGTGGGAGTAGAACCAGAAGATGTGCTGGTAGGCGATCACGTCGCCGCCGCCGGCCGGATCGAAGAAGTGCGTGTGCATGATCCGGTCGAAGAGCACCTGGAACTGCGCGCCGGCGATGAACGGCGTCCCCAGGACGACCAGGGTCGAGGTCGCCAGGTTCGCCCACACGAGGAGCGGCATCCGCCAGAACGTCATGCCCGGCGCGCGCATCGTCACGATCGTGACCAGGAAGTTGACCGCCGTGGCGATCGAGGACGCGCCCGCGAACTGCACGCCCATCACCCACATCGTCTGCCCGTCCGGGCCGTGGACCGCAAGCGGCACGTAGTTCGTCCAGCCGGCGTCGAACGCGCCGACGAAGAACGACGAGACCATGCACAGGCCCGCCACCGGCAGCATCCAGAAGCTGAGCGCGTTCAGGCGCGGGAACGCCATGTCCTGCGCGCCGATCATGATCGGGATGACGAAGTTGCCGAGGCCGGCGAACGCGGGGATCACGAACAGGAAGATCATGAGCGCCGCGTGCACGGAGAAGAGCCCGTTGAACGTGCCGGGCGAGAAGTACTGCTGGCCCGGCGTCGCGAGCTCGGCGCGCATGCCCTCGGCGAGCATCCCCCCGATCATGAAGAAGATGAACGTCGTCACCAGGTACTGGACGCCGATCACCTTGTGGTCGGTGTTGACCTTGAAGTAGTCCTTCCACGAGTAGGCGCCGTGGTTGGAGTGGTCCTCGTGGGCCGGGGTCGGCCGCCCGATCAGGTAGCCCCACCAGTAGTCCCAGCAGCCGATGCCGATCGTGAAGCCGATGCCGGCGAAGAGCATCACGAAGGTCTGGACGACGCCCGCGCTGTAGGGCGTGCGGCCCGAGAGGTCGCGGATCCCCATGACGATCAGGGCCGCCGCCGTCCCCATGAACACCGACACCCAGAGCGCGCGCACCCAGCTCCCGCGCAGCCACACGCTGCGCCGCGGGCCCCCGCCGCCATGCTCGTGATGGACAGGTCCGGTCATGTCATGGGCGTGTGCAACCACTTAGCTCCCGCCTTTCAACAGATACTGCACAAGCGCGTCGATCTGGTCGGGCGTCAGGCTCGATCCGAAGTTCGTGGGCATGACGCCGGCCGGGAACCCCGACACGACGACCTTCTCGGGATCGACAATCGACTCCTTCACGTAGTCCTCCGGCGACTCGCCGCCGCCGTACTTCGTGGCGTCGGACGCCAGGTTGTCGAGATCGGGGCCGACGGTCCCGCTCGCGTTCGCGGGCTGGAAGGTGTGACAGCTCGCGCACGTCGACGAGAAGATCGCGGCCGGGTCGGCGTTCCCGCCGGCCGGCGGCTGGGCCGCCGCCTTCTTCTGCTCGGTGATCCAGGCGTTGAAGTCGCTCGGCGAGAAGACGTGCAGGATGGTGCGCATCTGGCTGTGGCCGATGCCGCACAGCTCGGCGCACGTCACCATGTACGTGCCGAGCTTGGTGGGCGTGGCGATCATCTTCTGCGGCACGCCCGGCACCGCGTCCTGCTTCAGCCGGAAGGCCGGGATGTAGAAGGAGTGCAGCACGTCGTGCTCGACGGCCTTGATGCGGAACTCGACCTGGCGCCCGACCGGGAGCGCGAGGATCCCGGTCTTCAGCTTCCCGTAACCCGGGTAGGTGAACGTCCAGGCGAACTGCTGGGCCGTCACGTCGACGATCACCCGATCCTTCGCGAGCGCTTCGTTCCGGCCCAGCGCCGCGGCGCCATAGATCGCAAAGCCGAGCACGATGATGATCGGGATGACCGTCCAGACGATCTCGAGGCCGGTGTGGCCGTGAATCGGCGGCCCGTCGGAGTCGTCGCCCGGCTTCGCCCGGAACTTCACCATCATGTAGACCAGGAACACGATGACGAGCGCGAAGATGAACGAGCTCATCACCATCAGCCAGAAATAGAGCGTGTCCTGGCGACTGGCCTGCACCGCCGCATCGGTCGGGAACCACGACGGCGTGAGCCACACGGCCAGCGACCCCAGCGCGCCGACGACCACGGCGACGAATCCAACTCTCAGAAACGCTGACACCGCGGAGCATCTTATGCGGGTCGCGGGACGGGGGCAACGGCTGTGCAGCTACGCTGGACCGGTGCAGTTCGTGCTCCTGCACATCCCGCACCTCCTGCCCGCGGTCGTCGGGCTGGGGTTCTTGACGCGGTTCGGGGTCTACGCGATGCGGCTCCCGCCGGCTCATCTGAACGACGAGGAGCTGGCCGAGTGGCACCGGCGGAAGGAGGCGGAGCGGGTGCCGCCGCGGCCGGTGGCCACGGCGACGGCGCGCCTCTCCATGGTCGCGCTGCCGCTCCTCATCACCGGCCTCGTCACCGGGCTTCTGGTCTACACGATCGACCTGCGCGACGACCGCCCGTCGGCGGCGATGTCGTGGACGCACACCCTCACCTCGACCGCCGGGCTCCTGCTCGTCCTGCTCAAGCTGCGCGCGCTCGAGCCTGGCCGCATCCGCGAGGGCCTGCGGCTGCGAAACGCGTTCACGGAAGGGGTGTCGCTCGTCCTTCTGGCATCGGCCGTGCCGCTCCTCATCACCGGGATCCCGCTCGTGCGGGACCCCGCGCACGGCTCGCTGGTCGCCCGCACCCACCTCGTCGTCGCGGCGGTCTGGATGGTGGTGTTCCAGATCCACGTCTTCCGCTATTTCGGCCGCGCGCTCAAGGCCACGCACGTCGGCCCGCCCCAGCCGGGCGAGCTCAGCCCTCGAGCCTGAGGAGCGGCACCGAGACGGCCGCCACGCCGACGGTGGCCGCCGCCGCGACCGCGAACACGGCCCCTGGCGAGAGCACCGCCACGAGCGCGCTGGCCCCGACCGCGCCGGTCGAGGCGGCCAGAAGCGCGGCCATCCGCCCGGTGATCCCGACCCGCGCCTGCTGGGACGGGGTCGCGCGGGTCTGGCGCTCGCCGATCACGAGCGTGATGAAGAAGAGGCCCGAGATCTCGAGGCCCGAGAACGCCGCCGTCGCCACGCCCAGGCCCGGCGCCAGCGCGAGCCCCACGCTGGCGGCCGCGGAGGCGATAAGGCCGATCCGGAGGGATCCCGTGGGGCCGATCCGCTCGCGCGCGAGGGGGGCGACCGCCCCGCCGGCCAGGCCCGCCGCCCCGCCGATCGCGAGCATGCGCCCCGCCTCCGGCCCGGTCGCGTGGAGCTCCGTTCGCAGGAAGACGACCATGAGCGCGTAGAACACGTTCACGGTGAGGTTCCAGGCCATGCTCACCGACGTCAGGCGGCGAAGCGTCCGGTCGCGCGCGACGACGCCGATCCCGGCCAGGACGGGGGCGCGGCCGGACACGTCGACCTCGGGGCCGAGCTCGGTGCGGATCGTGGCGAGCAGGACGGCCGCGACGGCGAACGCGCCGGACTCGATCCAGAGCGCCTCGACCGCCCCGACGAGGCCGATCAGCGCGCCGCCGAGCGCCGGGCCGATGAGGAAGCCCAGCGACCAGACGAGCGAGAGGTTGGCCTGCCCCTCGACGAAATGGGCGTCGCCGACCAGCCGGGCGGTGGCCCCGAACGCGGCGGCGTCGACGAAGACCCGCCCGGCGGTGACGCACATCCCGGCGGTGAAGATGAGCGCGACCGGCAGGTCGCTCGCCGCCGGCCCGAGCGCCACGATCGCCGGCAGCACGGCGGCCGCGGCCGCCTGGAGCGCGGCCGACCACACCATGATCGGCTTGCGGCGGCGGCGGTCGCCCAGCTCGCCGGCGTGCAGGCCGAGCACGAGGTACGGCACCGTGGCGATGAGGAACGCAGCCCCGGCGAGAGAGCGCGAGCCGCCCGTGTCGAGCACGAGCCAGGGCAGGACGACCAGGCTGAGGCCGCCGGCAAGCGCATCCATCAGCTGCGAGACGAGGAACCGGCGCCCGTCGCCGGAGCGAAGCAGGACGCCCTTCATTCCCAGACCGGCGGTCCGGAGCGAAGCCGAAGCGTCGTCCCGAGCCCCGCGCTCGAGGCCCGGTCGAGCACGTGCTTGGCGGCCGTCACGTCGTCGAGCGCCAGCCCGACCGGGCTCACGACGACCAGGTCGGCGGCCGAGGCGCGGCCGGGATCGCGGCCCGTGACGACGTCGCACAGCTCGGCCACCCCGGTGCCGTCGGCGGCGAGCACGCCCGCCGCGACCAGCCGCTGCGCGTAGCGGCCGTCGTGCGTGGACTCGTGCACCCAGTCGTCGACGACGAGGAGATCGGTGCCGGCGTGCAGCTCGACGGGGCCGTCGAGGCTCGAGACGAGCACGACCGTCGCACCCTCGGCGAGCCACTCCGGCCAGAACGTGGGGTCGACCGCCATCGTCGCCGGGACGACCACGGCCGCTCCGCGCACCGCCTCCTCGGCCGTGGCCGCCGGGCGGACGTCGAGGCCCGTCGCGGCCGCGCGGCCCTCACAGAAGGCCGCGCAGCGGTCGGCTCGCGGGTCGTAGACCCGCACCTCGCCGAGGTCGGGCATCGCGATCCGAAGCGCCTCGAGCTGGGTGTGCGCCAGGACGCCGGCGCCCAGCAGGCATGCCGTCCGTGAGCCGGGCACGGCCAGGTGGCGCACGGCGAGGCCGGTCACGGCCCCTGTGCGCATCGCGCTCACGACCGTCCCGTCCATCACCGCCAGCGGCAGGCCCGTGGCCCGGTCGGAGAGCAGGACGAGCGCGTTGGCCCGCGGCAGGCCGTTTCGCCCGGGGTTGTCCGGCACGCTCGGGATCCACTTGAGCCCGGCGACGTCGAACTCACCGCCGACGTACGCCGGCATCGCCATGATCCGGCCGTCGCGCTCCTCGGTGCCGGGGCCGTCCGACCACGTGATCATCACCTTGGGCGGCATGAACACCTGGCCCGCAGCCTTGACGGCGAACGCGCGGGCCATGACGTCGATCATCGCGGCCATGTCGGTGCCCCCCGCGGCGACGACGTCCTCCTGGCTCAGATAGAGGAACTCGGTCGAGGGGGCGCTCACAGCGGCTGGACGAACACCACATGCACCTCGCCCGGCCCGTGCACACCCCGGATGAGGTTCTGCTCGATGTCGGCGGTGCGGCTGGGGCCGGTGACGAAGGTGACGGCCGAGGAGGCGGCGAGCTCGGGGCCGACGAGGCGAAGCGCCGCTGCCAGGTCGGGGACGAGCTGGGACTCCGTCGCCTCGATCACGTGCACCGGGTCGACGAGCCCGGCGCGGCGGCCGCCGGAGAGGCGGGCCGACACGATCGCAGTCCCGGTCTCGGCGATGAGGGCCAGGCACGGCGTCACCGAGACGCCCTTCTCGCCCGCCAGCCCGGCGAGCGCCTCCCGGCCGTGGTGGACGTGCCCGCCGACGGCCTCGAGCTCGCGCGTGAACCGCTCGATCACCGGTGCACCCGAAGGTCGCGGGTGCGAGTGAAGCGGCGAAGGAGCGGGAGCGGGCCCCGGGCCAGCCCGGCCATCCGGACCGTGAGCCGGAAGAGCCGCGGGCGGCTCCAGGCGAAGCTCCACACTCGAAACGCCAGCCGCTCCAGCCCGCCGGCCGACTCGGCGGCGCGGTCGCGGCGCAGGCCGAGCAGGAGCTCGTGGAGCGGGATCCTGACCGGGCACACGTCGTCGCAGGCGGCGCACAGCGACGATGCGTGGCCGAGCTCCTGGTCGCCGTGCAGAAGCGGGGTGAGGACGGCGCCGATCGGGCCCCCGTAGACCCACCCGTACGCGGTGCCGCCGACCTGCCGGTAGACGGGGCAGACGTTCTGGCAGGCGCCGCAGCGGATGCAGTGGAGGACGCTGCGGTACGGGGTCTCGCGGACGCGCGAGCGGCCGTTGTCGAGGATCACGACGTGCATCTCCTCCGGGCCGTCGCCCTCGTCGCCGCGGCAGGGGCCGTTCAGCATCGTCACGTAGGAGGTGATCTTCTGGCCGGTGCCCGAGCGGGTGAGGAGCGGCAGGAGCACCCCCAGGTCGGCCAGGTCGGCGACGACCCGCTCCATCCCCATGATCGCTACGTGGACCCGCGGGAGCGCCGAGCACATGCGCCCGTTGCCCTCGTTCGTGACGAGCACGATCGTCCCCGTCTCGGCGACGCCGAAGTTGACGCCCGTGATCCCGACCGGCGCCTCGAGGAAGCGGCTTCGCAGGTGGGCGCGGGCGAACCGCGTGAGCTCGGCCGGGTCGTCGCCGATGGGGCGGCCCGCCAGGGGCTCGAACAGCTCGCGCACCTGGCCGGTGGTCTTGTGGATCGCCGGGATGATGATGTGCTCGGGCGCCTCACCGGCCGTCTGCACGATGAACTCGCCGAGGTCGGTCTCGACCACCTCGACGCCGGCCGCCTCCAGGTGCTCGTTCAGGCCGATCTCCTCGGACGCCATCGACTTGCTCTTCACGGCCATCCGCCCGTGGCGGAGCACGACCTCGGTCACGTAGCGGGCGGCGTCGGCGCCGGTGGGTGCGCGGTGAACGACGGCGCCGGCCGCCTCGAGCTTCTCCTGGAGCGAGTCGAGCAGGGCCGGCAGGTCGGCGATCGCGCGCGAGCGGGCGGCCTCTCCGGCGGCGCGCAGCGCCTCCAGGTCGACGCCCTCGAAGCCGCGCACGCGGTTGTCGGCCGCCTTCTCGGCGAACCGGGGGACGTTCGCGCGCTTGTGCGGATCGGCCAGGGCGGCCCGCGACCGGGCCTCGAACCCGCTCACAGCGCCTCGGCGACGATCGTCGCCAGGTGGGCGACCCGCAGGCCGGCTCCCATCCGCGACGCCCGGCCCTCGATCTGCATGACGCAGCCCGGGTCGGCGCTCGCGACAGTCGTCGCCGCGATCGTGGCGGCCGACGCCAGCTTGTCGTCGGCCATGGCGGTCGAGACGTCCGGGTAGCGCACCGAGAAGGTGCCGCCGAAGCCGCAGCAGCGGTCCGCCCGGGGGAGCTCGCGCAGGTCGGCGACGGCCGCGAGCAGCGCCCGCGGCTGGTCGTGCAGGCGAAGCTCGCGCAGCATGTGGCACGAGTCGTGGTAGGAGACCTCGACACGGGTCGCGGGCTGCGGCGGCAGCCAGCCCCGCTCATCGACGAGGTACTGGGACAGCTCGAACGTCCGCCCCGCGACCCGCTCGGCCAGTTCCTGGTCGCGCTCGCCGTGGAAGAGGTGGCGCCAGTGGAGCCGCATCATGGCCGCGCACGAGCCGGCCGGGACGACGACCGCCTCGGCGTCTGCGAGCGCGCGGAGCGTGCGCCGGGCGACCCGGCGGGCGTCGCGGACGAAGCCGCTGTTCCAGGCCGGCTGGCCGCAGCAGGTCGCGCCGGACGGCTGCTCGGCGGCGACTCCGGCCGCCTCCAGGAGCCGCGCGGCGTCGCGGACGGCAGCGCGATTCAGCGCCTCGCCGAGACAGGTGGGGAAGAGGGCCACCATCAGATGAGCGGTTCCACGCCCCCGCGCGCCCGGACATCCGTCTGTCGTGGATCGCCGCATCGTGGCGGGGCTGCGTCTGCGAACCGTCGCATCGCGGCGTCCTCGGTCGGGGCAATATCACCCGATATTGGCCCTCCCTGCGTCCTTGCGCTACTCGGTTCTCGCCGCCCAGGACAGCACGGGGGCGTGGAACCAGTCATCACGCCATCATACGGGGATGACGGTGCACGTCACCTCCGTGGCGCTCTCCTACGGCGCGGACGAGGTCCTGGCCGACGTCTCGGCCATCCTGCGCCCCCGCGACCGGGTCGCGCTGGTGGGCCGAAACGGCGCGGGCAAGACCACGCTCCTGCGCCTCCTGGCCCGCGAGCTCACGCCGGACCGGGGCGAGATCTCGCTGCCGCCGGGCACGCGCGTCGCCCTCCACGACCAGCGGCCGCCGCTCGCAGGGCGCGAGACGCTCGGGTCGTACGTCGGCGGCGGCGCGGCCCGGGCCGAGCAGCTCGAGGCCGAGCTGCGCGACCTCGAGACGCGCATGGCCGACCAGCCGACCGACGCCGTCCTGCGCCGCTACGACACGGCCCAGCGCGAGTTCGAGCGAGCCGGGGGCTATGCCTGGCGGGCGCGCCTCGAGGCGGTCGCGCGCGGCCTCGGGTTCACACCTGACGAGCTCGAGCGGCCGCTACGCACGTTCTCCGGCGGCGAGCTGACGCGGGCCTCGCTCGTGCGGGCGCTGGCGGCCGAGCCCGACGTGCTGCTCCTCGACGAGCCGACGAACCACCTCGACACCGACGCCATCGAGTGGCTCGAGGACCACCTGGCGGGGCTCGACGCGGGCGTCGTCTTCGTCTCGCACGACCGCTGGTTCCTGGAGTCGGTGGCGACGGGCGTGCTCGAGATCGACCGCGGGCGCGGCCGCTACGAGAAGGGCTCCTACTCGAACTGGCGCCGGGTGAAGGCCGAGCGGGTCGCCGCGCAGGCCGGCGCGTTCGAGCGCCAGCAGGAGGAGCTGGCCCATCTCCAGCGCTTCGTCGACCGGTTCCGCTACGGCACGAAGGCCCGCCAGGCGCAGAGCAAGCTGAAGGCGATGGCGCGCATCGAGCGGATCGAGCGTCCTTCCGAGCAGCGCTCGCTCAGGTTCGACTTCCCGCCGCCCGCCAGGAGCGGGCGGATCGTCATCGAGGCCGAGCACCTGATCGTCGAGGTGGCCGGCCGGACGCTGATCGCCGACGCCGGGTTCGCCGTCGAGCGCGGCCAGCGGGTCGCCCTGATCGGCCCGAACGGCTCCGGGAAGACGACGCTCCTCGAGACCCTGCTCGGGCGGCGTCAGGCGGCCGCCGGGCGCGCGAAGCTCGGCCACGGCGTCCACGCCGGCTACTACTCGCAGCAGTCGCTCGAGCTGCCGGAGGGGCTGCGCGTGATCGACGCTCTCTCCACCGGGACCAAGCTGACCGGGCCGCAGGCGCGCACGCTCCTGGGGCGGTTCCTCTTCTCGGGCGAGGAGGTCGAGAAGCCGGTCGCGGCCCTCTCCGGCGGCGAGCGGCGCCGGCTCGCGCTCCTGCGCACGGTCGTCTCTGGCGCGAACTTCCTGATCCTCGACGAGCCCACGAACCACCTCGACATCGAGAGCCGCGAGGCGCTCGAGGACGCGCTCCTGGGCTTCCCCGGGACGCTGCTCTTCGTCTCCCACGACCGCGCCCTGATCGAGGCGCTCGCGACCCGCACCCTCTCCATCGAGGCCGGGCGGCTGGTGGCGCGCGACGGCGGCTTCGGCGACTACGCCCGCGGCCATGCGCCGCCGCCGCCAGAGCCGGCCAAGCCGTCGAAGCAGAAGCAGGCGGCCAAGCCCAAGCCGGCGTCCGAGCCGCGCCCCTCCCAGCGCGCGGCCCGCGAGACGGCGAAGCTCGAGCGCGCCATCGCGAAGCTCGAGGAGGAGCTGGGAGCGCTGGAGACCCGGCTCTCGCAGCCGGACGAGTACGAGGACGACTCCGCGGTCGCCGAGGACGGCACCCGCCACCAGGAACTCCAGAAAGAACTGGCGTACCTCTACCGCGAGTGGGAGCGAAACGCCGCCGAGGCCGGGTGACCCCGGGGGTCAGGCGGCGTGCCCGTTGCCGACGACCTCGACGAGGACGTCCACGATCCGAGGCTCGAAGTGGCGGCCGGCGCACTGGCGCAGCTCGTCGATCGCCGCCTCGATCGGCATCGCCTGCCGGTAGACGCGGTCGGAGGTCATCGCGTGGAAGGCGTCGCAAGCCAGGATGATCCGCGCGCCGAGCGGGATGTCGTCGCCGGCGAGGCCGTGCGGATAGCCGGATCCGTCCCAGTGCTCATGGCAGGCGAGCACGATCGACCGGGCCCCCGCCAGGGCGGGCACCGGCTCCAGGATCCGCGCGCCCAGCTCCGGGTGGGTGCGCATGACCACCCACTCGTCGTCGGTGAGGGGGCCGGGCTTCTCGAGGATCGAGGCCGGGATCCCGATCTTGCCGACGTCATGGAGCGCTGCAGCCACGCCCACGTCGCGCAGGTCGATGCCGCCCAGCTCGAGGCGGCGGCCCACCTCCTCGGCCATCCAGACGAGCGCCTGTGCGTGATCGCCGGTGTACTCGTCCTTCGTCTCGAGGGCGTTCGCGAGCGACTGCATCGTCGCGAGGAAGGCGGTCTCGAGTTCGTCGACGAGCGCGCGGTTGTCGATGGCGAGGAGCGCCTGGTCGGCGATGCCGAGCAGCATCCGCTCGTCGCGCATGCTCGGCGGGCCGCGGCGGCGGCCGCGCTGGACGATCATCGTAGCCCGGTTCCCCGCCCGCTCGCCGATGGGGACGAGCGTGTAGGAGGCGCCGAGGCGCGGCACGCCCGTCGCCGCCCCGAGCGCGTCCACCTCGTCGCTCTCGAGCACGATGATCTGGCGCGACTCCAGGTTGCCCGCGAAGGGCGCCTCCGCGGCGGAGAGCGACGCCGCGGCGAGCCGGTCGGCCTCGCGAGGCATGTAGCCCACGTGGGCGGCCAGCTCGAAGCGGTCGCCGGAGCGCAGCCACACCGACATCGCGGCGCATTCGACGAGCCGGTCGACCGCCCGGGCCAGCATCTCGGCCACGGCCCGCACGCTCAGCTGGGTCGCAAGGGCCTGGCCGAGCTCGAGCATCGCCTCCGAGATCTCGGCGGCTTCGCGCATCGATGCGTAGAGGCGAACGTTCCGGCACGCGACCGCGGCATGCGCCGCGACCACCTCGAGCACGCCCAGGTCGAGCGGGTCGAACGTGTGGCCACTCGGACCGGAGACGGCGACGGCGCCGACGACGTCGTCGTCGCCCAGCATCGGCGCGACGATCGTCTCCCCGCCGCCGACGAGGCGCGTGCGGCCGTCCACCGCGGCCCGCGCGGCGGCCTCGTCCATCGCCTCCGCTCGCTCCGCGTCGCGATCGTCGGCCCGGTGCGACACGAGCTCGATCTCGTCTCCGCCCTCGGAGCGCAGGTAGAACCGGGGCGCCGCGAACCGATCCTGGTGGGCCAGGTCGGCCACCACGGCGTGGGCGATCTCGCCCTCCGAGCGGGCATAGGCCAGCCGCGACGTGAGCGAGCGCAGGAGGCCCATCTCGGCGAGCAGCCGGTCGCGGGCGCGCGCCGAGACCGCGTCCGCCGGCTCGTCGGGGCCCACCCTGGCGCCGGCGCCCGCCGCCACCAGCTCGGCCGCCCGCAGCTCGTCCGGCCGGAAGTCGCGCGCCGAGCGAACCGATCCGACCAGGTGCCCCACAACCCGTCCACCCGCGGCGAGCGGGGCGACCAGGAGCGCGTAGCGGCCGTCCCGCGTCTGGGTCGCGTCGCGGTCGACTTCCTCGACGACGGCGGCCAGCCGGGTCTCGCCGAGCCGATGCGGGGGCGCGCCCTCGCGCGCCCACCTGGCGGTCACCCACGGCCCGGTCGCGCCCGGCGCGACGATCCACGCCGCGTCCAGGCCCAGGAGCTCGCCGAGAAGCCGGCAGGGGGCGTCGTCGCGCAATGCGGGCGCGATGCCGCCACCGGCGCCGGAGCGGGCCGCCGGATCGGTTTGCAGGGCGCCTCCAGGCGTGGGGGCCCCGTCGCCGCCAGTCAACCGTGGAAGCACGACTGAAAGCAGGCTAGGCGCTTGGCATACCGCCTCGCGTCCCCCGAATGCGGTAATCAGGTGAACGTCACATGAAGGCGTTCAGGATCTCGTACATGCCCGCGGCGACGAGCCCGGCGGCGGGGATCGTGAGGAACCATGCGGTCACGATGTCGGCGGCGACGCCCCATCGCACCGCCGAGACCCGCGTCGTCGCGCCGGCCCCCATGACGGAGCTCGAGATCACATGGGTGGTCGAAACCGGGAACCCGTACCGTGTTGCCACCGTGTAGAGCACGCCGCTTGCGGTCGCCTGGGCGGCGAATCCCTGCGGCGGCTCGAGCTTGAAGATGCGCGTACCCATCGTGCGCATGATCCGCCAGCCGCCGACGTACGTGCCCGCCGCGATGGCGGTGGCCGCCACGGCGATCACCCAGGTCGGGATCTCGGTCGGCGAGCTGGTGTGGCCCGCGGAGTAGAGGGCGAGCGCGATCACGCCCATCGTCTTCTGGGCGTCGTTCGTGCCGTGCGCGAACGCCATGAAGCTGCCCGACCCGACCTGCGCGAGCCGGAACATCCGGTTGAGCGGCCCCTGAAGGACTCTTCGAAACGCCCACAGGATCGCCACCATGAGCGCTCCCGCGAGGAGGAACCCGATCACTGGACTCGCCAGGCCGGGCCACACCACCTTGTTCCAGATGCCGTCCCACTGCACCGGATCGGGCCCCCCGGCCGCGAGCGCAGCTCCGACCAGGCCGCCGACCAGCGCGTGCGACGAGGAGGACGGGAGGCCAAGGTACCACGTGAAGAGGTTCCAGACGATCGCGCCGAAGAGCGCTGCCAGGATCAGGTGCGGGGTCACGCGTCCCTGGTCGGTGTTGATCAGGCCGTCGCCGACGGTCTTTGCCACCGCCGTCGAGGAGAACGCGCCCAGGAAGTTCATGACGGCCGCGATCAGGACCGCCACCCGCGGCGACAGCGCGCGGGTGGAGACGGAGGTGGCGACGGCGTTCGCCGTGTCGTGGAAGCCGTTCGTGAAGTCGAACGCCAGAGCGACCGCGACGATCAGGACCAGGAGCCCATCGCTCATCGGTTCTTCAGGTAGATGCTCTCCAGCACGTGGGCGGCGTGCTCACACCCGTCGACCGCCTGTTCGAGGTCGTGGTGGATGTCCTTCCACCGGATGACGACGAGCGGGTCGAGGCCGTCGCGGAAGAGCTTCGCGGTGGCCGCGCGCACGATCCGGTCGCCCTCGTCTTCGAGCGTGTGGATGTCGATCAGGTGGTGGCTGATGTCCTTCAGTCCGTCCAGCCCGTGGACGGCATCGGCGATCTTGGAGACGGCCCGGAAGATGACGCCCGCCTGCTCGATGGCCTCGGGCGGCACCTCCTCGACGCCGTACAGGTTGAGCTCGTCGGCGACCTGGTCCATGAAGTCGCAGATGTCGTCGAGCGCCGTCGCGAGGTCGAAGATGTCCTCACGGTCGATGGGCGTCACGAACGTCTTGTTCACGAGCTGCACGATCTCGTGGGTGACGCGGTCGCCCTCGTGCTCGCGGTCCTTGATCTCGTCGACCAGCGCGCGCCGGTCGGGGTAGTGCTCCAAGAGGTCGAGCAGAAGCTGGGACGTGGACACGAGATTCGTCGCGGCTCGATCGAAGAGCGCGTAGAACCCGCGCGTCTGCGGGGTCAACCTGAGTTTCGCCATACCTTCACCGTACCCGGATACTGGTGAAGATGTGGAAAAGATCTCGGGTGACTTCAGCCACCCGTGTGCGTCGAGACCGCCACGGCGTGAGACATGCGCGTTGGGGTCGCGTCATCGCTCGGCCGCAGGCCGCGCGTCAGCGGGATCCACGGGTGCCAGCGAGGCTCTCGCCCGGCGGTGGCCGACGCCACGCCGGACGGTGCCGACACCGGTGTCGATGTCCAGTGATCGCCGACTCCGCGGATGACCCAGTATCGGGGCCTCCCCGGACGGAGCGACCCTCAGGGCTCGACGTGCGGGATGTCGCGCACCAGCGCGTCGCCGGCGACGACGAAGCCGCGGCGGGCGTAGAAGTCGCGGGCGCGGCGGTCGGAGCCGGCCGCGGGGATGCGGACGTGCTCCATCCCCCGGCTCGAGCCGTAGCCCTCGGCCCAATCGAGCAGGCGGTGGCCCACGTGGCGGCCCTGGTCGGCCGGCGCCACCACCATCCGGTCGACGACGAGGGCGCGGCCGTGCTCGCGCACGGCCATGTAGCCGGCCGCGTGGCCCTCGACCTCGGCGACGAAGACGACGTCGCGGTCGGGCGCCGGAAACGCGACCTCGGCGCCGGTCGACGCCTCGCCGGCCAGCCGCCGCAGGGCCGCCTCGTCGCCGTCACGGTAGGGCCGCACGACGACCTCGGGCATCAGCCCGTCGCCTCGGCCAGGACGCGCTTCTCCTCGGGAGAGAGCTCCACGTCGCTCAGCCCGTTGTGGATGTCCTTGATGTAGATGCGCGCATAGTCGCGGCCCTGGATCGCCGAGAGCAGGTAGCCCGATCGCGTGGCATCCATAAGCGCGATCGTGACCGACTGCTTCGCCCCCGCGCCTTCGAGGGCATCGTACCGAAGCAGCGCCCGGCGCTCGAAGCAGCCGTCGACGCGTCCGGCCAGCGCCTGGACGGCCGCCTGGGCCGACCCGGCCGTGCCCTCGGCCTGCTCGACGCGGGCCAGGAGCGACATGGCGTACTCCACGAGATCGGCGCCCGTCGAGCCGATCACGACCTTCTGAGCCTTGCGCATGCGCCGGACCTGGAGCCACAGATAGAGGGTGAAGAGCAGCAGCACCCCGGCGGCACCCGCGGCGCCGATTGCGACGTCGAGGGCGGTGTCGGCGGTGCTCATGTCCCCAGGCGGAACTGGACCAGGTAGGTCCGCTTGTTGTTCGAGAGCACGCTCTCTCCGGGGACGGCCCCGATCGTCACGGTCATCTTGTAGCGCTGCGTGAACTCCGGCTGCGTCGATGCGTTCTTGAAGAGATCGGGGAAGCGCACCGTCTCGGTGGCGCCCTTGTCGATCGAGGCGATCGTGCCCGAGAACTTGATCGGGGACGACCCGGCGTGGGTCAGGGTCAGCGTCACCGGGACGCCCACCTCGCGGAAGTTGCCGAAGTTCCTGGCCGAGACGACGATGACGAGCTTGTCGTCGCCGGTGAGCTGGTTGATCTGCGTCGTACTGGTCTGGAGGGTCGTCCCCTGCGGCAGCGCGACGGTCGAGACCACTCCGAGCCCGTGCAGGCCGTGGACGGCGCTCGGCTTGAGGCGTGTGATCGCCGAGCCGATGCCGACGGGCGTCACGAGGTCCGCGTCGGAGGCCTCGAGGAAGCTCGAAGCCGGCACCTGCACGCCGAGCCCCTTCAGGGCTGTCGAGGCCGGGTTCGAGAACGAGTCCGTGTACACGATGTCGGAGGCCAGGAGCCGTTGGGTGCACGGCGCCAGAATCCGGCCGGTGCCGCGGGCGCGCTTGCGCTTCCAGGCGTCGCCGATGTTGCTCGCCATGCATTGGATGCCGGCCAGCCGGTACTGAAGCGTCTGGACGAGCGCCGGCTGGAACTGCTCGAGCTGTTTCGTCGGCTTGATCGACGCTGCAGCATCGACGGCCTTGCTGAGGATGGCGGCCTGGCTCTGGAAATGCTGCTTGACGACGCTGAGCTTCGTGCCGGACGCCAGGTTGAGCGTCTTGTGGAAGTCGGTCGAGGCGGTGTTGGACGGCGTGAGGACGCCCTTCTGGACCTCGTTGAAGTAGTCGACGTTCTTGCTCGACGACGAGCTCCCGGAGCACCCGCGTGCGAGCAGGACGAGCACGACGATCACGGCGAGGATGCCGACGGCCAGGCCGCCGAGGCGGCGATACTGAAGCGGCGGCAGGCTGCCCGGCTTGATCGACCCGAACGAGGGCGGTTTTCGCGGCGTGCGCTCGCCCCGCGGGGGGCGCCGCGGAGGTGGCTCGGCTCCCGGGTCCTGGCCGCCGCCGGACGGGCGGGTGACAGCCGTCTCCTGCGTCCCGCCCGTCTCCTCCCAGTCGGAGTCGAAGAAGTCGTCGGGCGCCACGGCTCGGACCCTATCAGCTTGCCCGGATACGAGATTTGCAGGAGTCTCGCGGTCTTCGGCCAATCTCATGCGCACCGTGGCAGAGCCGGCCCGAGCGACCCTGACCCCTCCCCTGACCGGACGCCTGGTGGCGGACCGCTACACGCTCGAGGAAGAGCTCGGGCGGGGCGGATTCGGCACCGTGTACGGCGCGAGCGCCGACGGCGGCGAGCGGGTCGCGGTCAAGGTCTTCAGCCGAAGCGAAGGGCTCGCGACGCGCGCCGACCGCGAGGCCCGCACGGCACGCAAGCTCGACCACCCGAACATCCACACGGTGCTCGGGGTGGAGGGCGACGACGAGCACGTCTACCTCGTCTCCAGGCTGGTGGAGGGCGAGCGGCTCGACCGCAGCGGGCTCGACGACCTCCAGGCCGTGCGCGCAGTCGCCGCCGTCTGCGACGCGCTCGCGCACGCCCATGCGCGCGGGATCGTGCACCGCGACGTGAAGCCGGCCAACATCCTCGTGGCCCGGGACGGCACCGTCACCCTCACCGACTTCGGGATCGCAAGCGACGAAGACGCCCGCGACCAGACCGCCGACGAGCGGGTGCTCGGCACGCTCTCCTACATGTCGCCGGAGCAGGCATCGGGCACCCGCGCGACGGGCGCGACCGACGTCTGGGCGGCCGGGCTCACGCTCTACGCGCACCTCGCGGGCAAGAACCCGTACCGCGCCAAGACGCTCGTCCAGCTCCTCGAGAAGCTGAACGCCGGCGCCGAGCCGCTGGCCGACTTGCGGCCCGACCTGCCGGCCGGCGTCTGCCGGGCCGTCGACCGTGCGCTCGAGCACGAGCCGGCCCGCCGGCCGAGCGCCGCCGACCTGCGTGACGCGCTGCTGCGAGGGCTCGTGGAGGACGAGGAGCGGGAGGGGGACGTGGTGGGGGCGGGCCAGCGGCGAGGGCCGGGGCGGCCAATTGGCGTTCGCTCGCACGGCCAGGTGGCGCTCCCCCGGGCCGACCGCGCCGCTCGCCCCGCCCGCGCCGTCCTCTCGGGGATCGCGATGGCCTGGGTGCTCCTGGCCTTCCCGGTCTACCCGGCCGCCTGGTCGCTGCCGCTGGCCGTCGTCGCGGGACTCCTGGCCTACCGGCGGCCGGTCGCCGCCGTGTGGTTCGCCGGCCTCGTGTGCATCCCCGCGTTCTGGAACTACGCCGAGGCGGCGGGGCTCGTGTGGGCAGGGCTGTGCGCCGCGTGGATCTCCGCCGGGCGGCGCTGGGACGGAACGTCGCGCCTTCTGGCGCCGCTGGCCGCGATCCCGCTCGGGCTGGCCGGGCTCGGCCCCGCCTACGTGCTCGTGGCCGCGACGGCGCCGAACCCGCGGCGGCGGGCGGCCGAAGCCGCGGCCGGAGCGGTCGTGGCGGCAGTGGCGGGCGGATGGCTGCCCCACCACGCCGCGAAGGTGCTGCCGGCGGCGTCGAGCCCCGCCACCTACCTCACCGCGGTCGGCCGCGCGCCCGAGGTGCTCGCGATCGCCGTGGCGATGGTCGTCGCCGCGGTGCTCCTGCCGGCCGCCTGGCGGCTCGAGGACCCGCGCCGGGTGCAGGCGGTCGTGCTGTGGGGAATTGCGTTCGGACTGGCAGTCGCGAGCGCTCCGCACCTGCTCGGGGACCGGCCCGGAGCGGCTCCGGGAGCGGCGGTTGCGGCAACGCTCGTGGGTATACTGGCGGTCGCCTGGGCGCTCGCCGGCCCGCGGCTCGAGCGGCCGCTGACGGCACGTTGACCACCCGAGAAGCGGCCCGGGATCCACGAAGCGTGAGCGTGTTCCGGAACATCGAGCGGAAGATCGGCGGCATGGTCGAAGGCGTCTTCGGCCGGACGTTCCGCTCGTCCGTGCAACCGGTGGAGCTGGCGCGCAAGCTCGCGAAGGAGATGGACGACCATCGCACCATCTCCATCCACCGGGTCTACGTCCCGAGCGTCTACACGGTCTACCTGAACCCGGCCGACCGCGAGCAGTTCACGGCCTACGAGGCCCAGATGTGCTCGGAGCTCGAGGAGTACCTTGTCGAGCATGCGCGCCGGGAGGGCTACACGACGGCCTCGAGGCCCGTCGTCACGCTCGAGACCGAGGAGGATCTCCACGTCGGCATGTTCGGCATCGCCGTCGAGGCGGGCGACGAGGACGAGCTCGACGAGGCGCAGCCGGCGCCCGAGGCCCGGTCGGGGCCGGATGTCGGGCTCGCGGCGTCCGTGCCGCCCCTCGCCGCCCCGCTGCCGCCGATCGCGCCGGACGTCCCGGACGTGCCGCTCGTCCCGCCGGGCTCGACGATGGTCTACGCGTCCGACCCGGAGCCGGAGCCCGAGCCGGAGCCCGCGGCGGCGCCGCGGTCCGATGTCGTCGTCCTCATGTGGGATGGCCGCGAGCTCGACATCGAGGGCCAGACCACGGTGATCGGCCGCTCCAGCGAGTGCGAGGTCGTGCTCGGCGACCCGAACGTGTCGCGCCGCCATGCCGAGATCCGCCGGCTGGGGCGCGGCTACTCGCTCGTCGACCTGGGGTCGACGAACGGCACCGAGGTGAACGGGCAGCGGGTCACGGAGACGTCGCTCATGAACGGCGACGTGATCGGGGTGGGGACGACCCAGATCACGTTCGAGCGCCGCATTGGTTGAACAGCTCCTGCTCGCGCTCAAGGTCGCGTTCGTCGTCCTGCTCTACCTGTTCGTCTGGCGCGTGATCAGGGTCGCGTCGCGCGACATCGCGGTGGGCCAGGAGAGCATGGTGCTGACGCCGGCCAAGCGGCCGGCCGCGCTCGCCACTCCGCCTCCTCGCCGGCGAGGCCGGCTCGTGGTCGTCCAGAGCCCCGAGCTGGCGAAGGGGACCGAGATCGACATGGGCCGCGAGCTGGTCGCCGGACGTGACGACGCCCTCGATATCCCGCTGGGGTCCGATGGGTATGCTTCCGGCCGCCATGCCCGGTTCGCCCACGCCCAGGACGGGGACGTGGTCGAGGATCTGCGCTCGACCAACGGGACGTTCGTGAACGGGGACCGCGTGTCGGGCCGGCGGGTGCTGCGAGGCGGCGACGTCGTCACGATCGGCCAGACGCAGCTGGAGTACCGGGCCGGCGAATGACGACCCGGGTCGTCGATTCCGCCGGGCTCACGCAGACCGGCAACGTCCGCCGTTCCAACGAGGACTCGTTTCTCCTTCGCTCGCCGCTCTTCATGGTGGCCGACGGCATGGGCGGCGCGCTGGCCGGCGAGCTGGCCTCGCGCATGTGCGCCGAGGCCTTTGCCGAGCTCGACCTGATCCGGCACCAGGGCGAGGAGGCCCTGCGGGCGACGATCGGCATCGCCAACAAGCGGATCTGGGAGCGGTCGCGCACCGACGTCGAGGCGACGGGGATGGGCACGACCGTGACCGCCGCGCTGGTCGGCGAGGACGGCGCGGTCTCGTTCGCCCATGTCGGCGACAGCCGCGCCTATCTCCTGCGCGACGGCGCGCTCCAGCGCCTGTCCGAGGACCACTCGCTCGTCCACGAGCTCGTCCGCCAGGGCCAGCTGTCCGAGGTCGAGGCGGAGCAGCACCCGCAGCGAAGCGTCATCACCCGCGCGCTGGGGACGGAGGAGGAGGTGCAGATCGACACCTTCTCGCTCGCGGCCAAGCCCGGCGACGTGCTGCTCCTGTGCACCGACGGCCTGAACACGATGGTCCCCGAGCAGGACATCGCCGAGGCGCTGGGGTCTCAGACGGAGGCCGCCGACGTCGCCCGCCGGCTCGTGCGGGCCGCGCTCAAGGCCGGCGGGGAGGACAACGTCACCGCCGTCGTCGTGCGTTTCGGCGACGCCGACGCGGCCGACGACGAAGCAGAGGACGTCACCACCGGCGGCCCCGCCCAGCGGGTGCTACCGCTGGTCATCGACGAGCAGCCGCCGCCCCGGCGCGAGCGCCGTCCGCAGTCGCGCTCGGGCGGTGGCCTGCGGCGGGCCGCGATGGCCGGCTCGGCCGTCCTGCTCGTCGTCGTCCTCGCGATCGCCGTCGCGGTGGGCCTTCGCGAGAGCCACTTCATCGGGGCCGACACGTCGACGGGCCGGGTCGCGATCTACCAGGGAGTGCCGGTCGAACTCCCGTTCGGCGTGCACCTCTACCACGTGATCTACGAGTCGAGGGTCACGTACGTGGCGCTCCCGCCCGACCAGCGAAAGCGCCTCTTCGACCACACGCTGCGCTCCGAGTCGAGCGCGCACAAGGTCCTGCGGCCGTACGAGGTGGCGAGCCCGTGAGGTCAGCCCGGATGCGCGAGCTCTGGAACCTGGGCTGGGTCGGAGGGCTCACCGCAATCGGGTTCCTCTCCGTCTACACCGCCCGCCAGAACGAGATCTCCAGCGCGTCTCTGACCTACGCCGGCGTGTTCCTGGCCGTGTTCGGCCTGGCCCACATCGGCGTCCGGGCCGGCCTGCCGAATGCCGATCCCTGGCTCCTACCGCTGGCCGCGCTCCTCTGCGCCCTGGGCCTCACCGAGATCTACCGCCTCAGCCCGACCCTGGCGCGCGACCAGTCGGTGTGGGTCGTCATCGGCCTGCTCGGGTTCCTGGCGATGATCTTCCTCGTCCGCGACCACCGCCGGCTCGAGCCCTACACGTACCTGCTCGCCACGACGGCCGTCGCCCTGCTCGGCATCACGATGGTCGTGGGGACGACGGTGAACGGCGCGAAGCTGTGGCTGCGCTTCGGAGGCGTCCAGGTGCAGCCGGGCGAGTTCGCGAAGCTGCTGCTGGTCGTCTTCTTGGCGAGCTACCTGCGCGAGCACCGCGAGGTGCTGACCATGGCGCACAGGCGGATCCTCGGCGTGGGCCTCCCCGCCGCCCGCCATCTCGGCCCGCTCGCGCTCATGGCCGGCATCTCGCTCGGCGTGCTGGCAGTCATGAACGACCTGGGGACAGCGCTCCTGCTCTTCGGGATCTACCTCGCGATGATCTACGTGGCGACCGGCCGGCACCTCTACACCGTGCTGGGGCTCTTGCTCTTCGCAGCCGGCTCGTGGTTCGTCTACCACTCCGTCGGGCACGTCCAGGAGCGGTTCCACGTGTGGATCGACCCGTGGGCCCACCCGCACACGACCGGCTATCAGATCATCCAGTCGATCGAGGCCATCGCCGACGGAGGCGTGTTCGGCACCGGATTGGGTAGGAGCCTCCAGGTGCTGAACCACGGCCAGACGATCATCCCCGCCGTCCAGACCGACGGCATCTACGCGGCCTGGGCCGACGAGACCGGCCTGGCAGGCGCGGCCGGGCTCCTGCTCATCTACCTGCTCTTCTGCTATCGCGGCTTCAAGATCGCGGCGGTCGCCGACGACGGCTTCTCGAAGCTCCTGGCCTGCGGGCTCACGTTCGCGTTCGGCCTCCAGGCCTTCCTGATCGTGGGCGGGATCATCCGGCTCATCCCGCTGACCGGTATCACGCTCCCGTTCGTGAGCTACGGCGGCTCGTCCATCGTCTCGAACTTCGTGATGCTGGCGCTCCTGCTCATGGTGTCCAACCGGGCGGTGGAGCGGGCATGAACCGCCAGATCGCCTCGCTCTTCCGGCTCTCGGCCGTGGCCTTCGCCGTCCTGATCACCTTCACGGCCTACTGGCAGATCTGGGCCGCCGACTCGCTCGCCACCCGCCGCGACAACGCCCGGCTCGTCTACCGCCAGCTCCAGATCCAGCGCGGGCTGATCTACGCCGCCAACGGCCACACCGTGCTGGCGGCAAACCACGAGCGGCACCGAAACGGCCTCAAGCTCTTCCTGCGCCGCTACCCGTTCGGGCCCCTCTTCGCGCATGCGGTGGGCTACAACACTGTCGGGAACGGGCGCACGGGCGTCGAGCTGGCCGAGAACGACTACCTGACGGCCTCGAACAACGACCTGGCCACGGTGGTCTCACGGATCGGCTCGGAACTCCAGGGCGAGACGGTGACGGGCGACAACGTCGTCACGAGCCTCTCGGTGGCCGCCCAGCGCGCCGCTGCAACCGGGATGGAGGGCAAGGTCGGGGCCGTGGTGGCGATCGAGCCGGCGACCGGCCGCGTGCTCGCCATGTACTCGTCGCCAAGCTTCTCGCCCGAGGCAGTCGCGCGCAACTTCCCGAAGCTCGCCCGCACGCCGGGCGCGCCGCTCCTGAACCGCGCGACCCAGGGCCTCTACGCTCCTGGTTCGACGTTCAAGACGGTCACGGCCGCGGCGGCCCTCGACACGCACCTCCTGACGCCCGACTCGATCATCGACGCCAAGGGCCACTGCATCACCGTCCAGGGCCTGCCGCTGTGCAACGCCGGTACCGAGAGCTTCGGCCCGATCACCCTGACCGAGGCCCTCACGAACTCGGTGAACACGGTCTTCGCCCAGATCGGCCAGCGGCTCGGCCAGAACCGGCTGGAGGAGTACATGACCCGGTTCGGCTTCTTCGCCGAGCCGCCGCTCACGTACCCGTCCGACGAGATGAACCCGTCCGGCCTCTACCACAACGGCCATCAGCTGAAGCCGGGCGCGCCGGTGGACGTGGCCCGGGTCGCGATCGGCCAGGAGCGGCTGGCGGTGACGCCGCTTCAGATGGCCGAGGTGGCCGCCACGATCGGAAACGGCGGCGAGCGGATGCGCCCCACGCTCGTCGACCGCGTGCTCAGCCCGAGCGGCCGCCGGGTCTACACGCAGCGCCCCGAGTCCCTCCAGCGCGTCATGTCGCCGCAGTCCGCGCAGGATCTGACGGGCATGATGCAGAACGTTGTCGACGAAGGCACCGGGACCGCCGCCCGCCTGAACGGGCTGACGGTCGCCGGGAAGACCGGAACCGCAGAGACTGGAGTGACGGGAGTGAACACGGCCTGGTTCATCGCCTTCGCCCCGGTGCAGGACCCGAAGATCGCCGTGGCGGTCGTCGTCGAGCACACGCCCCTCTTCGGCGGGCAGGTGTCGGCGCCCATCGCGGCCTCGGTGATCGAGGCGTACCTCGGCCAGGGCGTGGCACAGTCAGGACCCCCAGATGGCGATGGATTCCCTCATCGGACAGCTCTTCGACAACCGCTACCGGATCGAGCGGCGGATCGGCACCGGCGGCATGGCCGACGTGTTCCTCGCGCGCGACGAGACGCTGGGCCGGCGAGTGGCGATCAAGATCCTGGCCGAGCGCTACGCGCAGGACGACGCGTTCCTGGAGCGGTTCCGGCGCGAGGCGACGGCCGCCGCGGGCCTCTCGCACCCGAACATCGTGTCGGTCTACGACCGCGGCCAGGCGGCGGGGACCTCCTACATCGCCATGGAGTACCTGAACGGCCCGACGCTGAAGGACGAGATCACGGGCCGCGCGCCGCTGCCGGAGGCCGAGGTCGTGAACTGGGCGACGCAGGCCCTCGATGCGCTCGAGTTCGCCCACCGCCAGGGCGTGGTCCATCGCGACATCAAGCCCCACAACATGATCCTGACCGACGAGGGCCGCCTCAAGGTCACCGACTTCGGCATCGCCCGAGCCGCGAACGCCCAGCAGATGACCGAGGTGGGGTCGATCGTCGGGACGGCCCAGTACCTCTCGCCGGAGCAGGCCCGCGGCCTCGACGTGGGGCCGCAGTCCGACCTCTACTCGATGGGGATCGTGCTCTACGAGATGCTGACGGGCGAGCTGCCCTTCAACGGCGACTCGGCGGTGGAGATCGCCATGAAGCAGGTGTCCGACGCGCCGCCGTCCATCCGCCGCAAGAACCGGCTGGTCTCCGAGGGGCTCGAGCAGGTCGTGATGCGAGCGCTCTCGAAGGACCCGGCGCTCCGGCACCGCTCGGCCCGCCAGATGGCCGACGAGCTGCGGCGCGTGAGCCGCGGCGGGGCCGTCTCGAGCGACACGCAGATGGCGACCCGCGTCCTCACCGGCGGTGCCGCGGCCGTCGAGGCCTACACCGGCTCGCAGACGAGCGTGCTGCAGCCGGCCGGAGCGGGGACGCCGCCGCGCGAGCAGGCGCCCGGGCCGAGGCGGAGCGCGCTCCCGTGGGTTCTCGTCCTTGTCCTGCTTCTCGTGAGCGCGGCCATCGGGTACGTCGTCTACCAGCAGCTGAGCGGGTCGGGCGTGACCGTGCCGACGCTGACCGGAAGCTGCGACCACGCGAAGGTGCAGCTCGCGGCGGTCGGCCTCAAGGGCGAATGCCAGGACAAGGAGTCGTCCCCCGCCAAGCAGGGGCAGGTCGTAAGCAGCGACCCCTCATTCGGGTCGAGCGCCGACAAGAGCTCGACTGTGACGGTCTTCATCGGGGCCGGGCCGAACACGATCACCGTGCCCGACGTGCACGGCAAGAGCCTGCAAGATGCGCAGACCATCCTCCAGGGCAAGGGCTTCCAAATCGATACGACCACGATCCCTGTCAACTCGGCCAAGGTGAATGCTGGGGATGTCGTCGGGACGATCCCCAAGGCGGGATCGCAGGAGCCACGCGGCACAGTGATCCAGATCCAGGTTGCCACCGGGAACGTGGTCGTCCCCGACGTGAAGGGTCTGAGTTGCGACGACGCCACGGCGAAGCTGAAGCAGAAGACGCTGGTGGCCACGTGTCAGGACCAGCCGAGTGACCAGCCGCAAGGCCAGGCATTTGACTCCAATCCTGCCGCCGGGACCCTCGCACCGCAGAATTCGTCCGTCACCGTCCTCGTCTCGTCGGGTCCGCAGCAGGTGACGGTGCCGCCGGTCACAAACATGGATAAGAACGATGCGATGAAGACCCTGCACGACGCCGGGTTCAAGGTCGAGATCCAGCAGGCGGTCGAGTGCACCGACCCGGGTCTCAACAACACCGTGCAGTCACAGGATCCCGGTCCGGGCTCACAGGCCGCCCAGGGCTCAACGGTCACCATCGTCGTTCTCAAGTTCCGGCCAACCGACCCGAGCTGCGTGAGCCCGCCGCCGACATGACCGAGATCGCGCCACTCCGCGTGATCGTCCTCGCGGGCGGTCGCAGCTCGGAGCACGAGATCTCGATCGCGTCCGGGGAGTCGGTGTCGGCAGCGCTCGATCCCGTCAAGTACGACGTGGTCGGCGTCACGATCAGCCGGGAGGGCGCCTGGCAGCTCGAGGAGCCGGCCGCGGAGGGCGAGCGGCTGGCGCTCGACCCCGGCTCGTCGTCGAACTCGGTCATCCCGCGCGCCGGCGGCACCCTCAGCAAGGTGCGCGCCGTCGGTCCGATCGACGTGGTCATCCCCATGCTGCACGGCCCGTTCGGCGAGGACGGCACCGTGCAGGGCATGCTGGAGCTGCTCGACGTGCCGTACGTGGGCTCGGGCGTCCTGGCGTCGGCGCTCACGATGGACAAGGACAAGGTGAAGACGATCCTCGCGGCGGCCGGGATCGAGTGCGCAAAGAGCGTCACGTTCCGCGAGCACACCGTCCACGACGTCGACGTCGAGGCGGAGCTGGCCAAGGCGGGGATCGGCGTCCCGTGCTTCGTGAAGCCGGCCCGGCTGGGGTCGAGCGTCGGCATCTCGAAGGTGACGGGCATCGACGGCCTGCGGCCCGCCCTCGACCTGGCCTTCCAGCACGACTCCAAGGTGCTCGTCGAGGAGATGGTGCCCGGGATCGAGGCCGAGTGCGGCATCCTCGGGAACCACAACCCGATGGTGAGCGTCGTCGGCCGCCTGCACGTGAACGCCGACTGGTACGACTACGCCGCCAAGTACGAGCCGGGCGGCATGGATCTCGAGGCCCCGGCCGACCTGCCCGAGGAGGTCACCGCCGAGGTGCAGCGGGTGGCGCTGCTCGCCTTCGACGTGTGCGAGTGCGCCGGCATGGCGCGGATCGACTTCTTCATCAGCGACGAGGGCGGCGTCGTGGTGAACGAGATCAACACCATCCCCGGCTTCACGGAGACGAGCGTCTACGCGCGCCTCTTCGAGGCGTCAGGCATCGGCTACCCGGAGCTACTGGACAGGCTTGTGGAGCTCGCGATCGAGCGGCACCGCGAAGACCAGCAGTTCAAGCACTGAGAACAACCGGGCCTGGCGTCACCCAAACGCTCTAGAAATCTATCGGCATGATGCCGTCGTCCTCGAGCGCGCGCATGAAGCGCTCCAGGTGATCGGCCATGTTCTCGCGCGTGATGCGCTCGAGCTCGTCGATGAGCGCGTCGGTGTCGGCGTTCAGGAGGTCGTCGTAGCGCTCGACCTCGTCCTGCGCGAACACGTCGCTTCCCATCCAGCGGCAGTCGGGGCAGCGGACGTCGAGGCGCCAGTGGTGCTCGTCGACCTCGTGCCAGTCCACCGGATGCACCCGGTCTGAGCCACAGTCGGCGCAGATCTCGATCTGCCGCAGCCGGGCCTTGGCATCGTCGGCGGGAGCGGCCTCGGGGAGCGGCTCGAGGCCGTCCGCGGCGAGGTAGAACAGCTCGACGGTCTTGCCGCTCGGGAGGGTGATCTTCTTCGTGTGGAATTCTGGCATGTTTGCTGGATGTTAAGAAATTACTGTGCTTGCACACACCTGTATCGGCGGCATTTGCTGCGGCTTGAGCGCCAGTTCGCCGTGCTAGGATCCGGTGCGTGACACCGATCACCGGCATCTGACGACGCGGCTCACGCGCTGAGCGCGCGTCGCGTTTAAGTCCTGCCCGCGGCCTTCGGGCCGCCGTCCGATCGGAGCTCACCTGAACACCCCGTCCCGCACCGCTATACGCCGCATCGCGCTCGCCCGGCTCGTCTCGCTGACGGGCGGCGAGGCGGCGTACATCGCGCTGATGGTGGCGATCTACGACGCCACCGGGTCGGCGGCGTGGATGTCGGCGACGCTCCTTCTGACGTGGGGCGCAACCGGCCTCCTGACGCCGTTCGGCGGGGCGCTCGGCGACCGCTTCGACCGCCGGAAGGTGATGATCGCGTCCGACCTCGGGGCGGGCGCGGCGATCGCATGCCTGGCGCTCACGACCACGCCGGCGATCATGCTCGCGATCGCGCTCATCTCGGCGGCCGCGCAGGCGCCGTTCTACTCGGCGTCGACGGCGGCCGTCCCGAACCTGGTGAAGGCCGACGAGGTCGCCTGGGCGAACGGCTACGTGGCGGTCGGGCGAAACGCCGGCCAGGTGCTCGGGCCCGTCATGGGCGGCGTCCTCGTGGGCATCACCGCCCCGTCGGTCGTCTTCCTGCTGAACGCGGCCTGCTTCGTCGCCTCGGCGGCGCTCGTCCGGTCGGTGCACGGTCGGTTCTCCGATCACGTGACGACCGACTCAGACGAGCACCGCGGCGTCCGGGCGGGGTTCCGCTTCCTGCTTCGCGACCCGGTGCTGCGCATGATCACGCTCGCGTGGATCGTCCTCCTGGCCGGCGTCGGCCCGGTCCTGGTCGCCGAGCTCCCGCTCGCGCGCCACTTCGGCGTCGGCTCGACCGGCTACGGCCTCCTCGCGGCGTCGTGGGGCGCCGGCGCCATCGCGGGCTCGTTCCTCGGCCAGGGGCTGGGATCGCGCCGCGAGCGCGCCGTCATGATCGCGAGCGCCGTCGGGATGGCGACAGGATTCGCCGTGATCGGCGTCGCCGGATGGTTTGCGATGGTGCTTCTTGGGATGGCCTTCGCCGGCATCGCCGAGGGCGCCGGCACCGTCGCCGAGCAGGGGATCGTGCAGCGCCGCACGCCCGACGCGGTCCGATCACGGGTGATCGCCGCCAGCGAGGCCGCCCTGCTCGTGGCCTTCGCCGCGTCGTTCGGGTTCGCGTCGCCGATCATCCACCTGGCGGGCGTTCAGGGCACGTACGTGATCGCCGCCGCGGCGTCGATTGCCGCGGCGGCGATCCTCGTGCCCGCGATGCGAGGGCTAGCGGCCGCCGAAGTCGACGGTCACGTAGAGCCCTTCTCTGCCTCCCCACGTTCCTCGGGCAACGCCGAGGCCGACCGACCTGTAGTGCCCACCTAGGAGATTCGCGTTGTGCTCCGGCGAGGCGCGCCACATGCGCATGACGCCCCGTGACGTCATGTCGCCGGCTGCCAGATCCTCGCCGATGTAGGTGCCGCGGAATCCCCAGTAGCGGATGCGCGTGATCCACGAGGCCCCGGTCGAGGCCGAGTGGGACAGCATGTGATGCTTCGCCATGTCCCCGCTATGCGCCTGGGCGGCGTTCGCGAGGTGGACCTTGATGCGAAGCGACCCCCGGCCGTGCACAGCACGGTAGTGGTTGATCCGGTGCACGAGCGCAGCGCGGAAATGCTTCAGCGTGCCCGCACGGGCGATAGCGGGCGCCGCCACCACGAGCGCCAAGACGATCAAGACCACACCAACGATCCGAACCTTCATACAACCCTCCCGAAGAGTCGGCCGCGAGCACCGTAGCGGCGGAATTGCGCTCCAGGAGCGGGCTTAACGGAGTGTTTGGGGAGTCTTTACGGACCGGCCGATTTGTAAAGAACTAGCGACTCGGCCCGGCCGCGAGCGGCCGCTCCGCGCAGGTCGCCTCGACGGCGCTGGAAAGGACATCCAGGGCCTCGTCAACCTGCTCGTCAGACGCCACGAGCGAGACGAGGACGCGGATGCAGTTCGAGTGGACGCCGGCCTGGAGCAGGATCAAGCCCGACTGGAGCGCACGCTCCCGGACGGCCGCGGCCAGCGCGGGCGCGGGCGTCTTCGACTCGGGGCTCTCCACGAACTCGAGCGCCAGCATCGGCCCCAGCCCGCGCACGTCGCCGATCTGGTCGAAACGGCCCTTCAGCTCGTCGAACCGGGCCCGGATGCGCTCGCCGATGGCGACGCCGCGGTCGAGCAGTCCGCCCTCGAGCTCCTCGATGACCGCGAGGCCGGCGACGCAGCCCAGGGGCGAGCCCACGAACGTGCCCCCGATCGAGCTGTCCGGTGCGGCATCGACGATCTCGGCCCGGCCCAGGACGCCCGACATCGGCACGCCGGCGGCGATCGACTTGGCAACCACGATGAGGTCGGGCTCGATCCCGAAGTGCTCGATCGCGAAGAACCGGCCGGTGCGCCCGAACCCGGACTGCACCTCGTCGGCGACCAGGACGATCCCGTGCTCGGAGGCGAGCTCGCGCAGGCCGTGCACCCATTCGACCGGCGGCACCACGAAGCCGCCCTCGCCCTGCACCGGCTCGAACACGATCGCCGCGACGTTCTCGGCGGCGACGTGCGTGGTCAGCATCCGCCGCAGGGCGTCGAGCGCCTCGCCGGCGGGGTCGGAGCCTGGCCAGCGGTACGGGTTCGGGAACGGCGCCCGGTAGACCTCGGGTGCGAACGGGCCCATCCCGGCCTTGTACGGGTGCTGCTTCGAGGTGAGCGACATCGCCATCAGCGTGCGCCCGTGGAAGGCGCCGTCGAACGCGATCACGGCCTGACGGCCGGTCGCATGGCGGGCGATCTTGACGGCGTTCTCGACGGCCTCGGCGCCGGAGTTGAAGAACACCGCCTTCTTGGGGCCCGAGATGGGCGTGCGCTCGAGCAGCCGCTCGGCCAGCTCGACGTATGACTCGTACGGCAGGATCGTGAAGTCGGTGTGCAGGAAGCGGTCGACCTGCTCGTGCAGCGCCGCCGACACCCGCGGGTTCGTGTGGCCGACGTTGAGGCAGCCGATGCCGCCCGACCAGTCGAGGAAGACGTTGCCGTCGACGTCGGTGACCGTGCAGCCGTCGCCCCGGTCGATCACGATGGGTGCCACGAGCGTCTTCGCCGCGGCGACGACCCGCTCCTTGCGCGCCACGATCTCGCGCGAACGGGGCCCCGGGATCTCGGTGCGCAGCTCGACGGTCCCGCCCATATCAAACACCTCCACGCCGGGGAAAACGAGCAGCGACATTATCAACAACAGCCTGTAGACTCGCTCGGATGGTGCTGTCTGACCGGTCGATCCGCGAGGAGATCGCCGCGGGGCGGATCCTGATCGACCCGTTCGACGACGCGCTCGTGCAGCCGTCCAGCGTCGACGTCCGGGTCGGGAGCGCGTTTCGGGTCTTTCGGAACTCGCGCTACCCGTACATCGACGTGAAGCTGCCCATGGAGGATCTGACCGAGCTCGTGACGGTCGCCGACGACGAGCCGTTCATCCTGCACCCCGGCGAGTTCGTGCTCGGGGTCGTGGCCGAGCGGATCGGCCTGCCGGACGACATCGTTGCGACGCTCGACGGCAAGAGCTCGCTCGGGCGCCTCGGGCTCGTCGTGCACCAGACTGCGGGCGTCATCGACGCCGGCTTCGACGGGCACATCACGCTCGAGCTGGCGAACGTGGCCAACCTCCCGATCACGGTCTACCCGGGGATGCGCATCGCCCAGCTCAGCTTCATGACGCTCACGACCCCGGCCGAGCACCCGTACGGCTCCGGCCGCCTGGGCTCGAAGTACCAGGGGCAGGCCGAGCCGACGCCCAGCCGGTATCACCTGAACTTCACGCCATGAGGGTGCTCGTCACCGGAGCGACCGGCTACGTGGGGTCGGCGGTCGTCCGCCGGCTCGAGGCCGACGGCCACGAGGTGCGCCCCTTCTCGCGCGCATCGGGCGGCGACATCTCCGATGCGGCGGTGGTTGAGCGGGCGATGGAGGGTGTCGACGCGGCGGTGAACCTCGTCGCGATCCTCGAGGGCTCGGGCGAGCAGTTCGAGCGCGTGGTGGCCGGCGGAGCGCGCAACGTGGTCGCGGCGGCGCAGGCGGCCGGCGTGCGCCGCGTCCTGCACATGAGCGCGCTCGGCGTGACCGAGGAGCACGCGTCGCTCACCGGCTACTGGGGCGGGAAATGGAAGGCCAAGCAGGCGGTGGTCGGAAGCGGCCTGGACTGGACCGTGCTCGAGCCGAGCTTCGTCTTCAGCCAGGGCGGCGGGGCGTTCCGGGAGTTCGAGCGACTGGCGCGGATGCCGGTCGTGCCGGTGATCGGGGACGGCCGCTACCGCCACCAGCCGGTGTGGCTGGGCGACGTCGCCGCGGCGTTCTCGCGCGCCCTGGAGCGGCCGGAGACGATCGGGAACGTCTACCCGCTCGGCGGCCCCCAGGTCTTCACGTTCCACGAGCTGCTCGACGAGCTCGCCCGGGTCACCGGGCACCGGCCCCACCGGAAGGTGCACGCCCCGGCGGGCTTCGTCCGCCTCCAGGCGAAGCTGCTCCTGCGCCACCTGCCGCCGCCGCTTCGGGTAACGCCCGACCAGATCACGATGCTCCTCGCCGGAACCGAGTGCGACCTGACGCCGATGCGCGAGGGGCTCGGGATCGAGCCGGCCTCGATCGGCGAGGCGTACACGAAGTCGGTTTAGATGAGTGATTCCACGCCCCCGTGATGTCCTGGGCGGCGAGAACCGAGTAGCGCAAGGACGCAGGGAGGGCCAATATCGGGTGATATTGGCCCGACCGAGGACGCAGCGATGCGAAGGTTCGCAGCCGCAGCCCCGCCACACAGCGCCAACCCACCACACATGGACGTTCAGGTGCGCGGGGGCGTGGAATCACTCATCTAGTCGGTCCCGGCGCGGTAGGCGAGCACGCCGGCGAAGCCGACCAGGCCCACCCCGGCCACGGCATCGGCGGTGCGGACGAGCCGCGGGCCGACGTGCCGGCGGGCCAGCGCCACGCCACACGAGAGGACGACGAACCAGGCCAGCGAGCCGACGGCGACGCCTGCGAGCATCGCGCCCGCCTCGCCGGCGCTGCGGGCCACCCCGGCCGCGGACGCAGCCGCGAAGATGGCCGCCCAGGAGCCGATCGTGGTCGGGTTGGACGCGGTTGCGGCGAGCGAGGTCAGGAAGGCCCGGCGCGGGCTTCGCACCTCAGCCTCCATCTCGCCGCCCGCCCGGACGCGAAACGCCGACCACAGCGTGCGCAGGCCGAGCCAGGCGATCACCGCCGCGCCGACGATGCCGAGCACCGCGCGCAGGCCGCTGTGCGCGAGCACCGGCCCTGCGCCGGCGATCCCAAGCGCCGCGTAGCCGGTGTCGACAGCGGCGGCTCCGGCGCCAATCGCAAAGCCGACCGCGACCTCCCCGCCGCGCACGACCGAGCGGATCAAGAGCAGCGAGATCGGCCCGATCTGGGCCGCGACGAGGAGCCCGAAACCGAGCCCGGTGATGAACGCCGTGAGCATCGACGGAAAATCTACCGCCGG
This sequence comes from uncultured Actinomycetes bacterium, assembly GCA_963757605.1. Taxonomy (GTDB): domain Bacteria; phylum Actinomycetota; class Thermoleophilia; order Gaiellales; family JAICJC01; genus JAICJC01. The sequence goes on from CAVWSF010000002.1 coordinate 73,593, forward strand.
GCTTGGCTCCGGGGATGGCCGTTGCTACGATGCTCAGACCGCGGAAAGGAGGTGGTCCGACTTGTTAGACGGTTCAAGACGGGCGAGTGGAGGTGCTCGCGGGTAGGGGCGAGTCCCTGAACCCAAGGGGAATCGCTGCAGCCGGCGTTGGGATAGCCTCCGTCACCTCCTGAGGTGGTCGGAAACAGCAATCGCCGCTACCCAATCCAAAGCGATCTCACCGCGACGGGGCGTACCGGCCAAGCTGGTGCGCCCCGTCTGTTCTTCTGGGAATGACCGGCATCCGCGCAACGCTCAAGTGGTGGCCCCTGTGGCTGATTCTCGCCGCGTCGGTCGCCGGCTTCGTCGTCCTCGTCGTCACTGACGACAGCGGCGACGCGGAGGCAAGCCGACATCCGGCCAGGCACCGCCCGCCACGCAGCGAGTGGCGCGGCCAGATCGCGGTCGCGGTGCCGACGGACACCTCGGCACCGACGGTCGTCGAGGTTGCGACGCCTGAGCGGCGAGCACCAGCCGTGATCTATCGGGCACCCAAGTACGAGGCCATCCGCGACCTGGCCTGGTCGCCCGACGGTGCACGGCTCGCCGTCGTCGTCGGAGACCCGGCGGGCGCGGCGCACGTGCTCGTCATGCTGGCGACCGGCGACGACGTCACGCCGGTGACAGAGGGGGACGCGGTCACGACGTCGTCGGTCGCATGGTCTCCGGACGGCACGCACCTCGCCTACGACCTCGGCCGATCCGCAGATCTCGTCCGCGGCACCCCGATCGTGGTGAGCAGCGTGGACGGGTCGCACCGGCACGTCGTCACCCCGCCCGACGCGTTCGCCGCCGCCCCGTCATGGTCGCCCGACGGGCGCACGATCGCCTACATCGCGACGCAGACGCCGGGGCCGTTCACGGTCGCGACCGGAAGGGTGGAGGTCGCGCGCGTGAACGGCGGCACACCTCCGCTCTGGCTCGCCCACGACTACGACGGCCACGATCCCGCGTGGGCGCCGGACGGGACGTCTGTCGTGTTCGCGACGAGCTGGCAGGGCGGGCAGGGGCTCGCGATGGTCGCGCCGCGCCACAACGCCACGGCCTACCTCGTGTTCGACTGCAGCAAGAAGCTGAAGTGCGACGCCGTCGGCCGTCCGACCTTCGGCCCCGGAGACGGCGGCTTCGGGTTCCTGACCTCGTCGGGCCAGCCCCCGCGAACCCGCATCTCGATGGTGCCGCCCGGCCCCGAGCCCGACTCCGTGCCCGTGTTGCGGCTCCCCGGGTACACCTGCTGCCTGGCCTGGTGGACGCCCCTGGCCGGCGCCGGCGAGAGCTCGGTCTGAGCTACATGCCCCAGCGATCGGCGCCGAGCAGCTGGAGCTCGGCGGAGGCGTCGGCGAGCGTCGACACCGGCCCCTCGCCACGCGTCTCGACGCGCACGGACACGGTGCGGCCGAGCCGGTCCTCGACCGTCGAACGGTGGCCCACGTCGTCCTCGAGCTCGGTGATCGCATCGTCGCCGTCGCCGGAACGCGACACGATCGTGTAGCGCCGGCCCGGCTCGACGCCCGCCCGGTGCATGTAGTGCAGGATCTCCTCGGCCTCGTTCTCGAGCCGCAGCACGGTGATCTCGCTCCCGCCCTCGACGGCCGGCATCGCCTCGCCGGGCTCGCGCGGGTAGTCGCCGATCGGGTGCCCGTGCGGGCAGGTCTTCACCTCGCCGATCATCTCGAGCATCTTGGCCTCGAGCCGCGGCGAGATGGAGTGCTCCATCGCGTGGGCCTCCTCGTGGACATCGTCCCACGGGATCCCCATGATCTTGACCAGGTAGGCCTCGACGAGGCGGTGGCGGGCGACGATCCGCTCGGCGACCTCGTGACCGCGATCCGTGAACTGGATCAGCTTGTGGTCGTCGCGGCTCACGAGCCCCTCGTCGGCCAGCCGCTTCAGCATCTCCGAGGCCGACGGCTGGGACACGCGCAGCGCGCGGGCCAGGTTGGCCTGGGTGCGCTCGATGCCCGCCTCGTACAGCCAGTAGATGCTCTCGAGGTACTCCTGCGTGGCCTCGGAGAGCTCTTCCACGGGGTCAGTCTACCGACCCGGTCAAACCTGGACGTACACCTGGCCGTCGCGCACGTCGACCGGAAACGCCTCGACATCCTCGGTGGCCGGCAGCGCCAGGACCGCGCCCGTGCGGATGTCGAACCGGGCCCCGTGGCGGGGGCAGACGACCTCGAACCCCTCGCGCTCACCCTCGCACAGCGGGCCGTCGTCGTGGCTGCAGCGGTCCTCGAGCGCGTAGAACGAGCCGTCGATGCGGTACACGCCGAGGAACAGCGACCCCGCCTGGACGATCTTCACCCCGCCCTCGGCGATGTCGCCGGCGGGCCCTACGTGGACTTCCACTCGATGTCGCCGTCGTCCGAGGCGTCGCCCAGCGCGACGCGGAGGACGTTCACCGACAGAAGAGCGCACTTGAGCCGGATGGGCGAGAGGGGGATCCCGAGCTCCTCGAGCACGTCCTCGCTCCCCAGCGCGCGCACCTCGGTGACCGTCTTGCCCTTCACGACGTCGGAGATCATCGACGCGGCCGCCTGGCTGATCGCGCAGCCGCGGCCGTTGAAGCGCACGTCCTGCACCGTGCCGCCCTCGATCTCGAGCTCCACCGAGAGCTCGTCGCCGCACAGCGGGTTCACGCCGTCCGCGGTCGCGGTCGGGTGGTCGAGATGCCCGGCGTTTCGGGGATTCTTGTAGTGATCGAGGATGTTCTCGCGGTAGAAGTCGTCCATCTTGCGGAATTCTACTCTTCCCCGGTTGCGAGCCGGACAAGCTCCGGCCACCAGGCCGCCGTGATCGACTCGGCGGGCCCGTCGCCGGGGTAGCCGGCGGAGCACCGGGTCTCGGCCACCTCGCCCGGGTGCGGCACGATCCGGGCCGACGCGGAGAGGCCGGCGCGGAAGACGACCTGGACGGTGCGGCCGCGGCGGTCGTCCACGAGGGCCATGGGCCGCAGGCCGAGCAGGTCGCCCGGCCCGAGGCCGAGCTCCTCGTCCGCCTCGGCCACGATCTGGCGTTCCAGCGCGATCCCGGGCACGGCGGTGCCCGCGACGCTGATCGTCCACCCGCCCGGATGGTCGACGGCGTCCGAGCGCCGCTGCCACAGGACGGAACCGTCCTCGCCCACCAGCGCGAGCTGCACGCCCAGCGCGCCGTGCGTGCCCGGGAGCGGCCCGGCCCGGTCGGCGGTGTGCCAGGCGTACGTTGCCGGGTAGAGCGCGAGCCGCTCGGGCGAGGCAGCGGCCACCATCAGGATCGGCCCGTCCAGCATCGCCGGGTCCGCACGGAGTCGGCGCCGCTCCGCCTCCACACGGGCCGCATGGGCGGGGCCGAGGGCCGGCGCACACCCGACCGCCAGCTCCGGCACGCGGCGAAGCGGCCGGACGGCGACCCCGCCGCTCACACCTGGAACGTCCGCTTGACCCTGTCGAGGCCGGCGGCGAGCCGGTCGAGATCGTCGGTGGTGTTGTAGAGGTAGAGGCTCGCGCGGGTCGTCGCGACCACGTCGAAATGCCGCATGGCCGGCTGCGTGCAGTGGTGGCCGGCGCGCACGCAGACGCCCTCTGCGTCGAGGATCTGGGCGACGTCGTGGGCATGGACGCCGTCGAGCGTGAACGAGAGGATCCCGGCCCGGTCGGGCGGCGGCGGGCCGTACAGCGTGACTCCCGGGATCGCGCTCAGGAGCTCCCAGCCGTACGCGGTGAGCACCTGCTCGTGCTCGTGGATCGCGTCGAGCCCCACATGCGTCACGTAGTCGGCCGCGGCCGCGAAGCCGACCGCCTCGGCCAGCGGCGGCACGCCCGGCTCGAACTTGTAGGGAAGCTCGTTCCAGGTCGTCCCCTCGAGCGTCACCTTTGCGATCTGCCCGCCGCCGGTCAGGAACGGGTCCATCGCCTCCAGCAGGTCGGCCCGCCCGTACAGGGCACCCATGCCGGGGCCGCACATCTTGTGGCCGGAGATCGCGTAGAAGTCGCAGCCCAGCGCCTGCACGTCGACCTGCCGGTGGGGAGCCGCCTGGGCCCCGTCGCACACCATCACCGCGCCGTGGTCGTGCGCCCAGCGGGCGATCGCCGCCACGTCGTTCACCGTGCCGAGCGAGTTCGAGACGTGGGTCGCGGCGACCAGCTTCACGTTCGCGCCGGCCAGCTCCTCGAGCGATTCGGCGTCGAGCTCGCCGCGGCCGGTCAAGCGCACGTAGCGGAGCTCGGCTCCGGTGCGCCGGCAGAGCTCCTGCCAGGGCACGAGGTTCGAGTGATGCTCCATCTCGGTCGAGACGACGACGTCGCCGGGCCCCACGAACTTGAGCCCGTACGCGTAGGCGATCAGGTTCAGGCCCTCGGTGGCGTTGCGGACGAAGATCACCTCGCGCCGGGACGCGGCGTTCAGGAACGCCGTCACGGTGTCGCGCGCGCCCTCGTAACGCTCCGTCGCCCGCTCGCCCAGCGTGTAGACCGCGCGGTGCACCGCGGCGTAGGAGGTCTCGTACACGTCGACGATGGCGTCGATCACCTGGCGCGGCTTCTGCGACGAGGCCGCCGAGTCGAGATACGCCGGCAGCTTCCCGTTCACCTCGCGCATGAGGATGGGGAAATCGAGCTTGATGCGGGCCGCGTCGAGCGGCGTCGTCGGGGCCTCGACCGCCATGGGCTCAGTGTAGACGGGCCTTCCCGAGCCGAGCCTCTTTAGAAGGGGAACTGGGTCTTGCCGTCGCGATTTCCGGGGTTGCCGCCCTGGATCGGCAGGTTCTCGTTGCTGCCGTGCGCACGTCCGGCGAGGTCATCGCCGGCCACCATCGCGTCGGCGTGGAACGACCGGTACGCAAGGTACGCCCCTGCGACCAGCGCCGGGATCCCCACCACCCTCAGGAGCATGATCGCCCAGTCCACGCCGTTCATTCCGCCGTCGGCCAGGATGCGGCCCCCGTGCGCGGGCACCATCACGTCAGGCGTCGGGGTGAGCACGAGCGACACCGCGATCGCGACGGCTCCGAGCACGAGGAACGCTAAAGCCCTGGGATCGAGCCTGCCCATGGACGAAGCATGACGTCAGCCGATGCCCGTGTCGGCGGACGGATCTGCGGATGGCCGAGGTCGTAGGCGAGGTGCGTGCCGTCCGGAGACCGGGCCGCAATTATCGCGGCCAGGCCCCGATTTGTCTCACGCACCCAACGCCCGTTGCGACGGCGAAGACCGCGCTCTTCGCCGGAGCGCCCCAAACGCTCGCCAGCCCTCAAGGAGGGGGCTCGCGGGGGAACCCTGGGTTCCCACGCGTGAGTCAGCCGATTCGTTCGTCCAGAGCGGCGGCGAGGGAGTCGCGAACCGTCTCGGAGCCGATCCGCTCGAGCACGGGCTCGAAGAAGCCGCGCACGATCGCGTGCTGAGCCTCGCGGCGGCTGAGGCCGCGGCTCATCAGGTAGAAGAGGTGCTGGGCGTCGACCTGGCCCACCGTGGCGCCGTGCGTGCAGCGCACGTCGTTGGCCTCGATCTCGAGGCCCGGGATCGGCGTGGCCTGCGCGTCGGGCGAGAGCAGGAGGTTTCTGTTCTCCTGGTAGGCGTCGGTCTTCTGGGCGCCCTTGTCGACGCGGATGACGCCGCGCCAGACGGCCCGCGAGCGCTCGTCGAGCACGCCCTTGAACGCGAGGTCGGAGGTCGTGTCGGGCGCCGCGTGCTCCTGGGTGGTGTCGTAGTCGACGTGCTCGCGCCCGGTGAGGTGATACGCGCCGGTGACCTTGACGGACGCGCCGCGGTCGGCCAGGTAGCTCTCCATGCGCGACTTGGCCCGGGTGCCCCCCATCGCGGCGGCGATCCACTCCAGGCTCGCGTCACGGCCGACGGTCGCGCGGTGGGTGCCGAACTGGCGCGTCTCGGGGTGGTGGTTCTGGATCGTCACGTACTCGAGATGCGCGCCGTCGGCGATCTTCAGCTCGACGACGACGTTCAGGTACCCCGGCACGGCGGTGGAGAACTCCTCGATGAAGGTCGCGCGGGCGCCGCGTTCGAGGACGACGAGCACGCGGTGGTAGAGCGCCGTGCCCTCGGCGGTGAGCTCGAGCGCCGTCCGAAGCGGCGCGCTCGCCTCGACGCCCGCCGGGACGTGCAGCAGCACGCCGTCGGCCCAGCGGGCCGCGTTCCCGGCCGCGAACTTCTCGTCGCCGGAGACGACCGAGCCCAGGTGCGGCTCGACCAGCTCCGGCCGCTCGGCGATCATCCGCGCCAGGCTGCCGAAGGCCACGCCGCCGGCCGGGTCGCCCTCGATCGTGAGCGTGCCCGGGTGCGGCTCGAACCCGTCGGGGTCGAAGCCGCGCAGGTTCGTGAACCGCCAGGCCTCCTCGCGGTTCGTCGGCACCGGCAGCGACTCGTACGTCGCCCGGGCAGCGTCGCGGGCGCCCGCCAGCCAGGCAGGCTCGGTCGCCGTCGGACTCACCATCAGCCTACGGAGCCCTCCATCTGGAGCTGGATCAGCCGGTTCATCTCGACGGCGTACTCCAGCGGGAGCTCCTTGGTGATCGGCTCGATGAACCCTGACACCACCATCGCGGAGGCCTCCTCCTCCGTGAGCCCGCGGCTCATCAGGTAGAAGAGCTGCTCCTCGCCGATCTTCGACACCGTCGCCTCGTGGCCGATGTCGACCGCGTTCTCCTTGATGTCGATGTAGGGGTAGGTGTCGGTGCGGCTGTCCTCGTCGAGGATCAGCGCGTCGCACACGACCTTCGAGCGCGCGCCCGTCGCACCGTCGTTCACCTGCAAGAGGCCGCGGTAGGAGGCCTGGCCGCCGTCCTTCGAGATCGACTTGGACGTGATGACCGACGTCGTGTCGGGCGCCATGTGTGTGATCTTGCCGCCGGCGTCCTGGTGCTGGCCCTTGCCTGCGAACGCGATCGAGAGCACCTCGCCGTGGGCACCCTGGCCCTTCAGGAGGACGGCGGGGTACTTCATCGTGATCTGCGACCCCAGGTTGCCGTCGACCCACTCCATCGTGGCGTTCTTCTCGGCCACGGCGCGCTTGGTGACGAGGTTGTAGACGTTCGTCGACCAGTTCTGAATCGTCGTGTAGCGGCAGCGGCCGCCCTCGGCGACGTGGATCTCGACGACGGCCGAATGCAGCGAGTCGGTCGAGTAGATCGGGGCGGTGCAGCCCTCGACGTAGTGGACGTAGGCGTCCTTGTCCACCAGGATCAGCGTCCGCTCGAACTGGCCCATGTTCTCGGCGTTGATGCGGAAGTAGGCCTGGAGCGGCAGCTCGACCCTGACCCCGGGCGGGACGTAGATGAACGAGCCGCCCGACCAGACCGCCGTGTTGAGCGCGGCGAACTTGTTGTCGTTGTACGGGATGATCGTGCCGAAGTGCTCGCGCACGAGATCCTCGTGCTCGCGCAGGCCGGAGTCCATGTCGAGGAAGAGGACGCCCTTCTCGGCCAGGTCCTTCTGGAGGTTGTGGTAGACGACCTCGGACTCGTACTGGGCCCCGACCCCGGCCAGGTACTTCTTCTCGGCCTCGGGGATGCCCAGCTTGTCCCACGTCTCCTTCATGCCGGGGGGCAGGTCGTCCCAGCTCTTGGCCTGCGTCTCGACCGGCTTCAGGTAGTAGTAGATGTTCTCGAAGTCGATGACCGACAGGTCGGCGCCCCAGCGGGGAAGCTCGCGCTCGACGAAGTGCCGGTACGACTTGACCCGGAGGTCGGTCATCCACTCAGGCTCGTGCTTGTGCTGGGAGATCTCGCGGACGACGTCCTCGTCGAGCCCCTTGCGCGTGCGGAAGACGGGCTCGAAGTCGTCGTGGAAACCGAACTTGTACTCGCCCAGGGCGGTTGCCTGGGCCTCCTCAGGCGTCAGGTCAGTCTTAGCCACCGACGATCGCCTCCTCTTCCACTCCATATGGGGCGTAGCCGTCGCGCTCGAGCTCGTCGGCCACCTCCGCACCACCGGTGCGGACGATGCGACCGTCGACCAGAACGTGCACCACGTTGGGCTTGATGTACCGCAGCAGTCTCGAGTAGTGGGTGATCACGAGGACGCCGAGCTCGGGCCCGGCCAGTCCGTTCACCCCGTCCGACACGATCCGGAGCGCGTCGATGTCGAGGCCCGAGTCGGTCTCGTCCATGATCGCGAGCTCCGGCCGCAGGATCGCCATCTGGAGGATCTCGACCCGCTTCTTCTCGCCGCCCGAGAACCCGTCGTTCAGGTATCGAGAGGTGATCGCGCGGTCGATCTTCAGCACCTCCATGTTCTCCTGGAGGAGCTTTCGGAACTCGGGGATGCGGATCGGGTTCTCGTCGCCGTCCGCGGAACGGCGATGGGCGTTCACGGCCATCCGCAGGAAGTTGGCGACCGTGACGCCGGGGATGGCCGACGGGTACTGGAACGCGAGGAACATCCCGAGCCGCGAGCGCTCGTCGGGCTCGAGCTCGAGGACGTCGGCGCCCTTGAACGTGACCTCGCCGCCTGTCACCTCGTAGGCCGGGTGGCCCATGAGCACGTGCGCGAGCGTCGACTTGCCGGACCCGTTCGGGCCCATGATGGCGTGGATCTCCCCCTTGGACAGCTCGAGGTCGATCCCCTTCAGGATCTCCGCGCCGTCGATCGACGCGCGCAGGTTACGGATGACGAGATCAGGCAATGCACTCCTTGCGAACTCGCAGGGTTTTCTTGATCAACAGTGTAGCCATCACCCCCTCCCCGGAGCGCGGGGGGTCTGCTACCCTGGAACCATGCCGTTCAACCTTGGTCTCCCCGAGGTGCTGATCGTGCTCGTCCTCGCACTCCTCTTCCTGGGGCCGAAGCGCCTGCCCGAAGCCGGACGCTCGCTCGGACGGGGTATCCGCGAGTTCAAGGACGGGATCTCGGGCGACGACGAGGACTCGCGCGAGGCGCGCAGCACGACCACGTCGCTGAACCCGCCGCCTCCGGCCTACACGCCGCCTCCGGCGTACACGCCGCCGGCAGAGCACACGGCCCCGCCGAGCGAGTAGTCCTCCCGTGGCGCGTCCCCGCCGCGTCGGGCCGGAAGATCAGCTGACGCTCGTCGAGCATCTCGAAGAGCTGCGCACGCGGCTCATCATCGTGCTCTCGGCGCTCGCGATCGCGATGACGGGCTGCTACATCGAGAACGTCCGCATCTACCACTTCCTCCAGCGGCCGCTGGACGGCCACGTGAAGCTCGTGACGCTGGCGCCGACCGAGGCGTTCTTCAACGCGATCATGATCTCGGTCTACGGCGGCCTCCTGATCACGCTGCCGGTCATCAGCTACCAGATCTACGCGTTCATCATCCCGGCGTTCGCCCACGAGACGCAGCGCTCGATCCGGCCGCTCCTGCTCATGGTGCCGGTGCTCTTCCTGACAGGTGTCGCATTCGGCTGGTACGTCGTCGTCCCGCCCGCGATCCACTTCCTGACGAACTTCAACTCGGAAGTCATCAACTACATCCCGCGCGCAAGCGACTACATCCGCTTCGTGATGCTGACGCTCCTGGCGATGGGCCTCGTGTTCCAGCTCCCCGTCGTGATGATGATGCTGGGCCGCGTCGGGATCGTCAGCTCGAGCTTCATGCGGCGGCGCTGGCGCGAGTCGATCGTGGTCCTCGCCGCGCTCACGGCCCTGCTCCCGGGGACAGACCCCGTGACGATGATGGCCGAGTTCATTCCGGTGCTCGTGCTGTACGGGCTGAGCTACTTCCTGGTGCGCGCGGTCGAGCCGAAGCCCGACCCCGCGCCCGAGCCGTCGTGATCCTCGCCGCCGACTGGGTCGTCCCGGTCGACGGCCCGCCGATCCAGAACGGCGCCGTCCGCATCGAGGGCCGCACGATCGCCGAGGTCGGCCCCGCCGGCGAGGCGGCCGCCGAGCGCTTCGATGGCGCGGTGATCCTCCCGGGCCTCGTGAACGCCCACACGCACCTGGAGTACGCGGCGATGGGCGGCTTCGGCGACGGCATGGCGTTCGGGCCGTGGATCGAGGATCACATCCGGCGCAAGGCCGCCACGGGGGCCGGGGACGCGCTCGAGCAGGCCAGAGCCGGCGCCGCCGCCTGCCTGCGCGCCGGCGTCACGACCATCGCCGACTGCAGCTACTCCGGAGCGGTCGCCGACGCCGCCGCCGAGGCCGGCCTGCGCGCGATCGTCTACCTCGAGGGGTTCAGCGACTGGCCCGACCTGCGGGCCCGCACCGAGGCCCGGATCGACGCCGCAACCGCCACGGAGCTCGTGCAGCCGGGGGTGTCGCCGCATGCCCCGTTCACCGTCACGCTCGACGACTACCGCATGCTGGTGGGCGTCGCGCGCGAGCGCGGCCTGCCGATCGCCACCCACCTTCTCGAGTCGGCTCGCGAGACGATGCACCTGGAGGAGCTCGGCGACATCCTGGGGCCCGACACGGTCGCGATCCACCTCGTCTACGCCGATCCGGCCGACATCGAGCTCATGGCGGGGCGCGACATCCCCGGCGTCCACTGCCCCCGCTCGAACGCTCTGCTCGGGTGCGGCATCGCGCCGATCCCCGAGCTGCTCGAAGCCGGTGTGCGGATGGGGCTCGGCACCGACTCGCCCTCCTCGGCGATCGACTTCGACATGTGGGCCGAGATGCGGGCCGCGATCATGCACGCCCGGGCGCGGCTGGGCCGGGCGGACGCGCTCTCCGCGCGGACGGCGCTCGAGCTGGCCACGGCCGGCGGGGCGGCCGCGCTCGGCCTGGGGGCCGTGATGGGAACGCTGACCCCGGGCAAGGCCGCCGACATCTGCGTGCTCGACCTCACCGGGTCGAGCTTCCTGCCGTGGGACGATCCGGTGACGGCGGCCGTGTACGGCGGCTCATGCGATCGCGTCGCCCTGACGATGGTGGACGGGGAGATACGCTACCGACGCGGATCCCACCCGTCTCGGACGGCCGCCGCCGCCCGAGCCAAGATGATCCAGGCCTGAGACCATGCTCTTCGAACGCATCCGCCGCGGTCAGAAACCCGTCTTCGTCTTCCTGGCGATCATGTTCGGGCTGGGCTTCGTCGCCCTGGGCGTCGGATCCGGCGCAGGCGGCATCAACCTGGGCGACATCCTGAACTCGTCGAGCGGTGGGAACGCCTCGATCTCGGACCTCCAGTCCAAGACGCGCGAGCATCCGAACGACGCGCCCGCGTGGCGGTCGCTGGCCGGCGCCTACCAGGCCGACGGGCAGACCGACGCTGCGATCGGCGCGTACCTGCGCTACGTCGCCCTGCGGCCGACGGATCAGAGCGGCCTCCTGGGAGCGGCGTCGCTGCTCGAGCTGCGGGCGCGGCGCACGCAGGCGGAGCTCACGAAGGCCCAGACCCTGGCCGCCCAGTACACGACGCCGGCCGGTGCGTCCGCCGTCCAGTCGCTGAAGCTCGCGCCCGCCCTCACCCACTCCCTCCAGCAGGCGCTGGCGCAGCCCTATACGACGCGCGTCCAGACCCTCCAGGGGCAGCTCAGCTCGGACTACCTCCAGGCCACGGCCATGCGGCAGAAGCTGGTCGGCCTCGACCCCAAGAACGCCCCGTACCAGTTCGCGCTCGCCCAGGATGCGGCCGCCGGACAGCAGTATCCGACCGCGGCGAAGGCCCTCAAGGCCTATCTCGACCTCGAGCCGAACCTCGACAAAGCGACCCGCAAGCAGCTCGAGCAGGCGCTTCGGCAGCTCCAGGCGTTCGCCGTGGCGCCGTCGAGTCCGTAGTTTCCCGCTGCGACAGCGGGAATTCCTCCGAATGACGGGGTACGGCTAGCCGTATTCCCGGCATTTTCCCCGTATGGCACGATGCGAGCGTGCCGCTCAGGGTACTGATCGTCGACGACCATCCCTCCTTCAGGGCTCTGGCGCGGACGGTGCTCCAGGCGGAGGGCTTCGACGTCGTCGGCGAAGCCGTGGACGGCGCCTCTGCGCTCACCGAGGCCGAGCGGCTGCGGCCCGAGCTCGTGCTGCTCGACGCACAGCTTCCCGACACCGACGGATTCGCCGTCGCGGCGCAGCTGACCAGGGACGGAGGCGGCCCGGCGGTCGTCCTCACGTCGAGCAGGGACGCGGCCGACTTCGGGCCGCTCATCGCCGAGAGCGGTGCGCTTGGCTTCGTGCCGAAGGCCGAGCTCTCCGCCGCGGCGCTCGCGGCGTTCCTGCCATGACGCGGTGGCGCGCCCGCGCCGCCCTCTGGATCATCGCGGTGGCGCTGGCGGCGGCCTCCGCGACCGCGATCGCCCTCAGCGACACGGTGAACCACGGGTTCGTCGCGTTCGCGCTCATCATCGGCGGGTCGTTCGTCGCCACGGGGCTCATGGCGCTGGCGCGCCGGCCCGAGAACCGGTTCGGGCTCCTGCTCTACGCGGTCGGGCTGGCCTGGTTCGTCGGGACGCTCTCGACCTCGAACAACGCCTACGTCTTCAGCGTCGCCCAGGTCTTCTCCACGGTCTACTACGCCCTGCTCGTGCACGCGATCCTCGCCTACCCGCGCGGCCGGCTGGAGTCGCGCGGGGCGGTGGTCATCGTCGCGGCCGCCTACGCCGACACGCTCGGGCCCAGCCTCGTCGCGTCGCTCGTCGGCTCGTCCCACGACCTCACGAACGACCCCGAGGCGCCGCGGAACGTGCTGCTCGTCGCGCACCACGCCGACCTCGCCGCGGCGGTGTCGAACGCCTCAGCCGCGATCGGCGTCGTGCTCCTCGCGGCGGTCGTCGCGATCGTCATCCAGCGGTGGCGGTCGGCCTCCGCGGCGGCCCGCCGCGTCCTCGCACCCGTCCTCGCGACGAGCGGCGTCGCCCTCGCCACGATCGCGGTCGCCCTCCTCGTCCAGCTTGCATCCGGCGACACCGCGGGTGAGGTCGCCTTCGTCGTCTCCTCGCTCGCGTTTGCGAGCGTCCCGATCGGCTTCCTCGTCGGCATCCTGCGGACGAGCCTTTCGCGGTCGGGTGCGCTGGCGGACCTCATCGAGGAGCTCGCCCGCAGCCACGAGCCGGGCCGCGTCCGCCGCGCGCTGCGCCAGGCGGTAGGCGACCCCAGCCTCGAGCTGGCCTACTGGCTCGGCGACCTGCGGGTCTACGTCGACGCGGAGGGCCACCCGCTCGACCCGGCGCAGCGGCCCGACCGCGGCGTCACCATCGTCGAGCGCTCGGGCCGGCGTGTGGCCGCGCTCATCCACGACCCGGCCCTCTCCGACAACCCCGAGCTCCTTGACTCGGTCGGCGCGACCGCCGGCCTGGCGCTCGAGAACGAGCAGCTCCAGGCCGACCTGCGGGCTCGCCTCGGCGCGCTCGAGGAGTCGGAACGGCGCTTCCGCGAGCTGCTCGAGAACGTCCACCTGATCGCGGTCAGCCTCGACCTCGACGGCCGGATCACGTTCTGCAACCAGTACCTCGCCGACCTGGCCGGGTACACGCGCGAGGAGCTGATCGGGCGGCTCTGGGCCGACACGTTCAATCCCGCCGACGCGGCGTTCGTGGCCCGCGTGCGCGAGGGATCGATCCACCCGCACGAGGAGATGTTCATCCTCACGCGCGCGGGCGAGCGGCGCGAGATCGCGTGGAACAACACGCTGCTTCGCGACGACGCCGGCCGGCTGATCGGCTCGACGAGCATCGGCGAGGACGTGACCGAGCGAAACCGGGCCGCCCGCCGGCTGCTGCTCCAGGTGCAGGTGGCGCGGGCGCTCTCCGGCGCGCCGTCGATGGACGTGGCCCGCCCGCTCCTGCTCGCCCACCTGACGGCGGCGCTCGGCTCCTGGATGGGCGTCTTCTGGCGGCCGGAGCCCGACGGGTCGGCGCTCAAGGTGGACGGCGTCTTCCTCACCGACCGCGACGACGGCGAGGAGTTCGCAGCCGGCGTCCGCTCGATGCGGCTTCCGCCGGGCGAGGGGCTCGCCGGGCGCGTCTGGCGGACCGGGCAGCCGAGCTGGGTCTCCGACCTCACGACGGCCGGGCCGTTCCCACCGCTCCCGCCCCGGCAGCGCGAGGCCCGCCGCGGCACGCTGGCGTTCCCGATCGTCTCGGACGGCACGGTGATCCTCATCCTCCAGCTCTCGTCCGACGCCCCGGCCGCGCCCGACTCCGGAACGCTGGAGGTGCTCGAGTCGACGTTCCAGAACGTGCTCCAGTTCGCCGAGCGGCGCGAGGCCGAGGCCGCCGAGCGACGCCTCGCAGCAGAGCAGGCCGCACTGCGCCGCGTCGCCACGCTGATCGCGGAGGGCGCCGAGCCCGAGCGGGTGTTCCAGTCGGTCACGTCGGAGGTCGGCCAGCTCTTCGGCGCGCAGACCACCAACATGGTGCAGTACCGGCCCGACGGCACGAGCGCGACCCTGCTCGGAGGCTGGACCGCGGGCGTGGCCTCGATCGAGCCCGGCACCGTGCTCGAGCTGGACGGCGAGGCGGCGATCTCGCAGATCCGCGAGACCGGCCGGCCGGTGCGGATCGACGACTACTCGCAGCTCACGGGCAACCTCGCGGCCCAGGTGCAGCAGCTGGGCGCCCGGGCGGCCGTGGCGGCGCCGATCATGGTGCAGGGGTACCTGTGGGGCGCGATGATCGTGATCTCGAACGAGGGCCCGTTCCCGCCCGGCACCGAGACCCGCATCGCCGAGTTCACCGACCTCGTCGCGCTGGCGCTGTCGAGCACCGACGCGTATGCCCAGCTCACGGCGTCGCGCGCCCGCATCGTCGAGGCGGGCGACGCCGAGCGGCGCCGGCTCGAGCGAAACCTCCACGACGGCGCCCAGCAGCGGCTCGTCTCGCTCTCGCTGGCGCTGCGCCTGGCGCGGGCGCGGCTCCAGGCCGACCCCGAGTCGGCGAACGCGCTTCTCGAGGCGGCCAGCGACGAGCTCGCGACGGCCCTGGAGGAGCTGCGCGAGCTGGCCCGCGGCATCCATCCGGCCATCCTCACCGACCGCGGGCTGGCCCCGGCGCTCGAGGCCATCGCCGGCCGCTCGCCGGTGCCTGTCACGATCCACTCGCTGCCGGAGAAGCGCATGCCGGCCCAGGTCGAGGCGGCCGCGTACTACGTCGTGTCCGAGTCGCTTGCGAACGTCGCCAAGTACGCGGGCGCATCGCGCGTCGACATCTCGATCGTGTGCCAGAACGGGTGGGCGTTCGTCGAGGTCGGGGACGACGGCGCCGGCGGCGCCGACCCGGGTCGCGGCTCGGGGCTGCTCGGCCTCGCGGACCGGGTCGAGGCACTGGCCGGGAACCTGGACGTCGAGAGCCCGGCCGGCTCCGGCACCCGCGTCCGGGCCCGGATCCCGCTCGGTTGAGCCGGGCGGAGGCCGACCGGCGGGCGTTCGGCTAACCGCACCGCACACGCCAGGCCGCCGCACCGCGGCGCGGCCGCGCACCCGGCACGATGCGCCCATGCCTCTTTCCCCCTCTCGAGGAGCTGTCATGCAACGCAAGAACCTCGCCGCCCGCATGGGTGGCTGGAGCGCGCATCACCGCTGGCTCGCACTGGGTCTCTGGTTCGCGTTCGTCATCGCCGCCGTCGTTGGCGGTGCCGTCACGGGTCAGATCAACCTCAAGGAAAGCCAGCTCGGCGACGGCGAAGCCGGTCACGCCGCGCGCGTCATCGACAACGCCGGGTTCAAGGATCGCGCCGGCGAGATGATCCTCATCACGTACCCCGGCCACACGGTGAACGATCCCGCCTTCCGCGCGGCCGTCGACCAGGCCGTGAACCGGGTGAGCACGTTCCCGCAGGTCACCAATGTCCGCAGCCCGCTCGCGACGAGCAACTCCGGCCAGGTGACCAAGGACGGGAGCTCCGCGCTCGTCCAGTTCGACATCACCGGCGACTCCGAGAAGGCCGCCGACAAGATCCAGCCGGTCATGAACGCCGTGGCCGGGCTCCAGAAGGCCAATCCTCAGATGCACATCGCGGAGTTCGGGCAGGCGTCCGCCGCACACGTGCTGAACGACAAGATCAACGGCGACCTGAACCACGCCCGCAACATCTCGCTGCCGCTGACGCTGGTCATCCTGCTCTTCGCGTTCGGCGCAGCCGTGGCCGCGGGCATCCCGGTGCTCCTCGCGTTCTCGGCCGTTCTGGCCACGTTCGGCCTGAACTCGATCATCAGCCACATCTTCCCCACGACCGACGTCACCGCGGAAATCATCCTGATGATCGGCATGGCCGTGGGCGTCGACTACTCGCTCTTCTACCTCCGCCGTGAGCGCGACGAGCGCGCGGGGACGAAGACCGCCGACCGCAGCCGCGTCAAGGCCGCGAAGGTGGCCCTGCGCCAGGCCAAGAAGGCCGGCGACGCGGCTGTCATCGCATCCGCCAAGGGCACGCTGCGCGACGCGAAGCGCACCGCCGCCGGCAACCGCCGGTCGGCCCTCGACCTGGCCGCCTCCACGTCGGGCCAGGCCGTCCTCATCTCGGGCGTCACGGTCTTCCTGGCGATGTCAGGGATGCTGCTCGCCGGCGACCCCACGTTCGTCGCCATCGGCATCGCCTCGATGGTCGTCGTGTTCGTCGCCGTCATCGGCTCGCTGACCGGCCTGCCGGCCATCCTCGCGCTGCTCGGGGACAAGGTCGAGCGCGGCCGCATCCCGTTCCTCTCCCGGCTCACCAAGAGCCAGGATCGGACCGAGAGCCGCTTCTGGGGCGCGATCATCGACCGCGTCCTGCGCCGCCCGGCCATCTCGGCCGGCGTCGCCGCCGGTGCCCTGGCCATCCTGGCCATCCCGGCGTTCAGCATCAACACGCAGACCCCGAGCTTCAAGTTCCTGCCTCAGGACTTGACGATCGTGAAAACCTACAAGCAGATCGAGCAGAAGTTCCCGGGTGGCCCGGCCCCCGCGGTGATCGCGTTCCAGGCGAACGACGTCACCTCGCCCGAGGCCAAGTCGGCGATCGCCGAGCTCAAGAAGCAGGGCCTCGCCTCCGGCCAGATCGGAAACCCGATCGAGGTCACCGTGAACCCGGATCACACCGTCGCGAAGATCACGGCCCCGCTGGCCGGCGACGGTGAGAACGCGAAGTCGGAGCACGCGCTTTCGACGCTGCGGAGCTCGCTCATCCCGACGACGCTCGACCGGGTCACCGGCTCGGACGTCTCGGTCACCGGCGACACCGCGGGCTCGCACGACTTCAACGAGCTCATGAAGGTGCGCACGCCGCTCGTGTTCGCGTTCGTGCTCGGGATGGCGTTCCTGCTGCTCCTGGTCACGTTCCACTCGATCGTGATCCCGATCAAGGCGATCGTGCTCAACCTGCTGTCGGTGGGCGCGGCGTACGGGATCCTGGTCGCGATCTTCCAGTGGGGCTGGGGCGAGTCCATCCTGGGCTTCCACTCCACCGGCTCGATCGCGAACTGGCTGCCGCTCTTCCTGTTCGTGGTGCTGTTCGGCCTGTCGATGGACTACCACGTCTTCATCCTGTCCCGGGTGAAGGAGCTTCGGGACGGCGGCATGTCGACCGAGGACGCGGTCTCGGCGGGCATCAAGGGCACGGCCGGCGTGGTCACCAGCGCCGCGATCGTGATGGTCGGGGTCTTCGGGCTCTTCGCGACCCTGTCGGTGCTCGACATCAAGCAGTTCGGCGTCGGCGCCGCCGTGGCCGTCCTGCTCGATGCGACCGTCATCCGCGCCGTGCTCCTGCCGGCGACGATGAAGCTCCTGGGCGACTGGAACTGGTACATGCCCAAGTCGCTCCAGTGGCTGCCGCAGCTGCAGCACTCGCCCGAGCCGGCTCCGGCCGAGGGCTAGGCAGAACCCAACACGAGGTCCGGCTCCGCTTGCAGGGCGGGGCCGGACCTCGTACGCTGACCGCCCTTGGTCGCATCGCGTCAGCTCCCCACCGGCACCGTCACCTTCCTGTTCACCGACATCGAAGGCTCGACCCGGCTCGTGAACAAGCTCCGCGACGGGTACGCGGCCGTGATGTCGAAGCACCAGGAGATCCTGCGCGAGGCCTTCGCCCGGCACAACGGCGAGGAGGTCGACACGCAGGGCGATTCCACGTTCTGGGTGTTCCGCGGGGCACGTGAGGCGGTCGCGGCGGCCGCCGACGCCCAGCACGGCATGGCCGACCACGGCTGGCCCGACGGGGCGGACGTGCGGGTGCGAATGGGCATTCACACCGGCGAGCCGGTGATCGCCGAGGACCGCTACGTGGGCCTCGACGTCCACCGGGCGGCCCGCATCTGCGACGCCGGCCACGGCGGCCAGGTGCTGCTCTCGAACACCACCCACGCGCTGCTCGAGGGCGACCTGCCCGACGGGACGAGCACCCGCGAGTTGGGCGACGCCCACCTCAAGGACCTCGACCGGCCCGAGCACCTGCACCAGCTCGACGTCTTGGGCCTCGAGACGGCCTTCCCGGCGCTGAACACGACCGGCCGGGCCGCGGGAACGCCGATCCGCGTCGTCCTGGCCGACGACTCCGTGCTCCTCCGCGAGGGCGTCGCGCGGATCCTGTCCGAGGCCGACTTCGAGGTGGTCGGCCAGGTCGCGAACGCCGACGACCTCCTGCGCCGGATCGGGTTCTCCAAGCCCGACGTCGCCATCGTCGACATCCGCATGCCGCCCACGAACACCGACGAGGGGCTTCAGGCGGCCAGGGCGATCCGGGAGCGGTTCCCGGGCGTCGGCGTGCTCGTGCTCTCGTCCTACGTGGAGCCCGGCTACGCCGTCGAGCTCCTGGGCGAGAACACCGAGGGCGTCGGCTACCTCTTGAAAGACCGCGTGGCGGACGTCGACGACTTCGCAGCGGCGGTGCGGCGCGTCGCCCAGGGCGGCTCGGCGCTCGACCCGGCCGTGGTCGCCCAGCTCGTGGGCCGGCGCCGCTCCGACGACCCGCTCGACGAGCTCACCCCGCGCGAGCGCGAGGTGCTCGGATTCATGGCGGAGGGCCGCTCCAACTCCGGCATCGCCCTGCGGATGGTCGTCACCGAGCGGGCCGTCGAGAAGCACGTCACCTCGATCTTCTCGAAGCTCGGCCTGCCGGCCGCGTCCGAGGACCATCGCCGCGTCCTGGCCGTGCTGGCCTTCCTGCGGGGGTAGGGGTTCCCACACCTACGGAGACGGGGTCGCTCGACCGCGGCGGCGGCGTGCGGCGACGAGACTCCTCCAATCGTGATCAGCACCACCAACACCCGCGAGGAGCCCAACATGACCGCCGTCGTCACCCCCATCGTCCCGCTGCGCGAGCTGGCGCATCGCAGCTCGAACGGCGTTGACGTGACCATGCTGTGGGATCCCGCCACCGACCAGGTGCGCGTCGCAGTCGTCGACTTCGAGATCGGCGAGGCCTTCGACGTGCTCGTGGCCGACGCGAATCCCATGGACGTCTTCAACCACCCGTACTTCTACGCGGGCCTCGACCAGGCCGCGGCGTGAGGACCGTCATGAGGAATCGTCTACGCAAGCTGATCTGCGGCCACCACGTCGTCGTCCACGACGGCGCCCGGCCCCGCCGCTGCGCCGCCTGCGGCAACCACGTCTGAGCCGGCCTGCGTCCGCCCCCGGCCGTAGGGTCCCGGGCGTGATCAAGTACCTCGGCTCCAAGCGCGTGCTCGCCGGCGCCATCGCCGCGGCTGCCACCGAGCTCGGGGCACGCTCGGCGGCTGATCTCTTCGCCGGCACCACCCGCGTCGGACAGGCCCTGCGGGCGGCCGGGATCGAGGTCCTCTCCAACGACACCACCGCCTACTCCGAGGCGTTCGGCCGGGCCTACGTCGCCGCCGGGCCGGGCGTGGACCGGCTCCAGGTGGGGCGTCTCCTCCGCCACCTGGGCGAGCTGCCGCCCGTGGACGGCTACGTGACCGAGACGTTCTGCCGCCGCTCGCGCTACTTCATGCCCGAGAACGGGATGCGGATCGACGCCGCCCGCGACGAGATCGACCGGCTCGACCTCGATCCCGTGGAGCGCGGGATCCTGCTCACGAGCCTCGTCGAGGCCGCCGACCGGGTCGACTCGACTGTCGGCGTGCAAATGGCCTACCTGAAGCAGTGGGCGCCGCGCGCTCGAAACCCGCTGGAGCTGCGCGTGCCCGCCGCGGTTCCCGGACCGCCCGGCCGCGTGACGCGCCTCGATGCGAACTTCCTCGCGCCGGAGCTCGACGGCATCGACCTGACCTACGTCGACCCGCCCTATAACCAGCACTCGTACCTCGGGAACTACCACGTCTGGGAGACGCTCGTGCGCTGGGACGCGCCCGAGCACTACGGCGTCGCATGCAAGCGTGTCGACTGCCGCATCCGCAAGAGCGCCTACAACCGCCGCTCGCTGGCCCTCCCGGCCCTGGCCGACCTGCTGGACCGGATCGCGACTCCGTGGGTCGTCGTCTCGTTCTCGGACGAGGGCTTCCACCGGCCGGACGAGGTCGAGGCGCTGCTTCGCCGGCGCGGACACGTCGGCGCTGTCGGCGTGCCGCGGCCACGCTACGTCGGTGCCCGGATCGGCATCCACGACCCGGCCGGACGGCGGGTGGGCACGGTCTCGCACCTACGGAACACCGAGCACCTCTTCGTGTGCGGCCCCGACCGGCGCCGGGTCGAACGCACCCTCGTGTCGATTTCGCGTGCGCTCGTTCGTCATGATGGTGCCGACGGGAATTCGCCCGCAGGCCGAGCACCGGAGGGACGACATGCCGCAGTACATGCTTCTCATCTATGACGACGAGGCCCAGCGGGCCACCGCGACCGAGCAGGATATGGCCGGCCTCATGCAGGAGTACGTCGCCTACACCGACAGCCTGACTCAGCGCGGGGCGATGAAGGAGGGCGCAGCGCTCGACCCGATCTCGACCGCCCGCACGGTGCGCGTGCGCGACGGCCAGGCGCTCGTCGTCGACGGGCCGTTCGCCGAGACCAAGGAGCAGCTCGGCGGCTTCTACATGATCGAGTGCGACACGATCGACCAGGCGATCGAGGCGGCCAAGATGTGCCCCGGCGCGAAGTACGGGTCGGTCGAAGTGCGCCCGGTCATGCAGGTCCCGAGTCGCGTCTGACAGCTGTCCGGGTCTCGCCGGCCGCTCGCCTGGCCTCGACCTCGTACGGGTTTCGCGCGTAGCCGCGGACGACGTAGGAGAGCGGCATGGCGAGCGGCCGGTGCTGCATCTGCCACACGTGGCACAGCTCGTGCGTCACGAGGTCGTCCTGCTCGTCGCCCGCCACCGGCCGGCGCAGGAAGATCGCCAGGTGGGTCGCGTAGCCGTCGAAGCTGCGAAACCAGGGCAGGCGGAAGAGGAGCGGCGCGACGACCACGCGGACGTGCGCGATGCGCACCGGGCGCGGATACAGGTCGAGCGTGTCGAGCCGCGCTCTGGCCCGCTCGAGCGCGGCGCGCGTCTCGCCGGTCATTCGCTACTGGCCGACGAGCGGGTCGAAGACGAGCAGGACGCCGCCCTGCTGGTCGGACGTGTACCGGAAGCGGTACAGGTCGGGCTCGGTGATGCCGTCGATCGTGGCCGCCTCGGTCGCCGAGATCGACGCGGCGGGCGGAGGCGTCGGCTCGGCGAGGATCGCGTCGAGCGGCTTCGCGATGACGCCCTGCGCCACGAACTGCGTGCGCAGGAAGAGGAACACGAACTGCGGCCGCTCGCCCTTCTTGGGCGGCAGGAACGTGACGACCGAGCCGACGTCCGTGTAGTGGAAGGTGTAGAGCGCCAGCTCGAGCGCCTCGCGGCGCAGGAGCCGCCCGCGCTCCTGCGTGGCCTTCCCGCTGTTGATCGCGCAGTGCGGTCCGAGGCCGCACATCTCGTAGAGCACGTTGTTCGCGCCGATCGGCACCGCCTGGTAGCTCACCTTGCCGCCGTCGATGTAGGAGAGGACGTACTGAGTGATCTTCAGGTCGTTCTGGTAGACGGGGGGGATCGAGGCGCTCACCGCGACCAGCTGATGGTGCTTGGCCGTGCGGTAGCTCGCGCCCACGTGAAGTGCGATCTGCTGGATCCGGTCCTGCGTGAGGCCGGCCGGCTGGAAGTTGCCCCAGGTCTCGTCCGTCGAGAGCCCACTCCCCGTGGACGCCTCCGGCCGCGACTGCACCGAGAAGAAGATCGCCATCCCGACGATGACGATTGCCGCCAGCGCGACGTAGGCCAGCCGGAACTTGCCGGCGTGGGGCCGCTCGCCGGTCACACCTCGGGCCACGACCCCTCCCGCAGCGGGTCGATGTCCGGCTTCCGCGGGGTCACCGAATCCAGGAGCTCGACCACCTCGTCGCCGTACATCTCCCGCTTCTCGATGAGCACGTCCGCGATCCGCTCGACGCCCTCGCGGTTCTCCTCGATCAGGCCGTACGCCGTGACGTAGGCCTGTCCGAGGAGCCGCGCCACCATCACCCGCTTGTCGCGGTCGGACAGGATGCCCGGGATCGGGCTGCCCTCGGCGACCGAGCCGTGCCCGGCGCGACCGATGATCTGGGAGCCGATGCGCTCGTAGCGCTTGAGGATCGTCTCGCGCTTCTTCTCGGCGTCCTCCTCGCTCACCCAATGCGCGGGGATCTCCACGGGCTCGGGCCCCATCGCGGCCACGCCGACCATGATCGCCGCCTGGGCGGTGACGCTGCGGACGTCGCCCGAGACGCCGTTCGAGTTCTCGCCGTAGAAGACCCGCTCCGCGGCCATGGCCCCGAGCAGGTGCACGAGCGCGCCGAACTGCTCATGCCGCCACGAGCTGAACCGCTCCTCCTTGCTGAACGCCTGATGGTGGCCGAGCGAGCTCCCGCGCTTCCTGATCGACAGGCGGGTCGACTCGACGCCCGGGAGATAGACGTAGCTTGCGATCGCATGCCCCGCCTCGTGGATGGCGACCGCCCGCGTCTCCTCGGGCACGTACTCGATGTTGATCGCCGTTCCGGACTCGACCGTCGTCAGCGATTCGACGATGTCCTCGCGGTTGGCGTCCTGGCGGCCTTCGAAGTGGGCGCGGGTGAGGGCCATTGAGCACACCTGCTCGATCATGGCCGGGGAGTAGCCGTTGGTGATGCGGGCGAGCTCGTCCCGCCGCTCGGGCTCGTCGAGCACCTCCTCGTGAGCCACCTTGCCGAGGTAGAGGTCGAAGATGTCCTTGCGGTCGTCCTTCGTCGGCGTCCGGAACCAGACGTGGCGCCCCATGCGCCCTGGCCGCGTGAGGGCCGGGTCGAGCGACTCGATCGGTGCGTTGCAGGCTCCGATGAAGTAGATCTGCTCGCCGGCCGGCTTCGGCCGCGGCAGCCGCAGCGACACGCGGCCGACGCGGCGCGGCATGATGAACAGGGCGTCGAGGAAGGTGTTGAAGCGGTTGGTGAACGTCTTCTTCGTCCACCTCGGGCTCCCGATGCCGTCCATGACGACGAGAAGCTGGTTCAGCGCGAGCTGGCCGCCGCCGAACATGCCACCGGGCATGATCCGATTCGCGATCCGGTTGACATGCGCCAGCGGCCCGCCGGCCGGCCGCTCCGGCGCGCGGGCCTCGAACAGGCGGTCGCGCCACTCACGCGTCTCCACGATGAGATCCTCGGTCGGCGTGAGCGCTCCGTAGGGGCCGTAGAAGCACACGTCGTGGATGCTCGCGATCTCCGGGGGAGTGAAGGAGCCCAGGCTCGACCGGCGCATGCCGACGGCGTCGATCTCGTCGATGAAGACGATGCACTGGCCGCCCCACTTCCTGGCCAGCTTGCGGGCGCGCCGGGCCAGGAGCCGCACGGTGATGGCGTCCATCCCCAGGAACATCCCGGCGAAGCCCGAGCCGGGGATCGAGACGAACGGGCAGTTGAACCCTGTGGCGATCGCCTTCGACATCATCGTCTTTCCGGTGCCGGGGGCTCCGAGCATGAGCAGGCCGCGCTCGCGCTTGCCGCCGCGGCTCTCGAACTCCTCTCCCGACTGCCACAGCTGGACGACCCGGCTGACCTCTTCCTTGGCCTCGGCCTGGCCGCGGACGTCGTCGAGCTTCACGCCCCAGTCGGCGTCGCCCGGCTCGTAGTGGCTGATCTGGCTCACCGCCATCAGCAGAAACGGGCCGAAGAAGATCGCGAAGTTCGCGAGGAAGTAGATCGGAAGGATCAGCAGCTGCGGGAGCTGCCCGATCAGCGTCTGCTGGAACAGCGCCGCCTGGTCGGGGAACAGCGCCTCGTAGAGCCTGATGCCGGCGTAGATGACCAGCGCGATGGACGCGTAGATCATGAGATGGAAGTACTTGGTGCGCCAGTACCACGCTCGCCGGCGGGCGGTGATGTCCTCCTCGCGCAGCTCGGTGGTCGCGCCGAAGAGCGCCGGCCACGGGATGAAACGCCGGAAGACGACCTCGAGCAGGCCTCGGAACATCAGCACGGCCACGGCTGTGCCCAACACGCAGAGCCAGGTGCTCCACCCGGCCTCGCCGTGCAGCCACGCGAAGACGGCCGGCGATGTGAAGATCGCGACGATCGTGGCGATGCGCGTCAGCGACCGCCACTGCGCGGCCAGCTCGTAGGAGTGGTCCCGATGCGCCGGCGCGGGTGCGGGCAGCGTCTCCGTCGCCATCAGATCTCTAGTGTACTGGCCGCCACAAGCCCTTTCTGGCGCCTTCGCAGGCTCGATCGGCGCGAGACCACCGGGAACCAACGACCACCCGCGCCTGTCTCACCATCGACAACGATGGAGGTTTCGATGAGTGCGATACGGCGGTTCGGAGTGGTGCCGGCGGCGGTGATCGTCGTCTCCGGTCTGGTGGGCGCGGCCGCGGGCTGCTCGGGAGGGTCCGGGTCGAGCGCCGAGAACGCCGCCGGCGGCGGGGCGAGCGCTGGATCGGCGCCCGTGGCGCATGCGGCGAGATCCGCGGACGGCGCAGCTCTTCTTGCCCCCCTCGCGACGCCGACGGACCAGTCCGCCGTCAAGAGCATCGGCGGGGCAGCGGAGCCTGGAAACATGGCCTCGGAGCCGCTCAAGCTCCCGAGCCTGCCCTCCGCGGTGATCAAGACCGGAAACGTGCGCCTGCGCGTCGACCACGGGCAGTTCGGCCGGACGGTGCACGCGGTCCGCGACGTTGCACAGCGGTTCGGCGGATACCCGACCCGGAGCACGACCAGCGGCTCCAAGATCCACGACGGCATGATGACGATCCGCGTCCCTGCGCGGAGGTTCAACGAGGCGCTGAATGCGCTCGAGGCCGTCGCGCACGTCCACGTGAGCGCCGAGAGCGTCACCGGCCAGGATGTGAGCCAGGAGTTCGTCGATCTGCGCGCGCGGCTCGTGAACCTCGAGGCGCAGGAGAAGGTGCTCCTGCGGCTGATGGGCCAGGCGCAGACCATCGCTGACTCGATCCGCGTCGAGAACTACCTGCAGAACGTGGAGTTCCAGATCGAAGACGTGCAGGGCCGCATCTTCTATCTCCAGAACCGCACGTCCATGTCGACCATCACGATCGCGCTGCACGAGGCGGGCACGAAGCCGGCCCCGCCGCAGCACGCAAGCGCCATCTGGAAGGCCGGCGAGCGATCGCTGGGCGCTGCGATGGCCGTCGTCACGAGCGTCATCGTCGGCGCCGGGCTGGTCATCCCGATCTCGATCCTCGCGATCCTCGCGCTCCTCGTGGGCCGCCGCCTCGCACCGCTCGCCCCGCAGCTTCGGGCGCGCAGCGCGACCGGCCCGTCAGCCTCGAACGAGAGCTGACGACCGCACGCGGGGCCGGGCCCTCGGCGGCCCGGCCCCGTCAGTGGGTCTACTCGTCGCCGCCGCCGGCGCCGCCGCCCTGGAAGACGGCGGTGGTGCCGTCGAAGGTCGACGTGTTGCCGGCGGAGTCGGTCACCGAGACCGAGAGATGGACGTGGCCGGGGACGAACGAGCTCGCGTCGATGCCCTTCACGACGACGATGCCGGGACCGCCGAAAGCCGTGCCGGTCGCCGTGTTGCCAGCCGAGTCGGTCAGGGTGACCTTCACGGCGCCGGCAAGCCCAGGCACGTCGGGAAGCACCACCTGAACGGTCACGTCGGCGGCCGTGGACGGCACGATCGTGTCGGGCCGGCAGAAGCCGATGACGTGCGCGGCGACCGGCGCCGGAGGAGGCTGCGTCTCCTTCACAGCCCTGCCCGAGAAGTCGGTCGAGTTGCCGGCGGCGTCGGTGATCGTGCCGTGCAGGTCGAGCTGGCCGTCGCGAAGCGCGCTCACGTCGGCGCGCCACTGGACGGCGATCGAGCCGCCGATCCGCGAGCCGAGGTCCATCCCGTCGACGCTCGCCGTGAGCGTGTCGGAGGAGTCGGTGCCGTCCGGGAACGTGGCCTGGATGATCGCCGACCTCTGGGTGAACGAGTTCACGATCCCGGGGCCGTTGTCGGACGTCTCCGGCACGGTGAACGAGGTCGGCTGTGCGGGCGCGACCGTGTCCTTGGTCGCGGAGTCGGTGACGGTGTTCGAGTTGCCGGCCGGATCGGTCACCGTCACCGCCAGCGGCACCTGGCCGTCGGGGCGGCCGGACATGTCAAACGGGCCGACGACGTACGTGTCGTTCCCGCCGTCGCGGTGCACCTTGTACCCGCCGACCGAGATGGAGATCTCGTCGGAGGGATCCGTGGCCGCGCCGAAGCGGACGATCGCCACCACCGAGCCTGCCGAGGCGGCGTTCACGTAGCCCGCGGGGTTCGCGTCGCCGCCGGCCACGTGGATGTTGACCGCGGCTGCCGGAGCGGAGCTGTCCTTGTGGATTGTGAAGGGCTCGGTGGGCTTCGAGACGTTCCCGGCCTCGTCCACGGCCCAGGCCGTGCCGGTGAGCGGGCCGTCGGGCAGGTTGCTGACGTCGACGTTGACGGTCGTCGCCGCACCCGAGGCGTCCTCGGAGGCCTCTACGGGCGGCTTCTCGCCGCCGACGATCTCGACGTGCACCCGCTCTCCAGTCTCCGGATCGGCCAGATGCACCACGACCGGCACCGAGGAGGCCTGCTCGCCGTTTACGACCTCCGGAGCGTCCGCGCTGGTGGGCGCGTCGGGCGCAAGCGTGTCCTTCGTCACCGGCGTCGGGTCGGGGAACGTCTGGCTGACATTGCCGACCGCATCCGTCAGCTTCACGGAGGCGGTGATCGACCCCTCGGCGAGGGCGCTGGCAGGCACGTGGACGACGACGGACGGCTGGCCACCCGCAGCAACCGCGGTGGCCGAGCCGCCCGCCCCGCCAGTGAGCGTGACGCTCACAACGTCCGTCGGCTTCGAGGTCGGGGGCAGGTCGACCTCGACGGGGACGGCGTCCTCGTTGTCCTGGTTCACGAAATCGGGAAGGATCTTGATGTTGGTGGGGGCGTCGGGCGGCGACGCGTCGCTCACGGCGCTCCCGGAGACGTCCCACGAGCTCAGGAGGAGCGAAGGGACGTCCGCGGTGACCGCGCCGACTCGGTACTCGAGCGTGCGGCCGTCGGTGCCGGTGGCGTCGACGATGCCCGCAGCCGGCGCGCTGGTGTCGAGCGTCCGCCACAGCCCGCCCGAGATGCGCCGCTGCACGAAGTACCCCGCCACACCCGTCGAGGGCGAGGCGGGCCAGGTCACCTTCACGGCGCCGCCAGCCTCAGCCGTGGCAACGACCGCGCCGGGCGGGAGGGGCGCCTGGATTCCGGAGAGCGGCACGGAGAACGTCTTGGGGACGCCGCTGACGGAGATGTCGACGCTGCCGGCGAGTGGACCGGCGTGGAGCGGATCGGTCGTGACGGTCACGTGGGTGACCTTGCCGACGCCAAGGCGCGTCTGGTTGTTGCCGGAGCCCTGGAACGCGGCCTGGACGCCGGGAGCACCGACGACCACGAGCGAGAGGTTAACCGGCGTCGCAGCAGTGTTCTGCAGGCCGAACGTCTGCGTGGTCGTCCCGGAGGAGACACCGAACGGAACCGTCAGGTCGGCCAGCGCCAGCTGAGGCCTCGTCGGCGTGACGAAGTCCTCGGGCTTCGGCTTGACGGCCGGAACGGAGCCGGCCTTGCCGAGGCCGCCGAGGGTCGTCGGCACGCTCTCGAGGATCGACGGGGCCACTGATGTCAGCGACAGCGCCGCGAAGAATTGCGTACGCCGCGACGAGCCCCACCGCGAGGAGGGCCGCCGCGAGGAGTCCGCGCCCGCGTCTTACTGGCGGTAGCCTGGTCGGCTCGCCCCAACGCATGTTCTGCCCCTTCTCATGATGCCCGAGACTCTATCCGCGGGCCCTCCTGTCCCGCCTCCCCCAAATTGGGGGAAGGCCCGTAAACCGGCTCCGGTAGCGCGATCGTACCCCTTCCGGGGGGTGGGTGGTATAGGCTGCCTCGACCATGCGAACCCGCGCAGTCGCCATGGCAATCGTCGCCGCGCTCGCGGCCGCTGCGTGCGGCTCGTCGGGCGGCACGACCGCGTCGCCCGCGGGCACGACGCAGGCCAACCCCTGCGCGAAGCCAAATTTGACGCTTGTCACGCCCGGTCAGCTAACGATCGGCACCGACAACCCGGCGTTCGACCCCTATTTCCAAGGCCCGACCGGCCACGAGTGGACGGGGAAGTTCAATCACGACCCCTACAACGACCAGGGATTCGAGGATGCGACCGCGTATGCGGTGGCTCAGCAGCTCGGGTTCACCAAAGACCAGGTCAACTGGGTCGCAGTGTCGTTCGACAATTCGTTCAAGCCGGGACCCAAGAATTTCGACTTCTACTTGGCGCAGGTGTCATATAGCCCGCAGCGCGCCCAGGGCGCCGACCTGAGCGACTCCTACTACGACGTCCAGCAGGCCGTCGTGGCGCTCCAGGGCACGCCGATTGCCAGCGCGACGAGCGTTTCGGACCTCCAGTCGTACAAATTCGGGACGCAGATCGGGACGACGAGCTACGACCTGATCCAGAACGTCGTCCAGCCAAGCCAGTCCACGCAGGTGTACGACACGCTGAACGCCGCGCTCCAGGCGCTCAAGAACGGCCAGATCGACGGGCTGGTGACCGACTTCCCGACCGCGTACTACATGGCGAACATCCAGCTCGACAACGGCACGGTCGTCGGCATCCTGCCCGCCGCCAACTCGGGGTCGAAAGAGCACTTCAGCATGGTGCTGCAGAAGGGCAGCTCGCTCACGGAGTGCGTGAACGGCGCCCTCTCGGCGCTTCATGCGGACGGCACGCTGGCTCAGATTCAGGATCGGTGGCTGAACCAGGCCGCCCACGCACCCGCCCTCCAGTAGCCGGCCGGCCGAGGCTGCTCGGGGGGCCCGGGGGCCGCGCTGTGGCCACGGCCGTGCTCAGCACGATCGTGGTGTTCACCGCGATCGGGCTTGCGATCGTCAACTCGCCGGGCTGGCCGGCCGTGCGCGAGGCGTTCCTGAACGGCGAGGTCTTCCGAGCGTCGTTCCCGGACATCGCCCGGGCATTCAAGCTGAACGTGAAGATCTTCCTCGTCGCCGAGGCGGTGATCCTCGTGTTCGCGCTGGGCATTGCGATGCTCCGCAGCCTGCCCGGCCCGGTGTTCTTCCCGATCCGGGCCATCGCGATCATCTACACCGACGTGTTCCGCGGCGTGCCGACGATCCTGGTTGTCACCATGCTGGCCCTTGGCGTCCCCGGCCTGCAGCTGGGCGGCGTGCCGATCTCCGCGGTCTTCTGGGCCACGGTCGGCCTCATCCTGGTCTACTCGGCATACGTCGCCGAGGTGTACCGGGCCGGGATCGAATCCGTGCACCCGAGCCAGGAGGCGGCCGCGCGGTCGCTCGGGCTGTCCCGATGGCAGACGCTCCGGTACGTGATCGTGCCGCAGGCCGTCCGGCGCGTGATCCCGCCGCTTCTGAACGACTTCATCGGCCTTCAGAAGGACACCGCGCTGGTCGCCTTCGCCGGCCCGGTGGAGGCCCTGCGCCAGGCGGGGATCGACGAGGCGGCGAACTTCAACTTCACGCCCTACGTGTGCACCGCGGTGCTCTTCCTGGCGCTCACGATTCCCATGACCCGGGCCACGGACTGGCTGATCGAGCGCGATCGCCGAAAGCGCGCCGCATCAGGGGTGGCATGACCGCCGCGATCAGCATCGAGGGCGTCCACAAGTCGTTCGGGAAGGTCAGGGTGCTCCAGGGCGTCGACGTCGAGGTGCCCGAGAGCAAAGCTGTTTGCCTGATCGGCGCATCGGGATCGGGGAAATCGACGCTGCTTCGGTGCGTGAACCTGCTCGAGCCCGTGGATTCGGGCCGGATCCTCGTCCACGGCGACGAGATCACCTCGTACGAGGTCGACGTGAACCGCGTGCGCCGCCGGATCGGCATCGTGTTCCAGGCGTTCAACCTGTTTCCGCACATGAACGTGCTGCAAAACGTCACGCTGGCGCCCAGAAAGGCGCTTAAGACGCCAAAACGCGACGCGGAGGACCGTGCAACGGAGCTCCTGGCCCGTTTCGGCCTCGCCGACAAGCGCAACGAGTACCCGGACCGGCTCTCAGGCGGCCAGCAGCAGCGGGTCGCGATCGTGCGCGCGCTGGCGATGGAGCCCGACATCATGCTGTTCGACGAGGTCACGAGCGCACTCGATCCCGAGCTCGTGGGCGAGGTGCTGGGCGTGATCCGCGACCTGGCCGAGACCGGGATGACGATGCTGATCGCCACGCACGAGATGGGCTTTGCCCGCGAGATCGCCGACCGCGTGTGCTTCCTGGATCAGGGCCGGATCCTCGAGCAGGGCTCGCCCGAGCGCATTTTCACGGCCCCGGAGCAGCCGCGCACGCAGGAGTTCCTGCGGCGCATCATCGAGGCCGGCAGGATGTAGCTAGGTCGTCGTCCCCGACGTGGAGTTGGTGTCGGTGACGGTCGTCGTCTCGGTGACCGTGGCTGTGTCGGTGGTCGTCTCGGTGAGCGTGGTCGGGACGGTGATCGTGGTCTTGATAGTGGTCGTCGCGGTTGACGTCGTGCTGAGGACGTCGGTGCTCACGACCGTCTGGGTCGTCGGCGGCAGCTGGACGGTGGTCGCGGGCACCGTGACGACCTTCCCCTTCACCCTTACCGTTTGGCCGGGCACACGCACCGCCACGGGCTTGCCGGCGACGCGGATGACCTTGCCCTTCAGGTGGACGGTCACCGTCGCGGCATCGGCCGAGCTTCCGCCCCCGACCCAGTCGCCGAGCCACGCGCCGGAGGCGAAGATCGCCGCCAGCACGGGGACGCCCAGGAGCATGCGGTGGTGGTGGATCTTGTACAGGTGGCCGTTGGAGCCGCGACGGCCGCGCGGGCGGACGGCGGCGATCGGCTCGGACAGCGCCGTCGCGGCGGCGACGAGCTCGGGCTCCGGCTCTGCGGCCGGCGTCTGCTCGACCTCCGCGGCGATCGGCACCGGGGTGGCAGCGGCGACGGCTTCGCCCTCCTCGGCCCGCGGCACCCGCCGGATCACGACCATCGTCAGGAGCCGGAGCACGCCGACGAGAACGGCCCCGTTCACGACCAGAATCCCCGCAGCAATGAGCAGTCGCTCGATCACGTTCCTACCTGACCCCCGCCGGGAGTCTACCGCGTTCAAGGCCGCTCGTCACCCCTTTCTTACACAGGTTGCGCCGCGACCGGCCGGGCGGCGATGATGGCCGCGTCTCCGTGCCGGACACCATCCCCAAGCTCTTCGACGATGCCGTCGCCGCCGCCCCTGCCAGCGTCTGGCTGCACGCCGGCGGCCGCACCTACACGTTCTCCGAGGCCCAGAGCCAGGTCGAACGGGCCGCCTCAGCCATCGCCCGGCAGGGCGTGCGCGCGGGCGATCTCGTGCTGGCAACGGCCCGCAACACGCCCGAGTACCTGTTCGCCTGGCTCGCCACCACCTGCTCCGGGGCGATCGTCGTCGCCGTGAACCCGCGCGCCGGCGAGGCCGAGCTGACCGCGCTCGTCGCGCAGGTGCGCCCGCGGCTCGTCGTGACCGACTCCGAGGCGCCGGCCGCAATCCGGGAGACGGGCGTCCCGACCGTCGACGTGGCGGCGCTCTACGCCGAGCCGGCCGGCCAGGCGCCGTCCGGGCGCCCCGGGCCGGACGATCCCGCCGCCCTCATCCCGACCTCCGGGACGACGGGCCGCTCGAAGCTGGTCACGCAGACCCACCGCGCGTACGCGATGGCGGGCGAAGGCTTCCCGTGGTGGATGGGGCTCGGCCCCGACGACCGGCTCATGACCTCGCTCCCGCTCTTCCACATCAACGCGCCGGCCTACTCCGTGCTGGGGTCGATCGCCGCGCGGGCGGGGCTGGTGCTCCTGCCGCGGTTCTCGGCGAGCACCTTCCTCGAATCCGCCCGCCGCCACGGCGCCACAGAGTTCAACGCGATCGGCGCGATGCTCGAGATCCTGATGCGCCAGCCCGAGCGCGAGGACGACGCCGAGACACCGCTTCGCCTGTGTTACACAGGCCCAGCCCCCACGAAACACCGTCAACTGGAGATCGAAGCCCGATTCGGCCTTCGAATCATCTGCGGCTACGCGCTCTCGGAGTCGCCGTACGGGATGATCTGGCCGCACGGGTCGCGGCCGTTCGGCACGCTGGGGACGGTCCGCCAGCATCCCCGACTCGGAACCGTGAACGAGGCGCGGATCGTCGCCGACGGCGCCGTGGCTCCCGACGGCGGGGTGGGCGAGCTCGAGCTGCGAAACCCGGCGGTCATGCGCGGGTACTGGGACATGCCCGCCGAGACGGCCGAGGTGCTGAGCCCCGACGGGTGGCTGCGCACGGGCGACCTCGTCCACAAGAACCCCGACGGGACGTACACGTTCGTCGGCCGTCGCAAAGAGGTCATCCGGCGCCGCGGCGAGAACGTGGCCCCAGCCGAGATCGAGGAGGCGCTCATGAGCCACGCCGACGTGACCGAGGCGGCGGTCATCGGGGTGCCCTCCGAGCTGACCGAGGAGGAGATCAAGGGCTTCGTCGCGGTGGCAGACCCTGCGGCGGCCGACCTGGCGGCGATCCGCGAGGCAGCGGCGGCGCTGCTCACGCCGTTCAAGGTGCCGCGCTACCTCGAGGCGGTGGCGGAGCTGCCGCACACGCCGACCGGCCGGATCGCCAAGCACGAGCTGCCGCGCGACCGGACCGGCGCCGAGGTGGACTTCGACCCACGTGTCCGGAGGGCAGGATGAACGATCGCGACTGGCTGCACACCGACGTCGGCGGCGCCGACGCCGACTCGATCACCGTCCGCGGCCGCAACCTGGCCACGGAGCTCATGGGCACGGTGACCTTCACGGAGCTCACGTTCCTGCTCGTGCAGGGCCGCACGCCGACGCCGCAGGAGACCGTGCTCCTCGACGCCGTGCTGGTCTCGCTCGCGGAGCACGGGCTGACGCCGACCGTGCTCGCCGCCCGGCTCACGCACACCGGGGCTCCCGAGTCCCTCCAGGGCGCGGTCGCCGCCGGCCTCCTGGGTGCGGGCTCCGTCTTCCTGGGCGTCGTCGAGGACACGGCGGGCTTCCTGGACGGCGTCCTTGAGGGCGCGGGCGAGGCCGGCGTGGAACAGGCCGCGGTGGACGCCGTCCGGGCCCGGATCGAGGCTGGCAAGCGGATCCCCGGCCTCGGCCACCCGGTCCACAAGGCCGGCGACCCGCGCACGGAGCGGATCTATGCGATCGCCCGCGACCAAGGGCTCGAGGGGCCGCACCTGCGGGCGCTCGAGCTGGTCGCCGCCGCGCACCGCGAGGCGACCGGGAAGACGCTTCCCATCAACGGGGCCGGCGTCGCGGGCGCAGCGCTCGCGGATCTCGGCTTCCCGGCCCGCATCGTCCGCGGAATGGCGCTCCTGGCGCGCACGGCCGGCCTGGTCGCCCACCTCGACGAGGAGATGGCCCGCGGGCTCGGCATGGCGCTCTTCCGCGACGTCGAGCGCGGGGCGCGTTAGCGCATGTAGAACGAGGTGTCGCCGGCCTGCTTGTAGGCGGCCAGCGAGGGACCGGACGTCTGGACGCGGTAGTCGCCCTCACGACGGTCGAAGTTCGACCAGACCACCCCGGCCACGTCCCACGCCTTGAACGTGTCGAACGCGTTCGCGATCCAGCGCGCCTTGGCGGTGGAGTCGGACGGATCCTCGGCGCAGCCGATCTCGCCGACGAAGAGCCGGTGCCCGTGGTTCGCCGCGAACCTGTGCGCGGCGCCGAAGATCTCCTTCACGCCGCGCCACTCGCCGGCCCGGTTGTAGCCGTCGACGCCGATCAGGTCGACCTTCCGTGGCAGGAACTTCGCAGCCTTCGCCGGGTCGTGATTTAGGTTGCCGGCCGCGGCGACCCACACCCACACGGCGTTCGTGACGTGCTCCTTCTTGAACACCTTGCGGACGCGCTTGTAGCTCGCGCGATAGTCGGCGGCCGTGCCGGTCTTGCAGTTGCCCTGCATCTCGTGGTTCCATGAGAAGTACACCTTGTACCGGTACTTGCGCACCTGGCGGGCGATCGAGTGCAGCTGCGTGTTGTAGGCCCCGGCGGCGACCGCGTGCCAGGCGACGCAGCGCGTGCCCATCTCGGACGTGACGTTCAGGTAGATCGGCTGGCCGCGGGACTTCATCAGCTGGGCGGCGCCGCCGCGCAGCGTCGTGTTGTCGAGCGCCCGGTAGAGCCGGTACAGGTGGAAGTGGCGCCCGACGTCGCTCTCGAGCGACAGCAGCGCCTGGTCTGAGCTTTCGCTCCCGTCCGGGGTCACCGCGGTGCCGAAGTAGGCCCCCTTGGAGGCAAAGGCCGGGACGGTTCCCAGCAGAGCGAGGACGACCACGCCTACAACTACCCCGGCGAGCCTGGAGCGCATCGAGGCAACCATCGGCAGCAAACGTAAAGACAGGCTGAGGAAGAAGTAAGGATCTTGACAATCCAGGCCGGGTCTAGACTCGTGTGCATGCGCAAGCTCCAGAGCCAGGGCGTCCACCACATCACGCTGGTCGGCGCCGACCGGCAGACCTCCATCGATTTCTGGGAGGGCGTGCTCGGGATGCCGTTCATCTTCGAGCAGCCGAACCTCGACAACGCCGCCGAGAGCCACCTCTACTTCGACCCGGGCGACGGCCGCCTGATCACCGTCTTCACGAACGAGGAGCGAACGCCCGACCCGGCGCGGACCGCGACCGACCAGGGCTGCGTCCACCACGTGGCGTTCGCGCTGTCGCACGCCGTCTTCGCCCAGACCGTCGAGCGGCTCGACGAGCGCGGGATCCGCCACAGCGGGGTCAAGGATCGCGGGTTCATGGACTCGATCTACTTCGAGGATCCGCTGGGCCTTCTGATCGAGCTCGCGTCCTATCGGTTCGAGCCGCCGTTGGGGTACGCTCACGCAGACGTGCTGCGAGGGGCGCACCGGATCCGCGTGGCCCGAGGCGACGAGAACATCGCCGAGGTGCATCTGGCCGACGCGATCGAGGAGCTGGTGCGCACGTCGCGCCCGTCGCTCTCCGAGGATCGTTCGCCCAAAGACCCCTACTGAGCGCGCCTGCGGGGCAGGCCGGGAGGACACCATGGCCGACATCACGATTCACATCCTGAAGCCGAGCGTGAACAACCTGACCGCGCGCATCTTCGTGCGGGCCGCCGGGCTCGACTTCGAGGAGATCGACGCCTGGGGCGTCACGACCTCCCCCGAGTTCCTGAAGATGAACCCGGCCCACCTGACGCCGACGATCCAGGAGGCGGGCCTGCCGAAGGGCGCGCTCTGGGAGAGCTGCGCGATCATGCAGTACCTGTGCAACAAGCACAGCCTCACCCGCTTCTACCCGTCCGAGCCGGCCGAGCGGGCCATGATCGACAGCGCCATGTACTACCTGCTCGCCACGCTCTACCCGCTCCTGGCGCGGGCGACGTACCCGGCACTCGGCTTCCCCCAGTACCCGGGGGAGGTCGGCTCGTCGGACGCGGATGCGGACGCCAAGGCGGAGGCCCAGCGCGCCGCCGAGGCGGCGCTCGCCGAGCCGCTCGAGGTCTACCGCTCCTTCTTCCTCGACGGGAAGCCCTTCATCGGCGGCTCGGAGCCCTCGATCGCGGACATGCGCCTGGCGGCGTCGCTCGAGTTCCTGAAGGCGATCGACTACGACTCGCCCGAGTGGCTCGGCGACTACATGACCGCCATGGAGCAGGCGCTCGGCGACGCCTACACAGAGCCGGCGGCCGACGTGCGCGGCTACATCGCCCACGTGAAGTCGCAGCAGGCGAGCGCGTAGCTACGGGGTCGTGAAGGCGCGGTCGACGCCGTAGGCGGTGCCGAAGGCGTTCTGGGCGACCATCCGGAAGTGGTAGGTCGTGTGCGACGTGAGGCCCGTGATGTTGCCGTACACCGGGACGGCCTTCACGCCGCCGGCGAGCGGGAGGTCGTCGGTCTCGCTCCCGTACGCCGTCGTCGGGCCGTACTCGAACCAGTAGGTGGTGGCGGCGTTGCGGGCGTTCACCGTGCCCGCCACGAGCGCCTGGGTCTGGTACGTCCAGTAGGCGCTCCCGGTCGTCACGATGGGCGCGGCGCCCGGCGTCGTGAACGTCGCGTCGCCCGTCGTCGTCACGCCTGAGAGCGTGGTCAAGACGAGCTCGTAGTGGTAGGTCTGGTTGGGGGCGAGGCCCGTGAGCGGCGCGGCCACCGGCAGATCCGACGTCGCCGCGGCCGTCGCCTTCAGCGAGGTGTGCGAGCCGTACGCGGAGCCGAGGCCCCAGTTGAAGAGCCAGGTCGCCGGGCGGCCGTGCGGGTTCACCGTCGCGTTCAGGGTCGCGCTCGCGGCGGTCACGGAGCTCGGGCTGGCGAGCGCCGCGTCGGGCGGCGGGATCGACGCCACCGCCAGCGCGCCTGCGGCGTTCAGCCGGCGGCCGCTCGCGAAGTACGTGGTGAGGGCGGTCTTGCGGTCGGCGCCGTTCAGGATCGCGGCCTCGACGGCCGCCACGGAACGGGTCGGGTACGCCGCGAAGACCAGGGCGGCGACGCCGGCGACGTGCGGCGAGGCCATCGACGTGCCGTTGTAGTAGCCATATTGGTCGCCCGGGAGCGTGCTCAGGATGTTGACGCCCGGCGCGGCGATGTCGACCTGGGTCGGGGCGTAGTTCGAGAACGACGCCCGCGCGTCGGTCGGCCCGGTGGCTCCGACGCAGAGCACGTTCGCCGCCGGGAGCGTGCACGGCGACACCGCCGTGCTCTTGATGTTCTGATTCGAGTTGCCGGCCGAGACGACGAAGAGCGTGTTCGGGGCGCCGTTGATCGCCGCCAGCTCCGCGCTCGACGTGTAGTTGCCGCCCAGGCTGGCGTTCACGACCTTCGCGCCCATCCGCCCGGCGTACGCGAACGCGGCCGCGACTGCTGCGTCGGAGAGCGCGCCGTTCGCGTCGGCCACGCGCAGCGGCATGATCTGGACGTTCCAGTTGACGCCCGCCACGCCGGTGCCGTTGTCGCCGGCGGCGCCGA
Source organism: uncultured Actinomycetes bacterium (assembly GCA_963757605.1). Taxonomy (GTDB): domain Bacteria; phylum Actinomycetota; class Thermoleophilia; order Gaiellales; family JAICJC01; genus JAICJC01. The sequence continues at coordinate 110,854 of CAVWSF010000002.1, forward strand.
TCGTCCCGGCCACATGGGTGCCGTGGCCGACGACGTCGATCGGGTCGTTCGTGCCGAGGCCGAAGTTCCAGCCGTGCCAGTCGTCGACGTAGCCGTTGCCGTCGTCGTCGACGCCGTTCGACTCCTTGCCGCCGCCGGTCTCGCCGGGGTTCGTCCAGATGTTGGCGGCCAGGTCCGCGTGGGTGTAGTCGACGCCGGTGTCGACCACGCCCACCACCACGTTGGCGGAGCCCGTCGTCTGGTCCCACGCCTCCGGGGCGTCGATGTCGGCATCGGCCGTACCCGTCGCGCTCTGAACGCTCTGGCCGGTGTTGGCGAGGCCCCAGTCCTGGGCGAACATGGGGTCGTCCGGCGTCGTCGCGTTCAGCGACACGTACCGGTTCGGCTGCGCCCAGCGCACGCCGTGTGACCGCTCAAGGGCTCGGGCCGCGTGGGTGGCGGTCCGCCCCGGGGGGAGCACGTGCACGAGCCACAGCCCGCGCGTCCCCAACCACCTGCGCAGGCTGACGCCCGCGGCCGCCGCGACGTGGACCCGACGCGTCGGACCGACGTGCGGCGCGAACCGCACGATGAGCTCGCCGGGGACGGCGCCGTGGCGGACGGTGCGAATGGCGGCGTGGTTCGAGAGCGGCGGCGCGGGGTGGCCCGGCGCGGACGCCTGCGAGACGGCAGGCAGGAGCATGGCGCAGGCGGCGCCTGCGAGCACGCGTGCAGCGGTGATGCGGGGCCTCGATGCCATGGAGCCTCCATGCGATGGCGGTCGACGCTGGGGTGGGCCTGCTCATCCGTGGCCGGCCTTCCTTCTGTCATCGACTGGAAGGGGCTGGATCTTTTGCCCCTTGGGGAGCGCTTGCCTACGCCTAGCGGGGAGGCGGGCTACGTGCCCCAGGCCGGGCGCATCGCCTCGACGCTCGCGATCGGCGGCGCGGTCGCAGCAACCGGGTCGATCTCCGGGACGATGCTGTGGCCGGCCAGCGCGGCGACGACGCGGTCAAGGAAGCGCTCCGAGATGCCAAGCAGAATCGCGACCGCGATCACGGCCGTCGTGGGATGCGTGAGCGGATGTGCGCCGAACGAGGCCGACGCGTCGGCGACGACGCCGCTCTTCTCGAGCCCGAGGATCAGGTACATGCCCGCCCAGGCGCCGATCGCGCCGGCCATCGGGCTCAGGAAGATGAGCGACCACGAGAAGCCGTAGTCCGTCCGGATCGGGCGCCGCTTCAGCGCCCGCTGCATGCGGCTCAGGAGACCGCCTACGGCCCCGGCGAAGAGGAGCATGCCCTGGCCGCGGCAGACGATCAGGACGGCCGCCAGGAGCCCAGCCCATTCGAACCACGCGATCTTGTTCTTGAGGCTCCAGAGCTCGGAGTACGCCGTGTCGCGACGCGAGTAGACGTCGGCGAGCATCTCGCCGATTGTGGCTCGCACGACATCCGGACGCCCGAGCTCAGCCTTGTCGAGAGTGTCTGACCACAGCTGCCGCTGGCCGTCGGGGAGCGACTGGAGCTCGCACCGCGCGCGCTGAAGACGGCCGTGGACGGAGATGTCGGGGAGGAGCCACGCCACGATCAGCCGCTCCGCCTCGTGGGCCGCCGAGAGCGCGCCGGCCTCGCGGCTGCCGCTCCACGAGAAGAACTCGCGCAGCCGCGCGAACCGGCCATGCGGCTCGAGGGCCGCCTCCGCATCGTCGAGCATCTCGAGCGTCGAGGACCGGACGGCCCTCGCGTGTGCGTCGTCATGACATTCGGGCGTCGCGGTGAGGCGCCTGCGCTGGAAGGCGAGCCTGCTCCGGGCCCCCGCAGCGGATCGGCGACGAACTGCTTTCGCAGCGTCTGCGCGAGCAGGAAGTACGCCGCGATCACCAGGAAACCGGTCGACCGATCCGACACCTCAGCACCTCCGACCCAGAACGCTGCCCATGCTCGACCCGACGGCACGAGCGGCGCCGATCGTCCGCCGGCTCGCATTCGTGAGAGGATCGCTTGTCATCATCGGCACGAGAAAGGACGGGGCATGGGCATCTGGGGCACGAGGCGGCGACTGCTCGCCGCCACAGGGATCGCGGTCGTCGTCGCGGCCGGCGGGGCATCGATCGCACGCGCGGGCGGGGCCGCCGCGCACAGGGAGCTCGTCCTGACCGAGACGACGACGGACCGCGCGAGCGTCGACGTCGACCGGTCGGGCACGTCGACGCCGGGCGACGCGTTCATCTTCCACAGCGTGCTGACGGACGGGGCCGGGGCGACCGTCGGGAGCGTCGACGGCCACTGCGTCGTCCTGCTCGGCGCGCGCAACCTGTGCCACTCGGTCGTCTCGCTCTCACGCGGTACGCTCAGCACGACGTTCGTGGCCGACGGCGGGTCCGCGACGCTCGCCATCTCGATCGACGGCGGCACGGGCCGCTACGACCGGGCGCGCGGTCAGATCACGGCGACGCGAGCGACGTCCACGGCGTTCACCGAGGAGCTCGACATCGACCGCTGAGCGCGGCGCTTACGGGCCGGCGGCGGCCATCGCGCCGACCGCGATCAGATCAGCCGGGTGAATCCACTGGTCGGCCAGAGCGATGCCGCCCTCGGCAGCGATCTTGTCACGCAGCGGAATCGCCCACCGATGCTCGATGAGCGCGATCGCGGCCGTCGATCCCTCCGGGATGGCGTCGGCGAGGAACCACACCTCGTCCTCGTCGAAGAGGTGGCCGTCGGCGAGATCTCTCGCACCCTCGAGCGCACCCTCCTCGGCGCCCTCCTCGCCGCCCGCTCCGAAGCCGACCAGCGCGCCGATCAGCGCGCCGAACTCCTCGGCCTCGCCGATGCTGAGATCGCTCATCTGGACGGACTCGAGATCGCCGCCGGCGTGCTTCGCGACGACGAGCAGGTCGAGCAGGCGGATGATCCCCGCGTCCGAGAGCCGGACCAGCTCGGGAAGGATCTCGCCGTGGAACCGGTCGCGGTCGAACTCCACCGCCAGCATCTGCACGGGGCCGAGCGGCAGGCCCTCTGTCTCGCCGCTGCTCATGCGCCCGACAGAAGCTTCTGCTTCTGCGCGTCGAACTCGGCGTCCGTCAGGATGCCCTGTTCATGGAGCTCGGCAAGCTGCTTGAGCTGCGCGATCGCAGCGTCCGAGATCCCTCCCGATGACTGCTGCGGCGGTGCCGCGTACTGCTGCTGCTCGAGGTCGTCGAGCCGGGCATCGCGTCCGGCGTCCGCCTCCTGACCCCGCTCCCGATGCTTGCCGGCCATGTAACCGGCGCCTGCGGCCATGCCCGCTCGCATGAGCGGCCGTCGTCTTCGTCGCCCAATCATGTCTCACGCTCCCGTTGGTTTGGGGGAAGCGTGGCTCACCGATCGCGGCCGTCCATCGCCCAGAGTGGGTGAACTGGCTCTCGCGTGAAGCGACGCGGGCGGTGACGGGCCGAGAGCTCCGGCCCACCACCGCCTGCGCCCGTTCGCCCTACCAGCCGACCGCCTGGCCGTCCTTGCGGAAGTCCGAGGCGGCGCGATAGACGCCGTTCACCGGCGGATCGCCGGTGGTCACCCACTCGGGCGGCGCCTCGGCGCCGGGCTCCCTCCCGAAGAAGATCGCCTGGTAGCCGCCGAAGACGTCGTCGTTCCCGGGAACGTTCCGCACCTTGAACCCGAGCGCGCGCAGCTTCTGGCCGATGAGCGCATAGAGGTTCGACTCCAGATCGACCCGATCGGCGTCCTGGCTGTGATGGAAGCGGGCGGCGTCACCCGCCGCCTGCACGTTCATGCCCAGGTCGACCATGTTCACGATCTCGGTCGCCTGAGCCTGGGCCTGCTCGTCGCCGCCCATGTTCCCGAACGACAGGAGCGGCTGTCCGTCCTTCATCACGAACGCCGGGATGATGGTCAGGAACGGCCGCTTGTGCGGCGCGATCACCGACGGAGAGGACGGATCGAGGTTGAAGAACGACCCGCGGTCGTTCATGGGGAAGCCGTAGCCCGGGATCGACACCGACGACCCGAAGTAGTCGTACACGGAGTAGATGAAGGACACCATGTTCCCCCACCGGTCCGCGGCCGTCAGGTAGACGGTGTCGCCGCGCTCGCGGCCGACCGAGACTGCCGCCTTGCCGCCGGCGGTCGTGGCCGTCGGCTCGGGCGACACGTGCCCCAGGCTGATCTTGCCGCACAGCGTGGCGGCGTACGCCTTGGAGGTCAGCCGCTTGACCGGCACGTTCACGAATCGCGGGTCGCCGTTGTAGCGCTCGAGATCCGCGTAGGCCAGCCGCTTGGCCTGCACGAGGATGCTCCAGAACTGGGGCGAGCGGGGCCCCAGCGCACGCAGGTCGTACCCCAGCTTCGGCCCGCACTCCTGGAGGATGTTCAGCATCTCCAGCGTGGCGAAGCCCTGCGTCTGCGGCGGCATCTCGAAGACGTCGTAGCCCTTGTAGTTGGTCGAGATGGGCTTCACCCACTGCGACTTGAACGAGCTCAGGTCGCTCAGCTTCCATGCCGCCCCGCCCTTGTTCATCCGCCGGACGATCGCGCGCCCGATCGGGCCGCGGTAGAAGGCGTCCGGCCCGTCCTTGGCCAGGAGCTCGTAGGCCCGGGCCAGGTCGGGGTTCGTGTAGTTGCTGTAGAGCGCCGGCACGTGGCCGTTTCGCAGGAACGCCTTGCGGGACTCCGGGTCCTTCTTCAGCATGTCGACGTAGAAGCCGTCGTAGCTCTTCCAGTCGCCGCGGATCCGCTCGGTCAGCCCGAAGCCCTGCTGCGCGGCCTCGATCGACGGCTGCAGCACCTGCCCGAGCGACATGCGCCCGAACCGCTTGAGCAGCCGGCTCCAGCCGTCCACCGCGCCGGGCACCGTGGCGCTGTAGACGCCGTAGAACGGCACCGACTTCAGGCCGCGCGAGTGGTAGAAGGCCACCGTGTGCGACTCCGGCGCCCATCCGGCGGCGTTCAGGCCGTACAGCTTGTGGTCCTTGGCCGAGTAGTAGATCGCCTCCATGTCGCCGCCGATGCCGGCGCTCTCGGGCTCGGTCAGCCCCAACATGGCCGCAGCGGCAACCGCGGCATCGGCCGCGTTCCCGCCCTCGTGCAGGACCTGCAGCCCGGCCTGGGCGGCGAGCGGCTGGCTCGTGGCCACGACCCCATGTCGCGCCAGCACCTCCGAGCGCGTCTGCTCGGTCCAGTCCCACATCCGGTCACCGCGCACGGCCGCGATGCTCGCCGACGGGTCGGGGTTCGCCGGGGTCGGCGTGCCGAACGGCGTGGGCGACACGTCGCCCGACCCACCGCCGGCCAGCGCCGCCGTGGCCGTGACCGCGATCCCCACGGCCACTCCGACAGGCAGCCCCCAGAACCACCCCTTCATGCGTTCACGCACGTTCACGACGCGCCCCCTTTCCTCGTCCGGGCGGCAGCGACGGCCAGCGGCTTCCGTGCCGCACGATGTCCTCTCCCTGCGACGCTCAACATATCCCTGCCGGGGGCGGCCGTGTGCCGGCGGGCAAGCGAACGGGCGATGGGCCGTGTAGGGATCGAACCTACGACCTTGGGATTAAGAGTCCCCTGCTCTACCAGCTGAGCTAACGGCCCCGGGCCGGGCAGTCTACCAACGGCCTCCAGCCGGAAACACGCTAGCGTTCGCCGCCATGCGCCAAGCCTCCCGCGACTTCTTCGTGAGCCTCCTCGACGCCGCCGGGCCGTCGGGTGACGAGCGTGCCCCCGCCCGGGTCTGGCGTGACTACGCCTCCGGGTTCGCCTCCGTCGAAACCGATCCCCTCGGCTCGAGCTGGGCGACCGTGAACCCCGACGGAGAGCGCGCGCTGGCCGTCTTGGGGCACATCGACGAGATCGGCCTCGCCGTCACGCACGTCGACGACGACGGCTACCTGTGGTTCGGCGGAGTCGGCGGCTGGACGCCGTCCGTGCTCGTCGGCCAGCGGATCCGCGTGCTGGCCAAGGACGGGCCCGTGGTGGGCGTGATCGGCAAGAAGGCCACCCACCTGCTGGACGAGGAGGAGCGCAAGAAGCCGATCAAGCTCGACCAGCTCTGGATCGACATCGGCGCAACCGGCGGGGACGACGCCCGAAGCCGCGTCCGCTCCGGCGACCTGGCCGTGATCGAGCAGCCCGTCGTGGAGCTCTTGAACGGCCGGCTGGCATCGCGCGCCGTCGACAACCGGGCCGGCGCGTTCGTCGCTGCCGAGGCCGGCCGCCACTACGCGGAGAACCCCGGCTCCTGGCGATACGTCGGCGTCGCCTCGGTCGCCGAGGAGATCAGCTTCGCCGGCGCCTACACCAGCGCCTTCGCGCTCGCCCCGACTGCAGCCATCGCGATCGACGTCACCCACACCGCCGACTACCCGAGCGTCACGAAGAACACGATCGGCGACATCAAGATCGGCGGCGGGCCCGTCATCGAGCGCGGCTCAGGCGTTCACACCGCCTTCGCCGAGCTCGTCGCGGAGGTGGCCGCGGCCGAGGGGATCCCGCACCAGTTCGGCGCGGCGGCCGGCCACACCTGGACCGATGCCGACGCCGTCCATCGCTCGCGCGGCGGCATCCCCACCTGCCTCGTCAGCGTCCCGAACCGCTACATGCACTCGCCGAACGAGATCGTGGAGCTGGCCGACCTCGTGGCGACGGCCGAGCTGGTGGCGGCGGTGGCGCGGCGACTGGACGCCGTCCCGGCCCCGGCGTAGACACCCTACGATACGGCCGTGCAGCGCCGGCTTCGGATCGTCGCGCTGATTTCGGGGACGGTCATGGTCGTCTCGATCGCCCTGTACGGTCGGGCGCACTCGGACTCGCTCCGGCGGGCCGACCTCGCCGCGCCGATCGCGAGCTCCAGCCGTGTGGCCGCTCCGGCCCTGCACGAGCCGACCCTCTCGGGCGGCACGGTCGACCTCGCCCGGATGCGCGGCCGCCCGGTGGTGATCAACTTCTTCGCCTCCTGGTGCGCGCCGTGCAAGGCGGAGGGCTCGGCGTTCGCCGACGCCGCCCAGGCCTACAAGGGCCGGGTGCAGTTCGTCGGCGTCGCGATCGACGACTCGCGCTCGGGCGCGCTCTCCTACACCCACCGCTACGGCTGGAACTGGCCGATCGTGTTCGACCCGCACGATCACCTCGTCGAGCCGTTCGGCCTCCTGGGCAAGCCGACGACGTTCGTGCTCGACTCCAGCGGCCGGGTGGCCTGGAAGCTCCAGCGCGAGCTATCGCGCGACGAGCTGACGACGGCGCTGAACGACGTGCTCGGCCAGTAGGCTCACCGCCGATGAAGATCGTCTCCGTCGTGGGCAACCGCCCGCAGTTCATCAAGGCTGCGCCGGTGGCGCACGCGCTGGAGGGGCTGTGCGACCACGTGCTCGTCCACACCGGCCAGCACTACGACGCCGACCTCTCGCAGATCTTCTTCGAGGAGCTGAGCCTGCGCCCTGCCGACCGCCGCATCGAGAGCGGGTCGGGGACGCACGCCGAGCAGACCGCGCGGATGCTCGTCGGCCTGGAGCCGGTGATCGAGGAGGAGCTGCCCGACGCGGTGCTGGTCTACGGCGACACCAACTCGACGCTGGCTGGCGGGCTCGTCGCGGCCAAGCTGCACGTCCCGATCGGGCACGTCGAGGCCGGCCTGCGCTCGTTCGACCGGCGCATGCCCGAGGAGCTGAACCGCATGCTGGTGGACGTCCTCGCCGACCTGCGGTTCTGCCCATCCGACACGGCCGTCGCAAACCTGGCGGCCGAGGGCATCACGGCCGGCGTCCACCAGGTGGGCGACGTCATGGTGGACGTGGCGCGAACGTTCGCGCCGGTCGCCTCCCGGCGGTCGGACGCCCTCGAGCGGATCGGCGTCGAGCCCGGGGGGTACGTGATCCTGACGGCGCACCGGCCGGCCAACACGCTTCCGGAGACCGTGCCGACCCTGGTCGAGGCGATCGAGGCGATCGAGCTGCCGGTCGTCTTCCCCGTGCACCCGCGGACGCGGGCGGCGCTGGAGCGGGCCGGGCTGTGGGAGCGGGCCGCCGCCGCGGCGCACCTGACCGCCCCGCTTGGCTACCTCGACTTCACCGCGCTTCTCATGTCGGCGGCCGCCTGCCTGACCGACTCCGGCGGCGTGCAGAAGGAGGCCTACCTGCACTCCGTGCCGTGCGTCACGATGCGCGACACCTCCGAGTGGGTCGAGACGATCGCCGCCGGCTGGAACAGGCTGGTCGATCTCGATCCGGCCGCGGTGGCAGCCGCGCTCGCCTCGGCGGACCGTCCCGCCGAGCATCCGCCGCTCTACGGCGACGGCGAGGCGGCCGGCCGGATCGCCGCTGTCATCACCGCCGGTCGATAGCATCTGCACCGCATGCCAACCGACGTCGGAATCGTCGGCGCGGGCTACGTGGGCCTGCCGCTGGCCGTCGAATTCGGCCGCGCCGGCCGGACGGTGGTGTGCATCGAGGCCGACGGACGCCGGGTCGAGGCGATCGGGCGCGGCGAGAGCTACGTCGAGGACGTCGACTCGGCGGCGCTCGCCGAGCTCGTGTCGGCGGGCCGGGTGTCTGCGACGGGCGAGTACGCGGCGCTTGGCGGCGCCGACGCGATCCTGATCTGCCTGCCGACGCCGCTCTCCGAGAACCGCGAGCCCGACCTGACCGTGCTGACCGGCGCCACGTGGCAGATCGCGCGCCACCTGCGCCGCGGCCAGCTCGTCGTGCTCGAGTCGACGACCTACCCCGGAACGACGCGCGAGGTCCTGCTCCCCATCCTCGAGTCGGGCGGTCTGCGGGGCGGCGTCGACTTCCACCTCGCCATGTCGCCGGAGCGCATCGACCCCGGCCGCACCGACTACACCGTCCGGACCACGCCGAAGGTCGTGGGCGGGCTGACGGACGCATGCCGGGACCGCGCTGTCGAGCTCTACCGCGCCTGCGTCGATACGCTCGTCCCCGTGTCCTCGTGCGACGCGGCCGAGCTCACGAAGCTGCTCGAGAACATCTTCCGCTCGGTGAACATCGCGCTCGTGAACGAGCTCGCGATGCTGTGCCACCGGATGGGTCTGAACGTGTGGGAAGTCGTTGACGCCGCGGCGACCAAGCCGTACGGGTTCATGCCGTTCTCGCCGGGGCCGGGCCTCGGCGGCCATTGTCTTCCGATCGACCCGTTCTACCTCTCGTGGAAGGCGCGCGAGTACGACTTCCCGGTCGAGTTCATCGAGCTCGCCGGCAAGGTGAACCAGCACATGCCCTACCACTGCGCCGAGCGGGTCGCCCTGGCCCTGAACGGCGTGCAGAAGCCGGTGAGCGGGAGCTCGGTCCTCGTCCTGGGCGTCGCCTACAAGGGCGGGGTCGGCGACCTGCGCGAGTCGCCCGCGCTCAAGCTGATGGAGCTGCTCGCGGCCCAGGGCGCCGAGATCGCCTACCACGACCCGTTCGTCCCCCACCTCGCCGAGCACGGCTTCGACCTCGACTCGCAGCCGCTTACCGACGACCTGCTCGCCGGCGCCGACATCGTCGCCGTCGTGACGGCCCATCCGGGCGTCGACCACGCCCGGCTGGCGGAGCTTGCGCCGCTCGTGATCGACTTCCGAAACGCCGTCCCGGGGGCCGACGGCCGGGTGGTGAAGCTGTGAGCGAGCCGGTCCGCGTCGGCATGGCCGGTGCCGGCCGCTGGGGCCGGCACCTGCTTCGCAACTTCGCGACGCTTCCGGCGTCCGACCTGCGCTGGATCTGCGACCCCGACGACGGCGTCCTGCACGAGCGGGCGGCGACGGTCCCCACGGCCCGGCCGACGGCCGACTTCGACGACCTGCTCTCCGACACGGAGGTCGAGGCGGTCGTGCTCGCGACGCCCGTCCCGACGCACCACGAGCTGGCGCGCCGGGCGCTCGAAGCCGGGAAGCACGTCTTCGTCGAGAAGCCGATGACCTTCAGTGCCGCCGAGGCGCGCGACCTGCGCGACGTCGTCGCGCGCACCGGTCGGATGGTGATGGTCGGCCACCTGCTGCGCTACCACCCCGGCGTCGTCAAGCTGCGCGAGCTGATCGACGCCGGCGAGCTCGGCGACGTGCGCTACGTGTACGGGGAGCGGGTCAACCTCGGCACGATCCGGCCGGACGAGAACGCGCTCTGGTCGCTTGGCGTCCACGATGTCTCGGTCGTGCTGCACCTGCTGGGCGACGAGCCCGAGGAGGTGTCGGCCCGCGGCGAGTGCTATGTCCGTCCGCAGGTGCAGGACGTCGTCTTCGGCTACATCCGCTTCCCGACCGGCCAGATCGGCCACCTGCACCTGAGCTGGCTCGACCCGCACAAGATCCGCAAGATGACGGTGATCGGATCGAACAAGATGGCGGTCTTCGACGACATGGCGGCCGAGGGCAAGGTCACCGTGCACGACAAGGGCGAGATCCGCATGCCCGAGGGCGCGATCTCGACGCACACCGGCGACATCTGGTCGCCGCGGATCGACGCGACCGAGCCGTTGCGGCTGGAGTGCGAGCACTTCCTGGAGTGCGTGCGGACGGGGGCGGAGCCGCGCACCGGCGTCGAGGAGGGGCTGCGCGTGGTCGAGGTGCTCGAAGCGATGCAGCGCTCGCTCGAGCGGGGAGGCGAGGCGGTCTCGCTCGCCGCGGCGGCGCGATGATGTGGCCCGCGCACGAGGCGCCGGGCCTGGTCGTCGCCCCGGACGCCTCGATCGGCGCCGGCGTCCTCTTCGGCGCGAACGTCACGGTCCACGAGGGGACGGTCGTGGGGGAAGGCTGCGCCATCGGCGACAACGCCGTCCTCGGCAAGCGGCCCGTGCTCTCGGCCAGCTCCACCAGCGCGGGCGAGGTCGGCCGGCTCGTCCTCGGGAGCGAGGTGCGCGTCTCGGCGGGAGCCGTGCTCTCGGCCGGTTCGCAGCTCGGCGACGGCTGCGTCATCGGCGATCTGGCGACGGTGCGCGAGCGGGTGGCCGTGGGCCAGGGCGTCGTCATCGGCCGCGGCGTCTGCATCGAGAACGACGTCGAGATCGGGGCGTGGACGAAGATCCAGACGAACGCCTACATCACGGCCGAGACGGTGCTCGAGGAGCACGTCTTCATCGCACCGGGCGTCGTCACGACGAACGACAACCTGATGGGCCGCACCGAGCGCCGGCACGCGCTGAAGCGGGGCCCGACCGTGCGGCGGGGCGCCCGCATCGGCGGGGCGGTCGTGCTCCTGCCCGGGATCGAGGTCGGCGAGGAGGCGTTCGTGGGCGCCGGCGCGGTCGTCATCGCCGACGTCCCGCCGCGCACCGTGGTGGTCGGCGTCCCAGCACGGGTGCTGCGCGACGTGCCGGCCGACGAGCTGCTGGACACGGAGAGCTGACCTGCGGCGTAGGGTCTGCGCACCTGGCCCGCCGATCCGGCGGGCCGACGACGCGCGCGAGGAGACACCATGCCCACAGTCATCGCCCATCACGACGTCAAGGACGTCGACCACTGGCTGGCATCGCCGAAGCGCGAGGAGTTCTTCGGCCCGCTCGGCATCACCAACGTCCGCACCTTCGTCGACCCGCAGAACCCGACCCGGGTTGGGCTGCTCATGGACATCCCCGACATGGACGCGATGATGGCGGCGATGCAGACGCCTGAAGCGGCCGCCGCCATGGAGCATGACGGCGTGCTGCCCGAGACGCTGGTGATCCTGGTCGAGCGCTAGCCGCCGGGCTAACGGCCGTTCGCGGCCAGCATGCCCCGATAGACCCGCTCCAGCGCGGCGCCCGGGTGCTCGGGCAGCCGCTCCGCCACGACGCGCAGGTTGCGCTCGCCGTAGGTCGCGCGCAGGTCCGGATCACGGATCAGCTTCAGGATCGCTGCGGTCACCGCATCCTCGTCGCGGCACTGCACCACCTCGCCGCCGTCGCCCTGGGTGATCCACTCGTCGATCGTGATCGCGTCGCCCATGACGAGCGGCAGCCGCGAGGCCATGCACTCGAGCATCGAGGCCGGGGTCGCGTCGGTCGACGCCAGCGACACGGCCAGGTCGGACGACGCGCAGAAGAACGGCAGCTCGGCCGGCGGGATGAAGTGCATGCGCACCGCATCGCCCACGCCGAGGTCTGACACCCAGCCGCGCACCGTCTCGGTCATGACGCCCTCGCGGGCCGCCAGGATGAGGCGCGCTCGCGGCTCCTCGGCGTGCGCACGTGCGAACGCCCGCAGGGCGACGTCGAGGTTCGTGTTCTCGCGGTAGTTGCGAAGCGAGAGCACGATCAGGGAGTCGTCCGGCCACCCGAAGCGGGCCGCCAGCGCTGCGTGGTCGCGGGCCTCAGCCCCGAACGGGCGCAGGTCGACGTACCAGACGATGCGGTCGATCTTGTCCGGGTCGGCGCCGAGCCGGATCGTCTCCTCCGTGTTGCCGAGGGAGGAGACGACGAACCGGTCGCCGGCGGCGATCGACTCGGCCACCCATCTGCGCCCCCGCTCCCGCTCCTTCCCGTACGTGAAGATGTCCGTGTTCCACGGGCTCATGACGAGCGGGTGCACATCGGCCTCGGCGGCCCAGTGCCCGTACGGAAGCAGGTAGTGGGCGTGGACGACATCCGGCCGGATCTCGGCGGCCAGGCGCCTGATCGCCGGCCCGAACTGGCTTCGCCGCAGGCCCGGGATGCGCGTGCGCAGGCCGAGCTTCGTCAGGTCGTGGGCCGTCAGCATCGCGAGCTCCTCGGGCATGTCGTCGCGGAAGACGGGGCTCACGATGTGGACGTCGTGGCCGCGCTCCGCGAGCGCCCAGGCCCAGCGCAGGAAGATCAACGACCGGCCGCGGCCGATCCCCAGAATCCGAAGCGGCCGCCCGGCCGTCGCCGGCTCAGACATGCGCGCCGGCGAGCACGTCGTGCACGGCCCCCGCCACCCGGTCGACGCCGGCCTCGCCCAGCTCCGGGTAGATCGGGAGCGAGAGACAGCTCGCGGCGAGCTCGTCGGTGACCGGCAGCTCGCCGCCCTGGACGCGGTGCTCGACCCCGGCCATGCCCGGCTGGCGGTGGACGGGGATCGGGTAGTGCACGCCGGTCGCGATCCCGCGCTCGCGGAGCTCCGCGTGAAGCCGGTCGCGCTCGGGGTGCAGGAGCACGTAGAGGTGCCAGGTCGGCTCGGCCCAGGCCTCGACCCGCTGGAGCCGAACGTCCGCTCCCGCCAGCCGCTCCTCGTAGCGGGCGCACAGCCGCTGCCGGGCGGCGATCCACTCCGGCAGGTGGGAGAGCTTCGTCCGCAGCACCGCGGCCTGGATCTCGGCCATGCGGGCGTTCGTCCCGACCGAGGCGTGCTCGTACTTGGCCCCGAAGCGGCCGTGGTCGCGCAGCTGGCGCAGGCGCAGCGCGAGGTCGGGGTCGGCCGTGGTGACGGCGCCGGCGTCGCCGTAGGCGCCGAGCGTCTTTCCCGGGTAGAAGCTGTAGGAGGCCGCGGCCGAATCGCTCCCGACGGCGCGGCCGTGGTAGCGGGCGCCGTGGGCCTGGGCGGCATCCTCGACGATCGGGATGCCGGGAGCGGCGGCGGCGATGGCCGGGATGTCGGCCGGGTTGCCGTAGAGGTGGACGGGCAGGATCGCCTTGGTTTTTCCCGTCACCGCCCGCGCGGCCTCTCCGGGCGACATCGTCCACGTGTCGGGGTCGACGTCGACCATGACCGGCGTCGCGCCGGTGCGCAGGACCGCGCCCACGGTCGCCATGAACGTGTGCGAGACGGTGATGACCTCGTCGCCCGGCCCCACGCCGACCGCGTTCAGGATGAGCTCGATCGCCGTGGTTCCGTTCGAGACGCCGATCGCCTCGGGCGCCTCGCAGTACGTGGCGAACTCCTCCTCGAACGCCCGCGTCTCGGCGGCGTTGATGAAGGACTGGCGCTCGAGCACGCGCGCGATCGCGGCCTCGATCTCGGGGCCGATCGCGCCGTACTGCGCCTTCAAGTCGACAAGCGGGATCGCGTTCACGGCGGCGCTCACGTAGGTCGGCCGCTTGCCGGCGACCTGGACGTGCCGCTGTGGACTGTTGCCGTCTGCGGCGGGACCGCGGACCCGTGCGCCATCGTTTGCGTGCGACGTGCTCGCCGCCTCGAGCACCTCGACCACCCGCGCGGCGTCCTCGAAATCCGTGACGGGCTCCGTGCCGGCGCGGATGCAGTCGACGAAGTGACGGCACTGGAGCGCCAGCGGCTCGGCGAGCGGGACGCGCGGGATGTGCATGTCGCCCACGCGCTGGATCAAGCGGAACTCGCCGAAGGTCTCGAAGTCGGGGAACGTGCGGTCGACGCGCTCGCGGTCGATGCCGGCGTCGTGCACGACGATCTGGCCCTCGACGTCGTCGTACACCACCATCTTCTTGCTCCCGACGATCGTCGCCCGCCGCACCTTGCTCGGATGCAGCCAGCTGATGTGGACATGCGCCACCGTGCGCTCGTACTCGAGCACGAGGAAGGCCAGGTCGGGGATCCCGGGCTGGAGGTAGTCGTAGGCGTGGCAGTGCACGGCCCGCGGGTGCTGGCCGAGCCAGTAGTTCAGGATCGAGATGTCGTGCGGGGCGAAGTTCCAGATCGCATCGACGTCCTTGCGGACGCGACCGAGGTTGAGCCGCTGGGAGTCGATCGAGTAGATCTCGCCGAGCTCCCCGCTCTCGATGAGCGACTGCACGTGGTTCACGAGCGGGCTGAACCGGAAGGTGTGCCCGGCCATCAGCACGAGCCCCGCATCGCGGGCCTTCGCGCCCAGGGCGCGGCAGTCGGCGGCGCTCAGGGCGAGCGGCTTCTCGACCATGACGTGGCAGCCGCCCTCGATCGCCTCGGACGCGACCTCGACGTGCGTGGCCGGGTTGGTCGCGACGATGACGGCGTCCAGCGGCCCGCCGGCCAGTGCCTCGCCCAGGCTGGCGGTCGAGCGCGCAAGCGGGTAGTGGCCAAGCAGCGCCTCGCGCAGGTCGTCGCGGAAGTCGACCAGCGCCGCCACCTCGACGTCGGGGAGCGACGCCGCGGCCCGGATCACCTTCGGCCCCCAGTAGCCGCAGCCGACGAGCCCGACGCGCACCTTCCCGTTCTCGCTCATGCGACGCTCCGAAGGACATCGGCCATCTCGGACGCGCGCGTGCGGCGGTCGAGCCGTACGCGCACCTCGGGTGGGAGCGGGCGGTCGCCGAGCTCGCCGGCCCGCCAGGCCCCGACCAGGTCCTCGATCCGGGCCCGGATGCCGGCCACGTCGTCCGGGTCGGCGATGCGGGCGAACCCGGTGGAGCGCAGGAGATCGGCGGCGATCCCCTCGGGCGGGACGAGCGCCACGACGGGCCGCTCGGCCGCCAGGTACTCGAAGAGCTTGCCCGAGAGCACGCTCGTCCCCAGGCCGCCGGCGCGCGGGATGAGGAGCAGGAGCGCGTCCGCGTCCTTCATCTCGGCGAGCGCCGCGTCGTGCGGCAGGAAGCCGTCGATCCGGAGCGACGGGCCGAGCCCCAGCCCCTCGGCCCACTCCCGGTCGGCGGTGCGAAACCCGCCGACGAACCGGGCCTCGACCACGTCTCGCAGCTCCGGCCGGTCGGCCAGGAGGCCGCTCATGGCCTCGAGGAACGGCCGCGGGCTGCGCTTGCCGAAGAAGAAGCCGGCGTGGAGGATGCGAAGCCGGTCGGACGGCGTGTGCTCGAGGCCGGCGAACTCGTCGAAGTCGCACCCGTTCGAGATCACGGCCGTCGGCGTGCCCGGCCGGGCAAGCGCCCGCGCCTCGTCGGCGATGGTGTCGGTGACCGCGGTGATGGCCGCGGCCCGCGAGAACGTGCGCCGCGCCATGGCCTCGAGCAGCGCTCGCTTCGCGCGCACGCTGCGCGCCTCGTAGCGGCGGTGTGGGTTCGCCAGCCAGGAGTCGCGCAGGTCGGCCACCCAGGGGACGCCGGTGCGGCGCGCGACGAGGCTCCCGACCATGTGGGCCGACGACGGCGGCGAGGTGGTGAGGACGACGCTCGCCGAGCGCTCGCGCACGATCTGCGCGGCCGCGCGGGCGGCGTCCGGCACCCAGACGACGCGTGGGTCGGGGAGCAGGAGCTGGCGCCCGTAGATCCCGGCCCGGGTGGCGACGCCGCGCACGCCGCGCACGCCGGCCAGGAGGTCGGCCGCCGGGCGCTCGTCGGACGGGCCGCGATACCGGGCCCGATGGACGACCGTCGCGGGCGGGATCTCGGCCGCGAGGCCCGGGTCGTGGGCCACCCACTTGGGGTCGTCGGGGGCGAGGACGTCGACGTCCCAGCCGAACGCCGGCAGGTGCTTGCAGAGCTTCAGCACGCGCTGCACGCCGCCGCCGCCTGCGGGCGGGAAGTAGTAGGAGACGATCAGCGCGCGCATGGGCTCACGACGCGCGCTCGTCGTACTCGACCTGGTCGTAGTAGCGGATCGCCCGCCGC
Organism: uncultured Actinomycetes bacterium; assembly: GCA_963757605.1. Classification (GTDB taxonomy): domain Bacteria; phylum Actinomycetota; class Thermoleophilia; order Gaiellales; family JAICJC01; genus JAICJC01. The sequence goes on from CAVWSF010000002.1 coordinate 127,197, forward strand.
GTCATCCGCACGCGCGGCTGGAACGCCCGGAGCTCGTCCTCCGAGAGCTCGCCCAGCGCGTGCTTGACCGCGAGGTAGGGCATGTTGAAGTCCTCCTGATAGACGATGGTCGAGATCCGCGGGTTGATCTCGAGCAGCCGCCCGGCGAGGAACTGGACGTTCACGAACCAGTCGACGTCGAGCTCGGCGCAGAGCGCGCGCGAATGCTCGACCAGGTCGGGCTCGTCCGCCGTCTCGAAGTACATCGCGAGCCCCGCCCGCACCGCCTCGCGCGTCTTGGCGTGGCCGACCAGCAAGCGGCCGCCGCGGCAGATGGCGTCGACGGTGTGCTCCTTGCCCTTCAGGTAGTCCATGACGAGAAGCGTCGGGAAGTCGGCCTCGCCGATCGCCTCGAGCGCCTCGTCCAGCGTGAGCGGGATCGGCCCGGGGCGAGCCTCGAGGAGGTGCCAGCGGCGGTTGGGATTCGCCGAGATGACGAGGAACCCGCGCGAGCCCTTGAGCGCCGTGGGCTTGGTGCAGACGTCGACGTCCGGGTAGCCCAGCTCGTGGGCCGCGGCCCGGAGCTCCTCCGGCGAGGTGGCCGTGATCGAGCGCGGGATGGGGACGCCCAGCCGCGCGCACAGCTCCATCGTCCGCGCCTTGTCGTTGCAGGCTGCGATCGCCTCGGGCGAGGCGACCAGCACGGGGACGTCGAAGTCGGCGACCGTCTTCGAGACCGCGGCCACCTCGAACGAGGAGAGCGGGAAGACGACGTCCACCCCCTCGCGCCGGGCCAGCTCGGCCAGGTGGCCGGGAAACTCGTCCGACGAGCCCGGCGGCACGACGTGGAAGGAGTCGCAGATCGCCCGGCCGCCGCGGCGGGCGCTCATGTCGGTGCCGACCACGCGGAGCTCGCGCTCGCCGTTCTGCTGGAGCGACTTCACGAGCCGGCCGCCGCCCGGCGAGCCCGCAGCGGTCACGAGGACGCGCAGCGGCCGGAGTGGTTCTCGGATGTCGCTCGTGGCGAGCCCCTCTCGTGGTGACCCGTGCGGGTTGGGATGGACGGTCGAATCCGGGTCGCCGAGCGGCCTACCCGCGGACGCGAATGCTAGTCAGATTCCCAGATGCACCGAGCAGAGCCGGCCGCGCGGCGCCGGATTCTCCGGCTACGGTCTCGGCGTGGCTCATGACACGTCGTCCTGGGAGCAGCTCCGCCTGTCCACGGACAGGCTGTGCCTGCGCATGCCGACACCGGCAGATGCGGAGGCGCTGTACGACCTGTTCGCGGACGCGGAGGTCATGCAGGGCCTGGGGAAGGAGCCGGTCTCGGCGCTCGAAGAAGCACGAGCCATGATCGACGACGGGATCCGCGAGTGGAGAACCGAGGGGTTGGGGCCGTTCATTCTCGAGACCACGGCCGCCGGCCGGCAGGTGGTCGGAATCGCCGGCCTCATGATCTACGACACGCGCGGCTGGACGGCCTCGACGTGGGCGGACGCCGGGTCGCATGCGCAGCCCGAGCTCGGCTGGGCGCTGGCACGTGCGCACTGGGGCCACGGATATGCGACCGAAGCCGCCACAGGCATCCGGGAGTGGGCCTATGCGTCTCGGGCCATCGAGCGGCTCGTCTCGCTGATCACACCTGACAACGGCCGCTCCCAGCGCGTGGCGGAACGGCTTGGCGCGACACCGGCGGAAACCATCACGCCCTCCGACTCCAAGCGGACGGCGGTGGTCTGGCGATATCCGCCCGCCGCCTGATCGCGGTCAGGTCCCGAGATCGACCGAGCAGGGCCGGCCGCGCCGGTCGACCAGGCTGACGACGTCGCCCTCGCGGCCGACCACGCGGCCGCCCTCGGCGAGCACCTGCTCCATGTAGGCCCGCTCGTACTCGCGCCGGTAGCTCGCCGGGTTGCAGCAGCCGACGCCACGGAACCGCAGCTTGCCGTCGACGCGGCGGATGGTGAACGCGGGCATCGCCCGAATGCTATCGGTGCTGGACCCTGGGCGAGGTGAGCGCGGGCGAGCGGCTGGCTGCATGCTTGGAGTCGCCGTGGAAGGCGACCCGCCAGCGGCCCACCGTGCCCGAGACGGCGAAGCGAGCGTGGCCCTTGGCTCCGATCGTCGCGTCACCGACCGCCTTCCAGCCGCCGGAGCGGTGCCGCTGGAGCGTGAGCGTCGCACCCTCAAGGACGGGGAAGATCGTGGCCCGGAAGCCCTTGCCCGACCGGACGAGCGAGAGCGCCGGCCCCACGGCGATCGTCTGCCGCGGCGAGACGGCCCCACCCGGAAGGCCGAGCCGGTAGACCCGGTTCTGCTTCGGATGGATGCTGAGCGAGAAGGTGCCGTCGTTGGCCAGGGAGAGCTTGTCGGCCGCGGTCGACCACGGCGCGCCAGGCCCGTCGTGCACGAGCAGCGCGACCCGGTTGTGCGGCTTCGGCCACACGCGTCCGGTCAGCGCGAACCGGGTCCCCGCGATCGTGTGCTCCGGGCCCTTGAGGGTGGCGCCGACGATGCGGAAGTAGTTCGAGCGCAGGCCGAGCGCCAGCTCGGCGCCGGGGCCGCTGTAGCCGTGGTTGGCAAGGCCGGTGTGGAACGTGGCGTGCGTGACGCGCTGGGACGGCCCGTCGATCGTCAGGTCGACCGACCGCACCTTGCCCTTCACGCCCAGGGCGCGGGCCAGGTCGCGTGGTGTGAGAACGCGGGTCGGCCAGGTGTGGTTGGGGTTCAGGCCCCCCGCGCCGTCGTAGCGGTCGCGCACCGGGACGAGATAGGGCTCGCCGCCGCTCCCCCAGGCTGCCTGCTCGGAGGCCGTCCGCCCGCCGGAGGACGACGAGAAGAAGCCGACGGCGACGGCGCCGTTGTACATGAGCACCTTGTGCGCGGTGGCGGCGACGGCGGCGTTCGAGGCCGACGCCTCGTGCTCCATCGGGCCGTAGACCTGGCTGCGGGTGTCGGCGTAGGCATCGAAGAGCGAGGTCGGATGCCGGGTCGCGACGGCGTAGGAGCGCGCGGCCACGGCCTGGGCGCGAAGCGCCGCCGGAAGCCACGACGAGGGCATCTCGCTGGGGACGACGCCGCGCAGGTAGTACTCGAGCGGCACGACGTCGACCAGCATGAGCGAGGAGCCGGAGCGAATGACGCGCAGGTAGCCATGCCAGTGGTCGCCCGCCCAGCCGATGCCGACGGTGCTGTCGACCCGCAGCGCCTGTGAGGCGCCCAGGCGAACCGGGCCGGTGAGGTGCTTCACGACCCGGGCGTTGGACGAGGCGTCGACGACGCGCAGCCGCCCGGTCGTCCCGCGCTCGACGCGGTAGGAGCCGGCGGGGATCGTCTTCGACTTGGTGCCGCCCTCGTCGACGACGGTGATCTTGGACGACCCCGCGATGGCATAGGAGCTGCGGCCGCTTGCGAGCTGGATCCGCATCTGCACCGGGTTGGGAAGGGCCGAGAGGGTGGTGCCCGTGTAGTAGTGGGCCAGGATCGTGTCGTAGGCCCAGCCGTGCTGGGCGTAGCCGAGCGCGCCGTACTGCGAGAGCCCGATCCCGTGGCCCCAGCCGTGCCCGGTCAGCGTGTAGACGGTGCGGGCCTGCGCGGCGGGCGAGGCGGCGGCCAGCGCCGCGGCGACGGTGGCAGCGAAAAGGGCAAGGCGACGTGCCATCGAGAACGGCATCGGCTCCAGGGTACCCGCCCTGAAGCCGGTTCACGCGTAATCGAACACAGGGTTAACAGCCGGCGATCGGCCGGCGATCTACAGACGGTGGGCCGGGCCGCCGATAACCTGCGGTGCGCATGAGCGTATTCGCGTCGATGCCCAAGGGAGTCCGCACCGTCCTCGAGACCGCGATCACGCTCGCGGTGGCGCTTGCCATCGCCTGGCTCGCCCAGGCGTTCATCATCAAGCCCTACCGCGTCCCGACGCCGAGCATGGTGCCCACGCTCCTGCCGGGCGACCGCGTCCTCGCCGACCGGCTGTCGCTCGACTTCGGCGACCCGCACCGCTTCCAGATCGTCGTCTTCCACCCGCCCCACTGCGGCGCCCCGCACTCCGACGGCATGGGCGTCTGCACGACGTCCGACCTCAGCCTGCGCGACGGGCTGGCCGGCACGACCTTCATCAAGCGCGTCATCGGCCTGCCCGGAGAGACCGTGTGGTCGCAGGACGGCAAGATCTGGGTGCAGGATCAGGGCAAGCCCAAGTTCAGCCTGAGCGAGCCGTACGTGCAGGACCATCAGGAGATCGCCGGCCGCTCGCTCCAGCGCACCGTGATCCCCAAGGGCTACTACCTGCTCATGGGCGATAACCGCGGGATCTCGGACGACTCCCGCGACTGGGGGCTCGAGCCGCGCGGCGGCATCATCGGCGTCGCCCGGGCGCGGTACTGGCCGATCCGGCGCATCGGCACGCTCTAGACTCCTCTGCCGTCGAAGGGAGAGGTGTTGCGGCTGCGACGTAGCTGCCTGGCCGTGCCGGGCTCGTCCGAGAAGATGCTCGCGAAGGCGGCGATGCTGCCGGCCGACCAGATCTTCCTGGACCTCGAGGACGCCGTCTCGCCGCTCGAGAAGGAGGCCTCCCGCAGCACCGTCGTCGGGGCCCTCAACACGCACGACTACTCGGGCAAGACCCGGGTCGTGCGCGTGAACGGCGTCACGACGCAGTGGTGCCTCGGCGACATCGTGGAGGTCGTCTCCGGGGCCGGGAAGCAGCTGGACTGCATCATGATCCCGAAGGTCGAGGACGCCGGCCAGCTGCACTTCGTCGACCACCTCCTGACGCAGCTCGAGATGCAGCACGGGATCGAGCGCCGGATCGGGATCGAGGCCCAGATCGAGAACGCCCAGGGGACGCTCAACCTGCGCGAGATCGCGACCGCCACCGACCGGATCGAGACCATCATCTTCGGCCCCGGCGACTACGCCGCCTCGATCGGCGTCGCGCAGCTCACGATCGGCTCGATCGACCCCGACTACCCCGGCGACCAGTGGCACTACGTCATCTCGAAGATCGTGACGACGGCGCGGGCGTTCGGCCTCCAGGCGATCGACGGGCCCTATACCGACATCAAGAACGTCGACGAGTACCGCCGCCTGTGCCACCGCGCCCGGCTGGTCGGGTTCGACGGCAAATGGGTGCTGCACCCGCTCCAGGTCGACGTCGCCAACGAGGTCTTCATGCCCACCCAGGAGCAGTTCGACGACGCCCGCCGGCTGCTCGACGCCTATCACCACGCCACCCACGTCGAGCGCAAGGGCGCGGTGATGCACGAGGGCCAGATGATCGACGAGGCGTCGCGGAAGATCGCCGAGGCCGTGGTCGCACGCGGCGAGGCGGCGGGCATGACGGGCGCGGCTCCGGCATGACGCTCGCGCTCGACCAGCTGACCGACGACCAGCGCGAGATCGTCGACCTCGTGCGCCAGTTCGCCGACGAGCGGATCATCCCGGTCGCGTCGGAGTACGAGCACAAGGACGCCTTCCCCGACGAGATCGTCGAGGGCCTTCGGGAGCTCGGCATCTTCGGCTTCACGATCCCGGAGGAGTACGGCGGCCTCGGCCTCGACCTCACCACCTACGCGCTCGCCGTCTGCGAGCTCTCGCGTGGCTGGATGAGCGTGTCGGGGATCATCAACACCCACTTCATCGCCGCGGACATGCTGTTGCGCGACGGCACCGACGAGCAGCGGCAGCGGTTCCTGCCGCGGATGGCGACCGGCGAGCTGCGCTGCGCGTTCTCGATGACCGAGCCGGAGTGCGGCTCCGACGTGCAGGCCATCCGCACGACGGCCGCCCTCGACGGCTCCGACTACGTCGTGAACGGCCAGAAGATGTGGGTGACCAACGGTCTGCGCGCAGGGATGGTCGCGACTCTCGTCAAGACCGACCCGAGCGCCACGCCCGCCCACCGCGGCATGAGCTGCCTGCTCGTCGAGAAGGAGCCGGAAGCGGCCAAGGACGGCGGCCTCACGATCCCGCCCCAGCTCCAGAAGCTCGGCTACAAGGGCGTCGAGACGACCGAGCTGGTCTTCGCCGACCACCGCGTGCCGGCGGCCAACCTGCTCGGCGGCGAGGAGGGCCACGGCTTCCAGCAGATGATGTCGGGGATCGAGGTCGGGCGCGTGAACGTGGCCGCGCGCGGCGTCGGCGTCGCCCAGCGGGCCTTCGACATCGCGATCCGCTACGCCCAGGAGCGGGAGGCATTCGGGCGGCCGATCGCCAAGCACCAGGCGATCCAGTTCAAGCTCGCCGAGATGGGCACCAAGATCGAGGCCGCCCGCCTGCTCATGCTGTCGGCCGCCCGCAAGAAGGACGCCGGCGAGCGCTCCGACGTCGAGGCCGGCATGGCGAAGCTCTTCGCCACCGAGATCTGCAACGAGGTCGTGGAGGATGCGCTGCGGATCCACGGCGGCTACGGCTACTCGAAGGAGTACGAGATCGAGCGGCTCTACCGCGACGCGCCGCTCCTTCTCATCGGCGAGGGCACGTCCGAGATCCAGAAGCTCATCATCGCCCGCGGCCTGCTCGAGAGGAACAGGCTGTGAGCCGCGAGTTCGACGCCCGCGAGATCCGCTTCGGCCGCTACCTCGAGGACTTCGAGGTCGGCGACGTCTACCGCCACTGGCCGGGCAAGACGATCACCGAGGCCGACGACCACCTGTTCTGCATGATCACGATGAACCACCATCCGCTGCACACCGACGCCCACTACGCCGAGACCGAGACGCAGTTCGGAAAGAACGTCGTCGTCGGCAACCTCGTTTACTCGCTGGTGCTCGGCATGAGCGTGCCCGACGTGTCCGGGAAGGCGATCGCCAACCTCGAGGTGGAGTCGCTGAAGCACGCCAAGCCCACCTTCCACGGCGACACGATCTACGCCAGGACGACCGTCGTCGACAAGGTCGAGTCGCGCTCGAAGCCCGACCGCGGCGTCGTGACCGTCGACACCGTGGGCGAGAACCAGCGCGGCGAGATCGTGTGCGAGTTCCGGCGCAAGGTGCTCGTGCCGAAGCGGCCGTCCTAGTCGGGTGGGCGCGATCCGCCCCTGCCGCGACGACGAGCCGGCCGCCATCCTCGCGATCGTGAACGCCGCCGCCGAGGCCTACCGCGGCGTGATCCCGGAGGACCGCTGGCACGAGCCCTACATGGACGCAGCCGAGCTCGACCTCGAGATCGCGGCCGGCGTGCTCTTCTGGGGCTACGAAGAGGACGGGGAGCTGGTCGGCGTCATGGGGATCCAGTCGGTCGGGGACGTCAACCTCATCCGCCACGCGTACGTGCGGCCCGGCCGCCAGCGCGGAGGCATCGGCGGCGCCCTCCTCGCTCACCTCCGCGACGTGGCGTCCCGGCCGATGCTCGTCGGCACGTGGGCGGCGGCGGAGTGGGCGATCTGCTTCTACGAGCGGCACGGCTTCGAGCTCGTCTCCCGGGAGCAGAAGACCGAGCTCCTGCAGCGGTACTGGGACATCCCGGAGCGCCAGATCGAGACGTCGGTCGTCCTGGCCGGCCCGCCCCAGGCGCGCGCCTGAGGCTGCGCCCATCGGGCCGGACTATCATGCCCGCCCGCATGGACGCCGGAGCGGCGATCGAGGTGCAGGGGCTCACGAAGCGGTACGGGTCGCACGTCGCCGTTGACGGCGTCTCGCTCACCGTCGACCGGAGCGAGGTCTTCGGCATCCTCGGTCCGAACGGAGCAGGCAAGACGACGACCCTCGAGATGATCGAGGGGCTCCGCAAGCCCGACGCGGGCGACGTCACGGTCCTGGGCCGCACCGTGTGGCCCGACCCGCGCAGCATCCAGGCCCTGATCGGCGTCCAGCTCCAGACGACCTCGCTCTTCGACATGCTGACGGCACGGGAGCTCCTCGAGCTCTTCGCCCGGTTCTATCTCCGGGCCGATGCCGAGGAGCGGGCGGAGAGCTCGCTCGCACAGGTCGGGCTCGAGTCGAAGGGCGCCGACTACGCCAAGAACCTCTCCGGCGGGCAGCAGCAGCGGCTCGCGATCGCGCTCGCGCTGGTCCACGACCCCGAGATCGTGTTCCTGGACGAGCCCACGACCGGGCTTGATCCGCAGGCCCGCCGTAACCTCTGGGACGTGATCCGCTCGATCAACCAGGAGCACGGGAAGACGGTCGTCCTCACGACCCACTACCTCGAGGAGGCGGAGGAGCTCTGCGACCGCGTTGCCATCATGGACGAGGCGCGCATCGTGGCGCTCGACACGCCCGCCGGCCTGATCGAGGCGCTCGACGCCGACGCCCGGGTGTCGTACACCGACTCGGGCGGCGACCACGCGGTCTACGTGCGCGACGTGCAGGCCACCGTGCTCGAGGTGCTCGAGCGGGCGCGTGCGAGCGGCGAGACGGTCGAGAACCTGTCCGTCAAGGGCGCCGACCTCGAGGACGTGTTCCTGAGCCTCACCGGGCGGGAGTACCGAGAGTGAAGTTCGATCTGGGCCGCTTCGGGGCCACGACGATGGCCCAGCTCCGGATGACGTTCCGGCGCCGCATCACGCTCTTCTGGTCGCTGGTCTTCCCGATGATCCTGATGACGCTGCTCGGGCTGCTCTTCGGGCGATCGGTCACCGCCGGCGACATCGTCGTCGCCCAGCCGGTGACCGCGGCCGCACCAAGGGCGATGGTCGCAGCGCTCGGGCATACGAAGGGCCTCACGGTCAAGACCTCCCCCGACGCCGCGGCGGCGATCAAGAAGGTCAAGGACGGCGACGAGGACGCCGCACTCGTCTTCGCGCCGAAGGGCGATGGGTCGTTCACGGTGAAGCTCTACACCTCGAACACGTCGGCGACCCAGGCGGGCATCATCAAGGGCATCGTGTTCGGCGCCGCCGACCGGGTGTCGATCGCCGCCACCGGCGGCCCGCCGGCCCTCGCGTTCCGGGCCGTCTCGGTCGACTCCGCGTCGCTCAGCTACATCGACTTCCTGCTTCCGGGGATCGTGGCGCTGTCGATCATGATCTCGGCGGTCATCGGGCTCGCAACCGTCCTCGTCGACTGGCGCCAGCGCGGCATCCTGCGCCGGCTCAAGCTGACGCCGATCCCCCTGGCCGAGTTCTTCGCAGCTCGGATCACGGCCTCGCTCGTGGTCGCCGTCATGCAGGTCGTGGTGCTGCTCGCGTTCGGCCGGGTCGTCTTCGGCATCCACATCGCCTCCACCTGGTGGGCGGGGATGCCGGTCGCGATCGCCGGCTGCCTGTGCTTCCTCGCGATGGGATTCGCCATCGGGTCGGTCGTCTCGAACCCCGAGACCGGCGACGCCGTCTCGAACGTCATCACGAACCCGATGATGTTCCTCTCAGGGGTCTTCTTCCCGGTGGCGGCGATGCCGGCGTTCGTGCAGGCCATCGCACAGGTGCTGCCGCTCTACTACCTGGCAAACGGGCTGCGAGACACGACGGTGCGGGGGCTCTCCCTCACGCATGTCGCGGGAGATATCGGGGTACTCTTGGCGGCGACGGCGGTGCTTGCGGCGGTCTCGCTTCGTACCTTCCGCTGGGAACCGAAGACCTAGGAACCAAGGGAGAGTCGCGATGCGCTATCAGAACGTCATCGTCGGTGGCGGCCTGGCAGGTGGGATGGTCGCGCAGGAGTACCGCGAGCAGGGCGGCGACGGGTCGATCGTCATCGTCGCGCGCGAGGCGCACGTCCCCTACCACCGCCCGCCGCTCACGAAGGAGTACCTCCGCGGCGAGAAGCCCGAGGCCGAGGTCTACATGCACCCGGCCGAGTGGTGGCAGAACCACGAGGTCGAGGTGCGCACCGGCGTGAGCGCGACGGCGCTCGACCTGGGCGCCCGCAGCATCGCCCTGTCCGACGGGGAGGCGGTCGAGTACGAGCGGCTCGTCCTCGCCACGGGCGCGACGCCGCGGACGCTCCCGGGGGCCGGGTCGATCCGCACCATCGACGATTCCAGCGCGCTCGCCCAGCGGCTCGCCGAGTCGACCGGCCACCTGGGCGTCATCGGCGGCGGGTTCATCGGCGTCGAGGCGGCGGCGTCGGCCCGGATGAAGGGCTGGGAGGTGACGATGGCGGTGCCCGAGAGCGTCGTCTGGGAGCACCTGTTCGGCGCCGAGGTGGCCGTCTACTTCCAGCGCCATCTGGAGGAGCACGGCGTGAACGTCCACACCGGCACCTCCGAGCTGCCGGCCGGCGACTACACGCTGAAGCTGGCCGGGATCGGCGTCACACCCAACACCGAGCTGGCCGAGGCCGCGGGCCTCACGGTCGACAACGGCGTCCACGTCGACGAGCACCTGCGCGCGACCGACGACGTTTGGGCGATCGGCGACATCGCCGCCTACCAGAGCGTCGTCCACAACCGCCGGCTCCGGATCGAGCACTGGGACGTCGCGCTGAACCAGGGCGGCTACGTCGGCCGCACCTGGGCCGGCAAGGAGACGGGGCAGTACACGACCGTGCCCTACTTCTTCAGCGACATCGGCGACTGGACGTGGTTCGAGTACGTCGGCCCGGGCTCCGGCCGGGTGGACATCCGCGGCTCGATGGCCGACGACGACTTCGTCGCCTACTACCTCGACGGCGACGACAAGGTCACCGCGTGCCTGGGCGTCAACCGCTCGGACGACGTGAACGAGGCCAAGGAGCTCATCGCGTCGCACAGTGGCGCGCCCGTCGCCTGACGCGCTCTGGTCCCCGGAGGCCCACGAGAGCCTCGCAGGCGAGGCGTGGAGCGAGAGCCGCGCGCGCGACGCGGTCGCGGCGATCTGCCGCGATGCGGAGCATGCCTTCGACCCCGAGCGGCTGTGGCCGGCCCATCCGCTCGACGGCGAGGTCACGCCCGACGAGCTCCTGACGGTCTACCTCGGCGGCGCGGGGATGGTGTGGGCGCTCGACCGGCTCGCGCGAGCCGGCATGCACACTCCTGGACGGGAATGGGCCGGCGTCGCGGCCGACCTCGCGGCCCGGGCGGGGTCGCTCCCGCCGTCGCACCTCATGGGACGGGCAGGGATCCTGCTCGTCTCGTGCCTGCTTCAGCCGTCGCCTGAGACCGCCGATCTCCTGATGCTCGAGATCGCCGCCAACGTGGGGAACGAGACGAACGAGCTCCTGTGGGGCAGCCCGGGCACGATGGTCGCGGCGGCGGCGATGATCGAGCGCGGCGAGGAGCGCTTCGCCGAGCTCTGGAGCCGAAGCGCCGCTCAGCTGCTCGAGATCCGCGACCCGGACGGCTCCTGGAAGCAGGACATGTACGGGCGCACCACCCGCTACTTCGGCGCCGGGCACGGGTTCGCCGGGAACGCGCAGGCCATCCTGGGACGGCCGGACCTGCTCGACGACGCGGCCGGGCTCGGCGCCGGGTTCGCCCGGATCGTGCTCGACCAGGCAATTGGCACTGACGAGACGGCCAATTGGCCGCCGTTCACGGACGGGCAGCTCGAGATCCCGGACCAGACGATCAGGGTGCAGTGGTGCCACGGCGCCCCGGGCATCGTCACCTCGCTCGCCGAGGTCGAGCCGGCAAACGACGAGCTGACGAGGATCCTGGTCGCAGGCGGCGAGCTCACGTGGCAGGCGGGGCCGCTGCAGAAGGGTGCGGGCCTCTGTCACGGCACCGCCGGGAACGCCTTCGCCTTCCTCTCGCTCCTGCACCGCACCGGCGACGAGCGCTGGCTCGAGCGGGCGCGGGCGTTCGCGATGCATGCCGCGGCCCAGGTCGAGCGCTCGCGGGCCGGCGACGGGCGCGGGCGTTACACGCTGTGGACCGGCGACATCGGGCCGGCGATCCTCCTGGCGCGCTGTCTTGACGGGTCAGAGCGCGGGTTCCCCACGCTCGACGCCTGGTGAGCGGGGGCTAGACGGCCGAGATGGCCGGAGCACTCGTGCGCAGGTAGGTCGCGATCTCGTCGACCGTGACCACCGGCAGCGCGTACCGGCGCGAGAAGGCCAGGAGCTGCGCGCCGCGGGCCATGGTGCCGTCGTCGTTCATGACCTCGCAGAGAACGCCCCCGGGCGTGAGGCCGGCAAGCCGCGTCAGGTCGACGGCGGCCTCGGTCTGGCCGCGCCGCTCGAGAACGCCGCGCGGCCGGGCCCGGAGCGGGAAGACATGGCCGGGGCGGACGAGATCGGTGGGGCGCGTAACCGGGTCGACCGCGACCTGGATCGTGCGCGCCCGGTCGGCGGCAGAGATGCCGGTGGTGACGCCCGTCGCGGCTTCGATCGAGACGCAGAAGCTGGTCGCATCGCTGCCCGCGCGCCCCGGAACCATGAGCGGCAGGTCGAGCTCCTCACAGCGCTCCTCGGGGAGCGAGAGGCAGATCAGGCCGCGGGCCTGGCAGGCCATGAACGTGATCTCCTTGGCGGTCACGAACTCGGCGGCCATGCACAGGTCGCCCTCGTCCTCGCGGTCGGGATCGTCGCAGACGATCACCATTCCACCCGCCTGAAGTTGCCGGAGCGCACGTTCGAGCGGTGCCGGCATTTCGGGAACGGCGCTCACGGGCGGGTGATGATAGCGCAAGGATTCGCGCGCAACAGCCTTGTGCGCCCCAGCCGTCCGTTCCGTGCCACCGCGACCGCCCGGCTTCATATCTGCGCCGCCACGGTTGGCCGGTAGTCGCCGAACACCTGCCGGAGCGCGCCGCAGATCTCTCCGAGCGTCGCCTCGGCCTCCACCGCAGCGATGATTGCAGGCATGGCGTTCTCCTCTCCTCCGGCGGCCTCGACGAGCCCGCCCAGGGCCGCGTCCACCGCGTCCTGGTCGCGCTCGGCCCGGAGCTCGTCGAGGCGGCCGCGCTGCTCGGCGGCCACGTCGGCCGGGACGTCGAACCGCTCGGGCAGTGGCGCGGCCTCGTCCGCGTAGCGGTTCACGCCCACCACCACGTCCTCGCCCGCCGCGATCCGGCGCTCGCGGGCGTAGGCCTCGTCGGCGATGGTCTGCTGGTAGAAGCCGGCCTCGATGGCCGCGACGGCGCCGCCCAGCTCGTCGATGTGCTCGATCAGGCGGCGGGCCTCGGCCTCGAGCTCGTCCGTCAGCCGCTCGACGTACCACGAGCCGCCCAGCGGGTCGGCCGTCCGCGTGATGCCGAACTCGTGCTGGAGCATCTGCTGCGTCCGCACCGCCAGGGTCTGGGCGTGCTCGGTCGGGATCGCGATGGCCTCGTCGAAGCACGAGAGCGCCATCGACTGCACCCCGCCCAGCGCCGCCGCGAGCGCCTGCACCGCGGCGCGGACGATGTTGTTCTCGGGCTGCTGGAGCGTGAGCGTCGAGCCGGCCGTCTGGGTGTGGGTGCGCAGCATCATCGAGCGCGGATCGCGCGCCCCGAACCGATCGCGCATGACGTGCGCCCACAGGCGGCGCAGGGCCCGGTACTTCGCGATCTCCTCGAAGAAGTCCATGTGCGTGTTGAAGATCCATGAGAGCCGGGGGCCGAACTCGTCGACCCCGACCCCGCGCTCGACCACGGCCGAGACGTAGGCGATCGCATTTGCCACCGCGAAGCCCATCTCCTGGGCCGCCGTACTCCCGGCCTCGCGCATGTGGTAGCCCGAGAGCGAGATCGCGTTGAAGCGCGGCGCCGCGGTCGCCGTCCAGGCGATCAGGTCGGCGGCCAGGCGCAGCGACGGCCGCGGCGGGTAGATGTAGGTGCCGCGGCTCACGTACTCCTTAAGGACGTCGTTCTGGGCGGTGCCGCGGATCTGGGCCGGGTCGCGGCCCTGGCGGCGGCAGGCGACGTGGTACATGGCGACCAGCACCGGCGCCGGCGCGTTGATGGTCATCGAGGTCGAGACCTCGTCGAGCGGGATGCCGTCGAACATAGCCTCCATGTCGCGGATCGAGTCGATCGCCACGCCGACCCGGCCCACCTCGCCCTCGGCACGCGGGTCGTCGGAGTCGAGCCCCATCTGGGTGGGCAGGTCGAACGCCGTCGAGAGGCCCGGCTGGCCCTGGTCGATCAGAAACCGGAAGCGGCGGTTGGTCTCGGCCGCGGTGCCGTAGCCGGCGTACTGGCGGATCGACCACGGCCGGCCGGCGTACATGTCGCGGTGGATGCCGCGCGTGAACGGGAACGTCCCCGGGTCGCCCAGGTCGCGCTCGTAGTCAAGCGGCGCGTCGGCGGGGACCGCGAACGGCCGCTCATCCATCGCTTCGGCCCTCGCCCTCGCGCTCGGCCCCGACGAGCACCACCATCTTCCCGACGTGCGCGTTCTCCTTCATCATCTGGTGCGGCACCGGGCACTCCGTCCACGGGAAGACGCGCGACAGCACCGGCTCGATCTTGCCCTCGGCGATGAGTTGGTTCGCGCGCTGGCACTCATAAGCGTTCGCGAAGTGGCTCCCGAGGATGGTCTTCTGGCGCATCCACAGGTAGCGCACGTCGAAGTCGAGCTGGAAGCCGGACGTCGCGCCGCAGATCACGATCGTGCCGAACGTCTTGCACACGAAGACCGACGTGAAGAACGTGGCCGCGCCGACGTGCTCGAACACGATGTCGGCGTCCGAGCCGCCGGTGACCTCGCGGATGGCCTTCCCGAAGCGCTTGATCTCGTCGAAGTTGCGCTCGCCGGTGTCGGGGTCGTGGAGGGCGAAGTCGCGCCGGTCGATCACCGCCGTGGCGCCCAGGCCGGTCACGAGCTCGCGCTTGTCATCGGAGGAAACGACGGCGACCGCGTTCGCGCCGTAGAGGCGGCAGAGCTGCACCGCGAACGTCCCCAGGCCGCCTCCGGCCCCCCAGACCAGCACGTTGTCGCCGGCCTTCACGCAGGCCCGGTCGACCAGCATCCGGTAGGCGGTGAAGTACGTGAGCCCGTAGGAGGCGGCCTCCTCCCACGTCAGCCGGGCCGGCTTCGCCAGGAGCTGCTGGGACTGGACGAGGCAGTACTCGGCGAAGCTCCCCCAGTTCGTCTCGTACGCCCAGATCTTCTGGCGTGAGCAGGCCATCGGGTCGAGGCCGTTGCACTCCGGGCACTCGCCGCAGCTCTGGTTGCAGTGGATCACGACCTCGTCGCCGAGCTTCCAGCGCGTGACGCCCGGCCCGACCCGCTCGACGATCCCCGAGGCGTCGGAGCCGGCGATGTGGAAGTCGTAGCCGGTGTAGCGGAAGATCGAGACCGGGAGCCCGAGCGAAGCCCACACACCGTTGTAGTTCACGCCTGCGGCCATGACCCGCACGAGCACCTCGCCGGGGCCGGGGTCGGGCACGTCGATCTGCTCGAGCTGCATGGCGTCGACCGGATCGCCCAGGCGCTCCGGACGGATCACCCACGCCTCCATGGTGGCGTCCCCCATCGATCGAGTCTACTTGCCTAGGCGCCGGCGGTCTGCCGCCGGAGCTGGCGGCGCCGCGCCCTCGCTCCCGCGACCGCAAGCTGCCCGCAGGCGGCCTCGATGTCGCTTCCGTGGGAGCGGCGGTAGCTCGCGCCGACCCCGAGATCGCGCAGGATCTCGGCGAAGGCCGCCACACGCTCCTGCGGCGAGGCGGAGTAGTCCGAGGCGGTCGGGTTGTAGGCGATCAGGTTCACGTGGAAGGCCGGCCCGGCGCCGAGCAGCCGCCCCAGCCGGCGGGCGTCGGCGTCGGAGTCGTTCACGCCGTCGAGGAGCAGGTACTCGACGAACACACGCCGGCCGGTGCGCTCGCGGTAGTCGCGGCAGGCCTGCATCAGGCGCGCAACCGGGAAGCGGCGCGTGACGGGCATCAGCTGCTCGCGGAGCTCATCGGTGGGGGCGTGCAGCGAAAGCGCGAGGCGCAGCGGCAGCGGCTCCTCGGCCAGCGCCTCGATGCCGGGGACCCAGCCGGCGGTCGAGATGGCGATGTGGCGGGCGCCCAGGTTGAACCCGTCCGGGTCGTGCATCGTCCGGCAGGCGGCCAGCACGTTGTCGTAGTTCAGGAACGGCTCGCCCATCCCCATCATCACCACGTTCCCGACGCTCGCCCCGCGGTCGCGCAGGATCCGTGCCAGCGCGAGCACCTGCTCGACGATCTCGCCGGAGCGCAGGCTGCGGCCGAGGCCCATCTCGCCGGTCGCGCAGAACGTGCACGCGAGCGGGCAGCCGGACTGGGAGGAGAGGCACGCCGTCCGCCGGCCGCGGTGCCGCATCGCCACCGCCTCGACCGGGAAGCCGTCGCGCGTCGTGAGCCGCAGCTTGATCGTGCCGTCGGCCGATTCGCGCACCTCGTCGACCGCGAGCTCGGCCAGCGGCTCGGCCTCGGCCAGGCGCCGTCGCAGCGCGAGAGACAGGCCCGTCATGCCGTCGTAGTCGGCCGTCAGGGTGCGCGTTGCGGCCTGGTAGACCTGGCGCGACCGGTACCTGGGCTCCCCCCATTCGGCCAAGAGGGCTTCGACGCGTGCGAAATCCACCGTGGTAGTGTGACTTGAAACCGGCGATCTCGAGGGAGGTGGGCCAGATGCCCACGAAAATGAAGACCGACAAGATGGCCGAGACGCTCACTCCGCTCGTCACACGCGTGGCGAACGACGAGGAGCTACGGGCACACGCAAAGACGGCGCTCGACTCGGCGAAGACCATCTACGCCAAGATCCAGGCGGACGGCCCGCGCAAGGCCGCGACGTCGCGCACCGTGACCGACGAGGTCATGAAGGCCGCCGGCGAGCTCAAGGTCGCAGCGGCCCGGCTCTCCGACAAGCCCGCCAAGAAGAGCCGCAAGTTCGGCCGCCTGCTCATCGGCGGCGCCATCGCGGTGGCGGCGGCGATCGGCATCAAGAAGGTTCTCTCGTCCGACGAGGACGAGTTCGACTACGAGCCCTGAGATGGGCGACGGGAGCCGAGAGGCGGCCGAGGCCGCCATCGACGTCCTGCTGCAGGAGCGGCGCGAATTCCCGCCACCGGCGGAGTTCGTCTCCCAAGCGGTCGTCTCGGATCCCGGCGTCTACGAGCACGCTGAGGCCGACCTCGACGGGTTCTGGCTCGACCAGACCCGGAGCCTGCTCGACTGGTTCCAGGAGCCGACCAAGGGGCTCGAGTGGGACCCGCCGCACTGCACGTGGTTCAAAGACGGCGTCCTGAATGTGAGCCACAACTGCCTCGACCGGCACGTCGCCGCCGGTCGAGGCTCGAAGGTCGCCTACCACTTCGTCCCCGAGCCGGTCGGCGAGGAGACGCGCGCGATCACGTACGCCGAGCTCCTCGCCGACGTCTGCCGGATGGCGAACGCCCTGCGCGGGCTCGGCATCGGCAAGGGCGACGTCGTCGGCATCTACATGGGCATGGTGCCCGAGTTGCCCGTCGCGATGCTGGCCTGCGCCCGGATCGGCGCGCCGCACGTCGTCGTCTTCGGCGGGTTCTCGGCGGAGTCGCTGGGCGAGCGGCTCGAGTCGACGGGGGCCAGGGCGCTCATCACCCAGGACGAGGCGTGGCGGAAGGGCGCCGGGGTCGCGCTCAAGACGACCGCCGACGAGGCCGTGAAGCTGGCGCCGTCGGTCGAGAGCATGGTCGTCCTGCGCCGCACCGGGGTCGAGGTGCCGATGCAGGATGGGCGCGACCACTGGTGGCACGACCTGGTGCCCGGGCAGAAGGACACCTGCGAGCCCGAGCGGGTCGAGGCCGAGCACATGCTCTATGCGCTGCACACGTCCGGGACGACCGCGAAGCCCAAGGCGGCGGTCCACACATCGGGCGGCTACCTCACGTACGTGGCCCTGACGCACAGGTGGATCTTCGACATCCACGACGACGACGTGTGGTGGTGCGCCGCCGACATCGGCTGGGTGACCGGGCACAGCTACATCGTCTACGGCCCGCTCGCGAACGGCGCGACCGGCGTCCTCTACGAGGGCGACCCGATGTTCCCCGGGCCGGAGCGCCACTGGCAGATCATCGACCAGTACAAGGTGACGCAGTACTACACGGCGCCGACCCTGATCCGGGCCTTCATCAAGTCCGGCCCCGACATCCCGGCCGCCCACGATCTCACGTCGCTTCGGCTCCTCGGCACCGTCGGCGAGCCGATCAACCCCGAGGCCTGGGTGTGGTACTGGAAGTACATCGGCGGCGAGCGCTGCCCGATCGTCGACACGTGGTGGCAGACCGAGACGGGCGGCATCCTCATCACGCCGCTGCCGGCGGTCGTCACACAGAAGCCCGGCTCGGCGACGCGTCCGTTCCCCGGGATCGCGGCCTCGGTGGTCGACGACCACGGGAACCCCGTCGAGCACGGCAAGGGCGGCTACCTGGTCATCACCCGGCCATGGCCGGGCATGTTCCGCACGCTCTACCACGACGACGAGCGCTACGTCTCGAACTACTTCTCGCGCTTCGACGTGCGCACCTACTTCCCCGGCGACGGCGCCCGCCAGGACGAGAACGGCGACTTCTGGCTCCTGGGCCGTGTGGACGACGTGATGAACGTCTCCGGCCACCGGCTCTCGACGATCGAGCTCGAGTCGACGCTCGTGGAGCACCCGGCCGTCGCCGAGGCCGCCGCAACCGCGGCGCCCGACTCGTTCACCGGCCAGACGCCGCTCTGCTTCGTCCTGCTGCGCGCCGGCTACGAGCCATCCGACGAGCTCGCGGCCGAGCTGCGCGAGTGGATCGGGCAGAAGATCGGCAAGATCGCCCGCCCCAAGGCCGTGATCATCGCCGACGACCTGCCGAAGACGCGGTCGGGCAAGATCATGCGCCGGCTTCTGAAGGACATCGCCGAGGGCCACGAGCTGGGCGACACGACGACGCTCCGCGACCCGGCCGTCGTCGACGACCTGAAGCGCCGCGCCGACGAGATCCTCTCCGCCAGCCGCTGACGCGGATCCTCCTCATCCGCCACGCGGAGCCCGTGCCGCAGAGCGGCGCGAACGAGCAGAACGACCGGCCACTCTCCGCCCGAGGGGCGGTTGACGCTGACGAGCTCGCGGCGAGGCTCGCGGACGAGCCCCTGGCGGCCGTCTACTCGAGCCCGTACCCGCGCGCGCTCCAGACGGCGCTCCCCGTCGCAGCGCGCCACGGCCTCGAGGTGGAGGTCCTCGCCGATCTGCGCGAGCGGCTCCTCAGCCCCCAGCCGCTGGCGGACTGGTACGCGGAGGTCCGGCGCAGCTGGGACGACTTCGACCGCGCTCACTCCGGCGGGGAGTCGAGCCGGGCGGCCCAGGCCCGCGCCACCCGCGTGCTCGCCGAGCTGGCGGCGCGGCACCCCGGGGCGACGATCGCTGCAGCCAGCCACGGCAACCTGATCGCGCTTGCGCTCAACTGCCTCGACCCCGCGGTCGGATTCGACGTCTGGGACGCGATGCCGATGCCTGCGCTCTACGAGATCGAGGTCGGCCGTTCAGCCTGAAACATTGGCATCAGGCACCGGTGTTTCAGCTTGACGGATCGCCAGCGGGTGGGTGGAGCGCGCGCCAGGCGAGCTGGGCGGCCACGATGACCAGCATGATGGCGAAGATGCGCTCCAGCGTCTGGTTGCCGATCGAGGTCGCCACCACCTCGCCGACCTTCGTCATCGGCACGGAGGCGACGCCGACGATCAGCGCGTCGTGCCAGTTGACCGTGCCGTAGCGCGTCTGGCGCCAGGCGCCCATCGCGATCACGGGCACCATCGCCGCCAGCGAAGTCGCCACGGCGACGTGGGCGGTGTGGCCGAGGAAGATCAGCGTCGGCACGAAGATGATGCCGCCGCCCACGCCGAAGAGCGCCGAGAGGGTGCCTGCCAGGACGCCGAGCGCGACTGCGATCAGCTCGTGGCTCACAACGCCAGCTTCACCGCCGTCGCGAGCAGGAACGCGGCGAACGCCAGCGTCACTGTCCTGGCGGTGATCCGCTGGTGGATCCAGGCGCCGAAGACCGCGCCGACCACGGCCGGCATGCCGATCAGCAGGGCGTCGCGCCAGGCCACGTTCCCGGCCTGTGCGTGCGACGCGGCGGCCGCGATCGCGGTCAGGAGGATTGCCGCCAGGGAGGTCGACATGGCCCGCTTCGGCTGGTACCCGGCACCGGCGACGAGGAGCGGGACGATCAGGATCCCGCCCCCGACTCCCAGCACGCCGGAGAGGAACCCGGCCGCCAGTCCGATGCCCACGAGGGCCAGGGTCCGCTCTGACACACCGATAGTGTACGAGCCCGTGGACCGGAGCCTGGCGCGTCTCGTGGCACCTCTGAGGGCCGATCCGCGGCACGGCGGCGTGGTGTGCGACATCGACGGCACGCTGGCACCGATCGCCGCGACGCCCGACGACGCCCGGGTGGTCCCGGAGGCGCTCGATGCCCTCGACCGCTTGACGCGGGTCTACGCGCTCGTGGCCTGCGTGACCGGCCGGCCCGCCGCCCAGGCCCGGCGCATGGTGCCGCTCGACGCCGTCGCGATCTCCGGGAACCACGGCCTCGAGGTGTGGCGCGACGGCGCCGTCCACCTCGCCCCGCAGGCCGCCAAGTACGTGGAGCCGATGGCCGACGCGCTCCAGCTCGTGCGAAACGACGGGCTCCTCCCCGAGCTCGGCTGCCATATCGAGGACAAGGGGATCACCTTCACGATCCACTTCCGCGGCTCGCCTCGCGCCGACCACGCGGCCCGCTACCTCGAGACGCAGATCGTGCCGAAGCTGGAGCGGGCGGGGCTCGCGTCGAGCTTCGGCCGGATGGTGCTCGAGGTCCGCCCGCCGATCGCGGTCGACAAGGGCGCGGCGGTGAAGCGGCTGCGCGGGCGCCGGCACATCACGGAGATCCTCTTCGTCGGCGACGACTCGAGCGACGTCGACGCGTTTCGCGAGGCGACGGTGCGGGTCGCCGTGCGATCGCCCGAGGCTCCGCGCGCGCTCCTGGCTGCGGCAGACGCCGTCGTCGACGGCCCGGCCGACGTCGTCGAGCTCCTGGAGCACCTCGCCGACACGACCGACTGACTGACGGCCCGTTGCGGCCCGCCCCGGGCACCCGTACCCTCGAGGTGTGAACGCCGCAGACACCATCGCCGTCGACGTGCACCCGGCCGAGCTCGCCGAGATCGCTCCCGACGTGGTCGACGTCTATGCCGCCCTGCGGGCGCAGTTCTACTGGGCCGACCGGGTCATCGTGAACCCGGGCGCTGTCGAGCCCGAGGTCCTGGAGGGCGAGATCGTCGCCCCCACAGACCGTTAACCGGATCGACACCGGATCGACCCCAGTTCTTCGCCCAGGGTGAACATTCCCGGGCCTAGGGTGACCGCCGACAGGAGGCACCCTTCACCGGAGGACACCCATGAGACGTGCAGTTCTGGTGGTCGCCGCATGCGCGCTTGCCGCCGCTGCGGCCCCGGCCGCGGCAGCCATCTCGCCGCCGGGCGTTCCCAACGCCAACCACCGAGTCGGACACCCGGCCAACAAGATCGCGCCGGGATTCACGCTGACGAAGGTCGCCCAGGGCTCGGACCGACTCGAGAACCCGTCCGGGCTGATCACGAAGTTCGGCTTTCTGAACGACGGCTCGACCCAGCCGATCGAGCCGACGAAGACCGAGCCCGACCAGAACACCTACCTGGTGTTCAAGCACGGCCTCCCGGGGCCGACCCATGGCTACGACTACGGCACGCACTTCCTCTTCCAGGGTCACGAGCTCTTCGAGGGCGACCTCGCGTACGTCACGCGCGTCAACCTCGACGTGACCGACCCGGCCCACCGCATCACGCTCCTGACGCCGGTCGGGAGCGACGGCCTGACGCACCTCAACTCGCTTGACGGCACGACGTGGGATCCGTTCACGCACACGCTTCTCGCGACACAGGAAAACGACAACGTGGCCGCCCCGATCCAGCTCTCGATGGACTGGCCGGCGAAGCGAACCACGCTGGAGGCGATCGGCCGCGGCGGCTATGAGGGCATCCATCCCGACGACCAGGGCAACCTGATCCTGGCCGAAGACGTCGGTGGCACCGAGGTGACCGTCGACCCGTCCGATCCGGCGGCGCCCGAGGTCGCAAAGCAGCCGAACTCGTTCATTTACCGGTTCGTGCCGAAGAACCGGAGTGATCTGATGAAGGGCGGAAAGCTCCAGGCCCTCCAGGTCACGATCAACGGCCACGCAGTGCGGTTCCATGCCGCAAACCCGTCCGGCGACGTCTTCTCCCAGGATCGGCTCAAGCTGCATACGCTCGGCACGTCCTGGCCGGCGAAGTGGATCACGATCCACAACACCGCCACGCACGGCATGGCGCCGTTCGACGCCAACGCGCTCGCCAAGGCCGCGGGGGCAACGCCCTTCGAGCGCCCCGAGAACCTCCAGTTCCGGCCCGGATCCGGCTTCCACACGTTCGTCTTCGCGGCGACCGGTGACACGAATGCCGACGCGGGCTCCGTGCCGGCGCTCGCAAAGAGAGGTTCGTGGGGGAGCCTCTTCACCGTGCGGATCGGCGCCGGCGGCCAGGGGCACATCTCGATCCTGGGGCTCGGCGATGCGACACACGCCGCGTTCGACAACGTGGCGTTTGCCGACCGCAACACGCTCCTCGCCGGCGAGGATCGCGGTGACGGACTGCACGCGCAGCTCAACACGCTCGACTCGCTCTGGGCATACGACATGACCGATCCGGCGCACCCGGTGCGGTTCATCGCCGAGGGGCGTGACCCGGAGGCGGAGGCCGACGCGGCGCTCCTGGACGCCGGCACGCCGGGCTTCCAGAACGACGGCGACAACGAGGTGACCGGCGTGCACGTCTCGTCGGGCTCCCCATTTGTCGCCGGAATGCAGGGACGCGTGGGCGCGTTCGCCAGTGCGCGGTGGTTCTTCACCCAGCAGCACGGCAAGAACACCGTCTGGGAGATCCTCCCGGAAGCCTCGTAGCCGAACCGCGCGAGCCTATGGCCCGAGCTGCGCCTGCAGCTCGGGCCATTCGCGCGTGTTGACGACGTTCTCGGTCGTGGCCCAGCCGCGCCGGGCCGTCGCGACGCCGTAGCGCAGGTAGTCGAGCGCGGCGACCGAGTGGGCGTCCGTGTCGACGGCGAGCAGGGCACCGGCCTCGACTGCGAGCCGCACGTGCGTATCGCGCAGGTCGAGCCGCTCGGGCTGGCAGCTCACCTCGACGCTCGTCCCGGTCTCAACCGCCTTCGCGATCACGGCCTCGATGTCGAGCGGGTTCGGCTCGCGGCTGCCGATCCGGCGGCCGGTGGGATGGCCCAGGATGTCGACATGCGGGTTCTCGAGCGCGGCGCAGATCCGCTTGGTCTGGTCGGCCGCCGACAGCCGGTGCGAGGCGTGGACGCTCGCCACCACCACGTCGAGCTCGGCGAGAAGCTCGTCGGAGTAGTCGAGCGACCCGTCGCGCAGGATGTCGACCTCGGCCCCGGCCAGGAGCACGAAGTCCGGGGCAAGCGTCTCGGCCAGCGCGCGCACCCGCTCGACCTGGTCGCGCATCCGGCCGGCGTCGAGCCCCATCCCGAACCCGACAGCCGGCGAGTGGTCGGTGACGTTCATGTAGCCGTAGCCGCGGGCCCGGGCCGCCGCGACCATCTGCTCGAGCGTCGCCTTCCCGTCCGACCAGTCGGTGTGCGTGTGCAGGTCGCCCCGGATCTGATCCATCTCGAGGAGGTCGGGGAGCTGCCCCTTGCGGGCCGCCTCGATCTCGCCCCGGTTCTCGCGCAGCTCCGGGGGGATCCACGGCAGCCCGAGCCGCTCGTAGACCTCGACCTCCTCCTCGCACGCCAGCACCTCGCCGGTCTCGACCTCCTCGATGCCGTACTCGCTCACCTTGAGCCCGGCGCGCACGGCCGCCTCGCGCAGCGCGACGTTGTGGTGCTTGGAGCCCGTGAGGTGCTGGAGCAGGTTGCCGTACACCTCCGGCGGCACCATGCGCAGCTCAACCACGGTGCCGTCGTGGGCCACCGCCGCGATCCGGTTGTCGCCGCGTGAGGCGACCTGTGCGACCCAGTCCTGCGCGACGAACGCCTCCCCAGCCGTGAGCCGGTTGGAGACCGCCGCGACGATGTCGATGTCCTTGCCGGTCTCGGCGAACCGGCGCAGGCTCCCGGCGGGCTGGCACCGGACGACGGCGTCGCAGCGGCCCAGCTCCTCGACGATCCGCTCGGCTAGCGGGAGGAGCCGGCCGATCGACGTGCGCCGCACCGGCGTGCCGTCGCCGTCCTTCAGGCCCTCGAGGATCGCCTCCTCGGTCTTCTGGCCCAGGCCGCCCAGGCTGCGGATGCGCTTGGCCTCCGCCGCCTCGCGCACCTGCTCGACGGTCTCGAGGCCAAGCTCCGAGAAGATTCGCCGCGCCGTCTTGGGGCCGATCCCGGGGATGTGCATGATGGTGATCGCGCCGGGCGGATTTCGCTTGACCAGCTTGTCGAGCGCTGAGATCTCACCGCTCTCGAGGAGCTCGCCCACCTTGGCCGCGACCGTCTCGCCGACGCCGGGGAGCGACGTGAGCCGGCCCTCCGCCGAGAGCCTGGCGACGGACTCGGGGGTCTCACGGAGCGACTTCGCCGCCCGCCGGTAGGCGAGGATCCGATAGACGACCGCGCCCTCCAGCTCGAGCAGGTCGGCCATGAGCTCGAATCGGTCGGCGATCGCGCCGTTTGTCAGCTGCTGCTCCGTGGCCACGGGGGGATGATACGAACGCGGCGGGTTGCGGTTACCAGGTTGGCGGGCTTCGCTGGTACATTGAGAGTGTCATGGGACGGTGGCTGCACTCCGCCGGAGCCAAGGCCGCGGCGGGTGCCGCGGCGGCCGTTGTCGTTGGAGTCACCGCCGTCGCCGCCTACGGCCTCTCGTCACGCGCGGATCTCGGCCCCGTGACGCCGCTCGCGGGCGCGAACGTGAAGTCGGCGACCCCGCCGATCTCGGTCGGCGTCTCGAACGCCTCGCATCTGGGCCGCTACACGCTGCGGATCGACGGCCGCGACGTGACGACGCAGAGCTCGCTCTCCGGCGGGTCGATCCGGCTCGCCGGCATGCACCTGGACGACGGGCGCCACACGGTGTCCGTCCGGGCGACGGGCGACGGCCTCTTCGGAAGCGCGGTCAACCGCTCATGGGCGTTCACCGTCGACACCCACGCGCCGCGGCTCCAGCTGGGCGCCGTTCCGCACGGCTGGGTGCGCGCGCAAACGCTCGACCTCACCGGCCATACGGAGCCGGGCGTCCGCGTCACCGCTGCGGCCGACGTCGTCACCGCGCACACCATCTCCAAGAGCGACGGCAGCTTCGCGCTGTCGCTCGGGGTCTCGGACGGGACGTACCCCGTCTCCGTCACCGCCGCCGACGCCGCCGGCAACCAGCGCACGGCGACGGTCGACGTCGAGATCGACGCCACGGCGCCCGATGTCGCGATCTCCCTTCCGGACGTCGTCCACTCGAGCCGGCCGATTCTTGCCGTCAAGGTGACCGACACCGCGCCGGCGCACGAGACCGTGCGGCTCGACGGCCTGCGCACGCAGCCGGGGACGCGCCCGGCGATCCCGCTCTCGCAGGGCCGCCACACGCTCTCGGTGGCCGCGCACGACAAGGCCGGGAACCGGACGGAGAAGCGGATGCAGTTCGTCGTCGACTCGACGGAGCACCTCGGCGACGCCACGTTGCGCCAGGGCGCGATCGGGAAGGACGTGAGCGACCTCCAGAAGCTCCTGAAGCGGCAGGGCTTCCTGCACGCCAAGCCGAGCGGCGTCTACGCGGGCGGCACGGTCGCCGCGGTGAAGGCGTTCCAGAAGGCGAGCAACCTGCCGATCGACGGCGCGGTCGGCGTCTACACGCTGGGCGCCCTGTCCGGCCGGATCGAGATCGACCAGTCGTCGCACATGCTCACGCTGGAGCGCTTCGGCCACCCCAACGTGACGTTCCCGGTCGCGGTCGGCCAGCCCGCCTACCCGACGCCCGACGGGCGCTTCACGATCATCAGCAAGGTCGAGAACCCGACCTGGGTGCCGCCGCCGGACGCGCCGTGGGCGCAGGGCGCCGTGCCGATCCCGCCGGGGCCCGGAAACCCGCTCGGGACCCGCTGGATGGGCCTCTCGTCGCCGGGTGTCGGCATCCACGGAACCGACGACCCGAACTCGATCGGCTACAGCGTCTCGCACGGCTGCATCCGTATGCAGGTTCCCGACGCGGAGCGGCTCTTCACCATGGTCAGCCTGGGAATGAGCGTCTACATCCACGCATAAGCAGCGGGGTATAGTCCAGCCATGGCCGAGCGCATGCTCGAGGTGACCGACTCCAACTGGGACGCCGAGGTCGTCGGCTCCGACCAGCCGGTCGTCGTCGACTTCTGGGCGCCGTGGTGCGGCCCCTGCCGGGTGATGGACCCGATCCTCGACGAGCTCGCCGGCCAGCACTCCGGCCGCGTCAAGTTCACCAAGCTGAACGTGGACGACAACTTCCAGACGGCGGCCCGCTACGACATCCTCTCGATCCCGACCGTCATGGTCTTCGAGGGCGGCCAGATGCAGAAGAAGCTGATCGGAGCGCTCCCGCGGCGGCGGATCGAGGACGAGCTCTCGACCTGGCTCGGCGCCGGGTCAGGCGCGTAGCAGCGAGAGCACCGCAACCCCGGCGAAGATGACCGCTGCGCCGGCACGCTGGCGCAGGCCGAGCCGCTCGCCGAACACCACGTAGCTCGTGGCCGCCGCGACGGCGGCGAACTGCGACGCGAGCACGGCTGGGATCGCGACGCCGTTCCCCGACCCGCCGATGAACGCCGCGAAGCCGATCAGCTCGGCAAGCGCCGAGAACGTCACCATCCACCACACCCGACCGGGGCGCGGCAGCGACCGCGTAACCAGGAGAGGGCCGGCGATCGCCGTCACGCCGATCGCCCGGGCCACCAGGATCGTCCACAGCGCCCCCAGCTCGTCGCCGGCCTTCGCGCTCCCGACAAGGCCGATGCCGAAGCTGCAGGCGGCGATCATCGCGTAGAGCGACGGGCGCATGTGGATGTCGGTGGCCGACCCTCGCAGCGTGACGACAAAGATCCCGAGCGCGATCACGCCCAGGCACATGGCGACGCCCACGGTCAACCGCTCGCCGAGCGCGATCGAGAGCAGCGCCGCGAGCGCGCCCTCCGTCGAGGCGATCGGCGCCACCACCCCGACCTTCCCGACCCGCAGCGCCCGGTACATCATCGAGAGCCCGAACGCCGACCCGATGCCGGCGGCGACCGCCCAGGCCCAGGCCGACCCGGAGATGCCGTGCGGGATGCCCGAGAGCGGCGCCAGCGCGAGCGTGAGCACGCCGCCTATGAGCATGACCCACGCCAGGGCGCCCTGCGAGCCGATGGCCTTCGTCGAGCGCGACGCGACCACCGTCGAGAGGCCCCACATGACGGCGGCCGTGAGCCCTGCGAGGACCGGGATCACGCGAAATGGTCCCAGCCGCGAAGCGTGCGGGGTGCGCCCGTCGCGTCGACGAGCAGCACGCCCGGCTCGGCGGTGAGCCGGCCGACGACGGTGACCGGCACCGGCGGCTCGGCGCCGGGTGGAAGCGCCGCCAGGAGCTCGTAGTCCTCGCCGCCCGCCGCCGCCTGCTCGACGGTGGCGCCGGGCGCGCGCGGCAGCCGCTCGAGCTCGACGACGGCGCCCGTCCCCGATGCCCGGGCCAGTCGCTCCGCATCGGTCGCGATCCCGTCGGAGAGGTCGATCATGGCGGTCGCGACGGCCGCCAGCGCGCACCCCTCCTCGATCCGCGGCGTCAGGCGCCGGGCGTACCCGGCGGCGGCCTGGCCGCCCAGCTCGCCCGTGACGACGAGGACGTCGCCGGACCGTCCGCCGGAGCGGCGCACCGGCCGCTCGGACCGCCCGATGGCCGTCACAGACACGATCAGGACCGGCGCCCGCGACAGGTCGCCGCCGGCGATGGGAACACCGTGCTCGCTCATTCCGGCCGCGATCTCGGCGGCGTCCTCGAACCCGGGCGGAAGCCCGAACGCCGCCAGGAGCGCCACCGGCCGGGCCCCCATCGCCGCCAGGTCCGACAGGTTGGCCGCGGCCGCTCGGTGCCCCACGTCGCGGGGGCTCGTGCGGGCCAGGTCGAAGTGGACGCCCTCCACCAGGACGTCGGTCGAGGCGACCGTGCCGTCGTCGAGGACGGCGGCGTCGTCACCGATGCCGAGCGCGACCCCGCCGGACGGCGGCCCCACGGCTCGCGCGATCGCCGAGACCAGCGCGTCCTCTGGTAGCATGGCGCGCAATGTACTCGTCGCTGCAGCTCGGCTTCGCCTTTACCAGGGACACCGGAGGCGGCTGAGCGCACGCGACCACGCGAAGCGACCGAAGCGGCCTCCGGAGCACCGGGGGCCTTTCTCGTTTAAACGGAGGATCTGATGCCGGCGACCGTCGCCCATTTCGGAGAGGAGAACGCCTACGCCGCCGAGGCGGCCGGCCGGCTGTACCCGGACGCCGAGCTCGTGTCGTGCCGGTCGTTCGCCGACGTCATGCGCGCCGTGACCCGCGGCGAGGCGGCCTGCGGCGTGCTCCCCATCGAGAACTCGCTCGCGGGCGTCATCCCCGAGACGTACGACCTGCTCGCGCATGCGCCGCTCGCCATCGTCGACGAGGTGGTCATCGCCGTCCCCCACTGCCTGGTCGGCCTTGCAGGTACGAACATCGACGCGCTGGCCCGCATCCACTCGCATCCGGCCGCGCTGGCGCAGTGCCGCCGGTTCCTCTCCTCCCTCCCGGACGCGCTCCCGGACGTCGCCCCGAGCACGGCCGGCGCCGCCCGTCGGGTCGCCGACGCCGCCGACCCGCGCCAGGCGGCGATCTCGTCGCGGGCGGCCGCGCAGCAGCACGGCCTGGACGTGCTCCTGAACGACGTCTCCGACCACGCCCAGAACTACACCCGCTTCGTCGCGATCGCCGCCCACACCCGGATGGACCGCGTGAACGGCCAGGCCTGGCGGACGGCGGTGCGGTTCGTGACCCACCACCACCCCGGCGCGCTGGTCGACGCCATCGAGCCGCTCGGCCGCCACGCCGTCAACATGACCTCGCTGCAGTCGCGCCCGATCGCCGGGCGGCCCTGGAACTACCAGTTCTACGCCGACCTCGAGGGCCACCCGCTCGACGCGTCCGTCTCGGCGGCGCTCCGCGAGCTGGAGGAGCACGTGGCCGAGCTCGCCTACCTCGGCTGCTACCCCGCGGGCGAGCGACCGTAGAGATGGCCGACTCCACGTCGCGGTGATGTCCTGGGCGGCGAGAACCGAGCAGCGCTAGAACGCAGGGAGGCCCAATAGTCCCCTATTGGGCCGACCGAGGATGCCGCGATGCGACGGTTCGCAGCCGCAGCCCCCGGCGATGACCAGCACTCCACAGCCGAACGACCAGGCTCGCCGCAACGTGGAGTCATCCATCTTGGTACACTCGCGCCCCGCGAGCGGTCAAGGGAAGCCGGTGCGAATCCGGCGCGGTCCCGCCGCTGTGAGGACGTCCGTTCCGGCGACACCGAAAGGTGGCCACTGGCCGAGAGGCCGGGAAGGCAGGCCGGGCGGCCCGGGAGACCGGGAGCCGCGTCCGAGCCAGAAGACCTGCCGCTCGCGATCTGACGTCGATGCCTCTCGAGGAAGGAGGACACGTTGCACAGGCTTCGCCTGACGTTCGCAGCGGCCGTTGCCGCCATCGCCATCCTGGTGGCCGCGGGTCCAGCCGCCGCCAATGTCCATGTCTCAGTTCGGGTCGAAGGCCCGCGCCACACCGTCTTCGCCGGCCGGCCCGTGCCGTTCACGGGCACGGTGAAGGGCCACGCGCTCTCGCAGCCCACCCCTCTCGGCGCGCTCATCAGAGCGAGCCGGAACCACAACTTCGGCGTGGGCCTCACCTGGTTCTCGTGTTGTGGGTTCTTCGTCGACTCGATCGCCGGCCGCGCGGGTGACGCGTCGCACTTCTGGGCGTTCAAGGTCGGGCACGTACTGTCGTCGGTCGGCGCCGGCTCGGTGAAGGCCGCTCCGGGGATGCACGCGCTCTTCTACTGGACGACGTTCGACGCCACGACGGGCGCCACGGAGCCGACGCTGGGCCTCAAGGCCACCTCTCGAAACCTGGAGCCGGGCGCCACCGAGACGTTCACGGTCGTCTCCTACGACGACGCCGGGAACGCCACGCCCTCCGCACATGCATGGGTGTCGGTGAACGGCGCCGCGACACAGGCCGGAAGCCTGGGCAGGGTCACGGTCCGGTTCACGCACACGGGGACGTACGCCGTGCGCGCCACCCACCCCGGCACGATCCGCTCGCCGACGGTATGGGTGCACGTCGGCTCCTCCTAGCCGGGGCGATCCTGGGGACGGTGGGCGGAGGCTGCGGCTCGCAGGCCGCGGCTCCGCCCCCCGGCCCTGCCGCGGTGACGGTCACCGTCACCCGTGAGTTCGGCCGCGTGCGCGTCGACGGCGCCCGAGCGGCGCCGGACCAGTCGGCGCTCGACGCGCTGCGCCGCACTACCCAGGTCGACACGTCCTACGGCGGCCGCTTCGTCGAGTCGATCGACGGCCTGCGCGGCGACCGCTCGGCCGGGTGGGACTGGCTCTACTTCGTGAACGGCGTCGAGGCCGACCGCGGGGCGGCCGACTATCGCCTGCGGCCCGGCGATCGGGAGTGGTGGGACTACCGCTACTGGAGCGACCTCATCCACGTGCCCGTCACGATCGGCGCCTGGCCCGAGCCGTTCGTGCACGGGTTCGACGGCCACCGGCCGAAGGCCGTGGACGTCACCGGCCTGCCATGCTCCGCCGACGTCGCCGGGACGCTTCGGGCGGCCGGCGCGCGCCTCACCGAGAGCCCGGCGCCGTTCACCGTCCGGGTCGAGACCTTCGCTCAGGCGGCCGGCGCGCTCAGCCCGAGCCTGTGGCGCGGCCGCGGGCTCACGGTCTACCTCGACGCGGGGCGGGTGATGGTCTACCGCACGCCCGGCGGGCCGAAGCCCGAGCCGCAGGCGCATGCGCTGATCGCCGCCTACCAGCCAGGCGAGGCGACCGGCCGCTCGGCCGAGCTGATCGTGGCCGGCGACATCCCCAGGGCGGCCTGCGCGGCGGCCCGGACGCTGGCCGAGCATCCGAACGCGATTGCGAGCACCTATGCGGTGGCGCTCGACGGCGGCGGCCATGTCGTGGCGGCGGGCGGCCAGCGGTGAAGCCGCTCCCCGTCGCCCTCATGACCAGCGCCGTCGGCATCGCGGCGATCACGCTCGACAACCCGCTCTGGCCGGCGGCCACCGCGCTCGCCGGAGGGCTGCTCCTGGCGGCGGCCGCTCCGCCGCGGCGGATCTACGCCGCCTTCGCGATCCTGACCGGGCTGACCGTCTTCCTGCTGGAGCCGTTCGTGGCGGTGCAGGGGCTGACGACGCTCTGGCGCGGCCCCGACATCCCGATCCTCGACACCCAGATCACGACCGAGGAGCTGGCCTACGGCGCCGCCGCCGGGCTGCGGATCGCGGCCACCGCCCTCGCCGCCGGGGCGTTCGTGCGCCTGGCCGACTCCGACCTCCTGCTGCGGGCGGTGGCCCGCGTGGCCCCGCGGTCGGCGATGATCGCCTCGCTCACCACGCAGATGCTCCCGGCCCTCGAGCGCGACGCTGCCGGCGTGCTGGTCGCAGCCCGAACGCGGGCGGCGGCGGTCTCCCGCCCCGGCACCGCCGCCCGCCTGATGGGACCGCTCGTCGGCATGTCGCTCGAACGGGCTCTTGCGGTCGCCGAGGCGATGGAAGCGCGCGGCTACGCCGGCCCCTCGCGGTCGGCGGCGCCGGTGCGGGGGCTCTCCGGCCGGGAGCGCGTCCTCACGCTCCTCGGCGCGGCGGCGCTCGCGCTGGTGCTCGCCGCCGTCGCCACCGGGGCGGGCGACTTCCGCTACTTCGACCTGCTGGGCGACCCGTGGACGCCGGCCGCACTTGCGGGCGCGGCCGGCCTGGCCGTCCTTGCGGCGGCGTTCGCGTGGGTGGTGCGATGGCGGCCCTGAGCTTCGAGGGAGTGAGCCACCGCTACGCCGCAGACGGCAGGCCGGCGCTCCAGGACGTTGACCTGTCGGTCGAGCAGGGCGAGCTGGTGCTCCTGGTCGGCGAGTCGGGGAGCGGGAAGTCGACGCTCCTTCGGGCGGCGCTCGGCCTCGTCCCGCGCTTCCACGGCGGCGAGCTGCACGGCCGTGTGCGGGTCGGCGGGCTCGACACCCGCCGGCACCGGCCGGGCGAGCTGGCCCGCCACGCCGGCCTGGTCTTCCAGGACCCCGAGGCCCAGATCGTGTCGAGCGGCGTCCTGGCCGAGGCGGCGTTCGGGCTCGAGAACCTGGGCGTCGAGGCGGCGGAGATCCGCCCGCGTGCCCTGGACGCCCTGCGGATGGCCGGCGCCGAGCACCTCGCCGGCCGCACCACCCGCACCCTGTCGGGCGGCGAGCGCCAGCGGGTCGCAATTGCGTCGGTGCTCGCGATGGGGCCGCGGGTGCTCCTGCTCGACGAGCCGACGAGCCAGCTCGACCCGGCGGCCGCCGACGAGCTCCTCCGCACCCTCCTCGACCTGCGCGACCGGCACGGCATCGCCGTCGTCGTGGCGGAGCACCGCACCGAGCGGCTGTTCAACGTCGCAGACCGGGTCGTCGCGATGCGCGCCGGCGAGATCGTGGTCGACGCTCCACCGGCCGATGCCCGCCGGGCGCTCGCCGACCAACCCTGGCTCCTGCCGCGCGCTCCGAGCACCCCACCGCCGGCCGCCAACCCCGCCGACCCGGCCGGACGGCTCGCCCATGCCTCCAAGCGGCTCGGGACGACGCAGGCGCTGGACGACGTCTCGGCGGCCTTCGAGCGCGGCGCGGTGACGGCAGTGACCGGCCCGAACGGCGCCGGCAAGACCACGCTGGCGCTGGCGCTGTGCAGGCTCGTCGGGCTCGACGCCGGCTCGGCAGCTCATCGCGGGCGGGCCGGCTACGTCGCCCAGGACCCCGGCGCCTACCTGCTCCACGACACCGCCCTCGAGGAAGTCGAGTACGGGCTCGCGAACCTGGGCGTGCCGGCGCCGCTGCGGCGGGCCCGGGCCGAGGCCGAGCTCGAGCGCTTCGACCTCGGGTGGGCCGCCGCCGAGCACCCGCGCGACCTCTCGAGCGGCGAGCGCCAGCGGCTCGCCATCGCATCGGTCACGGCCATGCGGCCCGACCTCGTCGTCCTGGACGAGCCGACCCGCGGCGTCGACGGCCGCCGAAAGCACGCTCTCTGCGGCCTCGTCCGCGGGCTCGCGGCCGGCGGAGCGGGCGTCGTCGTCGTGAGCCACGACGCGCCGTTCGTTGCCGACGTGGCGACCGCGGCGGTGGCCATGGCGGACGGCCGCATCGCCCCGCGGGCCGTTCCTGCGTCGGAGGCCGTCCATGCTTGAGCTGGTCGCCCTGGCCGCCCTCGTGGCGCTGGCGCTCGTCCTGGCGGCGGTCGAGACCGGCCCCAACCGCAGCCGCGAGCTGGCACTCGTCGCGGCACTGGCCGCCGCGGCGGCCGCCGGCCGGGTCGTCTTCGCCGCCGTCCCCAACGTCCAGCCGGTGACGATGATCACGGCCGTGACCGGTGCGAGCCTCGGGCCGCGGGCGGGCCTCGCCACGGGCGCCGCGGCCGCACTGGCGTCGAACGCGTTCCTCGGCCAGGGGCCGTGGACGCCCTGGCAGATGCTCGGTTGGGGGCTGGTCGGGCTGATCGCCGGCTGGATGCCGCGCGTCCTCCGAAACCGGTTCGCGCTCGCCGCGTTCGGGATCGTGTGCGGCTTCGGCTTCGACTGGCTGATGGACGTCTGGGAATGGAGCGCGTTCGGCCCAGGCGCCGACGCGTCGTCGTTCGTGGCGCTGGTCTCGGCCGGCATCTGGTTCGACGTCGCCCACGCCGCCGGGAACGCCGTGATCGCCCTTGTCGCCGGCACGGGGCTGATCCGCATGCTCGACCGCTACGACCGCCGGCTGCATGGCAGCTTCGCACCCATGGAGGGAACATGATCCGACCGACCGTCATCGCCGTAACCGCCGTCCTCGTGCTCGCTCCGGCGGCCTATGCCGGAACCGGAGCCGGCTATCTCCTGAGCCACCAGCGCCCGTCCGGAGGCATCGCCGAGGCGGGCACGCGCAAGGCCAACGTGTCGCTCACGGAGTGGGCCGCCATGGGCCTTCGCGCCGCCGGCCGCTCGCCGGGCAAGGCCCGCCGCCCGGGCGGCCGCACCATGACGACCTACCTGGCCCACCACGCCAGGAGCTGGCGGAACGCCTTCGCGCTCGAGCGCGGCATCCTGGCCGTCGTCGCCGTCGGGAAGAACCCGCGCAGCTTCGCCGGCCGAAACCTCGTGACCGCACTGCGCACGCGCATCGGGGGAAGCGGCGTCATCGGCGCCACCCAGAACGCGACCTACTGGGGCGTCATCGCCCTGCGCGCGGCCGGCGTCCCCGCCCCGCGCAGCTCGCTGGCGGTGATCCGCGGCGCCCAGCGGTCGAACGGCGGCTACTCGTGGTCGGCGTCGGCCGCCCCGGACGCCGACGACACCTCGGCGGCCGTGATGGCGCTGCGGGCGTCCGGCGAGTCGTGCACGGCCCGCTCCGTGGTGCACGCCTACGGCTATCTCAACACGACCCAGACCTCGTCGCACGGATACGCGCTCCTGCCGGGCAGCGCGGCGAACAGCCAGTCGACCTCGTGGGCGATCCAGGCCCGCAGCCGCTGTCATCTCAGCAATCGCCAGTCGCTGTCGTGGCTCCACGCCCGCCAGCTCCCGTCCGGCGCCTACAACTACCAGCCCGGGCTCACGACCACGCCGGCCTGGGTGACCGGGCAGGTGCTGCCGGCCGTGAACGGACGGGCGTACCCGATCAGCTGAGCCAGACCGCCACCGCGACGATCAGGTAGATCACGACCAGCTGGAGGCCCTCCAGCCAGTTGGTCTCGCCGCCGCGCGCGACCAGCGTGGCGACGAGGGCCGCCGCCGCCAGCGCCGCGATCTGGAGCGGGTCGAAGACCAGCGAGAGCTCGTCGCCGAGGAGGATCGACGAGAAGACCGCGATACCGCTCGCGCCGAGCGCGATCTGGATGCCCGAGCCGTACGCGATCGCCATGGAGAAGTCGACCCGGTTTCGGTAGGCGAGCCGGACGGCCGAGAAGTGCTCGGCCACGTTGCCTACGAACGGGACCAGGATGAGGCCGACGAACGGGCGCGGGATGCCCAGCTGCTCGACCGTCGGCTTGATCGAGTCGACCAGCACCTCCGAGACGACCCCTGTGGCCACGGCGGTCACAGCCAGCGCCACCACGGCCTCCCGGGTGGACCAGCGCGGGCTGCCGGGCGCATCCTCGAGCTTCTGGCCCGGCATGCTGAAGGTGAAGAGGAGGTAGCCGGCGTAGCAGAGGAGCAGAAGCGCCCCGGTCCAGATCGATAGCGTGTCGGCCGACTCGGACGAGTGGAGCGCCGCAAACAGCGTGGGCAGGCCGAGCCCGGCGACGCCGAGGATCAGCATCGACGAGTTCGTGGCCGCCACCCGCTCGTTGAACGACTGGACGCCGTTCCGCCACCCGCCGACGATCAGCGATAGGCCGAGGATGAGGAGCACGTTCCCGATGACCGAGCCGATGATGGAGGCCCGGGCGATGTCGTCGAGGCCGGCGTTGATCGCGAGGATCACGATCACGACCTCGGGGAGGTTGCCGAACGTGGCGTTGAGGAGCGCGGAGGTGCGCGGGCCCGCGGTGTTGCCTGCCTGGTCGGTGGCCTCGCCGAGCAGCCAGGCCAGGCCCATCAGCGCGAGCGACGCGGCGCCGAACACGAACTCGCCCCGTATCGAGGCCGCCTCCATGACGACCGCGAGCACCGCGATGCCGATGACGACGCCGAACCAGATGCGGTCGCGGCTGCTCACAGGTACCAGAAGGAGGTGGCGACGATCGCGTAGACCGCCATGAGCTGGGCGCCTTCGAGCCAGTTCGACTCGCCGTCGGCGGCGATCAGCGCCGTGATCGTGACCGCAGCGGCGAGCGCGATCACCTGGATGGTCGGGAAGACGAGGTCGAACTCGTGCGGCGTTGCGAGCGAGATGAAGACGAGGAGCGGGGCCACGCCGAGCGCGACCTGCTGCGAGGAGCCGAGCGAGACGACCATCGAGAAGTCCATCTTGTTCTCGTAGGCGATCTTGATACCGACGATGTTCTCGGCGATGTTGCCGACGATCGGCACGATGACGAGGCCGAGGAAGGCGGCGCTGATGCCGAGGTCGGCGATCACCCCCTCCAGGGTTCCCACGAAGACGTCCGAGATCACGGCGACCGCGGCGGTCGAGCCGAGCAGCAGGAGCATTGCGAGCCGCGCCGTCCAGTGCGGCACGCCCGGATGCCCGCCCCCGCCGCCCCCGCCGGTGCGGAAGTAGTAGACGAGGCTCAGGAGGTAGAGGCCGAGCAGGATGGCCGCGGTGACGTCCGAGATCGTCTGCGCGTCCGAGCCCGTGCCGCGCGCGGCGGCGAACGCCGTCGGCAAGCCGAGCCCGATCACGGCGAGCGCGAGCATCGAGGCGTTCATCCCGGCGATCCGCTGGTCGAACGTCTGCGGGCCGTTCCGGAGGCCGCCGACGAGGAAGGAGGCCCCGAGGACGAGCAGCGTGTTGCCGAGGATCGACCCGGTGATCGACGCCGTCGCCACCTCGAGCTGGCCGGCGCGGATCGCGAAGATCGTGATGATGAGCTCGGCGGCGTTCCCGAAGGTCGCGTTCAGGACGCCGCCCACCTTCGGGCCCGAGCTCTCGGCGAGCTGCTCGGTGGCGACGCCCACGATCCATGCCAGCGCGACGAGCGCCAGCCCCGAGGCGACGAAGACGGCGGTGTTGGCGGCGCCGGCCAGGTCGAGCGCGCCGGCGGCGGCCGAGACGACGACGGCGACGGCGACCGACGCCTGCTCGAAGCGGTTCAAGCCCCGATTCACGGAAGCGGAGCCTACCGGCGGGCTTGGCTAGTCGACGTACGCGCCCATGTCGCGGAACTTGGCCCGCCGGGCCGCGCGCCGCTGCTGCGGGGGGATCGACGCCAGCACGTCGAGCTCCACCTGGATCGCGTCGGCGAGGAGCTCGGCCGCCTTGGCGTGGTCGCGGTGGGCGCCGCCCGACGGCTCCGACACGATCGCGTCGAC
The DNA here is from genome assembly GCA_963757605.1 of uncultured Actinomycetes bacterium. Lineage (GTDB taxonomy): Bacteria > Actinomycetota > Thermoleophilia > Gaiellales > JAICJC01 > JAICJC01. The sequence goes on from CAVWSF010000002.1 coordinate 164,150, forward strand.
GACCCCGAGGGCGAAGCAGGCGTCGGCGGTCGGGCGCAGGGCGGCGGCCGCGCGCCGGGCCTCGCCGGCGTCCTTCCACAGGATCGCCGCGCAGCCCTCGGGCGAGATCACGGTGTAGATCGCGTTGTGCTGCATGAGGACGCGGTCGGCGATCCCGAACGCCAGCGCGCCGCCGGAGGAGCCCTCGCCGATGACGCAGGCCACGACCGGCACGCGCAGCCCCATGAGCGTGAGCTGCGACCGCGCGATCGCGCCGGACTGGCCCCGCTCCTCCGCGCCGACTCCGGGAGCCGCCCCGGGCGTGTCGATCAGCGTGACGACCGGGAAGCCCAGCCGGGCCGCGATCGCGAAGACCCGCATCGCCTTGCGGTAGCCCTCGGGGCTCGGCATACCGAAGTTGCGGTGGGTGCGCTGCTTCAGATCGCGGCCCTTCTGGTGGCCGGCGAAGGCCACCGTCTGGCCGCGGAACGAGCCGATCCCCGCGACCACCGCCGGGTCGTCACCCTCCGCGCGGTCGCCGTGCAGCTCCAGGAAGTCGTCGCACATCCGCGCCAGGTAGTCCAGCGTGTAGGGCCGGTCCTGATGGCGCGCGAGCTGGACGGCATGCCAGGCATCGCCGTCGCCGCGCCGGCGCAGGCGCCGGAATCGCTCAGTCGTCGCCATCGTCCCCGTCCCGGAACGGGTTCATGTCCGAGATCCGGCGCCGCATCCCCGAAACCGCCCGCGTGAGCGCGCCCATCGGGTCGAGGTCGCCGACCAGCACCGACGGCCGGTACGGCTGGCCGCCGGTGAGGAGCGCGAGCGCCCGGGCGACGGCGTCGCGAAGCTCCGGGCGGGGCACGATCAGGTCGACGTGGCCATGGCGGAAGTTCGACTCTGCCAGGCCGAAGTCGTCGGGCAGGTCCTCGCGCGTCGTCTGCTTCACCACCCGCGGCCCGGAGAACGAGAGCAGCGCCCCCGGCTCGGCGATGATCACGTCGCCCAGCGCGGCGAAGCTGGCCGCGACGCCGCCGGTGGTCGGGTGGACGAGGACGGACACGAAGGGCCGGCCCGCCTCGCGCAGCTCGTCGACGGCCGAGACGGTCTTCGCCATCTGCATGAGCGCCAGGACGCCCTCCTGCATGCGCGCGCCGCCGGAGGCCGACACCGAGACGAGCGGCAGGCGCTGCTCGACCGCGAGGTCGGCGGCCCGCGCGAACTTCTCCCCCACCACCGACCCCATGCTGCCGCCGAGAAAGGAGAAGTCGAGGACGACGATGGCCGCCGCCGTGCCGCCGATCTCGCACGAGCCGGCGATCGCCGCGTCGCGAAGGCCGGTGGTGCGCTCGGCGGCGCGCAGCCGGTCGGGATACGGCTTCGAGTCGACGAATTCGAGCGGGTCGTCGGAGTGCAGGCCGCGTGCGATCTCGCTGAAGCTGCCCTCGTCGGCGATCTGGACGATCCGCTCGCGCGCGGTCACCGGGAAGTGGTGCCCGCAGTTCGTGCACACCCGCAGGTTCGCCACCATCTCATCCTCGCGGTAGTGCGAGTTGCAGGTGGGGCAGGTGTTGCGCGTGCGCGGAGCCGGCTCGGGGGGCCCGGCGCCGTCCTGGCGGCTCACGTCAACGCTGATGTGGTCGGCCACTACGAGGACCCTCCGTCATCCCAGCGGCCGAGCACGAGCACCGCGTTGTGGCCGCCGAACCCGAACGAGTTCGAGATCGCGATGCGGACGTCGGCGTCGCGGCCCTCGTTGGGCACGTAGTCGAGGTCGCACTCCGGGTCGGGGTCCGTCAGGTTGATCGTCGGCGGCACGAAGCCGTCGCGCATCGCCAGCACCGTGATCGCCGTCTCGACGGCGCCGGTGGCGCCGAGCATGTGGCCGGTCTCGCTCTTCGTCGAGGAGATCGGGATCTGCTTGGCCCGCTCGTCGCCGAGGGCGATCTTGAGCGCCCGCGTCTCGGCCGAGTCGCCCGCCGGGGTGGACGTGCCGTGCGCGTTCACGTAGCCGATGTCGGCGGGCGTCACGCCGGCGTCCTCCATCGCCATCGTCATCGCCCGGGCCGGGTTCGTCCCGACCGGGTCGGGCTCGGTGACGTGATGGGAGTCCGACGACATGCCGTAGCCCAGCACCTCGGCGTAGATCCGCGCGCCGCGCGCCTTCGCGCGCTCGAGCTCCTCGAGGACGAGGACGGTCGAGCCCTCCGAGAGGATGAACCCGTCCCGGCCGAGGTCGAAGGGCCGGCTCGCGCCCTCCGGGTCGTCGAGCCGGCGCGACAGCGCCCGCATCGTGCCGAACCCGCCCAGCGCGAGCAGCGTGATCGGCGACTCGACGCCGCCGGCCAGCATCGCGTCCGCCATGCCGGCGCGGATGTACATGGTCGCGTTCCCGAGCGACATGCCCGACGCGGCGCACGCGGTCGTCTCGGTGGTGAGCGGCCCTCGGGTGCCGAGCGCCATCGACGTCTCGGCCGCTCCCATGTTCGAGATCAGCGCCGTCACCCAGAACGGGTTCAGCCGGTCGGGGCCGGCCTCGAAGAGCTTCTTGTAGGCCACCTCCTGGGTGATCAGGCCCCCGATACCCGTGCCGATCGAGCATCCGATCCGCGCCGCGTCGGCGGCGACGTCGAGGTCGGCGTCGCGGACGGCCTGGGTCGCCGCGGCCACGGCGAGATGCGCGAACCGGTCGGTCTTGCGCGCGGTCTTCCGGTCGACGTACTCGAGGGGGTCGAAGTCCTTCACCTGCCCGGCGATGTCCGGGGTGCCCTCGGGCACCTCGATGCGCTCGATGCGGGAGACCCCCGACCGCCCGGCCCTGACGCTCGTCCAGGTGTCCTCGATCGTGTTCCCGCACGGGGTGATGCCACCCAGGCCGGTGATGACCACCCGGCGGCGTCCGTTCTGCGTGCTCATGTCCCCAGTCCTCCGTCCACGGCCAGCACGTGGCCCGTCACGAACGCGGCCGCGTCCGAGACGAGGAACCGCACCGCGCGGGCCACGTCGTCGGTCGTCCCCAGCCGCCCGAGCGGCGTCGACTTCAGGATCGCGTCGCGGGCCGGCTCCGGGAGCGCGTCCGTGAGCTCGGTCGAGATGTACCCCGGAGCAACGGCGTTCACGCGGATGCCGCGGCTGCCGAGCTCCTTCGCGAGCGACTTGGTGAGCCCGATCAGGCCCGCCTTCGACGCGGCGTAGTTGGTCTGGCCGGCATTCCCGTGGAGGCCGACGACCGACGACATGTTCACGATCGTTCCGGCCCGGCGCTTCAGCATCGGCCGGGCGACCGCGCGGCACGTGAAGAACGTCCCGCTCAGGTTCGTGTCGATCACGTCGCGCCAGTCGCTCTCGTCGAGCTTCATGATGAGGTTGTCACGCGTGATCCCGGCGTTGTTCACGAGGATGGCGATCGGCCCGACCTCCAACTCGACCTGATCGACGAGCCCCGTGGCCCCGTCGGGAGTCGAGATGTCGCCGCGGATGGCGTGCGCACCGTCGCCGATCGCCGCCCTGACGGCCTCGGCCGCCTCGGCGTTGGCCGCGTAGTTGACGACCACCTCCGCCCCGGCGTGCGCCAGCTCGGCGCACACCGCGGCCCCGATGCCGCGCGATCCGCCGGTGACGAGCGCCACCCGGCCTTCGAGGTCACGATCCGGCAAGGCTCGCCTCCGCCGCCGAGAGCTCCTCCGGCGTGCCGATCGAGACGGCGGTGACCGAGCGGTCGATCCGCTTCACGAGCCCGCCCAGCACCCCGCCCGGGCCGATCTCGACGAACGTGCGGACGCCATCGGAAAGCAGGCCCTGCACCGCTTGCGTGAACCGCACGGGCGCCGTCACCTGCTCCACCAGGAGCCCCGGGATCCGGTCGACGGTCTCGAGCTTCGACGACACGGTCGACATGAGCCGCGTCTTCAGCTCGCCGAACTGGGCGGCCCGGATGACCGGCTCGAGCCGCTGGGCGGCGTCCTCGACGAGCGGGCTGTGGAAGGCGCCGGACACGCGCAGCCGCACCACCTTCCCGCCCAGCTCGCGGGCCCTCTCGGCGACGGCGGCGACCCCGCCCTCGCGGCCCGAGATCACGAGCTGGCCGGGGCAGTTGTAGTTCGCCGGCCACACGTCACCCGCCTCAGCACAGAGCCGCTCGACCTCTTCGTCGGCCAGCCCGAGGACGGCGGCCATCGCGCCCTTGGCGCGCGACGCGGCCATCGCCAGGCCGCGCTCGCGGACGAGCCGCGTCACGAGCCCCACGTTCACCGACTCGGCGGCCGCGATCGCCGCGTACTCGCCGACGCTATGGCCGATCACCACGTCCGGCTTCACGCCCAGCCGCCCCTGCACCGCGCGCAGGGCCGCCAGCGACGCCGTGACGAGCGCGGGCTGGGTGATGTCGGTCTCGGAGAGGCGCTCGATCGGCCCTTCGAAGCACACCTTCCGCAGGTCGAAGTCGACCTCCTCGGAGGCCTCGTCGAACACCGCCGCGGCCTCGGGGAACTCCCGGGCCATGTCCCTGCCCATGCCCACGCGCTGGCTCCCCTGTCCCGGGAAGCAGAACGCGACCTTGTTCATCGTGCCTCCTTCTGAGGGAGTGTCCATTCCATCACGCACGAGCCCCAGGAGAGCCCGCCTCCGAAGCCGGTCATGAGCACCACGTCGCCGGCCTTGATCCGCCCGTCCGCATGCGCCTCTTCGAGGCAGATCGGGATGGACGCCGCCGACGTGTTGCCGAACCGGTCGACGTTCGTCACGACCTTGTCCTCCGAGAGGCCCAGCCGCCGGGCGGCGTGGTCGATGATGCGCCGGTTGGCCTGGTGCGGCACGAAGACGTCGACGTCCGCCACGGTCAGCCCCGCCGCCGTGAGCGCCCGCGTCGCCGAGTCGACCGAGACGGTCGTGGCGAACTTGTAGACCTGCGCCCCGTCCATGTGGACGTACGGGTCGGCAGCCGGGTCGGCCGGGTGCCCGGCCGCGGCCACCTCGAGCAGCCCGCCGCCCGACCCGTCGGAGCCGAGCTCGAAACCGAGGATCCCGGTGCTCGACCCGTTCCGTGCCAGGACCACGGCCCCGGCGCCGTCGCCGAAGAGCACGCAGGTCGAGCGGTCACTCCAGTCCAGGAGGCGCGAGAAGACCTCGGTCCCGACCACGAGCACACGCTCGGCCAGGCCCGAGCTCAGCTGGCCATACGCCTGCGCCAGCGCGTAGACGAAGCCGGTGCAGGCGGCCGAGAGGTCGTAGCCGGGCACGCCGCGCGCGCCGACCTGCTCGCCGATGAGCGTCGCCGTCGCCGGGAAGTAGAAGTCGGGGCTGGCGGTGGCCGTGACGATCAGGTCGAGGTCGGAGCCCGCCATCCCGGCGCTCGCGAGGGCGCGCTCGGCCGCCGCGGCGCCAAGCACCGCCGCCGACTCGCCGTCGGCCGCGATCCGGCGCTGGCGGATGCCCGTGCGCGACGCGATCCACTCGTCGGACGTCTCGACCATCGTCGCGATCTCGTCGTTCGTCATCACGCGCTCGGGCAGGCGAGAGCCCACGCCGACCACGTCGACCCCGCGCTCGCAGGTGGCGATCACTCGATCTCCCCCTCGACGAGCGCGAACGTCAGGGTGCCGCGGCAGGCCAGCTCGTCGCCGACCTTCGCCTCGGCGTCGGCCCGGCCGATCGGCCCGCGCAGGCGCGTGATCTCGCAATGAAGGTCGAGCGTGTCGCCGGGGCGGACGACCCGCTTGAAGCGCACGTCGTCGATGCCGGCGAAGAGCACGAGTCGGCCGGCGAAATCGGGGTGCGCCAGGCCGCAGATCGCACCGACCTGGGCCAGCGCCTCCACCTGGAGCACGCCAGGCATGATCGGGTTCCCCGGGAAGTGCCCGGCCAGATACCAGGCGTCGTCGCGCACGTGGTAGCTGCCGACCGCTCGAACGCCGGCCTCGAGCTCGGTGATCTCGTCGACGAGGAGGAAAGGCTCTCGGTGCGGGATGATGTCGCAGATCGCGTCGCGGCCCAGCGGCAGCGCGCCGCCTGCGATCACCCCGCGGCCGCGCGCGCTGCCGGCTCGAGCACCCGGCGCATGCGGGCCCGGCCGCGGTGGGCGTGACATTTCACCGTCCCCACCGGCATGCCCATCTCCTGGGCGATCTCCTCGTAGGAGAGCTGCAGCACGTCCTTCAGCACCATCACCCGGCGCTGGTCGTCCGAGAGCGCGCGCATGCACTCCGCCAGGTGCCGGCGCTGGTCGCGCCACTCCGCCGCCTCCTGCGGGATCTCGTCGCTCGCGAACTCCGCCGCCTGGTCGAGCGGCTGGTGGCGACGCCGGCGCTGGCGCTCGCCCAGGTCGCGGCACGTGTTCGAGACGAGGCTGTAGAGCCACGTCTGGAACCGAGCCTCCCCCCGAAATTGGCCGATGCGGGTGCAAAGCTTTGCGAGCGCCTCCTGGGCGGCGTCCTCAGCGTCCTCGTGATCCGAGAGCAGGTACCCGGCCAACCGCCGCACGCCAGGTGCATGGCGCTCGACCAGCGTCTCCAGCGCGCGGTCGTCGCCGTCCTTGGCGCGAACCGCAAGCACCAGATCCGACAGGCCTGCATACGCCGGCTGGTCACGTACCCGATCTCGGAGGACTAGACGCGCCTCCGCCCGTTTGGGTTGCGGGAACATGCGGGCGTTATCCTAGTTCCATGGGAGAGGGGACGTTGCGTGCGGACGCGGTCGTCCCTCTTCTTCGCGGCGCCTTCGGCCACCCCTACGTCTGGCACGAGACATGCCCGTCGACGCAGGAGCTGGCTCGCGGGATGCCCGAGGGCGGCGTGGCGGCCTGCGAGGAGCAGACGGCCGGCCGTGGCCGCCGCGGCCGGGCGTGGACGAGCCCGCGCGGCGCGGGCCTGCTCTTCTCGCTCGCGCTTCACCCGCGTACGCCGCCGGAGCGGCTGCCGCCGCTGACGCTCGTCGTCGCCGGCGCGGTGGCCGAGGCGGCCTGGCCCGAGGCGGCGGTGCGGTGGCCGAACGACGTCGTGGTGGAGGGCCGAAAGCTCGCCGGCATCCTGGCCGAGGTGCGACACGGCGAGGCCGTGGTCGGGATCGGGGTGAATGCGAACCACGACGCGGGCGACCTGCCGCCCGACGCCCGGGTCGCTCCGACGTCGCTTCGGCTGCTCCGCGGGGAGCCGGTCGACCGGGCGGCGCTCCTGGCCGACATCCTCGTGGCGGTCGAGGCCCGCTACCGGGCGTTCGAGCGGGACGGGTTCTCGGGCCTCGAGCGCGACGACCTGCACGGACGGCAGGTGCGGCTCGCCGGCGGCGCCGAGGGCCGAAGCGACGGCGTGGACTCGCAGGGGCGGCTGGTGGTCGCGGGCGTCCCCCACACCGCCGACGAGGTGACCGCCGTTGACGTCAGCCGCTGAGCAGCGCGTGCACCGCGTCCACGGCGGCCGCACCCGGGAAGGTGTAGCGCGCCCGCATCCGGGCCTGCGACGACCCGGAGTCCCAGCTCGCGAACGTGTGCCCGGCCGCGGCGACCCGCACCTTGCACGACTGGCCCGGGGCGCCGGTGCACGAGCCGGCGTCGACCCACGAGCCCGAGCCGAAGTCCCAGAGCGCGATGTCGACCGACCCGCCCCCGGTCGTGGCGACGCTGGCGCCGGCCAGGGTGCCGGCGAGCGCGACGGGTCGGGTCGTCGCGATGCCGAAGTCGGCCACGAGCTCCGTCCGCGGATCGCCGCCCGCGGGTGCCAGCTCAACCGTGGAGCCGTCGGGATGGGCAAGGTCGGCCAGGTTCCCGGAGGTGGCCGAGCCCCGTGTGGCCGCGAACCCGTCGGGCGGCGCGCGCAGCCCCCACAGCGGCAGCGCGCCCAGGACGCCCGAGAACTCCCGCGCACCGGGCGCCGAGGTCGTCCACGTGTAGGTGCCGCCGGGGAGGACACCCGCGCGGCCCGGCCATGTCCAGCGGATGTGGCGGTTCGTGTGTCGGCGGCGAGCGACCACGTGCCCGCCGGGGGCACGGATCGTGAGCGTGAAGGGCGTCAGGTGCGAGAACTTGGCCCGCATGAGGAGCGGGAGCGCGGCATCGGGGGCGATCCGGTGCAGGTTCGGCTCGTGGCGCGGCGCCCAGATCTTCGGCAGGCCGATCGACACCGCCGCCGCTCTGATGCGCGGCAGCAGGGCATAGAGCGCCGAGCCGGGGCAGGACGTCGGGAATCCGTCGCGGTGGCCGGACACGGCGTTGAACATGACGTGGCGCCCACGGCTGTAGCGCGGGTTCCCCGACGACACCATCTCGACCCTGGCCACCGGGTTCACGTGCGCCACGTCGAGCCGCCAGGCGATCAGGTGCTCGAGCGCGGCGACGGCGGTGTGCGGCGGCCGCGCCGAGGTGTAGGTGCCGATGACGGCGATCCCGGACGAGCCCGCGTTGAAGCCCTTCGTCTGCGCGCCGAGCACCGGCTTCGTCATGCCGCCGTAGCGGCCCTCGAAGACGGTGCCGCACTTGTCGACGAGGAAGTTGTACCCGATGTCGTTCCAGCCGTTCACGCGCACGTGGTAGGCGTAGATGCCGCGCACGATCCGGGCCGAGTCCGAGCAGGGCGCCGAGGTCGCCGTGTCGGTGTGGTGCACGAAGACCATCTCGAGCGCTGAGGCGTAGACGGGCGGCGCCCGCCGCATCGACTCGTCGGCGTGCCACCCCGCACGCGTCACGATCCGCGGCCGCACGGCCAGCGCCGGCACGAGCGTGCCCGGCCGCGGCGAGGCCACGGGCGGGCTGGTCACGAACGTGACCCTGACGCCGCGCACCCGGCCCGACCGCTGGAGGCGAACGCGCCGGGCCGGCCCCACCCAGACGGGCTCCGTCCGCGTGAGCGCCACCCAGCGCGTCCACGTCCCCGACGTACGCAGGGCCTGGAGCCGCACCGTCCCCGGCCCGCGCCAGTGGACACCCACGAGCTGGAACGTGTGCCCGGCCCGGACGGCGTGCCCGAACGGGCGGGCGAGGTCAGAGGACTGCGCGAGCCGGACGGGACCGCCGGCCAGCGCGACCGGAGCCCCGGCGAGCGAGCCGAGAACCACCACCGCCAGACATGCCGCTCGACCGCCCACGCCCAGCCCGCATTATCGGCCTCGCCACAAAACCCTGCGAATTGTGCCGGTAAGATTTATGTGAAGGCACCCGGATGCGAATGCGGCTTGCGATCATGCTGCTCGTCCTGGCCGGCCTGGCGGGCATCCCCCAAGCCGCCGCCGGTGCGGACGCCGGACGCCCGCTCGTCCTCGCCATCAAGCTCGACAGCGAGATCAACCCCGTCTCGGCGAGCTTCGTCAAGGACTCGATCGACCGCGCCAAGTCCGACCACGCCGCGGCGCTCGTCATCCTGCTCGACACGCCCGGCGGCCTCTCCACCTCGATGGAGGACATCTACAAGGCCGAGCTGGCAGCGCCGATGCCGGTGATCGTCTACGTCTCTCCCGACGGGGCCCGGGCCGCATCGGCAGGCGTGTACGTGACGATGGCCTCCGACGTCGCCGCGATGGCGCCCGTGACGAACATCGGCTCGGCCACGCCGATCAACTCGAACGGGTCGAACATCGGCAAGGACCTGCGCCGGAAGGTGCTGAACGACGCCGAGAAGAAGGTGAAGGTGCTCGCCGACACCCACGGCCGAAACGGCGACGCGGCCGTCCTCACGGTCTCCAAGGCGGCCAACTACACGGCGAGCGAGGCGCTCGAGAAGAACCTGGTGGACTACGTCGAGCCCAGCCTGCCCGCCCTGCTCGACCGCATCGACGGGACGACCACGAGCTACAAGCACCTCACGCTGCACACCGCGGGCGCCCAGATCGAGACCATCGACATGCCGTGGACGCTCAAGCTGCTCAACATCCTGATCGACCCCAACCTGCTGTTCCTGCTCTTCCTGGCCGGCATCGGCGGCATCGCCTACGAGGTCTTCCACCCCGGCGTGATCCTGCCCGGCACCCTCGGCGGGATCTCGCTCATCCTCGCCCTCTTTGGGTTCTCGGTCGTCCCGATCAACCTCGCAGGCGCCGCGCTCATCGTGTTCGGCGTCGCGCTCCTGGCCGTGGAGGGGTGGGTGACGAGCCACGGCCTCATCGGCATCTCGGGCGTGCTCGCCCTCTGTGCCGGCGGGCTCATGCTCTTCCGCACGCCGGGCTCGGGCGTGGGCGTGGACCCGGTGCTCGTGATCGCGATCGGGATCGTCTTCGGAGGCGGCCTGGCCTTCATCGCCACCAAGGTGATCGCCGCCCGCCAGCAGCCGGTCGGCGTCTACGGCGCCGGTGCGGCCGGGCTTCTCGGCCAGCGCGCGGTCGTCCGCGTGCCGCTTCGTCCGCGCGGACAGGTGTTCCTCCGCGGCGAGCTCTGGGAGGCCGAGGTCGAGGATTCCGAGATCGACAAGGGCGGCGAGGTGATCGTCGACAAGGTCGAAGGCCTTACCCTGCACGTCTCCCCCGCTCCACCCCCACCTGAAGGAGCCACCACGTGATCGTCCTCGTTTCGCTCGCACCGTTCATCGCCCTGGCGGTCGTGCTCGTCTTCGTGATCGCCATCCTCGGCAGCTCCGTCCGGGTGCTGCGCGAGTACCAGCGCGGCGTCGTGTTCCGCCTCGGCCGCCTCCTGGGCGATCCGAAGGGCCCGGGCCTCTTCCTGCTCATCCCCATCGTCGACCGGATGGTGCAGGTCGACCTGCGGACGATCACCCTCGTGATCCCGCCGCAGGAGGTCATCACCAAGGACAACGTCCCCGCCCGCGTGAACGCGGTCGCCTACTTCCGGGTCGTGAACCCAGTCGCGGCGATCGTCGAGGTGGCCGACTTCGGCCTCGCGACGCTCCAGATCGCCCAGACCACCCTGCGATCGGTGCTCGGCCAGCACATGCTGGACGAGCTCCTCTCCGAGCGCGACAAGATCAACCAGATCCTCCAGAAGATCATCGACGAGCAGACCGAGCCGTGGGGCATCAAGGTGAACGTCGTCGAGGTGAAGGACGTCGAGATCCCGACCGGCATGCAGCGGGCGATGGCCCGGCAGGCCGAGGCCGAGCGGGAGCGGCGCGCGAAGGTGATCTCGGCCGAGGGCGAGTACCAGGCGTCGACGAAGCTGGGCGAGGCCGCGGCTGTGATCAGCCAGAACCCGATCGCGCTCCAGCTGCGCTATCTCCAGACGCTGCTCGAGATCTCGGGCACCAACAACTCCACGACGATCCTTCCGATCCCGATCGATCTCCTCCAGGCGCTCGGCACGAAGGTCGACCCCGAATAGACGTCCGCACGAACCCGCTCACGGGCGTCCCCGTCGTTCTCGCACCGGGCCGCTCGCGCCGCCCGGGCGCGCAGGGGCGCACGACCCGGATCGCCGACGCCGCGACCTGCCCGTTCTGCGAGGGCCACGAGGAGATGACGCCCCCTGAGGTGCAGGCGTTCGGCAGGCCGGAGGGCGCCGCGGCCGACTCGCCCGGCTGGACGGTGCGGGTCGTCCCGAACAAGTTCCCGGCCATCCCCGGCCAGGAGGTCGTGATCCACGGGCCGGCACACGTCCTCTCGTTCGCGGAGCTGCCGGCCGACGTGCTGGAGACGACCGCCGAAGCCTGGCGGACACGGCGGGCGGCGCACGCCGACGCGGCCTGGACGGCGGTCGCCGTGAACGAGGGGCCGGCGGCGGGCGCCTCGCTCGACCATTCCCACTCGCAGATCGTGCCCTTGCCGGAGATCCCGCCCGTCGTTCGGGCGCAGGCGGAAGCGCTCAGCGACGGATGCGCGCTCTGCCGGGCGCTCGGGGTCGAGGACGCGCGCACCGTGCGCTACGCCGACGGGCTGCGCACGATCGCGCCCGCCTGGAGCCGGTTCGCCTACGAGCTCTGGATCGCACCCGACGTGCACACGGCCGAGCCCGGTTGGGAGGACCTCGCCACAGCGCTCGCCGACGCCGTCCGCCGCCTGCGGGCCGTGGTCGGGACCGACCTGGCGTGGAACTGCGTCGTCTACGCGGCGCCGGCGGGCCTGGACAGCTGGCACTGGCACGCCGAGGTGTGGCCGCGCCTGACGGTGCCCGCTGCTGCCGAGCTGGGCGCCGGCCTGTGGATCAACATCGTCGACCCGGACGTCGCGGCGGTCGAGCTCCGCGCCGCCTGATCACCACAGCATGTAGCGCCGCCGGCCGAGCTCGAGCCGGGGATCGAGCCGCACGGCGACGATGTCGGCGAGGACGTTCAGGATGATCACCGCCGCTGCGACGACCGTGATCACGCCGAGGATCACCGGCAGGTCGAGGCCGACGATCCCCACCTGGGCCTGGATCGCCGTGTTCCCGAGGCCGGGGAGCCCGAACACCACCTCGATGTAGATCGCCGCCACGAGCGCCGCGCCGGCGTCCATGGCGAGCATCGCGACCAGCGTCGGGAACACGAGCGGCAGGACGTGCGACCAGACGACGACGCGCTCGCTCGCACCCTTGGCGCGGGCGACGACCACGTGCTGCTCGTCGAGCGTCTCGAGCACGCGGGCGCGCACCATCCGCACGTAGAGCGGGAGCAGAAAGAGCGCGAACGTGATCCACGGCAGCGCCAGATGGGCCGACCACGCCATGGGACCGGTACACGGGCCGCCCGGAACGAGGCCGCAGTACCCGTCGGCCGGCGCCACGCCCAGGTGCTTGGCGAAGGCCCACCGCAGGAGCAGGCCGACCGCGAGCGGATGCAGCGCGATCCCGATCAGCGGCAGCGTCGCCACGATCCGGTCGACGGCGGTGTGGGGCCGCGTGGCGCAGTAGACGCCGAGCACGAGCGAGACGGCGCCGAGCAGCGCGACGCCGCCCAACACGATCGACGCCGTGACGGGCAGGGACGCGCGCACGATCGAGAGCACCGGCTCCTGCGTCGCGTATGACCGGCCGAGGTCGCCGTGCGCGAGCCGCGACACGTACTTGGCGTACTGGACGTAGATGGGGCGGTCGATGCCCAGCGTGTGATCGGCCGCCTTGAGGTCGGCGGTGGTCGGATGGGGAACGGTCACGATGAAGCGGCCGGGGTCCTGCGGGATGGTGAAGAAGACGACGTAGGTGACCAGCGTCAGAAGGAGCAGCAGGAGGACACCGCCTGCGATCCGGCGAACGACGAAGGCCGCCACCGCTACCTGGCCCTCGGATCGAAGGCCTTGCGCAGCTGCTCGCCAACGAGCACCGCCGCGACCAGGGTGAGCAGGATGGCGACGCTGGGAAAGACCGCCGTCCACAGCCTGGGCTCGAGCGCGACGTAGTGCCCCGGCTGGATGAGGGTGCCGAAGTTGGTCGCGAGCATGTTGCCCCAGCTTGGTGTTGGCGGCTGGATGCCCGCCCCGAGCAGCGAGATCGACGCCTCGAGCATGATGTTCGTGGCGAGGATGATCGTCGAGTAGACGGCGAGCGGCCCGATCAGATGGGGCGCCATGTGCCCGAAGAGGATGCGCCGGTGGGAGGCGCCGACCATCCGCGCCCCCTCGACGAACGGCTGCTCGCTCAAGGTCATCACCTGGACGCGGACGATGCGGGCGGGATAGAAGCAGGTCAAGACGCCGACGAACCCGGCGAGGCCGACCACCCCCGGCTGCAGCGCGCCGCCGAGCGTGACGCCGGCGAACCGGTCGCTGGCGCTGCTTCCGATCGCGATTGCGACCAGGATGACCGGGAACGCCATGAGGAAGTCGATGGCGCGGAGCACGACGCCGTCCACCAGCCCGCCGAAGTAGCCGCCGAGAGCGCCGAGGATCGTCCCGAGGAGCATCGCGACGATCGTCGCGCCCACCGCCACTTCGAGGGATGTCTGGCCGCCGTAGAGCAGCCGCAGGAGCTCGTCCCTGCCCACGTAGCCGTCGGAGCCGAGCACGAAGAGCGTTGTCCCCTCCGTATGGGCGTAGGACTCGTCGAGGTTGCGAACGTGCGTCCACGGGCCGGCCGGCAGGCCGTCGCTCACCGAGTGGAGGAAGACGTCGTTGGGGCCGTGGCCGAGCAGATGCGCCGCAAGCGGCGCGCCGGCGAATATCCCGAGGACGACGACCATGAGCAGCGCGAAGCTCAGGATCGCCACCGGGTCGTGCAGCAGCCGGTGGAGAATGTGGGCCCACGACGACCGCGCCGCGACGGCGGGCTCCGGCACGCCGGGGCCCGTCGCGACAGCGGCTCTGGCCGGCGGCGGCATCACCCGTAGGACGGGCCCGCCGAACGAGGGTTAGGCGGCGCGGGCGCTAGCCGCGCGATCGGCGGGCCTGAAACTCGCGCGCGGCCTCGATCGCGGCCGGGAGTGTCATGCCCTTGTCCTTGGCCTGCTTGATCAGCATGACCAGCTCCACCGAGTGCATGTCGTACGTGCGCTGCTTGTTCCCGCGCGTCTCGATCCCGCCCTTGGTCGTCCAGTAGTCGAGCTGCATCTTCGAGATGCCGGCGACCGCGCACACCTGCCCCAGATACAGGTCGAGCTGGTCGAGCCGGGCCGGGATGTCGACCGGCTCGAGGAGATCCGCTTGGCGCATGTGCAACAGATTTCGCTAGTCGGAGCCGGAATCCTCCACGTCGCCCGAGGCCACGATGGGCTGGGTGGTCTCGGTGACGCGGGCGATCGACGACACCGTGTCGTCGCCGCGCAGGTTCATGAGCCGCACGCCCTGCGTGGAGCGGCCCATGCGGGAGATGCCGTCGACGGCCGTGCGGATCACGGTGCCGTCGCGCGAGATCAGCATCACCTCGTAGCCGTCGCGGACGATCATCGCCCCGGCCAGCCTGCCGCGCGCCTCGGTGTAGCGGATCGTGAGGACGCCCATCGTGCCGCGGCCCTTGGTCGGGTACTCCTCGACGCGCGTGCGCTTGCCGAAGCCGTTCTCGGTGGCAACGAGCAGATCCTGCTCGTTACGGGCGATCGCGACGGCGATCACCTCGTCGCCCTTTCGGAGCTTCATGCCGGCGACACCGGAGGCGATCCGGCCCATGGCCCGCACGTCATGCTCGGAGAAGCGCACCGCCTGGCCGTTGCGCGACACCATCAGCACCTCGTCGTCGCCGTTCGTGAGGCGCACGCCGACAAGCTCGTCGCCGTCGCGGATCTTGAGCGCGATGATGCCGTCGGCCTTGAGGACGGTGTCGTAGTCCTTGAACTCGGTCTTCTTCACGACACCGTTTCGGGTCGCGAAGAGCAGGAACCGGCCCTCGTCGTACGCGCGCGTCTCGATCACGGCCCGGATCTGCTCGTCCTGGCGCAGCGGCAGTACGTTCACGAGCGCGCGGCCCTTCGACTGGCGCGGCCCGGTCGGAAGCTCGTGCACCTTCACCCGGTAGACCTTGCCGACCGAGCTGAAGAACAGCAGGTAGTCGTGCGTGGAGGCGACGAACAGGTGCTCGATGTAGTCGTCCTCCTTGGTGTCCATCCCCATCACGCCGACCCCGCCGCGGCCCTGCACCCGGTAGGCGCCGAGCGCGATCCGCTTGATGTAGCCGGACCGGGTGATCGAGATGACCATCTCCTCCTCGGCGATGAGGGACTCGAGGTCGATCTCGCCCTCGGCCGGCAGGATCTCGGTGCGGCGATCGTCGGCGAACTGCTCGCGCACCTCGAGCAGCTCCTCGCGGATGAGCGCCATCAGCCGGGCCTCGTCGCCCAGGATCGCCCGCAGCTCGGCAATCCGCTCCAGCAGGTCGGCGTGCTCGTCCTGGATCCGCTGGCGCTCGAGCCCCGTGAGAGCGCGCAGGCGCATGTCGAGGATCGCAACGGCCTGGATCTCGGACAGGCCGAAGCGCTCCATGAGCTGTGCGCGGGCGGTGTCGGTGTCGTCGGCCGCGCGGATCAGGGCGATGACCGCGTCCAGGTTGTCGAGCGCGATCAGGTAGCCCTCGAGCACGTGGGCCCGGCGCTCGGCCCGGTCGAGCTCGAACTTGGTGCGCCGGGTGACGACCTCCTTCTGGTGATCGAGGTAGTGGACGAGCATCTGCCGCAGCGAGAGCGTCCGCGGCACGCCGTCGACGAGCGCGACCATGTTCACGCCGAAGGTCGTCTGAAGCGGGCTGTGCTTGTAGAGCTTGTTGAGGACGACCATGGGGATGGCGTCGCGCTTCAGCTCGATGGTGATGCGCGTGCCCGTCCGGTCGGAGTGGTTGTTGACGTCGGCGATCTCGGGGATCACCTTGTCGGTCACGAGGTCGGCGATCTTGCGGACGAGGCCGTCGTCGCCGTCGCGCTTCACCTGGTAGGGCACCTCGGTGACGATGAGCGCGTTCTTGCCGCCGCGCAGCTCCTCGGAGTGCACCTTGGCGCGCATGATGACCCGCCCGCGGCCGGTCTGGTAGGCCTCGCGGATCCCCGAGATGCCCATGATCTGGCCGCCAGTCGGGAAGTCGGGACCCTTCACGTGGCCCATCAGGTCCTCGAGCGTGGCGTCGGGGTTGTCGATCAGCGAGATGACGGCGTCGACCGTTTCGCCCAGGTTGTGCGGCGGGATGTTGGTCGCCATGCCGACAGCGATCCCGGACGACCCGTTGACGAGCAGGTTGGGGAACCGCGCCGGCAGAACGAGCGGCTCGCGCTGGCGGCCGTCGTAGTTGGCGACGAAGTCGACCGTGTCGGAGTCGATGTCGCGCAGGAGCTCCACGGCCAGCTTGTCGAGCCGGCACTCCGTGTAGCGCATCGCCGCGGCCGGATAGCCGTCGAGATTTCCGAAGTTGCCCTGGCCGTCGACCAGCGGGTGGCGGAGCGAGAAGACCTGCCCCATGCGGACGAGCGCGTCGTAGGTCGCCTCGGGGCTGTGCGGGTGGTACTTGCCGAGCACGTCGCCGACGACGCGCGAGCATTTCGAGTACGGCCTGGACGGCTGAAGGCCGGCCTCGTTCATCGAGAACAGCACGCGCCGGTGGACCGGCTTCAGGCCGTCACGCACGTCGGGCAGCGCGCGCCCGACGATGACGCTCATCGCGTAGTCGAGGTAGCTGCTCCTGAGTTCCTCGGTCAGGTCCTGGGGCTCGATGCGGCCGTCGCCGAGCGTGTCTATCGCCACGTCAGATCACCCGCTCCATGACCTCACACATCGAGGAACTTGACCGTACGCGCATTCCGCTCGATGAAGTCTCGGCGCGGCTCGACGCGGTCGCCCATGAGCACCGAGAACATCTCCTCGGCGGCCGTCGCGTCCTCGAGCGAGACCTTCTTCAGCACCCGGTTCTCCGGGTTCATCGTGGTCTCCCAGAGCTGCTCGGGGTTCATCTCGCCGAGGCCCTTGAACCGCTGGAGGTTCAGTCCCTCCTGTGCGAGCTCGAGGATCCGCGGCCGCAGCTGCTCGAACGTGTGCGCGGTCTCGGTCACCTTGCCCATCCTGGCGGTGAACGGGGGACTGCCGGCGGCCTCGACCAGCCGCTCGTGGATCGCCTGGAGGCTCTTGTACCCGCCGCTCTGGAAGAGCGCGAGCGGGATCGTGACCAGATTCGCGGCGCCTGTCGACTTCTCGATCACGCGGATCCGAAGCGACGCGTCGTCGCGGCCCATGACCTCGATCCGGTGGGGCTCGTCCTCGGGCACCTCCGAGCGGAAGTACTCCTCGAGCCGGTCGAGCGTGTCGACAGGGCGCTCGACGAGGCGGTGGTCCTTCACGTAGTTGACCGCCAGCGCGCCGTGCTCCTCCTTGAGCTTGGACGCCCAGCCCTCGTACTCGCGAAGCGCACGGCCGAAGCGCTGGAGGCGGGCCTCGGTCAGCTTCACCTGCTCGGCGGAGCGATCGCGCACCTCGACCTTGTCAAGCCGCTCGCGGATGAGCCACTCCTCGAGCTGGAGCTCCTTCTCGAAGTAGCGGTCGTCGCCGCCGACCCGAAGCTTGTAGAGCGGCGGCTGGGCGATGTAGACGTAGCCCTCCTCGAACAGCTCCTTCATGTGCCGGAAGAGGAACGTCAGGATGAGCGTGCGGATGTGGGCCCCGTCGACGTCGGCGTCACAGGTGATGACGACCTTGTGGTAGCGGGCCCCGGTGATGTCGAACTCCTCGCCGATGCCCGTGCCGATGGCGGTGATCATGGCCTGGATCTCGTTGTTCGAGAGCACCTTGTTGATACGGGCCTTCTCGACGTTGATGATCTTGCCGCGCAGCGGCAGGATGGCCTGGAAGCTGCGGTCGCGCGCCTCGACGGCGGAGCCGCCGGCGCTGTCGCCCTCGACGAGGTAGATCTCGGTGGAGGCCGGGTCGTTGAGCGAGCAGTCGGCCAGCTTGCCGGGCAGGCCGCCGCCGCCGAGCGCTGTCTTGCGCCGGATCAGGTCGCGCGCCTTGCGCGCCGCCTGGCGGGCACGGCTGGCGGCGAGGAGCTTGCTCACGATCGCCTTGGCCTCGTTGGGGTGCTCCTCGAGGTACTCGCCCAGCCTCGCGTTGCAGGTGGTCTCGACGGTCCCGCGGATCCACGGGTTCCCGAGCTTGGTCTTGGTCTGGCCCTCGAACTGCGGCTCGCGCAGCTTGACCGAGACGATCGCCGCCAGCCCCTCGCGAACGTCGTCGCCGGTGAGCGCCTCCTCCTTGTCCTTCAGGAAGCCCTTGTTGCGGGCGTAGTCGTTCAAGGTGCGGGTCAGCGAGGCCTTGAAGCCCGACAGGTGGGTGCCGCCCTCGTGCGTGTTGATGTTGTTGGCGAACGAGAAGGTCGACTCCACATAGGAGCCGTTCCACTGCATCGCCACCTCGACCTCGCCGTCGTCGGTGACGTTGTCGAAGTAGATGACATCCTTGTGGACCTTGTCCTTGCCGTCGTTCACGTGGGCGATGAAGTCGCGGATGCCGCCCTCGAACCGGAAGTCGGCCCGCTCGCCGCCGGCGCGCTCGTCGGTGAGCTCGATGCGAAGCCCGCGGGTGAGGAACGCCATCTCTCGCATCCGCTGGGAGAGCGTCTCGAACGAGTAGTCGGTCTCGTCGAAGATGTCGCCGTCCGGCAGGAAGGTGATGGTGGTGCCCCGCTCGGAGCTCTTCTCGCCCTTGACGAGAGGCCCGGTCGGGTCGCCGCGCTCGTAGCTCTGGCGCCAGATGTGGCCGTCGCGGTGGATCTCGATCTGCAGCGACTCCGAGAGCGCGTTCACGACCGAGATGCCGACGCCGTGCAGGCCGCCCGACACCTTGTAGCCCCCGCCCCCGAACTTGCCGCCGGCGTGGAGCTTGGTGAGGACGACCTCAACGGCCGGCAGGCCGACGCCCTCCATCACCGCCACGGGGATGCCACTGCCGTTGTCGGACACGGTCACGCGCGTGTCCGGATGGATGGTGACGGTGATGTGGTCGCAGCGCCCCTGAAGCGCTTCGTCGACCGAGTTGTCGACGACCTCGTAGACGAGGTGGTGGAGCCCGCGAAGGCCGGTGGATCCGATGTACATGCCGGGCCTCTTGCGAACTGCCTCGAGGCCCTCGAGAACGGTGATGTCTTTGGCGTCGTAGCCTGATTCCGACAAACGAAAACCCGCTTGAATAGGCGAAAAACGGTCACTCCGTAGTCTACCAGACGAGGTGGCGGGACCAGGGCGCTCGAACCGTCAAGAACGTGTCACGAAGTGGACGCGCGGGGCACGTCCCCGACCTCGAACCGAAGCTCGAGCGGACGGCCCGCGAGCACAGCGATCCGGGGCGCCAGATCGCGCCGGAGCATGGCGAGCTCCCCGGCCCAGGGAGCCGAGGCGCACACGATCACGAGCGCGTCGCCGGAGAGCCTGCCAGGGTAGGAGCCGGCCGCGGCGGCGGTCCCCACGAGCTCGGCCCAGGCCGCGCGCACGGCCGCCACCTCGGGCTCGACCTGCGGCGGCCGGCGGCCGAGCACGAGGTCGGGGCGGATCTGCTCGAGGTCGCTCATGCCGCCCGCGCCACCCCGTCGGAGACCCTGACGACGGCCGTGGCGCGGCCGCCAAGGTCGGACTCGTCGGTCGACGTGAGGATCGCCTGGTCGAAGCGCGCCACCGCATCGAGCAGGAGCGCGCGCCGATGGGCGTCGAACTCGCCGGTGACGTCGTCGAGGAGCAGCAGCGGCAGCTCGTCGCGTTCCTCCGCGAGCAGATCGGCCTCGGCCAGGATCAGGCCGAGCAGCATCCGCCGCTGCTCGCCCTGCGATCCGTAGCGGCGGATGTCGCGCCCGGACTCGCGCAGGTCGACGTCGTCAAGGTGGGGCCCGCGGCCCGTCGAGCCGCGGTCGGCGTCGCGCCGGCGCGACGCGCCAAGCGCCTCCAGGAGCTCGGGCCCGGCGGCGTTTGCGACGAGCTCGAGCGGCACGTCGCCGGGCTCGCCGCCCAACTCCCCCAGCCGCTCACAGAGGCGGGGAAGCAGGCGCGAGCACAGCCGCTCGCGGGCGGCCACGAGCTCGGCGCCGGCGGCCGCGAGCACGCCGTCCCAGGCATCCAGGCCGTCGGGCGACGCGGCCCCGGCCCGGATGCGGCGGAGCAGGTGATTTCGCTGGACGAGCGCCCGCCCGTAGGCCGCCGGCACATCGCCCAGCGCGGGCCACAGCCGCACGACGGCCCGGTCGAGCCAGGCCCGCCGTAGCGCCGGCGGTCCCTGGACGAGCCGCAGGCGGTCAGGCGTGAAGACGAGGACCGGGAAGCGGGCCAGGAGCGCGGCCACTGACCGCTCGGGCGCGCCGGCGACGGTCACCCGCTTGGGCTCACCGGGCCGGAATCCGACCTCGCTCGTCACCGGGCCGCTGCGCAGGTGGGCGTCGACCTCGACCCGGGTGACGTCGGAGCCGAACCGGATCACCTGCGACTCGGTGCTCGTGCGCGGCGAGTAGCCCGCGCAGCCGAAGTGGATCATCTCGATCAGGCTCGTCTTGCCGGCGCCGTTCGGGCCGACGACGCCCACGAGCCCCTCGGAGAACGCGACGTCGACCCGGGCGTAGCACCGGAAGGCGGTGCCGCGCGCCGCCGCGACCCGCACGTCAGGTCGAGAGCCTGATCGGCATGATCAGGTACGAGAAGCTGCCGTCCTCCCCCTGGACAAGGCCGGGCCGCAGCGGGCTCGTGAGCTTGAGCTTGACGGTGTCGCCCTCGACGCTCTCGATGCCGTCGCGCAGGAACTCGGCGTTGAAGCCGATCTCCATCGGCTCGCCGTGGAAATCGACCGGCATCGACTCGTGCGCCTCGCCGACGTCCTGCGTCTGGGCGCTCACGGTCAGCTGCCCCTGCTGGAACGCGAGCCTGAGCGGCAGCGCCCGGTGGGTCATGAGCACCGAGGAGGTGCGGCGGACGACGTCCAGGAGTTCCTCGCGAGACGCCGGGATCTCGTGGTCGAACGTCTGCGGCACGAGCTGGCGATAGTTCGGGAACTGGCCGTCGATCCGGCGGGCCGAGAGCGAGACGCCGTCGACGCCGAACACGATCTGGTTCTCGCCGATCGAGACGTCGATGGTGTCGGCGGCCGCGGCGGTCGCGATCCGGGAGAGCTCCAAGAGCGCCCGCGCCGGGACGATGGCCTGGGCGTCGCCTCCGGAGCCGGGCAGCGCCGCCTCCTTGACGGACAGCCGATAGGAGTCGGTCGCGGCCATCGTGACCGTGCCGTCGCCGAACTCGACGAGGACGCCGGTCAGGACCGGGCGCGACTCGTCCTTGGACGCGGCCCGGGCGACGTGGTTGATGGTCGTCACGAACGCGGTGCGGTCGACCGCGAACGCCGGCCCCGATGCCTCGGGCAGGTGGGGGAAGTCCTCGGCTCCCTGGGAGTGCAGCGTGTACTCGCTCGGCCCGCAGCTGAGCTTGACCGCGCCGCTCCCCGCGGCTTGCTCGAGCGTCACCGGCTGGGTCGGAAGCGCCCGCACGATCTCGAGCAGGAGCCGGCCCGTGAGCACCGTCGAGCCGGGCTCTGCCACCTCGGCCTGGAGCCCCGCACGCACCGAGAGCTCCATGTCGGTCGCGGCCAGCTCGACCAGTCCGCCGGCCTCCGCGCGGATCAGGATCCCCGAGAGGATCTGGACGGTCGAGCGCTGCGAGACCCCGCGAGCGACGATCTGCAAGCGGTTCAGCAGGTCTTCCTGGGGACAGACGATCTTCATTCGGTCGAGCTCCTCGGTGCCACGATCATCACTGTCTTCTTTAAGAAAGAGAGGTTATAGGAGTAGGGGCTGCGAATCATGCGGAGAACGTCGGACGGACCGCTCTGGCAGCGGCCCGGCGATGCGGAGAACCCCGGGGAGTGAGACGGCCGGATCTTCACATCTTCCACACCGGCGTGACAGGTGAGCCGGCGGCTGCGCAGAACGCACGGGTTCCACACAGCTTTCCCACAGGCCGGCTGGAGAACGCTCACCGGGCCTGCTTGATGCGCGCCGTGAGCTCCTGGACGACGTTGAACGCCTCGCGGTCCTCCCGGATCAGGCGCGTGACGCGGTTCACGCCGTACATGACCGTCGCGTGGTCGCGGCCGCCGAACTTGGCGCCGATCTTGGGAAGTGACTGGTCGGTCAGCTCGCGGCACAGGTACATCGCGACGTGACGCGGCAGGACGATGGACTGCGGGCGCTTGTCACCGCGGAGGTCGACCAGGGTCACACCGTAGGCGTCGCAGACGGCCTGCTGGATCTGCTCGATCGTGATCGACCTGCGCTCGCCGCCCGGGAAGACGTCCTTCAGCACCTCGCGCGCGACATCCACCGAGATCGGCCGGCCCGTGAGCGAGGCATAGGCGATGACGCGCGTGAGCGCGCCCTCGAGCTCGCGGATGTTCGACGTCACCCGGTCGGCGATGAACGTCAGCACGTCGGGCTCGGACACGCGCAGGTCCTCGGTCACGACCTTCTTGCGGAGGATCGCGATGCGCGTCTCGAGGTCGGGCGGCTGGACGTCGGTGATGAGCCCCCACTCGAACCGCGTGCGGAGGCGCGCCTCGAGCGTCGCGAGCTCGCGCGGCTGCCGATCCGACGAGATGATGATCTGCTTGCCGGCCTCGTACAGGCTGTTGAAGGTGTGGAAAAACTCCTCCTGCAGCTGGTTCTTGCCTTCGATGAACTGAATATCATCGATTAGCAGAACGTCACATGATCTATAGCGTCCTTTGAATCCGACCATGCTTTTGTCCCGCAAAGCATCGACAAACTCGTTGAGGACAGTCTCGGTCGTCACGTAGCGGACGGTCAGATACGGATGCTGCTGCCGGACGTACTGCGCGACGGCCTGGAGCAGGTGAGTTTTCCCCAGGCCCGTCGAGCCGTAGATGAAGAGTGGGTTGAACGCCTGCGCCGGCGCCTCGGCCACCGCAAGGGCGGCGGCGTGGGCAAACCGGTTCGACGGCCCGATCACGAAGAGGTCGAACGTGTAGCGCGGATTCAGCATCCCGGCCTGCGGCGGCGGGGCCGGGACCGGCTGCGGCTCGGGCTCGGGCTCGGGCTCCTGCTCCGCGGCGGCCCGGAAGGCCTCCGAGACGGCGACGCGCAGCTCGACAACGAGCTCGTGCTCGGCGGCCGCGGCGTTCAGGAGGCTGCCGAAGTGCCCCTCGATCCAGGTCTTCGTGAACTCGTTGGGAACGCCGACGACCAGCCGCTCGTCGCTGGCCTCCAGGGCCTCGGTCCCACCGAACCACGTCTCGTACGTGCTGGGGTTGAGCGCCTCGCGCAATCGTTGCGAGATGGTCTCCCAGGTCCTGGTGGCAGCCGCGTCGGAGGTCATCGACGCTGGCGAGTCTACGCTGTCCGACCCCCGGCGGCAACCGAGGTCGGAGGCCCGAATTTCCGCTATTTTACGCGGTTTCCAGGGGTTTTCGAAAGTACTCAACAGCTTCATCCACAGCTGTGGAAATCTCCTCCTCCTGAGATCGAGAGCGGTGGAAAGCGGACGTTTCCGGGCGGTTTGTGCTCGACGTGACGGAGCGGGCCCGGCGCATTTCCACACCCGGTCTCAATCGCCCGCTGCTCTATACTGACCGCCGCCGATGAAGCGCACCTACCAGCCCAACACCCGCAAGCGCGCGAAGACGCACGGATTCCGCAAGCGCATGAGCACCCGAGCCGGCCGTGCCGTGCTCAAGCGCCGGCGGGCGCGTGGGCGCAAGCGTCTGTCCGCATAGCCTCCGTGAGCACCCCGTCGATCCCACCGCCCGGCCGGCGCGGCCGCCTGTCGCGGGCCGCGGAGTTCGATGCCGTGAGCCAGCTCGGCCGGTCCGTGGGGGGTCGCTACCTCGTGCTGCGCTACCGGCGCCGGGACGACGACGGCGGGCCGCGCGTCGGGTGGGCCGTTCCCCGCAAGGTTGGCCCGGCCGTCGACCGAAACGCCGTGAAGCGGCGCCTGCGCGAGGCGGTCGCCCGGCAGGACGAGCTGCTTCGGCCCGCGACGGACTACGTGCTCATCGCCCGCCCCGGCATCGGGCCGGCGGCCGAGGCCCAGGGCTTCGACTGGCTGTGCGGCCAGGTCGAGGAGCTCCTGCGCGCGGTCGAGCCGGAGCCGGTCGCGTGATCCGCCTACTCGTCGTGGCGCTGCTGCGCCTGGTGCGGCTCGCGTTCATGCCGTTCGTCGCGATGACGTCGATCACCCCGCGCGTGTGCAAGTACGAGCCCACGTGCTCGCACTACGCCGAGCAGGCGGTCCGCCGCCACGGCGTCGTGCGCGGCCTGTCCCTCGCGGCCTGGCGTCTTCTGCGCTGCAACCCGTGGTCGAAGGGCGGCTACGACCCGGTGCCGGGCGATGACCGGGAGGTGCCGGCGTGATCTTCGGCATCATCGTGCTCGAGCAGGTCGAGTCGGTCATCAAGAGCGTGCTCACGACCTACCACGACCACATCGCCTCGTGGGGCCTCTGCATCATCCTGCTGACGTTCACGGTGCGGCTCGTGATCCTGCCGCTGACGATCAAGCAGTTCCGGTCGATGGCGGCGATGCAGACGATCCAGCCCAAGGTCAAGCAGCTCCAGAACAAGTACAAGGGCAAGACCGACCGCGACAGCAAGCAGCAGATGCAGAAGGAGCTGATGGACCTCTACAAGGAGCACGGCGTGAACCCGTTCGCGTCGTGCCTGCCGCTCGTCGCGCAGCTCCCGGTGTTCATCGGCCTCTATCAGGTGCTGCGAAACCAGATCGAGCCGACGCCGGTCAAGTCCTTCCTCGGGATCGAGGACATCTTCCAGAAGCTCTCGACCATCGGCGGCATCACCGAGTACCTCATCATCGCGCTCTACGTCGGGACGATGCTCGGGTCGACGCTGCTCTTCTCGTTCGTCACCGATCGCCAGCAGAAGTACATGTTCGCGGCGATGCCGATCTTCTTCATCCCGTTCGTGATCGGGGTGCCGGCCGGGGTGATGATCTACTGGATCACGACCAACGTCTGGACGATGTGCCAGCAGGGGGTCATCAAGCGCACGATGGGCCACAGGCTGCGACCGGCAACAGCGGGCGCCGCCGCGGTGGCGCCCAAGGCGACCGGCAGCCGCACGCCGCCGTCGCCGACCAGCCGGCGCAGCCAGGGCGGCGGAGGCGGGCGCAAGCGCCGCCGCGGCGGCGGGCGGCGGCGATGACCGAGCCACCGGTGCACGTCGAGGCCACGGGCGAGACGGTGGGCGAGGCCCGCTGGGCGGCGCTGCACGAGCTCGAGCGCCGCTACCCCGCGCTCGACCGCACTGCCGTCGAGTTCGTCGTGCTCTCGGAGGGCCAGCGCGGCCTCCTTGGGGTGGGCTACGAGCCGGCCCGCGTGATCGCCACGCTGTCGGGCGAGCCGCCGGCCGAAGCGGCGACGGCCCCGCGTGAGGTCGAGTCGAACCCGAACGACTCGCCGGCGGCGGCCCGGATCCGCGCGCTCATGGGCCAGGTCGTCGACGGGCTCGGGCTGGATGCATCCGTCCGGTTGGCCGAGTCCGAGGAGCGGGTGACCGTGACGGTGACGGGCGACGACCTGGGCCTCTTCATCGGCCGGCATGGCCACACCATCGATGCCGTCCAGTACCTCGCGAACGCGATCGTCCACCGGCACGAGGAGACGGCGGTCGACGTGGTCGTCGACGCCCAGGGCTATCGCGCGCGGCGCGAGCGGACGCTGCGTGACGTCGCCGCCCGAGCCGCCGCCGACGCGATGCGCACCGGCGAACCCGTGCCGCTCGAGCCGATGTCGTCGGTTGAGCGCAAGATCGTCCACGTGTACCTGAAGGCTGAGGTGCCCCGCGTCCGCACCGCCAGCGAGGGTGCGGAGCCGAACCGGCACGTCGTCGTGCTGCCGGCCGAGGCCGGCGAGCCGCCCGAGGTGTAAAACGTGAAACACCCCGACTCGAGGTTGCGGGCCTACTGCGACCTCGTCGTCGCCGAGCCGACGTCCGTCACCGCGGTGCGCGCGCCGGAGCAGGCCTGGGAGGTGCTCGTCGAGGACGCGCTCGCGGCGGCTGACCTCGTGGCCGGGCTGGGCGGCGCCGAGGCGGTGGACGTCGGGTCGGGCGGCGGCAGCCCGGGGATCCCGCTCGCGCTCGCGCTCGGCCTCGAGACGACGCTTCTCGAGGCCACGGGCACCAAGAGCCGGTTCCTCGAGCGGGCCGTGGCCGCACTGGGCGCGCCGTGCACGGTCGTCCACGCCCGGTCCGAGGAGTACGCCCGCGGCGCCGGCCGCGACCGCTTCCCGCTTGTGTTCGCCCGTGCGCTCGCGCCCCCGCCCGTGGCCGCAGAGCTCGTGCTCCCGCTGGTCGTGCAGGGCGGTGCGGCGATCCTCTGGACAGGTGCTCAGATCGACATCGCTGCGTTGGAGGCGACGGCGGCGCTCATCCAGGGGACGGTCGAGGTCGTCCACGACGTTGCCTCGTCACGGCGCCTGGTGGTCCTGCGGAAGGTCGCGGCGACCCCGGAACGGTTTCCACGCCGTCCCGGGATCGCCCGTGCGCGCCCGCTTACGCCGCCCGCTGCCAGGTCATCATCTCGCGGGTCAGCGCCGCCGATGCAGCGTTGAGCTCGCCGCCACCGGCCTCCAGCAGCTGCTCGGCCTCGTCCTTGTGGCCGGCGAGCGCCAGCCTGAGCACCTCTGCCGCCGCCTTGTGGAAGCACGCGTGCAGCTCGAGGCAGGTCTGGTGCTGCGGAGACTGGGCGTGCGCTGCGGGCACGCCGCCGTGGAGCCACTTGCCGAACTCGCAGACGTTGTCCCGGGCCGCCGTCGAGCCGTTCACGTCGGACGAACCGGTGTCGATCGCTTCGCGGAGCCGCCGCTGCCAGCCCGCGTGGGCGGCCACCGCGCGGGTGATGTGGGTGTTCGTGTCTTGGCCCATGCATCTGTCGTCGGTGCGCACGAGGCGGCGTGAATCCGCCGGTGCGGTGAAACGCGCGCACACTCTGCGGGTCGTGATCGCTCGTGCGCGTCCGCTTCTGCCGGTACCATCGTCCTCAGCATGAGCTCACGCGTGTACGCGCTTGCCAACCAGAAGGGCGGCGTCGGCAAGACCACCACCGCCATCAACATGGCCGCGTGCGTGGCCGAGGCGGGGACGCGCGTGCTCCTGATTGACATGGATCCGCAGGCCAATGCCACCACCGGCCTGGGATTCCGTCCCGATCAGCTCGAGGGGAGCACGTATGACCTGCTCCACGGCCGTCCACTGAACTCGGTCATCATCGAGACGGCGGTCCCGAATCTGTATCTGGCGCCGTCGCATCCCGACCTGGCGGCGGCCCAGGTCGAGATCCCCGGCGGCGCCGACCACGGCACGCTCCTTCGCGACCTCCTGGCGGGCACCGAGGAGCGCTTCCCGTACGTGTTCGTCGACTGCCCGCCGTCGCTCGGCCTGCTCACCGTGAACGCGCTCGCGGCTGCGAACCGGCTGATCGTGCCGGTGCAGTGCGAGTACTACGCGCTCGAGGGCCTGGCGCAGCTCCTCCAGAGCGTCGAGCTGGTGCGCACGCGCATCAACCCGCGGCTGGGCGTCACGGGCGTGCTCCTCACGATGTTCGACGGCCGCACCCGCCTGGCCTCCGATGTCGCCAGCGAGGTGCGAAACTACTTCGGACCACTCGTGTTCGACACCGTCGTCCCCCGCAGCGTGCGCCTCGCCGAGGCGCCCAGTCACGGCCTTCCGATCTCCCGGTACGACTCCAGCTCGCCCGGCGCCGATGCCTACTACCGGGTCGCGATGGAGGTTGTCGAGCGTGGCTGAGAGCACCAAGCCGCGCGGGCTGGGCCGGGGGCTCGCGGCGCTCGTGGCCGAGTTCCCGGGCGGCGGCACGGCGTCCGTCGAGATCGAGGTCGACCGCATTCGGCCCAACGTCCGCCAGCCTCGGCACACGTTCGACGACGACGCCCTCCACGCGCTTTCCGAGTCGATCAAGGCCGCGGGCCTGGTGCAGCCTATCGTCGTGCGCGATACCGGCGACGGCTTCGAGATCGTGGCCGGCGAGCGCCGCTGGCGGGCCGCGCGCCAGGCCGGGCTCACGACGATCCCGGCCATCGTCCGTCAGGCCGACGAGCGCGAGGCCCTGATCCTGGCGCTGGCCGAGAACGTGGCCCGCGAGGACCTGAACGCGGTCGAGTTGGCCCGTGCCTACGCCGTCCTTTCCGACGAGCTCGATCTGTCCCAGACCGAGATCGCACGCCGGGTCGGCCGCAGCCGGCCCGCGATCGCGAACACGCTGCGCCTGCTCGAGCTGCCCGACGGCGTGCTCGGGCTGATCGTCGCGGGCGACCTGTCCGAAGGGCACGGCCGGGCGCTCTTGCTCGCGAGCGGGCACGACGAGCGGGCGGCGCTGGCGCGCCGCGCCGTCGACCGCGGCTGGTCGGTGCGCGACACCGAGGCCGCCGCCCGCGGCACCGGCAAGAAGCCGGCCAAGCCGGCCCGCCGCTCCTCGGGTGCCATGGACGAGGAGCTGGCCCACCTCGCGGTCGACGCCGCCTGGCAGTCGCTCAACCTGCGCGCCTCGGTGCGCCGCGGTCCGCGCGGGGGCAGGGTCGAGATCCACTTCACGACGCCCGCCGAGCTGGGCAGAATCGTCGACCAGTTGCGGGCCGAACGGGTTTCCTGGGCTGACTGAGCGGGTGGTATCCTGCCCTCGCTCTCGGGCGATTAGCTCAGTCGGTTAGAGCGCCGCTCTGATAAGGCGGAGGTCCCTGGTTCGAGTCCAGGATCGCCCATCTCGAGATGCCGACTCGCTGCACCTGGGTTCCGGCGGGCGATCCGCTGTACGCCGCCTACCACGACGAGGAGTGGGGGGTGCCGTCGCGCGACGAGGGCCACCTGTACGAGATGCTCGTGCTCGAGGGCGCCCAGGCCGGGCTCTCCTGGTCGACCATCCTGCGCAAGCGCGAGGGCTACCGGCAGGCGTTTGCCGGGTTCGACGCCGACCGTGTGGCCCGCTTCGGCCCGGCCGACGTCGAGCGGTTGATGGCCGATTCCGGCATCGTGCGAAACCGGCTCAAGATCGAGTCGGCGATCGCGAACGCCCGGGCCGTCCTCGCGATCCGCGAGGAGGACGGCGGCCTGGCCGGCTACCTGTGGAGCTTCGTCGGGGGCTCCCCGGTGCAGAACGCCTGGGCGACGACCGCGGAGATCCCCGCCGAGACGCCGGAGTCCAAGGCGATGAGCCACGACCTCAAGCGGCGCGGGTTCCGCTTCGTCGGCCCGACGGTCTGCTACGCGTTCATGCAGGCCACGGGACTCGTGAACGACCACACCGTCGATTGCGACCGGTACGCCTCGGTGCAGCGGATTGCCGGGACGTGATCATCTAGACTCGCGCCTCGTGGCCGAGAGCGGGCTCGATCTCACCCCGGCGCAGATGCGCGAGTTGGGGTATGCGGCGGTCGACGCGGTCGTCGAGCACCTGACCACCCTTCGGGACGGCCCCACGTTCACCCCGCCCCCGCCCGACCTGGCCGAGCGGATCCTGGAGCCCCCGCCCGAGGACGGTAGCGACCCCGTCGAGCTCCTGAGGTGGCTGCGCTCCGAGGTGCTGTCGGCGGGCGTGCGAAACCACCACCCGGGGATGTTCGCGTTCATCCCCGTGGCGCCGACCTTCCCGGGTGTCGTCGCCGACATGCTTGCCGCGGGCATGAACGTCTTCGCCGGCAGCTTCCAGAGCGGGCCGGGTGCGTCGGTCGTTGAGCTCGAGGTGCTCGGCTGGTTCCGTGAGCTGCTTGGCCTGGCGCCGGCCTCCGAGGGCGTGATCGCAAGCGGCGGGTCGACCGCGAACCTGGTCGGCCTCGCGGTGGCGCGCGACCGCCGGCCCGACGGCGGCGCGAATCGGGTCGCCTACACCACGAGCGAGGCCCACTCGTCGGTCGGCCGGGCGCTGGGACTCCTGGGGATGGAGCACGTGCACGACGTGGCCGTTGACGAGCGATTCGGCATGCGGCCCGGCGCCCTCTCGGAGGCGATGGCGGCCGACGTCGCCGCCGGGCGCGTGCCGTGGTGCGTGGTCGCCGCGGCCGGCACGACGAACACCGGTGCCATCGACGACCTTCCGGCGCTGCGGCGGGTGGCCGACGAGCACGGCGCCTGGCTCCACGTCGACGCCGCCTACGGCGGCTTCCTCGCGCTGACCGAGCGCGGCCGCGCGGCGATGCCGGGGCTCGAGCTCGCCGACACGCTCGTCCTCGACGCGCACAAGTCGCTCTACTGCCCGCTCCTTGCAGGCATCGTCTTCGCCCGCGAGGGTGCCGACCTGGAGCGGACGTTCACGGTGCGGCCGGCGTACCTGAAGGACATGGATCACTACGGGGGTGTCAACTTCGCGGATCGCGGCATCGAGCTCTCGCGCCCGTTCCGCGCGCTCAAGGTGTGGCTCACCGTGAAGACGTTCGGCCTGCGCGAGATCCGGGCGGCGCTCGACCGCAGCCTCGACCTCGGCCTCCTGGCCGCCCGGCTCGTCGACGAGTCGCCCGCGCTCGAGCTGGTGACCGGCCCGTCGCTGGGCGTCGTCAACTTCCGCTCGGCGGGCGGCGTCGCCGTCGAGCAGATGATGGCGGAGGTCATCTCGGCGGGCGCCTACATCAGCGCCACGACGGTGCACGGCGAGCGCACGGCTCGCATCTGCGCCCTCGGTCACCGGTCCGACGAGGCGGCTCTCAGGAGCGTCGTCGAGGCCGCCGCGGCCGCCCGCTGAGCTCGCGAGGGCCGTGGCTATACTGGCCAAAGGATGCAGGAGATGAGCATCTACGGCGTGTCGTTCGACATGGTGGGGAAGCAGCCGATCGTTCTCCTGCGGACCCTCGACGGGACGAAGTTCCTGCCGATCTGGATCGGCCACCCGGAGGCGGCGGCGATCCTCATGAAGCTCCAGGGCACGCCCACCCCGCGGCCGATGACGCACGACCTCGTCACCGACATGCTGGGCGAGCTGAACGCGAGCGTGGCTCGGGTGGCGGTCACCGAGCTGCGCGAGAACACGTTCTACGCGCAGATCACGCTCCAGGTGAACGGCTCGGAGATCGAGATCGACTCGCGCCCGTCCGACGCGATCGCCCTGGCGGTCCGGGCGGACGCCAAGATCTTCGTGGCCGACGAGGTGATCGACGACTCGGCGATCGAGTTCAACCAGGAGCCGGAGGACTCGGGCGAGGTGATCGACGAGTTCAAGAAGTTCCTCGAGAACGTCACCCCTGAGGACTTCGGGAACTGAGCGATCGCCCGATGACGACACGCTGGATCTCGGCGGTCCCGTCGACCACCTGCAGCATCTTGGCGAGCGCGATCATCCGCGCCAGCGGGTGGTCGAGCAGCCAGCCGTAGGCCCCTAGCGTCTCGCTGCAGGCGATCGCCGCCCGCAGGGCCGCGTCGGGGCAGAACCGCTTCGCGTGGGCGACGGCCACCGGCCCGTCCGGCGTCCCCAGGCACTCAGCCGCCCGCCGGTAGAGAAGCCGGCTCGCCTCCAGATCCGTTGCCACATCAGCCAACGCGAACTGGATCGCCTGAAGGTCGATGAGCGGCCCTCCGAACGCCTGCCGTCGGCCAGCGTAGGCGACGGCGATGTCGAGCGCCTCCGCGTGCAGGCCGGCCGCGATGGCGGCGATGTCACAGCGGGCGACGTCGATGGCGCCGAGCGCCGCGCGCATGCCGGCACCCGCAGGCGCGAGCATGACCGCCGGTGCGCCGTCGAGCTCCATCTCGCCGATCGGCAGGAAGTCCGCGCACGCCTTCCGGTAGAGGGTCGGGAACGTCACGCCCGGCCCCGCTCCCTCGACGGCGGCGATGGCGATGTCGCGGTGCCCCGGCTCGGCCGAGGTCTTGCACACCACGAGGAAGAGGTCTGCCTCGCCGGCGAGCGACACCCAAGCCTTTCGCCCCGTCACCCGCCAGCCGCTCCCGTCGGGCTCGGCGCGCGTCGTGATCGCCGTGGCGTCCGAGCCGGCGTGCGGCTCGGTGAGCGAGAAGCCGCCCAGCGCTTCGCCGGCCGCGAGCGGCCGCGCCCACTGCGCGGCCAGCTCGGCGTGGCCCGCGATCGCCGCCGCCACGGCGTTGTGCATCGAGAGCGAGAACGCGAGCGCGGCATCGCCGCGTCCCAGCTCCTCGAACACCGCCATCCCGTCCGGATACGACAGCACCGCCCCGCCGACATCCTCGGGGCAGAACAGGCCGGTGAGCCCCGAAGCGGCGACGACGGCGCGGGGATAGCGCGCCTCGCGCTCCCAGGCGTCGACCGCCGGGATCACCTGCTCGCGTGCGAAGGCAGCCGCCCGGGCCTGCATGGCGGCGGATGATATCGACCGCCTTGCCCTCGCGGATAGACTCCGGCCACACGGCCACGGGAGGCGATCGGAATGCCCCACAATGCCAGCCAGTGGTTCGCGCAGCGCTCCGTCCAGGGCGTGGGCGAGGACGGTGCCGCCGAGCGCGTCACCATCTGGATCGAGCGCAAGCCGGGGGCCGTGTGGGCTGTCGGCCGCGCGATCGACCTGGCCCAGCGGACGAACGGCGCGATCCGCGACGACGACTACGTGTTCGAGGGGTTCGAGATGGGCGACGCGCTGAAGGCGGCCAACGACGCGCTCGCCTCCGATCTCGAGGTGTCACTCGGCGACGGCCGCGTGCAGAACATCCAGCCGTTTGCCGAGCCGGAGCTGCTCCAGCCGCTGGAACGCTGGTTCTTCGGGCACGCGCCCAGCTAGATGAGTGATTCCACGCCCCCGCGCGCCTGAACGTCGATTTGTGGTGGGTTGGCGCTGTGTGGCGGGGCTGCGGCTGCGAACCTTCGAATCGCTGCGTCCTCGGTCGGGCCAATATCACCCGATATTGGCCCTCCCTGCGTCCTTGCGCTACTCGGTTCTCGCCGCCCAGGACATCACGGGGGCGTGGAATCACTCATCTAGCTACCCCGTCGCCGTCACGACGAGCAGGACGACGTTCATCGCGATCACGATCAGCGAGACGCCGATCGCGAGCGCGCGCACGACCGGCCCGTTCACGAGATCGCCCATCACGTCGCGGCGCGACGTCAGCCACACGAGCGGGACGACTGCGAAGGGCAGCACCAGCGACAGCACGACCTGGCTCGCCACGAGCGTCCGCAGCGTGTCGGCGCCCGCGCCGATCACGATCAGCGCCGGGATCATCGTGATGAGCCGGCGGATGAAGACCGAGACCTGCCAGTTCATAAAGCCGTCCACGATCATCTGACCGGCCATCGTGCCCACGGTCGACGACGAGAGGCCGGATGCGAGCAGGGCGATCCCGAACGCCGCCGGCGCTAGCGAGCCGAGCAGCGGGCCGAGGGTTGCGTGCGCGTCCTCGATCCCCGAGATGTCGGCGCCGACGTGGAAGAAGACGGCGGCCGCCATGATCACCATCGCCGAGTTGATCAGGAACGCCCCGTTCATGGCGAGCCCGATGTCGATCAGCTCGCGCCGGAAGTGTTCGCGCTTGTTCTCGCCGTCCAGCATGTGGGCGCGGTGCTGGACCAGCCCGGAGTGCAGATAGACGACGTGCGGCATGACGGTCGCGCCGACCATGCCGACCGCGACGTACACGGCGCTCGACTGGATCCCCGGCACGAGCATGCCGTGCAGCACGCCGGCCGGATCGGGGTTCGCCATGAAGATCTCGACGACGAACGCCGCGCCGATGATCGCGACGAACGCCATGATCGCGAGCTCGAAGCGCACGTGGCCATAGCGCTGGACGGCGAGCAGGGCGAACGAGACGACGGCCGTCAGGAGCGCCGACGGCAGGAGGGGGATCCCGAACAGGATGTGCATCCCGATCGCCGCGCCCAGGAACTCGGCGAGGTCGGTTGCCATCGCCGCAGCCTCGGCCGAGAGCCAGAGCCCGATCCGGGCCCGCCGGCCGGTATGGGCACGGATCGCCTGCGGCAGGGTCAGACCCGAAGCGATGCCGAGCTTCGCCGAGAGCGACTGGATGAGGATCGCCATCAGGTTGGAGGCGACCAGCACCCACAGGAGCAGGTAGCCGAAATCGGCGCCGGCCTGGATGTTGGTGGCGAAGTTGCCCGGGTCCATGTAGGCGACGCTGGCGACGAACGCCGGGCCCAGGAACGGCAGCACCCGCTTGACGCGGGCCCACGGGGTGCTGATGTGCGGCGCCGGCGCGACGGCGGCGCGGACGGTGTGCGGCGTCAAGCCGTCACCTCGACGCCGATCCGCTCGGCGAGCTCGACGCCGACGGCCTGCTGGGTCCCGCCGACGTCCAGCGTGAGTGGGCCGCCGAACGGCGCCTTCTCGACCATCGTGAAGCGCGTGGAGGGCACGAGACCGAGGCCGGCCAGGTAGCGAAGCAGCGATGGGTCGCCGTCGGGCACCTGGCGCACGACGGCGGCCTGCCCCGGCTCGAGCTCGGCCATCCGCTGCGCCGGCTCGGCGGCGATCACGAGGTCGGCGGTCGGGATGGGATCGCCGTGCGGGTCGGTCGCGGGGTAGCCCAGCACCCGGTCGATCTCGGCCTCGAGCTCCTCAGAGAGGACGTGCTCGAGCCGCTCGGCCTCGGAGTGCACCTTGTCCCACGAGAGGCCGAGCGTCTGGGTGAGGTAGACCTCGAGCAGCCGGTGGTGGCGCAGCACCTCGAGCGCCACCTTCTCGCCCTCCGGGGTGAGCATGACGCCGTGGTACTTGCTGTGCTCGACGAAGCCGAGGCCGGCGAGCTTCTTGACCATCGAGGTCGCCGAGGCGGCCGAGACGCCCATCGCGTCGGCCAGGGCGGACGTGGTCGCCTTGCCGTCGCGGCGCTCGAGCAGATAGATCTGCTTCATGTAGTCCTGTCCGGCGTCGCTCAACATCTAAATCGCAATTTAGACGCGGCGAAACTGAAATTCAAGCGAGAACGCGAAGCCGCGGCAGCCCCTCGGGCAGCGCGGCCGCCTCGCGCCCGGTCCGCTCCAGCACCTGGAGCGCCCGCGCGCCCTCCTCGCCCAGGTCGAGCGTGTGCTCGGTGACGTAGAGGGCGACGTAGGGCCAGATCACATCCTCGCTCAGCTCCTGGGCGTAGCGGCGGATCGTGACCAGCGCCTCGTCGCGATGCCGGGTGGCGTACCCGATCGAGTCGCGCAGCACGGCGGTCACGGTGTCGGCTGTGCCATCCGGCAGGTCGAGCCGGGCGACGACCCCGCCCAGCGGCACAGGCGCACGGGCGAGGTCCTCGAACGATGCGCCCAGGTCCTCGACGAGCCGCAGCCCGTCGCGGCGGTACGTGAGCCGGCCCTCGTGGATGAGCACGCCCAGGTCGGCGGCATCACGGTGAAGGGCCGGGCCGATGTCCGAGAAGACCGCATGCTCGATCCGTGCGCTGTCGGGGTGCAGGCACCGGTAGAGGAGGGTGGCGGTCGTCGTCGGGCCGGGGCAGAGGACGCGCGCCTCGGGCGAGGGCCACACCCCGTCGCGGGCGGCGACGATCAGCGGGCCGACGCCGAACCCGAGCGCCGATCCCGCCGGGAGCACGCCGTAGCGGTCCGCCAGGAGCAGGGCGGCGTGGAAGCTGGCCTTCGAGACGTCGTAGCGGTCGGCGAAGAGGCCGTCGTTGAGTGCCTGGACGTCGAGCAGCTCGGGCTCGAACTCCAGTCCGCGCAGGTCGATCTTGCGCTCCAGGATCGCGTGGAACGCGAACGTGTCGTTCGGGCACGTTGAGAGGCCGAGGCGGACCTTCATGCCAGCTCCAGGACGCGGGCCCGGACCGCGCTCAGCGCGTCGGCGAGCCGCCAGCCGGCGTGGTCGCGGTCGCCCGCGACGTTCGAGGCCCCGCGGACGATCCGAAGCGGGACGCCGAAGAGCGACGCGGCGGCCGCGACCGCGAATCCCTCCATCTCCTCCGCCAGCGCGCCGGGGTGGCGCTTGGCGCGGGTCTCGGCCTCTTCGCGCGTGCCGGCCGCCTCGGCGACCGAGAGGAGCTCGCCCTGCGTCCCGTCCAGGAGGATCACGTCGGCCTCGGCGAATCCCAGCTCGGCGGGCGTCGCTCCGCCGGCGCCGATGCCGTCGATCCGCACGGAGCCGGCGTCGACCGCCGCACCGATCGCAAGCCGCGCCGGGTCATACGTGCCCGCCGCGCCGGCCAGAACGACGCCCGCCGCGGCCTCCGCCGGGTGCTGTGCCATGGCGTGCGCCGCCCCCGCGCCCGCCGCGGCGAGGCCGAAGCCGCACACGCAGACCGGACCGGGGAGGCCGTCGCCCAGCAGGGTGGCCTCGGCGGCGGTGGGGACAAGGATGAGCATCCCCTACGTGATCTCGACCATCCGCCGGATCGCGCCGCGGGCGCGGGCGGCCAGCTCGGGCTCCACCGTCACCCGGTATCGCATCTCGAGCAGCGAGTCGCGAAGCTTCTCGAGCGTGATCATCTTCATGTACCGGCACACGGCCCGCTCGCTCATCGCGTAGAAGCGGGCGTCCGGCGCCTCCTTGCCGAGCCGGTGCAGGATGCCCGTCTCGGTCGCGACCATGAACTCCCGCGCCGGCGACGTGCGCGCCCGCTGCACCATCCCCTCGGTCGAGAGCACGTGCGTGCGTGCGCCGAGGGCCGGGTTCTCGCTCGCGGCGTACATGCACTGGCTGGCGCAGCCGCACTCGGGGTGGATCAGGAGCTCGGCGTCGGGGTGGTCATCGAGCGTCTTGGCCACGTCGTCGGGCCGGATCCCGGCGTGGACGTGGCACTCGCCCGGCCAGACCTTCATCTTGCGGCCGGTGACGCGCTCGAGATACGCCCCGAGGAACATGTCGGGAAGGAAGAGGATCTCGCGGTCTGTGGGCACCGCCTCGATCACCTGGCGGGCGTTCCCCGACGTGCAACAGTAGTCCGAGAGCGCCTTCACCTCGGCGCTCGTGTTCACGTAGCTCACCACCACGGCGCCGGGGTTCTCGTCCTTCCAGCGGGCCAGCGCCTCCGCGTCGATCGACGCGGCCAGCGAGCACCCGGCGTCCAGGTCGGGGATGAGGACGGTCTTCTGGGGCGCGAGCACCGCCGCCGTCTCGGCCATGAAGTGGACGCCGCAGAAGACGATCACGTCGGCCTCCGTGGCGGCCGCCTGCTGGGAGAGGCCCAGCGAGTCGCCGACGAAGTCGGCCACGTCCTGCACCTCGGGCACCTGGTAGTTGTGCGCGAGGAGCACGGCCTTGCGCTCGGTTGCGAGCGAGCGGATCTCGTCCTGCATCCGCCCGGTCATCGATGCGGTCATGACTGCCACGGGTGTACCTCCAGCGAGACGTCGAGTGCGGTCACCGAGTGGGTGAGGGCCCCGATCGAGATCGCGTCGACGCCGGTCTCGGCGACGGCGCGGACGGTGTCGAGCGTGATCCCGCCCGAGGCCTCGAGCCGCGCGCGGCCGGCCGTGCGGGCGACCGCCTCGCGGAGGCGGCCGGGATCCATGTTGTCGAGCAGGATGGTGTCGGCGCCGGCTCCGATCGCCTCGTCGAGCTGGCCGAGGTCGTCCACCTCGACCTCGACCGAGAGCTCCGGGCTACCGGTTCGCGCGGCCTCTATGGCCGGAACGATGCCGCCGGCGATGGCGACGTGGTTGTCCTTGATGAGGATGGCGTCGTCGAGCCCCATGCGGTGGTTTCGGCCACCGCCGCAGGCGACGGCCCGCTTGTCGAGCGCCCGCAGCCCGGGCGCGGTCTTGCGCGTGTCGAGGATCACGGCGCCCGTGCCCGCCACGGCGTCGACGTAGGCCCGGGTGGCGGTCGCGATGCCGGACATCCGCTGCACCAGGTTGAGGCCCGTGCGCTCGGCGGTTAGGACGGCCCGGGTCCGGCCGCGGATGCGGGCGACCGTCGCGGGCGGCGCGGCCACGACGTCGCCGTCGGCAGCCAGGCGCTCCATCTCGGCGCCCGGGTCGAGGAGCCGCACGCACGCCAGCAGCTCGGCCAGGCCGCAGACGACGCCGGCCGCCTTCACGACGACGGCCGCCACGACCTCGGCATCGACAGGGACGATCGCCTCGGTGGTGACGTCGCCCGTGCCGAGGTCCTCGGCGAGCGCGCGCTCGATCACGTCGTCGGCGATGCTGCTACGCATGGCTCGGCCGCCTCCAGGGCCGGGTCGAGGTCGGGGCAGTCACGCCGCAGATGTGCCCCGCGGCTCTCTCGCCGCTCCAGGGCGGCGGACGCGATCAGCGCGGCGGCACGCACGGGGTTCGACTCGGGCTGACCGTCGAGCCACGTGAGGAGATCCTCCAGGCCGTCGTGGTCGCGGACCGGGCCCGCGCCCGCCCACATCCGCCGGCGCAGCTCCTGGAGCCGGGCCCGGGCGAGCGGCCGCTCCGGAGCCGGCCCGTCGGGCGCGTCCAAGGGGGAGCGTCGAGGCCGCCCGCCACGGCGCGGTGGGCGAAGACGAAGCATTCGAGGAGCGAGTTCGAGGCCAGCCGGTTGGCGCCGTGAACGCCGGTGCAGGCGCTCTCCCCGGAGGCGTAGAGGCCGGCCAGGTTGGTCGCGCCGTCCAGGTCGGTGGCGATGCCGCCCATCAGGTAGTGGGCTGCCGGCGCCACCGGCACCGGGTCGCTGCACAGGTCGATGCCGAGCCGGGCACACCCCTCGACGAGGTTCGGGAATCGGCGTCGGACATTGGTCGCGTCGAGGTGGCGGAGCGAGAGGAAGCTCGTCTGCCCACGTTCGAGGCGGGCCTGGAGGACACGCGTCACGACGTCGCGCGGCGCGAGCTCGGCGTCGGGATGCTCGGCCGGCATGAACCGCTCGCCGGCGGCGGAGACGAGGTGGGCGCCCTCGCCGCGCACGGCCTCCGAGACGAGGAAGGCGCGTCCGCCCGAGGCGACCGCGGTCGGGTGGAACTGGACGAACTCCATGTGGCGTACGCGCGCGCCGGCCCGGTGGGCGAGCGCGATTCCGTCGCCGGTCGCGCCGGGCGGGTTCGTCGTCCGCGAGTAGAGCGCGCCGGCGCCGCCGGTGGCGAGCAGCGTCATCCGCGCTCGCACCGGCACGAGCTCGTCGTGACCGAGCACCCACGCGCCCGCGCACGCCTCGCCGTCTCCGAGAAGGCCGATCGCGGCGGCGTGCTCGACCACCTGCACCCGCTCCTCGCGAAGGACGCGCGCGATCAGGGCCGAGGCGATCGCTTCGCCGGTGGCCGCGCCGCCGGCGTGGAGGATCCGGTGGCGGCTGTGGCCGCCCTCACGCGCGAGCTGCGGGCGGCCGGCCTCGTCGCGGTCCCACTCGACCCCGAGCCGCTCGAGGTCCGCCACCCGCCGGATCCCGTCGCGGACGAGCACGTCCACGGCAGCGGGGTCGGCCAGGCCGCGCCCCACCGCCAGGGTGTCGGCGCGGTGCAGGGCTGGGTCGTCGTCCTCGGCCGTTGCGGCCGCGATGCCGCCCTGGGCCATGTACGAGTTCGAGGACTGGAGCGAGCCCTTGGTGACGAGCGTGACCCGTGCGCCGCGCGCGGCAGCCTCGAGCGAGGCGTAGAGCCCCGCCAGGCCGGCTCCGACGACCAGGACGTCGGTGCGGTGAGACCATCGTTCACGCACGGCGACGCGCATATTAGCCGAAGTGACTAAAACCCGCTGGGAATGGACCGCAGGGGCGTGACGTTCACCAGAGAGGATGCTCCTCCTTGCTGATACGCTCGTTGGCATGGCCTCCGAGCCGGACTCGTCGTCACCCGGCGCCGCGCAGGCGGCCGCCGCCCGCGACCGTGCGCGCTTCGAGGAGGAGGCGCTGCAGCACGCCGAGCACCTCTACCGGATCGCGCTTCGCCTGACGGGGTCGTCGCAGACGGCGGAGGATCTCGTGCAGGAGACCTACCTGCGCGCCTTCCGCGCGTGGCGCTCCTACTCGCACGGCACCAACCTGGCCGCGTGGCTCGCGACGATCATGCGAAACGCGAACATGGACGAGCTGCGCCGCCAGAGCCGGCGGCCGCCGTCCGAGCCGCTCGACGAGCAGAGCGACTACTACCTCTACAACCGCCTTGCCGACACCGGCCGCGAGCCCCAGGAGCGGGTGCTGGCCCGCCTCTCGGGGAGCGGGGTGGTGGAGGCGCTGTCGGCGGTCCCCGAGAACTTCCGCGAGGTGGTCGTGCTGGTCGATGTGGGCGACTTCTCCTACGCCGACGCGGCCGAGATCCTGGGGATCCCGATCGGAACGGTGATGTCGCGCCTCTACCGCGGCCGGCGCCTTTTGAAGCAGCGGCTCGCGGAGCTTGCCGAGCGGGACGGCGCGGCATGAGCGTTGATCCTTGCCATGGCGCCGAGCACCTTGTACAGGCGTACCTCGACCGCGCCCTGACCGAGGCGGAGGTGGCCCGGATCGACGGGCACCTGCGCGAGTGCGACTACTGCAACGACCGCTACATCTTCGAGCGGCGCCTGCGCGAGGTCGTGCGCGACTGCTGCACGGGCGACCCCACTCCGGCCGGCTTCGTCGACCGCCTGCGCCTTCGGTGCTGCGGTCAGGACGACGTGGCGTAGTCCACGTCGCCCGGCGGGCGCAGGTCGCGGCAGTCCACGAGGTCGGCGCCCAGCGGCCGCACAGGGGTCTCGCCGTGCTGGGCGATCTGGCGCCAGAGCGTCCGCGGCACCACGACCGGGTGGGAGCGGCCGGCGCCGTAGTCGGCCGCGAGGGCGTGCGCGCCCGCCGGCGCCGCGGCCATCCGCCGAACGGCCTCCGGGTCGAGCCCCGGCCCGTCGCCCAGCACCACGAGCGCGCGGTCGGCGTCGTCGGGGAGGGACGCGAGCCCGGCGTGAAGCGATGCCGCCTGGCCGTCGCGCCATGACTGGCTGACGACGACCCGCGCGCCGTGCAGGGCGACGGCGGCGAGGACGTCGCCGGCTCGGGCTCCGACCACGACCACGCGCTCGTCGATCCCGGCCTCGGCCACCGCGCGGAGCACCCGCTCGAGCATTGGCACGCCGTCGACCGGGTGCAGCTGCTTCAGCCCGCCGTAGCGGCGTCCTTCGCCGGCGGCCAGTACGACCGCGGCGATCACACGTCGAGCACGATCGAGTCGGCGATCTGCAGCGTGCGGGCGGCGGCACGGCTGTAGGGGCGGGCGGCATCAAGGTCCTCGATGCCGAGCGCCTCCGTCCAGAGCTCCTCCGCCATGTCGAGCAGGCCCTCCACGACGTCGAGCTCGTTGCTCCCGTCGGTGTCGCACGCCCGCCGGGCCAGACCGAGCGCGCCCGGCATGTCGGGGAGGCGCGTCCACAGGAGGGTCGTCGCCATGATCAGGTACTCGTGGACGCGCACCCGCTGGAGCGGGATGGTGCGGTCGCGCGCCACGAGCGGTGGCGAGAGCGTCGGCGCCGACTCGCCGCGGGCGGCGCGCTCGGCGTTCCCCCACATGATCGCCCGCAGCTGGTCGGGCGTCGCGCCGGCACGCACCAGGGCCGTCCCGAGCTGAACCTGGGCGATGGCGCACATGCCGTACGGCGCATCGCTTGCAAACGCGATCTGCTCGGGCGAGGCCGTCGCGAGCAAGGCGCGCAGGTCGGTGTTCGACCAGACCGAGGTGTCGTAGAGGACGTTGGGATGGTCGAGCAGCGTTCGCCCGATGTGCTGGAGGTCGGCGATGGCGGCGTGCGCCAGGATCAGCTGCGCCTCGGGGTGGTGCTCCACGAGGTGGCGCAGGTCCTCGGCGATCGCCGGCAGGCCGCGGCCGGCGTGGATCAGGATCGGCACCCGCCGCTCGGCGGCAAGCTTGAACACCGGGTCGAGCCCGCGCTCGCCGAAGTCGAACTTCTGGGCCCGCGGGTGCAGCTTGATGCCGCGGGCACCCCGGTCGAGGCAGCGCTCCGCCTCGGGGATCGGCTCCGCGGTCAGGTCGAGCCGGCAGAACGGCACGAGCGCGCCGCCGGACGCCGCCGCCCATTCGAGGACACGGTCGTTGGGGACGCGGTAGGCCGGGAACCGGTCGGGGTCGTTCAGCGGGAACGTGAAGCACCGCTCGACGCCGTAGGCCCGCATGGCCTCCAGGAGCTCCTCGGGCGACTGGGTGAAGCCGTCCTCGTCGACGCCCAGGTGGGTGTGCGCGTCCCAGACGCGGATGTCGTCGGGGAACGTCGAGCGGACGCGGTCGAAGTGCTCTTTGAGAAGGCGTTCGAACCGCGGCGTCGGCACGCGGCGAACGCTACCAGCGGCCGGGTGATAGCTTGTCCGTATGACCTCAGGACTGCTCATGTACGCCGATTCGGTCCGGGATCCGGACCTCTACTTCGCGACCGGGATCTCGGTCGTCGATCCGTTCATCTACGTGGAGACGGATGGGAAGCGGGTGATCGTGACGAGCGAGATCGAAGCAGACGCCGCGCGCCGCAACTCGCGCGCGACAGACGTGCTGCTCGACTCCACGTTCGGCTCCCGCGAGCTGGTCGCGGGCGGGATGTCGTGGGACGACGCCCAGCTCGAGGTGCTCGACCGGGTCGTCTCCGACCTCGGCCTGAACGAGGTCGTGGTGCCGCCGTCCTTCCCGGTGGTCTATGCCGACCATCTCCGCGGCAAGGGCTTCACGGTCACCCCCGACCGCAAGCAGTTCGAGCTCCGCCGGCGCGCGAAGGACGAGCTCGCGCTCACCGGGATCCGGACCGCCCAGCGGGCCACCGAGGCGGCGATGGCGCGCGTGGTCGAGGTGCTCGGATCGTCGCGGCCGGACGGCGACGGCCTGGCCTTCGAAGGCGAGCTGCTGACGGCCGAGCGAGTCCGCGCCGAGGTGATCGAGACGCTCC
Source organism: uncultured Actinomycetes bacterium (assembly GCA_963757605.1). Lineage (GTDB taxonomy): Bacteria > Actinomycetota > Thermoleophilia > Gaiellales > JAICJC01 > JAICJC01. The sequence goes on from CAVWSF010000002.1 coordinate 207,111, forward strand.
GCGCCCACGGCTGCGAGGGCGAGCCGCCGATCACGAGCCCGGGGCCGCAGGGGGCGTTCGTGCACGAGCTCGGGAAGGGCCCGGTGCGGCCGGGCGAGTCGCTCATCGTCGACATCTTCCCGACACACGTCGCGTCGCGCTTCTGCGCCGATATGACCCGCACGTTCTGCTTCGGGGACGCCCCCGACGAGCTGCGGCGGATGCACGCGACGGTGCTCGAGGCGGTGAAGCGGTCGACTGAGGCGATCCGCACCGGCGTCAACGGCCGCAGCGTGTGGGAGGCCGCCTGCGACGTGATCGAGGGCGCCGGCTACCGCACGCAGCGGAGCGTCGTGAAGGGCGAGACGCTCGACGAAGACTTCTTCCACGGGCTCGGCCACGGCGTCGGCCTCGAGGTGCACGAGGCGCCCAGCATGGGCCTCGCCGGCGACGACCTGATCGCGGGCGACGTCGTCACGATCGAGCCCGGCGTCTACCGCAAGGGGTTCGGCGGCGTGCGGCTGGAGGACCTGGCCGTCGTCCGCGACGACGGCGCCGAGGTGCTGACCGACTTCTCGTACGACATGGAGATCCATGCCTAGGGGCAGCACCGGCCCCCGGCCGGTGTTCCACGTCGACGACCCGGTGGCGGTGGGCCGCCGGATCCGCCAGCTCCGCCAGCAGCTGGGGCTGTCGCTCCGCCAGATCGCCGGCCCGGGCTGCTCGCCCGGGTACCTCTCGCGCGTCGAGCGCGGCCAGCGCGTGCCGTCCGTGAGCGTGATGGCCGACCTGGCCGACAAGCTGGGCGTGACGCTCGAGGACCTCGGCGGGCGCGACATCCGCACGCGCATCCCCGAGACGCGCCTCCTCGACCTCGAGCTGGCGGCGCGCATGGGCGACGAGGCCGCCCCCGAGCAGGCGCGGCGGGCGCTCGACGATGCGAGTCGGATCGGCGACCGCCGGGCCGAGAGCCGTCTGCTCGAGGTGCGGGCGCACATCGCGGCGGACGCTCGCCGTGACGGCGAGGCGGCGCGGTTGTGCGAGGACGCGATCCGGGCCGCCCCGGGGCCGGCGACCAGCCGGGCCAGGCCGGCGCTGCACGAGACGCTCGGCCGGGCGTACGCCGGCCTGGGCCGCATGGACCGGTCGATCGAGGTGCTACGCACGGCGCTCGACGAGGCGCTGGCCGAGCCGGCCGATCCCGGACTCGCCGTTCGCTTCGGCGTTCTGCTCGCGAGCGCGTACACCGACGCCGGCCAGCCCGACGAGGCCTTCCGGACGCTCGAGGCGATCAGCGCCGGCCGCGAGGTTCTGCGCGACCCGGTGGAGCTTGCGCGGCTCGAGTGGGCGATCTCGCGGACGTACGCCGAGGACGGCCAGACCGATCTCGCCGAGCGCTACGCCCGCCGCGTCGTCGCCGCGCTCGAGTGCGGCGAGCACCTCCAGCTCCTCGGCCGCTCGCACATGCTGCTCGGGAGCATCCTGCTCGACCGCGACCGGCACGCCGAGGCCGATGCCGAGCTGCGCCGGGCGACGGAGGTCCTGGAGGGAAGCGGGACGCCCGCGCCGGAGCTGGCGCTCCTCGACTACGAGCGGGGTCGGTCCGCGCTCCTCAACAGGCGGCTCGACGACGCCGAAGCGCTGGCCAGGGCGGGCCTTGACCGCACCGAGGCGACCGAGCCCGGGACGGCGGGGATGCTCTACACGCTCCTGGCGAAGATCGCGCTCGCGCGCGGCGAGCTCGAGGAGGGCCGGCGCTTGTGCCAGGAGGCGGCGGGAGTGCTCGCCGGGACGGTCGCCGTGCACTACCTCGACGACGTGTGGCAGACGCTGGCCGACATCGAGGAGAAGGCCGGGAACCTGCCCGCAGCGCTCGCGGCCCTGCGGCGCGTGACCGCCGGCCGGCGTACGCCGACGCGCAGCTAGCGCCCTACCCGTGCGCGGGGTGGACGATGACGCCCGCGATTCGGGGACGTTCGTCGACGCGCCGGAGCCACTCCTCGAGCCGCGGGTGGGCGCCGTTCAGCGAGAGGTGGTCGGCCAGGATGCGGTGGAAGCGCTCGTCGTCGTCGTCGCGCAGCCACAGGCCGTATTTCAGGAACGGGAAGGCGGCGCAGTCGGCTGCCGAGAGCTCCTCGCCCATGAGGTGGCTGCGGCCCTCGAGCAGCGCCTCGAAGAGCGCGAGCGACGCGTGCATCTCGGCAGCCAGCGCCTCGATCAGGACGTGGTCGGGGCTGTCCGCGCCGAGCTCCTGCTCGATGCGGTTGGGCGGCACCTTCCAGACCCGGTTGAACCAGTCGACGAAGACGCGTGTCTCGGCCAGGCGCGCCGGGTCGGCGGGGAAGAGCGGCGGATCGGGGAAGCGCTCCTCGAGATGCTCGATGATCCGGCTCGAGTCGACCACGATGAAGCCTTCGTCGTCGAGCACCGGGACGAGGTCCTGGCCGCTGGCCTCGCGGATCGGGGTGCGGTCGGCCGCGTCGCACATCACGACCTCCGCGTCGACGCCCTTGTGGCCGAGCGCGAGCGCGACCCGCTCGACGTTGGTTGAGAACGGGATGGCGTAGAGCCGAAGCCCGCTCACACGTGCATGAGGTCGAGGAAGCGCTGGTCGTCGTCGAACGGCCCGACGAGGCCGAAGTTGAGGCCGTTCTCGCGGATCACCTCTTGGGCGAGCCGCTGCACGTCGGCCGCGGTCACAGCCTCGATCCGTTCGAGCACCTCCTCGGGCTCGACGAGCCGGCCCTCGAGCACCTCGCGGCGAAGGCCGAAGCCGAGCAGGCCGCGCGGGTCCTCGAGCTGGAGCACGAGCCGGCCCTTCAGGAAGTTCTTCGTCCGGCGCAGCTCGACCTCGTCGAGCGGCTCCGCCGCGAGCTTCGCGAACTCGCCGACGATCGTCGAGACGGCCAGGTCGATCCGCTCGATGTCGACGCCGGCCTGGGAGAAGAGGGTGCCCGCGTCGTGGTAGGCCGAGTGGTGGCAGAAGACGTAGTAGGCGAGGCCCTGGCGCTCGCGCACCTCGATGAAGAGCCGCGAGGACATCCCGCCGCCGAGGATGGCCGACAGCACCTGCATGACGTACCGGTCCGCGTGGTCGGTGGGCAGGCCGCGGACGCCCAGGCGGAGGTGGGCCTGGTCGGAGTCGCGCGTCTCGAGGCTCACGCGGGGCGTGTCCTGCTTCACCTCGACGGGAGTCGGCTCGCCGGTTGTGCGGTCGTCGAGCGACCCGAAGTGCGACTCGACCTCCGACAGGAAGTCGCCGTTCACCGCACCCGCCGCGCCGACGACGATCCGGCGAGGGGCGTACCACGCGCCGAGGTAGTCGAGGAACGTCTGCCGACCGGCGGCGCGGACGGTCTCCTTCGTACCGATGATGTCCCAGCCGAGCGGCTGGTCGCCGAAGAGCAGGTGGTCGTACACGCTGTCGACGTGGTCGCGCGGCGTGTCGACGTACATGTTCAGCTCCTCGATGATGACGCCCTTCTCGCGCTCGAGCTCCGTCGCGTCGAACTTCGAGTGCAGGAGCTGGTCGGCGAGGACGTCGAGCGCGAGCGTCCGATGCTCGGCCGCGCACTTGATGTAGTAGCCGGTGTACTCCTTGCTCGTGAAGGCGTTGAACTCGCCGCCGATGCCGTCCACCTCGGCGGAGATGTCCTTGGCGGTCGGGCGCTTCTCGGTGCCCTTGAAGAACATGTGCTCGGCGAAGTGCGCGATGCCGTTGGTCTCTGGTCTCGTACCGGCTCCCGGCGGCGACCATCACCATCACCGCCACCGATTTCGCGGCCGGCATCGGTGCCGTCACGACGCGCAGCCCGTTGTCGAGGGTCGTCTTCTGGAACATGGCGGCGGTATCGTAGCCACGCTGCCGCCGGGCTCCGCCCTCACCACCCGAGGCGGTCGATCACCTCGGCGGCGACGTGCGGAAGCGGGCGATCGTTCGCAACGGCGAAGTCCTCGAATCCAGCGCCCGTGTCGTCTTCGACCCACCGGCGGGCCCACTCGACGTCGACCACGCGCCCCGATGTCGGGTCCGCTGCGCATCGCTGCTCGATCGTCTCGATATCGACGACCAGCCGCACGACGCGAAGAGGCGACGAGATCGCCGACCGGATCGCCTCGAGTTCGCGTGGATGCTCGATCGAAAGTGCGAGCACCAGGAACCGGATGCCGGCGGTCAGGTAGTTCTTGGCCACCGCTTCGAGGTTTGCGATCATCACGCGGTGTTCGGCCTGGTCGTCGTCCCAGCCGACGTCGAACCATCCCAGCCAGTCGAGATCGATCGCCGCGTATGGCATGGCCCGCCGCTCGAATTCGGTGGCCATCTCCACGGCGACCGACGACTTGCCGGATCCGTACACGCCGGTCAGGAGGACTGCCCGGCAGTCGGCAGGGGTGGTTCGGGGTGGGGTGCTCGACATCGCCATCGTGTTCGCGAACCGGGCTAACCGGCCCGGATCGCCGCCAGGAGCGTCGGCTCGAACGGTGAAGTATGGACGGTCGAGCCGGGATCGCCGGAGCCACAGTACGCCCAGCCGGCGCTCCGCGGAGCGACCGCTCCGATTGCCCCGGCGCCGAGCAGCCCCACGACGATCCAGCCGACGGCGCTCTGGCTTCCCAGATCGCACCGGTACTTGTTGAGGACGATCCAGGCCGAGCCGCCCCGAGCCACGACGACCGCGTGCGCCCGATGGGCGGTCACCATCTGGTCGCCTGCCTGCAAGACCCGGAAGGGGATCGCGGCGCCGCCGCCGCTGCTGAACCGGACGACCGGATACCCGTCGAGCACGCATCGCGGCCCGGTGTTCGTCAGCCGAATCGCCTCGGGGTTCTGGCTCGTGGCGGGAGAGAGGTCAGAACCGACGGTCAGCCGCAGGTGCGACGGCGTGCAGGTCGTTCGGTCGCCCGACACCGGCGGCGTCGAGGTGGGCGACCCGCCCGGCCAGCCCCCGCGACAACTCATCGCGAGGACGATCACGACCGCTGCCCACGCCAGCCAGGATCTCACATGTCGAGTGTACGCTCACTGGTTCAGCCTGTCCCCCCGCCGAGCGCCGTGAGGATGGCGCGGTTCGCCGCCCACGCCGCGAAGAGGACGACGGCCCATACCGGCTGGCCCGCCGCCCACAGCGCTCCGGCCGCCGCGGCGAACACGCCGGCCTCGAAGACGATCCGCTGCGGCGTCGAGAGCGTGACCCTCGCCTTGGGCGACCCGAAGGTCGCCCAGAGCACGATCCATGCGGCGGGCGCCGCGATCGCCAGCACCCAGGTCACTCCCCAGCCCCAGTAGGCGAGTGCCGCCAGCGCCGCGAGCTCGAGGAAGAACCGCAGCGCGAGGTTCGCCGCCTTCACGTGCGCGCGACGCGGTAGAGGCCCGGATGCGACCGGAACCCGGCCAGGCCGGCCGCGGCGGCCCGGAACCCCTCGCTCGACGTGGCGGCCCGGAACTCGTCGGTCGTCCGCCACCGCGCCACGTTCACGAAGCGGAACTCGGAGCCCGGCACCACCGCCTCGTGGAGCGCCGTCCCGAGGTATCCCGGCTGCGTCTCCAGGAACTCGCAGGCGGCGGTCCAGCCTGCGACGAATTCGTCGTCTCGGCCCTCGGGGACCTCGAACGCATTGATCAGCACCAGCGGGTCGTGATCGGTCATCGGGAGACCTCCGTGTCGTCGATCTCGCGCCGTCTTCGGAGCAAGAGGCGCCGCTCGGCATCGTCGTGGACGAGCTCGAGCGCCCGTTGGTACGCCGCGCGAGCCTCGCCGGATTGGCCGAGCCGGCGAAGCAGCTCCCCGCGGGTGGCGTGCAGGTAGTGGTACTCGTCGAGGTCGAGGCCGTCCACGATGCGGAGGCCGGCCTGCGGCCCTTCGGCCTCCGCGACAGCCACCGCCCGGCTCAGCTCCACCACCGCCGACCCGGTGAGGCGCGAGAGCTCCGCGTAGAGGGCGGCGATCTCGTGCCAGTCGCGCGGCTCGTCGGCGTGCAGCGATGCGATCGCCGCCTGCACGACGTACGGCCCGCGGCCGCGCAGCGCAAACGCGCGGTCGAGCACGGCGCGGCCGGCCTCGATCTGGCCGCGGTCCCACAGCGAGCTGTCCTGGTCCTCGAGCAGCACGACCTCACCGGCCCGGAACCGGGCTTCGCGACGGGCGTCGTGGAGCAGCATGAGCGCCAGGAGGCCGTGCACCTCGGCCTCGTCCGGCATGAGCTCCGTGAGCGCGACGCCGAGCCGGATCGCCTCGCCGGCGAGGTCGTTCCGGCCGCCGTAGCCGGCGTTGAAGATTAGGTAGACGACCGCCAGGACGGCGGCGAGGCGGTCGGGTAGGACGTCGCCGGGCGGCACGCGGAACGGGATGCCTGCGGCGGCGATCTTGCGCTTGGCCCGCACAAGGCGCTGGGCCATCGTGGGCTCCGGGACGAGGAAGGCCCGGGCGATCTCGCCGGTGTCGAGCCCGCCCAGCGTCCGCAGCGTGAGCGCGACCTGGGCCTCGGTCGAGAGCGCCGGGTGGCAGCAGGTGAAGATCAGCTCCAGCCGCTCGTCGGGAAACGTCGTCTCTTCCATCGTGTCCTCCACCGCCTCCGGCACCTCGAGGAGCCGGGTCTTGCGAAGCAAGGTGCGGTCGCGGTTCAGCCGGTTGATGGCCCGGTTCCGGGCGGTCGTCGTCGAGCCATGCGCCGGGATTCCGCGGGACGCCGTCGCGCGGCCACCGCTCGGCCGCGATCGCGAACGCCTCCTGGGCGGCCTCCTCGGCGAGGTCGAAGTCGCCGAGGAAGCCGATCAGGGTGGCGAGGACGCGGCCCCACTCGTCGCGGAAGACCCGATCGAGGATGGCTAGTACTCCACCAGCGGACGGATCTCGATCGCGCCGCCCATGCTCGCGGCCGGGATCTTCGCGGCCAGGGCGATGGCGGCATCGAGGTCGTCGGCCTCGTAGAACCCGTACCCGCCGATGGCCTCCTTGAGCTCCGCGAACGGGCCGTCGGTCGTGAGCGTCGTTCCGTCCTTCACCTGGACGGTCGTCGCCGTCTCGGGGTGCCCCATCTGGGCGTCGCCGGGGGTGAAGCCGGGCGTCGCGTTGAGCTCTCCGTAGGCGGCGTAGACGGCGCCCTGCTCCTCCTGCGAGAGCGCGTCCCACTCGGGCGTGCCGGGGAGCGGCGTGGTGCCCTGGTAGATCAGGATCATGTACTTCATCGTTCCCTCCTTCGGGGTGTCGTCGGGGGTACGACAAATGGCGCTCCGCGAATTCGACACCTCGGCGGCACACTAGGCTGCCGCGCCATGGACGTCCGTCTGATGCAGTTCGCCGAGCGCCACCTCCCGGCGTTCGAGGGCATGCTGGACGACCCCGACGTGAAGCGGTTCACCCGCCTCCCGGTCCCGGCGCCGCCGGACTTCCCGCGCACGTGGCTCACCCGCTACGAGCAGGGCCGCCGCGACGGCACGAGTGAGGCCTTCGCGATCGAGGACGATGCGGGTGAGTTCCTGGGCTGCGTCATGGCGTTCGGGATCGAGGACGACGCGAGGACCGGCGAGCTCGGCTATCTTGTCGCGGCGGCCGCCCGCGGCCGCGGGGTGGGAACGGCGGCTCTGCGCCTGCTCACCGAGTGGGGCTTCACCGAGCGCCGACTGCTGCGGCTCGAGCTCATGATCAGCGTCGGCAACGCCGCGTCGAAGGTCGTCGCCGAGCGGGCCGGCTACGTCCGGGAGGGCGTCCTGCGCTCGCTGTACGTCAAGGAGGGGGTGCGCGAGGACCACGAGCTCTGGTCATGCCTTCCGAGCGACCAGTGGCGCGGGCGGTGACCTAGGAGTCGGCGTCCGGCGGCGCGTACCGGTGGTGCAGGATCAGCATGTTGCCGTCGGGGTCCTCGAAGATCGCCTGGTGGCAGACGCCGCTGTCGATGATCTCGCCTTGAAACTGGACGCCGCGCCCGTCCAGCGTCGTGCGGGCCGCTTCGACGTCGTCGACGCGCAGGGCGATGGCGCCCTTGCTCGGCGCGAACTCGCGTCCGAGCTTGGCCGTGTCGAGGAGCAGGATCGTCAGGTTGCCCGTCTCGAACTCACCGCCGACCCCGTTTCGGTAGCGCTGCGAGAGCGGCAGCCCGAGCACTCCTGTGTAGAACTCCTCCGCCTGCTCGAAGTTGGTGATGGGCAGGAAGACGAAGTCGGCGTGGGTGATCAGGGCGTCTTCCGTCACGGTGCGCAGTGTACGGTGCTGCGACCATGAGGATCCTCGTCGCCCGCTGCGAGATCGCCTACCACGGCCGGGCCACGACCCGCCTCGGCGCCGGCGACCGGGTGATCCTGTTCAAGGACGACGGCTCGCTCTGCGTCCACGCCGAGAAGGGCTACAAGCCGCTCAACTACATGCCCGGCCCGACGACGGTGAAGGAGGACGGCGACACGATCCGCGTCTACCGGCCGGCCTCCGACGAGACGCTCGTGATCGTGGTCGAGGAGGCCTACGAGGACGCCCGCCACGAGCTCGACGACGAGGCCGTGCTCGAGCACCACGGGGCCGAGAGGCAGATGCACCTGCTGCTCGAGGCCTCGCCCGAGATCATCGAGGCCGGGCTGGTCGTGATCTCGCGCGAGCGGTTCACCGACGTCGGCCCGGTCGATCTCTTCTGCCGCGACGGCGACGGCCGCACGGTTGTCGTCGAGGTGAAGCGCGTGCGGGCGGTGGCCGCCCACGTCGAGCAGCTCACCCGCTACTGCGAGCGCGTCGACCTCGACCCGGCCCACGCGCCCTGCCGCGGCATCCTGGTGGCGCCCGAGATCGCACCGCAGGCGCGGGTGATGTGCGAGGCGCGCGGGTTCGACTTCGTCCCGGTCAGCTACGACCAGCTCGCGGCCGACGCCGTTCCCGAGCTCACGCTGTTCGACCCGGTCCCGGAAGCCAGCTGAACCGGCGCAGCGCGACGGCCAGCCCGGCCGCCGCCCAGATCGCCATCACGCCCAGGTCGCTCCAGGCGATCGGCAGGCCGTGCGCCGCCGGGCTGTACGGCTGATGCAGCGCGTCCGAGAGCCGCTCGACGGGGAAGACCGACGCCAATTGGCGCAGCCACGACGGGAGACTGGCGTTCGGGATGAAGATGCCCGACGCGAGGTAGAGCGGCAGCATCACCGCCTGCACGGTGGGCTGGGCCGCCTCGGCCGAGCCGATCAGCGTCGCCACGGCGTAGGCCAGCACGCAGAAGCAGAGCGAGCCGGCAACCGCCGACAGGATGACCGCCGGGATCCCCTCGGCGGGCAGCGCGACGCCGAAGCCGATCCAGCCGATCGCGACGAGCGCAGTCGCCATCGTGAGCGAGACGGCCATCGCGGTGAGCGCCCGCCCGCCGATCAGCACCCAGGCCGGCACGGGCGTCGCCCGCCGCCGCTTCAGCACTCCCGACTCGCGCTGGGTGACGACCGAGATCACCAGGTTCGTGAACGACGAGGCGATCACCGACAGCGCGACCAGCCCGGGCACGTAGTAGGTCGAGGCCTCAGCGCCGGCGACGCGGTCGGAGCCCCACATGCCGACGAAGAGGACGAGCAGCAGGAGCGGCAGCATCACGGTTGCCGTGCGGGCCTGCGCGTTTCGCGCCAGCGTCCACAGGTCGTAGCGGGCTTGGTGCAGCACGAGCCGGACCGGGCCATGACTCCCGGCCGCGGCGGCGGTCGTGTCGTCGCTCGGCGGACCGCGGCGGGGCTGGCGGACGGCCTTCAGTCCGCGCGCCAGACCGAAGCGGGCGATGACGACGACGGCGATGATGACGATGTTTGTGGAGCCGTGGAACATCAGGCCTCCTTGGTGTCGGTGGTGTCGGTGGTGTCGAGCGAGCCGGCGAGCGCCAGGTAGACGTCCTCCAACGCGGGCCGGCGCACCTCGAGGTCGGGCAGGTCGATCCCGCGGCCGAGGGCCCAGTCCGCGAGGGCACGGACGTCGGCGAGCGGTTCGGTCGAGCGGAGCCGGATCCGGCGGCCGTCAGGCCGGGCGCCGTTTCGGAGAGGGAGCGGCAGCTCGCCGGCGCCGATCCCGTCCGGCAGCGTGAATGCGATCTCGTGGGCGCGGCGGTCGCGGCCACCGATCGTCCCGGGCGCGCCCTCGGCCACGACGGCTCCGTCCACGATCACCGCGATGCGGTCGGCGAGCCGCTCGGCCTCGTCCATGGCGTGCGTCGTCAGGACAATCGTGGTCCCAAGGCGGCGAAGGCCGTCGATTGTCTCCCAGGCGTCGCGTCGGGCCTTCGGATCGAAACCCGTGGTGGGCTCGTCGAGGAAGAGCAGCTCGGGGTCGCCGATCAGGGCAAGCCCGATGTCGAGCCGCCGCCGCTGGCCGCCTGACAGCTGCTCGGTGCCGGTCTCGAGGCAGTTCGCCAAGCCGACGAGATCGGCGACCTCGGCCGGCGCCCGCGGCGCGCGGTAGTAGCCCGCGTAGAGGCTCAGGCATTCGCGCACCGAGAGGCCCGGGTCGGGTCGTGACTCCTGGAGCACGACGCCGACGCGCTCGCGCCAGGCCGTGCCGGCCGTCTGCGGGTCGGTTCCGAGCACGCGGACATCGCCGGCGGTACGGCTGCGAAAGCCGGTCAGGATCTCGACGATGGTGGTCTTCCCGGCCCCGTTCGGACCGAGCAGCGCGACGATCTCGCCCGGGCGGACGTCGAGATCGACGCCGCGGACGACCTCGCGGTCGCCGTAGCGCTTACGCAGGCCGCGCACATGGACGACGGCACCGCTCACGCGACCCGCTCCGTCTGCGTCCGGCGCAGCCTGGCCAGGAGGGCCTCGAGGCTTGCAACGACCTCGGCCGGGTCATCGAGGCCGGCCGCCTCGGCGAGCAGCGGATCGACCTGGGCGGCGCCGTGGCGGGCCGCCCTGGCCGAGACTGACGCCGACAGGCGCACCAGCGTGCGCCGTCCGTCCCTGGGATCGCCCTCCGTCTCGACGGCGCCGCGCTCGCGCAGCCGTGCGACGGACTGCGACACGTGGCTCTGCGGCAGTCCGGTGCGGCGGGCGATCTCGCCGATCGGGCTTCCGGGGTGCTCGGCGATGTCGGTCACGATCAGGCGGACGCCCGTCGGGACGGGCGGAGCACCCGGCGGGCGCATGGCGCCCTCGCCGATCTTCATCAAGCGGCGTCCGAGGAGGTAGAGGTCAAGCGCGTTCACGCTTCGCAAGATACATCACTACAGATGTATCTGCAAATATGCTTCTCGGATGGGTATGAATACGCCACCCGATCCGAGAGGAGCTCCATGCCCGTCGTCGACCTGACCGACCATCCGACCGTCAAGACCCCGTACGGCCGCTGGCAGCCCCTGAACGGCCCCCTCGGCGTGGCCGGGTTCGGCATCAGCGCCATCGTGTGCGACCCGGGCGAGGAGTTCGACATCGAGCACGACGAGACTGACAGCGGCCAGCAGGAGGTGTACGTCGTGGTCGCGGGGCGGGCGACGTTCCGGATCGGCGACGAGCAGGTCGAGGCCGGTCCCGGGCAGGTCGTCTCGGCGCCCGACCCGGCCGCGGTCCGAAGCTACGGCGCGCTCGAGCCCGGCACGCGCATCGTGTGCATCGGCGGCGCCGGTGGCGACGAGGGCTATGGCACCTGGATCGCCGACGCGGCGGAGAATTAGCTGGCCAGGCTCGCCACGCCCTCCAGGAAGGCGTCGATCTCCGCGGGCGTGTTGTAGTGCACGGCGCCGACGCGGACCGCGCCGCCCGAGTCCTCGATCCCCAGCCGCTGCATGAGCTCGAGCGCGTAGTAGTTGCCGTCCCAGACGAAGACGTCGCGCTCGCCGAGCGCTGCCGACACCTCGGCCGGGTGCTTGCCCGCCACGTTGAAGGCGTAGGTGGGGCAGCGGCGGTCGAGGTCGCGGGTGCCGTAGACGGTGACGGCGGCGATGCCCTCGAGCCCCTCCAGGAGCCGCGCGGAGAGCTCGCGCTCGTAGGCGGCCACCTGCTCCATGCCGAGCCCGGTCAGGTAGCGGATCGCCGCGGTCGTGCCGGCGATCCCCTCCAGGTTGATCGTCCCGGTCTCCCACGAGTGCGGCGGCTCGTCCGGCGCCGGGCGCACCTTGTAGGGCCGGTGCTGCTCGAGCAGCTCGCCGCGGCCGTAGAGCACGCCCACGTGGGGGCCGAAGAACTTGTAGGCCGAGCAGACCAGGAAGTCGCACCCGAGCGCCGAGACGTCGATGGCTCCGTGCGGCGCGTAGTGGACGGCGTCGACGTAGGAGACGGCGCCCGCCTCCCGGCACAGCGCGGCGAGCCGGGCGACGTCGTTGATCGTGCCGGCGCCGTTCGACGCCCAGCCGAACGCGGCCACGCGGGTCCGGCCGGTGAGCTTCGATGCGAAGTCGTCGACGTCGACGAGGCAGGAGTCGGTGTCGATCCCCGCCTGGCGGATCGTGACGCCGCGGTCGCTTGCGGCCAGCATCCAGGGTGCGACGTTGGCGTCGTGGTCGAGCCCCGTCACGAGGATTTCGTCGCCCGGCCCGAGGCTTCGGCACAGGATCCGCGATGCGTGCATCGTGAGCGTCGTCATGTTGGCGCCGAAGACGATCTCGTGGCCCGACGCGGCGCCGAGGAACTCGGCGGCCACGGTGCGGGCCTCCTCGAGCATCGCGTCGCTTCGCCGTGAGGTCTCGAACGGCCCGCCCAGGTTGGCGTTGGCGTCGCGGTAGTAGGCCTCGACGGCCTCGTAGACGGAGCGGTGCGCCTGCGTGCCGCCGGGGTTGTCGAGGAAGACGCGGCGGCCGTCGATGGACGGGAAGCCGGCCCGGACGGCGGCGACGTCGATGGTGGAGGCAATCGGGTTCATGGCGAGATCGTAAACTGCCGCGATGAAGCTCGTCATCCTTGGCGGCGGCCCCGCCGGATACGCCGCCGCCTCGGCGGCCGCGCACGTGGGCGGAGAGGTGACGCTGGTCGAGGAGTTCTCGCTGGGCGGGAACTGCACGATGACCGACGCGGTGCCGTCGAAGACGCTGCTCACGACCGCCGACGCGATGCTCGAGGTGGCCCGCGCCGAGGCGGCCGGGCTCGACTTCGTGCAGGGCTTCCCGGAGGTGAACCTACGGCGGACTCTGGCTCGGGCGCGGGCCGTGGCGCTGCACCAGAGCCGCGGCGTGCGCGAGCGGATGGACGGCATGAACGTGCAGGTGCTCCCGGGGCGCGGCCGGTTCACGGGCCCGAACACGCTCGTCGCCAACGTGGACGGCCGCGACCACGAGCTCGACTTCGACGCGCTCCTCGTCTGCACGGGCGCCTCGCCGTTCGTGCCGCCGTTCGCCCGGCCCGACGCGCACCGGGTGCTGACGACCCGGCAGGTGTTCGAACTGCGCGACCTGCCCGAGCACCTCGTCGTCCTGGGCGCCGGCCCGACCGGGTGCGAGTTCGCCGACTTCTTCTCGCGCTGCGGCTCGCGGGTGACGCTCGTCTCGGCCCGCGACCAGCTCCTCCCGACCGACGATCCCGACCTGGCCGAGGTGCTGGAGGAGGTCTTCCTGCGGCGCGGCATGGACGTGATCGAGAACGGGCGCGCGTCGGCGATCGACACGGAGGATCCCGAGCGCGTCCGGCTCGTGCTCGAGGACGGGCGCGACCTCACCTGCTCGCACCTGCTCCTCTGCATCGGCATGCGCCCGAACACGCTCGACCTGGGGCTCGACGCGGCCGGCGTCGAGTTCGGCGATCGCGGCGCGCTGCCGGTCGACGAGTTCCTTCGTACGAGCGTCCCCCACATCTACGCGTGCGGCGACGTCACCGGCCAGGTGATGCTCGCCAACACGGCGGCGGTGCACGGCCGCACGGCCGCCCTGCACGCGCTCGGTATCGAGATCGAGCCGGTCGCCTACACCGGCGTCGCGTGGTGCGTCTTCACGCGCCCCGAGATCGCCAAGGCCGGTATCTCCGAGCGCCAGGCCCGGCTCGACGGGATCCCCGTGCGCGTGACCAAGCAGCTGATCCGGGCCAACCCGCGGGCGGTGATGGAGGGCGAGACCGACGGCATGATCAAGCTTCTGTCAGACCCCGACGACGGCACGATCCTCGGCGGGGCGATGGTCGGGCTGCGGGCGTCCGAGGTGATCACGGCCGTCGCGCTGGCGGTGCACGCCAGGCTCTCGGTGCAGGTGCTGGCCGAGACGGCCGCCGTCAACCCGTCGATGTCGGAGAGCCTCCAGCGGGCGGCCGAGAAGGCCGCTGAGGGCATGCTCGGCATCTCACGCGTGACGCTGACGAGCTGAAAATTTGGGGTCAGACCCCAATTTTCAGACCTCGATGCGCAAACCCGGGTGGGCGATCTCGATCGGGCCGGAGTACTCGGCGCGGGCCTTCTCGATGACCTCGTCGCTGCCGTTCTCGGCCGGGACGTGGGTCAGCAGCAGCCGCTTCACCCTCGCCCGCGCCGCCTCGCGGCCGGCCTCGGCGGCGTCCATGTGGCCGCGCTCCGTCGAGTCGCCCTGCGCGTCCTTGAGCGACGCCTCGCACAGGAAGAGGTCGGCGCCATGGGCGAACCGGGCCAGCCGCTCGGTCGGGGCGGTGTCGGCCGAGTAGGCGATCGTCGAGTTCCCGACGTCGATCTTGATCGAGTAGCACGTCGTGTAGTGCAGGCTCGGCGCGAACGTGAAGCGCATGTCGCCAAGGCGCAGGTCGAGCTGGGGGTCGTACTCGATGACCTCCCAGGCCGCCTCGAACGTCTCGACCGACCCGTCCCACACCGCCGCCACCCGGTCGAGCACCTGCCTCCCCCCCGGTGGGAGGTGAAGCGTCGCCCGCGGCCGGTCGTTCCATGAGCCGTACCGGTAGGCGTAGTGGAGCGGGACGAGGTCGAACCAGTGGTCGGCGTGGAAGTGGCTGATGACGATGTCGGTGAGCGGCCCGGGGTCGTGGGCCCGCAGCTCCGAGGCGATCCCCGACCCGCAGTCGAGCAGCACGCGGGCCCGGTCGCTCTCGACGAGATAGCCGCTCGCCGCCTGTCCCGGGTTGGGCCACGCCGGGCTCCCGCCGAGCACGGTGAGCGCCAGCCCCACGCTCAGATCCCCATCGCGTGGTAGCCGGAGTCGACGTAGACGGTCGTGCCCGTGACCATCCGCGACATCGGGCTGCACAGGTAGAGCGCCGCCTGGCCGACGTCGGCGGCGTCGATGTTCTGGCGCATCGGCGAGCGCTCCTCGATGACCGTCTCGATGTCCTTGAACCCGGCGATGCCGGCCGACGCCAGCGTCCGCACCGGCCCGGCCGAGATCGCGTTCACGCGGATCGCCGCCGGCCCCAGCTCGTAGGCCAGGTAGCGCACCGAGCACTCGAGTGCCGCCTTCGCCGTCGCCATGACGTTGTAGCCCGGGAACGCGCGCTCGCTGGCCATGTAGGTCATCGTCACCATCGACCCGCCGCCGCGGGCCGCCATCAGCGGCTCGGCTCGGCGGGCCATCGCGATCATCGAGTAGGCCGAGACGTCGAGCGCGGTTTGGAACGCGTCGCGCGGGGTCTCGATGAAGCGGTTGGTGAACGTGTCCTGGGGTGCGAACGCGATCGAGTGGACGAAGATGTCGAGCCCGCCGAGCTCCTCGCCGACCTGCTCGAACGCCCGGTCGATGCTGGCGTCGGCCGACACGTCGCACTCGACGACGACATCGGACTCGGCCTCCGCGGCGAGCTTCCGCACCCCGCCCTCGAGCCGCTCGCCCTGATAGGTGAACGCGAGCTGCGCGCCCGCGCCATGCAGCGCCTGGGCGATCGCCCACGCGATCGACCGCTTGTTGGCCACGCCCGCGACCAGCGCCAGCTTGCCGTCCAGAATCCCGTCCGCCACGTCACCACTCCCTTCCCGTTGGCGCCGGTGACCCTAGCAATTCCGCTCAGTCGAGCCGGGTGGCGACCTCGGCGAGCGGCGCCCGCTCGGACTCCTGCGGCGGGTGCAGCGGATGGCCCAGGTGAAGCAGGCCGACCGCGACCTCGTCCGGCTCGAGCCCGACGGCGGCGCGCCCGCCTGGCTCGTCGAGGATCCCAAGTGTCCGCCAGTAGCCGGCCAGCCCGCGCGCGTGCGCGGCCAGGAGCACGATGTAGGCCGCGACTCCGGTGGCCAGGACGTCCTCGTGGTCCTGCACGGCGTCGCCCGTCTGGCGCGCCGAGACGACGACGAGCGTCGGCGCCCGGTCGAGCTTTCGGGCCGAGCCGGGCTTGGCCGCGTCGGCGGCCGCCTTCAGCCGCTCGAGTGACGCCGGGCCGAGAATGCGGAAGCGCCACGGGTTGGTCAGGTGGTGGTTGGGCGCCCACCGGGCCAGGTCGAGCAGGTCGTCGAGCGTGCCGGCGTCGACGGGCTCGGGCCGGTAGGCCTTGTGCGTCCGCCGCGTGCGGACGGCGGCATCGACCTCCATCATTTTGACGTCGCCAGCCCCTCCAGCGCGGACGGGTTCTCGAGCGAGGAGAGGTCGCCGGGGTCCTCGCCGAGGGCCGTGGCCCGGACGGCACGGCGCACGATCTTGGCCGTCCGCGTCTTCGGGAGCGCGTCCACGAACCGGATCTGGGCCGGCGCGAACGCCTTCCCGAGCACCGCGGAGATCTGCCCGCGCACGTCGGCGCGCAGCTCGTCGGTGGCCTCGATCCCGGGCCGAAGGACGCAGTAGACCCACGCCACCTCGCCCTTCACCTCGTCGGGGACGCCGATGGCGCACGCCTCGGCGACGGCCGCGTGCGACACCGCTGCCGACTCGAACTCCGCCGGCCCGATCCGCTTCCCTGCCACGTTCAGGGTGTCGTCGGAGCGGCCGTGCAGGTACCAGAACCCGTCCTCGTCGACCGACGCCCAGTCGCCGTGCGCCCAGACGTCCGGCCAGCGCGACCAGTACGAGTCGAGGTAGCGCTGCGGGTCGCCCCACACGCCGCGCGTCATCGACGGCCAGGGCTTGCGGCACACCAGCTCGCCCACCTCGCCGGCGGGCAGGTGCTCGCCGTCCGGCCCGGCCACGTCGATCGCCATGCCCAGCGCCGGCCCGCCCAGCGTGCACGACCGCAGCGGCATGACCGGCATGGGCGAGAGGAAGCAGGCCCCGACCTCGGTGCCGCCGGACAGGTTGATGATCGGCGCGCGGCCCTCCCCGACGATCTCGTGCAGCCACACGTACGGGTCGGGGTTCCACGGCTCGCCCGTCGAGGCCAGGATCCGGATCGAGGAGCGATCGTGGGCGCGCACCGGCTCCTCGCCGTGGGAGCGAAGCGCCCGGATGAGCGTGGGCGACACGCCGAGCACAGAGATGCGGTGCCGCTCGACGAGGTCCCACAACCGCCCGGGGCCGGGGTAGTCGGGCGCGCCCTCCGAGAGCACGAGCGTGGCGCCGGCCGCTCCCGCGCCGACCACCACCCAGGGGCCCATGATCCAGCCCATGTCGGTCACCCACATGACGCGGTCGTCCGCGTGGACGTCGGCCTGGAACGCCGCCTCCTCGGCGATCTTCACGAGGAGCCCGCCGTGGACATGGACGGCGCCCTTGGGCCGGCCGGTTGTCCCCGACGTGTAGATCACCATCATCGGCGTCTCGGCGGCGAGCGCCGGCGCGTCGAGCTCCGGGCTCTGACGTGCGACCAGCTCGTCCCAGCGGTGGTCGCGTCCGGCCTGCATTGCCACGGAGGTCCCGAGCCGGTCCCAGACGACGACGTGGCGGACGCTCGGCGCGTCCGCAACGGCGGCGTCGGCGATGGTCTTCATCGACACCGGCCGTCCGCGCCGGGGGACGGCGTCGGCCGTCAGGAGCGCCACGGCGCCGGCGTCGGCCAGCCGGGCGGCGACGGCCGGCGCGGCGAAGCCCGAGAAGATGGGCACGACGATCGCACCGATCTTGCAGATCGCGTAGAAGCCGGCCACGGCCTGGATCGACATGGGCAGGAAGAGCCCGACCGCGTCGCCGCGGCCGACGCCCAGCTCGATGAGCGCGTTCGCGAGCCGGTTCGTCTCGGCGGTGAGCTGGCCGTAGGTCATCCGCTCGACCCGGCCGTCCTCGCTCTCCCACACGACCGCCGGCCGGTCGGCGGGGTGGCGGTCGACGCAGTTCTGCGTGAGGTTCAGGGTGCCGCCCGAGAACCAGGTCGACCAGGCGACCCCGCGCGACGTGTCGAGCACATGCTCGTACGGCGTCGAGAACTCGATCCCGAGGAAGCGGACGGCCGCGTCCCAGAACCACTCGACGTCGTCCTGGCTGCGCCGGATCAGCTCGCGCCAGTCGGCGATGCCGTGCTCGCGCATGAACGCCGTGGCGCGCGCGTGCTCGATCGCCTCGGCCGTCGGCTGCCAGATGTAGTCGTCCCCGGCGATGCCGAGGATGCTACGTGAGACAGTGCGGGCGCCGATGAAGGTCGTGATCGCCCCCGACAAGCTGCGCGGCACCTACACGGCCGACGAGGCGGCGGCGGCGCTCGCCCGCGGTTGGCGGGCGGTCCGCCCCGGCGACGACCTCGTCCAGCTGCCGCTGGCCGACGGCGGCGAGGGCACGGCGGCGGCCATCGTGGGGGCGCGCGGCGGCGAGTGGCGCGAGGCGCAGGTGCACGACGCCCTCGGCCGTCCGTGCACGGCCCGCTTCGCCCGCCTGATCGACGGATCGGCGGCGCTCGACGTCGCCGAGGCCTGCGGGGCCGGCCGGGTGGTCGACCGGCCGCGCGACCCCATCGGCGCCTCGTCGCGGGGCGCCGGGGAGCTGATCCGGGCGGCGATCGATGATGGGGCGCTTCGGGTCGTGATCGGCGTCGGCGGCACGGCCTCGACCGACGGCGGGATCGGGCTGCGCGATGGGCTCGGCCCGGTGCCCGGCGATGTTGGGCTGGTCGCCGCGCTCGACGTCCAGAATCCGCTCCTCGGGCCGAGCGGCGCGGCGGCCGTGTTCGGGCCGCAGAAGGGTGCGAGCGCCGCGCAGGTTGCCGAGCTCGAGGAGCGCCTGCGGAGCCTGCACCTGCCGACAGCTGACCGGCCGGGGGCGGGTGCGGGCGGCGGGATCGGCGGCATGCTCATGCAGCTCGGGGCGCGGGCGGTCTCAGGCGCCTCGCTCGTGACCGAGGAGGTCGGCCTCGCCCGCGAGCTGGGAAACGCGGGACTGTGCATCACCGCCGAGGGCCGGATCGACCGCCAGACGCTCTCCGGCAAGATCGTCGGCCACGTCGCTGACCTCTGCCGCGCAACCGGCGTCCAATGCATTGCCGTGGGCGGCATCGTCGAGGCCGCCGCGGCGGAGGAGCTCGAGCGGCGCGGATGCGAGACCCACAAGCAGGGCGACTTGGAGCGCGCGGGGCGGGAGCTGGCCTTGCGCTGCTCCTCGCCGCCCTCCTGACCGCCTGCAGCGGCGACGCCTCGGCCCCGCAGGCCGCGGGCACCGCCTGCCGCGCGCCGGCCTACCCGGCCCCCGAACCGCACCGGCCGCGCTACCGCCTGACGGTGCGCATCCCGGCGAGCGGCGACGTGACCGGGACCGTGCGTGTGCGCTTCACGCCCGATCTGCCGACGCGCCGGCTCGTCTTCCGCGAGTGGCCGAACGGCCCGCTCCAGGCGAAGGAGGGCGCGCACCTCGATGCCGGGCCGGTGACGGCCCGCGGTTTCACGCTGACCGCGACGCACCCCGATCCGACCACGCTGGTGGTCGCGCTCTCCCGGACGCTCGCGGCCGGCGAGCCGATCGACGTCGAGCTGCCCTATCGGCTGCGGCTGCCGGGAGCCGTGCGCGACCGCCTGGCGCGCGCCGGCGATGCCGTCCGGCTGGGGTCGTTCTTCCCCGTGCTGGCGTGGGAGCCGGGCGTCGGCTGGGACGTCGACCCGCCGACGCCGCTTCTGGCCGAGACGTCCTCGACGCCGACCGCCGACTTCGACATGCGCATCTCCGCCCCGCCCGGGGACCGGCTCCTGACGACGGGGGTTCCGGCCGGGCCGGGCAAGTACACCGCAACCGCGGTGCGTGACTTCGCGATCTCCGCGGGCCGGTTCGAGACCTTCACGACCGTGGCCCACGCGCCCGATCCCGTGCGGGTCACCGCCGCGGTCGCGCCGGGCACCGGCGCCTCGGTGCGGGACGTCGCGTATCGGGCGCGGGCTGCGCTCGAGGCGATCTCGGCCCGCTACGGGCCCTACCCGTGGCCGACGCTCCACCTGGCCGTCGTGCCGGCTCTCGGGCGGGTGGGGATCGAGTACCCGACGATGATCTTCCTCGGCGGCGAGGGCATCGCGCGCGCGACGACCCACGAGGTGGCCCATCAGTGGTTCTACTCGCTCGTCGGAAACGACCAGGCCCGCGACCCGGTGGTCGACGAGGGGCTTGCGACCTACGTCCAGGCCGAGCTCGATCAGCTCTGGCCGTACTTCGACAACCTGCCCGACCCGAAGCGGCTGCGGCGCCAGACGGGGAGGCCGATGGCGTACTGGGACCACCGGCGCCAGAAGCTCTACGACCTCGCCGTGTACGCCGACGGCGCACGGATGCTACGCGCGCTGGGGCACCCTTCCGAGGTGACCTGCGCGCTTCGCCGGTACGTGGCTGCGAACGCCTACGGGATCGCCACCCAGGCCGATCTGGCCCGCGCCCTCGAGGCCGGCGTGCCGGGCGCTCGGCGTGTCCTCGGCGCCTACGGCGTCCCGTCCCGATACCGCGGCCGGGAGATCGGGTAAGGGGTTGCTATCGTCCCTGCGCCCTAGCGAGACCGTCTGGAGGTCGCCTCCGTGTCACGGCCGTACGACGACACCGACCAGCTTGCAATCAACACCCTTCGCACCCTCGCGGTGGACGCCGTCGAGCGGGCGAAATCGGGCCATCCCGGCCTGCCGATGGGCGCCGCCCCGATGGCGCACGTGCTGTGGACGCGCTACCTGCGCCACAACCCCGCCGACCCGTCGTGGCCGGGCCGTGACCGGTTCGTGCTCTCGGCCGGGCACGGGTGCATGCTGCTCTACGCGCTCCTGCACCTGACCGGGTATGACCTCTCGCTCGACGAGCTGAAGCACTTCCGCCAGTGGGGGAGCCTCACCCCGGGCCACCCGGAGCGCGGCCACACCGCGGGCGTCGAGGCCACCACCGGCCCGCTCGGGCAGGGCACCGGCAACGCCGTCGGGATGGCCATCGCGGGCAAGCACCTGGCCGCCCGCTTCGGCGAGGCCGCCGGGTTCCGTGTCTTCGCGCTCGTCTCGGATGGCGACCTGATGGAGGGCGTCTCCGGCGAGGCGTCGTCGCTGGCCGGGCATCTCGCGCTCGACAACCTCGTCTTCCTCTATGACGACAACCACGTGACGATCGACGGCGACACCCAACTCGCCTTCACCGAGGACCGGGCGGGCCGCTACGCCGCATACGGCTGGCACACGCTCACGGTCGAGGACGGAAACGACGTCGACGCGCTCGACGCCGCGATCGCCGAGGGCATCGCCCACGACGGGCAGCCGACCTTCATCTCGGTGAAGACCATCATCGGCTACGGCTCGGTCGACGCCGGCACCTCGCGGGCCCACTCCGACGCCCGTGGCCCGGAGCAGCAGGCCGAGACGAAGCGGGCGCTCGGATTCGACCCTGAGAAGTTCTTCTTCATCCCCGACCAGGTCTCGGCGCGCTATCGCGAGGCGCTCGAACGCGGCGCCGCGCTCGAAGCGGAGTGGCAGCAGACGGTCGGCCCGATCCCCGGGCCGGAGATCCCCGAGCTCGTGATCGAGCCGTTCGACGGCGACGAGAAGCCGATGGCCACCCGTGCGGCCTCGGGCAAGGTGATCGCCCAGATCGCCTCGCAGGTGCCGCAGCTCGTCGGCGGCTCGGCCGACCTCACCCCGTCCAACAACACCAAGCCCGAGGGCTGGGAGGACTTCCAGCCGGGCGCCTACGCCGGCCGCTACCTGCGCTTCGGCGTCCGCGAGCACGGCATGAGCGCGATCTCGAACGGCCTCGCCGCCTCGGGACTGCGCCCGTACGCGGCCACGTTCTTCAACTTCCTCGACTACGCGAAGCCGGCGGTGCGGCTCTCGGCGCTCTCGCGCCTTCCGGTCATCTGGATCTACACGCACGACTCCATCGGCCTCGGCGAGGACGGCCCCACCCACCAGCCCATCGAGCAGCTCGCGACCCTGCGCGCCACGCCCGACATCTGCGTCTTTCGCCCGGCGGACGCGAACGAGACGATCGCCGGGTGGCGGGTCGCGCTGGCCCGCGACCTCCCAACCGCGCTCATCCTCTCGCGCCAAGCGCTCCCCGTTCTCGACCCGGAGCGCCACCCGCTCGCTGACGCCGCCCGCGGCGGCTACGTGCTCGAGGGCGATCCCGACCCGGACGTGATCCTGATCGGCACCGGCTCCGAGGTGCACCTCGCCATGGCCGCCCGCGGCCTCCTGCGCGACCGCGGCGTCTCGAGCCGTGTCGTCTCGCTGCCGTCGTGGGAGCTCTTCGAGGAGCAGCCCGAGGCCTACCGCACCGAGGTGCTCCCGCCCGAGATCGAGGCCCGCGTCAGCGTCGAGGCGGCCGCCAGCCTCGGCTGGGAGCGCTACGTCGGGCTCCACGGCGCGGTCGTCGGCCTCGACCGCTTCGGCGCGTCGGCGCCGGGGCCGACGGCGCTCGAGAACCTTGGCTTCACACCCGAGCGCGTGGCCGACGAGGCCGAACGCGTGCTCCAGGCGTCATCGATACCCTCCGGGGGGCAGAGAGGAGAATCAGAGTCATGACGAAGCTTCACGACCTCGCCGCCGCGGGCACCAGCCCCTGGCTCGACAACATCCGCCGCGGCTGGCTCAAGTCCGGAGAGTTCAAGAAGATGGTGGACGACGGGGTGGCGGGCGTCACCTCGAACCCGACGATCTTCCAGAAGGCGATCGCCGACAGCACCGACTACGACGAGGCGATCGCAGCGCTCGCCGGGACGTCGGCATCCGCCGAGGACGTCTTCTTCGAGCTCGCGATCGAGGACGTCCGCGAGGCGGCCGACCAGATCCGGCACGTCTACGACGAGTCCGGCCACCTCGACGGCTTCGTGTCGTTCGAGCTGCCGCCGAAGATGGCCAACGACACGGCGGCGTCGGTCGCCGCCGCGCCGGACTTCTTCGGACGCATCGGGCGCCCCAACATCTACATCAAGATCCCGGGCACGGCTGAGGGCGTGCCGGCGATCGAGGAGACGATCGCCGCCGGCATCAACGTGAACGTCACACTGCTGTTCTCGCTGGCGCAGTACGAGGCGATCCACACGGCCTACATCAAGGGTCTCGAGCGGCGTTTGGCGGCGCACCAGCCGATCTCCGACGTGCACTCGGTCGCGAGCTTCTTCGTCTCGCGGGTCGACACCGCGGTCGACGCCGACCTGCCGGAGGGCTCGCCGCTTCGCGGGAAGGCGGCCGTCGCCAACGCCAAGCTCGCCTACCAGCGCTTCAGCGAGATCGTGGCGTCGGACCGCTGGCAGAAGCTCGCAGCTGAGGGCGCGACCGTGCAGCGGACGCTGTGGGCCTCGACCGGCACGAAGAACCCGGACTACTCCGACGTGCTCTACGTCGACGATCTGATCGGCCCCGACTGCGTGAACACGATGCCCGAGGCGACGATCGCCGCCTTCATGGACCACGGCGTCGTCGCCCGCACCGTGGACGCGGACGTCGAGGGTGCGCGGGCCGCGACCGCCGCGCTCGCGGACGCCGGCGTTTCGCTCGACGCGGTGACGCACAAGCTCGAGGTCGACGGCGTGAAGGCGTTCTCTGACTCGTTCGACTCGCTGATCGGGACGATCCGCCAAAGTCTCGACGCCCAACGCGCCGCCTGATGGCGACGACGGCCAAGCGGCCGGCTCCGAACCCGCTTCGGGCGGGGCTCCGGGTGGGCGGCGCCTCCGAGCCCACCGTCTTCGTCATCTACGGCGCCTCGGGCGACCTCTCCCAGCGGAAGCTTCTGCCGGCGATCTACAACCTGGCCGTCCGCGGCCTTCTGCCCAACCGGTTCGCGGTGATCGGCTACGCCCGCTCGGAGATGGACAACGAGACGTTCCGCGACTTCGCCCGAGCGGCTGTGGAGAAGTTCTCGCGGACGCCTGTCGACGACCACCTCTGGCAGGCGTTCTCCGAGACCCTGCACTACCAGTCGGGGGCGTTCGACGAGGAGGGGTTCAGGGTCCTGGGCGACCGGCTCGAGGCCATCGACGCCGCCCACGGGACCGGCGGGAACCGCGTCTACTACCTCTCGACGCCGGCCAGCTTCTTCCCCGTGATCGTGCAGGCGATGGGGGCGACGCGGCTCAACCGCCCGCCCGGCTTCGCCCGGGTCGTGATCGAGAAGCCGTTCGGCCACGACCTGGAATCGGCCAGGGAGCTGGCCGACGTCGTCCACCGGTCGTTCCGCGAGAACCAGATCTACCGGATCGACCATTACCTGGGCAAGGAGACGGTCCAGAACATCTTCGCGTTCCGCTTCGCCAACGCGATCTTCGAGCCGGTCTGGAACAACACGCACGTCGATCACGTCCAGATCACGGTGGGCGAGTCGATCGGCGTCGAGCACCGGGCCGCGTTCTACGAGGAGACCGGCGTCGTCCGCGACATCGTGCAGAACCACCTGCTGCAGGTGTTCGCGCTGGTCGCGATGGAGCCGCCGGCGGCGTTCGACGCCGATCCGATCCGCGACGAGAAGGCCAAGCTGCTCCGCGCGACCAAGCCGATGTCGCTCGAGAACGCCGTCCGCGGGCAGTACGGCGAGGGCTACGTCGCCGGCGAGCAGGTGGTCGCCTACCTCGACGAGCCGAACGTCCCGCCCGACTCCAACACCCCCAGCTACATCGCGGCGAAGCTCGAGATCGGCAACTGGCGCTGGGCCGGCACGCCGTTCTACATCCGGGCCGGGAAGCGGCTCGCCAAGCGCGTGACCGAGGTGGCCGTCCAGTTCAAGCGCCCGCCGCACCTGCCGTTCCCGACGGATGCGGTCGAGCAGCTCGAGGCCAACGCGCTCGTGCTGCGGATCCAGCCTGACGAAGGCATCTCGCTTCGGTTCGGCGCCAAGGCGCCCACGCCGACGCTCGCGCTGCGCACGGTCAACATGGACTTCCTGTACGGCTCGTCGTTCCTGGCCGAGGTGCCGGAGGCCTACGAGACGCTCATCCTCGACGCGATGCGCGGCGACGGCACGCTCTTCACCCGGCAGGACAGCGTGGAGCGGTCGTGGGAGATCGTCGACCCGCTGCTCGGGCAGTGGCGCAAGGGGACGCCGCAGGTCTATCCGTCCGGGTCGTGGGGCCCCGACCTGTCCGACGAGCTCCTGGCCCGCGACGGGCGCAGATGGCGGAGGCCGTGAGCGGCGACGGCGAGACCTCCGACCTCGCGGCCGTCGAGTCGATGCTCCGCGCCGCCCGCGGCGGCGACCGCACGGGCAGCGTGCGGGCGATCACGCTCAACCTGATCGTGGTGGCGCCCGACGCCGACCACGTCGAGACGTCGATCGAGGCGCTGGAGCACGTCGGCCCGTCGCATCCGCTTCGCGCCATCGTGGCGACGCCGGTGGAGGACGAGCTGCGTGCGTCAGTCGCGAGCTCGTGCTGGGTCGGCGCCTCCGAGCGGCAGGTGTGCTCCGAGCGGGTCGTCGTCGAGGCGGCCGCCAAGGCGCTCCCGAGCGCGGTCACCTCGCTGCTCGTTCCCGACCTGCCGGTGTTCCTGTGGTGGCAGGGGCCGTTCGGCGAGGGCGGCCTGGCGGGAGCGCTCTCGCGGCTGGCCTCGCGGGTGATCGTCGATTCGAGCGAGTGCGGGCTCGAGGGCGTGGCGGCCGCACGCCTCGTGGGAGGATCGGCGGCCGACCTGGCCTGGGCCGGCCTCCTGCCGTGGCGCGACGCCGTGGCGGGGCTCTTCGACGGCCCGAAGGACGCGAAGGCGCTGGAGCGCATCAAGGCGGTCGACGTCCGGGGCCCCGAGAACGAGGCGCGGCTCATGGCGGGGTGGCTGCGCTCGGCGCTCGACAGCGAGATCGAGCTGCGCAGGGAGGGCCGCACGCACCATCTGGAGCGCGTGACGATGCAGAGCGGCGGCAAGGAGTACCTGGTCGAGCGGCGCGGCCGCGGGCGCCTCGGCACCGCCATGGTGCCGGGCCTCCTCGACTACCCGGTCCTTCTGGCCCCGCCGCCGCGGTCGTCGCTCCTGGCCGACGAGCTGAGCCGGCTTTCCAGCGACCGGTTGTTCGAGCGGGCGCTCGAAGCTGCCTGACGCAGGCGGGGTGGGCGGCATCGACGGGATGCCGGTGACCGAGCAGGGCGAGGCGCTCTACCGCGACCTGCTGTGGGTGCACGGCCTCCTGCGCCAGGATCTCGCGACCGTCGAGCGGCTGGCGGCGGAGGTCGCCGACGGAGGGGAGGCCGACGCCGTCGTCGCCGGCGTCCGGACGCTCGAAAGCACCGGCCCGCTCTGGCGGCTGCGGGCGAGCTGCCTGCACTACTGCCGGTTCGTGCATGGCCACCACCGACTCGAAGACAGGGCGCTCTTCCCGGAGCTCCGGCGCGTGAACCCGGCGCTCGGGCCGGTGGTCGACCGGCTCCAGGAGGACCACCGCCGGGTGGCCGGCCTCCTCGAGGCGGTCGAGGCCGCCGCCGGCGCGCTCGACAACGCCGACACGCCGGAGGCCCGGACCGCGGTCGCCGACACGCTCGAGGCGCTCGCGGTGCACCTCCTCGCCCACCTCGAGCTCGAGGAGCAGAGCGTCGCCGAGACGCTCAGGCGGTGGGCTCCGCTCGGCGCGTGACCCTACGCGACCGGGTGTGAGGCGTCCGTGAACTCGCGGAAGGCCGCCGTCACCAGGTAGGCGGTCTGCTCGCCGATGTCCACGGCGTTGTCGCCGATCCGCTCGATCGCTCGGGCGACGAGCATCGCCCGCAGCGGCATCTCGATCGTCGACTCGTCAAACCCGCCTTCGATGATGCGGCGGGCCAGCCCGTGGTTTCGCTCGTTGATGACCTGGTCGAGCTCGACGAGCGACTCGGCCTGCTCCAGGTCGCGCTGCGTGAACGACGCCATCGCGGTGGCGATCATGCCGCTCGCCTGGTTTCCCATCACCGTGAAGTCCTCCAGCAGCTCCGGCGTGAGCGGCTGTCGCACGAAGAGCCGGCTCAGCTTGGCGATGTTGACGCACTGGTCGCCGATCCGTTCCAGGTTCTGGTTCACATGGATGACGGCCAGCACGAACCGCAGGTCGACCGCCACGGGGGACTGGCGGGCGAGCAGCGACTCGACGCCGTGCTCGACCTGGAGGTAGACGCGGTCCACCCCGTCGTCGCCCGCCACGACGGTGTCGGCGGCGGTGGATTCCGGCGCGATCAGCGCCTCGAGGGCGCCGTCGAGCGAGCGCTGGCAGAGCCGGGCTTCCTCATTGAGAAGGGCCCCGAGCTCGGTGAGCTCCTGATGGAACGTCTCACGTGGCATGGGCAGAGCGTACCGCCCCAGAATGCCCGGAAATTGGCGATCACCACTTGTTCACCGAGCCTACACCGGCGCGTCACCCCATGCCCGCGAGGGCGCATGCACAATCGATCCATCGTGGAGACGACAACGGAGAGGTTACGCATGAACGTCAGGAGAGCTGGTTCGATTGCGCTTGCGGTGGCTGCGGTCGCCGCGGCGTCGGCCTGCGGGTCCAGCGGCGGCACGACGACGGTGACGCAGCAGGCAGGCGGCGGCGACAGTGGAGATTCGAAAGTCCTCGTCGGCGCCGGCAGTACGTTCGTCGCGCCGCTCGTGCAGCAGTGGGAGGCTGACTACGCCAAGAGCCCGGCTGCCGTCACGATCACCTACGGTGCGATCGGCAGCGGCGGCGGCATCGACCAGATCACGGCGCGTACCGTGGACTTCGGGGCGAGCGACGCTCCCCTGTCCCCCGATCAGATCACGGCCTGTAAGGGCTGTGTGCAGATCCCGTGGTCGCTCGGAGCGGTCGTCGTCATCTACAACGTCAAGGGTGTGCCGAACCACCTCAAGTTGACGGGTCCCGTGGTTGCGGACATCTTCCTGGGCAACATCACGTCCTGGAACGATCCGGAGATCGCCAACCTGAATCCTGGCGTCAGTTTGCCCGACACGCACATCACTCCGGTCTACCGGAGCGACGGCTCGGGGACGAGCTATGCCTTCACCGACTACCTGTCGAAGGTGAGCCCGGAGTGGAAGAGCAAGGTCGGCACGTCGACCCAGCCGCCGTTCCCGACCGGTACCGGCGCCGAGCACTCGAGCGGCGTGGTCGCGGCGGAGTCGGCCACCGACGGTGGCGTCACCTATGCCGACCTCGCCTACGCACTCCCGAACTCCCTGCCGTACGCACTGCTCCAGAACGCGGCCGGCGAGTACCCGCTGCCGGGCACGAAGTCGGTGATTGCCGCCGCAGAGGTGGGTACGCCGAACCCGGACGGATCGGTCTCGCTCGTGAATCCGCCCGCCTCTGCTGCGGACGCCTATCCCGACGCGACCTTCACATACGTGATCGTGCCGCAGGACTCGTCCAAGGCATCGACGCTCAAGGCGTTCCTGCAGTACGCGATCGGGCCGAAGGGCCAGGCATTTGGCCCTGACCTCGGGTATCCCAAGCTGCCCGGGTCCATCGTGTCAAGCGACCAGGCGCTCATCGACAAGATCGGCTCCTGAGAACCGGCTGGTGCGAAGCGCCGGCGCCATCCTCCCACGGCGCCGGCGTTTCGCCCTCCGAGGCCTATGACCACTGAAACCCCGACAGTCCACGCGCCGATGAGCGGCCGCCGCCGGTGGCGGTTCGGTGACCTCGCTCTGCAGAGCGTTGCCGGGCTCGCCGCTCTCGGGCTCGGCGCGCTCATGGTGCTTCTCGTCGTCGAGGTGGTCGGCCAGGCCCACGCCTCGCTCAGCGAGTTCGGGGCCGGCTTCCTGACGTCGAGCGTCTGGAACACGGTCAAGGACACCTACGGTGCCGCTGACCTGATCTTCGGGACGCTGGTCACCGCGTTCGTGGCACTGCTCATCGCGGTGCCCCTGGCCATCGCAATCGGGCTGTTCCTGAGCGAGCTCGCTCCACGGGTGCTGCGGACTCCCATCGGCATGATGGTCGAGCTGCTCGCGGCGATCCCGAGCGTCGTGCTCGGACTCTGGGGGATCCTCCTGCTGGGACCATTCCTGAACGAGCACGTCGAGCCGTGGATGATCGCGCACCTGGGGTTCGTCCCGTTCCTGGATGGGTACCCATCGCCGGTCGGCCTGCTGCCCGCGTGCCTCATCCTGACGCTCATGATCGTGCCGATCGTGGCGTCGATCAGCCGCGAGCTCTTCACGAGCGTTCCCGGTGAGCTCAAGCAGGGTGCCCTGGCGCTCGGCGCAACGCGATGGGAGATGGTGCGGGGAGTCGCGATCCCGCAGGTGAGCGGCGGCCTGGTCGCCGCCGTGATGCTCGGGTTCGGGCGCGCGGTTGGCGAGGCGATCGCCGTCGCCCAGGTGATCGGCGGCTCGCTTACGCGTCCGGAAAGTCTCTATGCCCCTGCGGACACCATGGCCAGCCGGCTCGCGGCGCAGTACGCCGGGACCGCGACATCGCTCCAGAAATCGTCGCTCGCGTATCTCGCGGTCATCCTGCTCGTGATCAGCCTGATCACGAACTTCACAGCGCAGTTGATCGTCCGCCGGATCCAGACAAGGCTCGGGCACCGATGAGCGCCGCGGCGAACCCGCTCATCTCCGGGGGACGGCGCGCCCGGCGCCGCAAGCTCACCGGTCAGGTCATGGAGGTCTTGGCGACGGCGGCGGCGCTCCTTGCGGCCGCGACGCTCGCCATCGTCCTCATCACGGTGGCAAAACGCGCCATGCCCGCCCTGAACCTCGACTTCTTCACCCAGAACGCTGCTCCCTTCGGGTCGTCGGGCGGCGGAATCAAGAACGCGATCGTCGGCACGCTCATCATCACGGGGATCGCCACGGCGATCGCCCTGCCTGCGGGCGTGCTCCTCGCGATCTTCAACACGGAGTTCGCCCCACCGCGGCTCGCCGATCTGATCAGCCTCACCCTGAACGTTCTCGCGGGTGTGCCGACCATCGTCATCGGCGTCTTCATCTTCGCGCTGGTCGTGGTCGGCCGCGGGCAGAGCGCATTCGCCGGCTCGCTGGGTCTCTCGATCGTGATGCTGCCGCTCGTCGCGCGCGCGTCGGAGGAGGTGCTTCGTCTGGTACCGGCGCACCTGCGTGAGGGTGGGATGGCCCTGGGAGCAACCCGGGCTCGGACGGTGCTGACGGTGATCCTGCCGACCGCCGTCGGCGGGATCGTCACGGCGACGATCGTGGCCGTCGCCCGGGCGGCGGGCGAAACTGCGCCGTTGCTCTTCACGACGTCGATCTTCGTCGGGACGACGGTGAACACCGATCCAAGCCAGGCGATGGCGTCGATCCCGATGGTGATCTTCTCCTACTCCGAACAGCCTGACCCACACGCGCAGCAGCAGGCGTGGGCGGCCGCGCTCGTGCTGGTCGCTGTCGTCCTGGTGGGAAGCATCGCGGGGCGACTGCTCTCGCTCCGAACGCGCCGACAGATCGAGCAGGTCAGATGAGGCATAGGTTCTCCAGATCTTCACCAGGGCGACACCGTGGCATAACCCCGATCCCCGCCCTTCGCTGCGACCATCAACGAGTATGTCGACCGTGAGCGAACCCGATCGCGCCGAGAAGGCAGACGCCACCCAGCAGGGGAACACCGCCGATGCGGTGCAGCACCAGTCGCAGGCCAAGCTGGGCGAGCTCGCCGCGAAGCACACCCCCGTGCCTGAGGATCAGCGCGAGCCCGTGCTGCGTCTCGACGCCGTGACCGTGTCCTACTCCGGCGCGCCCGCCGTGTGCGATGTCACAATGGATGTGTTCAAGTACCAGGTCACCGCGTTCATCGGCCCGTCGGGCTGCGGCAAGACCACGTTGCTCCGAAGCCTCAATCGGATGAACGACCTGATCACCGGCGCGACGGTTGACGGGAAGATCACCTACCACGGCCACGATCTCTACGGCTCGTCGGTCGATCCGGTCGAGGTGAGGCGGCGGATTGGGATGGTGTTCCAGCGCCCCAACCCCTTCCCGAAGTCGGTCTATGACAATGTGGCGTTCGGGCTGCGCCTGCACGGCATGAAGGATGGCCTCGACGAGCGGATCGAGTCCGCCCTGAACAAGGCAGCCCTCTGGGACGAGGTGAAGGACCGCCTGAACAAGAGCGCGCTGGCCCTGTCGGGCGGACAGCAGCAGCGGCTCTGCATCGCCCGGGCGCTCGCGATCGAGCCCGAGATCGTGCTCATGGACGAGCCCGCGTCCGCGCTCGACCCGATCGCAACGCAGCGGATCGAGGATCTCGTCAACGATCTCAAGCGGGATTACACGATCGTCATCGTTACGCACAACATGCAGCAGGCCGCACGGGTGGCCGACATGACAGCGTTCTTCAGTGTCGACGTCAAGGATGGCGGGCACCGCAACGGCGTCCTCGTCGAGTACGCGCCCACCGCCGACCTCTTCATCCGGCCGGCCGACCCGCGCACGGAGGCGTACGTCACCGGCAGGTTCGGGTGATCTCCACCAATTCACCTCGGGTGCACCGTCTCGATACCCCACCGGCGCCGATGCCGGTGCACCATGCAGGCATGATCACGGAGACCACATTCCAGGAGCAGGTCGAGGCGCTGGAGGATGATGCGCTGCGCTTCGGCCGGGCCGTCGTTTCGGCCCTGCACGCCGCTTCCGCGGGCGACCGGCCCGAGTGTGCGGTGTTCGAGCACGCCCGCGTTCGCCACGCCTCTGCGGCGCTGCTCCGCAGCCCGCAGGCGACGCCGGGGGACATCGGCCGCATCCGTGCGGTCCAGGAGGCCGCGCTGCACATCCGCCACATCGAGCGGGCGGTGGCCGCCGACGGCTGGCGCGGCGATCCGTGCCGGCTCGCCGCGGGCCTGGCGCTCGCGCTCGACGTCTTCGTCCGCCGCGACCTCTCAGGCCTCAGGGTCCTCGGGCGGATGATCGACGTCATCCTCGAGGACCCCGCGCTCGGCGCGCGTGCCCGCTGCGCAGGGCTGCACGTCCTCGCCGTGGGCGAGGCGTGGCGGATGGCCATCCCGCCCGTGAGCCCGCCGGCGGCGCCGCACATCCCGGCGGGCGTCGCATCGTGAACGGCCGCCGCCCGCCCAGCGTGCTCGTCGTCGAGGACGACCGCGTGATCGCGGGCTCGATCGGCGCGCATCTGCGGCACGCGGGCATGTCGGTGGAGTGCGTCGAGGACGGCGACCGGGCGCTGCGCAAGATGCGCTTCGAGCGGCCCGACGTCGTCGTGCTCGACCTGATGCTCCCCGGGATGGACGGGTGGCAGGTGCTGCGCGAGCTGCGCGCCGGCGGGACGGAGTGCCCGGTGGTGGTCGTAAGCGCGCGGGCCTCCGAGCAGGACAAGGTGCAGGTGCTGAAGATGGGGGCGGACGACTACGTCGCCAAGCCGTTCGGCATGAGCGAGCTCGTGGCCCGGGTCGAGGCGGTGCTGCGCCGCAGCCGGATCACGCCCCAGGTGGGCCGCCCCGAGAAGCTCTCGATGCCCGGGCTCGAGATCGACCCCGACCTCCATCGCGTCCTCGTCGACGGATTCGACGCCGGCCTGACGCCGCTCGAGTTCCGCCTGCTCCAGGCGCTGACCGCCGAGACCGGCCGCGTCCTCACCCGCGACCAGCTCCGCCAGCGCGTGTGGGGCGTGCCGCAGCGCAAGCGCGATCGCTCGGTGGACGTGTGCGTCCGCAAGCTGCGGTCGAAGATCGACCTGCGCTCACGGACGCACGTCTACATCCACACGCACCCCGGCGTCGGCTACCGGTTCGACCCGGTCCCGCGCTAGGGCTCGATCTGGAACACGAAGTCGAACTTCGTTCCGCCGGACCTCGACTGAAGCAGCATCGCGCCGCGGGCGTTCCGGTAGGCCCCCGTGCCGCCGGTGATCGCCAGGACGCTGTTACGGGTGTCGAAGAACGGACCCTCCACGGTGACCTGGCCGCCGCGCAGGAACGTCGTCCACGTGCACTCCCACGAGGACCCAACCGCGATGCGGACGCACTGGCCCTGGTCGCGGCCGACCTGCGCCTTGTCCGCCTTGTTGAACACCGGGTTGTGGAACGTCAGGAGATCGCCGGTCGTGTCGCCCTTCTTGCCGGTGTCGATCACGGTGTCCGTGCGGGCGTGCTCGATGACGTGAATCGTGGCCGGCTTCTGGATCTCGGCGGCCGTTCCGCCGAACGCAGCGGCCTGGATCACGGCGCCGGCGGCGATCCCGGCCGCCAGCACGATGAGCAGTCTGAGTCGCATTGCTACCCCTCCCTTGGGTTGACACACCCGACGGTATCAAGGCCCTGCGGTACCATGAGCCCTCGTGAGCATCAAGCACCAGGCGCCGGCTGTCGCGGAGCCTGACGAGAGCGGCGCCGTGCTGGTCGACGAGCTCCTGGCCGAGCTCGACGCCGGCCGGACCGGCCCGCTTGCGGAGTTCGTGCGCGCCTACGTCCGCCGCGCGCCGCCGCCGCTTCGGACCGAGCACGCCGTCCCCGAGCTGGCGGCGCAGGTGCGAAGCGTGTTCGCGTTCGTGAACGAGCGCCCGCCGGGCGAGCTCGCGGTGCGCGCCTACAACCCCGATCCCGAGCGCGACGGGTGGTCGGCGTCCGGATCCGTGGTGGACGTGAACGTCGAGGACGCGCCGTTCCTCGTCGACACGGTGACCGCCGAGCTGCACGACTTCGGCTGCCAGGTCCGGGTCGTGCTGCACCCCGTGATGGGCGTGGAACGGGCCGTCGACGGCGCGATCGAGGCGATCACGCCCGGCCGGGGAGCGCCGCGGCGCGAGTCGGTGATGCACTTCCAGATGGACCGCCGGCTCGGCGACGCCGAGCTGGAGGCGCTCGAGACCGCGCTCCGCGCGAGCCTCTTCGGCCTACGCCTGGCCGTGCGCGACTTCCTGCCCATGGTCGAGCGCGTCGAGCGGATGATCGAGGCAGCCGAGACCTCGGGTGCCAGATACGCCCCCGATGAGATCCACGAGTCGATCGAGTTCCTGAGCTGGCTCACCGACGACAACTTCATCTACCTGGGCTACCGCGAGTACGGGATGACCGAGGTGGACGGGAAGCCGGCCGCCGGGATCGTCCCGGGTTCGGGCCTCGGCGTCCTCTCCGACGAAGCCCGGTCGCGCTTCGCCGCGCCGGTGGCCGTGTCCGACCTCGACGAGTCGCTGCGCACGCGGATCTTCGGCGGGCCGCTCGTCGATCGTCTCGAAGACGAATGCCGAAACCACCATCCACCGCAAGGCGCGGATGGACTACATCGGCGTGAAGCGGGTCGACGCTTCGGGCGAGGTGGTCGGCGAGCTGCGCCTGATCGGGCTCTTCACGTCGAAGGCCTATGCCGAGTCGGCCCGCCAGATCCCGCTCGTCCGGCGCAAGCTCGAGTCGATCATGCAGTGGGAGGACCTGATCGCCGGCTCCCACGACTACAAGGCGGTCGTCGCCCTCTTCGACAGCTTCCCGAAGGACGAGCTCTTCGCGGCGTCGGCCTCGGAGCTCCGAACCACGATCATGGCGCTCCTCGGCATGCAGGAGGAGGGCGGCGTGCGCCTCTTCCTGCGCCGCGACCCGGTGCGGCGGACGGTGGCGGCCGTCGTCGCCCTCCCGCGTGACCACGTGTCGACAGAGCTGCGCATCCGGCTCGAGCACCTGTTCGAGCTGCGCTTCAGCGGCCGCGCGGTGGACTACACGCTCTCGTTCGCGACCGACCCGGCCCGGTTTCACTTCACCATCCACGTGCCGGCCGGCGACATCCCCGACCCGCCGCTCCCGGAGCTGCAGCGCGAGGTGGCCGACGCGGCCCGAAGCTGGGACGACTCGCTCTCGGACGCCCTGGTCGCGAAGCTGGGGGCCGGCCGCGGCCACGAGCTGGCCCGCCGCTACGCGGCCCGCTTCCCCGACTACTACAAGTCCGGCACCGCGATCTACCACGCCACGTTCGACGTCGAGCAGTTCGAGCGGCTCGGCCCCGACCGGCCGTACGTCGTCGCCCTCCAGAACGAGACCGGAACGCCCGAGCCGCTGACCCGGCTCAAGCTCTACAAGACCGGAGGCAAGGCGCCGCTGACCGATCTCCTGCCGCTGCTCGAGCAGCTGGGGCTCACCGTGGTCGAGGAGGTGCCGACCAGGCTCGTGGGGACCGGGGAGGACGGGCGCTACCTGCACGACTTCGGCGTGCTGGGCCCGGCCGGCAAGCCGCTCGATCTCGACCGGATGGCCGAGATCGTCGCCGAGACGGTCGGCGCGGTCTGGGAGGGCCTGGCCGGCTCGGACTGGCTGAACCGGCTCGTGGTCGCCGGCGAGCTCGACTGGCGCCGGGTCACGATCCTGCGCGCCTACCGGGAGTACCGCCAGCTCCTCGGCGCGACGTTCACCTCCCGCTACCAGAACGACTGCCTCGTCAGGAACTCCGCCATCTCGCGCAAGCTCGTGCGGCTCTTCGAGCTGCGCTTCGACCCGGCCGAGGCGCGCGACATCGCCGCCGAGGACAACCTGGTCGAGGAGATCGAGGCCGACCTGGATGCCGTCCAGAGCCTGGACGACGACCGCATCCTGCGCGGCTATCTGGGGATGATCCTGGCGACGGTCCGCACGAGCGCGTACCTGCCCGACCGCGAGTACCTCTCCTTCAAGCTGCGCTGCCAGGAGGTGCCCGGAATGCCCAAGCCGGTGCCGCTGTGGGAGATCTTCGTGTTCTCGACCGCCATGGCCGGCGTGCACCTGCGCGGCGGGATGGTGGCCCGCGGCGGCATCCGCTGGTCGGATCGGCTCGAGGACTACCGCACCGAGATCCTGGGGCTGATGAAGGCCCAGATGGTGAAGAACGCGGTGATCGTCCCGGTCGGCGCCAAGGGCGGCTTCGTGCTGAAGCGGCCGCCGCTCGACCGTGCCGGCCTGATGCAGGAGGAGAAGCGCCAGTACGTGACGCTCATGCGCGGCATGCTCGACATCACCGACAACATCGTGGGCGGCGACATCGTCCACCCCGAGGGCGTGCGGGTGCTGGACGGCGACGACGCCTACCTGGTCGTCGCCGCCGACAAGGGCACCGCCCATCTCTCCGACACCGCCAACGCGGTCTCGGAGGAGTACGGCTTCTGGCTGGGCGACGCGTTCGCCTCCGGCGGCTCGGCCGGCTACGACCACAAGGCGCTCGGCATCACCGCCAAGGGCGCGTGGGAGAGCGTGAAGCGGCACTTCCGCGAGCTGGGGCGCGACGTCCAGACCGAGCCGGTGACGGCGGTCGGCATCGGCGACATGTCGGGCGACGTCTTCGGGAACGGCATGCTGCTCTCGCAGCATCTCGGCCTCGTCGCCGCGTTCGACCACCGCCACGTCTTCCTCGACCCGACGCCCGACGCGGCGCGCCGCCTACGCCGAGCGGCGGCGCCTCTTCGAGCTCCAGGGCTCGTCGTGGGACGACTACGACCGCGCGCTCATCTCCGAGGGCGGCGGCGTGTGGCCGCGGGCGGCGAAGGCGATCCCGGTCTCGCCGCAGGCCCAGGCCGTGCTCGGGATCGACAGCGCCAAGCTCGCCCCGACGGATCTCATCCGCGCGATCCTCCAGGCCCCCGTCGACCTGGTCTGGAACGGCGGCATCGGCACCTACGTCAAGGCGTCGTCCGAGACGCACGCCGACGTCGACGACCGCGCCAACGACGCCGTCCGCGTGGACGGCCGCGACCTGCGCTGCACCGTCGTCGGCGAGGGCGGGAACCTGGGGCTCACCCAGCGCGGCCGCATCGAGTACGCGCATGCGGGCGGCCGGATCAACACCGACGCGATCGACAACTCGGCCGGCGTCGACTGCTCCGACCACGAGGTCAACCTGAAGATCCTGCTCGCGATCGCGTGCGAGCGGGGCGACCTGGCGCGTGAGCGGCGCGACCAGGTCCTCGAGGACGTCGTCGACGACGTGGTGCGGCTCGTGCTCTACGACAACTACCTCCAGGTGCAGATCCTGAGCCAGGAGGAGGTGATCTCGCCGCGGCGCATGGAGGCCTACGAGGATCTGATGGTCGAGCTCGAGTCGGACGGCCTGCTCGAGCGCCAGCTGGAGGCGCTGCCCTCGGGCGAGCTGATGGCCGAGCGGATCGCCGCCGGCCACGGCATGACCCGGCCGGAGCTGTGTGTGCTCCTGGCGTACGCCAAGCGCCTGCTCCGCGAGCAGGTGGTCGCGTCGACCCTCCCCGACGACCCGTACCTCGGCGCCGCGCTCGCGCGAGTACTTCCCGCCGCTCGTCGTGGAGCGCTTCGGGCACCTGCTGCCGTACCACCCGCTGCGACGCGAGATCATCGCCACGCTCGTCACCAACGACGTCATCAACTCGATGGGCATCACGTTCGTCCCGCGGATGTCGGCCGAGACCGGCGCGACGCCCGAGGAGGTCGCCCGGGCGTTCCTCGTCGCCCGCGACGTGAGCCGGGCCCGCGACCCGTGGGACGCCGTCGAGCGGCTCGACGCGGTCGTCCCCGGGGACATCCAGGCGGGGCTCATGGACAACGTCGACTCGCTGGTCGAGCAGCTCGCCCGGTGGTACCTCCAGAACGTGCACGACATCGACCTGACCGCGGAGGTCGAGCGCGGCCAGCCGGCGTTCGCCGAGCTCGTCCAGACGCTCACGGACTCCGCTACCGACGCCTGGCGGGTTGCGACCGACGGGCGGCTCGAGGAGCTGCTCGAGCAGGACGTGCCCGACGAGCCGGCGCGGTTCGGCGCGGTCGCGCCGGCCCTCGTCTACGCGCCCGACATCATGGCCGTCGCCCAGGCCACCGGGCGGTCGATCCCGGCCGTTACCCGGGCCTTCTTCACGATCGGCGAGCGGCTCTACCTCGACCTGATCGAGGCGCGCGCCGCATCCCTGCCGGCGGCCGACCGCTGGCAGCGGATGGCCTGGGACACGCTGCTCGACGACCTGCGCCTGCTGCGCCGGCAGATCGTCGAGCGCGTGATCGCGGAGTCGAAGAACGGCTCGATCGACGATGCGGTCGACGCGTACCTGAGCACCCGCTCCGACCCCTACGACCGCCTGTCACGCATGATGGAGAACGTGACGACCGCTCCTCCGGATGACAGCTCGATGGTGATGGTCGCCGTCCACCAGATTCGGCAAGTCGCCAGCTAGCACGGGGGAACCCAGGGTTCCCCCGTGAGCCCCCTCCTTAAGTGCGGGCGATCGTCTGCCGCGCACAACCGTCGACTGCGTGGGCAGGCCCGCAGTGTTCGTAACAAGACCGTGTCGGATTACCGCGGAGGCCAACCGGGGTCTGACCCCGGCGCGGCCGCAGGCCTGGATTGTGACGCCGCTGTGACCGACGTTGCAGATTCGGCACCAGTGGGGCTCTCGATCGGGGGAAGGCAGCGTTCCCCCGGTTGTCAGGCGCTCGCCACCTCGGCCGCGGCCTCGTCGAACCGGCGCTCCCTGCGGGGGCGGACGAAGACGGGCTCGCCCGGCCGGAGCGGCAGGTGGTCGGCCTCGTCGCGGCTGAGGTCGGCGGCCACCGTCTCGCCGCTCTCGACCGTCAGCTCGACGCGCACCTGGGCGCCCAGCTGAAGCACCCGCCGGACGACGGCCGGCGAGGTCGTGCCGTTGGGCTCGACCCGGATCTCGACGTCGTGCGGGCGCACGAAGGCATCGCCGATCACGTTCACGTGGCCCATGAAGTGCATGACGAACTCGTCGGCGGGGTGGTCGTACACATCCTGGGGGTTTCCCTCCTGCACGATCCGGCCGCGGTTCATGACGACGACCGTGTCGGCCACCTCCATCGCCTCCTCCTGGTCGTGGGTGACGAAGACGGTGGTCACGTGCATGTCGTCGTGCAGGCGTCGCAGCCACGCCCTGAGCTCGGTGCGGACGCGGGCGTCGAGCGCGCCGAACGGCTCGTCCAGGAGCAGCACCTCCGGCTCGACGGCCAGCGCGCGGGCGAGCGCCATGCGCTGGCGCTGGCCGCCCGAGAGCTGCGACGGATAGCGGTCGCCGAAGCCCTCGAGC
Source organism: uncultured Actinomycetes bacterium (assembly GCA_963757605.1). Taxonomy (GTDB): domain Bacteria; phylum Actinomycetota; class Thermoleophilia; order Gaiellales; family JAICJC01; genus JAICJC01. The sequence continues at coordinate 246,078 of CAVWSF010000002.1, forward strand.
TGCACGAGCTTGATGAGCTCGGCAACGCGCTCGGCCACCTCGGCCTTGGGGCGCTTCCTGATCTCGAGCCCGAACGCGATGTTCTTGGCGACGGTCATGTGCTTGAACGCCGCGTAGTGCTGGAAGACGAAGCCCACGTCGCGACGGTGGGCGGGGAGCGGGGTCGCGTGGACGTCGCCGATGAAGACCTCGCCCGAGTCGGCCTTCTCGAGCCCCGCGATGACGCGAAGGAGCGTCGACTTGCCGCTCCCGCTCGGCCCGAGGAGCGCGGTCAGCGAGCCGTCCGGGACCTCCAGGCCGACGTCCTCCAGCGCCACGAAGTCGCCGAACCGCTTGCACACGTTCTGCACCGAGATGGCCATCGGATCAGCCGTCCTTTCGGGGATGGAGGAGGTTCATGAGGAAGAGCGTGGCGAGGGCGATCACGGCCAGCTCGAGCGCGGCGGCATATGCGGCCGTGTGGTCGAAGTTCTCGTAGCTCTGCTGCACGCGGAGCGTCAGCGTCTGCGTCTGGCCGATCACCTTGCCCGAGACGACCGCAACCGCGCCGTACTCGCCGATCGCCCGGGCCGTCGTCAGGACGACGCCGTAGACGACACCCCAGCGGATCGCCGGCAGCGTGATGCGGCGGAAGGTCTGAAGCGGCGTTGCGCCCAGCGTGGCCGCCGCCTGCTCCTGCTCCGTGCCGATCTCACGCAGCACGGGCACGACCTCGCGGCACGACGAACGGCAGGCTGACGAAGATCGTTGCCAGCACCATGCCCGGCACCGAGAAGATGATCGGGTAGCCGTTGTTGATGAACCACTCGCCGAACCAGCCGTTCTGCCCGTAGACCAGGATGAGCGTGAAGCCGATCACGACCGGCGAGACCGCGAACGGCAGGTCGATGAGGGCGCTCAGGAGCGCCTTCCCCGGCATGTTCGACCGCACCAGCATGAGCGCGGCCAGGATCCCGAAGGCCGTGTTGATGGGCACCGCGATCAGCGCGATCTCGAGCGTCAGCTTGAGCGCGCTCACCGCCTCGGGCGACGTGATGGCGTCCCAGACGGGCGCGAGCCCGCCCGAGAACGTGTGCCACACGATGATGCTGACCGGGACGAGCAGGAGGGCGGACAGGTAGCCGAGGGCTACGAACCGCAGGGTGAGCCTAGCGATCATGCTTGGTGCTCCAGCGCTGGATGAAGGAGAGCGAGACGAGAACCGCGAGCGAGATCGCGAGCAGCACCACCGAGAGCGCGGCGGCGCCGGCCTCGTAGTCGCTCGAGACCTGCGAGAAGATGTGGACGGACGCGACCTCGGTCGAGAACGGCACGTTCCCCGAGAGGAGCACGACCGAGCCGAACTCGCCGATCGCCCGCGCGAACGCGAGCGCCATGCCCGAGAGGACGGCGGGCACCAGGTTGGGCAGGACGATGCGGCGGAAGATCGTGGCGCCGCGCGCGCCGAGCGAGGCCGCCGCGTCCTCCATGTCGCGGTCGAGCTCGTGGAGCACCGGCTGCACGCTTCGGATCACGAACGGCAGCGTCTCGAAGAGCAGCGCGAGCACGACGGCGGTGCGGGTGTAGGTGACGTTCAGGCCGATCGGCGAGTCGGGCCCGTAGAGCGTGAGAAGCGTGAGCCCGGCGACGATCGTCGGCAGGGCGAACGGCAGGTCGATCAGGCTGTTCACGGCGGCCTTGCCGCGGAACTCGTCGCGGACGAGCACCCAGGCGATCAGGGTGCCGAACGACCGCGTTGATCGCGGCGACGATGAGCGCCGCCGCCAGCGTGAGCTTGAGGGCCGCCATGGCGTCGGGCGCCGTGACGGCGTCGACGAAGGTGCTCCAGCCGCCCTGCTGTGTCTTCCACGCGAGCGCTGCCATCGGCAGGAGCACGATCAGCGAGAGGTACGTGACGGCCAGCCCCGGCGCGACGCCCGAAGGCGTCGCGCCGGTGACGCGCCGTCGTGGCAGCGCGATGGCCATCAGCTGGTCGAGACCCCGAGGCTCGACTCGATCTCCTGCATCACGCTGTGCTCCGGGTCGAAGAAGTCGGCCATGACCTTGTCCCAGCCGCCGACGTCCTCGATCGTGAACGTCTGCGAGGTGTCCGGGTACTTGTCGGCGTACTTGGCCTCGACGTCAGGGAGCACCGAGCGGTACCCCGTCTGGGCCAGGATGTTCTGAGCCTCTGGCGTGAACATCCAGTCGACGAACTTCTTCGCGATCGGGGGAGCGCCCTTGGTGACCGCGATCGGCGTCTGGATCAGGATCGTCTGCGGGGGATAGACGATCTCGAGGTCTTCACCCGCGGCCTGGGCGGCGAGCGCGTCCTGCTCGTAGGCCAGGAGCACGTCGCCCTTCCCGCCCGTGAACGTGGTCAGCGAGGCGCTGGCCTTGTCGTCCTGCACGGGAACGTTGTGGAAGAGCTCGCTCAGGTAGGCCTTGGCCTGGTCGGGCGTCTTGCCCTCGTCGATCTCGGCCCCGTAGGCGGCCATGATGTTCCAGCGGGCGCCGCCCGACGAGAACGGGTTGGGCGTGATGACCTCGACGCCCGGCTTCACCAGGTCGTCCCAGGTGTGGATGTCCTTGGGGTTGCCCTTGCGCACCGCGAAGACGACCTCGGTGTTGGCCACGATCCCCTGCTGTGGGCCCTGGTCCCAGCTCGCCGCGACCTTGCCGGCGTCGACGAGCCGCTTGATGTCCGGCTCGAGCGCGAAGTGGACGACGTCGGCGCTCTGGCCCGCCTCGACGGCCTTGCTCTGGTCGCCGGAGGCGCCGTAGGACTGGGTGAACTCGGCGCCGGAGCCGGCCGACGTCTTGGCGAACGCCGGGATCAGCTCCTTGTAGGACGCCTCGGGCGTCGAGTACGCGACGAGGTTGATCTTGGTGGTCGCCGCACCGTTCGCCGGGGACGAGCCTCCGCACGCGCTCGCGGCCGCGCTCACCAGGAGCAGGGCCGCAGCAATTCCGCTTGCTTGAAGTCGATTCAACTTCTCTCCTTTGTCTATCGACAAACTTGAGAATAAGGTACGATCTCATCCGTGACGTGTCAAACGCCAACCGACAGGAGAGCAGTGGAGCACGGTCGATTGGGGCGCAATCTGCGCCATCTTCTCGGACTGCACGACGTGAGCCAGCAGGATCTCGCGCGGTATCTCGGCCTCTCGCCCCAGGGCCTCTGGAACATCCTGCACGGCCGATCGGAGCCGCGATCGCGCACCGCGCACTCGCTGGCGGTTGCGTTCGGCGTCAACCTGGACGTGCTCTTCGCCGACACCGGGACGTGCGTTCGGGCCGCCGCCGCGGTCTTCGAGCGGGCGCCTGTGCGAGCCATCACGCAGGAGGCCGAGGCCGTAGCCGCCATCTAGATGGGTGAAACCCGATCCACCCGCGCCTGGACGTCCGAGCGTGGCAGGTCGGCGCGGGGTGGCGGGGCTGCGGCTGCGAACCGTCGCATCGCGACGTCCTCGGTCGTCCCAATATCACGCGATATTGGGCCTTCCTGCGTCCTTGCGCTGCTCGGTTCTCGCCGCCCAGGACATCAGGTGGATCCGGTTTCACCCATCTAGACTCCTCCCCGTGAACCGCCTGGCGGCTGAGACGAGCCCGTACCTGCTCCAGCACGCCGAGAACCCCGTCGACTGGTACCCCTGGGGCCCCGACGCGCTCGAGCGGGCGCGGGCCGAGGACCGGCCGATCCTGCTCTCGATCGGCTACTCGGCCTGCCACTGGTGCCACGTGATGGCGCACGAGTCGTTCGAGGACGCCGAGACGGCGGCCCTCATGAACCGGCTCTTCGTGAACGTGAAGGTCGACCGCGAGGAGCGGCCCGACCTGGACGCCGTGTACATGAACGCGGTCGTCTCGATGACCGGCCAGGGCGGGTGGCCGATGACCGTGTTCCTGATGCCCGACGGGCGGCCGTTCTACGGCGGCACATACTTCCCGCCCGCCCCGCGGATGAACATGCCCGCGTTCCGCCAGGTGCTGGCGGCGGTCGACGACGTCTGGCGGACGAAGCGCGAGGACGTGACCGGGATGGCCGAGAAGCTGACCTCGGCGCTGGGCGCGGCCGCGGATCAGGCCGCATCCGACGATCCCCTGACCGAGGAGCTCCTGACGGGCGCCCTTCCGGCGCTCGCCTACGCCTACGACTCGGAGTGGGGCGGGTTCGGGACGGCGCCCAAGTTCCCGCCGTCGGCAGCGATCGGCTTCCTGCTTCGCCTCCACGCCCGCACCGGAAGCGAGGACGCGCTCGCGATGGCGCGCGGCACGCTCGACGCGATGGCCGCCGGCGGCATGCACGACCTCGTGGGCGGCGGCTTTCACCGCTATGCCGTCGACCGGGTCTGGCTCGTACCGCACTTCGAGAAGATGCTCTACGACAACGCCCAGCTCGCGACCGCCTACCTGGAGGCCTGGGCCGCGACGGGCGAAGACAGCTACCGCGATGTCGCCGAGGGCACGCTCGACTACCTGGTGCGCGAGCTGCGGCTCCCGGACGGCGGCTTCGCATCGGCGCAGGACGCCGACACGGACGGCGTCGAGGGCTCGACATACGTGTGGACGCCGGCCGATCTCGAGGCGGTGCTAGGGCCCGAGGACGCCGGCGCGGCGGCCGCGTACTACGGCGTGACGCCTGCGGGGAACTTCGACGGCTCCACCGTCCTTCGGATCTCGGGCCTGCCGCCGGCGAACCTCGCGGACATCCGCGCCCGGCTGCTTGCGGCCCGCGACGAGCGCCCCCAGCCGGCCCGCGACGACAAGGCGATCGCGGCCTGGAACGGGCTTGCGCTGGCGGCCCTGGCCCAAGGCGCGTGGCGGCTCGGCCGCGCCGACCTGCTCGATGCCGCGCTTCAGTGTGCGGCGTTCCTCGACGAGCACATGACCCGGCCCGACGGACGCCTGCTTCGCTCCTACCGCGCCGGCGACGCCCGCATCCCGGCCTTCCTCGACGACTACGCGGCCGTCGCCCACGGCCACCTCGAGCTCGCCACGGCGACAGGCGATGCGCGCCACCTCGCCCGCGCGGAGGAGCTGGCGCGGGCCGCGGTCGACCTCTTCGCAGACGGGCGGCACGGCGGCTTCCTCTACTCCGCAAGCGATGCCGAGCGGCTGGTCGCCGAGCACAAGGAGTTCGACGACAACCCGACGCCGTCGGGCAACTCGCTCCTTGCGCACGTTCTGCTTCGGATCGCGCGGCTGCACGGCGATCGCGAGCTCGAGACCCTCGCCGCCGGCGCGCTTCGGATCCCGCTCGACATGGTGCGGCGCGCGCCGCACTCGTTCGGTCAGCTGCTCTCGGCTGCCGACCTCTACCTGTCCCCACCGCGCGAGGTCGCCGTCGTCGGCCCCCGCGACGCCGCCGCCACGGCTGTACTTCGCGACGCCGCGCGGCGTGGCTTTCACCCGACCGCCGTCTACGCGTTCGGCGACGGCATCGGCCCGGCGGGCGTACCGCTGCTCGAGGGCAAGGGCCTCGTCGACGGCCGCCCGGCGGTCTACATCTGCGAGCGCTTCGCCTGCCGGGCGCCGCTCACCGACGCCGGCGCCGTGGCCGACGCCATGGCAGCGTGACCGATCTCGAGGTGCTCAAGGCGGAGGCGGGCGCCGCCGCCGTCGACCGGTTCGTCCGCCCCGGCATGCGGCTCGGCCTGGGGAGCGGCTCCACGGCCGCGAAGATGCTCGACGCGCTGGGCGAGCGGCTGGCCTCGGGAGCGCTCGCCGACGTGGCCGGCGTCCCCACCTCGGCGGCGACGGCAGCCCGCTGCGCCGAGCTCGGGATCCCGCTCCTGACGCTCGAGCAGGCGGGCGAGCTCGACCTCGTGATCGACGGGGCCGACGAGATCGACCCCCAGCTCGACCTGATCAAGGGCCTCGGCGGCGCCCACCTTCGCGAGAAGGTGGTGGCGGCGGCGGCGCGAGAGATGGTGGTCGTCGCCGACGAGACCAAGATCGTGGGCCGGCTCGGCGAGCGCGCACCCCTGCCCGTCGAGGTGATCACGTTCGCGCTCCCCGTCGCAGAGCGGCTCCTGCGCGGGCTGGGCTGGGAGCCCGAGCTCCGCGTCGACGACGGCCGCCCGTTCGTGACCGACGAGGGCAACCGCATCCTGCACTGCCGCCGCGAGGAGTGGGTTGACACCGAGGCGCTGGCGGCCGGCATCTCGCAGGTGCCGGGCGTCGTCGCCCACGGCTTCTTCCTCGGCTTCGCCTCGGCCGCGGTCGTCGCTACGCGGGAAGGCGTCCAGGAGTTGCGACGCCCAACCTCGCCTCCATGACGGCGACGGCCTCGGCACTCTCGTCGATCAGGATGTAGCTGCGGCCGAGCTCCGCGGCGGCGGCGCCGAGCGTGCCCGACCCGGCGAACGGGTCGAGCACCAGGTCGCCCGGTCGGGTCGAAGCCTGGAGCATGCGGCGCACGATCCCGACCGGCTTCTGCGTCGGATACCCGGTCTTCTCCCGCCCGGTCGGCGAGACGATGGTGTGCCACCAGACGTCGGTCGGGAGCTTCCCCCGGGCCGCCTTCTCGGCCGTCACGAGGCCCGGCGCCATGTACGGCTCGCGCTCAACCGCGGCCGAGTCGAAGTGGTAGCGGGCCGGGTCGCGCACATAGACCAGGATGGTGTCGTGCTTGGCCGGCCAGCGCCGCTTCGGCTTCGCCCCGTAGTCGTAGGCCCAGATCAGCTCGTTCAGGAACGCGTCGCGCCCGAACACCTCGTCGAGCAGGAGCTTGGCGTAGTGCGCCTCGCGCTGGTCGAGGTGCAGGTAGAGCGTGCCCTCGGCGTCGAGCAGGCGGTGGATCTGGCGCAGCCGCGGCTCGAGGAAGCCCAGGTAGTCGTCGAAGCTGTCGCGGTAGGACGACCGCTCCAGCAGCTCCGTGCGGTAGCGGCGGCCGCCAAAGCCGGTGCGGTCGCCGTCGGCGTCGGGCGTCATCCGCATCGTCGAGCGGGTCTGCGCACGGCCGGTGTTGAACGGCGGGTCGGCGTAGACCATCCGGAAGGCGCCGTCGGGGAAGCCCTCCATGAGCGGCAGGTTGTCGCCGTGCAGGATCAGGTCGCCGCGCACGGGCAGAGCATGGCGCAGGCCCAGGACGGAGCTATGCGGCCGAGCTGTCCATCGGGGGGCGAGGCACGGCGGCCGACAGCTTGCGCCCGATCTGCTCGGTCGTGGGCTTGCGGACGTTCCGCACGAGCCCGATCTTCTCCCAGATCGCGATCATCCAGCCCGACAGGTCGACCTGACGCCACGAGAGCCCGTGGAAGGCGGACGTCGGGAAGACGTGGTGGTTGTGGTGCCACGACTCGCCGAGCGAGGGCAGCGCCAGCACCCAGTTGTTCGTCGACTGGTCGCTCGTGGTGAACGGCCGGTTGCCGAAGAAGTGGCAGATCGAGTTCACGCTCCACGTGACGTGGTGGTTGAAGAAGAGCCGCACGAGGCCGCCCCACACGAGCCCGGTCACGGCGCCCTTCCACGACAGCGTCAAGAGGCCGCCGAGGACGAACGGGACGACGAACGTCAGCACCGCCCACAGCGGGAAGAGCCGCGAGACCGTCATCGTCAGCCGGTCCTGGAGGATGTCCTTGCCGTAGCGCTCCTGGTCGGTGCGGTTGTGCCGGAACATCCAGCCCATGTGCGCGTGCAGGAGGCCCTTGATCGCGCCCAGCGGGCCCCGCGCGAAGCCGTGGTGAGGGCTATGCGGGTCGCCCTCCTTGTCGGAGTAGGCGTGATGCGTGCGGTGGTCGATTGCCCAGTCGAGCGCCGATCCCTGCAGCGCGAAGGAGCCCGCGACGAGGAGTGCGGCCTTGAGCGGCGCGACCGCCTCGAACGCGTGGTGGGTGAGCATGCGGTGGTAGCCGATCGTGATGCCGAAGCCGCAGATGACGTAGAGGCCGATGAAGAGGACGAGGTCGGTCCACCCGACCGCCTCGTTCCAGAGCAGCGTCACCGCCGCGATCAGGCCCACGAAGGGCAGGATCGTGAGCACGAGCATGGAGATCTTGCGACCGCGGCTCAGCGGCATGGTCAGGCCGGGTTCTCGGTCATTGCGGAGCTCCCTTCACGACCCGGCTGCCCGGGACGACGTCGTGACTTCCGTCCTCCCACTTGACGAGTCCCTTGTGGCCGCCGTCGTAGTCGGGGGCGAAGAGCTCGAGCGTGCCCCCGCGGCCGTTCACGGTGCACGGCTCGTCGCCGGTCGGGTCGACGCCGCGCCAGAGGCGGATGAAGACGTTCTCGTCCCACTCGGCCCCGATGGTGGTCGGATCGGTATGGCCGGGGTGGACTCGGGTTTCGTGCGGCAGCTTCATGAGCACGTCCATGATCGAGTGGTGCAGGCTGTCGTAGCTGTCGCGCATCGTGCCGCCGACCGTCCCGTGGAAGAGGACGTCGGCCGTGAAGCAGTCCGTGCCGTTCACGAGGAACGACACGTGGCCGGGGCTGTGCCCGGGCGTGAGGAGGGTCGCGATCTCGAGGCCGCCCGCCGTGATGATGTCGCCGTCGGCGAGCGCCCCGTCCACGCGATCCATCCGGTCGGCCTCGACCGGGTGCGCGAGCACCTGGAGGTCGTACCGGCTCGTGTACGTGTCGGCCTCGGCGATGTGGTCGGGGTCGGCGTGGGTGACGAGCAGGTGGGTGATCGAGAGCCCGTGGCGCGTGGCGGCCTCGATCAGCGGCATGACCGGCCCGCCGGCGTCGATCATGACGCCGGTTCCGCCCTCCTCGTCTCCGACCAGGTAGCTGTTCGACAGCCACCCGGAGTGCATGCTCTTCTCGACGATCACGTCTTGGCCGCGCGCATCGCAGCCTTGTGCGCTCGCTTCGCGGCCTGGTAGGCCTCGAGCGCCTCGGGTGAGTCCACGTCCCCGAGCGTCGGATGGTTGGGGAGCACGTCCTCGTAGCCGGGCGGCTTCACTCCGAGCCGGTTGACGACGATCGCGGTGAGCGATCGCACCTTCATATCGCCGATCCCCGGCAGGGCCCCGAGCCGCGCCTTGAGATCGGCGCCCGTCGCAGCTTCGGTCCACACCGCCCGCCGTCGCCGCCGTACTCCGTGGCGATGGCGGCGCAGAGCTTCTGCACGCGCTCGGCCATCGCGCCGGGGAAGCGATGGATCGCGGGCCGGGTGCGGAAGGCCTCGGCCAGATCCTCGGGCGGCGTCGCGGCGATGCGGGCCGGATCGAGGTGCCCGAGCCGCCGCTTCAGCTCGAGCGGGCCCGAGAACGCCTTCTGCACGGTCACCTGCTGGTCGAGCGCGAACCCGATCAGGAGCGCGTTCGGGTCGGTCGCGATGAGCCGGTTGGCCTCGGGGTCGGGCGTGAAGTGCAGCTCAGCGGGTGCGCTCGTCGTCGCCATCGCCGAAGTGTACGTCGTCGCGCGATCAGCGGTATCCGACGTTCGCCGAACCCGACTCGAGCGCGTCGCAGATCCAGCGGGCCACCTTCTCGGGCGGGTCGCCGCCCATCCGCCGGCCGGTTCCGCGGGCCACGGCCGAGAACTCGGTGTCGGTCAGCGCAGGCTTCACCAGCACCACGTGGACGCCCTCGTCGCGCAGCTCGCGGTAGGCGGTGCGCGTGAGCAGGTCGACCGCGGCCTTCGACGCCGCGTACGCGCCGCCGCCCGGGTCGGGGAACTCGCCAACGATCGACGACACGTTCACGATCCCGCCGGATCCCTGCTTCACCATGCGCTCGCCCGCCGCCCGGATGCCGTGGATCACCCCGAGCACGTTCACGCGGAACATCGCCGCCGCCAAGCGAGCGGGTCGGCCTCGTGCAGGCGCCCGAACGTGCCGACTCCCGCGTTGTTCACGATGATGTCGATCCGCCTGCCCCACTCGACCGTCTGTGCAACCAGCCGCTGCACGCTCTCCCAGTCGCCGACGTCGCAGCTCACCGCGAGCCCGTCGACCTCGGCCGCCAGCTCCTCGAGCCGGTCCACGCGCCGGGCGGCCACGACCACCCGCGCTCCTCGCTCGTGCAGCGCGCGCGCCGTGGCGGTGCCGATGCCCGAGCTGGCGCCGGTGACCACCGCCACCGCGCCGTCGAGAGAGATCCGCGCGCCTCGTTCGCCGGGGATGTCACTCGCCATTGGGGCCTCCTCCGTGTCGCCGTTTCGCCGCCTCGGTCTTGGTCGCGATCACCACGGCCGCTGTTCCCGGGATCGCCCAGAAGACGCCGTAGAAGAACGATCGCGTGACCGAGAGGTTGAGGAACGCAAGGTGCAGCAGGAAGACCGCCGCGGTGACGACGGGGAAGGTGACGACGAGCTGGGCGGGCCCGGACAATCCTTCCCACCGGATCAGGGCCGGCTCCAGGCGCTTTCCGATCCGGTCGAGCAGCCGCCCGAGCGCTTCGGCCACGCGGCGTAAGGGCGCGCTAACGGCGTGCACCGAGCGCCAGCCCCTGCGCGTATGCCGCCCGCACCTCGTCCGCTGACCACGGTTCGGGCGCAACGGTGATGAAGTAGTCGGCGAGCGCCTTCTCGGTCAGCTCGTCGAGGTGCTCGTCGCGCACGCCGACGGCTGCGAGGGTGTCGAACTCGAGCTCGCTCAGGATCCGCGTCACCGCCCGCACGGCGCGCGACCCGTCGCCGGACCCGTCGTCTGGCTCGCCCAGCGCGTCGGCGATGCGCTCGAACCGCTCCGGCACGGACTTGCGGTCGCGGTCCATGGTCTCGGCCAGGACGAGCGCGATCGTGAGCCCGTGCGGGAGGCCGAACATGCCGCCGATGGCCTGGCCGAGCGAGTGCTCGGCGCCGCAGTCGGAGATGTTCATCGCCAGGCCGGCCAGCAGGCTCGCGCAGGCCATGTCGGAGCGGGCGTCGCGGTCCGAGCCGTCCCGGACGGCCCGGGCCAGCGCGCCGCCGGCGAGCCGCGTCGCTTCGAGCGCCGACACCGTCGCCGACGGGCGTTGCCACCTTCACGACCACCGCGGCGATTGCCTGCGCGAGCGCATCGATCCCGGTCATCGGCGGTGATCCCGGCGGGAAGCCCCCAGGTGAGCACGGGGTCGACCAGCGCGTGCTGGGCGCGCAGAAGCGGGCTCGCGATGCCGGCCTTGGTGTGGGTGGCGTCGTCGGTGATGACGGCGCCGCCCGAGACCTCGGAGCCGGTGCCTGCCGTCGTCGGCACGCACACGAGCGGGATCGCCGGCGGCGTGTAGGCCACCTCGCCTCGGGCGAAGCGCAGGTAGCGCTCGCCCTGGCCGGAGACGAGCCGGGCCGCCTTGGCGGTGTCCATCGCCGAGCCGCCGCCGATCGCCACGACCGCGTCGCAGCCGGTCTCGGAGAGCTTTGCCGCCGCCTCCTCGACGAGCGTGACCGTCGGCTCGCCGGGCGGCTTCTCGAACCGCTCGGCACCCGCGACCGGCGCGAGCGCCGCCGCCACCTCCGCCACGAGCTCCTCCAGGCCGGCGTCGATCACGACCAGCGGGCGGCTCGCGCCCTCCTCGGCGAGCACGGCGGCCAGGTCGGCCGCCACGCTTTCGCCGAAGCGGATCTTCACGGGCAGGTGGTTTCGGAACGGGGCGACGGTCACGCGCCAGTCTCCCAGAGGCTCGACCGTGTCGCCGACGGCGACGCGCCCGGGCTCCAGGACGTCGGCGTAGAGACCGCAGTAGACCTGGCCGTCGTCGGCGCGGCGGTAGGACGCGAGCCAGTGCAGCGTGTCGGCGTCCCGCCTCCCGGTGTCCGGGTCGCGCGTGGTGAGCGAACAGCGTGGGTCGAGCCGGATCACCGACAGCAGGACGGTGCCCGCCTGGACATCGCGGCCTACCCAGTCGTCCTCCTCGTGTGCGGCGAGGCCGTCGAGCAGGAGCGTCGGCCGGAACCGCCGCGGGTCGAAGCTGTCGCGGCCTCCGCGCCGCCCGACCTCGGCGGCCGACGCTTCCGACAGCAACGAGACCGGGTGCGAGTCAAGGGCGCGGATCCCGTCGGGGAGCTCGAGGATCGTGAGCGGTCGCCCGACGGCCTCTGACACCGCCTCCGACCAGGGCCCGTCGAGGGTGCGGCCCTCGATCTCGCGGCCCCAGAGCTGGGTCGACACCGGCCGGCCGCCGTTCACGGTGGCCGCCACCTCCCTTCCGTCGGGCATGACGAGCGCGAGCTCGCCCGTCCGTCGGGTCGAAGCCGCTCTGGATCTGCGCGAACGCCCCGATCTCGCGCTGGGTGGCCACGCGGCCGGTCGGATCGAGCAGGGCAAAACGGCGGTCGCCGGGGATGCCGTCGTGCTCGATCCGGGCCTCCGGAACGGCCGTCAGGCGCAGCGACTTCACGGCTGAGACGTGGATGGCGCGCACCGTGGCCATGACGCGGAGTAGGTTACTCGTCGCCGACCGACAAGGAGATCCGATGTCCGACAACCGCTTCGTGAAGGCGCTGAACGAGCAGATCGCCTACGAGTTCGGGGCCTCGCAGCAGTACGCGGCGGTGGCTGTCCACTACGACGCCGAGACCCTCCCGCGCCTCGCCGCGCACTTCTATCGCCAGTCGCTCGAGGAGCGAAACCACGCGATGATGATGGTCCAGTACCTGCTCGACGCGGGCGAGGACGTGCTCGTTCCCGGCGTCGAGGCCCCGCGCACGAGCTTCGGCGACACGGTCGAGCCGGTCGCCCTGGCGCTCGAGCAGGAGCGGCGCGTCACCGACCAGATCAACGCCCTCGCAGCGCTCGCGCGCGAGCATGGCGACTACGCCGGCGAGCAGTTCATGCTCTGGTTCATCAAGGAGCAGGTCGAGGAGGTCTCGTCGATGTCCGACCTGCTCAAAGTGGTCGAGCGGGCGAAGGACAACCCGCTCCTGGCCGAGGAGTACCTGGCCCGCGAGGGCGGCGCCGAGGCGGCCGATCCCACCGCGCCGCACGCCGCGGGCGGCGCGCTCTAGCAGGGCGTCGATGTAAAGCGAGCTTGACATCCGAGTGGTGTCAAGCTAGCTTTACAGCATGCGAAATCGGATCCGCGAGCTCCGTGCCAATGCGGGCCTCTCCCAGGGACAGCTCGCCGAGGCCATGGGCGTCTCGCGGCAGACCATCAACGCCATCGAGACCGAGCGGTACACACCGTCGCTGCCGCTTGCCATCTCGCTCGCGCGCCACTTCTCCCACTCCGTCGAGGAGGTCTTCGATGCAGACGCTTCGTGACACCTATCGCCGTTCCCGCTGGTTCATGCCGACCTTCGCCCTGGCCCTCGGGGTCGTGTTCTTCGTCGCCCAGTGGATCGGCGACGACCCGTCGGGCGGCCTCGTCTCGCTCGCGATCATGGCGGCGTTCGCGGCCGTGCTCGTCGTGCTCGAGAGCCGAAGCGGCGCCGTTGCCATCCTGCGCCGCCCGGCTCGCGACGAGCGGGCGCGCAGCATCGACCTGGCGGCCACCGCGTTCTCCGGCATCGTGCTCATCACGGTCGTCATCGCAGCCGTGATGGTGCAGCTCGCCCGCGGTCAGGACCCGAGCCCGTACACCCAGCTCGGGGCGGTGGCCGGGATCGCCTACCTCGTGGCGCTCGTCGCCATGCAGCGTCGCGGGTAGGCGTGAAAATTGGGGTCTGACCCCGTTTTTTCAGGCTAGAGCTCGATCGCCTCGAGCGCGGCGCCGCGGCCGGGCAGGTCGCGCCCGAACGAGTCGGGGTTCGTGCCGAGCGCCTCGGCGCACTCAAGCGCGATCCGCTGCACGGCGGCGGTGAGCGGGAAGATCGAGAGCAGCTCCGACGGGTAGGTCGCGGCGATTGTGTGCACCCGGGCTCCGAACGCCTCGGCCAGCTGCGCCACCTCGAGGAGCCGCCCCTCGCCCGGCCCGCCGCCGTTCAGCGCGACGAGCGCGTCGCCCTCGCGCAGCGCCACCGACGGCCCGTGCAGGAGCTGCTCGGCCGAGAGGCCCTCGGTCGCCACGTAACAGGTCTCGCGCACCTTGAGCGCGCCCTCGGCAGCCGTCCACTGGTTCGGCCCTGCGCCGACGAACTCGAGCAGGCGCTTCGGCGGCTCGATACCAGGGTCGGGCGCATCGAGCACTGCTTCGACGACGTCCGGCACCTGATCGAGGCGGCCGAGGTCGGCGCCGAGGGCGACCGCGATCTGGCCCACGCGCATCAGGGCGCCGAGGTGGCTCGCCGTGAAGGCGGCCGACGCCTCGGGCTGGCTCGTCTCGATGTCGGTGCCCGGCGCTCCGCGGCCCGAGATGACGACCGTCTCGGTGCCCTCCGCCCGGGTCCGCTGGAGGACCGTGTTGGTGTAGCGCTTGGTGCCGCGGTGGCTGAGGAGTATGAGCGCGTCGCTGCCTCCAGGTCGCGGCCCGTGATCGGCTGCGTCGACGGCCTGGACGGCCCACGCCTCGGCGCCGGCTGCCCGAAGGAACCACGCGCCCTGGTTGGCGGCGTGCCAGCTCGTCCCCGTGCCGACGAGCAGCACCCGCCGGCCGGCCAGCCGCTTCGCCGCTTCCTCCGCGGGCCCTCCGTCGGCCAGAAGCTCGCGCAGCAGCGCGGGCTGCGTCGCCATCGTCTCGCGCATGGCGCTCATCGCTCAACCCTACCCGGGTGGCGCCCACGTCCCCGCCGGACCAGAATGCCCACCACATGCAGCCTCTGCGGCAGACCCCGGCCTGGGCGGCGCTCGAGGAGCACGCGGCGGCGATCCGCGACGTGCACATGCGCGACCTCTTCGCGGGCGATCCGGCCCGCGGCGAGCGGATGACGGTCGAGGCCGCCGGCCTCTACCTCGACTACTCCAAGCACCGCGCGACCGACGAGACGATCGCGCTCCTGCTCCGTCTGGCAGAGGAGCGCGGCCTCGCGTCCCGCATCGATGCGATGTTCTCGGGCGAGCGGATCAACGAGACCGAGGGCCGGGCCGTCCTGCACGTGGCGCTGCGCGCGCCCCGCTCGGCCTCGATCGTCGTCGACGGCGAGGACGTCGTCCCGCACGTCCACGAGGTGCTCGACCGCATGGCCGCGTTCGCGGAGCGCATCCGCTCGGGTGACTGGACCGGCCACACCGGCCGGCCGATCACGAACATCGTGAACATCGGCATCGGCGGCTCCGACCTCGGCCCGGTGATGGCCTACGAGGCGCTTCGCCACTACAGCCGCCGCGATCTCACGTTCCGGTTCGTCTCGAACGTCGACAGCACCGACTTCGCCGAAGCGACCCGCGACCTCGATCCCGCCGAGACGCTCTTCATCGTCTCGTCGAAGACCTTCACGACGCTCGAGACGATGCGAAACGCGACCACCGCGCGCGAGTGGACGCTGGCGGCGCTGGGTGACGAGGCGGCCGTCGCCCGCCACTTCGTCGCCGTCTCCACGAACGCCGAGGCCGTCTCCGAGTTCGGGATCGACACCGCGAACATGTTCGGCTTCTGGGACTGGGTCGGCGGCCGCTACTCGATGGACTCCGCCATCGGCCTCTCGACGATGATCGCCGTCGGGCCGGACGGGTTCCGGCGGATGCTGGCCGGGTTCCACGCGATGGACGAGCACTTCCGCACCGCGCCGTTCGAGCGGAACCTGCCGGTCCTGATGGGCCTCCTCGCCCTCTGGTATGTCGACTTCTTCGGCGTCGCCTCGATCGCGGTCCTGCCGTACGACCAATATCTGAAACGCTTCCCGGCCTACCTCCAGCAGCTCACGATGGAGTCGAACGGCAAGTCGGTGACGCTCGCCGGCGAACGGGTCGGCCACGCCACGGGGCCGGTCTACTGGGGCGAGCCGGGGACGAACGGCCAGCACAGCTTCTACCAGCTGATCCACCAGGGGACGGTGCTCGTGCCGTGCGACTTCATCGCATTCGCGCGGGCGCTCAACCCGATCGCCGACCACCACGACCTGCTCGTCGCCAACGTGTTCGCCCAGACCGAGGCGCTCGCGTTCGGGCGCACGCCCGAGCAGGTGCGCGCCGACGGCGTCCCCGAGGCGCTCGTCCCGCACAAGACGTTCGAGGGCAACCGCCCGACCACCACGATTCTCGCCGAGGAGCTCACGCCCGAGATCCTGGGCGCGCTGATCGCGCTCTACGAGCACAGCGTGTTCACCCAGGGCGCGATCTGGGGCATCGACTCCTTCGACCAGTGGGGCGTCGAGCTCGGGAAGGTGCTCGCCAAGGCGATCGGGGCCGAGCTCGAGAGCGGCCCGGAGCCGGACCTCCGCCACGACTCGTCCACGAACACGCTCATCCGGCGCTACCGCCGGCTCAAGTGAAAGGACACGCGATGCAGCTCGGCATGGTTGGACTGGGGCGCATGGGCGCCAACCTGACGCGCAGGCTGATGCGCGACGGGCACGAGGTGGTCGTCTCGGACGTGAGCCCGGAGGCGGTCGCGCAGCTCGAGTCGGAGGGGGCGGTCGCGTCGGCGTCGGTCGAGGACATGGTGTCCAAGCTGGCCCCGCCGCGGGCGGCGTGGGTGATGGTGCCGGCCGGGATCACGGGCGCGGTCGTCGACCAGGTCGCCGCGACCATGGAGTCCGGCGACATCGTGATCGACGGCGGCAACTCCTACTACCGCGACGACATCCACAAGGCGGCCGAGCTCAGCGAGCGCGGCATCCATTACGTCGACGTCGGCACGTCGGGCGGCGTCTTCGGCCTCGAGCGCGGCTTCTGCCTCATGATCGGCGGCGAGGACGAGGTCGTCACGCGCCTCGACCCGATCTTCGCGTCGCTCGCGCCCGGTGTCGACGCCGCCCCGCGCACTCCGGGCCGCGAGCGGGCCGACGGCTCCACGTCCGAGCAGGGCTACCTGCACTGCGGCCCGAACGGCGCCGGCCACTTCGTGAAGATGGTCCACAACGGGATCGAGTACGGGATCATGGCCGCCTACGCCGAGGGGATCGACATCCTCCGGAACGCCGACGTCGGCGCCCGCCAGGCCGAGCACGACGCCGAGACGGCTCCGCTGGCGACGCCGGAGTACTACCAGTACACGATCGACACGGCCGAGGTCGCCGAGGTGTGGCGGCGCGGCTCGGTGGTCGGGTCGTGGCTCCTCGACCTGACGGCGACCGCGCTCCTGGAGGATCCCGACCTGGCGAGCTTCTCGGGGCGGGTCTCCGATTCGGGCGAGGGCCGCTGGACGGCCCTGGCCGCGGTCGAGGAGGGCGTGCCCGCCTACGTGCTCACCGCCTCGCTCTTCGAGCGCTTCAGCTCGCGCAACGAGGGCGAGTTCGCCAACAAGCTCCTGTCGGCGATGCGAAAGCAGTTCGGCGGGCACGCCGAGAAGACCACCGCCTAACTCAGGTCGGTCGAAGAGTGCGCCCGGAGGCGTACGCGGTTGGTGTCCGAGTCCTTGAATAGACTCTGGTTCGGAGTTTGCATACTCTGAATCGGAGTTATGGCGGCCGCTGATCTCACCCCGTTCTCCTATGCCGTGCTCACGCTGGTGGGCCGCGACGGCGCAGGACCGCACGATCTCGTACGGATGGCCCGCCAGGGGCGGGTGTACTGGACGGCGGCCGACAGCCAGTGGTACGCGGAGCCCAAGCGACTCGCGAAGCTCGGCTTCCTCCGCGCCGAGAAGCGGCCGGGGCGCACCCGCGAGCGCACGCACTACACGCTGACCGAGACCGGCCGGGCCGCGCTCCTGGAGTGGGCGGCCGAGCCCGCCCGGTTCCCGCGCATCCAGCACGAGGCGGTCACCCGGCTGCTCCTGGGCGACATGGTGCCCGACGCCGTCCTCGTCGCCGGGCTCCAGAGCATGCGCACTGAGATCGCCGAGATCGCCGCGCGGCTCGGCGCCGCCGACGCGGCCGCAGCGGAGGTGCCGCACAGGACGCGCTACCTGCGTCTGAACCATGCGCTCGCCCGGCGCATCCTCGCCGCCCACTCGACCTGGATCGACCAGGTGGAACGGGAGCTCGGCGATCCGGCCCAGCCCGCGCCTCTGCCGCCTCCACCGACCGAGACCGAGCCCGCGCCGGAGCCACGGCCGGCTGCGCCCGCCCGCCGGGTGTTCCGGGCCCGGTTCGTGGACTGACGCCTACGCCCTCGCCAGGATGGCCACCCCGGCGGCGAGCAGGCCGATCCCGCCGGCATGGGCGGCGGTCAGCGGTCGTACCTGCACGCCCAGGAGGCCGTAGTGGTCGACGACCGCGGCCATGCCGAGCTGGCCGACGATGATCGCGGCCGTCTGGAGGGTGACGCCGAGCGGGCGCACGGTGAGGACGGCGACGGTCACGAACCCGGCCCCCGCGAGCCCGCCCAGGTAGTGCCAGCGCACCGGGTCGCCCGACAGCCCGCCCAGGCCGCCGCCGATCACGAGCGCCACGGCCGCGACGGCGAGCCCGCCCACCAGGAAGTTCACGACGACGGCCCGGAGGTCCCCGATCGAGCGCCCCAGCGCGGCGTTGGTCGGGCTCTGGGTTGCGATCACGGCTCCGGCGAGCGTGGCGGCGACGAGTGCGAAGATGCGGTCCATGCGGTCACTCCTGGGGCGGTCGGGTATCCAAGCTAGCAGCCTGACCGGCGCCCCGGCCTCGGCAGCCGGCGTTTTGGCTGAGCGCTAAGTCGCCCACCTCATGCTGGAAAACCCGGTAGTGAATTTGCGTGGATCCCCCGATGGCGTACGACCGTGCTTCACCTAGGGTTGCGGCGAGGGTATCCAAGGAGGGATCATGAAACTTCTAGTCGCCTTCGACGGGCGAGCGCATAGCGTCTTTGCGCTCGATAAGGCAATTGAGGTCGCCACCAAGGCCGAGGAAGCGCACGTCACGGTCTTCAGCGTCGTTCAGCCCGACGCCAGGGGAACGAAGTCGGGCGGGCACATGGGGACGCCGCCACACGCGGACGAGGACCTCGAGTATGCCCGTGGTTACCTCGCGAATCATGAGATCGAGGCCGTGACCAAAGCTGGCCAGGGCGATCCTGCGGACGAGATTCTCGAAGAGGCTCGGACCGGCGGCTGCGATCTGATCATCATCGGGACACGTGAGCTGGGGCCGATCGTCGGTCGCCTGTTGGGTAGCGTCAGCCGTAAGGTCGCTCGCCACGCTCCGTGTCCCGTCATCGTCGCCGGCAGTAGCGGCGCCGAGCGCGTCGAGCCGACCGTCGAAGCGCACACGTAGAGCGAGCGCTGGGAGGAGCAAGCCCGCCCCGACCGCACGCTGTCGGGGCGGGAAGCCGTTCAGGCAACCTGCCGTGCGTCCTCATACCGGGCCGCGTCCAGCCTGAGGTGCAGGTTGCCGTCGTGGGTGTGCCCCACTTGGCGCGTTCCGGGTTGGGAATGAGCCCGGTTCCTCGACCGCGCGCCGGTAGAGCGCCTCGTCGATGTTGCGGCCGGTGACGATGAGGACGACCGGGCCGGCGACATCCTCGATCTGCGGAAGGGCGGCGAGCGCCGCCGCGCCCGACGCCTCGACCCGGATCCCGGCGCCCGCCAGCGCCCCGACCGCGGTCGCCAGCTCGCGCTCGTCCACCCGCAGCATCCGCTGTGCAGTCCGCGCCAGAACCTCGACCGCGTACGGGATCGCAACCCGCACGGCGAGCCCGTCGGCGATGGTCGGGTCCGCGTCTCGCTCGACGACCCGCCCTGCCTCCCAGCACTCCGCCATGACCGGCGCGGCCGCGGCCACGACGCCCACGCGCAGCGTCGCGGGCGAGCCCTCGGCGAGCCGCAGGCCGATCCCGCCCAGGAGCGCGCCGTTTCCGACCGGGACGATCACCGCGCCGGGCGGGCGGTCGAGCTGGTCGAGCAGCTCGTCGGCGATGGCCGCGTAGCCGCCGTACTGGGCCTCCTCGGCGCCGTCGGCGAAGAACGGCATACCCTCGTCGGCGGCCACGCGCTCGGCCTCGTCCTTGGCCAGGTCGAAGTCGGCGCCGAAGATCCGGATCTCGCCGCCGTGCCGCTCGATCAGCTCGAGCTTGGCCCGGGCCGAGCCCTCGGGGGCGTACACGATGGCCCGCATCCCGAGCTGTGCCGCCGCCCAGGCCGACGCCGCGCCGTGGTTCCCTGTCGAGGCCGTGACGACGGCCGTTGCGCCCGCGTCGCGGAAGGCGCGCATGGCGGGGAGGGCGCCCCGCCACTTGAACGCCCCGAGCTCGTGCTGGTCTTCCCGCTTCAGCCACAGGTCGCGGCCGCCGGCCAGGGACGTTGGTGCGCGTTCGAGCGGCGTCGGCGTCATCGTGCGGCAGTCTAAGTGCCGACATCGTCGAGGAGCGGCTCGACGACCTGCCCGCGAGCTGGCGCTCGAGCAGGGCAAGCCGATGCGGACGGAGGCGGCCGAGGAGATCGAGGAGACGCCGGCAACCTGCGCATGGCGGCCGAGGACGTGAAGCGCATGGACACGGCCGTGATCCCCAGCGAGCGGCGCGGCAATGTGGTGTTCACGTTCCGAAAGCCGAACGGCGCGCTCGCGACGGGCAACTCGGTGATCCTGAAGCCGAGCGAGCTCACGCCGCTCTCGGGGCGCAGGCTGGTTGAGATCCTCGAGGAGGCGGGCCTTCCGGAGGGGGCGATCGGCATCGTCCACGGAGGCCGCGAGGCGGGCGAGACGCTCGTGACGCATCCGGGCGTCGACGCGATCGGGTTCGTCGGTCGCACGGTTCGGGCGAGGCGATCGTGCGCGCCGCGGGGATGAAGCGGACGCTGATCGAGGCGTCCGGCAACGGGCCGCAGATCGTGCTCGCCGATGCGGATCTCGCCGCCGCCGCGGCGGCAGCGGTCGAGGGCGCGGCGTATCTCGCCGGGCAGGTGTGCGTCGCCACCGAGCGCGTGCTGGTCGAGGAGCGGCCCACGCCGAGTTCGTGGAGCTCGTGCTGGAGCGGGCCGGCGAGGTCGTGCTCGGGCACCCGCTCGAGGAGGCGACCACGATGGGCCCGCTCAACAACGAGCCGGTGGCCGCGAGGATGGACCGGCACATGGCCGATGCCGGCGCGCAGGGCGCGCGGGTGCTCGCGGGCGGGCGCCGGGCCGAGGGCTTCCCCACCGACCTCTACTACGAGATGACGGTGGTCGACGCCGTGACGCCGGAGACGCTCCTCTTCCGCGAGGAGTCCTTCGGGCCGGTGCTCCCGATCACCACCTTCCGAAGCGACGACGAGGCGATCGCGCTCGCCAACGACTCGCACCTCGGCCTCCAGGCGGCGGTGTTCACGGCGAGCCTGCGGCGCGCGTTCCGGTTCGTGAACGAGATCCGGGCCGGGAGCGTCCAGGTGAACGAGACGACGGGCTACTGGGAGGGGCGCCCGCCGTTACCTGAACACGCCCGGAGGACTACGCGGCGGCGGCTTAAGCGGCAGCGGCGTGCCGGCCGTGGTCGCCGACCAGCTCGCAGACGACCTCGACGACAGCCGGGTCGAACTGGGAGCCCGAGCACCGGCGCAGCTCCGCCAGCGCCGCGGTGGCTGAGCGGGCCCGCTGGTAGGGCTGGTCGGTCGTCATCCGCACATACGCGTCGCAGACGCCGATGATGCGTGCGCCGAGCGGGATGGCCGCGCCGGGGATCCGGTCCGGATAGCCGTTCCCGTCGAAGCGCTCGTGGCTCGCGCGCACGAGGTCGGCCGTCCGCGCGAGCGCCGGCGCGGCGCGGACGATCCGCTCCCCGATCTTCGGGTGCCGGCGCATGATCTCGCGCTCGTCGTCGTCGAGCGGGCCGGGCTTGGTCAGGATCGCATCCGGCACGGCGGCCTGGCCGACGTCGTGGAGCTCGGCCGCGAGCTCGACGCGCTTCACCTCGTGGTGGGGCAGGTGCATCGCCCGCGCGGTCGCAGCGGCCAGCTGCGAGACCTCGAGCAAGTGCCCGTGCAGGTCGGCGCCGCGCTCGCGCAGCACCTGGACGAGGACGTCCGTGCTCTGGCGGCTGGCGGACGAGCGGCCGGTCTTGCGGTCGTACAGCCGGTGGTCGACGAGCCGCAGGGCCTGCTCCATCGACTGGGCCTCGGCCGGGATCGAGGCGGTGCCGTAGGAGCACTCGATCACGACGCCGTCGATCGCCTCCGAGAGCGCCTTCGCGGCCAGGTCGGCGGTCGCGAACGGGTCGTGGTTCACGTCGGACGGCATGAGGACGCAGAACTCGTCGCCACCCATCCGGTAGGCCTTCGCCCGGCCCGCCATCGCATCGGCCAGGTGGCGGCCGAGGCGCGTGAGGAGGGCGTCGCCGGCAGGATGGCCGAACGTGTCGTTGTACTGCTTGAAGCCGTCGAGGTCGAAGAGCCCGAGCATGTGCGGCCCGGCGAGCTTCGTGTCCGGCGTGAAGAGCACGGACAGGTCGTTCACGAGCGCCCGCCGGTTCGGGAGGCCGGTGAGCGCGTCGGTCAGCGCCTCGGCACGGCTGGCGGCGAGGAGGCGCTCGTTCTCGCGGGCGAGCCGTGCGGCCGTCGCGTGCGCCGCCGACGACCGCAGGAAGAAGAACGCGAATGCGCCCAGGAGCAGCGCGATCGCGGCGATCGACCCGTCGGTCACCTTGCCCTGGGCGTCCGCCGCCCGCTGGGCGTATGCACGGCTCGCCGCATCGAGGAGCCTGGTGATCTGGGTCGTGCTGCGACCGGCCTCGCTCGCGAGCACGTCGGCCTCTGGGCCGTAGCTCTGGCCGTACGCGCCCATGCGGTAGATCTGCTCGAGGGACGTGTAGTCGGAGTTGAGCGGCGTCAGGATCCCTTCGAGCGCCTTCGGGGGCGAGTCGGCCTGGAGGGCGGCCAGCTCCCGCGTGATCGCGGTCATCTGGGCGTTCATCTCGCGACGCGCGACCACCGGCGACCCTCCGGTCTTCGGGTTCGCGTGGAAGGGCGTCACCTGGAGCGCGTTCAGCTCCACCTTGACCTCGGCGAGCGAGAGCTGGGCCTTCGTGCTCTGCGTTGCGCCGCCCTGGAGATGCAGGATCGCGGCGATTGCAGCGATCCCGAGAATCAGGACCACGACGAGAGACGTCTTCTTGCCGAACATCCTCCCGGTTATCGTCGCTCTGGGAGCCGCGTTGAGGCGGGTTCGCGGTGCAGCGCGACGCCGACGACCACCAGCCCGACCCCGGCAACGTCGGCCGCGGTCGGCACCTGCCCGAGCACGATCAGGCCGATCGCCGTCGCGGTGGCGGGAAGGAGCGAGACGAGCAGGGCGTAGGTCGGCCGCGGCAGCCGCGCCATCGCGAGCTGGTCGCAGATGTAGGGGATCACCGACGATGTGACACCGACGCCGATTCCCGCGGCGAGGAGCGCCGGGTCGGTGAGCGCCACCCGGGCCGCCGGTGCCGCGGGCATGACCGCCACCGCCGCCGCCAGCATCGCCCCCGCGAGGCCGTCGATCCCGGCGATCCCGGGGCTTCGAGCGACGCGGTGGGCCGCCACGATGTAGGCGGCGAACAGCCCGGCGTTCACGAACGCGAGCGCCACGCCGACGAGCGTGCCGCCGCCGAGTTGGACGTGGGTGACCGCGTAGACACCGGCGGCGGCCAGGACGAGCGCGGCGGCGTTCCGCAGCGTGCGCATGCCGAGCGCGGCGAGCACGATCACTGGCAGGAACTCGATCGCGGCGACGGTGCCCAGCGGCAGGTGGTCGATGGCGGTGTAGAAGCTGGCGTTCATCGCCGCCAGGATGCAGCCCATGAGCACGACCAGCCGGCGGATCTCCGAGCCGGTCGCCGCGAGCGCCCGCCACGGCCGCCGCCAGGCGCCCAGGATCACCGCCGCGCTCACGATCCGAAGCCACGCCACGCCCTGCGGCTCGACCCGCGTGAAGAGCAGCACGGCGAACGCGGGGCCGAGGTAGTGGAAGACGGCGCTCCCGACGAAGTAGCCGGACGGCGGGAACCGGCGCATGCCCGAAATTCTGACCGCGTGCTTGCGGCACAGACAGGGGTGAGATACGGTCTTCGCGTGAGTTCGCCTTCGGAACGACGGCATCGGC
Organism: uncultured Actinomycetes bacterium; assembly: GCA_963757605.1. Classification (GTDB taxonomy): domain Bacteria; phylum Actinomycetota; class Thermoleophilia; order Gaiellales; family JAICJC01; genus JAICJC01. The sequence goes on from CAVWSF010000002.1 coordinate 269,867, forward strand.
GCTCGTCGGCTTACGATGGTCCGCTGCTCGACGAGATCGACCGGCGCCTCCTGACCGAGCTCCAGGACGACGGGCGGGTGACGATGGCTGAGCTCGGGCGGCGCGTGAACCTGTCGGCGCCGGCGGTGGGCGAGCGCGTCCAGCGCATGGAGGAGACCGGCGTCATCACCGGCTACGCCGCCCAGGTCGACCCCAAGGCGATCGGCTACCCGATCGCGGCGGTCGTGCGGATCCGGCCTGCGCGGCGGCAGCTGCACAAGGTGCCCGAGGTCGCACGGTCGACGCCGGAGGTGGTCGAGTGCCATCGCGTCACCGGCGAGGACTGCTACATCGCGAAGCTCCACCTGCGCTCGATGGACGACCTGGAGGGGATCCTCGACCGCTTCGCCGCCGTCGGGCAGACGACGACCTCGATCGTGCACTCCGCGCCGGTCGCGTCGCGGCCGCTGCCGCTCGTCGACGAGCCGGAGGATGGCTAGGCACCACCGCGTGGCCCGCGGTGTGCGACGATTCGGACGTGGCGCTCACTCCCCGGCAGCAGAAGAAGCGGCAGATGGTGCGGACCGGCTACGCCGGGATCGCGGTGGGAGCTCTCCTCGTGATCCTCGCGGTAACTGGCGCCGGGCTCCTGCTCGGCCTGATCGGCGCGATCGTGCTTGTCGTATCGGGGTGGGCGACGCGAGCACTGCGTGATCTCTGAAGCTGCCCTCTCGCCGGCGCTCGTCCGCCGGAACACGATCCTCCTCGCCGCGACGCTCACCTGCCTGAGCGGGATGCTCCAGCTCGTCGTCGCGGTGTCCACGATCACGCTCGTCCTCGTGACGGGCATCGAGTCGATCCTGGGCCTCGGGCCCGCCGTCTTCCTGGCGTCCTCGGCGGTCGCGGCTCTTCCGGCGGGGCGGGCGATGGACCGGCATCGGCGCGTGCCGGTCGTCGCCTTCGGCTGCGTGCTCGGCATCGTCGGGTGCATCACGGCCGCTGCGGGCGCAGGGCTCGAGTCCGCGCCGCTCGTCCTCGTCGGGTTCGTGATGATCGGCGGGTCGAGCGGGACCGTGCTCCTGGTGCGGGCCGCGGCCGCCGACCTCTACCCGCCCGAGCGCCGGGCCCGCGGCATCTCCTACGTGCTCTTCGGCTCGCTCTTCGGTGCCGCGCTCGGGCCGCTCGTCTTCCGGCCGCTGCTCTCGGGCCGCCACCTCGATTCGGGCGACCTCGTCATCCCGTACCTCGCAGCGGGGGCGATCATGGTGGTCGGGCTGTGCATCATCCTCCAGGTGCGGCCCGACCCGAAGGTGTTCGCGGCCGCCACCGCTCGGGCGCATCCGGACCACGCCGCCGGTCCACCGCCGCCGCTCTCGGAGGTGCTGGCGCGGCCGGGTACCATCGCCGCGGTGCTCGCCGCCGTGACGAGCTTCGCCGTGATGGTCTCGGTGATGAACCTGGCCGGCTACGTCGTGGTCGGAAACGGCCATGCCGAGGCGGACATCTTCACCGTCATCAGCTTCCACATCATCGGCATGTACTCGCTCGTGCTCGTCATCGGCGACATGATCGACCGGACGGGCCGGATGCCCGCGCTCATCGGCGGGCTGCTGGTGATGGCCGTTTCGGCGCTGGGCCTCGGGTGGCACTCGAGCGTGCTGTGGACGTCGTTCTGCCTCTTCGGCGTCGGCCTCGGCTGGAACGTGTCCTACGTTGCGGCCTCCGCCCACCTGGCCGACGTCGCTGCACCGTCGGAGCGGGGCCGTCTGATCGGCTTCACCGACCTCCTCTCGGGCTTCACGGGCGCCGCGCTCGCGCTGGCGGGCGGCGCCGCCTACTCGGCGTTCGGCGTGCTCGCCATCGCCCTCGGAGCGACCCTGATCGCGATCGCCCCGATCCCGCTCATGCTCGCGCGCCGCCAGCCCGCGGTGGCCTGACGCTCACGCCGCCTCGGCGATCCGCTCGAGGGCCGGCGTCAAGCTCCGGGCCCGGTCGGCCAGGGTTCGGCGTGAGCGTCCGGCTGCCGCTGGAGGCCGCGTGACCACCGTCCTCGTGGCCGACGATCAGGCGCTCGTGCGGGGCGGGTTCCGGCTCATGCTCGACGCCCAGGACGACATCGACGTGGTCGGCGAGGCCGAGGACGGGCGCGGCGGTGGCGCGCGTCGCGGAGTTGCGCCCGGATGTCGTTCTGATGGACGTCCGCATGCCGGTCATGGGTTTCTCCTGAAGAGCGCTCCGCCGGCGCAGCTGATCGAGGCCGTGCGGACGGTCGCGGCCGGCGACGCGCTCCTCGCCCCGGCGATCACGCGCCGCCTGGTGGAGGAGTTCGTGCGCGGCCCGCGCCCGGGCGACGCCGTGCCGCCCGGGTTGCAGGAGCTGACCGACCGCGAGCGCGAGGTGCTCGAGCTCATGGCCCAGGGGCTCTCGATGGCGAGATCGCCGACCGGTTCGTGGTCAGCGCCGCCACCGTGAAGACCCATGTGAACCGCGTGTTCGCGAAGCTCGGCCTGCGCGACCGCGTCCAGGCGGTCGTGCTCGCGTACGAGTCGGGGCTCGTCCGCCCGGGCCAGCAGGCCGGCGACTCGGCTACTTGACCACGCGGTAGCGCAGGTGCGTCGCCGCCGGTGACGCCGGCATCGGCAGCGGCTCGAGCTTCAGCGCGCGCCCGTCGATCCCGTCGAAGAGCCGCGTCCCCGCACCGAGGAAGACCGGCGACACGTGGATCGTGAGCTCGTCGAAGCGGCCGGCGTTCAGCACCTGCTGCACGACGTCGGCGCCTCCGGCGACGTGGACAGCACGATCGCCGGCGGCCTCCTCGGCCCGGTCGAGCGCGGCCTCGATCCCGTCGGTCACGAAGTGGAACGTGGTGTCGCCCTGCATCTCGAGGTCGTCGCGGGCGTGGTTCGTGAGCACGAAGACCGGCACGTGGAACGGCGGGTCGTCGCCCCACCAGCCGCGGCCGTTCGGGTCGGACTCCCATGGGCCCTCGCCGCCGCTGAACATGCGCCGGCCCATGACGACGGCGCCGTATGAGGCCACGTACTCGGCAACGAGGTCGGAGTCCGGCCCGGTCTCGCCGCCCTCCAGCCCGTGCTCCGCGCGCCACGCCGCGAGCCCGAACACCCACTCGTGGAGCTCCTCGCCGCGCTTGCCGAGCGGATCCTCCAGCGAGGGATCGGGCCCGGCCACGAACCCATCGAGGGACATGCTGATGTCGAGCGTGATGCGTGCCATGGTCGCCTCCCGGCGTGTCGGATGGTCTCGCAGCTATAGACCGCGGCGTGGGCGGGAACTCATCGACCGGCGGCGACGCGAGCCGTCTCGGCCCTGACCGTCGCCGCGCCGGCCACCATCGCCTCGAGCTTGCGGTAGGCGACGGCCCGGGGCAGGTACTTCATGCCGCAGTCGGGCGCCGCCGTGAGCTCGTCGGGGCGCTTGTACGGAAGCGCCTTTCGGATGCGGGCGGCGACCGTCTCGGGCGACTCCACCGCGTGCGATTCGAGGTCGATCACGCCCAGGATGATGCGCTTGTCGGGCAGGGACTCGAGGATGGCCGCGTCGAGGTCCGACTGGGCCGTCTCGATCGAGATGTGGTCGCACGGCGCATCCGCGAGCTCGGGCAGGAACGAGTAGGCCTCGGGGCGCTCGTGGATGATCGCCGCGTAGCCGAAGCAGATGTGGACGGCGGTCGTGCCCTCGATCCCGTCCAGGGCGCGCCGCAGCGCGGCGAGCCCGAACTCGCGCGCCTTCTCGGGCCGGGCCTGCATGTAGGGCTCGTCGATCTGGACGATGTCGGCGCCAGCCGCGAAGTGGTCGGCGATCTCGTCGCGCACCGCCCCGGCATACGCCAGCGCCAGCTCGGCCTCGGACTCGTAGAAGTCGTTCTGGGCCTGCTGCGACATCGTGAACGGGCCGGGCACGGTCATCTTGATCGGCTTCGACGTGTTCGAGCGCAGGAACTGGACGTCGCGCACCTGCACCGGATGGCGGCGCTCGACCGGGCCGACGACGCGCGGCACCGCGTTGGGGTGGCCGCTTCGGTCGAGCGCCGTCCCGGGGTTGTCGACGTCGACGCCCGAGAGCGCCGTCGCGAAGCGGTTGGAGTAGCTCTCCCGCCGCTGCTCGCCGTCGGTGATGATGTCGAGCCCGGCCCGCTCCTGGTCGCGGATCGCGACGAGCGTGGCGTCGTCCTGGGCTTCCTCCAGATACTGCGGGTCGATCCGCCACAGCTCCTTCGCGCGCACCCGCGGCGGGAACCGGTGCCGGAGCCGCTCGCGGTCGATCAGCCAGTCGGGCTGCGCGTAGGATCCGACGAGGCTGGTGGGGAGGGCGCTGGGGGTGGGGGCGGACACCACCCCCAACGCTACACGGCTCGGTGACCGCTAGGTCGCGAGCCGACCGCGGCGGACGATGACCCGCTCGCCGAGGATCATCATGACGAGCGCGAGCGCCACGACGCCCATCACCGGGAACGTCCAGTCGATGCCGCCGTCGGTCGCGATGGCCCGGCCGGTCACAGCGGTCGTGTGCTGTTCGACGGGGTTCGCGAGCGGCGTGTCGTGCACCCAGGCGCCGCGGTTGCCGGTCTGCGGCACGTAGTCGACGATGCGGGTGACGGTGATCTTCGGAGCCACGTGCGGGTACAGCCCGTAGGCCTGCGCCTGGGCGGCCGGGGCGATGAGGCCGGCCGTCGCGACGACGACGGCGATGGTCGAGACGGTGCACGCGATGCGAGACATCTGGATCTCCTCCTCAGGGATCGGATGCTCACAGGACAGACAACGGGCGCCCGGTCTTCCCGGCCGTGCCCGGGGCCCGTGCGCGAACTAGAGTCGTACCCGGTGCCACGTCCTCGATCGCCAGCCGAGGCCGTGCGCCGGCGAAGCGCCGGCGCCAGTCAGCTGCGCGCCGACGGCGACTGGCAGTTCATCGATCTCGTCTTCGGACCGCTTGCGCGGCTGGGCATCCTCGTCGTGTGCCTACTGGTCGCCGGGTCGCTCGGATTCGTCATCACCGAGGACACGTCGGTCTGGGGCGGCTTCACGTGGACGCTCGACACGATCGCGACGGTCGGCTCGGTGCCGGCGCCGGCATCGACCGGCGGTCAGGTGCTGAAGGCGCTCTTGATCGTGCTCGGTGTCGGTACGCTCTACTACGCGCTCGTCTCGGCGACCGAGTTCTTTGTCGCCGGCCACGTCACGGGTCTCCTGGACACGCACCGAAGGCAGCGAATGGTCGACGAGATGTCAGAGCACTATCTGGTCTGCGGGTTCGGCCGCGTGGGACGGCAGGTGGCCCGCGACCTCCAGGCCGCCGGCGCGAGCTATGTCGTGATCGACCGCAACCCGGAGAGCCTCCAGAGGGCGGTGTCCGCGGGCGTCCCCTGGCTCCAGGGCGACGCGACCGACGAGGAGCTCCTCCTGAAGGCGGGGATCGAGCGCGCACGGGCGCTGATCGCCTGTGTCGACTCCGACGCGGAGAACGTCTTCATCACGCTGACCGCGCGCGAGCTCCGGCCCGACCTGACCGTGGTCGCCCGCGCGAGCGCCTCGGAGGCCGAGCCGAAGCTCCGCCGGGCAGGCGCCGAGCGGATCGTGTCCCCCTACAAGTCGAGCGGCTCGGAGATGGCCCGCCTGGCGCTTCATCCGCAGGTGGCGGGGGTCGTCGATGTGACGCCCGAGTACCGGATGGAGGAGATCGACGTCTCCTCCGGCGCCCCCGGCGCCGGCCGCCCGCTGGCCGAGGTCGCCGGCCCAGCGATCGTTGCGGCGCTGCGACGGGCGAGCGGCGAGCTCGTCCCCCAGCCACCGCGCGACATCGTCGTCGAGCCGGGGGACGTGCTCATCGTGATGGGGACCGACGAGACGATCGACCGCCTCGAGGCCCTGTTCACGCCCGAGCGGGGCGCCTGAAGAGCGGCGTCAGATCCCGAGATCGGGCCGGGCGTAGAACGTGCGCGGTCCCCGCCGCCATATGCCGGCCCTGGCGCTCAGCCTGATGTGCCGCTCGCGTTCCAGCCGGCGCAGGCGGCGGGCGCCGATGAGGCGGGTGAAACCGATGGCCGCGGAGAGGCCTGCCAGGGTGCCCGCTCCTTCGGGCGACGACGAGAAGGCGGAGGCGATGGCCGCGAACACGAGCACCACGGGTCCGGCCGCCACGAGATAGCGAGCCCTGGACTGGTGGTATGCCCCGATCGGTTGATCCACGCTCTGATCCGCGATCGCCGCCGGATCCGTAAGCGAGGGAACCATCCGGTCGACGAGCAGCCCGATAGCCGCCGCGATGACGAATCCCACCGCCGATCGTGGAGCCGAGGCGGAGGTCATGCCCCACACCAGGAGCACCGCGGACAGCGTCAGGAAGAGCACCGCGTCGATCGTCCACCGGGGAGCGAGGTCGATGATGCAGGGCGGGCCCGTCTGCTCCACGGCGCTCATCGCGCGCGCCGCTTGGGGCCGCCAGGCCGCAGGACCTGGGCGCGGGCGGCGTCGCCGGCCCAGCGCTCGTACTCCTCGGGCGTCCAGCCGCGTTCGGCCACCAGGAGCTGCCAGGTGTTCGGATGGTTGATCGTCCACAGGATGTCGGCGGCCCGGTCGACGTCGAGCCCCGGCGCGAGCCGGCCGTCCTCGTCGAGCCGCTCGGCGATCGCCCGCTGGTTCTCCCGGTATTCGGTCTGGATCCGATCCCAGAGCGCCCCGATCTCCTCGTCGGCGGGTGCGGCCTCGCGGATCACCTGGGCGATCGCCGACACCCTGAGCTTCCCCTGCGTCGAGTTGCGCGCGTTCAGCGCGAGCCGCCGGTCCGGGTCGGGCTCGTCGAGCACCTGGCGGTACCAGGCATGCTCGTCGACGGGGCGGGCGTCGTCGCCGCGAAGCAGCGCGTTCCAGACGGAGCGCAGCACGCCGCCCTTCGTCTCGAACGCCAGGTAGACCGTCTTGAGCGCGACGCCGGCTTCGGCGGCGATCGCAGCCATCGTCGTCGCGGCGTAGCCCTGGCGCTCGAAGAGCCGCTGAGCGGCCGCCAGGATGTCGCGCTTCGTGGCGTCCGCCTGCGCCCGCCGCCGGGGCGACTCGTACCGCCGCTTGACCTTGCCGGCCATTCCGGTACTCTATCCGAGTCTTGACTACACTATCAATGTAGTAAACCTCAGAGGAGGTCTGAGATGACCGATCCGACGACCGTGGTGGTGCGAGTCGAGCACCCCGTGCCCGACTACCAGATCTGGAAGCGTGAGGCCTTCGACCAGGACCCGCTTGGCCGCACGCCGAGCGGCGTTCGCCGCCACCGCGTCCTTCGCCGGGGCGAGCGGCCGAGCCGGGTGGCGGTCGAGCTCGAGTTCGACGATCGCGCGTCGGCGGAGGCGTTCGCCGAGGCGCTCCGTGACATGTGGGGCCGCGTGCGCGACCGGTTCGAGTGGCGCGAGCTGCCCGAGGCCGAGATCTACGAGCTGACGGAGGCGCGCGAGTATTGAGCCCGTGCGCTTCATCCCCACCAAGTTCCACGCGCCGCTCGACTACATCGTCGGCGTCGTCCTGATCGCAGCGCCCTGGATCTTCCAGTTCTCCGAGCACACCGCGGCGACTGTCGTCCCGATCGTGCTCGGGATCGGGCTGATCGCCTACAGCCTGTTCACGAACTACGAGCTCGGGGTCTGGAAGGTCGCCCCGATAGCCGTCCACAACCTGATCGACATCGCGGCCGGCACCCTGCTCGCCGCCTCCCCGTGGCTCTTCGGCTTCGCCGACGAGTCGGCGAACGTGTGGCTTCCGCACGTCGTCGTCGGCCTGGCCGCCATCTTCCTCGGCCTGACCACGAAGCAGGCCGGCGGCTACAGCTACCGCAAGCCGACCGTCGCCACCCGGTAACGCACGTCTCCGAGCGCCCCGCTCCGGTGAATCCGGGCGGGGCGCTCGCGCGTACTTCCCGAGAGCACCATGGTGGGAGGAGCGTGCGAACATGTCCGCGCGGTGGACCGTGCACAGGCGTTCTGGCTGCGCGCACCCGGATGCGGGGAGATCCGGCCGGTGGTGCTGCCCGAGCCCGGCCGCGACGACGTCGTCGTGCGGACGGTGCGGACGGGCGTGAGCCGCGGCACCGAGATGCTGGTCTTCCGGGGCGGCGTGCCGCCGGCGCAGTACACGGCGATGCGGGCGCCGTTCCAGGAGGGGGATTTCCCGGGGCCGGTCAAGTACGGCTACCTGAACGTCGGCGCCGTGGAGGAGGGGCCGCCCGAGCTGCGCGGCCGCACCGTCTTCTGCCTCTACCCGCACCAGACCGCCTACGTCGTCCCGGCGCGGGCCGTGTCCGTCGTGCCCGACGGCGTGCCGCCGGCTCGCGCTGTTCTTGCCGGCACGGTCGAGACGGCCGTGAACGCGCTGTGGGACGCCGCCCCGCTGATCGGTGACCGGGTGGCGGTCGTGGGCGCCGGGATGGTCGGCTGCTGCGTCGCCCGCCTGCTGGCCCGCTTCCCGAACGTGCACGTCACGCTCGTCGACGTCGATGCGGGGCGCGCCGAGGTCGCGGCCGCGCTCGGCGCCGGCTTCGCGCTCCCGGCCGACGCGGCCGGCGGGTGCGATCTCGTCGTCCACACGAGCGCGACCTCCGCCGGGCTCCAGCTCTCGCTCGACCTGCTCGCCCCCGAGGCCACCGTCATCGATCTCAGCTGGTACGGCGACGAGGAGGTGCGGCTCTCGCTCGGCGGGGCGTTCCACGCCGGCCGTCTGGGCATCCGGTCGAGCCAGGTCGGCACCGTGTCTCCCGCTCGCGGTGCACGCCGCACCACCGCCGACAGGCTGGCGCTCGCCCTCGACCTGCTGCGCGACCCGGCGTTCGACGCGCTCCTCACCGGCGAGTCGCACTTCGACGAGTTGCCCGACGTCATGGGCCGGCTGGCCGCGGGGAGCCTGCCGGCGCTCTGTCACACGATCAGGTACGACGAGGGCTAGGCCGTGTTCAGCGTCACCGTCCGCGACCACGTCATGATCGCCCACACCCTGCGCGGCGAGGTGTTCGGCCCGGCCCAGCGGCTCCACGGGGCGACGTACGTCGTCGATGCCACCTTCCGGCGCGAGGAGCTCGACGCCGACGGGATCGTCGTCGACATCGGCCGGGCGGCCGAGGAGCTCAGAGCCGTCCTGGCCGACCTCAACTACCGCAACCTCGACGACGAGCCGGACTTCGCGGGCGTCACCACGTCGACCGAGGTGCTCGCTCGGACGATCGCCGACCGGATCGCGGACCGCGTGCACGGGGGCGCCATGGGGGCCGCGGCCCGTGAGCTCGACGGGCTGGCGGTCACGCTGCACGAGTCGCACATCGCCTGGGCGACCTACGAGCGGGCGCTGTGATGGATCTGCACTTCGTGGTCCCCGACGGCATCGACGACCCCGCCCGGCCGAGCGGCGGGAACGCGTACGACGTGCGGGTGCGCGACGGCCTCGGCGCGGCCGGCTGGGACGTCAGGATGCACCCCGTGGCCGGGTCGTGGCCGCAGCCCGACGCGGCCGCGCACACCGCCCTCGCGGCCATCGTCGAGCGGATCCCGGACGGGGCTGTCGTGCTGCTCGACGGCCTCGTCGCCTCGACTGCGCCGGAGGTGCTCGTCCCGCGGGCGCGCCGGCTGCGGCTGGTCGCGCTCGTGCACATGCCGCTCGGGCACGGCCCCGAGGCCAACGGAGCCCGCACGCGGGAGGGCGCCGTGCTCGAGGCCGCGGCGGCGGTCGTCACGACGAGCGGCTGGGCGCGGCGGACGCTGCTCGAGCTCTATGGGCTCCCGGAGGATCGCGTCCATGTGGCCGAGCCCGGCGCCGATGCCGCCGACGTCGCCCCGGGAACCGCGACCGCCGATGCGCTCCTCTCCGTCGCCGCGGTGATCCCGGGCAAGGGTCACGACGTGCTCATCGACGCGCTCGGGACGGTGGCGGGGCTGCCCTGGAGCTGCGTGTGCGTGGGCAGCCTGGAGCGCGATCCGGTCTTCGCGGCGGATCTCCGGCAGCGGGTCGCGGACGGCGGCCTCGACGGCCGCGTCTCGTTCCCCGGGCCGCGCACCGGCGCCGACCTCGCCACGGCCTACGCCGCCACCGACGTGCTGGTCCTGCCCTCGCGCGCGGAGAGCTACGGCATGGTCGTGACCGAGGCGCTGGCCCGCGGGCTGCCCGTCGTTGCGGCCGAGGTCGGCGGCGTGCCGGAGGCCCTGGGCCACGGCGCCGGCGGCACCCGCCCGGGCGTGCTCGTCCCGCCGGGCGACCCCGCCGCGCTCGGCTCCGCCCTGCGGGCGTGGCTCGGAGACGGCGAGCTTCGCCGGCGGCTGCGCCGGGCCGCTCGCGAGCGGCGGGCCTCGCTTCCCGGGTGGTCGACAACGACGGCCGTCCTCGCGGGCGTCCTGCAAGGAGCAGCCCGATGACCGTCGAGCAGATTCGCGTGAGCACCGGCTGGCTCGACCTGCGCGAGCCCGCCGACGCGGCGGCCCGCTCCGGCGAGCTGGTCGACCGCCTACGGCAGCACCGTCCCGAGGGCGGCCCCTGGCTGATCCACGACCTGGCCTGCGGCACCGGGGCGATGGGCCGTTGGCTCGCGCCGCTCCTCCCGGGGCCGCAGCGCTGGGTGCTGCACGACCGCGACGCGGACCTGCTCGAGGTCGCCGCCGCCGACCTTCCCGGCCCGGCCGCCGACGGATCTCCCGTCGCGGTCGAGACGAGCCTCGCGGACATCACCCGGCTGGAGGCCGACGAGCTCTTCGGCGCGAGCCTCGTCACGGCCTCGGCGCTGCTCGACCTGCTGACCGAGGACGAGCTCGGCCGGCTGGTCGAGCTCTGCGTCGCGGTCGGGTGCCCGGCCCTCCTGACCCTGTCTGTCGCCGGCCGTGTCCGCTTGGCGCCCGCGGAGCCGCTCGACGCTCGCGTCGGGGAGGCGTTCGACGCCCACCAGCGCCGCACGACCTGGAGCGGCCGCCTGCTCGGCCCCGACGCCGTCGCCCGCGTCGCGGACGAGCTCCGGCGGGGCGGGGCGGAGGTCGTCGTCCGTCCCAGCCGGTGGTGCCTCGGCCCGGGCGAGGCAGATCTCGCGGCCGAGTGGTTCTCGGGGTGGCTGGGCGCCGCCTGCGAGCAGGATGCCGGGCTGGCCGCCGAGGCCGGCACCTACGGGCGCACTCGTCTGGCCCAGGCCAGAGCGGGGGAGCTTGCCGCTTGTCGCCGTCGACCATGCCGACCTGCTGGTGCTGCCAGGGGGATCCGCGTGAGGTGGGCGCGCCCGGTCGGGCCGCAGCTGCTGCGCGGTGACTGGCCGTCGTCGTCTGGCGGCTCGGCACGGGCCCGTTCGCCGACGGCCTGCGGGCGATCGACGCCCGGGCGCTGGCCGCCGCGCGGCCATCGGCGTCGTCGCCACGGTCTGCTGCGCATGGCGGTGGACGATCGTCGCGCGCGGGCTCGGCGTGCCGCTCTCGCTGCCCGCCGCCGTCGCGGCCTACTACCGGTCGCTCTTCCTCAACCTCACGCTGCCGGGCGGGGTCGTCGGCGACGTCCACCGCGGCGTGAGCCACGGGCGCGATGCCAACGACGTCGGCCTCGGACTGCGGGCCGTGCGCGTGGGAGCGCGGGGCCGGGCAGGTCGTCCAGGCCGTCCTCACCGTCGCGATCCTGCTGGCGCTGCCCTCGCCGGTGCGGTCGCGGATGCCCGTCGCGGCGGTCGCGCTGGCGGCGGCGCTGGCCGGCATCGTCGCTCGTGGGCCGGCTGCGCTCCAGGGGCGGGGCCTCGCGCTGGTCGCGCGTCCGCGACGCCGTGTCCGGCGATCTCCGCGGCGCCGTGCTCTTCACCGCAGGGCGCTGCCGGCCGTCGTGCTCACGTCGGCGATCGTCGTCGCGGGGCACGCGGTCACGTTCCTGATCGCCGCGCGGACGGCGGGCGCCACCGCGCCGCCGTCGCGGATGCTGCCGCTGGCGTTGCTCGCGATGCTCGCCATGGTGCTGCCGAGCGTCGCCGGCTGGGGGCCGCGCGAGGGCGTGACGGCCTGGGCGTTCGGGGCGGCCGGGCTGGGCGCGACGCTGGCGTCGCCACCGCCGTCGTCTACGGCGTCATGGCGCTGGTCGCGAGCCTGCCGGGCGCGCTCGTCCTCGCCGCGGCCGCGCTCCCCCGGGCGCCGACCACCCGTCGCAGGCCGAGGCGCCGCGCCCGCGCACGGTTCCGGTTCCCGTCCGGCGGGAAGGAGCAGGGATGGCTGACCGCCCGTACACCCTGCTCTCGTGCAGCGTGTCGATCGACGGCTACATCGGGAACGCCGCGTCGCGCCTCCTCCTCTCGAACGACGCCGACTTCGACCGGGTCGACGCCGTCCGCGCCTCCTGCGACGCGATCCTGGTCGGCGCGGCGACCGTCCGGATCGACAACCCCCGGCTGCTGGTGCGCTCGGCTGATCGCCAGGAGGAGCGGGCGGCCCGCGGGCTCTCGCCGTCGCCGACGAAGGTGACCGTGACGCGACAGGCCGAGCTCGACGCGCGCGCCGACTTCTTCACCGCAGGCGACGCCGAGAAGATCGTCTACTGCGCGAGCCCGCGGGTGGGCGACGCCAGGGCTCGGCTGGGGCCCGTCGCGACGGTCGTCGACGGCGGCCACACCGTCGAGATGCGAAAGCTCACGACCGACCTGGCCGCGCGCGGCGTGGAGCGGCTGATGGTGGAGGGCGGCGGCAAGGTGCACACGCAGTTTCTGACCGACGATCTCGTCGACGAGCTCCACCTGGTCGTGGCCCCGGTGTTCGTGGGCGACTCGGAGGCTCCCAGGTTCGTGCGCGACGGGGTCTTCCCGTGGGCCGCAGGCCGGCGGGCGACGCTCGCCGACGTCCGCCAGATCGGCGACGTGGTGCTCCTGCGCTACGCGCTCTCGTCGCGGTTCACGGGCGACTGAGCGCCGCGACCGGTGCCGCCGCCACGGGCCGCTGGAACGGGCGCTCGAAGACGGACGCGAACACCCGGGAGAACGCGATCGCCAGGGGCACCACGAGGCCGAGTGAGACGAGGAAGGCGGGAACCCCCTGGCTGACGCGTCCGGCCACGACCTCGGTGTAGACGATGACGACGATCGGGGCGTGCGTGAGATACAGGCTGTAGGACGACGCGCCGAGGCCCCGCAGAGGCCGTGTATCGAGCAGGCGAAGCAGCGGCGCCGGCCGGCCGGTGGCAAGGCCGGCGAGGAGGCACGCGATGGCCGGGCCCAGCATGAGGTCGATCCAGAACAGGTGGTCGAGCGTCCACACGGAGCCCTGCCACCAGATCGTGATGAGCACGGGCGCCGCGGCCGCCAGCGCGAACCACGCCCACGGCAACGATTTGCGAGCGGCACCCGATCCCACGACGCCGGCGCCCAGGATGCCGACGGCGAAGAGCGCGGCGAGGTCGGGCGGTGACTGGATCACGAGGAAGTCCAGGTGATGGACGTGCGGGCCGACGACGCCGACGGCCGCCACGACCAGCGTGACCGCCGCGAGCATGAGCGCGGCGCCTCGCCGGCGCACCATCAGCAAGAGGAGCGGGAACAGGAGGTAGAGCTGGGCCTCGACCGCCATCGACCAGAACGCCCGGTTGGGGCTCGGAGCGGAGACGAGGTTCTGCACCAGAAGGCCGTTCACGACGACCGACCGCAGGTCGGGCACTCCCTCGCCCGGCTGCGGGATCACCAGCCAGGCCACCGCGAGGCTGAACGCCAGGGCGGCCCAGTACGCCGGAAGGATGCGCCGCACTCGCCGCCCTGCAAACCGCGAGACGCCGCCGAGATCCCAGCCGCGGCGCGCCGGCGACAGGGCCAGCGAGAAGCCCGACAGCACGATGAACACGACCACGGCGAACCGGCCGTAGATGAACCAGGCCGCCCAGAACGGCGCCCGGGCGGCGTTCTGGGCGGCGGGATAGCCCGGAAACGCGCGCAGGAAGACGTGGTTCACCACGACGAACAGCGCGGCGAGGCCGCGGACGCCGTCCATGCCTGCCAGCCTCCGGGCCGGAGCGCTGCTCACGACGACGGGTCGCCTCGTGACCCGAACGCGGTGAGGAAGCGGTCGCGGAAGGCGCTCATCGGCCAGGTCGGCGCGTGCGCGCTCGGGCGCATGCCGTTCACCCACCCCCACCCGGCGATCCGGCGCATGACCGCCGGGTCGTGGGCGATGACCGAGATCGGCACGTTGTGCGTGGCCCCCTCGCCGCTCACGGTCATCGCCGGCTGATGGTCGCCGAGCGCGATGACCACGAGGTTCTTCCGGCCGTAGTGCTCGACGAACGAGACGAGGGTGCGCAGCGTGTACTGGATCGAGTGGCCGTATCCCTGCTTGGCGTCGCTGTTGCCGGCCATGTCGACCGGCAGGCTCTTGAAGATCGAGCCGTCGCCGACGCGGTTCCACGCGATGAGCGGCGGCACCTGCGTCCACGGCTCGTGGCTCGACACGAGGTCGACCTCGGCGAAGAGCGGCGGCCGGTCGACCTTCGCGAGCTCGAGGCGCTGGAGGGCCAGCCAGACGTACTGGTCGGGCATCGAGGCGTATGCGTAGGTCGGGCCGCGGTAGCCGACGTTGCGCCGGTCGTAGACCTTGTCGTAGTGGTAGAACGACGACCCGTCCGCCCAGCGGCGCTCGTTCGACGGCACGTCGTCGATGGCCCGCCATCCGGCTCGTTGGAAGGCCTGGCTCAGGGTGAAGCGGGTGCTCGAGACGAGCTGGTCGTAGCGCGTCGGGCTGTTGACCCACACGCCGGACTGGAGCGTCGAGTGCGCGAGCCAGCTGATCCCGCCGAACGTCGGCGAGGTGAGCCAGCCGCTGCGCGAGGAGAAGCCCGCCGCGCCGAGGTGTTTCGTCCCCGCGTCGAGCACGGAGTCGACTCCCGGCGAGAAGGACGAGCCTTCGACCGCGGACTGCCCGTAGCTCTCGACGAACACGAGCAGCACGTCCTTTCCGCGCAGGCCGGTCAGGAGCCGGTCGCCGGTGGCGAACCGGTACCGGTCGTGGCGGAGCGTGCGTGCGAACCGCGCGCGGTCGCGCAGGCCGGTCTGCACCGTCTGGACCTCCCGGACGGCCAGGTCGGCGGCGCTCGTGGAGGCGATGCGCGCACCGGAGACGAGCTCGGCACCGAGCGCCCAGAACAGCACCCAGGCCGCGCCCAGCGCCCCCACGGCCTGGAACGACAGCCTGCGGTGGCGCGCGGCGACCCGCGTCAGCCGGCGCACCGCCAGCGTCGGCAGGACGAGCGCGGAGATGCCGATGAGCGTCAGGCCGGCGAGGGCCAGGTTCGCGTCCGTCCGGCCGACGGAGTCGCGCAGAGTCTCGACGCCGATCGAGGTGTAGCTCCAGTCGTCGACGGGGTTGAACGGGCGGTCGAAGGCGGTGAAGAAGCCGAGGTCGAGGAGCTTCACCACGACCAGGAGTCCCAGCACCGGTCCCGCCACCCAGACGAGGATCCGCTGCGCCCTGGCCGGCAGGACGAGCGCCAGCGCGACGACGACGATGCCCTCCAGCGGCAGTCGCACGAACGCGCCGGGCGTGAGCCGGCTCGGCTGGTTGGGTGCGACCAGTGCGAGCCAGACGATCAGGAGGGCGAGAACGGTGAGGACGGCGGCCTCGAGTCGGCGATCCCGCGCCGCCGGGACGCGTCGGGTTTCGTGCCGGCGCTGCCACAGCCACCAGACGTCGCGCCCGAACGACTCGGCGAGAAGCGCCAGCGCTGCGGCGAGCGCGATGGTGGTCAGCGCCTGCGGCACGACGCCGGCCGCCGCGACCGTCAGCACGATCCCCTGCGTCGCGGCGACGACTTTGCGCCAGTCGCGCAGGGGCAGCGGGGCTCGCATCCACTCCAGCACCCGTCCGGCGGCGAGGAACGCGTACCGGGCGAACCCGATCGCGAGCACCCACGCACCGGCCGAGGGGGCGACCGCGATGCTCAGGACGAGGATCAAGAACGCGTCGACCTCGCCGTCCATGCGCGCGCCGAGCGCCGACTCCGACCTCGTGCGGCGCGCGATCCAGCCGTCGACGTAGTCGAGGACGAGCGCGGTGGCGGCGAGCACCACGAGCGGGGCGACCGGCATGTCGCGGCCGAGCGACTCCGCGGCCAGCGCCGCGACGCCGACGGCGAGCGTCGCCCGCGCGAGCGTCACCCAGCTCGCCGGGCCGAGCCGCACCGAGCGGTCACGCCAGAGGGCGCGCGCCAGCACGGCGTCCAGGGTCAGCCCACACGCGACCCCGACCAGCCACTCGGCGCCGCCCAGCCCGATTGTCGCAGCGAGGGCGGTGATGAGGGCCGCCTGGGCGGCCACCCCGGCCACCGGGCCCTGAACGGTCCGCAGCGTGCTTCCGCGCTCGAGCATTCCCAGAGAACTACCGTGGAGGCCGTGGATCGGTTTGTGATGAGGCGACCATGAGACAGGACGAGCGGGCCCCCTTCGTGCAGGCGCTGCAGCGGACGAGGGAGGCGGCCTTCCCGCCGGGCGAGTATGTCGGACAGGAGAGCTTCATGACTGCTGCCGAGATCCGCGTGCTCGCCGGCCGCGCGGACATCCGGCGGGGCGTCTCCGTGCTCGACCTGTGCTGCGGCGTCGCCGGGCCGGGACGGCTCCTGGCGCGCGAGCTGGGGTGCAGCTATCTGGGCGTCGACTCGAGCGCGAGCGCCGTCGAGATCGCGCGCGAGCGCGCCTCGGGGCTCCCGTGCCGCTTCGAGGTCGCCGAGGTGCCGCCGCTTCCTCCCGGCACGTTCGACGTCGTGCTGCTGCTCGAGACGATGCTCGCCTTCCGCGACAAGGAGCCGCTGCTCGCCGCGGTCTCGGGAGCGCTCGCACACGGCGGGCGGTTCGCCTTCACGCTGGAGGAGGGGGAGCCGCTGACCGAGGCGGAGCGCGCGCAGATGCCCGATGCGGACACGGTCTGGCTCGAGCCGCTCGACGAGATTCGCGGGCTGCTGGAGCGGGCAGGGCTGGCGGTCCGCTGGCAGGAGGACTGGAGCGAGGCGCACCGTGCGACGGCCGATTCGCTCATCGCCGCGTTCACCGCCGACGAGGCGGCGATCGCCGCTGGGATCGGGCGACAGGCGCTCGACGAGCTCCTCGCAGCGCATCGGCTCTGGACCGGCTGGCTTACGACGGGGCGCGTCCGCAAGCTCGCGGTCGTGGCGCAGAAGGCCGCGTAGGATCCGGAGGGATGGAGCGGGAGTCGCGGCACCTGAGCCAGCGGATCGAGCGGCCCGCGGACGAGGTGTACGAGTACGCGGTCGACCCGGCGAACCTGCCCGAGTGGGCGCCCGGCCTTGGGAGCGCCGTCGAGCAGGTCGACGGGCGCTGGTACGTCGAGACGCCGATGGGACGGGTCGGCTTCGCATTCGCCGAGCGAAACCCGTACGGCGTCCTCGATCACGACGTCACGCTCCCCTCCGGCGAGGTCGTCTCCAACCCGATGCGGGTGATCCCGGACGGCGACGCGTGCGAGGCCGTGTTCACGCTTCGGCGCCAGCCGGGCATGAGCGACGCGGAGTTCGAGCGCGACGCCGGGGCCGTGGCCGACGACCTCGCGAGGCTCAAGGAGATCGTGGAAGGGCGGAAGGCCGAGTAACGGGAGCGACGGGACTCGAACCCGCGACCTCCGGCGTGACAGGCCGGTCCGAGCGTACCCCACTGAGCCCGGTGTTACCCGCATGTGCCTGTTCCCCACGGGTTTCCGCGATGGCCACCACCGGTCGTCCGTTCTCGCCATGGTTGCTCCGGCTCTCCCCACCCCATCCACACCCCATCGGGCCTGCGTCGGCCAGTGGTCGGGCTGAATCGCGGCGCCGATCAACCAGGAGGCGTTGAAGGGCAGTGCTTCGTGTTAGCAGTGATCCGTAAGCGCGGCCCATCCGCGAACGCCCGTTCGGTCGAAGTGTTGCGCGCCAATAAGACGGTGCGTCAAAGCGCGTGCAAAGAAGCTAGGGAGTGACCCCCTGAACGGCGCTGAGGGTAGCAAGGTCGTAGCCTCACTAGACAACACAGCTCGTCGTCCGCGACGTTATGAAGGCGCTCACCTGCTGTCTCCGATCACCGCCAGCCCGCCGGGCGGACCACTGCGGTGGGCGCGGCCCGGTGAGCCAGGAGACATCGGCGCAGCAGAAACGCGGTAGACGTCGGGCAGATCTAGATCTCGTCGGGCCAATTGCTCGACCTACGAGAAGCCGCGTCCGGCCAACGTGTCGCGATCCGGTGCGTCTTGGCTGCGGTGTTCGCCTGGCTCGAGTTGGCGGGTGCGGCCGTTAGCCAGGCCCCGTCGTGTACGGAGGCGCTTGTCGCCGCGAGTGAGCCTCGCAACCGAGCGCCCACGTGCCAACGTCGACCGACGTCGAGTTTCTTCAGGATGGAGTGAACGTGATTCTTCACCGTGGCGACCGACAGCATCAACATGTTCGCAAGCTCCTCGTTCGAGAAACCCTCCGCCACCAGTAGCGCGATCTCGCGTTCGCGCGCTGTCAGTTCACGTGTCTCTGCGGGGATCGAGCAGGCGACCTGCGGGCCATCGTCGCCGACCGCAGCCAGGAAATCCGACCGAGAGCCTCCGATCCGAAACGTTCGCATCGTCGAAGAATCCTCGTAGGCCGAGGCGCAAGAGGAGCGCAACGCCACGACGAGTGGCCCGGATGCCGACCCCGTCGTCCGCAAGCGGTCGGCTGCGAGTTCGGCGAAGTCTTCACTATCGACGATGCAGACATCGGGCGAGAGGTTGGGTAGGCAACAGACGGCGTCAGCAACTGTGGCGAACCAGCCCACTACGGCAAGTCCGGGTGTGCAGGCGACGAGCGCAAAGCACCAAGAAGCAACGCCGGGGCGCCCGATTACCAGGACGACCCGGAGTTCGTGCGCCACGTTGCCCCCTGCTCAGCCGATGAAACGCCCGCAAGACCTCTACCACAGACGATGACGCGAGTCAACGGTGGGATGCTGGAGTAGCGTGAAGATGAACCCTCCGATCCATTGCCTGGGCGGCAGCAGCCTGCGAAGATCGGTTCGGGCCCAGTACGCACCGACCTCGTACCCCAAGACGGACCGAGATCGGCCCGCACTCGAACGGCAGGTTCGATTCGCACCATCGATCTGCGGCGTGTAGCTGTGCCCACATGCGTTACGGAATCGTCTAAGGAGGATCCGATGGACGTGTCTTTTGAGGCCGCGGCGGGCTGGAGCGTTGTGTCGACCTCGCTGAGCCTCGAGAAGGGAGCGCAGGCGATGGCCTTCGCATCCAACCAGCCTCCGGACGACAAGGACGTAGATTCCGGATGGCCTGTGCAGACCCTGCGGTCACTGTCAGCGTCCGGGATCGTGATCTGGGCGGCGGCGAATACCGATGTCGACGAACCGGAGCTCTATCCCAGTCGGGAGCTCCCGCTGAGCCTGTCTGACGGTGCATTCTTTACCGACGGATACGAGATGCAGCCGGCGCCGAACGTGGCGGAATGCGGGCCCATCATGGCAAGCGTGAGCGGTCGATTTGTGACTGTCCAGGCTTGGTTTGGGGTCAACGAGCCGAACGACAAATCGCTGGCAGACGCAAACGACGAGCTCTCGCGGCTCACGATCTCTTAGTGTATCCGAGCGGCCATCCGATGACTGCGCTCATCAACCACCTGGCGTCGAACGTAATCGCCGTCCTGTTCCTTCTAGCGTCGGTAGGCAAACTGGACAATTGGGCGGCGTGGCGAGAACTGGTTTCAAGCCTCTCGCTAACGCGGCCTGTACCTCACCGCGTAGTTTTGTACGCCCTGCCGATCGTGGAGTGTGTCGTCGCGACCACGGTGGTGACCGCTCCGCTGGTTGGCCTCGTCGCGGCCGCCGTGCTGCTAGTCATGCTTGGCATGGGTGTCGTATGGTTCGCGAGCGGCTTGTCTGGAGTCGAATGTAACTGCTTCGGGGCATTCGTGCCAGAGCCGCTTGGTATCCGTCTAGTGATCCGAAACTTGGCTTTGGCGGCTTTCGCGCTTGTCGTGTTGGCCTCTTACAAGTTGAGCGACGTCGGCCGCCCCTCGGCCGCCGAGGTTCTGCTCGCAGTGTCGGCGGTTTGCATCCCCGTTCTGCTGGCCGAGTGGTGGACGGTGCGGCCGAAGCCGAGGCCGACGGCGGTGTGGGAGGAAGCACAGTGAGAGACACAATCTGGCAAGCATTCATCCTGATTCTGTTCTGCCTCACGATCGCACAGGTTCTCGTGTTGATCGGCGTCGTCCGGCAGGTTGGATCGATTTCCCTCCAACTTGCTCCCGCCGCACATATCGGCGAGATCGAAGGAGGGCCCGATCCCGGGACGGTAGTCGAGGTCGCCGATCTCGACCGTGAGCGGCCCGCGATAATCCTGTTCGTGTCGCCGACGTGTCGGATCTGCAGTCCGCTTCTCCCGGCGCTGCCTGTGGTGCAGACCCACTACGCCGAGCTCCAGCTGATCGCTGCCGTAATCGGGGGCGACGCTTCCTCTCGATGGGACTACGCGCAGGGCATCGGCGACGCCGCTCGTCTCGACCTCGGCGAGCTCGAGACGGAGTGGGAGGTTCCAGGCACGCCGTACGCGGTCGCGGTCGGGCGCGACGGTCGGGTGCTAGCCAAGGGCGTCGCGAATTCCCTCGACCATCTCGAACAGCTGGCTGAAGTGGTTGTGGCTGCACCGATCGTCGAGAGCGAATCCGACGGTATGCCCGAGTCGACGAGCGCACATGATCTGCACGTTTCTTCACTGGCCTCCGATCTTCCAGACCTTGCCGACTAGAAAGGGGCATGAGGTGGATCAACCTCCGGCATCAACACCTACGATACTAGAGCGCGTCGCCGACGGGTCGGCGCGGGCCTTCGCATCGCGCATTAGTCGCCGTTCATTCTTCGGCCGGCTAGGGCGCGGCGTAGTCGCGGTGAGCCTCGGCAGTGCCGGCGCTCAACTTCTGCGACCGACGTCGGCCTATGCCAATCACTTTGCGTGTCCGCCAGGGTGCAATTGTAGCTGTAGCATCATCTGCGGGAACCTGCCCGGATGGAATACAAACTCATGCCCTCCCAACAGCTGCAAGTGTGGACATTGGTGTGTCAGCGACAATACCTGCGGCGGAAATATTCGTCGGCACACCGATTGCTGCGGCACGGGATGGTGCGCGGATCACGGTGGCTGTCACTGTGTCCAGCCCGAGAATCGCCCGACTTGTTGCCTGGATCGGGAGTGGGTCGGCGGGACATGCTCACCGACCCCAGGCACAATCGTCTGCCGGACGAACGCCTGCGTGAACTGTTCTCCGGTGATCACGTTCAACTGTGGGTAGCGGGAATCCGCTGGTCGCACGAGGGGCGCCGTCCAAGACCGCGTGGGCGCGTCTCGCCGAAGGCGTCGTCTCGCCAATCACGATCTCGGCGGTGTGCCTAACCGCTGCTGCGTGCGCGGCTGCGATGGGACTCGCCTTGGCGCCGATTGTCGCGATCGCGGGACTCACAGCGGGTTGGTCTTCGGCTTGGTCGCCTTGAGGGTTGTCGATGGTGTTGACCATCAACCCCGCCGTGAGCGGAGGTACGCATCGATGGCTCCGGAACTGGCTTGCGTTTTTCGGCGGCGCGACCGTCGGAGCGCTCGTGACCGCGACCGTGAGCCTGCTTATGTTCGCGGCCGTAGCTTTTGTCCTCTCCCCGCGAGGAGCGGTGGTATCGCTGACAGCGATCATCCTCTACGCTGCGCTGTGCGACATTGGCTTGCCGCTGCCTCTGCCATATAGGAACGCTCAGGTCCCTGAGTGGCTCCGCGACGCTCTCCCGCTTCCTATCGTCGCAGCGACCTACGGGGCCCTCCTTGGCAGTGGCTTCCTGACTTTGTTTACATACTCGTCGCACCTCGCCGCCTTCGCTGCCCTGCCCATGCTCAAGAGCACGGCTGAGATCATGGTCGTCGTTGGCAGCTTCGCCCTCGGAAAATCTGTCGTACTCGCATGGGCCATCGGTGCCGAGTCTCTGGACGAGGTCGAGGCCCGGGTCACACTCAATCCGCGGAGCGTAAGCGCGCTTCGGGCTGCCAACGCCGTTGTCTCTGCCTTCGTGGCGTGGAGTGTTTTCTGGGCACTGTGAATAGCGGTCGCCGGGGGTGAACGGCGTGGGGAGCCGCCAGGGCTCGCCTCGGGGCCACGAAGCGAGTCGGCGGATCTGAAGGAAATGGGCGCGGCGGACGTTAAAGGAG
This sequence comes from uncultured Actinomycetes bacterium, assembly GCA_963757605.1. Lineage (GTDB taxonomy): Bacteria > Actinomycetota > Thermoleophilia > Gaiellales > JAICJC01 > JAICJC01. The sequence continues at coordinate 292,023 of CAVWSF010000002.1, forward strand.
CGAGATGGTCGATCGGCGGAGCAAGAATACGGTACCCCCACCCGAGTGGGGCTCATTCGAGGACGCACTCCGGGGAGAGCACGCGGCACTGCATGCGTTCGCCGCCCGACTGCTGGGAGGTGCGGATGAGGCCGATGATTTGCTCCAAGACGTGTACCTGGAGGCGTACCGCGCATGGAGACGCGCTCCGCATCGGGCCGTCTTTGATCCAAGAAGGCTTTACCGCCTTGTGTATTGGAGGGGTCACGACGCGATCCGAACCCGTGCCCGCAGGTTTCCGCAGGCCGGCGTAGGGATAGACCTAGACGTGCGCGATCCCAGACCAGGACCAGAAGTCGCGGTCGCGCAGCGGACGACTGCCCAACAAGCACTGAACGCGCTCCCGCACGACTCGAGGGCGGTCTTGGTGCTCGTCGATGCCCTCGGGTTCAGCTATCGCGAGGCGGCCGATACCCTGGGTGTTCGCGTTGGGACAATCGCCTCTCGCCTTTCGGTTGCTCGAGAGAGGTTCCGCAGCGCACTCGCCAAGGGAGGAGAGGAGGAGATTTGAACATGTCCGGCACCGAGTTCCGCGACGAACAGATTGGGAGCCTCATCAACGCAATCCCGATCGACCAGCCCAATCCTTCATTCTGGGCGAATCTCCGCGAAGCCGCGGCGCAGCTCGACCAAGAAGCTCCCACCAGTCCGAAGTCCCCTCGCAGCCGCGGCCGGGTGCGCGTTGCCGCCGTGCTTCTCGGCGTCGCACTCGTTTCGATTGGAGCTGGGACGGCACTGGGAGCACATATCGCCCGGAACGATCAGGTGCCTACCGCCTCCACGCCCATCTCCGCCGGCGGTCAGACAGGCGCCGGGCTCATCGCGTTCCAGTTTGACAAGGACTGGAATACCGTCGCGAGTTCGGTGAAGATCGGAGACCAGCGCCAACACAACGCGTGGGCCGCCAACGTTCCCGTTGCATCTGAAGACTCGGTATCCGGTTGGCCCATGGAGACCCTCAAATCACTCCCAGCAAACGGCATTGTGATCTGGGCGGCACTCAACAGCGCCGTCGACCAGCCGGAGCTCTACCCTCCAAGGAACCTTCCGCTCAGTCTCGAAGACGGAGTATTCCACTCTGACGGCTACGAAACCCAACCAGCGCCAAATGTCTCCGAAGATGGCCCCATCTATGCGAAGCTGAACGAAGGCTACGTCACCGTACAAGTCTGGTTTGGCGCCAACTCTCCGAGTCAGGCGATGCTCGATCAGGCTCAGAGCGAACTCGATCGGCTCACCGTGTCCGTGTAGATCGACGGACCGTCGCCCTGCGCCTGGTTCCCAGCATCGGAGCTGGCCGAGCCGTCGATTTCGCGCCGGGCTGTCGGCACAGCTGGGTGCTCGACGGTGCCCGTCGATCGAATATGTTTCGCTTAGGCGACCGCTAGCTCGACCGCGGCCGCGCACGGGATAGTGAAGCACCCCGGGTTTGACGGGGTCCTGGTTTCTGGGATCGTTTCGGTCCTGGAGAAGGGAGACCGTGGTGATGGGACGTCCGTCGAAGTACCCGGTGGGGGTGCGTGAGCGGGCGGTGCGGCTGGCGCGTGAGTCGCAGCGGCCGATCGCGCATGTGGCCAAGAATCTGGGGGTGCTCCGAGACGCTGCGGGTGTGGGTGCGCCAGGCCGAGGCTGGATGAGGGGCAGCGGCGGGATCGGCTGTCATCTGCTGATCACGCTGAGTTGGTGGCGCTGCGCAGGGAGAATCGCGAGCTGCGCCGGGCGAATGAGAGCGCGTACTACGGCGCAAGGATTCGCCCAGCCGACGGGCGCGGCGAGACGCTTGGCTGGTCGACCAGCTGCGCCGAGTCCACCAGCAATCCGACGGGCGTATGGCGCGTGGCGATCGTGGAAGCAGCTCAACCGCGAGGGCACGATGGTGGCCCGTTGCACGGTGGAACGCTTGATGCGCCGCGAGCGCCTGGAGGGCATCCGGCGCGGCAAGACTCGGCGCACGACCGTGCCCGCCCAACGGCCGGTGCCGGCCGTCGCACATGCGCCAAGAACTCGTCGAAGACGCCCTGGCGATGGCCATCGCCGCGCGCCCCAAGCGAGCACCAGATCTCGTCCACCACGGCGACAACGGCAGCCAGTACGCCTCCTGGACGTACACCCAAACGCTCGCAGACGCCGGCATCCGCCCCAGCCGCGGTCGTACCGGAACCGCGCTTGACAACGCCATGGCCGAAAGCGTGATCGCCATCATCAAGACCGAACTCGTCAAACGCCGACCTTGGCCCACCCGGCTCGACCTCGAACTCGCCCTGGTCGCCTACATCGGGTGGTACAACTGGAGCTACCTCGGTTCGGTGGACACTTTTCGGTTTTGCCGGGTGGGGTTTCCAACCCCGATCAACGCGCCCTGTTGTACCGCTGACTGGTCGGGGCCGACGAGCGCTGTGCGCCCGTTCGTGTTCGTGTTCGTGTTGCGGCCTCCGTTCTGCGCGTGTCGCGCCTCGTAGTCTTCGGGGCTTTGGTAGCCGAGGCTGGAGTGGCGTCGGCGGGTGTTGTACCAGCCTTCGATCCAGCGGAAGACGTGCTCGCGGGCCTGGTCTCGGGTCTGGAAGCTGCGTCGGTGGACGAGCTCGGTCTTGAAGGTCGCCATCACGCTCTCGCAGGCGGCGTTGTCCAGTGCTGAGCCGCGGCGGCCCATGCTCTGCGCCAGGCCGGACTCGCGCAGGGTGCGGCCGTACACGGCAGCGCCTAGTGGCTGCCGCGGTCGCTGTGATGGATGGCTCCCGATGCCGGGGATCGGTGGCTAGTGGCCATCCCGAGCGCGTCGATCACCAGCGGCTCCTCGAGCGAGTCGCGCATCGACCAGCCGACGATGCGGCGGCTCCACGCGTCGACGACCAGGGCCACGTACAGCCAGCCTTGCCAGGTGGGGACGTAGGTGATATCGGCATACCACACCTGGTCCGGCCCGGTGGGATGGTCGAAGAAGCGCCGCTCGATCAGATCCGCCCGAGGAGGCTGGCGAAGTTCACCACCGGGGCAGACGCACGTTCCTGTCGAGTCGGTGTCAGTAATGGCCAGCGAGACACAGATGCACTTTCAGTGCCGGCCCCCCGGATGCGGCCCTGGATGTTCCCCCCCGGGGCGCCCGGACCGCCCGGTCACCGGGGTGGCGTGGGCACGCCGAGCTGGCACCCGCATCACAGCCATGGCCGATCAAGTGCTGCTCGAGCAGGCGGCGTGCGGTCATTGACCGCGCAGTATCGCGGGGTATCCGGAGGCGGTACGCTTCGACCGTGGAGTTGCACGCTGTGTTTGAGCCTGACGAGAACCGGCTGGGTCCGCGCGACGATCGAGGAGTTGCCCAGCGTGATCACGTGTGCGTCGACGATCGACGAGGCCCGCCTGCTTGTCCGCGACGCGCTCGGCGAGTGGCTGCTGGCGCTCACCACCACCGAGCGCGCCGCGATCCCGGGCGACGCCACCCGCGAGACGCTCACGCTCAACGTCGCCTGATCTGCTCTAGAGCTCAAGCCCGAAGTCGAGTTCGCGGCTCAACTCGATCATCCGCCGAAGGCGCAGGAGCTTGGCCTGGTCGTTGGGGCGGTCAAGGGCGCCGAGCATGCGCGCGAGGTCGCCCGGTGACGCGATCTGAGCGCGCAGTCCCCGGCCGAGTGCCTCGTGGGTGGCGTGGCGGCGGAGGTCGTCGTAGCCGCGCGTGCCCTCGGGCAACGGTACGACGGTCACCTTCCCGGCTCGGGTCTGCAATGTCGTGACGGGCGCAGGCTCGCCGGCGAGGCTCGCCGGCTGGCCGTCGGCGGTCCGCGCGTCGAGCTCCGCCAGGGCACGATTGGCGCGGGCGATGTTCTCGCGGCGGAGGGAGGGGGTGATGTCGAGGCCGTGGGTGACCTCGCCGGTTCCCTGGACGACGCGGGCGAAGCCGCCGATGACGACGTAACTAACACGGTGCCGCTCCAACGCGGAGAGGATCAGGTAGGGGTCGAACCGCTCCGGCTGCGCCGCGTCCGTCCCGCGATTACCCCGGGCTTCCACGATCCGCTCCGGGTGGTGTCATCGTGTCGAGCATCCGGGTGACCCGCTCCGACGGGGTGAGCCGCAGGGACTCGCCGAGCTCGGCGTCGACGCTGCGATCGAGCGCCACCAGCATCAGCGGGATGTCGAACCCGCAGGCGTGGACGCAGGCGAGCAGGCTCTCGACGGGCGGCGAGACGGCGCCATGCTCCCAACGCGCGATCACGGACCGGTCGCGGCCGGTCAGCTGGGCGAGGTCGGCCTGGGTCAAGCCGGCTCGCGTGCGCGCCTCACGGATCAGTTCGCCTCCTCGCACCACCCACAGCCTAGCGCCTCCAGCGCCGCAGAACTTGAAAACACAGTCTGATGCGGATACGCTACGCGCTGTTCGTGGGCTACGGAGTATGTCGAGAGTGAAGGAGGCAGGTCGTGGATGATTTGATGAACGCTCGTCAGGTCGCACGGCTATTGGGGCTGCACGAGAACTGGGTGTACGACCAGGCGGCGGCCGGCAACCTGCCCAGCTACAAGTTTGGAGGCACGCGCCGGTTCCGGCGGGACGACATCGACGCATGGCTGGCCGCGCACCGCGAGGGTGGCGAGCGCGCCGCCGCGAGCGCCGAAACGTCTGCGGCTCCCGCCGCCCCGCGGCGTCGCGCGGCCACGCAGGCTGCGCTGTTCGCCGAGTAGCCAATGGCGCACGTCGAGCCGTACCGGCTGAAGGACGGTGCTCGCCGGTACCGCGCCCGGTGGCAGGGCCCCGACGGGCAGCGACCGCTCCCGCACGTTCCCGCTCAAACGAGACGCCGAACGGTTCGTCCTTGAGCTGCACCGCCAAGCCGCATTGGGCGGCCTCTACCAGGCCCCCACACAGCCACTGGGCGACGTTCCTGGACGGATGGCTCGTCCGCTACGAGCGCAGGGTCAGGCAATCATCCGCCGACCGCGTCCGCGCCGTCCTGCCGCATCTCGGGCCATTCCGGCGCACCACCCTGGATGCCCTGCGAACGGCAGACGTCGAGGATCACATCTCCGCGCTGTCGGCACGCGCACCCCGCCAGGCCGAGCTGGCACTCAGAGTCCTCAAGCAGGTTCTGTCCGACGCCAAGGTGCGCGGCCTCACAGTCAACGAGGCGCTGTTCCGGATTCGCGCGCCGCATCACGAGCCCCGCGAGATGCGCTTCCTGTCCTGGAGCGAGGTCGACCTGCTTGCCACCAACACCATCGAACCCTACGGCAACCTGGTACGACTGGCGGCGCTCACAGGCCTACGCCAGGGTGAGCTGTTCGCGCTGCGGGAACGCAACGTCGATCTGGGAGCACGGACGCTGACCGTCGAGGCCGGTGTCTACGCGGGTCAACTGGTGCCGGTCAAGACCCGCGCCGCCCGTCGCCGCGTCGATCTCGCCGAAGCCGCGACCAGCGCCGTGCGCGCCCAGATCGTCGCGCGCCCACCGAACCCGTTGGGACTCGTGTTCCCCTCGCCGCAGGGTGAGATCCTGAACGACGACAACTTCCGCCACCGCGTCTTTGCCCCAGCCGTGCGCCGTAGCGGGCTCGCCCCTGTGCGGTTCCACGACCTGCGCCACACCTACGCCACGCTGATGGTCGCCGCCGGCGCCCACGCCAAGTACCTGCAGGCCCAGATGGGCCACGCATCGATCCGGGTCACCCTGGATCTCTACGGTCACCTCTACCCGGACGCGAACCGCACCGTCCTGCGCGAGCTCGACCGGCTGATCCACCCGCCCGGACTCGAACACTGATCGCAGCCGCCCCATCCACACCCCATCGCCGGTGGACACCGCGGCCGACTAATCCGCCGCCGAGAGCGAGAAGGCCGCATGAATACGCGGCATCGAAGAGACGGGAGCGACGGGACTCGAACCCGCGACCTCCGGCGTGACAGGCCGGCGTTCTAACCAGCTGAACTACGCCCCCGCGTCCGGCCGTGCGGCCAGGCGAAAACGCGCCTCCAGAAAGGCGCGCGCGCGGAGTATAGCCCCGGCCCCGCGCCCCGGAGCCCGCGCGGTATCGTCCCCGCCGTGACGGCCGACCATCGCTACCTGCCGATCGCCGAGCACGGCGTGATCGGCGATCTCCACACGGTGGCGCTCGTCGGAACGGACGGCACCATCGACTGGTACTGCCCCGAGCGGTTCGATGCCCCGAGCGTCTTCGCCTCGATCCTCGACGCCGAGAAGGGCGGCTACTACCGCATCTCCCCGGCGCGCTCCGAGCACGTCACGAAGCAGCTCTACTTTCCCGACACGAACGTCCTCATCACCCGCTTTCTGACGCCGCACGGCGTCGGCGAGGTGCAGGACTTCATGCCGATCCATCGCGACCCGGAGCACCGCCGCCAGCTCATGCGGCGGGTGATCGCGCGTGCGCGGTGAGATGACGTTCATGCTCGAGTGCCGTCCGCGGTTCGACTACGGCCGCGCGAGTCACACGACGATGATCGTCGAGACACGGGGCGACGTTCACCTCGCCGGGACTCGACCTTGCGCTGATCACCGAGACGCCCCTGCGCCCGCTCGACGACGGCGTCTGTGCCGAGTTCCACCTGGCCGCGGGCGAGAGCGCCGTCTTCAGCCTGGAGTCGGCGGGGATGGGCGGTCCGCTGCCGCCGCTCGTCACCGACGAGCAGGCCGCGGAGGCCTTCAACGACACCGTGAAGTACTGGCGCGGGCTGGCTCCACCACTGCACGTACCGCGGCCGCTGGCGCGAGATGGTGAACCGCTCGGCGCTCACACTGAAGCTCCTCACCTACCGGCCCACGGGCGCCATCGTCGCCGCGCCGACCACGAGCCTTCCCGAGCAGCTCGGCGGCGAGCGCAACTGGGACTACCGCTACACCTGGATCCGCGACGCCGCGTTCTCCCTCTACGCGCTCCTGCGGCTCGGCTTCACCGAGGAGGCCGAGGCGTTCATGGGCTGGCTCACCGACCGCTTCCGCGAGTCGGCCGGCCGCGGTGACGGCCCGCTTCAGATCATGTACGGCGTCGACGGCCGGGCCGACCTCGAGGAGGCCGTGCTCGACCACTTCGAGGGCTACGCCGGCTCGGCGCCCGTCCGGATCGGAAACGGCGCCGCCGAGCAGCTCCAGCTCGACATCTACGGCGAGCTGATCGACTCGGTCTACCTCTACAACAAGTACGCCGAGCCGATCTCCTACGACGCCTGGATGGATCTCGTCAAGGTGCTCGAGTGGCTGTGCGAGAACTGGGACCGGGCCGACGAGGGGATCTGGGAGACGCGCGGCGGCCGCCAGCACTTCACCTACTCGCGGCTCATGTCATGGGTGGCGATCGAGCGCGCGATCCGGATGGCCCGCCAGCGCGGCCTGCCCGCCGACCTGGTCGCGTGGCTCTCGGCCCGAGACAGCGTGACCGAGCAGATCATGACGCGCGGCTGGAACGAGAAGCGGCGGGCGTTCGTGCAGCACTACGAGTCCGACGTCCTCGACGCCTCGGTGCTGCTGATGCCGCTCACCCGGTTCATCGCGCCCAAGGATCCGCGCTGGCTCTCGACGCTCGACGCGATCGGCGACGAGCTCGTCTCCGACAGCCTGGTCTACCGGTACAACGCGGCCGCCTCGCCCGACGGCCTGCACGGCGACGAGGGCACGTTCTCGATCTGCTCGTTCTGGTACGTCGAGGCGCTGGCCCGGGCGGGCCGGCTCGACGAGGCCCGGCTGGCGTTCGAGAAGATGCTGACCTACGCCAACCACCTCGGCCTCTACTCCGAGGAGATCGGCCCGTCGGGCGAGCTCCTCGGCAACTTCCCGCAGGCCTTCACCCACCTGGCCCTGATCTCGGCCGCTGTCAATCTCGACCAGCGGCTCGGGTGACGCCTGGGAGGATCTTCCACCCTTTCGGGGGATAGGCCGGGGTGGAAAACCCTCTGATCATCGAGGCACGCGGCCACCCCCCGGCCGCGGTAAGACCCCGACGATCGGAGACCCCCGTGTCCGTTCTTTCGCTTCTTCGCAGCACCGACGAGTCCGGCCAGACGATGGCCGAGTACGCCGTCGTCCTCGGCGTCATCGTGATCGCCGTCGTCGTGACGCTCGGTCTGCTCTCGACCGCGATTCAGAATCTTCTGAACAGCGTCATCGCGTCGCTCTAGACCGGCGGAACCCCTTTCAGGTCTCCGGCGT
>CAVWSF010000003.1:0-1032555 GCA_963757605.1 uncultured Actinomycetes bacterium
CCAGGGCGACTCCCGCGGGCGCCCGGTAGGTCAGCGCGGTAGTACCCGCGCCGCGGCCCCAGCCCGCCACCGGCAGCAGCTCGCCTACGGCCGATCTCTTTGGCGCGCCTCGGCCGCGCACACCGCCAGGGTGTCGGCGACCCGGTTCATCTCCCCGCGGCCGTCGGGGACCGGCTTGCCAAAGAGGGCGAGCAGCGTGGCGAGACGGTCGCGCCGCTGCGCCGCGAGCCGTGCGGCCCGGTCAAGCACGCCGGCGCGGGCGGCCGGGGCCAGCCGGGCCACCGCCGGCGCCGCGTCCCCTGCGCGTAGCCGGCCGCCCGGGCGACGTCGGCCGGGCTGGCCTGCGCCGCGCGGCTGACCACGCGCCGCAGGTACGGCCCGGTCCGGTGCGCCCACGGGCCGTCGCGCCGCCACTCGCCCGCCACCAGCGCGGGAGCGGAGACGATTTCCTCGGTGATCATCTGTTGATCCATCTAGCGGTACAGTTGAACCGTTCTACGGACTGCGTGTAACCTACGGTCCGGTGGCCGGATATGGCAATAGGCGGAGCGGGGAAAGTTACGCAGATGTGAAGCCGCCCCGGCGCGACTGGTCGGAGCAGGGAGGCACCATGGGCACCATGGCTGAGGAATCGGAGGGGGTCCGCAGCATCCGGCGGGCCCTGGACATCCTGTCCCTGCTCAAGACGACACGCCGTCCATATCGGTCCGCGACATCGTGGCGGCCACCGGCCTGCCGAAGACGACGGTCCTGCGCCTGGTGCAGACGCTGGAGCACAGCGGGCTGCTCTGGGCCACCGCGGGCGGCTACACGCAGCCGGCGCGTCACTCGCCATGCTGGTCGGCTTGATCGTCGCGGCATCGACGATCCAGCTCGGGAATCCCCGCGCCGAGTCTCTTGCCCAGTCGGGACCTGCGCGGTCCGGCTTCGAGCAGCTCGAGCGGTCAGGCATCGGACCCGGCCCACTGACTCCCGTGGAGGTGTTGGTGCGCTCGGGCGACCCCCGGTCAGTGGCCTCGAAGCTGGATGGAGTCGACGGAGTGTGGGGCGCGGTTGCTCCACCGGATTGGCGCAGCGGGGGCACCGCGATCGTCTCGACGATCCCGACCACGGATGCGAACTCGCGGCAGGGACGGGCCACCCTCGACCGGATCCGCGCGACCGCGGACGTGCTACCGGGCGACGTCACCACCGGCGGACAGGCTGCGCAGAGCGCCGACCTGATCGACGCCGTATACGGCAACTTCCCGCTCATGATCGCGCTGATCGCCGGCCTCACGTTCGTGCTGCTCGCGCGCGCGTTCCGGTCGCTGATTCTGCCGCTGAAGGCCGTGATCATGAACCTGCTCTCTGTCGCAGCCGCATGGGGAGTGATGGTGATCGTGTGGCAGATGGGTGTCGGCTCGGAGGCGATCTGGGGCATCGAGGCCACCCGGTCGATCAACGTCGAGATGCCGATCACGGTGTTCGCGTTTCTGTTCGGCGTCTCGATGGACTACCACGTGTTCATCATCAGCCGCATGCGTGAGGCATACGATCGCACCAGCTCAACCGATCAATCGGTCGTCGAGGGCATCGGCCGCACCGGCCGGCTCGTGACCAGTGCGGCGCTTATCCTCGGCCTCGCCTTCGTGGCATTGAGCGCCAGTCCGGGTACCGAGATCAAGATCTTCGCAACGGCGCTCGCCGCCGGGATCCTGCTCGACGCCACGATCATCCGCGGCGTGCTGGTACCCGCCACGGTCTCGATTCTCGGTCGCTGGAACTGGTGGCTGCCGGCCTGGCCGGCGCGTCTCCTGCGGGTCCGGCCGTCGCTCGTCCTACCCGATTCGGCCGAGAAGGCGTCCGACTGAGTCGCGCCCTGCGTCGCACGCCGTCTCACCTCGCCAGAGATGGGGTCGCGCCCTCATGGCGGCGCTGTGGCAGGGCGGGGAGACTTCGGACATGCGGGGAACCGAGACATCCATGGAGGCGCGAAAAACGCTGGCCGCGGCGCACGAGCGAGTCGCTGGCAGGACATCGTCTGGTGTCGGCTTGCGCGCAACTCCAGGGTTCCGGTCGCATCCCGGTGGTGCTGGCAGGCTGACGAGACTTGTCTGGCCGCCAGCCACACTCCAACGTCAAATGGGCGGACGTCAGATCGGCCGCCTTGGCTGACGGTGAGCGGCGACGGCGGGTGGAAGCGGTCCCGGAGATCGGCTTCCACCCGCCCAATCGCCGGCCTCAGCGAAGCAAGGTAAGCGTCCACATGACGGTGCCATGGTCAATCTGGCTCTCGTATCGACCAGCCGCCGGAAGCGTCTGGTTGCGCGGCGCTAGCCTCCAAGCCGTGGTGTCCATGGATCCGCAAGAAGGAGGCGAGGAGCCGGCTTCGTTCGGAAGTGCCAGCGCTCCTGTAGGCATCGAAGGGGATCCGCGTTCTCGGCTTCACGAAGGTGACGGCGCCAAGCAGCCATCCGCCGCTGTGACGCCGGCCGATGTGGCGCCGACCGTGCGACAGCGCTGGTCGGGGGCTTCGCTGTATGCCCGTGTGGTCGCCGTGAACGCGGCGGTGATGATCATCGCGGCGCTGATGCTCGTGGTTACGCCGGCGACGGTGTCGTCGCCGGTCGGCGTCGGTGAGGGGCTGATCCTTTTCGGTGGGGTCGTGGTCATGATCGTGGCCAATGCGATCCTGCTTCGGCGCAGCTTCCGCGGCCTGGAAGGCCTTGTCCAGCGTATGGAGACGCTAGATGTCTTGCAGCCCCGGCAGCGTCTGGGGTTGGTGGGTGGCCGCGAGGTGCGGACGTTGATCGACGCGTTCAATCAGATGCTGCAGCGGTTGGAGGTGGAGCGGCGGTTGAGCACGCGGCGAACCGTGTCAGCGCTTGAGGATGAGCGGCGACGGATCGGGCAAGAGCTGCACGACGAGATCGGGCAGCGCCTGACCGGGATCCTGCTCCAGCTCGGCCGCGTGGCCACCGAGGTGCCCGAGGAGCTGCAGGATCGGATCGTTGCGATCCAGAACGAGTCGCGCGCGGCCTTGGACGAGGTGGGCGCGCTGGCGTGGCAGCTTCGGCCCGGGATCCTCGACGATCTGGGACTTGTGAGCGCACTTCAGGCGCTCGCCCAGTCACTCGATGAGCATGCCGACGCCCGCATCACCGCCGAGCTGACCGATCGGCTCGGCCAAGTCCCGCCGGAGGTCGAGCTGGCGGTCTACCGGGTGGCCCAGGAGGCGCTCAGTAACGCCCTTCGCCATTCCGGGGCGCGACGGATCAACATGCGCCTAGCAGCCGAGCGCGGCGGGCTGTGCCTCACTATCAGCGACGACGGGCAGGGGTTGGCGCCCGGAAACGCGGAAGGACCGGGACTTCGAGGCATGCGCGAACGAGCGCTCTTGATCGGCGCCCGACTTCGGATCGAACAAGCCCAACCCCACGGTCTCGTGGTGCGGCTCGACGTCCCCTCCAGAGCCCTCGGGAGCTGACGTGCCGATTCCGTTTCCGGCGCACATCTTGATCGCCGATGACCACACGGTGGTGCGCGAGGGGATCAAGGCGATGCTCGAGAAGGAGCCCGATCTGAAGGTCATCGACGAAGCGGCGGACGGGCTCGAGACGGTGGATAAGGCGATGTCCGAGAACGTCCACCTGGTAATCCTCGACGTCGCGATGCCCGGCCTCACAGGCCTGCAGGCGGCGCGGGAGATCACACGGCGCCGACCCGCGTTGCCGATACTGGTGCTATCGATGTACGACCGCGAGCAGTACTTCTTCGAAGCACTGGCAGCCGGCGCCGCGGGCTACGTGCTGAAGCGGGAGGCAGATCACGACATCGTCGAGGCGTGTCGGGCAGCGCTGCGTGGCCAGCCGTTCATCTATCCGCAGGTGATGACCTCGCTGATGCGCCGCTACCTGGAGCGAACAGCGCGCGGTGAACAGCCCGGGCGGGGACCGCTGACCGCACGCGAGCGCGAAGTCGTGAAACTGATCGCCGAGGGCCACACCAATCAGCAGATCGCCGACCTGTTGGTGATCAGCCCCAAGACGGTCGAGCGCCACCGCGCCAACATCCTCGAAAAACTGGATATGCGCGACCGCGTGGAGGTCACCCGCTACGCGATCCGGGAGGGCCTCATCGAGCCGTAGCCGAGCCACAACTCGGAACTCGAAGCCGGGTGGAGCGGTTCAGCGCCGTTCAGGTGGTGGGGGTGCTGGGTGGTGGGCGAGCATGCGGCGCCAGCGCAGTGTCCGCGCCATCAGCAGGATGGCGGCGGCGCCGAGCAGGATGCTCCAGGTCGAGAGGATCAGCTTCATGCCGACGCTGAAGCTGACCAGAAACGCGGTCGGTGCGCGGCCGTGCAGGACGTGGACGGCTAGCGCCTGTTCGGTGCCGATGCCGGCTGGTGTCAGTGGCACGATCGTGGACAGGCTCTGGGTGAGCTGGACGCGAAGTGCGCTGTCAAGGCCGGTCCGGATGTGGAAGGCGCAGAGGAAGAACCAGATCGTGACGATTCTGAGCGTCCAGTCGACCGCCTGCCAAGAGGCGACCTGGCGCAGGTAGCGAGTGGGGGTGCGCAGGATCGTGAGGCCCTGGCCGAAGCGCTCGCGAAACGCGGCGACGCGTGACGCGGCCAGCAGTCCCAACACGAATCCCAGCAACAGCATCACGAGTGCGACCAGCAGCGCGGCATTGGGATGGCGAAACAGCCAGAACCAGTCCAGCGCGGGGAGCCGTCGCACCACCGGCAATCCGGGCAGCGCCCCAGTCTCGACTGCCCATGCGATCAGGGCGATCGAGGCGAACACGTCAAACGGCAGCTCGACCAACGCTGCGGCGACCAGCGTCGGATAACTCACGCCCGCGACCCGGTGGCGGATCAGGTAGAGCCGCAGCAGATCGCCGCCGCGGATAGGGATGAACGCGTTCACGCCCGCGCCGGCGACATATGCGCCAAACACGGTGCGCCATCGAACATCAGTGGCCGGATACGCGGCGGCAAGAACGTTTGGCTGGGCGCGCGTCCGCGCCGCCGTCTTCAGCAGCTGGAAGACCAGCGCGATCGCAAGTGGCTGCCATCCGATCGCCCTCACATGCGCAAAGAACACATCGATCGCGTGGGACACACCTGCTCCACCCCCACACTCTGCCACGACCAGCCAGCCGAGTCGTCTGACCGCGGCCGCGCGCCGCCTGCGCGGCGCTACGTGACCGGATCGTGGTGATCCGGCCGGGCGAGCTGCGGCGCATCGCCGTCCGCCGCCGGGCCGGTCGGGTCGCGCGGCAGCGCGGCGGCGAGCGCGGCGAAGGCGAGCACGTCGACCGCCAGGAAGACGAGCGATCCGGCCAGAAACGCGGCCACGTGGCGGGGGGTGTCCAGGCGGGCCTGGAGGCGGACGAGCTCGACCAGCGCAAAGCAGACAGCGCCGATCGCCAAAAGGTACGCTCCGACCAGCCAGACCCGGGGTGGAATCCGTGATCCGGCCCCGGAGCCACGCCAGCTGGGGCGACGCTGGTTTCGAACCAGGATCGCCGCGACGATCCCGAACCAGCACATCGCGGTGGCGACGCCGCCGATCGCGTCACTGGGCCGATGCCAACCCGCGAACAACACGGCGACCCCGACCACCCCCGTCAACACTACGGCTACGCCAGTGGCACGCAACCGCCAGCCAACCGGAGCGACAACCACAGCCGCGCATCCCAACGCGGCGGCCGCAGCGACATGCCCACTCGGATAGCTTCGCGCAGTCGCCACGGCATCTGACCCCAACAACACAGGCCGCGCCAACAACAAGGACTTCAACACGGCCGCCGACGCCAGCGTCAACACGACCGCGACGGCCGGTCGCAAACGCCAGGCCCAGCCGTCCTCGCACGACCGCGACACAGCACACGGCCCCCGCCAGCAGCGCCACCGCTCCGGCGGTCACCTGATCGAGGATCGCGCTGGCGCCGCCCTGCAAGCCCGTGGCTCCCGCGCCCCGACCGAGCAGCACGTCGCGTTCGAACCGCTGCCCGAACGCTGAGCGCTGCGCCAACAGGTAGACCCCGGCGAACACGATCAGCGACACCGTCGAGAGCCCGAGCAGCCGCCGGATCGACCGCGCCACATCCGCCTCCTCACCGCGGGGCAGATCGAACCACAAGCCGCCCAGCACCGCCGCCGCCAACGTCAACGTCACATCGGCGACCACTGACACGCCGCCACCCGTGGACGAGTCCACCGTCGTCGCAACGACGAGGCTGACGAATCCCGTGGTTGAGGCGGCGGCAAGCGTCGCCGGCCGCCGCAGCGCGTCCCGCATCACCCACCGCCGCCACCGAGCGTCCACCGCCCCAGCGGGCCGCTCCGCTCGGCGACTAGAGAGAAAACCCACCCCCCGATCCTTCCACGCCACTCCCAACCCGGCAAGGCGCGGTCGCGGCGCTCGCCGCAATACTCATCGGCGCCGCCTGCCCACGTCGCGGATACGCAACCAACGAACCGCTCGCGCCGCCGAGGGCGCCGCCGGGGCGCAGACCCGTGCTAACCGCTTTGTTGAGCCAGATCCGCTCGCGAATCCGGCATGTCGCGCGCCGTATCGAGGACCGACGCGAGTCGAATACGGCCACGCGAACCGTCTCGATCTCCATCGGTGTTCTAACGAGCGCCGGGTTGCCGGGTGCTGTCGAGCGCGCTTTCGCGGAGCTCGTCAGTAGCGATAGATCGCGGCCACGCCCGTTCGCGTGGGCATCCGGTCGGCGGGTACGACAACGACCTCACCGCCCGCTCCCAACACGACCTCAGCGAGGTCATCGAGCACATCATCGACATCCGCGTCTTTCAGGTCGGCGATCTCGATCGCGCCGCTCGCCCGGTCAAGTCGCCCGGCGATTCGACGGTCGGCATCCACCAGGAGCGTCGCCACCCGCCCTCTCGCGGCCGCCTCAGCGACGTCGCTCACCTCGTCTGAGCCCAGCTCGTGGGAGCTCGCGCCGCCGAAGGCTTCCACCAGCCCCGCGAGTCGGGCAAGATAGCGCGGCTCGAGTACCTGCCAGGCACGTTCGCGCAGCGTGTCGATCGGTAACCCGTCCGGCGACCCGTCGACGCCATCGGCGAGCAGCAGTGGGTTGCGGCTGACGACGCGGAAGCGGCTCTGATGCTCCGGCAGAGCCGCCAACAGCAAGGGCAGACCCGAGGGCCGCGAGTGATGCTCGAGGATCGCACGATCCACAGCGCGGAAAAACCGGTCGGCATCGATATCGACCTCATCCTTCCGGCCGCCGTGGCCATGCCGCGTCGGTGTTCCACCGCCTCCTGCACTGCCGCCATAGGATGCCACCGTCTGATGCGAATCAGTCAACTCGTCGCCGAGCGCATCGGTCAGCGTCCGCGGCACGCCCTCGGCGAGCTCGACCTCTGCCAGCGCATCACGGTTGCCCTCGAATAGCTTGATCTCGAAACCGTTCAGAGCAAGCATCTGGTAGCGATCGGCCGATTGCAGGATGCGCAGCAAGGGCTTGACGTGGAAGCTGTCTGCGACGATCGCCAACTCGGGCACAGGCCGTTGCAGTCGGTACACCCAGAACACGTCGGCGGAACAAAGCACCGCCAGCCCGTCCAGGGTCTGATTCCAGAACCGTGAGTCATCGGCGAGTTCGTGAAAGCGCGCGAGGAGCGCCCGTACATCACGTCCCGCGTACACCTCAGCCAGCGACTGCTCCAGCGTCCGAACGAGGTTCCGAAACCGAATCGGATCCTGCTGATTCTCCGGACGATGCCGACTCGTCGGCTGATACAGCGACAGACACGGCGGATCCCGCGACTCCAAAAGAACGCCCCGGTCGTCAGCAACCTGCAGATGCACGGTCTCTCCCGTTCATGTCCGACACTCAAGGGATCGTAGTCCACCAGAGGTCGGCCCCCAGATGATCTGGAGAGCACCGCACCTACCCGGGCACACGCCCCACCACGAGCACCCCGCCGAGACCGGCCGCTCCCAGTCGCTCCAGGATCCTCGTCCGACCCAGATCACCCGGGTCGGCGCGATATCAAGCGCCTGGCGGCTAGGGCTGGGGGGTGTCGGGGCCGGGGTCGCTTCCCTCGGCGCGCACGGCGAGGCGGTCGAGGTATTTCTCCCATCCGAGCCGGTGGTGGTCGGCGATGGGTGGTGGGGCGAGCGAGCTGTGGGTGAGGCGAAGCCGCGTCCCGGCCTCGTCGGGTTCTAGTTCGATGACGACGGTCGTCGACCCGGGTGGCACGAGCGATCCTTCGCCTTCCCAGCCCCAGGTGAACACGACTCGCTGATCCGGGACGATCTCGACGAACTGGCCGGACGCGACCTCGGAGCCGGGCATCCGGAGTCGAAAGATGCCGCCTGGACGAGGGTCCAGCTCGCCCTCGACGCCCTGCCAGGACGTCCACCGCTCCAGGTCAGTGAAGAATGAGAAGACGGTGGCCGGCGATGCCGCGATCAGACGGGTGACGATCACGTCGCTCACTGATGCTCGGCCTCCTCGGCCAACTCGGCCAGCCGGTCGAGGCGGTCTGCCCAGAACGACTCGAGGAACCCCACCAATGGTCCTAGCCGGTCGTGGTCGGCTCGGTAGAGCCGCCGTTTCCCGTCGCGGCGTACGGTGACCAGGCCTGCGTCGCGCAGCAGCGCCAGATGCTGGGACACGCCGCCGTAGCTCAGATCGAGCCGGTCGACCAGCTCCCCGACGGGCAGCTCGTCCTCCCATACGAGTCGCAGGATCTCCTGGCGTCGCGGTTCGGCGACCAGCTGCAGCGTGTCCATCCGGCTGATTTTAGCCGATGGCGAAATCTATGCTACGTTTTCGCTGTACCTAAAATGAGAGGAGCCGCCATGACCGACATCAACTTCCGCTTCGACATCGACGCGCCGCCACAGACGGTGCTCGACGCGCTCACCACTCGCGAAGGCATCCAAGCATTCTGGACGACCCAGGCCGAGGTGCCGGCCCAGGTCGGCGAAACGCTGCGGCTCGGCTTCGCGATCGCACCGGCGCCGTTTGACCTGCGGCTGGAGCGCTCCGACAAGTCCGGTGTCGCCTGGCGCACCGAGTCCTTCCCCCCGCACTGGGTCGGCACCACCATCCACTGGAACGTCCAGCAACGCGACGGCGGAGCGACCGTGGCATTCCGCCACGAGGACTTCGCCGACATCGGCGACGCCGGCAGCGCCGCATACACGTGGGGCAAGATCATGGTACAGCTCAAGCACTACGCCGAAACGGGCACGCCCGACCCCGTGTTCGCCTAACGCGATGGCCGTCGACGTGCAGACGCACATCGAGATCGATTGCCCACGCGATCGCGTCGCCGCCTACGCCTCCGACCCCGGCAACGCGACCACCTGGTACCAGAACATCAAGAGCGTCGAATGGCCCGGAGTTGAGCCGCTCGCCATCGGATCACGGATGGCGTTCGTCGCCCACTTCCTCGGACGAACACTCATCTACACCTACGAGGTGCGCGAGCTCATCCCGGGCGAGCGACTGGTGATGAGCACATCCGACGGACCGTTCCCAATGCAGACGACCTACACCTGGGAGGACGCTGGCCCCGGCCGCACGCGGATGACGCTACGAAACAGCGGCGAGCCCTCCGGGTTCTCGAGAGTCACAGCGCCGATCATGGCCACCACGATGCGGCGCGCGAACCGCAAAGACCTGGAGCAGCTGAAGCGAATCCTCGAGTCCCGCTAGACCCAAAGACCACGTGACCGCCGCGACGCGTCACCGGTCGATCGCCTCACTGACCGGGGTGACACTGCCGCTGCCCGTCTGCCCGGCCTCCCTCGACCGGGCCGAGCCAGAGCGGGCCTACATGCGCGCTGCGCCGCGGTACCCACCCGGTGGACGTGGTCACAATGGCGCTCGCCCCCGGCGCGGAGGCGCGAGTTCAGCGGAAGTCGACCGCAGACGCAGCTCGTGCTCGGCACCGCGATCGCGCACCGCGACGACCCCGATCCCGAGCGGCATCCCGAATCCCAGCCGCGCGCGGGCGATGCGCGGTCGCGTCTTCGCCGTGCAAGGCGGGGTCGTTCGAAGGTGCGGTGCATCGCTGCGGCGCTGTTCCGCATCAAAGATTGCTGTGGGCCTTTTGCCTAGCATTTACTTGCAGGAACGCGGATGACCGCTCCCCCGGCGGTTGCAAAGCAGGATCGCGACGAGGTGTTCGTGGAGTTCACACGTTCGATCTGTCCGGTCTGCAAACGGGTGATCGACGCCGAGGTGAACATTCGCGATGGCGGCGTGTATCTGCGCAAGCGGTGCCCGGAGCACGGCCGCTTTGAGGCGCTGACCTGCTCAGACGCCGAGTGGTACATGGCGTCGCTTCGCCTGAACAAGCCGGGCACGATCCCGCTCAGCCACGCCACCGAGGTGCGCGATGGCTGCCCAAAGGACTGCGGTCTCTGTCCCGATCACAAGCAGCACACGTGCTTGGCATTGATCGAGGTGAACAGCAACTGCAACCTGGACTGCCCGCTGTGCTTTGCCGAGTCGGGCCATCATGCGGACGGCTTCTCGCTGACGCTGGAGCAGGTCGAGTTCATGCTGGAGCGCTTTGTCGTGGCGGAGGGCAACCCGGAGGCTGTCCAGCTTTCGGGCGGCGAACCCACGATCCATCCCCAGATCCTGGAGATGGTCGACGCGGCCACGCGCGCCGGGATCCGCCATGTGATGGTGAATACGAACGGCATCCGCTTAGCGCGTGACGGCGACTTCGCGTCGCAGCTGGCCGAGCGGGGGGCGCACGTGTATCTGCAGTTCGATGGGTTCGCCGCAGAGACCCATCTGGCCTTGCGCGGCCGCGACCTTCGCCGTGACAAGGAGCGCGCGTTGGAGCGGTGCGCCGAGGAGGGCTTGTCGGTGACTCTCGTCGCCGCCGTTGAACGTGATCTGAACGAGCACGAGGTAGGCGACATCGTGCGGTTGGGGGTGCGCCACCCGGCAGTTAATAGCGTCGTCTTTCAGCCAGTCACGCATGCGGGGCGGCACCGCCCGTTCGATCCGTTGACGCGGCTGACGAATCCCGACGTGATGCGGATGATTGACGAGCAGGTGCCGGAGTGGTTTCGTCGCAGCGATTTCGTCCCGGTGCCGTGCTGTTTTCCGACCTGCCGAAGCATCACCTACGCGCTCGTGGACGGCGACGAGGTGCTGCCGCTGCCGCGTCTCTTGGACGTCGAGTCGCACCTCGACTACGTCGCCAACCGGATGCTGCCCGACTTCACGATCCGCGCTGCGCTGGAGAAGCTGTGGTCGGCGTCCGCCGTGCCCGGCTCGTCCAGCATGGCGGAGAGTCTCGAGTGTGCGACCTGCAGCATCGACCTGCCGGCCGCGCTCGGTGACCTCCGCAATCGCGCGTTCATGCTGGTGGTGCAGGACTTCCAGGACGCCTACACGCTGAACGTGCGCCAACTGATGAAGTGCTGCGTCGCCCAACTGACCCCAGACGGTCGCCAGATTCCGTTCTGCGCGTACAACACGGTCGGCTACCGCGAAGAGATCCGCGCGCAGCTCACCCGCCAACCGGTGGACACCACGGTCCCGAACGCACTCCCACTACAGGAGTCGCTGGCAATTGGAGAGCACGGCGCGATGCGCTGGAATCGCCGGTGAGTGTCGACCTCAAATCCTGCTGTGCCACCGCATACGGGGACTCCGCGGTCACCTGGCTACTCGGGGATTGTCGCCACCCCGGCGGCCTCGTGCTGACCGACCGCCTGCTGGATGCGCTGGAGCTGTCGCCGTCGAGCCGCCTGCTCGATGTGGCCACCGGCACTGGAACCAGCGCCCTTCGCGCAGCACGAGATCGCGGCTGCAGCGTCATCGGGGTCGACCTCGGAGCCAGCGGGATCGCAGCAGCACGCGATGCCGGGCATGCCGCCGACATGGGATCGCGTGCCCGGTTTCTCGTCGGTGACGCGGAGGCGCTCCCCCTGGATCACGCGTCGGTCGACGCGGTGCTGTGTGAGTGCGCACTGTGCCTGTTTCCGCAGCCGGCCCGGGCGCTGTCGGAGGTCGTACGCGTCCTGCGACCGGGAGGACGGCTGGCACTGTCCGACGTGACCTGCGAAGCACCCGAGGAGCTTCCCGCCGAGCTTCGCGGCACGATCGGACACGTCGCCTGCTTGGCTGGTGCCCGATCGCTTGCGGCGCTCACCTCCACCGTCGCGGCCAGCGGACTGCGCGTGCTCGAAGCCGCACCGGTCAACGGCGCCTTCGGCCAGCTCGTGGAGCAGATCGTGTCGCGAATGCGGCTCGCACGCATGCTCGGAAGCCAACTGCCCGCCGAAGTACGCGACCGCCTCGACCAGGCCGACCGGCTGATCGACCAAGCCACCTGCGCCGTCGACAGCGCCCTGATCGGCTACGCCATCGTGATCGCCGAGGCCCCGCCGGCCGGCCACGCATCGGGTGAAGCGCCCTCAGCCGCGTGATCCGGAGCGCCCGCAGCGCGACCGTATACTCGGCGGTTGTGGGCGAGGTGTCAGATTCTGAGTTGGTGCACGCCGCGCAGAGGGGCAATGCGGAGGCATTCGCCGAGCTGGTGGGCCGCCACGAACACCGCGTCTACGGCGTCTGCTGGCGCATCCTCGCCGACGCGCGCGAGGCCGAGGAATGCGCCCAGGACGCGTTCGTCCAAGCCTGGCGCAACCTCGACCGATTCGCCGAACGGGCGCAGCTGTCGACCTGGCTGCATCGAATCGCCGTCAACGAAGCACTGCAGCGGCTCCGCCGTCGCCGGGTCGTCGAAGTCAACCTCGACGACCACCTCGGCGTGCTGGAACTCATGCGGCCAGTCACCGATTGGTCGACACGACCCGACGTCCGCGCGGAGAACACGGCCTTCCGGGCGTACCTGAACGACCGGCTGCTGCAGCTTCCCGACCCACTTCGCGTGGCCGTCGTTCTGCGCGACATCGAAGGCCTCTCCAACCGGGAGGTTGCAGACGCGCTGGAACTGTCGCTGCCCGCCGCCAAGGCGCGCATCCACCGCGGACGCATGCAGCTGCGGGTTGAACTCTCCAGCTGGATTGACGCACAGTGATCACCTCGACGGTCGCATCGTCTCATTACCAACGAGCATCCAAACTGACATGAGTCCGATCTCGCACATCCGCGCTTTGCCCATGATCGGCTGTCGCCGGGCGCGCGCAGTGCTCTCCGACCACCTCGACGCGGATCTCGACGACTCCAACCGCCGCTTCCTGACCGCGCACCTCAGACACTGCGGACGCTGCCGGAAGGTGCTCACAACGCTCGCCGCGGTCGTCGATAACCTCCGCACCGTCCCGGCCGGTCAGGCCCCGCCGGGCGGGTCCCTCACCAGTTCGGTCGCGCGCCGACTCTCCAACGACCCACGCGCTCCCTAGGCTTTCGGGCTCGTTCCGGCGCGGCGCTCGGCCTCGACACGGACCGAATCAAGCGACGCGCGGACAACCGGCTCCCAACGGGTCGCGACCATCTCACCCCACAGCTCACCCAGACGCCACAGGTCGGTTCCAAGCTCGCCGCGGTAGAGCAGTCGCGTCGCCGTCCCGTCGTCGCGATCCTCAAGCACGAACTCTTCGGTCACGTGCGGCACCGGACCGCGCACGAGCCGAAATCCAATCCGCGACGGGCGCTCGAACGACACCGTCTCCAACGTCACCGCCGTCATCGCGCCAACCGGAGTGAAGTGCTCAGCCAGCACGAGATCCGCGCCCCGTTCCAGCACGCGCAACTTCTTCGCCAACCCGCGCGGCGTGCGTCCCAGATACGGCGCGGCCACGACGTCGAACACCGTCTCGCGCGGTGCTGCAATCTCGGACTCGATCGGACCCAGCGGCCGTACGCGGCGCCCCACGCCGACGTCTAACGTCAGCGAACCGCGCACCACCAGCGCGTACCCCCGCCGACCGCCAGGCCGCCAACGGCGAGACGCACCGGCCACTTGACCCCGTCGCCACCTCGCCTACTCATGCTCGGCCGACTCTCGCGCGTGGGCGTCCCCGATGGACTCTGCGTGCACTGGCAACTGACAGCGTGCCATCGCCTGTCACCTGCTGAACACCCACGGATCGCCGCGCCGAAGCCGGCGGACATTCCACCCCACATACAGCGCGACCATGATCACAAGCACTCCCATACCCAGCACACGACACCTCCAGACGATCCGTAATGACGTGCTCGCGACCCGTGCGCGCATGTCGCCTAGAACTTGGATGCGCGAGTGAGCAGCCGCGATGCGCAGAAACGCGGCGACCGCCCCTGGGTCCCACTGGCTGCCCCGGAGAACAAACTGACACTTCGCCACTCGGATTACCCGTCGGAGCCGTCGTCGTTGTAAGCAATCGCCTTACACGAGCACCGCCGCCGTAACGCTTTCCGCTCAACCAGGCCGTTCTCACGGCCGCGTGCGAGCCCGACATGGCCGCCGGCGCCGTTGTCGTGATGCCTCGGTGATGCCCGCCGTCCTCCCAGAAGTGGGAAAGCCCTGCAAAGCAGGGCTTTCCGTTAGCCGATCTGTAAGCGGGATTCTTCGGGACCCGCTGACGCACCGATGGGCGATTCCGCTCAACCATGCCGATCCGCGCGACTGGTCGACGCCGTAAAGACTGGCAAGCAGCCTGGTCGTGATGCACCGGTGATGCACGACCCAAAGGACGGCGGGCTCGGCTGGTCACGTCCTCGTCATAGGCCAGACTGAGCGACGATCCTGCCGTCTGCCACCGCCTTGTTCAGCGCCCTGTAGTCCCGCTCGCTCTGGTCGGCATAGGCCGCCGAGTACTCCGCGATGGCACGATCGAATGCGTCGCTGCCGCCGAGGTACGAGGCGATCGCGATCCGGTCTCCGGAGCGGGCGTGCGCGCGCGCAAGCGTCCACCCGCACACCCGACCGTAGATGGCCATGCCCTTCGGGAGCGCCCCCGCGGTCTCGAAGGAGCCCTTCCAGTCCTTCAACTGGCGGCCGTAGAAGTCTCAAGACACGCCGTCGATGCCTGCGTCGACATGCAACCAGCCGAGGAAGATATCGCTTGAGGCCTGCATCAGGTGTTGGCCGGCGACGACCCGTTCTCCATGGTTGGCATGCGCGCTCTTGGCGGTGTAATCCTCAAGCACGGAGGACTGCGCCTCCTTGAACTGCAGGAAGAGCGGATCGCTCTCGTCACGACCGATCATGAGGGCAATCCAAGCACGAGTCCCCACACTCCCGACCCCCACCACCTTTCGGGCCAGGTCGACCAGCCGAAACTCCTCCAGGAGAATCCGCCGGTCGGTTTGAAGCGACTGTCGGTACTGGCGAATCAACTCGTGCAGCCCCTCCAAGACCGGATCCATATCGCCGGCGATGTCCTCAACGCGCTCGATCAGCGGCGGGTCGGCCGCGATCCGCGGCTCGCCGTCCACCATCTGGGTCAGCTTTGAGAAGGCGGTCATGCTGTCTTTCGTGCGCGCCTTGGCCACGGTCTTCTCCGCGCGCTTGACCTGCGACTTCTTCCCCTGGGTTCGGAGTTGGGAGAGCAGTTCGTCCACCTCGAGCCGGGAGTACCACGCCTCCAGTGCGCCCATGCCGGCGAACTCGCGCATCGCGTTGCGGTAACCGGCGATCGTCTCCAACAGGATCGTGCGCCGCTCCTTGTCCGAATAGGCGTTGTCGCGACCGGCCACCTCCATGCTTACCGCCAACCGCTTGACGTCCCACTGCTGCGTCGGTCATGGTTACTCCTCCGTACACGTCGGTCGTACTCGTCCGGCGCCTCAGATTGACGATGCCAATACATGTCCAGCGAGGTTATCCATTCGAACGCGCGCACCACTCATACCGTTGGTACGAAGTAGCAGTCAGATCGTTCCGGATTCATCGTCGTCCTCGACACGCCTCCCGCGAAGCTCGTGGTAGAGCGCGGAGTTGAGCACCGGTGCCGTCACCACGAGCGTCCCGACCAGATAGACGAAGAAGATCATGGTGGTCGTGGCGCCGATGCCTCCGTACAGTGACCGCGACTTCTGGAGCTGTGGAACTCCGAAGGTGACGATCACCTCGTGGAGCACGGGGAAGCCGATGCCGATCAGGAGCGCACCTGGCACGAGTGCCTGCCAGGGCGCATCTCGGTGAGGAAGATGCAGCGAGAGCAGCAGCCACAGGCCGGCGAACGGGGCGATCGTGAGCGCGGCGACGAGGATGCCGTGCCAGGTCTCGTCTCGGAACCACCAGGTGAGGGCGACCGTCGTCCAGACGGCGAGCATCATGCCGGTGAAGGCGAGCGACCCCTTCAGCGGCTTGGTCTTTGGAGGAGGCTGGTCCCAGACCAGCGAGTGGATGAGCTGAATAGCTTTCGCGCCGGTGAACCCCGCCCACAGGAGCAGCGGTATCCCCGTCGCGAGGAGCCACCACGAGTCGGAATTCGCGGAGCGCGAGACGTCGCCGATGGTGTTGCTGACCGCCGCCGGAATGCCGCCGCCCTGGACAGCCTGCTCGGTGCTGGACGAGTTCATGAGCCCAAGCGCTCCCCCGACGATCAACCCGAACGGCAGCATCCAGAGGAACAGCCGATATGCCAGTCCTCCGGCGAGCACACTCGCCGCAACACTCCGGTTGCGCTCGGCCGCTCGTAGTGAGACCGCGAGCGACACGTGGCGCTCGCTGGCGATCTTCACCCCCGCGGCCGCGGTTGTCAGCTTCGCACGGGCGCGATCGGAACGACCTGTGGCGGCGACCACATCGCGATTCTCCGCCGGCTCAACCGTGTGATTCTCCGAGTCCTGCATGCTGCGTCCTCCCAACAACCCACCAGCTCATCCCGAGTCGGCCAGGGCGGCCTCGATCCGCTCGAGTCGTGCCTCGATGCGACGCAACTGTTCCGTTGTCGAGCTGTCCGCATCGCCGGACCTCCGTTCGACCCGCGACCGTGACACGAACGTGCTCGTGATCGCAGCGGTGATCACAGTCAGGAACCCGATGCCAAACAGCATGACGAACGCGGCCACCAGACGTCCGACGACCGTCGTTGGAACGTTGTCGCCGTACCCAACCGTCGTGACCGTCTGGATCGCCCACCACAGCCCCGATCCTATGGTCGGGTAGTTCTGGTGCTCGGCGAGCCTCATCAGCACGCCGGATGCGACCGTGATGACGACCGAGGCCGTGGCGATCACGATGGCGGCCCCACGGGGAGTCGTCGCGCGGGCCACCGCCCGATCAAGTCGCCGCTCCAGCCTGGTTTCTTGTGACGTCGCCACTTTCAACTCAGTCCAGAGCGTGGATGGCGAACGCGACAGCGAATCCGAGCGTGGTCGCGATACCGACAAGCTTGCCGCCGTGCTCGAACGCCTCCGGCATCATCGTGTCAGCAAGCATGGTCAGGATCGCGCCTGCCGCGAAGGTATCGACGAACGCGACCGTATCCGGCGACGAGTCCTGGAACAGTGCGTAGCCGGCGAGCGATGCAAGTCCCGAGACGACGGCGATCGCAATCCACATCCACAGGATCCTCGACCTCTTCCAACCGCCGGTAACGAGGCCGGCGGTGGACGAGATCGACTCCGGCAGGTTGGAGATGAAGACCGCGGACAGATAGGCCGCGCCCACCGCCCCGCCTTTGAAGATCGTCAGCCCGATCACCATCGACTCCGGGATCCCGTCCAGCACCGAACCCAGCACAATCGCCAGGGCGGAACCATCTTCCTGGCCGCCGTCGGCGTCCTTGCGCTCGCTGCCGCCCATGCGGTCGATCAGCCAGTCGCCTCCGAAGAAGACCGCGCATCCGGCGAACATGCCCGCAACCACAGCTCCGTGGCCGGAGGACTGGTCGGCTGCCTCGGCGACGAGGTCGAACGAGACTGCGCTGATCAGCACGCCCGCGCCGAAGGCCATGATCAGGCCGATCGTGCGCAGGCCGATGCGCACGAGGAGCGCGATGATCGCCCCGATCACCAGCGACGACGCGGCGAGCGTCCCCCAGCCAAATGCCGCTGCCATCTACTGCCTCCTCCCCGCCGGATCAGTGATTTGCACGCACATCAGGCGAGATCGCCCTCGGGCGCCTTGGCCAGCTCGTACAGAACGATGATCGAGAGCGCGAACACGCAGATCGACCAGAACGGAGCCGCAGGGATGGATAGCAACGCGTCCAGTGCGGCCAGAGCAGCCGCGAAGATGCCGATCACTCTGCCGAAACCTCCGCCCTGGAACAGGGAAAACGATGCAAACAGCTCGACGACGCCGATGATCAGGGTGATCCAACCCCACGTGTTGAGATTACTGAAGATGTACTCCGCGTTGGCGGTGAAGAAGTGGGAGTTGCCGATCGCAGCGATACCCCAGATGATGTTCAGGACCCCTGAGATCCCGAGCAAGATCGATGCGAACACCCACCAACCGGTGACTCGAGACTGCATTGCTATCAATCCTCTCGCTTGTCGTGAATATGACCGGCTACCACGTGCGCTCTAACGTCGGCGGGCGACGCGGCGCGATGTACGCCGGGCGACCCTGCGGGATCCCATCATGTCCTGCCTCCTCAATTCGTGAGATTTGACATCAACGCTCGTACCTACACGCGCGCGCCGGAGTTCTCCAGGGCGTGCAGTTGCTCGGCCTCCTCGGCCGACACCAGACCGATTTCAACCAGGTCGAGCGGGCTGATAAAGCCGTCGCTGAGCCGGAACCCGCCGGCGCGTGTGATCGCGTCGCGGAGCCCGACGGCCCAGTGGTGTTCGATCAGGATCAGCGCTGCGGCCGAATCGTTGGGCACGTCCTCGAGCACATCCCAGGCGTCCTCCTCAGAGAACACGTTGATGCCCTCCTCGGCCGCGCGGTCGGCACCCGCCGCCGCCCCCGCCTCCATGCCATCCTCACCCTCGATGCCGAGGCCGATCAGCGCGCCGATGGTGCTGCCGACCTCGATCGCCTCATCCCGGCTGAGGTTGCTGAGATGAGCCACCTCGAGCTCGCCGGCGGCGTCCTTGTAGACGACCAGCGAGTCGATCACACGCACCGTGTCGGTCTGCTTGAGGCGCTCCAGCTCGGTCACGATCTCGCCCTGAAAATCAGGTTTTGCGAACCCGAGAACGAGCAGCTGCACAGGGCCGATAGCCATGTTTCCTCCATATGATCAGTTCGTTACCGACCACCATGTTGGTTACCGTCGGTGGTCGCCGCCGTGTGGAAACGTCATAGCGTTCCCTTACCCGGAGAGACTCGCAGAACGTTGCCGGGGCGACCTCACCCATATCGTATGATTGGAAGCCTTGCGCGATATATGTGGCACAGGACGCAACCGAAACGCGACGAGCCGCGGCTGCTAGAACAGCCATGCCTGAGATCCGTCGCCTCGCCCCGACGCGTATTCTCGACGTTTGGGCCTTGGATTAGATGTAGCTCTTCTTCTCCAGCCAATGCATCGCCGGCCAGCCCCAGATCGGTGGAAGGTAGAACGTCGAGACCCGATAGCTGATCACGGCCGCGAATGCGACGTCCTGCGACACCCCGAAGCCCGACAACCCGACCATCAGCGCACCCTCGGCCACCCCGATGCCGCCAGGAACTGGGATGAACATGATCAGCAGGCTCGCCGCGAGGTTCACGAACAACGCCTCCGTGACGGAGATGTCTCCGCCCACCGCGTGCACGAACAACGTCAGCGCGGCGGCGAACATCAGCTCGGTGGCAACGTTTCCGAGCACCAACTCCATCACCTTGCGACGATCGCGCAGCGTGGCGGCCGCCGCCTTCACATCCGGCCACCAGGCGTGGAGCTTGCCCATCACCTTCGTCCGCAGACGATCGCTGACCAACAGCGCTCCGAACGCGGCCACGAGGGCAATCGCCAGCACGATCAGCGCCGTGTGGCTGTCGCTGTCGGAGGACGAGCTGCTGGTATCCAGGTTGAGGTTCGTGTCCGAGAAGATGAGCAGTCCCGCCAGCAGGAAGGCCTGCACGACATTGCCCATGAACGAGTCCACCAGGCCGGAGACGGTCGCGGTCGCGGGCGGCACTCCCTGCCGCTGAAAGAAGCGGATGCTGAGCACCGTGCGGGCGGCGGCGGATGGCAACGCGATGTTCATGAAGCACGTTGCGAGCTGCATCATGTAGACCGGGAAGTACGGCAACCGCGCTGGAACCGATCCGAGCGTCGAAACCGCTTGTGTGAATCGCGGCAGCTGCGCCAGCACGAACCCGGCGACCAGCAGGGTGACCGACGCCGACTCAAACGCCTTTCGCAGGTCGTCGAAGTCGAGGTTCGCGAAGTAGGTGATGATCGCGCTTGCTGCGAACAGGAGCAGCAGCGCCTGCAGGACGCTGCCGACCGTGACGCGGCGCAGCTTCGCGAGGTCGGGTGCATCGACACCGGCGGCCGCCGCGGTCGACTTCCGGAGCGCATTGACGTCGACGTGGGCGGCCTTGGCCGCCTTATGGAGGTCGCCCGGCAATGCAGCCGGCTGAAGGAAGGGCAGCAACGCCGCGAGTCCGTCCTTGCCGAGCGCCTCGTGCGCGCTTGCAACCGCTGTCTCCGCGCCGGCCAACGCCGCCAGGCAGACGAGCAGCTGAGCGTCGTCCGTCCCGATGTGGTCAGGGCTCCCGACCGTCGCGGCATCCTCGAATTCCGTCAATGCGACGGTGCCATCCGCGCGAACGATGACTGAGCTGGGACCCAGGTTGAGGTGGGCGAACCGCGCCGCATGAAGCGTTCCCAGCGTCTTCCAGGCCGCTGCCGCGAAGGCCGCGTCGAAGGTGTCGCCCGCAAGCGAGGATGCGCGGTCGCCGTCGGCCACCAGTACGAGCACCTGGTCGGAGCCGGACTGTTGCCCGGCGGTGAGCACCCGCCACACCGGCACGTCGTGTGCGGCGGCCATCAGCGTGGCCAGCGTCTCATGTCGGAGCCCGGGTGAGCGCGCTGCTGCCAACGCCGCGCCGCCGTCCCGGTACATCAGCGAACGCCACAGCCGCAACAGACGCCGCTGCTCTGCGGCGTCGCGGCCCAGCACCTTCACCAGCAGCCGGTCACCCCCGCTCGTCGCGTCGATCAACACGACACCGTCCGACTGCCGTGAGAACCGCTGGATATCAACCTTGCCCACCCCCAACTGGTCAAGTATCGCGAGCGCGTCGTCGCGCGAAACCCTGCCGGCTGCGGTGCCCACGACGAGGCGTGCCACGGCCGCAGCCACCGACGCGGCGAGCAGCCCGGCCACCACTCCGGTCGGCGTCGCGCGCTCCGCGAGCACGCTGGCAACACAGCCGAGGGTGATTACCCAGAGGCCGGCGGTGCGGGCGGGCGCGGTGACGTCGTCCGCGAGCGCCAGCAGTGCGGCGCACGAGATCGTGATGGCGGCGGCCGGCCACGCAACCGAGTCGCCGAGCCCGAGCGTCTCCTGCAGCGAGGCCGATTCGCCACTGGCCAGAGGTGCGACTAGTACCACCACGACCGCGGCCGTGCCAGCAGAGACGACGCACTGGATCAGTAGTGGCCAGCGCCGCCGGATCACCGTCGCCAGTACGGCACACACGGCGATCAGCGGAAGCAGGTCGTAGGCGACCACCCAGAGATTGCTCAGCCAACCCGGCCAGCCGGTGACAGCATCGGTCAGCGATTGCTCGAAGGGGCGGGCCGGTTGCGCCCATTCTGCAAACAGGATGAGCAGCCCAAGCGAGACGACGGCTGCGATGGCATCCAGTGGCCGCCGCAGCCGCTGCTCATCTCGCGCCGAGGCGAACAGGCGCGGCGGCCGGTGCGCGGCGTGCCGAGCCGCCGGCAGGGCCGGTTCAGCGCTGGCTGGTGTATGGGTGGCCATGATGGAGATGGCCGCGGGAGCGTGATCGCTGTGCACGCCTCCCACGAGCTGGTCCGGTCCACTCTCCGTCCTGCTCCGCGAGCTCGGCGATCTCGAGGCCGACCTCGGGCGCGTCGGCGATCCGCCCCGTCGCGGAGGCGACGCGAGCCGTTCCGACAATCGGTGCAATCGCCGTGAGCACACCGCGGACGTGGTCGGCCGTCGGCGTGGCTGCGTCGGTCGGGGTCGTCGGGCTCCAGCTCGAAACGCAGGTCGAGGCCGTCGGCCGAGGGGCTGCCGATCTCGGTGGTGAAGATGGTCAGACGCAGGCTGTCCCCGGGAATCGGCGTGACTTCGTAGTCGAGCCACTGCGTTGTGCTCATGCTCGTGGCCCGCCGTGTCCTCGGTTCCGTCGTAGTCGTAGTGCGGCACCTGAAGGTCCGAGGGGTTCATCGCCCAGGGATGCACCGTAGGCTTCGAAGCCGGAGATCATCGGCGGCGGAAAGGTGGGTCGGTGAAGCCGCCGACCGCGACCCCGATGACGTCCGGCGCGGCGGGGATGTCCCAGTAGACGGTGGAACCGCACTCAGGGCAGAAGTGGTAGGTGGCGCCTCCGCTGTCGCAGGAGCGGAAGGTGGCCGGCTTCGGCGCCCTCGGCGGGAAACGTCCACGTCTTCGATTGGCCTTCTATCGTCACTTGCTCGCCTTGGAAGTGCGCGCTTGCACGCTGAGCACGCTTCCCGTCCGTCTTTGGCACTCGTAGCACTGGCACAGGGAGATGCGCTGCTGGGTCAGGTCCTTCGTACGTGACGGCTGAGCTCTCCGCAATTGCACGAGGCCGTTCGGGTCGCCATCTCTCCTCCTTGCTTGTTCAGTGGTTGGCGTCGCCTTCCGGGCACGGCGCTGCCCTCCCTAGGCGATGGCTTCGATCTCGCTCGGGCGCCAGGACTTGTCGAAGAACGGCTCGAGCGGGCTGTAGAGGCGCAGGATCGGGAACCAGCCCTTGCCTTCCGTCGTCTGGATCCAGTTGCCCTCCGGGCTGTCCGGGGTCGCTCCGGGCCGAACGTGATGGTCGTCGAGCCGTCGTCGTTCGCGGTCGCCGCGGGTGTCGGGTAGGACTGGCTGCCGGCCCGCGGGAAGCGCTGCGGCGTCTGGAGCATCGAGCGCGTCTCGTTGTCGTAGAGGGTGAGCGACCAGAAGCGCGCCGCCGGGATGTCCGGCGGCAGCGTCACCCGGTAGGTCTTCCCGCCGTCGAGGCGGTTTCCGTCGGCGTCCTTGACGGCCATGAGGTACTGCGACCCGATTCCGGTGAGCCGCATGCACATCGCGGGCGTGACGCCGGTGGCCGCGTA
Organism: uncultured Actinomycetes bacterium; assembly: GCA_963757605.1. Classification (GTDB taxonomy): domain Bacteria; phylum Actinomycetota; class Thermoleophilia; order Gaiellales; family JAICJC01; genus JAICJC01. Next base: position 23,106 of record CAVWSF010000003.1, read on the forward strand.
CAAGAACGAGGTCCGGGAGTGCAGCGTCCGCGCGCCGGTCGCGGGAAGCGGCTTGATTCCCTCCTCGGTGACGAGCGGCGGCGGCGTCTCGAACGTGTATCCGCCGACCCACAGCATGTTGAACCACGCCGAGCCGTCGTAGTACGCGAACCCTTCCGATGCTCGCGGGTCGAAGAACAGCGCCCGCGAGGCCGCGGTGCCGACGGCGGCGGCGTCCTCGAGGGTGCGCCGCATCCGCTCGTCCGGCTCGAACGGCTTGCCCTTGACGATCCCGATCGCGGCCAGCTGCCCCATGAGCTCGGCGTTCGTGCTGCCGGCGGGCTCGCGACTGCACCAGCTCGTTCATCAGCTCGAAGAATCCGAAGTCGCTCGGCGGGACGGTGTTGAACGCCTTCCCGCTGCCCTCGACGAACACCGTCTCGGGAATCGCGCCGGCGGCCTGGCTGCACGTGGCCCTCGAGCAGCGTCGCGACGCTCGTGCCGAGCCTCCCGGGCGTACGGGTAGAGCTTCAGGGTGCTCTTGATCGTCTCGACGGTCGGCGCTGGGTCGTCGTCGGTCAGGAACGACCGGCCGAGCAGCAACGCCCGGGTCGTGCGCCGAGTGCCCGAGGTGGTAGCCGCTGTCGGGCAGCGGGCCGTCGTAGCCGGGCGGGACGAGCAGGAAGCGGCCGCCTTCGCCGCGATCGGGGCCGGGAAGGCCGAAGTCGATGATCCAGCGCCACCACATGTCGTCGAACACCCCGAGCGCCTGCGGCGGCGTCTCGACGACCATCGGCCCCGAGGTGAGATCGACGATGCCGAGGAAGTAGACCGTGTCGGCGTTCGCGGTCAGGAACACCGACTCCGACCCCATCAGCTCCGAGAAGATGAGGATCTGGTTGTCGTCCACGCCCGCCTCGTGGAAGCCCTTGCGGATGCGCGTACGTCGAGGCCCCGCAAAGCCGTCGAGATAGACGTTGAGGCCGTGAACGAAGTCGAGGTGGTCGTAGACGGTCTCGGCGGTCTGGCCGCTCGGCACGCCGTCGATGAACTCGAGCGTCCCGAGCCGGCTCTCGAGCTGGTCGGGCGCCGAGATGGAGCGAAGCGTGTCGCTGGAAACGGTCATCTTCCACCTCCGTTTGCGTCTGCACACGACGTTTGAGCCGAGCGCGATCCACCGCGTGAGATTCGGTCCCGAGTATGAGGGCGCGACCTGCCCCACTTCCTCATACTGACTGGATGAAATCAGGCCCTGCCGAGTCGCCTCCACCAACCCGCCCGCGCGGTCGCCTCGGATTCGTCTCGGTAGGATGTTCGCGATGGCGGTCACGGAAGTTCCTTTCGACCTCGTGGAGGTCAAGCTCGCTGCGCCGTTGACCCGGCCGGGCACGGTGGCGAAGGCGGACGTGATCGCACGGCTGTGCGCGCGCGACCGCGCCGTTCGTGACCGTGGTCGCGCCCGCCGGGTACGGCAAGACGACGCTGCTCGCGCGGTGGGCCGAGGCCGACCCGCGTCCGTTCGCGTGGGTCGCGCTCGACGGGCGAGACGACGACGCCGTGGTGTTCCTGCGCTACATCGCGGCGGCGATTCACCGCGTCGAGCCGCTCCCGCCCGAGGTGTTCGACGCGCTGTCCGGGCCCGGGGGATCCACCTGGTCGAAGCGCGTCCCGCGCGTCGGGAGCGCGCTGGCTGCGCTCGAGCGCCCGCTGGTGCTGGTGCTCGACGATCTGCACGCCGTCGCCAATCCGTCCTGTCTGGACGTGCTCGCGGCGCTGTTCCAGTACGTCCCGGCCGGCTCGCAGATCGCGGTCGCGAGCAGGGAGGAGCCGGCGCTGCCGCTCGCCCGCTGGCGGGCGCAGGGACTGGTGCACGAGATCGGCGTGGCGGACCTCCGGCTGGACGAGCGGGAGGCGGCTGCTGCTGGAAGCGGCGGGGGTCGAGCTCGACGCGAGCGAGCTCGCCGAGCTGACCGAGCGGACGGAGGGCTGGCCCGCCGGCCTGTACCTCGCGGCGCTGTCGCTGCAGGCCGGGGCGCCAAGCCCGGCGGGCGCCGGGCGCTTCGCCGGCGACGACCGGTTCGTGTCCGAGTACTTCCGCCTCGAGCTCCTCTCCCGGCTGCCGGCGGCCGAGGCGCAGTTCCTCAAGCACACCTCGGTGCTGCGAGCGCATGTGCGGCGGCCTGTGCGACGCCGTGCTCGAGACGACGGGATCGGCGCAGATGCTCGAGACGCTCGAGCGCAGCGAACCGCTTCGTGGTGCCCCTCGACCGGCGAGGCGAGTGGTACCGCTACCACCACCTGTTCGGGGAGCTGCTGCGGAACGAGCTCGAGCGCAGCGAGCCGGACGTCGTGCCCGCGCTCAACCGCTCGTGCGATGGCCTGGTGCATCGCCAACGACCTGGCCGAGGCGGCGGTCGTCTACGGGCACGCCGCCGGCGAGACGGACACCGTCGCCGCGCTTGGTCGACGCCCTTGCCCTGCCGCTCTACTACGACGGCCGTATGGAGACCTGGAGGAGTGGCTCGGGTGGTTCGGCGACGACGAGCTGACGCGGTACCCGGCGCTCGCCGTCTACGGAGCCTGGTTCCGCGCGCTGACGGGCCGGCCCGGCAGAAGCCGAGCGGTGGCTCGCTCTCGCCGACGGCGCGACCTCGGCGATCCCGCTCTCGGACGGCAGCGCCACGATCGAGCCCTGGGTCGCCACCCTGCGGGCGCACATGATGCCGGACGGTGTCGAGCAGGCGCTCGCCGACGCCGATCTGGCGCTGGATCAGCTGCCCGCCGAGAGTGCCTGGGTCCCGGTCGCGCTCCTCGGGCGAGGCGTCGCGCACGCGCTGCTCGGCGCAACCGATCGCGCGACGGACGACCTGACGGCGACCGTCGAGAGGGGCTCGCCGATCGGCGCCGCCGAGGAGGTCTACCTGGCACAGGCGCAGCTCGCGCTCCTCGCGGCCAGGCAGGGAGCCTGGGGCGAGGCGGGCGAACGCGCGCGCGCGGCCCAGGCGGTCGTCGACGAGGCGGGCCTCGGCGACTACTCGTCGAGCGCGCTCGCGCACGTGGCGACGGCGCGCGTCGCGCTCCACGAGGGCAGACAGGAGGATGCGCGCGCGGCGCTGACACGCGCCCACCGCCTGCGGCCGCTGCTCGACCACGGCATTCCCTGGGTGACCGTCCAGGTCGGGCTCGAGCTCACACGCGCCCACCTCGCGCTCGCCGAGCCCGGCGCCGCCCGCACGGTTCTCACCGAGACCGAGCGCGTGCTCGAGCTCCGCCCGAACATGGGCTCCCTGGTCGAGGACGCGCGCGAGCTGCGCGAGCGTCTGGCGGCGACCTCCGGGCCGGCGGGCGCCTGGGCGATGAGCCTGACGGGTGCGGAGCTGCGGCTGCTTCCCTACCTCGCCACCCACCTCACGTTCCCGGAGATCGCGAGCCGGCTGTTCATCTCGCGCAACACCGTCAAGACCGAGGCGGTCTCGATCTACCGCAAGCTCGGCGTCTCCTCGCGCAGCGAGGCGATCGAGCGTGCCGTCGAGGTCGGGCTGCTCGAGGGCAGCCTCTATCCCGCCGCGGCGCGAATCTCACCCAGGAGGGATGACGCGCGCGCGGCCTGCACGAGGTCAGATATGTGCTGCCTGATGGACGACTACAAGGAGCACCTGCGCCGGCTCGCCGTGCACGACGATGCGCTCGTCGGCTCCTGCTGGGGGAGGAGAACACCCTTATCGCCGCCGTCCTCGACGAGAAGACCGCGGCGCTCGTGCGCGTCGCCGCGACGGTCGCCGTCGACGCGGCGCCGTCGTCGTTCCAGCACGCCGTGGCGCACGCCCTCGCGGCCGGCGCGACGCGAGACGAGATCGTCGCCAGCCTCGAGGCGGTGACGCCGGTGACAGGCGCTGCGCGAGTCGTCCAGTGCGCTCCGAAGCTCGCGCTCGCGCTCGACTACGACGTCGAAGAGGCGCTCGAGTAACGCCCCCCAACCATGGGGCAAATCATGCAATCCGTATGAGGAAAAGCCGCGCCTCCGTGACCCATAGTCGGTGCGACAGACAAAGCCGAAATCCTCGACACGGAGGTTCACATGTCTGGCTGGTGGTTTGGATCGATCCTGTTCCTCATCATCTGGGTGGCGATCGCCTTTTGGCCCGCGCGCGTCGCGGGTCGCAAGGGGCACAGCTTTTTCGGCTACTTCCTCTTCAGCCTGGTCTTCTTCCCTGCCGCGCTGATCGTGGCGTACATGGTTCAGGACACGGAGAGTCACGGCGTGACACAGGCGATCAGCGAGCCGCGGCCGAGCTCTAGCCCCGGCGGGCTGTCCCGCAGACGCCGGATCGCTGCGCGCACGCTGACCGTCGTGGCGATCCTGCTTGCGCTCGTCGGGATGATCGCCTACTACGTCGCGCACACGGCACTCGACCAGACCGGGTTCAAGACGATCTCGCGGAACATGATCGAGGACGACGCGATCCGGACGCAGGTCGCGAACGCCGCAGTTGACGGCCTCTACGACAATGTCGACGTGCAGGCGGCGATCGCGGCCCGACTGCCGCCCGCGCAGAAGGGGCTGGCACCTGTCCTGGCCGGTCTGTCGCGCTCGGGCGCATATCGGGCAGCGGAGGCAGCGCTCGAACGGCCGCGGGCTCAGAACGCGTGGATCGAGACGACGACCGCCACACAGCAACAGCTCGTCAAGCTGTTGGACAACAAGTCGACGTTCACCCACACCGAAAACGGGACTGTCGTGCTCGACCTTCGCCCGATCATGATCCAGATCGGCGACCAGGTGGTCGTAATCGGACGCGTCGCCGACAAGCTGCCCGACTCGGCCGGCAAGATCGCGATCGTCGACGCCAACCAACTGCAGACCGTCCAAACGCTCACGCGAATCCTGCGCGCCGTCGCCAACTGGATGTGGCTCCTCGCGCTGGCTGTCGCAGCCGCCGCGGTCTGGCTGGCCCACGGGCGTCGCCGGATCGAGCTCCGCGCCCTCGCGATCGGCCTGCTCCTCGTCGGACTCCTGATGCTGGTCGTGCGCCGAGCCGGAGGCGGCTACCTGATCGACCATCTCGCCAAGGACGACAGCGTCAAGCCCGCTGCACACAACGCATGGAACATTCTCTCGCAGACGCTCGCCGACCGCGCCTGGGTCTGGATCACCCTCGGCGCCGTGCTCTTGCTCGGCGTCTGGTTCGTCGGCAACACCAACCCTGCACTCCGTGCACGCCGCGCCGCACGGCCCTTCCTGCAGAACCGCCTGACGACCTACGGCATCGCCGCGATCACCCTGCTCATCCTCGCCCTGATCGCCCCCCTCTTCGCCCGCGGCTGGATCATGGCGACGGTCACCATCGCCCTCACAATCGTCGGAGTCGAAACCATCCGAGCCATCGTCCAACGAGAAGCACCCAAACCCACCTGACTCACTGGTGACCTCTTGCCCTTCGCAGACAACAACGATGCACCCGTTGACGAACGCCACCACCCGCAACGCGGCGAATCTCCGCGCGAGCTTCCTCGCAAGCGGGGCCTCAACTCAACCGGCGCGGCGGTGAGAGGCGAGGAGGTCTAGAGATGGCGGCCGCCTTCGGTTGGGGACTACTGGCAGCCTCCCCGCTCGTGATCGGCGCGCTAGTCGCGCTCCGCTTCCGAATCCGCCTGCAAGTGATCGGCCTCATCATGGCCTTCGGCGCAGGCGTGCTGATCAGCGCCGTTGCGTTCGATCTGGTCGATGAGGCGATCGGGAAGTCATCGGGCCACGGCTGGGTCATCGGCGGTTTCTTCGCCGGTTGCTTGGTCTTCTTCGCCGGCGACTGGCTCATCGACCGCCTCGGTGGAGGCGACCGCAAACGTGCGACCGGCCACCAAGACAGCGGCTCAGCGCTCTCGATCGTGCTCGGGACGGTGCTCGACGGGGTCCCTGAGTCAATGGTGATCGGTCTGACGATCTTCGAAAGCGGCGCGGTGGGCGCCGCCTACCTCGCCGCCGTCTTCATCTCCAACCTGCCCGAATCAATCTCCTCCACCGCAGGGCTCGCCAGCAGCGGCTGGAGGAAGTCGCGAATCCTCTGGATGTGGGTGGCGATCGCACTCATCTCAGGACTCGCCTCGCTCGCCGGGTACAGCCTTTTCCAGGACTCCTCGCCAAGCACCATCGCCTTCGTCCTTGCATTTGCGGGAGGCGCGATCCTCACCATGCTCGCCGAGACGATGATGCCCGAGGCATACGAGCACGGAGGCAAGCCAGTCGGCGTCGTCACCACGCTCGGATTCGCAGTCGCCTTCACGATCCATCTACTCGACTGATTCGCGGTCGGCAGCTCGTGGATTCCGGCGTCGCCGACCAAGGGACATCCCCGCCGAAGCGGCAAAAGGCGACCCACAACCAGACCTGAACGCTGCGCCGACCCTCGCCCTGCTCGTTCCGATTCGGTCCGGCGGGGGCGCGTCGGAGGGCCCAGACCCCAACTCAAATTGCCTCGTTGAGCCAAAGTCGACCGGTCTTGAGAACCGGCCGCAGGCCAACGCTCGTGGGGGCTGGGCCTTGGCCCGAAGGTGTAAGCAAACGCCTTACACCGGTCGCGGCTACCGGAACGCTCTCCGCGCAACCACGCGGTTCTCGCGGCCGCCGGGGCTCGAAACGGGCCATCCAAGGCCGATCTCGTGATGCCTCGGTGATGCTCCGCGCTCCTATAGGAATGGGAAAGCCCTGCAAAGCAGGGCTTTCCTTTAGCCGATCGATAAGCGGGATTCTGTCTGGGGCAGTCATCCATCTGGGCCGGCCGTCGCCGGCCGGCTCGTGCCACCTACCTGGAGCTCGGCGGGCCGCGTCATCGCTCCGCTTGGTGTTGCACCGGGTGGGGCTTGCCTAGCCGCCCACGTCTCCGCGGGCGCTGGTGGTCTCTTACACCACCGTTTCACCCTTGCCTCGGCGCCCGAGGGCGCCGGTCGGCGGTCTGCTCTCTGTTGCGCTTTCCATCGGGTTTCCCCGTCCGGGCGTTACCCGGCACCCTCGCCCTGCGGTGTCCCGACTTTCCTCGACGCCCGAGGGCGCCGCGACTGCCTGATCGGCTCCGTGAACACTACCGGTCGGATCAGCGCCGGGTGGGCGGCGCGACGAGCTCCTGCCAGATCGCGGTGCGCGCTTCGAGGCCGGCCTCGGAGGGGTCGGAGAACCCGAGCGCGACCGGCGGGAGCGCAGGCGGGTAGACGGCGGGGTTGGTGAGGAGCTTCGGCGGGAGCGCGAACGTGGCCTCGCCGACCGGGGTCGCCCGGCCGGTGCGCACGGTGTCGCGGGCGGCGACGAGCGGGTCGAGGGCGTGGTTCAGCCAGGCGTGGGCCGACACCGGGTCGGGGGCGAACTCGGGGATGCAGAGCAGGCGCGGTCGGGCGACGGTGCCCTCGGGCGGGACGACGAAGCGCACGCCGGCCCTCGCGTCGCGGAACCCGAGGCCGGTGCACATGACGGCCAGGCCGCCGTTCAGGCGGGCGCGGTCGACGGTGCCGCCGACTCCGATTCGGGGGCGAACGGACGTGAGGAGGGCGCGCGCATCGTCCAGGTCGCCGCTGGCGGAGGAGTTCCAGTCGTGGCCGGTGGCGACGAGCGCCGCGCCGATCACCGTCACGGCGTCGTCGGGCACGCCGACCTGGCCGGGGAACGTGGTCGCGAGGTCGAAGAAGTCGGCCCAGCTCGACGGGCCGGCGGCGCCGGCCCGCGCGGCGAGCGCGAAGCCGACGACGGTGTAGTCCTTGGGGACGCTGTGCGCGCCGCCCGAGTCGAATGACGGATCGTCGAAGGGCGGCTCGAGCAGCTTGCGGTTGGCGATCAGCGTCCGGTCGAGCGGCTCGACCCGCTTCGCGGCGATCAGGGCGGAGAGGGTCTCCTGGTCGAGGAGGAGGACGTCGACGCTCCCGGGCGCGAAGTCGGCGCCGGGGGGCGCGATCATGGTCACCTTCACGTTGAACCGCTTCGTGAACTCCGGGACCGAGGCCGCGGCCATCGATCGCGGCGGCACGCCGAGCAGGAGCTCGGGGTCGGGCACCTGCGCATTCGGGCCGCGGGATGCGAACGTCTCCGGCGCGGCGCTGCTACCCGGCCGCGAGCAGCCGGCGAGCACGAGCGGCGCCGCGGCGGCGAGCAGCTGACGGCGGGTCAGGCGCACGCGCGGATTGTGGCAGGGACCGGCGCTTCTGGCCGGAGGCGTCCATCAGGCGACGAGCCGGAGCGACGACTCGGCCGCGACGTCGTCGGCCAGCACCGACCCGCACTCGCCGCAGTGGAGCTCGACCCGCCCGCCGGCGCGCTCGATCGCCCACATGCGGGCGGCGCAGACCGGGCACGTCGGCCGGCGCTCGGGCCGGCGTACGCGCGCCTCGGCGAGTGCACGCAGCACCACGTCCTCGAGCGTCGGCTCGGAGGAGGGACGATGGGGGTCGTTGACCACGGTCACAGCCGTCGCAGCACCGCCTTCACGGTGCCGAGGATCTCCACTTGGTCGGGGAACATCGGCTCGAGCGTGTCGTTCTCCGGCTGGAGCCGCACCCGGCCGCCTTCGCGGAAGAAGCGCTTCACGGTCGCGTCCTCGTCGCCGACGAGCGCGACGACGATCTCGCCGTTTCGGGCATCGGTCTGCTTGCGGACGACCACGAGGTCGCCGTCGAGGATGCCGGCGTTGATCATCGAGTCACCCTTGACCGTCAGCACGAAGTCGGCGTCGGGCGCGAGCTGGTCGGGCACGGTGAGGTAGTCCTCGACCCGGTCCTCGGCCACAACCGGCGAGCCGGCCGCGACCTCGCCGACCAGCGGCAGGACGGTCGCGTGCGAGGGAGGGGCAAGCTCGACCACCGCGCCGCGGCGGGAGCGCCCGCCCTCGATCACCTCGAGCGCACGCGGTTTGGTCGCGTCGCGCCGGATGAGGCCGGCCTTGGCGAGCTTCTCGAGGTGGGCGTGGACGGTCGACGGCGACGTGAGCCCCACCGCCTGGCCGATCTCGCGCACCGTAGGCGGATATCCGTGCTGGTCGACGTGCGTGTTCACGTACGCCAAGATCTCCTGCTGTCTGGAACTCAGATCCACCGGTCGCCCTCCTGGGTCGAACGTGTGTTCGATCAGAAGTGTTGCAGAGGGGTCGGACGGAGTCAAGGAAGCCGGGGGAAGGTAGATAGGGCTTTGCACGTCGGACTATGTGTGACGGGCGGTCGGAATGATGCGGCTTGCGGGTCCGGCTCGAGCGCAGTAGCGTCCGCGGCCGATCACCGGGAGGCAGAATGACGGGTTCCTCGATCACCCACCAGCTCGGCGATCCAGCCGGGTTCGCAGTCGTCGTCCACAACGGCACGCCGTGCTCCCGTCTGATGCCGAAGTGGTGGGACGCCCCGGCGCGCGATCGGGGGCTGCGCATCATCGGCATCGATCGCCCCGGCTACGGCAATGCGCCCGCCGACCCCAACCGGTCCCTGGGCAGCATGGTCGAGGCCACGGCCGCGCTCATGGACGAGGTGGGCGTCGACCGGTTCGCCGTCATCGGCGTGTCCGGTGGCGGGCCCTACGCGTTGGCCTGCGGCGCGTTCCTGCCCGACCGGGTAGTGGCGGTCATTTCCGGCGCCGGTAGTTCCGGATTCGACGATGCGGTCGACGGCGCCGCCTGGGAGGACGAGGAGCTGACGCTGACCCGCGAGCAGGCGCTGCGGCCGACGCCGGAAGGGCGGCAGGCGCTGGCGCGCTTCTACGACCCCGAAGTCGAGAACCTGCGCAACGCCGATGTGGACGGCTTTATGCGCGCGGTCGGTGAGGACCCGGCGGCGGCCACGCCGGAGCAGCGGGCGACCGCCGCGTACGTGCTAGAGGCGATCCAGGAGGGGATCCGGCCCGGTCGTGACGGGTGGCTCGACGACGGGCTGGCGATTCTTCGGCCGTGGGGCTTTGCGCCGGCCGACATCCGCCAGCCGGTCGCGGTGTGGCATAGCGAGGACGACTCCATGGTTGCGTTCGAGCACGGCCGCCGCCTGGTGGCAGCGATCCCGAACGCGGAGCCGTTCCTGGTCGACGGGCTGGGGCACGGGGGCGTCTGCTGCCGCCAAGAGGTGCCGATGTTCGACTGGATCGCGAGCAAGACGCCGACAGCCGGCCGCGCCTGAGGCGCTGAGGGAATTGATCGCCGGATGCTAGGTTGCCTGGACTTAGGCACGATGGCCCGGAGGGCCTATGCGGCGAGGGCGGACACTCGTCTGGACGATTATCGGAAGCGTCGTAGCTGCCGTGGCGGTAGTACTCGCGTTGGTTCACCTTAACTCTGAGACGCCGCCGAAAGCAGCCTCTTCGCCCGTCCCTCCCAATTCAACCACTGCGGGCACAAAACCAAGCGAGCCTGCCCCGGTGGTAACTCCGGAGACTTCCAGTACGTCCTCATATCTCTCAGACCTGAAGCCTTCCGGGGATCTCGCCACGCTGGTAAACCCGGGCCCGGTCAAGATATCTGGATCGATCTACCCCAAGAGCATCTCGTTCTATTGTAGCGTCGGTGACCCAACTGCGTTTCCTGCGTATAAGCTAAAGCATCACGCTCGCCGGTTCCAAGCCACTCTCGGACTAGCGGCGAAGTTGCCCCCCAATTTCCAAGCGGGCGTAATACTCTATGGCGACGGGCGCACCCTCCGGACCTTCACTGTCGGCGCCCTTAAGCCAAAGACCGTCGATGTCAACGTAACAGGGGTCCATACCCTCCGGCTCGAATGCTTTGGCTCCGGTAACTCATCAACCGGTGGTGAGGCCATTGCTCTAGCGTGGGGCAACGCACATGTCTCAGGAGGACATTGACCGCGGAATGGCGGGGTCGTGCACGCCGGGGATCCGATCCGGGATTGACTTCTTCTCCGACAAGGACGATCCTCAACCTGCCAGATGGCGGAGGGAATTGAAGGACGGTCATGATGGACTGGCTGCGGGGGTCACGGGGTGCGGATGTCACGCTGGCGAGGTCCGGCGCGGTTGCCGCGGCCGCGATGGTGCTCGGCTTCTCGCTGTGGCCGGCGGTATCAGGCGCGCAGAGCACGAACGCCGGTCATCCGCGGAAGGGTGGCCCGAGGGCAGCCGTCGAGTGGGCCGGTTTCGCGGGGAACGCGCACGCACGCGGCGGCGGCGCGCACGCGGCCACAGCCGTTCCGCCGGATCCGCTGGACGGCGAAGGTCGATCTGGCTCCGGATGTGAGGTTCGGGGCGCTGCTCATTCACTACGGCTCCCCGATGATCACCAGGGCGAATACGGTGGTGGTTCCGACCCGGGTGAGCGCCAAGGCGGGGTTCCGGGTGGTCGCCTACTCCGGGAGGAGCGGCGCCCGGCGCTGGTCGCTGAGTACTGACTACCGACCGCCTGCGTTCACCGGCGGCACTGGCGCCTTTTTGCCGCCGTTGCCCGCCGTGCTGACGCCGCGCGCAACCCTGGCAGTCGCCGGTGCCGGCGGGACGGTGCTCATCCGCCGGCACGCCAACATGACCGGCGGTGCGGTGCGGCGGCGGGTGTTCTACGGCGCCGCTCAGTGGCGGGCACACCGGTCCGCCTACGACAAGGCCGTGCAGATCACCACACCGCTGACCGCGGGATCCGACGGGTCGCTGTACTTCGGGTTCACCGTGACCGGCGCAACGCCGGCGCACCTGTCCAGCGGGATCGCCCGCATCGATCGCCACGGTCACGCGACGTGGATCACCGCCGCCGCGGCCGCCGGCAACCCGGCCATCGATGGCGTGGCCATGAACTGCGCCGCGGCTTTGTCGCCCTCGGGCACGACCGTCTACATCACCGTCACGAGCCCCACACGCGGCATCCTGGTCGGGCTCGACGCCGCCACGCTCAAGCCCAGGTTCCATGTCACGCTGAAGGACCCGATCAGCGGCCAGCCTGCCTTCATCTCGGATAGCTCGTCCGCCTCGCCGACGGTCGGACCGGACGGGGACGTGTACTACGGCGTCCTGGAGAATCCGTTCCCCAACCACGATGACCGCGGCTGGCTCCTGCACTACGACGCCACCTTGACCAGGGCCAAAACACCGGGATCCTTCGGCTGGGACAACACTGTCTCCGTCCTGCCCGCCCGCTCGGTGCCCAGCTACCACGGAACCTCGCCGTACCTGCTGGTGTCCAAGTACAACAACTACTTCGGCATTGGGCCGCACGGGAACGGACACAACCAGGTCGCCGTGCTGGACCCCCGGGTAAGCCAGAAAGACCCCTACGCAAACACCCGGGTCATGAAGGCCGTCCACATCATCCTGTCGCCCGTGCACGTCCCCGGCGAACCCGCGGGAGCCCGGTATGAGTGGTGCATCAACTCGGCCGCGGTCGACTCCGCGGACGGCTCGGTGATCATGAACAGCGAGGACGGAACCCTCTACCGCTGGGACCTGGCGCGCAACGCCCTGGCCGAGAAGATCCACCTCAACCCGCCGCGCCCCGAGGCCTACACGCCCACCCTCATCGGCCCCGACGGCACCGTCTACGCCATCAACAACGCCACCCTCTACGCCATCGGGCGCTAGCGTCGTTCAGAGCGGATGAGCCCCCAGGGGGCGGGCAACGACCTACGAAGCGGCGCTCCGTGCGCGGGGTGCGAACCAATAGCGCTCGAGGAGCCAGGAGACGAGCAGGCCGAAGAGCAACGCGATCGAAGCGCCCAGCACGTTGTTGCCGATCCGATACCTCCCGACCTGATGCACGTCCGCCGTGCTCGAGACCTGGTGGAGCTCGATGGTCAGGATCAGGAACGCGGTTCCGAACGAGGTGACATAGAGCTTGCTGGTCCTGGCCCCGATGGTCAGGATCGCGATGACCGCGCAGGCAACCGCGGTGGCCGTGTAGCCCAGGTCGAGGTTCAGAGTGATGATCACGACGATCGTCCCCGCGATCGTCGAGATGGCACGGCCTACTCCTCGCCACCCGGTCATCTGCTGGACCGGCCTGATGACCAGCATGGCGGCGGTTGCAATCCACCCTGCATACGGGATGTCGAAGATGTCCCCGACCAGAATCGCCGTCGCCGCCGTGAGGCCGAGCAGCACCCCGTAGGTCTTGGGATGCGGAGGCTGCATCGCCCGCAGACGCTCCCTCACGTTCGGGTCCCCGGGGAACTCGTGCACTGGCAGCGTCACCAGGCACGACCAGATCGACCCCGCCATGAACGCGACCATCAGGGCGGCGGCCCGTGACACCTCGTATCCCGTCCCGACCCCGAGCGACGGGATCAGTATCCCGAGGAGCACTGCGCCGGCCGGTCGCCTGGCGGCGAGCATCGTCGCCCCGAGACAGATGACGACGAACAGCGACGCCGATACGACAGCGGTGTGGGACGTGTTGATCGTCGCGCCGGCGAGGATCCCGACCCCGAACAGGCAGCCGACGATCCCATACAGGACCCGGAGCTTCCGGCGAGGCGCGATGCCCATCAAGGAGGTCGGCAGCAGGCCAATCGCAAATGCGACGCCCGGCGTGAGGTGACCGAGCGCGATCAGCGGGACGGCCGGGGCGACACCCACCGCGGCGTGCAGAGTGTCCGCGCGCGTGAACCTGATGTGGTCGGACACCGCGTGATTATTACGCCGCGGCGTACCTCAACTACGATCGCCACCCGTGCCCGAAGGCGTCGTCATCCGTCCCGAGCGCGAGGCCGACCATCCCGTGATCGCAGAGGTGGTCAGCGCGGCGTTCGCCGGTCACCCCGACGAGGTCGCGGCGTTCGTCGAGCGCATCCGGGCGTCCGAGCAGTTCATCCCGGAGCTGGCGTTGGTCGCCGAGGACTCCTCCGGGGTGATCGCTCACGTGATGCTGAGCTGGGTCGGCGTCGAAGGCGGGTCCCGTCCACGGATCCTCAACCTCACGCCGATGTCGGTTCGGCCCGACCGCCAGCGCATCGGTGTGGGGACACAGCTCATCCGGGACGCGCTCGGCCGCGCCCAGGACGCGGGCGAGCCGGCCGTCATGGTCGAGGGCATTCCCGCCTACTATCCTCGCTTCGGCTTCGAGCGGGCGAGCGCGCTCGGCTTTATCTCCCCGCATCCGAAGATCCCCGACGAGGCGTTCATGGTCAAGCGGCTCGCGGGATACAGATCCGACCTCGCCGGTCGGGTCGTCTATCCGGCGGCGTTCGATGCTCTCGGGTACGAGCGACCGGCCTGAGAAGAGCGGAGGAGCAGATGAGCGAGACGAGCACCGAAAACGGCAAGGTGGTCGTGAACAGGGCGATGTCGCTCGACGGCTTCATCGCCGCTCCCGGTCACAGGATGGATTGGGGCGGTGGTCGCCCGCTCGCCCACTTCGTGGCGCCGGACGATTTCGCCGAGATCGCGGCCGCCACCGGCTCCATGCTCATCGGCCGGCGAACCTGGGACGTCGGCAGCAAGATGGAGGCCGAGGATCCCGGCAGCACGGACTACCCGTTCGCCGGGCCGTTCTTCCTGCTCACGCACAGGCCGCCGGAGCCGCCGGAGCCGGACGTGACGATCCTGAGCGGGGACATCGGGCAAGCCGTTGCCACCGCCCTTGCCGCCGCGGGCGGCAAGAACCTGGAGATCCTCGGCGCCGATGTGGCGGGCCAGTGCCTGGAGCGGGGGCTCGTCGACGAGATCCTCGTGTACGTGCTGCCGGTGCTGCTCGGCGACGGCATCCCGTTCTCGGCCCCGGGACTCACCAGAGTGGATCTCGAACCGATCAGCAGCGCGCGCTCGGGCGACGCCACGATCCTCCGGTTCCGCGTCCGCAGGTAGGCCTCGGCCTACTCCTGCCAGACGATGTCGACCGAGATCTCGACCGCCGGGACCGTTCCCCGGTTCTCGAGCCAGTGCGTGGTGTTGCGATCCTCGGGCCAGCCCAGTCCCGGCCCGTAGTCCGTCGCGACTCCATCTCGATGGTCGGTGATCGTCCCCTGCAGGATGTAGACGATGCCCGGCCTGTCCTTGTGGTCGTGAATCGGACCGAACACGCCTCCCGGCTCGATGGTCACCATCCGCATCCGAAGCTCGCGCCCTGCCATGCGCTCGATCTCGGGGCCGAGGTCAACGGACCCAAGCACCTCCGACGTCACACCTTTCGTCTCAGGCGCCGCCTGTTTGCTCATCGTGAGCTCCTCTCCGTGCTTTCAGGGCCGAACTAGTTGTGATCGGGGAACGTCGCGGTGCCGGCCGCCCCGGCACCGGTCGAGCGTCCCGTCTCGCCCCCCACGCCCGCCGGGCCGAGGGCGCCAGTCGAGCCGCTGGGATGCACCGTTCCGGTGTTGCCGTCGATCCCGCCCGCGCCGCCGTGGCCCGGGGCTCCTCCCAGACCGGCCAGGCCGCCGGAGCCACCGGGCCGGGCAACGCCGCCCGCGCCGGCCGTCACGGCGTTGCGGCTGTACGAGTTCCCCGAATCGACGGCGAGGGCGACCGTGGTGAAGAGCCCGCCGCCGCGAGCGTCGCCACCGCGTCCGCCCTTGCCCGAGGTGCCGCCGTCGGCCCCCGAGCCGCCGCTTCCACCAACGGTGCCGTCCGCACCGGGCTGCCCGGCGCCGCCACCGGCCGGGCCGCTGCCGCCCGAGCCTCCCGGCCCGCCGAAGCCGCCCTGGACCCCGGATGCACCGTTGCCGCCGCCTCCGCCGAGCGATCCGGCCCCGCCGTTCCCGGCCTGGACCGTGTTGCCCGTGAACGCCGCGCCGGTCAGCTTCAAGGATCCCGTGCTCGCGATCCCACCGCCCTGCGCCAATCCGGCGCCGCCGCCGGCGCCCCCACTGCCGCCGCTGACGGCGACGCTCGGTGCTCCCGCGACCACGCCGCCGGTCGGATGACCACCCATCCCGCCGACACCGGTCAGACAGCAGGCGCTGCCGCCGAGCCCTCCACTGCCGCCGGACGCTCCGCTGCCTCCGGCGCCGCCGGACCCGCCGAAGCCGCCGGTGCCGCCCTGGCCAGCCGGGCCGCTCTGCACCGAGTTCTGGTCGAAGACTCCCGAGACGATCTCCAGGTTGCCGGCGTTGTAGACCGCGCCTCCCGCCGCCTGGCCACCCGCGCCGCCGTTTCCTCCTCTGCCCGGAGCGCCCGGGACGCCGCCGGAGCCAGCGCCGGCCGGCATCCCGCCGGACCCGCCCGTGCCGCCGATCCCGCCGGAGATGTCCACCGCGCCGTTCGCGCCCGGACCGCCGCCGCCGCCGGCGCCGCCCGAGCCGCCCTGGCCGCCGCTGCCGCCGCTGCCACCGAGCCCGCCGCGGCCGCCCTGGGCGAAGTTGCCGCGGAAGGTGACGGCGGTCAGCGTCAGCGTGCCGGCGTTGTAGATCGCGCCACCCAACGCAGCGCCGCCGGCGCCGCCCTTGCCGGCCGCCGCAGCCGCCCCACCGGCGCCGCCCGAGCCGCCGCCGCCGCCGGCCGCTCCCAGAGCCCCGGGCGTGGCTCCAACGCCCCCGCGCCCGCCGATGCCGCCGCGCCCGCCGGAGCCGCCGCGCCCGCCATTGCCGCCGAGCCCGCCCATACCGCCCGTCACCACGTTCGAGCGGAAGGTGACGTTCCCGAAGCTCGCGGTGCCGCTCAGGACGAGCACCGCGCCGCCCCTGGCCATGTGCCCGGCGCCGCCGGCTTGCCCCGTACCTCCGGCGCCCCCGGATGCGCCCGCGCCGCCCGCAACACCCGGCTGGCCGGCGCCGCCGCTGGTGCCGTTGGTGCCGCCGCTCCCGTTTGCGCCCGGGGTGCCGGAAGCGCCGTTCGCACCGCC
Source organism: uncultured Actinomycetes bacterium (assembly GCA_963757605.1). Taxonomy (GTDB): domain Bacteria; phylum Actinomycetota; class Thermoleophilia; order Gaiellales; family JAICJC01; genus JAICJC01. Next base: position 39,803 of record CAVWSF010000003.1, read on the forward strand.
GGCACCGACGGCCGCGCCTCCCAGAATGGTCACGCCACGCACCGTGAGCAGGCCTCCGGTCACCTTGAACAGCTGCCGGGCCCCGCCGCCGCTCAGCGTCACCGCATGGCCGTTGCCCTCGATGTCCAGCGTCTTGCCGATGGGGACGACGGTCGTCCTGCTGACAACCAGGCTGGGGCAGTCGAGGCCGAAGCGGACGGTCCCGCCCGCCGTCACGGCCGCGTCGAACGCGGCCGGCGAGCATGAGTTGAGCGTGGTGGCCGCCGTTGCGACGGGCGCGCCCAGAGCCACGGCCAAGCCCGTGGCGAGCAGCAGCACAGCTGACCGGCGTCTTGCCGCCGCCGGCCGGCCACGAGTGGACGCGCCCTCGTTCACCTGTGGACCTCCTCAGGGACGGCAGCGGCGATCCTCTCATGCCCTGGGCAGCGTGGCAACCGGTCGGCACCGCTCACGGGAGCGCGGCGAGCGGTCTGGTACGGTGGCCCGGATCGTTCGGCCAACCACGGGAAGGGGGTCGCAATGTCCGAGACGCTCACCGGAACGTGCCTGTGCGGCGGTGTGGAGCTCGAGGTCGCCGATCCGCAGTCGCTGGGCTACTGCCACTGCTCTCGCTGCCAGCACTGGACGGGGTCGAGCCTGGCCGGTGTGGTGGTGGCGAAGGAGAACTTCAGGTTCACCAAGGGCCGGGACCTGGTGAGACCTACGAGAGCCACCTGGCGCCCCGCAACTTCTGCAGCCACTGCGGATCCAGCCTCTACGACGACCTCGGGGACGTCTACTTCGTGGCCGCCGGCCTCATGGCCGACCTCGACATGAAGCCCAGCTTCCACCAGCTGGTCGCGTACAAGGCGAAGTGGCACGAGATCGGCGACGACGCGCCGCAGTACGCCGAGCTGCCCTGACATCCGGTGCTGGGCGGGGACGGCATCCGTCCCCGCCCAGCCGGTCAGGAGCCGGGCCGGTCAGCCGACCCGGATCAGCTTCTTGTTCACGAACTCGTCGGCGCCGTAGCGCCCGAGCTCGCGTCCGAAGCCGGAGCGCTTGACGCCGCCGAACGGCAGCTCGGCGCCGTCGGCGCCGACGATGTTGACGTAGACCATGCCGGCGTCGATCTGGTCGGCGACGCGGTCGGCCTGGTCCTGGTCGGTCGTGAACACGTAGGAGCCGAGCCCGAACGGCGTGTCGTTGGCGAGCTTCACCGCCTCGTCCTCGGAGCCGACCGTGTAGACCGACGGCGACCGGTCCGAAGAACTCCTCGCGGTAGGCCGGGTTGTCGGGCGTGACGTCGGTCAGCACCGTCGGCGAGAAGAAGTTGCCCTCGCGTCCGCCGCCGCCGACCAGCCTGGCGCCGCCCGCGACCGCTCGCTCGACCTGATCCTGCAGCCGGTCGGCGGCGACGCTCGAGGACAGCGGGCCGATCTCCGTGCCCTCGCGCCGCCGGGTCGCCCGGCTTCCAGGCGGTCATGGCCGCCGTGAACTTCTCGAGGAACGGCTCGTAGAGCTCGTCGATCACGACGAAGCGCTTGGCCGCGTTGCACGACTGGCCGGCGTTGTCCAGGCGGGCGGCGACGGCCGACTCGACCGTCGCGTCGAGGTCGTCGGTGCTGAGCAGGATGAACGGGTCGGAGCCGCCCAGCTCGAGCACGACCTTCTTCAGGTTGCGGCCGGCGATCTCGGCGACCGCCGCGCCGGCGCGCTCCGAGCCGGTCACGCGACACGCCCTGCACCCGCGGGTCGGCGATCACCTCAGGCGATCTGCTCGTTGGTCGCGTAGATGTTGACGTACGCGCCCTCGGGGAAGCCGGCGTCGAGGAAGATCTGCTGCGAGCGCCTCGGCCGACTCCGGGCACTGCGGCGCGTGCTTCAGCAGGAAGGTGTTGCCGATGATCAGGTCGGGCCCGGCGAACCGGGCGACCTGGTAGGCCGGGAAGTTCCACGGCATGATCCCGAGCAGCACGCCCAGCGAGCTGCGGCGGATGATCGCCGAGCCCTCGCCGGCGAGCAGCTTGATCGGCTCGTCCGTCATCAGGTCTCGGCCGTTGTCGGCGTAGTACCCGTAGATGTCGGTGCAGAAGTCGACCTCGCCGAGCGCCTGCTCCCGGCTTGCCCATCTCGCGGACGATGATATCGGCCAGCTGCTCGCGCCGCTCGCCGTGCAGCTCGCCGACGCGGCGCACCAGGTTGGCGCGCTCGTCGACGGTGGTCGACCGCAGCCAGCTCCGGTGCGTCTCGTGCGCCAGTGCGATGGCCTTCTCCAGCTCGTCGTCGGTGATGGTCGGGTAGACCTTGAGCTGCTCACCCGTGGCCGGATTCGTCACCGCGTAGTCGATCGTCATCGTCGTCATAGTCTCCTCCCTTGGCATCGCGCAGGGTGCCGTTTCTCGTCTGCGTCAGGATACCGTCCGAGGGCTTCCGGCGACGCGCCCGTGGTAGCATCGCCGCACGATGCGACCGACACCTCCCACGGGCTCCGGGCCCGAGGCGGGGACGGAAGACGGGCGCGCTCTGCTGAAGGCAATCGCCGACGGTGCGTCGAGCCTGATCTGCGTGATCGACGACCGCGGCCGCGTGACCGACGGGGGCGTGAACCTCGCGTTCCAGCGCCTGCTCGGGTGTGACGACCGCGACGTTGGCGGCCGGGTCTTCTGGGAGCAGTGGATCGATCCCGCCGAGGCGGCGCAGGTGCGCTCGCGGATCGAGAGTGCGGTGGGCGGGGCCGTGCTCGGCGAGCAGGAGAACCACTGGCGGACGGCGTCGGGCGACCGGCTGGCCGTCGTGTGGACGTGCGCCGCGCTGCCGCGCTCCGGGGACCGGCCGCTCTTCCTCGTCGCCGGCGCGCCGCAGCCTTCGCGGCGCCCCCGAGACTCCGGTCGAGCCGGTGAGCGGTTTCGGGCGCTCGTCGACAGCGCGCCGGTCGCCATCGTCGAGGTCGGGCTCGACGACAGGGTCCGCCTGTGGAACCCGGCGGCCGAGGCGATCTTCGGCTGGTCGGCCGAGGAGGTGCTCGGCCGACCGCCGTGCTGGATCCCGGACGACCACCTCGCCGAGTTCCATGCGCTCAGCGCCCGCGAGGCGCTCGGCGACGGATACACCGGCTTCGAGACGGTACGGATGCACCGCGACGGTCGGCGGCTCGACGTCGAGATCTCGGCCGCTCCGATTCGCAACGCAGTCGGCGACGTCGTCGCCGCCATGGCGCTCATCGCCGACGTCACGGAGCGCAAACGCCAGGCCGAGGAGCTTCGCGCCTCGCGCGCGCGCATCGTCGAGGCCGCGGACGACGCCCGCCGCCAGCTCGAGCGGAACCTCCACGACGGCGCGCAGCAGCGGCTGGTGACGCTCTCGATCTCCCTCCGGCTCGCCGAGGAGCAGCTCGCATCGAACCCGGTCGAGGCGGCGGCGATCATCGCCGCCGCGCGCGAGGAGCTGGCGCTCGCCCTCGCCGATCTTCGCGAGCTGGCGCGGGGCATCCACCCGGCGGTGCTCACCGACCGCGGACTCGCCGTCGCGGTCGAGGCGCTGGCCCGCCGCTCACCGCTGCCCGTCGAGGTCGACGTGCCGCCGGAGCGGCTGCCTCCGGCGATCGAGGCGGCGCTCTACTACTTCATCGCCGAGTCGCTCACCAACGTCGCCAGATACGCCGACGCCACGACCGCGCGCGTCCGGCTGGAGATCGGCGAGGGCGACCTCGTTGTCGCCGAGGTGAGCGACGACGGAGCCGGCGGGGCCGACCCGGCCAGCGGCAGCGGCCTGCGCGGGCTCGCCGATCGGATCGAAGCCCTCGACGGCTGCCTGCTCGTCCACAGTCCGCCGGGCGGCGGCACGCGCGTACGGATGGAGGTTCCGTTGGGATCAGCGGAGCTGCCCCTCGACCGCATTCGCACCCGGTCGGGGCGCGTGAGTCGCCCGGTGTGATCCGACGGGCGCAGCGCCTCCAGGGCGGCTGCGCCCGTCTGTACCGCGGTTCCGCCTACCTGGAGGCCATCGCCGGGACGCCGTCCCGGCGCCCCGAGAGGATCGGCACGGCCCGGAAGCCCCACACGATCGGGTAGATCCCGAGCAACAGCTCCCACAGGGCCTCGGGGAGCGTCGCGATCCCCTGAAGCGTGCCGCCCGGCTCGTCGACGCCGAACATGACGAGGATGCCGGTGATGCAGATGAGCGGACCGCCCACCAGCCCGAGCATCGCCATCCGCGGCGGGACGAGCCCGGAGCGGTACATCAGGTAGCCGAGTATCAGCCCGTTTCCGATGCCGACGACGAACCCCGGCCCGAGCAGGAACGTCCAGTCCTTGATGGCGGCGAGGGTGTACGCGATCGCCCCAAGCGTCGCCTCGTTCCCCGCCGACGGGTTCTGCTGCAACGTCACGACGGAAAGCACGCTGAGGATGCCGACCAGGATGAAGGTGCACTCGACGAGCCGCGCGGTGACGTAGCCGATCGACAGGATCTCGTTCTCGCGCTTCAGGAGCGGATACACGACGACGGCGGTTCCGATGTTCGCGATGATCAGGATCAGCTCCAGGAACGCCGCCAGGAAGATGCGGTTGTCGTGACCCACTCCGGCGACGTAGCCGGCGGGGTCGTCGAGCACTGGCTGGAAGAGATAGAGCGCAGGGATCGAGGTGGCGAACGTGATGAGGTACAGCACCCCGAACGTCATCGAGATCCGGCGCGACTCCGCGGGTGAGACTGGGCGTTCGTAGTCCATGGGGTCCTCCGTTCTGGTCAGTGGTCGGTCGCGAGCGAGGCGTTCATGGCATAGGCCGCCCGGGCGCCGCTGCCCGCGGCCACGGCCACGGACTGCACCGGCGTCGCGGCGTCGCCGGCGACGTAGAGGCCCGGAACGCCGCTCTCACCGGTCGGGTCGACGGCGACGGTTCCGGTCTCGGTGAGCTCCGCGCCGAGGCTGACCGCGAGGTCGCTCGCCAGTGTGAGGTGCGGTTGGATGAACAGGGCATCCCGGGCCATCGGCGCGCTTCCCGCGAGCACCATCTGGAGCGCACCTTCTCGATCGGCCACGCGCTCGACGCGGTCCATCCGTACCTCGACGCCGGCGGTGCGCAGCATCTGCACCTCATCCGCGTCGAATCCGCCCGCCGACGCGCAGAACATGACCACGTCATCGCTGAGCGAGGTCAGAAGCACTGCCTGATGAACTGCCCTCGTGCCCGTTCCGTAAACGCCGAGCCGCTGATCGTGCACCTCCCAGCCGTGGCAGTACGGGCAGTGGAAGACCCTGGTACCCCAGAGCCCGGCCACGCCCTCCAGCTCGGGCAGGCCGTAGCGCATCCCGTGTGCGAGCAGGAGGCGCCGGCCGGTGACGCGGCTGCCGTCGGCGAGCGCGAGCTCGAACGTCCCGCCCTCCACCAGGCGGGCCGAGCGGGCGGCCACCCCGCGGTGCTCCACGGCCGGGTACGGCCCGAGCTGCTCACGCCCGGCACGCCGGAGATCGAGGGGAGGCGTGCCGTCCTGGGCGAGGAAGCCGTGCACCCCCCGCGACACCGCATGTGCCGGGGCGTCGGTGTCCACGATCAGCGTCCGGCGGCGCATCCGCCCGAGCACGAGCGCGGCGCTCAGACCGGCCGGGCCGGCGCCGACGATCAGGGCGTCGTATGCGTGATCTGGTGTCGAGCTCATGGCTGTCCTCCTACGCGTGCGCCCCACCTGACCACGATCCGCCCCTCCACCCCCGGCAGCGGCAGCCCCGCGGCCTCCGCCTCGATCGCGTCGCGCTCGGCGCGTGACACACGGCCCCAGGCCTCCACGGTCACGACCTCGTTCGCGCGCCGCCAGACGCCGCGGACCTCGCCGCCGAGCAGGACCGCCCCGGGCCACACGCGCGGCGTCCACAGCTCGCCGCGGCGGGCGGCGTCCGGGACGAGGAGCTCGCGATCGGCGCCCTGGAGCAGGAAGAAGGCGTCGCCACTCGGCAGGAGCCGTGCCGGAGCGGCCGGCCCCGGCTCGGCGCGGAACGCCGGCTCGTCGCTCGTCAGGATCCATCCCTCGCCCACCGGCGTCCGCACCGGCTCGAGCGACTCCCGCAGCACATCGAACGCCGCGGTGCCTGCCCGGCCCGAGACTCCCGCCCACTTGCTGAACGCCGCCGCCGTCGCCGGGCCGAAGACGTGCAGGTACCGGCGGGCCAGCTCGAGCTGAGCCTCGAACGGGTCGACGTCCGGCGCCGGCACCGTCCAGACGACCGGCTGGCGAGCGCCGTCCCAGCGGATGAGGATCGTCCCGGTGGTCGTCCCGTACCGCAGCGAGTTGGCGTTCACGCCGAGGCCCGCGCCCGCATCGCCGTAGCGCATCCGGGCGCCGCCGAGGTGGGCGTGAAGGCGCGTCGCCGCGCCGGTGGCCCTCTGCCGGCCCTTCGCGTCGTCCGGGAACCGGCCGAGCGAGAACACCGCCAGGTCGGGGGCGGCGACGACGTACGCTGAGTACCGCGGCCCCCAGAGCTGGACGAGCGACGGATCCTCCCAGCTCGCCGGCCCGGCCCCCTCGACGCGGGCATGGATCGACAGGAGCGCCGCCCGCGGCATGCTGTCCTGGAGCCCCGCCCACGCCGCCTGGCGCAGGGAGCGCGGCCCCCAGGGGAGCCGCTCGTCGAGCGCGCCGGCCCGCCTTCGGAAGGCGAGGATCTGCGCGCGGGTCAGAACGAGCGCCGACTCCATGCGCTGACCCTAGATGATCGCTTCAGCCGGCCGGCACCGCGCCGACGTCAGCGGAAGGGCACGGTCACCGGCCCGGGCACGCGCCGGTAGACGGCGAAGAAGTCCCGGTCGTCCGGCACCAGATAGCGCCCCACCGGCTGCTGGTAGTTGGGCACGACCCGCACCGGACCCAGCCCGCCGCGGTGCGAGTAGGTGATGAGCGTCGGCCACTCCGGGTTGATGTCGAGCTCCATCGCCCGCACCGCGCCGGCCCGCTGCAGGATCCGCGCGAGCGTGGTCACCGTCTGGTAGTCCGCGGCGGCGTAGATGAGGTTGCCGTGGCGGTCGATCCCGGCCCCCGTCCGCCACACGCGGACCGCATTGCCGAGCGTGTACCCCCACTGCGAGCTGTCGTTCAGGGCCGGGTTCAGGCGGCCGTTGTCGACGATCAGCGGCAGGCTCTGGCGGGCGAACGCGACATCGGGGCCGGCGACCGGGCCTCCGTCCCAACGCTTCACGTCGACGCGTCCGTCGCGGTAGGCGACGAGGGTCGCCAGGCCCGCCTTGAGCGGCTCATACTCCCTGCCGCCGATCGACGAGCCGTTGCCGCCGTCGGCGAAGATGAAGCCGCCGTTGAACGTCGCGAAGAGGCGCCAGCGCTGGTCGTAGGGGACGGACATCGGCCCGCGGGACGGCGCGCGCGGCGGCTCGTACCGGCCGGGGTACCACGCGACCGACGCGCGCGTGTGGTCGAACCAGGCCACGTACGCCACGATGCGCGGATAGGCGACCTCGGTCCGGAAGGTCGTCACCATGACCGGCGGCCGCCCCTGCACGAGCGGCCCGGTCCCCTTCCACACGCCCTCGCCGGGGAGGGGGTGCGAGAAGACCGGCGCGATCCGCGGCGGGCGCGGGTCCGACCGGTGCCGCCGCGCCCTGACGACCGGGGCGGTACCCACGCCGACCGCCGGCAAGGCGCGAAGCTGGGGGCCTCCCGGGGCCGGCGCCTTCCAGCTGTAGTAGTAGTGCTCGACCTCGTCGACGACCCAGTTGCCGTGGTGCGCCCGCAGCCACTCGACGCTGCGGGGCCAGAGGGGAAGGCTCGACGGCTGCATCATCGTCCTGGCGTAGGAGTAGGCCGCCGGCACCAACAGCACCAGGGCCGCCACCGCGACGACGCGGCGGGCCCGGCGCCGGCGGCGGCCGCGGACCACGCGGCCCGCCTCCCCGCCGGACCTGGTCGGTCGCATCGGCCCACGCTATGTACGGCTCGTGAGAAGGACGTGAGGCGACCCTGAGAACCTACGCCGCGCCGTACTCCTCGTCGGTCACGTGCGCCCCCCAGTCGGCGTTTCGGCCCTCGTCGTCGACGTCGAGCATCGCGATGTGGGTCATGAAGCGATCCGGCGCGGCCCCATGCCAGTGCTCCTCGCCCGGCTCGAAGAACACGCGGTCGCCCGGCCGGATCTCCTCCACCGGCCCGCCGCGGCGCTGAGCGCGCCCGACGCCCTCCACGACGAAGATCGTCTGGCCGTTCGGGTGCGTATGCCAGGCCGTGCGCGCGCCGGGCGTGAAGCGGACGCTCGACGCGCTCAGCCGCGATGCGCCCGCCGGCGCGGCCAGCGTGTCGATGAAGACCGTGCCGGTGAACCAGTCCCCCGGCCCCGCCACGGTCGCCGTGCCGTTCCTGGTGAGCTGCATGATCGATCCCTCCCGGTCGGCTCTCAGGCGGCGGGCGCGTCCCGCAGGAGCGCATCGAGGTCGAGGTCGCTGTCGGCGAACGCGATCCGCCCCTCGCCGTCGCGCGGCCATTCCTCCGGCGAGCGGTCCCACATCAGCTCGAGGTCGTTCCCGTCCGGGTCGTCCAGGTAGATGGCCTCGTGCGTGCCGTGGTCGGTCGCCTGCCGGATCGGCCAGTCGGCCTCGCGCAGCCGGCGCAGCGCATCCGCCAGCGCCGGCCGCGACGGGTAGCGGATCGCGACGTGATGCAGGCCGGCCACGCCGTCGGGCTGCGGGCCGCCGCCGGCCGACTTCCACGTGTTGAAGCCGAGGTGGTGGTGGTAGCCGCCCGCCGACACGAACAGCATGTCGCCGGTCGTGCCCCACCCGGGGACGTCGCGCGCCTCCATGATCACGTCGAACCCGAGCACGTCGACGTAGAAGCCGCGCACGCGGTCGATGTCCGCCGTGCGCAGGTGGACGTGGCCGATCGTCACGCCGGGGTCGATCGGGCGGGAGCTCTGCGCCGCGGGCACCATCGTGCCCTGCAGGCCTGCGTGGGATGGAGTCGTGGTCATGGACGCACTGTAGGCGCGGTTGCGTCAGGACGGTCGAGGGATTTTCCCGATGCCATGCCGCTCCCTCCCCCATAGCCTGGGATCAGCGGACCTTGCAATCGACCTCTTCCCGACATAGCATGGGAGCTATGGAGCATATTCGATGAACGACGAACAGTCCCAGCAGAGGATCACCGGCCTCGAGCAGACCGTGCAGGCGCTCACCCAGCGGGTCTGGCGCTTGGAGCAGGCCGTCACCGAGCTCTCGGTCGACGCGCTTCGGGCAACGCCTCCCCGCCCTGCCCAGACCCCGGCCGCGCGTCCGGCGACGACTCCGGCGCCGACGGCGGTCGTGACCGTCCCGACGCCCGCTCCGGCCGCACCGTCGCTCCCGCCGCCTCCGCCGCCGCAGCCGCCCAAGCCGCCGTTCGACTGGGGCAAGCTCGCCGAGCAGCTCTTCGCCGCCCGCACGCTGGCCTGGGCCGGCGGACTCGCCACCGTGCTCGGGATCGTGCTGCTCTTCGTGATGGCCGCGAGCCGCGGCTGGATCACACCCGGGATGCGCGTGGGCATCGGCACGGCCGTCTCGCTCGCCCTCCTCGGCGCCGCGATCGAGCTCGACCGGCGCTCGTGGCGCTCCGACGCGATCCTGGCCGCCGCCGGCGTCGGGATCGGCGGGCTCTACGCGAGCCTGTGGGCCGCCACGTCGCTCTATCACCTGGTCGCGTCCGCGGCCGCCGCGCCGCTCGCCGGGCTGATCGCCGCGATCGCCGTCGCCGCCGCACTGCGCATCCGCGAGGAGCCGCTCGCCGTCTTCGGCATGTCCGCCGCGATGCTCGCGCCGATCCTGGTGAGCAAGGACGTCACCACGGGCGGCGTGCTCTTCGGCGCCGTCATGGTCGCCGCCGCGCTGCCGCTTCTCGTGCGCACCGGCTGGCGCTGGCTCGTGGCCTCGGTGTGGGCGATCGGCTTCGCCGAGACCTTGGCGCTGCTCGCGCTCTCGGCGGACCACATCGGCTTCGGCGGCCCGGTCGTCGCCGCCGCCGTCATGACCGCCCTTGTCGTGTGCCTGACGTTCCTGCTCGAGCTCGTGCCGCGCGAGCGCACCCGCCTGAGCGCGCTGGGCTCGCTGACCGCGGGCAGCGCCTTCACGATGACGCTTGGCGCCGCGGCCCTGTATGGCGGCTCGCGCGAGCTCGACGGCCACTCACTCGCCGGCATCGCGCTCGCAGGGATGACCGGCGTCTGGCTGCTCCTCGCCTTCGTGCCTGCCGCCGTGCGCCGCCCGCACGCCAACCTGGCCGATCTCCTCGCCGGCTTCGGCCTGACGAGCGCGGCGATCGCCACCGGCCTGCTCACCGGCGGCCCGGGGCTCGTCTGCGCCTGGACGGCCGAGTCGGCCATGCTCGTCGTCCTCGGCGAGCGGATCCGGCGCCGCAGCGCGACCCGCAGCCTGCGCGCGATCGTGTCGGCGACCGCCTACCTGCTGCTCGGGATCCTGGCGGCGATCGACGTGCTCCAGCCTCTGCCCGACACGCTCGCCCACGTCGGCGCCGGCTCGACCGGCGGCTCCGTGGCGCTCGTGGCGGTCGCCCTCGCCGGGATCGTGCTCTGCTTCGGCCTTCGCACGTTCGCGAAGCCCGAGCTGGCCGTCGCCTGGATCGTGCCCGCGCTGGCGCTCGGGTTCCTGCCGATCTGGGCGCTCGGCGCCGAGCCGGCCGTGATCGCCTACGCCGGCATGGCTGCGGCTCTCCTCGTCTACCGGCGCACGCCGCTCCTGGTGCGCTGGCTGCCCGAATGGGTCGGGCTCGTGACGGCATCCGGCTGGTGGGTCACAGGCGCCGTCGTGGCGCTGTCCCTGACCGCGCCCGTCGACGAGCTGACCGAGGGCTGGAGCCGGGTCGGCGAGCGGCACGGCCTCCCGGGCCTGGCGGCGCTCATCGCATCGGCCTGCGTCTTCGCCTGGTCTGTGCGGCGGCCGGCGCGGCCGCTCTGCGAGCACGGCCTGCTCGTGCCCGTGGCGGCGCTGGTCTACGCCCTCGCCGAGGCGCTCACGGCGCCGCATGTGATCTGGGCCTGGCTCGTCCTCTCCGGGCTCCTCGCGGCCGTCGTTCAGGTCGGCCCGATCCGGCGCCGCCTCACCCGTGAGGCGCTGCTCGTGGCAAGCGGCTCGGTGCTCGCCGCGGGCGTCGTCGCCGCCTGGAACTTCGACACCTCGCTGCAGGCGATCGTCGATCACGGCCGGACGGCGGGCTGGGAGAGCATCGCGCTCGCCACCGCCGCCGCGCTCCTCTTCGCGCTGGCGTTCCCCGAGCGCTCCACGCGGACCAACGCGCTCTGGCTCCCGTTCCTGCTCGCCGCCCAGCTCTCGGCGATGCTGCTGCCCGGCCAGTATCCGCTCGTGGCGGTGGCCGGTCTCGCAGCCCTCGCGAGTGCCGTCGCCCTGGCATGGCCGCCCGTGATCGCATCGCGGCTCGACCGCGAGGCGCTCGCCGCCATCGGCGCGGTCGGCGCCACGGCCGTCGCCGCCATCGTCCTCATCGTCTACGAGACGCCGCGCATGCTCTTCCAGACGTCGCACGCGCCGGCCGCCGGCCTGGCCTCCGCCGCAGCCGCGGCCGCCGCGCTCCTCGTGGCCGCGGCCGCGACCCGCCGCCTGCGCTGGGCCGCCGGCCGGGTCCGGGTGGCGGCGCTGCTGGTCTGCGCCGGTGGGGCCTTCTGCCTGTGGGCGCTCGCAGCGGCCATCCTCGGCGCCGAGCAGCTCTTCGCCGATGCCGGCATCGCGGCATCCGTGCACGACCACTTCCAGCAGGGGCACGTGCTGGTCTCGATCGGGTGGGTCATGGTCGGCCTGGCCCTGGTCATCGCGTCGCTCCGCGGCGACCGCCGCGGCCTTCGCGCCGCCGGGATCACGCTGCTCTTCGCGGCCCTGGGCAAGATCTTCCTGTACGACCTGGCCTTCCTGACCGCGATGGCCCGGGCGGTGTCGTTCATCGTCACCGGATCGGTGCTCCTCTTGGCGGCGCTCCTGCTCCAGCGGTTCGCACCGCAGGTGAAGGCCGCGCTCGGCGACGAGCCGCCGGAGGCGATCGCCTAGACCGCGTCCGGTAGGCTCGCCGGCCGATGGCGCGGCTCGAAGACGAGATCGACTCGCTCGCGGAGCGCACCGGGTTCTCGGGCGTCGTGCACGTCGAGGCCGGCGGGCGGGCCGAGCTCGCGAAGGCCTACGGGATGGCCGACCGCGCACACGGGATCGCGAACACCGTGGAGACTCAGTTCGGGATCGCGAGCGGCGCGAAGGCCCTGACCGCGCTCGCGGTCGTCTCGCTCGTCGACGAGCGCGTGCTCGACCTCGCAACCACCGCCCGGTCGGTGCTGGGCACCGACCTGCCGCTCATCGCCGCCGACGTGACGGTCGAGCACCTGCTCGCGCACCGCTCCGGCATGGGCGACTACCTCGACGAGGAGTCGGAGGCGGCGATCACCGATTACGCGATGCCCGTGCCGGTGCACGCGCTCGCGACGACCGAGGACTTCCTGGCGGTGCTCGACGGCTTCCCGACCGCGTTTTCCGCCGGCGAGCGGTTCGCGTACTGCAACGGCGGCTTCGTCGTCCTCGCCCTCATCGCCGAGCGGGCGAGCGGGAGGCCCTTCCACGACCTCGTGAAGGAGCGCGTGCTCGATCCGGCCGGGATGGCAGACACCGCCTACCTGCGCTCTGACGAGCTCCCCGGCCGGGCGGCCGTCGGCTATCTGGCCGACGACGCGCCGCGCACGAACGTCCACCACCTGCCGGTGCGCGGGAACGGCGACGGCGGCGCCTACTCGACGGTCGCCGACATCGCCGCGCTGTGGCGGGCGTTTCTCGGCGGGCGGATCGTCCCGCCGCGCTGGGTGGCCGGGATGGTGCGGCCGCGCAGCGACGTGCCGGCCATCTCGCGCCGCTACGGCCTCGGGTTCTGGCTGCACGAGTCGTCGGACATCGTGCTGCTCGACGGCTACGACGCCGGCGTCTCGTTCCAGAGTTCGCACGATCCCGGGACGGCCACGACGCTCACCGTCATCTCCAACACGTCGGAGGGCGCGTGGGAGATGGCCGAGCTGCTCGCGAACGACGCGGGCTGATCCGGCAGCGGTCAGGCGGGCATGGCGACGCCGTTGTCGACGAGCGCGCCGACCTCGACGAAGCGAACCTCGGGGCGGACGCCGTAGAGCCCGGTCACCCGCTCGGTCAGCTCCGGCGAGAAGAACTCGCGCGCGGCCGCCTCGGACTCCCAGACGTAGACGTTGGTCGCCTCGCCCGACTCCGGGTCGAACGTGAAGACCTTCGAGCGCAGGCCGGGCATCCCCTCGAAGGCGGGCGCCGCCTGCTCCGCAATTGCCATGACGGCTGACCGATCGAGACCTGCTTCCGAACGAAACGACACAATGACGCCGATCATCGGTGTCTCCTCTCTCGCGTAGGCCACGGCGAGGATACTCCCCGGGCAGACGACGGGGCCGCCCGCCCCCAAACGAGGACGAGCGGCCCCGGGTCGGTCGTGCGCTAGTTCGAGATCTTGATGTAGTCGATGTCGCCCGTGAAGTAGTCGCAGGTCGTGTGGATCTGGTCGCAGTTCAGCTTGCCTGCGATCGAGATCGGGCGGTTGTTCGAGATGTTGCCGGAGCTGCCCTTGGCCGTGTCGACGACCTTCCCGTCGATCGTCAGGGTGACGCCGGTTCCAGTGCGCGCGCACCGGGCCACGTGCCACTTGCCGTCGCTCAGCACGCCGGACACGACCTGCTTGCGCAGGAACTTGCCCGAGGAGTTCGTCCCCCGGTAGACGCAGGTCAGCTTGCCGTTCGGGTTCTCGAGCTTGAAGTACCCGCCCGACGAGCCGGCCTGGCCCTTCTGGACGATGTTGCCGAAGTGCTTCGTCGTGCGATAGCGAAGCGTGACGGTGTAGTTCCCCGAGCCCGGGTTGAGCGTGGAGCTATTGGCCTGGACGATGCGCTCGGGCTTCGCCGGCGGCTGGGTCGGGCTCGTGAACGGCCAGTGGTAGCCGGTCGCGCCGTTGAACTTGAAGCCGGTGACCACCGCCGAGCCGATGGTGCCGTTCACGTGGCCGCTCGAGTCCACCATGACGCTGGCGTTCGGGCCCTCGTTCATCTGCCAGTTCGCGAGCGTCGCGGCGGAAGCCGGCGCGGCGAACGCGACAACGGCCACGAGCGCGGCCGTCAATGACGATCCGAACCTCTTTCTCATGTCGTTCCCCCTCCTTCTGGCTGTGCCGTCCTCACATTGCCCACAGGCGGTCGATGCGAACCCCGCAACGGCTCGCACGGCACGGGCGGCATGATAGCGGCGGGCCCTGCTGTCCTTACATTCGCTGGAGCCACGCGAGCAGGCCGGCGGGCGCCAGCCGCCGTGCGCGCTCCTCGTAGCGGCGCAGCTCGGGCTGGCTCAGCACCTCGCGCGCGGCGCCCGACGTGCCGCGGCGGAAGAACGCATCCGGGTCCTTGAGGACGCCGTTCCGATCCGGCAGGACCGACCCGGCCCGCGCGCGCATCTCGGAGAAGGAGGCGGCCCGGACGAGCGCGGGCCAGGTTGGCTCGTCGACCCCGATTCGAAGCCGGGCGGCCAGCTCGCGCATCGCGCCCTCGAGGTCGCGCTCGAGGTCGTCGTAGCGGACGAGCAGGACGTTGGGCTGCGACCGCCGCTCCCAGGCGCCGGTGAGATGCCACATCACGCCCGGCAGCGAGTCGAGCGACTCGGTCGGGGCGGGATCGTCCTCGATCCAGTCCACGAGCCACTCATGCAACCCGGGCCGCGGGGCCGGCGGAGCGTCATCCGGCGGGAGCCCGACCAGCCGCCGCAGCACGGCCCGGTCGATGTTCTCGCCCTGGTGGTAGAGCGACACGGCGGCGTCGAGCGGGTGGCGCGCGACGACGATGTAGGTGGCCTCGGGCTCGATCGGGAGGCCGTCGAGCGGGGTGTGGGTCTTCAGGAACCGGCGGTGGGCCTGGGCGGCGAGCCGCGCGAACAGCTCGTCCTGCGGCTCGGTGAGCCGGTCGAGCCACGGCGACATCTCGCCGAGCGGCGCGGGCAGGTCGGGCGTCCGGAAGACGAGGAGCGCGCAGATCATCTGCATCCAGGTCGTCCCGTGCTTCGACCGCGTGCTGATGACGATGTCGCCGGGCCGGAACGGGAACGCCGCCCAGCGCGCGGTGTCCTCGTCGGCCGACGCGTACGAGCGCGGCCCCGCTGCCACGGCTAGAGCCCGAACCAGCGGGCCCGCCGGCTCGAGCCGAACTGCTCCTTCTCGGCCACGAACTCGGTGGACGGCTCCCGGAATGTCCCGGTCGGGCCCGCGGCGGAGAACATGTCGACGTCGATGCGCGCCACGAGATCCGAGCCGAACTCGATGTAGCAGGCGCCGCGCCCGTCGTAGCGCTCGGCCGGCTCGCGCCCACGCACGCGATCGATCAGCGTGCGGGCGACGACCCGTGCCTGGCGCTCCGAGAAGACGCCCGCCTTGGGCGTCCCGACCGTCGCGACATCGCCGACCGCGTACACGTCGGGGAACCGCGTCTCGAGCGTCGGCCCGTCGACCGGGATGTAGCCGTCCACAGCCATGCCGCTCTCGATCACCACATCGGGCGCGCGGTGCTTCGGCACGCCGAGGAAGAGGTCGTACGGCACCTCTGTCCCGTCGGCGAGGACGGCGACGGTTCGGGCAACGTCGACCGAGGCCACCGGACGGCCCGGCACGAACTCGATACCGCGATCGGCGTAGGCCTGAAGCAGCGCCTCGGAGGTGCTCGGCGACGGCGGGATCGGGGTCGCAAACGGCACCACTATCGAGATCTCGCAGTCGCCGCGGACGCCCTTGCGCTCGAGGTAGTCGTGCAGGAGGAGCGCGGCCTCGCTCGGCGCCGGCGGGCACTTGTACGGCGCCCCGCACACGCCCACCACCGCGCGGCCGCTCGTGAAATCCGGCAGGAGCTGCGCGAGCCGCTCGGCGCCCGCCTCCGAGTAGAACTCGGTCGAGTCGCGCAGGCCCGGCGTGGCGTCGAAGTCGTAGTCGGCGCCGAGGGCGACGACCAGGTGGTCGGCCTCGTGGACGCCGGCCTCCGTCGTGACGGCTTTGGCGGCCGGGTCGATGGCCACCACCGTCTCGCGCAGGAGCCGGACGCCCGGCTTCGCCAGGTGCCGGTAGGCGATCCGCACGGCGTCGGGCGTGGTTCTCCCGAACAGGTAGTCGAGCTTGGAGTAGCCGAAGACGAACGCATCGGCCTTGTCGATCAGCGTGACCTCGACCTCGTCGCCGAGCTCCTCCGACACGGTCGTCGCCAGCTCGAGCCCGCCGAAGCCCGCCCCCAGAACGAGGATGCGCGGTGTCATTCGGCGATCATACTTACGGCCCTGGCGCGGCTTCTCATACGCGAGACATCCGCCGGCCGCCAAACCGCGTAGGACCGGGTATGCAACGAACACCCACAGAACCCACTCGCCGGCGGAGCCTCGCGGCCCCGATCGGCGCGATCGTCGTCATCCTCGCGGTCATCCTGGTCGTCTACCTGCTCGCATCCGGAGGCGGAGGCGGCGGCGTGGGCGGCGGCTACTAGCCGCATTCTCCGACTCGACCCACCACGCCCCGCCAGCCGCCGCTACCCTGTTCGTGCCGTGGTATGGAACGTCCGACGATGGCGCGCGGCGGGCGGGGTCGCGCTGCTCGCCCTCGCGCTCGGCGCGGTACTCGTGCCGGGCGCCGGCGCGGCGCCGAG
This sequence comes from uncultured Actinomycetes bacterium, assembly GCA_963757605.1. Taxonomy (GTDB): domain Bacteria; phylum Actinomycetota; class Thermoleophilia; order Gaiellales; family JAICJC01; genus JAICJC01. The sequence goes on from CAVWSF010000003.1 coordinate 56,499, forward strand.
CGCGCGCCCGGCCCCCGCCGCGGCCACCGGCGCCCACCCCTGCGGCGCCGTCCGGGCTTCGACGAAGCCGTACAAGCACATCGTCGTCATCATGGACGAGAACCTCTCGGTCCCCCAGTGGGAGGCGACGCCCGACGCGCCGTACACGCACCGGCTGGCGGAGGAGTGCCGGCGGCTGCCGGGCGCGGCGGGCGAGACGCACCCCAGCTTCCCGAACTACATGGCGGTCGTCAGCGGCACCTTCCCGCTGCCGCCGTGCCTGCACTGCTCGTCCGGCGCGAACAACGTCTTCCACCAGATGAACAACGCCGGGCTGAGCTGGCGCGACTACAACGAGGCGATGCCGCGGAACTGCGTGCCGACCGGGAGCTCCGCCCCGCACTACCGCGACAACCACAACCCGGCGTTCTGGTTCACCGACCTCGGGCCGAAGTCGAAGGGCGGCGACGGCTCGTGCGCCAGGTTCGACGTCTCGCTCAACTCCTTCTGGAGCGACGTCGCGAACCGCCACTTGCCCGCCTTCAGCTGGATCGCGCCCAGCGAGTGCCACAACATGCACTGGCGCTCGCCGATCTGCGAGCAGACGACGAGCGGGACGAAGGCCGACCGCATCAGGTTCGGCGACGACTTCATCAAGAAGGTCATCACAGCGCTGGCCGCGCGGCCGAGCTACAAGGCCGGCAAGACGCTCGTCGTCGTCACGTGGGACGAGGCCAACGAGGGCTCGGTGCAGTCCCAGGGGAACTGGGGCATCGACTGCGCCGACCACAAGGTCTTCGTCGACAACAAGACGACGTGCCGCGTGGTGACGATCCTCGTCTCGGCCCGCCTGCACGCCGGCCCGTTCCCGGGCTTCTTCAGCCACTACAGCCTGACGCGCGCGATCGAGCGCAACTTCGGCCTGCCGCTCCTGGCCGGCGCGAACCGCGCCAAACACGCGCCGATCTATTGAGCCGGCTGAAAAATCGGTGCCTGGCACCGATTTTTCACGTGGCGGGGGGCGGCGCGCCGAGGAAACCGGCCACCATGGCCCGGACGTTCCAGCGCTCCATCCCGAGGTAGGTCGCGCCCGGCGAGCCTGACGGGCCGAGCGTGTCGCCGTAGAGGTTCGCGTAGACCCGGACGCCGGCCTCGGACGCGATCTGCTGCTCCAGCGACGGGTCGAGCGACGACTCCGTGAAGATGGCTCGGACGTGCTGAGCGCGAATCTTCCGGATGAGGTCGGCGACGTCCTGCGCGCTCGGCTGGGCCGCGGTCGAGAGCGCCGGGATGACAGCGCCGACGACCCGGATCCGGTAGTGCGCTGCCAGGTAGCCGAAGGCGTCGTGATTGGTGACGAGCTTCCGCTCGGCGGGAGGCACCGTCGCCACCAGCCGACGGTTGGCGGCGTCCATCACGGCCACTCGGCGGACATAGCGGGCGGCGTTTCGGGCGTAGGCTGTCCGGTGGCCCGGGTCGACGTTGCCCAGCCGGCGGCCGAGTGCGATCGCCGCGCGCCCGAAGAGCGTGGGGTCGCCCCACCAGTGAGGGTCACCCTGGGTCTCCGAAGCGTCGCCTTCACGGATCGAGAGCCCGGCGGCGGCGTCGAAAACCGGTGCGGACGTTCCCGAGCTCGCGACCAGCTCGTCGGCCCAGGCGTCGAGACCGACGCCAGACTCGACAACGAGCTTCGCGCCGGCCAGAGCAACCGCCGTGCTGGGCGTCGGCTCGAAGTCGTGCGGATCGACGTTCGGGCGCAGGATGCCGACGACGTGCACGCGGCTCCCGCCGACGTTCTTGACGAGGTCCTGCATCTGGGTCGTGGTCGCGACCACCGTGATCGTGCCCGCCGGCGCCTGCGCCGCGGCGGTGGTGCCGCATGCGGAGGCCAAGAGCAGGGCGGCGGACATCGGGACCAGGCGCATCGCGAAACGATAACAGATTTCATTTTCGCTATACTCACGCCGTGAAGCAGGGACGAAACCACCGCACCCAGGCCGCGCTGCTCGAGGCGGGACGTGGGATGGGACGCGCCTTCAGCGTCCGCGAGCTCCACGCCGCCGCCCTCCCCAGCGCCCCCCGGCTCGGCCTCACGACCGCCTACCGAGCCGTCGAGCGCTGGCGCGAGACGGGCTTCGTCGAGCACGCGGGCACGCGCGACGGCGAGGCGGTTTTCGTGGTCTGTGGCGCCGACGGGCATCATCACCACCTGGTCTGCGTCCAGTGCGGCGCCACCTCGGTGCTCGAGGGCTGCGCGCTCGAGCCGGCCCGGGCGGCCAGCGCGGCGGCCGGGTTCGAGCTGCTCGACCGCGAGCTCGGTTCCCTCCCCGCCCGCTGCGAGCCGTGCGCGATGAGCGCGCCCGATGCCTGACCGCCCCCGTGCGACCGTCGCCGAGGTGACCGTCGTCTTCGGCGAACGGCGGGCCCTCGACGACGTCTCGCTCACGCTCCCACGCGCCGCGGTGGTCGGACTGATCGGCCCGAACGGCGCAGGCAAGACGACGCTCCTTCGCGCCCTCCTCGGCACCGTCCGCCTGTCGGCGGGAACCGTGTCAGTCGAGGGGATGTCCGGCTTCGTGCCGCAGATCGGACCCGGCGGATGGGACTTCCCGCTCTCGGCAGGCGACGTCGCCCTGCAGGGCGCCTACCGTCGGGCGGGCTGGCTTCGGCGGCCGTCGCGCGACGAGCGCGATCGGGCGCAGGCGGCGCTCGCGGCGGTCGGGATGGAAGAGCATTCGCGCCGCCAGGTCGGTCAACTCTCCGGCGGCCAGCGCCAGCGCGTCCTGCTCGCCCGCGCGCTCGTGCAGGAGGCCGACCTCCTCCTCCTCGACGAACCGCTGTCCGGGGCCGACGCGCCAACCGAGGCGGCGTTCTCTCACACCCTCGGTCGGCTGCGCGACGAGGGTCGAACCGTCGTCGTGTCGAGCCACGACCTGGCATGGGCGAGCGCCCACTGCGACGTGGTCTGCCTGCTCGCCGGCCGGGTCGTGGCGTTCGGTCCGCCGTCGGAGGCGCTCGACGCAGCCTGCCTGGCGAGGGCGTACGGGGGCCAGGTCGTCGACATCGGCGGCGTGCTCGTGCTCGCGCCCGAGGGCCACCACGCCCACTGACATGCTCCACTACGTCACCGATCCACTCCAGTTCACGTTCATGCAGCGGGCGCTCGTCGCCGTCGTCTTCACCGGGATCGCATGCGGCGTGCTCGGAAGCTACGTCGTGCTCCGCGGCCTCGCGTTCATCGGCGATGCACTGACGCACGCGGTCTTCCCCGGCATCGTGATCGCATTCGCCGCGGGGCAGAGCGTGCTCCTCGGCGCTCTTGCCGTCGGCCTTGTCACGGCGGCCGGAATCGCGGTCCTGAGTCGCGGCCGGCGCATCTCCGAGGACACCGCCATCGGCATTCTCTTCGCGGCGATGTTCGCGCTCGGGGTAGTGCTGGTCTCGAGCCTGGCCGCCTATCAGAAGGACGTGGCAGAGCTCCTCTTCGGAAACATCCTCGGGGTCTCGCGCACCGACCTCGCGCTGGCGGGCGTCGCGACCGCGGTCGCAGTCGGCGCCATCGTGCTCTTCCAGAAGGAACTGGCGCTGGTCGCCTTCGACCGCGAGATGGCCGAGGCGATGCGCTACCCGGTCTTCGTGCTCGACCTCGTCCTGCTCGGCCTGATCACGCTCGCCATCGTCGTCTCGCTGCGCGCCATCGGGAACATCCTCGTGCTGGCGATGCTCGTGACGCCGGCCGCCACGGCCCGCCTTCTCACCGACCGGCTCGTGACGATGCAGGCCGTCGCGGCGGGCATCGGCGCGGCGAGCGGAATCGCCGGGCTCTACATCAGCTTCTGGTGGAACGTGGCCTCGGGCGGGGCGGTCGTCCTCACCGCGACGGCGGTGTTCTTCGCGGTGTTTCTCGCTCAGACAACGATGGGAGCGCTGCGCCCGGCGTCCGGCTAGAGGGTTCCGGACCGTGCCCGACCGCGACGCGCTCCCCACGGTCGCCGCGTTGTCGGCGATCTACCTCGTGTGGGGCTCGACCTTCCTCGCGATCCGCTACGCGGTCGAGACCATCCCGCCGTACACCATGATGAGCCTGCGCTGCGTGGGCGGCGGAGCGATCCTCGTCGGCCTGTGGCGGCTGCGGGAGCCGCGGGCGCCGTGGCCGTCAGCGCGCGAGCTGGGTGGGTGCGCGGCGCTCGGCCTGCTCTTCTTCGTCACCTGCCACGGCCTCTTGGCGCGCGAGGAGCAGTTCGTGCCATCGGGGATGGCGGCGCTGTGCGCGGCCACGATCCCGCTCTTCGTCCCGATCCTGACCTGGCTCGTGCCCGGCGGCGGCAAGCCCCGCGCCCGCACGAGCCTCGCGCTCGGCGCCGGGTTCGCCGGGGTCGCCTTGCTGGTCGCGGCCCAGGGGAGCGGCGGCGGCCTTACGGCGGTCGACGCGGCGCTCCTTCTGCTGATGGCGCTCTCGTGGGCGGCCGGCACCGTGGCGACGCGCTCGTCTCCGGCAAGTCGCTCGCCGGGCTCGCCTACCTCGTCGTCATCGGAACGGTGGTCACGTTCTCGGCGTACATGTGGCTCCTGGGCCACGTCGAGCCCACGCGCGTGGCCACCTACGCGTTCGTGAACCCGGCGGTGGCAGTCGTGCTGGGATGGGCGGTCGCGGGAGAGAGCCTGAGCCCAGGCACCCTGCTCGCGACCGCCGTCATCATCGGCGCCGTGGCCGTGGCGGTCTCAGACCGGCCGCGGCCTCAGCTCGAGGCGCCGCCCTCGGCGTCGCCCTCGCCGTCCTCGGCGAGCAGCTGATAGATCCCGCGCCGGGCCTCCCGCAGGATGGCCTGGGCGGACTCGATCTGCTTCGCCGACCCGGCCATCGCCACCTGGCGTGTCGCGCCGAGCAGCTGGAAGGCCAGATCGCGGAGCGCCGCGAGGTCGTCGTCGCCGTCGCCCGCGGACGCCCAGGGCGTCTGGCTGGGAAGCGCAGCCGCCTGTTCACGGCCCGCGTCCGTCAGCTCGAAGACGCGGCGTCCGTCGGTGTGGACGGTGCGCACCAGCTCCTCGTCCTCGAGCTGCTGGAGCGTCGGGTAGACCGACCCGGGGCTGGGGCGCCAGGCCCCGCCGGTGCGATCGGTCACCTCCTGGATGATCTGGTAGCCGTGCATCGGCTCCTCGGCCAGGAGGGCCAGGATCGTCGCGCGGATGTCGCCGCGGCCGGCCTTGCGGCCCGGCCCGAAGAACATCCGGTCGAACCCGGGCGGCCCGAATCCGTGCCGTCCGCCACGCCTGCGGCGGCCGTGCATCATGTGGAACTCGTGGCGTGCGCGCCTGCGCCGGCCACGGTGTTCGATGGCGTATGCCGTCATCGTGTGGTTCTCCTTTCGACTGTCTGCATACGATCACGATATATCGTGAAGGATCGTTTGTCAAGGACGGTATGCTCGGCCGATGCGAGCCGGACGCACGATCACGGTGGTCGGCTGCCACGCCGGCGGGGAGATCGGAAACGTCGTCACCGGCGGCGTCCTCCCCCCTCCCGGTGCAACGGTCTTCGAGCAGATGCAGGCGCTTCGCCGTGACGGCGACGGCCTCCGCCGCCTGCTCCTGCGCGAGCCACGCGGCAGCGTCGCGTGCCACGCCAACCTGATCGTCCCCAGCACCCGGCCCGACTGCGACGCCGGGTTCATCATCATGGAGCCGACCGAGTACCCGCCGATGTCGGGCTCGAACACGATCTGCACGGCGACCGTGCTGCTCGAGACCGGGATGGTCGAGATGCACGAGCCCGAGACGCTGCTGCGGCTGGAGGCGCCGGGCGGCGTCGTCGAGGTGCGTGCGCGATGCCGAGACGGCCGCTGCGAGAGCGTCGAGCTCACGAACGTTCCGTCGTTCGCCGAGCGGCTGGACGCCCCGCTCGAGGTCGAGGGGCTCGGGACGCTGACCGTCGACGTCGCCTACGGCGGCATGTGGTACGCGATCGCCGATGCGGCCGCGCTTGGCTTCGCGATCGAGCCGGATGAGGCCCGCGACCTGTCAATCGCCGGCGAGCGCATCCGCGCGGCGGCGCGGGAGCAGCTCCCCTGCGTCCATCCGGAGAACGAGGACATCGCCGGGGTGAGCATCGTCCAGATCGCCGGGCCGTGGCAGGGCGTCGGCGCCGTCAGCCGAAACGCGGTCGTGGTGTCGCCGGGGCGGCTCGACCGATCGGCCACCGGGACGGGGCTCTCCGCCCGGATGGCCGTGCTTCACGCGCGCGGGCTGATGAGCGTCGGCGACGGCATGACGCACGCATCGGCGATCGGCTCGACCTTCGAGGGCCGCATCGTCGAGGAGACGGCCATTGGCGGACGGGCGGCGATCGTCCCTGCGATCCGGGGGAGCGCCTGGATCACGGGCATCTCACAGCTTGTGGTCGACCCGACCGACCCCTTCCCCGAGGGGTACATCCTGTCGGACACGTGGGGCCTCGGCTGAAAAATTGGGGTCTGACCCCGTTTTTTCACCCTTCGCCCAGCCCGCGCAGCGTGATCGTCCCCGCCAGCGCCGCCGCTGCCGCGACGCCGAACCCGACGCCCCACGAGGTCGCAGCGACGATCGCGGCGAACGCCACCGGCGTCACGACCGACGACAGCGAGAGCGACGCCTGCTGGAGGCCGAGCGCCGCGCCCGAGCGGGCGTAGCCGGCCAACTCGGCGGCGGCCGTGAACGAGAGCCCGTTCCAGCTCTGCGAGAGGCTGCCGGCCACGACGATCGCCGGCACGAGCACGACGAGCGGCGCCGAGGCCAGCACCGCGACGACGGCGGAGGCGGCCGCGAGCGCGAACCCCAGCCGGCGCAGCGGGCCGAGCCGGGTCCCCACCCGGTCCGACCACCGCCCGGCGACCAGCCGCAGCCCGGCGCCGATCACCTGCACCGCGGCCAGCATCGCCGCCGCCACCTGCGTCGAGACGCCGCGCTCGGAGTGCAGGAAGAGGACGGCGAACCCGATCAAGCTGCCGAGCGCCACGTAGAGCAGGCCGCTCGCCCAGCACAGCCGCCAGATGCGCGGGTCGGCCAGCGGCGGTCGCTCCGAGCCGCCCGGGTCCGGCGGCCGGGCCGGGTCGCGCAGCCACACCGCACCGGCCGCCGCCCCGACGAACAACGCCACGGCGAGCGCCGCCAGCGCCGCGTGCAGGCCGCCGAGACTCAGGCACACCGGCAGGACGAGCGCGGCCGCGGCGCCTCCGAGCGGCACGCCCGTCTGGCGGATCCCGAGCGCCAGCCCTCGCTGCGACGGCGCGAACCAGCCCATGACGGCCCGGCCGCTCGCGGCCTGCACGCACGCGCCCAGCGCGCCCGCTGCGAAGAGGGCCGCCGACACCGCGACGACGCCGTCCGCCGCTGCCGCAGCCGCCACCGCGATGGACGCGCTCCCCAATCCGGCCGCGATCACCGCCCGCTCGCCCACTCGGTCGGCCAGCATCCCCCACGGAAGGACGGTCGCCAGCACGCCCAGGTTGACGGTCGCCAGGACGACACCGACGCCTTCGAGGCTCAGGTCGTAGTGCGACTGGAGCGCCGGCGCCAGCACCGGCAGGCCGAGGAAGAGCGCGGCGAAGCTCGTCTGCACTCCGACGCCGGTCGCGAGGATCGTCCACCGGTACGGGTCGCCGCCTGAGCCCGCCCCCTCCGCGGCGCTACTCCGGCAGGTGGCGGGGCTTGGCGAAGACGCGCCGCACCATCGGCTCGAAGAGCTCGACCGGAAGCGACTCGTACGCGGGGTCGAAGCAGTTCTGGTCGTAGCGCTCGCAGAACTCCGCGCAGGCGTCGAAGTACGGGCTCGAGCGGAACTGCTCGCGGGCGTTCTTGTCGCCGTCGTAGTGCTCGGCGTAGTAGTACGACTGGAAGACGCCGTGGTGGGCGACGACCCAGCAGATCTCCTCGGAGACGTAGGGCCGCAGGATCGCGCCGACCATCTCGCTGTGGGTGTGGGGCGCCAGCTCGTCGCCGATGTCGTGCAGGAGCGCGGCGACGACGTACTCCTCGCTCTTGCCGTCGCGATGCGCCCGTGTGGCCGCCTGGAGGGAGTGCTCGTACCGCGTCACCTGGTAGCCGACCAGCGACTGCTTGAGCGCGTCGAGCGCGGCCAAGAGCCGGTCGGGCAGCTTGGACGAGTACTCCTCCTCGTAGCGCGCGAGCAGCGCATAGTCCTCGCGCGTCCCGTCGGCCATCCGGGTGAACGACACCGTCTCCATGGCCGGAAGCGTACCGGGTCGGGCCGAGATCCGGCTGATAGACTCGTTCGCCCCGACCGGAGGCCCGCCGTGTCCGCTCGACTCCCCGTCGCGAAGATGTTTCCCGAGAACGCGCCCGCCGACGGCGCGCGCATGAGCAAGGCGTGGCTCGACGTGCTCGTCGACGTCCCCCTCTTCGCCGACCTCTCCCGCCGCCACCTCGGCAAGGTCGCCGCGCTCGGCCGCACGAAGCGGTTCCCGGCGCGGACGTCGATCGTGACCGCCGGGACGAACGCCGACGCCTTCTACATCATCCTCGACGGCAAGGCCACGGTGCGCGCCGGCAACCGCCGCATCCCGCTTGTGGCCGGCGACTACTTCGGCGAGATGGCGCTGCTCGACGGCGGCGTGCGCTCGGCATCCGTGGTGGCCGACACCGAGATGCTTCTGATGGCGATCCCGCGGCGGGGGTTCCTGAAGCTGCTCGAGTCGGAGCCGAAGATCGCGATCTCGATCATGGGCACGCTCGCCCATCGCGTGCGCTCGATGCAGACGACCTCCTCGAGCGTGTGAGCCGCGTCGAGGGCGACCTGGCGGGCCGGCTCGACGCCGGCGTCACGCTGCCCTTCTCATGGTTCGCCGACCCGGCGATCTTCCGGGCCGAGCAGGAGCGCATCTTCGCGCGCACCTGGCAGTACGCGGTCCCGGCCGAGTGGGTCTCGGAGCCGGGCGAGTTCGCGACGTGCCACGCCGGGCTCGTGCCGATCGTCGTGGTGCGCGACCACGACGGGAACCTCAACGGCTTCGTCAACATCTGCCGCCACCGCGCGACCGAAGTGGCCCAGGGCCGCGGGAAGCGCGAGACGCTCCAGTGCCCCTACCACGCGTGGACGTACGGGCTCGACGGCGGCCTTCGGGCCGCGCCGCGCTCGGACCGCGAGGGGGGCTTCGACCGGGCCGACTACTGCCTGCGGCGGGTCGCGGTCGACACCTGGGGGCCGATGGTCTTCGTGAACCGCGACCTCGACGCCCCGCCGCTCGCGAGCGTCCTGGGCGAGCTTCCTGCGCGGGTCGCGGCGGCCGGCATCGACCTGGGGACGCTCCACCACCGCTCGCGCACTGAGTGGGAGGTCGCCGCGAACTGGAAGGCCATCGTCGAGAACTACCTCGAGTGCTACCACTGCCCCACCGCCCATCCCGGCTTCTCGAAGCTGATCGACGTCGACCCCGACGAGTACGAGCTCACGTCGGGCGAGTGGTACTCGAGCCAGGTCGGCCACGTGCGCGAGTCGGCGTCGGGGAACGGCGGTGCCCCGTACTCGCTCGACGGCGGAAGCCGCGAGGCGCACTTCCACTACGTGTGGCCGACCTTCACGATCAACGTCCTGCCCGGCGCGCCGAACATGACGACGTTCTTCTTCGTGCCAATCGACGCCGACCGCACGATGACGCTCGCCGACTCGTTCTACGCCGACGGCGTCGCCGAGTCCGACATCGCAGCCATGGAGGAGTTCGGAAACCAGGTCGGCCTCGAGGACCAGGCCCTGGTGGAGTCAATTCAGCGCGCGGCCCGCTCGGGCGGCCTCTCGGAAGGGCGGCTCCTGCTCGAGAGCGAGCATCTCATCCAGCACTTCCAGCGGCTCGTCGAGCGGGCGCTGCGCTGATACCGATCTCGATCGCTAGATCGCCGTGACGTCGGCGGCCTCGGGGCCCTTCTGCCCCTGGCGAGCCTCGTACGAGACCTTCGCACCTTCGGCGAGGGTCTTGAAGCCTGTCCCGACGATCGCGCTGTGATGCACGAAGAGATCCTTGCCGCCCTCGTCGGGCTGGATGAAGCCATAGCCCTTGGCGTCGTTGAACCACTTGACGGTTCCGGTTGCCATGATCGTCACCTCCTTCCTGGGGTAGTGCAGAGAACGGGTCAGGAAGGCGGTGCGCGCAACCAAACGGACGTCCCTTGAACGGGCGGACGGTAGCAGATCTCGCGAGGTTCAAGCCACCCGGCGCACAACCGGAATCGACATCGCGATCCGGGTGCCGCGCCCCGGCTCCGAGTCGATGTCGAGATCGCCTCCGGCGAGGCGCAGCCGCTCCTCGAGAGCGTCCAGTCCGAAGTGCAGCCGGACGCGGTCCGGGGCCCTCACCTGGGCGACATCGAAGCCGATGCCGTCGTCGGAGACACGGCACTCGATGGCCCCTTGGCGCTCGACGATGGCAACCTTGACGTGCGACGCCCGCGCGTGCTTGCGGGCGTTGGTGAGCGCCTCTCGCACCGCCCGGTACACGAGCGTCTCGGTCGTCTTGTCATACCTGCGAAGGCGTGTCCGGACGGCGATGTCGAAGCCGGCGCCGTCCCCCAGCTCGTCGGCCAGCACGCGGATCGCGCGGCCGACTCCGTACATCTCGAGGGCGGGCGGTCGCAGCTCGAAGCTGAGCCGGCGGGTGCGCTCGGTCGCCTCGGCGAGCGTCTCCCGCGCCCCGCGAGCCGCGCTCGCCGCCGCCGCCGCGTCGCCCGCGTCGACAGCACGGATCATCCGGTCGAGCCCGAAGAGCGTCGCCGTCATGACCTGGATCGAGTCGTCATGGAGGTCGCCGGCGATGCGGTGGCGCTCGTCCTCCTCGGCCGCCACCATCGCCGCCAGGACGTTCGTCCGCTGCCGCTCGCGCTCGTGCAGGAGCGCCTCCGCCGTCCTGCGATCGGTGACGTCGGCGACGACGCCCTGGACGAGCGACGCGGCGCCGTCGCCCGCAACCACGGCGGCCGTCTCCCTGATCCAGCGCGTCTCGCCGTTGGTCCTGATCATCCGGTACTCGTCGACGTAGCTCTCGCCGTCACGCACGAACCGATCGTGCCGATCGACCGCCGCGTCGCGGTCGTCGGGATGGATGCATTCCGGCCAGAAGCCCGGCTCGGCCGCCCATCGCTCGCGCGGGTAGCCGAGGATCTGCTCGATCTGCGGGCCCAGGAAGTCGGTGCGGCCGTCCGCGTGCTGGACGTACGCCGCCACGGGGAGCTGCTCGATGAGCACCCGGTAGCGCAGCTCCGCCTCGGTCCGGGCCTGCTCCGCCTCGATCCGCGCCGTGACATCGATCGCAACACCCTCGCGGCGCACGACGTTTCCGCCTTCGTCGCGGACGACGGACTCGTACTCCCACAACCACACCTCGCGCCCGTCGGCCGCGATCATGCGGTAGTGGCCGTTGTGCGGGATGCCGTCCCTGATCGCCGCGTGCCATTCGCCGAGGACGGCGTCGCGGTCGTCGGGGTGCAGCGCCCGGTGCCACATCCCGTCCGGATCAGCCTCCCAGTCGGCCCTCGGATAGCCGTAGAGCGCCCACTCCGGGCGGCTCGTGAACACCGTGCGGCCCTCGGCGTCGGTCTCGTAGATGATCGCCGGAAGCTGCTCGATCAGCCGCGCGAGCCGCGCCTCCGACGCCGATTGCGCGGCGGGAGGCCGCCCCGCGTCGACCGCGAGCCGGGAGTCGTGCGCTGCCCCAGACACGTCGCCCGGAGTGTCGCACAGGCCTACACGCGGCGCACCGTCACGGCGGTGCCGTACGCGGCGACCTCGCTCATGATGTCGGCGATCTCGTTGCAGTCGAACCGCATCGCGAGCACCGCGTTCGCGCCCTTGGCGCGCGCGGCCTCCTTCAGCCGCTCGACTGCCTCGTTTCGGCTGTCGGTGAGGAGCGACGTGTAGCCCTTGGCCTCGCCGCCGAACACCGTCCGGAATCCGGCCCCGATGTTCGAGAACACGTTCCGCGCGCGGACGATGAGCCCGAAGACCTCGCCGTGCACCTGGGTGACCTCGTAGCCGGGGAGGTCGTTCGTGGTGGTGATGATGATGTCGTCCATGCGGACAAAGCTACCAGCACCGATACTGCCGGGAGATGGTCGCCCGAGCAGTCGAGGAGTTCGTCCGCGCGAGCCTCCCGCCGCCGCCGGCGCGGGTGCTCGAGATCGGGGCCGGCGACGGCGAGCTGGCGGCCCGCCTGGGGGCGGCCGGCTACGAGGTCGTCGCCATCGATCCGGCCGGCGAGGGCGCGGTCCTGCCGGTCGCGCTCCTCGACCTCGACGAGCCGGACGCCTCGTTCGACGCAGCGCTGGCGGTGGTCTCGCTGCACCACGTCGAGCCGCTGGAGCCGTCGTGCCGGCGGCTGGCCCAGCTCGTGCGGCCGGGCGGGGCGCTGGTCGTCGACGAGTTCGACGTCGGCCTGGTGGACGAGGCATCGGCCAGGTGGCTCCTCGACCGCTGGCGCGAGACGGGCCAGGCGCGCGACCGGGATACGGCCGACATGGTGGCCGAGCTCCGGGCCCACCTGCACCCTCTCGGGGCGATCCGGGCCGCGCTCGGCGGGTGGTTCGCGCTCGGCCCGGTGGCACGCGCGAGCTACCTCTACCGCTGGTACCTGGGCGAGGAGCTCCGCGAGGGCGAGGAGGAGCTGATCGCAGCCGGCGCGCTGCCCGAGCTCGGCGCCAGGTTCGCGGGGACCCGGCTCGGCTAGAGGTTTCGCAGCGCCCGGCCGAGCGCCTGGTGATCCTCGAGCACCGGCTCGTAGAGGTCGCCGCGATCGGCGATCCGGCCGAGCACGACCTCCATCGTGAAGTCCTCGGGCTTGAGCTTCGGCGTGAGCTCGTCCCAGTCGACCGGAGTCGAGACAGGCGCGCCCGGCCGCGGCCGCACGGAGTAGACCGACGCGATCGTCCGCCCCGGCCCGTTCTGGTTGGCGTCGATCAGGACGCCCCGGCGGCGGGCCTTCGACCACTCCGTCGTGATCAGCTCCGGGTGGGAGTCGGCGAGCGCGCGGGCCAGCGTGGCCGAGAGCTTGCGCGAGTCGTCGTAGGCGTAGCGGCGGGCGAGCGGCACGAGCACGTGGATGCCGTCGGCGCCGCTCGTCTTCGCGTACCCGCGCAGGCCGACCGCGTCGAGCGCGACCTTGACGAGCTTCGCGGCCTCGACGGCGCCGGCGAACCCAACCTCGGGAGTCGGGTCGAGGTCGAAGAGGACGAAGTCCGGCCGCTCCGGCTTGTCGGCGCGCGAGTACCACGCGTTCATGTCGATGCAGCCCATGTTGGCCATCCAGACGAGCGCGGCCGCCTCGTTCACGAGCGGGTAGTTGATCATCCGCTTCCGGCGATCCTCGCGCGAGGTGGCCGGGAAGGCCGCCGTCGGGATCCAGTCGGGCATGTGCTTGGGCGCGTCCTTCTGGAAGAAGTTCTTGCCGGAGATCCCGTCCGGATAGCGCTTCATCGTGAACGGCCGGTCGCGCAGGTGCGGGACGAGCACCTCGGCGACCTGGCGGTAGTAGTCGATCAGATCGCCCTTCGTGAGCTTCTCCTCGGGCCAGAACACCTTGTCGAGGTTCGAGAGCGGCGGCTCGGGCCGCCCTTTGGCCAAGGGCGCCTTCACGGGTCGCTCACGGTGTACGTCGGCGGCGGGCTTGTCGTCGCGCAATCCCATGTAGACCGGCGCGCGCAGCCGGTTGTCGGATGTCCACTCGGCGAACTCGGCCTCGCACACGAGCTTCGGCTCGACCCACACGACGTCGGCCGTCCGCACCCGCGGCATGCGCGGCACCTCTGCCAGCGGGCACGTGTCGCGGCGAAGCGGGTCGAGCAGGTCCTGCAGACGGTCGAGCTCCTTGTCGTCGAACCCGGTCCCGCAGTTGCCGACGTAGGCGAGCTCGCCGTCGCGCTCGATGGCCAGGATGAGCGCGCCGATGCCCCTCGACCGCCGGCCCTTGCCAATTGTGTAGCCGGCGATCACGAACTCCTGGCGGTCGCGCGACTTCACCTTGAGCCACGCCCCGCCGCGCTTCCCCGGTTGATAGGTGCTCCCTGCACGTTTGGACACGATTCCCTCCATGCCGAGTGCGCGAACCTGCTCGAGCAGGCCTTTGCCGTCCTCGAAGGCGACCGAGAGGCGCACGGCGTCGTTGCCCGGGATGAGCGTCTGCTCCAGGACGTGACGCCGCTCGACAAGGGTGCGGCCGGTCAGGTCCTCGCCGTCCAGCTCGAGGATGTCGAAGACGTAGATGACGAGCGACCCCTCCCCGCGCTGGAGCAGCCCGAACTTGGCGTGGCCCTCCTTGTCGAGCGCGCACACCTCGCCGTCGAGCACGCAGTCGGCGCTGCGAAGCGCGTTCGGGAGGGCGCGGGCCACCTCGGCGAACCGCTCGGTGAGGTCGTTGCCGTTCCGGCTGCACAGCGTCGCCTCGCCGGCGTGGACGGTCGCGATGGCGCGGAACCCGTCGAGCTTCACCTCGTGCAGCCAGCCTTCGCCCTCGGGCGGCTTCTCGGCGAGCTGCGCCAGCATCGGCCTCGGGACGCGGCCGTTCCCCGCCTCGCTCCCGTCCTTTCGCACGAGGAGCCAGTTCTTGGGGTCGCCGTCCATCCTGGCCGGGATGAGGGTCCACTGGCCGTTCAGGCGCGAGCCGTGCAGCTCGACCGTGAGGCCGCCGTCGCGCTTTCGCTCGACGAGGTCGTAGGTGCCGGTGTCCCAGATCTCGACCGAGCCGGCGCCGTACTCGCCGGCCGGGATCTCGCCCTCGAACGTCGCGTACTCGAGCGGGTGGTCCTCGACGTGCACGGCGAGCCGGCGGTCGCCGCGGCGCATCGGCACGCCCTTGGGCACCGCCCAGCTGAGCAGCACGCCCTTCTCCTCGAGCCGGAAGTCGTAGTGCAGCCGCCGCGCGTCGTGGCGCTGGACGACGAAGATCGGCTTGTCCTTCGCCTTCGCGTCGCCGCGCTTGGCGCCGAACGGCTCGGGGGTCTTCTTGGGGTCGCGCTTCTTCTTGTAGGACTCGAGCGGCACTAGCCGCGCGACAGCGCCCGCGGAGTTGCAGTGGCGATCATGTCGGCGCCGGCGTCCACCGCCCGCGTCAGCCGGTCCTGCCAGCGCGCCGTCGTCGTGTCGAGGGTTCCCACGCTGACTCTCATGCCCAGCCGGTGGATCAGGGCTGCGTCGATCACGCCCTCGTCGAGCATCGCCTCGAACGTCTCGAGCCGCAGATGCACCTCGCGCGCGCCGGGGACGAGCCGGATCGCGTCGACCAGGCGCGGGGCGAGCCGGTCGGGGTCGCGGCCGAGGTACAGGCCGGGGGCGAAGCCGACGCGCAGGTCGGGCGCGACGAAGCGCAGGCGGCGCAGGTTCCAGTCGGCCTTGCCCGTGACGACGATCCGCTTCGCGGCCGGCGAGACCAACCGGGCGAGCTCCTCGGTGCGGGCCCAGGTGAGCGGCGCCGTCCCGACGAGCCGCAGCTCGACGGTCGTCGGCCCGGGAAGGGCGACGACGAGGGCGACGATGTCGCGCAAGCGCGGCGGGCGGTCGTGGGCCGTCGGCGGCAGGTCGCCGCGGCCGGCGACGAATCCGAGGCCGTCGACGACGTGCAGGTCGACCGCCACCCGGGCTACCGGCGCACGCAGGCACGACTCGAGCGCGGCCAGCGAGTTCGGCGGGTCGTCGCCCCAGGAGGCCTGGCGGGCCGTCAGCGCCACGGCGCGCTCGGCGCTCGCGAGCACCGAGTCCGGATGCGGGGGCGGCTCGGCCGCCACGGCGTTCAGTCCTCCCCGTCCCAGTAGTCGAGCTGCTCGATCCGGCCGATCACGCCGACGCCCTGGAAGTAGACCTTGCCCGAGCGCGGATAGAAGCAGACGTCGTTCGGCACACGCGTACCGTACGCCAGGTAGGTCAGGCCGTCCAGACCCGCGCGCATCGTGTGTGCGACGCCGGTGCCGGGCGGGCGCGCGATCACGTGGCCGGCGCGCACAGGGACCTCCTCGTCTCCGAGGAGGAGATCGCCCGAGCCCCCGAGCACGACGAAGAGCTCCTCCTCGGCGGCGTGGCAGTGCGGCGCCACGCCGAGCTTGCCCGGCCGGACGTCCACGAGCTTGAGGCCCGTACGCACCGAACCTGCGGCGGTCGCCAGGTCGCGGCGGGACCGGGCCACGGTCGCGCCCTCGCGACCCTCGGCCTCGACGTCGGCGGCGTTCACGATGTTGGCGGGGCGCGGCGAGGGGTCGGCGGGGAGCTCCGGCGGCCCGGCGGCCGCCTCCCGCTCCCACGGCGAGGGCTCCTCGCCGACGCTCGTCCAGGTCGGTCCGAGCCAGGCGATGCCGGCGCGAGCGAGCCACGCGCCCGACCCGAGCGCCCGCTGGCCGAATGCCAGGACGTCGAGGCCGTCGGGCCCCGCGCGCAGCGTGTGCAGCTCGCCGATGGTGACGTGGACGAGGCAGTCGCCAGGCCCGATCTCGTGCGTCCGGGGCTCGCCCGGGCCCTCGTCCTGCCAGGAGAGGCCGGACCCGCCGAGGACGTAGAAGATCTCCTCCTCGCCGTGCTCGACGTGGGCCGGAGTCGACCAGCCGCCCGGCTCGACCTTGATCCGACTCACCCCGACGTCGCGCGACCCCGCCGCGGAGCCGAGGTCGAGCCAGGTCGAATCGAGGTGGCCGACGGTCCGGCGGCTCCCCTCGACGTCGTCCCAGTGCACAGCGGCGGGCATGGCCGCCAGCCTAGATGATTGATCGATAACTCCCGTGATGCTCGGGCGGCGAGAACCGAGCAGCGCAAGGACGCAGGGAGGGCCAATATCGGGTGATATTGGCCCGACCGAGGACGCAGCGATGCGAACGTTCGCAGCCGCAGCCCCGCCAACCGTCGCCCACCCGCACAGTCGTGCGTCCAGGCGCGCGGGAGTTATCGATCAATCGTCTAGTCGCTACGCGGAGGGCGAGGGCGGAACGAGGTCGGCGAGGTCGGCGACCTCGCGGGCCGGCGGCGGCACGACGTGCACCGGCGCGCCGAAGTCGAAGAAGTCGATCGTCATCTCCATCTCGACCGGGACCGTGACGGTCGCCGGGTGCATCGAGATGTCGACGTGCTCGCGGCGCACGAGGCCCTGCGAGTCGATCCAGACGTCGATCGGGATCGTGTGCGTGCCGACGAGCTCGACCTCGCGCCGGAAGGTGCGCCGCACCGCGGCCTGCTTCGCGGCCGGTACCGTGTTCGCGATCTTGAGCAGGTCGACGACCACGTGGTAGTGCGTCGTCTGCGTGCCCCGCACGGCCTCGGTTCCGACCCGGTCGATGGAGTCGGAGGCGGCGTTCAGATACGCGAGCATCTGGGTCGGGTCGCTCCCGCCGGTGCTCATCGCGGAGCTCATGTCGAGGCCCGCCGACTTGCCGAGCTTCTGCAGGTCGAGCTTGATCCAGGGCTTGCCGGTCGTTCCGGAGAGAAGCGGTGAGTGCATGTAGAGCGTGGTGCCGACCATCCGCTCGGACATGTCGACTGTCATCCCGGCCTGCGGCACCGTCATGTGGAGCTGGAGCTCCGTGCTGCGGCTCGCGAAGTCGACCGCGCCGGTCCCGGTGGCGGTCACGCCGCCCGAGGCGCCGGCGAGGCCCGTCATCCGCATCGTGTACGCGGCCCGGGCGGTGCCGGCATCGGCCGTCGCCGCCGCGGACTCCGCGATCAGGCCCACGTTCTTGCTCGGCTTCGGCTTGGCCGGCGAAGAGGACTTCACGGCGGCCTGGCCACAGCCGGCGGAGAGCGCGGCGCCGACGATCAGCAGGGCGAGAGGGCGCGGGGACACGCACTCACCGTACACGCCCCCCGCGCCTGTCGCCATGCCCCGTTTCGGGGCGCCGAGCTACCCGACGAGCCGGCTGATCAGCCCGCCCCGCTTGGCCGGCTCGGCCGCGGGCTCCATCGGCGCCGGCGCGGCGATCTTGCAGACCGCCTTGCCGTTCTTCTCGACGTAGCGCTGGTGGTAATCCTCTGCCGGCCAGAAGGTCGGCGCGGGCACGATCTCGGTCACGATCGGCTTGGAGAGGTGCGTCTGCGCCGCTTCGCGCGACGCCTCCGCAGCCCGCCGCTGCTCGTCGGAGTGGTAGAAGATCGCCGAGCGGTACTGCGAGCCGATGTCCCAGCCCTGCCGGTTCGGCGTGGTCGGGTTGTGGATGCTCCAGAAGTGCGCAAGCAGCTGCTCGTACGAGACGACACCGGGATCGAATGTGACCTCGACCGCCTCGGCGTGGCCGGTGCTGCCGGTGCAGACCTGCTTGTAGGTCGGGTTCTCGGCGGTGCCGCCGGTGTAGCCGGACACGGCATCGCTCACGCCCTCGATCTCGCGGTACGTGTGCTCGACGCCCCAGAAGCAACCCGCTGCAAACGTGGCCTTCTGCATCAGTTCAATCATCTCCTCGGAAGGGTTCGCCGGAATTGTAGGCACTGGTTCAGTCTCGCGACGCCCCGGATCGTTACGCCGCGTGACGGGAGTGTCACGGATCTCGGTCACCCTAGATCGTTGATTCCCAATTGGCGGGATGGCCGAGCCGCAAGCCGAAGGCTTGCTGCGGTCATGAGTGACCTGCTACCCAGCAGGTCACTCATGGGCGAGAACCGAGCAGCACAAGGACACAGGGAAGCCCAATATCAGGCGATAGTGGGCTGACCGAGGACACAGCGATGCGACGGTTCGCAGCCGCAGCCCCGCCACAGTCGCCACCAGTCCCCAGCTGGACGTCCAGGCGCGCGGCAATTGGGAATCACCGATCTAGAGCCCCGATGAAACGAGTCGTCGAGGCTCAGGCCGGCGTCAGCGTCTGGGCCGGGCGCTCGCGGTGGTGCGGGAGCGGCATCGCCGGGTCGGGCGAGTCGATCTCCCGGGCCAGACGATGGCCGTCCCAGATCGCGTCGGCCAGGAGCCGCGGGGCGACGCAGTCGCCGATGCGGTAGAGGGCCGGGAGGCCGGCGGAGCGCAGGTCGAGGAAGAGCCGCTCGTCGGACACGCGCTGGGTGACGAGGACGACGGCGTCGCACTCGATCTCGAACGGATCGCCCAGCGCCGTCTGGCCGCGGACGCCGCCCGGCTCGACCGCCTCCACCTGGCACTCGGCCCGCATCGCGATCCCGAGGTCGTGCAGGTGCTGGCGAAGGAGCGGCCCCTCGAGCGTCTCGTCGCAGAACGGCGCGACCTTCTCGCACGACGTGACGAGCTCGACAGAATGCCCCTCGCCGTGCAGGAGCTCCGCCATGCCGGCGCCCATGAAGTAGCCGTCGCAGTCGTAGACGACGACGCGCGAGCCGGGCGGCCGCTTCCCCGCGAGCATGACCTGCTCGGGCGTGAGGACGTGGGCGAGAGCTGCGTCGGCGCCCGGGATCGAGCCGCGGGTGACGCCGTTCAGCCCGTCGGTCGCCCAGGGGGCGCCGGTCGCGACGACGACGATGTCGGCGCCCGCGGCCCGCACCGCCTCGACGTCCATGCGCGTCCCGGTCTCGATCTCGACGTTCGGGAGCTGGGCGAGCTGGCCGAGCCGCCACTCGCGCAGCCGCCCCCACTCCGAGAGCCCGGGCAGGCGCGGGATCCAGCGGGTGATGCCGCCGGCCTCCTCGGCAGCGTCGACCAGCCGCACCCGCCGCATACCGCGCCGGCCGAGCACCATCGCGCACTCCATCCCGGCCGGGCCGGCGCCGATCACCAGCACCTCGGAGTCGGCATTGGCCGCCCGATCGAACTGCTCCGGATGCCAGCCGCGGCGGTGCTCCTCGCCGGTGGTCGCGTTCTGGGTGCAGCCGATGTGGCGGCGGTTGTCGCCCTTCGAGATGCACATGTTGCAGCCGATGCACTCGCGGATGTCGCCGATCCGGCCCTCGTCGATCTTCCGCGGGATCCACGGGTCGGCGATGTTGGGGCGGGCGGCGCCGATCAGATCCCAGACGCCCGACTCGATGATCTCGGCCATCCGGTCGGGGCTCGTCAGCCGCCCCACGCCGACGATCGGCTTGGCCGTCGCCTCGCGCACCTTGCCCGTCCACTCGAGCTGCCAGCCCTCGGCGAAGAACCGCGACGGGCCGGAGTCCCTCGACCACTCCTCGATGGAGCCGATGTGGACGTCCCACAGGTCGACGAGGTGGTCGGCCAGCCGGACGAACTCGAGCCCCTCCGCCAGGTCGATCCCGGCGCCGCCGACCGCCGAGACGGCGACCCGGCAGGCGATCGCGCAGTCCGAGCCGACCGCCGCGCGCACCGCGGCGAGCGTCTCGATCCACATCCGGGCCCGGTTCTCGAGCGAGCCGCCGTACTCGTCGTCGCGCTGGTTGTAGAACGGCGAGAGCATCTGCCCCAGCAGGTACGAGTGGCCGCCGTAGACGTAGACGATGTCGAAGCCGGCGTCGCGCGAGCGGATGGCGGCCGTCACCCAGTCGGACACGATCCGGTCGATGTCCCACCGCTCCATCCGCTTCGGCGTGATGTTCGAGAAGTCACTCGCGATCTGCGACGGCGCCGGGGGTGGAAGCCGTGTCTCGCAGTTCTCGCCGTGCGCGCCCGAGTGCGAGAGCTCGATGCCCGCCAGCGAACCGTGCCGGTGGGCCGCCTCCGGGACGAGCCGGAGGTGGGCGAGGTCGTGGTCGTCCCACATCCGGGCCGAGATGAACGGCGTCTCGTCGGCGTCGAGTGACACCGTGCAGTACTCGGTGCAGACCGCCGCCCAGCCGCCCTCGGCCTTGACCTCGCGGTGCGCGGCCTGCGACCACGGCTTCTCGACCCCGAACCCGGTGCAGTGCGGCACCTGGTAGAAGCGGTTGCGCAGCGTCTTCGGCCCGATCTGGACGGGCTCGAAGAGGATGTCGTGTCGCGGGTCGCGCGGCATTTGCGCGACTCTATACACGTGAAGATCCGGCACGTCGCCGCACTGACGGCTCTCCTGGTGGCCGGCTGCTCGGGCGGAGCGTCGCCGCCCGCGTTGAAGCGATTCGTGTCGGCACCTCGTGTCGAGGCCGAGCCGGCGCTTGCGCACGCCGGCACGGGATTCCCGCTCGTGGCGGCGGACGGGAGGCCCGGCCTGGCGCCCCGGTGGGCGTCGCGGCCGCGCTCGCGTGCTGAGGCTCCGGACCCGCCGGTACCATCCACGCATGGCCGTCGCCCCCGATGCGATCGTCGACGTCTCCGGCTCGGGCCGCGACCGCGGCCGGGCCCACGGCGAGCAGCTCCGCGATCGGATCGCCGACGCGCTCGAGCGCTGGGACGCCGAGGTCGGTGAGCGCATGGGCATCCCGGCAGCCGACCACGTGGCCGGCTTGCTCGGGGCGACCCGCTTCCTGCCTGCGATCGAGACGCACACGCCGGAGCTCCTCGAGGAGGTGCGCGGGATCGCCGAGGCCGCGGGCGTCTCCTTCGAGCGCATCCTGGCCTACAACCTGATGGACGAGGAGTGGTGGTACTCCCAGGCCCGCGGCCACCGGCACGGGTGCAGCCTCGTCGCGGTGGCGGGCGGCGAGGGCCGAGCCGCCCTCCTGGCACAGAACATGGATCTGCCCGAGGTGATGGACGGCGGCCAGACGATCCTGCGCTCGACCGCGCCCGACGGGATCCGCTCGGTCGTCCTGACCGCGGCCGGCCTGATCGGCCTCACGGGCGGCAACTCCGACGGCCTGGGCGTGTGCGTGAACACGCTTTCGATGCTGAACCACTCGCCGGAGGGCCTGCCGGTGGCGTTCGTGCTCCGCGGCCTGCTCGAGCGGCGTTCGCTGGCCGGAGCCGAGGCGTTCCTGCGCACCGTGCCGCACGCGTCCGGGCAGCACTACGCGATCGGCGCCGGCGACGACGTGGCCGGCTTCGAGTGCTCGGCCGGCGGCGTGGTCGCGTCCGACGGCGGCGAGGGCCGCTTCTGGCACACCAACCACCCGTTCGCGAGCCGCGACCTGGACCCGGCCGACAAGGAGCCCGAGGGCACGGCCGACTCGCGCACGCGTCTTCACCGGCTTGCCGAAGCTGGCCCTGGGGTCGACTCGACCGCGGACTGCGAGGAGCTCCTGGCCGACAAGCGCGCGCCGCTCTGCGTTGCGCCCGAGGCCGAGCACCACTGGCTCACGTTCGGGTCGATCGCGATGGAGCTCTCGTCGCCTCCGACCGTGCGGATCGCCCCGGGCCCGCCCGACCGCACTCCCTGGATCGACGCCGCGCCCGCAGCGTAACGCTCGAGCTCCAAGAGCGCGGCAACCCACGGCACACGTATCACGGGGTCAGACCCCGTCGGCCTTCCGTGACGCGTTCGGCGCGGATTCGCGCGTGCTCGGAGGAAGTTGTTGCAAAGCGGTCGGTTAGCGCCGGTAGCCGCGCGCCGCTTCGACCAGGTCCTCGAACGGGCGCAGGAAGCGCTCGTCGCCGCGCCACATGAGCTCGTTGTGCCACTGCGTACCGGCCGCGAACCCGGCGCCGTCGGCGCGCTCCAGGGTCTCGATCACGCCGTCGGCGGCGTGCACCGTTGCCCGCATCCGGTCGCCGGGCTCGCTCACGCACTGGTGATGGAACGAGTTGACCCGGGCCGGGCCGCCGTCGAACCAGCGCTCGGCGCCCGAGCCGGGCTCGACCGAGACGTCGTGCCAGTGATCGCCGGGCGGCTCGAGGGCCAGGTCGACCCAGGGCTGCCGGTGCCGGAGCGCGTTCGGGTGCAGCGTCTCGACGTCCTGGATCAGCTCGCCGCCGGCGGCGACCGCGAGCACCTGGATGCCGCGGCAGATGCCGAGCACCGGCATGCCGCGGTCGAGCGCGCGCCGGGTGAGCTCGATCTCGAACTCGTCCTGCTCGGGCCGGAACGTCTTCGTGAGCGGGTGGCGCTCGTGCCCGTAGTGGGCCGGGTCGACGTCGGCGCCGCCGCACAGCTCGATCCCGTCCACGAGGTCGAGCAGGTGGTCGATCCGGTCGGGCGGCGTCGACCGCGGCAATGCGAGGGCGGTCGCCCCGAACCGCTCGAGCGGTTCGCGCAGGCCCGGCTCGACATCGCGCAGCATCGGGTCTTCGATCTCGATCGTGTACCCGATGACCGGCCCGTTTCTCATAAGGTATTCATACGCAATTCCCGACGCGCGGAGGCGAGGCAACGTGGCCACAGCGGCAGAGACGAAGTTCATCAGGCCGGACGGCAAGGACAAGGTGACGGGGCTCGGCCGCTACACCGCCGACCTCACGATGACCGGGATGCTGCACGCGTGCTTCCGCTACGCCGACCACGCGCACGCCCGCATCCGCTCGATCGACACCGCCAGGGCGCGCGCGCTGCCGGGCGTCTTCTGCGTGATGACCCACAAGGATGTGCCCGACGTGCGTTACGGCCCCTTCGTGGAGGACCGCACGCTGTTCGCCCGCGACATCGTGCGCTACGAGGGCGAGGTCGTCGCCGCGGTCGCCGCCACCACGCCGGAGATCGCGCGCGAGGCGGCGGCGCTGATCGACGTCGACTACGAGGAGCTGCCGGTGGTGAGCGACGTCGAGGCCGCGCTGGAGGACGGCGCCCCGCTCGTCCACGAGGGCTGGTCGGACTACTCGGCCTCCGACGACGTCGTCCGCCAGGGCAACGATGCCTCGCGCTCGACGATCGTGAAGGGCGACGTCGACGCGGCGCTGGCGTCGGCCGACGCCGTCGTGAAGGAGCGCTACGTCGCCGACATGTCTCACGCCGTCCCGATCGAGCCGCACGCCGCGATCGCGCAGTGGCAGGGCGACCGGGTGACGGTGTGGTCGTCGACCCAGGTGCCGTACATCGCCCGCTCGGGCGTCGCGACCACCCTCCAGATCCCCGAGGGCCACGTCCGCATCATCGTGCCGCACCTGGGCGGCGGGTTCGGCGGCAAATGCGAGTTCCACTACGAGGCCCACGTCGCCGCGCTCGCCCGGGCCACCGACCGGCCCGTGCGGCTCGTCTTCTCCCGCAGCGAGGAGTTCTTCGCGCCCGACCACCGCCGCGAGGGCCAGGTGCTCGAGCTCGAGACCGGGGTCATGAAGAACGGGACGATCGTCGCCCGGCGCGGCCGGCTCATCCTCGACAACGGCGCCTACAGCGCCGACGCGCCCTTCTTCCCCCAGCTTGCGGCGATGCACGCGATCGGGCCGTACCGGATCCCGAACGTCTCGGTCGACGCCAGCCTGGCGTACACGAACACGACGCCGTCGGGCTCGGTGCGCGCCCCCACGGCCCCGCAGGCGTGCTGGGCGGTCGAGCAGCACATGGACTCCGTGGCCGCCGCGATCGGCATGGACGCGGTCGAGCTGCGCCGCCGGAACATCCTGAAGGAGGGCGACACCACCGCCACCAACCAGGTGCTCGAGCCGATCGGCGCCGCCGAGACGCTCGAGCGCGCGGTCGAGCTGATCGGCTACGGGAAGGACCTGCCCGAGGACGAGGCGATCGGCGTCGGCGTCGGCTGGTGGCCGTCGTTCGGCGGCCCGTCCGGCGCGTTCGTGAAGCTGAACGGCGACGGCTCCGGCACGATCATCACCGGCGCCCAGGAGTGCGGGACGGGCGCCGTCATGGCGCTTCCGCTGCTCGTCGCCGAGGAGCTCGGCATGCGGCCCCAGGACTTCTCGATCCTGGCCCAGGACACCGACGCGGGCGGCTGGGACGCCGGCGCCTCCGGCTCACAGACGACGTTCAACAACGGCCGGGCGGTGATCGAGGCGGCCCGTGAGGTGCGCGCCCAGCTCCTGGAGCTGGCCGAGGAGGAGCTCGAGGCCAGCCGTGAGGACATCGAGCTGGTCGACGGCATGGCCCGCGTCAAGGGCTCGCCAACGAAGTCGGTGCCGATCACGACGCTCGCCGAGACGGCCCAGGGCGACCGGCTGCTCCTCGGAAAGGGATCGGGCTCGCCGCCGCCGACGCCGGACGTCGACGCGTCGGGCTGCACCGGCCGGCTCGGCATGGAGACCTTCGCCGCGCCGACGTTCATCACCCACGCCGTGCGCGTGCGGGTCGACCGCGAGACCGGCGTCTGCCGCGTGCTCGAGGTGGCGGCCTCGCACGACTGCGGGGTGATCCTGAACCCGGTCGGCGCCGAAGGCCAGGTCGAGGGCGGCGTCGTGATGGGGATCGGGATGGCGATGCTCGAGGGCTCGATCGTCGGCGAGGACGGCCGCCAGCGCAACCCGCACCTGCTCGACTACAAGCTCCAGACGTCCGCCGACGCCCCGCCGATCTCGATCGCGTTCGTCGACGCGCCCAGCCCGTACGGCGGGCCGAAGGGCTCGAAGGGGACGGGCGAGCCGCCGTGCGTGCCCACCCCCGGCGCGATCGGAAACGCGATCGCGCAGGTCACGGGCGCGCGCGTGCACAAGCTTCCGATGACGCCCGAGCGGGTCTGGGCGGCGGCGCACGGAGTCGAGGCGTGAGCCGCGGGACGTACATCGAGCCCGCGAGCCTCGACCAGGCGCTGGCGCTCCTGGCCGAGCACGACGGGGCCACGCTCGTGGCCGGCGGCACCGACCTCGTCGTCGGCACGCGGCAGGGCAAGCGGACGCTGCCCGAGACGCTCGTCGCCATCCACCGGCTCCCGGACCTCGACGGCATCGGCGAGGACGGCGGTGCGCTCGCGATCGGGGCGCTCGCCACCCACGACGCGATCGAGCGGTCGGAGCTCGTGCGCGGCCGGTGGACGGCGCTGGCCGACGCGTCCGCCATCGTCGGCTCGCCGGCGACGCGGCACGTCGGGACGCTGGGCGGGAACCTCGCGAACGCCTCGCCGGCGATGGAGACCGGCGCGCCGCTCGTCGTCTTCGGCGCCGAGGTCGAGCTGCGCTCGCCGGGCGGGTCGCGCTCGGTCCCGGTCGAGAGCCTGTGGGCGGGCCCCGGCCGCACCACCGCCGCGCCGGGCGAGATGATCACGGGCGTCCGCGTGCCGGCCCCCGCCGAGGGTTCGGGGAGCGCCTACGTGCGGCTCGAGTACCGGCGCTCGATGGAGATCGCCGTGGTCGGCGCGGCGGCGCTCGTCACGCTGGCCGATGACGGCACGGTGGCCGATACGCGGGTGGCGCTGACGGCGGTGGCGCCGACGATCGTGCGCTCGCCCGCCGCCGAAGCTGCGCTCTCCGGGAGCGCGCCGAGCGCCGAGGCGATCGCAGCGGCCGCGGCGGCCGTGCACGACGCGGCGGCCCCGATCTCCGACGTGCGCGGCTCGGGCGCCTACCGCAAGGCGATGATCGAGGTGATCGCGCGCAGAGCGATCGACGTCGCCGCCCGCCGGGCCGCCGGCGAGCCCGTCCCGATCCCCGCGACCATGACGGTGGGAGGCACCCGATGAGCCACGCATGCACGCTCAACGTGAACGGCATCGCCTATCCGCTCGAGCTCGACGCGGGCCGGACGCTCCTCACGGTGCTGCGCGGCGAGCTCGGCCTCACCGGGGCAAAGGAGGGCTGCGACGACTCGGAGTGCGGCGCCTGCATGGTGCTGGTCGACGGGCGGCCGGTGAACTCGTGCTCCTACCTCGCCCTCCAGGCCGACGGCCGCGAGATCACGACGGTCGAGGGGCTCGCGAAGAACGGCGAGCTCCACCCGCTTCAGGCGGCGTTCCTGGACGAGGGCGGCGTGCAGTGCGGCTTCTGCACGCCCGGCATGCTGATCTCGGCCGAGGCCCTGCTGCGCCGGAACCCGGACCCGACCGAGGAGGAGGTGCGGCTGGCGCTGGGCGGGAACCTGTGCCGCTGCACCGGCTACCAGAAGATCGCCAGCGCCGTGCTCGCCGCGGCGCCAGGCACGAACTAGATCGTTGATTCCCAATAGACGGGACGTTCTGGGCGGCGAGAACCGAGCAGCGCAAGGACGCAGGGAGGCCCAATATCAGGCGATATTGGGCTGACCGAGGACACAGCGATGCGACGGTTCGCAGCCGCAGTCCCGCCACAGTCTCCCTCAGTCCACAGCCGTGCGTCCAGGCGCGCGGCAATTGGGAATCAACGATCTAGTCGCGGGGGGAGCCCACGGAACGTCCCCCGCCGAAGCTGGTCGGCGTATGCGTGGACCGCGGGTGTGCCTCCGAGATGGAGCAAGAGGACGCGATCCTTGCGGTGAAGGACGCCGCGGCGGGTGAGCTCGATCAGCCCGGCGAGCGCCTTTCCCTCGTAGACGGGGTCGGCAGCGATCCCTTCAGTTCGCGCCAGCCGGAGGATCGCGTCGATCGTCCCCGGCGCCGCCACGCCGTATGGGCTCGGATCGGATGAGATGACCTCCACGTCTGCGCTCGAGACAGCAGCCGTCAGCTCGAGCTCGGCCAGCGCGGCGCTCGCAAGCCGGAGCACGCGCGCGGACTTCTCGCCGGTCTCGTCGTCGTCGGCGACGCCGATCACGCGCGTCGCGGCGCCAAGCGCTGCGAACCCCGCGATCAGGCCGGACTGCGTGCTGCTCGACCCCGTGCAGTGAAGGACGTAGTCGAAGTCGATGCCGAGCCCCTGCGCCTGCGAGACGATCTCGGCGGCACCGCCGATGTAGCCCAGGCTGCCGAGCCGGTGCTCGGAGGCGCCGCCCGGGATCACGTATGGGAGGCGACCGTCAGCATGCAGGTGCTCGACGAGCGCGGCGAGGTGTCCTTCGTCGCCGACCTCACGCTCGGCCGGGTCGAAGTAGAGGGACGCGCCGACCATGTCGCTCAGGAGCGGGTTCCCCACATACCCGTGCTCGCGCCCCTTCGACGGGACCCAGCTGTTGTGCAGGAGCACGCTCCGGAGCCCGGTTCGTGCAGCCGCGGCAGCCGTCTGGCGGGTGTGATTGGACTGCACTGCTCCAACGGTGACGAGCGTGTCCGCACCGGCCTCGACGGCATCGGCGACGACGAACTCGAGCTTGCGGGTCTTGTTCCCGCCCCCGGCCAGCCCGGTGAGGTCGTCGCGTTTCATCCAGATCTCGGGCCCGCCGAGGTCGTCCGAAAGCCGGCGGAGGGGCTGGACCGGCGTCGGAAGGCACGCCAACCTCGCCCGCGGATAGCGCGCCAGCCGGTCGACCAGTTCGGAGACGTCCACGACGCCTACCTCCGGCCCGCCTGCCAGTCGGCTCGGCTCAGGCGGTAGAGCACGTGCCGGCGCAGACCGTGGCCGGGCGGGAGCGCGGGATGGTCGAAGTCGTCGGCCGGGTCGTGGGTCATCTCGAGCCGGCGCATCACCGCCTGCGAGCGCTCGTTGGCGGGCGCGGTGAACGAAACGATCTCTGCGAGCCCGGCGTCCTCGAAGCCGAACCGCACCGCCTCGCGAGCCGCCTCCGTCGCGTAGCCGTGCCCCCACGTCGCCGGCACGAGCCGCCAGCCGACCTCGACCGCCGGCGTGAAGTGGGCGTGGAAGCGCGGGGCGTTCAGGCCGACGAACCCGATGAACTCCGCCTCGCCCAGCACCTCGACCGCCCACAGGCCGTAGCCGCGCCGGGCGAAGTGCTCGGCGATGGCGTCGACGTGGGCATCGCTCTCGGCCCGGGTCATCGTGCCCGGGAAGTGCTCCATCACGCGCGGGTCGGCGTTCATGCCGGCGTACGGCTCGCGGTCCGTCTCGCGCCAGCCGCGCATGACGAGCCGGTCGGTGCGAAGTGTCGGCGCGCTCATGAGTGGTGCTCCGGCTCCTCACCGTAGCGCCAGAACTCGGGGAACGCGGCCAGCACCGGCACGATGCCGAGCACGCAGATCACGCCGCCCGACACCACCGAGAGCTGCGTCCCCCCGACGGCGGCGACGGTGCCCGACTCGACGTCGCCCAGCCGCGGGCCGCCGGCCACGACGAGCGTGAAGATGGCCGACATGCGACCGCGCATCTCGTCGGGCGTGACCGTCTGCAGAATGGTCGAGCGGCAGACCGCGCTCACGCTGTCGGCCGCCCCCGCGACGAGCAGGCACAGCGCCCCGACCCACAGCTCGGAGGTGAGCCCGAGGCACGCGATCCCGAAGCCCCAGACCAGCACCGCGAAGACGACGATGCGGCCCAGCCGGCGGGCGTGGACCATCCAGCCGGTCGAGAAGGCCGCGACGACCGCGCCCGCCGAGACCGCGGCGTACAGGATGCCGACCCCCTCGGGGCCCGCGTCGTAGACGGTGAGCGCCAGCGCCGGGAAGAGCGCGCGCGGCATCCCGAAGGTCATCGCCAGGATATCGATCGCGAAGCTCCCCATCAGCTCGCCGCTGCGCCCGGCGAAGCGGATGCCGTCGCGGACGGCCGCGAGGAAGGAGGCGCCTGGCTCGACGGCGGGCCGGGACGGCGAGGCGATCGCCCAGGCGGCGGCGATCATCGCGATGAATGTCGCCACGTCGAGCGCATAGGCCCAGGTGAGGCCGCCGGCGGCGATCACGATCCCACCCATGGCCGGGCCCACGACCATCGCCACCTGCACGAGGCCGTAGTTGAACGAGATCGCCGACCGCAGCCGCTCCGGGCCGACGAGCGCCGGCACCATCGCGGCCCGGGTGGGCCGGTCGACGGCCGAGGCGCCCGAGGCGACGGCCGCGATCAGGTAGAGCACGCCGACCGGGGGCGACCCGGCCGCCGCGCCGAGGACGAGGCAGAGCGACGTCCCGGCCTGGACGACCTGCGAGACGAGCAGGAGCCGGCGCCGGTCCATGCGGTCGGCCAACGTCCCGCCGAGCAGCGCCACGACGACGAGCGGCACCAGCTCGACGAGCCCGAGCAGGCCGACCAGGAAGGACGAGCTGGTGAGCACGTAGACCTGGAACGGCAGCGCGACGAGCGTCACCTGGGTGCCGATGCCGGAGATCAGGCCGCCGATCACGAGGATGCGGTAGTCGCGCGATTCGCGAAGCGCCGTCGTGTCCACGGCGACGCCGCGCAGGCGCCGTACCGCCCTGCTCTGCATGGAGGGCCCTACTCCTCCCCGGCGCGGGTCAAGCGGTCGAGCTCCTCCGGCGCAAGCTCCAGCTCCGCCATCGGCAGGAGCTCGGCGAGCTGCTCCGGGGCGCGGGCGCTCGCGATCGGCGCCGTGACGCCCGGCTGGGCGCGGAGCCACGCGAGGGCGACGGCCGCGACCGTCGTCGAGTGCGCGGCGGCGACCTCGTCGAGCACGTCGAGCACGCCCGCCCGGCGCTCCAGGTGCTTTCCCGCCGACGCGGCCCGGGCGCTCTCGACCGCGGGAGCGCCGGGGCGGTACTTGCCGGTGAGGAACCCCGAGGCGAGCGCGTAGTAGGGCATGCATGCCAGCCCCTCGGCGACGCACAGCTCCTGGAGCTCGCCCTCGTACTCGGCCCGCTCCACCAGGTTGTACTCGGGCTGGAGCCCGACGTAGCGGGCGAGGCCGTCGCCGTCGCTCACCCGCAGCGCCTCGGCCAGGCGCGGCGCCGAGTAGTTGGACGCTGCGACGTGGCGCACCTTGCCCTCGCGCACCAGCGCGTCGAAGGCGGCCATCGTCTCCTCGACGGGCGTGTCCGGGTCGTCGGCGTGGGCGTAGTAGAGGTCGATGCGGTCGGTGCCCAGCCGCTCGAGCGACTCCTCGACACCCGTGCGGATGGTCGCGTCCGCGAGCCCGCGCATCCCCTGCGCCCGCCCGACCTTGGTCGCGATCACCAGCTGGTCGCGGTTCCCGCGCGCGGCCATCCAGCGGCCGATGATGCGCTCGGACATCCCGCGCGGGTTGCCCTCGACCCAGTTGCCGTACCCGTCGGCCGTGTCGACGAAGTTGCCGCCGGCCGCGGCGTAGGCGTCGAGCACCGCCATCGAGTCCACCTCGTCGGCCGTCCAGCCGAAGACGTTCCCGCCCAGGCAGAGCGGCGAGACGGCGATGCCTGTGGAACCGAGCGGGACGGTGGGCTGCACGGTGGCCTCCTTCACGGGTCGTCGAATGCGGCGGTCGAGAGGTCGACGGCGCTCGATCCGCCGTCGACGGGAAGCACGGCACCCGTGATCGCGGAGGCGTCGGGCGAGGCGAGAAAGACGCAGGCCGCGGCGACCTCCTCGGCGGTCACCGGGCGGCGCAGCGGCACGTGCGCGGTGGAGAGCCGATAGGCACCCTCCCGGTCGACGCCGCGGCGCTCGCCCAGCCGGTCCATGCTCGCGTCGGCGCCGGGAGTCCGCGTCCAAGCCGGGCAGACGGCGTTCACGCGCACGCCGCGCGGACCGTAGTCACGTGCCAGCGAGCGCGTGAGGCCGACGAGCGCGTGCTTGGCCGCCGTGTACCCGACGTCGTCGGGGATCGCGAAGAGCCCCGCGACCGACGAGACGACGACGATGGCGCCCGACCGCTCGGCGAGCGCCGTGAGCGCCGCCCGGGCCAGGACGAAGCTGCTCGTCAGGTTCGAACGCAGCACGGCCTCCCACATGCCGTCGTCGACGTCGAGCGCCGCCGCGGAGCCGTCGCCGCCGGCGTTTGCGATCAGCACGTCAAGCCCGCCCAGCTCCCCTGTCGCCAGGGCGACCGCCCGCTCGGCATCGGCGGGCGCCGCCGAGTCGCCCACGCAGGCCAGGCCGCCGATCTCGGCGGCCACCTCCTCGACCGGGCCCGTCCGCCGCCCCATGACCACGACCCTGGCCCCGGCGGCCGCGAGCCGGCGCGCGGTCGCGGCACCGATCCCGGTCCCGCCGCCGCTCACAAGCGCCACCCTCCCGTGCACGGCGCCGATTCTCGCCGCTTCCGCCCCACGACCGCGCCGCTTCGTATCCTTCCCGGAGTGTCCGAGCTTCCGGCCCCGGCGGTGCTCGCCGTCTTCGCGGCTGCGGCGCTCGCCGTCTGGTTCGCCGGCATCAGGCTCTCGAACACGACCGACGTCCTCGCGGACCGGCTCGGGCTGGGAGAGGCGCTCGGCGGCCTGATCCTGCTCGCGATCGCGACGAACCTGCCGGAGATCGCGATCACCGTGAGCGCCGCCCTCGCCGACGACCTCGGGATCGCGATCGGCAACATCCTGGGCGGCATCGCGATCCAGACCGTCGTCCTGGCGCTGATCGACGCGTTCGGGCTGGGGCGCGACGACTCGCTGACCTACCGGTCGGCCTCGCTCTCGCTCGTGCTCGAGGCGACGCTCGTGATCGCGGTGCTCGTCATCGCGGTGATGGGAGCCCAGCTGCCAGCAGCGTTGGACCCCGGCCGGTTCGAGCCGGCAGCCCTCCTGATAGTCGCCGCCTGGATCGCCGGACTGTGGCTCGTCGCCCGGTCCCGCAGCGGCCTTCCCTGGCACGAGCTCGGGAACGCCCCCGGCGGCCAGGAGCGGCGCCGCGGCCATGCGCGGGCGGCACGCGCCAAGCGGGTGCGGAAGCGGCTCGGCCTGCGCGCTGCCGCCGCGGTCTTCGCGGCCGGCGCCGTCGTCACGCTGGTCGCGGGCGTCGTGCTCGAGCGAAGCGGCGAGGTGCTGGCGGGCCGGGCGGGGATGAGCGGCGTCGTCTTCGGCGCGACGTTCCTGGCCGCGGCGACGGCGCTGCCCGAGATCTCGACCGGGCTCTCGTCGCTCAAGCTGGGCGACTATCAGCTCGCCGTCAGCGACATCTTCGGCGGGAACGCCTTCCTGCCCGTGCTCTTCCTGCCGGCCGGCCTCATCGCGGGCCACGCCGTCCTGCCCCAGGCCCGGGCCACCGACATCTACCTGACCGGGCTGGGCGCGCTCCTGACGGCCGTCTACATCGTCGGGCTGATCTTCCGCCCCCGGCGGCAGCTCTGGGTGATGGGCGCCGACTCGTGGGCGGTGGTGGTGCTCTACGCGCTCGGGGTCGCCGGCCTGATCGCGATCGCGCGAGGCTAGATGATCGATTCCACGCCCCCGCGCGCCTGGACGTCCATCCGGGGCGGTTCGGCCGCTGTAGTGGGGCTGCGGCTGCGAACCGTCGCATCGCGGCGTCCTCGGTCGGGCCAATGTCACGTGATATTGGCCCTCCCTGCGTCCTTGCGCTGCTCGGTTCTCGCCGCCGAGGACATCACGCGGGCGTGGAATCAATCATCTGGCCCCCGGGGCCGGCTCACTCCTCGGGAAGCTCCGACATCGCGGCGTGCCGCTCGACGCCGGCCAGCCAGACCTCGAGCTCGTCGGCAGGGAGCGGCCGGCTGATGAAGTAGCCCTGGGCGATGTCGCAGCCCAGGCGTGCGAGCTGCTCCCAGGTGGCCGCGCACTCGACGCCCTCGGCGACGGTCGTGAGCCCAAGGTTGCGGGCGAGGGTGACGGTCGCCTCGACAATGCTCGTGTCGGTGTCGCTCCCGGTCAGGCCGCGGATGAACGAGCGGTCGATCTTGAGCTCGTCGACCGGCAGCCGCTGGAGGTACCGCAGCGACGAGTACCCGGTGCCGAAGTCGTCGAGCGAGATCCGCACGCCCATCTCGT
Source organism: uncultured Actinomycetes bacterium (assembly GCA_963757605.1). Lineage (GTDB taxonomy): Bacteria > Actinomycetota > Thermoleophilia > Gaiellales > JAICJC01 > JAICJC01. The sequence goes on from CAVWSF010000003.1 coordinate 89,731, forward strand.
TGAGCCGCCCCAGCACCTCGATCGTCCGGTTCGGGTCGAGGACGAGCATCGTCTCGGTGATCTCGATCCCGAGGCACTGCGGCTCCAGGCCGAAGCGGTCGAGCTCGGCCACCACCGCGCCGGGGAGGTCGAGGTCCACGAGGTCGCGCACCGACAGGTTGACCGCCACCGAGAGGTGGATGCCGCGGTCCCGCCACTCGCGGCACTGGGCCAGGGCGGCCTGCAGCACGTGATGGGTGAGCGGGCGGATGAGGCCGGTGTGCTCGGCGAGGTGGACGAACTCGTACGGGCCGATCAGCCCGCGCTCGGGGTGCTGCCAGCGGACGAGCGCCTCGACGCTGCGGACGCGGCCGTCCCCGATGGTGGCCTTCGGCTGGTAGTGGACGACGATCTCGCCGCGGTCGAGCGCGTGGCGCAGCTCGCCGACCAGCGCCAGCCGCTCGGTGGAGTGCTCGTCCGTCGACGGGTCGTAGACCTGCATGGACGTGCGGGTGTCCTTGGCCACGTACATCGCGATCTCGGCGTGCTGGATCAGCGAGGAACGGTCGTCGCCATGGTCGGGATAGACGGCGATGCCGATGCTGGCCCGGATGTCGAGCGGCACTCCGCGGAGCACGAGCGGCGCGGCCAGCGCTGTCCGGATCCGGGTGGCGAGCGCGGATGCGGCGGACTCCTCCATGATCCGCGGCATCAGGATCGCGAACTCGTCGCCCCCGAGCCTGGCGAGCGTGTCGCTCGAGCGCAGGACGCCGCGCAGGCGCGCGGCCACCGCGGCGATGACGCGGTCGCCGGCATGGTGCCCGAGCGTGTCGTTGATCTCACGGAAGCCGTCGACGTCCATGAGCAGGACGCCGGTCTCGATCCCGTCCCGCTCCGCCGCCGCGATCGCCCGTTCGGTGCGTTCGCGGAAGAGGATCCGGTTGGGAAGGCCCGTGAGCTCGTCGTGCATCAGGCGGTGCGCGGTGCGCTCGGCCTCCCTCCGGAGGGCGCGGGACTGACGGCTGAGCGCCAGGCCGAGCGCGCCCAGGCCCAGCACCATGAGCGCGAGCACGCCCTGCGCGGGGACGGTGGGGCGCAGCTCGGGCGGATGTGGGGCTGCCACGACGACGTACCAGTCGTTGGCGTTCCCAGCACTCGGGTCGAGATGGGAGTACGCGGCCCGGCGCCCGCCCACGTCGAGGAGCCCGGCAGGCCGGCCGGTCCGCGTCACCCGGGGGACCTCGCGGGGATCGAGCTGCGCCTTCCTGGCGTCGTGCCCTCGCCCGCTCGTGAACACGATCAGCCCCGTGCGTGCGTCCACGACCGTCACCTCGGCCCCGTGCGCCCGCAGGAGCGCTTCGCGGCGGAGCGACTCGACGGGCACCTGAAGCTGGAGGATCACCCTGCTCCCGAGGTCCGTCATCGCCGCGGTGGAGCTCGAGACGACCCACTGGTGCGTGTCGTCGGAGACGTAGGGCACCGACTGATAGACCGTCCCCTCCGGGAGGGTCGTCGAGGCCCAGAAGAACCGCTCCCGGGTCTCGCCTCCGGCGAGCCGCCTTCGCGGCGCCCACCCCGGCGGCCGCGCGACCGCCAGCTCGTGACCGGTGTCGTCGATCGCCTCGGCGCCGCCCGCGAGCCGGGCCCCGTAGCCGACGCGGAGCGCGCCCAGCGCCTCGTGGGCCCGTCGCAGCACGGCGGAGTCGGCTCCCGCGGGCTCGGACCGGGCCGCCAGCTGGCGCCAGACCGGGCTCACGGCCGTTACCTCGAGCAGCGCCCGCGCGCGGGCGAAGGACTGGTTCAGCGCGGTGAGCTCGCTCGCCGCCGCCGTCCGCAGGCGATCGTCCTGCGCCCTCTTGGCGTCGACGCCGGCCTCGCGCACGAGCAGGAACGCTCCGAGCGCGAGCGGCAGGAGCCCGGCGACCATGACCAGCAGGATCCAGCGCGCATGCTCACGCGCGAGCATGCGCAGTACCTGCCGGTCGAAAGGCGCGGCCATACGAATGTGGTCGGAGCCCTCGCACGGTTCTTGAGAAGCCGTACAGAGGCCACCCGGATTGCGGTACGCCGGCTACCCGAAACGGCGGCCCGGCGACGCCGGACGGGTCATTGACGGGCGGTCACGACCACCAGCGAGCGGCCGAGCCGCAGGCCGTCGGCGCCCCCGTCCCCCAGCCGGCGGTCGACCTCGGCCAGGACGGCCGCCTCCTCCGTCGGCGTGAGCTCGGCCGCGAGCCGGGTGAAATGGCCGATCTGCCCGGTGAGCCCGCGCCAGTGCTCGGCGGCCGACCTCGGCGTGAGCTCGTCGCGCATCACCACCCCCTCGGCCTCGAGCCCGGCCGCGCGGTGGACATCCACCAGCTCGCCCACGTCCCCCAACCGCCCGAAGACGCGGGCGAACTCGGCCCGCTCCGGGCCGAGCGCGGCGGCCACCGCAGCGCGCGGCTCGCCGAACCACGGGTTCTCCTCGATCCGCGCCCAGACGGCGGTCACGATCGGGCCGCCGGGCGCCACGACGCGCGCGACCTCGCGCAGCACCGCGACGGGGTCGGGCGCGCTCATGAGGGAGAGCCGGCTCACCGCGGCCGCGAACTCGGCGTCGCCGAACGGGAGCGGCTCGGTCATGTCGGCCCGCAGGAAGCGGGCGCCGGCGCCGGCCGCGGAGGCGCGCTTACGAGCGGCATCCAGCCGGGCGGCGCTCGTGTCGATCCCGGTGACGGCTGCGCCACCTTCGGCCAGCTCGACCGCCAGTCTGCCGCTCCCACAGCCCACGTCGAGGACCGACGCAGCGCCGTCGAGGGCGGCCAGTATCTGGGGGAAGCCCGGCGGGCTCCCGTCGGTCACTGCACGTTCACGCCGCCAATGTAGCGAGCCGGGTCGGCCTCGAACCGGGCCCGGCAGCCCGAGCAGCAGAAGTGGTAGGAGACGCCGTCCACGACCGCCATCTCGCCGACCGGCTGCGTGGGGACGCGCATGCCGCACACCGGGTCGACCGCCTCCGCGGCCGCGACGGCGTCGGCGCTCCAGGCGTCGGCGGCGGCCGAGTGGCGCCACGCGACCAGCTCGGCCAGCACGGCGACCGCGATCTCCTCCTGGCGCAGCGGGCCGAGGTCGAGACCGGCTGGGCTCCGCACACGGGCCAGCGCCGCGTCGTCCACCCCCCGGTCGCGGAGGATCGCGAAGACCGACGCCGCCCGCCGGGTGCTGGCGACGAGCCCGACGTAGCCCGCCCCGGAGGCCAGGGCCGCCTGGAGCGTGTCCTCGTCCCCGCGCCCCATCGCCGCGATGACGACCGCGTCGGGCGGGCCCGCCACCTCGCGGGTGACGCGCCAGCCGACGGCCGGCGCGAGCTGGGCGAGCGCGCGCGCCGCGGGGCTGTCGCCAACGACGGCCAGGAGCGGCCCGGCCACGCACGGCTCCAGCAGCACCTCGACGGTGCCCTCCGACGCGCAGGACGTCGCCACGACGACGTCGGCCCCGCCGGGGTCGTCCTCGCCCTGCGGTCCGATCCGCACGAGCCGCGGCTCGCCGGCCGCCAGCGCGCGCAGGGACTCGCGGATCACCACCGGCTCCGAGCAGGCGCCGCCCACCCAGCCCGCGATGGTGCCGTCGGCGCGGACGAGGCCCCGGTCGCCGGGCCGGGTCGAGGCCGGGCGGCGCACGCGGACGACGGTGGCGAGCACATATGGCTCGCCGTCGGCCGCCAGCCGCCCGGCCAGGACGATGACGTCGTCGGGGGTCACTCGGCCAGTCCCACCTCCGTGAGCGCCTGCCACACCTTCGAGGGCGTGACCGGCATCTCGAGGTTGCGCACGCCGGCGTGGGCAAGCGCGTCGACGACCGCGTTCACGTACGCGGCCGGCGAGCCGACGGTGGCCGACTCGCCGACGCCCTTGGCCCCGAACGGGTGGTGCGGCGAGGGCGTCACCGTCTCGTGCATCTCGAAGTCGGGCGTCTCCCATGCCGTCGGCAGCAGGTAGTCCATGAAGCTCGATCCGATGCAGTTGCCGTCGTCGTCGAAGGTGATGAGCTCCATCGCGGCGATCGCATAGCCCTCGGTGAGGCCGCCCGCGATCTGACCCTCGACGATCATCGGGTTGATGCGGACGCCGCAGTCGTCGACCGCCACCACCCTCAGCACCTTCCACTGGCCCGTGCCGCGGTCGATCTCGACGACCGCCGCGTACGTGCCGAACGGGAAGGTCATGTTCGGCGGGTCGTAGTAGGTGACGCCCTCCAGGCCGGCTTCGAGCCCATCGGGCAGGTTCGTGTAGGCGGCGAAGGCGCAGTCCTGGATCGTCTTCGACTTGTCCGGGCTGCCCTTCACGTGGAAGGAGCCGCGCTCCCACTCCAGGTCGTCCTCGGACGCCTCCAGCAGATGCGCGGCGATGGTGCGGGCCTTGTCGCGCAGCTTGCGTGCGATCACCGCCGTCGCGGCGCCGCTGGTCGGGGTCGACCGGCTGGCGTAGGTCCCGAGGCCGTACGGGGTCGTGTCGGTGTCGCCCTCCTCGACCAGCACGTCCTCGGCCGGGATGCCGAGCTCCTCGGCGACGATCTGGCCGTAGGTGGTCTCGTGGCCCTGGCCCTGGGACTTCGTGCCCAGCTTCAGGATCGCCTTTCCGGTCGGGTGGATGCGAAGCTCGGCCGAGTCGAACATCCTGAGGCCGGCGATGTCATAGATCTTGCCCGGCCCGGCGCCGACGACCTCCGTGAACGACGCGACCCCGATCCCGACCAGCCGGCCCTCGGCCCGGGCCGCCTCCTGCTCCTTTCGCAGCTCGGCGTAGCCCAGCTTCTCGAGTGCGAGGTCGTGGGCCTTCGTGTAGTCGCCCGAGTCGTACTCGAACCCGGTCGCCGACGTGTACGGGAACTGCTCCGGCTTGATGAAGTTCTGGCGCCGGAAGTCGGCCGGGTCGACGCCCAGCTCGTAGGCGGCCGTCTGGACGAGGCGCTCGATCAGATACGAAGCCTCGGTCACCCGGAACGAGCATCGGTAGGCGACGCCGCCCGGCGCCTTGTTCGTATACGCGCCGACCGCGCTCACGTGCGCCGCGGGGATGTCGTAGGAGCCGGTGCAGATGTGGAAGAGCCCGGCCTTGAAGCGGCTCGGCTGGGCGTCGGCGAAGAACGCCCCGTTGTCGGAGATAAGCGACGCGCGCAGCCCCGTCATCCGCCCGCCCTTGATCGCGAGCTCGCCGTGCATGTGGTAGTCGCGTGCGAAGCCGGTCGAGATCAGGTTCCCGAACCGGTCCTCGATCCACTTCACCGGCCGCCCGATCAGGAGCGACGCGGCCGTCGCGACGACGTAGCCCGGGTAGATCGGCACCTTGTTGCCGAAGCCGCCGCCGATGTCGGGCGAGACGATCCGGATCTGGTGCTCGGGCAGCCCCGCGACGATCGCGAAGAGCGTGCGGTGGGCGTGCGGGGCCTGGGACGTCATGTAGATCGTCGCCTTGCCGCTCGCCGGGTTGACGTCGGCGACGCAGCCGCAGCACTCAAGCGGCGCCGGGTGGCAGCGAGGGTAGAAGGTGTCGAGCGAGACGACCCTGTCGGCATCGGCGAACGCCCGGTCGGTGGCGTCCTTGTCGCCGGTCTCCCAGTCGTAGATGTGGTTTCCGACCTGGCCTTCCTTGTCGTCGCGGATCACCGGCGCGCCGTCGGCGAGCGCCTGCTGCGGCGACGTGACGGCCGGCAGCATCTCGTAGTCGACGTCGATCAGCTCGAGGGCATCGCGGGCGATGTAGGGCGTCTCGGCCACGACCGCCGCCACCTCCTGGCCCTGGAAGCGCACCTTGTCGGTGGCGAGCACGGCCTGCGTGTCGCCGGAGAGCGTCGGCATCCAGGCCAGGTTGTGCTGGGCCATCAGGTCGCCGGTGACGACGGCGACCACGCCCGGAAGCGCGGCGGCGCGGCTCGTGTCGACCGACTTGATGCGCGCGTGGGCGACGGGGCTGCGCAGGAGCTCCATGTGGAGCATGTTGGGCAGCGTGATGTCGTCGACGTAGTTGCCGCGGCCGCGGATGAAGCGAGCGTCCTCGATGCGCTTCACCGAGTGCCCGAGGCCGCGTGGCTCGGTGGTGGCCATCACTCGCTCCCCTCTGCCAGCTTGCGCGGCCGCGTGCTGCACGGCCTTCACGATGTTCTGATAGCCGGTGCACCGGCACACGTTCCCGGAGAGGGCCCAGCGGATCTCCTCGTCGGTCGGGCTCGGGTTCTCGGCGAGGAACGCCACCGAGGTCAGCATCATCCCGGGCGTGCAGAACCCGCACTGGAGCCCGTGCTCCTCGTGGAAGCCCTCCTGGATGGCGTGCAGCTGCGCGCCGGCGGCCAGCCCCTCGACGGTCGTGATCTCACGGCCGGCGGCCTGCACGGCGAACATGGTGCACGACTTCGTCGGGACGCCGTCCACGCAGGACCGTGCAGGCGCCGCAGCTCGTCGTGTCGCAGCCGATGTGCGTCCCGGTGAGGCCGAGCGTCTGGCGCAGGAAGTGCGCGAGCAGGAGCCGGGTCTCGACCTGGGCCGAGCGCTCCTGGCCGTTCACGGTCACGGTTACCCGCGCGGTGTGCGTGGACTCTCCGACGGTGGTGGCCATCGTCATCCCTCCTGTCCGGCCTGGGCCTCGGCAACCGCCTGGCGCAGCCCGCGCTCGGTGTAGACGCGCACGACGCTGCGCTTGAACTCCGCCGTCCCGCGCACGTCGTCGCGCGGCTGGGCGGCCTCCGCCGCCAGCCGCGCCGCCTCCGTGATCGCGTCGTCGTCGGGCGCGCCGTCCGGCGAGCGCCTCCTCGGCCGCCCGGCGCGCGCATGTTGGTGGGCCCGACGCCGGTCAGGGCGATGCCGGCCCGGCCGACGCTCCCGTTCGAGAGCGACACCTGGAGGGCGACGCCGACGGTCGCGAAGTCGCCGATCTTGCGCTCGAGCTTCAGGTAGGCCCCGGATGCGCGCGGCCCCGGGTCGGGGACGCGCACCTCGGTGATGAGCTCGTTCGGCTGGAGCGTCGTCATGAACGGCCCGGTCAAGAGGTCGTCGATGGAGCTCGTCCGGGTCGCGCCGCCCGGGCCGCGGATCGTGACCTCCGCGGCGGCGGCGAGCATGACCGAGGCCCAGTCGCCCTGCGGGTCGGCGTGGGCGAGCGAACCGCACACCGTCCCGTGGTTTCGGACGATCGGGTCCGAGATCTGGGGCGCCGCCCGGCCCAGCATCGCGTAGCGGCCCTTCAGGTGCTCCGACCGCTCGCAGTCCTTGTGGCGGACGCGGGCTCCGATCGTGAGCCCGCCGTCTCCGGTCGTGATGGTGTCGTTCAGGTCGGTGACGCCGTTGATGTCGACGAGCACCGCCGGGGCCGCGAAGCGCAGCTTCATGAGCGGGATCAGGCTCTGGCCGCCGGCCAGCACCTTCCCGTCGTCCCCGTGCGCGTCGAGCTGCGCGATGGCGTCGTCGAGCGTTGTTGGCGCCAGATACTCGAAGCTGGCCGGGTACACGCGATCCCTCCCTCCGGCGGGCAGGACCCGGCTTCCGCGGGCCGGGCCGACCCGACGCTCGAAGATGAGGTGAGAATACCGGGTCTGGCACCCTCCGACGGTGTCTCGAACCGCAAGACGAATCGTGGCGATTCGAACGTCAGCCGGGATGAGAGCTGAGATGAAGCTCCGCGGCCTGATCGCATTCGCGCTCCTCGGCCTGGCGAGCGCGTGCGCCTCTTCTCACCAGGCGGCCTCGGCTCCGCCGGCGCCCGCGAGCACGGGCCAGCCCGATGCCTCGGTCAGCTGCGCGAGCACTCCGGTGAAGCGCGGCGCGGCGCCGAGATGGACCGCTCCCGCCTGGTCGACCTCGTCGCCGGGCTTCGCCTCGCATCTGCGCTATGCCGTCTCAGCCGGAGGCAACGTCGTCGCAGTCGTGTTCGTCAATCTGCGTGCCGGGAGGCCGGAGGACCCGGCCAACAAGATCCTGTGGATCGTCCGTCAGCCCCGCCGCCGACAGCCGCTGCACATCACCGCGCAGCCTGTCGGCTTCGCAGCCCGCTCTGTCACCACGAGCTGGCCGGCCGACTCGTCACCCGGCGAGATCTACCCCTCGATCGACAACGTGCCGGTTCCCGGCTGTTGGTGCTTCACCCTGCGCTGGGCCGGCCACACCGACGTGGTCGCGCTCCGCTACAGCTCGTAGCTGCGCGACGTCAATCGACGGCCGCACACGGCCGATAACACGGGCATGGGACTGCGCTCGTGGCGGCCGGGATTCGGCGTGCGCGCCCGCCTTCGGCGCGGGCTGTCCGGGCTTGCCCGCAGAAGCCGCCTGGCCTGGACGGGCGAGGAGCAGCTCCGCCTGGCCCTGGCCGCCGCCCGCATGGGCACGTTCGAGTGGGACCTGCGGACGAATCGCGGCACGATGTCGCCGGAGCTCGAGCTGATCCACGGCCTGGTCCCGGGCACGTTCAACGGCAGCCGCGAGATGATGATCGAGCTCGTGCACCCGGACGACCGCAAGGAGTTTCTGTCCGGCTTCGCGCGCGCCATCGCCGAAAGCGGGCAGTACGAGACCGAGTTCCGGATCGTCCGTCCGACCGGCGAGGTGCGCCGGCGCACCGCCGTCGCGACGATCCTGTCCGATCGGGACGGGTCGCCCAGGCGCATCGTCGGCGTGGGCCAGGACGTGACCGACCGGCGCTCCGCCGAGGAGACGCTGGCCGAGGCGCAGGCCCGGTACCGGCGGATGGTCGAGCAGCTCCCGCTCGTCACCTACGTCGAGAGCCTGGACGCCGAGAGCGCGCTCTACATCAGCCCGCAGATCGAGGAGCTCTGCGGCTACACCGCCGAGGAGTGGATGGCCGATCCGCACTTCTTCGGCAAGGTGCTGCACCCCGACGATCGCGACCACGTCCTGGGCGAGTTCGCCAACACCCACATGACGGGCGACATGTTCGACGGCGAGTACCGGGTCGTCGCGAAGGACGGCCGGATCGTGTGGGTGCACGACGTCGCCGTGCGCGTTCGCGACGACGACGGCAACCCGCTCTACTCGCAGGGCTACATGGTCGACGTCACCGCCCGGCACGCCGCCGAGCAGGCGCTGGCCGAGAGCCGCGCCCAGCTCGAGCACCAGATGCGCGAGATCCAGCACCAGGCACTGCACGACTCGCTGACCGACCTGCCCAACCGCACGCTCTTCCACGACCGCGTCGAGCAGGCGCTGCGGGCCGCGCGCAGGACCGGCGGCGGCGTGTGCGTGATGCTGATCGACCTCGATCGGTTCAAGGAGGTGAACGACACCCTCGGGCACGCGAGCGGCGACGTCCTCCTGCAGGAGGTCGCGCGCCGGCTGCGGACGCCGGTGCGGGAGTCCGACACCGTGGCGCGCCTGGGCGGCGACGAGTTCGGCGTCCTCGCGGCCGGGATCGCCACCCCGAACGACGCCGTCCTCCTGGCCGAGAAGCTGCGCGACGCGCTCTCGGAGCCGATCGCCGTCGGCGGGCTGGCACTCGAGGTCGAGTCGAGCATCGGGATCGCGCTCGCGCCCGAGCACGGCGCCGACGTCGAGACGCTGATCCGCCACGCCGACGTCTCGATGTACGTCAGCAAGCGCACGCACAGTCCGGCGGTCTACTCGCCGGAGACCGACCACCACTCGCGGGTGCGGCTCACGCTGGTCGCCGACCTGCGCCGGGCGCTCGAGCGCGGGGAGCTCGTCGTCTACTACCAGCCGCAGGCCTGCGCCACGACCGGCGTCGTCCGCACCATGGAGGCGCTCGTCCGCTGGGAGCACCCCGTCCACGGCCTGCTCCCGCCCGACCAGTTCGTTCCGCTGGCCGAGCAGACCGGGCTCATCCGGCCGCTCACGCTCTACATGCTCGACGCCGCGCTGCGCCAGTGCGCCGTGTGGCGGAGCGCCGGCTACGACCTGGCGGTGGCGGTCAACGTCACCGGCCGCGACCTGCTCGACCTGCACTTCCCCGAGCAGGTGGCCGCTGCGATCGAGCGCGCCGGCGTCGCGCCCGAGGCGCTCGAGCTCGAGATCACCGAGAGCACGATCATGACCGACGCCGCCCGCGCCCGGTCGGTGCTGGTGGCACTGAGCGAGCTGGGCGTGCGGGTCGCGATCGACGACTTCGGCAGCGGCCACTCGTCGCTGGGCTACCTCAAGCGCCTGCCGATCGACGTCTTGAAGATCGACCGTTCCTTCGTGATGAACATGACCGAGGAGAGCGACGACGCCGTGATCGTCCGCTCGACGATCGACCTCGGCCACAACCTCGGCCTCCAGGTGGTCGCCGAGGGCGTCGAGACGGAGGAGGCGCTGGCCCGGCTCACCGAGCTCGGCTGCGACTCCGTGCAGGGCTACTTCCTGGGCCGACCCCAGCCGACCGACGCGGTCGAGTGGATCGTGCGCCGCCTGGCCCGCAGGCTCCCCCCGCCGGGCGAGGAGCCCTCGGCCGCGGCGGGCGACTGACGTTTACGGTCTCGCGTCGCGGGTAGAGGAGCGGGTTCCCAACCGTAGGAGGACGCGATGATCACGCTCACCCCGGAAGCCACCGACGCCATTCGGGAGCTCGTGGACAACGCGGAGCTGCCCGACACGGGCGGGCTGCGGCTCGACATGAACGACGCGACGTTGAACAGCGCGCCGCCGAGCCTGGCGCTCACGCTCGTCGAGACGCCGGCCACCGGCGACGAGGTGATCGACCAGGGTGGCATCCACGTGTACGTCTCCAAGCAGGCCGCGCCGCTTCTCGACGGCAAGGAGATCGACGCCCGCAACGAGTCGGCCGGCGTCACGTTCCTCGTGAACGACAAGTAGAACAAGCGGGGCCAGGCCCCGTACGGGGCCTGGCCCCATGGGGTTCGGCGACTACGTCGCGTCGTCGAGCGACTCAGCCAGAAGCGTCGCCACGTCGGCCACCCGCAGGTCGCGGCCCGAGGTGCGAACGCCGTCGTCGAGCATGATCGTGCAGTAGGGGCAGGCGACGGCCAGCGTGTCGGCGCCGGTCTCGGCCGCCTCGCGGACGCGTTCCTCGTTGATCCCGCGGCCGCGCTCCTCCATCCACATGTGCGCGCCGCCCGCGCCGCAGCAGAACGTCTTCTTACCGCTGCGCTCCATCTCTACCGGCGTGCCGACCGCCGCGACCAGCTCTCGCGGCTCGGTTGCGATGTCGTTGTGGCGGGCCAGATAGCAGGAGTCGTGGTAGGTGATGGCCTTCTCGCCGCCGCCCGGCGTGATCCGGCCCTCGCGCACCAGCTCGGCCAGGAGCTCGGAGTGGTGCACCACCTCGTAGCTTCCGCCGAAGTCCGGGTACTCGTTGGAGAGCGTGTTGAAGCAGTGCGGGCAGGAGGTGACGATCTTGCCGGCGCCCGTCTCGTTCAGGGTCTCGACGTTCTGCTCGGCGAACGCCTGGAAGACGTACTCGTTCCCCATCCGCCGGGCCGGGTCGCCCGTGCAGGCCTCACGCGGGCCGAGGATCGCGAAGTCGACCCCGGCCGCCTGGAGCAGCTTCGCCGTCGACTCGGCCGACGCCTTGGCGCGCTCGTCGAACGAGGCGGCGCAGCCGACCCAGTAGAGCACCTCCGGCGCGGGATCGCCGGGCTCGAGCACCCGCACGCCGAGGCCCTCGGCCCAGGTCGCCCGCTCCGACTGGGCCTTGCCCCACGGGTTGGACGAGCGCTCGACGTCGCGCAGCATCGGGTCGGCCTCGGCCGGGAAGCGGGCCTCGACCATCACCAGGTGGCGGCGCAGGTCGACGATGTGGTCGATGTGCTCGATCGACACCGGGCAGACCTGGACGCACGCCCCGCAGGTGACGCAGTCCCAGACGACGTCGTCGGTGACGGCGTTGGGGACGAGCGGGGTCTGCTCCCCGCCTCCCGCCGCGGCCGGCCCCTCGGCGAAGAGCTGATCGCGCAGGCCCATGATGAGGAGCTTCGGCGAGAGCGCCTTGCCGGTCGCCCACGCCGGGCAGGCGTCCTGACAGCGGCCGCACTCGGTGCATGAGAAGGTGTCGATCACCTGCTTCCACGTCATGTCCGACGCGGTGCCGGAGCCGAGCCGCATGTCCTCCTCGGGCCCCTCCTCGTCGAAGCGCAGCGGCTCGAGCCTGCCTCGCGCGCGCGTGCGCCCGAAGAAGACGTTCACGACGGCCGTCGCGATGTGCAGGTGCTTGGAGTGCGGCAGGTACGCCAGGAAGCCGATGATGATCAGGACGTGCGCCCAGACGAAGACGCGCTCGGCGTCCTCGGTGCGCGGCCCGCCGCCGAACAGGTTCGAGAGCGCGTTCGAGACCGGCGACCAGCCCGCCGGCCACTCGTTCAGGCCGAGCGCGATCCGGGTCGCGTGCCAGAGGAGGAGCGTCGTCACGATCCCGGCGATGAGCGTCAGGATCAGGTCGGCCTCGCCGATGTGGCTGCCCTCGAACCGGGCCGGCCGCTGCACCTTGCGGATCACGAACGCCACAACGACGCCGACGAGGACGAGGACGGCGAAGACGTCCACGAGGAGCGCAAACCAGCCCTGGCTCCCGAGCCACGGGATCGTCGTGTCCTTCGAGACCACCGCGATCACCGCCATCACGATGGTCGGGAAGAGCACCAGGAAGCCCCAGAAGATGAAGGCGTGCATCAGCCCGGGCACGAGCCGCTGCAGCAGCTTGCGCTGGCCGAGCGCGATCACGACCTCGTTTCGCACCCGCGCCCCCAGCTCGCCCGAGCGGTCGGTGGGGCGGCCGGCGCGAACGAGGCGGACGAGCACCAGCGCCCGCCGCGCGAACAGCCCTCCGCCGACCGCCGCGACCCCGAGCAGGACGAGGAGGGCTAGATGATTGATTCCACGCCCCCGTGATGTTCTGGGCGGCGAGAACCGAGCCTCGCTAGGACGCAGGGAGGGTCAATATCGGGTGATATTGGCCCGACCGAGGACACCGCGAGGCGAAGATTCGCAGCCGCAGCCCCACCACAACGCGGCACTCCGCCACAGATGGACGTCCAGGCACGCGGGGGCGTGGAGTCAATCATCTAGGTCTATCCGCCCCTCGCCTTCAGGGCGGCCACGACGGCCGGCACGACCTCGTGCAGGTCGCCGATCACGGCGTAGTCGGCGTTCGCGATCATCGGGGCGTCGGGGTCGGTGTTGATCGCCAGGATGCGCTTTGCGCCCTTGCAGCCGGCCATGTGCTGCGTCGCGCCGCTGATCCCGCACGGGATGTAGATCTCGGGCGCGATCTTGGTGCCCGTCTGGCCGACCTGGTCGGTGTGCGGGCGCCAGCCGGCGATCGTGACCGCCCGCGAGCAGCCGACCGCACCGCCCAGAAGCCCGGCCAGCTCCTCGATGGCCGCGAACCCCTCGGCCGAGCCCGCGCCGCGGCCGCCGCTCACGACCACCTTCGCGTCGGCGAGCGAAACGCCGCCGGTGTCGGTCTGAGCCCGCTCGACGACGCGGGCGGCCAGGTCGGCGTCGGCCAGCTCGGGCGTGAACGCCGCGACCTCGGTCTGCGCCGCCGCGGCCGCCGGCGTCGCCTCGACGGCGTGCGCGGCGACCGTCACAAGCTTCGTCGCGCCGTGCAGGCGGGCCTCCTCGAGCAGGCTCCCGCCCCAGCGCACGCGCGTGACGGCGGCCGGGTCGCCGGGCGCCGCGGAGATGCAGTTGGCGGCGAACGGCAGATCGGCGATCGCCGCCGCGTGCGCCATCACCTCGGCGGCGCGCTCGCTCCCGGGCGCGAAGACCGCGGCGGGCGCAAGCCGGCCGACCACCTCGACGATCGTCCGCCCCCAGGCCTGCGGGGCGAACTGCGCGAGGCCGTCGTGCTCGGCGACGTGGGCCGTGGAGACGCCGAGCTCGCCGAGGCCTGCGGCCGCGGCGGCCGCGCCCGGGCCGATCAGGACGGCCTCCAGCCCGGCGCCGGCCGCCTCCGCATAGCCGCGCGCGAGCGTGGCCGCCTGGCGGGAGAGATCGTCGGCGGCGCCGTCGTCGTGCTCTACCAGGACGAGGACGGCGCTCAACCCAGGACCCCGATCCGGTCGAGCAGCTCGACGACCGCCGGCGCGGCGTCGGCGCCGCGGCCCAGCACCTCGGTCTGGGAGCCCTCGTCGGCCGGAACCACGAGCCGCACCTTCTCCACGCCCTGGCTGCCGCGCTCGGGCGTGCGCGCCTCGAGCGGCTTCTTCTTGGCGCGAAGGCGACCCGGAACCGACGGGTAGCGGGGCAGGTTCAAGCCCTCCTTCACCGTCACGACGGCCGGAAGCGGCACCCGGTAGACATCGCGCCCGCCCGGCACCTCCTGCTCGAGACGCAGGCCGCCGTCCTCGAGCGCCACCGCCTTCACGCCGGTCACGCATGGGCGGCCAAGCGCGTGCGCCACCCGGATCCCTACCTGGAATCCGCCGGCGTCGGCGGACTCGTTGCCGAAGAAGACGACGTCGTACTCCGTGCCGGCCGCGCGCTCGGCCTCGATCGCCTCGACGATCGCCCGCGCCGTCGCCTGGCCGTCGAACTCGTCGTCGGCGAGCAGGTGGATCGCCCGGTCGATGCCGAGCGCCATGCAGTCGCGCAGCTGCTCCTCGGCCTCGGGCGGCCCCAGCGCGAGGACGGTCGAGGAGCCGCCGCCTGCCTCGACCAGGCGAACGGCCTCCTCGACCCCGCACTCCTCGTGCGGGCTGATCGTGAAGCCCAGGTGGCGGGTCTCGATCGCCTGCTCGTCGGCGGTGAGGACGATCCGGCCGCCGGTCATCGGGACACGCTTCACGCAGCAGAGGATGTTGAGCGGCACCTAGCTTCGGATCCTCGTGTTCTCGGGGTCGAAGATCGGGGTCGGGCCGGCGATGTCGACCGTGACCGGGTAGCGCTCGCCGAGGTACAGGACCGAGAGCTCGGTGCCCACGACCGCCTGCTCGGGCGGCAGGTAGGTCATGAGGATGTGCTTTCCGATCGACGGACCGGCGCCGGCGCTCGTCACGTACGACCGCCGCCCCTTCGCATCGGTCAGCGGCTCGCCGGCGCGGGTCTGGATCGGCTCGCGGCCCAGCATGTAGCGCTTGACGCCGCTCTTCGACGTGTGGTCGTCGACGGTGAGCGTGCAGAGGATCGCCGCCGGGTCCTCCTCGCGGTGGCGCAGGTGCGCGTCGCGGCCGACGAAGTCCTCGACCTTCACCTTCGGGCCCGACATGCCCGCCTCGACCACGTTGTACTCGGTCTCGAGCTCGAACCCGTAGGCCCGGTAGCACTTCTCGAGCCGGCCGGTGGTGCCGTAGACGCCGATCCCGGCGGGCACGACGCCGTGCGGCCGGCCCGCCTCCCACACGATGTCCCAGAGCTTCGCGCCCTGCTCCATCGGGACGTAGAGCTCCCAGCCCAGGTCGCCGACGTAGGAGATCCGCGAGGCGAGCACGCGCAGCGAGTCGATCTCGATGTCGCGGCACGACGCGAACCGGAACCCCTCGTGCGAGACATCGTCCGAGGTGACCGACGCCAGGACGTCGCGGGCCCGCGGGCCCCACAGGCCGAGCGTCGTCCACCCGGTGGTGACGTCGGAGAGCTGCGCGGTGCCGTCGGCCGGCAGGTGGTCGGTGAACCACTTCTTGTCGGCCGCACCGTGGGCGCCGCCGGTGACGACGCGGAAGAGCTCCTCGCCCAGCCGCATGATCGTGAGGTCGGCCTTGAAGCCGCCGCCTGGCGAGAGGATCGGCGTGTAGACGACCCGCCCGACGGGGACGTCCATCTGGCGCACCGACACGCCCTGCACGGAGGCCAGCGCGCCCGGCCCGGCGATGTCGAAGACAGCGAACGCGCTCAGGTCGACCATGCCGGCCCGGTCGCGCATCGCCAGGTGCTCGGCGTACGAGATGGGAGACCACCAGCGCGAGTCCCACTCGGCCTCCCGCCGCGTCACCCGGTCGCCGTACTCCTCGAGCAGCGGCGCGTTCGACTCGTACCACTGCGGCCGCTCCCAACCCGCCGCCTCGAAGAAGACCGCGCCCAGCTCGCGCTCGCGGGCGTGGAACGGGGGCAGGCGAAGGTCGCGGTTCGAGCCCCACTGCTCTCCGGGATGGACGATGCCGTAGGTCTTGTTGAAGCCCTCGGCGGCGCGCGCGCGCACGTGCGCGCGCGTCTTCTGGTGATCCCAGAGGCGGGAGATATCCGACGAGTGCAGGTCGATCTCCGACTCGCCGTGGGTCATCCACTCGGCGACGGCGGCGCCGATCCCCGGCCCCTCCTTCACCCAAACGGCGGCGCACGACCACAGGCCCTTCACCTCGGGCGTTTCGCCGAGCAGCGGCAGGCCGTCCGGCGTCAGCGAGAGCAGGCCGTTGATCGCGTACTTCACGCCGACGGACTCGTCGCCCACGATCTCGGGCATGAGCTCGAGGGCGTCCTCCATCTGCGGGTCGAAGTCGGCCTGCGTGAACGGCAGCTCGGTCGGCGAGAGCGACGCCTGCTCGATCGAGGGGATCTCGTCGGGGTCGTGCAGGATCGCGCGGTGGGCGTAGGAGCCGATCTCGAGGCCCGACCCGTCCTGGCGCTCGTACATGTTGGTGTCCATGTCGCGCACGATCGGGTACTCGATGTGCGACTTCGAGTCGGCGAAGTGCGGCACCGGCCCGACGTCGATCATCTGGTGGACGGCGGGCGTGAGCGGGATCGTGGCCCCGGCCATGCGGGCGATCCGCGGGCTCCAGACGCCGCAGGCGATGACGACGACCTGGGCCTCGATGTCGCCGCGGCTGGTGCGCACGCGCCGCACCTCCCCGTGCTCGACGTCGATGCCGAGCACCTCGGTGAGCGGCGAGACCGTGAGTGCGCCCGCCTCCTGGGCCCGCTCGCGCATGATCGTACCCGCCCGCAGCGAGTCGACGACGCCGACGCCCGGGGAGTAGAAGCCGCCGACGATGACCGACTCGTCGATGAAGGGGACGAGCTCCTTGATCTCGGCGGGCGTCACCATCGACACCGGCTCGACGCCCCACGAGGCGGCCGACGACATGCGCCGCTGGAGCTCCTGCATCCGCTCCTGCGTGCGCGCGACCTCGATGCCGCCGCTCTCGGTGAAGACGTCCAGGTCCTTGTACTGGCGCACGCTCTCGAGCGTGAGCGCCGTCATCTCCTTGGAGTGGTCGACCGGGAAGATGAAGTTCGAGGCGTGGCCGGTCGAGCCGCCCGGGTTCGGGAACGGGCCCTTGTCGAGCAGCACGAGGTCGCTCCAGCCCTGCCGCCACAGGTGGTAGGCCATGCTGTTTCCGACGATCCCCGCCCCGATCACGACGGCGCGGGCGCTTCCGGGCAGCGTGCTCATGCGGTCTCCTCGGTTGCCACGGTCTCGCTCATCTGGTAGACAACTGATATATCAGAGCCTCCGAGCGTATGCAAGAACGTACCCCAGCCACCCCCGCTCCCGCGAGCGGCCTGCTCTCCGACCGGGCCTACGCCGCCCTCCGCGACCGGCTGATCTCGCTTCAGATCCCTCCGGGGTCCCCGATCGACGAGGACGCGCTCACGCGCGAGCTGGGCGTCGGGCGCACGCCTGTTCGCGAGGCGGTGCGGCGGCTGGCGCTCGAGGGTCTGGTCGTCGTCTACCCGCGGCGGGGCACGTTCGCCTCGACCATCGACATCACGAGCCTGTCGGACATCACCGACGTCCGCTCACAGCTCGAGCCGCACGCCGCCGCCCGCGCGGCGGCGCTCGCGGATGCCGCCGACCGGCAGGAGGCGGCCGCGCTCGTCGCAGAGCTCGAGCGCGCCGCCGCGAGCCAGCGGTCGCTGATCGAGCTCGACGCCCGCGTCCACCGGTTCGTGCACCGGTGCTCACGAAACCCCTACCTGGCCCGCGACCTCGACCGCTACCTCAACATGTCGCTTCGGATCTGGCACCTGACGTTCGACCGGCTACCGCCGCTCGACGACCCGGTACGCGAGCATCGCGCCCTGCTCGAGGCCATCGGCCGCAGCGACGCGGAGGCGGCCAGGACCATCGCGCTCGAGCACGTGCTCGGGTTCGCCCGCGAGATGCGCGCCGCCCTCTAGGTCTTCGAGCCGGTCGCGCCTGAGCCGTACCCGAAGAGGCACACGAGCGTCGACGAGGCGAGCGTCACCGCGAGGTGGCCGGGCAGCGAGCCGAAGAACCCGGGCCGGCCGGTCGCGGCGTCGAGCGCGCCCCAGATCAGCGCCGCCAGGACGCCGATGGCGAGGCCGGACACCACGGCCGCCCGCCACGCGCCGGGAATCCAGGATCGCTCCGCGCTCGCGGCCGGCCTACGCGACAGTCGCAACCACCTTCGTGATGTCGGGCGAGCGGCCCACGAACGGGACCTTCACCACGAGCACGTGTCGGCCTGCGACCGTGACTACCGATTGGAGCTGCGTGGCGGAGGCCGCCGTGCACGAACCGCCGTGGGTGCAGATCTTGGCCGAGGCGTTCTGGATGCCCGCACCCGACCGCATGCGGAACCTCCACTCCACGATGCCGACGTGGCCCTTGCCGCACCGCACGACGACGTCGCGCTTGTGCATGTCACGCGACGCCTTGCATCCGTCGGTCTTCGAGCTGAACCGGTCGCCGTACTTCGTCGTCGTCTTGGCGGCGGCCGCGGACGCGACGAGGCACGTCAGCGCGACCCCGGCAGCGGCGGCGGCGAGCAGGGTGCGTCGTGGCACGGATGGCATATCCCAGGGATAGCCGAATTCGCGTAGGGCCGCATCCCCCAAACCGGCGAAGCAGATTGCGCCCCAGGCTCCCCCTGTTTGGGGATGCGGAGGTCACCGGCGCGGCGATAGGTTGCAAAGCGATGAGCGTCTCCCGGTTGGGGCATCGGACCGACGACATCGTGTGGGACGAGGGGCATGAGAACGACTTCTTTCGCCGCATGCCGTCCGCGCTGTCGCTCGCGCTCGAGGCCACGGATCTCGAGCAGCTGGCCCATGCCACGGCGAAGGGCGCCGAGGCGCTGTGGGGCTGCGCGGCCGAGGTCGTGCTGCCCTCCGAGGGCGAGCTGCGGCGCAAGATCCAGGCGACCGCGCTGAACGGCAGCCGCCGGCCGCCCGGCTTCCGCCACGACCGCAGGGCGGCCGCGCTGCGGATGCCGCTCATCGCCCACGACGCGCGCCTGGGCGAGCTCGTCCTGCGCCGCGAGCGGCCGTTCGGGCGCCAGGAGCACGGCCACGTCCAGTACTACGCCGAGCTGTGCGCGCTGGCAGTCCACTCGTGCTTCATGCGCGAGCAGTTCCATCGGGCCGCGGTGACCGACCCGCTCACGGGCATCGCCAACCGGCGCCGGCTGATGGACGAGCTCGAGCACCGTGCGGGCGCCTCCTACCGGCTCCTGATGCTCGACGCCGACGGCCTGAAGCAGGTGAACGACTCGCTGGGCTACGAGGACGGCGACCTTCTGATCGTGGCGCTGGCCGACACGCTGGCCTCGGTGCTCGAGACGGGCGAGCTGGCGGCCCGCCTGGGCGGCGACGAGCTGGTGGCGGTCCTGAACTCGCTCTCGCCCGCCGACGCCTCTGCCCGCGTCCGCGGGCTGCGGGTGCTGGTCGACGACCTGCCGCTTCCGCGCCGCATCCGCGACGTCTGCCAGGGGGCGAGCGTCGGCTGCGTCGCGTCCCGCCCCGGCGAGACGGCGCGGGAGACGCTGCGCCGGGCCGGAGCCGAGATGCAGCGACACAAGCGGCGCCGGAAGTCCGACCGCCGCTGAGCGGGTCGGTCAGGCGAGGGTCGCAGAGCGCAGCCCGAGCGCGACCAGCGCCGCTCCCATGCTGCCGCACAGCACATCGAGCGGCAGCTGCGGGCCTCCGTGCCAGCCGATCATGAGCGTCTCGACGGCGAGCCAGACGAGCAGGACGACTCCCATCGCGAGTGCCGCGGGAGCGGCCAGCGCTCGGCCACGCACCGAGATCGCGGCGGCGGTCAGCATCCCGCCGCCCACCAGCACGGCCAGCAGAACGCCCGGGATCGTCCAGCTCGGAAGCAGCGTGTGCTCGATCCAGGCCGTGTCGAGCCCCGAGCCGTCGCGGACGAGGCCGACGCCGCCAGCCACCGCCGACAGGCCCACGGCCAGCTCGATCGCCGCCATGGCCGCCGCCGCCCGGCGCGAGGGCAGCGCGAACGAGATGCTCAGCCGAACGGGCCTCGACGACACGGCGTGGTGCATGCACCAAGCATCGGGCCGGCGGGTCGCGCGCGCGTCGGGGCGGGCCGGGATCCGGCCTGCGTAGAACGCCACATCCGAGGTTCCGCGCGCGCACCGATGCGGCCGGCGGCCCGGCGACGCATGCTGACGGCATGAGGGTGCTCGTCGCCGCATCGAGCAAGCACGGAGCCACCGGGGAGATCGCGGCCGAGATCGGCAGCGTCCTCGAGGGTCGTGGCCTCGACGTGCTGGTCATGCGCCTCGAGGACGTGTTCGACGTGGGCGGTTTCGACGCGTTCGTCCTCGGAAGTGCGGTGTATGCCGGCCGCTGGATGGGCGAGGCGCGCCGGTTCGTCGACCAGCACGCTCCGGAGCTCGCCGAGCGCCCGACCTGGCTCTTCTCCAGCGGGCCGATCGGCGACCCGCCGAAGCCGGACGAGGGGTCCGCGGTGAAGCTCGCCGACGCGCTCGAGAAGACGGGCGCCCGCGAGCACCACCTCTTCTCGGGCCGGCTCGACCGCAGAAGCCTCGGCCTGGGCGAGCGGACCGTCGTGCGGATGGTCGGCGCAGAGGACGGCGACTATCGCGATTGGGACGACGTGCGCGGCTGGGGAGCGTCGATCGGCGACGCGCTCGCCGCTGCCTCTCAGCGGCCCTTCCACGGGTCGACGTAGACGTCGTCGATCCGCCAGTCGCCGCGGTGCGGCGTGAAGCGGAGCCGGATCGACGCCGTGCCGTCGTTCACGATCGGAAGCGCCGTCAGGTTCGCGAGGAGCAGGAAGGGGTGCGTGGGATGCCACGAGTCGGTCCCGTCGACGCTGCCGATCGGGAGCGTCACCGGCCCGAGCAGCGTGTCGACGATCACGCTGACCGCGAGGCGGCCGTCGGGGTCGCCGTCGTTTCGCGCGAAGAACCGCAGCGTGGGCGAGTCGAGCCCGATGCACGTGTCCGCGGTCGTCGCCCGGCTGCCGTCGGGGAGCGAGAGCGACCACGAGTCGCCCGCGCCGCCGACCTGGAAGCTCTCGTTGCCTACGACCACCGCGGCACCGTCGGCGAGGCTCCACGCATCCCCGCCCTGCTCGAGCCCGCCGTCGGGGGCGAGCACGTACATGGCGTCGTCGCCCCAGGGCTGGAAGGGCCGGCTTGCTCCGGCATCGGGGCAGCCGTTCAGGAGCGAGGCGCTCGCGGCGGGGGAGGCGATCGCCAGGGCCGCGAGAGCGGCGGTGACGGTGACGGAAAGACGGACGATGAACGGTCGCATCGGATCTCCTTCACGCTCGGACGTCGGGACCTACCTCGCCAGTGGGGAGGGACGCCTCCCTCCCCCTTCTGGCGTATTCGGAATCACTCGGTCGAGGGATCCAGGACGGCAACGCCAGGGCTACACTCGGACGCGGTCCCGCCGGCAACGGTGGAGGTGATGGTGGACATCCTTGGCGGATCACCTGGCAGGGCCGCCGAGCTCGACTCGGCGATGGATGCGCTGATCGCGACTGCGCGCGCCCGCATGCCCGAACGGCTCTCGCACCGCGACCGGATCGTGAGCGGGCTCCTGTCGGTCGCCTTCGTCGTGGCCGCGTCGGTCCTGGCCGTGACCGCCTCGGACGGCGGCCGTCATCCCGGCCCGGCGCTCGTCGCCGCGTTCGCGCTGGCCTACGCGGCCTGCTCGTGCATCGAGTTCGAGGTGTCGACCGGCACCGGAGTGCCGACCATGCTGGTGCTCGTCCCGATGCTGTTCGCGCTCCCGCCCGGCTGGGTGCCGCTGGTCGTCGCCGCGGGCCTGCTCGGAGGCGGCACGTGGGAGTGGAGCCGCGGGCAGCTGCACCCCGAGCGCGGCCTGGTGCTGCTCTCCGGCGCCTGGCACGCGGTCGGCCCGGCGCTTGTCCTCTCGCTGGCCGGCGCCCCCGCGGCCCGGCTCTCGGACTGGCCCCTCTACGCCGCGGCGCTCGCGGCGCAGTTCGGGTTCGACTTCGCCAGCGCCGCCCTGCGCGAAGGGGTCGCGTTCGGCGTCCCCGCCCGGGTGATGGCGCCGGCGCTGGCGCGGGTCTGGGCGATCGACCTGCTGCTCGCGCCGCCGGCGTTCCTCGCGGCCCTCGCCACCGACGACCACGTCTTCGGCTGGGTCCTGATCCTGCCGGCCGCCGCGCTCCTCGCCGAGATGGCCCGCGACCGGCACCTGCGCATCACCGAGGCCATGCACCTGGCCCACGCCTACCGCACCGTCGACCGCAAGGCCCACCGCGACCCGCTGACGGGTGTCGGCAACCGGCTGGCCTGGGACGAGGCGGTGGCGCTGGCCGACGCCCGCGGCGCCGAGCCGGTGAGCGTCATCATCGCCGACCTCGACGGCCTCAAGCGGGCAAACGACGAACGCGGCCACGAGGTGGGCGACGCACTGATCCGGGCCGCGGCCGAGACCATCCGCGGGGAGGTGCGCGAGTCCGACCTCGTCGCCCGGCTCGGCGGTGACGAGTTCGGCGTCCTCCTCGGCGGTGCCTCCCGCGAGCGGTGCCGGGTGACGGCGCGGCGCATCGCCCACGCCGTGGCGGAGCACCCGCCGGTCGGCGGCCTCCAGCTGGCGGTGTCGATCGGCTGGGCCGGGACGCCGGAGGTGCCGACCGTCAGCGAGGCCGAGCGCGTCGCCGACCGGCAGATGTACGCCGAGAAGCAGACCCACCTCGCGGCCCGGCCGGCGTAGCCCTCAAGCGAGGGTGGCCGAGCACTCGAGCACCAACGCGTGCACGAAGGCCTGCGGCAGGTTCCCGCGCAGCTGGCGCTGGGCGATGTCGTACTCCTCGGCGTAGATCCCCGGCCCCCCGCACGCGGCCCGGGCCCGCTCGAACCACCGGGTGGCCCGGACCGGCTCCCCCTGGCGATCCCACGCCAGCGACATCCACAGCCCGCACACCAGGAACGCGCCCTCGGCCTCGCCGAGGGGTCGCCCGTCGACGCGGTAGCGATAGGCGTAGCCGTCCTCGGCCAGCTCGCGGTCGACGGCCTCGATCGTGGCTCGTGTGCGCGGGTCGCCCGGCGCCACGGCGCCGCGGATCCCGGCTGCCAGAAGGGCCGCGTCCACGCGATCGTCGCCGGCCGCGCGCTGCCACCGGCCGGACGGGTGTGCGCCCCAGGCCGTCGCCTCGGCGACGAGGCCGTCGGCGAGGGCGTCCCAATCCGGAATGCCGGACCGGGCGGCGCTCATCGCCCGCAGCCCCGCCGCGCAGATGAGCCGGCTGTGCGTCCACCGGGCCGGGTCGAGCTCCCACACGCCGGAGTCGGGCTCGCGGTGGCGCTCGGCGACGGCGCGGGCCGCGACATCCGCCGCGCGCAGGGCGTCCGCGTCGAGGCGGTCGCAGCGGCCCGCGGCCGCCAGAAGCAGGAGCGCCTCACCGAAGCTGTCGAGCTGGAACTGGTCGTTCGCGCTGTTTCCGACGACGTCGCTCCCGCCCGGGTATCCGGGCAGGTCGAGCCGGCGCTCGCCGGGCACCGCGCCGCCCTCCACCGTGTAGGCCGGCCGCAGCGCCGGCCCGTCGGCGAGGAGCCGGGCCGAGACCACCGCCACCGCGTCGTCGAGGACGCTCTCGACTCCCGCCGCCGCGGCCGCCTGGCCGGCGAAGCACTGGTCGCGCACCCACGCGTAGCGGTAGTCGTAGTTTCGGCCCTCTCGCGCCCGCTCCGGAAGCGACGTGGTCGCCGCGGCAACCATCGCCCTGGTGGAGCTCGTGAGGCCACGCATCACCGCCACGGCGTGGCGCGCCTCGCGGGTCGCGGCCGCCTCCCGGAGCTCCGGCACCCGCTCGGCCCAGACGGCCTGGGTCTCGCTCCAGGCCCGCTCCGCCGCCGGCGGCCCCGCGGGGTCGCGGCCGCCGTCGAGGACGAGCACGAGATCGTGCACGTCCCCCTCGCCGAGGTCGAGCTGCATCTCCAGAAGCCCGTCGTCTCTGGGCCGGGCCGTCGCCGCGCCCGACCACAGGGCCGCGATCTCGCCGGTGCGAAGCGTCCACACCTCCCCGTCGAGGCGCACGGGCTCGAGCGACTCCGCGCCGAAGCCGGCCCTGGGCCCGAGCCGCACCGTGACCGCCGCCCGCCCGGCCACGACGCAGACCCGGCGCAGGATCACCGCCCGGCCGGGGCTCGCGGGCAGCGCGAGCGCCTCGCGGCACTCGACGATGCCGTCCCCGGTCACCCAGCGGCTGCGCCAGATGAGCGACCCGCGCTCGTAGTAGCCGCCCCACACGCACCGCCCCCGCGGCCGCACCGCATACGTGCCGCCCCCGCCGATCAGCTCGGAGAAGACGGCGTCGGACTCCCACCGCGGGAAGCACAGCCACGCGATGTCGCCCTCCGGGCCGACGAGGCCACCGCGCTCGCCGTCGGCGATGAAGGCGTAGTCGCGGAGGACGTGCGGCCGGGTCACCGCCGCAGCGACCGCAGGGCGAGCAGCGCGCCGCCCGCCGCCGCCAGGAGCGGCCCCCGGTGTGTCGTCGCCCAGAGCTGGGCGCTCGCCGTGCGCGACCCGGCGCCGAACCGGCCGCTGGTCGCCGCCAGGTCCTCGACCGGCTCGAAGAGGTTGTCGGGGCGGTCGGGGTCGACAGGCTCCCCCTGAAGCTGCTGGGCGTCGTACCCGGTGCGGGCGAGGTAGCGGTCGGCCAGCCCCGGCGCCACCATCGAGGCGACGATGGCCTTGAGCGCGCTGCCGCCGACGATCAGCTCCCGGCGCCGGTGGGTGGCCGACCAGTAGACCGCCTCGGCCGGCACGTCGGGGTCGAAGATCGGCGGCACCGGCTGCGGGTGGTCCGGAAGCCGGGTGCGGCACCACGAGAACTGGGGCGTGTTCACGGCCGGAAGCTGCACCATCGTGATGCGGACGTTACTGCGGTCGTGGAGCAGCTCCGTCCGCACGGAGTCGGTGAACCCGCGCACCGCGAACTTCGCCCCGCAGTAGGCGGCCTGGAGCGGGATCGCCCGGTATGCGAGCGCCGAGCCGACCTGCACCACGACGCCGCTGTCGCGCGGAACCATCCGCCTGAGCGCGGCCATCGTGCCGTGGACGGTGCCGAGGTAGGTCACCTCAGTCGCGCGCCGGAACTCGTCGGGGGCGGTCTCCGAGAGCGGCGCGAACACGGTCGCCATCGCGTCGTTCACCCAGACCTCGATCGGCCCGGCCCGGCGCTCGACGGCCTGCGCGGCGGCGTCGACCTGGTCGTGGTCGGCCACGTCGGCCGGCAGGACGAGCGCGGACCCGCCCAGCGCCCGCACCTCCTTCGCAGCCGCCTCGAGGCCGGCGCGGCCGCGGGCGACGAGGCCGACGGTGGCGCCGCGGCGGGCGAAGGCATGGGCCACGGCCCGCCCCACGCCGGCCGAGGCGCCCGTCACGACGACCACCCGGGGCGGCTGGGGCGCGCTCACGCCGCCGTCCTTCGGGTCGAGGCGACGCGGTGCGCGGCCAGCTCCTCGGCGAGCCGGGAGGCGAGCGCCATGATGGTGAGGGCGGGGTTCGCGCTGCCCTGCGTCGGCATGACGCTGCCGTCGCAGACGAACAGGTTGGGGACGCCCCACACGCGATGGTCGGCATCCACGACGCTCGTCTCCGGGTCGGTGCCCATCCGGCAGCCGCCGACCAGGTGCGCATACCGGTCGATCGTGAGGATGTCCTCCGCGCCGGCCGCCTGCCAGATGCGGTTGATCACCCGCTTGGCGTAGGCGATGTTGGCGCGGTCGTTCTCACACTGCGTGTAGCTGAACCGGGCGCGCGGCATCCCGAACTGATCCGCCTCGTCGGCCAGCGTCACCCGGTTCTCGGCCCGGGGCAGGAGCTCGCAGAGCGCGCCGAGCACCGCCCAGTGGTTGTAGTCGCGCATGTACTCGCGCAGGGCCGTGCCCCGGTGGCCGTCGGCGAACACGTGCTCGGCCCACCCGATCGGGAGCGGGCTCACGGTCTGGATCGAGAACCCGCGGGCGAAGCCGCGCTCGCGATCCGTCTCGTAGAACTGCTCGGAGGAGACCTCGGGCGGCGGCGCCTTGTACATCCGCAGGAGCTCGGGGAAGCGGCCGGCGATCTGGGGAGCGCCCTGGACCATCACGTAGCGGCCGACCTGGTCGTGGTCGTTCCCGATGCCCGAGTGGAGCAGCAGGCGCGGGGTCTCGATCGCATAGCCGCACACCGCCACGGCGTGGGCGCGCTGGACCCGCTCGGCGCCGTCGCGCAGGTACCGGACGCCGGAGACCGCGCCGCCGTCCACCTCCAGCCGGACGACCATCGAATCGGCCCGCACCTCGGCGCCCTGCTCGATCGCGTCGGGGACGTGCGTCACGAGCGGGCTCGCCTTCGCGTTCACCTTGCACCCCTGGAGGCAGAAGCCGCGGTAGATGCAGTGGGGCCGGTTCCCGAACGGGCCGTTCGCGATCGCGACGGGGCCGACCCGCATCGTGATCCCGCAGGCGCGGGCCCCCTCCCACGCCCGCTCGGCGGCGCCGCAGATCGGGTGCGGGCCGTGCGGGTAACCGTGCGGGTCCCCCCACGGCCAGCGCTGGCCCGCGACCGGCAGCTCGCGCTCGAGGAGGGCGTAGTGGGCCCGCAGGTCGGCGTAGCCGATCGGCCAGTCCGCCCCGACGCCGTCCACCGAGCGGGTGGTGAAGTCCGACGGGTGAAACCGTGGCGTGTACCCGGCGTAGTGCACCATCGATCCGCCCACGCCGAGACCGCAGTTGTTCTTGCCCATCTCGACCGGGTCCTCGCCCGCGATGATGCGCGTGTCGTTCCAGTAGAGATGGTCCGACCCGGCCTCGTCAGACACCCAGTCGCGGTCGGGGTCCCAGAACGGGCCCCGCTCGAGGACGACGACGCGCCATCCGGCCCGCGCCAGGCGCTGGGCGAGCACGCCGCCGCCGGCGCCGCAGCCCACGATCGCCATGTCGACCGGCTCGTCGTCCCGGTAGCGGCGCATGCGGGCGAGGCCGGGAACGCCGCGCCGGTGCGGATCGAGGAGCAGGTGCGAGCGGTTCATTCGAGGCCGCGCTCCCGGACGTCGCGCATCGGGTCGACGTCGAAGTCCTCGCGCCCCTCCCACGGCTCGTGCCGGTCGACCCCGAGCGCCTGGTAGCCGCGCGGGTAGGCCGGGCCGCCGAACCCGATCTCGTTCCATGCCCAGGGATGCGAGTAGAACGCCTCCAGGAGGCCGCGCATGACGACCGCGAACGCCCGCTTCACGTTCACCTCGGCCCAGGCGGCGCCGGCCACGGCACCCGAGGCGACGTCGTCGACGATCCGCTCGCGAAGCTCGGGCGGGGCCTCCGCGAAGGACGCGCCGGCGGCGGCGTCGAGCCCGCGCGCCACGATCCTCCACGTCTCCGCGTCCTCTGGCATGTCGTCGTAGCGGAAGCCGTCGCCGACGCCGCGCTCGAGCTTGGCGTCGACGAGCGACATCGCCGGGACGCGCGGCTCGCGGTCCTGCGCGAGCACGACGTCCGCGAATGCCGCCAGCGTGGCGAACTCCTCCCGCGAGAAGAACCGCCGCTTCGGTACCGACTCGACGCGGGCCACGATCAGCTCGCGGGTCAGCTCGTCCCAGTGGCCGAGCTCCTCCAGCACGTCGAAGTCGGGATAGCGGCCGTGCATCTGGGGCGTCGTCCCGCGCCGCTGCCGGGGCAGGCCGGCCGGATCGGCAGAGCTCATCGCTCCCGGTCCATGAGCGGCGCCAGGAGGCCGAGCGCGCCGATCGCCAGGAGCGCTCCGGGTGCCAGGAGCGGCGGCCCCATCACGAGGTTGTAGGCTGTTTCCCGGAACCCGCCGGGGCGGCGGTGGATGCCGCGGACGTGCGTGACGAGGCCCGCGACCCCGTCCAGGACGAAGAGCGCCGACACCGCCGGAAGCGCGGTGCGTGCGACGCGGGGCGAGAACGCAGCCGCGACGCCCGCGACCGTGAGCGGCGGCGCGAGCACGATGGGCGTCCACATCCACGGATCGGAGAACGACCCCTTCTCGTGCTCGAGGTAGATCTCGAACGCGAGCGGCGGCGCGGCCGCGGCTGCCGCGAGGCCGAGCGTCTTCTGCATCCGCCCGGCGCGGAGGTTTGCGAGCACCCGTCTCATCGGACTCCTCTCATCGGATGGCGTACCGCTCGGCGTCGGCGGGCTTCAGGTCGTAGCCGGCCCCGGGGCGCGTCAGGTCGGGGCGCAGAAGCCCGTCCTTGGGCTCGCCCGGCCCGTCCAGGAGCAGCGCCTCGGCGCGCACGTGGTCGTGGAAGTACTCGAGGTGGCGGAGCCGCGCGGCCGCGCAGCAGGGATGCACGTGCGCCGCGGGGGCGCAATGGGCCGAGAGGTCGACGCCGTGCGCGTCGCACAGGGCGGCGACGCGCAGGAAGCCGGTGATCCCGCGGCAGCGGGTCACGTCCGCCTGGAGGCAGTCGACCGCCCCGCGCTCGAGCAGGCGCGCGAAGTCCACCGCGGCGAAGCCATACTCGCCCGCCGCGATGTCGATCCCGGCCGGCGCGCGGTCGCGCAGGAGCCGCAGCCCCTCGAGGTCGTCGGACGGCACGGGCTCCTCGAACCAGACCGCGCCGGCGGGCGCCAGCACGTCCTCGGCGAACGCGAGCGCCGCCTTGCGCGAGAGCGCGCCGTTGGCATCGGCCATGAGCTCCGCGCCCGGGCCGATCGCGGCCCGGGCAAGCCCCACGCGCCGGGGATCGGCGGCGGGATCGCGCCCGACCTTCATCTTGACGCGGGGGATGCCCATGTCGACCCAGCCGCCCAGCTGGCGCTCGAGCTCGGCGGCGGTCATCGACGTGAAGCCGCCGCTGCCGTAGACAGGCACCTCGTGTCGGACGGGGTCGAGCAGCGTAACGAGCGGGAGGCCGAGCAGCCGGGCCTTCAGGTCCCAGAGCGCGAGGTCGACCGCGGCGATCGCCATCGACGCGGCGCCCACGGCGCCGGCGTTGCGGCAGGCCGCGACCATCGCGTCCCAGGCCGCCGAGACGGCGAAGGCGTCGTGCTCCACGACCGCCGGCGCCAGCAGCTCGTCCACGAGGACGCGGCAGGCGCGGGAGCCGTAGGTGTAGCCAAGCCCGGTCTCACCGCCGGCATGCGCCTCGACGACCACCATGACGGTCGAGCCCCACTCCGCGGTCCCGTCCGACTCCGGCGCGGCGAGCGGGATCGCGAACGCCCGCGCGCCGAGGCTCGCGATCGCCACGTCGGTCCCGGCGGCGAGTGCCCGGCTCACCGTTCCGGCAGGATCCCGGCGACCATCTGCCGCAGCGACTGCCGCACCATGCCGCCCCGGTCGGGATCGCCGCGTACGACGGCCTCGGCGAAGTGCCGGGCCTGCTCCAGCGTGATGTGCGGCGGAAGCGGCGGCACCTCGGGATCCGTGACGGCCTCCAAGACGGCCGGCCGGCCCGCGCCGAGGGCCTCGTCCCATGCGGCACCCACGGCGTCCGGATCGTCGACCCGGATGCCGGCCAGGCCGATCATCTCGGCGAACCGCGCATACGGGAAGTCGGGGATCTCCTGCGAGGCCTCGTACTTGGGGTCGCCCTGCATGACGCGCTGCTCCCACGTCACCTGGTTCAGGTCGCGGTTGTTCAGGACGAGCACGACCAGACGCTGGTCGCTCCAGCGCTCGCGGTACTTCGCGATCGTGAGCAGCTCGGCCATCCCGTTCATCTGCATGGCGCCGTCGCCGACGAGCGCGATCACCGGCCGGTCGGGATGCGCGAACTTCGCCCCGATCGCGTACGGCACGCCCGCGCCCATGGTGGCCAGGTTGCCCGAGAGCGACGCCATCATGCCGTCGCGCAGCGGCACGTCGCGCGCGAACCAGTTGGCGGCCGAGCCGGAGTCCGAGGTGAGGATCGCGCCGTCGGGCAGCCGGTGGGCGAGCTCGTGGAAGACCCGCTGCGGGTTCACGGGGTCGGCGGGCGAGAGGGCCCGTTCCTCCAGCACGTGCCGCCACTCGGTCACGGACCGCTCGATCCCCTCGCGCCACGACGTGTCGGTCTTCGGCGCGAGCATCGGCAGCAGCGCGGCGAGGGTGGCGCGGGCGTCGCCGACGAGCTGCACCTCCATCGGATAGCGGATGCCGAGCATGCGCCCGTCGAGGTCGATCTGGACGCCGCGCGCCTTGCCCTCCTCCGGGAGGAACTCCGAGTACGGGAAGCTCGATCCGACCATGAGCAGCGTGTCGCACCCGTCCATGAGCTCCCAGCTCGGCCGGGTGCCGAGGAGACCAATGGAGCCGGTGACGAACGGCAGGTCGTCGGGGACGGCGGCCTTCCCGAGAAGCGCCTTGGCGACGCCGGCGCCGAGCGCCTCGGCCGTCCTGACCACCTCGTCACGGGCACCGAGCGCGCCCTGCCCGACGAGCATCGCCACCTTCTCCCCCGCGTTCAGCACCTCGGCGGCCCGCTCCAGGTCGGCCCGCTCCGGGACGACCACGGGCCGCGAGTACCCGGCCGACGAGTGGATCGTGCCGTGCGCGCGGGCCGGCTCCTCGGCGGGTCGCCCTGCGAGGTCGTTGGGCACGACGATGCACGTCACGGTGCGCTGGTCGAGCGCGACGCGCGCGGCCCGGTCGACCAGGTGGCGCATCTGCGACGGGTCCGTCGCCATGTGGACGTACTCGTGGGCGACGTCCTTGAACAGCGACGTGAGGTCGACCTCCTGCTGGTAGGAGCCGCCCAGGGCGGGCATCGCCTGCTGGCCCACGATCGCGAGCACCGGCTGGTGGTCGAGCTTCGCGTCGTAGAGGCCGTTCAGGAGGTGGATCGCGCCGGGGCCCGACGTCGCCAGGCAGACCCCGAGCTCGCCGGTGAACTTGGCGTGCGCGCACGCCATGAACGCGGCCATCTCCTCGTGTCGCGCCTGGATGAACTCGGGGTCGCCGCCGGCCTTGTCGAAGGCGCCCATGATGGCGTTGATCCCGTCGCCGGGGTAGCCGTAGACGCGGCGAACGCCCCACTCGCGCAGGCGTGAGATCAGGAATCCGGCGACCGTCTCAGCCATCGGAGCGCGATCCTGCCCGCGCCGTCCGCGAGCCGTGGGCGGCGAACTGGCCGAGCATCTGCTCGCAGAATGCGGGCAGGTCGTCGGGCTTTCGGCTGCTGACAAGCACGCCGTCGACGTGGACGGTCTCGTCGACCCAAGTGCCGCCGGCGTTTCGGATGTCGGTCTGAAGCGACGGCCAGGACGTGATCGTGCGCCCGTGCACGACGCCCGCCTCGACGAGCGTCCACGGGCCGTGGCAGATCACCGCCACCGGCCGCTCGTCCGAGAAGAACGCCTTCACGAACTCGACCGCCCGCGGGTCGGTGCGCAGCATGTCGGGGTTGGCGACGCCTCCGGGCAGGACGAGCCCGTCGTAGCCGGACGGGTCGGCGTCGTCCAGGCCCTGGTCGGCGTCGTACGTCTTCGACTTGTCGAGGTGGTTGAACGCCTGCACCTTCCCGCCCTTCGGCGAGACGAGCTCGGGCGTGCCACCGGCGTTCTCGATCGCCTTCCAGGGTTCGATCATCTCGACCTCCTCGACGCCTTCGTCGGCGACGAGGAACGCGATCGTCTGTCCGTTGAGATCGGGTGCCATGCGGGTCCTCCTAGCGCTTCTTGGCGTCCACGGCGCGCTGCAGCTGGGCCTTGGTCATCTTCGACCGGCCCTCGATGCCGCGCTGCTTGGCCTCGTTGTAGAGCTGGGCCTTCGTCCGCCCCTTCGGCCGGCTGGTGCCGGACCGCAGGCCGCCGCGCCGCGACGACGACATGTCGTTCGTCGACGACCGTGAGGAGGTCTGCGCCTGGCCGCGCTGGGCGCGCTCCTTGTTGACCGTCCTCGCGGCGATCTCCTTGGCGCGCCGCGGGGATGCGCCCTGGTCGCGCTCGGAGTCGCGGATGTGCTCGTACTTGCGTTCCTGTTTCTCGGTCCAGGTGGTGGGCATTTTCGTGCTCCGGAGTCGATTGACGTCTGTCAGGGGCGTGATACCCGGCGGCTGGCGGTGCGTAACCGGCGGCTGCTGTGGGAACTGTCACGTCGTGAACGATCGCCGCGACGAGCCGTTGGCAGAGCTTCGGCTGGACCGGCACCGCGACCTCCAGGGCCGCCACCGCGAGCTCTGGATGCGCCGGGGCGTCACGGCGGTCTTCGTGGCCTTCATCCTGCTCGCGGCGGCGAACGTGTTCGGCCAGCGGCCGTCGAGCGCGCGGGCCGCCGGGCCGGCGGCGACGCTCGCGGTGTCGACGCCGGCGACCGTGCGCGGCGGGCTGATCTTCCAGACGCGGATCGACGTGACCGCCACGGAGGCGATCTCGCACCCCACGCTCGTCCTGGGCGGCGGATGGTTCGACGGCATGACCCTGAACTCGATCCAGCCTGGGCCCGCGGATCAGGAGGCCCGCGGCGGCGGGGTGACGCTCGCCTATCCCCCGCTTGCGCGCGGGGGAAGGATGACCGTGTGGCTGGAGTGGTCGGCCAACCCGACGAATCTCGCCTGGAACCGCCCCGAGCAGCTTGTGCTGGCCGACGGCACCGCGCCGCTGGTCTCCATGACCCGACATGTGACGGTCTTCCCCTAGCCCATGGATCTCGTCCTTCGCTGCCTCATCCTCTTCCCGCTGGTCGTCGTCCTCGTGCGCGTCGTGAACCGGCGCCAGCTCCACTCGCTCGAGCCATTCGACATCGTGCTCCTCGTGGTGCTGGGCGACCTGCTTCAGCAGGGGGTCACCCAGAACGACTTCTCGGTGACCGGCGCCGCGATCGTCATCGTGACGATGACGCTGCTCTCGATGCTGACGGCATACATCGCCTACCGCTCACCCCGCTTCAGCACGGTGATCGACGGCGAGCCCGTGATCCTGGTCGAGCACGGCCGGCCGCTTCACTCGAACCTCCGCCGGGAGCGGATCACCCTCAAGGAGCTGGCCGCCCAGGCCCGGATGCACAACATCGCCGACCTCGGCGACGTGCACTACGCGGTTCTCGAGACGAGTGGCTCGATCAGCTTCCTGACGGACGCCTCGAGCTCCTGAGCTCGTCTAGATCGTTGATTCCCAATTGGCGGGATGGCCGAGCCGCAAGCCGAAGGCTTGCTGCGGTCATGAGTGACCTGCTACCCAGCAGGTCACTCATGGGCGAGAACCGAGCAGCGCAAGGACACAGGAAAGCCCAATATCAGGCGATAGTGGGCTGACCGAGGACACAGCGATGCGACGGTTCGCAGCCGCAGCCCCGCCACAGTCGCCACCAGTCCCCAGCTGGACGTCCAGGCGCGCGGCAATTGGGAATCACCGATCTAGGAGGCCCGGCGCCGATCCGAATGCGGCGGCGAGTGCTTGTCGTCGCCCGAGTCGCGGCCGCGGTCCCGGTCCGGCTTCTGGCCGTAGCGGTCCTCCTCGGTCTCGGCGTCGGGGTCCGGCGAGCCCGGATACCCCTCGCCGTGGGAGCGCTCATCCCGCTCCTTCTGCCGCGTCATCCCTGGGTCCGGTCGCGCGACGCCGCGACCGTGTCGCGATCGCCGGTATCGGGCGGCGCGAGCGCATCGCCGATCGCCTCTCCGGGCTCACGGTTCTCGACCCGCCGGCCGCCGCGGCTGGCCGCGGCGCCGCGCGTCGCCATGCCGACGAGCGCGATGGCCAGGATCACCCCGAGCGGGATCGCGAGAAGCGCCGCTCCGGGGACGGCCACGATCGACACGAGGGCGAGCAGAAACACGATCACGATGAGGATGGGGGTGGTGGCAATCATGCTCCGGTTCTACCCCGCAATGCCGCTCTGCAACCCTCGTTTGCGCCCGTTCTGCGAAGGGTAGAAACCGGCCTGTACGACAGGGAACCCCGGCCCGGCGCCGGCGCCAACCGGCCGAACGCCCGTCGCAGGCTTCGTCGGGGGCCGGGCCCGGGGCACCCGAAGCCGCAGGACGAGCGCGTCAGCCGCGGTCGCTCGTCGCGGGCTGAAGGAAGACCTGCCCGACGGCGGGATCCCGGCGGCGCAGGTCGACGATGATCCTCTCGGTGAGCTCCTCAACCTCGGGCACCGTGAGGTCGTCGCGGAACTCCACCCGGCCGGCGACGAGGACGTCATCGGGGCCGACGTGCATCGTCCGCAGGTCGGGGACGGACACGACCTCGGGGTGGCTCTCGATCCGCCGCTCGAGCAGCTCGCGCATCTCGGGCCACGCCGCCTCGCCGAGGAGCAGCGCCTTCGCATGGGTGCCGACGCCGACGGCGGCCGCCGCGAGGATGAGCCCGACTGCGATCGACGCGAGCGCGTCGAAGACCTCGCTGCCCGTGATCGCGCTGGCCGCGAGCCCCGCCGCCGCGACGAGCACGCCGGCCACGGCCGCGGCGTCCTCGAGCAGCACCACCCGCGGCACGGGGTCGCGCACCTCGTCGACGAACCGCCGAAACGACGTCCGCGACCGTGCGGCCCCCCGCTGCAGCTGCCGGGCCGCGCGGATCAGCGACGCGCCTTCGGCAATGAGCGCCACGGCCAGGACGACGAACGACGCCGCCGGGTTGCCGAGCGGGTGCCCGCCGCGCAGCGCCACGATGCCCTGGACGATCGAGAAGATCGCCCCGGCGAAGAAGATCCACACGGCGGCGACGAAGGCCCAGAAGAACCGCTCCTTGCCGTGCCCGAACTGGTGCTCGTCGTCGGCCGGGCGGCGGCCGAGGCGAAGCGACGCGAGCAGGACGAGCTGGTCGACCGTGTCCGCCGTGGAGTGCGCCGCCTCCGCCAGCATCGCCGCGGAGCCGCTGGCGAGCCCGGCCAGGAGCTTGGCGACGGCGATCACGGCGTTGGCGGCGAGCGCGACGAGGATCGTGCGCCGGCTCTCGCCCTCGGCGCCCCGATCCGCGCCTTCTCGGGCCACGCCGTCGATTCGGCGCACCATCGGCTACGAGTCTGCGGTGAGCGGCTCGGCCACGTCCTCGAGCTGCCGCTGCTCCGCGTCGACGCCGAGCCAGGCCTCGGTCAGGCCGCCGAGGATCATGAGCACCGCGCCCAGCAGGTACCCGAGGAAGACCGTCGTCCGGCTCCCGCTGGCGATGTTGTGGCCGTAGAGCGCCGGCCCGATGATGCCGCCGATGCCGGTCGCCACGGCGTAGAAGAACGCGATCGCCATGGCCCGGGTCTCCATCGGGAAGATCTCGCTGACGGTGAGGTAGGCGGAGCTCGCGCCGGCCGATGCGAAGAAGAAGATCGCCGACCAGCCGATCGTGAGCTGGGTCGCCGAGATGGTGTCCTGCTGGAAGAGGGCGCCGACGACGATGAGGCCGATCCCGGCGATGACGTAGGAGAGCGTGATCATGACGCGCCGGCCGACCGTGTCGAAGAACCGGCCCAGGAGGAGCGGCCCGAGGAAGTTGCCGGCGGCGAAGGGCAGGAGGTACCACCCGATCGCGTCGGCCGAGATGTCGTAGAAGTTGGTGAGGACGAGGGCGTAGGTGAAGAAGATGGCGTTGTAGAGGAAGGCCTGCGTGACCATCAGCATGAAGGCCAGGAACGACCGGCGCCGGTGGTCTCCGAAGACCGCCTTCACGACTGGGCCGAACCCGATGTGGCGCCGCTGCTCGACCTCGATCGTGTCGTCGGGCTTCGAGAGCCGTTCGCCGGTGGCGTCGCGCACGTCCTCCTCGATGTCCTCGACGACCTCGTCGGCCTCGTCGACGCGGCCGTGGGTCATGAGCCAGCGGGGGCTCTCGGGGAGGAACTGCCGGAGCAGGAGGACGCCCACGGCCAGCGTCGCCCCGAGACCGAACCCGACCCGCCAGCCCACGTCGACGGCGAAGTACGCCGGGTTGAGAAGCACAACGGAGGCGGCGGCGCCGACGGCGGTGCCGATCCAGTACGACCCGTTGATCGCGAGATCGACGAACCCGCGGACGCGAGCGGGGATCAGCTCGTCGATCGCGGAGTTGATCGCCGAGTACTCCCCGCCGATGCCCGCGCCGGTGAAGAACCGGGCCGCCGCGAACTCCCCGAAGCTGTGCGTGAAGGCGGTGGAGGTCGTCGCGACCAGGTAGAGCGCCAGCGTGATCATGAAGAGGCGCTTTCTGCCGAAGCGGTCGGTGAGATAGCCGAAGCCGAGCGCGCCGATCACGGCGCCGGCGACGTAGATCGACCCCGCCAGGCCCACCTGCGACGGGCTCAGGGCAAGGGTGTCCTTCAGCTCGAGCTGGCCGGCGATCGCCCCGACGATCGTCACCTCGAGCCCGTCCAGGATCCAGACGGCGCCCAGCGACAGGACGACGAGCCAGTGCCAGGTCGACCACGGCAGCCGGTCCATGCGCGCCGGGATGTCGGTCTCGACGACCTTCGTCCGGCGCGGGCCCCACACGCCGCCGGTGCTGCTCACTGGGTCACCTCGGTGGACATCGTGCGCCTTGATGCCCGCGTCTCGCCGCGCCGAAACGAGCGACTCGAGGAGTTTGTCGCGCGTGCGAGGCGGGTAGCCAGGACCCGGAATGCGGCTCGCGAGCTATCACACGGCCCACGGCAGCCACCGTGGGGTCTGGTGCACCTTCCACGAGGTGCGGATGCTTGCGATGCGGGTGACCGAGGGCGGCCCGGAGCACATCGAGTCGTTGGACGAGCTGCATGAGGGAGCGATCCTGCGGACGCACGACGGCCGGTACTTGGAGGTGTTCATCGCCGACGGCCGCGGGCGCTACTTCTGCGAGACCGTCGACGTTGGGGAGACGGCGGCATGACCGCCGCGGTTCGCGACCGCCGCACGGCGTACGCGCCGCCGGAGGCCGACATCCCGCTTCGCGGCTACGCGGGAGTCATCGCCACGTTCTCCTCCATCGGCGCGGCGGCGCTGGCCGTCGCCGCCCGGCGCGGCCTGCCCGAGCGGATCGGGCTCTCCGACCTGGCGCTGCTCTCGGTTGCGACCCATCATGCGGCGCGGCTCGTCACGAAGGACAAGGTCACGAGCGTGGCGCGCGCGCCGTTCACCGAGTACGAGGGGTCGGGCGATCCCGGTGAGGTCGAGGAGCACGCCCGCGGGCACGGCGTGCAGAAGGCGGTCGGCGAGCTCCTCACCTGCCCGTACTGCATCGGGCAGTGGATCGCGCTCGCGGGCGTGACGGGTGTGGTGCTGGCACCGCGGACGACGCGGACCGTCGCGTCGGTGCTCGCGGTATCGGCGGCCTCGGACTACCTCCAGGTCGTGCACCGAGCGGTCTCGCTGAGATGAGCGCCTCCGCCGGCTCACCGGGCAGCGTGGCCCGGGTGGGTGCCCGGCTGGCGGCCGCAGAGGCGCGGCTGATCGGCGCGGAGCTGCGGCGGGCGATGCGCTGGGCGGCTGCGGCGACCGCGCTGGCCGTGGCCGCCGCCGCGCTCGCCGGCGCCGCGGGAGCCTGCCTGGTCGCGGCGATCGTCCTGGGCCTCGCGACCGCCATGCCGGCGTGGCTCGCGGCCCTGATCGTCGGCGTCGCCCTGCTGCTTGCCGGCGCCTTCGCCGCGCTGCTCGCCCGCGAGGCGGCGAAGGACGCGGCCGGCGCGCTGCGAGAGACCGGCGACCGGGCCCGAGAGGAGGCCGAATGGATGGGGACGCTGATCAGCTCGAACGGGAGGTAGCCGACCGCAAGGCCGAGCTGGCCGCCGAGGTCGAGCGGCTGCGGGCGCGCGCGCTCCGGGCGCGCCGGTCGGCGGCTCGCACGGGTGCGGTCGCGGCGGGTGTCGCCGCGGCCGGCGCGGGAGCGCTGGGCCTGCGGCGGTTGTGGAGATAGCGGTCGGAAGCACCGCCAAGTATCGCTCGCAGGAACAGGCAAGTGGCGGTCGCCGACAGCGCCAAGTGTCGTTTGCGGGAACACGCACGTAACGGTCGCCGGCACGCCAAGTGTCGTTCGCAGGACACGCACGTAGCGGCCGCCGGAACCGCCAAGTGTCGTCCGCAGGAACACGCACGTCGCGGTCTCCCACAGCCCCAAGTGTCGTCCGCAGGAACAGGCACGTGGCGGTCGCCGGAACCGCCAAGTGTCGTCCGCAGGAACACGCACGTGGCGGTCGCCGGCAGCGCCAATTGTCGTTCCCGAGCTCTAGCGACCCGCGCCGACGTCCTGCCGGCGCCCGGCGCCCTGCGTCTCGAGCAGATAGCGCGGATCCTCCGCCGCCTGGAAGCCGGCCTTGAAGACGGCGAAGCGGCTGGCAGCGGCGCCCGCCAGCAGAAGCCCGGCCGCAAGCCTCCGCACCCGGCGCCCGCGCGCGAGCGACAGCGCGAGCCCCGCGCCGTCGAGGATCCGGGCCGTCCGGCGGTAGCGACCCGCCTCGCCCGTCGCATACGCCCTCGGCGACCTTGCCGACGCGACGCTCCAGGACCGTCTCGGCCACCTGCGAGCCCACGGTGCCCAGGAGCATCGCGCGCCGGGCCGGGCCGGCATGCTCGGGCGGTGTCGTGAGGACGCCGGCCGCGCCCGCGCTCGCCGTCGCACCGGCCGCGAACAGGAAGGGCAGGTCACGGCGGCCCTCGTGCCAGGCCGGGTTGGCGGTGTCGCCGAGAAGGACGGCCGTGTAGACCGAGAGCGGGAGCCCGGCGACCCCCGCGACCGCCTCCAGCACCGCACGCGTTCTCGGGGCGATCCCCGCCAGGTCGAGCAGCGTCGCTCCCGTCGTCGCGGCGCCCGAGGCGAGCAAAAGCCAGCTTCCCAGGTTCATCGGCGAGCTGGGCTTGAAGACACGCATCATGTTGAGGAAGCGCTCGGGCCGGCCGAGGTCCTTCACGAGCAGCGCGGGGCTGACGTTCACCGCTGCGGTGGCGACGAGGGCCGCGCGCCGGGCCAGCACCGGGTTCCCGGACGCTCGCGCCATGCTGGCCATCGTCGCCGACGCGCCCGCCAGCCCTCCGGTGAAGAGGTACCAGCCGATCTCGCGCTTCCACACGGGCGGCTTCACGATCGGGCGCCCGTAGTACGCCGGATCGGTCACGAGCCCGCTCCGTCCCGTCCCGCGAGGAACGCCGCGCCGAGCCCGGCGAGAAGTGCCGCCCCGGCGACGGCCGCGGTGCGCCACATCCCGCCCAGGTCGCGGGTCGAGTCCCGCGGCTGCGGCGGGAGCCCATAGATCTCGGGCTCGTCGAGGAGCAGAAAGAACGCGCCGAACCCGCCCACACCGTCGCCCGGGTCATCGCCGTAGAGCCGCGCCCCGGCGAACCCGTCGGCGACGACCTTGTCGAGCCGCCCGGCGGCGCGCTCGCGCAGCTCGTCCAGCGGCCCGTACTGGATGGACTCGGTCGGGCAGGCCTGCGCGCAGGCCGGCGTCATGCCCTCGCGTGTGCGGTCGTAGCAGAGCGTGCACTTCCACACCCGCCCGTCCGCGCGCCCGCCGCGGTCCGGCGCCGGCAGCTCACGGCGGTCGAGGACGCCGAACGGGCAGGCCGGCACGCAGTAGCCGCAGCCGTTGCAGACGTCCTCCTGGACGACGACCGTGCCGAGCTCCGTCCGGAAGATCGCGCCCGTTGGACAGACGTTCAAGCAGGCCGATTCGGTGCAGTGCTTGCAGACGTCCGAGCTCAGCAGCCACCGGAACGGATCATCGCCGTCGCCGGCCGCGCCGTCCCCGTCGACGCGAAGCGGCGTCGTCTGCTCGACGAACGCCACATGGCGCCAGCTGTTCGCGCCGAGCGCCGACGTGTTGTCGAACGACTCTCCGCTCCAGACGAGCCCGTCCTCGGGGACGAGGTTCCACTCCTTGCATGCCACCTCGCATGCCTTGCACCCGATGCAGACGCTGGTGTCGGTGAAGAACCCCATGCGGGGCTGCGCCTCGGCCCCGTACGTGTCCGGCCACGCCTCGGTCCGGGCGCTCATCGCGGCACCGCCCGCCCATTCCCGCGCGAACGCCGCCCCGGGCGAATGTCGCACGTCGCGACCTTCGACTCCTGGATGTGGACGTTCGGGTCGAGCACCGCCTCGAGCAGGTCGTTGGCGGAGTCGCCGGTCGTGAGGCCGCGGGAGCCCCAGTGGTACGGCAGGCCGATCTGGTGGACGACGTCGCCTTCGATGGCCACGGGCGCCATCCGCTCGGTGACGACCACCCGGGCCTCGATCTCGGCACGGGCCGTGACGACCGTGGCCCAGCCGCCGTGGGCGAGGCCGCGTTCGCGGGCGAGCTCGGGGCTCACCTCGCAGAACATGGCCGGCTGGAGCTCTGAGAGGTAGGGGACGAAGCGGCTCATCCCGCCCGCCGTGTGGTGCTCGGTCAGGCGGTAGGTGGTGACGACGTAGGGATACCCCTCGCGTGAGTTGCGCTCGTTGTGCGGCCGCCGGAACCGCTGCCGGGCCGGGTTCGACTCCTGCGAGTAGAGCGGGTTCGTGTGCGGCGACTCGTCGGGCTCGTAGTGGGTCGGAAGCGGCCCGTCGACGACCCCCGCCGGGACGAAGAGCCACCCGCGACCGTCCGGCTGCATGATGAACGGATGGCGCCCGGAGATGGCGTCCTGGGCCTTCGCGCCGTCGGGGGGCCGGTAGTCGGGCCGCTTGTCAGGCTGGAAGTCGGGCACGTCCTCGCCCGTCCACCGCCCCTCGTCCTCGTCCCACCAGACGTACCTCTTGCGCTCCGACCACGGTTTGCCGTCCGGGTCGGCTGAGGCGCGGTTGTAGAGGATGCGCCGGTTGGCGGGCCAGGCCCACGCCCATTCCGGCGCGACCCACGACTGCTCGCTCGCCGGCTTCCGCCTCGCCGGCTGGTTCGTCTCGTTGGCAAAGCAGCCGCAGTAGATCCAGCACCCGCAGGCGGTCGAGCCGTCGTCCTTCAGTTCGAGGTACGACGACAGCGCCTCGTCGTTCGCATCCCAGCCGTTGATCTCGCGCAGCACCGCCTCGGCGCTCGGCTCGGCGATCTCGCCCGCGGTGGGGTAGTGCCAGTTGAGCTCCTTGACCGGCCGGTCGCGCTCCTCCTCCGAGTCGGCCAGCTTCTCGCGGATCAGGCGGCCCAGGTGGTAGTAGAACCAGAGCTCCGAGCGGCAGTCGCCCTTCGGCTCCACCGCCTTGTGGTGCCACTGGAGCAGGCGCTGCGTGTTCGTGAACGAGCCGTCCTTCTCGGTGTGCGCCGCCGCGGGTAGGAAGAAGACCTCGGTGCCGATCTCGGCCGGGTCGAGCTCGCCCGACTCGACCTCGGGCGAGTCGTACCAGAAGGCCGCCGACTCCGTCTCGACGAAGTCGCGCACCACGAGCCAGTCGAGGTTCGCCATCGCCCGGCGGTGAAGACCGGCGTTCGCCGACCCGACCGCCGGGTTCTGGCCCACCACGAGGAAGCCCTTCACCGAGCCGTCGAGCATGCCCATCACGGTCGGGTAGATGGAGTGGTCGCCGGTGATCCGCGGCAGGTAGTCGAAGCAGAAGTCGTTCTCGGGCGTGGCCCGCGACCCCCACCAGGCCTTGAGCAGGCTCACCGTGTAGGCCGTCATGTTGCCCCAGAAGCCGCTCGGCGACGTGTTCATCTCGACGAACTGCTCGAGGTTGTCGTGCGCGTGCGCATGCGGCATCGGGATGTAGCCGGGCAGGATGTTGTAGAGCGTCGGGATGTCGGTCGAGCCCTGGATCGACGCATGCCCGCGCAGCGCCATGACCCCGCCGCCGGGGCGGCCGATGTTCCCGAGCAGGAGCTGGATGATGGCCGCCGAGCGGATGTACTGGACGCCGATCGTGTGCTGCGTCCAGCCGACCGAGTAGACGATCGACGACGTCCGCTCACGGCCGGAGTTCTGGCAGAGCGCCTCGGCCACCTCGACGAACGTCGCCCGCGGGACCCCGCACACCTCCTCGACGAGCTCGGGCGTGTAGCGCGCGTAGTGGCGCTTCAGGATCTGGTAGACGCACCGCGGGTGCTCGAGCGTCATGTCGACCTCGGGCGGCTCGCCGTGGCTGAGCCCCCCGCCGTGGCCGCCGTGGCCGGCGCCCTCGCCCTGGTTGGCGCCCAGCTCGCGCTGCCCCGCCGAGGCGTGCACCTCCATCCCGGCGTACTGCCACGTCGAGGTGTCGTACGTCCCCCGCTTCCGATCCCAGCCCGAGAAGAGGCCGTCGAGGTCCTCCGTGTCCTGGTAGCCCTCGTCGATGATGACCGGGGCGTTCGTGTAGTTCAGGACGTACTCGCGGAGGTCGCGGCTGTGCTCGAGGATGTAGCGGATGATCCCGCCGAGGAACGCGACGTCGGTGCCTGCGCGGGTGCGCACGAACCGGGTCGCCATCGCGCTCGTGCGCGAGAAGCGCGGGTCGACGTGGATGACATCCGCTCCCCGCTCGCGCGCCTCCATCACCCACTGGAAGCCCACCGGGTGGGCCTCGGCCATGTTCGAGCCCATGATGAGGATGCAGTCCGAGTGCTTGAGGTCACCCGGGAAGGTCGTGGCACCGCCGCGCCCGAACGACGTCCCCAGACTGGGGACGGTGGCGGAGTGTCATATGCGGGCCTGGTTCTCGACCTGGACGAACCCGAGGCTCGTCATCAGCTTCTTGATGCAGTAGTTCTCCTCGTTGTCGAGCGTGGCACCGCCCAGGTTGGCCACGCCCAGCGAGCGGCGCAGGGTGCGGTCCTGCTCGTCGGCGTCCTCCCACGTCGCCGCACGCGTCGCGATGATGCGGTCGGCGATCATGTCCATCGCCTCGTCGAGCGGGAGCTCCTCCCAGTGCGAGCCGTACGGGCGCCGGTACTTGACGCGGTACTCCCGCAGCGGCCCGGTGACGAGGCTCTTCGTGGCGGCGCCCTTGGGACAGAGACGGCCGCGCGAAACGGGGCTCTCGGGATCGCCCTCGATCTGGGTGATCTCGCCGTCGCGGACGTACACGCGCTGCCCGCAGCCCACGGCGCAGTACGGGCAGACCGAGCGGACGACGTGCTCGGCCGCGGCGGTGCGCGGGCGGAGCGCCGCGGAGCGAGCGGAGCGGGCGATCCGGCCGAGCGCCGCCGGATCGCGCCGCCGCAGCTGCTCGACGAGAGGCCAGCCGGCCGCGAGGCCGCCCTCGTCCTCGCGGCCGCCGCCGCTCAGGTCGTTCGCCTCCGAGCCTCGATCAGCTCCCATTGCCCATCTTCGAGCGTGCTTCATTCCGCCGTCGTCGAGTGGGCGAATACCCCCGCCGGTAACCGCAGAAACGTCCCCGCTGCACCGTCGCAGCGGTTCGGCCAGAATGCAGCCGGTGAGGGTCAGGGACGGTGTCCGGCGCGCCTCCGTGCGGCCGTTCGCGACGCGACGGCTCGAGGTGCTGCTCGGGGCCGCCGCACTCGAGCTTGCCGTCGCGGCGCCGTTCCTCGTCATCGACCCGTCGCGGCTGCGCGGCGTTCCCGGCCCGCTCCTGATCGTGATCTGCATGGGCGGGGCGTTCCTGCTCGGCCCGCGCCTCGGGGCCGTGCTCGCCGTCCTCGGGGTCGCGCTCGGCGTGGGCATCCTCGACGAGCACCCCATCGGCGAGCCGCTCGTCTGGATCCCGGCCGCGGTCGCGGCAGGGATCATCGGCGACCGCGTTCGCCGC
Source organism: uncultured Actinomycetes bacterium (assembly GCA_963757605.1). Taxonomy (GTDB): domain Bacteria; phylum Actinomycetota; class Thermoleophilia; order Gaiellales; family JAICJC01; genus JAICJC01. The sequence goes on from CAVWSF010000003.1 coordinate 133,258, forward strand.
GGCGACGAGCTCCGCCGGGAGCTCCTCGACGAGCTGCGGGCGTCGCTCGTCGCCCTCCCCGGTATGCCCACGGCGGCGAACATCCGCGCAGCGAGCAAGTACGTGCCCGCCGAGGGCGCCCAGGTGCTCGCGGCCGACTTCTACGGCATTCTCGACGTGATGGGCGGAGCGATCTCGATCCTCGTCGGCGACGTCGCTGGCCATGGCCCGACGGCGGCTGCCGCCGCGACTCGCCTCCGCGCCGCCTGGCGCGGCATGGCCCTGGCCGGGGTCGGGCTTCCGGAGACGATGCGGTCGATGAACGCGATCCTCACCGCGGAGCGGGTCGCCTTCGACCAGGTGCAGTTCGCGACGGTCTGCCTGGCGCTCCTCGAGCCGGACATGTCGAGCGCTTGCATCGTCTGCGGCGGGCACCCGCCGCCGATCCTCCTGGCCGGCGGGCGAGCGGTCGAGCTCGACGTCCAGGCGGGGCCCCCGATCGGCGTCGACACCGCCTCCCGCTGGCGGGAGGTGCGCATCGAGCTGCCGCCGCGGCCGTGGTCGCTCATCGTCTACACGGACGGGCTGATCGAGGGCCGCAGCAGCCCCGCCGGCCCGCGCCCGTTCGGCTACGAGCGCCTGCTCGGCATCCTCGACGGACGCCCGGCACCGCTCGGCGACGGCGACCTCGAGGAGATCCTCGAGGCCGTCCGCACCGCCAACGGCGGCCCGATGCCCGACGACGTGATCATGCTGGCGGTCTCTCCCGCCTGACCCTGGGGCCAGACCCCGCATCGGCGCCCGTGACGGCGGCGTGACGGTTCGGCGCAGACGATCGTCGACAGCAGCCCGCAGGCTCGTCGACCTGTCGCGCGCGTGTAACGGAAGTGCAACCCGGACCGATGCGGGGTCTGACCCCACCGTCACGCGCGGGTGTCGCGCAGCCCGGCCAGCGCTGGATAGAGGCGCCCGAACTCCGCGTACCCGCGGGCGTACGCGGCGCGCCAGGCCGGATCCGGCTCGATCCGCCGGTCACCTCGACGCACGCCTCGACCGCGGCGGGGACGTCGGCGAACGTGCCGGCCGCGACGCCGCCGAGGAGCGCCGCGCCGAACGCCGCCGCGTCGTCGGTCGCCGTGATCTCGAGCGGCAGGTCGAGCACCGTTGCGACGATCCGCCGCCAGAGATCGCTGCGGCTCCCGCCGCCGCCCAGCCGGCCCGACGCCGGCCGAAGGCCGAGGCCGCGCAGCAGGTCGAGCGATTCGCGAAGCCCGTAGGCGACGCCCCCCAGCACGGCCCGCGCGAGCGCGCCGGTGTCGTGGCGAAGGCCGAGGCCCGAAGGCGGGTGAGCCCTGTACTCCTGTCAGGACACAAGACCGTCAACCGCGGTGTCGGTCTTCGGTCGATGCGCCCGGCGCGAGGATCTCGCCCACCGCGCGCCGGGTCGACGCGACCTCCATCTCGATCCGGATCCGGTCGGTGCGAAGCCACGACTGGAAGCAGTGAAACGGCCTCCCCGAGCGGTCCCACAGCACCGATTCGATGAACGCCAGCGGCGCGCCGCGCTCGACCTCGAGCAGCTTCGCCAGCTTCGGGCCAGCGGCCGCCGCCTCGACGGCGCGCCGCCCGCCGGCGACCTCGAGCCTCTCCAGCCGGCGCAGGCGCTCGTACAGCGACTCGCTGTGGTGCTCCTTCAGGCCCAGCACCGTGTCGGCCAGCCGCTCGGGCAGGTAGTCGGACACGTGCAGCGCGACCTGGCCGTCGAGCCAGCGCAGCCGCTCCATCGTGACGCCCATCGAGTCCTCCGAGACGTCGAGCGCGTCGGCCGCCCATTTCGGGAGCGGCGCCACCTCAAGCCGCAGGATGCGCGACTCGACCCGGCGGCCGCGGCGGTCGACCTCGTCCTGGAAGAACCCGTCGGCGGACTGCAGGAGCCACGATCGCGGCTGGGCCTCGGCGACGAACGTCCCGTGCCCCTTGCGGCGGACGATGAATCCCTCCTGCTCGAGTCGCTGGAGCGCCTGGCGCACGACCGAGCGCGAGACGCCGTAGGCCGTGCAGAGGTCCGGCTCCGAGGGGATCTGCCCGCCCGGCTTCCAGCGGCCGGCCGTGATCTCGTGCTCCAGCATCGCCGCAAGCTGGAAGTAGAACGGCACGGGCGACTCGCGATCGATCCTTCCTGAAACCTCCACTCCCCCTCCAGCGTTGTCTTCCTGTACGGACAGGCTCCGACGATAGGCGCCCCCGCCCGAGGTGTCAAGCGCTGCCCTGCGCCAAGGCGGGGGACGAACGGGGCGTACTCAACCACGCCCGGCCGCCTGCCGGCCGGCCGGGCCCGACGACCGCGCCACCTGCACGTCGATCCGGATCCGGTCGGTGCGCAGCCACGACTGGAAGCAGTGGAAGGGCTGCATGTCGCGCGCCCATACGACCGACTGGATGAAGAGCAGCGGCGTGCGCGGGCGCACGTCGAGCATACTGGCGAGCTCCGGCTCGGCCAGCGTCGACTCGACCGTCCGGCGCCCGCCGTGGACCGTGAGCCCAGCCCGCCCCTCGATCCGGTCGTAGAGCGACCCGCCCCGCTCCCGAAGCGAGAGTGCGGCGGTCGCGAGGTGGACCGGCAGGAAGTCAGACACGTGCAGCGCAACCCGGCCGTCGACGTAGCGCAGCCGCTCGAGGATCGCGCCGTGACTCCCCTCCGGAAGCCCAAGCGCCTCGGCCGCCCACGGCGGCAGCTGGGCCACCTCGGCCCGGAGCACCGTGTCGGACACCGCCAGCCCGAGCCGCTCCACCTCCTCGTGGAAGAAGCCCTCCGGCGCCTGGAGGAGCCACGAGCGCTCGCGCGCGTCGGCCACGAACGTGCCCCGCCCCTTGATCCGCTCGATCAGGCCCTCCGACTCGAGCCGCTGGAGCGCGAGCCGCACGGTCGGGCGCGACACCCGGAAGCGGGCGCCGATCTCGGGCTCCGACGCGAGCCGCTCGCCGGGCGCGCGGCGGCCCTTAACGATCTCCTCGCTCAGAAGGCGGGCGAGCTGGAAGTAGAGCGGGACCGGCGAGGCCCGGTCGATGGTCGACTCGTCGCCTGCGGGGATCACGCGTTGGTTCGTTCGCTCGTCCGTACAGGGCCCTTTCCGGTCAGACCGTAGCAATCGTCGCGGCCGGTCTATGCCACCGATGGCCGGTCGAGCAGCCGGCGGGTTTCCAACCAGGAGCTGCTCGACGACGTCAGCACCCACGCCGTACTGCGAGCGAAGCGCCGGCGCGATCCGAAGGAGCAGGGGCTCGATCCCGGTGCCGCTGTACGCTGTCGCCACCGCCTTGATCCAGGCGTCGCAGCCCAGCACGATCTGGGGCGCCAGGTCCTCGCCGAGGAGCTCGGCGAGCGCGTCGAGCCGCTCGCAGTCCGTCGGATCCTTGAAGTGCGGCGGGGAGAACTCCTGCCCGAACGTGTCACGGGCACGCGGTCGCTCCTGCTTGCGATCTTGACAGCCGAAGACGCGCTTCGATACGAATATCCAAGATGTCCGGACGTCAGACGCGATCGTCGCAGCCGACGTCGACGCCGGCCGGCTCGAGGCGCTGGCCGGGCGGATCCCCGCCGACCGCCTCCTCACGGTCGTCGCCGACGTCCGCGATCGGGCCTCCGTGGAGGCCATGGTCGCCGCGGCCACGGAGCGGTTCGGGGCCCTCGACGTGCTGTGCCCGAACGCGGGCGTCTTCGTCGGCCCGGACAGGGCGATCGAGGACACGCCCGACGAGGCGATCGACCTCCTGATCGACGTCAACATCCGCGGCGTCGTGAACGTCCTCCGGGCCGGCCTCCCGCACGTGCGCGACGGCGGCGCGGTGATCCTCACGTCGTCCATCTCGGGCATGCAGGCCCATCCCGGCGGCGCCGTCTACGCCGCCACCAAGACCGCCCAGATCGGGCTCGCCCGGTCGCTCGCGGCCGAGCTCGCGCCGCGCCGGATCCGGGTGAACGTCATCTCGCCCGGGACGATCGAGACCGCGATGGCGACCGAGGCGCACACCCCCGAGCAGCTCGCGGAGTTCGCGGCGGCGAACCGCTGGGCCGGCTCGGCGGGCCGGCCGACGTAGCCGAGGCGTTCGTGTTCCTCGCGAAGGCGGCCTACGTGAACGGCGTCGTCCTGCGAGTGGACGGCGGCGACTGCCTCATGGGCGCCCTGTGAGGGCCGGCCTGCCGGATGTCCGGATCGAGCACGACGCCGAGTGCACGGTCCGCGCGGGCGGCGACCGCGACCGCCGACGAGGTGGCGACGAGCTGCTCGACACGACCTGGCCGACGGCGCTGCCGACACCGGCGACCCGCTGCTCGTCCTCGTGAACACGCTCGGCGCGACGCCCGTCATGGAGGCGTTCATCGTGCTCCGCCGGGTGGGCGAGCGCCTGGCCGGCATGGGCCTCGAGCTGCACCGATCACTCGTGGGCGAGTATGTGACGTCGCTCGAGATGGCCGGCCTGTCGTTGACGGTGACAGCGGTCGATCCCGAGCTTCGCCGGCTGCGCGACGCCCCGGCCCGGCCGCTCTGCGCGCCCGCGCTCGGGAGCGGCTGATGGTGACCGCGGCGCAGGCTCGCGCCGCGTTCGCGGACATCGCCCGCGCGATCGAGGAGCGCCAGGCCGAGCTCGACCGGCTCGACGCGGTGACCGGCGACGGCGACCACGGCGCCACCATGGTGATGGGGCTGCGCGCCGTCACGGCAGCGCTCCCCGAGGACGAGGACTCGGTCGCGGAGCTCCTGCGGATCGCCGCCGGCCGGTTTCGCATCGGTCGGCGGGACGAGGACGCCGGGGCGGCGTCGGCGGTCCTCGTCTGGGAGACGGCCGCCGCTTACGTGCGCTGATCGCCCGCGGCGCTCAGTGCCCGAACCTGACGGCGGGGAGCAGGCGCCCCGCCCAGCCCGGAAGCCACCAGGCCCAGCGTCCCAAGAGGCGCAACGCGACGGGGACGATCACGAGCCGCACGAGCAGTGCGTCGAGCAGGACGGCGACGCCGAGAATCACGCCCATCTCCTTGGGCGGAAGCGGGCCGGAGAGCGCGAACGTGAGGAAGACGGCGACCATCACCGCCGCAGCGGCCAGGATCACGCGGCCCGAGTGGGCCACGCCGCCGATCATGGCCTCGCGCGGGTTTCCTGAGCGGTCGTGGTGCTCCTTGGCCGACGCGAGCAGGAACACGGTGTAGTCCATCGAGATCGCAAAGATCATCGCGAAGAAGAACACCGGGCCCCACGCATCGAGGAAACCTTGCGACTCGAACCCGAGCAGCGATGCGCCGTGGCCGTCCTGGAAGATGAGCCGGGCCACGCCGAACGCGGCCGCCGTGGCGAGCAGGTTCGTGAGGACGCCGACCAGCGCGAGCACCGGTGCCTGGAGCGCGAGGACGAGGAGGGCGAAGCCGAGCACCAGCACGACACCGATGACGCGGGGAGTGGCGCGCGAGAGCGCGGCCTCCAGGTCGTGGTTCTCGGCGGCCGCTCCTCCGACGAGGACGCCAGCGGGCAGCACTCCCCGCAGCCGGTCGATCGTCGCCCCGGTCGCAGGCTGTGACGGGTCGGTGCGCGGCACGGCCTGGATCAGGACGAGGTCGCCGGTGGGATCCGGGGCGGGCGGCGTTATCTGTGCGATCCCGGGGTCGGCGGCGACGAGGCGGGCGGTCCGCCCCGCCTCGGCCGCCGGCGCGACGATCTGAAGCGTGCCGGGCGCCCCGGGCCCGAAGTCGCGCGCCACGCGTGCATACCCGACGCGCGAGCCGTCGGCCTGCGGCACGACCTTGATGGACGGCATGCCGGTGCGCAGGCCGGCGATCGGAGCCGCCAGGGCCACGAGGAGCGCGAGGGCGATGCCGCCGAAGAGCAGCGGGCGCCGCCAGAGCCACTCCGCCCAGGCCGCAAACCGGGGCGAGCGGTGCTCGCCGGAATGCACCCATGAGAGCGCGAGCCGGTCGACCCGTGGCCCGAGCCATGCCAGGACGGCGGGCAGCAGGCTGAGCGCGGCCGCGAGCACGAAGACCACCGCGACCATGATCCCGAGCGCCATCGACCGGAAGGCCGGGCTCGGCACGAGCATCACTGCCGAGAGCGAGATGAGGACGGTCAGCCCCGAGAAGAGCACGGCCTTGCCGGCGGTATCCAACGTGACCGCGACCGCGTCGGCGATGGGCAGGTCGGAGCCGAAGAGCGCCGCACGGAACCTCGCAACGATGAAGAGCGCGTAGTCGATGCCCAAGGCGAGCGCGAACATGAGCGCGAAGTTCATCGCCCAGATGGAGATGTCGGCGAGCTGCGTCCCCAGGAAGAGCACCCCGGCGCTCGCGACAAGGCCGGTGATCGTGAGCATCAGGGGAAGGCCTGCGGCGACCAGCGACCCGAACGCCAGCACCAGGATGGCGAGCGTCACGGGCCAGCTGTAGAGCTCTGACCGCATCATCGCGGTGCGGTTGGCCTCGTTGAAATCCGACCACATCGCCGAGGCGCCCGTCGTGGTCACCTGGACCTGGGAGGTCTGCAGTGCTGCCAGCCGGCCCTTCAGGCGGTCGGCGGCGGCAACCATCTGGGTCGGAGTGCGCGCGGCACCGCCGACGACGAGCGCGGTGTGACCGTCGCGCGAGATCGACGCTCCGGCCGCCGGCGGCGTGACCGAGGCGATCGCCGGGTCGGCGCGCAGCGTGCGCTCGACTCCGTGGATCGTCGTCGCGAAGGCCGGATCCGCCGTGCGCAGCGACGGCGAGTGCACGACGACGAGGAGCGCGGTCGAGCTCCGGCCGCCGAACCGGTCCTGCACGATCGTGCGGGCGGCGACAGATTCGGAGCCGTTCGCCTGCCAGCCCGCTCCCGAGAGAGCCGTCTCGGCGCGCGGCGCGAGCGCGCCCAGGACGACGGCGAGGCCGACCCAGGCCAGCACCACGCTCCGGACGTGCGTCGCCGCATACAGGCCGAGCCGGCCCAACGGGCCGATCCGCGTCACTGCGGACACCTCGACTCCAGACCGGCGACTCGGCGCAGGACGATCGATGCCGGGCAGTCGCCGGCGAGCACGTAGGCCCACTGGTTCACGCCGGCGAATGCGACCAGCAGCAGGAACCACGGGCTGACGAGCGCGGCGAGCGCCGCGCCGAGGAGCACCACCGTCCCGGCCATCGCGAAGAGCACGCGCTCGAGCGGCGGCCGTGTCATGACGCCAGCTCCCTGGCGGCCGCGGCGTCGAACACGCGCGCGAGATCGGAGGCGGACTGCTCGAGCGCTCCGCACACCGTGTCGCACAGCGCGAACACGGTGGGGTCGGCGATCGAGTAGAGCGTCTTGGTGCCGAGCTTGCGGCGCCTCAGGATGCCGGCGTCGTACAGGACCGCGAGATGTCTGGAGATGTTCTGCTGGTTTGCGCCCAGCGTCGCCGTCAGCTCCCCGACCGAAGCCTCGCCCGTGCGCAGGCGGTCGAGCAGCTTGATCCGAAGCGGCTCTCCCATCGCCCGGAAGCGGTGGGCGATCAGCTCGACGACGGGATCCGTCAGCTCGTGGGACGCCATGCTTTGAACACTATTCCACAACTGTTCACTTGTCAAACGGTGATACGGAGAATTACGACCGGCTGATTCCGGGCGCGGACCGATGCCGGCCGCGGTTGGCGTGGCGATACTCGATGCATGAATGCGCGCGCCCGCCGTGAGGCGTTGCTCGTGGCCGCCGGATTCCTCGTCTACTTCGGAGTCCGCGCGGTCACGCAGGGCAGCCATGCGGACGCGGTCGAGAACGCCCGCACCCTCGTCAGCATCGAGCGGTCGCTCGGCATCTACTGGGAGCCGTCGATCCAGGCGGCCGTGACCGGCCAGCACTGGCTCGCCACCCTGGCGAACTGGGTCTACATCTGGGGCCATTGGCCCCTGATCGCGGCAGTCGCCGCGTGGCTCTACGTGCACTACCCGGAGGCGTTCCGGCGCACCCGCACGGCCTTCTTCGTGTCCGGCGCCATCGGGATGGCCTTCTTCATCCTCTTCCCGGCCGCACCGCCGCGGCTCGCGGACGCCGGCTTCATGGACACGGTCGCCCGCTACTCGCACGCCTACCGGGCGCTCCAGCCGCCCTCGCTCGTCAACCGCTACGCCGCGTTCCCGAGCCTGCATTTCGGCTGGGACCTCCTGATCGGCATCGCGCTCTTCACGAACGCGCGCTCGATCGCCGCGCGTGCGCTGGGGGTCGGCATGCCCGTCGCGATGGCGTTCGCGGTCGTGCTGACCGCCAACCACTGGATCATCGACGTCGTCGCCGGCGCGGTTATCGCCCTGGTGGGCCTCGCGATCGCCACATGGCTCACGGCGGGCAGACCGGCCGGGTCCGATTCGCGTCCAACGAGCGCCACCTACACTGCAACTCGTGGTCTCGCCGGCCGCCCACTCCTCCCGCCCGGCCCTCCGCCGGGAGGGCCCGCTCGTCCTCGCGCATCGCGCGGGTAACGACCTGGCCGCGCTGCGGGCCGCCGAAGCGCTCGGCGTCGATGCGATCGAGGCCGACGTGCGCCTCTTCCGGGGCCGCCTGGAGGTGCGCCACCTGAAGACGGTCGGCCCGGTGAGGATCTACTGGGATCGATGGCGGCTGTGCGGCCCCGGCGCCCCGATCCTCGACCTCGAGACCCTGCTCGGCGCCGTGGCGCCGGCCACCCGCCTCATGCTCGACCTCAAGGGGTTCGACCCCCGCCTCGGCCGAGCCGTGCTCGCAGCGCTCGAGCGCCACCCGGACGCCCGGGTGACGCTGTGCGCGCGCCGCTGGCGCCACCTCGCCGCGTTCGAGGGCCGCCCGAACGTGCGGCTCGTGCGCTCGGTGGGGAACCGGACACAGCTTCGATCCGTGCGCCGGCTCCTCGCCACACGCCCCCTGGACGGCATCTCGATCCACCGCCGGCTCCTGACGCCGGCGCTCGTCACCGAGCTCCGGGCCAACGTGCCGCTCGTCCTGACGTGGCCGGTCAACTCGGTGGAGATCGCCGACCTCGTCGCCGGCTGGGGCGTCAACGGCCTGATCAGCGACCATCCGCACCTGCTCGGCTCCGGAGCCGCGACGTGACCGACGACATCGGCGTCTTCGACGCCATCGCCGGGGCAGCCCAGCGCCTCTCGCACATCCACCTCCCGTGGCTCATGCTGGGCCTCGGGCTCCAGGTGGCGAGCCTGGCGCTCCGCGCCTTTGCCTGGCGCAACATCGTGCGCGGCGCCTACCCGGACCGGCGCGTGCCGGCGTTCGGCATGGGGGCCGCCTACGTGGCGGGTGTCGCCGCCAACTGCGTCCTTCCGGCGAAGGGCGGGGAGCTCGTGAAGATCGGCGGGGCCCGCCTCCAGGTGGAGCGCTCGGACGCACCGACGCTGGCCGCCTCGCTCGGCGTCCTCGGCCTGCTCGACCTGTGCATCGGGTCTGCGATCACGCTCACGGTCCTCCTCACGGGGGCCGTCCCCGGACTTGATGCCGGCCGCCTCCTGGCGGCGCCGGGATGGGCGATCCCTGCGGTGGTCGCGACGGTCGCCGCGATCGTCGTCGCCGGCCGCGTGCCGGCGGCCCGCCGGCTCCTGGCGAAGCTCCGCGGGGCAGCCGTGGCAAGCACCGCCGTCGTCCGGCAGCCGCGTCTCTACGCGGTCCGCGTCGCGCTGCCTCAGGTCGCCGCCTGGGGCTGCCGCATCGGGGTGGCCGCGTCGCTTCTGGCCGCGTTCGGCCTGCGGCCCACGCCGGCGTCGGCGGCCGTGGTCGTCGTCGCGGGCGGCCTGGCCGGGCTCGTTCCCGGGAGCCCCGGCGGACTGGGCGCCCAGCAGCTCCTCCTCGTCTACGCGCTGGGAGCCACCGCCGCGGCGGAGCAGATCGTCACGTTCTCGGTGGGGATGCAGCTCGCACTCACGCTGCTCCAGGTCGCGCTCGGGATCGGCGCCGCGATGATTGCGGTGCGGGTCGCCCACCCGGTCCGCGCCGTGCGTGCGCTCCGCGCGCAGCTCGCCACGGACTGAGCGTCCGGCTCAGGTGCGCTGGAACCCGTCCGGCGTCCGCAGGCCGTACCCGATCGCGCGATCGAGCGAGACGTGCACCGCCCACGCGAGCGCCGCCGCCAGCCAGCCCTCCGGCAGGACGAGCGACGCGAGCGCCAGCGCCGCCGGGCCCCAGTAGCGGTGAAGCGCGTTGTAGAGTGGGACCGCCCGCGGGTGAAGCTGCCCCTTCTCCAGGCCCGCGCCGATCCCGAGGAGGAGCGCGACGTCGGGGCCGAGCAGGAAGACGACTACGAGCCACCACGAGCTGTCCGTCAGGGCCATCTCGACCGCCAGGGCGGCGACGAGGGCGACGGTCAGGGCGGCGTAGAGGACGCGGGCGGTCACGGGGCTTCCGGAACACTACGGTTGACCGCCGCGGGCAGCTTGCGGTCGAATGCGAGCGCGGCCGGCGCGACCAGCGCGCAGGCCGCGGCGAGCCCGAGGAAGAGCGCCGTCCCGTGGTCGGCCCCGAGCGCGGCGCCGGCGATGAGCGGCCCGACCATCGGGCCGGCCTGCCACGACAGGCTGTAGAAGGCGATGTAGCGGCCGCGCGTCTCGTTGGCCGCCAGCCGGTTCACAATCCCCGGCAGGCTCGGCGAGAGGAACGTCTCGCCGATGCCGAAGACGGCCATGCCCGCGATCAGCGCCGCCGCGGCCGGGCCGGCGCCCGAGACATGGCCGGCCGCGAGGACGACGAGCCACGACGCTCCGAAGAGGAGCGCCGTCACGGCGATCGCGCTCGTCCGGCGCCAGTCGCGCACGAAGCGCAGGGTCGGAAGCTGCGCGACCACGATGGCCCACGTGTTGGCGGCGAACGCGAACCCGACGATGCTTCGGCTCACGCCGGCCGGTCCCGTGGCCCACGCCGGGAACGCCGAGGTGATCTGGCTGTAGCCGGCCACGACGAGGACGAGGCTGATCGCGGTCGCAGCCAGGAGCCGCGTGTCGCGCACGACCTGCCCGTAGGCCGAGATCCCCGCCGAGACACCGGTCTCGCGCGGCTCGCCGCGCAGCTCGCCGAGCGCGACGAGCAGGACCGCGAAGAGCGCGTAGGTGGCCGCGTCGACGACGAAGAGCACGCCGAACGCGTCGGGGCTGACCGCCAGGATCGTGCCGGCGATGAGGCTGCCGATCCCGAGGCCGAGGTTGGTCGCGCCGTAGTTCACGCCGAGCACGTCCTCGCGCAGCCGGTCGTCGACGGCGCGGAGAAGAAGCGGGAACATCCCGACCCAGGTGATCCCAAAGCCGGCGCCCTGGAGACTCGTGGCGAGGACGGCGGCGGCGAGCGAGTGGACCGCCAGGAACGCCAGCGTCCCGACGCCGGCGAGCGCCAGCCCGCAGATCGACGTGCGCGCCGCCCCGAACCGGTCGGCGGCGACCCCGGCGACGACCGTGCCCACCAGGCCGGCCGCGCCGGCGACGGCGAGCGCGAGGCCCGCCGCCGCCAGGCTGAGGCCGCGGTCCCCGTGCAGGAAGACGATCACGATCGGCAGGGTCATCCCGGTGCCGATCTCGAAGATGAGGACGCACCCGAGGAGCCGCCAGGCCCGCCCGCCGAACGGCGGGAGCGCGCGTCGCAGCCGCCGCCTCAGGGGGCGTAGCGGCGATGGAGGATGATCTGATTCCCGTCGGGGTCGCGCATGAGCGCCATGTTGCAGACGCCGGTGTCGAACGTCTCCATGTCGAAGGCGACGCCCGCGGCCTCGAGCTCCTTGCGGGCCTCTGCGACATCCGAGACGCGGAGCGCGAACCCGGACTGGTTGGGCTGGAACGGCAGGCCCTGGCTCTCCGGCGCCCAGATGCCGAGCGTCACCTGGCCCGCGCGATACTCGGCGCCGCCGGGTGTGTCCTTCTCGAGCTCGAGGCCGAGCAGCTCCCCGTAGAACTGCTTCGCCCGGGGGACGTCCTGAGTCGGGACGGAGATGAAGTCGACGTGCTCGACGGTGATCATGCCGGTCTCCTCGGTCGCGGTGGAAGCACCGTACCGAACGACCGGGGCCAGGCACCGTCCGGTGCCTGGCCCCATGGGGTTCGGCTACGCCACCACCGACCAGGCGACCGCCAGAAGGGCGACGAAGCCGCCGATCGCGACCAGCCCGATGCCGAGGCCGATCGGCGAGCCCCAGCCGTACCACTGCATGCTGAGCTCGGCGTAGTGGTCGTGCTTGGGATCGTGCGTCATGGGATGTCCTTTCCTGGGTGGGATCAGCCGCGCCTGTAGCGCAGCACTGCGAGGGAAGCCGAGACGGCCAGGATGGCGGCCGCCCACAGCAGGGACCGGACGACGAAGTAGCCGGCCGGGTGGCCGAGGAGCGCGGGAGCGCCGGCGCCCAGCGTGAGCGCCCGCACGGCGTCGACCATGTAGGTGATGGGCTGGTACTCGGCGAAGAGCTGGAGCGCGCGCGGCATCGAGTCGACGGGGACGTAGGCGCTCGAGAGGAACGTCAGCGGGAAGACCAGGAGGCCGTAGCCCTGCGCCGCCTGCGGCGTCCCGGCCAGGAGCCCGATCGCGATGAACGTCCACTCGAACACGTAGCCGAAGAGCACGACCAGGCCGAACGCGGCCAGGCCCTGCACCAGGCTCCCGTGCAACCGGAAGCCGACGAGGAACCCGATCGCCACGGTGACGCCGAGGCTCCAGGTGAGGATGGCCGTGTCGGCCAGCGCCCGCGCCGCGAGCACGGAGCTGCGCGGAATCGGCAGCGACCGGAGGCGGTCGACGAACCCCTGCTCGAGATCCTCGGCCATGGCGACCGAGGCACCGATGCCCATGAAGAGCACGCCCGTCGTGATGAACCCGGGGATGACGTAGTCGACGTACGGGATGTCGCCGGCGTCGATGGCTCCGCCGAAGACGTAGCGGTAGACCAGCATGAAGCCCGCCATCTGGATCGTCCCGAGGACGACGAGCTGCGGCGTGCGCAGGTAGCGCAGCGCCGCCCGCCGGGCCACGATGAGCGTGCTCGCCAGGAAGCCGGCGGGCGGGCGGTCGAGGGTGGATGAGATGGTCGTCATGGTGTGTGTCCTTTCGTGGGTCAGCCCGCGGCGGCCCGGCCGGTGATGGCCAGGAACACCTCGTCGAGCGTGGCCTGGCGAAGCGCGATGTCGTCGATCTCGACGCCGGCCGCCTCGACCGAGCGAAGTGCGGTGACGAGCGGCGCGCCGCCCGGGTCGACGCCGACGGTCACTCGCCGGGTCGTCTCGTCGACCGCCGCCCGGCCGCCGTCGATCCGGCCGAGCGCGTCGGCCAGGGCGGCGAGGTCGTCGCGGCGGCGGGCGTGCACCTCGATCACGTTGCCGCCGATGCGGGCCTTGAGCTCGGCCGGCGTCCCGGTGGCGACGGCGCGGCCGTGATCGACGATCACGATCCGGCTCGCCAGGTTGTCGGCCTCGTCGAGGTACTGCGTGGTGAGCAGGACGTCGGTGCCGGCGTCCACCAGCGCCCGGATCGCGTCCCACAGGTCCATCCGGCTCCCGGGGTCGAGCCCGGTCGTCGGCTCGTCGAGCAGGAGCAGGCGCGGCGCCCCGACCAGGCTGGCGCCCAGGTCGAGCCGGCGGCGCATGCCGCCGGAGTAGGTGCGGACGAGCCGGTCGGCGTCGCCGGTCAGGCGCAGCCGCTCGAGCACGTCAGTCGCGGCGCCTCGCGCCGCGGATCGGGGCAGCCCGAAGAGGCGGGCCACCATCTCGAGGTTCTCGCGGCCGGTCATCGCCGGCTCGACGGCCGCGAACTGGCCGGCGAGCCCGATGGTGCGGCGGACGGCGCCGGGCTCGCGCCGGACGTCGTGGCCGGCCACGCGCAACGTCCCTCCGTCGAGGCGAAGCAGCGTCGCGACCGCGCGGACGAACGTCGTCTTGCCGGCGCCGTTCGGGCCCAGCACGGCCATGACCTGGCCGGGCTCGGCCAGGAGGTCGAGGCCGTCGAGCGCGATGGTCTTTCCGTAGCGCTTCACGAGCCCGTGGGCTTCGATTGTCGGTGTCATCGGGTGTCCTCCTGGGAGTGCTTCATGGGGTCGTGCTCGGAGAAGAGGCCCATCAGCCAGTCCTCGGTCCACGTGAGCGAGCCGGCGTCGATGTCCGCCACGACCCCGCGCACCCAGTCGAGCTCGGCCGAGAGGATCGCCCGCCGGTACTCCTCCTCGAGCAGGAAGAGCCGAGGCAGGTCGGGGTTCTCGGCGAACACCGCCTCGGCCTCGGCGAGCTCCGCGGCGAGCCGGCCGGCCCGCTCCTGGAGCTGCGCGCGCGCGTCGTCGGGCTCGAGCCCGAAGAGCACGGAGACGGCGGCGATGAACTCGGGGTACTCGGTGCCGGTGGTGCGCAGCATGTCGCGCAGCCACTGCGCGGCGGCCGCGCGGCCGGCATCGGTGACGGCATAGACGACCCGGTCCGGGTAGCCCTCGGAGCGCACGGTCTCGTGCACCTCGACCAGGTCGTTTCGGACGAGCCGCTCGAGCGCCTGGTAGAGGCTTGCGCGCGAGCGCACATTCACGACCTTGTCCTTGCCGAACGACTCGATCAGCTTCTGCATGCCGTAGACGTGCATGGGCCGGGCGACGAGCAGCCAGAGGACGATCAGGCCGAGCGAGGAGGGCTGGATGGGCTTCCGATTCGTCATAGTCACCACGATACTAGAATGATTCTCTCTAGTCAACTCACGGCTATCTACAGCTCATGGATGCTATATAGTACGCGCGCTATATGGACGCTCCCCGGTACGACAGGCTGGGAACCACGTACACCGCGACCCGGCGTGAGGATCCCGAGCTCGCCGGCCAGATCCTCACCGCCCTGGGTGACGGCCGCACCCTGCTCAACGTGGGCGCCGGGTCCGGGGCGTACGAGCCGCGTGACCGCACCGTGCTGGCGGTCGAGCCCTCGCCTGTGATGATCTCCCAGCGGCCCGCGGACGCCGCTCCGGCGGTGCTGGCTGAAGCCGAGCGGCTGCCGTTCGTCGACGGCAGCTTCGATGCCGCGATGGCGCTGCACACGGTGCATCACTGGAACGACCCGGCCGCCGGCCTGGGCGAGTTGCGGCGCGTCGCCCGCCGGGTGGTCGTGGTCGTCGGCGACGCGCACGTGTTCGACCGGCTGTGGCTGGCCGCCGAGTACTTCCCGGGCATGGCGTTCGGCGGACGGCGCGAGGTGCAGCCGCACGCGATCGCCGAGCGGCTGGGCGGCCGCACGGAGATCCGGCCGCTGCGTGTTCCGGTCGACTGCATCGACGGCTTCCCGGAAGCGTTCATGGCGCGCCCGGAGGCCTATCTCGACCCCGAGGTGCGGCGAAACATGTCGCCCTTCCGGCTGCTTCCAGAGGATCAGGTGGTCGCCGGCCTCGCTCGCCTCCGCCGCGACCTCGCATCCGGTGCCTGGGACGCCCGACACGGCGACCTGCGCCGGCTGTCCCACCTGGACACGGGGCTTCGGATCGTCGTGTCGGACGCCGGCTGACCGCGGACGCCTACGCCGCGTTGAAGAGCGGCAGCCACTCCGCGTTGGCGCGGAGCATCTCGTCGAGAAGCTGGCCGATCTGCTCGAGCTCGAGCCGGGCCTGGATGTTCGGGTCGAGCAGGAACGCGTGCATCGCCGCGTCGCGGTCGCCCGAGAGCGCGGCCTTCACGACCTGGCGCTCGAAGTCGACGTACCCGCGCAGGTGCGCCGCCAGCGGCTCGGGCAGCGGGCCCGCGGCGATCGGGCGGATGCCGTAGCCGTTCACAGAGCAGTTGACCTCCACCACGGCGTCGTCCGGCAGGTTCGGGATCGCGCCGTCGTTCGGCGCGTTCACGACGAAGGTCTGGTTCCGGTTCTCGACGATCGCCTCGATGATGTCGATCACCTCGATGCCCCAGTCCTCGTCGCCCGGCGGCAAGTCGGCGAGCGTGACGCGGCCGGCGTCGGGCGCCGTCCACTTCGCCGCCAGCACCTCGAGCTCGGCCACCCGGGCCTTCTCGTAGGCCATGTCGTGGGTGGTGATCCCGTAGCGCATCGCGACGCCCTGGGCGGATCCGGCGTACTCGCCCTCGAGCCGCTGCATCTGCGGGAAGTGCTCGACCCAGTGGCTCCAGCAGTAGGGCAGGACGCCGTAGGTCTCGAGCGCCCAGCGCACGATCGGGTTCGTCGCGTGCTCCCGAACGAGCGGCATCGCGTCGGTGCCGTCGCGCAGGCGCAGCTCCGTGACCGCGGCGCAGTGGTTCAGGCCGGCCACCACCGGCGGCATCGCGATCCGGGCCGGCTCGACCCCGGCCTGCTCGCCCAGCCACTCGGCGCTCGACGGGTGCCCGGTGCACGAGCAGAGCGCGTAGCTCCTGACCGACGGCGCCGCCGTGAGCATGGCGAGCGCCTCCGTCGGGGCAGGGTTCGTGTAGTTGAAGACGTACGCATCGGGCGCGACGTCGGCGACGTTCCGCGCCACCTCGGCCAGCACCGGGGCGTTCCGGAGGGCGCGCATGATCCCGCCCGGACCGACCGAGTCGGCGACGTGCATGACGAGCCCGTAGCGGCCCGGGATCTCCATGTCCTGCGCCCAGGCGTCGAACCCGCCCACCGAGATCGCGGCGATGACGAAGTCGGCGCCCCGAAGCGACTCGCGCTGGTCGAGCGTGCTGCGCACCTTGAGCCGGCTCTCCTCCCCGGCGACCAGCCGGTCGCCCAGCTCCCGCATCACTCCCAGCCGGCGCTCGTCGATGTCCATCAGCGTGACGGTCGAGTCGCCGAGCGGACCCGACTGGATCAGGCGGCGCAGGAGGATCGGCACGAAGCTCGAGCTGCCGCCGCCGATGATCGTGACGTTCTTGCCCATCAGATGACCGATCCTCGATGACCGTGATGTCCTGGGCGGCGAGAACCGAGCAGCGCAAGGACGCAGGGAGGCCCAATAGTCCCTCTATTGGGCCGACCGAGGACGCGGCGATGCGACGGTTCGCAGCCGCTGCCCCGCCGCGCTTGGCGGGCATCTGACAGGTGACTATCCAGGCGCGCGGTCATCGGGGATCGATCATCTAGTTCATCGAGTCGTCGGCCATGGGCAGGATCGAGGCCTCGAAGATGCGGCCGGTGCGGGCCCGGGTGACGGCGTACATGACCGCGTCGGCCACCTCCTCGGAGCGCAGCATCCCGGGCAGGTCGGGATCCTCGGGCGTGCGCCCCCGGCCCATCGCGAACGCCGTCTCGACGCCGCCCGGCGCGAGGATCGAGCAGCGCACGCCGCGCCGGTAGAGCTCGTGGTCGAGCGAGCGCATGAAGCCGATCTGAGCGTGCTTCGAGGCCGCGTAGACCGCCTCGCCCTCCGGTGCACGCTGGCCGGCGATCGACGTGACGGCCACGAGGTCGGCCGACGAGCTCTCGAGCAGGCGCGGCAGGCCGGCCCGGATCGTGTGGAGAAACCCCTTCACGTTGGTGTCGATCATCTCGTCGAGCCACTCCGGCTTCAGGTCGAGGAAGTCGCCGTAGGCGCCGACGCCGGCGTTCACCACCAGGATGTCGAGCCCGCCGAAGCGCTCGACGCATGCCGCGACCAGCGCCTCGACCTGGGCCAGGTCGCGCACATCGCAGCGCTGGGCGAGCGAGCCCTCGAGCGCGAGGTCGCCACCGCCGCGCGAGGCGAGCGCGACGTGCGCCCCGCCCGCTGCCAGCGCCCTCGCCGTCGCCGCGCCGATCCCGCTCGTCGCGCCCGTCACCAGGGCGACGCGCCCCTCAACTTCGCTCATGGCTCGCCCCCTCCTTGATGGCAGCTCTCGGCGTGCGGCTCCGACGGCGGCACGTCGAGGGCGGGATTTCGGTCGAAGAACCCCACCGGCTTCAACATGAACCCGATGGTCGCCACCGGCATCACCGGCCAGTCCTCCGGCCGGGGCACGTGGTGGTGGCCGAACGTATACCAGACGACGATGTCGCGGCCCGAGACCGGCCGGTCGGCGCTCGTCCACTCTGGAAGGCCCGCCCCGCCCGGGTGCTGGCTCGGGTAGTCGCCGGCCGCGTAGCGCTCTTCGGGCGCGTACGGCGTCACCCACAGGTGGTTTCGCATGAAGCCCGCCCGCCTGCTCACGGGCGCGTCCGGCTGGGCGAAGGGCGTCGCGTTCTCGCCGGGCACGAGCCGGTAGGCGACCGGCTCGCCGAGGCGGTGGCGAACGCTGGGGTTCACGATCTCCCACCAGCGGGCCGAGGCCGGGTCGAGCCGGCGGCGGGCCTCGAGCTCGGTGCGAAGCCGGCGCCGACGGGCCCGGAACGCGTTTCCGACCGGGTTCTCCGGGCCCGGCGGAACCGACTCCGTCCACACCTCCTCAGCCGCGTTCTCGACGCCGTCCACGTCCAGGTCGAGGCGCATGTTGAAGAAGTGCTGGTGCACCATCGCATTGAGCCCGGGCGCGACCAGGACGCCGTGCTCGGGGGTGACGCCGGGCGCCACGGCACCGGTCGAGAGCACGCCGGTCAGCTTGACCTCGAACTCGATCGACCCGTCCTGGTACAGGTACCAGAAGAAGCCGTAGTCGTAGTTCCCGATCGCCGAGAACGACGAGATCACGAGCCGGCGCGACCGGCGCACCTCGCCCGTCCCGTCGCGCCACTCGATGTGCCGCCAGAGGACGCCCACGTCCTCCTCGTGCATGCAAATCGCGTTCGGGATCACCACCGGCTCGCCGGCGGCGTCGTTCACGACCGCGTCCAGGTAGACGATCTCGCCCAGGCAGTCGCAGCCGCGGGTGAGCGGCGACGCCGAGACGCCGACGCCGTTCTCGCCCGCGTCGAAGGCGTTCTTGAAGTAGTGGGTCGGGCTGGGATCGCCATACGGCACGACCATCTCCGAGAGCGAGGCGCGGTGCATGATCGGCCGCAGGCGGCCGCCGTCCTCGTAGCCGACCCGGTGAAGGACGAGGCCCTCGCGGGGCGTGAAGCCCACGTGGAGCTGCCAGCGCTGCCAGCGCACGACCCGGCCGTCGACCGTGAAGCCGGGGCCGTCCGGCTGCACGATGTCGAGTGGGGCGATGTCGGCGCGCAGCTCCCCTGCCGCTGCGACGTCGAAGTTGCCGCTCTCCGGCGGCACGGGCACGACGCCGTGGTCCTCGACGCGCAGCACCTCGAGCGTGTTCAGGTCGACCAGGGCGATCACGCCGTCGACCGGGTGGGCCCACTCGTTGTCGCCCGGGGCCGGCTTCACGAACGCGACCCCCCGGGCGAGCCGCCGCTCCGACTCCTCATCGCGGCCGAAGTGGCCCGCCGGCCACGCGTCGACCTGGATCTGGCCGGGATCGGTCACGCCGCGGCGGGCGAGCGCGGCCTGGAACTCCGGGTGCAGGCGCAGCACCTCCTCGGCCTCCATCAGCTCCTTCACGACCGCCATCGGCTGGACGCCGGTGCGGACATCCCAGGCGGCGACCGCCGCGGTGCCCAGCTCGACGACCGCCTCGATCGTCTCGGCCCGGTCGCGGTCGTAGAGGACGACCTCGGCCGCGCGGGCCGGTTTCCCGCCCCCGCCCTCCCACTCCAGGACCGCGCCCTTGGCTGGCTCTTGCAGCGCGATCGTGATGAACCGGCAGCCGTCGCCGCGGTCGCGGAAGCCGTCGTTAGCGCGGACAACAGCCGCGGTCGCGGCGACCTCGGCTGGCGTCAGGGGGTCGAGTGGATGGCCGGCGAGGGCGTGTTGTGTTCCGTCCATCCAGTCCGTAGTATCGCGGAATGCTTGGAACCAGGCGCGTCCTCATCGGCCTCGCCACCGCCGCGCTGACCCTCGCGGCGGCCTGCGGCGGAAGCGACAGCGGGTCGAGCGGGGGCACCGGAGGAGCCTCGAGCGAATCGATCCGCGGGCAGACCATCACGGTTCTCGTCCCGTACGCGATGCCGCAGAGCCTGCTCGCCAAGTTCACCGCCGAGAGCGGCGTCAAGGTGAACTACGTCCGCACCGGTTGGGACGCGACGCACAACAAGCTCCTGGTCGCGAACCAGGCCAAGAGCTACATCGCCGACGTGGCCGAGTTCGACTGGTCGTTCACCGGCCAGTTCGCCGGCGCCCGGTGGGTGGAGCCGCTCGACGGCCTCGTCGACGCGAAGACGCTCGCCGACCTGAAGTCGACCGACGCCGCGTTCATCTCGGGCGGGAAGACCTACGCCGCCTGCTACTCGAACGACTTCCGCGTCTCGATGTACAACACGAAGATGTTCGCGAAGGCGGGGATCACCGAGTTCCCGCAGACCTTCGACGAGCTCGCGGCGGACGTCCAGAAGCTCAAGGCGGCGGGCGTCCAGTACCCGCTGTCGGTCCCGATGGCCGCCACCGAGGGCGGCGTGACCCCGTGGTATCTGCTCACGCTGGCGATGGGCGGCCAGCTCTTCGACGACCAGCTCGCGCCGACGTTCTCCGACTCGAGCTCCGCCGGTTACCAGGCGCTCCAGTGGGAGGCCGACGCGGTCTCGAACGGCTGGGTGTCGCCCGGCTCCGTGGCGATGGACGACGCGGTCGCCTTCGACAAGTTCACCGCCGGCGAGACGGCGATCGTGCTGGCGACCGGCCCCGGCAACATGGCGACGGCGAATGACAAGAGCCAGTCGAACATCGCCGGCGACGCGGCTCTCGGCCTCGTGCCGGGCGTCGACGGGCCGGGCGCGTCGTTCGGCCTGCCGGAGGGGCTCTCGATCCCGGTGACCGCCAAGCACAAGGCCGCCGCCGCCGCGTTCATCGAGTGGTGGGAGCGGCCCGAGAACGCCATCGCGATCTACAAGACCCAGGGCAGCCTGCCCTGCGGGGCCTCGGCGATCAAGCAGCTCGCCGACAGCGGCCAGCTCCAGGGCGGCGACGTCCTGAACGCCGAGCTGCCGCACGTCTCGCCGCTCTTCTCGGCGGGCGCGCCGATCTGGTACTCGCAGTTCAGCTCGGACGCCCAGGGGCTCCTGAACGCGGCGGTGAAGGGCCAGATGAGCGTCAGTGACGCGCTCGACCAGCTCGCGTCGAAGGCCGAGTCGCACAACCAGTAGAAGATGATTGATCGATGACTCCCGTGATGTCCTGGGCGGCGAGAATCGAGCAGCGCAAGGACGCGGGGAGGGTCAATATCGGCGCGAGATATTGGCCCGACCGAGGACGCCGCGATGCGACGATTCGCAGCCGCAGCCCCGCCGCCTATCGCCCACCCAAACATCCGTGCGTCCAGGCGCGCGGGAGTCATCGGTCACTCATCTAAGTGCGTCTGCGCCGCAGCGGGGCGGGCGGCGACCGGGCCGCCCGCGAGACCCAGATCCTGGGGTGGATCCTGGTCGCGCCGGCCATGCTGCTCGTGGCCGCGCTCGTCCTCTATCCGCTCACGCAGGGGTTCAAGCAGAGCATCCGCTCGGGCGGGTTCCTGTTCGGCGAGCTTCCGGGCTACGTGGGGTCGCGCAACTACCGCGACGTCCTGAGCGACCAGACCTCCCGCGACGCGATGCGCCACACGGTCGAGTACGTCCTCCTGGCCGTGTCGCTCGAGCTGGTGCTGGGCATCGCCGTGGCCGTGACGCTGCACCGCGTCTTCCGCGGCCGCGGGATCGTGCTCGCGATCCTGATCCTGCCCTGGGCGCTGCCGTCGGTCGTCTCGGGCGTCCTCTGGCGGCGGGTCTTCGATCCCGACAACGGCCTCCTGAACAGCGTGCTCCTCAACCTCCACGTCATCAGCGAGCCACACGTGTGGCTGGCAAGCGGCCGCGGCGCGATCGTCTACATCACGCTCGTCCACGTGTGGGGTGTCCTCCCGCTGGTCAGCCTGGTGCTCCTCGCCGGCCTTCAGAGCATCCCCGACGAGGTCTACAGCGCCTCGGCGGTCGACGGCGCGGGGCCGTGGCGCCAGTTCCGGTACGTGACGCTGCCGCTGCTTCGGCCGTCGATCGCGATCGCGCTCACCGTCGGCACGCTGCTCGCCATCTCGATCTTCGACGAGATCTACGTGCTGAACGGCACCGCGCTCAACACCCGCTCGATCCTGATCCAGGTCTACAACACGACGTTCGTGACGGCCGACTTCGCGCACGGGACGGCCCTCGCGTTCCTGCTCGCGGCGGCGACGGCCATCCTGGGCGGCGGCTACGCGCTGCTGCTTCGGAGGGCGACGGTATGACGACCCTGAGCGGCCGGCTCCTCAAGACCGTCGCGGTGCTCGCGATCGTCGTGTGGTCGGTGGGGCCGATCGTGCTCGGCGTGCTCACCAGCATCTCGACGCAGCGGGACGTCGCGTCGGTCCCGTCGCACTGGCTCCCGCGCGACGCGACCACGACCGCGTACCACGAGCTGCTTCAGGGAACCCAGGGCGCGGCGGCGGGCGGCACGGTCACGGAGGCCGGCACGTTCAGCCGCTCGATGTGGAACTCGACCCAGCTTGCGCTCGAGACGACCGCGATCACGCTGGTCGTCTCGACGATGGCCGCCTACGCGTTCGGGCGGCTGCGGTTCCGGTTCGGCGGGGCAGTGCTGGCGCTTCTCGTCGGGACGATGGTGATCCCCATCTTCGTCATCGTCATCTCGCTCTTCCAGGTGCTCGCCGACGCGCACCTGATCGACACCAAGCGCGGCCTGATCCTGGTGTTCGTGGCGACCCTGACACCGCTTGCCACCTGGCTCCTCTACACGCAGGTGAAGGAGATGCCGCCCGAGCCGGAGGAGGCGGCGCTCATCGACGGCTGCCGGCGCTGGCAGGCGTTCGTGCGCGTCGTCGTGCCGCAGATGAGCTCGGGCATCGCGGCGGTGGCGGCCATCCTCGTGCTGTCGGTGTGGGGCGAGTTCCTGATCCCGCTCCTTCTCACTTCGACGATGAACGCCAAGCCGGTGACGGTGCAGATCACCGAGTACGTCGGCAAGTACACGACCAACTACCCGATCCTGGCGGCGGCGGGCGTGCTCGCGCTGATCCCGCCGGCGGTCGTGGCCCTGCTCCTCAACAAGCGGATCGCCGGCATGCTGGCGGGGTCGTCGTGAGCGGCACGATCAGCCTGGAGGGCGTGACGAAGCACTTCCCGGGCGGCGTCGTCGCCGTGGACGACCTGAGCCTCGAGGTCGAGCCGGGCGAGTTCCTCGTCCTGGTCGGCCCGTCGGGCTGCGGCAAGACGACGGCGCTTCGGATGGTGGCCGGCCTCGAGCCGGTCACGGCCGGGCAGATCCGGATCTCAGACAAGATCGTGACGAAGCTCCCGCCGCGCGACCGCGACATCGCGATGGTGTTCCAGAACTACGCCCTCTACGCGCACATGTCGGTGCGCGGCAACATGGGGTTCGGCCTCAAGATGGCGCGGATGCCGAAGGCCGAGATCCAGCGCCGCGTCGACGAGGCGGCCGCGATGCTCGGGCTGGTCGACTACCTCGACCGAAAGCCGCGCCAGCTCTCGGGCGGCCAGCGCCAGCGGGTGGCGATGGGACGGGCGATCGTGCGCGAGCCGGCCGCCTTCCTGATGGACGAGCCGCTCTCGAACCTCGACGCCAAGCTGCGGGTGGAGATGCGCGGCGAGATCATCCGCGTCCAGCGCCGGATCGCCGCGCCGACCCTGTACGTCACCCACGACCAGACCGAGGCGATGACGATGGGCGACCGCGTCGCCATCCTGCGCGACGGCGTGCTGCAGCAGCTCGGCACGCCGGACGAGATCTACGACAACCCCGTGAACGTGTTCGTCGCCGGCTTCATCGGGTCGCCGTCGATGAACCTGATCACGGCCCGCATGGACGGCACCGGCGTCATCTTCGACCGCACCCGCGTCGAGATCCCGCCCGCCACGCTGACCGCTCGGCCGGGGCTCGCCGCCTACACGGGGCGCGAGGTGGTGGTCGGCATCCGGCCGGAGGACTTCCGCGCCGAGGGCGACGGCACGGTCGAGCTCAAGGTGAACCGGGTGGAATCGCTCGGCTCGGAGCTGATGGCGTACCTGGACAGCGGCCGGGAGGGGCTCGAGATCACCGCCCGGCTGGAGCGGAGCGCGCAGGTCGAGGAGGGCGTGCGGGCCAGGCTGGCGGTCGACCGCGAGCGGCTCTACTTCTTCGACCCGGAGTCGAGCGAGGCGATCCGGTAAGGGTCGGCGAACCTGAAAAATCGGGGTCAGACCCCAATTTTTCAGGCGACCAGCACGCTCACGATCTCGTGCGGCCGGTACGGGATGACGATCTCGTCGCCGTCCGTCTGGAGCGGCTCGCCCGGATCCTCCAGCAGATTGCACGCGACGGCCTCCGAGAACGGCAGGCCGACGCGAAGCCGGGCCGTGCCGCGCGCGCCGTGCGCTTCATAGAGACGCAGGACGAGGGCGTCTGAGTCCTCGGCGCGCTTGACGGTGTCGAGCACCAGGTTCGGGTCGTCCACCGAGAAGATCGAGCGCGGCGCCTCCGATCCGGGCGCCCAGCGAAGCGGCGTCTCGAACCTGGCCGCCTCCCCCACCACGCCCGCCTCGCGCCAGCCGCCCGCGTGCGGCATGACGGCGTAGGCAAACTGGTGGCGGCCAATATCGGCCTGCGGATCGGGGTCGGTCGGCGAGCGCAGCAGGCTGATCCGCATCCCGTTCCCGTAGGTCGAGTAGCCGTACTTGCAGTCGGTCAGGAGGGCGACGCCGAAGCCGTGCTCGGAGAGGTCGGCGAACCGGTGCCCGGGCACCTCGTAGCGAGCGAGGTCGTGGCTCGTCGAGTAGTGCGTCGGGCGCTCTGCGTGACCGAACTGCATCTGGTAGGTCGCGTTCGGGCTTCGCACCGCCACCGGGAAGAGCACCTTCAGCATCGTGTGCGACTCGTGCCAGTCGGCCTCGCAGTGGAACTCGAGCCGGCGCGCGCCCGCATCGAGCCGGACGACCTGCCGCATCGTGCTGGCCCGCCCAACCGGCCGCCCGAACGCCACCTCGGCGCGGAGCGGCCCTCCGGACAGCACCTCGCATGACTCGGCTGGGGGACAGTCCGCGACCGTCTCAAGGTGGAACGGGTCGACATCCCAGGCGTCGAACTGCGTCGGGTGGTCGTCGTAGACCTGGAGCACGTTGCCGAGCCCGGCGAGCGCCTCGCGCCCCGACCCGAGCTCGACCAGGGACCGCAGCCGGCCGTCGCGGCCGAGCTCGGCCCGCAGCAGGCCGTTCTCCAGCACGATCGACTCCCCAGCCTCGGTCACAGACACATGCCCGGGCGCTTCCCCCACCGCCCCGAACCCGTACGCCGGCGCCTCGACCCACGCGAGCCCGCCGTCGGGCGCGGGAGCGACCTCGGCCCGCGAAAACCCGATCGTGTTGAAGGCCGTGGGTCCTCCCTCATCGCCCGCCAGCGCCGCCAGCGCCGCGTCGGCGATCTCGTCGGCGCCGGCCCTGACCGCGGCGTGGTCGCAGGCGGCGTCCTCGTAGACGAGCCCGATGCTCGAGCCGGGCAGGATGTCGTGGAACTGGTTCAGGAGCAGGAGCTGCCACAGCTCGGCGAGCCGCTCCGAGGGATGCTCGACCACCCCGGTACGTGCGGCGACCGCCGTCAGGAGGTCGGCGTCGTGAAGCGCCCGCTCCCCTTCGCGGTTCCCGCGCTTCACGGCCGCCTGGGTCGTGTAGGTGCCGCGGTGGTACTCGAAGTAGAGCTCGCCGACGATGGTCGGGAGCTCCTTCGCATCGGCCTCCAGCGCCCCGAAGAACTCATCCGAGGTGACGATCGCCGTGCGCGGGACGCCCTGCAGGTCGCGCACGCGGCGCAGCGTCTCGAGCATCTCCGGCGTCGGCCCCCCGCCGCCGTCCCCGTAGCCGAACACGAGCAGGCTGCGCCCCGAGCGGTCGTGATCCTTGTACTCGCGCGCGCTCCGGCGCAGCTCCTCCACCTCGGCGGTGGCGTTATAGGTGTCGGCCGGCGGGAAGTGGGCGAGCACCTCCGAGCCGTCGATCCCCTGCCACGTGAACGTGTGGTGCTCGGGCGGGTTGAACCGGTTCCACGACAGCTTCTGGGTGAGGAAGCGGGTGATGCCGGCGCCGCGCATGATCTGCGGGAGCTGGCCGTTGTAGCCGAAGACGTCGGGGTTCCAGAACTCCCGGCAGCGGCTGCCGAGCTCGCGCTCGAAGAACCGCTGCCCGTGCAGGAACTGGCGCACGAGCGACTCGCCCGACGGCAGGTTGCAGTCCGGCTCGACCCAGGTGCCGCCGACGGGCACCCAGCGGCCGGCCTCGGCGTGGCGGCGGATGCGCTCGTAGAGCTCCGGCTCGCGCGTGCGGATCCAGTCGTACTGCTGGGCCTGGGAGCACGCGAACCGGAACTCCGGGTAGCGGTCCATGTAGGCCGTCTGCGAGCTGAACGTCCGCACCATCTTGCGCTGCGTCTCTGCCAGCGGCCACAGCCACGCCGTGTCGATATGGGCGTGGCCGATCGCCGCGATCTCGTGGACGTGCGAGCCGTTGCGGTTGGCGAGGAGCGCCTTCAGGATCGCTTCGGCCTCGTCCCAGGTCGAGCGGTCGTCCTCGACCCAGACGTTGCAGAAGCGGTTGAGCTCGGAGAGCAGCTCCCCGGCCCACGACTCGTCGAGCCCGTTCGCGGCGTCGGCCTCGAGCCGGCGCAGGACGTCGAAGTCGTGGTGCAGCTCCCACGCCCGCGGGTCGAAGCGGGCGATCCGGCAGCGGTCGAGCACGACCGGCTCGGCCGACTCGTACACCCGCGGCAGCTCGCCGAACTTGCCGTTGCACGCCAGCTCGACGCGCAGGTCAAGCCGCTCGCCTCCGGCTGCCTTGTCGAGGACGGGCGCGTCGATGCGGGCGCCGTCGGGGCTCGAGTTCAGGCCCTGCACCGGCCGGCCGCCGATCCAGAGCGTGGCCTCGCTGTGGCTCACCCACTCGAGGTCGACCCGCTCGCCGGCCCACTCGGCCGGCACCGCCGCCTCCACCCAGAACCAGTAGGTCGCCCACAGCGGCCCGAACCGCTCGCCGAGCGCGGCGTCGCGGTAGTCCAAGCGCTCGGCCTCCTCGAACGGGATGCGGTCGACCGGCCCGGCAACGCGCAGAGCGTCGGGATCGCGGGTGTCGGCGCGGATCAGCCGCCGGATCCGCTCGCCGACCTGGGCGATCCGGTCACGGGTGTACTTCGGGTGTCGCTGCACGGGTGCAGCAAATCTAGAGGTGTTTCGCGGACGCCGTCACGTGGTAGCGCGGACGAGGTGACCGATCTGCGCCCGCTCTTCACCGTCTGGGGGACCTGGCTCGTCCTCATGGCCGGCGCGAACATCGCCGCGCCGCTCTACGCCGTCTATGCGACCCGATTCGGGTTCTCGAGCTTCGTCCTCACGGCGGTGTTCACGATGTACGCGGTCGTCCTCGTGCCGACGCTCCTCATCTTCGGACGCATCTCGGACCGCTACGGGCGCCGCCCCGTGTTGCTCGCCGGCGTCCTGGCCGGCGCGGCCGGGCTCATCGTGTTCGCGGCGGCGCGCGACACGGCCTGGCTCTTCGCAGCGCGGGCGCTTCAGGGCCTGGCGGTCGGCATCGTGAGCGGCGCGGCGACCGCGGCGCTTGTCGAGCTCGATCCCGAGCCCGACGCCGGTCGCCCCGCGCTTCTGGCCGGGCTCGCGCAGTCCGCCGGAGTCGCGCTCGGGCCGCTCGCCGCCGGCCCGCTGGCCGAGTGGGCGCCCGATCCTCTCCGCCTCTCGTACCTCGTCTTCCTCGCCGCGACGATCATCGCCGCCGGGCTGACCCTTCGGCTGCCCGAGCCCGCCGGCACGACCGGCCGTGAGCCGTGGCGGATCCAGCGGCCGCGGGTGCCCGCCGACATCCGCGGCGACTTCGCCCGGGTGAGCCTGACCGCCGCGACCGTCTGGGCGAGCGTGGCGCTCTGCCTCTCGATCGTGCCCTCCTATGCCGGCGATCTGCTCGACACGCACAACCTGGCGCTCCTCGGGTCGATCGCGGCGATCACACTCGCGGCCTCGTGCGCGACGCAGATCGCCGCTCAGCGCCGGCGGCCCCACCTGCGGCGAGCGCAGGCCGCGGGCCTCGCCGTCCTCGCTGCCGGCCTCGTCGCCCTGGCGGGTGCGGCGGCCTTGCACTCGCTGGCGGTGCTCCTCGCCGGGTCGATCGCCGTGGGCGCGGGCCACGGCGTCGCGTTCATGACCGCGCAGGACGAGCTCAACCGGATCGCGCCGCCCAAGCACCGCGGCGAGGTGACAGCGGCGTTCATCGGCTGCATCTACCCCCTCGTGGGGGGCGCCGTCATCGGCTCGGGCCTGCTCGACGAGCGGTTCTCGCTCACGGCCTCCGTCGGGATCGTCGCGATCGGCCTGGCGGCGATGGCGGCGGCCGTCGCAGCCTGGCAGGTCAGAGCTCGACCCGCACGAGTGCGCGCGCACCCAGCCAGCACGTGACCGCCGCCACGGCCGCCAGGACGACGACGGCGGGCGTAGGCCCGACGACCGGCGCGGCTGCCTCGGGCAGGCGCTCGGCCACCAGCGCGCGGCCGTAGGCGGCGATCGAGAGCTTGGACGCGGAGGCCGCGAACGTGGCGATCGAGCCCTCCCACAGCAGGATGTAGAGGACGCCGATCACGATCGGCCGGCGCGTGCGAAGCGAGAGCCAGCCCGCGACCCCGCAGTACGCCAGCGTCGCGAGGGCGACGCCTGCGACCGGCCACAGGATCGAGGACGCATCGACGCCGCCCTTGAGGATCAAAAGGGCCGAGATGACCACGCTCGGGACGAGGAGGAGGAGCGTCGCCGTCCACGCCGCCGCGACCTTGGTCACGATCAGCCCGAGGCGGGATTGCGGCGTGGCGACGAGGTAGTAGATCGTGCCGTCCTCACGCTCGTCGCCCATCGCGCTCACCCCGATCACGAGCGCTACGACAGCGGCGATCGTGGGCACGAACAGCTCCTGCATCATGTGCGAGTAGAACCGGAAGTGGTGGGCGCCCTGCTTGGCGGCCACCGCGTACACGAACGCCACCAGCACCGGCGCGAGCGCCAGGAGCACGAGCAGGATCGTGCGCCGCTGCAGCAGGAGCGCCCTGAGCGTCAGCCGGTAGACGGGGCCGACGATCACCGCCCCGCCCCCCGAGCACGGTCGTGCAGGTAGGCGTAGACGCTCTCGAGGTCGTCGCCGACCGGCTCGACCCGCCGGATGAGCGTGTCGGTGCGCCGCGCCAGCGCCGGCAGGGCGCGGCTGAACCGCTCGACGTCGCCCGTCTCGAACTCGACCGTCCCGTCGTCGAAGCGAACGGCGTCGACCGCCCCGTCGTCGACGAGCGCGCCGGCCAGCGGACGGCCGTCGCCCCCGGCCGCAACCCGGATCGTCCGCGGCCGCTCACTGATCAGCTGGCGGATCGCGCTGGTCTGACCCTCGGCGACCAGATGGCCGTTCACGAGCACGAGCACCTGCGGGGCCATCCGCTCCACCTCGTGGAGCACGTGTGACGAGACGATCACCGTCCGGCCCTCGTCCCCGAGCCGATGCAGGACGTCGATGATCTCGCGCCGCTGGGCCGGGTCGAGGCCGTTCAGCGGCTCGTCGAGGAGCAGGAGGTCCGGCTCGTGGGCCAGGGCCTGGGCCAGCTTCACCCGCTGGCGCATGCCGTGCGAGAAGCCGCCGACCTTGCGCCCGGCGACGTCGGCGAGGCCGACCGTCTCGAGCGCGCCGGCGGCGGCCGCGTCCGGATCGGCGACCCGGTGCAGGCGCCCGCACAACCCGACCACCTCGTGGGCCGTCAGAAACGGCCACGGCGGGCTCTGGTCGGGGACGACGCCGACCCGCTCGTAGACCGCCGGGTTGCGCCGCGGCTCCACGCCGAAGATGCGCACCGCGCCGGCGCTTGGCGAGGTAAAGCCGGCGCATAGCTTGAGCGTGGTGGACTTCCCCGCACCGTTGTGGCCGAGCAGGCCGGTCACGCCCGGGCCGACCGTGAACGAGACGTCGGCGACGGCGACGGTGTCGCCGTACCAGCGCGAGACGCCCGCGAACTCGATGGCCGGGACGTCGGTCACGACTCATCCCCCCGGAACCGCCACACGAGCACGAGCGCGGAGACGGCGATCAGCGCGAGCCAGATCATGACCCACGCGGTGTTCGACGGATCGCCCGGGTCGGGAGTGACGGGATAGAGGCTCTCGGCGACGTGGATCGGGACGGCGGCGAAGGCCATGAGGCGCAGGTTCTCGCCGTGCTCGATGTTGTTCGAGAGGATCCCGCCCACGATCGTCGGCACGATGAGGAATGCCAGGTAGCCGCCGATCGCAAAGGCCCGGCGGCCGGTGAGCGACGCGATCGCGAGGCCGACGAACGCGAAGAACAGCGCCATGGCGGTTCCCGCGGCGACGATACGGGGGATGTCGTGGGTGTGCGCCTGGACGTAGCCGAGCGGATGGGTCGCGAAGAGCACGTTCCCGGCGTAGAGGATCGCCGGCGGCAGCACGGTGACGAGCATCAGCGGCAGCAGGGCGGCGAGCACCTTGCCGACGACGTAGTCGGTGCGACTGATCGCCGTCGCGAAGTAGAGCGCGAGCGTCCCGTCGCGGCGGTCCGGGCACAGGAGCTCGGGCGTGACGACAACGGCGAAGACCAGGATGACGAGCCCGACGATCCCGGCGTAGTCGCTGTAGGGCAGCACGCTGGCGAGGTTGTCGTTGATGGTCGACGGGAAGAGCGCCCGCAGGCCGAGCACGATCAATACCGGGAAGAACGCCACCAGAGTGAGGGCGATCGGGATGATCTTCGCCTTCCAGCCGCGCTTGGCGCCGAGCGCCCGAAGCGCGCTCCAGCGCGTCATCGACCAGAGCGCCGCCAGCCGGCCGCTGCGCGGACCGTCGTAGCGGTGAAAGCGGACGTCGTGGACCTTCCCCTCGATCACGTCAGGTCTCCGATCAGCGCGTCCTCGAGCGTCGGGCCGGCGGGGCGCAGCTCGTGCAGCCCGGCATCGGTGTCGGCGGCCGCGTCGCGCACGGCGCGCAGCATCGAGTCGGCATCCGGGCCGGAGACGAGGACGTGGTCCTCGCGGAGCGAGGCGACCAGGCCGGCCGCCTCAAGATGGGCGACGAACGCGGCGGCGTCGCCCGAGACGACGACGCGCGCCTCGCGCTCGCTCGCGCCCGCTGCGTCGGCGAGGGTCCGGCTCGCGGCGACCCGGCCCTCGCGCAGGACGACCACGGCGTCACACGTGCGCACGATGTCCTCGAGCACGTGCGACGACATGATGACGGCGATCCCGAGCTCGGCCGAGAGCCGCCGGACGAGCGTCAGCATCTCCTCGCGCCCGGCCGGGTCGAGCCCGTTCGTCGGCTCGTCCAGGATGACGAGGCTGGGCGAGTGCACGATCGCCTGGGCCAGATTCGTGCGCTGGCGCATCCCGACGGAGAAGGTGCGGATGAGGCGCGAGCGCTCCTCCTCGAGGCCGACCTGGAAGAGCACCTCCGACGCGCGCAGCACGGCGATCCGGCGCGGCAGCCCGCGCAGCTCGCCCATGTGCACGATGAAGTCGCGCGCCGTCATGCCCATCGGCAGGGACATGTTCTCGGGCATGTAGCCGAGGCTGCGGCGGATCTCGCGCGCCTGGTGCGCGGCGTCCATGCCGAGCACGCGCACCCGGCCCGAGTCCGGCTTCACGAGCCCGAGCATCGCCTTCATGAAGGTCGACTTCCCGGCTCCGTTGGCGCCGAGCAGTCCAAGCGCGGGGCTCGTGACGTCGGCCGTCACGTCGTCGAGCGCCTTCACCTGCCCGAACCGCTTGGTCACTCCGGCGGCCTCGATCAGCGGCTGGTCGGAAGCCGTCACCACCCCATGGTAGGCGGGAGGCGCTGGTCTACCGGTGAGTACCCCACCGTGGAGTCAGACCCGCCCACCAGCCGCGCTCGGAACGCCGCCGCTGGGGTCTGACCCCGAGGTTGCAGCAGGCGCGAAGCGCAGGTGCAACGCGGGCGAGCGGTCCCGAAGGCCCGCCACCAGCCCACGAACCCCATGGGGCCAGGCCCCGACCCCACCACCAACGCCGGGGTCAGACCCCGCATCGGCGGCCGTTACGCCTCCGTTGCAGTCGCGCTGCAGACAGCCGTCGCCGGCGGCCGGTGGCCGGTGGCCGGTGGCCGCATCGTCTTGTCACGCGCAGATCACAAAACCCCCAACGCGGCCAGATGCGGGGTCTGACCCCGCCTTACACCGCGGTCACCTCCTCCGGCTCGCCCGCCCGTCCGAGCGGGATGCCGCGTAGCAGCGTCTCGGCGTCGGCCGGTGTGACCCAGTTCGTCATCGGCGTCTGCGTGTAGCCCGGGATGACGGCGTTCACGCGAATCCCCCCGCCGCGTAGTCGGCGGCCATGACCCGGACGAGGCCGTAGACGCCGGCCTTGCTCGAGCTGTAGGCGTCGTAGCCGGGCGCCACGCCGTACTGGCCCGTCGGCGAGCACGTGCAGACGACGCAGCCGCCGCCGGTGGCGAGGAGCGCCCGCAGGCCGTGCTTGCACGTCAGGAAGACGCCGGTCAGGTTGATGTCGATGGTGCGCTGCCACACCTCGAGCGAGAGCCGGTCGGCACGGTCGTCCTGGCCGGCGAGCTGGACGCCCGCATTGGCGACGACGACGTCGCGCCCGCCCCACGCCGCGGTCGCGCGCTCGACGGCGCCCGCCACCTGGTCCTCGTCGGTGACGTCGGCGACGAGCACGAGCCCCTCGCCCCCCGCCCGCTCGATCTCGGCCGCGACCTCGCCCACCGCGGCCTCGTCGCGGTCGATCAGCCCTACCCGCGCCCCCTCGGCGACGAAGCGGAGGGCAGCCGCACGGCCCATTCCCATGCCGGCTACGACGTCGATCCGGGAGCGCGGGCCGTGACCTGGAGCTCGACCAGAATGCCGGGGATCGGGAACCTCGAGACCACGGTCATGCGCGCAGGCCGGGGCGGGTCGAAGCGCTCGCACCAGGCCCGGTTCCACGCCGGGAAGTCGGCGCCGTCGGCCAGGTGGCACTCGACGCGCAGCACGTCGCCCCACCCGGCGCCGGCGGCCTCGAGCACCTCGCCGACCTCACGCAGCACGACCGCCACCTGCTCGTCGAAGGAGTCGCTCACGACCCCGAGCGTCACCGGGTCGACCGCCGCCCGGCCCGAGAGGAAGAGCAGGCCACCCGACCGCACCGCATCCGAGATCACCGGCTCGCCGCCGCCCGTGCTCAGGCCCGCGCCGATCGTGATGTGGTCCGGCATCGGGCCTACGATAGATCGCCGTCGCCCACCGGACGACAGCGAGGACCAGGATGACCGACACCGCCATCTCCCGAGCCATCGCCGACCGAGGCGTCGCCGTGGGCTGCATGCTCTTCGAGTTCGACACGCCGCGGGTGATGCGCTTGCTGGCGGCCGCGGGTGCGGACTTCGGGCTCTTCGACCTCGAGCACACCGCCTGGGACGTGGAGTCGCTCCGGCGGATCTACGCGGCGGGACGCGGCACCGGCGTCTACCCCATCACGCGCGTTGTCCGGGTCGGCTACACGCATGTGGCGACCGCGCTCGACGCCGGCTCGCGCGGCGTCATGGCGCCGATGGTCGAGTCGGCGGACGAGGCCCGCGTCCTCGTCGAGTCGGCCAGGTACCCGCCGGAAGGCAAGCGCGGCTTCGGCGTCGTCATGAGCGACGATCTGGAGGGCGGGCCGGCCGCCGCCGCCGCGCGGGCCAACCGCGAGACGCTCGTGATCGCGCAGATCGAGTCCGAGGCCGGCATCGAGCACGCCGCCGAGATCGTGGCGGTGCCCGGCGTCGACGCGGTCTGGCTCGGCCAGTTCGACCTGTCGCTGTCGCTCGGCGTCCCCGGCAACTTCGCGGATCCCCGCTTCGACGAGGCGGTCGACCACCTGCTCGGCGTGTGCCGCGCGGCCGGCAAGCCGCTCGGCCAGCTGATCGGCTCAACCGAAGACGGCGCGACCGCCGCCGCCCGCGGATTTCAGATCCTGGCCTACGCCGACGTCTGGGTGTTCGAGAACGCGCTGCGGGAGGGGCTGGCGGCGCTTCGCAGCGCCGCTACAGCACCGCGATCGGATTGAACGGCGAGCCCGTGCCGCCCTGGATCCGAAGCGGCGAGCACGTGACGAGGAACTCCCAGCGCCCCTCCTCCTCGCAGGCCCTGGCGACGTCCTCCAGCTGAAGGCTGTCCGAGACCAGCATCCCCATCGCCGTCACCTGGAGCGGGTGGATCGGGTACAGCAGCCCGTCCACGGTGCCCGGCACCGTCTCGCCGTCGCCATCGGGCATGAACGCCGCCACGCCGCGCTCGTGCATCCAGGGGATCGTGTCGACGTGGAGCCCCGCCTTGCCCTCGCCGTCGTAGCCGTTGTCCCACGCCCCGAGCTCGAGCCGGCGGCGGTGGTGGCCCGTGCGGAAGACGAAGATGTCGCCCTCTTCGACGCGGACGCCCTGGGCCTCCTCGATCTCCTCGAGCTCGGCGCGGGCGACCGCCTCGCCCGGCTCGAGCCACTTGACGCCGCGGTGGCGCGGCACGTCGTAGAGGACGCCGCGGCCGACGACGCCGGTCGCGTAGTCGTCCATGTCGAGCACCTGCGCGCCCTTGCTCATCACGGTGTCGACGGAGCGGCCGCCGTAGATCTTGCCGTCGTAGGAGACGTGGTTCAGGGCGTCGATGTGGGTGTGGCAGTCGCCGTGGCTCTCCATGCCGAGGAAGCACATCGAGAAGCGCAGCTTTCCCGAGCCGATGTCCCAGTCGTGCATCTGGGTCATGTGGTGGATCGCCGGGTTGGGGTTGTCGGGCCCGGCGGTGGTGTTGATCGGGATCGCCATCGACACGTGCCGGCCCGACTTCACGAGGCCGGCCGCCCGCTTCACGTGCTCGGGCGTGAGCAGGTTGAGCGTGCCGCGGATGTCGTCCTCACCCCAGCGGCCCCAGTTCTTCACGGACTCGAAGATCGCCTCGAACTCCTCGAGCGACACGTTCGCGGGCCGGCGCTCGGTCGTGCTCATCGGGCCACTCCCTTGCTGTCGATGTCCGCCCGCCTGGATCGAACAGCACCGCCCCCGAGGCTGTCAAGCTAGCGTTTCGCCGAGGCGCTGAACGAGAGCGAGAACCGCGCTCCCTGGCAGGCGTTCGAGACGGTCGACGGCATGGTCACGTGCAGGACGACTGTCTTCGTCTTGTGAGCCCTGATCGGCACGGTGCGGGCGCCCGCTGCGACGACCTGGAGGTTCGCGGCGGCCCCGGTGCACCCCTGGCGGTTGCTCGACTTGACCGTCGCCTTGAGCGTCCCGATCTTGATGGGGAAGGCGTAGATGTTCTTGACCTTGACCGTGAGCGGGCGGGTGGCGCCGGGATAGAGGCCCGTGACGGGAACGCCCGTGATGCCGAACCGCTTCGCGACCGATGCGACCAGCTCCGGGCCGCCGTGCGGTGCGGGCTGGCGCGCGTGCGTCACCGCCGCAGCTGCTGCCGATGCGGCGACGAGGGTGATGATGAGCGTGAGGAAGCGCATGGCTACGGGGAGAACGTGAAGGTCGTGGACGTGGTCGCGGTGTTCCCGGCGGAGTCGGTGGCGAGCGCGCGGATGGTGTACCCGGTCGCGTTCGCGAACGCCGCGGCCGCCATCGGGGACGACCAGGACGGCAGCGCGAGGGTCGCGTTCGAGAGCACCTCGGTCGCCGACGAGAAGGTCGTCGGGAGGGGATCCCAGTACAGGCTCGGCGCGGTCGCCTGGCGGAAGCTCACCTGCACCTTCGCCACCCCGGCCGACGCGTCGGTCGACGTGCCGCAGACATCGGCCACGAGCGCCGTGGCGCAGCCGGCCAGCCAGCCGCCGGCGTACCCGGCGGTCGGGAAGGTGATCGAGACCGTCGGCGCGGTGTTGTCGACGACGACGGTCTGGTTCGAGGTGGTCGCCGTGTTCCCGGCATTGTCGGTGGCGGTCAGCGTGTACGTCTTCGAGCCCGCGCTGAGCGTCGCGTTCGCGGTGGTCGTGGCGCTGGTGTAGCCGTGGGCGACGCCGCCCGCGCTGCACGACGAGACGCAGGCCGGCATGAGAAGCGCGGTCTGGCCGGTCGTCAGGGTGTTGACCTTGGCCGTCAGCTTGAAGACGCCGCTGGCCGCGTCGCTCATGTCGCCGTAGACGACGTAGTCACGAGCCTGGCTCATGAAGCCCGGCACGTTGGTGGCCACGCTGGCGATCGCGGCGCCCGATGGCGTCGGCGCGGTGTTGTCGGCCGTGGCGGCGCCGCTCGTGGTGCTCGCGTTGTTGGCCTTGTCGGTCGCGGTCACGGTGAAGCTCACGGCGCCGGCAGCCAGCGTCGAGGCCGCGTTCTTGTTCGCGCTCTTCCACGCGTAGCTGACGCCGCCGACGGTGCAGCCGGTGGCGCACGCCGTCAGGGCGAGGGCGGTCTGGCCGCTCGTGATCGTCGAGACGTTCGCCTTCACGGTGTAGACGCCGCTCGCCGCGTCGGTGGCGTTGGCATAGACGTTGTAGGCGCCGCTCTTTCGCAGCCACCCGGGAACGCCGGTGGTCGTCGTCGCGACGGCGACCGCGGTGACGGTGGGGACGGCGTTGTCGACCGCGACCGAGAACGAGCTCGGGGCAGCGTTCGACGCCTTGTCGGTCGCCGTCACAGTGAAGCTGATCGAGCTCGCGCTCAGCGTGTCGGCCGTCTTCGTGCTGCTCTTGTAGCCGTAGGTGACGCCGGCGATCGTGCAGCTCGAGGTGCAGGCGCTCAGCGAGAGCGCGGTCTGGCCGGCGGTCACGCCGCTCACGTCCGCCTTGACGGTCGAGATGCCGCTCGCGGGCGCACCGCCGTCGGCGGCGTTCGCGTAGACGATGTACGAGCCGCCCGACTTGATGAAGTCGGGCGTGCTGGACGACGTCGAGACGACGGCCGCGGCGCTCACCGCCGGCGCAGTGTTGTCGACGGTGCCGGAGGCCGTGAACGAGCCGGTGCCACCGGCCTTGTCGGTCGCGGTGACGGGGAACGAGAACGCGCCCTCTGTCACCGGCGAGCCGGCGGTGGTGACGGCGCTCTTGAATCCGTAGGTCACGCCGCCCATGGAGCAGCTGCTCGTGCACTTGGGCACCGAGAGCGCGGTCACGCCCGAATTCAGCGTGCTCACGTCGGCCGTCACCGTGGCAATGCCGCTGGCCGGCGAGCCCCCGTCCGCCGCGTTGGCGTAGACGACGTAGGTGCCGCCCTGGCGGACGTAGCCGATGCCCGAGGTGGCCGACGCCACGACGACCGCGGCCGAGGCCGTCGGGTTGGTGTTGTCGGCCGTGACCGAGAACGGCTTCGGCGCCCCCGTGTTCGCGGCGTTGTCGGTGCCCCAGACCGAGAACGACTTCGTGCCCTCCGTCAGGCCCGCGTCGGCGGAGATCGGCGCGGTCGACCAGGTGTAGGTCGTCGTCCCGAT
Organism: uncultured Actinomycetes bacterium; assembly: GCA_963757605.1. Lineage (GTDB taxonomy): Bacteria > Actinomycetota > Thermoleophilia > Gaiellales > JAICJC01 > JAICJC01. Next base: position 170,537 of record CAVWSF010000003.1, read on the forward strand.
CGTGCACGAGGCGACGCACGGGTTCAGGGGGACGGCCGTCGATCCGGACGCCAGCGCCGAGACGTCGGCAAGCGCCGATGCGACGCCCGTCCCGCCTGGGTCCGTGACCTTCGCGTAGACGACGAACTGGCCGCCGGCCCGTGCGCCCCCGCCCGCCGCGGTCATGCCGACCGGGGCGATCGTGGCGCTGTTCACGCTCGGGGCGTGGAAGTCGGGGCTGGCCTGGGCCCCGCCGCTCCCGTCTCCGGGAACGGTCCACGACGCCACCGCCGGCGTCGTCGCGGCCACGAGGGCCACGGCGGCGGCGGCGAGGAGTCGGGGGCGGGCCACGCCCCTGAGGCGGGCCGGCAGCACGGCGTCGGGCCTAGCTGCTCGCGGCGGTCGCGGTCAGGTAGAGCGTGAACGAGGCGCCCTGGCAGGGATCCCCGGCCGAGCCGCTCATCGACACGGCATCGGTAGCGTCGACGTCGAGCGTGTCGTTGGCGGGGATGTCCCAGCCGGAGCCGCCGTTCGTCTGCGCGTCGAACGAGAGCGTGCTCAGATCGCAGGTGCTGTGGCCGGCGTCGACGGCGAAGCCGTTCGAGCCCTGGCCGCTGTCGAGCGCGATCGACGAGACGTGCACCGGGAACGGGTTCGAGTTGGCGATGGTCGTGGCGACGTCGGCCGAGCCGTTCGGGTAGAGCGCGGTCGCGGGCGTGCCGGGCGTGAGCGCGAGGCTCGAGGCCGTGGCGGCGGAGGCGGAGCCGGTGCCGCTGCCGCTGACCGACCAGGCGCCGTACGCGGCGACGCCGGCGACCAGGAGACCGGTCACCGCGACAGTCGCAAGGCGTGCGATCTTGGTACGAGACATGGAAGGATCCTCTTTGCGGGGGAAAAGGAGCAGAAGCGCCCACGTAGGCAACGCGGGCTACATCCCAAGATGAGACATTCTGGGGAGGCGCGCATGCCGCAGAAAGGGGATCCCTGCAATTTGGTTCGGGTATGGCAGGCTCAGCCGGTGTGCCCGCGGATCCAGTGGGCGAGGTTGTGCGCGTGCTCCACCGGGGTCGGGCCGGCGGGCGTCCGCAGCGGTTGCGGAGCCGGCGGCGACCCGCCTCCTGCGGTCACCGTGAGCACGCCCGCGACGGCGGCCGCGGCGAGCACGAGCACGGCCGCCGCGACGATCGCCGGCGGTCGCCGCCGGGCCCGGAAGACCCGCGGCCCGGGCTCGGCGCGGACGGCGGCGACCGGCCGGCGCGGCTCGGAGCGCACGACGGTCGGCTCTTCCGTGAGCGCCTCCGCGAGCCCGGCGGCCGTCGGACGCCGCTCCGGCGCGGCGGCCAGGCACGAGACGACGGCGGCGTCGAGCTGGGCCGGGATCTCGGGCCGAAGCGCCCGCGGAGGCTTCGCGGACTCCCTGCGCTTGGCGAGCACGAGCTCCGGCAGCGAGTCGCCCGGGTGCGGCGGCCGGCCCGTGAGGAGCTCGTACATCACCACTCCGAGCGCGTAAACGTCGGCTGCGCCCGTGACCCGCGTGCTCACGGTCTGCTCCGGCGCCAGGTACCGGGCCGTCCCGACGATGCTCCCGGTCAGGGTGAGGCGAGTCTGGTCGAGCGCATGGGCGACGCCGAAGTCGGCGATCTTCACCGCCCCATCGGCCGTCACGAGCAGGTTCTGCGGCTTGATGTCGCGATGCACGAGCCCGGCCGCGTGGGCGCACGCCAGCCCCGCACAGCACTGGCGGGCCACGTCGATCACCCGCTCCGGCGGCAGGCACCGCTCCCGCCGGAGCTCGTCGCCGAGCGTCTCGCCCTCGACGTACTCCATCACGATGAACGGCCGGCCCGCCTCTTCGCCGACGTCGAACACCTGCACGACGTTGGGGTGAGTGAGCCCGGCGGCGATGCGCGCCTCCCGGGCGAAGCGGGCGCGGAACGAGTGATCCTCCACGCCGTGGTCGGCGAGCACCTTGACGGCGACCGGGCGGCCGAGCTCGGTGTCGTGCGCCAGGTAGACGACGGCCATGCCGCCGCGCCCCAGCGTGCCGTCGATCCGAAACCGGCCGTAGGTGGTGCGCGTGCTAATCGCCGCCTCCGTGCTTTCCGGGGCCGCGGTTGTCGCCGTGGTCGTGGCCATGACCATGGCCGTGGCCCGGGCCGTGGTCATGGCCAGGCGGCTTGGGCTTGCCGTCCTTCGGCTTGGCCGGCGGTGCCGGGGCGCAGACGATCTCGGCCGCCAGCGCGTCGGACGACCTCGAGAGGGGCCCCTGGAGGGCGAACGGCACCTGCCCGGACGAGACGGCACTCGCCACCATCTGCTGGAGCTGCGCCGCCTCGGCCGCAGCGCCGCAGGCGTCGCCGCTCGTCAGGCTGGCCTCGATCGTGCTCGCCTGGGCGGCGAGGTCCGAACCGAGCGCATGCGGCAGCCGCGGCGGCGCGGCGGCATGCCCAGCTCCGCCACAGCCCGCGGCCATGACGGCGAGCACGAGCGCGATCCATCGCATGCCTCCGGAAATGCCCACACCTCCCGCCTCCGACTCCCCGGCAGGTTAGCCCGGAGCGCGGCGCCGGATGGGCTCAGGCCGCGTTGCGGGCCGCGCGCGCCGGATCCGGCACGATCATCACCGGGCAGTGCGCGTGCTGGACCACGTGTGCGGCGACGCTCCCGAGCAGCGCCGCTGCCAGCGCTCCGTGCCCGCGCGAGCCCATGACGATCATGTCGGCGTGCTGCGCCTCCGCGAGCCGGCAGATCTCGACCGCCGGATCGCCGGCGACGAGGTGCGTCTCGGCCGCGACGCCCACATCGGCAGCATGCGCCTTCGCCTCGGCGAGGATCTCGGAGATGGCGTCGCGAGTGGCGTAGAAGACGTCCTCGGACATGTACATCGGCGCGCCGAGCGTGCCGTTGACCGGCATCGACCAGGCGCCGACGAGCTCGACCATGGCGTGCGACGAGCGTGCCTCGGCCAGGGCACGCTCGACCGCCGCCCGGGCGGCCGGAGATCCGTCAGTGGCTACGACGATGGTGGACATGGCTCTCCTCCTTGTGTTCCTCGTACGAATGTTCCTGTGACGCCCGGCCCCCGGCATCGGGGCCGGCCCGGCTTCTGCATAGGGGGCGACACCGATGCCGCGATCGCGGCGCGGGCCTACCTTTCAGGGTGTGATGGGGTCACACGACATCCGCTCTGCGCAGCGTCCCGTTCACCGGGAGGACGTGGTCGCCGCAGCCGTGGTGGCGCCCAGAGCTCCCCGGCGGCCGACCGACCTCCGAGCCATCGAGGGGTTCCGCGTGGACGGCCCCGACGGCCGGATCGGCACGGTAACCAGCGTCTCCGCGACGACGTCGAGCGCGCCGCCGGACACGATGCACGTGGTGACCGGGCTCTTCATCGTCCGGGTCGTGCCGGTCGCCGCGCCCGAGGTCATCCAGATCGACGACGAGCGCCGGCGCGTGCTTGTCCGCACGATGCTGCGGCGGCCGCGCACCCCGGACGTGCGGGTCATGCTGCGGCGGTTCTTCGCCTCGCCCCGGGCCTGAGCTAGAGCTCCACGTAGGTGCCGACCTCGAACACCCGGTCGGGCGGGATGTGGTACGAGCGCGCCACCGGCGTCGAGTTCTGGTGCAGGACCGCGAAGAGCCGCTTTCGCCAGCCGGCCATGCGCGACCGCCCGGTGGGCAGGACGGTGACGTGGTCGACGTAGTAGGAGGTGCGGTCGAGGTCGATCTCGAGCCCCTGGCGCCGGGCCTGCCGGAGCGCAGCGACGACGTCGGGCTCGTCCTGGTAGCCGTAGGTGGCGGCGACGGCGACGAAGCCCAGACGGAGGCTCTTGACAGCAACGCGCTGGGCCTCCGGCACGTGCGGCACGCCCACCGTGTGGATCTTCACCAGGACGACCCGCTCGTGGACGATGCCGTTGTGCTCAGCGTTGTTGAGAAGGGCCGTCGGGACGGTGTCGAGCGAGGTCGTGAGGAAGACGGCGGTCCCCGGGATCCGGTTCGGCGGCTCGTCGATCATCCGGTTGATGTAGCGGCGGAGCGACACCCGCCCCTCGCGCATGGCCCGCCCGAGGGTGATCCGACCGCGGTGCCAGGTCGTGAGGATGGTGAAGAAGATCGCGCCGACGACGAGGGGGAACCAGCCGCCGCTCAGGATCTTCGTCAGGTTGGCGGCGAAGAACGTGAGCTCGACGAAGAGGAAGACCGCGGCTCCGGGGATCACGAGCTTGAGCGGCTTTCGCCACAGCGTGCGGAAGACGACGAACGCCAGGAGGGTGTTGGTGGCGAAGATGGCGCTGAGCGCGATCCCGTAGGCGTTCGCGAGGCCGGTCGGCGAGCGGAAGGTGAAGACGAGCACGATGACCGCCGCGCACAGGAGCCAGTTCACGACCGGGATGTAGATCTGGCCCATGATCCGCTTGGACGTGTGCCGGATGCTCATCCGCGGCAGGAAGCCGAGCTGGATCACCTGCTGGGTGACCGAGAACGCGCCCGAGATGACGGCCTGCGACGCGATCACGGTGGCGACCGTGGCGAGGACGACCATCGCCTTCTGGCCGGTCTGGCCTCCGGGCACCAGGAAGAAGAACGGGTTGGAGACGGTCTCCGGGCGCGACAGGAGCAGGGCGCCCTGGCCCAGGTAGTTCACAAGAAGGCACGGGAACGCCAGCAGAAGCCAGGCGCGGGTGATGGCCTTGCGCCCGAAGTGGCCCATGTCGGCGTAGATCGCCTCGGCGCCGGTCACCGCCAGGAACACCGACCCGAGCGCGAAGAAGCCCATCTTGGGGTCGTCGGCGACGAACTGGGCTGCGTAGGTGGGAGACAGCGCTCGGACGATGTCCGGATGGGCCGCGACCTCCTTGAGCCCCAGCGCGCCGAGCACGAGGAACCACACCACCATGATCGGCCCGAAGAGGCCGCCGACCGCGCCGGTGCCGAACCGCTGGAGGGCGAAGAGCGCGACCAGGATGGCGAGCGAGAACGGGATGACCTGCGAGGCGAGGGCCGGCGAGGCCACCTGAAGCCCTGAGACCGCCGAGACGACCGAGATCGCCGGAGTCAGCATTCCGTCGCCGTAGAAGAGCGAGGCGCCGAGGACACCCACGATGACGAGCCCGGTCTTGCGCCGCGTCTTCACGAGCCGCTCGATGAGCGCGACGAGCGCCATGATCCCGCCCTCGCCGCCGTTGTCGACCCGCAGGATGAGCAGCACGTACTTGAGCGTGACGACGAGCGCCAGCGCCCAGAAGATCAGCGAGAGCGCGCCGTAGACGCGAAGCGGCGACGGCGCCATCGGGTGGTCGCCGCTGAAGATGAGCTGGATGGTGTAGAGCGGGCTCGTGCCGATGTCGCCGTAGACCACGCCGAGCGCGCCGAGCGAGAGGGCCAGCGATCCCCAGCGGGTCGCCCCGCGGGCGCCGTCGTGGCCGTCGGCCGCCTGGACGGGCTCACGCCGCGGTCGCCTCAGGGTCGCCGGCGCCCGCTCGCTGGTGGCAGTGGTCGCGTCGGTGCTCATCGGCTACTGCGCGAGGGCCTCGGGCGCCTGGCGAGTCGCACGCTGACGGCGGCGGGGCCGCCGCGACGGCACGATCGTGACGTCCCGGGCGACGCCGCGGGCGGCGCGGCGGACGCCCCACCCGGCCCTGCCAACGAGCACGAGCGCGTCCACCGGCCAGGATGCGTCGAGCAGCGCGGGCACGCTGCGACACGGGACGATCTCCACGCGGGCCGGCGGCTGGAGCGAGCGCCCCGCCTCGTCGGCGGCGGCCCGGAGCGCCTCGAGGCGGGCGGCGAGCCGCCGCGGCCAAGCGGTGATGGGCAGCGTGGGAGGAAGGACAGCCGGCAGGAGGACGCGCACGACCCGGACCTCGTCGCGGTGGGCGCGTGCGACGGCGTCGGTGAGCGCGTCCGTTAAGAGCTGCGGCTCGACGCGTGTGTCGGTGCAGACGATCAGGGTCTGGTGTCTCACGCCCGCGCCTCCTCCGGTCGCACGATCATCACGCGCTGTCGAGCCTCGGCCACGATGCGGCGCACGGCGTGGTCGTAGGCCACCCGACGGACGCCGATGCGCTGAAGGCCAGCGGCGCGAAGCAGGATGACCTGCGACTCGCGCCGATTGGCCTCCGCGAGGATCGACTCGGCCGGGTCGCGGGTGCGAAGGTGGGTTGTGAGAACGCGGATCCCGTAGTGCTCCTCGACCGCCCGTCCGGCGCCGGCGATCCGGTCCACGGTCTCGTCGAGATCGTCGATCTCCAGGTCCATCTCCTCGCCGAGCGGGATCTCGGTGAACGCGAGGAGCACGAGCGACGCCCGCCGCTCGCCGGCCAGCTGCGCGGCAATGTCGAGCAGGTCGGCGGGGATCGTCGCCGCCGCCGTGTTCACGGGGATCAGGATCGTCTGGAACTCGACCTCGACGCCCGGGCCGGTGCGGGTTGCGACTTCGCGAAGGGCGCGCTCGCCCAGCGGGAGCCCCTCGCGGCGGCGGTGGGTGGCGTACGCGGCGAGACCGGCGAGCATCCACGCCGATCCGGCGAGCAGGGCATCGCGCTCGAACAGCGCGATCGCCAGCCAGGCCGCGACGGTGCCGGCGAGGCCCACGACGGCGGCGAGCGGGAGGCGGCGATCGCCGATCGGGAGGTTGAGCGGCGCGGCGACGGGCCGGGAGCGGCCCGGGTCGCGCCATCGCAGGGCGAGCACGGAGAGGTGCACCCCCGAGAAGGCGATCAGCGCCGCGAACGCGTACGCCCCCGCCAGGAAGCTCGCGCCGCCGACGGCGCCCTGCGCGACCACGAGGAGCGCCGCTCCCGCCGAGCCGACGGCGACCGCCGTGAGCGGGATGTCCCGCCCGCGGTCGAGCTCGGCCATGGCGGCGGGGAGCTGGCGGTGCTGCGCCTGCCAGCGCGTGAGCCGCGCGGTGCGGCCCAGCGCGGCATGCGCGACGAGCGCCAAGAGGCCGGCGACGAGCAGGCCGACGACGCCCTTCAAGCCGGTGGCGACGACGTGGAGCGGAGCGCGCGAGACGATCCCGAAGACCGGGTGGGCGGGATGCCCAGCGCCCGACTCCGGCCCGGGCATCGCCGCGGTCAGCGAGATCGCGACACCGAGGGTGATCGCCGACAGGAGGACGCCCGCCGAGGCCGGGCCGAGATCGCGGTCAGGGTCGCGTGCCTCGGCCGCCATCTCGCCGATCGACTCGATGCCGACGAAGGCGACCGTCGCGAGCGCGCACGCCAGCACCAGCTGCTCCACCGACGGCGCCGTGCCGAGGTGCACGTCCTGGCGGATCGCGTCGGGGCGAAACGCAAATGCGACGCCGATCATGACGAGCAGGAGCTGGAGGCCGACATCGACGATGCCCGCGAACGCAGCTAGGCTCGCCGAGAGCTCGAGCCCCAGGGCACAGGCGCCGGCGACCACCGCGAGCACGGCCAGCCCGCCGGCGACCGCCCATCCGCCGGAGCCGAGCGGCGCCCAGAAGATGCTCAGGAACTTGGCAGCGTAGAGTGCTGCGAGCGCTGCGGCCGCGATCAGGGCCAGTGTCATCGCCCAGCCGGTGACGAAGCTCGCGAGCTCGTCGAACGCGTGGCGCGCGAGCGCGGCGGGGCCGCCGGCCTCGGGGAAGAGCGAGATCCCTTCCGCGTAGCTGGCGGCCACCGCCAGGACGACCAGGCCGGCGATGAGGATCGCAACCGGGGCCAGCCCCCGCGCATGCAGCTGAACGATGCCGAGCGCGAGGAAGATCCCTGACCCCATCCGCGCGTACGCCGACGCGAAGAGCCCGCGCCTGCCGTGGGCGATCCGAGCCGGGCGGCTGCGGCGGCGGACGACGGGCGAGCGGCTGCGCGGCGGGGAGAGAATCTCCATCTCCTACAAGGTCGCACCGAACGCCTCACGGGCACATCACGATCGCCGCGATCCGCATGCCGATCGCATCACGATCGCCTTACGGCGGCATCACGGCCGTGCCTTGCGCCACATCCGCCAGACGCGGGGCCCCCCGCCGAGCAGCGTGAGCTCCTCGACGATCTCGAACCCATGCCGCTGGTAGAACGTCAGGTTTCGCTCGTTGGCCGACTCGACGTACGCCGGGGCCGTCGCGCCGTCCGCTCTCGTCAGGACCTCTTCGAGCAGCGCGCTGCCCATGCCCTGGCCCCGCCGTCCTTCACGCACGCCGAGGTATCCGAGATACCAATGCGGTTCGGCGGGGTGCAGCTTGCCGAGCTGCATCTGCGTACGGACTCCTCGTACGACCCGGCTGGGGCCAAACGACCCGAAGACCGCACGGATCTGACCGAGATCGAATTGGAGCCGCCACGTCGTGGCGGGGTCGGACCAGAGCGCGGCACCGGCGCCGTCGTCGGCGAGATAGGCCGGCTTCCCCGCCTGCAAGTACGACGACGACATCGCGGTGAAGAACATGAGCAACCGCCGCTCGCGTCGCGGACGAGCTGGAATCAGCCAGCGGAGGGCCGGATCGTCGCCAAGCGCGTCCGCCAACGCGGCGCCGAGCACCTCGGCCTCGCCGGGGCGAGCCAGCCGGATCTCCATGTCGGGAGCCTACGCGCCGCCGAGCACGGTCAGCGTGCGCGGCAGCTTGGAGAGCACCTCGATGCGCTCCGGGCCCATGAGCAGCGTCTCCATGTAGCTCGCCGTGTAGCCCGCGTCGCGGTCGAACAGGATGTTCTCGTAGTTCGTCAGGTATCCCGGCTCCCACGTGAACTCCTCGTACGCGTCGTTCGCGAGGTACGTGTGGCCGACCCAGTTCGGCGGCATCGCGATCCCGAGCGCGTACCCGCCGACCCACCACACCCGCTCGCGCGGGAAGCGGGCGAAGACGTACTCCTCGGCGGCGCGCTGGGCGACGTGGAGCGGGTCGCCCGGCCCGACCGCGGCCCGGACCGCCTCGACGCTCCCGGAGGTCTGCTCCAGGATGGCGCGCGCCTCCGGGTGGTCGCGGCCGATCGCGAACGTCCGGCACACGTCGACGTGGTAGCGGTTGAACACCCCGCAGGCGTCGACGTACATGACGTCGCCCGCCTCGACTGGCCGCCGCGACGGCGGCGAGTGGGTGCGGCACCACACCTCGGGCCCCGCCGAGACCATGGTGCGGATCGCCGGCTCCTCGCCTCCCTGCGCCGCCATGACCGCGTTCAGGTGAGCGGCGATCTCGAGCTCGGTGCGGCCGGGGCGGACGAACTCGGGAAGCGACGCGAAGGCGGCGTCGACGATCCCGGCCGCGCGGCGCACGGACTCCTGCTCGGCCTCCGACTTGACCAGGCGGACGCGGTCGACGATCCAGTCGCCCGGGACGACGTTCGCACCGCCGTCTGCGAGTGCCGCCGCGATCTCGTCGACGAGCGGGGCGCCGGGCGACTGCGTCCAGCGCTCGACGCCGATCGTCGCGTCGCTCCATCCGCGCGACCGCACCGCCGCGCAGACGTCGGTGACCGCCGTGGAGTAGTCGTAGAAGACGGCGTCGTCGTAGAGCGCAACCTGCTCGACCAGCGTGCGGTGGCGGTCGTAGTCGACGAAGACAAGCCGCTCGTCGCCGGCCGCGAGGAGGGCCCCGACGGGCGCGCGCGGCGGGTACCAGATCGACTCGAAGCCGGTCAGGTAGTACAGGTTCGGCGGGCTCAGGACGAGGAGCACGCCCACGCCGCGGCGGGCCATCTCGTCCCGGACCCGGCCGGCGCGACCGCGGTACTCGGCGTCGGAGAACGGGCGCTCCATCCCGGTGGAGGATGTCACGACCGGGTAGCCTCCGGGCACACCGATCTGAGGAGCCGACCAATGTCGACGCACGCCCCGGGCATCGAGCACGCCAAGGACACGATCTCCCACGAGTGGCTCTCGTGGACGCGGATGGCCGACTTCACGGACCACGCGCCGCCCGTCATCGTGGGGGGCGAGGGCCCGTACGTGATCGACGCCGACGGCCGCCGGATGTTCGACGGCGTGTCCGGCCTCTTCACGACCCAGATCGGCTACTCGCACGGCGCAGAGCTCGGGGCCGCGGCCGCCCGTCAGCTCGAGACGCTCGGCTTCTACCCGAACTGGGCGGCGACCTCGCCGAGCCCGGTCGAGCTCGCCGGTCAGGTGACGGAGCTCAGCCCTGAGCACCTCACGCGCGTCTTCTTCACGTCGGGCGGCTCCGAGGCCGTCGAGTCGGCGCTCAAGCTGATCCGGCTTCACTGGCTCGGCCGCGGCGAGCCGCTCCGCCGTAAGGTCATCGCGCGCCGCGGCGCCTACCACGGCTGCACGCTCGGCGCGCTCTCGCTCACCGGCATCCCCGGCGCCCGCGCGCCGTTCGAGCCGCTGCTCCCGGACGTCCGCCACGCCGAGAACACCGACCGCCGCAACTACCCGACCGCCACCGACGCCGGCGCCTGGCTCGACGCCACGGTCGCCGCGATCGAGCGCATGATCGTGGCCGAAGGCCCGCACACCGTCGCGGCGGTCGTGCTCGAGCCCGTGCAGAACGCGGGCGGCTGCCTGGTCCCGCCGGAGGGCTACGGCCCGCGGCTGCGCGAGCTCTGCGACCGGCACGGGATCCTGCTGTGGTGTGACGAGGTCATCACCGGCTTCGGCCGGCTGGGCGCCTGGCTCGGCTCCGACCTGCTCGGCTTCGACGCCGACATCGTCACCTTCGCCAAGGGCATCACCTCCGGACAGGCACCGCTGGGCGGCATGCTGTTCACCGACGACGTGGCCGCTCCGCTCCTCGACGGCGGCGCGCTCTATGCGCACGGGTTCACGTTCGGCGGCCACCCGCTGGCGTGCGCCGTCGCACTCGCCAACCTCGCGATCATGCGCCGCGAGGGCGTCGTCGAGAACGTGCAGCAGCTCGAAGGGCACCTCGACGGGCTGCTGGCCGCGGTCGTGGACGGCTCCGACCTCGTCGTCGACACCCGCGGGCGGGGGTTCTTCCGCGCCATCGAGCTGCGCGACGCTTCCGTGCTCCCGGCCGCCCGCGACGCCATCCGCCGAAACGGCGTCATCGTGCGTCTCGACGACCGGGTGAACCCGTGCTTCGCGATCTCGCCGCCCCTCATCTCGACCGCCGAGGAGCTCGACGGGATGGCGGCCGGGATCGCGGCCGGCCTGGCGGAGGCCGCCGCCTAGATGATTGATCGAGCTACCGGCCGACGAAGAGCGGCTCGCCGAGCATCTCGAGGTCGACCTCGATGCCGAGCCCCGGCCCGGTGGGCGCCGCCCCAACGCCGTTCGTCGACCGCGGCTCGTAGCCGGCGACGTGCTCGTTCGTCCAGTCGTTCATGAACGACACGGTCAGCAGGTGCTCCGGCCGGGTGCTGGCCGCCAGGTGGGCGACCGCGGCGGTCGTCACGTCGCCGCCCCAGGTGTCCTCGAGCGTGACGCGCAGGCCGAGGTCCTGGGCCAGGTCGCGCATCAGGCGGGCGTTCGTGAGCCCGCCCACGCGGCTGATCTTCAGGTTGAACGCCTCGAGCGCGTTCGCGGAGACGGCGCGAAGGAGGGCGGGGACGTCCAGGATGATCTCGTCGAGCACCATCGGGAGGGTCGTGTGCCTGCGCACCGCCACGCACTCCTCGAGCGTCCGGCAGGGCTGCTCCAGGTAGACGCGGTCGAGCGGGTCGAGCAGCCTGGCCGCGACCACGGCGTCCTGCGGGAGCCAGCCGCAGTTGGCGTCGGCGACGAGGAGGCCCTGGTCGCCGAGCATCCGCGCCACCTCCGCGGCGCGGGCGGCATCGTCGTGCGGGTCGGCGCCGAGCTTCAGCTGGAAGTGGCGCACGCCCTCGGCCATCCGCTCCTCGACGAACCGGGCCATCTGGTCCACGGGCGCCAGTGGCACGGCGACGTAGAGCGGGAAGCTCTCCGCGCGCAGGCCGCCCAGCAGGGCGTACAGCGGCAGCCCGGCGCGGCGGCCGAGGATGTCCCAGCACGCGACGTCGACCGGGCTCTTGGCGTAGGCGTGGCCGAGGAGGGCGCCGTCCATCGCGGCACCGACGGCGGCCAGGTTGGCGGCGTCGACGCCGATCAGCGCCGGGCCGATCTCGCGCAGCGCCGCCCGCGCCCCCTCGGCGAACGCCGGCAGATAGCGAGTCCCCAGCGGGCACACCTCGCCGTGGCCGGCCAGGCCGTCGGCCGTGACGACGCGGACGATCGTGCTCTGGAGCGCATCCAGCACCCGGCCCTCGGACATCACGTAGGAGCCGTGGGCATAGGTCAGCTCGTAGCCGTAGACCTCGACCCGCTCGATCGTGCCGGCGACAGTGGGCTCAGGCAAAGAGCTCACGCAGGTGGTGGTTCAGGAAGACGCCGCGCGGGTCGAGCTCGCGGCGCAGGGCGATGAAGTCCGCGGCGCGCGGGTAGCGGGCGTGGAGCTGCTCGGCGGTCAGGTAGTGGAGCTTCCCCCAGTGGACGCGCGCGTCGAACTCGCCGAGGAGCCGGTCGACGTCGCGCAGGTAGGGCTCGTAGCCCGTCCCCGGCATCCCCGACACCGAGATGACGACGCTGGGGCGCTCGTAGGAGTGCGAGAGCCAGCTCTCGTCGGCGGCGACGGTCCGCACCTCCATCGGGAAGATCGAGTCGGGCAGGCGGGCCAGCATCAGCTCGCGCATCGCGGCGACGGCCTCGGCGCCGCGGTCGTACGGGACGAAGTACTCGAGCTCGTGGAAGTTCGGCTCGAAGGTCATCGGGTAGATCAAGTAGCTGCGGTCGACTCGGCGGCCGGGCTCGTCCGAGTCGGGCACGCCGTCGCGGGCCTCGTCGTAGATCTTGACGTAGCAGCTGTCGGCGAGCGTGGCGCCCTTGGGTGCGGAGAGGCCGTAGAGCGCCGCGGAGCTCTCGGCGGGGATCCAGAAGAACGAGTAGTGGCGGTGCGCCAGGTCCGGCTCCTCGAGCCGGCCCCATGCGTCCTCCCACGTCCAGTGCTCGACCCGCTCGGCAAGCCGATAGGCGGGCACGGCCTGGAGCTCGAGCTCCGTGATCACGCCGAGCATCCCAAGCGCGACCTGGGCCGCCGGCAGCCGCGGGTCGTCCCCGCCGAGCTCGAGCACGTCGCCGCCGGCGGTCACGAGCCGCATCCGGCGGACCGTGGCCGAGAAGGACTGCTGCTCGATCCCCGACCCGTGCGTCGCGGTCGCGACGGCGCCGGCGATGCCCTGGGTGTCGATGTCGCCCTGGTTCCCGAGCGCCAGGCCGGCGCTCCACAAGGGCGAGCCGAACGCGCCGACCGGCGTGCCAGGGAGCGCCGTCACTCGCCCGGCCCCGCGGTCGATGTCCGTGATGCCGCTCATCCGGCTCATCCGAAGGAGCGTCCCGCCGGTCACGCAGACCGGGCTGAAGGAGTGGCCGGTGCCGACACAGCGGACCTGCTCGGCTGCCCGCACGAGCGCCTGCACCTCGGCCTCGGACGCGGGCGACTCGGTCGCGAGCGGCTCGCAGGCCTGGTTCCCGGCCCAGTTGGTGAAGCGCTCCGCGGTCTTCGGCGTGGTGGCCAAGGCGACGAGCTTACCGCGCCGAAAAGGGTGGGCCGGGGCGATCCCGGCCCACCCGGTTGGCGGGGGATCAGAAGGTGCCGCTCGCGACGAGCGTGCCGCCGAGCGTGCGCACGCGCACCGTCGAGCCGGCCTTGATGTTGGGCACGGCCTGACCGAGGTTCGTGTTCCGGTTGACGGTGAAGTGGCCGAGGTTGTTCACCCGCGGGGTCGCGATCAGGTGGCCGTTCACGTTCACGTTGACGCGCTTGCCCGCCAGCGCCTTGATGTGCTGGACGTCGACCTCGAGCTCGCGCTCGTTGCCGTTGACCTTCGAGACCGCCTTGCCGGTGGCGCCGGGGAACGAGACGCTGCCCTTCAGGCTGATGGTGCGAGCGGTGCCGCCACCCTTGGCCGAAGCCGCCGGTGCGATCGCCACCGCCAGTGCGAGACAGGCGATGAGTGCAGTGATGAATGTGGTGCGCCGCATGGTGTTGACCCTCCCGAGTCGGTTCTGGTGTAGGCCCATGGTGCGTCGGCCCGCGTCGCGGTCGCAACGCGACATTGGTCCTAGGACCGTGGCGGTGCGCGTCCCGGCGAGGCATGCTGGACGCGTGCACTGCCCCCGCCCGTTCACGTCATGAGGCCCGACCGCGGAGCGATCCTGCGCCCGGTCGCGGTCTTCGCGCTCTCGGGGCTCGCCGTCCTCGCGCTGGTCGCCCTCGCCGGGACGCTCGCACTCCGGAGCCTCAGCACCTCGGAGGCGGTGCGCGATGCGCGCCGGCTGGCCACGGTGACGGGCCGGGGGATCGTCGAGCCGGCGCTGACGACGGCCGTCGTGCGCGGCGACCCGGCGGCGATCGCGCGTCTCGACCGGATCGTGCACCGCCGGGTGCTCGCGCCCGACGTCGCCCGCGTGAAGGTGTGGAACGCCGAGGGGACGATCCTCTACTCGGACGACGCGTCGCTGATCGGCCGGAAGTACTCGCTTGCGCCGGAGGACCTGCGCGCGCTCCGCACCTCGACGGCTTCGGCGCGGAACACCGACCTGTCGGAGCCGGAGAACGCGCACGAGCGCACGCTCGGCGACCTGACGTCGGTGTACCTGGGGCTCCGCGCCCAGGACGGGACCCCGGTGCTCTACGAGGAGTACCTGCGATCGAGCGCGATCGCCGGCAGCAGCCAGCGGCTCGTGCGGCTGTTCGCCCCGGTCGGGATGATCGCGCTCCTCGTGCTGGCGGCGTTGCAGATCCCGCTGGCATGGCGGATGGCATCCCGGATCCGCCGGGCGCAGCAAGAGCGCGAACGGCTGCTCCAGCGCGCCGTCGAGGCGTCCGATCGCGAGCGCCGGCTGATCGCCGCCGGGCTCCACGACGGCGTCGTCCAGGAGCTGGCCGGGCACTCGTTCCAGATGGCCGCGGCGCTGGAGCGGGACCAGCCGGACGCCGAGCTGCGCGAGGCGCTGAGCTCGGCCGCCGGGGGAACGCGCAACGCCATCAGGCAGCTCCGGTCCATGCTGCTCGAGATCTATCCTCCGGCGCTGCGCGACCACGGCCTGGCCGCGGCGCTGCCCGACGCCGTCGCACCGCTCGTGGCGCGCGGCGTCAACGTGACGGTGGATGTCGAGGATGAGCTCGCGATGCCGGCCGAGATCGAGCAGCTGGTCTTCCGGACGGCGCAGGAGGCGATTCGCAACGCCGGCGCGCATGCCGCCGCGTGCAACGTCGTGGTCAGCGTCACGCAGAGCGGGGACACCGTGAGCCTCCGGGTCGCCGACGACGGGCGGGGCTTCGACGACGACGACGTGCGCGCCCGCCGGGCCGAGGGCCACATGGGTCTCGCGCTGCTCGGCGACCTCGTGGAGACGGCCGGCGGGACGCTCACCGTGACGTCGAATCCGGGCTCAGGGACCGAGGTCCAGCTGGAGGTGCCGACCAGGTGATCCGGGTCGCGATCGTCGATGACCACACCATCGTCCGCAACGGGCTCGTCTCGCTGCTCGGTGCACATGCCGACCTGGAGATCGTCGGCGCCGTCGGCGACGGCGAAGCGGCCGTCGCGCTCTGCATCGAGCAGCGGCCGGACGTCGTTCTGATGGATCTGTCGATGCCGGGCGTCGGCGGGATCGAGGCGACCCGCCGGATCGCGGCGGAGGCTCCCGGCGTCCAGGTGGTGGTCCTGACGTCGTTCATGGACCGGGAGCGGATCGTCGACGCGTTGAGCGCCGGCGCGGTCGGCTACCTCCTGAAGGACGCCGAGCCGGAGGAGCTGATTCGCGGCATCCATACGGCCGCCCGCGGCGAGTCGCCCCTCGACCCGCGAGCGGCGCGCACGATGCTGGGCGCCCACCGCACCGCCGACCCGCTGGACGCCCTCACGGACCGCGAGCGCGAGGTGCTCGCACTCGTGGCGGAGGGCCTGCCGAACAAGCAGATCGGACGCCGGCTCGAGATCAGCGAGAAGACCGTCAAGGCCCACTTGACCAGCATCTTCCGCGCGATCGGGGTCAACGACCGCATGCAGGCCGGGCTCTGGGCCCGGCGGCATGGGCTCTGAGCCCGGCCGGCACGCCGTCGAGCCGCGGCGGGCCGATGCGTAGTCATCCCGAACTCGGCTTTCGGTGACGCCACCGATGCGTGCCGGCCACGGTCGAGCGACCCTGAGCCAAAGTGGCCATGACGACGGGTGAGGCGAAGCTGGCGCGGCTGCTGTGGCTCTCGGTCGCCGCGGCCGTCGTCACCATCGCCCTGAAGACGGGCGCGTGGCTGGTGACCGGCTCCGTCGGGCTCCTGTCCGACGCCGCCGAGTCTCTCGTGAACCTCGTCGCTGCGATCGTCGCCCTCGCAACGCTGCACTGGGCCAGCCAGCCGCCCGACCCCGACCACCGGTACGGGCACGAGAAGGCCGAGTACTTCTCCGCCGGGCTCGAGGGCGGCATGATCCTGGTGGCCGCGCTCAGCATCGCCGGGCTTGCGCTCGGTCGCCTGCTCCACCCCGCTGCGCTGCAGGACGTCGGCGCCGGGCTCGCAGTATCGGCCGTAGCGTCCGCGATCAACCTGGTCGTGGCCCTGCAGCTCCTCCGGGCCGGGCGCAGGCACCACTCGATCGTCCTCGAGGCCGACGGACGCCACCTGATGACCGACGTCTGGACGTCCGCCGGCGTGATCCTCGGTGTCGGCCTGGTCGCCGCCACCGGGATCGAGCGGCTGGACCCGGCGATCGCGCTCGCCGTCGCCGCCAACATCGTCTTCACCGGGGCCCGCCTCGTCCGCCGGTCGATCGACGGCCTGATGGATCACGCCCTCCCGGCCGACGACCAGGCCAAGATCCAGGCGGTCCTCGACCGGTACGCGAGCGACTGCGTCGCGTTCCATGCGCTTCGCACCCGCCAGGCCGGCCGGCGATCGTTCATGTCGGTCCACGTCCTGGTGCCCGGTTCATGGAGCGTGCACGAGGGGCATGCGTTCCTGGAGCTGGTCGAGCGCGACCTGCGCTCGGCCGTCCCCGCGGCAACCGTCTTCACCCACCTCGAACCGATCGAAGACGCCGCGTCCTTCGCCGACGTCGCGCTCGAGCGCTGACGCCGGCCCGGAGACCGGTCTCAGCCGGGCTCGGCGTCGTAGACGACGACGGTTCCGGCGAGCCCGTCGGCGAGCCCGCGCCGCCGTTCCGTGAGAAGGACTGGGATGAAGCCGGCGAACACCGGCACGATCGCGAGCACGAGCCCGACGAGGCGCACGAGCGACCGGCCGATCGAGGGGGGATCGCCGTCGGCCGCGCCCGTACGGACACGCAGGCGCAGGAGCCGCATGCCCGGCGTCTGCCCCGCGGTGCTCCAGAAGAGGACGAAGTACGAGCCGGCGATCAGGAACCATCCGGATGCCAGAAGCGCGCCGACGAGCCACTCCGGGCGAAGGCCGCCGACCAGCGATGCCACGAGCGCGGCCACGCCCACGACCGACATGTAGATGACGGTGGAGAGGGCGGCGTCGGCCGCCAGCGCGACCGCGCGTGTGGCGATGCCCGCGTAGATCGGGCGTTCCCGACGGCGGCGGCGACGCACGAGCTGTTCGGCGCGATCGTCAAGCCGGGCGGCTGACCCGCGCACGTCTGCGATCACCTCCTCGGCGAGCCCCGCCGTCTCATGAGCGATCGCCTCGCGGAGCTCGGGGCTTCGGGCGACGTGGCGCACCACACGGGTGGTCACGTCGCTTGCGAGCACCTTGTCTGTCGCCGCGAGAGTGGCGGGATTCGCGAGCGCGGCCGTCACCACCCGCTCCAGCTCGCCGCTCTCCACCAGCTCCGACATGATGCGCTCCAGCACACGGTGGCGGACGAGCGAGCGGGCGATCTCCTCCGGCAGCGAACCGGCCAGCACCCGGTCGACCACGCGGGCCACCTCGGGCGCCACGACGGCATCCGCCAGCGCATCTTCGATCGGCCCGCGCCAGGCCCGCGCAGCCGCCCGTGCAGGGGACACGGCCACACGACCCGCCGCACCTGCCAATCGGCCGCGAGCTTCGTCGTCCGTCATCGTCAGCAGCTGACGTTGGCGAAGGCGCTCTTGTAGCTCGCGGCGAGCTGCTCCCCTGCTGCGCTCACGGCGACCGCCGCATCCGCAACCGAGCCGGCCGACGTCACGCTGTTGGCCGTCTCCTGCACGGACTTCTTGAACCCCTCGTTGGCCGTCTTGAGCTGGTCGCCCAGATCGCCCGTCACCTTGGGTCCCTCGGTGGCGATCGTGTCGAGATCCTTGCTGATCTGGTCGAGCGCCGTCTTCGCCCCATCGAGCGTCGTCGAGCCCGTCGTGACGCCCTGGATCTTGGTGATCTGGGTCTGGATGTCGTCCCGCGCGTCGCAGGCCTTGGCCTTCGCGTCATCCGAGCTCGAGCCACCGCACCCGGCGGCCACGAGCGCACCGGAGACGGCGAGTGCCGCGATGAGCAGTCGCATGCCACTCAGGGTTGCCGCGCCCCGCGGGCCCTGCATCGTGCGGAGGGGATGAGTCCTGCGCGCTGTCACTCCACGCCCGGATCCCCGGACACCGCGATCCGCCACAGCCGCCCGGGGGTGGAGCCCGAGATCCGGCGCGCCGCCGGCGACCTGCCGCTGGCATGCCGCGGCAACCTGATCCGGAGGGCCGCCGGCATGGTCTCGAACACGAGGGGCGGATCAATGGTGAGCGACTCCCCGTCGATCCCGATCTCGACCGGCCGGTCGGAGTCGATCTGGAAGCGCCGCGCCGTCCACTCGTCCCAGCCGTGAAAGCGCCGTAGCTGGCCGATCGCGTTCAGCGCCGCGAACTGCTCGGCATCGACCGCGCTCCCGATCCGCGCCGCCACGACGCCGACCACCCCGAGATCGATGCGCTCGCGGGTGCCACGCCCGTCCAGGTCATCCATCTGATAGGGGTTGTTCGAGACCAGGATCATCTGCGCCTCGTCATGCTCCTCGCCGTCGGCACCTACGTAGCGCAGGCCGAAGGGCTCGGCCTCCGGGCCCAGGATGTCGGGGAGCATCGTCGCGGCGGTGCGGAGCTTCGCGTCCCGGTACTCGGGCGATTGGACGATTCGGGCGTAGATGCCGAGCGAGGCGTTGTTGACGAAGACGCGGCCGTTCACCGTCGCCAGGTCGATGGTGCGCTCGACCGCCTCGCCGAACGCGTCGAGGGCGCCGACCACGTCGTCGCGGTCGAGTCCGAGATCGAGCGCGAAGTGGTTCCTCGTACCAGCCGGGATGACGACGAGCGGGATGTCGTGGCGGCGGGCGACGTCCGCGACGAGCGCCTGGGAGCCGTCTCCGCCCGCCATCCCGATCACGTCCGTTCCGCGGACGACCGCATCCTCAGCGAGCTGCACGAGGTCGTCGCCCTTGTTCAGGACGATGGCCTCGATCCCGCGACGAGCGCACTCGTCGGCCACATGGAACCTGGTCGCCTTGCCGCCACCCGAGACCGGGTTCATGATCAGCGTGGCGTGCGCCGCCGCCGGGACGGGGGCGCCGAGCGACGCCGGGTCGGGCGCCGCCGCCCGCTCGAGCGCCGAACGGGCGGTGCCGGTGGCGACGACTCCGAGGACGACGGCCGAGAGAACCCTCCACCAGACCAGGTCGGCGACCACGAGGGCAGCGACGAGGACGCAGACGCCGGCGAGCGCGGCGACCAACCCCGCCGTCCGCGGGCCGCCCCGCCGCGAGACGGCGTACCACCCGCCGGCGACCACGAGGGCAACCCCGGCAAGCGCCAGCAGCACGCCTTCCACGTTGTTGATCGCGCCGACCGCCACGATGGCGAGTGCGGCCGCGAAGGCAGGCCAGCGAGATCCCGGCGACCAGGCGATCGCCGCCGCCGGCCATCGGTGTGTGCGCCTCGGTGCTCACGTTGGAACCTCCTCGATGCCGGACGGCTCCGCGTCGCCTCCTTCGGCCTCGAAGGCGGCGACCGCCGCCTCGAGCGTGGGGAAGAAGTGCCGCGGGTCGATCGTCCTGGTCAGCTCGTACCGCTCGATCTTGCTCCGGACCGGGTCCTTCATCTCGGCGAAGACCAGCGAGATCGCCGTGCGCGTTCGATCCGCTCGTCGAGCGCCTCGAGCATGTCGGCGGCCGTGGTGTCGACGTCGGTGATCGGCTCGGCCGCGACGATGATCCACCGCGGCGGCGGCGACGCCGTCGCGAGCGCATCGGATCTGGTCGCGGAACGTCCTCGCGTTGGCGAAGAACAGCGGGAGCGTCGAACCGGAAGATGACGCGCTGCCGGCAAGCAGCTCGGCATGCGGGGTAGCTGCGCACGTCGTGGTAGCCCGGGGATGCCCGCGACGCGCCCCAGCACGGTCTGGTAGGGCCACCACGATCGGCGGAACACGTTGAGCGACCGACAGGGCGACCGCCACGCCGATCCCCGGGAGCACGCCGAGCAGGGCGACGCCGAGGAACGCCGCGATCGAGACGGCGAACTCGGTTCGGCGCTGCTGCTACAGGCCGCACGGTCCCAGGGATGTCGGCGAGCGACAGCGACGCCGCGATCACGACCGCGCCGAGCGTGGGGTTCGGGAGGTCGCGCAGGAGCCCCGGGAACGCAACAGCAGCATCGGTGCGATCGCGAGCGCGCCGACCAGCCCGTCACCTGCGTCTTCGCCCCGGCCTGCTCGGCGACGGCCGTCCGCGAGCCGCTGGTGCTGACCGGGAACCCCTGGAACAGCCCGGCCGCGAGGTTGGCCGCGCCGACCCGATCATCTCCTGGTTGCCGTCGACGTCCTCGCCCGCGCCGTCGCCGCGAAGGCCGACGCGGTGGAGATGGTGTCGGCGAGCGAGACCAGCGCGATGCCGAACGCGCCGGCGAGCAGCGGCGGGATGTCGGACAGCGCGGACGTCCGGGATGGTGAACGGCGGGAAGCCCTGCGGCAGCGAGCCGACCAGCGCTCACGCCGTGCTGCTCCAGGTCGAATCCGCTCGCGCCGACGATCGAGAGCACGACCGCGATCGAGCACGCCCGGGATCTTCGGATAGAACCGCTGGAGGCCCAGGATGACGACCAGCCCGAGCAGCCCGACGGCCAGCGCCGCGCCGACGGTCTTGCCGTCCGCCACGCCCTTCACGAACCCCTGCAGCCTCGTCGATGAAGCCGTCGGCGTCGATCGAGAACCCGAACAGCTTCGGCAGCTGGCCGACCAGGATCGTGACCGCGAGGCCGTTCATGTAGCCGATCATGCGTCGGCTTGCGAGAGCAGGTCGGCGACGAAGCCCGAGCCGCGCGATGCCGCCGACCGATGGTGATCGGCGCCGACGAGCAGCGCGAGCATCGAGGCCAGCGCGATCGCCCGCGCGGGATCGCCGTTCGCGCCGATGAGCGGGAGGATGGTGGCCGCGATCATCGGCCCGAGCGACGAGTCCGGGCCGAGCACGAGGATCCTCGACGGGCCGAAGACGGCGTAGCCGATCAGGCACAGGATCGAGGTGTAGAGACCGGTGATCGGCGGGAGGCCGGCGAGCTCCGCGTAGGCCATGCCCTGCGGCACGAGCAGCGCGGTGAGGACCAGCCCGGCGACGAGGTCGTTCGGCGAGCCAGCTGCGCCGGTAGGACCGAAGCATGCGCAGGCCGGGGATCTGCGGCCGGTGCGGCTTGGCGTCAACCTGCTCGTGCATCGTCCGACTGCGATTCGGACGGAGCGGGTGCGCGAGCGTCCGCGGGCCGGTCACGGGGCGGCGCGCCGACGACATCCGGCGCCGCCGGGAGCGGTGCGCCTGCGGCGGCACCCTCCGGCCGGCGTGTCAGCTTGAGCAGGACCGACTTGGGGAGCATCTACAGTCCGGTGACCACGGGGATGCGCCCGGCCTCGACCGCAGCACCAAGCGCCTCGTGGTCGCGCTCGTTCTGGTCGGCGTAGGCGTCGGCGAACTCGACGCAGCGCGCGGTCGAAGCTGTCGCCGCTCCCGAGGTAGCTCGCGATCGCGATGCGGTCGCCCGAGCGGGCGTGCGCGCGGGCGAGCGTCCAGCCGCAGAGCTGCGCCGTAGGCGTGCCATGCCCGGTGGGCACCATCGCCTCGACCTCGGCCGAGCCCTTCCAGTCCTTGCAGCTGGCGGACGTAGAAGTCGCGCTGCCCGCCGTCGAGCCCGGCCGACCCGGGTCCAGCCGAGGAAGATGTCGCTCGTCGCCTGCATGAGCCGCTGCCCGGTGACGACCCGCTGGCCGTGGTTGGCGAACCTGCTGCTTGCGGACGAAGCGGCTCGAGCACGGACGGCCCGGCCTCCTTGATCTGGAGGAACAGCGGGTCGCCTCGTCGTCGCGGCCGACCAAGAGCGCGATCCACGCCCGCGTGCCGACGCTGCCGACGCCGACGACCTTCCGCGCGAAGTCTGCGAGCCGGTACTGCTTCAGCAGGATGCCGCCGCTCGGTGAAGCGTCGGCGCGTATACGGCGCGCATCGCCTCAGCGCGCCTGAACCGCGTCGGACGGCGTGTCACCTCGGAGATCGTCGATGGGCTCGATCAGCGGCGGGTCGGCGACGATCCGCGGCTCGCCGTCGACGATCCGGTCAGCTTCGCGAACGCCTGGAGGCTGTCGCGCGTCCGCGCCTTGTGCGAGCGCGCGTTCGCGCGTCGCGCTTGCCATCCGCTTGCGTCAGCAAGCTCGGCGAGCTGGCACCTGCGTCGTCGATCGTCGAGCCGCGCGTACCAGACGTCGAGGTTGCGCATCGGGGCGAAGTCGCGCATCGCGCCGCGGTACGCACGCGCACGGTCGCGCGCACGACGTCGCTCGCGGTCCTGCGCGTGAACCCGTTCGTCCCGGCCGGCGACCATCGAGGCTCGCGCCGAGCCGCTTCACGTCCCACTCCCAGGGGCCGGGCAGCGTCTCGTCGAAGTCGTTGATGTCGAACACGAGCCGCCGCTCGGGCGGAGGCGAAGACGCCGAAGTTCGACAGGTGGGCATCCCCGCAGAGCTGGACGTCGAGATCCGGTTCGCGGGCGCGGCCGCGAGATCTGCCAGCCATGATCAGCGCGGCCCCCGCGGAAGAAGGCGAACGGCGACGTCGAGCATCCGCCCGTACCGGATCGGCACGAGCTCGGGCACGCGGGTCGCGGCCTGCTGCTCGAGCAGCGCGACCGGGTCGGCGCGATCGGGCCGAGGGCTCGACGCCGGCGTGGCTGGAGCGGGGCGTCTTGCGACGAGCCTCGCGCCCGGCCGCGGCGCGCTCCGCGGGCGACGACGGCCGGCTGCTCCCTACCCCGGCGGCGCGGCCTCCGGCCGCGGTCGGCGACGCGGTGTCGGCGGTCATCAGATCCGCGCTCCCGCGCCCCGGCCGGCGGGGCTCCTGAAGCGCATCGCCATGCAGGCGATGGTGCACCCGGCGAGGAGACCACCGCCGAACGCCAGCGCCCTGCGAACGGTGCCCGCCCGGGCGTCGGTCATCACGGCTCCTCCCGCCCGAGGGGCACGTGGGCATGGCCGGGCTGCTCGAGCGCGTCGAACACGTCGTAGTCGAGCGAGAGCCCGATCGCCGGCGCCGCGGCGACGATCCGCGGAACGCCGGTCGCCGGCATCGCCGCCACGAGCGTGCCGACGATCTGCTCCCGGGTCGCGCCGGCCTCCTCCGCCGCCTCGACGATCGGGCGCAGGGACTGGACGGATGCCCCGACTGAGATCATCACGGCGAGGCGGACGAATGCGTACATCAGCTCGTCGAGGGCCGACTCCGCCCGGTTCGCCGTCTCCGAGGCGAGCGAGCGCTCGACGAACGCGTTGTCTCGCACGGCCAGAAGGCGAAGAGTCGTCTGATAGTCGGTCACCGTCATATGGATGCACCCTTCCTCAGGCTCCGTCATCCCGTATGGAGGAGCCCTAGTGCGACAAGACGAGCGCCTTCTCACGCTCGTACTCGGAGTCGGTCAGCCCACCCTTGTCGTGGAGCGAGGTCAGCCGCTCGAGCTGCTCGAGCCGCTTCCCGGGGTCGGGCCGGCGGCGGAGACCGCTGATTCCGGCCCACACGCCGTCGGTCGCGTCGGGGTTCTCCCGGACCGACTGGCGGCGCAGCGCCTCGAGGCCGGCGAATGCGACGACCACCAGGAGTATCAGGCCGATCGAGCGGCGGGGCGTCCCGGGAGGCTGGTAGAGCGCGACGAGCAGAGCGAGAAGCGCCATGACCGTGTACGCGCGCACCGGGTGGTCGCGGAACGCCGGTGCCAGCCGGCGCCGGATCGACCCCGCCGCGGTCGCCGGGCCGGAGAGCCAGCTCCACAGGAGTCCCAGGATCCCGATTGCGACGCCCGCGACCGCCGACTCCCTGAGCAGGCTGGTGTAGATGTCCCAGACGTCATGGGCGGCCGGCTTGACCGAGTCGGCCTTGACGAGCGAGTCGATCACGACGTCGCCGAGGAACTTGCGAACCACCAGGAGCACCACGCCCATCACGACGAACCCGATCGCGACGTCGCGCACCACGGTCCGCCGGCGATCGCTCGCGACATAGACGGCGGCAGCGATGAGCGCGACGCCGATCAAGAGCGGCCAGATCGACAGCACCCTGAGAGCCTGCACGCCGGTTTGCGCCGCCCCGAGCTGGTTGGAGCGGACCAGCACGATCGGCTCCACGTGGCCTTGCACGCGCGCCACCGCGTCCGGGCTCGCCCCGAGGCGCGCGCCCATGTTCGCCACGATCTGGTCGACGTTCATGACGACGTTGCCGTTCGACGTCTGCAGCCTCGTGGTCTTGCCTTCCAGGAACGCCACCAGCTTCTCGTGCGCCCGCAGGTTCGCCTGAGCCCACAGGTCCTGGACACGCGGGAGCGTCAGCGCATCGTTCACGGCCTGGTCGGCCAGCCGGCCGAGGGCCGCCGTGCCGGCCCCGGCGAGGGGCTGCAGCCGCGGCGGAAGCGAGCTCGCCAAGAGCTCCTGCGCGTCGGTCTGCGTGACGACCTGGTCGGCCACGTAGGTCGCGACGAGGCCGCGGACGTTGTCGCTCTGGAGCAGCTGCGTGCTCTGCGATTGCCAGGTACCGGAGTCGAGGGCCGCGTCGCGCAGCCACACGCTGAGGGTCGACACGAAGATGCAGACGAGACCGAGCCCGACAAGCACGGGCACGAGGACGCGATGGCTCTTGCCCGCATGCGCCGAGCCGTCGTCGGCCTTCTCGCTCTCGGTCAGCCCTGTGGTCGGTTCTGAAGCCACAGCGAGCCGCTCCCCAATCCTCGGATCCTCACCCGCCCCAAGCGGAGCGGGCCTCTGAGCGGCGGCCCCTCGAACGCGGCCGCTGCCCCCGCCCTCAGCCGGCGAACCCCCGCCGGCCGCCGTACCACATCTGACGCACCTCCAATCCGTGTGGTCGTTGCACCAGGGAGCCAAGCGCGCTCCGGCTGTGACGGCGTCCTCCGAACGGGATGATCCGGCCGTCCCGTCCGTCGATCGCCCAATCGGGATGAGGGTCACGGTGCCTGCCGCAGGTAGGAGTCACGCCGCACACAACCCGTCGCGGCGCCGCGCGCCGCCGGACGAAAGGGGACGAGATGGTGGTCTTGAGCCTTGGAGAGTTCCTGTGGTCGCTCCTCGTGATCTTCTTCATGGTCGTCTACTTCATGATGCTGTTCCACGTGATCGTCGACGTCTTCCGGCGGCAGGATGCGTCGGGCGGGAAGAAGGCCGCGTGGCTCATCTTCCTGCTGCTCGCGCCGGCGCTCGGGCTGATCTCCTACCTCATCACCAACTCGCAGGGAATCGCGGAGCGCACGCCGGGCTACTCGGCTGCCGCGGCTGGCTACGGCGGGGCCGCTGACCCGGCCGCGCAGATCAGCCAGGCGAAGTCGCTGCTCGATAGCGGCGCGATCTCGCAGGACGAGTACAACCAGCTCAAGGCCCGGGCGCTGCACGCGTGAGCGGAGGGCTCATCATCCCCTTCGGGCGATGCACCTGGAGCGGCTGGATCGCCATGCTCCGACCCGCCGGAAGACCCTGAGAGAAAGGGAGTGGGACGATGGCAATAGGACCGGTACAGCTGCATTGTGCTCGGCTTCGCACATCCGCAGTTCGAGGGGGAGATCCTCGATGAGCTCCAGCGGCTGCGAGAGGCCGACACGATTCGCGTGATCGACGCGCTTGCGGTCTACAAGGATGCGCAGGGCGAGGTCGCGATCCTCGAGATGAGCAACCTGACGAAGGACGAGGAGATCGAGCTCGGCGCCAAGATCGGTGCGCTCGTCGGCATCGGCGCGTTCGGAGACGACGAGGCCAACGTCGAGAAGGTGGCGCTGGCGGGGGCCGAGACCGCGGCCCAGGAGGGCGTCGGGATCTTCTCCGCCGAGGAGGCGTGGGAGGTCGTGGGTGACATCCCCAACGACACGGCGGCGATCCTGCTCATGATCGAGCATCACTGGGCCGTTCCGCTCCGCGACGCGGTGGCCCGGGCGAACGGGTTCAGGATCGCCGACGGCTTCGTCAGCCCGTACGACCTCGTCGCGATCGGGCTCATGACGGCCGAGGAGGCCAAGCTGAACGCGGCGGTGGAGTCGGGCTAGACGACCGCACGCAGGATCGCCCGCCGCCGCTGAGCGCTCACCGCCTGCGCTGAGCATTGCGGGCACTGGGAGGGCCGACCGGTCGGCACACCGGCCGGCCCTCCGGTTCCGCGGACCATCCCGATTGGACGATGCCGGCGCCGCGGCCGTCGCGGACACTGGAGGTCGATCGACGCCCGGCCCTGGGGGCCAGCGCTGTGACACGTCAGGAATCGCACGAGAGGAGGAACGGCAATTGTCCGATCTAATCGCGATCGGGTACGACGATGAGACGACCGCGATCGAGGCGATGAACGAGGCCGAGCACCTTGCTCAGGAGCTCATCATCCAGCCCGATGCAATCGCGGCGATCATCCGCAACAAGGACGGCAAGTACAAGGTCATGACGAACCACCACATGGTGGGCGCAGGGGCGACCTGGGGCATGTTCTGGGGCATGCTCTTCGGGCTCCTGTTCTTCGTCCCGGTGCTCGGGATGGCCGTCGGAGCCGGCTTCGGAGCGCTCTTCGCGAAGCTCGAGAAGTCAGGCCTCGACAAGCAGTTCCAGCAGCAGGTTCGGGACATGCTGAAGCCCGGCAACTCGGCGCTCTTCCTCGTCGTCGAGAAGGTGACGCCGGACAAGGCCGTCGAGGGGCTGAGCCGTTTCGGCGGCACCGTGCTCAAGTCCTCGCTCTCGAAGGAGACCGAGGCTGAGCTGCAGGATGCCCTGCACGGCACGCCGGACACCGTTACCGCCTAGAGGACGACCGCGGCCGCCGGCCCCCGGTTCCACCCGGGGCCGGCGGCCTCGTTCTGTGCGCGCTCACGATCGGCGCCGAGCGCGGGTGACGAAGCTCGCCGCAGCGCCCCCGATCAGCGAGCCGGCGATCGTGTCGGCCGGGTAGTGGGCGCCGCCGTGGACGCGGGAGTACGCCACCGCCGCCGCCAGCACGCGCAGCGGCAGGCCGAGCGCCGGGATCTCCCCGCCCACCGCCGTGGCGAATGCGAACGCCGACGCCGAGTGGCCTGACGGGAACGACGCCGACCCGGGCATGCGGACGCTCCGGCCGGGGGTCGCAAGGACCTGGGCGTTGTCGGGCCGGCGCCGGCGGTGGAGCGGCTTCAGCCCCACGTTCACGACCGCCGACGTCAGCGCGACCGACGCCAGCCCGCTCGCGGCCGCTCGACGCCCTTTCGGCCCGGTGGCCGACAGGCCCGCCGCGATGACCATCCAGAGGACCGAGCGATCGGCGATCCGTGACGTTCGCCGCAGCGTCGCGTCGAGCGCCGGCGTGGGCGTCGCCGCGACGGCGCGATAGACCGCCGCGTCGATCCGCTCCAGCTCGTCCAGCACGTCTCGCCCGGGCAGCCGCCGGCGGCTACGACCAGCGCTTGCGGGACCGGCGGTCCATCATCCACTGGACCGCCGCGCTCGCTCCGACGAGCGCGATCGCCGCGCCGATGAACCCCCAGGCGTACCAGGCCGCCCCGAACAGGAAGACGATCAGGAAGAACCCGAGGACCGCCACGATGACCCCGCCGACGAGCATGAGGTAGAACTTCGCGCCGAGGCCTTCCTCAGCCAGACTCGGGCCCGCACCAGGTGCGTCATGCTTGCTCATGCCCGCGATCATGCCCGCCGGGGCCGGCCGGCGCATCGTCCCG
Source organism: uncultured Actinomycetes bacterium (assembly GCA_963757605.1). GTDB lineage: Bacteria > Actinomycetota > Thermoleophilia > Gaiellales > JAICJC01 > JAICJC01. The sequence goes on from CAVWSF010000003.1 coordinate 198,614, forward strand.
ATGGCACGAACCCGTCCGCGGCCGTCGGCGATCGCGGCGTTACGGCTTGGCCAGCGGGATCGTCGCGCTGATCCGCGTGCCGACTCCGACCGGGCTCTCGACCCTGAGCACGCCGCCGAGGCTCTCGACGCGGTCGCGCATGCCCTGGATCCCGCTGCCGTCGACATCGGCGCCGCCCCGGCCGTCGTCTGCGACGCCGATCCGCAGCGCGCTGGCCGAGACCGCCCCCGTGATCGCGATCGACTGGGCGCCGGCGTGCTTCTGCGCGTTCGTCGCCGCCTCGGCGATGACGAAGTAGGCGGCGGTCTCGATCCGTTCGTCCATGCGGTCGTCGGAGACGTCGACCGAGACCACGGGAATCGTGGTGCGAAGCGCGGCGCTGCGGACGGCCGCTCCCAGCCCCAGATCGGTCAGCACGGCCGGATGGAGCCCCCGGGCGAGGTCACGCAGCTCCTGGATCGCGATCTCCACCTCGGCCTCGGCGTGCCGGAGCGCGTCGGCGCCGGAGCGCTGCGAGCGGCGGGAGACGCCGGCGGCATCGTGCAGCCTCACCGCGAGCCAGGTCAGCCGTTGCTGGGCGCCGTCGTGCAGGTCCCGCTCGAGGCGCTTGCGCTCCTGCCGCGTCGCCTCCAGGATCCGGGCCCGGCTCTGGGCGAGCTCACCCACGTAGCGCCCGCGCTCCGCCACGGCGGCCGCCAGGAGCAGCGTCGAGACTGCCGACACGGCGACGAACAGCTGGAGCGCGTGGACGCTGTGCGAGATCGAGTGAAAGGCGAAGGCGCCGTCGTGGTGCGTCGTCGTGATGATGGTCACGCCGGCCGAGATGCAGATCGCGAGCGTCGCCCCGCGCGGGCCGAACCGAAGGGCGGCCCAGATGAGGGACGGGAACACCATGTAGACGAGCGGCCGGTGGCTGCGCGACGGGATCTCCGTGAGCGTCGCCACGGCGACGATCATCGCGCCCGCTTCGAGCACGCGTGGCGCAGGCCACGAGATGGAGCGGACGGGACGCCACCACGCCATGGCGAGTGGAACGATGAGGAGCGCGCCGCACGCGTCCCCCAACCACCACGTGCTCCAGACGGTGGGCAGGTCGGAGGTGGTCAGGACACCGCCCAGCCACAGGGAGAGCGTGCCGATGCTTGCGCTCACCGCCACGCCCGTGGAGATGCCGACGAGCAGAAAGCAGACGCCCGTGACGCTGTCGAGCGGCGAGCCGCGCCGCACGAAGCGCCAGATCAGGAGCGTGGCAACGGCGACCTCGAGGACGTTGCCAACGGACTGGCCGATCGCCGACCACAGCGGCAGCGCTGAGTAGTCGTTGGCGAGGAGATCGCCGATGACGACGCCCGGCAGGAGCCACAGCCCGCCGAAGTACGCGAAGGCGATGCCGACGCCGACGGGAAGCCAGACGACCGCGGCAACCGGGCCGGCGAACTCGAGGCTGTAGCTCAGCTGCGCCGCACCGTTGTACGCAAGCGCCACCGCCGCGAGGGCGAGCACATACCTCGTCCGTCCGAGCCGGATGGCCGGCGCGGCCCACCCGTGCCCGTAGGTGACCTCCGTCACGCTCATCCGGCGATCTTACTCCTGCATGTGGCGCAATTCATCCCGCCTGCACGACACCGCGTCGCCGGCCGCCCCGTACGGTGCAGAGCCCGCGCCCCTCCGACGTGGAGCCGAACATGCCCAACGACGCCCGAAAGTCCGTGTCCGCCGAGCCCGAGCACCAGGCGTCCCGCTCCCCGGCGGCGCGCCGTTCACGCACGCCGAGAGGTGCGGTCATGAACCGGGAGACGTCGTGGGTCGACTTCGACCAGCGGGTGCTGGAGCTCGCGTCGACGCCGCGGCTGCCGCTCCTCCAGCGCGTCAAGCTGTGCGGGATCGTCTCGTCCAACCTCGACGAGTTCTTCGCCGTTCGCGTGGCCCGCCTTCTCAGGAAACGGGACGAGCGAGATCCGGCCGCCAAGAGCAGCGAGGCCGCCGTCCGGACGCTGGCGGCGCTCCGAAAGCGGGTCGTGCGGCTGCAGGCCGGCCAGGACAACCTGTGGCACGAGTCGCTGCTGCCGGAGCTCGGCCGGCTCGGGATCGAGGTCCGCGGCCCAGCCGGCGGCGGCGCGCTCATGCTCGACGGCCCGGCGTGCAGGCGCGTGCTCGGCACGCTCGAACCGGTCGAGATCGAGGCCGGCGCGTCGTTTCCCCGGCTTCAGGCGCTGACGGTGGCGATCCTCGCCGAGACCCGCTCCCCCGGCTCCGGCCGCCGGCGGACGTTCGTCGTCCCGATGCCCGCCGCGCTGCCCCGGTTCGTCCCGCTCGACGTCGGCGGCGGCCGGGTCATGGTCGGGGTCGAGGACCTCGTGGCACACCGGCTCCGGGCCGTGCTCGGCGCCACGCCGAGCCGCCATGCGGTCTTCCGCATGACGCGAGACGCCGTTGTGCCCTCAAACCTCGACGCGGGCCCGCCCGAGGCCGAGTCGGAGCTTCGCGACCTGCGTGAATGGCGAAACGACGTCGTGCGGCTCGAGGTGTCCGCGTACTCGGACGGGCCGCTCGCCCTGGGGCTCGCCGAGCGGCTGGGACTGGGCGAGGACCAGGTGTACTGGAGCTCGGCCCCGCTCGGCCTCGCGGCCCTGCGGAAGACGTCGATGCTCATCGGCGACGAGGAGCGGAGCACCCCCCGGTTCGAGCCGGCGCCGGCGCCGCCGCGCAACGTCTTTGCGCGCCTCGCGACGCAGGACGTCCTCGCCCACCATCCCTACGAGTCGTTCGAGGAAAGCGTCGACGCGTTCACCGCCGCAGCCAGCGACCCGGACGTGACCGCGCTCCAGGCCACCGTCTACCGAACCGGCAACCCGTCGGGAACGCTGGCGAAGCTCATGGACGCCGCAACCGCCGGCCGGCGCTCGGTATGCGTCATGGAGCTGCGCGCCCGGTTCGACGAGGCCCCCAACATCTCGTGGACGCGGACGCTGCGCGCGGCCGGCGTCGAGGTGCTGCACGGGCCGTATGACCTGAAGGTGCACGCCAAGCTGGCGTTGATCGAACGGCAGGAGGGCGCCGGGATCAGGCGGTACGTCCACATCGGCACGGGCAACTATCACGCGTCGAACGCCTCGGTCTACGAGGATCTGAGCCTCTTCACGGCCGACCCGGCGATCGCCGCCGACGCCCAGGCGCTCTTCGACGTCCTCGCGGGCCGCGGCGGCCGAACGCCTCGGTTCGAGAAGCTCGTGGTCGGGCCGTGGTACCTCAAGCAGTGGATCCTGAGCGAGATCGCCGCGGTCGCGCGCGGCGCGCGGGCCGGCCACCCGAGCCGGATCCGCATCAAGGCGAACGCGGTGGCCGACCCCGATGTCATCTCGGCGCTCTATGCCGCCTCGGCCGACGGCGTCGAGATCGACGTCGTGGTGCGCGGCATCTGCACGCTGCGCCCCGGCGTCCCTGGCCTGAGCGACCATCTGCGGGTGCGAAGCGTGCTCGGGCCCTTCCTCGAGCACAGCCGGATCCTGTCGTTCGAGACGGCCGGCCATGAGCGGCTCGTGATCGGCAGCGCCGATCTTCTGACGCGCAACCTCGAGCGGCGGGTCGAGGTGCTGGCCCCAGTGGAGAACGCGGCCCCGAAGTCGCGCGTGCGCGGCATCCTCGAGGCGCTGCTCGCCGACACCGCCTACGCCTGGGAGCTCGCCGCCGACGGCGGCTGGAAACGCGTCCAGCCCACCCCGGGCTCGGCCGTCGTCTCGGCACACGAGCTGCTGCTCATGCGCGCGAAGGCGGGCGCTCGAGGCCCGTGGGAGGCACCGCCCGGCCCCTCAGGGGTCGTCGGTGTGCCCGGACTCCGCCCGGAGGAAGGCGAGCGTCGCCATGACGCGCCGGTTCACGTCTCCGGCATCGGTGAGCCTGAGCTTGGCGAAGATCGAATTGACGTGTCGCTCGACGCCCCGCTTGGAGATCTGCGTTGCCGCCGCGATCGCGGCGTTGCTGCGGCCCTCGGCGATGAGGCCGAGGATCTCGAGCTCGCGCGGCGTCAGCACGTCGAGCTGATCGTCCGACCGGGGAGCCAGGAGCGTCGCGACGACCCGTGAGTCGACGTAGGCGGTGCCCGCGGCGACCTCCCGGATCGCGCGGGTTAGCTCGTCGCCGCGGCGCAGGCTGTCCTTGACGACGTAGCCGCGGCCCTCGGTTCCGCCCTTGAAGAGCTCCATGGCGTATGCCGAGTCGGCCACCTGGCTGAGCACGAGCACGGCGACGTCCGGATGCGACTCACGAAGCTCGGCCGCGACCTGGATGCCCTCATCCGTCCCGGTCGGGGGCATGCGGACATCCGTCACCACGACATCGGGCTTGAGCTCCGCCACCGCCCGCCGGAGCGACTCCAGGTCCTCGCACTCGTCCACGACCTCGATGTCGTCCTCGTCTTCGAGGATCCGCGCGATGCCCTCGCGCGCCAGATAGCTGTCGTCCGCGACCAGCACGCGGATGGTCACGGGCGTTTCTCCCGCCGCCTGTCCAACGACCGGTTGGGGGCGTGACCGATGTGCCCGTTCATCCAGGCGTGTCGCACGAGACTCCCTCTGCCCTCGACGGAGCACACCATACACCGCCGCCGTGGCGGCGATCGGTGGTGTTAACCGCCATTGAGGATGGATGCCACCCGGTGCGCGTACCCGTACGACAACTGACGACTCTCGCGACGCGGGTATCCGCGAATTCGCGGATGCCGGGAACGGCGGGCGTGTGCCAGAGTCACTCCGCGTGGACCGTCGTGACGCTGGCCGGGAACAGGGACCCGGACCGGGAGCGACCCACATCGGAGGGTGACATGACGAAGCCGAGCGACGACCTCGCTGGCGTGCTCGACGCGAATCGTCTGGCCGAGCGGGCATTGGAGCAGCTGCCGGGCATCAGGGTTGTGGTGTTCGACGGAGAGCTGCGGGTCCGCCTGGCGGGCGGCGACGCGCTTGCCCTCGGAACGGACGAGCCGGACGATCTCGCGGGCCGCCGCGTCCGCGACGTCCTTCCGGCGGAGGTGGCGCTCGCCGCGACGCCGCACTGCCGACGCGCGCTCGCCGGGCGCGCGTCGACGTGCGAGGTGCACTCCCCGGACGGCCGCATCGCGTACGTCGTGCATGCGAAGCCGCTGCACTCGGACCTCGGCGAGGTGATCGGCGGGGTGGCAGTCGTCCGCGACGTCTCCGCCACTCCGGACTCGCCGAACGCGGTGGTCGCCGCCGGCCGTCCGGCCTCCGGGCGCTTCGATCCGCCCGTCCTGCACCAGGGGACGGTCGCACGGCGAACGCTCATGGTCCGTATCGAGACCTCCGGTGCGCAGGTCGTGCTGATGACCGCGCCGGCCGGCTCCGGCAAGACCACGGCCGCGGCGCAGATCGCCTCCGCCGCGCCGTGTCACGCCTGGATCTCGCTGGACGAGAGCCACAACGACCCATCGGTGCTGGCCGAGACGATCCTTGCCGCACTCGCCTCGCTCCAGGGCGGCCGGCAGGTGAAGGCCGCTGCGACCGGCGACCCCGCAGAGCAGCTCGTCGACGCCCTCGGTGCGTGCACGGCGCGGTTCGCGCTCGTCCTCGACGATGCCCACCACCTGCACGCCCCTGCCGCCCTCGAGATCGTGACACGCGCAATGCGGAGCATCCCGCGCGGGTCGCGGCTCGTGATCGCATCGCGGACCGACCTCGACATGCGTTTCGGGACGCTCATCGCCGGCCGGTCGCTGATCCACCTCCGGGAAGCGGACCTCGCGATGTCCGCTGCCGAATGCGCGGCCCTCGTCGCGGACACCGGCATGGATCTCTCCGCCCACGATGTCGAGGCGCTCGCGCGCCGCACCGACGGGTGGCCCGCGGGCGTGTCGCTGCTCGCGACAGCCATGGCCCAGCAGAGCGGCACGGCGTGCATCGGCGACATGGGCGGGTGGGAGCCCAGCGTCGCGGCGTACCTCGGCGAGGCGGTTCTGGACCCGCAGCCCGAGGACCTGCGCAGGTTCCTGATCGAAAGCTCGGTGATCGAACGGCTGAGCGGCCCGGTCTGCGACGCGGCCTTGCAGCGGAACGATTCGGGACGAATCCTGCGCCGGCTCGCCCGCGGCGGCGTCCCCATGACGGCTCTGGATCAGCGGGGCGTGCAGTACCGCCTGAATCCGCTGCTGCGCGACATGCTCGCCCAGGACCTCCGGACCGACGACCCCGACGCCGTCACCGCGCTTCATCTGCGCACCAGCGAGTGGTGCGAGCAGCACGGCGACGTCGAGGCGGCGATCCACCACGCGCGCGAAGCCGGAGCGATCGACCGTGCGGGCCAGCTCGTCGGGGACGCGCTTCCCGACTACCTGCTTCGCCGGCGAGGCGGGATCGGCGAGCTCCTGCGCGAGTTCCCGCCCGACGAGCTCCGGCGCGAGCACCATCTCGCCGTCGCCCGCGGATGGGACGCCATGTGCTCGGGTGCCGCGGAGGGCGCGACGTACTGGGTGGCCGTTGCGGAAGGAGCGATCGCGGACATGAACGGCCACGCATCCGACGCCGCTCACGGCCGGCTCGCGCTGCTCCGTGCCGCGGCCGCCGCCGGCGGGGTGGCCGAGATGGCCCGCGACGCAGACCAGGCGTACCGGCTCGAGCCGCCGGACAGCCCGTGGCGGCCCGTGGCGTGCTATCTCGAGGGATCCGCCGCGGCGCTCATGGGCGATCTCGAGCACGCACGCTCGCGCCTGCGCGAGGGCGATCAGCTCGCCGCGATCGGCGCTCCCGTGCTGCGTCCGCACATCCTCGCCCAGCTCTGCCAGCTCGCGGGCGACGAGAACGACGTGGAGGCGTCGCGAGAGCTTGCGGCAAATGCCGAGGCGGTGATGTACGAGCACGGCCTGGAGAACGGCTCGGGCGGAGCGATCGTCGAGGCGCTCTCGGCGCTCGACTTCGCGAAGCACGGGAGCGAGGCGAAGGCCCGCGACCGGATGGAGCGCGCCGCCGCCAACCTCGCGGTGCCGGGCTGGCGGCCGGCCTGGATGCAGGCCCAGATGGAGATCGTGCTCGCCCAGGCGCACCTCCAGCTGGGCGACGCGCCCGCGGCACGCGACCTCGAGCGGGCCGCACGCCGCGCCATCCAGGAGGGCGCTCGGGACGCCACCGCCCTGCGCCGGCGGCTGACGTCGCTGCGAGCGACGCTCGACGCCTTCCCGGCCGTGTCGGTCCCCGGCTCCGGCCACCTGACGACGGCGGAGCTCAGGGTGCTCCGCTACCTGCCGACGCACCTGTCGTTCCGCCAGATCGGCGAGCGCCTCTACCTGTCGCGCCACACGGTGAAGACGGAGGCGATCTCGGCCTACCGGAAGCTCGGCGTGAACAGCCGCTCGGACGCCGTCAGGCAGGCGCGGGAGCTCGGCATCCTCGAGTAGCGCGGCACCGGCCGGGGAGGGTGTTGACGGACAGCCGGCGGCGGATCCGCAGTCCGTCTGCAAACAGTGCGTCTCCGACCGGTCCGGTCGCGGGTCGCACGCCGAACGACGGCTGCCCGTCAACAATGTGACGCTACGGACCCGCGGCGGATGGCGACATCGCGCCAACTGGATGAAGGCTCCTCCGTCCGCGCCGTCTTACCCGAAGATCTCCCGCTGCGTCAGATGGGTATGCTCTCCAGCGCACGCCCGTGCATCGGCTCCAGTTTTGCTCGAATCTCCGCCCCCCGAACCGGCTCCCGACCGGCGGCCCAGCACAACCGCGCGCCCCAACGCGGCGTCCGACGATCGCTGGGATGCCAACGCGCCTGCGGTCGTCGAATGGATCCGCTCCGGCGGGTTCCCGGAGACCGCCCGGGAGGATCTGGTTCGTGACGTCGTCACGCTGTGGGACGGCTTCACGCCCGATCACAGCGCCTGGAATGCGGCTGCCGGCTTCCTGAGCGCGCTGGCCGCGATGCGCGACACGCCCGGGACGGAGTCCCCGGCCCTGCGAGCGCTCGCCGACCTCCCCGCCCAGATCGAGCGGTGCGCCATGGGCACGGCCGGCGCCGAGGAGCGGGTCGTGACGCCAGTCAGGCGCCTGGCCGCGCTCGCCAGCCCCGAGACGTCCGCCTGACCGGCCGCTCCGCCGCCTAGCGTCGTGACTCTTCGTGCGGTCGGGATGAGGCATCCCGACCGACCCGGCGGGACGCTCAGTGGAGCGCTGTCGCCGGCTTGGAGCTCGGCGAAGGGCCGCGGCGGCGGCCACTGCATGACCTGCCCGATCGTCCGGGATCCGTGAAAGGAGCACGTCGCTGGCCAGCACCGCATCCACTCTCCGCGGCCGGCACTTCCTGACGCTCGCGGACTTCTCCGCGGACGAGATCACCTACCTGCTCGACCTCGCAGCCGAGCTCAAGGCGGCCAAGCGCGAGGGCCGCGAGGAGCGCAGGCTTGTCGGCAAGAACGTGGCGCTGATCTTCGAGAAGGACTCCACTCGGACGCGCTGCGCGTTCGAGGTCGCCGCCTACGACCAGGGCGCGCACGTGACGTTCATCGGCCCGGCCGGCTCGCACATGGGCCACAAGGAGACCGCGAAGGACACGGCCCGGGTGCTCGGGCGCATGTACGACGCGATCGAGTACCGCGGCTTCGCCGAGGGCACGGCCGACGAGCTCGCCGCCCACGCCGGCGTGCCGGTGTACAACGGCCTCACCGACGAGTGGCACCCGACGCAGATCCTGGCGGACTTCCTGACGATGCGCGAGCACCTGGGAAAGCCGCTCTCGGAGGTCGCGTTCTGCTACCTCGGCGATGCGCGCTTCAACATGGCCGACACGTACCTGATCGGCGGGGCGAAGCTGGGGATGGACGTCCGGATCGCAAGCCCCGCGTCGCTGTGGCCGTCCGCGGAGTTCGTCGACCCGGCCCGCGACGAGGCGGCCCGCTCAGGCGGCCGGATCACGATCACCGAGAACGTCGAGGAGGCGGTGCAAGGCGCCGACGTTCTCGTGACCGACGTGTGGGTGTCGATGGGAGAGGCCGACGAGGTGTGGGCCGAGCGGATCAAGCTGCTCACGCCCTATCAGGTGAACCGGCGGACGATGGAGCTCACCGGCAACCCCGACGTCCGCTTCATGCACTGCCTGCCGGCGTTCCACAATTCCGACACGCAGGTCGGCAAGGAGATCGCCGAGAAGTTCGGGGTGGACGCGCTCGAGGTGACCGAGGAGGTGTTCGAGTCTCCCGCCTCCATCGTGTTCGACGAGGCCGAGAACCGGATGCACACGATCAAGGCCGTGATGGTCGCGACCCTCGGGGAGTAGCGGTGCGTGTCGTCGCCGCACTCGGCGGAAACGCCCTGCTCCGGCGCGGGCAGGCGCTCACCGCCGAGAACCAGCGCGAGAACGCCCACCAGGCCTGCAAGGCGCTCGCGCCCGTCGCCCTCGAGCACGAGCTCGTGATCGCGCACGGGAACGGGCCTCAGGTGGGCCTCCTGGCGCTTCAGGGCGCCGCCTATCCGGATGTGCAGACCTACCCCCTCGACGTGCTCGGCGCCCAGACGGAGGGCATGATCGGGTACATCATCGAGCAGGAGCTCGGGAACGAGCTCCCGCAGGAGCGGTCGCTCGCGACGCTGCTCACTATGATCGAGGTCGACGGCGACGACCCGGCGTTCGCCAACCCCACCAAACCGGTCGGCCCCCTGTACGGGGCGGACGAGGCCGGCCGGCTCACGTCCGAGCGCGGTTGGACGTTCGGCCGGGACGGCGACAGCTACCGCCGCGTCGTCCCGTCGCCACGGCCGAAGCGGATCTTCGAGATCCACGCGATCGCCGCGCTGCTCGAACGGGGCGCGGTGGTGATCTGTGCGGGCGGCGGCGGCATCCCGACGAGATTCACGGACGAGCCCGTCCCCGCCGGCAGGCGGCTTGTGGGCGTCGAGGGCGTGATCGACAAGGATCTCGCCGCCGCGCTCCTGGCCGTCGACCTGGACGCCGACATGCTCGTCATCGTCACGGATGTCGACGCCGTCTACACCGGCTGGGGCACACCGGGGCAGGCGCCGATCCGGCAGACGAGCCCGGCCGAGCTCGACGCCGCCGAGTTCGCCAGCGGCTCCATGGGGCCGAAGGTGCGGGCGGCCTGCTGGTTCGTCGAGCAGACCGGCGGACGGGCAGCGATCGGATCGATCCATGAGACCGCGGCGCTCGTCCGCGGCGAGGCGGGCACGATCGTCTTGCCGGAGAGCGCCGAAGCCGAGACGACCGCTGGGCGGTCCGGGAGGTGAGTCAGGTGTCCACAGAGACGACTTCGGCCCCTCCCGGGGGCCCCGATGTGGTGCAGGCGCCGGCGCGCGCGGCATGGCACAGCCTTGCCCCGGCGGCCGCCGCCACGAAGCTGGGCGTCGACCCGGAGGCCGGCCTCGACGCGCAGGAGGTTGGGCAGCGGCTGGAGACCTACGGCAGCAACGAGCTCCCGACGGAGCCGCCGCCGGGCATGTGGACGGTCGCGCGCGCGCAGCTCTCCAACCCGATGAACATCATGCTCCTGATCGTGGCGGTGGCGAGCCTCGGAATCGGGCAGATCGCGACAGGCCTCGTGGTGGCCGGCCTCGTGACGTTCAACGTGGTCATGGGCACGAAGCAGGAGCTGAAGGCGCTCGCCAGCGTCGAGGCGCTGGCACAGCTCCAGGTGCCCCACGCCCGAGTGCGCCGAGGCGGTGCCGTCGAGCAGGTCGAGTCGACGGGCCTCGTCCCGGGAGATCTCATGCTCCTCGAGGCCGGCGACATCGTGCCCGCCGACGGCCGCATCCTGTCGTCGGCGACGCTCGAGCTCCAGGAGGCGTCCCTGACGGGCGAGAGCGCCCCCGTCCCCAAGGACGCGACGGCCGTCCTGGACGCCGACACCGCGCTCGGCGACCGCACGAACCTGGTCTTCCAGAACACCCAGGTGACGCGCGGGACCGCGACCGCGGTCGTGACCGAGACCGGGCAGTCGACGCAGATGGGCCTGATCGCGAACATGGTGACGAGCACGCAGCGGTCGCGCTCGCCGCTCCAGCGGGAGCTCGACGGGATGACGAAGGCCTTCGGGTTCGTTGCCTGGCTCGCCGTGGCGATCATCGCGATCTTCGGGCTTGCCCGCGGGCAGGAGACCGAGACGCTCGTCCTCCTGTGCGTCTCGACGGCGATCTCGGCCATCCCGACGGGCTTGCCCACGTTCGTCCAGGCGATGCTGTCGTCCGGCGCGCAGCGCCTGGCGGAGTCGAAGGCGGTCGTGAAGACGCTGACCGACGTCGAGACCCTCGGCGGCACCACGGTGATCAACAGCGACAAGACCGGGACGCTGACGCTGAACGCCATGACCGCGACGACGATGCTGGCGGGCGGCGACTGGTTCAAGATCCAGGGCGGCGGCTACGAGAAGACCGGGGCGATCACGGGCGTGGCCGGGGCGGAGCCGCCCGACTTCTCGCGCCTCGGGCTCGGGCTCGCCCTCTCGAGCGATGCGACGGTCGGCGACGACGAGTCGGTGATCGGCGATCCCACCGAGGCGGCGCTCGTCGTCCTCGCCGCCAAGATCGGCGTCGACGCGGAGGAGACCCGCCGCAGCCTGCCGCGGCGGGCCGAGGTGCCGTTCGACTCCGAGTACAAGTTCATGGCGACCTTCCATGACCGCCCCGAATGGCTCACGCGCGGGATCCTGAAGGCGCAGCACTTCACGACGGTCAAGGGCGCGCCGGACGTCGTCATCGACCGCTGCGGGAGCGCTCTCTGGCACGGCGCGCTCGTGCCGATGGCCGACGTCCGCGACGAGCTCCTGGCCGCCAACCAGGAGCTGTCCGAGAAGGGCCTCAGGGTGCTCGCGTTCGCGGCACGCGATCTCGACGACGCCCAGATGGCCGCCGCCGACGCCGATCCCATGGCGGCCGTGAACGACCTCGCCCTGGTGGCGCTCGTCGGCATCATCGACCCGCTCCGCACGGAGGCGAAGGACGCGGTCGCGGTGGCGCTCGCGGCCGGCGTGGACGTTCGCATGATCACCGGCGACCACACCGTCACCGCCCGCGCGATCGCGGACGACCTCGGCCTCGGCCCCGGCGTGATGACCGGGACTGAGCTGCAGCACCTGTCCGACGAGGAGCTCACGGCCAGGCTCCCCGACCTGCACGTCTTCGGCCGCGTCGCACCCGAGGACAAGCTGCGCCTCGCGCGGCTCATGCAGGAGGCCGGCGACGTCGTCGCCATGACCGGCGATGCCGTGAACGATGCGGCCGCGCTCAAGCAGGCCGACGTCGGCGTCGCGATGGGAAGCGGCTCCGAGGTCACCAAGCAGGCGGCCAAGATCGTCCTCACCGATGACAACTTCGCGACACTCGTGCGGGCGGTCGACCTCGGCCGCGACATCTACCGGCGCATCACGTCCTACGTGAAGCTCCAGCTGACGATCCTCTCCTCCGTGCTCCAGCTGATGCTGCTCGCGACGATCTTCAACATCAACGGCGGCGTCGCGCTGTTCCCGCTCCAGCTGCTCTTCTGCAAGTTCTTCGTCGTCGTGACGGTCGTGATCGGCTTCATCGCCGACGTGCCCGATCCGGGCGTCATGCGGCGGCCGCCGCGCACACCCGGCACCCGCATCGTCAGCACGCCGCAGATCGTCCGCTGGGTGGTGAGCGGGTTCATCGTCGCCGTGACGGCGATCGGGATCCTCCAGTTCGGGCCCGACGACCCCAGCACGAAGGTGGGGTCGGCCTCGATGACGATGGCGTTCGCCCTCGTCGCCCTGAGCGCCGTGAACCTCGGCCTGGTGATGCGCCGCGAGCGCGAGCCCGTGTGGGCGACGCCGGTGTTCCCCTATCTCGGGTGGATCATCCTCGGCTGGGTCATGACCTGGGCCGCCGTCGAGCTCACGATGCTCCAGCGCCTGCTCGACACGGTGTCGCTGACAGGGAACGAATGGCTCACGGTGATCGCCCTCTCGCTCCTCATGCCGGCGGTCGTCCTCGTCGACAAGACGATTCAGCTTCGCCGCCAGGAGCGCGAGGCGCCGACGCTGAGCCAGACGAGCTGATGGGCGACACGGTGCGGATGCCGCAGCCCGGCCCGCCGCCCGCCGGCACTGGGCGCGGGGATGGGGACGGATGGACGAGCGCCCGGATCGCGCTCCTGGTCGCGGCGGCCATGCTGGCGTTGCTCGTCGGCCTCCTGGGCGGGTTTCTGATCGGCGACTCGTCCGGCAACGGCGCCACCACGGTCATCTCCAACACCACCAAGGAGAACCACACGGTGACGGTGACGCAGCCGCCGAGCACGGTCACCGTCACCCAATCGGAGACGACGGCGACGACCGTCACCGAAACCGAACCGGCGACCTAGCCCCGGCGCCTTCATCCGGTCGGGGTGAGGCTGCCAAAGGGGGCGTGAACGACAGTCGCTGCGGCCCGGCAACCGGAGTCGACGGAGGTGTGTCCGGATGACGAAGCAGGAGAAGCGAATCCTGAAGTACGCCGACCTCTTTCGGGTCAAGCCGGGCTCGAAGGTCACGCTCGCGGACGACTTCGACCCCGGCTTCACCGCCGATGTGGTGCGCAAGAAGGACGCCGGGCCGACGCTGCGACGGGGGATCGCGCTCCTCGCCGATTACCAGGCCCGGCTCGCGGCCCAGGACACCTACGGCGTCCTCATCTGCCTCCAGTCGCTCGACGCCGGCGGCAAGGACGGGACGATCCGGCACGTGATGAGCGGCGTGAACCCGCAGGGAGTCGCGGTGCACGGCTTCAAGGTGCCTTCGGCCGAGGAGCTGAACCACGATTTCCTCTGGCGCTATGCGCAGCGGCTCCCGGCCCGGGGCGAGATCGGCATCTTCAACCGCTCCTACTACGAGGAGGTGCTCGTCGTCCGCGTGCACCCCGAGAACCTCGACCGGCAGAAGCTGCCGGCCGAGTCGAAGCGCGGCGACGTGTGGGAGCGGCGCTACCGGGAGATCAACGACTGGGAGCGCTATCTGACCGACAACGGGATCAAGGTCGTGAAGCTCTTCCTGAACCTGTCCAAGGAGGAGCAGCGGACCCGGTTCCTGAAGCGGCTCGACCTGCCGGAGAAGAACTGGAAGTTCTCCTCGCACGACGTGAAGGAGCGGGAGCGCTGGGACGACTATCAGACGGCGTTCTCGCAGATGCTCTCGCACACCAGCACGAGCTGGGCCCCGTGGCACGTCATCCCGGCCGACCACAAGTGGTTCGCCCGGCTCGCCGCCGCGGTGGTGATCGGGAACGCGCTCATCGAGATCGACCCGCAGTATCCGCAGGTGGACGCGGAGACCCGCGACCAGCTCGCGGCGGCCAGGACCGACCTCGTCGCCCAGGCGCCGAAGGGCGCCGAGCCCGATCCGTTCGAGGCCAAGCTGGCGCGTGACCGTGTGCGCGCGAAGAAGCAGCAGGACGCGAAGGACACCGAGATGGTCGCCGCAGGGCTCGAGCCGGAAGGCGAACGCAAGTGAGCACGGCGGTCGCCTCGGACCGGCCCCCCGGGCCCTCCGCGACCGGCCGCCCCTGGTACACGCGGGACGCCGAGTCGGTCGGAAACGACCTCGGCGTCGACCCGGCGAAGGGGCTCACGTCAGCCGAGGTGACCGCACGACTTGGGCGCGACGGGCCCAACGCTCTGCCAGCTGAGGAGCCGACGCCCGGCTGGCGCCGGTTCCTCGACGAGTACCGCACCTACATGCAGATGATCCTCGTCGGGGCGGCGATCGTCTCGTTTGCGATCCAGGAGTGGAGCACGGCGGTGATCCTGGTCGCGATCACGCTCCTGAACGCCGTCGTCGGCCTGCGCCAGCAGGGCAAGGCCGAGAGCGCGATGAACGCGCTCAGGTCGCTCATGAAGGACACGGCCCGTGTCCGCCGCGACGGCGCCGAGGCGCGGATCCCCGCCGAGGAGCTCGTCGCCGGCGACGTCGTGCTCCTGTCCGCAGGCGACCAGGTGCCCGCGGACGGCCGGCTGATCGCGGCGAGCGCGCTCCAGATCGACGAGTCCGCGCTCACCGGCGAGAGCGTGCCCGCCGCCAAGGGGCCCGAGACGCTCGAGGGCGAGGACATGAGCCCCGGTGACCAGACGAACATGGCGTTCATGCACACCCCGGTCACCCACGGAAGCGGCGTCATGGTGGTGACGGCGACCGGCAGCGGGACACAGGTCGGCCAGATCGCGCACATGCTGGCGGCGACCACGGTCGAGGAGACGCCGCTGACCAAGCAGATGAACGTCCTCACGCTGTGGATCGCCGGCGCGGCCGGCCTCACCATGCTGGTGATGTTCGCGCTGGGCCTGAACCGCGGGGACTCGTGGGACGCGCTCTTCGTGAGCGCCGTCGCGCTCGCGATCTCGGCGATCCCGGAGGCGCTCCCGACCGTCGTCCAGGTGGTCCTCTCGCTCGGGAGCGTCGAGCTCGCGGGGCGAAACGCGATCGTGAAGGACCTGCCGTCGGTCGAGACGCTGGGCTTCACGTCGGCCATCAACTCCGACAAGACGGGCACGCTCACCATGAACCAGATGACGGCCGTCGAGGTGGTCGATCCCAACGATCGGTACACGATCTCGGGCACCGGCTACAGCCTGGACGGCAGCGTGCACCACGCGGCCGGGCATTCGACGTCGATCGAGCAGGCCATCGTGCCGTACGTCCTCGCAAGCGACGCACGGCTGGTGGACGGCAAGGTCGTCGGCGATCCGACCGAGGGCGCCCTCCTCGTCCTGGCGCACAAGGCCGGGCTCGACATCGAGGACACGCGCGAGGACGCCCCGCGCCTGGCCACGCTCCCGTTCGACCCAACGTACAAGCTGATGGCAACCTTCAACCGCATCGGCGACGGGAACGGGGGCGAAGCCGTGCGGATGTACGTGAAGGGTGCGGCGCCGGCCGTCCTCGAGCGCGCCGCGACGGCGCTCTCCGACGGCACGAGCCTCGCGATGGACGACGACCTGAAGCAGCGCGCGAACGAGCACATCACCAGGATGGAGAGCGACGGCCTCAGGGTGATGGCGGCGGCCTACTGCGACCTCGACGCGTCGGCGTTCGACCCTGCCGGCGACCTCCTGGCCCACGTCCACGATCTCGAGATGACGAGCCTCGTCGGGATGCTCGACCCGCCGCGCGACGAGTCGAAGGCGGCTGTCGAGGCCGCCCAGGAGGCCCACATCCGCGTGCGGATGGTGACCGGTGACGACGTGGTCACCGGAGCTGCGATCGCACAGCAGCTCGGCATCCCCGGCGACGCGATCCTGGGAGCCGAGTTCGCAGCGCTGAACGAGGCGGAGCGGCTGGAGCGCATCGACTCCATCGGCGTGGTCGGCCGGGTGGCGCCCGAGCACAAGGTGCTCCTGGCGGAGACGCTGAAGCAGAAGGGCGAGGTCGTCGCGATGACCGGCGACGGTGTCAACGACGCCCCGGCGATCAAGGCGGCCGACATCGGCATCGCGATGGGCAGCGGCACCGAGGTCGCCAAGAACGCCGGCCGGATGATCCTGTCCGACGACAACTTCGCGACGATCATGTACGCCGTCGAGCAGGGCCGGAAGCTCTACGACAACCTCACGAAGTACGTCCGCTTCGTCCTGCTCATGCTCGTGGCGTTCGTGCTCACGTTCCTGGGAGCGAGCCTCTTCAACATCGCCGCGGGCCAGCCGTTCTCGCCCGCCCAGGTGCTGTGGATCCACTTCGTGATCAGCGCGCCCTTCGGCATCGCCCTGGGGTTCGACGAGGAGACGCCCGGTCTCATGCAGAGCGCCCCGCGCCCGCGTGGCGAGTCCATCCTCACCCGGCCGATGATGCTGACTGCCGGCCTGGTGGGGCTCTTCATCGCAGTCGCGTCGCTCACGATGATCGAGATCGGCATCCACCACTACGACAGCGTCCAGATCGGGATCTCGGTCGGATTCACCGCCTTCGCGCTCATGATGGTCGCCGCGGCCTACGAGTGCCGAAGCGAGACGGGGACCATCCTCGCGGGCGACACCTTCAACAGCCGCCGGATGAACCTGATCGCCGGCGCGGAGGCCGTCGGGGCGGTGCTCGCGACGGGGTGGGACTTCCTGAACCGGCTGCTCGGGACCGTGCCGCTCACGACGCAGCAGTTCGGCCTGGCGGTTCTGTGCGCAATCGCGCTGCTCGTCGCCTGGGAGATCGCCAAGGCGGTCGGTCGGCATAGGGAACTCTCGACGAATGGAGGTACATGATGTCTACGACAACCATGGGCGGCGATCGCACCGTGGCGAGGGATCGGTCTCACCGGATGGGGCATGTTCGGCGCCGTGACGCTGATCGTGCTCGGAGGCCTGAACATCGTCAACGGGTTCACGGCCATCCATAACTCGCAGTTCTTCACCCACCAGATCGTCTACCACAACCTGACGGCTTGGGGCTGGGTGTTCCTGATCTGGGGGATCCTCCAGATGGTGGCCGGCGTGCTCGTGTTCGCACACAGCACCACGGGCTACTACCTGGGCGTGTGCCTCGCCGGCACGGCCACGATCCTGTGGTTCTTCATGCTCTTCGCGGCCCCCATCCCGGCGCTGGTGGCGGTGATCGTGGGGCTGGTCGTGATCTACAGCCTCACCGTGGGCTCGCAGGACGCGTTCTGATGACCGACGGGCCGGACACGACACAGGCCCGTCAGGAGGGAATGGAGACGGCCGGCCTGGCGACGCCCGCGACCGCGGACGTCGTCCAGGCCGGCCCGCGCGGAGAGGGGCGGCCGGCCTGAGTTGCCGGGCGGTGCTAGTCCCCGCGCACCTGCAGCCGTTCGGCGATCGCCGTGAGCTGCCGCTCGACCGACTCGAGCCGCTTCAGCATCAAGGCGTCCTCGTCCGCACGCTGGCGCCGGAGCACCGTCTCGAACAGGGCCGACGTGACGAGCGCCGTCAGGACCGCGGAGGCCGCGATGCCGAGCAGCATCACGACGCCGCCGATGATCTGCCCCCGGGTGCTCTGGGGCACGATGTCGCCGTAGCCCACGGTCGTCACCGTCTGCAGCGACCACCACAACGCCTGACCGGCGGAGCTGAAGTCGCGCTTGTCGAGCGTCCATGCGAGGATCGTGCTCCCGGCCACGATCACCATGGTGCTCACGGCAATGAGGGCGACCGCCGTCCGCGGCCTCAGGTTCGCCATCGAGAGCTTCACGCGGTATCTGTCCTACGCCCAGCGCGGAAGTCCTGCGTAGCGAGGTCCGAATGCCCGGCGTGATCATGACGCTCGTGCAGCTCGACATCCTGAGCGACATCACGGGATGGTTCGGCGACGTCTGGGACCAGATCAAAGCTGTCGACGTCCAGTACCTCGTGCTCGGATGCGCGCTCCAGTCGGTGCAGACGACACTGAACGGCCTCGCCTGGCGGAACATCCTGGCCGAGTCCTACGGGCACGAGAAGGTCCCCGTGCGGCCGATCATCGCCTCGTACGCGGGCGGGCTCGGCCTGAACTCGTTCCTGCCCGCCCAGGCGGGGACGTTCGCCTACCTCGGGATGTTCCGCGCGATCATCACCGGATCGGCGTTTGCGGGGATCCTCGCCGGCGGCGTCGTCCAGAACCTCTTCTTCGGCGTGGTCGGCGGCCTGAACTACCTGTACCTCTTCCTGAGCCGTGAGGGGTCTGCGGACAAGTCCGCCGATCAGGCGACGTCGGACAGCGGCCCGAAGATCGTCTTCCTGGTGCTCGCGGGGCTGCTCCTCCTCATCGTGGCCCGGTTTCTGTGGAAGCGGTACAGGAAGGTGTGGGACGACGCGAAGGCGGGCGCGGCGATCCTCCGCCGCCCGCGCCTATACGTGACCCGCGTGCTGGCGCTGCAGGTCGCGTCGTACACGGCACGCATCGGCGTGAACGCGAACTTCATGTACGCGTTCGGGATCCCGGTGACGATCAGGAACGTCTTCCTGATCATCGCCGCGAACTCGGTCTCGTCGACGTTCGCCGTCACGCCCGGCGGCGTCGGCACGCAGCAGGCGATGGCGTCGTTCGCGCTGCGAGACGTGGCTCCGGCGAGCACCGTCACGGCGTACTCGCTGGCCCAGCAGATGATCCTGATCGCGTGGAACATCACGTTCGGCCTGGTCGCCATGGCGTCCACGTTCGGCTGGTCGGCGACGAAGGACATGGTGCGCGAGTCACGCCAGAAGTCGAAGGAGAAGCGCTCGCTCAGCGATCTCGAGAAGGAGGACGATGCTGAACAGGGCTCGTGAGGCGGTCCGGTGCGGCTGACGTACGTCGGGCACTCGACCCTCGTCATCGAGATGGGCTCGATCCGGCTCATCACGGACCCGATCCTGCGCCCGCGTGTCGCCCATCTGCGGCGGGCCGCTCCGGTGGCCGAGGTCGCCGCGCCCGTGGACTGCGTGCTCGTCTCGCATGCGCACATGGATCACCTCGACCCCCGCTCGATCGCGCTCCTCGCGGGCGATCCCGTCGTGGTCGTCCCCCGCGGTGCCGCCCGGTTCGTGCGCCGTCGCAGAGGGGTCGTGGAGGTCGCCGAGGGAGACGAGGTCGAGGTCGGGGCCGTCACCGTGCGCGCGACGCACGCCGAGCACGACGGCCGCAGGTACGCGCTCGGCCCGCCCGCCGCGTCGGTCGGCTACCGCATCCAGGGCGACCGGTCCGTGTACTTCGCGGGCGACACCGGCCTCTTCCCCGGGATGGCGGACATCGGCAGCTCGGGGATCGACGTCGCGCTGCTCCCGGTCGCCGGCTGGGGGGCGCGGCTTCCTCCTGGCCACCTCGACCCGCAGGCCGCCGCGCACGCCCTCCAGCAGCTCGCGCCGTGCGTGGCCGTGCCGATCCACTGGGGGACGCTCGAGCCGATCCTTGCGACGAAGAGGCTCGCGGACGGCAGCAGCTCGGCGGCGGAGGAGTTCGCGCAGCGGGCGGCGACCCTGGCCCCCGACGTCGAGGTGGTCGTGCTTCCACCAGGCGGGACGGTCGAGCTGTGACCGGGCGGCGTCAGTGGAGCCGGAACGCGGCCTCCATGGCAACGATCGCGAGGCCGAGCGCCATGTTGACCGCGACCGCGAGGATCGTCGCCGAGCGGCCGAGCCGCTCGGCGCGGGCGTATCCAATCCCCGCCGCAGCCAGCGTGGCGACGCCGATGGCGAGCGCGAGCCAGACGGCCGTGCTCTCGTCGAAGACGCCGACCGCCCCCAGCACGAGCATCGCGATCGGCGCGGCCGCGGCGAGCGGGATCGACGACTCCCGCCGGGCGATGGCGGCGAACTCGCGCCGCGTCACCGCACGCTCCCGCTCCAGGCTCTCGCCGAGGCTGTGGGAGTACACGTGCGCCATCCAGAGCACGATCACCGTCCCTGCCGTCGCGACCGCAAGCTTCCAGGCATGGCGCTCGCCTCCCGCCGAGCCCGCCGTCAGCGTGCCCATGACGACGATGGCGCCGTACACGCTGCCCGCGATGCCCGAGCGCGAGCCGAAGAACATTGCACCGAGAACCCGGCGGATCGCTCCCATGTGGTATCCAAGCACGAGCCAGCCGTGACCGACTCCGCCCCCCACACATCCGCATACGGCAGCACGCCCGTCTGGAAGCCCGCGCGGCCGCGACTCGACCCAGTCCGGCTCGTCGTCGCATGGGTCGTATCGGCGCTGGGCGTCCTGATCGCGGCGCTGATCCTTCCGGGGGTTCACGTGCACGGCCTCGGCGGAGCGCTGCTCGTCGCGGCGATCGTGGCCGTCCTGAACGCCATCGTCCCGCCGATCATCGCCGCTCTGCGGCTGCCCTTCACGGTCGGGCTTGGATTCGTGCTCGTTCTCGCCGTCGACGCGTGGATGCTGAAGGCGGCCTCCGACATCTCGCCGAGCGCCATCGAGGTCGACTCGTACGGCTGGGCCTTCCTCGCCGCCCTGGTCGCGGCCGCCGCGTCGATCGTGCTGAGCGTCGTCCTCGGCACGGACGACGACGACACGTACACGCTGCGCGTCATCCAGAGGATCGCCCGCCGGTCGGGCGACCGGGTCGTCACAGACGTTCCGGGCATCGTCTACCTCGAGATCGACGGGTTGGGCCTGCCGGTGCTCCGCCGTGCCATGCGCGACGGCAACGTTCCGCGCATGGCGGCGTGGCTGGCGGACGGCAGCCACCGGCTGGTGGAGTGGGAGACGGATCTCTCGTCCCAGACGGGGGCCAGCCAGGCGGGGATCCTGCTCGGGTCAAACGACGACATCCCTGCGTTCCGCTGGGTGGAGAAGGAGCGGGGCGTCGTCATGGCGTGCTCGGCTCCCGCGGACTGCGCCGAGATCGAGCGGCGGCATGCGACCGGCCGGGGCCTGCTCGTGGGCGGCGGATCGAGCCGCGGCAACCTGCTCTCCGGCGAGGCGGACGAGACGATCCTCACGGTCAGCCGCATCTCCGCGGAGAAGTCCGCGAACCCGGGCTACCGAGGGTTCCTGGCCAACGGCTACAACGTCACCCGGGCGCTCGTCCTGTTCATCTGGGAGGTGGTCCTCGAGCATCTCGCGGCCGCCCGCGCCGCCCGCCGCGACGTCCGCCCCCGCGGCCACCGCGGCGGCGTCTACCCGTTCGTGCGCGGCGCGATGTGCGTCGTCGTGCGCGACCTGATCGTCTACGGCGTCCTGACGGACATGATGAAGGGCCGCCCGGCCGTGTACGCGACCTTCTCGAGCTACGACGAGGTCGCCCATCATTCCGGCCTCGAGCGATCCGACACGCTCGAGGCGCTGCGCAAGCTCGACCGCCAGTTCGGCCGGATCGACGCCGCCCGCCGGTTCGCGCCGCGCCCGTACGAGATCGTCGTGCTCTCGGATCACGGCCAGACGCAGGGGGCCACGTTCAAACAGCGAAACGGCTACGGCCTCGACGACCTCGTGCGGCGCTCCGTGGAGGCGACCGACGTCGCAGAGGTCGCCGACGGCGACGAGCAGGGCGCGATGGCCGGCCTCGCGATCGGCGAGGCCACGGGGCGGGCCGCCCCGGACGGCGAGCCCGGCGAGGACATGTCGGATCGCGAGGCGATCGTTCTCGGCTCCGGCAACCTCGGCCTCGTCTACCTGATGGAGGAGAAGCGCCGGCTCACGCTCGAGGAGCTCGACGAGCGCCATCCCCGGCTCATCGCGGCCCTCCGCAGCCATCCGCACATCGGCTGGATCCTGGTGCGGTCATCCGAGGATGGGCCCGTCGTCCTCGGGGCGGACGGCGCCCGCTACCTCGCCGACGATCGTGTCGAGGGTGTCGATCCGCTCACCCCGTTCTCGCCCACGGCGGCCCGCCACCTGCGGCGGACCGACGGGTTCGAGCACGTCGCCGACATCATGGTCGGAAGCTTCTACGACCCGGTGCTCGACGAGGGCTGCGCGTTCGAGGAGCTGATCTCGTTCCACGGCGGCATCGGCGGCATCCAAACCTCGCCGTTCATCCTCTACCCGGTGCGTCTTCCGGATCCCGAGGAGCCGATCGTCGGGGCGGCGGCCGTCCACGGCATCCTGTCGGACTGGCGCCGCCACCTCCAGGCGACATGAGGCAGCGCGTCAGTCGGCCGCGGGGGCGACGCGGCGCCTGCGCCACGTGAGACCGAGCAGCATGCCCAGAACGAGCGTGGGGACGACCGTGAGCACGCGGTAGAGCAGGACGGCGGCCACGGCCTCCGCGTTGCCGGCGCCGAAGCCGACGAGTGCGCCCGAGAGGCCGAGCTCGACGATCCCCACGCCGCCCGGCGTAACCGGCACCGCCGTCAAGAGCCGGACGAGCCCCCACGCCGCGAGCGCCTCGATCCAGCTCACCTGATCGCTTCCGACGCCCGTCGCCCGCAACGCCACGAGCAGCACCCCGAAGACGGTCAGATGGCCCGCGACGATCGAGACGGTCAGCGCCGCCCACCGCTCGGAGACGAGGTCGATCGTCTCGCGCCGCACGCGCACCAGCGCCTCGCCCCATCCCGTCCGGCCGGGACGGCGGATGAGCGCGAGGCCGCGGTTCACGATGAGCTGCGCCCGCCGCCCGACGCCGAACGCCTGCCGCTCGCCACGCAGGACGAGCACGAGCCCGATCGTCAGCGCGAGGATCACCACGATGCCGATCAGCCCGGCGGTGAGGAGCACCGGGCTCGACCCGCCCGAGATCACCAGCAGGGCCAGCGCGGCCAGCGGGAGCAGGACGTTCACGAGCTGGTTCCCGACGCCCGTCACGATCACGGCGACGGCGACGGCCTGGCGGCGAAACCCCCAGCCGCGCAGCATGGCGTAGGAGGCGGCGATGCCGGCGGCGTCGCCACCGGGCACCGCGATCGAGAGCGCCGTGGACGCCTGGGTCAGCACCGTGGCGTTCGAGTAGCCGAGGCCGGGCAGGGCCGCCATCCACGGCGGCGCGAACGTCGCGATGTTCAGCACCGTGGCCGCGGCGAGGGCGGCAAGCTCGCCGCTCGTCAGCGACTGCAGGACGGCCCAGACGTCGCCGTAGTCGGCGATCCGCGGCAGGAGCGCGCCGAAGACCGCGGCGACGACCGCCAGCCCCACGACGGCGGCCGCGATGCGGCGAAGCCGCGACCCGCGGCTCGGTTCCCCATCGGCGGAGGGTGCCTCACTGCCCATCTTGCGGCCTTCGGCACTTGACTCCGTGCCTGCGGGGGTCGAGGCTTCGCACATCTCCGACTGGTTGAGTCAGCTGTGGGACACGCTCACGTCTGTCTCGGTGCCGCTGCTCGTGCTCGGCATCGTGTTCCAGACGTTGCAGACGTGCTTCGTGGCGCTCGCGTGGCGCAACATCCTGCGCACGTCCTACCCGGACGGCGGAGTGACCTACCGGCAGGTGCTCGGCTACTACGCGGGCGGCAACGGGCTGAACGCGATCCTGCCGGCGTCGGCCGGCACCGTGGCGATGCTCGGGCTCTTCCGCACGAGCATCCGCGGCTCGACGGTCGCGGGACTCGTCGGAGCGACCCTCGTCCAGAGCATCTTCTTCGCCGTCATGAGCATCGGCGTCTATCTCTGGCTCTTCCTGGACGTCGCCGGGTCGTTCGATGTGAAGTTCGGCTGGTTCTCCGACAACCCCGTCGCCGCACTCGTCATCGTCGTCGCCGGCGGCGTGCTCGTCGCCGCGGTCGTCCGCATCCTCTGGAGACGTGCCCAGAAGTTGTGGCAGGAGGCCAAGGAGGGCGGCGTGATCGTCACGATGCCGCGCAAGTTCCTGGTGCAGGTCGTGGGCGTCGAGGCCCTCTCCTACATCGCGCGGATGGGGGTGAACGCGACCTTCATGTACGCCTACGACATCCCCGTCTCGCTGACGAACGTCTTCCTCATCGTCGCCGCGGCCTCGATCTCGTCCACCGTCGCCATCGCCCCCGGCGCGCTCGGCGCGCAGACCGCGATGGCCACCGTCGTCCTGAAAGGCGTGGCTCCGGCGAGCACGATCTCGGCCTACACGATCGGCCAGGGTGTGATCACGACGGCGTGGAACGCGCTCTTCGGGCTGACGATGCTGGCGCGCACGATCGGCTGGGAGGCGACCAAGCAGCTCATGCACCGGCCAGAGAAGCAGAAGGACGCGGACGAGCCGTCGACCTGAGGGGCCCTGCCCGTGTGTTCATGGAGGGATCGTGGCGGTCGTCCGGCGAGCGCGATTCGCCCAGACGGGATGACGTCGGACTGATGTGCTGCGGACATGGTTTGCGGCATGCCGGAGCGCCTCGAGCTGGGGACGGCGGTGCACTGCACGGATGGGGAGCTCGGCGAGTTGGCCGACGTGGTGATCACCCCCAGTTCGATGCGGGTGGCGGACCTCGTGGTCAGGCCGCGTCACATCGGCGGCCCGGCGCTGCTCATCCCGATCGAGACCGCCGAGGGCTCGCACTGGGGCGAGCTCATCCAGCTCGAGTGCACCAAGGAGGAGGCGAAGCGGTTCCCGGCGATCGGGGAGGCGGCGGCCCTGCGGCTGGGCGAGTCTCCCGCCGCCGGCTCCGGGTGGGACGTCGGCGTCCAGGACGTCGTGGCCGTGCCGGGCGGAACCTCGATGGACATGGCTCCGACGCTCGATGGTCTCGACCCGCTGATGGAGGTGACCTACGACCGCATCCCCGCGGGCAAGATCGAGCTGCGCCACCAGAGCGCCGTGGTGTCCTCCGACCAGCACCTCGTCGGCAGGATCGACGCGTTCGTCGTCGAGGGGGACGAGATCACGCATCTGATCCTCGAGCGCGGACACATGTGGTCGCGGCGCGACATCACGATCCCCATCTCGTCTCTCGCGAGCGTCAAGACGGACGAGGTCGTGCTCGGCATCACCCGGCACGAGGTGGGCCGGCTCCCGTCCGTGCGCCTTCACAAGAGCTGGTTCAGCTAGCCGGCCGTATGGGCGCCCTGGACCAGATCGACCGCCGGGTGGAACGGCTGCGCGAGCGGGTCGTGAGCGCCGTGGCGTTTCTGGTCGCTTCCACCGCGGCGAGCGTCGTGGTCTCGGAACTGCGCACCTATTTCGTGCTGGTGAGCCTGGGCGCGGCGGGATGGGCGGTGATCGCCGGCGCCCGGCTGCGCGTCGCGTCCCGCGACAGGGAGGCGGCGCTCGATCGGCTCGTGCTGGCCGGCTCGCGCGACCCGCGCTGCGAGCGGCGCCGGGCCTACCTCGAATCCGCGCAACTGCACCATCGCCTCGCGCGCATGCTGCGCCAGACCTGCGAGCAGGCCCGCTATCGCACCCCGAGCGCCGTGCGGATGGTGGATCATCAGATCGTGCACGCGGTCGAGCATGACCTGCGGGAGCTCGCGACGGTCTTCGACACCGCCGCCGGGCATCTGCCGCCCACGGCGGTGGCGCTGGTTCGCCTCCTGGTCGCATCCCCCTCGAGCCCGCTCTACGCGGTGCACCCGAACGCGGAGTCGGAGCACCGCGCCATCCAGACGACGCAGCGCATCCTGGCCCGCTGCCGCGCCGAGCTCGACGACTAGCCATGGTCCTGATCCTGTCCATCGTGCTCGCCCTCTTCCTGCCCTCGCCGGCGAACGCGATCGTGATCGTGCTCGGTGCGATCGGGGAGATCGGGGAGATCGTGTGGGGCCGGCGGCTGGCGCGGCGCTGGCGGCCGAAGACCGGGCCGGAGGCGATGATCGGCCAGAACGCGGTGGTCGTCGAGGCCTGCAGGCCCAACGGGACGGTGCGTGTGCGAAGCGAGCTCTGGGAAGCGCGGTGCGAGGCGGGGGCCGACACCGACGAGACGGTGCGCATCGAGTCGCTCGAGGGCCTGACGCTCACCGTCGTTCGGACCGCGCCGCCGCGGCCGGCCTGACGTGCCCGACCTGCTCGTCTTCATCCCGGCATGGAACGAGGAAGCCAATCTGCCGGGGGTCCTCGAGGAGCTCGCATCCGAGCTGCCGCAAGCCGATGTCGTCGTGATCGACGACGGCTCCGAGGACGCGACCGCCCAGGTGGCCCGCCGCGGCGGGGCCGACGTGGTCCAGTTCCCGGAGAACCGCGGCCTGCCGGCGGCGATCGCCGCGGGCTATGGCCACGCTCACTCCCACGGCTACGCCATCTGCGGCCGGGTCGACGCCGACGGGCAGCACCCGGCGGGGGAGCTTCGCCGGTTGGTCGAGGAGGTGCGGGCGGGGAGGTGCGACGTCGCCGTCGGATCCCGCTATCTCGAGGGCGACGAGCACGAGCCGGGCCGGTACAGCATCGAAGGGCCGCGCCGGCTGGGGACGGCCCTGGTGCGCCGGGCGATGGGCACGCTGCTTCGGCGGCCGTTCCACGATCCGATGAGCGGGATGTGGGCGGTGGCGGCGAGCGCGACGGAGCTCCTCACCCAGCCGTACACGAGCACCGCCCCGGAGGTCGAGGCGCTGATGCGCGTCAACCGAGCCGGCCTGCGCCTGGAGGAGGTGCCCGTGCACATGCGCCCGCGCGAGCACGGCGAGTCGAAGCTCCAGGGCCGCAAGGCCGTCGGCATCGTCCTCACCGTCGCCGGAACGCTGCTCGTGGGGTGGCGCCTGCGCCGGCGGCGATGACGTACCGTCCGAGGATGGATGACCGCTGGGCGATCGTCGTCCCCGGGAGCGGCCGGATGGATGCCGAGGGCAGCTACCGCATCGGGCCGCGGGCGCAGGCCGGCGTGCGGGCGGCGGCCCGGCTGGCGCGCCGGCGGCGGCCGGAGGTGGTGGTGCTGACCGGCTGGTCGCCGGTGGGCGGCCCCACCGAGGCCCAGCAGATGCTGGAGGTCTGGGATGGGCCGGACGATGTCGAGGTGGTGCTCGAGCCGAGCGCCACCATCACGGCCGAGAACATGTCCCGGTCGCTCCCCCATCTGCTCGCCCGGAACGTGCGCGAGACGACCATCGTGTGCGGCGTCCTGCACCTCCCCCGCGTCCGCTACCACTTCGGCGGCGTCTACCCCCGCCACGGGATCCGCTGCTCGTACACGCTCACGGCCCAGCTGCCGACGCCGCCGGCCCTGGCCTGGGAAGCGGTGGCCGTGCTGGTCATGCGACGGCAGCGGCGGGCGGCGCTGGCCGAGCTCGCCGCGCTCCTCACGCCGGCGGGGGCCGCCGGCCGCGCGGATGAGCCGGTGCCGCCGTTCATGCGATCGGGGCCATAGGCGGACGCGGAGCTCGGTCATACTCGACCGAGTCATGCCTCGACCGACGGGACACACCGCGTGCTGAGGGCGATCCTCGTCCGCTGGGCCGTCGTCGCGGCGGCGTTCGCCGTCACGGCCTGGCTGATCGACGGCATGACGATCAGCGGCGGGGTCTTCGAATACCTGTGGCTGGCGCTGCTGTTCGGCATCGTGAACGCGTTCATCGGCACCATCATCCGCATCCTCACCCTGCCGCTCACGATCCTCACGCTGGGCCTCTTCTCGATCGTCGTGAACGCGTTCGTGCTCGTGATCACCGACAGCCTGTCGAGCTCGCTCGACATCGACTCGTTCTTCTGGACAGCGATCCTGGCGGCGCTTGTGCTCTCGATCGTCTCGACGCTTCTCGACCTCGTCGTGAAGCCCGGCGACTAGGCCGCTGGCCGGCTGAAGTGCGTGTTCTTCTCGCTGAGCAGTTGACAGCTTGGACTCCTCGTCTTCACCGTCATCGTCGGCGTGTCCGCTGTGGGCGTGCTGGCCGGTCGCTACCTGCGCCGGCGCGAGGAGACGTCACGACCCGATCGGTGTTCTCCAGGCGACGCTGCTCGGCATCGTGGGTCTCATTCTCGCGTTCGGGTTGTCGCTCGCCGTGGGCCGCTACCAGGACCGTCGTGCCGACGTTGTTGCCGACGCGAATACGATCGGGACTGCGTACCTGCGGGCGCAGACGCTCCAGGAGCCACAGCGCAGTCGCTCGCTCGCGCTCCTGCGAAGCTACAACGACCTCGCGATCCAGATCACCTACGAGGTCCCGGGCAGGACGGGGATACGCGCCATCACCGCGAGGCAAGGCGGTCTCCAGCGCAGCCTGTGGCGTCTCGCCGGCGAGAGACTCGACGCGCGTCCGAATGCCAGCGCGCCACGGCTGTATACGGACAGCCTGAACGCGATGATCAACGAGCAGACCGTCCGGCTTTCAGGCCTGAACAACCGTGTCCCTGATGCGGTGCTCTGGCTCGCGCTGCTCGGCGTCGCGCTCGCACTCGGCATGACCGCTCTCTACCTGTCGGTGCTCGGCAGGGGCGTTGGCGTCATCGGCATCGTCGCCGCGGCGGTCGTCGTCAGCTTCCTCGTTCTGGTTACGTTCGATCTCGACCGACCAACCCGCGGCCTGATCCAGATTCCGGCCACACCCGTGCTGGCCGAGAAGGCGACGATGAGCCTCCCGCCTGCGGCACCCGCCGCCCCGTAGGCGTGCGTCGACGACCATCAGAAGCGGGCGCTCAGCTAGGGCGCGTGTCTTGGTGTGCCCGCACGGTGACCTGCTCGCTGATGTATCTCGCGTCGGCGGCGACGAGGCCGAGCAGACCCGAGCCGCGGGTGTGCTGCCAGGTCAACCCGAGGAAGTAGAGCCCGGCCCGGTCCGTCACGCCTCGGCGGTGTCGGATGCGACCGCCGGCATCGGCCACAGGCACCTTGATCCAGGCGTAGTCCGGTTGGTAGCCGGTGGCCCAGATGATCGCGTCTGCGTCGGACTCCGTCCCGTCGGCGAAGCGGACGGTCCGGCCGGACGCGGCCACGGCTCTCGGCTTGAATTCGATCCCCAGCCGCTTCGCCTTGCGGGGGCTGGATCCGATCAGCGTGTCGCGCGTGCTGAGCCGCTTTCCGATGCGCGACTCGACCGTGGCGCTGAGAACTCCGAGCTTCGTGAGCCACCAGAAGATCTGACGGCCGAGGAGCCGCTGTGGAAGCGGGGTTTGCCGCGAGCCGACCGCGAGCGCGACCTGGTGGCCGGCGGCGAGCTCCTCGGCGATCTGATACCCCGTGTTGCCGCCTCCGATGACCACCACACGGCCCGGCGGAACGTCGCTCGGTCGTCGATACCCCGTGCTGTGCGTCTGGTGGACGTCCGGTGCGACGGACGCGGCGAACTCCGGGATCCGCGGCTTCTGGAACGGGCCGGTGGCGACGATCACCTGGTTGGCGTGGATCGTCCCCGCCGGCGACTCGGCGGCGAATCGTCCCTGGCGGCGGTCGAGCGCGGTGACGGGGGTGTTGAGCTCGACGGGCAGGTCGAGCGCGGTCGCATACCGGCCCAGATAGTCGATCACCTCGTCCCGCGTCGGCTCCCGGTCGGGGTCGCCGTCGAACGGCAGTCCCGGCATCGCGTTCAGGCGGCGCGGGGTGAAGAGCACAAGTGACTCCCACCGCTCCGCCCACGCCGAGCCGACCTGCTCGGCCCCGTCGACGATCAGGAAGCGGAGCCCCGCCTGACGGAGGTAGTACCCGACGGTGAGCCCGGCCTGGCCGGCGCCGATCACGAGGACGTCGTAGCTGCGGTTCGACTCCAAGCGCGTCAGGCCGGCTCGACGTCGAAGCTGAACATCATCCCGCTCTCGTGGTGCTCGGCGATGTGGCAGTGGGCCATCCAGCGGCCGGGGTTCGTCACGTCCAGGAGGATGTCGACCGTCTCGCCGGTGCGCACCAGGACGGTGTCCTTCCAGACCAGGCTCTCCTCCGGCCGGCCGTCTCTGGCAAGGATCAGGAACCGGCCCGCGCCGTGCACATGGAACGGGTGGTGCATCGGATGGTCGGAGTCCATCTCGTTGACCAGGCGGATCTTGACCCGGTCGCCGACCCGGAATCGCCACGTGATGGCGTGGTTCTCATCCCCGCTTGACCGGTCGATCAGCTTCCATCGAGTGTTGGCCGGGGTCGTGAGGCGGTTGACGTCGACCATGTCGTCTTCCCACTCGATCCCACCAGCCTCGTGCGCATGGTCGCCATGTGCATGCTCGTGCTCGTTGTCGTGTCCTTCAACACTCGCGACGAGGGCGGCCGGCACGAGCTTCATCCCGCACTTCGGGCAGCGGTCGGGCTCGTCGCTCGTGACCTCGGGATGCATGGGACACGCGTAGCCGCTCGGGGCAGCGACCGGCAGGAGCTTCATGCCGCACTCCGGGCACTTCCCGGCCTCCTGGCTCACGACCTCGGGGTGCATCGGACACGCGTAGACCAGCTGCTCGCCCGCGGCGAGGCTGGGGGCCTGCATGTCCATCTCGGCAACGAAGGCGATCGTCTTGTCCGGCTCGGCCTCGAGCTCGTCCACCAGCCTGTCGCGCTCCTCCGCGAACTCCGCGTTCGTCCGAAGCCGGGTGAACGCGTCCTCGAGCGCCGGCTCGGCGGGCTCCTCGCCGACGTGGATGTCGGCGAGCCGGTAGGTGCGCTCGGGAGTCTGGTGCTCGAGGACGACGTCCCCGGGCCGGTCGAACATGATGTCCACGATCACGCGCTCGCTGGGCGCCAGGATCGCCGAGTCGACGAACTGCTCGTGCTCGACCCGGCCGCTGTCACCGCCGACGAGCTTCATCCGCGCGCCTGGCAGGGCGACCTTGAACACGCGCGTGTTCGCGGTGTTGGTGAGGTAGAGCCGGATGACCTCCCCCTCCCGGGCCGACAGGTCGAGATGCGGCTCCCCGGCGATGAGCAGCAGGTTGCCGAACCGTCCCATCGCCGCATAGGTCGTCTCGGTCCGGCTGAACGGCGCCACCTTGCCGTCTTCGATCAGGACGTCGTCGAGCGTCAGCACGAGCTCACGGTGCACCGGCGGCCAGTAGTCGGGATCGCGCGGGACGACGACGACGTTGCCGTAGAGCCCCATCTCCTGGCCGTAGTCCTCGCGGATGTGCGGGTGGTACCAGTAGAGGCCCGCGTCGGGGAACTGCACCCGGCACGAGAAGTCGCCGCCGACCGGGATCGGCCGCTGCGTCTCGTGCGTCCCGTCGGAGCGGTTGTCGAGCCGCAGCCCGTGCCAGTGGACGGTCGCCTCCAGATCGCCGTCGTTGTGGACGTGCACCTGAATCTCCGACCCCTCCGGAACGCGGAGTGTCGGGCCGGGAATCGACCCGTTGTAACCGAGCATGCGCACCGTGTGATCGCCCAGCCGCTTGCGGACCGGGGTGATCCCGAGTCGGAACTCGGCGTCCGCAGCGAGATCGACGGTCGGACTCGCGACGGCCTCGGAGAGACCAGCCGTGTCGGTGGGAAAGTGGTTGGTCATTCCGCGTCTCCCCTTCTAGTGGTGAAAGTCGGTGCCGACGACGATCTCAACGGCGATGATCGCGGCGACCGTGAAGTCGACCACGAGGCAGAACGGCGGCCACCACCTCGTGTTGGCGACAAATCGATGGCGGTGCTGCCACAGATCCTTTACCCCATGGCCGGCGAGACCGACCACCAGAAGCCAAGGGGAGCCCGTGACGGCGGCAGCAGCAATCACGACGAAGATCGTGGCAACGCCGCTCTCAACAGCGATGACCCGCGCGCGCCCGTCGGCGACGGCGAACCCGATGTAGATGGCGGCAATCGCAGCCAGGCCGAGGGCGTAGACCGTCGAGGTGTCGAGCCACCAGAGGGAAAGCGGCGATGCGGCCTGCCCCACCCCGAAGACGAGTCCCCACGCAACCGGGGCTCGCAAGGACGCGGGCAGAGGACGTCGAATCGCCGCGATCACCGTCACTCCCCTCTGCGATACTTCCGGCGGACGAGGATAGCACGACAATGAAGTCATGACAATCGACGGTTTCCACGATGGCCGCGCATGGTCGCTGCTCTCCAATCATGGCCACGCGCTGATCTGCCTCGCCCAGCAACCAGACCTGCGGCTATGGGAGTTGGCCGAGACGATCGGCATCCGCGAGCGAAGCGCCCAGCGGATCGTCAATCAGCTCGTCGACGCCGGCTATGTCACCCGCCATCACCACGACCACCACGGCGCCCGAAGCAGCTACACCGTCAACCGCGAGCTGCAACTCCGCCGCCCTCACCTCGGCGCATACACCGTCGGTGACCTCATCGACACGTTCTCACGCCCGGCGAGGGCCCGCGATGCACACGACGGCTCCAATGCGGCAAGGTGACGGCCGTGCGAGACTCGACCATCTATCTACTCGGCCAGGCGTCGACGCCCGGCGTGCCCGAGACCCGGCAGTTTCTGAGTCGGAATGATGTGCCGTTCCAATGGGTCGATGTGGACGCCGACCCTCTGGTCGGACTCCTCAGCGGCCGCGCGGAGCTGGAAGGTCGTCGCTACCCGATGGCGTTGTTCGCAGACGGTTCGAGCCTCGAGGGGCCAGAGCGGTTCATGCTCAGCAGATATGTCCGCGCCACGCCGACCGGCACGCCGTCTCCCGTTCCTGCCGAGGACGAACGCGCCTATGCCCAAACCGCTCGATTCAAGCAGCAACTCGCCGAACGCGCGGGCCTGCCGACCCGACCGGCAAGGGATGGCTACGACGTCGCCGTCGTCGGCGCAGGCCCCGCCGGGCTGACCGCCGCCCTCTACTGCGCATCGGAAGGTCTCAGCACGATCGTCATTGAAGCGATCGCACCCGGCGGTCAGGCTGGCACAAGCGCTCGGATCGAGAACTACCCCGGCTTCGCGCACGGGATCAGCGGAGCGGAACTCGCGTCGAGCATCCACGCCCAGGCATCCCGGCTGGGGGCCGAGATTCTCATTGGAGCGGAGCTCGTAAGCGCGGCTCCAACCAGCCGAGGCACGTTCCAGATAGAGCTGACCTGCGGCTCCATGATCGAGGTTCGAACCGGTGTCGCCGCCACCGGCGTCGACTACCGTCGACTTGAGGCCCCCGGGGTTGAGAAGTTCGTTGGCGCGGGAATCCATTACGGCTCCGCGCCCGGAGAAGCATTCCGGCTGCAGGGCCGGGATGTGGTGATCGTCGGGGGCGGAAACTCCGCCGGCCAAGCGGCGCTCCACATGGCCGAACACGCGCAGGCTGTGACCGTCGTCGTCCGCGGACCAAGCCTGCCCCGAGGGATGTCTAACTACCTGGTCGAGCGGATCGAGCAGCACCCGCGGATTGCGGTTCGTACGTCGTGCCAGGTCGCCGAAGCTCGAGGTGACTCCCACCTGCGGGGCGTCACGCTCCGAACGGAGGGACAAGACGAGACCGAGGAGCTGGCAACAGACGCGATGTTTCTGCTCATCGGAGCCCTGCCATTCACACTAGGCGTCGAAGGGTGGCTCCGGCGCGACGAGCATGGGTTTCTGGTCACCGGCCAAGACGTCGTCACAGACTCGCGCGACACGTGGTGGACGCTCAGACGAGATCCCTATCCGTTGGAATCAAGCCAACCGGGCGTGTTCGTCGCCGGAGACCTTCGGCACGGCTCGACAAAGCGCGTCGCGTCCGCCGTCGGAGAGGGTGCCCTGGCCGCATCGCTGATCCACCGCTATCTCGCTCTGGACCACGGTCGTAACACGTGACGTTACCGTCGACCATGAGTGCTGCTGTGCATGACCGCTATGGCGATGCCGACGTTATCTACGTGGACAGACGTCCCGTGCCGGCGATCGCCGACGACGAGGTTCTCGTTCGAGTCGAGGCTGCCGGACTCGACCGCGGCACGTGGCACCTGCTGACGGGGCAGCCGTACCTGGCTCGGCTGGCGATCGGACTCCGCCGGCCGCGCGTTGCCGTGCTCGGTCGCGACGTGGCGGGCAGGGTCGTCGCCACCGGATCGGCCGTGCACCGGCTTGCGGTCGGTGACTCGGTGTTCGGGGTGGCAACCGGGTCGTTCGCCGAGTACGCCAGGGCCAAGGAGCGGAAGCTCGTGCGAACACCCGATGCGCTTTCCGCGGTGGAAGCGGCAGTCCTTGGGATCTCCGGCATGACCGCTCTCCAGGCAATCGACGCCGCACAGGCGAAGGCCGGGTCCAGTCTGCTCATCATCGGCGCATCCGGCGGCGTCGGCAGCTATGCCGTCCAGATCGCACACGGCCGTGGGGCACGCGTGACCGGCGTGTCGCGTGCCGCCAAGGCTGACTTCGTTCGCTCCCTCGGCGCCGAGCGAGTGGTCGCCTATGACAGCGCGGCCGAGGACGACGAGGGCGGCCCCTACGACGCCATCATCGATACGGGCGGGGACACCGCGCTTTCCAGGCTTCGGTCGATGCTCGCGCCGCACGGCACGCTGGTGATCGTCGGCGGCGAAGGCGGTGACGCTGTCACCGGGATGGGCCGACAATTACGTGCGCGGATCCTGTCGCCGTTCGTCCACCAGCGGCTCACCTTCATCGTCAACCGCGAGCGCCAGTCCGACCTCGAACGGCTCCGTCACCTCGTCGAGGACGGCATCGTCAGACCGGCAGTCGACACCGTGTATCCGCTCGGTCAGGCGGCTGAGGCCGTGCAGCACTTGGTCGCCGGACACACCAAGGGGAAGATTGCAGTCGCCGTCAACGATCCCGTCCGCCTGTGACTCGGGGCGAGTACTACCACGACGCCGCGAGCATGGGCCGGAGGCGAGCCCGAGAACGGCGAAAGCCGCTCAACCGAGCGGCTTTCGTGCATGCGCTGGAGAGGACTTGAACCTCCACGGCCCATACGGACCCAAGGCACTCGAGATTGAGCACGCGGTCAGGGTGGGCCAGATACGGCTTGATCAAGCCGCTTGAGGTCAGCTGAGATCCGCTCAGATCGGGTGGGATTGGTACCACGTGGTACCAAGGCCGCTGGTGCCACAACTGGCGCGATCGCTGGATGGCCGTTCGCAGACGAGGAAGACGATCCCGCCGTGCACCCGACTAGACCGCGCCGCCACCCGTCCAAGGCGTCGACGTGTGGCGGGGTGGACGCGGTCGGCATCCCGCTGGAGCGTCCCAGCGGGTGGGCGACCCGCCAGGAAGCCGGAGGGCTAGCTGATCTTCAGGTGCTCCACCTGAAGCCGCGCGTCTGCGCCCGCGCCGCCGACGTTCGCGCCGGCGGTCTGGATCTTGAGCGCCATCGGCGTCTTTGAGATGTGGCGGGTGAAGTGCGCGAAGCGGACGCCGTCCAGCCGCACGTTCATCTTGTGCCGCTTCCACACCACGGTGATGTGGTGCCAGCGGGCGAAGTTGGCGCGGACGCGATGCTGCTTCAGATGCGAGCGGCCGACGCCCCAGTGGCGAGTGGCGATGATCTCCCTGCGCTTGGAGTCGCCCACCTTGCCCTCGGCGAAGTCGAGCTCGTTGAAGGGCGTGCCCTCGCGGCCGCCCAGGAGCAGCACGAACTTGCCGGCGCCGGCGGAGATGCGGAAGTCCATGTCGTAGCGGCCGCGCAGCTGATAGTGGGTCGAGCCGACGCCGCCTGCGACGTCACCCTGGATCCGCTCGGTGAGACGACCGTGCGACTTCGACACCATCGCCGGATCCCACTTCTGGCCCAGATTGCCGGTCGACTTGAACCGGTGCCAGTCCTGGTGGGCAAAACGGATCGTGGCCGCTTGAGCGGTTGATGCGAAGGCGAACACGGCCACGGTCGCCAACGCGAACACGCGAATCGTTCTCATGTGGTCGGCGTCGGCGGCGGTTGAGGCCGAAGGCATCACCAGATCGTGGTGGTCGACCTACCGGGCGTCGACGCCTCGATCACCCTCCCTTCACGACCGCGGCAGCCTATCGCGGCGCTCGGCTCAAGGGTCGTGACGCAGTCTTCGCCGGCGAAGATCCGCGCTAGGCGGCTTCTATCACGCGTGGGCCGCCTCCTGACCGTACCTGACGGGCTCCTGGGTACGTACCGTCGGACGAAACAACCACCACGAGGTCAGACTCGCCTTCATGCGCCGCTGGAACGGTGAGCCACAGCTTCCGCGTGCAGCGATGCGTGGGTTCGAGCTTTCCCGTGGCACTCGAAGGGGAAGACTGGGCGTATCGTTCCGTCCCCGGTGATCGTCCGCGAACTGATCTGGGAAGCGATCGCCGAGATCGCGGGCGACCGGCCCATTCGCGTTCGGCGCCGACTGATTCCCGGTTCTCACTGAGGGGCTCGAATTCCAGCCCGCAGGTCAACCGGGGAGACGTGCTCGCCACACCCGGACGACCCCCGGCGGGCGCGAGATACGGAGCCGCGCGAACCCGGCGACGCGGCGCGGACTAGCAGGTGGCGGGTACGCCCGGACCGGTGCGCGAGAGGGTGGGTGCGCCGTTCAGGTACACGTCGACGCGCACGCTGGCCGGCGAGCAGGCGCGCTGGAGCGGCACGGCGATGGTGCGCATGCCGCTTCCGGCGACGGTGGCGAACAGTGCGAGGGCGCTGGCTTGCGTCCAGGCTCCCTGTGGGAGCGGCCGCTCGTAGCCGATGGCGGTCAGCGCCGTTCCTGCAGGGAGCCCGACCCATCGCAGCTTCAGTGTCAGCCTCCCGCTGGCGAACCGGAGCCGAGACACCGAGACCATCCCCCTCGCTGGAGCGTGCCTCGGGAGCGCCCGGCCGAGGGTGAAGGCAGTTTCGACGGACACCACACGGTTCGCCAGCGTCCGGCTGACGGCGGCGTGGGCGGGGTCGTGGCGCTGGAGCCAGGCCATGTAGCTCAGGTAGGTCGAGGCCAGGAGCCGTGTTTGCAGCGACGGCGCGCCACCGTGCAGCAGCCCGATTCCGCGGGTGAGCGCGGCTCCGGCGGCGGGCTGATCCCCGAGTCCGACGTCGGTCGCGCTCTTCAGCAGCCACAGGTCGGGGACGTTCGCATTGATGCCGATTGCAGCGTCCGTCGCGCTGAGAGCCTGGCGGTAGTCGCCGGCGTAGAAGCTCGTCACGGCCACCAGGGATGTGGCGAGGATGTCGCGACTGTCGAGCCGGCGTGCGGTGCGGGCGTCGCGCAGCGCCGCGACGACCGACCGCCCGCTCAGGTCTGTGACAGCTCTCGTGACGGGGTAGTCGGGGTTCGCGGCGAGCAGCCCGGCGCGCGCGCGACCGGAGTAGGCCGGGGCATAGTCGTCCGCCGTTCGGAGAGCCGCGTCGTACTGCCCGAGCGCTGCGCGATAGTCGCCGTTCGCGGTGAGAACGGTGCCGCGTGCAGTCTGCCGGATCGCACTTTCGGGCGTGGACGGGATCGGAAGGGCGTGGACCCACACCGCCCACCCGGCGGCGAAGAGCCCCACGGCGAGACCCAACCCGAATGCGGACCCGCGGATCGGCCCTCCCACGACGAGCCCGAACCCGACGAGGAAGATCGCGACCGCGAGCACCGCGATCACCGTCGTGTACTGGGTGGAGCGGTCGTTCCACGTAATCCGCGTCGTGGCGAGCGCACGCTGCCTCAGGGTGAGGAGCTCCGCCCTCGTCTGCAGCGTGGGGAGAAGCCTTTCCGCGCCCAGGTTCGGGACGGCCTGCTGCGCGACGCGGAGGTTGCCGGCGATCTCGGCCTTCGACGTCGGTACCCCGGCAGCCTCCGCGAGACTCGGTGCGTCGGGGTCGAGCGGCCGGCGGAACGGCAGGAACGCCCGCTCGGCCCGGAGCTGGGGCGCGAGCCCCGCCACCATGTCGGCGACGACGTTCGCGCGCATGGCCTCCACAGCGACGCGCGTCGTCTCGCGCGCGGTGTTCGACTCGTTGCTGCTCGCCCGCGTCTGAAGAATCGCGAGCCCCGCGCCCATCACCACGAGGACCGAGAGCGTGATGGCGATCGGCGGCTTCAGGCGGTCGCCCTCGGGAGGCTCGGGCGCCGGAGCGGGGCGGTCGCCCGTGATGTCGTCGTCGAGCTCGCTCATGCCGAGAAGAAGACCGTTGAGAGGGCGCCGACGAGCGCGGCGAGGTACATCGCAAGCCCGCACCCCAGGGCGGTCCAGGCGACCCGCGGCCGCGACACCACCTCGGCGATCGTGTAGAGCACGACGGCGAGGACGGAGAGGAACGCCCAGCGGGTGAGGTCGTTCACCCGGACACGGATGCGGACAGCGGCTGCCGCCCAGTGGGCGGGATCGAGGCTCGCCGGCGCGTCGAGCCCGGTCGACCGCTCGACGGTGAGCGCGCGGGCGCGCGCCTTGTAGTCGAACGGCCGGGGCGTCGTGGTTGGTTGCAACAGGGTCGTCCCGATCGTGAACCGGCCGAACACGCCGGCCTCTGCGGCCCGGCGCGTCGCACCCTCTCGCAGCGCCGCGGCCTCGCCGCGAGAGACCGCCGCCGGCCGCTGCGCCCCACCGGACGCGAGCCGGTCGGCCTCGCGGTCGAGCGCTGCGGCGACGGCGTAGTCGGCGCGGTAGCGCTCGTACTCCCGCGCCTGGGCGGCGACCGCGACGGCCGTATGAATCCTTGCCTGCTGGACGGCCACCGTCTCGCTGATCGACTGGCGGTCGTCGTAGGCGGCCGTGCTCCCGATCTGCGCCGCACGCCACGCGAAGGCGCCTGCGGTCACCGTCGCAAGTCCGATCAGAAAGGCAATAGCCCAGTGAGCGCGGGTACCGACGGCGCTACCTCTCTCCGTGCCCGGCCGGGGGCAGCCGCAGCCCATGAGGTGTGTGGCGCACCGCGGTGAACGCCGCCGCCCCGCACCCGACAGACCACGACAAGACTTGGTCGACCACCCGGGCAAGCCTATCGCCGCGGCGAGGTCGAGTTTGACCCATCGGCTTCGCCGCACACAAGCGCACCGAGCCGTCGGCGCGGCGGCGGTGGTCGGAGTTACGTCCTGACGATGCCTGCGTCAGAATCGGCTCGCGTTGAATGTGAATGTGGGAGCGTCGCATGTCGCGAATTGATCACGAACATGCGGCCAAAGCCTGATCTGCGGGTGCTTCTCGACGCTCTTCCCGCACCTGGAGCTCGTCGCCAAGGAGTACCGCACCAGCGTGGGGCCGATCGACATCCTGGCCCACGACCGCATAGCGGCCGGCCGGTGGTCTAGTTGGCGTCGTTGTCCCGCGGAGCGTCGGAGATGCCCACGCTCGCCGGACCGGCTCCGGTCGCCTGCTGCACGATCTGGTCGGTTTCCTGCCTGAGGCGGGCGAGCACCGGGGAGTCGACGCGTCCATTTCGCAGCGCTGAGACGACGACGTCGACGGCGTCATGGGTGCGCACCTGGCGAGGAAGACGAGCACCACCGCCGCCACGATTACGCCGGCTCCGAGGACTCGCCAGCCCCCTGTTCCGATCAACAGAAGCGTCGCGCCCAACGCCACTCCAGGTAGCGACAGGCCGGCGCGCAGCTCCGCCTCTGCCCGCAAGCGGTCGTACTCGCCGAACAGCTCCGGTTCGCGGCCGATCATCTGCCGGCCCATCTGCTCGAACTCGTCGGTCACGGCCGCACAGCAGCACTCTCGTGCTGCCCCCTGTCCCCCGGCGGGCGACGCGTTCCACAAGATCGCTCAGCTGTTCGTCGGGAGGACGATCGTCGTCCCTGCCGGGCAGGCATAGCGCGGAATACGCTTGCTCCAGCCGCGGGGCGACCACGCTTTCGAGCGCCACCGATGTCCTGGGCGCGTAGTCGGAGAACCACCACGACGGGCCCGCCCACGGCGTCGAGAACCGGTTTCGGCGTGTCCAAGCAGCCACGAGCGGGCAGATCCAGCCGGTCACCCAACGGGCGAGAACGCCCGTGAGGGCGATCGAGAAGACGCCGATCATGTAGGCAACGAACCCGAGTGCCACCGCCGCGCCAGCAGTGCTGACCGTGTCGTGCAGCCGCCTTAGGTCGAGCGCCAACCCAGTGGGGTGCTGGGAAGCGTCCGATCCATACACCAGCCACGCCACCAAGAGCCACGTGTAGCCCGCCGCAAGCGGCGCTCGCACCTCACGAACGCCGGGTAACAAGCTGCCCAACACCTGCACCGCCTGATCGTACGCCCTCAGCCATGTGCGCGGCCAGCTGCGGCGCCGGCGTGCCGCACGCGTGGTTCCGGCCGCCTTCCCGTTCTTGGATCGCCGCCGTGGCACGCGAGCACCTGCAAGGCGTCGCGGCAGTGGGCGATCACGATCCCCTCCGAGAGGCGTGGCGGCACCTTGACGGCGTGCAGGGCGGGCCCCACTGGCGAACACTGGCGCAGATCCTGAACCGCGTGGAAGCGCGAGCAGGAAGAGCTCGTCGAGCTCGGCGATCTCCGCCTTCGACAACAGGAGTCGCGTCACGGCTAGCGAGATTCCGGCACCGCGCGGCAAGAACCCCAGCGACGTCTGGCACATCCCCAAGGTCGCCGCAGGACGTCCGAGCCCCGAGCGGACGGGACATCCAACCCAGATGCCGCTCGCACTGACAGAGCGGGTCGTCCTTGCCTGCTCCGGATCGGGAGACCTGGCTCTCGACCCATTCGCCGGGTCCGGCACGACCCTGGTCGCAGCCATACTTCACGGCAGGCGCGCCGTCGGCATCGAGCGAGACGCTGACTACGCGGCAACCCCCGAACAGCGACTCCTCGGCCACGCACGCCTGTGACATCCCACGATCGGCCTGCTCCACCCGGCGAGCCTAGGCAGCCTCCGGACAGATAAGCCTCGGCCCAGCCGATCTCACGGCCCGCCGTCGGCAGCGGTGTGGCTGACACACGAGTTGGGCGCCTCGACGTCGTGGCCATGGTCCGCCGTCGAAGACGGGCCAGAACGATATTTCCGCTGCGTGCTCGAGCGCGATCTCGGTCGACCCGGGAAACGAGGTCAGTGCGGGCTAGCGACGCAACCGCACGACGGGACGGGCCGGACACGGATTCTGGCGGTCACGCGTCCTGCCAGTCGTCGGGGTCGAAGGCGAGATCGGCTCCGCAGCGAGGACGCCGGCGAACGCTAGACCGGGCTCACCTCCAATCCGTCGATGTTCACGGGCTTGCCTGCGCTGGTGACCTCGATTCGGACCGCCCCGCTCTGTGTGGTCGCAAACGCTGGGATCTTGAAGATCTGCTTGGTGGCTCCGGGGGTGACTTGCAGCGAGATCTTCTTGACGACGACGCCGTTCCACAACACTCGCACGCTGCCGCAGGTCGGGCATGTTCGCGCGACCAGGGCGACCTGCTTCGCCACCACGGGTGACGACTCCAAGGCGGCAGCTCTCGCGGTGGAGCTCGTGCTCGTCTTGCGGTAGAAGCCCTTGGCGGTCTTGCTTCTCGTCCACGTGCCGGAGGCGACCGCGAGCTTGGGATCGTCGACCGGCACGACTCCGCAGCGATTCGCTGAGAACAGCGATCCGTTCCCGGCCCGATCACGTGCCAAGACGTGGAAGCAGTACGTGGTTCCCTGTGAGCCGGCCAAGGTTCCGGATGTGGCGGTGGTTCCCAGTAGCCAGTT
Source organism: uncultured Actinomycetes bacterium (assembly GCA_963757605.1). Taxonomy (GTDB): domain Bacteria; phylum Actinomycetota; class Thermoleophilia; order Gaiellales; family JAICJC01; genus JAICJC01. The sequence goes on from CAVWSF010000003.1 coordinate 240,175, forward strand.
GGTGAACGGTCCGAAGAGACCGGTGGCGGCTGGTGCCGAGCTCACCTGCGCGTCAAAGCTGGCGACTCCGGAGATGTCGTCGCTGGCGGACCAGGCTACGGGGATGCTGGTCGACGTGAGGAACCTCGCTGGTGCTGTCAGGATCGGAACCGACGGCGGGCCGCTGTCTTTGCGGACAGTGACGAATTTCTGCGGCTCGACGTTCCCCCAGCTGTCGGTCGCCGAGAAGAGGACGTTCGTGCTGCCGTCGGCGGTGATCGGCACCGTGGCGGAGTTGCCGTCCACGGTCGTTGACGGGATGGGGTTAGCGCCGAGCGCCGAGAAGGTGATCCGACGGACGCCGGAATTGCCGCTGTCGATCGCGTTCAACTGCACGTTCAGGTTGGTGTTGTTCCACCCGTTCGCGTTGGCTGGTGGCGACAGCGTCGCGGTGGTAGACGGCGCGGAGGTGTCCATCGGCTCCCGGTTCACGCTGATCTCGGTTCCCCACCTGTCCTGGGTGACGACGAACTCGCCTCCGATCCAGATGCCGACCGCGTCCGGGTCGCGGCTTGCATCCATGTAGTCACCCCAGCGGTTCCGTCCGCGACCGTCGAGCTGCAGGTACGTTGCGGCGCCGCTTCGCTGGACAGTTTCGGCGCCGGTGCAGGACGTGCAGGTGCTGGACTTGGGGATGTCGACGAACCGCGACTCGGCGTTGGTGGTCGGGCCGGACGCCGAGAAGACCATGCTCTTCTCGTGGTCGATACGGGAATCGGCGGCCGGGTAGTAACGGTCGATCCCGGCCGAACCGACGATCCAGTCGTTCAGAAGCGGCATGGTCGGATAGGCGGAGATGTCCCACTCGGTGAACGCGACCGCCGAGCTCGCCCCGAAGGCCGTGTTGTGACCGACGAACATCGTCGGAAAGTCGAACACCGCATAGAGCAGGCGGCTGTCGCCGGTATCAATGGCCTGGACACCGCCGGGCTGCGTGGCCTGAGGCGGCGGGCTGTAATTGTTTACCTGGCGTTCGGCCACGTTCAGGGTCGGGCCGACGGCGTCGCCATTGCAGCATTCCAGCTGGTTTGTGATCCGGTAGACGTGGATGTCGTTGCCGTTCCCGCCGCCGCCCTGGCTTGCCGCCAAGAACACGCCGTCGCTCGAGACGGCGTTATGCATGGCAGCAGGCTGAACCGTGAATACATGGTTCAGGCCCGCCGGGCCCTCGCGCAGATCGAAGAAGTCCCAGAAGAAGCAACAGCCCGGGCCGCCGGACAGCTGCGAGGCTGAGAACGTGCGCACCTTGACGTAGGAGAAGTTCGTCGGCGTGGCCGCGACGAACATGTTGCAGGTGACCTCGATCGTGTCCCTGGAGTAGCCGAGGTGCGGATAGTCGCACCAATTCGTCGTCGGTGTGCTCCCGTCGACGCGAGCGTTGAAGCCGAACAGCGACCAGCTCCCGGTCGCATCCTTCGAGTTGGACACCGCGATCAGCATGGTCGAACGCCCGGCCCCGTCGTTTCGCGTCGAATAGAGCAGGATGAACCGCTGCAGGTACTCGTCGAAGGTGACCTGAGCGTCAAAGGGAGAGTCCGTCGCGACCGTCCCAAGCGCAGCGAAGAACGCGCCCGGCGTGGACGACGACACGGTCGAGCCGTTCTTGTTGAAGATGGTGATCAGCCCGTTGACCGCCTCGACGATGTGGAACGGGCCCGCAGCCATCTGCACATCCGGAGGGATGAACCCGGTCTGAGTCTGATTGGTACCTGGGAAGCCCGTCGATCCAGGCTCGGCCGGCGCGGCTCCCCCCGCCACGTTGACGCGCGGCGCGCCCGACACATTCAGCCCTCGGTTTGAGACAGCCTTGGCGGCAATGCCTTCGCTGGTCATCCCTGGCCTGGGCACGAACGACCGCTGGGGCTTCAGACGCTTGGACAATCGAGCGGCCGCCGCGAAGCTCGGCAGCGTCGCCCGGGCGACGGCTCCGTGACCACCGGCGCCTTTGAAAGCAGCGGCTGCGATCGGCGCAGCGTGGTAGTGGCGGGCGAGTGTCGCGTTTCCGCTGGCACTTGCCGTGACCGCGCATGCGAGCACGACAACGCCCACCAGCACGTATGACCGACTGCCCATCGTCGGACCCCCTTTGCCTGGGCGTGGCTGGCCGTTACCAGCCGCGCAGGATGGAACTGACGACGCTACCGCACCGCGGTTGCGACAGCAACCGGCCCTACTCCAACTCCCATGAACTCGGCGTCGGCCGGGCCCGAGTCACGCACCCTTCCCGGCCGAGATCGGAGTCGAGTCGATGGGGTGGTCGCGCCGCTCCGCGCTACACCCCATCGACGAGGTGCCTAGTGGTGATCGGTGAACGGTTGGGGCACGCCGATACGGCCGTCCGACCAGGCGTAGTACGTCGTCGTGCCGGCGCTGGCGTTGTCGGTGTAGTCGCCGAAGTTGGGCGTGATCAGGCTGGACGTGTTCGTCCAATCTGTCGCACCGGTGGTGATCCGAAAGTCGGCCTTGTTGGACCCGATGCTGGGTCGACACTCGCCGAAGTAGTCGGTGTGGGCCGAGTCCGGCCCGAATCCGCGCCGGTCATACCACGACGTGCAGATATGCCCGTTGGAGCGAACCGACAGGGCCGGCAGGAAGTGAAGCGCGAAGTCGAAGTCGTCGTTGGCCTGCGCGATTGCGCTCGCGTTGCCCAGCGAGGCGGAGTACGAACGCAGCCACACGTCGCCGAGTGGATGCAGGCTGGCGTCGTTCCACGCCACGATCACGCGGCCGCTGACACGGTTGAATGCGATACGGGGGAAGTCGTTCCCAGTGCCCCGGTTGTAGCCCGCGATCACCGTGGCGTCGAGCGACCTGACACCTCCGACAGGCGTCGCGTTGATCTGGCCCTTGGTGATCACGACCGGGTGGTTCTTCCCACCCTTGAGCGGCGCGTTCGCGTCGGCGGGCACGAACGCGACGTGCTCGTAGATGTGCGGGTCTCCAAAGAACAGGTTGGTGTCGACGTTCCGCTCCCACGCCACGTAGGTATCACCGCCAGGTGCCACCGCCACGTAAGCGCCTTCGTTCTCCGCGTTCGGCTCCTCAGGCCACACCAGCGTCGTGTGAAAGTCACTGCTCTTGAGCAGGGCCACGTCGGCCGGTACGTGGGCGCGCGCGATGTCGATCGCGCCCTGGCCGCTGTGGTTGCCCGAGACGAAGAAGCGCGTAAACGACATCGCCAGAGTTCGCGTGGTCTGATCCCACGACAAGAAGTCCTTGTCCAGGAACGCGATGTTCGGCGGCGGATTCCTCTGGAAGAGCGCGCACGCGTTCCCGGCCTTGCTCGTCACGACCGGCTTCCCCATAGTGACGCCCGTCGCGGTAGGCGTCAGCACCTCCACGGCCACCGTCAACTGAGCGGGCTTGCCGTCCGCGCAGGCATCCAGAGACGGGAGGAACAGCGACCCAACGATGAAGTGAGTTCCGCCGTCGATCGAAACGACGGTGGGATCTCCACTCCACTGCTGATCGGGATTCGGGTTTCGCAGCCCAACCAGGTCGGTGTACGAAGCGCCAGCGTCGGTCGAGTACCCCACCCCGGTAAGCGACGCCTGCAGCCGATTCCCCTGCAGAAACGCAAACCCAGTCGCGTCGTTCCACGCCACCATCACCCGGCCGGACGTCGTCGCGTCGATCGCCGTCTCACTCTGCCCCGCCAGCAGATCCTCGACCGTCGACGCGGCATCCACGTTCGAACCAAACGACACCGAGCTGGTCCTAGGCGCGATGCGCCCAACAGCGCCGGATCCGACCCTCGGCGGGTTGAGCCAGGCACGCGCGCCCTGCGATACCCAATGGGCATGCAGATGCTGCGCAACCGCCTGCTTCAGCGAAGCCCGCGCGCCAGCCGACCCCGACCCACACAACACCACGACCGTGGCTCCCATCAACGCCACCAACACGATCCGACGCATCGCCCGCCCCCTTCACCCAAAGCTCGCACGTGGAGAAGCGGCCCAGAGTCTGGTACCGGACACCGGGCATGTCAACCCCCTATGCGGGCGTGCGGTCGTCAGCAGGCCCGAGGTAGAGGTAACGAGCGGCGATGGCGAGCTCGATGCAGCCGAGTCGGCGTCGAAGCGCGGCTTCTGGGCTCGCTGTGGACGCTTGCATCCAGGAACACGCCGACGATGCCGCCAATCCCGGCGGTGATCCCGACGCCCCATTCGCTGGTGATCTGATCGCCAGGCGATGAGGTGACGTCGAGGATGACAATCGTTCGTACACGGCCCGTTCGTCGCCGTGGGGTCCGAACCCCTTCGACGCAGCCGTCGCAACGGCGCGGGTGTGGGGTTTCTGCGGATCGGCGCGCGGGAATCCGTCTCGGGCATGGAACCCCTCGGAAAGGACGCGGCGTGGCGGATCTGACGAACCTGGAGACCAAGCTCGGCGAGCCGGCCGGCAACGATCCCTTCCCGTCGCGCGGTTAGTGATCCGGGCTGACCGGGCGCCGGCAGGGAACAAACCCATACGTCCTAGGGAGAGAACATGACTACTCGGGGAAGCAGCGGAATCGGCGGAATCACGACTGGCGGGATCATCGTAATCGTCGGGATCATCGTCGCGATTTTCTGGAGTCTCGTGCTCGGGATCATCATCGCCCTTATCGGCCTGATCGCTTTCGGCGGCTTCGCGCGAGGTAGGTGGTACTGAGCGTCGCCGGCGTCATCGACGGGCAAAGCCCGCAAGGTCGGTGGCGCTCAATGGGCTCGACCCGCGCCAGTCCTCCTCACAGCGGTGCCACGAACGATCGGGTTGCCGACCTCGACTCCCGCCCTTCAGTCGAACACCGACGCCCGCCAGAACTCCCGCCGGGCCGGCGGCGGAGCGCGTCAGGCAAGACTGCGCCGCCGTGGTTTGGGGCACGGCAGCCGTCTCCGAGTACGAGTCGGAGGTCGTCCCGGTCGTGGTACTGGCCGGCGCGGTACAACTCCTACCGGATCACCCAGGCCGGCACACCGCGGCGTCGTTCGCTGCGAGCGCTACAACGACCACCGGCTGGTCAAGATCACGCGCACCGGCAAGGCTGTCATCGTCCATCACTGGCATGGCTGGGTCAATCCCGGAACCGGAAGCCCCTCGGGCCTCATCATCGCTCACCAGTTCGGGTGCATGGTGCTCCGCGCCAGCACCGGTCGCTTCGTCATGTGCTAGCTGAACTCGCCGAACGGCACCAAGACGGTCGCCCAGTTCTCGATCGGCCAGAACATGCTCCAGATCAAGAACTGACCAGCACGAACACGGCGAACCGCGGCGACATGCGCTCGGCGGCGGCCGACGAGGGCCGTGCCAGCGACTCTGGGCGCCCGTTCGGCTACGACGGAGCTCAAGCTTGAGCACGAACTCCAGGGGACAACGATTCCGACCCGCATAAGGAGCCAAATGCGATCCCCGTCGCCAGCGACCGGGGTGAAGTTCGGGCCGCGGTCGCCCGACTGCGCGAGCTGATCGACGCGGCCTATGCCAGGACAGAGCCCCGCCGTTCACCGGACCAGCCGCGCCGCCACCCGTCCAAGGCGTCGACGTGTGGCGGGGTGGACGCGGTCGGCATCCCGCTGGAGCGTCCCAGCGGGTGGGCGACCCGCCAGGAAGCCGGAGGGCTAGCTGATCTTCAGGTGCTCCACCTGAAGCCGCGCGTCTGCGCCCGCGCCGCCGACGTTCGCGCCGGCGGTCTGGATCTTGAGCGCCATCGGCGTCTTTGAGATGTGGCGGGTGAAGTGCGCGAAGCGGACGCCGTCCAGCCGCACGTTCATCTTGTGCCGCTTCCACACCACGGTGATGTGGTGCCAGCGGGCGAAGTTGGCGCGGACGCGATGCTGCTTCAGATGCGAGCGGCCGACGCCCCAGTGGCGAGTGGCGATGATCTCCCTGCGCTTGGAGTCGCCCACCTTGCCCTCGGCGAAGTCGAGCTCGTTGAAGGGCGTGCCCTCGCGGCCGCCCAGGAGCAGCACGAACTTGCCGGCGCCGGCGGAGATGCGGAAGTCCATGTCGTAGCGGCCGCGCAGCTGATAGTGGGTCGAGCCGACGCCGCCTGCGACGTCACCCTGGATCCGCTCGGTGAGACGACCGTGCGACTTCGACACCATCGCCGGATCCCACTTCTGGCCCAGATTGCCGGTCGACTTGAACCGGTGCCAGTCCTGGTGGGCAAAACGGATCGTGGCCGCTTGAGCGGTTGATGCGAAGGCGAACACGGCCACGGTCGCCAACGCGAACACGCGAATCGTTCTCATGTGGTCGGCGTCGGCGGCGGTTGAGGCCGAAGGCATCACCAGATCGTGGTGGTCGACCTACCGGGCGTCGACGCCTCGATCACCCTCCCTTCACGACCGCGGCAGCCTATCGCGGCGCTCGGCTCACCACCGCCGCATCGAGCGGAGCGGCCCAGGCCCGGGTCGACACCTGGCCAGCCGAGGAGCGTGCTGCTACCGCTGTACCACGGCCCGACCTCAGCGCTGGTGACAACCGGCCCCACACTCGCCGCAGAAACACGGAAACCCGCACAACCATGCGGGTTTCCGTCGAGTGCGCTGGAGAGGACTTGAACCTCCACGGCCCATACAGGCCACAAGGCCCTCAACCCGGCGAATCGGCGCCATTTGAGTCTGTAAGGCGCAAACCGTCATGTTCGTTCCCCGCTTCTGGGCGTGTCGGGCGGGTTGGAACGTCGGCGCTGCTACCACGGCTGCTACTGCGACCCGGAAAGCTCGCCGTATTCAGAGCGTCAACGTCTACTCGGTGTTCCCTTGGAAGTCAACCCAAGAAGTCGATGCGACCGCCAGACCAGACGGGCTACACCTCAAGCCCCGACGTCACGCCCTCGGACGAGCCGTGTGATCGACACCAGATCCTCGGCTACATCCTCGGCAAGCCCGTGCGCGAACGCGAAGTGGATATCCCACTCGAGCTCAGAACGGCAGCCGCCGGCCTCTCGCTGCTGGGTCCAGCTCGCCCGAAGAACTCCGCAGAATCGCGGAAGGACGCTTCGCCTTTCGAGCGGATCCAGCCTAGGCGTACGTGTCGGTGAAGCCCAACTCGAGGCTTCCCACATCTCGAACGCGAAACGGCCCGACAGTCGGCTATGTTGGTTGGCCCATGTCCGTCCCGCACCTGAACCTGATGACGCCGCTCCAGCGGCGCGGTGCCCTGATGGACTCGGTTGCGCGGCTGGCGCTCGCGGTCGAGCTGGGCCTGATCTCGCCTGGTGACAAGCTGCCGAACGAGGTCGAGCTGGCGGAGGCTTTTGGCGTCGCGCCTATCACGATGCGGCGTGCGTTGAGCGAGCTCTGCGCCCGCGGCGTCCTCGTGCGGCGGCGTGGTCGGTCGGGCGGGACGTTCGTCTCCTCCGAGCCGCCGAACCAGCACTTCTTTGACGAGCACCGCGCCCGGCTCGCCGAGGTTGGGCAGGAGATGCGTGAGCTGCTCGACTACCGGCGCGTGCTCGAGACGGGTGCCGTTCATGTCGCGGCGGCGGCGGCCACGGATCGGGACGTCGCGGCTCTGCGCGACCTGGTCGAGTCGATGGACACCGTCGAGGACTGGCCTGCGTTTCGACGTCTCGACCCTCGTTTTCACCTGACGATTGCGAGCATTGCCGGCCCGCAGCGGCTAGTGGACGAGCTGGCGGATGTGCTGGGCCGCCTGCGACCGCTCTACTTCCCGCATCCGATCGCGTTCCTGCGGGACGTGAATCGCCAGCACCGCGCGATCGCCGAATCGATCGCGAAACGCGACCCGATGGCGGCGACCGCTGCTCTTTCCGATCAGCTCACGGCGCTTAAGCGCGAGCTGCTGGTGGACTCTCCGGAGCCCCGCTTGACAAAATAGCTCAAGAGGATCAGTATGGGCGGTCGATGGCTGAGGCCACGGCACCGAGCCGGGTCGATGACAACATCGCGGCCCACGAGGACGACCTCGTTCGTCTCGTCTGTGATCTCGTCCGGTTCGACACGACGTCCGTGGACCTCTCTCCAGGCTCGAGTCACACGCAGAACCAGGAGGCCGACCTCCAGGAGTACGTCGGCGACCGGCTGCGAGCGCTGGGGTGCGAGGTCGACCAGTGGGAGCCCGACGCGGCGGAGTTCGCGAGCCATCCGATGATGCCGCCATGGCATCACTACCGCGGCCGGCCGATCACGGTTGGCCGAGTGCAGGGTGCCGGCGGCGGCCGTTCGCTCGTCGTGAACGGCCACATCGACGTGGTGAGCGCGGGCGACGTCTCGGCCTGGACGTCGCCGCCGTTCGCGGCGGAGGTTCGCGACGGGCGGATCTACGGCCGCGGCGCGGTCGACATGAAAGGCGGCGTCGGCGCGGCGATCTTCGCCCTCGAGATGCTCCGGGCGTCCGGCGTACGGCTTCAGGGCGACGTGATCGTCGAGACGGTCCCCGACGAGGAGACGTGCGCCATGGGGACGATCGCCGCGATCGCCCGCGGCTACCGAGCGGACGCCGGGCTCGTGCCGGAGCCGACCGGCTTGAATCTGTGGATTGCGACCCGCGGCCTGCTGCACGGCACGCTGCGCGTGCCGGGTCGGTCAGCTCACGCCGAGATGAACCAGCCGTCGTGGCAGGCGGGCGGCGGCGTGAACGCGATCAGCCTGACGGCCCGCCTGATGGGCGCGCTCGAGCGGCTCTCGGGCGACTGGGCGGGCCGCGCCGCCAAGCGGCATCCGCTCCTCGGTGTCCCGGGGATCCATCCGACGATCGTGGCGGGCGGCACGTTCATCTCGAACATCCCCGAGAGCTGCGACCTCGCGCTCAACAGCACCTATCTCCCGGCGGATGCTGACGGCGACGGCTTCGGGTCGATCCCGCGCGGCGAGATCGAGGCGGCGGTCACAGCTGAGGCCGCCGCCGACGAATGGATGGTCGGTCACCCGCCGACCTGGTCGTGGTACACGGATTATCCACCGTCGGAGATCGACCCGGCGTCGCCGATCATCGGCGCCGTCCGGGCGGCGGCCGCCGAGCTGGGAATCGACGCCGTGGCCGAGGGCATCGACACCACGTACGACGGCGCGCTTCTGACGCTCTTCGCCGGCACGCCGAGCCCTGCGTTCGGCCCGGGCGATCTGCGCCGGGCGCACGCAGTTGACGAGTGGGTCGGCATCGACGAGCTCGTGCTCGGCGCACGAGCCTACGCCCGCGTCATCTGCGAGTGGTGCGGCGTGGCGGGGGCGGCGTGAACGACGAGCGGATCGACCCGGCGCTGGTCCACGCCGATGACTCGGCAGTGTTCCACCGCGAGCTCGACCGCGGCTATCCGCTGATCGTCCGCGGCCAGGGCATGTGGCTGATCGATGCGGCCGGGAACCGGTACCTGGACGCCGTCGGCGGCGGGGCGATGGTCTCGTCGATCGGCGCCGGTGTCGCCGACATCGTGGCGGCCGCCGAGGCCCAGCTCCGCGAGATCGGCTTCATCTACAACCAGCAGTTCACGAGCCCGGCCCAGGAGGCGCTCGCCCGCCGCCTGGTCGCGTTGGCACCCGGGTTCGCCCGCGTCCACTTCGCCAGCGGCGGCGCCGAGGCCAACGAGACGCTCCTCCGGCTCGCCCGCGCCTATCACGTCGAGCGCGGCGAGCCCGAGCGCTGGAACGTGATCTCGTTCGCCCAGGCCTACCACGGGCCGACCATGGCGACGCTGGCGCTGACGGGGCGGCCCGGGCTCCAGCACCCCAACCAGCCCTACCTGCCGGGGTTCATCCACGTGCCGCCCCCGACTCGCCGCTACGACCCGAGCGGCGACCGCACGATCGAGGCGATCGAGCAGGCGATCGAGGAGCACGGCGCGGGCACCATCGCCGCCTTCTTCTGCGAGGCGGTGTCGGCGGCGGCGATCCCGGCGTTCAGGGCCCCGGACGGCTTCTGGACGCGGATCGGCGAGCTGCGAAGCCGTCACGGATTCCTGGTGTGCCTCGACGAGGTCGTGACCGGGATGGGCCGCACCGGGACATGGTTCCATACACAGCAGCTCCCGATCGACATCGACATCGTGAGCACCGCGAAGGGGCTCGGCGCAGGGTATGCCCCGGTCGCGGCCGTCCTCTGCCGGGCTCATGTCTACGACGCCGTCGCCGCGGGCTCGCGTGCGTTCGAGCTCGGCCACACGTGGGACGGCGCCCCTCTGTCGTGCGCGGTCGGCCTGGCCGTGATCGAGTACCTCCAGCGGAATGGCCTCGTCGAGCGCGTCGCCGAGCTAGGCCCTGCCGTCCGCACCGCGCTTGCGGATGCTCTTGCCGACGTGCCGATGGTCGCCGAGGTGCGCGGCCAGGGGTTCCTGTTCGGCGTCGAGTACGCCGACCCCGGCGACGGAAGCTCGTTCCTCGACCCGGCGCTCGGCGTCGCGCCGGCCATCGACCAGGAGGCGCTGCGCCGGGGTCTCATCGTCTACTCGACCCAGCCCACCCGCGACGGGTACGCCGGCGACCAGACGCTGCTCGCCCCGGCGTTCACCGCAACCGACGCCGAGCTCGAGACGATGGTGGAGCGGATGCAGGCGGCCGTCCGCGCGGTCGCCACCCGAACGACTGAGAGGAGCCTGACATGAGCGAACCAGCGCAGCCCGCGGCCGGCGGCATCTTCGTCCGCCAGTCATCAGGCCTCGTGCGGGAGTTCCGTCCCCGCGATGTCTTCATCTTCAACACGCTCGGGTATGCGCTCGGGCTCGTCCTGGCCGTTGTCCCGACCTTCGTTGCCGGCCTCTGGCCCGAGCAGAACGTCCTTCTCATCGTCACGATCGGGACGGTCCTCACGATCTTCAACGCGGCCATGTACGGCTACCTGGCCGGCATCTTCCCGCGCGCCGGCGGCGACTACGTCTATCTGTCGCGGATCGTCTCGCCCTGGTTCGGGTTCACGGCGAACTGGGGCTTCACGTGGTCGCAGTTCCTCGGACTCGGCCTGTACGCCTCGTTCACCGTCAACTTCGGCGTCTCGATCGCGTTTGCGACGCTGGGCAACGTGCTCGACTCGAGCACGCTGATCTCGTGGAGCGAGACCACGACCGAGGAGTGGCCCACCTTCCTGATCGCGACGGCGATCCTGGCCCTCGTCGCGATCGTCCTCATGCTCCCGCCGCGGTGGATCAGGAACCTCTTCGCCGTGTCGTTCGTGCTGGCCATGATCGGATCGTTCGTGACGCTGATCGTGCTGTTCACGACCTCGCACGGCGAGTTCGTGTCGAGCTTCAACCAGTTCATGGCCAAGAACGCCGACGGCCAGACCTACCAGGGCATCATCAACTCGGCCCATCACGCCGGGCTCTCGGTCGGGAACGCCACCTTCTACGGTGCACTGCTCGCGCTGCCGCTGGGGTACTGGATCTACATCGGGTTCACCTACTCCGCCTACATCGGCGGCGAGGTGCGCGAACCGTCGCGGACGCAGCCGCGCATGCTGCTCGCGACGCTGGGGTTCGCGTTCCTCTTCTACATGGTGTGCTTCTGGCGCTACTACGACGTGGTCGGCAAGGACTTCACGAACAGCGTCGTCTATCTCGACGGCAACACCGACAAGGGCTCGGGGATCCCGGTCTCGCCGGTGATGAACTTCTTCGCCGGCATCATGACCGACTCGACGTTCCTGAACATCCTCATGGGCGTGAGCTTCATCCTCTGGAACGCCGTGCTGCTGTTCGTCATCGCCATGATCTGCACGCGCAACCTGTTCGCGTGGTCGTTCGACCGCATCATCCCGGCCGCCGTCACCAAGGTTGAGCCGCGCACCCACGCACCGTGGGTCGCAACGCTGATCGTGGTCGCCGTCGCCGAGGTGCTGCTTGCGATCTACGTCTTCACGACGTTCTTCAACCAGGTCTCAAACTACATCGTGATTTTCTCGGTGGCCTTCTGGATGGCAAGTTGGGCAGCGATCCTGATGCCCTACCGGAGGCCCGAGATCTTCGCCGACGCGCCCGTCGAGGTGCGGCGGACCATCTTCGGCGTCCCGATCCTCACGCTGCTCGGCGTTGGGAATCTGGGCCTGTTCAGCCTCATTCTGTGGGGGTCGTTCAAGACGCCCGGGTTCAGCGGCCCGACGGGTGGGAAGGCGGTGCTGTTCGTGGTCGCCATCTACCTCTCCGGCGCGGTGATCTACTTCGCGTCGAAGGCGGTGCGGCGCCAGGAGGGCGTCGACCTCGACCTGGCGTTCAAGGAGATCCCTCCGGAGTAGCCGGTGCGCCTGTTCTACGCCACCGACGTCCACGGCTCCGACCGCTGCTTCACGAAGTTCGTGAACGCGGGCCGCTTCTACTCGGCCGACGCGGTGCTCCTGGGCGGCGACATCACCGGGAAGGCGATCGTGCCGATGCGGCGGCAGAATGGTGGGTTCACGGCCCGGTTCATCGGCCGCGACGTCAGCGTCGCGGCCGGTGACGAGGCCGATGCGCTCGAGAAAAAGATCGCGAACCTCGGCTACTACCCGCACCGGTGCGATCCCGACGAGGCGGCGGCCCTGGCGGACGATGCCGACGCTCGGGGCGAGCTCTTCAGCCGCCTGATCGTGGAGCGCGTGGTGCGCTGGGCGGCGCTCGCCGAGGAGCGGCTCGCCCCCGCCGGCATCCCCTGCTTGGTCAACGCCGGGAACGACGACCCGCCCGAGATCGACGAGGCCCTCATCTCGAATGCGTACGTGGAGTTCCTCGAGGGGCGGGTCGTCGAGCTCCCCGACGACACCGAGGTGGCGAGCTGCGGCTACGCCAACCGCACGCCGTGGGATTGCCCGCGTGACACTGACGAGGACGACCTGCGGCGGCGCCTGGAACTCGTCGCGTCGCAGGTCCGATCGCCTGAGACGGCGATCTTCAACTTCCACTGCCCGCCCCGCGGGACGGGCATCGACCAGGGCCCCCGGCTCTCCGAGGACATGAGGATGCAGACCGGAGCGGGCGGCATCGAAATGCAGCCGGTCGGGAGCACCGCCTGCCGGGAGACGATCGAGCGCTACCAGCCGCTCCTCGGGCTCCACGGGCATCTGCACGAGTCGCGGGGCACGTTCCAGCTGGGCCGGACGTTGTGCATAAATCCCGGCAGCGAGTACAGCGAGGGCGTGCTACGCGGTGCGCTCATCGAGCTCGAGGGCGGCCGCGTCAAGAACTACCAATTGACGACAGGATAAGGAGATCGGACATGCAGGCGCTGCTTGCGCAGATGTCGTGCCGGATCGGCGACGTGAACGGCAATGTCAACCGGGGTGTCGAGGCTATCCGGGCCCATCCCAAGGTGGGCATCGCGGTGTTCCCTGAGCTCTACCTGAGCGGCTACACCTACCGGGATCTCGCGGCTGTGTCCGTGCGCCCCGAGGGGCCCGAGCTGCGAGCGGTCGCTGACGCGGCCGCCGAGGTCGAGACCGCAGTCGTGATCGGCTTCGCCGAGGAGGCGGGCGATCGCTTCTACAACTCCGTTGCCTGCATCGACGAGTCCGGCGCGCTCGCCGGCGTCTACCGGAAGACGTACCTCTTCCAGTCCGAGCGGGCCGCCGGCTTCACCGACGGAGAGGATCTCTTGATCGTCGAGCTGGCGGGATGGCGGGTGGCGCCGCTGATCTGCTTCGACATCGAGTTCCCCGAGCCGGCGCGCCAGGCGATGCTCGCTGGGGCCGAGCTCCTCGTCACGGCCTCGGCCAACATGGACCCCTTCTACCTCGACCACGAGATCGGCTCGCGAGCCCGCGCCCATGAGAACCGCCGCCCACACCTCTACGCGAACATGGTCGGCGACGGGGACGATCTCACCTTCGTCGGCGCCAGCCGCTCGATCGCGCCGACCGGCGAGGTGCTCGTCGAAGCGAGCCGCGACCGGGAGGAGCTACTCGTCGTCCCTGTCGCGGAACTCGGAGGTGTCGACTGGCGCACCGACTACCCCCGGTGGCTGCGCCCGCCACTCCGCATCGCGGCACCCGCGCCACGCCGACGCCAGGTCGAGGCTGGAGTCGCGCGCGACAGTCCAGATCCTGGTTGACGTAGGGGGTCCGTGGTGTGAACCGCGCTCATTGATGTCCTCCACGGATCGGGCCGATCACGACCCGACAGGGACTCGGTGCGATGACCCTTACCAGCAAAGCCGATGCTCCCGCTATATCCCGGCCAAGCTGACTGACTGCAGCTTGAGAATCGACTCCGGGAACGCCGAAACCCCCGCTACTGCGAGGGATTCGAGAGGTGCGCTGGAGAGGACTTGAACCTCCACGGCCCATTCAGGCCACAAGGCCCTCAACCAAGCGGGCCGATGTCATTTGGGTCTGTGAGCCCCAGGACTTCATGAATTTCATCTGTTTCTGGGCCCTCCGGACTTGGTGCACGGGTTCATCCGCTACCAAGGCTGCTACCACACGACCTAGGGCCAACTGCACCACAGCGTCAACGTCTACTCCCCAACCGCCGCTCAAGTCAACCCGGCCAGCCTCCAAGCGGCTTCCTTGCGAGTCGCGGTTCGCACTACCACGCGGGAAAGCGCTGAGACCGTCGGCCGCCCTAGCCGAAGGTCGCGGGTTCGAGACCCGCCGTCCGCTTTCTCATCCTCGATTTGCAGGCATTTCGCGAGGGCGCGCGAGACCCGCTCGCGCACGGGCCACGCTCCCGTGAGCTGTCGGCGAGGCGTAGAATCACATGGTCGGCGGACGAGCCGATCAGGATCCCAGGAGGACGAGATGGCCGCGATCGTCGGAGACCGCGTCGCAGTGCAGACCAAGCGCGTGGTCGCCTCAGAGCGAATGGGGACGGTCGAGGCCGTGTTGGCCGAGTCGCCGCCGCGCTACCAGGTACGTTGGGACACCGGCGGGTGGAGCATCATCACCGCCGGCGCGCTGCGCGTCGTACCCCCGGCACGCAAGCGGCCACCACGCCGCCCGACCACCAACCCGAAAGAGGTCTGACCCAGGCCAGAGCGAGCCGCGTTGCCACCGTACGGCCGGGCCTTACAGACCGACGCCGCGTCGTCGCATTTGATCTGGTGACGCCCGCCGTCCTGGAGGACGCTACACGGGGCGCAGCATGAGGCCGATCGGGACGGGCAGGATGGTGGTCGAGCTGTTCGTCCCTGAGATCTCCAGCGGCGTCTGGAGGTAGCGAAGCTGGAGCGGCGGTCGGGTGCTCGCCGATGACCGCCGCAGCCTCGGCGAGCTTAGTTGAGGCCTGGCACTCGCCCTCGGCGGAGAAGATCACCTTCGCCCACCGTCGCCGTGGCGCCTCTGCGGCCATGGAGCGGCCTGGACGCGACTCGGTCGTAGTGTGGGAACGCGAGGCATTCGAGGATCGCACCTAGGATGGGTCAAATGCCGAGGATCGAGGGCTACGCGTTGATCGGTGACCTGCAGACCGCCGCGCTCGTGAGCCGTGACGGATCGATCGACTGGTGCTGTTTCCCGCGCTTCGATTCGGGAGCCTGCTTCGCGGCGCTGTTAGGGGGGCACGATTACGGCCACTGGCGGCTGGGGCCGGCGACGGCTGTGCGGCAGACGACGCGTCGCTATCGCCATGACACGTTGATTCTGGAGTCAGTCCATGAGACTGCCGGGGGTGTGGTGCGGGCAATCGATTTCATGCCTCCCCGCGGCGATGTGCCGGATATCGTGCGGATCGTCGAGGGCCTTGATGGATCGGTGACGATGCGCTCGGAGCTGGTGATCCGGTTCGACTATGGGCACATCGTGCCGTGGGTGCGGCGCGTCGACGACGCACGGGTGGCGGTGGCGGGGCCGGACGCGCTGTGCTTTCGCACCCCTGTCGACGTGCGGGGAGAGCGGATGACTACCGTGTCGGAGTTCACGCTCCAGCCGGGCGACCGGATCCCTTTCGTGCTCACCTGGTTTCCATCGCACCTCCCGCTGCCTGACGAGACCGACGCCGAGCGCGCGCTTGCCGAAACCGAGGACTATTGGCTCGACTGGGCCGCGTCCTGCGACTATCGCGGCGACTACCACGAAGAGATCCACCAGTCGCTCTTGGTACTCAAGGCGCTCACGTACGCCCCCACCGGGGGCATCGTCGCCGCCCCGACGACGTCCCTGCCGGAACACATCGGAGGATCTCGAAACTGGGACTACCGCTTCTGCTGGCTCCGCGACGCGGCACTGACGCTGCTGGCGATGCTGAACGTCGGCTATCGCGGTGAGGCCGAGGCCTGGCGTGACTGGCTGCTACGAGCGGTGGCCGGGGACCCCGCCGACCTTCAGATCATGTACGGGATCGGGGGTGAGCGGCGGCTGGACGAACGCGTGCTCGAGTGGCTCCCCGGCTACGAACATTCCCGACCGGTTCGGATTGGCAACGCAGCATCGACACAGCTCCAGCTCGACGTGTACGGCGAGGTGCTCGACGCCGCGTACCAGACCCTCGCGCACGGGGTCGAACGCGACGACAACGCCTGGTCGCTGATTCGGATGCTGCTTTCCTGGCTGGAGAATGGCTGGCGAGAGAAGGATGCCGGCATCTGGGAAGTGCGCGGGCCGGCGCGGCATTTCACGCACTCCAAGGTGATGGCGTGGGTCGCGTTCGACCGCGCCGTATGCTTCCACGAACAGCTTGGCCGAGCAGGACCGGTCGATCGCTGGCGATCGCTCCGAGACGAGATCCACCGAGCCGTGACCGCCCACGCCTGGAACTCGGAGAAGCGGGCGTTCACCCAATCGTTCGGCTCCGACCAACTCGACGCCAGCGCTCTCCTGATGCCCACGGTCGGCTTCCTGCCGGCCACCGACCACCGATTCGCATCGACCGTCGAGGCGATCCGCCGCGACCTGACCGAGGACGGCCTGGTACACCGGTATCAACCCCGCACCGACGGCGCCGATGACGGCGTCGAGCCGGGGGAGGGCGTCTTCCTGGCGTGCTCGTTCTGGCTCGCCGACGCGCTCGCCCTCCAGGGCAAGCTCGACGAGGCCCGCGAGCTGTTCGAGCGACTGCTCGATCTCAGAAACGACGTCGGTCTTCTCTCAGAGGAGTACGACCCCGCCTCGAACAGACAACTCGGCAACTTCCCGCAGGCCTTCACTCATCTGTCCCTCGTCAACACCGCCCTCGTACTCGGCCGCGGCCGGGGCATGCGATACGCCCCGACCAGTTCGCAGCCTCAGTCAGGCCAAGGGGACGGCGGCTCGATGGCCAGGCGATGAACCCGCGGCGCCGCCTAAGACGAACTTGAACGCAGTGGCGAGCACTAGATGCGCGGCGGGATGTCGTTCAACTTGACCTTGGCGTTGCCGTCGAACACGAGTTGACCGCTCTTTACCAGCCGCCAGAAGGCGAGCGACATGACCTCGGAGGACCTGCCGGCGCTCGCGGCCTGCCCGAGCTCACGCGGAGTAGGTGGGCTGTCGCTCGGGTACGTCGCAAGGTGGGCCAGGATCGCCAGCTCCGCGTCACGAACAAGTGCATCCGACCGGCTGCCCTGCCCTTCTGTGCTCGCGGTGTCCCTCCTAGGCATGCGACAATTGTACGCTCGCGGCGCGGGGGACGCCGGTGCGATCGCAGCCGCCGCCGCCAGGTTCGGGGAAGCAGAAGTGATGACCCTCGCTTGGCACCAGTCGATCCGGCGAGCCAGAAGCCGGAAAGCCCGCGGGCCGATCTCAACCAACGCGCGGCGTCTTTTAGCACCATCCCATCCCACGCCTCGGTTCTCAGAGTGACATCTGTGCTACTCTCTCAGTGCGTGGCCCGATCCCTGCCCCGCCTCGCCTGACCCTAACAGCTCGGTCATCCTGTTTCGTGTCTTGGCTTGGAGGCCGGCAAATGCTTACTGTCATCATCATCGTGGCCATCATCCTCGTTGCGCTGTATGTCATGCGCGACCGACTACCGCAGCTTCGGCGGTGAGCCGCCCCGTTGAGCGGCTAGCCGTGACCGCACCGGTGCTCGCCGCGCTGGCTCTCCTTGGCCCTGGCTCGGGATCCGTACTCGCGGCGAGCACAAGTCCGGCCTCGGATCAGTACGGTGGCGCGGCCGGCCTTCTCGGTGAAAGCGCCGGCGGGTCACTGCCGTTCACCGGCATCAACCTGATTCTTCTTCTTGGTCTGGCCCTCTCCATGGTCGCCGGCGGCTTCGGCATGCGACGTGTCTCTGGCCGCAACGCTTCCACCTCGAACCGGTAGCGGCAACCGGCAACGCGCGTCGTATCGAAGTCGGCCTTCGATGACTCTGCCTGCGATGGTCAGATCACGCGCGAGCATGAGCTCGAGCCGGGCTCGCGAACCACGGTGCGTTTCACAACAGGCTGCGCACGGACGTCAGCGCGCGCAGCGACGCAGCCGTCCGGTGTCGCTTGCCCGCGTGGATGTCGACGGGTTTAGGCACGTCAACGAGTAGTTCGGCCACCAGGTAGGCGCCAAGGTGCTGAGAGGTCGCCGCTCGGCTGAACGCCGTCGCGCGCACCGCCGATCTCGTGACGCGGATCGAGGCGACGAGGTCGCCGCCCTGCCAGACGGCGTGCGCCGGCTCGCGCTTGCCGACAGCTGGGAATCCGCATGACCAGCGAGCACCCTACTTCGGGAATCCGCATGACCCTACCTCGTGAGCCATGCGTCCCCAAACGCGGCGCTGGTTGAGGAGTACCGACGGCGTAGAGCGCGTCGAGATCCTGGTCGCTCCGAGATTCGACCAAGCGAATGTCCCGGCGAGCCGTTACCGCGTGATCCGCGCCCGCGACTGGCGCCACTTTCGTGCGTCACGGGGCGCGAGCTTGCTAACGACGAGGGCGTCCTAATCACAACTGCGGGGTACAGCCTCGTCGAAAAACACGCCGGCTGACGCGGGCTCATGAGGACATCAAGGCGTCGACGCTTTTCGAATCGCGGGGGGGCGGCCGTGGAGTACGGCCGCCCCCCGCGTGTACCCACCTAGTGAGCGACCAGTTCTCCAGCCGTCTCGTGCGGCTTGGCCATGAACGGGAGGTTCTCCCGCACCCACTTCTGCGTCACCTCGTTCGACGCCTGCGCCTCGGTACGGCTGTTGAAGACGCTGATCGACGCGACCTTGCCGTCGGTCCCCTCGTCCTTCATCAACTCGTAGGAGACAAATCCGGGCGACTCCTGCAAGATGGTGCGCAGGCCTGCGTTCGCTTTGCGTGTTGCCTCGTCGCGATTCTCAACGCTGAGGCCCTCATACGTGCGGATCAGGGCAAACATGTCCTGCTCCCTTCCTCGTGTCACAGGGCGTTTGGCCACGTCATAGCCCTCCTCAGAGGCTTACCCTGTACGCCTCGAGGAATATGCGGCCTTGAATGCTTCAAGCTCCGCCAACAATGTACCGTCAGCTGTACCGCTTGATGCTTGCCCTTAGAGCTGAACCAGCGGCCGTACTACTACTTACACGTACCGGCCTGCCACAGGAAGGGCACTAGGACTAGCCTATCACGTTCGGTCGCGATCCGCGGCGGGCGTCAGCCGGTGGGCTCGGCGGCGTCGGGGTCGCGGGGGAGCAGACGATGCCCGTCGACGACCGCCTCGGCGATGGTCGTGAGCTTGCGGTTGGTGCTGCGCGCGTGTGCACGCAGCATCTCGAAAGCTCGATTCTCATCGATCGCATGACGCTCCATAAGGATCCCCTTCGCACGCTCGATCAACGCCCGCCGTCCGAACGCACCCTCGAGGTTCTGGAACTCGGCAAAGCGGCGTAGGACGATTGCGAGCGAATCCTGCAACTGGTCCGCCTCGGCACTGGTGATATACGCGAAGACACCGCGCTTGGCCGCCTCCGTCACGAACGCATGATCGTCGGTCTCAAGGAGCGCGATCACCGGACATGCCGCCTGGCGGACGATCTCGCCGATCAGCTCCAGAGCGTGGTCGGAGCTGTCACCGAGGCCGACCAACGCCACATCCGGTCGTTCCCTTGACGTGACGGCCGCCACTTCGGTCACCTCAATCGAGCGGGCGATCACCTCGTGTCCGAGCGAAACCACGATTGTTGTCACGTGATCGAGGCGCGCCGGACGCTGATTGGCGACCAGGACGCGGAGATGCTCGGGCTCGGGGACGGGGCTCACGGTTGACCAGCTCGTTCGGGGCTCAGTGTACGTCGTGGGGCTATCGCACGCCGGCGCCGAGAGGCGAGGCGCCCTCGCTCTCCCACCGTTCGAGGTCGGCTGCCGACTGCTCGATCGGCGCGGGCGCAGACGACTCGATCACGTGCTCGTGCCGCCCGCACTCCGAGCACGTCCATTCCCCGACGCCGCCGCTCGGCCGCATGTCGTGCGCCTCGACCATCGCCTCGATCGTCGTCCGCAGCCCCCAGTGGACGGTCGTGTGCCCGCACCTCCGGCAGAATCGGGCTTGGCGAGGTGCATCCTCGGGAATCGTGTGCGTTCCCATCTCCAACTCCTTCACGCGAGCCTCGATTGTTCCGGGTGGTTCAACGAGAGAGAACCCCCGACGGACGTCCGCCGAGGGTTCTCAAGGCTCCATGACGGACGTGTCGCGCTCCGGTCAGGGGTCTTCCAAAAGCCGTAGCAGGCGGGGCGAGCGGCCCCGTCGGGGGCGACTTCTTCGCTGGTGGATATTGTATCACTCCTCACGAGCGCCGGGGGCCTGCGTGCGGCGGCCCTCGCGGCTCACGAGGTGGCGGGTCGCCGTCCAGCCGATGGTCGACCAGAGCAGCACGAAACCCAGCACTACGTCCCACGCAGTCAGGATCAGTTGCTGGCCGAGGGAGAACGCCGTGACGATGTGCGCGGGCGCGTAATTCCGCAGCGCGACCGACGCCAGCGCCTGCTGGGTGCCCACGCCCCCGGGGGTTGCCGCGAACGTCGTCGAGATCGAGTTGATGGCGGTGATGAGGAGGACGGCGCGGGCCGACACGGGCACGTCGTAGGCGTACATGAACGTGGTCGTCACGCCCATGCGCACCACGTAGGAGGCGGCCTCCACGGCGAGCACCTGACTCGCATAGCGACGCGGGGTGGCGAGGATTGCGGCACCTTCCCGGGCGGCGGTCAGCTCGTCGCGGAATCGCCGCCCGAGTACCCAGGCGACGATCGCGACTACGACCACGGCGCCGGCGCCAAGCAGGAGATGGTTCGTGAGCCACGCCGCCTTGAGGTCGAACGCCGCCGGCCGGCTGACCACGAGGACGGTGGCCACGACGACGCCGACAAGCAGGTAGAAGGCGTTCTGCACGAATCCGGCACCGACCACGCCGAGCACCGTCGAGCCGTGGATCTCCGCCCGAAAGAGGCCGAGCATCGCGACCGTGCCCGCCTGCGCGGGCAGGATCGCATTCAGTGCGATGCCGCCCCCGTACGCGCCGAGGATCGGCTTGAACCCCGCACCCCCACGCGGATAGGCCGCGGCGAGGATGTTTCGCCAGGCGAACGCGTTCAGGAACGTCTCGCAGGTATGGAGCCCGAGCGCGAGGAGCAGGAGCGGGAGCGAGATCGACCTGATCTGCTCGAAGACATCCCGGACCCAGCCGGCGATGCTCCCGGCGATGTCCACCAGCTACTCGCCTCCCCGCACGTCACGCATCGGATCGCGCCTAGAGCTGTCGCGACGACCAGAGTACGGCGGCCAGGATCACCGACGACAATCCGACGGCGAGCCCGACGATCCACCCCGCAACATCCTGGCTCACGAGAACGGCGCCCAGGAGGGTGGCGATCCCGATGATTCCGCCGGTGGCGATGACGCGCACGAAGCCACGCTCGATCACGCTGCGGCGTCGCTCACGGCTCGGCAACATGCCCTGCGGCCGCTCGTGCCGGCCTGGCTCGGACGGCGCCGGGTCGGGCGGATGATCGTGCGCGGCGGGCGCCGGCAGCTCGTCGGGCGCGCCGCCGCCATCCGGGAGCTCTGGCATGCGAGGACGATACCCAACCGCGTTGTCGCGTTTAACAACCCACGCACCCATTTCATCGACCGCGACTACCGCGACGTGACCGTGGTCGACCTGTCGGCGGGCTCTCGCTGGAAGCGCACCGCGGGTTCGGGACCCGTCGTCCGCTCTCTCCTAACCAAGCCGAAACCCGCATGGCCATGCGGATGCCGACCGTTCCACGCGCCAGTCGCCTAGTCGGTAGAGGTACGTGACAGTGCGTCTGTAGAGTGGTTGGATGGCGCAGGAGTGGCGCACGAGGACGACTCGAGCCGCGAATGGAGGTCTTGCTCGGAACCAGCTCCGTGCTGCTACCACCGCTACCACGCCCAATCTGGCAACACCCGCCGGGCGGGCCCCGGAAACGACGAAACCCGCATGACCATGCGGGTTTCGTGCATGCGCTGGAGAGGACTTGAACCTCCACGGCCCATACGGGCCACAAGGCCCTCAACCTTGCGCGTCTACCAATTCCGCCACCAGCGCGTGACGTGCGACCCTGGAGTCTACCGGCTTGCCGCCCCCGCGCCCCGACGCTTGGGGTCAGACCCCGCATCGGCGACCGTGACGTCGGCGTGACGCTGTCGGCGCCGGGTCTGACGCCGGCACCCCGCCGGTCTTGATGGCAGGACCTGCCGGGCGGTACCCTCTTCCAGCCGATGAACTGCCCTTCCTGCGCCGCCCCAAACGCCGCCACCGCCAAGTTCTGCACGGAGTGCGGCGCCGCGCTCGAGGCGCACTGCCCGGCGTGCGGGACGGCCCATCGGCCCGGCCAGCGCTTTTGTGCAGAATGCGGGGCAACGTTGGTGCCGGCCGCGGTCGCCGCTCCGGCCGCCGGCGGGCCCGCCGCGCACCCCGGCGAGGTCGCCGAGCGCCGGCTCGTAACCGTCCTCTTCGCCGACCTGGTGGGCTTCACGACGCTCTCGGAGCGGCGCGACGCCGAGGAGGTGCGCGAGCTCCTCTCCCGCTACTTCGCCACCTGCCGGCGGCTGATCGGGCTCTACGGAGGCACGATCGAGAAGTTCATCGGCGACGCCGTGATGGCGGTCTGGGGCACGCCGACCGCGACCGAGGACGACGCCGAGCGGGCCGTCCGCGCGGCGCTCGACCTGGTCGCGGCGATCTCGTCGCTCGGCGAGGAGGTCGGCGCCGAGGGCCTGCGCGCGCGGGTCGGTGTCCTCACCGGCGAGGCGGCCGTCACCGTCGGCGCCCAGGGCGAGGGGATGGTCGCCGGCGACCTCGTGAACACGGCCTCGCGGATCCAGAGCGTCGCCGACCCCGGCACGGTCTTCGTCGGCGACACGACCCGGCGCACGACCGAGCAGACCATCGTCTACGACGGCGCCGGCTCGTTCGAGCTCAAGGGCAAGGACGGCCTGGTGACCCTCTGGCGAGCGCTGCGGGTGATCTCGGGCGCGCGCGGCGCGCTCAGGTCCGAGGGGCTCGAGGCGCCGTTCGTGGGCCGCGACCGCGAGCTGCGCCTCATCAAGGACC
This sequence comes from uncultured Actinomycetes bacterium, assembly GCA_963757605.1. Lineage (GTDB taxonomy): Bacteria > Actinomycetota > Thermoleophilia > Gaiellales > JAICJC01 > JAICJC01. The sequence goes on from CAVWSF010000003.1 coordinate 263,504, forward strand.
TCTTCCACGCCTCGGCGGAGGAGCACACCGCGCACCTGGTGTCCGTCACCGGCGTGGCCGGGATCGGCAAGTCGCGCCTCGCCTGGGAGTTCTACAAGTACTTCGACGGCCTGGCCGAGATCGTCTACTGGCACCGCGGCCGCTGCCTGGCCTACGGCGAGGGGGTGACGTACTGGGCGCTCGCCGACATGGTGCGGATGCGCTGCCGGATCGGCGAGGACGAGAGCGCCGAGACCGCCCAGGCGAAGCTGCGCACGACGCTCGAGGAGCACATCCTCGACGAGGACGAGCGCCGGTTTGTCGAGCCGCGCCTGGCGCAGCTCGTCGCGCTGGGCGACCAGGAGGCGCGCGACCGCAAGGAGCTCTTCGCAGCGTGGCGGCTCTTCTTCGAGCGGCTGTCGGACACCTACCCGGCGGTGCTCGTCTTCGAGGACATGCAGTGGGCCGACGCGTCGCTCCTCGACTTCATCGAGGAGCTGCTCGACCTGTCGCGCACGCATCCCATCTACGTCGTCGCCCTCGCCCGGCCGGAGCTCCTGGAGCGGCGGCCGACATGGGGCGCCGGCCTTCGCAACTTCACCTCGCTCTACCTCGAGCCGCTGGCGTCGGCGGCGATGCAGGACCTGCTGCTCGGGCTCGTCCCGGGGCTTCCGGCCGCGCTGCGAGACCAGATCCTGGCCCGGGCGGAGGGCATCCCGCTCTACGCCGTCGAGACCGTGCGCATGCTGCTCGACCGTGGAGACCTGGTGCTCGAGGGCACCGCCTACCGGCCGGTCGGCGAGATCTCCTCGCTGGAGGTGCCCGAGACGCTGCACGCGCTGATCGCCGCCCGGCTCGACGGCCTCCCGGCCGAGGAGCGAAGCCTGCTCCAGGACGGCGCCGTGCTGGGGAAGACGTTCCCGAAGGCCGCGATCGTCGCGCTGACGGGCCGGGACGAGGCGGAGCTCGATCCGCTGCTCGCCTCGCTCGTGCGGAAGGAGGTGCTGGGCGTCCAGGCCGATCCCCGCTCGCCTGAGCACGGGCAGTACGGCTTCCTGCAGGACCTCGTGCGCCACGTGGCCTACGAGACGATCTCGCACCGCGACCGCAAGGCCCGCCACCTGGCCGCGGCCCGCCTCCTGGCGGAGGGGCTGGGCGACGAGGAGGTCGCCGAGGTCGTGGCCTCGCACCTGCTCGAGGCCTACCGGCTCGCGCCCGAGGCCGACGATGCGGGCGAGATCCGCGCCCAGGCCTGCGAGGCGCTCGTGCGAGCCGGCGACCGGGCCGGGTTGCTCGGTGCGGCGGCGGAGGCGCAGCGGTACTACGAGCAGGCGGCCGACCTGGCCCAGACTCCGCTGGCTGCGGCCGCGCTCGCCGACCGGGCCGGCCAGATGGCGTGGCTGGCCGGGGACGCCGTCCGGGCGCGAGCGCTCTACGACGACGCCATCGCCGGGTACGAGTCCGAGGGGGAGTCGCGACCGGCGGCGCGCGCGTCGGCCCGGTTGGCCGAGCTGGACTTCGTCGACGGCCATCCCGGCGAGGCGGTCGCCCGGCTCGAGCCCGTGCTGGAATCGCTCGCCGGCGAGGCGAGCCCGGAGACCGCCCAGGTCGCTGGCCAGCTCGGCCGCTTCCTGATCCTGGACGGCCACTTCGAGCGCGGCGGCCCGCACATCGAGCGGGCCCTCGGCCTGGCCGAGCACCTCGACCTGCCCGACACGCTGGCGGAGGCGCTCACGAGCAAGGGCATCCTCCTCATGCAGCTCGACCGGCTCTACGAGGCCCGCGTGCTGCTCGAGGGCGCCATCGAGATCGCCGTCGCGAACGATGCCTACGCGAGCGCGCTTCGCGCCATCAACAACCTCGGCGTCGTGCTCGAGTCCCTCGACCAGTTCGACACGTCGCAGAACCGGGTCGCCGAGGGCGTGGGGCTCGCCCGGCGCATCGGCAATCGCCAGTGGGAGGCCTCGCTGCTGGGCGGCACCGTCCTCGAGCTCTCGATGCTGGGACGCTGGGATGAGGCGTTCGCGACGGCATCCGAGGCCGCGGAGCTCACATCCACATCCTGGCTCCACGCCCTCCTCCTGGAGCTCGTCCGGATCCACTGCGAGCGCGGCGAGCTCGGCGAGGCCCGCGCGGTCATGGACGGGGCGTCCACCACCGACGAGTCGGGCGACGCCCAGACGCGGGTCGGCCGTGGCACGGTCCTGGCCCACCTGCTCCACGCCGAGGGGGCGCTGGATCCGGCACTCGAGACCGCCGAGCGCGTCTTCGAGGAGGCCCGGGCGGCGTTCAGCCCGACGTCGTCGCTCTACAAGGCCGCCTTCGAGGAGGTGCTGGAGTGCGCGATGGCCGCCGGGCGGCCCGAGCGCGTGCACGAGCTGCTCGCGCTTCTCGACCCGCTCCGTCCCGGGCAGGTGACGCCGCAGCTGCGGGCGATCCAGACGCGTTACCGGGGCCGGCTCGCAGCGGCGACGGGACAGGACGGCGCGGCCGAGGCCCTCGCAGTCGCCGAGCGCTACTACGCCGAGCTCGGCATGCGCTTCCACGCCGCGGCCACCCGCATGGAGCGTGCCGAATGCCTCATCGCCAGGGGCGAGGTCGAGGAGGCCGAGAGCCTGCTCCCCGGCGCGCGCGAGGTCTTCCTCGAGCTCAAGGCCGGCCCGTGGATCATTCGCGCGGACGCCCTCGATGAAAAAACGGGGTCTGACCCCGTTTTTTCAGCCTAGAGCAGGAAGCCGAGCGCGATCACGTTCGCGGTGAAGATGACCGCGACGAAGATCGTGAGCCGGGTGAGGTTGCGCTCCATGACAGCCGTGCCGCCGTAGCTCGACCCGCCCGGGTTGAGCATCCCGGAGAGGCCGGTGTCCTTGCCCGAGTGCATGAGGACGAGCACGACGAGCGCCACGCCGAGGATGACCTGGAGCCCGGAGAGGATCTGCGTGAACACGGCCGCTCAGTCTACCAGCACGGTTCCGGCCGGCCCCGCCGCCAAGCGCCCGATCGCCGGCCAGGGAAGCGCCGCCGCCCGCTCCGGCGGGAGCGCCACCAGGAGACCGCCGGACGTCTGCGCGTCGCAGGCCAGAAGCCGCTCGGCCTCGTCCAGGCCCGCGCCGAACTCGGCGTAGGCGCCGGCCAGCTCCAGGTTCGTGCGGGTGCCGCCGGGGACGTGCCCCGCGTCGATCAGCTCGCGCACGCCCGGCAGGAGCTCGACGGCGGCGAGGTCGATCTCGGCCCGCAGGCCGGCGCCCTCGGCCACCTCGCGCGCGTGGCCGACGAGGCCGAAGCCGGTGACGTCGGTGACCGCGTGCGGGCGCGCCGAACGCACGATCTCGGCCGCCTCGGCGTTCAGGGTCGTCATCGACGCGACCGCGGCGTCCACGACCTCCGGATCCGGCGCTGCGCGCTTCACGGCCGTCGTCACGATCCCCGTCCCGATCGGCTTCGTGAGCACGAGCGCGTCGCCCTCGCGGCCACCGCCGTTCATCCACACCTCGGCAGGGTGGACGAAGCCCGTGACGGCCATGCCGTACTTGGGCTCGGGGTCGTCGATCGAGTGGCCGCCTGCCACCACCGCCCCGGCGGCACGGGCGACGTCGGCGCCGCCGCGCAGGATCTCGCCGAGGAGCTCCATCGGCAGCGTCTTCGGGAAGGCGACCACGTTCAGGGCGAACGCGGGCCGGCCGCCCATCGCGTAGATGTCCGAGAACGCGTTCGTGGCCGCGATCCGCCCGAACGTGTACGGGTCGTCGACGAGCGGGGTGAAGAAGTCGATCGTCTGGACGACCGCCAGCTCGTCGGAGATCCGCCACACGGCGGCGTCGTCGAGGCCCGTGTGGCCGACGATCAGGTCGGCGGCCTCGAAGGCCGGCAGCACCGCCAGCACCTCGCGCAGCGACCCGGCCGGCAGCTTGCAGGCACAGCCGGCGCCGTGCGAGAGCTGGGTGAGCCGGACTTCCGCAGTCGCCATGCCGAAATTCTAGACTCCGAGGTGTGAAGACGCGCACCTTCGGCACCTCGGGCATCCCCGCCTCGGAGGTCGGCTTCGGCATCTGGACGGTGTCGACGGGCTGGTGGGGCGAGCACTCCGACGAGGGCGGCGATCGCGCTGCTGCGCCAGGCGTACGACCTCGGCATCACGTTCTTTGACACCGCCGACACCTACGGCAAGGGCCGCGGCGAGACGATGCTCGCCCAGGCGTTCTCGGCGACGTGCGCGACGAGATCATGCTCGCGACCAAGTTCGGCTACGACGGGATCAACTCGCCAGGGGCGCAAGGGACACGCAGGAGGCGCCGCACGCCTGGTGCCGAGTTCATCCGCGCGCGCTCGAGCGGCCTCGCTGCGGCGGCTCGGCACCGACCACATCGACCTCTACCAGCTCCACAACCCGCGCATGGAGCGATCTGCCCGACGACGTCTGGGTGCTTGACGAGGCGCAGGCCGCCGGCAAGGTCCGCGCGTCGGCGTTGCGCTCGGGCCGGCGATCGGCTGGCGCGAGGAGGGCATCGAGGCATGGAGCACCTGGCCGTCGAGGCCGTGCAGATCATCCACAACGCGCTCGAGCTGGACCCGGGCCGCGAGCTGATCGACGCCGCCCGGCGCACGGGATCGGGCTCGTGCGCGTGTCCCGCACTCCTCCGGCATGCTCGAGGGCAAGTACACGAAGGACACGGTCTTCGCCGAGAGCGACCACCGGCGGCACCGGCCCAAGCGCGTGGCTGGAGCAGCGGGCTGCGCAAGATCGAGCAGTTGGGCTTCCTCACCGAGGAGCGCACGCTCGGGCAGGCCGCGATCAAGTGGCTCCTGGCCGAGCCCGCGGTGACCACGGTGCTGCCCAACATCTACGACTCCGAGCAGCTGCGCGAGTTCGCCGCGGCGCCCGCGACGACCGATCTCTCCTCCTCGGAGCTCGAGCGGGTCGCCGACCTGTACGCGAACGGCTTCTACCTGGAGCCGGCCGCGACCGGAGCCTGAGCCGGCGGGCCCAGAAGCGCGGCCAGCTCGGCGCGCTCGGGGGGCTTCGTCCAGCGCCGCCGCACCGCGCCGCCCGAGTCCACGAGGAGCACCGTCGGCGCCGACCGCACGCGCAGCATCGTCGCGCACGGGCTGTGCGAAGGCAGCTCGACGACGGTCGTATCCGGGTGGTGCGCCACCGCCTCGGCCAGGCGGTTCAGCGCCACGCGGGAGGCCTGGCTGGGGTTCGAGAACTGGACGAAGACGCCGCCGGCGGGGAGCTCCGCGAGGCCCAGGACCGCAGGCGCCACCCGCTCGGGCGGGCGCTCCCGAGCCGCCCTGCGGCGCGCACGCAGTCGCTGCGCGCCCACCACCGCCGCGGCCGGTGCCGCGAGCAGCCACCACACGGTCATGCGCGAACGATACCGGCCGCGCGGGCCAGCACGGCCTCGATTCGCTCGGCCTGGCGCGAGAGCGCATGCTCCTCGGCCACCCGGACGGCCGCGGCGCACGGCACCGGGAGCCCGGCGGCCGTGCGCATGCCCGCCGCGATCGCCTCCTCGTCGTACGGGTCGACCAGGGCGCCGCAGGCCGGCGTCACGATCTCGGGCGGTCCGCCGATCGCCGTCGCGACCACCGGGCGGCCGCAGGCGAGCGCCTCGAGCATCGCCTGGCCCTGCGGCTCCTCGAGGCTCGGCAGGCAGACCACGTCGTGCTCGCGGAGCGCGAGCACCACGCCCTCCGGCGTCCGCCGGCCGGTGAAGCGGACGCCCGCCGGCGCGGCGGCCCTGAGCTCCGCCTCGAGCGGCCCGGCCCCGATGATCGTGAGCGATCCCTGGCTGAGGCGCGCGTAGGCGCGCATCAGCCGGCCGACGTTCTTGCGCGCCGTGAGCGAGCCGACGAACAGGAACCGCGGCCCCTCCCCCGGCGCACGCGGCGTCGGCCGGTAGCGGTCGATGTCGACGCCGCAGTCGATCACCTCGGCCGCCACGCCCAGCCGGTCGCGCACGTACTCCGACACGCAGATGACGGCGCTCGAACGGCGCACGACGATCCGGGTGAGGAGGCCAATTGGCAGGCTCGAGCGGGCGTTTCGGACATCGCCGCCGTGTGCGGTCACCACGAACGGCTTCCCGGTCGCGGCCGCGATCAGCCCGGGCGGCACCAGGTAGTGGGCGTAGACGACGTCGGGCTTCGTCGCCCGCGCGGCCGCGAGCGTGCTCGCGAGCAGGCGGGCGTAGACGACCGGAGTGGCCACCCGGCCGCGGCGGCCGCTCCGGAGCACCGACTCCTCGACGTCGTGCCCGCGCGCGCGAAGCGCGTTCGCGAGCCGCTCCACGAAGACGCCGTACTCCGGGCGCTCGGGCGAGGGGTACATGCCTGAGACGAGCAGGATGCGCAATGCGCAAGCGAGCCTAACGGCTCACGCGTTCCCCGCGGCTCAGACGCCCTCCAGTCGCCGCTCGGCGCCCCGGCGGCCGATCTCGGCGACAACGACCAGGAGGAGCGAGATCGCGATGACGAGCCCGGCGATGGCGACCGTCTGGGGCCGAAGCGCCGGGGTGCGCGCGTTCGAGTACAGGAAGATCGGGAACGTGTCGTGCCCCGGCGGGACGAGGAACGAGGCGATCGCGTACTCGTCGAACGAGATCGTGAACGCGATCAGGTACGACGACAGGATGGCCGGCACGATGAGCGGCAGGGTGACGCGCACGAACGCCGCGATCTCGCCCGCGCCGAGGTCGCGGGCGGCCTCCTGGATCGACGGGTCGAGCGTCTGGAGGCGCGGGAGGATGACCAGGACGCCGTAGGGCACCGAGACGACGACGTGCACGAAGAGCACCGCCGCGAGCGACTGGTCGAGCCCGACGGTCTTGAGGAGCACCAGCATGCCGACGCCGAGAACGACGTACGGCACCACCAGCGGCAGCATGACGAGCGCGGTGACGGCCGGCCGCGCGAAGACCCGCGGCGCCGAGAGCGCGAGCGCGGCCAGGATCGCGAGCAGCGTCGCGAGGAGCCCATTCACCGCGGCGATGGCGGCGCTGCGCTTGACGGCGGCAAGCAGGAGGTCGTTCCCGAGCGCGATGTGGTACCAGTGGGTCGTGAACCCGGCCAGCGGCAGCGTCGGCGTCGTGTTGTCGTTGAACGAGAAGATGACGAGCACCACGACCGGCGCGTACAGGAAGACCACCATGAGCAGGAAGTAGCCGCTCAGGACCCCGCGGGCGATCCGACCGGCGGCGGCGCTCATCTGGCCGGCCCCCGCAGGTCGGCGGTGAGGTACTTCGCCGAGACGGCGATCAGGACGACGACGACGGCCATGAGCCACATCGCCATCACGGCGCCGAGCGCCCAGTCGGTGGTGCTCACGAACGAGTCCTGGATGAAGTTGCCGAACATGCTGTCGTCGGAGCCGCCGACGAGCGACGGCGCGACGAACTCGCCCGTGGTCGGGATGAGCACGAAGACGAACGCCGCGATCACGCCCGGCAGGCTGAGCGGGAGCGTGACCTTCAGGAACGTCATGACCCGATTGGCGCCCAGGTCCTGGGCCGCCTCGAGGATGCGCTTGTCGAGGTTCTCCAGGACGACGAAGATCGGCAGCGCCACGAACGGGATCCACGAGTACGCGAGCACCAGCCCGATCGCGAACTTGGAGTGGAAGAGCCACTCGACGGGGTGCCCCTTGGCCCGGCCGAGCTCGACCAGGATCGAGTTGATCGTCCCGTCCGACGAGAGCATCACGGTCCACGCGTAGACACGCAGTAGATAGCTCACGAAGAACGGCGCGAGCAGCACGAGCAGGAGCGTGTAGCGGCGCCGGTGGGCCACGAACGCCAGGTAGAAGGCCAGCGGGTAGGCGGCGAGTACGGCGACCGTCGAGACGATCAGCGTGATCGCCATCGACGTCTTGAACCGGTCGAAGTAGACGGACGTGCCCTCGTGCAGGTAGGGCAGGAAGCCCTTCCACGTGTCGACCGAGAACTCGGCCGGCGGGAAGATCAGATTGGTGAGCAGGTGGACGCTGTAGAGCGCGATCAGGATGATCGGCACGATGAGCCCCGTCAGCAGGTACAGCGTGACGGGGACCGACAGCCATGCCCGGCCGGGACGCCACGGGCGCCGGCGGGGGAACCTCCGCCGGCGCCCGGCAGTGTGCGCCTCGCTCATGGACTAGATGGTTGATCCCACGTCGCCGTGATGTCCCGGGCGGCGAGAACCGAGCAGCGCAAGGACGCAGGTCGGCCCAATATCACGTGATATTGGGCCGACCGAGGACGTCGCGATACGACGGTTCGCAGCCGCAGCCCCACCACGAAGCGAATTCCCGCCACAGGGGTCCGTCCAGGCTCGCGGGGACGTGGGTTCAACCATCTGGCTAGCTGGCCTTGACCTCTTCCCACGCGGCCTGATAGGCGGCCCGCTGCGGGATGAACCGCTCGAGATGGACGGGGGCAGCGAGCCGGTTGGGGTCGCCGATCCGCAGGGAGTCAGCCGCGGCGGGGAGCGCGTACGCCTTCGGGTCCTTCGGGCCCTTGATCGCCAGGTCGCTCTTCTTCACCGTCGTGTTCGCGCTGGCGTACACGAAGGCGTTGAAGAGGTCGACGCAGGCGTCGTGGCCGATGAACGAGTCGACGTACTTGTGGCAGTGGTAGTAGTTCTGCGTGTTCTTCAGCATGACGAACCCGCAGTACCACGCCAGCTGCCCCTCGGTCGGGACCATGTAGCCCGTCTTCAGGCCCGCGGCCAGCATGTCGTTGTAGTCGTTCGGCCAGGCGTACGTGATCCAGATGTCGCCCGACTTGAACGCCGGCTGCATGTCGTCGTATTCCAGCTTCCAGTAGAACTTGTTGAGCTTCTTCTGCTCGATCAACTTCTGCTTGGCCGCCTCGATCTCGTCGGCGGACATGTCGTAGATGTCCGACACGCCGTTCACGAGGCCCGCGATCTCCATCGGCGTGGTGAACCCGTCCCACATCGAGATCTTGCCGGCGTACTTCGGGTTCCAGAAGAGGTTCCAGCTGGTCGCGTCCTCTGGAGCGACCTTGTCGGTCCGGTACATGATGCTGGAGTAGCCGGAATCCCACGGGATCCAGTACTGCTTCCCATCGATCTTCCCCCGATCCAGCACCTCGGGGTCGAGCTCGCTGTAGTTCGTGAGCAGGCTCGTGTCGAACGGCTCCACCAGGCCCTTGTCGACCCAGTCATGCACGTATCCGATGCACGGGTGGGCCAGGTCGTACTGGGCGCCGCTCAGCACCTTCGCCACGGCGGCGTCGTCCGACTGGAACGCGGTGTAGTTGATGGTGCTCGCCCCGAACTCGTCGACGTACGACTTGCCGGGGACCTTCATGTAGGTCTGGGCCTTGGTGCCGGCGGCCTCGTATCCCTGCCACTCGTAGACGCTGATGTCTCCGGGCTCCTTGCCGATGGCCGGGCGCGGGGCGCCGGAGTCGCCGCCGCCTCCGCCGGAGCTCGATCCGCCACCGCAGGCGGAGATGAGCACCGTGCCGCCCGCCGCAGCGGTGCTCGCCAGAAAGCGTCGTCTATCCATCCTCCGCGCCATGGTTCCTCCTTGGGCCGGGGGGTGCGCGCACGTGCGAACATACCGGGGATGGCCCGGGGTGTCTATCTCGTGACCGCCGCAACGCTCTTCGCGTGTCTGATCGCGGCCTGCGGCGGAGGCGGCCAGGCGGCGGACGGGGCCGCGACCGCGAGCCTGCCCGTCCTCAAGGCGGTGCCGGGCCTCTCGGCAGAGGATCGCGCGCTCGACGCCGAGGCGCTCACCCACGACGCACCGCTCCCCGGCCTCGCCGGCAACCTCGAGCACTGGGGCTTCCTCGGCGGACGCGAGCGGGAGTTCAAGGGCGCCTCGAAGATGTTCGCCGACGTGGTCTCGCGAACACTCCTCTTCCGCAACCCGGCCGGCGCGGCGGCCTACGTGGCCTTCGTCGCCGACCACGCGGCGAGCTACTGGGGGCCGGGCACGGCCGTGCGGCGGATCAGCTCTGCGGGGCGGCCCGGCTTCTTCGTCCGCGGCGCGAGCTGCGGCTGCCACCGCGAGAGCCCCATCCTGGTCACGGTCGTGTCGCAGCGGGCGCGGGTGAGCTGGCTCCTCGTGAACGGCCCCGGCGCGACGCGGGCCCGCGCCCAGGCGCTCGCCGCCCGCATGCCGTGAGCGGCCGTGTCCTGGTCTGCGAGTGGTACCCGATGGACGCGGTGCGCGAGTCGCTGCCCGGGGCCGAGCGCGCCGCGGTGGCCGACGGCGGGCCGGGCGTCGCGGCGCTCCTGGTGGGCCCCGACTCGCCCGTCGCGGCTGCGGACATCGCCCGGATGCCCGACCTGCGCGTCATCGCGACGGCGTCGACAGGCGTCGACCACATCGACGCCGCGGCTGCGGCCGAGGCCGGGGTCGAGGTGCGCGACGCCGGCGACTACTGCGCCGAGGAGGTGGCCGACCACGCCCTCGCGCTCCTCGTCGCGCTCCTGCGCGGCGTGCCTGTGCAGGAGCGCTCGGTGCAGGCCGGCAGGTTCGACCACCGGGCCGGCGGCGTCCCCCGTCGCCTGGCCGGGACGCGGCTCGCCGTCGTCGGCTACGGCCGGATCGGCCGCGGCCTCGCAGAACGTGCGCAGGCGCTCGGGATGGACGTCCGCCGGTACGACCCGTACGTGCCGGGCGGGGAGCCGGATCTCGACGAGCTCCTGCGCTGGGCGCAGGCCGTGTCGCTGCACATGCCGCTCACGCCGGAGACCGAGGGGCTCTTCGACGCCCGCCGGCTGGCGCTCCTCACCCCGGGCACGATCCTCGTGAACACGGCCCGCGCGGCGATCGTCGACCGGGCGGCGATGCTCGAGGCGACCCACGTGCGGGCCGCGTTCGACGCGCTCTGGGAGCGACCGCCGGGCGCCGACCTGCTCGGCCACGACCACCTGGTGCTGACGCCGTACGCCGCCTGGTACTCCGAGACGACCGAGCTCGAGCCCTACCTGCGCGCGGCCCGCGCCGCCGCCGAGGCGCTGGCGAGCTAGCGGGGTCAGACCCCGCATCGGACCTGCGCACCGTTTCGTTGCACGATCGTTGCGGCTGCCGCCCGCGGAGGGGCGCCATACCACCCGAGTCGTCACGGCTTCGCGTCGCCGGCGTGACGGCCGCCGATGCGGGGTCTGACCCCAGGGCCCCGCCGCTCAATTCAGCCGTTGCCACGACGATCAACGCCGGAGAGGTGCCTCCCCGCCCCACAGCCGAACATCGCCTCCAGGTCCAGAACGCGGCCACGCGGGCGCTCGCGGAGGCCGGCTCGCTGGCCGACGCCGCGCCGCGCGTCCTGGCCGCGCTCGGCGGCCCGCTGGGATGGGAGCTCGGCGCCGTGTGGTGCGTCGACCGGGCGTCCGGCCGGCTTCGCTGCACGTCGGTGTGGCACGGCGAGGCCATCGACGCCAGCGCCTTCACTGCCGCCTGCGGGCGGACCGCCTTCCCGATCGGGAGCGGCATCCCGGGACGGGCCTGGGCCGAGGGCGGCCCGATCTGGGTGAACGACGTCGCCCGGCTGGCACGCTCCGAGCGTGTCCGCGACACCGCCCGGCTGGGACTCCACGCGGCGTTCGCGTTCCCGATCCTCCTGCCGTCAGGGGTCCTCGGCGTCATGGAGTTCTTCAGCCGCGACGTGCGCCGGCCCGACGGGGCGCTGCTCGAGCTCATGCAGTCCGTCGGAAGCCAGATCGCGCAGTTCATCGAGCGCACCCACGCCGAGGAGGCGGCCCGCACCGCCGAGGAGCGCTTCCAGGCGCTCACGGCGAGCGCGGTCGGCCTGTGGCAGGTGAACGCCGCCGGCGAGACCGTCTTCACGAACGCCTCGATGCGGGCGCTCCTCGAGGTCGACGAGGCCGACGACCTCCGCAGCGTGACCCACGGCGAGTTCTTCGCGCCCGGGTCGCTCGAGCGGATCGAGCAGACCGACGACGGCGCGACGCGCGAGGCCGAGCTCCGCGGCCGGCGCGGCGGCATCCGCCATGTGCTCGTCTCGGGCGCGCCACTCGCCAACTCCCGCGACGGCGACGTCCTGCGCACCTTCATCGACGTGAGCGAGGGCCGCGAGGCCCAGGAGCGGCTGGCGTACGTCGCCCACCACGACGACGTGACCGGGCTGCCGAACCGGGCGATGCTGATGCAGCACCTCGAGGTCGCACTCGCCCGCGCCGAGCGCACCGGCGCCGCGGTCGCGGTGATCTGCGTCGACATCGACGACTTCCGGCTGGTGAACGACTCGGTCGGACACGCCGCCGGCGACGCCGTGCTGCGCGAGACCGCCGCCCGCCTGCGCCGGGCCACGCGGCCGGCTGACGTCGTCGCCCGCTTCTCGGCCGACGAGTTCCTCGTGCTGCTGGCCGACATCGAGCCCGCCACCGGGACGGCCGGCGACGACGCCCACCAGCACGACTCGGCCCAGGTCAGCCAGGCGATCGCAGGCCAGGTCCGCTACGCGCTCCAGGCACCGCTCCTCGTGGAGGGGAACGAGATCTCGATCGGCGTCTCGACCGGGATCGCCATCGCCGAGCCCGAGGGGGCGAGCCCCGAGGGGCTTCTGCGCGCCGCCCGTGACGACCTGATGCAGGGCCGCGACGCCGACCGCGGCGGCGGCCCCGCCGTCGAGCACCGGCCGCGCCTCGAGCTCTCCTTCGTCACCCGCCTGCGCCGGGCGGTCGAGCGCGAGGAGCTCGTCCTGCACTACCAGCCGGTGATGGACCTGATCGGGGGCCGGATGGTCGGCGTCGAGGCCCTCGTCCGCTGGGACGACCCGGAGCACGGTCTCATCCAGCCCGGCGACTTCATCCCCGTCGCCGAGCGCATCGGCATGATCGGGTCGATCTCGCACTGGGTCGTGCACAGCGCCTGCCGCCAGGCGCACGAGTGGCAGGCGGCCGGCCTCGACCTGAGCGTCGCCATCAACCTGCCGCCGATCCTGTGGCAGCCCTCGATGCTGCGCCGGCTGACGAGGACGATCCAGACCTTCGGGATCGCCGCCGGGCAGCTCATGATCGAGATCACCGAGTCGGCCGCGATGACCGACCCCGACCGCACGACGCGCATCCTGCGCGAGCTCCACGAGCGCGGCTTCGGCCTCGCCATCGACGACTTCGGCACCGGCTACTCCTCGCTCTCGCGGCTGAAGCAGATGCCGGTGACCACGATCAAGATCGACCGCTCGTTCATCCGCGACCTGCCCGGAGACGCCCACTCGGCCACCATGGTCGCGGCGATCATCGGGCTCGCCCGGACGCTCGGGCTCGTCCCGCTGGCGGAGGGCATCGAGACGCCCGAGCAGCTGCGCTTCCTCACCGAGCGCGGGTGTCCGCTCGGCCAGGGCTTCCACTTCTCGCGCCCGGTGCCCGCCGCGGAGATCGCCGGCCTCTGCGAGCGGCTCTCGCCGGGCCGGCGCGCGGCCTAGGCTCTCAGGCTTCGCTCATCGCGGGATGGCAGACGTGATCGACCTGGGCGGCGTTCCCGCCCTGTTGATCCACCAGGGCTCGGCGTTCCAGATCGCCGTCATCGGATGGACCGACGACGCGAGCCTCGAGGCTGTCGCCGCTCGACGGCAGCTCACACCAGGTCGCGCGGGAAGCTCCGCTTCCACGTCTTCTCGAAGGCGGGCTTGTCGCCCTCCCACGCTCGCACGGTGCACTGCACGTGGAACGACTCCGCGTCGCAGGTCACCTCCGAGACGCTCTCGCAGCGGGTCCGCCACTCGCCGCGGCCCAGGGTGCCGGCCGTCTCGCACCGCACGCGGGCCGAGAGCGGGTCGCCCTCCACGATCGAGAAGAAGGTCTGGTTTCGATCCGACACCTCGAGGCCGTTCGGCAGGCGCACGAGCCCGCCGACCTCCCAGTCGTAGGCCAGCTCGACGCGGCCCGTCGAGAGGTCGTGCGAGACGGTGCGCCCCGCCGGCGCCGGACGCAGCACCTCCGTCTTCAGCGGCTCGGACTCCTCCGGCTCTCCGAAGTCGGGGAGCGCCGCATCCTCGGGCCGCGGCTCGCGCACGGGCAGCGTGAGCGTGCTCTCGTCGGCGAGGAGCGCGAGCCGCACCGGCTCGGGCGAGGGCCACGCCCACGGCCAGTACGTGGGCGAGACGCCGAGCCGGATCCGGTTCCCGGCCGCGAATGCGTGGCCGGCCGCGTCGAGCTTGACCGTGGCGGTGAAGGGCTCGCCGGTGACGAGCGGCTGCGGGTGCTCGTCGCTCTCGCGGTGGGTGAGGTTCTGGAGCGCCCGCGTGACGACCGTCGAGGCGCCGTCGGGCCACACCTCGCACAGCCGGACGGCGACGAGCGCCAGCGGCCGGTCGCTCTCGAGCCGCAGCGTCACCTCGGGATAACCGAGGATCTCGAGCCGCTCGGGCAGCGGGTCGGACGTGAAGGTGAGACTCATGCCGTCCATCGCCCGCTGGTCGCCGGGCCAGTCGGCCACCTCGCCGTAGGGGCACCACGACCCGGCGTCGAGCCCGGCCGTCTGGAGGCCGACGATCTCGAGCCGGCCCGCCGCCGCGCCCTCCTCCAGCCGGCCGTCGCCGCCGAGGCCGAGCGTGCGCGCGGGGACGTCGGCGCGCGGCCAGCCCTCCTCGGCCACCCACCGGCCCGGCCGCTCGGTGTAGCACGTCGCCGGCCGCACGGGCTCGTGGATCCAGGCCCGCAGCATCGGCTCGTCCATGATCCCGGTGTCGACGCCGCGCAGCCAGTGGTCGAACCAGCGCACGACCTCCTGGAGGAAGCCGATGGTCGGCCCCGGCGGGCCGGCCTGCGGCCACGCGTGCGCCCACGGCCCGATCAGCCCCTTCCGCGGGACGGACAGCCCCTCGAGCAGGCGCGGGATCGCGTTCGTGTAGCCGTCGGCCCAGCCGCCGACTGCGTAGACGGGCACCTCGATCCGCGAGAAGTCCTCGCACACCGAGCCCTGCTTCCAGTAGTCGTCGCGGCGCTGGTGGCCCAGCCAGTGGTTGATGAACGGCGGGGCGTCGCTCATCCGCTCCAGCCACATGTCCCGCCAGCGCGCGCCCACGATGTCGGGGTCGGGCGGCCAGGCGCTCCACCCGAGCATCGACGAGGCCCACTGCACCGCGTCCGAGCCGACGCACCCGCCGTCGTAGTGGACGTCGTCGGCATAGCGGTCGTCGGTTGAGCACAGGGTGACGATCGCGCCCAGCTCAGGCGGGCGGTTCGCGGCCACCTGGAGCGAGTTGAAGCCGCTCCACGAGATGCCGATCATCCCGACCTTCCCGGTCGACCACGGCTGCTGCGCGATCCAGGCGATGACTTCGCAGGCGTCGGACTGCTCCTGGGGCAGGTACTCGTCCTCGAGGATCCCGTCCGACTCGCCGGTGCCGCGCTGGTCGACCCGGATGCAGGCGTAGCCGTGGCCGGCCAGGTACGGGAAGTGGCGGGAGTCGCGGGCCGCGGTGCCGTCGTTCAGGCGGTACGGCAGGTACTCGAGGATCGCCGGGACCGGGTCGCGCTCGGCGTCCTCGGGGAGCCAGATGCGGGCGGCGAGGCGGCAGCCGTCGGCGAGCTCGATCCACGCGGTCGGGATCGTGCGGACCGGCCGCGGGAAGTCGGTGACGACGCGCACGGGGCGATTTAAGCAGGCTCGCGCCGAGTCCGCGCTAGGCAGCCAGCTCCGTCGGCCTGACCTCCAGCTCCATCACCGTCCCCGCGCGCAGCACCGTCACGGACTGCGGCGCGTCGATCGCGTCGGCCGAGAGCAGGCGCTGGAGCTCCTCGACGCTCTCGATCGGGCTGCCGTTGAGCGCCACGACGATGTCCTCGGGACGCAGGCCTGCCAGGCCGGCCGGACTGCCGGCCGCGACGTCGATCAGCTCGATTCCCGTCGTGCGGCCGAGGGCTGCCACCGCCTTCGGCGGAAGGGGCCGCGGGGCGGCGCCCACGCCGAGGTAGGCGCGCCGCACGCGCCCATCGCGCGCCAGCGTCGCGATCAGGCCGCGCGTGTGGTCGTTGATCGGCACGGCCAGGCCGAGCCCCATCCCGGCCAGCGCGGTGTTGATCCCGACGACCCGGCCGTCGCTCGTCGCGAGCGCTCCGCCGGAGTTGCCGGGGTTCAGGCTCGCATCCGTCTGGATCACGTTGTCGATCATGCGCAGCGTGCCGCCGGCACGGGCCGGCAGCGACCGCCCGACCGCCGACACCACGCCGGCGGTCACCGAGCCTGCGAATCCGTAGGGATTGCCGATCGCGACGACGAGCTGGCCGACCTGAAGCGTGGACGCGTCGCCGAGCTCTGCCGGGGGCAGCTCGCCGTCCTCGATGCCGATCACCGCGAGGTCGCTGAACGGATCGCGACCGGTCACCGAGAAGCGGAACTCGCGGCCGTCGGGAAACGACGCCCAGCCTCCTCGCGTCCGCGCCGGCACGACGTGCGCGTTCGTCACGAGCTCGCGCTCGGAGATCGCGACCGCGGCGCCGCCCGCCTCGCGCACGCCCGACCGTGAGCGCAGCCGGACGCGCAGGTTCGCGACCGACGGCGAGACGAGCGCGACCACGTCGATGACCGCGCGCGAGTAGGCGTCGAGAAGGTCGTCCATGACCGGTCAGCGTAGCTGCGGCGGCCAATTGACACTCGGCACGGCCAACGAGGCAATCGCCACGGCCAATTGGCACTCGCCACAGCCAACTGGCACTCGCGACGGCCAAAGTGGCACTCACACCGGCCAATTGACCACCGCCCGCCCCGAGGTGGCCAAGCCCACCCTCGGAGACCACCCTGCCAGGGGGCTAGCCCGGCTCGCCCCGGCGCGTCAGACTCGACCTACATCCTTGGCGCGCACCGCGCGGGGGTGCCTCCCTGATATGCGCCCGCCCGGTTGGACGTCCACCACCGGGCGGGCGCGGAGGACTTCCGCGCCGCGTTGCTACGCGGCGCGGACGGCCGCCATCAGCTCCATGAAGCAGCCGACCTCCTCCTCGGAGGTCGACGCCAGGCCGTTCAGCGCGATCTGAAGTTGCAGGCCGAACACCGAAAGCAGCAGGTCCGGACCGGTCGGCATCGCAAGGCCGAAGCTGACGTACTCCGTCCCGCTGTCAGCCCCGACAACGCGGTACCGCCACGAGATGGCGGAGTCGCCCGGCCGCGTGCACTCCCATCCGAACACGCTCAGTCGCTCGCCGACGCGCTCGGCGTCGGTCGTGGGTGAGCGAAGCAGCGTGCGCACCACGCGACTGACGGTCGCGTCGTCGGACGCAGAGGCGTCCTCGATAAGGGATGAGAGCAGAAGCCGGGCCATCGGGGGTAATGGGCGGGTGCTCCCGTTGTAGGCCGACTGGGGAGGCCTCGCCTCCCCGGAATAGGTGAACTACGCCGCGAGCTCGGCGCCCGACTGGAGGAGTTCGCGGAGCGCCGCGATGCTCCTGCCGTCGAGCCGCGTGCCCGCGTCGGCGTCGAGGATCTCGAACACGCGCTCGAGCGGCATGGCGGCGTGGTACGGGCGATCGTGCGCGAGGGCGTCGTAGACGTCGGCCACCGCCAGGATGCGGGCCGGCAGCGGCAGCGAGCCCGCCTCGAGGCCGCGGTGATAGCCGCTGCCGTCGAGCCGCTCGTGGTGCGAGGCGGCCGTGCCGGCGATCGGGCGCAGGCATTCGACGTGCGCGAGCACCTCGGCCGTGTGCGCCGGGTGGCGGCGCATGAGCTCCCACTCGGCCGGCGTCAGCCGGCCCGGCTTGTCGAGGACCGAGTTCGGGACGCCGAGCTTGCCGAGGTCGTGGAGCAGGCCCGCGCGGCGCAGGTCGCGGCGCTCGCCGGGGCCGAGGCCGAGCACGGAGGCGATGCCGACGGCCGTCTCGGCGACGCGCTCGGAGTGGCGCGAGGTGAAAGGCGACTTGGCGTCGACCACCCGGGCGAAGGCCTCGGCGATCAGGTCGAGCCGGTCGTCGTCTGCGTGGACGACGCGCTCGGCGGGCTCGAAGGCGGCGACATGCGTCGTCACGTCGGGCGAGGCGACCAGCCGCCAGAACGCGGCGTCGGCCGCGATCCGCTCGAAAGCGGCCACGAGGGCGGGATCGAACCACGTCCCGATCCGGCGGCCGGCCACGTCCGCGGCCGCCCGCGGCCCTCCCATCGCGAAGAACACCTCGGCGGTCTGCGCGAGGGCGACGATCCGGCCCAGGAGCGAGATCTCCTCGCCGCGCAGCCCAGCAGGCTTACCGTGACCGTCCCAGTGCTCGTCGGCCGAGGCCATCGCCACGACGGTCGCGTCCGGGAAGTCCAGCAGCTGAAGGATCCGGGCGCCGCGGTCGCAGCGCAGGCCCACGAGCTCGTCGCCGAGCCGGGCGCCGTCGCGCGCCACGGCGGCCATCCGGCGGACGCGGGCGACGGGCGAGCCGGCCGTCGAGCCGGCGATGTGACGCACGGCCTGAGACGGACGGTTCCAGTCGATCCGCTTGAGCCCGGCCTTGAACTCGAGATCGTCGCCGCCGAGGAGCTGCGACACCCGCGCGGCGGTGCTCGAGCAGCCGACGTCCTTCAGAAGCAGGGCGTAGAAGAGGGCCGAGCGGTCGGCGGCGTCCAGGCCGGCGTCCGCCGCGAGCCGCATGCCGATCATGCAGCTTCGGGCGGCGTGGCCCATCGGCTGGCCCTCCGTCAGGTCGACGGCACGCGAGAGCGCCGAGATGACCTCGGACTGGCGGACGAGGGAGCCGGCGGCATCGGGCACGACTCCAGGGTTATCGGCGCCGCCGGGCGGCCGCTCAAGACGCTACGCGGCGTCGGCGCGCCGCAGCCGGGGCAGCGAGACCGGAACGCCGCAGGCGCGCGCATGGTCGAGCGCGTCCTCGGCGCGGACCGCGGCGTCGCCGGCGGACGGGCCGACCGCCGTCGCGACGATCCGCTCCCAGTCCGGCGTGTGAAGCCACGCGCGGATGAGCGGAACGCGATCGGCGAAGGCCACCGACGTGACGTGCAGGCCGAAGTGGCGGCTGGGGCGGTCGACGACGACCGCGTCGCGGGGGCCGAATGGGGGAGCGGGCTCGCCGATACCCAGAGACACCGCACGACCGCGCCGGCGCGTTACACGCACCGGCCCGGTTCGAGGGATTTCCCTCATGCGACGGATGCAACGATCGGCCTATCGTCGGTCGTGCCGCCCGGGCGGCGGCAACGTCACTCGACCGTGAGGAGGAGACATGCGTACCTCGATCCGGTGGCTCTGCGTGGCCGCCTCGGCCGTCGCGTGCTTCGCGGCCCTCTCGGGCACCGCGCTGGCCTCGACGCACGCCGGCCGGCAGCTCGCGCGCTACCAGCCGGTGACGGTCATGGACCCGAGCGAGGCGTTCGTGCCGACGGGCGTCGGATCGTTCGTCGCCGACGCCGGCCTCGAGACCCAGACCGCGCCCAACACGTGGGTCCTGCTCAGCTCGAGCCCGACGCTCGGGTCGCTCCCGGGCGCGCCGACGGCGGCCTGCATCGCCCAGGCGCTCGTGCCCTGCTACCGGCTGAACCAGCGCGACTGCACTCCGGCCACCGGCACGGCTTCGGTGGCGTGCTACCGGACGGACTGGCTGAGCCCGGAGCCGCGGAGCGTCGTCTACGGGCGCGCAACCCGTGCCGGCCGGACGACCGTCCTGCAGTACTGGTACTTCTACTACGACGACTTCTACAGCTACCGCTACCCGCCGGACGACTTCATCTGGCAGGCGCACGAGGGCGACTGGGAGAACGTCACCGTGCTCGTGCGGCGCGGCGCGGAGCACCCGCGCTGGGTCGGGTACTCCCAGCACTGCACGGGTGAGCGGCGCAGCTGGGGCGCGACGCCGCGCTGGCATGGCTCGACACATCCGGTCGTCGACGTCGGGATCGGCTCGCACGCGAACTTCTTCGCGTCGGGCGAGCACCCGATCGCCACGCGGTGCATCCCGCCCGACGCGATCGCGTTCCTGCAGCAGCAGGGGCTCGCGCTCCCCGACGACCACTCGCACGTCGGCCAGGCGTACGGCCCGGCGGCGTCCGACGGCGTCACGCCGACGGCGATCCAGCGGGTCACGGCGACGCGGCCCGGGTGGATGGGGTTCGCCGGCACGTGGGGCGACTACCAGTTCTTCCACGGCCCCGCCCCGATTGGGACGGTCATCTCCGGGCTCGCCCCGGTGACGCCGCCCATCTCGGCGCTGTGGCAGCACCCGGTGCAGACGGTGCTCGGCTGGCCGCGCAGCGGCTGACTCGAACCCCGCCTCCGCGCGACCGGTATGCTCGCCGGTCGTGCGGGGGCGGGTCGTGCTCATCACCGGAGCGAGCAGCGGGATCGGCTGGACGACCGCCCAGGTTGCGGCCCGGCGGGGTGCGAGGGTGATGGCCGTGGCGCGCCGTGGCGACCGGCTCGCAGCGCTCGCCGCCGAGGCCGGCGTCGAGACGCTGGCCGTGTCGCTGGCCGACGAGGACGGATGCCGCCTGGCCGTGCGCGAGACCGAGGCCCGGCTGGGGCGAGTCGAGATCCTGATCACCTGCGCCGGCATCGGCTCGAGCGCCGAGGCCGCGGTGTGGGAGGAGCCCGTGGACGTCTGGGCCGAGACGCTCCGGATCAATCTGGACGCCCCGTTTCACCTGACCCGGCTGGCGGCGGCCGGTATGGTCGAGGACGGCTTCGGGCGGATCGTGCACACCAGCTCGACAGCCGGTGTCGTGGGCGGCGCCGCGATGCCGGCGTACTGCGCGTCGAAGCACGGGGTGATCGGGCTGGTGCGCGCCGCCGCCCTCGACCTGGCGCCGCACGGTGTCACCGTGAACGCCGTGCTCCCCGGCTGGGTGCGGACCGAGATGTCGGAGCGCTCGGCCGCAGCCGAGGCGAGCCGGAGGCGCATCTCGGCCGACCAGGTGTGGGAGGAGCGCGAACGCTCCTACGCCGCCGGGCGCATCCCGACGACCGACGAGGTTGCGGACACGATCGCCTGGCTGTGCTCGGACGAGGCGTCGGCGGTGAGCGGCCAGACGGTCGCGGTGACGCTCGGCGACGCCTGGTGAGTCGCTCCCAGCCGTAGGTGCGGCGGCCGCGCATACCCGGCGCTCAGGCCGGGTATTCGCAGCCGGACGTGGGACACCGGAACGCGCGCGCCTCCCGGAGGGCAGGACTTACGGTGGCCTGCGGGCTCGGCGTGCTCGCCTCCGGCTGCGGCTCCGATCAGTCGATCACGAGCCCGGTCACAGAGCCGGCGCGGGAGATCGACACGCTGTGGTGGGCAATGTTCGCCGTGGGGATGGTCATCTTCGCCATCGTCCTCGGGTTGCTCGTCCTCGCGTACGTGCGGCGGCGCCGTTCCAGCGACCCGGACCGGGCGGAGCGGGTCTCCTACGCCGTCATCCTCGGCGGCGGGATGGTCGCGCCCGTCGTCCTGCTCGCGGTGCTCTTCGCCTTCGTGATCCGGGTCATGCCCGCCGTGTCGGCGCCGGAGCCCGGGTCGACCAGCCTCACCGTCGAGGTGACCGGCCATCAGTGGTACTGGGAGGTGCGCTACCCGGGCACCGACGCGGTGACCGCCAACGAGATCCACCTCCCGGCCGGAACGCCCGTGCGGATCGTCGCGCGCACCGCCGACGTCATCCACAGCTTCTGGGTGCCGCGGCTCAACCGCAAGATCGACATGATCCCCGGCCGCACGAACAGCATCGAGCTCGACGTGCCGAAGGTCGGCACGTACCGAGGGCAGTGCTCGGAGTTCTGCGGGCTGGGGCACGCCGAGATGGCCTTCGAGGTGATCGTGCAGCCGCCGGACGCCTTCCGGCGCTGGCTCGACCACGAGGGCCAGCCGGCCGAGACCCCGTCCGGCGGGACCGCGGCGGCGGGCCAAGAGGAGTTCGAGTCGGCGTCCTGCGAGGACTGCCACACGATCCGGGGCACACCGGCGGCCGGGAAGGTCGGCCCCGACCTGACCCACATCGGCAGCCGGCGCACGCTCGCGGCGCTGACCATCCCGAACACCCGCGGCGACCTCTACCAGTGGATCACGAACCCGCAGTGGTGGAAGCCGGGCAGCCGCATGCCCGGGTTCGCCTCGCTCCCGGCCTCCGCGCGGCGGGCGCTCGTCGCGTATCTCGAGGAGCTGCGCTGATGGCGGTCGAGAGCCCGGCGCCGGCGGCCGCCGCACGGATCGACCGGCTCGAACGGATCTGGGCCGAGCGGCCCGGGCTGACCGGCTGGCTCACCACCACCGACCACAAGCGCATCGGGCTGCTCTACCTCGCGACGTCGCTCGCGTTCTTCGCCGCAGGCGGGGCCGAGGCGCTCGTGATGCGTACCCAGCTCGCCCAGCCGAACGAGCGCGTGATCGGCCCGTCGACCTACGACCAGCTCATGACCATGCACGGCGTCACGATGATCTTCTTCTTCGTGATCCCGCTCTCGATCGGGGCGTTCGGCAACTACCTGGTGCCGCTCATGATAGGGGCGCGCGACATGGCGTTCCCGCGGATGAACGCGCTCAGCTACTGGCTCTACCTCGGGTCGGGCCTGCTCGTGTACACGAGCCTGCTCCTCGGCATGGCCCCGGACGCCGGCTGGTTCGACTACGTGCCGCTGGCGTCACGCCGGTTCAGCCCGGGCCTCGGCATCGACTTCTACGCGCTCGGCCTCATCCTGAACGGCGTCTCGTCGAGCGCCGCGGCGGCGAACTTCCTCGTCACCATCGCGAAGCTGCGCGCGCCCGGGATGTCGCTGAACCGGATGCCGCTCTTCTGCTACGCGATCCTCGCCACGTCGTTCTCGCTCATCTTCGCGCTGCCGCCGCTCACGGCCGACCTGGTGTTCCTCGAGCTCGACAGAAAGCTCGGCTTCAAGTTCTTCGACGTCGCCCACGGCGGCGACCCGCTTCTGTGGCAGCACCTCTTCTGGATCTTCGGCCATCCCGAGGTGTACATCATCGTGCTGCCGGCGTTCGGGATCGCGACGTCGATCATCCCGACGTTCACGCGCCGGATGATGGCCGCGTTCCCGCTTGTGGCGGTCGCCGAGCTGCTCGTGGCGTTCATCGGGTTCGGCGTGTGGGTGCACCACATGTTCGCCACCGGCCTCCCGGCGACGACGATGGTCTTCTTCGCTGCGGCGAGCCTCATCATCGTCATCCCGAGCGGCATCCAGATCTTCGCCTGGTGCATGACGATGGTCACCGGCCGGCCCGAGTTCAAGACGCCGCTGCTCTTCATCGTCGGGTTCATCGTCTTCTTCGTCTTCGGCGGCCTCTCCGGCATCACGCTCGCCGCGGTGCCGTTCGATCAGCAAGTTACCGATACGTATTACATCGTCGCCCACTTTCATTACGTCATCTGGGGCGCGGCCGTGTTCCCGCTGCTCGGCGGGTTGTACTACTGGTTCCCGAAGGTCACCGGACGTATGTATCACGAACGGGTCGGCCAGCTGACGTTCTGGCTCGTCTTCGCCGGCACGAACCTCACGTTCTTCCCGATGCACATCTCCGGGATGCTCGGGATGCCGCGGCGGGTGTGGACGTATCCCGGGGGCCTGGGCTGGAACGTCGAGAACCTGCTCTCGACGATCGGCGCGTTCTTTCTCGCAGGTGGGCTGCTCGTGCTGCTCGCGAACCTGGTCGTGAGCGCCTACCGGGGCGCGCCGGCGGGCCCCAACCCCTTCCGCGGCGGCACGCTCGAGTGGGCGACGAGCTCACCGCCTCCGGCCTATAACTTCGCCGTCATCCCGCAGGTGACGAGCGCGTATGCCTGCTGGGACGACGCGGACCGTGCGGATGACCGCCGCCGCCTGGAGACCGGCGAGCTGGTGCTCGAGGAGGGTCACGAGACGCCGGCCAGCACGCCAGTCGACGGGCACCTGGACGAGATCCTGGACATGCCCTCGGAGTCGCCGTGGCCGTTCGTGCTCGGGCTCGTCGCGACGCTCGGCACCGCGTTCGTGCTCACCGACCACTACCTGATCGCGGCCGTCGCGGTGGCGCTCGCCGCGGCCGTCCTCACGCTCTGGCACGCGAAGGAGCCGGCGGCCGCATGACCACGGCGCCCGTCCCCCGCGCTCGCCCCAACGGCTGGTACGGCATGCTCGCGCTGGTCGCGGCGGAGTCGGCGCTCTTCGGCACGCTCCTTGCCACGTATGCGTACCTGCGCTTCTCCGACCCGCGCTGGCCGCCGCCCGGGATCGACGCGCCGAGCATCACCGCGCCGCTCGTCCTCGCGCTCGTCCTCGTGGCCGCCAGCGTGCCGCTGGCGCTCGCATCGCGCACCGCCCACCGCCGCAGCGCGGGACCGCTCGTCGCCCCGGTCGCGCTCGCCCTCATCGTCCAGGCCGCCTACCTGGCGTTCCAGGTGCATCTCTACGCCGACGACCTCGGCCGCTTCTCGGCCAGCGGCAGCGCGTACGGGTCGATCTACTTCACCCTGCTCGCGGTCCACCATGCGCACGTCGCCGTGGGCGTGCTCCTGGACGGCTGGCTGCTCACGCGCCTGCGCGGCGACCTGACCGAGTACCGCCGGGGCGCGGTGATGGCGGTCGCGCTCTACTGGTACTTCGTCAGCCTGGCCGGGCTCGCCGTGACGGCCACGATCCTCATCCCGGCGTGGTGACGCCGGCCCGCACGCCGCGCCTGGCGCTCGCCGTCCAGGTCTACGCCCTGCTCGGGGCTCCGCTGGCATGGACGGCGCAGCTCGTGATCGGCTTCGGCCTCACCGAGGCGGCCTGCGGCCCCGCAGGCCGCATGTGGAACATCGCGATCGACACCTGGGAGAGCGTGATCTTCGGGCTCGCGCTGGCCGTGGCCGTGGGCGGATTGGCGTCGGCCGCGGCGCTGCACCGGGCCGTCACGCGCGGCGGGATCGACGATCCCAACGGCCGCGTGAGGTTCCTGACGACGATCGGGCTCGCCGTCGGGGCGATCTTCGTGGCGCTCATCCTCTATACGGGGACCGGCGTCCTGACGCTCGAGGAGTGCCGGAGATGAGGAGGGCCGGGCTCGTGCTCCTCGCGGCCGGCGCGCTCTTCGGCACCTGGACGGCGACGGCGGCCCGCGGTGAGGGCGCGCCGCGCTCTGCGCTCGCGGCCCAGGGAGCGGAGCTCTACGCCGAGAGCTGCCAGAGCTGCCACGGCATCGACGGAGCCGGCATCGCGGCTCCCGGCGCGGTGCACGGCGTGGGCGACGTGGCCGGCTTCGGCCCGTCGCTTCGCGGCGTGGGAGCGCAGGCCGCGGACTTCTATCTGCGCACCGGCTACATGCCGCTCCGCGACCCCTCGGCGCAGCCGCGCCGCTCGCACGTCGAGTTCTCGCCGGGGCAGATCCGCGCGCTCACGGCGTATGTGGCCTCGCTCGCGCCCGGCCCCGGGATCCCGGCACCGCACCCCGTCCGGGGCGGCCTGAGCGACGGAATGAGCCTCTTCGTCGAGAACTGCGCCGGCTGCCATCAGGCCGTCGCCACCGGCGGCTATGTGCCCGACGCCGTGGCCCCGCCGCTCGGGCAGAGCTCGGCGCGCGACATCGCCGAGGCCGTGCGCATCGGCCCGAACCTCATGCCGAGGTTCTCGCAGTCGCGCCTCTCCAACGCGCAGCTCGACTCGCTGATCGCCTACGTCCTCTACGCGAGAGCGCCGGATGACCGCGGCGGGATCTCGCTCGGGCACGTCGGCCCGGTCCCGGAGGGCTTCGTGGCCTGGCTCATCGCCGGCGTCGTCCTGGTCGGCGTCTGCGTCGCGGTCGCGCGGAGGGCGGCATGAGGCGGGCCGAGCTCACCGTGGCGGTCCTGCTGCTCCTCGCCGCCGCGAGCGCCGCCGGATTCGTGGTCGTGTACGCCCTCGACTCGATCGGCCACCAGACCCAGCTCCTGGGCCTCACGCTGGGCGCCGCCTTCGCGTGCGTGGCGGCGGCGCTGGTCGTGGCCGGGCGCCACCTGGTACCGGTCGAGGACAGGGAGGACGAGTACGGGAGCCCGGCGCCGGGGGCGGTCGATCAGGTCGCCGAGATCGTGGAAGAGGGAGCGGTCAGGATGCGGCGGCGGCGGCTCCTGGCGGGCGCCGGAGCGGCGGCGGGCGCGGCGATCGGCGCAGCGCTTCTGGCTCCGGTCGTGTCGCTCGGCCCGGCGTTCGACCTCGCCGCGCTGGCGCGGACGCCCTGGCGGCGCGGCCGCCGGCTGGTGGACGAGGCGGGAGCCCCTATCCGGGCGGCCGCCGTGCGGACGGACGAGTTCCTGACGGCCTTCCCGGAGGGCGCCGACCCGGAGGAGATCGGCTCTCCGGTCATCCTCGTCCGGCTCGATCCGGCGCGGCTGCGGCTGCCGGCGGCGCGCCGCACCTGGGCGCCGGAGGGGATCGTCGGGTACTCGAAGGTCTGCACCCACGCCGGCTGCGCGATCGCCCTCTACCGCGCGCCGCTCTTCGAGCCCGCCGAGCAGCCGCCGGGGCTGGTGTGCCCGTGCCACTACTCGACGTTCGACCCGGCGACGGGCGGCACGGTCGTGTTCGGGCCCGCCGGCCGGGCCCTGCCGCAGCTTCCGATCCGGATCGACCGGCAGGGCAACCTGCGCGCCGGCGGCACGTTCTCGGGCCCCGTCGGGCCGTCGTGGTGGGGCGTTCGGCGCGGGAGGGCGACGTCGTGATCCGGCCGGTCGTGCGCGCGCTCGACGAGCGGACGCATGCCGCGCCCTTCGGGGTGCGGGCGATGCGATACCTCTTCCCCGACCACTGGTCGTTCCTGCTCGGGGAGGTCGCCCTCTACACGTTCATCGTGCTGGTGGCCACGGGCACGTACCTGGCGCTCTTCTTCCACCCGTCCACGGCGCAGGTCATCTATCACGGAAGCTACGCGCCGCTCGACGGCACGCAGATGACCGAGGCGTATCGCTCGACGGTACACCTCTCGCTCGATGTCAGAGCGGGTCTCTTGATGCGTCAGACGCATCACTGGGCGGCAGACGTCTTCGTCGCCGCAATCGCGATACATCTCATGCGTATCGTCCTCACCGGCGCGTTTCGTAAGCCGCGCGAATTGACGTACTACGTCGGGCTCACCATTCTCGTGCTCGCGCTGCTCGAAGGGTATCTCGGCTACTCGTTGGTCGACGATCTGCTGTCGGGGATGGGCCTCGCGATCGGGTATGCCGTTGCGCTCTCGATCCCCTTCGTGGGCGCGAACATCGGGCAGTTGATCTGGGGCGGGCCGTTCCCGGGCACCGCCGACTTCTGGTCGCGGATGTACATCGCGCACGTGTTTCTGTTACCTCTCCTGATCGCGACGCTCATAGCGATTCATCTCGTGCTGGTCGCGTCGCTTCATCACACGCAGTTCGGGGGCGGCCGGCGGTCTGAGCGGCGGGTGGTCGGCCTGCCCGCGTACCCGGCCCAGGCGGCGCGATCGCTCGGGCTCATGTTCGCGGTCTTCGCCGTCCTCTTCCTGCTGGGCGGCCTGGTGCAGATCAACCCGATCTGGCTGTGGGGCCCATACCACGTCGCCGACGGCACGAACGGGGCCCAGCCGGACTGGTACCTCGGCTGGCTCATCGGCGCGCTCAGGTTGATGCCGTCGTTCGACGTCACGATCCTCGACTACACGGTGATCCCGAACCCCTTCTGGGGCGGCGTGCTGTTCCCGAGCCTCGTCTTCGGCACGCTCTACGCGTGGCCGTCGATCGAGCGCCGGTTCTCGGGAGACGGCGCCCGCCACAACCTGCTCGACCGCCCCCGCGACGTGCGCTGGCGCACGGCGACGGCGGTCGGGTTCCTGAGCTGGGTGTTCCTCATCTTCCTGGCCGGCTCGGCCGACCGGGCGTACGTCCTGTTCGGCTGGAGCTACGAGACCCAGCTTCAGATCTACCGGGTGCTGGTGTTCGTCCTGCCGCCCATCGTGTTCTGGCTCACTCTCAAGGTGTGCGACGAGTTGCGGCGCAACGAGGAGGTGAGCCGGCGGCGCCGCGAGGCGGAGGCCGAAGCCCGTGCAGCAGCGAATCGCGCGTGAGCTGGCCGTGGTGGCGGCCTGTGCGGGTGCGGCCTCCGCGCTCGGCGGGCTCGCGTTCCTGAACGTCGCGCTACCCGGCGCGGCGTACGTCGCGGGGGCGGAGCGGCTGCGCCGCTCGGGCGCGGCCTGGCCGGCCCGGCGCACGGCGGCGTTCCTGGCGGCCGTCGTCGTGCTGGCCGTTGCGACCAGCGCGGCGGCCGACGACCGCGCGCGGGCGGCGCTTGCGTGGCACATGGCGCAGCAGATGACGCTCCTCTTCGTCGTGCCGCTCGGTCTGATCGCGGGCCGGCCCGACGCGCTGCTGCGCCGGCGCGCGAACTGGACGCCTTCGGCGGCCGTCCTCGCAGCGGCGTGGCTCGCGGCGGCCGGCGTTCAGTGGGTTGTGCATGTGCCGGCGGTGCTCGATGCGCTCAACCGCCGGCCGGCCGCCCTGGGCGCCCTCCACTGGACGCTCATGGCCGCAGGCGCCGCGTTCTTCGGCTGCGCGCTCGCCGCCCTGGCGTCGGGCCGGTTCCACCCGCTGGCGGTCGCCCTCTACGTGGTCAGCATCATGGCCGGCACCGACGCGATCGGCCTGTGGCTCATCTTCGACCCGCGGGCCGTCTACGCCGGCTTCGCGGTCGCCGACCAGCACCGGGCCGGCGCTGTCATGTTCGCGGCCGGGATGGTGCCGCTGCTCGTCGGCACGGGCGTCGCGTACCGCTGGCTCGCGTCGGCGGGCCGCCCGGCGGCGGCGCGGTGAGGATCACGGCGCCGTCGCCGAACTGCCCGCGTTGTCAGGCGGTCGTGCCGCTCATGCGGACGGCGATCTGGTACTTCCCCACCGACGCGCGGCTGCCCGGCGTCTCCTCCGCGGGCATCGCGTTCAGCGCCTCGTCGCCGGCGCGGTAGTCGTCCTCGTTGTCGAAGATGAGGATCGCGAGCGCCGAGCCCGCGTCCGGGTCGTGGAGCAGGAGTATCTCGCTGGCGGGAAGGTTCTCCGGCTGCGGCTCGTTGGCGATCCGCCGGCGAAGCTCCTCCACCCGGTCGTTGGTGACCCCGTCGAACGACACGACTCGTGCCAGTGCCATCGTTGCAGCCTCCTGTGTTGGGGATCAGGGTTCGGCTCAGTCTGAGGCTGCACCCCAAACGTTACGGCGCGGCTCAGATCCCAATCTGGGAGCGGCATTGAGGGTGAGAGAGCCGGGAGCGGGACTCGAACCCGCGACCGTCCGATTACAAATCGGAGGCTCTACCAGCTGAGCTATCCCGGCGCTCCTTCGAGCCTACTCCCGAGCGCGGCCCGCGGCCACCGCGCGGCCTGTTGCCCCGGGGCAGAACGCCCGTACCTTAGAGGTGGCCGGCCGACGCGGAGGGGGAGGCATGCGCCGGCCGGCCACGGTGTGGCGGCGCTCAGGAATGGGGGTACGCCGCCGTGAGTCGGATACACCGGGGATGCTATAGCACGAAGCGGCCGGGATCGAATGCCGCGAGGCTAGGCGAGCTGGCGGCGGGTGTGGAGGTGCGCCAGCACCTTGCGCTTCACCCGCTGGAGGGCGTTGTCGACCGTCTTGGGGTCGCAGCCGATCAGGTCGCCGATCGCCTCGTAGCTGCGTCCCTCCAGGTAGAAGGTGAGCACCTGGGACTCCAGCGGCGAGAGGGTCGAGCTGAGGCACTCGAGCAGGCTCTGGAGCTCGTCGGAGGAGATGACGCACGTCGCCGGGTCGTCAACGGCCGGGCCGGGGAGCGCGTCGCCGAGCGTGCAGTCGGCGTCGAGATCCTGCCCCGCCGGGGTGTGGCTGAACGACACGTAGGTGTTGAGCGGGGCGTGCTTGAAGCGGGTGGCGGTCTTGATCGCCGTGATGATCTGGCGGGTGATGCAGAGCTCCGCGAACGAGCGGAACGA
The DNA here is from genome assembly GCA_963757605.1 of uncultured Actinomycetes bacterium. Taxonomy (GTDB): domain Bacteria; phylum Actinomycetota; class Thermoleophilia; order Gaiellales; family JAICJC01; genus JAICJC01. Next base: position 293,268 of record CAVWSF010000003.1, read on the forward strand.
CGTCTCCTTGTCGGAGCGGAAGTCGCGCACCGCCTTGAAGAGCCCGACGAGGCCCTCTTGGATGAGGTCGCTCGAGTCGCCGCCGGCCAGGAAGTACGAGCTCGCCTTCAGCCGGACGAATCCGTGGTAGCGGCGGATGATGTCGTCCATCGCCCGCTCGTCTCCGTTGCGGGCGGCCGCGATCAGGGCCAGCTCGTGCGGCTCGCGCCAAGTGCGGACGCCGGTTCGGGCCGCGGCCGATGCTCTCGATGTCGCCACCGTTGTACCTCCGGGAAAGCCAACCCTCGAGTGTCATGAACCTGACCCTCGACTTCAGGTTTAGGGACGGTCGGGAACTCTAGCGCACGCAGGCGATATGTCAAGTTCTCGGACCGAATCCGTCACGCGGCCCGATGCGGGGTCTGACCCCGAATGTGCCGTCGCTGCGCCGAAACGGCCACGCGGACCGTTCGGGACTGTCCCCCTACTCGCCGCGGCGGAGGCGCTCGAGCGCCTCGCGGACGTCCGGGTCGAGCGTGTCGCCGAGCGTCGTTCGCCCGCGCGACTCCGGCTGTGCGGGGCGCTGGGCCGGGGCCGCCCGGAGGCGGTCGAGGAACTCGCGGGCGCTCATCGCGTGGACGCCGCCGCGCTGGGCGACGTGGCGGAGGACCGCGTCGTTGGAGACGACCGTGACGCTGCCCGGCGCCTGGTCGGCGCGGTGGTGGGCGAGCCGCTCGATCACGGTGTCGGCCGTCTCGCGACCCGAGTAGACGACCTGCATCCGGCCGAGCCGCCGGCCGCCGCCCTGGCCGTCGAAGACCAGGACGACGTCGATGCCGATCTCGGATGCGAATCCGGCGACATCGCCCACCAGCTGCTCGCGGGCCCGGGCGTAGTCCGAGCCGGCACCGCGTATGTGGGCGACGTTGTCGCCGTCCAGGATGAAGAGGTCGTCAGCCACCGCTCCGCTGCCTGCGCGCCTCGAAGAGCAGCACCGCCGCGGCCGTGCTCACGTTCAGCGACTCGATCCGCCCGCCCAGCGGGATCGCAACCTCCTGGTCGCACGACGAGCGCACGCGCGGCCTGAGGCCGCGCCCCTCCGCTCCCAGGACGAAGACGGCGCCGTCGCGGTAGTCGGCCGCGTCGTAGGCCGTCGCCGCCCCGGCCGCGGCGGCGTAGCTCCAGAGCCCCGGCCGCTTCGCATCGAGCAGGAACTCCGCCAGGTTCTCGACGCGCGCGATCCGCAGGTGTTCGACCGCGCCGGCCGCCGCCCGGCAGACCGCGGCCGTCACGGCCGCCGATCGCCGCCGCGTCATGACGAGCCCACCCGCCCCCGCGCACTCCGCCACCCGCGCCACCGCGCCCAGGTTGTGCGGGTCGGTCACCTCGTCGAGCGCGACGACCAGCGGCCGCTCGCCGCCCAGCACCTCCGCCGGGCCCGCGTACGGGTACGGCGCCACCTCTGCGACGACGCCCTGGTGCTCCTCGCTCCCGGCCCGTGCGTCGAGCCGCTCCGGCGGCTCGACGGAAACCCGCTCCGGCAGCCAGTCCAGCGACTCGCGCGAGCGCGCCGTGCACCACACCCGCCCGACCTCGCGCCGGCCGCGAAGCGCCTCGAAGACCGGGCGGCGGCCGTAGACGACGTCAGTCACGGCGCACGAGCTCGTGGCCGTCGGCGGTGTCGCGCACCTCCCACCCGAGGGCGGTGATCTCATCGCGCAGCCGGTCGGACTCGGCGAAGTCGCGCCGCTCCCGCGCCGCCCGGCGGGCCTCGGCCAGCTCCTTCACCTCGGCCGGCGCCGCCTCGGTGCGCGCGAGCCCGCCCAGCCCGAGCACGTCGAGCACGTCGGCCACGGTGTCGCGGGCCTCCGGCGGGGCGCGGAAGAGCACCGCGAGCGCGCGCGGCGTATGGAAGTCGTCGTCGAGCGCCTCGCACACCGCGTCGCGCACGCCCGCATCCTCCCCCGCCCCCGAGCGCAGCCGGTTTCGCAGCGTCTCGCACGCGCGGCGGGCCTGCTCGAGCGTCGCATCGGAGTACTCCATCGGGCTCGCGTAGTGGGCTCGGAGAAAGAGCATGATCAGCGTCTCCGGCCCCCACTCGTCCAGCGCTTCCGCAAGCCCCTGGATGTTCCCCTCCGACTTCGACATCTTCTCGCCCCGCAGCTCGAGCATCCCGTTGTGGGCCCACACGCGCGCGAACCCGCGCCCGATCGAGCACGACTGGGCGATCTCGTTCTCGTGGTGGGGGAAGATCAGATCGCGCCCGCCGCCGTGCACCTCGAACTCGCGCCCGAGCAGCTTCTCGGCCATCGCAGAGCACTCGATGTGCCAGGCTGGCCGGCCGTCGCCCCACGGCGACGGCCACCACGTGTCCTCGTCGTCCTTGGTCGCCTTCCAGAGGGCGAAGTCGACCGGGTCGCGCTTGTGCTCGCCCGGCTCGACCCGCGCCCCGGACTCGACGTCGTCGGGCCGCTGGCCGGACAGCTCGCCGTAGCGGTCGAAGCTGCGGACGGCGAAGTAGACGTCTCCGCCGGCCTCGTACGCATGGCCCGAGGCGACCAGCTCCTCGATCAGCGCCACGATCTCCGGGACGGTCTCGGTCGCCAGCGGCTCCTCGTCGGGCCGCCCCAGACCAAGCCGGTCGGTGTCGGCGAGAAACGCGCGCGTCATCTCCGCGGCCAGCTCGTCGGAGCGGACGCCGCGGGCCTGCGCGGCGGTGTAGATCTTGTCGTTGATGTCGGTGATGTTCTCGACCAGGCGCACGGGCTGCCCGCGCCATTCGAGATAGCGCTTCATCTGGAGGAAGACGACGACCGGCCGGCCGTTTCCGACGTGGATGCGGTCATAGACGGTCGGCCCGCACACGTAGATGCCGATCGTCCCGTCCGGGCCCGGCTCGAGCTCGCGCGGCTCTCCGGTGAGCGTGTCTCGCAGCCTCATGCCGCCCTCCGCACCGCCTCATCGCGCGGCAGCGCGGCGAGGACGGCCCACAGCTCCGGCCCGGTCGTGCGCCCGGTGAGCGCGAGCCGGGCGCTGCGAAGCGGGATGCCGCGCCGGCGCAGCTCGTCGACGAACGCGCGGGCCTGCATCTCGTCGAGATGCTCGGGAAGCTCGCTGCGGAGCTCCGCCAGCTCGGGCAGGGTCGCGCGCTCGGACGGGGCGTCGAGGACGCACGCGACCAGGTCGGCGGCCTCGGCCAGCGTGTGCGCCCCGCGGAGCGCCGGCGCCATCGCCGCGACGGCGGCGGCCGGCGTGCCCGGCGTGCAGAAGGGCATGACCGCCTCGACCAGCTCCCCGTTCGCCAGCCGGGCCAGATGCAGCGCCGACAGCGACCGCAGGCGAGCCGGGTCGAGGCGCACGTCGCCGCGGGCGATGCGGTCGGGATCGAACCTGGCGACGAGCTCGTCCATGTCGAGCAGCTCGCCGGGCCCCGAGCTCGCGACCAGCCCGAGCATGTTGACGACGGCGGCCGGCAGGTAGCCCGCGGCGCGCAGGTCGGCCACGGAGGCGTCGCCATCGCGCTTGGAGAGCTTGCCGGACCCGCCGAGGACGACGGCGTGATGGATGAAGACGGGCGGCTCGGCCCCGAGCGCCCGGAACCCGGCCGTGTGCAGGTCCTCGTTGGCGCGGTGGTCGCCGCCGCGGATGACGTGCGTGATGCCGAAGTCCAGGTCGTCGACGACCGTCGCCCAGTGGTAGGTCGGGCGGCCGTCGCCTCGCACGATCACGAACGGGCGCACGCCCGGCGGCGACAGGAAGAGCGCGCCGTCGCGGATCGTGGTGTGCTCGGCCGCGTTGGCCGCCTCGACGTGCCGCTCGATACGCGCGCTCTGGCGCACCGGCCCCTCGTCCCACCCGATCCCGAGCCAGCGCAGATCGGCGAGGATCGCCTCCTCGGCGCCGGGGACGGTTCGCTCGGCGTCGGTGTCGTCGATCCGAAGCAGCATCGTGCCACCGAGGCGGCTCGCGAAGAGCCGGTTCACGAGCGCCGTCAGCGCGCTCCCGAGATGGAGCGACCCGGTCGGGCTCGGCGCGAAGCGGACGTGGACGCTCATCCGCCGTACGCTAAACGACGACCCTCAGACGACGGCGCGGGGCTGGGCCTCGCGCAGCCGCTCGGCGAGCGCGCGCATGATCTTCCCCTGCACCGTCGGGTACTTCGAGACCAGGGTGCGGAAGCCGCCGATGTCGAGCACCATGAGCCGGCACGGCTCGGACGCGGTGACGGTGGCGGTGCGCGGGCCGTGGTCGATGAGCGCGATCTCGCCCAGGAAGTCGCCGGGGCCGAGCTCGTTCACCTTGCGCCCGTTGCGCTCGACGCGGACGCTCCCCGAGACGACGATGAAGAACTCGCGGCCCGATGCGCCCTCGCGCGTCAGGACGCGGCCCTCCTTCACGTCGATCTCGTCCATCAGCCGCCCCAGGGCCTCGATCTCGCGCCGGTTGAACCCGGCGAAGAGCGGCACCGTGGCGATCAGCTCCAGCTTCGGATCCTTCGTCCTCGCCATCGCCCGCCGATCTTACAGTGCCGCGCCGACCTCCACCGGCTCCGGCCGGGTAGCATCGGTCGAGCACTCGATCGGGAAGGAGCCGCGATGCAGGCGACCGCGTTCGACATGGGGCTCGTGCAGTGCGGGGCGCGCCTCCGGCGGAGCCCCTACTACGAGGCCGAGCAGCGGCACGCGCCGCTGGGATACACCGTGTACAACCACATGCTGTTCCCGATCCGCTTCGACGACTTCGACGCGGAGTACTGGCATCTCCTGAACCACGTGACGATGTGGGACGTCGCGGTCGAGCGCTGCCTGGAGATCTCCGGACCCGACGGCTTCCGGTTCACGCAGCTGCTCACGCCGCGCGACCTCTCGAAGTGTGCGGTCGGCCAGGCCAAGTACGTCCTGGTCTGCGATTCGGACGGCGGCATCCTGAACGACCCGGTCCTCACGCGCATGGACGAGAGCCGCTTCTGGCTCGCGCTCGCATCGAGCGACGCGCTGCTTTACGCGAAGGGCCTCGCGGCCCACGCCGGGATGGACGTCGAACTGCGCGAGGCCGACGTGCACCCGCTGCAGGTGCAGGGGCCGAAGTCGAAGGACGTGATGCGCAGCCTGCTCGGAGACGGCATCCTCGATCTCAAGTACTACTGGTTCACCGAGACGGAGATCGATGGCATCCCGGTCGTCGTGACGCGGACCGGCTGGACGTCCGAGGTCGGCTACGAGGTCTACTTGTGCGACAGCTCCAAGGGCACCGAGCTCTGGGAGGCGATCTTCCGCGCCGGGGAGCCGTTCGACATCCGCCCGACGGGCCCGGTCGACATCCGCCGCATCGAGGGCGGCATCTTCAACTGGGGCGCGGACATGACCTACGAGAACAACCCGTATGAGATGGGCCTCGACCGGCTGGTGGACCTGGATGTCGAGTGCACCGCGAGAGACGCGTTGCGCCGGATCTCCGAGAGCGGTGTCGAGCGCCGCATCGTCGGCATCCAGATGGACGGCGAGCGCTTCCCGACGCTGAACAACGTCAAGTGGCCGGCGACCCACGACGGCGAGCGCGTGGGCAAGGTGACATCGGCCTGCCATTCCCCGCGGCTCGAGAAGAACATCGGCTACGTGTGGCTTCCGGCCGGCCTGGCCCGCGAGGGCACCCAGCTCGACGTCGACACCGAGTGGGGCTCCCGGCGGGCAACGGTCGTTCCGATGCCGTTCATCGACCCCCAGAAGGCGATCCCGGTCTCGTAGCGCCCCAGCGCATTCGTCGCCCTGGGGGCGGCAACGGCGCATGCGGCACTCGCGTTCGACGCTCCGGACGAGGTGCCGCTGATCAAGAACCGGGCCGCGTGCGAGAGGAGCCAGACGACGACGCCGGACTGGCGAAAAGCGCGGGCTCCAGAACCTGTCAAGCGTTCTCACCACCGTTTCACCCCGGCGTATCCGAATCCATCGAAACCAGAGCATGTTCTGCCGATAACAAGAAACGTGAACTCGATTTCGTGGCTTCGGCCTGGCCGGAAGCGGCCGGCCCGCGTTGTCCTCCTGCCCATGGCGGCGGGCGTCGCCGCGCTGCTCGGCGCCGTCACGCTCGGGGCAACCGCCGGCGAGGCAGGCGTCGTCGTCGCGGTCGCCGTTGGGCTCTGGCTCTGGCTCGGCACGGTGCGCAGCCGCGTCGAGGAGAGCCGCCGGCTGGCGCTGACCGACGATCTGACCGGGCTCGGAAACCGGCGCCGGCTCCTGGGCGATCTGGAGTGCGCGATCGGCGAGGGCACCGACCATTCGCCGTCGGCGCTCGCGATGTTCGACCTCGACGGCTTCAAGGCCTACAACGACACGCACGGCCACCCGGCCGGGGACGCGCTCCTCGCGCGGCTCGGCGCCCGGCTGGGCGACACCTTCGCCGACTCGGGCGCCGCGTACCGGCTCGGCGGCGACGAGTTCTGCGTGCTCTTGCACGGCTCCCCGTCCGAGCTCGAGCAGGCGCTCGCGGCGGCGCTGGCGGCCCTGACCGAGGACGACGCCGACGTCCGCCCCTCCTTCGGGTTCGCGCTGCTCCCGCGCGAGGCGCGCGACCCGTCGTCGGCGCTTCGCATCGTCGACCAGCGCATGTACACGCAGAAGGACGGGCGGCGGGCCTCGACCAAGCGCCAGGCCCGCGACATCCTGCTCGCGGTGCTCGACCAGCATGCGCCCGACCTGCGCGCACACTCCGACTGGGTCTCCGACCTGGCCCGGTCGGTGGCCGTCCGGCTCGGGCTGCCCGGCGACCGCGTCGAGGAGACCGTCCTGGCCGCCGAGCTGCACGACATCGGGAAGGTCGTCGTGCCGCGGAGCATCCTCGAGAAGCCGGGCCCGCTCGACAAGGCCGAGTGGGACATCATGCGCCGGCACACGGCCATCGGCGAGGCGATCCTGGCGGCCGCGCCGGCCCTTCGGAACGTGGCGGCGCTCGTCCGCTCGACCCACGAGCGGATGGACGGCACCGGCTACCCCGACGGGCTGGCCGGCGAGGACATCCCGCTCGGCGCGCGCATCGTCGCGGTGTGCGACGCGTTCGACGCGATGACGAGCGACCGCGCCTACCGCGCGGCGATGTCGCGGCAGGCGGCGCTGGCGGAGCTCGAGGCCGAGCGCGGGCACCCAGTTCGACCCGGTCGTCGTCGAGGCCGCCCGCGCGGCGCTCGAGCACCCGTCGACGCGCCGGCGGGCCTCCGCCACGACCACCGTCCGGCGGCCGCCCGACCTGTCGCCGGTGGCCCGCATCCAGGGCCTCGTCGACGTCATCCGGCTCGTGCGCATGCGCGACGAGCCCGACCGCCTGCTCGACGAGATCGCCACCACCGTGGGGACGGCGCTCGGGCTCGGCACCGTCGTCATCAACCTCTACCGGCCCGAATGGGACGACTACGTCGTGTGCAGCGTGCACGGCAACGACGAGGCGCGCGAGGCGCTGCTCGGATCCACCTACCCGCGCGAGTGGTTCGACCCGATCATGGATTCGCGCTTCCTGCGCCGCGGCGCCTACGTGATCGAGCAGGGCGAGTTCGACTGGAGCGCGCACCTCGGCGACCGCTACGTCCCGAGCGACCCCGTGAGCACGATCCCCGGCGCCTGGCAGCCGGAGGACGAGCTCTTCGTTCCCTTCCGCCACTCCGACGGGCACATCCTCGGCATCTTCTCGGTCGGCGACCCGGCGTCCGGGCTGCGGCTCTCCGACGAGGAGCTCGACGTGCTGGTCGCAGCCGCCTCGCAGGCGGCCGTGCTCGTGGAGGCGGCCCAGTCGGCCGCCAACTGGGCCCGGTCGCAGACGGCCCTGACGCAGCTCCTGGCGGTCTCCTCGCAGCTCATCGAGTCGAGCTCGGTGGACGATGTCCTCTCGGTCGTCTGCAGCGGCATCCAGTCGGCGCTCGGGTTCGACAAGGTCGTGATCCAGCTGCGCGACCCGCGCACCGGCGACTACCCGTCGGTCGCCGGGATCGGCTGGGCGCCGGGCGACGCCGCGCTCGACACGCCCACGACCGCCGCCGACCTCGACCGCCTGCTCGATCCCGAGTTCGAGATCGAGGGCTGCTTCCTCTTGCCTTACGAGGAGGGCGCCGCCCGCTGCTCGGCGGCCTCGATCAGCTACAGCTCACAGATGAACGGCGCGGGCCCGAACGCCTGGAACCGCCACTGGCTGCTCGTGCCGCTCCGCGACAACGACGGCAGCCTGGCGGGCGTCGTGTGGGTCGACGACCCGCGCGACCGCCTCCTCCCCATCCCGCGCCGGCTCCAGGCTCTGCGGCTCTTCGCCAACCAGACCACGTCGGCGCTCGCCACCGCCCGCATGCTCGAGACGCTCAGCCAGTTCGAGCGGCGCGACGATCCCGGGCTCGAGCGGGCGGCCTAGCCGGTCACTCGTCGCAGCCGCACCAGACGGGGCAGTAGCCGCAGTCGGTGCACCGGCTCTCGCTCTGCATCCACGCCCACCAGCCGAGCAGCACGAGGCAGCAGACGAACGCGCCGAGCGCGTAGACGTCGATCGTGAACGGTGCCGTCGCCGCGGCGGCATGGCCCGGGTGAAGCGGTGCGTGGAGCGTCACGATCTCGACGCCCTTCATCGGCCTGCGCCGGCGTAGGCGGGATCCGGGCGTCCGGCGACCGGGAGGGACGCCGGCATGAGCCGGACGCGCGCCGAGGCGGCCCGAGCGGCGTCGAGCACGATCCGGGCGCCCGAGGCGGCCGGCGCCGCGGACGCGGCGGAGATGGCGGTGAAGGATCGGCTGGTCATCGGCACAGACTCGCGAACCGGCCCGGCGCCGGCATCGGAGTTCGCCCGGAATCTGCGTGTGTGAACGCCACAGGCGGCCTGCGGGAAATCGCGGATGGTGCCTGCGGATGCGCCGGGTACAGTCACGGACATGTCCGCGCCGACGGAAGCCCATTCGCACGAGCACCGGCACGGGTCGCTCGTTCACAGCCACCCCCACGTCCACGTGATCGGGGTCGCCCACGACGATCCGCACGCGCACGACCATCACCATCACGACCATCCGCACGACCACGACCACGACGACCACCACGGCCACGGCCACGGGCATTCGCACGGCCTCGTCGATCGCTCGATCCTGCGTTCCCGTGACGGCGTCCGGACGGTCGCGATCAGCCTGGCGATCCTCGGCGTGACGGCGCTGGCGCAGGCGGCCGTCTTCGCCCTCTCCGGCTCCGTCGCACTGCTCGCAGACACGATCCACAACTTCGGCGACGCGCTCACCGCGGTGCCGCTCGGGATCGCCTTCCTGCTTCGGTCGGCCAGAGGCGAGCGACTGGCGGGCATGTTCGTGGTGCTCGCGATCGCGGTCTCGGCCGGCGTCGCCCTCTACGAGACGATCCAGCGCTTCCTGCACCCCGAGCACCTGTCGCACCTGGGCGTCCTGGCGGCGGCCGGTGTCGCCGGGTTCCTCGGGAACGAGCTCGCCGCCCGGGTGCGCCTGCGCGGCGGGCGCCGGCTCCAGAGCCCGGCGCTCATCGCCGACGGCAACCACGCCCGGGTGGACGGCTACGTCTCGCTCAGCGTGGTTGCGAGCGCGGCGTGCGTGTGGGCGGGCCTGCAGAGGGCCGACCCGCTCATCGGGCTCGCCATCACGCTCGTCATCCTGCGCGTCACGTGGGTCAGCTGGAGGGTCGTGTCGGCCGCTCCGGCGCAGGATCGGTAGCCACCCGAAGGCCGTATTCGTGCCGCCCCCGATGCGGCCGGCCCCGGCCGCTGTCATGGTGAAGGCGTCTCAAACGCACACCAGGAGGCGATGATCATGGCGACCCTTGCACACACGAGGTCGGCACCGATCCCGGACGTCGTCCGCCAGGGAGCGTGGTTCGTCTTCGGCTCGGCTCTCGCATTCGCGATCCCCTACGTCGGCGTCTCGCAGCTGCACCTCCAGCACGACGTCTACTACGGCACGTACTTCGCGGTGACGCTTGCGATGCTGGCGGCGTACGTCCGCACGGAGCAGATCGACGTCCGCCCGCTCTTCACGCGGCACTGGCGCTCGAGCCTGATCGTGGGGATCCCGGTGGCCGCGTTCGTCGTCTGGAACGTCTTTCGCACCGACGACGCCACTTCGCGGCCGCACGGCGCGTACTTCGTCTTCGAGCTGCTGTGGCGAGGAGTCGGGTACGGCACGATCGACGCGCTGCTCCTGACGGCGTTCCCGTGCGTGGTGGCCTACACCCTGCTGCACGGGCGCGTGACGACCGTGTTCAGGCGCACGCGCTACATGGCGATCGCGGTCCCGATGATCCTCGTGATCACGGCGACGTATCACCTGGGGTACCCGCAGTACCGCCAGGACGGCGTCGGGAAGCCCGAGGTCGGAAACACCCTCATCTCGATCCCGATGCTCGCCACCGCGAACCCGGTCGGGTCGATCGCCGCGCACATCTCGATGCACGTCACCGCGGTGACGCACTCCTACGAGACGACGGTCTTCCTGCCGCCCACGACGCGCAGCTGACCGAACACGTGTGAAACACTCGGCGGGGCGCCAAGGAGGACGGTCATCGCAGAGGACCCAGGTGAGACGCGAAGCGAGGAATTCGCCGAGCGGATCCTGAAGGCGTTCAACGACGCGGCGATGATGGTGCTCATCAGCGTCGGGCACCGCACCGGCCTCTTCGACGCGATGTCGCAGATGGAGCCCGCAGGGAGCGCCGAGATCGCGACGCGATCCGGGCTCAGCGAGCGCTACGTCCGCGAATGGCTGGGCGGGATGGTGGTGAGCGGCGTCGTCGAGTACGACGCCGGACGCGCGACGTACCACCTGCCGGCCGAGCACGCGGCCGCGCTCACACGGGCCGCGGGATCGTCGAACATGGCGGTCATGGCGAACTACCTGCCGATCGTGGCGTCGGTCGAGGACGAGGTGGTCGCGGCGTTCCGAAGCGGCGGCGGCGTCCCCTACTCCGCCTACCCGCGCCTTCAGGAGGTGATGGCGGAGGACTCCGGCGCGGTCGTCGACGAGTCGCTGGTCTCGACGACCTTGCCCCTGGTGCCGGGCCTGATCGAGCGGCTGCATGCGCGGGATCGAGGTCGCCGACGTCGGATGCGGCGCCGGCCATGCGATGAACACCATGGCGCGGGCATTCCCGAACAGCCGCTTCGCCGGGTACGACATCTCAGCCGAGGGCATCGCCCGCGGCCGCGACGAGGCGCGAGCAGCCGGCCTCGACAACACCAGCTTCGATGTCCGCGATATCGCGGCGCTCGGCGAGCGCGGCCGGTTCGGGCTCGTCACGGCGTTCGACGTGATCCACGACCAGGCCCGGCCAGACGCGGCACTGCGAGCCGTCGCCGACGCGCTCGCGCCCGACGGTGTGTTCCTGATGGGGGAATCCGCGGCATCGAGCAAGCTCGAGGAGAACGTCGATCATCCGTTCGGCCCGGCCCTCTACATGTTCTCGGTCATGCACTGCATGAGCGTGTCGCTCGCCCAGGGAGGCGCCGGTCTGGGGACCGTCTGGGGCGAGCAGAAGGCGGTGGAGATGCTGGGCGAGGCGGGATTCGGCGCCGTGCGAGTCGAACGGGTCGAGGACGACGACTTCAACATGTACCTCGTCGCGCGGCGCAGCTGAGGTACGGCGCCGCCGCCCTCATCGGCAGGCTGTCAGCCCACCGTCGACGACCAGGGCGTGGCCGGTGATGTACGTCGCATCGTCGGACGCGAGGAACGTCACGGCCGCAGCGATCTCCTCCGGCGTCCCCTGCCGGCCCATGGGCACGGTCGCCTTGACCATCGCATCGACCTCGTCGTCGCTCATGTCCGCGAGGACAGGATCGTTGAACCCGGTCGGGATCCAGCCCGGGCAGACGCAGTTCACGCGGATGCCCTGCCGCGTGTAGTCGGCCGCGAGCTGCCGCGTCAGGTTCACCACCGCGCCCTTCGAGGAGTTGTATGCCGGGATCCCCATCTCGCCGACGAGCCCCGACGTCGACGCGGTGTTCACGATCGCGCCGCCGCCCGGGAGCATGAGCGGGATCAGGGCGCGCGAGACCAGGAACATCGACCGGACGTTGACGGCGAACGTGAGGTCCCACTCATCGACCGAGAGGTCGGTGACGCTGCCGCCGCGCAGCCGCCCGGCGTTGTTGTGCAGCACGTCGACGCGGCCGTGCGCCGCGGCGATGCGACCGCCGAGGTCACCCACCGCCTGCTCGTCGGAGACGTCTGCCACGATCGCCCGGGCGGTGCAGCCCTCACCGGCGATCAGCCCGACGGTCTCGGCCGCACCGGCCTCGTTCATGTCGACGACGACCACCTCGGCGCCCTCGCGGGAGAACCGGAGCGCCGTGGCGCGGCCGATCCCGTGCCCGGCGCCCGTCACCACCACCACCTTGCCTTCGAACCGCACCGCGATCATCTCCCTCCCCGTCGGCGTGCGCGCGCGACGATATCGGCGGCCACGTGCCGTGCCAGCCGCGGGTTCTCCTTGAACCGCCGGACCGAGTACGCGTGCCAGTCCTCGCCGTACGGGACGTAGACCCGAAGCCGGCTCCCTCGCTCGACAAGCGCGTCGCCGAGGTGCTCCCGGACGCCGAGCAGCATCTGGAACTCGTACGCGTCCGGGCCGCGCCCGTGGCGGTCGACCGCATCGAGCGCCTGCCAGTGGATCCACTCGTCGTGCGACGCGACCGCGACGAAGGCCCCGGCCGCGAGCAGCTCGTCGAGGAGGCGGATGTAGCTGCCGCGGATCGCGTCGTAGTCTGAATAGGCAACGGACGCCGGCTCGATCCAGATCCCCTTGACGAGCCTCACCCGCGGCGTGAGCGGGAGCAGCGAGCGCACGTCATCGCGCGAGCGGCGCAGGTACGCCTGCAGCGCGATGACGACGTTGTCGTAGCCGTCCTCGTGCAGTGACCGGTAGAGATCGATCGTCGCGTCGGTCGTCGTCGAGTCCTCCATGTCGAGCTCGACTGCGAGCGAGCGCACCCGAGCCTCGTCGGCGAGCGCGCGGACGTTCTCGGCGCAGAGCGCCGGGTCGACCTTCAGGCCGAGGCCCGTCATCTTGAGGCTCAGCGTGGCGTCGAGGCCGGCGTCGGCGAACGCGGCGAGCGCCCTGCGGTATTCGGCGACGAGGCCCGCGATCTGCTCGCGCGACTCGAGCTGCTCGCCGAGGACGTCGACCGTCGCGGCGCGGCCCGACACCTCGAGCCGGCGGATCGTGCGGAGGGCGTCCTCGAGCGACGGCCCGGCGATGTAGGGCTGCGAGAGCGGCCTCACGATGGCCTTCGGGACGACCGGGATGGCCTGGACGAGCATGCGGTCGAGGAGCGAGCCCGCCATCACCAGTACGAGATGCTGCACACGGCGATCAGGGACACCGGCTCGTCGGAGCGGTTCATGACGCCGTGCTCGACGACGCCCGGGAAGATGACCGTGTGGCCGGCCTCGACCGTGTAGTGCTCGGAGCCGTAGATGAACGTCGGCGTGCCGGCGGTGACGATCCAGATGTCCTCGCCGCGGTGCGAGCGGACGTCGGCGAACCGCGCGCCCGGCGCGAGCGTGACCGCCACGAGCTGCGGGTGCTCGCGGCGGAGGATCCGGTAGTCGACGCCCTCGCCGCGCTCGATCGCCGGCGCCGCCGCGATCGCCCGGACGTCCGGCGGCGCCGGCGTGGGATCGTCGCTCAGGAGGTCCGCGACCGAGACGCCCAGGAACCCCGTGAGGCGCGTGAACCGGGCGAGCGACATGTCGGTCTCGCCGCGCTCGACCATGCCGAGGAACGAGGCCGACACGCCCACCGCCGTCGCGACCTCCCTCCGGGTGAGGCCGCGGGCCCGTCGCAGCGCATGCAGCCGGGCGCCGAGCGCGCGCTGGCGCCCGTCGGCGTCGATCGCAACCGAGGCGGCCGGGTCGGCGCTCACGCCCCGGCGTCCCCCGCGCCGGCGCTCGCCGGGTCGTAGGCCTCGAGCGGCCGGTCGAAGTAGTCGGACTCGTTGCGCCACTTGGCGTAGGCCATCAGCGCCACTCCGAGCGCGAGCAGGACGTACAGGTACTCCATGTTGCGCCCGGTCCATCCGCCCAGGCCGGGGATCGACCTCCAGATGACGTAACACAGGAAGAGCGCCGAGGCGACCGGGAAGATGCCGAGCTCGAGCAGCGGCCGCACGCCCCGCACCGCCAGGCGCCGGTAGTACACGGCGACCGCGAACCCGGTGGCGGCGTAGAAGAGCGCGAAGAGCAGCCCGACGCTGCTCACGACCGAGTCGAACACGGACTGCGTGCTCGAGCCGATCGCGTACAGCCAGATCCAGACGAACGCGATCGTCGCGCCGGCCAGCATCGCGGCCACCGGAGTCTTGTACGTGGGATGGGTGCGGCCGAAGATCGGCGGCAGCACCTTGTCGAAGCCCATCGCGAAGGTCACGCGGCCGCCGGCGACGATGCAGGCCAGCGTCGAGCCGATCGCCGAGAACAGCACGGTGATGATCATCAGCTTGGCCAGCGCTGTGTTCCCGAGCACGCCGGCGATGTACGTGAGCGCGTTGTCGCCGTTCGCCTGAAGCGCGCCGTACCTGACGGCGCCCTGGAGCGCGAACGTGAAGACCGTGAACAGCACGGCTACGGTCAGCACGCTCCCGATCACGGCCCGCCCCGGGTTGACCCGCGCGTCCTCGGTCTCCTCGTTCAGGAGGATCGCGGTGTCCCATCCGCTGTACATGTAGACCGCGATCAGGCTCGCGTTTACGAACCCGGTGACGCCGCCGAGCGTGCTCCACGAGAACCAACTCCAGTCGAACGCCACGGAGTGCGACCCGCCGCCGAAGATCCCGATCAGGCCGAGGATGCCCACGATCGTGATCGCGACGTACTCGATCAGGATGAGCAGGCCCTGGAGACGGGACGTCGCGCGGATGCCGACGTAGGCGACCGCCGTCACGGCGACGATCGCGACCGCGCCGATGAACGCGGCGGCGACGGTCGAGTCCTCCCACCGGTTGGACACGAGCGAGAGCGCGTACGGCCCGATCGGATAGGCGATCGAGGTGGCGCCGAGGAAGTAGGCCAGGATGATGACCCAGCCCGTCATCCACCCGAAGTACGGCGAGATGGCCCGCCCGCCCCACACGTACGTCGCACCGCAGTTCACATGCCACATGTTGAGGCGGCGATAGGCGACCGCGATCCCGAGCATGGGTATTGCGCAGAGGAGGACCGCGATCGGACTCGCGTACGAGGTCGTGGCGACGATCGCCGAGAGCGTGAGCGCGATCGACGCCGTCGGCGCGACCGACCCGAGCGCGATCACGACGTTCCCCACGAGGCTGAGCGCGTTCGCGCGCAGATACCCCGCGTGCTCCTGCCCCTCGTCGGCGGCGGCGGTCGCCGGAGCGTCGGTCGTCAGGTGAAGCGGCCCGGTGTGGGAGTGCTCGCTCATGTTCGCCCTCCTAGGACGAGTGCTGGGGGTTGCATGCGTGCGCCGGCGGGGGCACGTCGAGAGCGGGGTTTCGGTCGAAGAACCCGTCCGGCATGAGCGCGAAGCCGATGCGGACGACCGGCATCACCGGCCAGTCCTCGACACGGGCGATGTGGTGGCTCCCGAACGTGTACCAGGCGACCAGGTTCGTGTCCTCGAGCGACCTGTCGGCCGCCGTCCACTCGGGAAGCCCGGCGCCGCCCGGGTGCTGGTTGGGGTACTCGCCCGCCGGGTACCGCTCCCGCGGCGCGTACGGCGTCACCCACAGGTGCTTCGTCACGAACCCGGCCCGCTCGAGGCCGCTCGACCCCTCGGCCGCGAACGGCAGCACGTTCGTCCCCGGGACGAGCTTGTAGGCCACCGGATCGCCCACGGTGTTTCGCCGCTCGGGGTTCGAGAAGCGCCAGAACCGGGCCGAGAGCGGGTCGATGAGCTGCTGCGCGTCCCGCTCGCTCGCGAGCCTGGTGGCAACTGCCTTGAACGCGTTCCCGTAGGGGTTCTCGGGGCCGGACGGCACCGCCTCGGTGTGCACCTCGTGCACCTCGTTGCGGTACCCGTCGACGGCCATGTCGAGCCGGACGCAGAAGAAGTGCTGGTGGTTCAGCGCCGAGAGACCGGGGCTGACGAGGCGGCCGTACTCCGGCTTCTCGCCCGGATGGACGGCGGAGGTGAGCACGATGCCGGTCAGCTTCACCTCGGTCTCGATCGTCCCGTCCTGGTACAGGTACCAGTAGAACGCGTACTCGTAGTTGGCGGCGGTGATGATCGAGGAGATGACGAACCGCCGCGACCGGCGCACCTCGGAGTCCTCGGCCTGCCAGTCGTAGTGCTTCCAGAGCAGGCCGTAGTCCTCCTCGTGCATGCAGATGGCGTTCCCGATGGTGATCGGCTCGCCGTGGCTGTCGTGGACGACCGCGTCGAGGTAGCGGATCTCGCCCAGGCAGTCGCAGCCCAGCTCGAGCGAGTTCGTCATCGGGCCGACGCCGTACTCGCCGATGTCGTAGGCGTTCGTGCGGAAGCGGCCGGGGCTCGGGTCGCCGTAGGGGATCACGAGCTCGGCGTACGACGCGCGGTGCACGATCGGCCGCCAGCGGTCCTGGTCGTGGTAGGCGATCGTGTGCAGGACGAGCCCCTCCCGCGGCGTGAAGCCGACCCGGAAGCGCCACTTCTGCCACCGCACCTCGCGGCCTTGAACCTCGAAGCTCGGGCCCTCCGGCTGCACGACCTCGAGCGGCCGCAGGTCGTCGCGGAGCGGGCCGACCTGGTCGGGCCGGTAGGCACCCGATGCTTCGGGGACGGGCACGTCGCTCGTGTCCTCGACGCGCAGCACCTCCATCGTGTTCAGGTCGACGACGGTGAAGAGGCCCTCGATCGGGCGGGCGTAGGCGTTGTCGGCCAGGCTCTCGCGGTACCAGCACGGCGTCCACGCGAGCCGCCGGCCCTGCTCCTCAGGCTGCACGTGGCCGCCCAGCGACCACGCCTCGGCCATCACGTTCTGCGGCTCGGAGATGCCCCGCCGGGCGAGCGCCTCGCGGAAGCGAGGGTCAGCGCGGACCGCCCGCTCGCACTCCATGTACTCGTCGAGGGTGATCGCGGCCTGCACGCCGGGCACGGTGTCCCAGGAGCTGACGGCGCCGCCGTCCAGCGACACCACGGCCTCGAGGGTCGCCTGCGCGGCACGGTCGACGATGACGACCGCCGCCTCGCGCGAGATCGGCTCGCCGGCTTCATACCGGGCCAGCTCGTCCTTCTCCGGCTCGCGCAGCGAGATGTCGACCAACCGGGCCTCGTCGCCGAGGTCGCGCTCCGCGCGGAGAATCGCGACGGTGCGGGCGATCTCCTCGGCGGTGAGCGGGTCGAGGGGATGGGAGACGCCCCGATCGGTGCGGGTCGCGTCGGTGGTGGCTGCCATGGGCTCTCCTCTGCGACTGCCGGCACGACGTGCCGGACGTTCAGAATGTTGATCCTAAGACAGTTTTCTGGACGGTGTCAACCGCCGCGGCCGACGGTAGCGTGCACCCCGTGCAGGAGCAGCTCCTCGCCTGGTACGACGAGCACGCCCGCGACCTCCCGTGGCGGCGAACGCACGACCCCTACGCCATCCTCGTCAGCGAGGTGATGCTCCAGCAAACCCAGGTCGGCCGCGTCGTCCCGCGCTACCTGGAGTGGCTCGAGCGCTGGCCGACCGCGGAGGCGCTGGCGGCCGCGGCGCCCGCCGACGTCATCCGGGCGTGGAGCGGGCTCGGCTACAACCGCCGGGCCGTGAACCTGCACCGCTGCGCGCAGGCCGTCGCGGCGCCCGGCGGGTTCCCGCGCGAGCCCGGCGAGCTCCAGAAGCTCCCCGGGATCGGGCCGTACACGGCCGCTGCCATCGCCTGCTTCGCCTTCGGCGCCCAGATCGCCGCGCCCGACGCGAACGCCCTGCGCGTGCTGGAGCGGGCCTTCCCCGGCGCCGACGTCGCGATCCCGCCCGGTCGGGCCTACGAGTGGAACCAGGCACTCTTCGACCTCGGCCGCGAGGTCTGCATCGCCCGCAAACCTCGCTGCGGCGTCTGTCCGCTCGCCTCCGGCTGCCCGTCGCGGGGCCGCACCTACGCGCCGCTTCGGCGTCAGTCCCGTTTCGAGGGCTCCTTCCGCCAGCGGCGGGCCGGGCTCCTGCGCGAGATCGCCGCCGCCGGCCGGCTCCCCGAGGCCGAGTGCGATGCCGAGGCGCTCGTCTCGCTCGTGCGCGACGGGCTGGCCGAGGTGTTAGACGGCGAGGCCCGTCTGCCTGGTCAGACGAGCCTTGCGACGAGCTCCGCGAGCCCCTCGAGCGACGGCAGCTCCGCGTCGGGCGCGTAGCCCTCGGGCAGCTCGCGGCCGGCGCGGTTGATCCAGACCGCCTTCATCCCGCAGGCCTGGGCGCCGGCGACGTCGGTGTCGAGGTCGTCGCCGACATGCACCCACCGCTCCGGCTCGCCGCCCGCCAGCTCGGCGGCGTGCAGGAACGGCGCGGCGGCCGGCTTCAGCTCGCCGACCCGCTCGGCGTGGACGACGAACGCGAACCGGCGGGCGACGGCGAGCTTCTCGACGGGGAAGTTGCCGTTCGTGATCGCCCCGAGCACGTGTCCGGCGCCGGCCAGCCGGTCCATCTCGGGCTCGACGTCGGCGTGCAGCTCGACCGAGAAGACCCGCTCGGCCATCCACACGTCGACCATCCAGCGCGGGAGCCCCTCGTCCACCACCCCGCGGTCGGCCAGGACGCGCCGGAACGACTCCATCCGGAGCTCCTCGTACGTCCCGGCCTCGCCGTCGAGCGCCGCCCGGTAGGCGTGCAGCACCTCCACCGTGATCGTCCCCTGAAGCGCCGGGATGCGCTCCTCGAGCTGCCGGATCGTGCGGCGCAGGGCGCCGTCCATCATCGGCATGAACTCCCACAGCGTCTCGTCGAGATCGAACGAGACGACCGCCGGGGTCAACCGGGCCTCCGAAGCAGGGCGACGGCGTGGCAGGCGGCGCCCTCGCCGCGGCCCGTGAAGCCCAGCCGGTCGGTGGTCGTGGCGCGCACGGTGACGCGGCTGGGCTCGACGCCCAGCGCGCCGGCCACAGCCGCCCGCATGGCGTCGCGGTGGGGCGCGAGCCGCGGCTCCTCGAGGATCACGACCGCGTCGAGGTTCACGAGCTCCCATCCGCCGGCGCGCACCTGCTCCCACGCCGTGCGGAGGAGGCCCAGGCTCGACGCGCCCGCGTAGGCCGGGTCGCCCGGCGGGAAGAGGTGGCCGATGTCCTCCAGGCCCGCGGCGCCGAGGATCGCGTCGGTCGCCGCGTGGCAGACCACGTCGGCGTCGGAGTGGCCCTGAAGCCCGCGGTCGTGGGGGATCTCGACCCCGCCCAGCAGGAGCTTTCGGCCCTCGGCGAACGCGTGCGCGTCGACGCCGATCCCGACCCGCATCTCGTCGCTCATGCCCGCTCCCCGGCGTACGCCTCGGCCCGGGCCAGGTCGCCGGCGTCGGTGATCTTCAGGTTGGCCGCCTCGCCCTCGACGACGACCACCCGGCCGCCGCTTCGCTCCACGAGCTGGGCGCAGTCGGTCGCCGCCTCGAGCTCCTCCGCGGGCGCGGCGAAGGCCCGCCGCAGCGCCTCGGCGCGGAAACCCTGCGGCGTCTGCACGGCCCGCAGCTCGGAGCGGTCGAGCGTCTCGATCACGGCGGCGCCGCCGACCCGCTTCACCGTGTCGGCCACCGCGACCCCCGGCACCGCGCCGTCGGCGTCGCGAAGCGCATCGAGGACGCGGTCGACCAGCGCCTCGGAGGCGAACGGCCGGGCGGCGTCGTGCACGAGGACGGCCGTCGCGGACTCGGACACTTCGGCCAACCCCGCCGCGACCGAGAGCGCCCGGGTCGCGCCGCCGGGGACGGCCGCCGCCACCTTCCCGGCGGCCAGCTCGTCGGCGAGGAGCGCGGTCGGCTCCTCCCACCCCTCCGGGACGACCACCACCATCCGCTCCACGCGCGGGTGGGCCTCGAACAGCTCGACGGCGTGCGCCAGAAGCGGCCGCCCGCCCAGCTTGGCGAACGCCTTCGGGCGCTCCTGCGCGAGCCTGCGGCCGTCGCCGGCCGCGGCCACGACGGCCCACACGAGCTCATTCGTCATTCGCCCGTCGCGTCGCCGATGCGGGTGAAGATCATCTTCCCCGACGGCGACTGGAGCACCGAGGTCACCTGCACGTCGACCGTGTCGCCGACCCGGCGGCGGCCGCCCTCGACGACCACCATCGTGCCGTCGTCCAGATAGCCGACGCCCTGATCGTGTTCCTTGCCCTCACGGATCAGGCGGATCTCGAGCCGCTCGCCCGGGAGCACCGCCGGCTTGAGCGCGTTCGCGAGCTCGTTCACGTTCAGGACGACCACGTCCTGGATCCGCGCGAGCCGGTTCAGGTTGTAGTCGGTGGTGAGGATGCGAAGCCCGCGCTGCCGCGCAAGCTTGAGGAGCTTCGCGTCGACGTCCGCCAGCTCGGGGAAGTCGACCTCGGGCGTCGCCACCGGCACGTCCGAGCGCAGGCCCTGGACGACCTCGAGGCCGCGGCGGCCGCGGGCCCGCTTCAGCGGATCGCCGGAGTCGGCGACCTGCTGGAGCTCGCGCAGCACGAACTCGGGCACGACCAGCTCGCCGCTCAGGAAGCCCGTGCGGACGATGTCCGCGATCCGCCCGTCGATGATCGCGCTCGTGTCGACGAGCGTCTGGCCGGCGGGCGTGGGCGACCCCGGAACGCCGGGCTCGCTGATCTGGTACACGCCGACCAGCCGCAGGATGCCGCGGTGCTTCTTGGCCGCGACGTAGGCGAAGAGGTACCCCACCACCAGGAACAGCGGCAGGATGATCCAGTTTCCGATGTACGGCAGCGTGTGGACCGGAAACCACAGGAGCGCCGACACCAGGAGGCCCACGAGGAGGCCGATCGCGGCCACGGTGAGCTCTCCGGCACTCCGGGCCGACGCAGCGCGCTCGACCCTCTTGAATCCCCGCACCAGCGCCTTCCCGACCAGTCCGCCGACCATCCAGCCGACGGCGAAGGCGAGGAAGACGATGACTCCAAAGGCGGGGTAGGCGTATGAGGCCGAATATCGGTCGGTGAGGTTGTAGGAAAACCCCGCCTGGAGGGCGCCGAGAACTCCCAAGAGGGACAAGACGATTCGGGTTGACACCACCATCGTCCGCTCCTTCCTCGGAACGTTCGCTTGTGCCCGGGCGTCCGGTTGGGCCTCACGGCCTCCGGCCCCGGAAAGGAAGAAAAGTGTGGCTACGCGCGGGCCCGGCGCGCCTCGCCGATCTCCTCGAGCACCTCCTCCAGGAACTCGCGCGCCTCGTCCTCGTCCATGTTCTTGGCGTACATGAGCTCGGACGCAAGGATGCGCTTGGCCTTCGAGAACATCTGCTTCTCGCCGGTTGACAGCCCCTTCTCCTGGTCGCGCTGGGCGAGATTCCGCACCACCTCGGCCATCTCGAAGATGTCGCCCGTCTTCATCTTGTCCCGGTTGTGCTTGAACCGGCGGTTCCAGTTCTTGGGCATCTTGGTGCCGTCGCCCTGGAGCACCTCGATCACCTGATCGACGGTCTCTTCCTGGATCACCTTGCGCAGCCCGACGCGATCAGCGCTGTCGAGCGGGATGGTGACGGTCATATCGTTGTGCAGGATCTTGATCGTCAGGTAGTCGCGCTCCTGATCTCCCACCTGCCGCGTATCTCTGCTCACGATCGTCCCCGCACCGTGATGCGGGTACACGACCTTCTCGCCAACTTTGTACAAAGTGTCCCTCGACCTCCTCGCCGGATTGACCCGGGCGGCCGCCTCAGACCATTCTCCGGGAGGCGAAAATTCTATCAGAAGCAGGCCTCTCCAGGCGAAAGCGTCAGGCTATATTGAACTCTACCGCAAATAAATCGCGTCAAAACCGGGCGATCGCTGACAATTAATCTTACGAAATTCAGGTAACGATCGACCAGATTCTGCTCCTGGAGCCGGCGCAGCCCCTCCCGGATCTCGCGAGCCCGGACCGCGCCGACACCCTCCACCTCCTCGAGCTCGCCCTGCGAGGCCCGCACGAACGCCTCCAGCGTCCCGAAATGGGCGACGACGTGGTTCACGACGCCCTCCGGTAGCCGGGGCACCTTCGAGAGCACGCGGTAGCCGCGCGGCGTGACGGCGTGGTCGACGGGCGAGATGGTGCGCGGGTAGCCGAGCACCTCGGCCAGCGACTCGACCTCGAGGAGCTGCGAGTCGGGCAGCGCGTGCAGCTGCTCGAGCGCGCGCTCGGGCCCGCCGGTGAGCGAGTCGAGACAGTAGTCGCGCACCATCGCCACCTCGTCGCCCGGGACCCACTCGGACATCTCGTCGAGCTGGATCTTGATCAGGCGGCCCTCGACGCCCAACTCGACCACGTTGCGCTCGATCTCCGAGCGCATGCGCGACGTCATCTCGGCCCGCTGGAGCGCCACGAGGACGTCGTCGAGCATCGCGGCCCCCTGGAACTCGAGCGCCGTGAGCCGGGTCGAGACCTGGTCGAAGCGGGCGCGGTAGGTCTCGAGGGTCGTGACCGCCTGGTTGGTCTTGGCGAGGACGTCGGAGATCTCCTCGAGCTGGTAGCGGGCGTCGCTGACGTAGAGCGTCACGACGTCGCGCTGCTGGGAGATCGAGATCACGAGCGCCCCGGTCTGCTTGGCGACGCGCTCGGCGGTGCGGTGGCGGGTGCCGGTCTCGGCCGACGGGATCGTCGGGTCGGGCATGAGCTGCACGTTGGCGTACACGATGCGGGTCGCCATCGCGTTCAGGATGATGGCGCCGTCCATCTTGGCGAGCTCGTACAGCAGGTAAGGCGAGAACGACTGGTCGAGCCGGATGCCGCCCGAGAACAGGAACGACAGCTCGGCCGGCTCGCCGATCACGATGAGCGCGCCCAGGTCTCCGCGCAGGATGTCGTTGATGCCCTGGCGCATGTTCGTGCCCGGCGCGATCCGCCGCAGCGCCTCGAGCATCTTGGGGTCCGTGCGGACGTCGATTAGGGGCTCGCTCATGGCCGGAATGCGATCAGGGCAATGCGAGCCCGATCGCCGCATCCAGGGTATCAGCGCGGCGGACGGTCAGGAAAGCCGCTGCCACCGTGCCCTCGGGCGCGACGACCTCGCTCACGCCCAGCTTGGCCGCCTCGGCGAGGCGCGGGGCGGCGTGCCCGACCGGGCGCAGGCGGCCGGTCAGGCCGATCTCGCCGAAGCAGGCCAACCGCTCGGCCGGCGGACGGCCGCGGTGCGACGAGACGATGGCCAGCGCGACGGCCAGGTCGGCCGCCGGCTCGTCGACGCGCACGCCGCCGGCGACGTTCACGAAGACGTCGGACGAGCCGAGCGCGATCCCGGCGTGGCGCCCGAGCACGGCGAGCAGCATGCTGAGCCGGTTTCGGTCGAACCCGGTCGCCTGGCGGCGCGGCATGGCCAGGTCGGACGGCGCCACGAGCGCCTGCACCTCGAGCAGGATCGGGCGGCTGCCCTCGATGGCCGGCAGGAGCACCGCGCCCGGCCCCGGAGGGCCGTCCTCGGCGAGCGCCGAGGAGGGGTCGGTCACCGGCACGAGCCCCGTCCCGGTCATCTCGAAGATCCCGATCTCGTCGGTGGAGCCGAACCGGTTCTTGACGGCCCGAAGGACGCGCAGGTGGCGGTAGCGGTCGCCCTCGAACTGGAGGACGGCGTCGACCAGGTGCTCGAGCACGCGCGGGCCGGCGACGGCGCCGTCCTTGGTGACGTGGCCCACGAGCACGATGGCGACGCCGCGGGACTTCGCCAGCCGCAGCAGCCGGTCGGCCGCCTCGCGCACCTGGGCCACCGAGCCGGCGCCCGAGCCGACATCGGCGGAGTGCAGCGTCTGGACGGAGTCGATCACGCACACGTCGGGGAGCTCGGCGGCGATCGTCTCGACGACGACGTCGAGCTCGGTCTCGGCCAGGATGCCGATGCCGCCGGATGTGGCCAGCCGCTCGGCGCGCATCCGCACCTGGGCCGGCGACTCCTCGCCCGAGACGAGCAGCGTGCGCAGGCCGCGGGCCGACGCCGCTGCGAGCGCCTGGAGCAGGAGCGAGCTCTTGCCGACGCCGGGCTCGCCGCCGATCAGGACGAGCGACCCGGGCACGAGCCCGCCGCCGAGCACCCGGTCGAGCTCCTCGATGCCGGTCGCCATGCGGGCGCCCTCGGCGGTCTCGACGTCGGAGAGGCGGGCAACCGCGACGGGCCGGGGACGGCCGTTTCTGGCCGGCGCCGCGGCCCGCTCCTCCTCGAGCGTGTTCCACTCGCCGCAGCCCGGGCAGCGGCCCAGCCACTTGGGGGCGTGGTGCCCGCAGGCGGTGCAGGCATATGCGACGAGCGTCCGGGACACGGACGATCCATTTTCGCAGTGAGCCCGGATGGCGCCGGGGCCGTGGCGGGTTGCTAACGTCCTTGGCCTTATGACCCACACAAACCGCATCATCAGGGGCCGCTGGATCGTCGGGGCTGCGGTCATCGCAGTGCTCGCCGGTGCCTGCGGCGGCGGTGGTTCGAGCGGCGGCGGATCCTCCGGCGGCGGGGGCGGATCGGCCTCCGGCGGCCAGGTCGTCGAGATCGACGTCGCAAGCAGCGGATTTGCCTACGCGGAGACCACCGCGACCGCCACGGCCGGGCACGTCGTGATCAAGTCGATGAACCCCCAGGGAACCGGCCACGACATCTCGCTCAAGGGCAACGGTGTCGACGAGCACGGCGACGTCGTGCAGGACGGCGGCGTCTCGACGATCGACATCGCCGACCTGAAGGCCGGCACGTACGAGTACTACTGCTCGGTGCCCGGCCACGAGGCCGCCGGCATGAAGGGCACCCTCACCGTTTCTTAGGGGAACTCGTACGCGCCGATGTCCGGCGGACCGACCCGTGCCGCGCCGTCGATGTCAGCCGCCGGCGCGAGCGCGGGATCGGCTTGGTCGATGACGAGGACCGAGCCTGCCGTCGGGCGGCCGTCCGAATCGAGCAGCGGGTCGCCGACGACGTCGGTCGCGCCGCACGCGGTCCCGTTCACAACGACGTTCTTCAGCGAATCGCGCACGAGGCCGCAGACGAGGCTCGGGTCCATCAGCCAGCCGATCACGTTGTTGGCGATGAGCGGACGGTTGCGGCGCAGCATGCTCGGGTAGCCGGGCCCGAGCACGATCGACGACTCGGCGTGGCGGCCCTTGGGTGCGCCCGCGAGGATCGTGTTGTTCACGACCACCGCGCGGAGCGGGATCCGCGGGCTCGAGCGGGTGCCGAGCAGGATCCCCACCCGCGGCACGATCCCCGGCGCGCGCGGGTCGTCACGCAGGAACAGGTTGTCGACCACGCGCACGTCGTCGTCGGCCGTCGCCAGGTTGAGCTGCGCGCCGCCGCCCTGGCTCACGCCGAAGACGTTGCGGCTCACGACCAGGCCGTCTGCGTTGAAGAGCTCGATCAGATCCTGGTGGGCGCACTTCACCCAGCCCGTCTTGCAGGCGAGCGCGCGGTCGAAGCGGTTCTCGCGGATGACCCCGTTCGGGCCGATCCGGCCGCCGATGAAGTCGCACCCCCGGCAGTCGTGGAACCAGTTGCGCACGATCCTGACGTCCCGAGCCCAGCGCGGGAGCAGGCACGTCGACCACTTCGGGGTGTGGTCGCCGCAGTGTGAGAACGTGCTGCTCCTGACCACGACGCCCCGCGAGTGGTCGAGGCGCAGCCCCACCTTGAACTCGGTGCCCTTGGCCGTGAACGTGTCGCCACGGAAGACGATCCGGCGGGAGCGCTTGACCATTGCGCGGGCATCGCCGGTCAGGGGCCGCACCACGAGGCCGCGCACGATCACGTCCCGCGAGCGCGCGATCCGAAGCGACTGGACGCGCGCGCCGTCCGTGCCCACGATGTCGAGGAGGCTGTTCGACCGCGGCCCGACCGCGAGGGGGCGCCGGTAGTCGCCCGGCAGCAGGACGATCCGCCCGCCCGTCTGGCGGAAGTCGGCCACGGCCTTCTGGAACGCGCGGCCCGAGGCGACGAAGCGGGCGCCGGCGTAGGCCGGCGCAGCCGGCGTGAGCACGGCCGCAGCGAGCAGGGCGAGGAGAAGGCGCTTTCGCATCCCACGGCGTGAATTCGACCGCGGGCTCAAACCACCTACCTGGGCCGTCTCCGAACGCGACGAGGGCCGCTCTCGCGAGCGGCCCTCGTGGCGCAATCGGTTGCCGGCGAGCCCCGGCGGCTACTCGGTGGGCTCGGCCGGCGGTTCGGGCCCAGAGCCCGAGTCATCGGTCTGGGCGTCGTCGGCGTCCGCCGGCGTCGGTACCAGATCCTCCGGCGGTGCGTCGGGCACCGTGACCGGGGCGATCATCTGGAGCGAGATCTCCTCGTCGCCCTCGAGGTGGTCGACCAGCACGGTCGCCCCCGGCTCGAGCGAGCGCCCGAGCACGAAGTCGGCCAGCGGGTCCTCGATGTAGCGCTGGATCGCCCGCCGCAGCGGCCGCGCGCCCATCGTCGGGTCGTAGCCCTTTTCGACCATGAAGTCCTTGGCCTTGTTGGTGAGCTCGATCGACACCTCGTGCAGCTTCATCTGCTCGCGCAGCCGCTTCATGAGGAGGTCGACGATCTGCGTGATCTCTTCCTTCGTCAGCTTCTGGAAGACGATGATCTCGTCGATGCGATTCAGGAGCTCGGGCCGGAAGACCTTCTTCACGTCGCCCATGATCCGGTTCTTCATGTCCTCGTACGAGACGCCCGTCTCGGACTCCTCGACGCTGAACCCGAGCTGGGTGTTCTTGGCGATCGACGACGCGCCGATGTTCGACGTCATGATGACGATCGTGTTGCGGAAGTCGACGTGCCGGCCCTGGGCGTCGGTCAGGCGACCCTCCTCCAGCATCTGGAGCAGGATGTTGAAGACGTCGGGATGGGCCTTCTCGATCTCGTCGAGCAGCACGACCGAGTAGGGCTTTCGGCGCACGGCCTCGGTCAGCTGGCCGCCCTCGTCGTAGCCGACGTAGCCCGGAGGCGAGCCGACCAGGCGCGAGACGGCATGCTTCTCCATGTACTCCGACATGTCGACCTGGAGCATCGCGTCCTCATCGCCGAACAGGAACTCGGCGAGCGTGCGCGCCAGCTCCGTCTTCCCGACGCCCGAGGGGCCGAGGAAGATGAACGAGCCGGTCGGCCGCTTGGGATCCTTGATCCCGGCGCGGGCGCGGCGGATGGCCTTCGAGACCGCCTGGATGGCGACGTCCTGGCCGATCATCCGCTTGTGCAGCTCCTCCTCCATCCGGATCAGGCGCTGCGACTCGGCCTCGGTGAGCTTGAAGACCGGGATGCCCGTCCACATCGAGACGATGTCCGCGATCTCCTCCTCGCCGATCTGGGCCTGCTCGGCCTCGCCGGACGACTTCCAGTTGTCCTCCATCTCGCGCTTCTTGAGCGAGAGCTTGCGCTCGGTGTCGCGCAGGTTCGCGGCCTTCTCGAACTCCTGCGACTCGATCGCCGACTCCTTCTCCTTGCGCACGGTCTCGATCTCGTCGTCGAGCTCCTTGTGCACCGGCGGCGCAGTCATGAGCTTGATGCGCATGCGCGACGCGGCCTCGTCGATCAGGTCGATGGCCTTGTCGGGCAGGTGCCGCTCCTGAATGTAGCGCGACGACAACTCGGCGGCGGCCTGGAGGGCCTCGTCGGTGATGCCGACGCGATGGTGGGCCTCGTAGCGGTCGCGGAGGCCGCGCAGGATCTGCACGGTGTCGTCGATCGACGGCTCGTCGACCTTGATCTGCTGGAAGCGGCGCTCGAGCGCCGAGTCGCGCTCGAGGTACTTGCGGTACTCGTCGAGCGTCGTGGCGCCGATCGTCTGGAGCTCGCCCCGGGCCAGCGCCGGCTTCAGGATCGAGGCCGCGTCGATCGCGCCCTCGGCCGCGCCCGCGCCGACGAGGTTGTGGAGCTCGTCGATGAACAGGATGATGTCGCCTCGCTGGCCGATCTCCTTCATGACCTTCTTCAGCCGCTCCTCGAACTCGCCGCGGTACTTGGAGCCGGCGACGAGGGCGGCCAGGTCGAGGGTGTAGATCTGCTTACCCTTGAGCAGCTCCGGCACCTGGTTGGAGGAGATGCGCTGGGCGAGGCCCTCGACGACGGCGGTCTTGCCGACGCCCGGCTCGCCGATCAGCACCGGGTTGTTCTTCGTCCGGCGCGACAGGATCTGCATCACGCGCTCGATCTCGTTCATGCGGCCGACGACCGGGTCGAGCTTGCCCTCCGTGGCGAGCTTCGTCAGGTTGCGGCCGAACTGGTCGAGCAGCTTGGAGCTCTTCTGGCCCTTCTCGGCCGCACCGGCGCCTGCGCCCTGGCGGCGACCCGGACCGGAGAGCATCCGGATGATCTCGTTTCGGATCCGCTCGGCGTCGGCGTCGAAGTCGAGCAGGATCCGGGCGGCAACGCCCTCGTTCTCGCGGACGAGGCCGAGCAGGATGTGCTCGGTGCCGATGTAGTTGTGGCCGAGGGACAGCGCCTCGCGCAGCGCCAGCTCGAGCACCTTCTTGGCGCGCGGGGTGAACGGGATCTGGCCCGTCGTCACCTCGTCGCCCTGGCCGACGATGCGCGCCACCTGGGCTCGCACCTCCTCGACCGTGATGTCGAGGGTGTCGAGGACGCGCGCTGCGAGTCCCTCCTCCTCGCGCAAGAGGCCGAGCAGGATGTGCTCGGTGCCGATGTAGTTGTGCTTGAGGGTCCGCGCCTCGTCCTGCGCTAGCACGACGACCTGGCGGGCACGCTCCGTGAACCGTTCAAACATCTCCGTGCCCCCTTTCGGTGCGTGTCGGTGAATTCGTCATTTCTGAGAATGCTTCGACCCGAGACGTCAAGCGACCGCCTTCGGTCGCCCGCCGTCCCGGTTGGGGAGTGAAGCCGGCTGGACTATAGCACCGGCCATCTCCGTCCCTGGTGCGGCGTCGATGCCCACTCATCGGCCGGAGGACGGACGTTCTTGAGCCTACTGCCGCGTGAACGGCAGGACGGTCGTGAGCCAGTTGATGAGGGCCGAGGGATTGCGGGTCTGGGTGAGCACCTCGCCGGGGCCGGTGAACTCGAACACGAGCCCCTCGCCGCTCTTCAGCGACGTCATGGTTCCGGCCACCCGCCGGGTCGACATCGTGATCGTGTCGTCGTAGGCCACCATGTGGCCGGAGTCCACGACGACCTTCTCGCCCGGCGCGAGCGTGATGGTGTCGAGCGCGCCGTAACAGGCGGCAACGACCTCGCCCTCGCCGGACGCGTGCACGAGGAACCCGCCCTCGCCGCCAACCAGGTTCTGAAATCCGCCCCACTGCGTGTTGATCTCGACGCCGGACTCGGCGACCAGGAACGAGCCGCGCGACATGTTGAGCGAACGCCCGCCGCCGACGGTTCGAACGGCCGCGTCGCCGGGCAGGTTGGCCGCGCAGTCGACCCAGCCGCCCTGAGGCGGCGCCGTGTAGGTGGTGATGAAGAGCGACTCGCCGCCGAGCATGCTGCGCTTGAGCGACTTCATGAGCCCGCCCTGCATCTTGGCCTCGACCGCGACGCCGTCCGACGTCGCCATCATGGCGCCCGCCTCCGCGCGGACCGCCTCGCCGCCGGCCATCGTGCAGCGCACGACGGCGAAGGAGGGCGTGTGCCTGACCTGGACGTCCATGGAGCTCCTTCCGTTGGGATGCGCGGCAGGCTACACCGGGGCGCCGCCGCCCAGGAAGAGGACGGCGTAGGCCACGAGCCAGTGCTCGACGGCGTAGTCGCTGCCCGTCACGTGGCCCAGGCCGGCGTCGGCGTGCTCGCACGCAGCCGCCTCGAGGACGGGCACCCGCGGGTCGGCGTCCGGGAGCGTCTCCGCAAGCCGCCGGAAGCACCACGCCCGGCTCAGGTTGAGGCCGTGCAGGTGGGCGATCTGGCCGTCGGTCGGGTCGGACACGACCGCGGGCGTGAAGAGCGCGGCCGGCTCGCGCGCCGCGAGGCCGGGGAGGAACCGGTCGAGCCAGGCCGGGAACGCGCCGCCGTCGAGGAGCGCCGCCATCAGCTCGGCCTCGGTGAGCGCCGCGGAGAGGAAGTCCGCCCCCGACGGCTCCCAGCCGGCCGGATAGCCGGCGTCGGCGGCGTACCACCGCTCGGCCGCGGCGTGGATCGTCTCCAGGAGCCTCGTGTCACCCCGCCCGGCCGCGCGGCGGGCGTACGGCAGCGCCAGCGACAGGCCGAACGCGCCGTTGTCGTGCATGCCGGAGCGCACCGGGTAGGTGAGGAGCGGCAGCCACTCCAGGTACCGGCCGACCAGCACGCCGGAGAGCGGCGCGAGGTTCCCCGCCCAGCGGGCGGCGTCCTCGTCTCGCCAGGCGCCGAGCTCCGCCGCCAGCGTGAGCTCCCAGGCCCAGCCGTACGGCCGCTCCGCCGTCCGCCGGTTCGGGTCGGCGAACCAGCGCGCCTCGGTCGCGAGCGCGTCGGCGGTCAGGTGGGCGTCCAGGACGGCCCGGATCTCGTCAGCGGGCACGTGCTCCGGCACGGCCCGCAGGAGCCGCACGAGCACCCAGTGCATCTCGACGCACGAGTGCCAGTCGTAGCTGCCGTAGAACGCGGGATGGCGCTCGCCCGGGCGCGCGACGGGCACGGCGTCGATCTCGAGCAGGAGCTCGTGGTGGGGGAACTCGCGCCGGACGTTCACGAGCGCCACCTGCGCGAAGGCGGCGGCGCTCGCGCTCAGAAGCTCGTGTCGCTCGCCGTCGGTCACATCGCCACGCTAGATGATCGATCGATCACTCCCGCGCGCCTGGACGCACGACTGTGCGGGTGGGCGACGGTTGGCGGGGCTGCGGCTGCGAACGTTCGCATCGCTGCGTCCTCGGTCGGGCCAATATCACCCGATATTGGCCCTCCCTGCGTCCTTGCGCTACTCGGTTCTCGCCGCCCAAGCATCACGGGAGTTACCGACCAATCATCTAGATGATCGATCGAGCTCGGTGGACAGACGCGGCGAAATGCGCAACGATCCGCCTGTGCGGTTCATCGTCGAGCACTTCCGCGCGGTCGAGGCGGACGAGCTGCCACTCGGCGTGGCCTACGTCCCGACCGGCCGGGTCGACCAGGTCGACGCCCACGACCCGCCTGCGGCAGCCGCGATCGCGCTCTCCGAGGGCCCCGATCTGATGGACGTCGACCTCGTGAGCTACGACCCCGGCGACGACCTGTACGGCGTGGCCGGCGACGACGAGGCGGTGCGGGTGAAGTCCTCTTGACGCCCGTCGAGGGCTGGGTCGACGTCCCCGGCGGACGGGTGCGGTACTGGTCATTCGGCGAGGGCTCGGACGGCCGTGCGCCGCTCCTGTGCCTGCACGGCGGCCCCGGGGCGCCCCACGACTACCTGCTGCCGTTCTCGGAGCTCGCCGACGAGCGCCGGGTGGTGTTCTACGACCAGCTCGGCTGCGGCGAGTCCGACAAGCCCGACGACCGCTCGCTGTGGACGGTCGAGCGGTTCATGGACGAGCTCTCCGCGGTGCGCGATGCGCTCGACCTGGAGCAGGTGCACCTGTTCGGGAGCTCGTGGGGCGGCATGCTGGCCATGCAGTACGTGCTCGACCGCGGCCGGCCCCCGCTCACATTGTGCATGGCCGGGAGCCCGGCCTCGTCGCCGCGCTGGAACGAGATCTGCCAGGAGCTCCTGGACGAGATGCCGGCCGACGAGCGCGAGGAGATCGAGCGGCTCGAGAACGAGGGCAAGATGGAGACGCCGGAGTACGAGGAGGCGATGATGCCGTTCTACACGCGGCACGTCTGCCGGCTCGACCCGTGGCCCGACTTCGTCGTCCGCTCGTTCGACCGGATGGCGACGCCCATCTACCACTACATGGCCGGGCCGAGCGAGTTCCGCATCATCGGCACGCTGCGCGAGTGGGACATCATGGACCGGCTCGGCGAGATCCGCGTGCCGACGCTCGTGAGCGGCGGCGAGTTCGACGAGTGCCGGCCCGTCCACCTGCGCGAGATCCACGATCGGATTCCCGGAAGCCGGCTCGAGATCATCCCGGACGGCTCGCACCTCTGCTTCGCGGAGCACCCCGAGGTCTACATGCCGATGCTCCGCTCGTTCCTCGCCGAGCACGAGTAGCACGCAGCAACGGGGTCAGACCCCAATGTTGC
The DNA here is from genome assembly GCA_963757605.1 of uncultured Actinomycetes bacterium. Classification (GTDB taxonomy): domain Bacteria; phylum Actinomycetota; class Thermoleophilia; order Gaiellales; family JAICJC01; genus JAICJC01. The sequence continues at coordinate 325,379 of CAVWSF010000003.1, forward strand.
GCGACGTGGAAAAACGGGGTCAGACCCCAATTTTTCGCGCGACGCCCAGGATGTAGGGCGCGGCAGTGATCGTGAGGAGCGAGGACGACTGGAAGCCGCGCTCGATCCGGTCGAACTCGAAGCCGGCCGCCCGGATCGCGGCCTCGGTGTCGCGGGTCGTCCGGCAGCCGCCCAGCGCGCGCGTCCAGAAGAGCCCGTCGACGGCATGCTGCACGGCCCGAAACGGTGCGCGCGGCGAGCGGACGTGCTCATACACGTGCAGCTCACCACCCGGCACGAGGACACGGCGGAGCTCGCGGAGCGCCGCGGCGACGTCGGGCACGCTGCACAGGACCCAGATGCAGACGACGGCGTCGAACGCCCCGTCCTCGCCGGGCAGACGCTCGGCGAACCCCTCGACGACGTCGATCGGGACGGCCGCCGCCGCGGCGCTCTCGGCGGCTGCCACGCGGGCGACCGGGTCGGGCTCGACGGCGAGCACGCGCTCCACGCCCGACCCGTAGTGCTCGAACGCGGGCCCGGTCCCGCAGCCGATCTCGACGACCCGCCCGCGCAGCCCGCTCAGGAGCCGGCGGCGCAGCTCGCGCGAGGCGACGTCGGGCCGGCGCTCCTCCCGCCGCTCGAGCAGGCGCGCGAACCGCGATTGCCCCTCGCCGTAGAGCGGGCTTCCGCTCACCCGTCGAGCGCCGGCAGCCCGTCGATGGAGCGGACGTTGTACGTGGCTCGGTACGCCGCGATCGCGTCCGGCCCGCCCTTGGCCAGCGTGCGCTCGACCCACAGCGCCTGCTGCGGCCGGTCGCCGGCGGGCTCCATCAGCGGGACGCCGTAGCCGCACGAGTCGGCGATCCGCTCAACGTCGACCACGACGATCGACCGCTTCGCCGGGCCGGTCGTGTAGGCGTCGCGGATGTCGAAGGCCGCGTTCAGGTCGTCGAACTCGGGATCGCCCCGGAGCACGTACCGGCCGCGGCCGTGCAGGCGCACGATCCGCGGCGGGCCGCGGAAGGCGCAGAGCATGACGACGATCCGGCCGTTCTCGCGCAGGTGGGCGATCGTCTCGGCGCCCGACCCGACCAGGTCGAGGTACGCGACCCGGCGCGGCCCGACCACGCGCAGGCTCTCGATCGGCCCCTTCGGCGAGCAGTTGACATGGCCGCCCTCGCCGGACGGCGCCGTCGCGACGAAGAACAGCTGCTGCTCGCCGATCCAGCGCTCCAGCTTGGCGTCGATCTCGTCGAAGACCTTGCCCATCAGCTCTGCTCTCGCAATGTCGGGAACAGGATGACCTCGCGGATCGACCGGACCCCGAGGAGCGCCATCGCCAGCCGGTCGATGCCGATGCCGACGCCGACCGTCGGCGGCATCCCGTACTCGAGCGCCGTCACGTAGTCCTCGTCCGCCTGGCCGGCTTCCTCGAAGCGCGCCCGCTGGTCGGCCGGGTCGTTCAGCTCGGTGTAGCCGTTGGCGACCTCCATCCCGACGCAGAACGCCTCGAACCGCTCCACGACGCCGTCGTCGTCCGGCGACCGCTTCGCGAGCGGCGAGAGCTCGACCGGGTAGTGCGTCAGGAACGTCGGCTCCTCGATGGCGGGCTCGACGAAGTGCGAGAGCAGGTGGTCGACGGCATCGGCCCAGGTCGCGTCGGCGGACGTGTCGACCCCCTGCTTCTCGAGGAACGCCACCAGCCGGTCGCGATCGCGGTCCGCCATCGGGTCGATCCCGGCCCGCTCCTGGATCGCCTCCCGCAGCGTCTGGCGCCGCCACGGCGGCTCGAGGTCGATCGCGCTCCCCGCCGCCGCGCCCGCCGCGGCCACCACCGCCTCCACGCGCCGCATCCCGTCCTGGTAGTCGCCGTAGGCCTCGTACCACTCGAGCATCGTGAACTCCGGGTTGTGCTTGAACGACACGCTCTCGTTCCGGAAGTCCTTGCCGATCTCGTACACGCGCTCGAGGCCGCCGACGATCAGCCGCTTCAGGTAGAGCTCGTCGGCGATGCGCAGGTAGAAGTCGCGCTCGAACTCGTTGTAGTAGGTCGTGAACGGCTGCGCCGCGGCGCCGCCGTAGATCGGCTGGAGCACGGGCGTCTCGACCTCGACGAAGCCGTCGTCGTCGAGCACCGCCCGCATGGCCGTCACCATCTTCGAGCGCGCCAGCGCCACCCGGCGCGACTCCTCGTTCACGAGCAGGTCGACGTACCGGCGCCGGTGGCGCAGCTCGACGTCGGTGAGGCCGTGCCACTTCTCGGGGAGCGGGCGCAGGCACTTGGCGAGCATGTGCCACTCGGCCACGCGCAGGCTGAGCTCGCCGCGGCGACTCACGAACACCTCGCCGACGGCCGCGATCACGTCGCCCAGGTCGGTGTCGGCGAGCGCGGCGTAGCGCTCCTCGCCGAGCGCGTCGACGGTGGCGTGGAGCTGGAGGCGCCCCGTGCGGTCGGCCAGGTCGAGGAACATCGCTTTGCCGTGCCCGCGCCGGGCTGCGATCCGCCCGGCGAGGGCCAGCCGCTCGCCGGTCTCGGCCTCCGCCTCGAGGCCGCCGAACCGCTCCCGCACCTGCTCGACGGGCACACGGGCGGGCGTCCTGGCCGGATAGGGGTCGACGCCGGCAGCCCGCATCGCGTCGACCTTGGCGATGCGGTCGGCCCGGATCCGGTCCTCGGCGTCGCTGCTCACGGCGACACAGTATCCCGCACGACCTGCCGAGCCGTCGCGGCGTGGCAAGCTACAGGTGTGCGATCGGCAGCAGTCACGCTCGCCCTGGCGGTCACCCTCATCGTCGCGCCGGCCACCGCGCAGGCCGCGAGCGACCCGGTGATCCCCAAGAGCGACCTCCATGCGATCAAGGTGCTGCTGCACCAGTTCGTGCCCGCCGCGGTCGCGCGGAAGGACCCGGGGGCTGCCTATCGGCTCGCGGCGCCGGCGATGCGCACCGGGACGGTCCGGAGCGACTGGGACAAGGGAGTGATTCCCGTCGTCCCCTACCCGGCCCGGCCGACGGGCTTCGGCATCCGGCCGCTCGAGGTCGCGCCCGACCACATCCTGCTCGACGTGATGTTGCAGCCGCGCGCGGGCAGCGACGCCGGCGCGATCGTCTTCAAGACCGAGCTGACGCGCGTCGGCGGGCGCTGGCTGGTGGCGTCGATGGCTCCGGCCGCGCAGTTCTCCGGCGCGGCGGCCCCGCCGCAGGTGACGGCCGAGCCCGACCTCGGCCCGGGGCGCGGCGATCCCGGAACCGCCCGGCTCTCCGAGCGCTGGATCCTGGTGCCGATCGCGGTCATCTCACTGCCACTGGCCGCGGCCTTGATCGCGCTCGTCACGGTCTGGTACCGCGGCCGGCGCGCACGCGCGAGCAAGACGGACCTGCGCGCCACGACCCCGTGGCGCTAGCTGGCTAGATCGCGGCGGCCCGCTCCTCCTCGAGCCGCACGGCTTCCGCCAGCGGCAGCCGGAACGCCACGAGCGTCCCGCGGCCGGGGATCGAACGGACGTCGACGTCGCCCTCGGCGAGCCGCTCGAGGCTCAGATGCAAGAGCGCGCGCCGCCGGTCGTCCGCCCGCCTGGCGGGACCGCCCGACCCGTCGTCCCAGATCCGGCCGTGCACGGCTCCGCGGTGCTCGCGGACGTCGACCTCGATCCGGGAGGTGCCCGCGTGGGCCCGCGCGTCGGCGATCGCCTCGCGGACGATGCGGTGGGCGTGTCGTGGGCCCGCACGGCGGGGGTCATGCGGTCGATCGTCACCAGGGCCGCCGTGAGCACCTGCACCGTGTCCTCGTGCAGCTCGCCGGCGATGCGCTCGCGCTCGTCCTCCTCCGCGCGCAGGAGGTCGTCGAAGGCCCGCCGCCGTTCCCGGGCGAGGCCGCGCATCTCTGCGGGGATCCGCGCGAGCAGCCACGCCGCGGTCGTGACCGCTGCCCCGCCGAGAACGATCAGGAGGGCGACCCACGCCGCGCCGGCGCGCGCGGACGCGGTCGCCGCGGCAGCGGTGCCGAAGAGGGTGAGGAGCAGGACGACGAGGGCGACGAGCTCGAACCGCGCGCGCCTAACGATCTGCCGCTCGGACTGACGCTGTGCCCCGGCGCATCTCACGCAGAGGGTACGCCGCCGCCCGGCCCGGGGCATACCGCAAAGCGGTGAGCCGACGACCGGTTTCGGCCGCTTACGCGGCCTTGATGTCCATGATCTTCAGGCGGATCGCCCCGGCGGGAACCGACACCTCGACCGTCTCGCCCTTCTTGTGGCCGATGAGCGCACGGCCGACGGGCGACTCGTTCGAGAGCCGCGAGTTGGCCGGATCGGCCTCGGCCGAGCCGACGATCTCGTACGTGTCGACGTCGCCGTGGTCGACGTCCTTGACGCGCACGCGGGTGCCGACCGACACCACGTCGGTGCCGATGTCCTTGGGGTCGATCACCTTCGCGGCGCGGAGCTGCTCTTTGAGCCGGGCGATGCGGTGCTCGAGCAGCGCCTGCTCGTTCTTTGCGTCGTCGTACTCGGAGTTCTCGGAGATGTCGCCGAACTCGCGCGCTTCGCGAATGCGGTCCGCGACTTCGCGGCGCTTCGTGGTCTCGAGCTCTTCGATCTGCTGCTTGAGCTTCTCGTACCCGTCGGGAGTGAGGATGACGTCCTTGTCCACTTCCTGCCCTTCTGCCCCCCATCTGCACGAAAACGGTGTCGCCGGATTCCGCCGTTTTGCAGCGGTTATCGCACCGGCTGGCACCGAGGGAGGCGGGATTATATGCAACATGGAAACCTGGGTCAACCGGTTCGGCCAGCCCTCTGGCGCGAGGCTCTACCATGCCCGGCGGTGGCCGATCTCACACAGCCCTGGGCGATCGGGGACATCGTCATCCCCTCGCGCATCGTTCTCGCGCCGATGGCCGGGGTCTCGGTGCAGGCGTTCCGGCGCCAGGGGCGCCGGTTCGGGGCCGGCCTCGTGTGCTCCGAGATGGTGTCGGCGGCAGGGCTCTCGCACGCCAACGAGCGCACGCTCGGGTACCTGCGGATCGCGCGCGACGAGCACCCGCTGGCTGTCCAGATCTTCGGCTCGGAGCCCGAGCGGATGGCCGAGGCGGCCCGGATGGTGGTCGCCGCCGGCGCGGACATCGTCGACATCAACTTCGGCTGCCCGGTGCGCAAGGTGACGAAGACCGGGGCCGGCGCGAGCGCCCTCTCCGACCACGACCTGGCCTGCCGGCTCGCCGGCGCCGTGGTCGACGCGGTCGACGTGCCGGTCAGCGTGAAGATGCGCCGCGGCATCGACAACGGCTCGCGCGACGCGCTCGAGCTGGGGCCGCGGCTGGAGGCGGTCGGCGTCGCCTCGCTCACGCTGCACCCGCGCTCGGCCAAGCAGATGTACACGGGCACCGCCGACCATTCGCTCACGACGGAGCTCGTCGAGCGGGTGGAGGTGCCGGTGGTGGCATCGGGCGACATCGTCGACCGGGCGAGCGCAGAGCGCGTGCTCGACGCGACCGGCGCGGCCGCGGTCATGGTCGGCCGCGGCGCCCAGGGCCAGCCGTGGACGCTCCAGGAGATGGCCGAGCGCGCGGCCGAGCGGCCCGAGCCGGCTGATGTCGTGGCCGAGCTGATCCGCTTCATGCGCGAGGTTGAGCGCGAGATGGGTGACCGGGCGGCGAGCTTCCTGCGCAAGTTCTACGGCTGGTACCTGCGCGGGATGACCGACGCCAAGTCGGTGAAGCCGGAGCTCACCTCCGCGCCGACCGTCGCCGACGCCGAGGCGGCGCTGCTTCGCTTCTGCCCCGGCGCCCGCGAGCGGCTCGCCGAGCACGAGGCCGAGCTGGCGCTCCTTCCCGACACCGACTCCGACCGCCTGCTCGACCTCCCCATCTCGATCTACGGCGGCGGCTGGAAACCGGGGTCTGACCCCAAATTTTCACGTCACTCCAGGACGGCTTCGGCGGGCAGCACCAGCGGCTCGCGCTCGGTCTGCTCCCGGACGCGCAGGTCGTAGTAGACGTAGGTCGTCGCGATCGACGCGTAGGGGATCGTCAGGACGTACACGATGCCGGAGATCACGTTCACGGCGGTCAGGCTGAGCGGCGTCGCCAGCAGCAGCAGGACGCCGACGAGCGGCCCGAGCAGGAGCGCGAACCCGACCACCGCCAGCGTGACCCACGCGACGTGCAGCCAGTGGCCGCGCACGAGCGCGTGACTCCGGCGCAGCGCGGCCGCCCAGGGGAGCCGTTCGACGACGACGCACTGGGCGAAGAGCGACCAGCGGACGAGCAGCCACACGGCGACCGGCAGCCCGATCACCGTGAGCTGGAGCACGGCGACGGCGAGCGCCGTGACGGCGAGCGCCTGGATCAGCGGCCTCAGATGCTCCTTGATGGCGGCGTAGGCGGTGCGCGGTATGAGCTCGCGCTCCTCGGCCGCGGACGTCAGCGAGGACGCCACCATGGCCTGCACGATCGTGAGGACGATCGGCATCACGACGAGCCCGATGCTCACAGCCGCGGCGACCACCGCCGCGTTCGTCTGCCCGGTGACATCGGCGAGCACGTCGAGCCCGATCAGGCTGAAGAGGAGCTGCTGGACGCCGGCAACGACGAGCGAGACCGGGACGAACAGCAGGCCGATCGTCATGTACAGGCGCGGGTTCTCGCGATACACCCGGGCCGACGCGAACAGGATCTGGCCGAGCGTCCGGCGCCGGGCCAGGGCGAAGGGCTGCGACGGCCGCCACTGCATCCGGACGAGCGCGAAGATGAGGAGGAACAACGCCACGAGCGCGGCGAGGACCACGACCGGCCCGCCACGCACCGCCGCCGTCAGGACGCTCGAGCCCGCAGCGACGCCTTCGCAGAAGAGGTCCGTGGCGCGCAGGGCGTCGCTCGTCCCGCCGGGGACGGCGAAGGCCGACGGGCGCCAGTCCGTGGACGCCCAGGTGATCGGATGGTCCCACTTGACCTGGGTGTTCGGTCCGGTGGGGCCGTTGTAGAACGCCGCGTGGTTCTCTCCCCAGTGGCCGTGGAAGCCGAGCCACGGGTACTCGGCGACCGTCTCGGCCTGGTCGGTGGGCACGAGCTTGACAGCCGGCCGCAGCTCGCGCGAAGGCCCGCGCGTGTTGTCGCAGCCGACGCCCTCGGCCGCGCTGCTCCCGAGGTAGAGGGCCGGCTCGTAGTAGTCGGCATGCGAGCCCTCGGCCGGGTACACGACCGGGTGCGTCCCACCGACCTTCTCGAGCTTCGAGTCACTCCAGTCCGCCGCCTCTGCACCCTCGTGCTGGCTGTAGCCGACCTGCGCCGGCTTGACGCCCAGGGCGGCGCTCGCATCGGGCGCGTCGAAGTTGAGCTGGATCATCTCCCAGTCGCCCTCGTGCTTGTTGTTGAAGTCGTTGTAGACGTAGAAGAACCAGTACTGGAGCGCGGTCTCGCCCCGGCTCGGAGACGACGTGGGCGTAGGTCGTGGGCGATGGCCGCGGTGCCGAGGCTCCGCTCCCACTGCTCGTAGGTCGCAGCCCGGGTCGAGCGCGTCGCCGGGGAAGTCGAGGTGGTAGTTCCTGAGCCCGGCTGCGAGGTCGGCCGCCGTCGGGGCGACGCTTCACCAGGTTGCTCTCCTGTCCACGGGCCGCGCAGCGCGACCTGGTCGTTTCCGAGGACGGCGTCGACGTCGATCGGTCGTATACGGCTCGCCCGCGCCGCACTCCTCGGTCTGGGCGACGAGGCGGACGACCGGCGAGTAGCGGTCGGCGAGCGTCGCCTCCGGTGAGACGTCGCCGAGCGCGACCGCGGGGGAGACGGCACCGAAGATCGCGCACGTCGCAACGAGAGCGAGCGCGCCCCTGACCACCCTGCCCCATTCGCCGTCGCAGCCCGAAGTCCTGCGCTACGGCCGGACCGCCTGGGCGACGAAGCGGGCGACGAGCGGCGCGAGGCCGGCGCCGATCTCGCCGCCGTCGCGCGGGCCGCCCGGCACGCGGAACGAGTGGTCGCCGCCCTCGGCGACCACCAGCGTCGCCCTGTCGCCGAGCCACTCGACCGTCTCGCCCAGGAGGTCGGGTTGGGCGAAGGCGTCGCGCGATCCCTGGAGGAAGAGCATGGGCACGCGCACGTCCGCCAGGTGGTCGCGACGGAGCTTGTCGGTGCGCCCGGGTGGGTGGAGCGGATAGCCGAGGAAGACGAGCGCCTGGGCTGGCATCCCCTCGGCGACGGCCATCGACGCGATCCGCCCGCCCAGCGACTTGCCCCCGGCGACGAGCGGCAGGCCGCCGGTGCGCTCCGCCACGGCGTCGCGGGCCAGGCGCCACGTCTCGAGCAGCGCCGGCGCGGGGTCGGGCGCCTTGCGCCCGGCGTGCATGTAGGGGAAGTCGAAGCGGGCGACCGCCAGGCCCTCGGCGACGAGCCCGCGTGCGATCCCGGTCATGAACGGCGAGCCCATGCCCGAGCCGGCGCCGTGCCCCAGGACGACGACGGCGGTCGCGCCGGCGGGCATGTCGATCGTGCCGGCGGTCGGGCCGCGGGGCGTCTCCAGCGCGAAGTCGTCCGTCACGCTGCACACGCTACCGCTAGAGTTTGGATCCAAACCATGCACCGACTGGCCGACCCCTACTACGACCTCGACGTGATCGACCGGCGCGCGCCGCGCGCCAACCAGCTCGCGATCGGCGTCTTGGCGCTCGTCGCCTTCCTGACCGGCTGGTGGCCGATCCTCGGCCTGCTCGCGCTTCAGCTCGTCGTCGGGCTGGCGCTCGGCCGGCGCTGGTGCCTGGCGTGCGTCGCCTACTTCGAGCTCGTGCAGCCCCGGTTCGGCGAGGGGCCGCTCGAGGACTCGCGCTCGCCCCGCTTCGCGAACGTGATGGGCGCGATCGTCCTCACCACGGCGACGGTCGCCATCGCCGCCGGCTACGCGACCCTGGGATGGGCGCTCGGACTCCTCGTCGCGGCGCTGGCGCTCCTGGCGGGCCTCACCGGCTTCTGCACCGGCTGCGAGGTCTACCGGCTGGGCGCGCGCCTGCGCGGCGTGGGCCACGGCGAGCTGCGCCGGATCGACCGCACCGACATCGGGGATGCGGCGGGCGACGTGGTCGTCCACTTCACCCACCCGTTGTGCTCGGAGTGCCTGGACGTCGAGCGCCGCCTTCGCTCCGAGGGCCGCACGCTCGTCACCGTCGACGTCCGCAGACGGCCCGACCTGGCCCGCAAGTACGGCATCGGCATCGTGCCGACGGCGGTTGCGGTCGCGGCCGACGGCGCGATCACGGCCCGGCTTGGCGTAACGGGAGCCGTCGGCCACCCCTCCGCGAGATGGAGGTCGAGCGGAGCCTCCCGGGCCGGCAATCGGCCGTCCGGTAGGAGGCCGGCAGCCGCGGATAGAGGTGCGTCCAGTCGAGCGACGCCATCCAGCGCGCATACGGCACGTCGACACCGAGCCACACCGCCGCCCGCTCGGTCGTCTGGACGGCGTCGCACTCCGCGTGGGACTCGCTCGCGCCCGCCTGGCCGAGGTGGGCCGCCTCGTGCGCCAGGACGTGGACGGCGGCGATCTCCTCCCAGGTTGCGGACGCGAAGCGGTGCGTGCTGGAGTAGGCCAGGATGTCGAGCCCGCGGCACACGGACGGCGGCAGGTTGACGGTGCCGGCGCTCAGGTCGGCGAAGCCGCCGGTCCGCACCGGGTCGAGCAGGGTGACCCGCGGCCAGTCGGCCGCCGACCAGCACCGCACCTCCACGCTGTGCCCTGCGAGCCCGGATGCAACCTGTCCCAGGACGGGATCGATCCGGCTTCTCGACGAGGGCGCCGCGATCGACGGCAGCGACCGGGTTGCGTAGGCGTGCACCGCCACCAGTCGCTCGCCTGCGAGCACGGCGACGCCGAGCGACATGGCCACGGCGGCGGCGAGCCCCCACCGAAACCAGCGGCTGCGTGCGCGCCGCTCCGCAGGGGACCACGACGAGACGCGGCAGGCCGGGACGGTGGGATGACCCGGCCGGCCAGACCAGCGTCCAGCCGCGGGCCGCCTCGAGCGCGGAGACCGCCGTGCCCCGCCCGAACGACCAGCCGCCGGCGGCAGCGACGCACGAACCGAGGATTGCGAACGCCGCCCCGCCGCCCGCGCCGGTCGCCGCCGCGTAGAGGAGCGCCGCTGCCATGAGCAGCGAGGCGGGCGCCACCCGCCTCGGGGGCGCGACCTCCACGTCGACGTCCTCCCCCGGTCCTGAGGCCAGCGTCGCCTCGACCGCACGCCGCCACCTGCGCGCCTGGCTCCTGCCGGCGGCGAAGCCGATCCCCAGGCCGAAGAGGACGAGCGCGCTCAGGAAGGGCCACAGGCGCAGATCGCCCGCCGCAAGCACCACCGCAGCACCCGCAGCCGGCAGCGCCAGCCGCCACCTGGTGGCGAGATCGCTGGTCGTGACGACGTAGGTCATCTGGAAACCGTGTGCAGCACGTGCCCGTCCGCGACCCGCTGGCGCAGGCCGGCCGGGATGAGGAGCCGCACGCCGTGCGACCGCTCGGCGCGGCGCATCGCGTCCGCCATGACCGCCGCGCCGCACGCCGCCCAGGCGGCGACCACGGCCGGAGACCACGCCGCCGCCAGCAGCGCCTGCCGCGGGGTGGCGCTCGCGCCGACGAGCGCCACCGCCGGCCAGATCACCCAGGCCCGGGCCAAGACGGCGGCTGCGAACCGGACGGCACGGATGCGCGGCGCAGGGCCCACCGCCGCCCCGGCCGCGTCGCGCAGGACAACCTGCCGGCGTGAGAGCGCAAGGGCCGCCAGCCGCACGCCGGCACCGGCCACGGCCCCGGCCGCGAGCCAGGCCTCGAACCGCCAGGCGGGCGCGCCGGCGGCGATGGTGACGAGAGCGCCGAGGAGCGCGAAGGGAACGAGGACGAGCACCGCGGCGCGCGCCACGGACGCCCACCACTCCGCGGCGCGTACCAGCGTCGGGTCGTCGTGGACGAACGCGATCGACGGGCGCGGCCCGCCCTCACACACGACCGTTCCGGTGACGGTGCCCACTCCCCAAGGGTGTCAGCACGCCGGGGGGTGCCGCTATCACCTGAACGGGTCAGGCTCGAGCCTGATTGCGCTCCCAGATGAGCCGCAGGCCCTCGAGCGTGAGCAGCTGCTCCACGTGGTCGACGGTCTCGCAGTGCGGCGCGACGAGCTCCGCCATCCCTCCGGTGGCGACGGTCACGGCCGCGCCGCCCAGCTCGGCCCGGAACCGGCGGACGAGCCCGTCCACGAGGCCGGCGAAGCCGAAGATCGCCCCCGACTGCATGTTGGTGTCGGTGTTCGTGCCGATCGCGTGCTCGGGCGCACGCAGCTCGACCTTCGCCAGCCGGGCCGCCCGGTCGCGCAGCGCGTCGGTCGCCACCTGCACCCCCGGGGCGATCGCGCCGCCGACGAACTCGCCCGACGCCGAGACCGCGTCGAAGTTGATCGCCGTCCCGAAGTCGACGACCACGCACGGCCCGCCGTAGCGGGCGAACGCCGCCGCGGCGTTCGCGATCCGGTCCGGCCCCACCTCGTCGGGGCTGTCGACCTGCATGCCGACCCCCGTCTCCACACCCGGGCCGACGATCACGGCCGGGCAGCGCAGCCGGTCGCGCGCAACGGCCACGTACTCGACGGTGAGCGCCGGGACGCCCGACGCCAGGCAGATCCCGGTCACGTCCGCCAGGGAGCGGCCGCGCAGCTCGAGCAGGCCGCGCAGCTCGAGCGCCAGCTCATCGGCCGTGTTCGTGCGGACGGTGGTCGTCCGCCAATGCTCGACGGCCTCGGCGCCCTCGTAGAGGCCTGCCACGGTCTGGGTGTTGCCGGCGTCGAGCGCGAGCAGCATCGGTCACTCGTCGGAGAGCTCGAACCCGGGCGGGAATGTGGTCGCGATCTCGCTCTCGGGCTTCAGCTCCTCGATGGTGACGTCCTGCGTCGTATGCACCTCGGCCCGCGGGATGATGCGACTGGGGCGGTTCTTGTCCCAGACCCACACGTCCTCCATCGTGAGGCGCACGAGCGGGTAGGCGGGCTGGTTGGTGGTGTCCATCTCGAGGCGGTTGCACAGGTAGGTCGCCTCGGCGGTGAGGACGCAGTACTTGAAGAGGCCGAAGACGGTCGCGTACTCCTTCTTCAGCCGGATCTCGAGCTCTGCGTCGTATTCCTCGAGGTCTTCGATAAAGGACATGGGGGGAGTTTAGTTGCCACTCGTGCCACGAACGGCCCAGGCCCGGGCGACCAGGCTGATCGAGCCGTCGGACGCCGCCGGAAGCGTCTCGCGAAGCCGCTCCCGCAGCGCCTCGCGGCGATCCGGAGGCAGCGAGACGCAGTAGCCGGGCGCCGGCCCCTGCCCGCCCTCGAACGGGCTCCAGTAGTCCTCGAAGCCGGCGAAGACGGTGGGGACGTCGATCGCGCGCGTCTGCACCTCGTCGAGGCCCGCGCCGGAGAAGAGCGCCTCCAGGTCGGCGGGGTTGCAGCCGGCCATCCGGCGGCCCTCGTCGAGGTCGGCGGCCGCCGGGTCGAGCTCGGCGGCGGCGTCCCAGAACCGGCGCATGAGCTGCATCTCGCCGGCGTAGTCCCACACGTAGCCGGCGACGACGCCGCCCGGACGCATGACGCGCCGCATCTCGGCCGCGCCGCGCGCCGGATCGGGCAGGAAGTTCAGGACGAGGCTGCTCGCGACGGCGTCGTAGGTCGCGTCGGGGCGGTCGAGCGCCTGCGCGTCGGCGACCGCGAACGAGGCCCGCGGGTCGGCCACCCGGCCCGCTGCGTACGCCACGTAGGCCTCGGAGGTGTCAACGCCCTCCACGGACGCCGGCTCGGCCTCGGCCAGGACGGTCTCGGTGAGCGCACCCGAACCGCAGCCGATGTCGAGCCAGCGGGCGCGGGGCGGGACCTGGAGCCATACGACGAACTCGCGCGCCACGAGCCGGCTCCACCGGCCCACATAGCGCTCCAGCCGCTCCGCGTTGTCCCAGACCTCGGCCGGCATCGGCCGAGCATAGAGGGTTAGACGATGCCGGGAACGATCCGCTTGGTGCGGGCCGCGTACTGTGCGTACTCGGGGAACTCGGCACGGAGGTTGGACTCCTCGTAGTGCGTCCGCGCGATCTGGAGCCCGAGGCAGACGAGCCAGGCGCCGGCGGCGCCCCACGGGTGGCGCGAGCCGACCACGACGCCGACGGCGGCGGTGAGCTCGCCCAGGTAGAGCGGATGGCGCACCAGCCGGTAGGGGCCGCGCACGACCAGGCCGCGCACGTCGGGAAGGATGCCGAAGCACCGGCCGAGGAAGGCGACCGACGCGATGGAGAACGCCAGCCCGGCCACGAGCAGCACGTCCGAGACGATGACGCGGAGCCCGCTCCCGGCGTCGGCGCCGAAGAGGCCGACCGAGATCATGGTGAGCTGCGAGAGCAGCGCGACGGCGACGCCCACGGGCGCCCGGTCGCGCCGGAGCGGCGCCGGGCGGATGTTGATCAGAACCGTGAACATCACCCACAGCGCGCCCGAGAGGACGTGGAACGCGGCGCCCGAGACCGACGACGACTGGGCCGTCGCCTCGACCTGGACGACCACCATGACCGTGAAGAGCAGCGTCGGGATCGCGCGGGAGCCCAGCAGCGTGAGCACGTCCGGGATCGGGCCGGCACGGGAGACGTATTCGGTCACACTCCGATCATCGGCGGGCGCGGCCGGCTACATGAGCGAAAGCCCGGCCGGCTCCACGCCCTGCGGCTCCAGCGAGTCGAGCCACTCGCGCGCAGTGCGGCCGTGCAGGGGCAGGTCCGGCGCGAGATCGCACAGCGGCCGCAGCACGAACTCGCGCTCGTGGGCGCGCGGGTGCGGCAGCGTCAGCCGGGGATCGTCGCGGACGACGCCCTCGAACCACACGAGGTCGAGGTCGAGCGTGCGCGGCCCCCAGCGCACTTCGCGCACGCGGCCGTGCGCCGCCTCGACGGCGAGCAGCACGTCGAGGAGCCCATCCGGGCCGAGCTCGGTGTCGAGCGCGGCGACGGCGTTCAGGAACGGGGCCTGGCCGGTCACGCCGACCGGAAGCGAACGGTAGATCGGCGATCCGGCGGCGATCCGGCCGGCCTCCCGGCCGAGCTCTGCGGCCGCAGCGCGCAGCGTCTCCGCAGGATCGGCCAGGTTCCCCCCGAATCCGACGTACGCACGTGTCACCCGGTCGAGTGGATTTTCCAAATATCCCTTAACGGTTCACTCACAATTGCCGATGTCCAGATCAGGGTACGGGTGATTCGCGTTGGCCGTATCCCGCTCCCGGCTCTGATCAAGGATGGTGCCATGTCGACCCTCATGGAACTGACCGTCGTGCTCGTGCTCTGCCCCGCGGCGCTCGCGATCTGGGCGGACGCCCGCTATCCGAACCTGCGCCCCCGCGAGATCAAGCGCACCACGGTGCACCTCGGCATCGGCGGCCTCCTGGCCTTCCTCGGCATGCGGGCCATCCTCGCCGCCATCGCGGCCGAGCTCTCGGGCCCCACTGGCAAGGCGACGGCCCTCTTCGCCGCCTGCGCGGTCATCACCTACTGCCTCACGGTGTCGGTCTGGATCGTCCGGCTGGCGTCCGAGACCGTCCGCGAGCGCTAGCTCGGCTCAGACCATGACCTCGCGCAGGACGGCGGCCGCCTCCGCGCGGGTGCGCGCCTTCAGCTTGCGCAGGATCGCCTTCACGTGCCAGCGCACGGTCTCGGGCGAGAGGAAGAGCCGGTCGGCGATCTCGCCGGTCGTCTCGCCGGCCGCGATGTGCTGGAGGATCTCGAGCTGGCGCGGCGTCAGGCGCTCGCGGTGCGGAAGCTTGGATGCGAGCAGCATGCGCCGCTGCGACTCGCGCACGTCCTCGATCAGGTAGGCGGCCATCGACCGCGACAGCGCGGCCTCGCCGGCCAGGACGCCGTTCAGCGCGGCGGCCAGGCGCTCGGGCGGCTGATCCTTCGTGAGGTACCCGGCGGCGCCGGCCCGCACCGCAGCCAGCATGTCGCTCGGCTCGCGCGACTCGGTCAGGATGACGACCCTGGGCGCCGCCCCGTCCATCTCGGCCAGCCGGCGGACGAGGTCGATGCCGCTCCCGTCGGCCAGGCGCAGGTCGGCCACGACGAGGTCCGGCTGGGTGCGCGCCGCGACTTCCGCCGCCTCGGACACGCCGGACGCCGCGCCGACCACCGCGAGGCCGCCCGCCTCCAGCACCGCGACGAGCCCCCGCCGGAACAGCGGCTGGTCGTCGACGACCAGGATGCGCACCTGCGACATGTCTCCGTTATACGGCGGAATCGGGGCCAGCGGAAGACTCGGCGACCACCGCGACTTCGTCCAGCCGGTGCCGGATGGGCGCCTCCGGCTTGGCGATCCGCACCCGGGCGTGGGTCACGCCGAACCGCTCCACCAGGTCGTCGGCTATCAGCGCGGAGAGCCGCTCGAGCAGCCGGTACGGGCCGCCCGTCGCCAGCTCCACGACCCGGTCGCAGACGGCGGAGTAGTCGATCGCGTCGGCGAGCTCGTCCGTCTCGTCGGCCCGCGAGGGCGCGCACTCGAGCCAGACGTCCACCACGAACGTCTGGCCGTTCTCGCGCTCCTCGGGGTGGACGCCGTGGTAGGCGAACACCGAGAGGCCGCGGATCTCGATCGCAACGCTCCTCACGGCGCCGCCTGCACCGCCGCCGCCACCGCCAGCGCCTCGCGCGTCTCGCGCACGTCGTGGACGCGCACCATCCAGGCGCCGCGGCGCACGGCCTCGACGTTGGCGGCCGCCGTCGCGACGGCCCGCGGCGCGTCGGGGTCGCCGATGATCGCGCCCAGGAAGCGCTTGCGGGAGACCCCCACGACCACGGGCACGCCGACGGCGGCGATCGCGTCGAGGTGGCGCAGGAGCGACAGGTTGTGCTCGCCGGTCTTGCCGAAGCCGATGCCGGGGTCGACGCAGATCGCCTGGGGCGAGATCCCCTCTGCCTCGGCGACGCGCACGCGCTCGGCCAGGAAGGCGGCCACCTCGGCCACGACGTCGTCGTAGCGGGGGTCCTCCTGCATCGTCTTGGGGGTGCCGTGCATGTGCATGAGGCATACCGGGACGCCGGCCTCCGCAACGACGCCCGCCATGCGCGGGTCGGCCCGAAGCGCGGTGACGTCGTTCACGAAGGCGGCCCCGGCGGCGATCGCCTGCTCGGCCACGACGGACTTCGAGGTGTCGATCGAGACCGGGACGTCGGTCGCCTCGCAGAGGCCGCGGATGACCGGCAGGACGCGGCCGAGCTCCACCTCGGCGGTCACCGCCTCCGATCCGGGACGGGTCGACTCGCCCCCGACGTCGAGCAGATCGGCCCCCTCGGCGGCGAGGGCGACGCCGCGTGCGACGGCGATCTCGGGATGCAGGTACTCGCCCCCGTCGGAGAACGAGTCGGGGGTGACGTTGATCACGCCCATGACCGCCGGGGGCGGGAAGCGATCGCTCAGCGAGGTCACCCGCGCGATTCTAGAATGGCCCTGCGTACGACCCGCCGGAGGGACCCTCGCCGTTTCACACCTCGCACACCGACGTCGAGGCCGACCTGCTGCAGCAGGCGCTCGGCCCGGGCTCGAGCGTGCTCGAGGCGGGCTGCGGGCGCACGACCCGCCTCAGCGCGTTCCGCGACCGGATCGACCGGCTGGTCGGGGTCGACCTCGACGAGCCCGGCGGGAGCACGAACGAGGAGGTCGACGAGTTCCTGGCCGCCGACCTGTGCGGGCCGCTCCCGTTCCCTGAGGACAGCTTCGACCTGGTGTACTCGAACTTCGTCGTCGAGCACCTGGAGCGGCCGCCGGCCGCCTTCGCCGAGTGGCACCGGGTGCTGCGCCCGGGCGGTTCGGTCGTAGTCGTGACGAGCAACCGCTCGAACCCGCTCATGGCGGCCGCGCGGCTCCTGCCGCAGGGCGTGCGAACGGCGGTCAAGGGCCGCGGGCCGGGCGCCGAGGCCCGCGACGTCTTCCCCGTCCGCTACCGCGCCAACACGCCCGGAGCGCTCACCGAGCAGCTCGTCCGGGCCGGGTTCCAGCCGGTGCGGGTCGTCCCGGTCGCCACGCTCCACCGCTATGCCGGCCGGCGGCGCGCGGTGGCCGCGCTCCTGCGCGGGATCGAGCGGGCGCTGCCGCCGCGCCTGCGCTCGACGATCGTCGCGTCCTACCGGCGCGACGATGCCAATTGACACTCACCGCGGCCAAGTGGCCACCGGTCGGCGTCGACGACTGCTGTTCCAGCGACGGGTCGTCGGACGGGTGCGTGGTCCGCTCGCCACGACAAGGTGGGCATCCAGACCGAGCCGGCGGATGCTTGCCCTATGGAGTTGCTGTTCGGCTACCCGGCCATCGTCGTTGGCCTGATTGCGGGCTACATCGTGGCGCGTCGTGGGTGGCCTGTCGGTGGTGTACTGGTTGTTGGGGTCATCGCGCTTGCCACGCTCACCTTCCACCAGTCGTCCGTCCCCGACCCCTGATCCTGGGAGGGCGGCCCGACCACCGCGCCGCTTTGGGCATTCATCGGCGTGGCGAATGCCGGGAGTTGGATCCTCGGTGTCGGCATCGGGGTCGCGTGCGCATGGGAGTCGACCCGTCGCCGCCTTCCTCGGGTCGGCTAAGCGGCACGCGTCCGCCCGGAGCGCTGTGATACCAGCACCGCGCGGAACGTTCCCCGCGGCCAAGTGGCCACGGATCAGCCGCGATACGAGAGCGACGTCGCGGTCGGAAGCAGCCGCTCGTAGCCGTAGCCGGTGATCGGCCGGTGGCCGGGCCGCCATAGCTCGGCGGAGTTGTTGTTGTCGAAACCCAGAGCGTCGGTCGCGCCCATGTCGGCCAGCACCGTGGCGAACTTCGGCATCGTGAGGCCCATGCCGCTCTTGCCGCCGATCAGGATCATCGAGGCCGAGCCGCCGGAGCGGACGAGCGCGGGCCGCCAGCAGCCGCCGCCGCAGTCCCACTGCCACGGGTCGACCGAGTCGGGCCGGGTCGAGATCGCATGCCCGGAGTCCACGAGCATCGGCTTGCCGCCCGTCAGGTCGGTGACGTTGCCCCACCCGGCGTCGTCGATGGCCGTGTTGATCGCGGGCGTGCCGAGCTGAGCCTGCGCCTGGAGCCCGGCCGCGGCGACCTGGTTCACCGTGTGTCCGCGCGAGGACGACCACGCCGCCGGTCGGGACGGCGACGGATTCGGAGGGCTGGCACACGTTCGCGGCGCACGTTCCTGGCGCGGTGATGGGCACGGAGACGGGCCGGCGCTCGGCGGTCGACTCGGTGATGCGAAACGCCACCACCGCTTCGGGCCTGTTCGCGCCCTTCACGTTCTTGTAGGCGGTCTGGCGTGCCGCGCAAGCCCGTCGCGAGCGCGTCCGAGCTGAGCGCGACGCCGATCGCGCCCGCCGGGACGGTGATGGTCTGGCCGGCGTGCGTGTAGACGGCCACCTGGTCGCTTCGGATCGCTCCGCCGGCAAGCGTGGCCGGGGCCGGGTTGAAGGCGCCGACCGTAGCCGAGGTGCCGCCCGGGAACTCGAGCTTCATCGGCCGCAGGATCGGGTGGCCGAAGACGAAGCGCCCGTCCGGCTTGTAGCCGACCGCAAGGCTGCCCGTGCCGAAGCGGAACACCCTGCGGTTCTGCATGAGGATGCCGCTCGTGATGCTGCGGGTCGGGCTCCAGCTCTTGTAGATCGAGTAGTCGCCGGTCATCGCCGCGATCATGCCCGGAGGCCCACCCGAGGAGGCGAGGTGCGAGATCCCGTGGTCGGTGATCCAGGTGCTCGAGTCGTCGTACGGGCCGAGCAGCGACGAGTGCAGGCCGACGTGCGGGTTCCCGATCTTCCAGGCGAGCTTGTAGACCTCCTGGGCGCCGAAGACGCCGCGGACGGTGATGCGCGAGTGAACGAGCGTGACGCCCGGCTTCAAGGTCTTCCGCGAGATGAGCACCTTCGTGGTGACGGGGCCTGCCCACGCGGCGGCGGTGCCGGAGAGGGCCACGAGGGCCACGAAACCGATCGCGCCCACGCGAATGAGAAGCTTGGATGACACGCCGAGGAACCCCCTGCTGAAGCCGTTGGTTACGAGGAGTTATCGGCGTTGGGGGGACCGGGTCTGCCCCCTTCGGGGGGAGGGTCACCTACCCAAAGCGGTGAACCCGCGGCGGCGGCGCCGGCCGGGGGTCAGACCCCGCATCGGGCGGGGTTGCAGTTTCGCGGTGCATCGGGCACATGTGGACGGCTCGCAGGGCCGCACGCAGCGTGGAATGCACCGTCCGCGTGCCGGCTATGCACCCGCAGCCGATGCGGGGTCTGACCCCACACGGTTTCGCCCGCGTCCGGCGAGCGGACGCTCCGTGCTCAGCTGGGCTGGGGCGACTCCGGCGGCTGGCCGGAGGCGATGTTGCCGGGGAGCGGCAGGCCGATGCCGCGGGCCCGGCCGGGCTCCTTGCGCGGCTGCTCGGCGACGGGGGTCTCGGACTCGTTCTGGTCGGCGAAGACTCCCTCCGGCGCCTCGCCCGAGAGCAGGCGCTGGAACTGGTCGGCGTCGAACGTCTCGTACTGGATCAGGATCTTCGACATGGACTGCAGCTCGTCGATGTGCGAGGTCAGCACCTCGCGGGCGCGCTCGTGGGCGGCCTCGACGATGCGGCGGATCTCGTCGTCGATCTCGCGCGCGATCTCCTCGGAGTAGTCGGCCTCGTGGCCGAAATCGCGGCCGAGGAAGGGCTGCGAGGAGTCGCGGCCGAAGGTGCGCGGGCCGAGCTTCTCGGACATGCCCCACCGGGTGACCATCCGCTTGGCGGTGTCGGTCGTCTTGTTGAGGTCGTCCTCGGCGCCGGTCGTGACCTCGCCGAAGACCAGCTCCTCGGCGGTGCGGCCGCCCAGGTTCTTCGCGAGCCCGTCGAGCAGCTCCGCGCGCGAGCGCATGAACTTGTCCTCGCTCGGCAGCGTCACCACGTAGCCGAGCGCCATGCCGCGGCCGACGATGGAGATCTTGTGGACGGGGTCGTTGTGGGTCAGGTAGTGGCCCACCAGCGCGTGGCCCATCTCGTGGACGGCCGTGATCTCGCGCTCCTTGGGCGACAGCAGCCGGGTCTTCTTCTCGGGCCCGGCGATGACCCGCATGATGCCCTCTTCGAGCTCCAGGTTCTCGATCTGCTTCTTGCCCTTGCGGGCCGCGAGCAGGGCGGCCTCGTTCACCAGGTTGGCCAGGTCGGCGCCGGTGAAGCCTGGAGTCTGGCCGGCCAGGGCCTCGATGTCGACGGTCTGCGAGATCGGCTTTCCGCGGGTGTGCACGTCGAGGATCCTCTTGCGGCCGACGCGGTCGGGCCGGTCGACGACGACCTGCCTGTCGAAGCGGCCGGGGCGCAGCAGGGCCGGGTCGAGGATGTCGGGCCGGTTCGTGGCGGCGATGAGGATGACGTTGTCCTTCATCTCGAAGCCGTCCATCTCGACGAGGAGCTGGTTCAGCGTCTGCTCGCGCTCGTCGTGGCCGCCGCCCATGCCGGCGCCGCGATGGCGGCCGACGGCGTCGATCTCGTCCATGAAGATGATGCAGGGCGAGTTCTGCTTGGCCTGCTCGAACAGGTCGCGGACGCGGCTCGCGCCGACGCCGACGAACATCTCGACGAAGTCCGAGCCCGAGATCGAGAAGAACGGGACACCGGCCTCGCCGGCGACCGCGCGGGCCAGGAGCGTCTTGCCGGTGCCCGGGGGGCCGAAGAGCAGGACGCCCTTCGGGATGCGCGCGCCGAGCGCCTGGAACTTCTTCGGGTTCTCGAGGAACTCCTTGATCTCCTGGAGCTCCTCCACCGCCTCGTCGACGCCCGCCACGTCCTTGAACGTGATCTTGGGCGAGTCGACGGACATCCGCTTGGCCCGGCTCTTGCCGAAGCTCATCACCTTGGAGCCGCCGCCCTGCATCTGGTTCATCAAGAGGATCCAGATCACGAAGAAGAGCAGGAACGGCAGGATCGTGATCAGCGCGCTCCACCACGGCGAGCCGCCGGCCTTGGCGCCGTCGATGACGACGTTGTTGTCCGCCGCCGACTGGAGCTCCTGCTTCAGGAGGTCAGGCGCGGGGACGCCGACCGAGTAGGTCTTGTCCGGGTTGGCGGTCAGCTTGAAGCTGACGCTGTTGTTCGCCGGGTCGGACTTGAGCGAGGCGACCTTGCCCTGGCCCGTCCAGTCCTGCAGGTCGGTGAACGTCGTGGGCCGCGAGCTCGAGGACGAACCGATGATCTTGAGCGCAAAGAACGCCAGAACAACGACGACGAGAATCGGAAAGAGTGCGCTCTTGAAAAGTCTGTTCACTGCGCGTTCGCCTGCTTCCCCCGGGGGTTTGTGCGTCGGCATGCCGCCCGCGATGTGCCCGGCGACCCGGGCTTGAACCTTACCACGGGGGTATCGCCAGCCCGGGTATCGGCACCGGCGCTCCGGTTCTGTAGCGCGGCCGCCGAGGCGGGGTCAGTCGATCGGCTCGGGCAGCTTCGATTCGTCGAGCGCGGCCACGTAGGGAAGGCTGCGGTAGCGCTCGGCGTAGTCGAGGCCGTACCCGATCGCAAACCGGTTCGCGATCTCGAACCCGACGTAGCGGCAGCGGATGTTCGCCTTGCGCCGCGCGGGCTTCGTGAGGAGCGCGCACACCTCGAGCGAGGCGGGCTTGCGAGCCTCGAGGTTGCGCACGAGATAGGAGAGCGTGAGGCCGGAGTCGACGATGTCCTCGACGATCAGGACGTGGCGGCCCTCGATCACCGTGTCGAGGTCCTTCAAGATCCGGACGACGCCCGAGGAGTCGGTCGTGTTGCCGTAGCTCGAGACCGCCATGAAGTCGATCTCGCAGGGCACGGTGATCGTGCGCACCAGGTCGGCGATGAAGAAGACGGCGCCCTTCAGGACGCCCACCAGGACCGGGTCGAGGCCGGCGTAGTCGCGCGAGATCTCGGCGCCGAGCTCCACGACCCGGCCCCGCAGCTCCTCCGCTCCGACCATGACCTCCGCGATCAGCGGGTCGTGCTCGGCCGCGGTCGTGAAGTTCATGGCCGCGGAGGATACCGACTTCCGGCCGGCGGCCCGAAGCTGAGCGTGCGCCGGTCGCGCGCGGCCTCGAGGTCGCGGCCGAGCGAGAGCCGCTCGACGCCGTCGCTTCGGCCCGCCAGCTCCACCAGCTTGTCGGTCAGCGCGCGCGTGAGCCGAAGCGGCCGCCCGGCGGCGCGCTCGGCGGCGGCGCGCAGCACGATGGCCTGGAGCGGGCGCGGCAGCTCGGCCAGCCGGTCGAGGTCGAGCTCGTCGGCGAGGTGCTCGCCGGCCAGCGCGGAGAGGAGCTCGTCGAGCTCGCCGAGGAGCTCCGCCGTCCGGGCGATGTTGACGTCGGCCGCCGGGTGGACGCGCCGCAGCGCGGGCATCACGTCGCGGCGGATCAGGTTGCGGCGAAGCCTGATGTCGGCGTTCGTGTCGTCGACCCTGGGGACGAGCCCGGCGGCCCGGCACCAGTCGCGCGTCTCGGCGGCGGTCGCGCAGAGCAGCGGTCGCACCAGGCGCCCGGCCCGCGGCCGCATCGCCGAGAGCGCGCGGACGCCCGAGGAGCTGGCAAGCCGGTAGACGACGGTCTCGGCCTGGTCGGTCAGCGTGTGGCCGGTCGCGATCGCGCGGCCGGCGGCGTGCTCCTCGGCCGCGGCGTAGCGGGCCGCGCGGGCGCGGGCCTCGAGGTTCGCGCCAGGGTCGAGGTCGAGCGGCACCACCGTCGCGCCGAGGCCGGCGCAGAACGCCGCGTCGGCCAGGCCGGCCTCGCCCCGCAGGCCGTGCTCGGCGTGCAGGGCCTCGACCTCGTATCCGAGCTCGCGCAGGAGGCCCCACAGGCACAGCGAGTCCGCCCCGCCCGAGAGGAGAGCCAGCACCGGCTCGCCCGGCTCGAGCATCCGGTGCTCGGCGATGAACCCGGCGACGCGCTCAGCGAGCGGCGAATCGGCGGGCATAGCTCGTGCCGAGCTCGATGTATCGCGCGTGCGCCATCTGAGCGGCGTCCTCGTCGCCGGCCGCGCGGGCCCGGTCGATCTCCTCGCGCAGGCCCGCGAGGCGCTGCTCCAGCCGCAGGCCGAGGACATCCTCGGGCGAGAGCTCCTCGTCGCGGCCGAGCAGCCGCAGCGCCCGCGGCCGCCACACCTCCCGCAGGCGCGCGAGCCCGGGCTCGTCGCAGCCGGCGAGCACCTCCCACCCCCGCCTCGCGAGCGGCCTCAGCGCTTCGCCTGAAAAATTGGGGTCAGACCCCAATTTTTCAGGGCCGCCGGCGACGAGCCGGCCGCCGCACGCACACTGCTCGAGCAGGGGCGCCACCTCGGCCTCGATGCCGGCGCTCCCCAGCCGGAAGGCATCCGGGCCGTCGAGTGCCAGCCGGACGAGCCCCACCTCGAGGGTGCACGACGCCATGTCGTAGGCCGTCCCGCAGGCCTCGCACCGCCACGGGTCGGCCGTCACGCCGGCACCGACGCGCCGACGAACTCCGCCACGGCGACCCCGAACGAGTACGGCGCCTCGATCATCGGCATGTGGCCGACGCCGGGCAGGACGAGCTCCTCGCCGGCCAGGGCCTCGGCCAGCGCGGGCCCGTTCTCCCAACCGCTTCGGTCGTGCTCTCCCCAGATGACGAGCGACCGGGTGTTCACACGCTCGATCAGGCCGGGCAGGTCGAGGGACTGGAGCGCAGGCAGGACGCCGGGCACGATCGGCGCGGCCTTGGCGGCGCCGCGCAGAAGGCGGCGTGCGGCGGGCACGTCGAGGCCCTCAGTCCGTGACATGCCGACGAACCAGCCGAACACGAGCTTGCGCGGCAGGCGCCGGCTGGCCGCCGGCTTCTCCCACAGCCGCTCGGTCGCGGCGATCGCGCGGTGGAAGGGCATGATGAACCGGGCCCGTCGCAGGCTGAACGGCGCCATCCCGACCGGCGAGGCGAGCACCATCGCCGACACCGGCCGCTCCGCCGCCCACGTCACCGCGAGCGGCGCGCCGAACGAGTGGCCGACCACCGCCGGCCGGTCGACGCCGATCTGGTCGACCGCGTCGCCCATGAGCCGCACGGCCTCGGTGAAGGAGAACGGGTCGAGCACGTCGGAGTCGCCGTGGCCGGGCACGTCGACGGCGATCACCCGGTGCGAACGGCCCAGCCGCTCGGCGAACGGCGCCCAGTAGTCGAGCGATCCCGTGAGGCCGTGCAAGAGCACGACGGGGTCGCCCGCGCCCCACTCCGCTACATTGACGCGAAGGCCGTCCACAGCCAGGGTCTGCGCATGCATCGCACGGAAACTACCAGCCTCGGCAACGCCGACGAGTACCGTCGGCGCAGCTACAGAAATTGGCAGAGCGCCGCCGCCGGATGGGAGCGCGAGCGGGAGGCCGTGCAGGCCGCGCTGGCCCCGCTCACCGACTGGATGCTCGAGCGGCTCGCCGCGCAGCCCGGCCAGACGCTCCTCGAGCTGGGCGCGGGGACGGGCGAGACGGGCCTCCTGGCGGCCCGGCGCGTCGATCCCGGCGGCCGCGTGATCCTCACCGACCGCTCGACCGCGATGCTCGAGGCGGCCGAACGCCGCGCCCGGGAGCTCGGGCTGTCGAACGTGGAGCTGCGGGCCGTCGACATGGAGGCGATCGACCTGCCGGAGGCGGCCGTGGACGGCGTGCTCTGCCGGCTTGCGCTCATGCTCGTGCCCGACACCGCCGCCGCGCTGGCCGGCATCCGCCGCGTCCTTCGACCCGGCGGGCGCCTGATCGCCACCGTGTGGGACGCCGTCGAGCGAAACCCGTGGGCGCCGGCCCTGTGGGAGGTGATCGAGCGGATGACCGACCTGCCGCCGGCCCGCCCCGGCGGGCCCGGCATGTTCTCGCTCGGCGACGCCGGGGGAATCGAGGCGCTGCTCGCGGCCTCCGGCTTCCGCGAGATCGCGATCGAGCCGATCGCGGTGGAGTGGCGCTACGGCGACTTCGAGAGCTACTGGCGCACGCAGTCCTCCCTGAACGGCTCGCTCTCCCAGCTTCTGCCGACGCTCCCGCAGGAGGAGCGTGACCGGCTCGCGGACGCCGTCCGTCAAGCGGTGGAGCGGTTCCGCACGCCCGACGGCTACTGCGCGCCGGGCTCGGCGCTGGGCATCTCGGCGAGCGCCTGACAGGGTAGAGTCCCGCCGCCGTGCCGATCCACCTGCGCGCAGAGCCGGGCGACTACGCCCCGGCGGTCCTCCTCCCCGGCGATCCGCTCCGCGCCGAGCGGATCGCGCGCGAGTTCATGGACGACGCCCGCCAGGTGAACGGCGAGCGCGGCATGCTCGGCTACACCGGCACGCACCTGGGCAAGCCCGTGTCGGTGCAGTCCACCGGGATGGGATGCCCGAGTGCGGCGATCGTGGTCGAGGAGCTGATCCAGCTGGGTGTGAAGCGGCTGATCCGCGTCGGCACCTGCGGCGGGCTCTCGCGCTCGCTTCAGATGGGCGACGTCGTCGTCGGCATCTCGGCGGTGCCGGCCGACCGCACGGCCCTCCATTACACGGGCGGCGAGCCGCACGCGCCGACCGCCGACTTCGGGCTCACGCACGGGATCGTGCACACCGCGAAGGGCATGGACATCCGCCCGCACGTCGGCCCGATCGTCAGCTCCGACACCTTCTACGACCCCGACCCCGAGCGTCACCGGCGCTGGGCGGCGCGGGGCGTCCTGGCCGTCGAGATGGAGGCGGCCGTGCTCTTCACGATCGCGGCGCTCCGCGGCGTCGCCGCCGCGTGCGTCCTGGTCGTCTCCGACCTGGTCGGCGGCGAGGAGCTCGTGCGCATCACCGACGAGGAGCTGGCCGCAGCGGTCGAGCGGATGACCCGCCTCGCGCTGGCGGCGGCGGTGGACGACCATTAGCGCCCAGGCGGCCGGGGTCATGGTCGTGAATCCGGCCTCCGACCACGGCAAGACGGCCCGCCGCTGGCCCGAGATCGCCCGCGCGGCGGCCGCCCGCGGCCTCGACCTCGACGTGCGCGCCACCGAGGCAGCGGGGCACGCGTCGGAGCTGACCCGGGCGGCGCTGCGCGAGGGGGCGCGGCTGATCGTCGCCGTGGGCGGCGACGGCACCGTCTCGGAGGTGGCGAACGGCTTCTTCGACGGCGATGCCGCGATCGCGCCGGACGCCGAGCTGGCGGTGATCCCGCGCGGCTCGGGCTGCGACTTCGTGAAGACCTTCGGCATCCCCAAGCAGATCGACCGGGCGGTCGCCGCCGCGGCCGGCTCGGCCGTGCGCACGATCGACCTCGGCCGCGTCCGCTTCACCTCCTGGGACGGCGCCCCTGCCGCCCGGATCTTCTGCAACGTCGCGAGCGCGGGCCTGACCGGGGTCGCCGCCGACCGTGTCAACCGATCGGGGAAGCCGCTCGGCGCCACGGTCGCGTTCGCATGGGGCACGGTCGTCACGTTCGCCGGGTACCGGAACAGCCGCTTCCGGGTGCGCATCGACGAGCGCGAGCTCAACCAGGTCTGCAACAACGTGATCGTCGCCAACTGCCGGTTCTACGCCAGCGGGATGAAGATCATGCCGATGGCCGACCCGGGCGACGGCCTGCTCGACGTGCTCGTGTGGGGCGACGTCGGCAAGGCCGACCTGGCGCGCAACCTCCACAAGCTCTACCGCGGCACGCACATCGGCCACCCGAAGGCCGACATCAGCCGCGCCCGCCGGGTCGAGGTCGAGCCCGACGTACCCCTCCCGATCGAGGCGGACGGCGAGACGCCGGGCGTCACCCCGGTGGCGTTCGAGGTTGTCCCGGCGGCCCTCAGGCTGCGCGTACCGAGTTGACTAGTCGCTCGGCGTGGGCGGCTTGGGAGCGCGCGACCGCGAGCGCGGCTTGCTCTCCGGGAGACGCTTCGCGAGGTCGTTGAGCGCCGCCTCCACGCGGTCGAGCGACGCCTGGAGCCGGGCGACGTCGTCGCGTGTGGCGAGCTGGAGCTGCGACATCGCGGCCTGCTGGGCCCGCAGGCGCATCGCCGTGGCCCGCTCCTTGGTGGCGGTCACGACGGTGCTCTGCGACATCTCCTGCTGCACCCGTTGAACGGTGTCCTCGGTGGCGCCGGTGATCCGATCGATGATGTTCTTCCGGTCGTCCATCAACTCAATGTACCAGCGGCTTCGGACGGTTTTCCATTACCCTGGTGGGGGTGATTCCCGCCGGGGCCCGTCGCACCGTCGTCAACCTGCGAGTCCGCTTCGGCGAGACCGACGCGATGGGCGTCGCCAACAACGCCGCGTATCTGTCCTGGTTCGAGGTCGGGCGGGTGGAGTACCTGCGCGAGCTGGGCCACAGCTATGCGGACGTCCACGCGGGCGGCATGGACATGGTTGTCGTCGAGGCGCATGCCGAGTACCTGCGCGCACTGCGGTTCGACGAGCAGTTCGCGGTCGAGTGCGCCTGCACGGACGTCCGCGGCGCGAGCTTCACGTTCGCCTACGAGATCGTCCGGGCCGGAGAGCTCGCGTGCCGCGGCTCGACCCGCCACGCCTGCGTCGACCGGGCGACCATGCGCCCCGTGCGCGTTCCGGCCTGGCTGGGAGCCGCCGTCAGCCCGGAAGCGACCACGTGACGCCGCCGTCGGCCGAGCGCAGGAGCGTGCGGTCGAGGGCTGCGTAGGCGACGAGGTAGTTGCGCAGGTCGAACGCGACGGCCGAGACGCCGGCCACGCGGGCGACGCGCCGGAAGCTGCGGCCGGCGTCCGTCGAGAGATACAGGCCGTCCGGGGCCGCGGCGAGGAGGCGGGTGTGGTCGTCGGTGGTCGTCGCGACGGCGGTCGCAGCCGGCGCGTTCGGAAGGCGCGTGAAGGACGCGCCGAAGTCGCCCGACCGCCAGATGCCGCGCTCCCCGCACGCCACGTAGACCGCATCGGGCCGCAGCGGATCGCCGCGCACGGCCGCGAGCGCGCCGCACCCGGCCGGAAGCCCGGCGGCCCGCAGCGCCACCCACCGGCGGCCGTCGCGGACCGAGAGCCACAGCCGCCCCGCCGGATCGAGGCCGTACAGCCGGTTGGTGCGGTAGTAGGGCGTGGCGACGGCGACGATCGACCGCGGCTCGGGCCGCTCGGCGAGCCGGGTCGCGCCGAGCCCGGCGACGCCGACGCGGCCGCCGTCCACGAGCACCACCTGCTTCTCGAGGAATGCCACCCCGACGCCGTCGGTGTGGGCCACCCTGCGCCAGGTGTGGCCGCCGTCGTGCGAGCGGTACACATGCGACCCGGCCGTGGCCCAGATCGTGCCCGCGTAGTCGGGGGCGATGGCGAGGGCCGTCGCGCGCGCGGGGATGGCCACTGGGGCTTCGCGTGCCTGTCCACATGCACTGCCAAGCACTGCCAAAATTGCAACAAACACAGATTTCCGCTCAACCATTCCCCGCATAGTCCCGACAAACCTAAAGGACGGCTCGCCACCCCGGCTCCAGCCCAGCCGATCCTTGCGTCGCACCATGCCCGAGAACCCGTCGACCATCGACCGCCTTCGCGGCCTTCTTGAGGTCACCCGGCTCGTCCGGGCAGAGACCGAGCAGTCGGCCCTGCTCGAGGCCATCGCCGACTCGATCGCCACGTCGCTCGGCTTCCACACCGTCGTCATCAACCTGTACCGCCCGGCCTGGAACGACTTCGGGGTGACGACCGTGCACGGGTCCGACGACGCCCGCCGGGCGCTCCTCGGCGACACGCTCGACTGGAGCGCGTGGGCGCCGCTCCTGGACGAGCGCTTCGAGCGCGGCGGCGCCTACCTGATCCCGCACGGCGCGTTCGACTGGGAGGGCGACGTCGGCCGCCGCTACGTGCCGGCCTGGGAGCCGAGCGCCGACCCGGGCGCCTGGCATCCCGACGACGAGCTCTTCGTGCCGATGCTCCACTCCGACGGCCACATCCTCGGCATCCTCTCGGTGGGCGAGCCGTACACAGGCACGCGCCCTTCCGACGAGGAGCTCGAGGTGCTGGTCGCCGTCGCCGAGCACGTGGCCCTGGCGCTCCAGAGCTTCCAGGAGGAGGCCGCCGCGGCCCACCACCGGCTCGCCCTGCGCGAGCTCCTCCAGGTGTCCTCGCGCCTCGCCGCGACGCCGTCGGTCGAGGCCATCATCCAGGCCACCTGCGACGGGATCTCGCATGCGCTCGGCTTCCGCAAGGTGGCGGTCCAGCTGCCCGATCCCGCGACCGGGGTCTTCACGACGCGGGCGACCACCGGCTGGACGCTCGACGAGCTGAGCCAGAACGCGCCGCTTTCGATCTGGGAGCTGGCGCCGCTCCTCGACCCGCCGTTCGAGGTGGAGGGCTGCTTCCTGCTCACCCATGAGCAGGCCATGTCGCGCCTCCCGGCCGGGCATCGCATGTACCGCTCGGTCATGAACGGCCGCGGCCCGTGGGCCTGGGACCGGCACTGGCTCACCGTCCCGCTGATCGACCGCGAGGGCAACGTGATCGCGCTCATCTGGGCGGAGGACCCCGCCGACCGGCTCCTGCCGTCGCGCCAGCTGATGCAGGCCCTGCGCGTCTTCGCCAACCAGGCCACCGCGGCCCTCGACGCGGCCGGGCGGCTCGAAGAGGTGCGGTTCCTGGCCGAGCACGACCCGCTCACCCGGCTGTTCAACCGGCACGCGTTCGGGCCGCGGCTGGACATGGAGGTGACGCGCGCGGCCCGCTACAGCCGGCCGTTCACCCTGGTGGTGCTCGACGTCGACGGGTTCAAGTCCGTGAACGACCGCCACGGCCACTTGGCCGGCGACGCCGCGCTCGAGCAGTTGGGGCTCGTGCTGCGCGCCGGGCTGCGAGCGGCCGACACCGCCTACCGGATCGGCGGCGACGAGTTCGCACTGCTCCTTCCCGAGACGACGGCGGCCGAGGCGCGCGCGGTCATCGAGCGCATCGCCGAGAGCCTCGTCGACGCGGGCGAGCGCGCCGGGACGCCGCTTCGCGCCAGCTTCGGGGTGGTGGTCGGCGACGGGGCGATGACCGACGCCGAGCGCCTCCTGCGCGAGGCCGACGCGGCGATGTACGAGGCCAAGCGCACGGGCGCCCACATCCATTTCGTTGCATGATTCGAGGACGACGGCAATGAGCCCCCATGATCCGGAAGCGCTGTCCCGCCTCCGCGGCTTCCTCGAAGTCACCCGCGTCGTGCGCTCCGAGGAGGAGCTGGGCGAGCTGCTGGCGTCGATCGCGAAGTCGATCTCCGAGTCGCTCGGGTTCGTGACGGTCGTCGTGCACCTCTACAGGCCGGCGTGGGACGACTTCGAGGTGACGACGGTCCACGGGAGCCCGGAGGCGGTCGCGCGCCTCGAGGGCGACGCCCGCGGCCGCGAGGTGTGGGAGCCGCTCCTCGGCGAGCGCTTCGCCCGCCGCGGCGCCTACCACGTCCCGCACGGGGCGATCGACTGGGAGACGCACGCGCCCGGTTCCTACATCCCGGCCATGGACGCCGGAGCCGGGCCGGACGACTGGCACCCGCTCGACGCCCTCTTCGTGCCGCTGCGCCACCCCGACGGGCACCTCGTCGGCGTCCTCTCGGTCGACGAGCCCGCCAGCGGCCGCATCCCGACCGACGAGGAGCTGGACGTGCTCGTGGCGATGGCCGACCACGCGGCAATCGCGGTGCAGAGCGCCCAGGAGGCCGAGCAGGCGGCCCGCCACCGGTCGGCGCTCGAGCAGCTCCTCCAGGTCTCCTCGCGCCTCACCGAGACGTTCGCGATCGACGAGATCCTCCACGCCGTCTGCGACGGCATCCACACGGCGCTGGGCTTCGAGAACGTCTGCATCGACCTGCCCGACCCCGACACGGGCGTCTTTCGCACCCGGGCCACCTACGGCTGGGACATCGACAGCGAGGCCGTCAACACCGCGATGACGTCCGCGCAGATCGAGCGCCTGCTCGACCCGGCGTTCGAGGTCGAGGGTTGCTTCCTGCTCGACCACGAGCAGGGCCTGGAGCGGGTGGCGTCCGAGCACCACACCTACCAGTCCAACCTGAGCGGGCGCGGCCCGTTCGCCTGGCGAAACCACTGGCTGATCGTCCCGCTCTGGAGCCGCACCGGCGACGTGATGGGAGCGATCTGGGTCGACGACCCGGTCGACCGGCTCGTGCCGTCGGAGCGAAAGCTGCAGGCGCTGCGCGTCTTCGCCAACCAGGCCACGACCGCCCTCGACACCGCCGCGCAGTACGAGGAGATGCAGTTCCTCGCCGAGCACGACCCGCTCACCCGGCTCTTCAACCGGCGGGCGTTCAACGAGCGGCTCGACCAGGAGGTGTCGCGGTCGGTGCGCTACGGCCACCCGATGGCGCTCGTCCTGTGCGACCTGAACGGGTTCAAAGCCTTGAACGACCGAAACGGCCACGCCGCAGGCGACGAGGCGCTCCAGGTCGTGGGCGGCGTGCTCACGAGCGCGCTTCGCACCGCCGACGCGGCCTTCCGGATCGGCGGCGACGAGTTCGCCCTCATCCTGCCCGAGACCGAAGAGGGCGAGGCGCGGGCCGCCGTCGACCGCGTCGCCGACGCGATGGCGGCCGTGTTCGCCGAGCGCGGCGAGGAGCTGGCCGCGGGCTTCGGCGTGGCGGTCTGCCCGCGTGACGGCGACGATCCGCGGCCGCTCTTCCGCGCGGCCGACCGCGCGATGTACGCGGCCAAGCCGCGCGTGCCTCGCGAGGCGTAGCGCGGGACGTGGAATCACTCTTGTAACGGTCCGGTTAGGATGCCCGCCGAGAGGGGGGCGAGGAGGACCGTGGATCTCGACCTGAACGACGAGCAACGCTCGATCCAGGAGACCGTGCGTGAGTTCGTCGACCGCCGCATCCTGCCGGTGGCGCAGGAGAACGACATCAACCACCACCTCGACATGGGCATCATCGAGGGGATGGCGGAGCTGGGGCTCCTGGGTGCGCCGATCCCGCCGGAGCACGGGGGCGCGGGGCTCGACTTCGTCTGCGAGGCCCTGATCTGCGAGGAGATCGAACGGGGCGAGTCGGCCTTCCGGACGCTGATCTCCGTCCACGTCGGGCTGAACTCGCTGTCGCTGCTTCGGTTCGGAAGCGACGAGCAGCACGCGAAGTACCTGGCGCCGATGGCGCGCGGCGAGAAGCTCGGGTGCTTCGGCCTGACCGAGCCGGCCGCGGGCTCGGACGTCGCCTCGATGCTCACGAACGCGGCGCGGCAGGACGACGGCACCTACCTCCTGAACGGGCAGAAGAACTGGATCTCCTACGCGACCGAGGCGGACTACGCGCTGGTCTTCGCCAAGACCGACCCCTCGGCAGGCCACAGGGGCATCTCGGCGTTCGTCGTCGAGCGCGAGTGGGAGGGCGTCGAGGCCCGCCGGATTCCGAACAAGCTGGGCATCTGGGCCGGTTCCACCGGCGAGCTGTTCTTCTCGAACGTGCAGGTGCCGGCCGAGAACCTGGTCGGCGCCGAGGGTGACGGCTTCAGGATCGCGATGCACTCGCTCGACCAGGGCCGCTTCACGGTGGCCGCCGGAGCGGTCGGCGTCATCCGGGCCTGCCTCGAGGCGTCGGTCAAGTACGCGAACGAGCGCGAGACCTTCGGCCAGCCCATCGGCAAGCACCAGTTCGTGCAGGACATGATCGCCGACATGGTGCTCGGGTACGAGACCTCGCGCCTGCTCGTCATGCAGGCGGCGTACAAGAAGGACAAGGGCGTGCGCAACACGCGCGAGACGTCGCTCGCCAAGTGGCACGCGACCGAGAGCGCGTTTAAGGCCGCCCACCTCGCGATCCAGGTGCACGGCGCCTACGGCTACTCGGCGGAGTACCCCGTCGAGCGGTACTTCCGAAACTCCCGCGCCCCGATCATCTACGAGGGCACGACCCAGATCCACAAGATGATGCAGGCCGAGCACGCCCTGGGGTACCGGAAGCTGAATGGCTGACCTGCCGGGGGAGGCGAGGCTCGTCGAGCTCGAGGACGGCGGCGTCCTGAACGTGGTCGAGCTCGGCTCGCAGAAGGCCTATCCGCTCATGCTGCTGCACGGCGGCCCCGGCCTCGACCACCACGAGTTCCGGCCCTGGCTCGACCCGCTGGCCGACATGGGCTTCCGGCTCCTCTACGTCGACGAGCGCGGCCAGGGCGGCTCGCCGCGCGTCGACCCGGCGTCGCTCACGCTCCAGATCTTCGCGCACGACATCGACCGGCTCGCGCGGGCCATGGAGCTCGACGCCTTCGGCGTCCTCGGGCACTCCTTCGGGGCGTTCATCGCCCTCTCGCACGCGCTCGAGCGGGGGACGGCCGACCAGTACGTGATCTCGTCCGGTGCGGCGTCGACCTCCGCGCTCATGGCCGACATCGAGCGCTCGATCGACACCTTCGAGCCCGCATACCTGCGCGACCAGATCCGCAAGTCCTGGGACGAAGAGCCGCGCCTGAAGACCGTCGAGCAGGCCCGGGAGGTGTCGGCGGCCCAGATGCCGTTTCACTTCTGGGAGATGGGCGACGCGTACAGCCGCTACATGCAGTCCGACGACACGGTCTACGCGCCCGAGGTGCTGGCCCACTTCGCGGCGAGAGGCTACGGCAACTTCGAGTGGCTCGACCACCTGCGCTGGATCTCAAAGCCGATGCTGGTCGTGACCGGCCGCGGGGACCGGGTCTGCACGGTCGAGCGGTCGGAGGAGATCCACCGCGAGGTGGAGGGCTCGGAGCTGGTGATCGTCGAGAAGGCCGCGCACATGACGTTCGTCGAGCAGCCGAAGGTCTACTTCGACGCGGTACGGAAGTTCTTCATCCGCCAGGGCGCTATCCCCGACCCGAACGCACCGCCGGCTCCTGAGTAGCGCTACGGCGGGCCTCCGGGCATCGAGCTCGCAGCGGCCGCGAAGATGAGGAGCGCCAGGATCCAGCCCGTGGCGAGCCATGCGCCGCTGGCGATGGCCCAGGTCTTCAGGAACTGGCGCCGCGACGGCCGCGCCTCACCCGAGCGCATGACGAGGGCCACGATCAGGGCGATGAAGGGCATGAAGGCGGCGAGCAGGATCGCGACCAGGGTCATCTCGCCGCCGAACGGCGTGTCATCCGAGACCGAGCCCGCCGCGGCGAACGGCGAGGACCGCTCGGCGTCGGAGTAGGCCGCGCCGCAGCTCGGACAGAAGGCGTCGCCTTCCGCGCGCGCTGCCCCGCACTTGCCGCAGTACACGCGCCGACTGTACCGCGCCCCGTCTGAAGAAACGGGGCCAGACCCCAATTTCTCAGATCAGCGGCGGCGGGCCCGTCCGGCGCGCACCGACTTCTGGAAGACGCTCAGGATGACCTCCGGAACGCTCGACCCGGTCGCCGTCACGCGCTGCGCGCCGCGGATCGCCACCGCGCGCGTCCCGGCGCGCGAGATGCGCACCTGCCAGCCGGCGAGCTGCATCATGGCGATCAGCAGGATGCCGCTCCCGGGCGCATAGGTCGTCATCGGATCCACGCGGGCGAGTATCTCGAACGCTCGTTAGCGTTATGTGTGAGCGACGTGCGCGCTTCGGTACAGATCGGGGCGAATGTGGAGAAGTGCCGGCAGCCGCTCGCGGACCTGAGCCTGGGCGGCCAGGTCGAGGTCGGCCACGATGATGCCGTCACCGTCCGGCGCCTGGGCCAGGATCGTCCCCCACGGGTCGACGATCATCGAGTGGCCGTAGCTCGGCTTGTCGAGCCCGCCCGGCGTCCCGTGCTGGCCGGTGGCGAGCACGAACGCCTGGTTCTCGATCGCCCGCGCGCGGAGCAGCACCTCCCAGTGGGCCATCCCGGTGTGGAGCGTGAAGTTCGACGGGATCGTGAGGATCCGGGCCCCGCGGTCGAGGGCCAGCGCGCGGTAGAGCTCCGGGAAGCGCAGGTCGTAGCAGACGGTGAGGCCGACCGTGACGCCGTCGAGCTCGGCGGTCACGAGGTCGGACCCCGGCGCGGTGCCGTCGGACTCGCGGTAGCTGAATCCGCCGACGTCGACGTCGAAGAGGTGGATCTTCGTGTAGGCCGCGACCCGCTCGCCGTTTCGGTCGAATGCGATCGAGACGTTGTGGACGGCGTCGTCGTCGGCGACGATCGCGATGGAGCCGCCGATCAGGTTGATCCCGTGCTCGCGCGCCCACCCGGCCATGGCGTCGACCGTCTCGCCGCCGTCGAGCCGCTCGGCCAGCGGACGCAGGCGCGGCCCGTCCATCCAGGCGTTCCACTTCTCCGGCAGGAGCACGACGTCGGCGCCGCGACCCGCGGCCTCGGCCACGAGCGGCGCCATCAGCGCCACGTTCTCCGACTTGTCGGCCCGGGCCGAGAACTGGACGCAGGCGGCGCGGATCGTCGTCATGTCGGGAAGCCTACCGGCCGCGGCGGGGCCTCATCCTCGTCCAGCCACTGCATGAACGCGATCGAGCAGGCCGCGAAGAGGATGGCAGCCTGCTCGATCGCCATCCCGACCGCGCCGATCTGCTGGTCCTCGAGCGGGGTGAGCCCCCACAGCTTCGGCGCCCGCTCGTAGAAGTCGTAGACCGGCTGCGTGAACGCGAGCGCGAAGGCCACCGGCGCGGCGGCGATGAACGCGCCGAAGAGGAAGAGCAGCCGGGCCTGCGGGCGCATGCGGCCGGGCGACATGACGGCCCACCAGAAGGCGAGGCCGGAGCCGAGGAAGGCCAGGTGCTCGAGCCCGAGCGCCCAGCGGTGCTCCAGCGCATAGCCGTAGACCGCCGGGAGGTGGAGTAGGTACCAGGCCGCGAGCCACAGGCCGAGCGCGACCGGCGGCGCGGTCACGGCCCGCACCCACGCGCGCCGTTCGGCCGCCGCCATCATGGCCGGGGTCAGGCCGAGGACGAGGAGCGGCGGTGCCCAGTCGGCCAGGATCACGTTCTGGAGCAGGTGGGCCGAGAGGAGCGAGGTGAGCGCGATGTGCTCGAGCGGCGAGAGCAGGCCGATCGCGATCAGCGCCAGGCCGGCGGCGAAGCAGGCCCGCCGCCAGAGCGGCGTGGGATCGCCGCGGCGGCCGAGGGTGCGCACCACCAACGCGTAGTCGACGGCGGCCACGACGATCGCCACGGCCCATTCCGGGTCGGCCTGAAGCTGCCAGGGATCGACCGCTGCCACGAGCTCAGGCCGCCGGCGAGAGCGGCGCCATCGTGAGGCCGAACCCGGCCAACTGCTCCCAGTAGAGCTCGGCCCGCTCGCGCTCCCCCGTCCAGACGACGGCCTTCCCGCTCGTATGGATGCGGGTTGCCATCTCCATCCCGCGGTCGAAGCTGACGCCGGGGATCGTCCGCGCCAGGGCAAACGCGACCCCGTCGAACGTGTTGTGGTCGTCGTTCTTCACGATGACGAGCCACGGCCGGCCGGCCCCCGCGCCCGGCCCCGACTTCCGAGGCT
The DNA here is from genome assembly GCA_963757605.1 of uncultured Actinomycetes bacterium. GTDB lineage: Bacteria > Actinomycetota > Thermoleophilia > Gaiellales > JAICJC01 > JAICJC01. The sequence continues at coordinate 361,687 of CAVWSF010000003.1, forward strand.
TCTGCTTTCGGGCGGGCGGCGCGACCGTCGACATGCGTCGAGTCTACCCCTGCAATTCCGGGGTCAGGCACGCAATTGCAGCTTGTGCTGACGGTCACCTACCATCCCCGTGAGCCGAGCGACCGGAGCCTCGTCCTGCGCTTCGACAGCGTTTGCGATCGAGACGTTCGCACCGTCGTTCTCCTCCGAGCGGTTCGATCTGTACGTCACCCCCGAACCACGTGATCGCGGATGGGAGCGCCCCGGCTTCCGCGTCGAGGATGAGCACGGGGACTGGATCTCATTCCGGTGCGCTGACTTCACGGTCGAGGAGCCACGCGGCCCGTAGGTGGTTTCGAGTGAAAAATTGGGGTCTGACCCCGTTTTTTCAGCCCCAGCCGCCGCCGCCGGGGGTGCGGATCTCGAGGACGTCGCCGGCCTTCAGGTCGAGGCTGCACTTGGCCGGCAGGCGGCGGCCGTTCAGGCGGTTCTGGCCAGGCGAGCCGTCCTCGCCTCCGGCGGCCCCGCGCGGGCCGTGGCGGCGGCGCTCGGTCATGAGCCCGAGGCGGCAGTCGGCCAGCACGCGGTAGACGCGCACCACGCCGTCGCCGCCCGGATGGCGGCCGGCGCCGCCGGTGCGCGGCCGAAGCGCATAGCGCTCGATCCGGAGCGGATACTCGCGCTCGAGGGCCTCGATCGGCGTGTTCAGCGTGTTCGACATCGCGACGTGGACGGCGCTCGGCCCCGGCCCGGCCGGCCCGCCGCCCTGTCCGCCACCAAGCGTCTCGTAGTAGGTGAACCCGGGCGTCCCGAACGTGACGTTGTTCATCGTCCCCTGACCGTGCGCCGGCACCAGGATGGCCCGGCCGAGCGCGGACATGACGACATCGACGATGCGGCTCGAGGTCTCGGTGTTCCCGCCCACGACCGCCCCCGGCGGCCGCGCGTTCACGAGGCAGCCCTCGGGCGCGACGACCTCGACCGGGACGAACGCGCCGCCCGACGCCGGGATGTCGGGATCGCAGACCGCCCGCACGCAGAAGTAGACCGCCGAGCGGGTGACGGCGATCGGACAATTGACGTTTCCGCGCTGCTGGTCGGCCGTGCCCGCGAAGTCCGCCCGGATGCGGCCGCCGCGGACCGTGACCCGCACCCGGATCGGCACGTCGCGCACATGGATGCCATCGCCCTCCATGGCGTCCTCGGCCTCGTAGGTGCCGTCGGGGATGCGGGCGATGCCGGCCCGGATGCGGCGTTCGCTGTAGTCGTGGAGCTCGTCCATCCCGCGCCGGAGCGTCCGCCGCCCGAAGCGCTCGGTCAATTGGCGCAGGCGGTCGGCACCGACCTCCATGCACGCCTCCTGCGCGCGCAGGTCGGCCAGCCGCTCGGCCGGCTTTCGCATGTTGGCGACGAGGAGCGCGCGCACACCGCCGGTCAGCCGAAGCGGCGGGATGACGACGCCCTCCTGGAGGAGCTCGGTCGCCCCGGCCGGCATCGACGCCGGCTGCATGCCGCCGACGTCGGCGTGGTGGGCGCGCGAGCACACGATGCCCAGGTCGTCCACGATGGCCACCAGCGTGATGTCGGGCAGGTGCGTGCCGCCGGTGTAGGGGTCGTTGATCGCCCACACCTCGCCAGGCGCCGCGCCGCGCTCGAGCACGGCCGCGACGGCGTCGGGCATCGCTCCGAGGTGGACGGGCAGGTGCTCGGCCTGGGCGATCATGCGGCCCTCGGGGTCGAAGACGGCCGTCGAGCAGTCGCGCCGCTCCTTGATGTTGGCCGAGTGGGCCGAGCGGACGAGCGCCGCGCCCATCTCCTCGGCGACGCCCCGCAGCGCCGCCGCCAGCACCTGGAGCCCGGCGGGATCCATCATCGCGTGAGCCTCCACGAGCCGTCCGGCCGCCGCCGGGCCGTCCAGCCCTCGCCGACCCAGATCGTGGCGCCGTCGAGCGGCACCGACTCCGGCCCGCGGACGGGCGCCGTGCGCGGCACGCGCGGGAGCTCGAGCTCCGGCCCCGGCCGCACCGTCGACACCCGCACGCTCACGACCTCGATCTCGCCGTTCGGGTCGTCGAACCCGTACCGCTCGCGGTGACGGGCGTGGAACCGCTCGGCGAGCGTGGCCCGCGGCGCAACCGGCACCGACAGCTCGTGCGCCTGGCCGCGGTAGCGAAGCTCGCACTCGGCCTCGCCGCGCAGCCGTCCGGGGCGCCACTCCGAGAGCGGTCGCATGACGCTCTCGACGGCGTGGGTGCGGCGGTCGCCGGCCGCGATCCCGAGCGCCGAGAGGACGCCGCCGGCCGCCGGCACCACCACCGCGCGCATGCCGAGCAGGTCGGCCACGTCGCAGGCGTGGAGCGGCCCGGCGCCGCCGAACGCGACCAGCTCCAGCCCGCGCGGGTCGTGGCCCTGCTCGACGCTCACGACCCGGATCGCGCGCACCATCTCCTCGTTCGCGACCGCGACGATCCCCTCCGCGGCGGCCCGCAGCGACCGGAACGGCCCGGCCACCTCGCGCAGCGCGGCCCGGGCTGCGGCCGCGTCGAGCCGCAGCCCGCCCGCGATCTGCACCTTCGGGTCCAGCCGGCCGAGGACGACGTTCGCGTCGGTGACGGTGGGACGGCGCCCGCCGCGGCCGTAGGCGGCCGGCCCGGGCTCGGCCCCGGCGCTGTGCGGCCCGACCCTGAGCGCGCCGCCCTCGTCGAGCCAGGCGATCGACCCGCCGCCGGCGCCGACCGTATGGATGTCGACGTGCGGCACCCGCACCGGGAGCCCGGCGATCGCCCGCTGGGCCGAGATGCCGGCCTCGCCCTCCCGGATCAGGCAGACGTCGGTCGACGTGCCGCCCATGTCGAAGCTGACCGCATCGCCGGCCCCGAGCGCCTTCACCGCGGCGACGCCTCCGGCGGGGCCGGACAGGAGCAGCCGCACCGGATGCGCGGCCGCCTCGGCCAGCGGGCACACGCCGCCGCTCGACTGCATCACGTCGGGCTCGGGCAGACCACGCTCCGCGGCGGACCGGCCCAGCCGCTCCAGATAGCGGCCGGCGACCGGGCCGAGGTAGGCGTCGGCGATTGCCGTCGAGGCCCGCTCGTACTCGCGGAACTCCGGCGCGACGTCGACCGACGCGACGACATGGACGCCGGGCAGCGCCTTGCGGAGCCTGCGAGCCGTCTCGAGCTCGTGGCCGGGATGGGCGTAGGAGTGGAGCAGACAGACCGCAACCGCCTCGACGCCCGCCCGCCGCAGCCTGCGCGCCGCCCGCTCGACCGACTCGGGCCTGAGGCGGCGCAGCGCGCCGTCGGGCCCCGTGCGCTCGTCCACCTCGGCCGTGACCTCGGCGAGCGGCGCCGGCGGCGCGACCTCGAGCCTGTAGAGGTGGGGCCGCGTCTGGCGGGCGAGCGTCAGCAGGTCGCCGAACCCGGCCGTCGCGACGAGCGCTGAGCGAGCCCCGCGGCGCTCGAGGAGCGCGTTCGTGGCGACCGTCGTCCCGTGCCCGAGCCGCTCGACGTCGCCGGCCCCGAGCCCGGCCCGCTCCAGCGCGAGCGCGACGCCCTCCACGACTCCGCGCGACTGGTCGGCGGGCGTCGTCGGCACCTTGGCGGTCGAGAGCCGCCCACCGGCCACGAGCGCGACGTCGGTGAACGTGCCGCCCACGTCGACTCCGACGATCGCACGCATCGCGCAAGAATATGCTGCTCCTGTGACGCTCCATCGGCACTTCTCGGCAGAGACCTCGGACGGCGACCGCGGCCGCGCCCTCGGCGCCGCCCAGCGCGACCGGATCGCGCTCGTGACCGGCGTCTACGCCCGTCTCTACGCCCTGAACGGGCTGGGCGCGGCCGACACCGCGCGCTTCGGCATCCAGGCGCTCGAACGCATTGGTGCCTTCGCGCCCGAGCTCGGGGCCGAGATCGAGGGCATCGCGGCCGGCTCCGGGCAGCCCGTCGAGACGATCGCCGCCCTGAACGCACGCACCGAGATCCTGGCTGCCTCGGCCGGCGAGTGCTCGACGATCGCCTGCCTGGGCTCGATGACCGCGTCCGGCTCGGCACTCGGCATCCAGACCTGGGACTGGCACCACGAGCTGGCCGACGGATGGATCGTGTGGACGATCGAGCACCCCGACGGCCGCCGGGTCGAGACGATGACCGAGGCCGGCATCGTCGGGAAGATCGGGATGAACGACCGCGGCGTGGCGCTGCTTCTGAACATCCTCGGACATCGCGACGACGGGCCGCCCATCGGCGTCCCCGTCCACGTGCTCTGCCGGGCGGTGCTCGACCGGGCCGACGGCGCCGTCGCGGCGCTCGAGACGATCGCGGCGGCCGAGGTGTCGGCGTCGAGCGCGATCACGGTCGTGACCGACGAGGACGGCGGCGCGGTGTGCACGGTCGAGGTCTCACCCGCCGGGCCCGCGTTCGTCACGCCCGACGAGCGTGGCGTGCTCGTCCACACCAACCACTTCCTCGAGCAGCCCGGCCGGGCCGGCGACACCGGCGTCCGCGACGGCCCGGGGACGATCCTGCGGCTCGACCTGGCGAAGCGGCGGATGGCGGCGATGCGGCCGGGCGAGGTGACGCCGCAGGCCGTCCTGGCCTCGATGGCCTCGCACCGGGGCGGGTCGAGCGCGATGTGCTGCCATCCCCAGCCCGGCGACGCGCTCGGCGAGCGCTGGACGACCCTGGCGACGATCGTGGCGGATCCGGCCGTTCGCGAGCTCACGGCGTACCGCGGGGGCCCGTGTCAGATCGAGGCGGCCTCGACGACCGCAGCGGCCGCCAGGCAGTAGCTCTCCTGCCAGGGGAGCGAGGCGAGCTGGAGGCCGACGGGCATGCCGGCGTCGTCGCGGCCGGACGGCACGCTGATCGCGGGCCAGCCCAGGATGTTGAAGATCTGCGTCAAGCCGCACATTGCGAAGGTGACATCGAACGCGGGCTTCCCGGCGAACGGCACCTCGGTGACGCCGATCTTGGGCGGCGTGAACGCCTGGGCCGGCGTCGCGACGAGGTCGATGCCGGCCACGGCCAGCGCCTCGTGCATGCGGGCCCGGTACTCGAGCCGGTTCTGCGAGGTGATCGCGGAGTCGACGGCGAGCATCGGCTCGGCCGCCTCGAGGTCGCGCACGACGTCCGGGCCGAGATCCGCCCGCCGCTCGGGCCAGAACTCCCACAGCGTCGCGGCCTCCTCGGGCGTGAACGGGTCGGCGATCCCGAGCTTCGTCGGCCACTGCATGTCGACCTCGACGATCCGCGCGCCCGCGTCGAGCAGCGCGTCGATCCCACGCCGCGCCTGCGCGGCGACGTCGGGCGCGGTGTATTCGAAGAAGTAGCGCTCGGCGACCCCGACCGTCAGGCCGGCGACGCCCCGCCGGGCCGCCTCGCTCCAGCGCTCGACGGGCACAGGCGTCGTCCGCGGGTCGCGCGGCGACGCGCCCGCCAGCACCTCGAGCTGGAGCGCGCACTCGGCCACCGTGCGCGCCATCGGGCCGCAATGGTCGAGCGTCTGGCAGAGCATCCGGATGCCGGCCAGGCTGACCCGGCCGAACGTCGGCTTCAGCCCGACGATCCCGCAGCAGGACGCAGGGCAGCGGATCGAGCCGCCGGTGTCGGTGCCCGGTGCGGCCGCGACGATGCCCGACGCCAGGGCCGCCGCCGAGCCGCCGCTCGAGCCGCCCGGTACGCGGGTCGGGTCGTGCGGGTTCTTGCAGGAGCCGTAGTGCGGGTTCTGGTTGGTCGTCCCCCACGCCAGCTCGTGGGTCGCGAGCTTGGCGACGCAGACGGCGCCGGCGGCCGCGAACCGGGCCACGACGTCGGCGTCGCGCTCGGGCACGTGGTCGCGAAAGAGCGCGCTGCCGTAGGTCGTCGTGATGCCGCCGGTGTCGATCAGGTCCTTCCATCCGACCGGGACGCCGGCCAGCGGGCCGGGGTCGCGGCGCTCGGCCAGCGCACGGTCGACATCGGCCGCCTCGCGCCGGGCGCGCTCCTCCGTGACGAGCCAGACCGCGCCGAGCTCGTCGGCCGCCAGCTTCTCGAGGTGCTCGTCGAGCACCTCGACTGCCGTCCGCTCGCGCCCGCGGACCTGCTCGGCGATCGCGAGGCTCACGCCGGTGCCAGCCGGGACGCCCGGAACCGGTCCGCCTCGGGCGGGAGCGACCGCCCCTGGGCCAGGTCGGCGGCGAGCCGCCCCAGCAGGGGGCCGAACTTGAACGCATGGCCGCTGCAGCCGCCGCACAGGGTCACGCCGTCGATCCTATCGAGGACGAAGTCCCCGTCGGGCGACATGGTGTACAGGCACGCCTCGGCGTGCACGGGCCGCGGGTCGAGGCCGGGGAACATCCGCTTCACGTGCTCGACCAGCCGGTCCTGGAGCGGCTGGTCGATCGGGCGGTCGGAGCGGTCCGGATCCCACGGATCGGGGCGGGCCGCGTCCTCGCCCACCTTGTAGCCGACGCCGGGGGCCACCAGGCCGTAGTGCAGGCGCCTGTCGGGCGCACCGTGGTCGATGATGCTGGGGCGATCGTCGGGAGCGCCCGCGAAGTACGTCACCTGCTCGATCCGCGGCTGGAGCGGCAGCCCGAACATGGGGCCGAGCCACGATCCGGGGCACGCGACCACGACGTCGGCCTCGAGCTCGCGCGGGTCGGCCACGGCGGCGCCCTCGCGCACGTCGAGCCCGGCCGCCAGCGCCCGCAGCGCCTCGTCGGCCATGATCGCGCCGGCGGACGCGTCGTGCAGGACCGGCTCGGGGAAGCGGGCCTCAGGGAAGCGCTGCTCGGCGTCCTCGGGCTCCAGCCACTCGTACTCCTCGCCCACCTCGTCGAACGCGGCGGCGTGCAGCTCGACGCCCTGGCCGTACTCGAAGAGGCCGGTGGCGTGCAGCACGCCGGGGTCGAGCCGGCGCCACTCCTCGATGGCCCTGAGCGCCAGCCGCACGTAGTCGGCATGGCGGTAGCTGCGCCGGAAGATGCGCGACCTGCCGGACGACGACCCGAGCGGCGAGCCGGCCCGGTCGCGCTCGTACACGGTGACCGCGAAGCCGTCATCGGCGAGCGCGCGCGCGGCCGAGAGGCCGATGACGCCCGCCCCGACGACGGCGGCCCGGTCAGGCAGCCGGCTGCACCATTCTGCCCAGCTCGCCGGTCTGATAGAGCTCGGTCACGATGTCGCAGCCGCCGACGAGCTCGCCGTCGACGAAGAGCTGCGGGACCGTGGGCCAGCCCGAGTGGGCCGAGAGCTGCTCGCGGATGCGCGGGTCGGGCAGGATGTCGATGGCCGCGAACTCCGCCCCCGCCATCTGGAGCGCCTGCACCGTGCGGGCCGAGAACCCGCAGCGCGGGAAGTCCGGCGTGCCCTTCATGAACAGCATCACCTTGTTCTCGGTGATGGCCTTCGTGATCTCCTCGCGAATCTGGTCGTCTGTGACGATCATGGCGCCTCCGTCTTGATCTGCAGTGCGTGGATCGAACCGTCGTCGAGCAGGTGCTGGACGGGCGCGTAGACCAGCCTGTGCTGGTCGATCAGCGTGAGCCCGGAGAACCGCTCGGAGCGGATCCGCGTCGACAGGTGGTCGTCGCCCGAGAAGGGCCACACCTCCACGTCGCCGCCCGGAAACGCCGCTTCGAGGAGCCCACGCACCTGGTCTGACAGTTGCACGGTCAAAGATTAGCGCCGCGTGTGCGCGGGCCATCCGGGGCCCTCGCATTCACGTAGTCTTCATCTAACCCAACCCAGGCCCGAAGGAGGGCCACCATGGATCTCTACTGGTACATCCTGTTTGCAGTTCCACCGCTGATCCTCGGTCTCGCCGCGCAGGCCTGGGTGAAGCGCGCGTTCGCCGAGGGCTCGAAGGTCCAGGCGTCGTCGGGCCTCACCGGCGCGCAGGTCAGCCGGCAGATGCTCGACTCCGGCGGCCTCCAGAACGTGACCGTCGAGGGCATCGCGGGGCAGCTCTCCGACCACTACGACCCGCGCTCGAAGACCATGCGCCTGTCGGCCCCTGTCGGGAATTCCGACTCCGTGGCCGCGGTCGCCGTGGCCGCCCACGAGACCGGCCATGCGTTCCAGGACGCCCGCCAGGAGGCCGGCTTCAAGCTTCGCGGAGCGCTCGTGCCCGCCACCGGGTTCGCCTCGCAGGCCTGGTTCCCGATCTTCCTGATCGGGATCTTCATGGGCGCCACGAACCTGGCGCTCCTCGGCGTGGTGCTGTTCGCTGCGATCGTGGTCTTCCAGCTCGTGACGCTGCCGGTGGAGTTCGGCGCCAGCAAGAAGGCGATGGCGATGCTGTCCACGCAGGGCATCATCAGCCAGGCGCAGGTGCCGGTCGCCCGCAAGGTGCTGACGGCCGCCGCGCTCACGTACGTGGTCGGCGCGTTGGTCGCGATCTGGCAGCTGGCGCTGCTCTTCATGCAGTCGCGCCGGTAGACTCGCGGCCGATGCCGCTTCCGCTCTCGCCCCCGGTCATGCCGCAGCTCGCGCGGCCGGGGGCGGAGCTACCGGACGGCGAGGGCTGGCTCTACGAGCCGAAGTGGGACGGCTTCCGGGCGATCGTGTTCGTCGACGGCGACGAGTTCCACGTCCAGTCGCGGAACGGCAAGCCGCTCGGCCGCTACTTCCCCGAGCTGCGCTTCCCCGAGGGCCGCTACGTGCTGGACGGCGAGCTCGTCATCCGCACGCCCGCCGGCGGCGAGGACTTCGAGGCGCTCCAGGAGCGCATTCACCCGGCCGCCTCGCGGGTCGCCATGCTGGCCGAGAAGACGCCGGCCACCTACGTCGCCTTCGACATCCTCGCCCTCGACGACGAGTCGCTGCTCGAGCGACCGTTCGCCGAGCGGCGCCGGATCCTCGAGGAGCACGTGACCGACCCGGTCGAGCTGACGCCGACGACCGACTCCCCGGATGGCGCGACGAAGTGGCTGCACGGCGCCGAGGGGGTCATCGCGAAGCAGATCGACGCGCCGTATCTCCCCGGCGAGCGCAAGGGCATGGTCAAGGTGCGGCGCACGCGCACGATCGACTGCGTCGTCATCGGCTGGCGGCCCGGCAAGGCGGAGGGCACGGTCGGCTCGCTCATCCTGGCGCTCTACGACGGCGACAACCTGTGGCCGGTCGGTCACACATCGGGCTTCACGGCGGCGAGGGCGCGCGAGCTGGTCGAGGTCGTGACGCCGTACGAGACCGGTGAGAGCGGCGCCAACGAGCCCAACCGCTGGAGCGCAGGCAAGGAGGATCGCGAGTGGCGTGGCCTTCGCCCGGAGCTCGTCGTCGAGGTGACGTTCGACCACGTGAGCGGCCGCCGCATCCGCCACGGCACCCGGCTCGTCCGCTTCCGCGACGACAAGCCGCCGAAGGACTGCCTGATGGAGCAGCTCGACTCCTAGCTGAAAATTGGGGTCAGACCCCAATTTTTCAGCGCACATTGGGTCTGCCCCGTTGTTGCGCGCTAAGCTGCGGAGAGCGTTTGCCGGGGAGCCCCGCAGGGGCTGAGAGGGTGCCGCAGAGGCGCCGACCCGCGAACCTGATCTGGGTAATGCCAGCGAAGGGATGCACGCAGTGAGCGAGATCGTCGTCGCGGGTGCGACCAAGGCCTACGGGGACGTCGCCGTCCTGGGCGGCGTGTCGCTCCAGGTCCCTGCCGGAGGCACGCTCGGCCTCGTCGGGCGAAGCGGATGCGGGAAGTCGACGCTGCTTCGCCTGATCGCCGGCCTCGAGGCGCCCGACCGGGGCCGGATCGCCGTCGCCGGCGCCGACGACGAGGCCGGTCGGCTCGAGCGGTGCGCGCTCATGCCCCAGGCCGACCTCCTCATGCCGTGGCGCGACGCCCTGGGGAACGCCTCCGTCCCGCTCGAGAACGCCGGCGTCGGCCGGCGCGAGGCCCGCGCGCGGGCGGCGGAGCTCTTCGCCGAGCTCGGCCTCGCCGGGTTCGAAGCGGCCCGGTCGTGGGAGCTCTCCGGCGGCATGCGCCAGCGGGTCGCCTTCGCGCGGACGCTCCTGGCCGAGAAGCCGGTGCTGCTCCTCGACGAGCCGTTCGGCGCCCTCGACGCCATCACCCGGACGGAGATGCAGGAGTGGCTGGCGAGTGCGCTCGCGGCCCTCCCGCGGACCGCCGTCCTCGTGACGCACGACATCGACGAGGCGCTGCGCCTCTGCGACCGGGTCGTCGTCCTCACCGCCCGGCCCGGCCGCGTGGCCTGCGAGCTGGACGGCGCCGGCCCGGCCGAGCCTGCCCGCGAGCAAGCGGTGGAGGCGCTGCAGTGACCCGCCCCCGCATCGGCTGGGCGGTTGCGCTGCTCGCGATCCTGGCCGCCTGGCAGGCCTGGGTGCGGCTGCGCGACGTGCCCGACTACCTGCTCCCCGCCCCGACGGACATCCTGGCAGCGCTCCGCGACGATCGCGGCCGGCTGGCGTCCGACGCCGCCCAGACGGCCTGGGAGATGCTCGCCGGCTTCGCCGCCGCGCTCGCGTTCGGGCTCGCATCCGCAGCGGCGCTGCACTTCTCGGCGACGCTGCGGCGGGCCGTCTATCCGCTCCTCGTGGCGTCGCAGAGCGTGCCCGTCGTGGCGATCGCGCCGGTGCTCGTCATCTACCTGGGGTTCGGGCTGGCGCCGAAGGTCGCGATCGTCGCGCTGGTCTGCTTCTTCCCCGTGACCGTGAACGCGCTCGACGGCCTGCGCTCGGTCGACCCGGAGTACCTGCGCGTCATGCGCACGCTGCGCGGCTCGCGGCTCTCGACGTTCCGCCGCGTCGAGCTGCCGTGGGCGCTCCCGCGGGCGTTCTCGGGCGCCCGCGTCGCCGCGTCCTACGCCGCGGTCGCCGCGCTCTTCGCGGAGTACGCCGGCGGCTCCGCGGGGCTGGGAGAGACGATGCAGACGGCGACGGCCCAGCTCGACGCGCCGCTCGTCGGCGCAGCCGTGGTCGTGCTGGCGGCCCTCGCCCTGGCGCTCTTCGCGGCCGTGTCGCTGGTCGAGCGGCTCACCATCCCCTGGGCGCGGAGGGCGGCGTGAGAGCCCGCGCGCTCGTCGTGCTCGTGGCGCTGGCCGCAGCGGGGTGCGGCGGCGGCTCGTCCTCGTCGGGCACGTCCGCGCCCGAGCACGTGAACCTGGTGCTCGACTGGGTGCCGAACCCCGACCACGTCGGCATCTACTCGGCGATCGATCGCGGCGCGTTCGCCCGCCGCGGGCTCACGGTCGAGCCGCACCCGCCGTCCGGCGTCTCCGACCCGATCACGCTCGTGGCCGCCGGCCGGGCCGACGTCGGCGTGTCGTACGAGCCGGAGCTCTTCTTCGCCCAGGAGCACCACGCACCGGTCGCCGCGGTCGCCACAGTCGTACCGACCGCGCTCGCGTCGATCATCGCCTCCGGCTCGAGCGGCATCCGCACGCCCGCCGACCTGCGCGGGAAGACCATCGGCGTCGACGGCACCCAGAGCACCGCCGCGTTCGTCTCCCGGGTGCTCGCGAGCGCCGGCCTCGGGCCGGACGACGTCCACCTGGTCGACGTCAAGTTCGCCCAGGTGCAGGCGCTCTTGAACGACAAGGTTGACGCGGTCGCAGGCGTCTTCCAGAACATCGAGGGCGTGCTCTTCGCGATGCGCGGCCTGCACCCGGTGGTGTTTCCCTACGACCGTTACGGCGTCCCGGCCTACGACGAGCTCGTCGTCGTCGCCAACGCCGACCGGCTGCACGACGACGCGGCCTACCGGGCGATGCTGCGCCGGTTCGTAGCCGGCCTCGCCGCGGGGACGGACTGGGCCAAGGCGCACCCGAGCGCCGCCGTCGCCGTCATGCGCCGGCACTCGGCGGATAACTACAAGGACGTCCTGGCACGCAGCGTGCCGGCCACCCTGCGCCTGCTCGGCACCCGGCCGCCGCCCGAGGCGGCCTGGGCCCGGTTCGGCGACTGGATGTACCGATCTGGTCTGCTCGACGCGAAGCCGGACGCAGCGGCCCTCATCGCCCAGCCGTAGGCCATCTAGACTGCTTCCATGGAGTCCCTCAAGGGCCAGCTCCTGATCGCGGCTCCGCTGCTCGTCGACCCGAACTTCCACCGCACGGTCGTCCTGATCATGGAGCACACGGACGAGGGGGCACTGGGCGTCGTCCTGAACCGCCCGACGGAGCTCGCGGTGGGCGACGCGGTGCCCGACCTGGCCGATCTGGCCGACGGCGACCCGATCTTCGCCGGCGGCCCCGTCCAGCCGCAGGCCGTGATCGCGCTCGCCGAGCACACGGGCCCGGTGGGAGAGGAGGCGGTGGTCGGCCCGATCGCGCCGATCCAGGTCTCGGACGAGATCGACGAGCTCGAAGGCCACGTGGCCCGCGTGCGGGTCTTCGCCGGCTACGCCGGCTGGAGCGAGGGGCAGCTCGACGACGAGCTGGCCGAGGAGGCCTGGTTCACGGAGCCGGCCCTCCCGGGCGACATCTTCGCCGGCGATCCCGGCTCGCTGTGGCAGCGGGTGCTCGAGCGCAAGGGCGGCGAGTACACGCTCGTGGCCCGCATGCCCCCCGACCCGTCGCTGAACTAAGCGTCCGAAACGGGTCGTCCGTTGGCGGCGGGCGCCGGGCCGCAGCTAGGATCCGCCCGTTCCATGGCGACGCTCGCCGACACAGCCGAGCTCCATCTGACGTCTCCGGCCATGGACGGCCCGCAGGTGCGAAGGGCACAGCGCGCCCTCCTCCACAACCCGTTCGGGACGTTCGACCCCGGCCCGCTCGACGGCGTCTACGGCGAGCGCACGGCCGCGGCGGTGCGGCGCGCCAAGTACTGGATGGGGTTCCCGGAGCAGAAGATCGACCAGGTCTGCAGCTCGGACCTCTTGACGCTCCTGGCCGAGGAGGCCCCGCTCTCGTCCTCGCTCAAGTCCATGCGGACGCGGCGGCTGAAGCGCGCCGAGGACGCCCAGCTCTGGAGCGCCGCCTACGAGGCCGCCGTCTCGTGCGTCGGCGACCGCGAGGAGCCACCCGGCAGCCACAGGTGCGACTTCACCGAGTGGTACGGCGTGCTCGGCCCCTGGTGCGTGATCTTCGTGGCGTGGTGCTTCGACCAGGCCGGGTCGGCGGCGTTCGAGCCCGGCCGCCACTACTCGTACGTCCCCCAACTCCTGGGCGACGCCCAGCGCGGCGCGAACCACCTCTCGATCACCCGCACGCCCCTGAACGGCGACCTGGCCGTCTTCGATCTGGACGGCGACGGCGTGCCCGACCACATCGGCCTGTTCGACCGCTGGCTCGACGCCGACGAGACGCGCTACCAGACCGTCGAGGGCAACGTCTCGCTCGCAGGCGAGCCGAACGGCGGGCGCGTCCTCCAGCGCGAGCGCCACCGTCCCCAGACGTTCGCCTTCGTCCACGTTCGCGGGTAGCTCTACCGCCGGCCCTGAGACACGTGGTGGAAGTAGTCGCGCGCCGCCTTGCCGACGCGGCGGGTCGACCAGAGGTTGTAGCCCGCCGCCAGCCCGACGCCGAGCACCGGCACCTCGCGTCCCAGGATCACGTAGGCGCGCCGGCGGGCCAGCTTGCCGGCCACCTGCGCAGCCAGCCGCCGCGAGATCCGCCTCGCAAGCAGCGCCCCGGCCGCGCCGGAGAGCTCGCCGTCGACGTGCGCCGTCCCCATCACCCGGATGGAGCCGTTGCGGTGCAGGTCGACGACGCCAACCTCCACCCCCATCGCCATGAGGACGTCGAGCCGGCGCCCCTCGACGTCGTGCAGGGGCCGACCGTACAGGTGGGCGAGGAGCAGCACGAGCTCCGTCTGGGCGACGGTAAGGAGCGACGCGTCGCCCAGCGCGGCGCCGATCTCGACCATGCTCCCCGCCCCCGGGAGCACCGCAGGCAGGGCGGTCACGGCCCCCGTCCCGGCGACCCGGCGGCCGCTTCGGGCGACGGCGATCCGGGCCAGCTCCGCGGGCGAGCGGCCGGGATGCTCAGCGCGCAGCCGCTCGGCCGCGCGGACGACGGCCGGCCCGCGCCGCTCGACGACCGTCGCGATCGCGCGCTCGGTCGCGCCGGCGAGCCGCTCGGACAGCCTGTCGATCGCCAGATTGGAGGCGAATCGCATCGCACGGATCCTAGGGACCGGGTGCGGGTACGCTCACGGTTCGGGATGCGACGATGACGGATCACGCGCTCACGCCGCGGGAGCGCCGCCTGCGCCGCGGCCTGGTCGCGCTGGCGATGGCGTGCGCGGTGCTCGTGCTCGTCGTCATCGCCGTCCTGGTCTACTGGCGCCTTTACCTGCTCGGCCCGTCCGGCGACCCGTTCACCCGCGGGCCCTTCGTCATCCGGCTCGACACGACCGGCGCGGCGCTGACGTGGTCGATCGAGGGGAACGGCAAGGTCGAGCTGACGGCGGCCGGCCCGGAGGGGACGGTCACCGCGACCGGGGGCCGCTTCACGGGCCTGCGGCCGGGGACGCGCTACCTGTGGACGGCGTCGGTCGGCGGCATCGGCCGGGCGTCGGGCTCGTTCCGGACGGCGCCGCTCGACCTGCGCGACGGCGTCCGGTTCGCCGTCATCGGCGACTACGGCTCGGGCAACGACCACGAGTGGGCCGTGGGCCGGACGCTCGCCGCGGCGCACCCGGACTTCGTAACGACCGCCGGCGACAACAGCTACCTCGTCGGCGCCCCGCAGGTGCTCGACCGCAACATCTTCGAGCCCCTGCACGACGTGATGCTGAACGCGCCGCTGTGGGCCACCGAGGGCGAGCACGACCTGATCTACTCGGGCGGGGCGGCCGTGACGTCGGCGCTTCATCTGCCCGGCCCGCGCGGCCGCTACGTCGTGCGTTACGGCCCCGTCCAGCTCGTGCTGCTCGGCCTCGAGGCGGGCGCGCCCGAGCTCGACTTCGCCCGGCGGGCGCTCGCCGAGCCGGGGGCGCTCGTGCGGTTTGTCGTCGTCCACCGGCCGATCCAGCCCGAGAACCCGATCCTGCCGGTTCTGCGGCGGGCGGGCGTGGCGGCGATCATGGCCGGCCACCTGCACCGCTACGAGCGGCGAATGGTCGGCGGCCTGCCCGAGTTCACGGTCGGGACGAGCGGCGAGGGTCCCGGTGCGGCCGAGTTCACGAAAGCCACGCCCGGTGCGGCCATCTCGCTCCTCGACTACGGCTCGCTCCTCGTCGACGTGTCGAGCGCGAGCATCGCCTACACGTTCGTGGACGAGCGCGGCCGCGTGCTCGACCGGTGGTCGGAGCCGTGAGGTGGCCCAGGAACGCCCTCGGCTCGCTCGGCGCCGCCGCCACGGCCGCCGCGCTCGCCGTCCAGCCGCCGCAGGTGTTCGCGTTCACGGGCATCGCCGGGATCGCCGCGTTCGTGCTCGCGGCCGGCTGCCTGGCGGCGGACATGGTGCCCTACCGGCCCGTGCATGCCCTCGCGGCGGCGCTCTCGCTGGCCGACGCCGTGCTCCTGGCCGTCGGCGGGCGGGCGCTCGGGATCCCCGTGCTCGTGCCCGCCGTCCTCCTGCTCCTCCTGCAATTGGCACCCGCAGGCGCCAAGTGGCTCACGCGCGGCCCTCGACCTGGTTTCGGATCGTGACGAGGAAGCCCGCCCAGCCGCACTCGTAGTCGGCAACATCGCGGTCGCCCAAGCCCGTGTGCATGATCGTGAGCCGCGTTCGCCCTCCGGAGCCCTCGAGCTCCCAGGTGACGACGGTCTCGGGCTCGGGCGGGTACGCCCACGTGTAGGCCAGACGGCGGGGCGCGTCGAGGTCGAGGATCTCGACCGGCCCGCCGCCCTCCCAGCCGAAGCTGTAGCGGCCGCCGACCGCCGGCTCGACCTCGGCCTGGGCGCCGCACCACTCGCTCACCCGCGCAGGATCGACCAACGTCTCGAACACGGCCTCGGGCGGCGCCTCGATGGTGACCTCGGCGCAGGCGTCGCCGACCGGCCGGCGGGAGAAGTCGACGCGCACGGGTGCCTCACCCCGCTCGCACCACCGGCGGAGGTTCTCGAGCGTCACCTTCCAGACGTCGTCGATCGAGGCGGCGCCCTCGGCGCGCTGCGGGACGCCGGCCTGGGTCACCTCGACCCGCGTCCCCGCACCCGCGGGCTCGAGCGCGATCGCGACCTCGGTGTCGGCGCCGCGGACGTGCCAGCCGAAGCGCAGGAGCCGGCCGGGCTCGTGCTCGAGGAGCG
The DNA here is from genome assembly GCA_963757605.1 of uncultured Actinomycetes bacterium. Lineage (GTDB taxonomy): Bacteria > Actinomycetota > Thermoleophilia > Gaiellales > JAICJC01 > JAICJC01. Next base: position 377,797 of record CAVWSF010000003.1, read on the forward strand.
GATGCCGGCCGGCGTCGCGGTCCGGCGCCTCGAAGACGTGCGGGCCCCAGAAGTCGTAGCGGCCGGCGGCGAGGTCGACGGCGGCCGAGTCGGCCAGCCAGCGGTCGAGGTCGTCCGTGAGCGCGCGGTGGACGCGCTCCGGCGGCGCGCCGATCTCGACTCCGGCGCGGATGATCTGAAGGTCGGCGGTCTATGTCATCGGGTGGCTCCTTCCGGAGGTGGAACGGGGTAGCAGGCGGCGCGCAGGCGGTAGGTGGCCCTGGCGCCGCCGGGGGCTGCGCCGTAGCGCTCCGCGAGCGCGGTCAGGGCCGCCTGGGCCTCGGCCAGGAACTCCGCGCGCCGGTCGGCTGGCAGGTCGATCTCGGCCGTCATGCCGAACGTGGCCTCGGCCTCGGCGAGGCTGCCCAGGTCGGCCTGGAGCTCTTCGGCGAGGCCGAAGAGGTACTCGTGGCTTCGAGACTCGCGGCTCGCGCGGGCGCCGCCGAGGCGGCCGACGAGGCCTGCGGACAGCCAGTATGAGCGCGCCGCCGCCTGGTAGACGCCCTCGACGACGGCGCGCACGCGTCGCTCGGCGACGCGCTCGACGAGCCCCGCCTTCTCGAGCACCTTCACGTGGTAGTGGACGCGGGGCGTGGTGAGGCCCAGCGCTGCGGCCACCTGCGGGCACGACCGCGGCTCCTCGAGCTGGCGCAGCACGTCGAGCCGCGCGGGCTGGAGGAGGGCATTCGCCTGGTCGATCCGGTCGAGGAGGAGGGTGTCTTGCATCGTTCAACTCTCGTTGAACATTCAACCGCGTTTGAACGTATCTGTCAACCGGCTCGCGCCCCGGCGACCGGCGCGGGATCAGTCCGACTCGGCGGCCGGCACGGCCGAGAGCGTGCCGCGGAGGCGCGCGTTCGCGACGAGCTGCCAGGCGGCGTGCACGTGGCGGCCGGTGCCGTCGGCCATTCGGCAGTCGGCGTCGAAGCCGAAGCTCCGCACGGCGCTCACGGTGCCGGTGCAGACGTCGCCGCTCGGCAGGAGCTCGAGCTGGAAGCTCGTCGACTCGGACCGCGAGGCGCCGACGAGGAGATCGGCCCGGACGAGCGCGTTCTGCAACCCGGTCGCCGTGCCGCTCATCGAGACGATGGCCCGCGACGCCGTGCCCTGCTGGAGGATCCGGCCGCTCAGGCGATCGGTGAACCGCTGCGCGTTCCACGGCCGGCTGTGGACGCGGAACGGGCCTACCGCGAGCAGGCCGACGGCAGCGGCCGCACAGACGGCGGCACCCGCGAGCGAGGCCGGCCGCAGAGCGGCCGCGATCCCGTGCCGTTCCCCGATCCGCCAGCTGACGCTCGCCGCAACGACCGCCGCCGACACGGCGAACATCGCGATCATCCAGGGCGCCCCGCGGTCGGTGCCGCTGCCGAGGCCGTGCAGGGTCGCGGCGATCCACACTGCGAAGTTCGCATAGTGCGCAGCGCGCCACCACCGGCGCGGGATGCGGTCGCGGTAGCGATTCGTGATCGCGAGCGCGAGCAGGAGCTCGGCGGCAACGATCCCGAGCGCTGTCCACACCGGCCGGTAGTTCGACGTCAGCGGGATCGCGAGCTGCGAGAGCGAGAACGGCAGGAAGGAGTCGATCGCGATCGTCGCGATGTGGAGCGCGATGAAGGTTCCGACGAGCAAGCCGCCCGCCCGGTGCACGTCCTCGACCGCGAACATCGGCCACCGCCGCCAGCGGCGCCCGGGCGCCCGCCCGGCCATCGCCACGCCCAGGGTCACGACCGCCGTCAGAAGGAGGTACGCGGCAATGCCGGCCGCCCGGGCCGCATACCAGTCGACCGGGCTCGAGGTCAGATGCACGTTCGCTCTCCGGCCATCGCGGTCCACGCCCGGTTCATGACGATCGTCCCGTCGGGTGCGGCGAACCGCCCCGGGATCCCGCGCCGGTCGAGCCAACCGGGGCCGTCGTCACCGGCGAGGAAGGCCGCGCGGGCGGCCACGTCCGCGGCCACACAGGTCACGCCCGACGCCGTGACGGCGTCCCAGGGCGAGGCCGCCGGCCGGCCGGTCGCCGGGTCGATCAGATGGTGATGCGTCGTGCCCGCACGCCGCCACCGGCGCTTCGTCGTCCCGCTCGTGGCGATCCCGCCGCGCACGACCGTCACGGCGCCGCCGCCCGGGAGGGTGACCGCCACCGGGCCGCACACCGCGAGGTCGCCGCCGGCCGAAACGAATCCGTCGCCGTCCAGAAGGGCCGCCGCGGCGTCCACGGTCGCCGACTTGACGATGCCGTTCAGGTCGAGCGCGCACCGCGCCGGCATCCGCAGCACGCGGCCCGCGAGCTGGACGCTCCGCCAGCCCGGGGCGGGCACGGGCGGGCCGGCCGGCGTCGGATCGTCGCCGAGCACGGCGAAGTCGCAGGTGTAGCCCAGCGCTGCGAGCGCGCGGCCGACAGTCGGATCGACCAGGCCGTCCGTCTCGGCGGCGAGCGCCAGCGCGCGGTCGAGCATCTCCGCGAAGGCGGGCGAGACGACGGTCGGGCGCCCCGCGGCCGCGTTCACGGCGGTCAGCTCGCTGTCGGGCCGGAAGCGGCTGAAGACCCGTTCCCGGTCGGCGAAGAGCCGCGCGATCGCCTCGCCCGTCCGCCGCCCGGCCCCGGCGACGACGATCTCGCAGCCCATCGCGCGGAATGTCCGGGTGCTCACGACACGGACGTCGTCGCGCGCGGCGGCGCTTGGGCGGGCGCCAGCAGGCCGGCGTCCAGCGCATCGCGCCGTACAGCCTTCTGGAACCGCTTCGGCGCGGCCAGCGGGCGCGTCTGGCGGCGGGAGTGGCCGGCGACGTTGCCGTGCGCAAGCGACATTCCCGCGGCGAAGAACGCCACGCCGGCAGCGCCCAGCGCCATCTTCGCGTATCGCGCTCGCCTGTGCGCGGAGGCGATCCGCGCCCTGCCGGCGCCCGGCTGGTGGGTCTCCATGCACGAAGCATCCACGCGGCGGGTGAGACCACGGTGAGAGCACCCTGAGAGCGGTTGTGCTGCTACGCGTTCCCGGGATGCGTCGGGCAGGTGATCTTCACCTTGCCGGACGCGGAGACGAACAAGCTGAACCCGGTCGAAGAGCCGACGCCGTGCCCGGGCTTCGGCACGAAGCCGCCGCCGGCCGGCGCGCCGCTCCGGGTCACGCACACGATCTTGTCGCCGACCCTCACCCGGCCGCCGAGGTGGAACACATAGTGGCCGGGCTCAAGGCGGATCGTCTTCTTCGCCGAACCGGTGTGCGGGACGGCCGCGCCTTCGGAGGCGGAGACCCAGCAGGCCGTGCCGATCACCGCCACGATTGAGAGTATTCGCATGTGTCTCATGCCCCTGAGACGGCGGGGACGGCCGTTCTGTTCCCTGCGGCGTCGATCCCTACTGCAGGCCGCCGTTTGAGTGCAGGAGCTGGCCGGTGATCCAGCCGCCCTCGGGCGAGAGCAGGAAGGCAACCAGCTCGGCGGCGTCTGCGGGCAGGCCCGTCCGGCCGAGCGGGGTGCGGGCCGAGAGCTCGGCCCGGAGAGGCTCGCCGATCCATCCGGTCTCGGTCGGGCCGGGGTTGACGGCGTTCGCCCGGATTCCCAGAGGGCCGAGCTCGACCGCCGCCGCCTTCACGACCCTGTCGAGCGCGGCCTTGGTCACGCCGTAGGGCACGTTGTCCTCGAGCGCATCGCTGGTGAACGCGACCACCCGTCCGTCGTCCCCGGGCAGCCGACGGGCGAGCTCCTGGATGAGCATCGCGACGGAGCGGGCGTTGACCGCGAAGTGGCGGTCGAGCTCTTCGGCCGGCGTCTCCATGAGGGGCAGCTCGATGTCCCGGCAGTGGCACGCAACCAGCGCGGACAACCCGCCGCCGAGGCGACGCTCCAGCTCGTCGAACAGGCGCCCGGCCGAGTCCTGCTCGGACAGGTCGGCCTCCACCGCCTCGGCGCGGACGCCGCGCGCGCGAAGCTCGCCGAGGACGTCGTCCTGATCGCCGTCCCCCGGCTGCCAGTGGCTGAGACCCACGCTCCAGCCGAGCCCGCCGAGCTTGCGGGCGCACGCCGCGCCGATCCCCCGGCTCGTCCCGGCGCCGGTGATGAGGACGTTGGGCATCCTCCCAGCCTACGGCACCCGCCGGCGCCGACGGGCGGCCATGCGGCCGTGACGAAGCGTCACCAGCCGCATGTTTCCGCCGTTTCCTGGTATCGGGGCGCCGAGATTCGAACTCGGGACCTCACCGACCCGAACGGTGCGCGCTACCAGGCTGCGCCACGCCCCGGAAGCGGGGATTATCGCAGGCGCGAGTCGCGCCGCGCGCAATATGCGTCGAACGCGACCAGTCGCCGGATCCAGGCCGACATGGCCTCGACCTCGACGTCGTAGAGCAGCCGGTCGGTCTCGAAGATCTCGATAGCCGCGTCGATCCGCCGCTGGATGCGGCCCCGCAGCGTGTCGCCGCCGGTGCGCTCGAACGCCTGCCGGCGCGCGCGACCGCGGCCCGGGCGCACGTGCCAGGCCAGGCGGTCGTCGAGCGAGACCCTCTCCGCCATACCGGGAGCGTGGCGCACGCCGCCCGCCCGCGCAAGGGGTGGGGTGGCAGGACCACCCGTATGGAGGGTACGGTTGTCTCGTGGCCAGCCGGGACGAGATCGTCGCATTCCTCGACGACCACCTCGATGCCGGTGGCTATCCGGACGCGCTCCCGGTCGGCCTTCAGGTGACCGGTGCCGCGGAGGTGACCAAGGTCGCGACCGGCGTCAGCGCCTCGCTCGAGCTCTTCGAACGGGCGGCCTCGGAGGGCGCGCAGATGCTGATCGTCCACCACGGCCTCTTCTGGAGCTCGGAGCCGCGCCGGATCGGGGAGCGCGAGCGGGCCCGCCTGGGCTCGCTCTTCGACCACGACCTCTCGCTCGTCGCCTACCACCTCGCGCTCGACGCGCACCCCGAGGTCGGGAACAACGCCCTGATCTGCCGCGCCCTGGGACTCGTCGACCCGGTCGGGTTCGGCGTGCACGGCGACCGCACGATCGGCTTCCTCGCCGCGGCCGACCCTCCGCTCTCGCTGGACGAGCTGCTCGAGCGGGTGCGGGCGGAGATCAACCCCGAGCCGCTCGTCTTCGACGCCGGCCCGGAGCGGATCCGGCGGGTCGCGGTCATCTCGGGCGCCGCCGCGCAGGACATGCTGCCGGCAGCCGACGCGGGCGCCGACTGCTTCCTCACCGGCGAGCCGCGCGAGCCCGCGATGGCCCAGGCCCGCGAGGCCGGCATCCACTTCGTCGCTGCCGGCCACTATGCGACGGAGGTCTTCGGCGTGCGCGCGCTGGGCGATCTCGTGGCTGGCAGGTTCGGCGTCGAGCACGTCTTCGTCGACGTCCCGAACCCCATCTGAGGAGTCCCCCCATCGGATTGTTGACGCAGTCCGGGCGCCTCGGTATCGTGTGAGGATGGACAGCGGATCGGAGCGGGCCTAGTTGTCCGCACACCTCAACATCCAGTTCGACCTCTGAGCCCATCGAGCGACATTCGCTCGGTGGGTTTTCTCGTTCAGCGAACAGAAGGGAGCAGGAATGGCGAACCACCTCACGCCGGATGAGCTTTCCAAGGAATACAGCATGAAGCGCGAAGACGTCATCCGGCTCTGCCACGAGCAGTCCGTCCCGATCTACCACGGCAAGATCGACAAGAGCCTCTTCCAGGCCGTGCAGGAGGAACTGAGCCCGTCTCGGTAGGACGCCGAAGCGGAGGGCGGCCGTAGCATCTCGGTGACCGTTCGTCGAGCCCTGCTCGCGTGCGTGGCCGTGATGGCCGTGGCGCCGGCGACCGCAGGCGCGGCCACCCTCGACGCGCGCATCGAGCACCTGATCGCGCGCTCGCAGTTCGCAGGCCCTCGCACCGGGCTCGCGGTGTTCGACCGCACCACCGGGCGCTACCTGGCGATCCACAACGGCCGCCAGCAGCTGCGGCCCGGATCGAACATGAAGCTGGCGACGAGCGCCGCGCTCTTCATCCAGTTCGGCCCGTCAGCCCGCCTGCGGACGCGGATCATGGCGTCCGGCCCGCTGTCGGCCGGCACCGTCAACGGCAGCCTGTTCCTCGTCGGCGGCGGCGATCCGTCGCTCTCGACGAAGCCGTTCGCCCGCGTCGTCCACGGTGGAGGCGGAACGCTCCTGAGCGACGTGGCGGCCGCCGTCAGCGCCCGCGGCGTACGCCGCGTGATCGGACGCCTCTACGGCGACGAGAGCAAGTTCGACAGCCGCCGCGCCGGGCCGCTCTGGAAGCCGAGCTACTGGCAGGACTGCCCGCCGATCTCGGCCCTCTCCGTGAACGAGGACCTCTTCAACGCGGGCCACCCACAGGCCTCGCCCAACCCGCCGCTCTTCGCTGCGCAGATCCTCAAGAAGTCGCTCAAGAACCGCGGCGTCGTGTTCCAGAAGGGGCCGAGCGTGCGCGTCCACCCGAGCTCGGCCTGGGTCGTCGCGTCGGTGCGATCGCCGCACATCTCCCGGCTCGTGCGCCAGATGGACCTCCCGTCCGACAACTACTACGCCGAGGTCCTGACCAAGGCCCTGGCCGTCCGCGCAGGCCTCTCCGGAACGACCGCCAACGGCACGCTCACCACCCGCCGGAGCCTGCGCAGGATCGGCGTCAAGATGCACGGCGCGAGCCTGATGGACGGCTCCGGGCTCTCGCTCGGCGACCACATGAGCGCGCGCCAGATCTCCGCGATCCTGCGCCGCTCGGCCCGCCAGTCCTGGGGCTTCTACCTGCACGCGGCGCTGCCCGTGGCGGGCGTGAGCGGCACGCTCCGCGACCGGATGCGCACCGGCCCGGCCCACGGCAACGCCCACGCCAAGACGGGGACGCTCAACACCGCCTCCGCCCTCTCCGGCTATGTCCGCTCGGCCAACGGCCACCGGCTCGTCTTCTCGATCCTCCAGAACCGGCGTCCGCAGCTCGACGTCCTGGCCGCCCACCGGCTCCAGGACGCCATCGTCCAGCTCCTGGCCGGCTCCGGCGTCTAAGACGCGGCCAGCCGCTCGAGCTCCGCGAGGTCGATGACGGGCACGCCGAGCGACTCGGCCTTCGCCCGCTTCGAGCCCCCGCCCTCGCCGGCCAGCACGTAGTCCGTCGAGGCCGAGACCGAGCCCGTCACCTTCGCCCCCAACTCCGCAAGGCGCTCCCCGATCGTGTCGCGCGTGAAGCCCTCGAGCGCCCCGGTGACAACGAAGGTCTTGCCGGCCAGCGGGCCGGACGGCGCCGCGGGGGCGCGCTTGGGGCCCGACATCGTGAGCCCGGCCGCCGCGAGCGCGTCGACGATGGCGGCGTGCTCGTCGTCGAGGAACCAGGCCGAGACGGTCTCGGCGATCACGGGCCCGATGCCCTCGACGTCGGCGATCTCCTCGGGCGTCGACCGCCGCAGCGCCTCCATCGACCCGAACGCGCCGGCCAGGAGCTCCGCGGTGATGCCGCCGACGTGCGGGATCCCGAGCGCGAAGAGGACGCGGTCGAACGGGCGCGACTTCGACCGCTCGATCGAGCCGACGACGTTCTCGGCCGACGTCGCCTGGAACCCGTCGAGCGGCAGCAGGTCGTCGACCGCCAGCTTGTAGAAGTCCTGCGGTTGGGAGACGAGCCCCAGCTCGACGAGCCGGGCCACGAGCTTCTCGCCGACGCCGTCCATGTCCATCGCCCCGCGCGAGACGAAGTGCTTGAGCCCCTCGTAGCCCCGCGACGGGCAGGCCCGGTTGGGGCAGTAGTGGCGCGCCTCGCCCTCGTTTCGGACGATCGGCGTCGAGCACACCGGACAGCGGTCGGGCATGCGCCAGGCCTTGCGGCGGCGGCCGTCCTGCTCCGGCGCCGGGCCGACAACCTGCGGGATGACGTCGCCCGCCCGCTGGATGATGACGCGGTCGCCCTCGCGGATGTCCTTGCGGCGGATGTCGTCCTCGTTGTGGAGGGTGGCGAGCGAGACGGTGACGCCGCCCACGACCACGGGCTCGAGGATCGCGTACGGGTTGAGCGCCCCCGTGCGGCCCACGTTCAGGCCGATCTTCTCGAGCTTCGTGATGGCCGTCGTCGGAGCGAACTTGAAGGCGATCGCCCAGCGCGGGTCGCGGCCGACGGATCCCAGCCGGCGCTGCTGGTCGAGCGACGAGACCTTGACGACGACGCCGTCGACGTCGTAGCTCAAGTCGGCGCGGCGGGCCTCGAACGCGTGGCAGAAGTCGAGCGCGGATGCGACGTCGGCGTGGAGCTCGGCGTCCGGCGAGACCGGGAAGCCCTGATCGCGGAGCCACGCCAGCGAGTCCCAGTGGGTGGCGAGCTCGAGGCCCTCCGAGCGGCCGATGCCGTACGCCCACAGGCTCAGCGGCCGGCGAGCGGTCACGGCGGGGTTCTTCTGCCGCAGCGAGCCGGCCGCCGAGTTGCGCGGGTTCATGAACGGCTTTCCGCCGGCCGCGATCTGCTCCTCGTTCACGCGTGCGAAGCCCTCGAGCGGCAGGTAGACCTCGCCGCGCACCTCGACGAGCGGCGGAGCGTGCTCACCCGCAAGCCGGAGCGGGATCGATCGCACGGTGCGGAGGTTGGGCGTGACGTCCTCGCCGACGACGCCGTTTCCGCGGGTCGCTCCGCGGATGAAGATCCCGTTCTCGTACACCAGCGAGATCGCGAGCCCGTCGACCTTCGGCTCGGTCACGAGCTGGTAGGGCTCCTCCCCGATCAGCCGGCCGAGGCGCTCGGACCACGCCTCGAACTCGGCGTCGTTTCGGGCGTTCGCGAGCGACAGCATCGGCTGGAGATGCTCCACCTCGGCGAAGCCGGACCCCGAGACGACCCCGACCCGCTGCGTGGGCGAGTCGGGCGTGACGAGGCTCGGGTCGTCGGCCTCGAGCGCGCGCAGCTCGCGCATGAGGTCGTCGTACTCCCCGTCCGAGAGCGTCGGCTGGTCGAGGATGTAGTACCGGTGGTCGGCCTCGGCGATCGCTCGCCGGAGCTCCGCTGCACGCTGCGACGCCTTGTCCCCACCCATGTCGACCACGCACGATAGTCGGACCGCGGCAAACCGGTTCGCGCCCGCTCGCGTAGAAGCGCATATGAACGTCGTCCGGCGGGATCGGCACGCCGGTCGACGTCACGCTGGCCGACTTCTCGATCGAGATCGCCGGCGGGACCACGCTCGCCGCCGGGACGTACACGTTCATCGTGACGAACACCGGGCAGACCGGGCACAACCTCACCATCGAGGGCCCCGGCCTCGATGAGCCGGCCACGCCGACATTCACGAGCGGCACGCAGCAGCTCACCGTGACGCTGACGGACGGCAGCTACGAGCTCTTCCGCTCGGTGCCCGGGCATAAGGAGGCCGGGATGGACGTCGCCGTGACCGTCGGCAGCGGCGGCGGCACGACCGAGGACTCGGGCGGCGGCTCCACTGAGAGCAGCGGCTAGCGTCGCACCCAGCCGACTGGACGCGGCCGGCGATGGCACTTGGTAGCCTCGGCCCGTGGATGCGGTGACCGGAGCGTTCTCCTACACGGGCTCCGTGATCGCCCGCGAGCTGCTCGCGCGCGACCGCTCGGTGCGGACGCTCGCGCGCTCGCCCGCGCCGCCCGGCCACCCGCTGGCCGGCGCCGTGCGGGTCGCGCCGCTCGACCTGGACGACGAGGCCGGCCTCGTGAGCGCGCTCGACGGCACGGAGGTGCTCTACAACACGTTCTGGATCCGCTTCCCGCGCGGCGGGTCGACGTTCGAATGGGCGGTGGCGGCGTCGGCGCGCCTCTTCCGCGCGGCTGCCGCGGCCGGGGTCGAGCGGATCGTCCACATCTCGGTCACGCGGCCGTCGCTCGCCTCGCCCTACGCCTACTTCCGCGCCAAGGCGGCGGTCGACGAGCTGGCCCTGGCCGGCCCGGTGCCGGCGACCGTCGTGCGGCCGTCGCTCGTGTTCGGCGGCCGCCAGGAGATCCTCGTCAACAACATCGCCTGGTTCCTGCGCCGTGCGCCGGTCTTCGCCGTCCCCCGGCGCGCGTGCCGGGTGCAGCCGGTGCACGTCGACGACGTGGCGCGGATCGCCGTCGAGGAGGCGGCGCCGGGAGTCGTCGACGCCGTCGGGCCGGAGACCTTCACGTACCGCGGGCTGGTCGAGCAGATCGGCAGGGCGGTTGGGGCGAGTACGCGGATCGTGCCGCTCCCGGAGCAGGCGGTGGCCGCGCTCGGCCGTGCCGCCGGGGCGGCGCTCCGCGACACGGTCGTGACCGCGGAGGAGCTGGGTGCCCTCACGGCGAGCCTGCTCACCTCCGACGCCCCGGCGCTCGGGACGGCCCGGTTCTCGGAGTGGCTCGCCGGGCAGGGCGACTGGCTCGGGCGCGAGTACCACTCGGAGCTCGACCGCCACTGGCGGCAGCGGTGACGCCGGTATCGTTCCGGGGATGGACTACACCATCCCGGAGGGCACGCGGATCGGCCACGTGCACCTCAAGGTCTCCGATCTCGACCGCGCCGAGGCGTTCTACCGCGACGTGCTCGGGTTCGAGGTCCAGCAGCACTTCGACTCGTCGGCCGCGTTCCTCTCCGCCGGCGGCTACCACCACCACATCGGCCTGAACATCTGGCAGAGCCGCGGCGGGCCGCCGCCTCCGCTGGGCACGACCGGCCTCTTTCACCTCGCGATCCTCTACCCCACCCGAGCCGACCTCGCGACGGCGGTGAAGCGCGTCCTCGAGCAAGGCGTGCCGCTCGCCGGGGCGTCCGATCACGGCGTCTCCGAGGCGATCTACCTCCAGGACCCCGACGGCAACGGGATCGAGCTCTACCGCGACCGCGATATGTCAGAGTGGCCGCGCGACCAGGACGGCCGGATCGCGATGGTGACGCTGCCGCTCGACATGGCCGGCCTCCTGGCCGAGGCCAGCTAGGAGCCGACCGAGAGGCGGAAGACGTCCGGCCGGTGGTAGTGACCGGCCGGGTCGAACCGCTGGCGCTCCTCGTCGAGGCGCGCCGGCTCGAGCACCGCCGTCACGATGCCCGGCTCGTCCCAGAGCGGGCCCGCCAGGTAGCTCCCGTCCGGCCCCAGGATGGCCGTGCCGCCGCGGCTCATCAGGTCGTCGCCGTCGGCGAGCGGCACGTCATCGGGGTGCGACGACGCGCGCTGGAACACCACTGACGTGAGGACGTAGGCGCGCGCCTCGCGGGCGATGTGGCGCATCGAGTCGTGCCAGGCGTCCGAGTCGTCCGCCGTCGGCGCGAGCAGGATCTCGAGCCCGTCCTGGTAGAGCGCGAACCGGGCGAGCGGCATGTTCATCTCCCAGCAGATCAGGCCGCCCACGTTCCCGAACCCGGCGTCCACGGTGTGCAGGCTCGACCCGTCGCCCATGCCCCAGACGAGCCGCTCGTGGTTGGTCGGCATCAGCTTTCGGTGATGGCTGCGCAGCACGCCGTCCGGTCCGTGCACGAGAAGCGAGTTGTAGAGGGTCCCGCCCGAGCGCTCGTTCGCGCCGACGGCCAGCCAGACGCCGTGGCGCTTCGCCGTCTCGCCGAGGCGGTCGCAGGCCGGCCCGGGCACCTCGACCGCCTCGCGCATGAGCCGGGCGAACGTGGCCTTCGCGGCCGGGTCGGCGCCGGCGGCGAGGTGGCGCACCCAGCGGTTCGACGGGTAGCAGGGGACGAAGGCCTCGGGGAAGAGCACGAGCTCCGCCCCGGCCGCGGCGGCCTCGGCCGTGAGCGCCTCGACCCGCTCCAGCGTGCCTTCCCGGTCGAGGATCGCCGGCTCGGCCTGGACGCACGCGACGGTGACGGCGGCCCGCACCGTCAGCTCCCCGGTCCGCCGGATGCGAGGGCCGCGCGGAGCCGCTCGTAGCTCGCGGGCGGCCACAGGGCCTTCGTGTCGTAGTAGACCTCGAAGGCCGGCACCGACTCCGGGAGCGCGATCCAGTCGCGCTTCGACCGCGTGAAGATGTGGACGTCGGGCGAGACCTGCGACGGATCGTCGAGCGTCCCCGCGCGCACGAACCACACCTGCGGGCGGGTGTACTCGCTGAAGACCGCGACCTGGCAGGCCGGGCAGCGGAAGATGCGCTGGGTCGAGCCGTCGTCGCGCGGCACGTCGACCGGCCGGGGATCGCCGGCGACGACCTCCAACCTGCCGGCCTCGATCAGCACGTTGATCGCGAACGCGCTGCCGCTCTGGCGCTGGCAGTTCAGGCAGTGGCAGCAGTGCACGAAGAGCGGCTCGGAGCGCAGGTGGTACCGCACCGCGCCGCACGAGCAGCCGCCGTCGAGGCCGTCCGACATCGCGCGAACACTAGTCACGGCCCGAGATAGCGCGCTCCAAGCGCAGCCGCGAGCGAGCGGTGGGCCGGCCCAGTGCCGACGAGGACTGAGCGGGCCGGGTCGACTCCGTGCTCCCGCGAAAAGGCGAGCACGAGCCCCGGGAGCGGCGGCCGGCACCAGCAGCGCGGCGGGCCGGCCGGGTGCGGGCAGAGAGCGGCCTCGACGGGCCCGCGGACGGCGGCCGCGACCCGGGCGGCCGCCGAGTCGAGCGCTGCCCGGTCTCCGCTCGGGCTCCAGTCGAAGACGAGGTGCGGCGCCTGCGGATCGGAGTTGGCGAGCACCTCGGGGGACGCTGCGGCCGCGGCGAGGAAGGCTCCGGCGCGTGCCCCGCGCAGCTGCGGCCCGCGGACGAAGGGCCGCCGCTCGACCTGCGCGAAGCCCTCGTCGTCCCCGGGCGGCTCGAGCTCGCGGACGGTGCGCATCTGCGACGTGGGCGCCATCAGCCCAGGCTCGGCGCGGGCCAGGTCTCGCAGCTCGTCGGGCCCCGGCAGCGCGCCGAGGCGGTCGAGCAGGCGCTCCACGAGGTTGATCTGCGCCTGCGCAAGCGGCGTGTCGAGCCAGATGCAGCGCACCGCAGCTCCGTGCCGTCCAGAAGCAGCGAGGATGTCGTTCCGGGCCGCCCGGCTCAGGTAGGTGTTGTCGAGGACGACCCGGCGGACGCCGGCCGCGAGCGTCTCGTCGAGCGCGGCCGCGACGTCGCGCAGGGTGCCGCCGCGCTCGTCGCGATTCAGGCGCAGGTAGCCCCTGGCGACGTGCTCCTCCGCGACGCCGGTCTTGCCCGCGCCGGGGATGCCCATGACGAGGACGACGTCCGCCCCGGCCGCGGTGCGGGCCTGCGGACGGGGCGCCACCGTCGGCTCCCGGCCGAGCGCGCGGGCGACCGCGGCGTGCTGATCGGCGTCCAGCCGCAGGCGGGCGGCGCCCGCGGCGGAGCGGGCCGTCTCCTTCCGGCGTGCGCCCGGGATCGCGACGAGCCCCGGCGAGAGGCCCAGAACCCACGCGAGGGCGACTTCGGCCGGCGTCGCGCCGAGCTCTCCAGCCAGCGCCGCCAGGGCGGCGTTTCGGGCCAGGCGACCGGCGCGCTTCGGCCCGCCGAGCGGCGAGTGGGCGATGACGGCGACCCCGGCGGCGGCGCAGCGGTCAACGACTCCGCCTCGCAACGGGCGGTCGTCGAACGGGCCGAGCGCAACCTGGACGGCCTCGATCGGGGCGAGCTCCATGGCCTCGTCGAGCAGGCACCGGTTGACGTTGCAGACGCCGACCCGGCGGGCCATGCCCTCTTCGCGGATCCTGGCCAGCGCGCGCACGGACGTCCGCCACGGCGTGCGCGGGTCGGGCGCATGCAGCAGGTACAGGTCGATCGGGAGGCCGTCCAGCGCGGCCAGGCTGGCCTCGCAGTCCGCCAGGATGGCCTTCGCGCGCCCGTCCGGGACCCACGCCCCGGCGGGCCGAGCCATTCCGCCCTTCGTGACCACGCGGGCGCGGGTCTCCGTTCGGGCGCTGCGCAGCGCAGCGGCCAGGAGCTGCTCGTTCTGGTCGTACGCCCGGGCGGTGTCGAAGACCGTGACCCCAGCCTCGGCCGCGGCCCGGATCGTCTCAGGCGCGCCGTCTGCGGGAAGGCGCATGCAGCCGAGGCCGACCCGAAGCTCCGCCGGGTCGAGCCAGGCCGGAGTCACTCGAGCTGCCAGCGCGCGATCTCCTCGATCGCTCCCGCGCTCGTCAGGTCGAGGTGGACGGGCGTGACGGCGATCTTGCCCTCGGCGATCGCCCGGAAGTCGGTATCGGGCTCGTCGTGGTAGGACGGGTCGTCGCCGTAGATGCGGTAGCGGCGCAGGCCGGCCTCGTCGTACTCGACGTCGAGCCGGTCGCGGTAGATCCGCCGCCCGAGCCGCGCCACCTCGACGCCCTGCACCGGCGGCGGCGGCGCGTTCACGTTCAGGATCGTCCCCTCCGGCAGGCCGCGCTGGGCGACGTGGCGGACCAGCGTCGGGAGGATGCCGGCGGCCGGCGAGAAGTCGTAGTTGCGCTGGCGGCGGAAGTGGAGCCCGGCCTCCTTCGACTGCTGCGACACGGCAATCGCGGGGATGCCGAGCACGATGCCCTCGAACGCGGCGGCGACGGTGCCCGAGTAGGTCACGTCGTCGCCCAGGTTCACGCCGTAGTTGATGCCTGCGACGATCAGGTCGGGACGCTCGCCGAGGAATCCCAGCTCGGCGAACCGCACGCAGTCGACCGGCGTGCCGTCGGTGGCGAAGCCGCGCGATCCGTCGCGCAGCTCGACCTCCGTCACCGTCAGGGAGCGGTCGATCGTAATGCCGCGGCCGACCGCGCTGCGGTTGGAGTCGGGCGCGATGACCGACACCTCGCCGACCGTGTCGAGGGCCTGCTTGGCGGCGAGCAGGCCGCGCGATGTGATGCCGTCGTCGTTCGTGAGCAGGATGCGCATTGCCACGGAAGGTTACGAGGAGCGGCCGGTATCGTGCCCGGATGCCGAGCCGCGGGCCCGCATACCGCATCGTGACGCCCCGTCTCGTCCTCCGCTGCTGGGACCCGCGCGACGCGCCGCTCCTCAAGGACGCGATCGATTCGAGCCTCGACCATCTGCGGCCGTGGATGCCGTGGGCCCGGCACGAGCCGCAGACGCTCGCCCAGAAGGTCGAGCTCCTGCGCGAGTTCCGGGGCCAGTTCGACCTCGGCGCGGACTCGGTCTACGGCATCTTCGACGCGGGCGAGGAGCGCGTCCTGGGCGGTACGGGCCTGCATCCGCGCATCGGGCCCGGCGGGCTCGAGATCGGCTATTGGATCCGGGCGGACGCGGCCGGCCGGGGCTTTGCGACGGAGTCCGCCGCCGCGCTCACTCGGGTCGCGTTCGAGCTCGCCGGGGTCGGCCGGGTCGAGATCCACTGCGCCGCCGAGAACCTCGCCAGCGCGGCGATCCCGCGGAAGCTGGCGTACAGCCTCCAGGAGCCGGCGGGCGACGACCTCGTGTTCACGCTTGCCGCCGCGGAGTTCCCCGAGAGCCCGGCTGCAAGTACGGCGCTCGCCGCCTTTGACGCCGCCGGGACGCCGCTGATCGATGAGCTGGGGTAGGGGAACCTTCCGGCCGTCGGTGCCGTCTGAGAGCACATGAGACGCCTGGTGACGATCCTCCTCCTCGCGGGGACGGTCGCGGCCGCCACGGGCTGCCTCGGGGGATCGGCTCGATCCGGACAGGTGCACGTCGCACCGCCCGCGACGCGGATGGAGGTCACCTACTTCGGCGCGCTGCTGCCATCGAGCTGTCGCCACGCCGGGCACTGCTTCTCCCTGCACCGGGTCTCGTGCCCGCCTGGATCCCACTGCGTACCGCCCGTCGCGCACGCCGAGCTGGTGCACTGCCCCGGAAGTGCCCAAGTCGGACTGCACTGCTACGCCGTCCGGCCGTCGGGGCGGGCCGCCAATCCGTTGCTCATCCTCCAGCAGCGCGAGCTGTCCTGCTCGCCCGCCCGAGGCGGTTACGCCGACCCGGCCGCCGCGTGCCGGGCGCTCGCGGACTACGTGCCGCGACTGCACGACCGGGGCGCGCGGGTCTGCATGTGTCCGTTCCAGGCGTGGCAGACACTCGCCGTCGGAACGTTCCGCGGCCGTCCGGTGACCGCCGACCTCTCGGCCTGCGCGACCTGCGGCCTCGGCCGCGCCGCGATCGCCGACAGGGACGCCCTCACGCCGGCCCTGAGCGGCTGACCGCCAAGCGCCGGTATCAGGTAGCGCACCCTCCGCCGGCACACATTCGTGAGCCGGGTGAAACATTGGCATCAGGCACCGGTGTTTCAGTAGGTGACGGAGGTCAGGGTGAGGCCGTGCGGCGGGGCGGTGCGGCCGGCCTCGGAACGCGGCTTTCCTCCAAGGAGCGCGGCCAGGTGGTGGGTGTCCGGGCGCTCCAGCATCGTCCCGACCAGGACGCGCACCATGTGACGCAGGAAGGCGTCGGCCGTGACGCGGAACTCCATTCGGTCGCCGTCGGAGTGCCAGTTGGCCGAGAGCACCGTACGGTCGAAGTGGACGTGCTCGGTCTCTGTCGTCGTGAACGCCGTGAAGTCGTGGGTGCCCTCGATCACGGCGGCGCAGGCTTCGAGAGCGGCGCGGTCGAGCGGGCGAGGATGGTGGAGCTCGTACCGGGCCCGCATCGGGTCGGGGACCGCCGCCGTGGTGATCCGATAGGCGTAGCTCCGGGCGCGGGCGTCGCGGCGGGCGTCGAAGCCGTCCGGCGCCTCGCCGCCCTCGCGGACGGCCACGTCCGGCGGCAGGCGGCGGTTGAGCGCCTGAAGCGGGAGGAGGCGTGCCGCCGTGAGCGACACGACGTTCGCCTCGGCGTGGACGCCGGTGTCGGTGCGGCCGGCGACCGTCAGCTCCCGGGGCTCGACCTCGAGCGCTCCGGCCAGGTCGCCCGCGACCGTGCGCAGACCGGGCTGGGCCGCCCAGCCGTGGAAGTCGGTGCCGTCGTAGGCGACGGTCAGCCGGTACGCCGGCACGTCCGGGGTTACGGCTGGTGGTCGACCAGCTCGAGGTACGCCATCGGCGCGGCATCGCCGGGGCGCGGGCCGAGCTTCACGATCCGCGTGTAGCCGCCCGGCCGCTCGGTGAAGCGCGGGCCGATCTGGTGGAACAGGTCGTGGACGGCGTCCTTCGAGCGCAGGAACGCGACCGCGTGGCGCTGCGCCGCCACGTCGGTCGGGTCCTTGCGTGCAAGGGTGATGAGCTTCTCGGCGATCGGCCGCAGCTCCTTCGCCTTGGCCTCGGTCGTCTGGATGCGGCCGTGGGCGAAGAGGGCCCCGCACATGTTGGAGTGCAGCGCCTTGCGGTGGGCCGGGTCGCGGCCCAGCTTGCGACCCTTGCGCTGATGCCTCACTCAGAGCCCCGGAGGTTGAGGCCGTGGGCCTGGAGCGTCTCCTTGACCTCCTCGATCGACTTCTTGCCGAAGTTCGGGATCGCGGCCAGCTCGGCCTCGGTCTTGGAGATCAGGTCGCCGATCGTCTCGATGCCGACCCGCTTCAGGCAGTTGTACGAGCGCACGCCCAGCTCCAGCTCCTCGATCAGGATGTTCTCCATCCCGTGCGCGGAGGGCGCGGCGGCCTCGGCAGCGGCGCCGTCGGGCCGGATGGCCAGGTCGGCGGCGTCGATGTCCGTGAAGATGCTGAGATACCGGATCAGGATCTCGGCCGCGTCCTTGACGGCGTCCTTCGGCGTCATCGAGCCGTTGGTCGTCACCTCGAGCTTCAGCTTGTCGAAGTCGGTGCGCTGACCGACGCGGGCGGCGTCGACGTCGTAGGACACGCGCCGCACGGGCGAGAAGATCGAGTCGACCGGGATGACCCCGATCGTCGTCTCCGGCCCCTTGTTGCCCTCGGCCGGCACGTAGCCGCGGCCGCGGGCGATCGTGAGCGTCATCTCGAACCGGGCCTTCTCGGCCAGGTGGCAGATGATCAGGTCGGGGTTCAGGATCTCGAGGTCGGAGGGCGCCTCGATGTCGGCCGCGGTCACCTTGCCGGGGCCGTCCTTCTGCACCTGCACCTCGACCTCGCCCGACTCGCCGTGCAGGCGGCAGATGAGGTTCTTCAGGTTCAGGATGACGTCCGTCACGTCCTCGCGGACGCCGGGGACGGAGGTGAACTCGTGGGCGACGCCCTCGATCTTGACGGAGGTGACGGCAGCCCCCTCCAGGGACGAGAGCAGCACGCGGCGGAGGCTGTTGCCGAACGTGTAGCCGAACCCGCGGTCGAGCGGTTCGACGACGAACGTCCCCAGCGTTTCGCCGACGTCTTCTGACGTGATCTTCGGAATGTTTTCGAGCATGTGGTCCTTACTTCGAATAGAACTCGACGATCAGCTGCTCCTGGACCGGCGTGTCGATGTCCGCGCGGTCGGGGAGCCGGAGCACGGTCCCCTGCAGGTTGTCGTGGTCGGCCTGGAGCCATGGCGCGACCGACGCCGTGAGGTCGGTGGCGTCGGCCACAACCGCCTTGGCGCCGGATCCCTCACGGAGGGAGATGACGTCATCGGCGGTGACCTGGTAGGACGGGATGTTGACCTTCCGTCCGTTCACGGTGAAGTGGTTGTGGCGCACCAGCTGGCGGGCCTGCGAGCGCGAGGCCGCGAACCCGAGCCGGTAGACGACGTTGTCGAGGCGCAGCTCGAGCATCCGCAGGAAGTTCTCGCCCGTGATGCCCGCCTTGCGGCTGGCCTTGTCGTAGTACGTGCGGAACTGCGTCTCGAGCACGCCGTAGTAGCGGCGCATCTTCTGCTTCTCGCGCAGCTGCAGCAGGTACTCCGACTGCTTGGTGCGGCCGCGGCCGTGCTCGCCCGGCGGGTAGGCACGGCGCTCGATCGCGCACTTCTCGGTGAGGCAGCGCTCGCCCTTCAGGAAGAGCTTCATGTTCTCGCGCCTGCACTGCTTGCACTTGGGGGAGATCATGCGGGCCATTGGGCCTCCCGGTGACGCGTCTGGGATGGCTGGCGAGCGAAAACCGAGCCAGGCAAGGACGCAGGGCGCGCCGATATTGACTGAAATATCGGCGCGACCGAGGACGCCGCATGGCGACGGTTTGCAGCCGCCAGACGCACAGTAAGCGTTGCCGGGCGGCCCATTAGACTCTCCGCCTCTTGCGCGGCCGGACGCCGTTGTGGGCCTGGGGGCTCACGTCCTTCACGCCCAGGATCTCGAGGCCGGCGGCCTGGAGGGAGCGGATGGCGGTCTCGCGGCCCGAGCCGGGGCCCTTCACGAACACCTCGACCTTCTGGAGGCCGTGCTCCATGCCCTCGCGGGCTGCGGCGTCGGCCGTCACCTGCGCGGCGAACGGCGTCGACTTGCGCGATCCCTTGAAGCCGACTGCGCCGGCGCTCTTCCACACGATCACGGCGCCGTCCTTGTCGGTCAGCGCCACGAGGGTGTTGTTGAACGACGTCTTGATGTGCGCCTGGCCGATGGCGATGTTCTTGCGGGCCTTCCGGCGGACACGGCCGCGCGTCCCGCCTCTACGAGGTGCTTGGGGCAATTACTTCTTCCTCTGCTTGCCGACGGTCTTCTTGGGGCCCTTGCGGGTGCGCGCGTTGGTGCGCGTGCGCTGCCCGTCCACGGGCAGGCCGCGGCGGTGGCGCAGGCCGCGGTAGCAGCCGATCTCCATCAGCCGCTTCACGTTCTGGGAGCGCTCGCGGCGCAGGTCGCCCTCGACGGTCAGGTTCCCGTCGATGTGCGCGCGCAGCTGGGCGACCTCCTCCTCGGTCAGGTCGCGCACCTTCGTGTCGGGAGAGAGCCCGAGCTCGGCGAGCACCTTGAGCGAGGTGGAACGGCCGATGCCGTAGATGTAGGTGAGGCCAACCTCGACCCGCTTCTCGCGGGGGATGTTGACTCCGGCGATACGTGCCATCAGTGGCGCCTCCGGTGACGCGGGGATCCGCCCGCCGAGCGAAAAGCGAGCGATGCAAGGACACAGGACGGCGGCAGTGCTTCGCACGGCGCCGGCCGAGGACGCAGCAGCGCGACGCTTTGCAGCCGGCCGGCGGAGACTCGTGTTGCCGGAGTCGCCACTACCCTTGCCGCTGCTTGTGACGGGGATTCGAGCAGATGACCAGCACGTGGCCGTGCCGGCGGATGACGCGGCACTTCTCACACATCGGGCGGACGCTGGGTCTGACCTTCACAGGGAATCCTCCAGGGGGACGGGGGCCCGCTCGGCGGACAGGCGGCGCCACCTCGCACGAGCGACCGTGAAGTCTATCACCGGCCCTCGTCCCGCCCCTTCGGTTCGCGGAATGTCAGAACCCGCGGGCCATTCGCGGTGACCGCCACCGTGTGCTCGCAGTGGGCGGCGAGGCTGCCGTCGCGGGTGAAGACGGCCCAGCCGTCGGGGCCGCCCTCCACGTCGTAGCCGCCGGCGGTGATCATCGGCTCGATCGCGAAGACCATCCCGGCCGCCAGCTTGGGGCCACGCCCGGCCGGACCGTAGTTGGGGATCTGGGGGTCCTCGTGCATGCTGCGGCCGACGCCGTGGCCGACCAGGCTTCGGACGACGCCGAAGCCGCGGGCCTCGACGACCTCCTGGACGGCGTGGCTCACGTCCCCGAGCCGCTTGCCCTCGCGGCACTGCTCGATGGCGGCCTGAAGCCCGAGGTAGCAGGTCTCGATCAGGTCGGCGGCCTCCTTGGTCGGCTCGCCGATCGTGACGGTGATCGCCGAGTCGGCCACGTAGCCGTCGAGCGTGACCCCGACGTCGATCGAGAGCAGGTCGCCCTCCGCCAGCGTGTACGGGCCGGGGATGCCGTGCACGACCATCGCGTTCGGCGAGGCGCAGATCGACCCCGGGAAGCCGCGGTAGCCCTTGAACGTCGGCGTGCCGCCGCGCGAGGTGATGAGCTCCTCGGCCAGGCGGTCGAGGTCGCCCGTCGTCACGCCGGGGCGGGCCTCCTTCTCGAGCATGTCGAGCGTGTCGGCCACGACCCGGCCGGCGCGGGCCATCGTCTCGAGCTCGGCCTCGGTCTTGCGGACGATCACGCGCGCCCGTCCAGCTCGTCGATGACGGCGTCGACCGCGCCGGCGACCTCGTCCTTCGGCACCGAGGCGTCGACGCGCTGCACGAGCCCGTGGCCCGCGTAGTACTCGAGGACCGGCGCCGCCGCCTGGACCCACTGCTTCTCGTAGCGCGCCCGCACGACGTCCTCGCGGTCGTCCTCGCGCTGGTAGAGCTCGGAGCCGTCCTCGTCGCAGACCCCGTCGACCTTCGGCGGGTGGAAGTCGAGGTGGTAGACGTGCTCGGAGGCCCGGCAGACCCGGCGGCCGGACAGCCGCCGGACGAGCTCCTCGAGCTCGATCTCGAAGACGATCACCGACGCGATGTGCCGGTCGAGCCCCTCGAGCATCCCGTCGAGCGCCTCGGCCTGCGCGCTCGTGCGCGGGAAGCCGTCCAAGAGGACGCCCGGCTCCGTGTCGGGGGCGCCCAGCCGCTCGCGGAACATCGCGATGATGAGGTCGTCGGGCACAAGGTCGCCGCGGGCCATGATCGCCTTGGCCTCCTGGCCGAGCGGCGTGCCGTCGCGCACCGCGGCGCGCAGCATGTCGCCCGTGGCGATGTGGGCCAGGCCGCGCTCGGACGCGATCCGAGCGGCCTGCGTGCCCTTGCCGGCGCCTGGCGGCCCCATCAGGATGAGGTCGAGAGGCATCGCTACTTCAGGAAGCCCTTGTAGGAACGCATCGACAGCTGCGACTCGATCTGACGCATCGTGTCGATCGCGACCCCGACGACGATCAGGACGGACGTGCCGCCCAGCGCGCGCGCCGTGGCGGTCGAGAACCCGCCGTACTTGATGAAGAGCGACGGCAGCACCGCGACGGAGGCCAGGAAGAGCCCGCCGGCGACCGTGAGCCGCACGAGCACCTTCTCGAGATACTGCGCCGTCGGCCGGCCGGGCCGGACGCCCGGCACGAACCCGCCGTACTTCTTCAGGTTCTCGGCCTGCTCGATCGAGTTGAAGACGACGGCCACGTAGAAGAACGTGAAGCCGAAGATGAGCACCGCCTCGCCGATCAGGAACGGCCAGCCCCCGGGTGTGAAGAAGCGCGCCATGTCATGGGCGAAC
This sequence comes from uncultured Actinomycetes bacterium, assembly GCA_963757605.1. Lineage (GTDB taxonomy): Bacteria > Actinomycetota > Thermoleophilia > Gaiellales > JAICJC01 > JAICJC01. The sequence goes on from CAVWSF010000003.1 coordinate 399,731, forward strand.
GACCATGGGACGATCTGGCCGACGGTGGGCGGGAACGCCATGATCGCCGCCGCGAAGATGACCGGGATGACCCCCGCCATGTTGACGCGCAGCGGCAGGTAGGTCGACCCGCCCGACGTCATCCGCCGCCCGACCATGCGCTTGGCGTACTGGATCGGGATCTTGCGGATCCCCTCCTGCACGAAGACCACGGCCACGATCACCAGGAACACGACGATCGGCAGCGACAGCTTCTCGAAGGTGGAGCCCTGCCACCAGGCCGAGATGCCCGCCGGGGCGGACGTGAGGATCGACGCGAAGATCAGGAGCGACATGCCGTTGCCGATGCCGCGCTGGGTGATCAGCTCGCCCATCCACATGAGCAGCGTCGCGCCCGCGGTCAGCGTGATGACGACGAGGATCACGTTGCCGAGGTTGAACTTGACGAGGTTGCCGGTCGCGCTCGAGCCGATCGCGTTCGAGTGGAACGCGTAGGTGTAGCCGAGCGCCTGCACGGCGGCCAGGAACACGGTCAGGTACCGGGTGTACTGGGTGATGCGGCGCTGGCCGAGCTCGCCCTCCTTCTGGAGCGCCTGGAGCGACGGGAAGACGGGCGTCATGACCTGGAGGATGATCGAGGCGGTGATGTACGGCATGATCCCGAGCGCGAACACGCCGAGCCGCGAGAGCCCGCCGCCGGAGAACACCGCCAGGAGGCCGAAGATGCCGCCCTGGTTCTTGAGCGCCTCGGCCAGCGCGTCGGAGTTCACCCCCGGCGCGGGGACGTACGACCCGAACCGGTAGAGGGCGAGGATCGCCGCCGTGAAGAGCAGCTTCTTGCGAAGCTCGGGCGACTTCCAGGCGTTCAGGAGGTTCTGGAGCACCTGGCTACTCCTCGGCGTCTGCCCCGGCCGCGGGCTCCGCTGCCTCCGGCTCCGGCTCGGCCGCAGCCTTGGGCGCGCGCTTGGGCTTCGCCTTCGCGGGCTCCGGCTCGGGGATCGCGGGGGTGCCGTCGACACGGACCGCCTTGCCGCCGGCCGCCTCGATGGCCTCGACGGCGCGTTTCGAGAACGCGTGCGCGGTCACGGTGAGGCGGGTCGAGAGCTCGCCCTTCCCCAGGATCTTGATCGGATGCTTGAGCGAGCGGACGACCCCAGCCGAGCGCAGCAGCTCGGGGGTCACCTCGACGCCCTCGTCGAACCGCTCGAGCGCGGACACGTTGACCGGCGTCGTATGGGTCCGGAACGGGCCCATCGGCATCGACTTCCTGTGGTTGGGACCGCGCAGCTTGCCGAGCCGCATGTAGAGCGGCATCTGCCCGCCCTCGAAACCGGCCCGCAGGCGGTGGCTGCCCGACCGCGACTTCTGGCCCTTCTGGCCGCGGCCTGAGGTCTTTCCGGATCCGGAGCCGGCGCCGCGCCCGATGCGCTTCCGCTCGCGATGGCTGCCCGGCGCGGGCTTCAGCTCATGCAGGGTAAGCCCCGTCGTCTCGTCAGCCATCGATCTCCTCCACGCGCACGAGGTGGTCGACCTTGCGCAGCATGCCGCGCAGGGCGGGCGAGTCGTCCCGCTCGGTCGAGGTGTTGATCCGGCGCAGTCCGAGCGCCCGCATCGTCCCGCGGTGCTCGGGCTTCGTGCGGATGGTGCTTCGCACCTGGGTGATCCGAAGGCGAGGCATCAGGACTCTTTCGACTCCTCGGCCTCGTCCGCCGCCTCGGGCTCAGCCTCGGCCTCGGGCTCGGCCTCCGCGGCCGCTTCGGGCTCGGGCTCCGGCTCCGGCGCCGCGCTCAGGCTCCGGCTCGGGCGCCGCTTCCGGCTCGGGCGCCGCTTCCGGCTCGGGCTCCGGCTCGGGCGGCGGCGCCGCCGCTGCCTCGGCCGCCTCGGCGGCCGCAGCCTCGGCCCTGGCGCGGGCCTTCTTCGACGGGCGCTTGGGCTTCGCCGGCGGCGCCTTCGCGGCCGGGGCGGGCGGAGCCTCAGCGGCGGCTGCCTCGGCCGCTGCCTCGGCTTCGACCGCAGCAGCCGCCGCGGCCGCCTCGGCCTCGGCGCGCGTCTCGGAGTACGGCTTCACGACCTCGCGGATCTCCTTGCCGCGCAGCTTGGCCACGTCCTCGGGCCGCTTCAGGCTCTTCAGGCCGTCGACGGTCGCCATCAGCAGGTTGATCGGGTTGGCGGTGCCGAGCGACTTCGCCAGGATGTCGCGGACGCCGCCGAGCTCGAGCACTGCACGGACGCCAGCGCCTGCGATCACGCCCGTTCCCTCGGATGCCGGCTTCAAGAGCACCTGGCCGGCGCCGTAGCGGCCGACGATCTGGTGCGTGATCGTGGTCTTGTACTTGGGCACCTGGAACAGGTTCTTCTTGGCGTCCTCGACGGCCTTGGCGATCGCCGACGGCACCTCGTTGGCCTTGCCGTAGCCGACGCCCACGTGGTCCACCTCGTCGCCCACGACGACGAGCGCCGTGAACGAGAACCGGCGGCCGCCCTTCACGACCTTGGCGACGCGGTTGATCTTGACCACGCGCTCCTGGAGCTCGCGGCCGGGAACCTCGGAGCCGCGGGCGGCGGGATTTCGGGACTGACGCTGCGAGACTGACATTCGGGGGTCTAGAACTCCAATCCGTTCTCGCGGGCGGCGTCGGCCAGCGCCTTGACTCGCCCGTGGTAGAGGTAGCCGCCGCGGTCGAACACGACGGTGCCGATGCCGGCCTCGCGGGCTCGCTCGGCGACGAGCTTGCCGACGGCGGCCGGCGTCTCGGTGCGGGCCTTCTTCGCCAGCGACTTGTCCTGGCTCGAGGCGGCCGCCAGCGTCCGGCCGGCGTCGTCGTCGATCAGCTGCGCGGCGATCCCGCGGTTCGACCGGTACACGGCCAGCCGCGGCCGCGCGGCGGTGCCGGTCACCCGGCGGCGGACGCGCCGGTGGCGGCGCAGGCGAGCGGCGACCTTGGCCTTGCTCGAGCTCATGCGCGCTTGCCGACCTTCCGGATCACGTGCTCGCCCTGGTAGCGGATGCCCTTGCCCTTGTAGGGCTCGGGCGGGCGCCACTTGCGGATCTGCGCGGCGATCTCGCCGACGCGCTGCTTCGAGATCCCCGAGACGACGATCTGCGTCGGCTGCGGCACCTCGAACGTGATGTCGTCGGGGGCCTTCACCGTCACCGGGTGGCTGAAGCCGAGCTGCATCTCGAGGTCGCGGCCGCGCAGCGCAGCGCGGTAGCCGACCCCCTGGATCTCGAGCCGCTTCTCGAACCCCTGCGTGACGCCGGTGACCATGTTGGCGACCAGCGTACGCGTGAGGCCGTGCAGCGCGCGGTGATCTCCGCGGTCGGTCGGGCGGGCGACGATCACCCGGCCGTCCTCCTGGCTCACGGCCATCTCGGGCGAGACGCGCTCCTGCAGCTCTCCCTTGGGACCACGCACGGCCACCGATCCGGGCCGGATCTCGACGGTGACGCCGTCCGGGACGGCGATCGGCTTTCGCCCGATGCGGCTCACGGCTCACCACACATAGCAGACGACCTCTCCGCCGACGCCCTGCTCCTGGGCCTGGCGGCCGGTGATCACGCCGCTCGAGGTGCTCAGGATGGCGACGCCCATGCCGCCCAGCACGCGATGCGGCCGGTCCTTCTTGGCGTAGACCCTCCGGCCCGGGCGCGACACACGCTTCAGGCCCGAGATGACGCGCTCGCGGCTCGGCCCATACCGAAGCGTGACGACCAGCGTGTCGTGGGTGTCGCCCTTCGAGACCGCGAACGCGTCGATGTAGCCCTCCTCGTGGAGGATGCGCGCGATCTCGCGCTTCATCCCCGAGGTGGGCATCTCGACCGTCTCGTGCAGCGCCTGATTGGCGTTGCGGATGCGGGTCAGCATGTCTCCGATGGGATCCGTGATCATCGTCGCCTCACCAGCTCGACTTCGTCATGCCGGGGATAACGCCCTGGTGCGCCAGCTCGCGCAGGCAGATCCGGCACACGCCGAACTTGCGGAAGTACGCCCGCGACCGTCCGCACCGGTTGCACCGGTGGTAGTTGCGCGTCTTGTACTTCGCGCCCCTCGATTGCTTGACTCTGAGTGCTTCCTTGGCCATTGCTCGTCCTCGTCCTAGCTCGCCGCGAACGGCATCCCGAGCGAGCGGAGCAGCTCGCGCGCTCCCTCGTCGTCTGTCGCCGTGGTCGTGATGGTCACGTTCAAGCCGCGCACCTGCGAGACGTCGTCGTAGTTGATCTCGGGGAAGATGACCTGCTCGCGGATCCCGACCGAGAAGTTGCCGCGGCCGTCGAACGAGCGCGGGTTGATCCCGCGGAAGTCGCGGATGCGCGGCAGCGCGATCGTCGTCAACCGGTCGAGGAACTCGTACATGCGGTCGCCGCGCAGCGTCACCTTGCAGCCGATGGGCATGCCCTCGCGGATCTTGAAGCCCGCGATCGAGTTCTTGGCGCGGGTGATGACGGGCCGCTGACCGGCGATGATCGCCAGCTCCTCGACCGCGTCATCGAGCGCCTTCGAGTTGAGCTTCGCCTCGCCGACGCCCATGTTCAGGGTGATCTTCTCGAGCCGCGGGACCGCCATCGCGGTGGCGAACCCGAGCTGCTCCTTGAGCTGGTCGCGCACCTGGCCGTCGTAGCGCTCCTTGAGCCGCGGGGTGGGGATCTCGGTCGTACTCACCTGTCGACGTCCTTCCCGCACTTCCGGCACACGCGCACCTTGTGATCCTCGGTCAGGCGGTAGCCGATCCGGGTCGGCTCGCCGCACGCCGGGCAGATCAGCGCGACGTTCGAGACCTGAAGCGGCGCCTCGCGCTCCAGCACGCCGCCGGGGATGATCTGCTGGCTCCCGGACTTGCGTGGCGCGGGCCGCGGCTTGGTGTGCCGCTTCACCATGTTCAGCTTCTCGACGACCAGCCGGCGCTGGTCGGGGACCACGCGCAGCACGGTGCCGCGCTTGCCGGCGTCCTTGCCGGTCAAGACCTGCACCGAGTCGCCCTTCCTGATCTTGATCTTCGTTGCCATGCCTAGAGAACCTCGGGAGCGAGGGAGACGATCTTCATGAAGTTGCGCTCGCGCAGCTCGCGGGCCACAGGGCCGAAGATGCGCGTGCCGCGCGGGTTTCTGTCCTTGTCGATGATGACGGCCGCGTTCTCGTCGAAAGCGATGTACGTGCCGTCGTCGCGGTGGTGCTGCTTACGCGTGCGGACCACCACTGCCGTCACGACCTCGCCCTTGCGCACCGTGCCGTTGGGCGTGGCCTGCTTGACGGTGCCGACGATGATATCGCCCACCCCCGCATACCTGCGGCGGCTGCCGCCCTTGATGCGGATGCAAAGCAGCACACGCGCGCCGGTGTTGTCGGCGACGCGCAGGCGGGTCTCCACCTGGATCACTTCGCCACCTCGACGATCTCGGCGACCCGCCAGCGCTTGGTCTTCGAGAGCGGGCGCGTCTCGACGATCCGCACCACGTCGCCGACCTTGGACTGGTTCTCCTGGTCGTGGGCGTGGAGCTTGATCGAGCGGCGCATCGTCTTCTTGTACTTGGGGTGCGGCTTCAGGACGTCGACGCGGACGACCACGGTCTTGTCCATGCCGTCGGACACGACGACGCCGCGGCGCTCCTTGCGGTTGCCGCGCGTGCGCTCGGGGGTGCTCGTCTCGGCGCTCATGCCCCACGCCCCGCGCTGGCGGACTCGTTGGCAAGCGTCAGCAGCCGGGCGATGTCGCGCTTCACGCGCGTCAATGCCGCGGTGTTGTCGAGCGCCCCGGTCGCGTGCTGAAACCGCAGGTTGAAGAGCTCCTGCCGCGTCTCGTCGAGCTTTCGCTCGAGCTCGTCCGCGGTCAGCTCGCGGATCTCACTGGCCTTCAAACAGATCACCCTCCCGGGACACGAACTTGGCCTTCACAGGCAGCTTCATGGCGGCGAGCCGAATCGCCTCGCGCGCGAGCGGCTCGGGGACGCCGGCGAGCTCGAACATGACGCGCCCCGGCTTCACGACGGCCACCCAGTGCTCGGGGGAGCCCTTGCCCGAGCCCATGCGGGTCTCGGCCGGCTTCTGGGTCACGGACTTGTCGGGGAAGATCGTGATCCAGACCTTGCCGCCGCGCTTGATCTTGCGGGTCATCGCGATACGAGCGGCCTCGATCTGGCGGTTGGTGACCCACCCCGCCTCGAGCGACTTCAGGCCGTACTCCCCGAACTGCACACGTGTGCCGCCCTTGGAGAGGCCCGCGCGACGGCCGCGATGGACGCGCCGGTACTTCGTGCGCTTCGGGAGGAGCACTACTCCTTGGCCTCCTTGGGCGCCTTCGACTCAGGTGCAGCAGTCTCAGGTGCAGCAGTCTCGGGTGCAGCAGCCTCGGGTGCGGCAGCCTCGGTCTTAGGCGGCGCCTCTTCGGTGGGTGCCGGCGTGGTCTCGGCCGGCGTCTCCGGTGCGCCCCCCGTTCGCCGGCGCGGCCGCCGTGCACCGCCGCCGCCTCCACCACCGCCGCCTCCACCGCCGCCGCCAGGGCCGGACCGCCGTCCGCGGCCGCCCTCGCGCCGGCCGGGCCGGGTCGGGCCGAGCTGCTCGAGCTCGCCGGGCAGCGCGCCGCGGCGACGCCGGCGGGCGTCGACCTCGCCGAGCCGCGCGGCCCCGCCGTCGCGCTCGAAGCCCTCGGGCATGATCTCGCCCTTGTTGATCCACACCTTGACGCCGATCCGACCGAACGTCGTCTTGGCCTCCGCGAAGCCGTAGTCGATGTCGGCGCGCAGCGTGTGCAGCGGCACGCGGCCCTCGCTGTAGGTCTCCGAGCGCGACATCTCAGAACCGCCGAGGCGGCCGCCGCAGCGCACCTTGACGCCCTGGGCGCCCGAGCGCATCGACGAGCTCAGCGAGCGCTTCATCGCCCGCCGGAACGAGACGCGGTTCTGGAGCTGCTCGGCGATCGACTGCGCGACCAGCTTCGCGTCGAGCTCGGGGCGCTTGATCTCGGTGATGTTGACCTGGACGTTCTTGGTGGTCATGTCGTGCAGTTCGCGGCGCAGCGCATCCACCTCGGAGCCCGACTTCCCGATCACGATGCCGGGGCGGGCCGTGTAGATGTCGACCGTCACCCGCTGCTTGTCCTTGCGGATGTGGATATCCGAGAGGCCCGCGTGGGAGAGCTTCCCGTAGATGTGCTCGCGGATGCGGACGTCCTCCATGAGCGCGTCCGAGAACTCCTTCTTGGACGTGAACCAGTTGGACTTCCACGTGTGAATGACCCCGACCCGTAGGCCGCCGGGGTGAACCTTATGCCCCATCTTCGGTGGCCTCCTTCTTGTCGGTCTCGTCCTCTGCGGTCTCGGGCTCGGCCTCCGCCTCGGGCTCCGCTGGAGCCTCCGGCTCCGCCGCTGCTTCGGGCTCGGCCGCCGCCTCGGGCTCTTCCGCCGTCTCCGGCTCCGCGGCCGGCGCCGCCTCGGCGGCCGGCTTCTTCGCGCGGGGCTTGCGACGCGGCTTGGGCTTCTCCTCGGGCTCCGGCTCCGGTGCGGGCCGCACCGGCCGGCGCTTGATCTCACCCGGCTCGGCGACGGCGAGGGTGATCGTGATGTGGCAGGTGCGCTTGCGGATGCGGTTCACGCGGCCGCGCGCACGGGCCCGCCAGCGCTTCAGGGTCGGCCCCTCGTCGGCATACGCCGCCCACACGATCAGGTCGTCCTCGTCGTGGCCGGAGTTGTTCTCGGCGTTGGCGATCGCCGACGCCAGCACCTTGCCGGCGTCGCGGGCAGCGGCACGGGTCTGGAACGCCAGGATCGAGCGGGCCTCGACCGCCGGCTTGCCGCGGATGTGCTCGAGGACCAGGCGCGCCTTGCGCGCAGAGCAGCGCACGTAGCGGGCCTGGGCCCGCACGGTCTCGCGCTCCTGTGGTGCTACTGCCAAATCAGCGACCCTTCATCTTGGCGGTGCGGTCGTTGCCGTGGCCCCGGTACGTGCGGGTCGGTGCGAACTCGCCCAGCTTGTGGCCGACCATCGATTCCGAGATGAAGACCGGCACGTGCTTTCGCCCGTCGTGGACCGCGATCGTGTGGCCGACGAACTCCGGGAAGATCGTCGAGGCCCGCGACCAGGTCTTGAGCATGCGCTTCTGGCGCGACTCGTTCATCTCCTCGACCCGCTTCATCAGGCGGGGCTCCACGAAGGGCCCCTTCTTGCTCGATCGGCTCATCGCCTGCCCTTCCCTCTCCGGCGCGCCCGGACGATGTCCTTGCCGGACGCCTTCTTCTTGTTCCGCGTCCGGAACCCGAGCGTGGGCTTGCCCCACGGCGTGACCGGATGCGATCCCTTGTTCTTGCCCTCGCCGCCGCCGTGCGGGTGGTCGACGGGGTTCATCACGGTGCCGCGGACGGTCGGGCGGCGGCCCTTCCAGCGGGTGCGGCCGGCCTTGCCGCCGGACTCGATCTCGTGGGTCACGTTCCCGAGCTGGCCGACCGTCGCGCGGCACTCCTCGGGGACGCGCCGCATCTCGCCCGACGGGAGCCGCAGGAGGGCCTTTCCGCCCTCCTTGGCGACGAGCTGGGCCGAGCCGCCCGCGGAGCGCACCATCTTGGCGCCCTGGCCGGGTCGAAGCTCGACGCCGTGCACCGTCGTGCCGGTCGGCATCGACCGCAGCGGCATCGCGTTGCCGGGCCGGATGTCGACGATCTCGCCCGACTCGACCGTCTGGCCCACGCGCAGGCGGAGCGGCGCCAGGATGTAGCGCTTCTCGCCGTCGGCGTAGTGCAGGAGCGCGATCCGGGCCGAGCGGTTGGGGTCGTACTCGATCGAGTGCACCTTCGCGGGGACGCCGTCCTTGCGCCGCTTGAAGTCGACGAGCCGGTAGCGGCGCTTGTGGCCGCCGCCGCGGTGGCGGGTCGTGATCCGGCCGTGCACGTTCCGGCCCGCGTTCTTGGAGAGCGGCGCGAGCAGCGTCTTCTCGGGCTCGGACTTCGTGATCTCCTGGAAGTCGGACACCGTCATGAAGCGGCGGCCGGCGGAGGTGGGCTTGAACTTGCGGACGGCCATTAGTGCTCGTCTCCGTGACGTCGTTGGATGGCTGGCGAACGAAAAGCGAGCGATGCAAGGACGCAGGGAGGCGGCAGTGCTTCGCACGACGCCGACTGAGGACGCCGCAGCGCGACGCTTTGCAGCCGCCAGACGCCGACAGATGTTGCGGAGCCGAGCACTTAGACCCCCGGTCCAAATGCTTCGATGGTCTGTCCGGGCGCGACGGTCACCACGGCCTTCTTCCAGCCCGAGCGGCTGCCGCGGGTCATCCCGCGGCGCTTGGGCTTCGGCGGCACCTTGGACACGTTCACGGCGACCACGTCGACCTCGAAGACGCGCTCCACCGCCTGGCGGATCTGCGTCTTGTGGGCGTCGGCGTGCACCTTGAACGTGTACTTGTTGCGCTCGCCGATCATGCCGTAGCTCTTCTCCGACACGACGGGGGCGATCAGGACTGCACGGGGGTCGTCTCTCACTCGGTCGTCCCTTCCAGCGCGGCCAGCGCGGCCTTGGTCACGACGAGCGACCGGGCCCAGACGACCTCCGCCACCTCGAGCGTCCCGACCGGGACGACGTGGGTGCGATAGAGGTTCCGGAACGACTTCTCGAGCGCCGTCTCGCCCTCGGCGGTGACGACGACGAGCGGGGTCGAGAGTCCGTGCTCCGACACGAGCCCGGCGGCCTTCTTGGTCTGCGGCTCGTCGAAGGCGCCCGCGTCGGCCACCACCAGGGTGCCGTCCCCCGCGTGGGCCGAGAGGGCGATCGAGAGCGCCTTGGCCCGGGCCTTCTTGTTGACCTTGCCGGTGTAGTTGCGCGGATGGGGCCCGAAGACGACACCGCCGCCCGTCCACTGCGGGGCGCGGGTCGTGCCCTGGCGGGCGCGGCCGGTGCCCTTCTGGCGCCACGGCTTGGCCCGCCCGCCGGCGACGAGGCCGCGGGTCTTGGTCGAGTGCGTGCCCTGGCGGCGCGCGGCCAGCTCGGCCGTCACGACCTGGTGCACGAGCGCATCGTTTCGGGGGAGGGCGAACACGTCGGCGGCCAGCTTGGCCTTCGCTCCGCCGGTGAGGACGGCCGCAGTGGGGGCGGGAGGCGTCATCCGTCGCTCCGGATCTCGACGACGCCGCCGACTGGCCCCGGCACGGCGCCGCGCACCATGAGCAGGTTGCGCTCGGCGTCGACCTCGGCGACCTGGAGGCCGCGCTGGGTCACCCGCTCGTTGCCCATCTGGCCGGCCATCCGCATGCCCTTGAACACGCGGGCCGGATACGCCGACGCCCCGATGGAGCCCGGCTGGCGGATGTTGTGCGAGCCGTGGCTGGCCGGGCCGCGGTGGAACTTGTGCCGCTTGATCGTCCCTGCGAAGCCCTTGCCCTTCGACACGCCCGACACCTTGACAGCCTCGCCCGCCGCGAAGGCCTCGACGGTGACGGAGTCGCCGGGAGCGAGCCCCTCGCCGGCGTTTCGGAACTCGACCAGGGTGCGGTGCGGCCCCACGCCGGCGGCCTTCAGGTGGCCGGCCCGGGGGCGCGTGAGCTTCTTCTCCTTGCACGGCCCGAAGGCCAGCTGCACCGCGGTGTAGCCGTCGACGGCGGACGTGCGCACGGCGACGACCGGGCACGGCCCGGCCTCGATGACGGTCACGGGGGTCACCCGCCCGGACTCCTCGTCGAAGAGCTGGGTCATGCCCAGCTTCGTCCCGATGATGCCCTTGGACGACGTCGCGGTCACAGCTTGATCTCGATGTCGACACCCGCCGGCAGGTCGAGCCGCATCAGCGAGTCGACCGTCTTCGGGGTCGGTTGGTGGATGTCGATCAGCCGCTTGTGCGTGCGGATCTCGAAGTGCTCCCGCGAGTCCTTGTCCTTGAACGGGCCGCGGATGACGCAGTAGACGTTCTTCTCCGTCGGCAGGGGCACCGGTCCGGAGACCGTTGCGCCGGAGCGCTGTGCGGTATCGACGATCGAGCGCGCGCTCAGGTCGACCAGCGTGTGGTCATACCCCTTGAGGCGGATCCGGATCTTCTGCTGCGCCAACCTCGGCCTCTTCTCTTATTTCTCGATCTTGGTGACGGCGCCCGCACCGACGGTGCGGCCACCCTCGCGGATGGCGAAGCGAAGGCCCTCGTCCATGGCGATCGGCTGGATCAGCTCGACGGTCATCTCGGCGTTGTCGCCGGGCATGACCATCTCGACGCCCTCCTTCAGCTCGACGACGCCGGTGACGTCGGTCGTGCGGAAGTAGAACTGCGGCCGGTAGCCCTTGAAGAACGGCGTGTGACGGCCGCCCTCCTCCTTGGAGAGCACGTACACCTGCGCCTCGAACTTGGTGTGCGGCGTGATCGAGCCGGGCTTCGAGAGCACCTGCCCGCGCTCGACGTCCTCGCGCTTCACACCGCGCAGGAGGCAGCCGACGTTGTCGCCGGCCTGGCCCTGGTCGAGGAGCTTGCGGAACATCTCGACGCCCGTGACGACGGTCTTCGCCGTCTCCTTGTGGATGCCGACGATCTCGACCTCCTCGCCGGTCTTGACGACGCCCTGCTCCACGCGGCCGGTCGCGACGGTGCCGCGGCCGGTGATGGTGAAGACGTCCTCGACGGGCATGAGGAACGGCTTGTCGATGTCGCGCTCCGGCTCCGGGACGTAGTCGTCGACGGCCGCCATGAGCTCCAGGATCTTCGGCACCCATTCGGCGTCGCCCTCGAGCGCCTTCAGCGCCGAGCCGCGCACGACCGGGATGTCGTCGCCGGGGAACTCGTAGCGGGAGAGCAGCTCGCGCACCTCGAGCTCGACCAGGTCGAGCAGCTCCTCGTCGTCGACCGTGTCGGCCTTGTTCAGGAACACGACGATGTAGGGCACGCCCACCTGGCGGGCGAGCAGGATGTGCTCGCGCGTCTGCGGCATCGGGCCGTCGGCCGCCGACACGACCAGGATCGCGCCGTCCATCTGCGCCGCGCCCGTGATCATGTTCTTCACGTAGTCGGCGTGGCCGGGGCAGTCGACGTGCGCGTAGTGACGGTTCGCCGTCTCGTACTCGACGTGGGCCGAGTTGATGGTGATCCCGCGCTGCTTCTCCTCGGGGGCCTTGTCGATCATGTCGAAGCTGGTGATCTCGCTGCCGGTGCCCGACTCGGCGAGCACCTTGGTGATCGCTGCGGTCAGCGTGGTCTTCCCGTGGTCGATGTGACCGATGGTGCCGATGTTGAGGTGCGGCTTGTTGCGCTCGAACTTCTGCTTGGCCATGTCTTGCGGTCTCCTTTTCCCGGCCCTTACGTCTGGCTCTCTGTCAGCTTCTCGGCGATCGAGTGCGGCACCTCCGCGTAGTGGAGGAACTGCATCGTATAGGTGGCCCGGCCCTGGCTCATCGTGCGCACGTCGGTCGCATATCCGAACATCTCCGCGAGCGGCACACGCGCCTTGATGACCTGCGCGTTACCCCTCGGCTCCATGCCCTCGATCTGTCCGCGGCGCGAGTTGATGTTGCCGATCACGTCGCCCATGTAGTCCTCGGGCGTCACGACCTCGACGGCCATGACGGGCTCGAGCAGCACCGGCTTGGCCCGCTTCGACGCCTCCTTGAAGGCCATCGACCCGGCCACCTTGAAGGCCATCTCGTTCGAGTCGACGTCGTGGTAGGAGCCGTCGACGAGGCGCACCCTGATGTCGACCACGGGGAAGCCTGCGAGCACGCCGGCCTCCATCGCCTCCTTGATCCCGGCATCGACCGACGGGATGTACTCGCGCGGGATCGAGCCGCCGACGATCTTGTTCTCGAACTCGTAGCCGGCGCCCTGCTCGTTGGGCTCGAGGTCGATCACCGCATGGCCGTACTGGCCGCGGCCGCCGGTCTGGCGCACGAACTTGCCGTGGATGCCCGTCACCGGATTGCGCACCGTCTCGCGGTAGGCGACCTGAGGCCGGCCGACGTTGGCGTCGACCTTGAACTCGCGCAGGAGCCGGTCCACGATGATCTCGAGGTGGAGCTCGCCCATGCCGCCGATGATGGTCTGGCCGGTCTCCTCGTTCGTCCGGACGCGGAAGGTCGGGTCCTCCTCGGCCAGCCGCTGGAGCGCGGTCGCGAGCTTGTCCTGGTCGGCCTTGGTCTTGGGCTCGACGGCCTGGTCGATCACCGGCTCGGGGAAGTCGATGGCCTCGAGCACGACCGGGCTCGCGGGGTCGCACAGCGTGTCGCCGGTCGTGGTCTGCTTGAGGCCTACGGCGGCGGCGATCGCGCCGGCGCCGACCTCCTGGAGGTCCTCGCGGTGGTTGGCGTGCATCTCGAGCACCCGCCCGACCCGCTCCTTGCGGCCGGTTGAGGCGTTCAGGACGTACGAGCCCGAGTTGAGCTTGCCCGAGTAGACGCGGAAGTACGTGAGCTTGCCGACGAACGGGTCGGTCATGACCTTGAACGCCAGAGCCGCGAACGGCTCGTTCAGGTCGGCGGCCCGGGTCATCTCGTCGCCGCCCTTGGGATCGATCCCGGTCACGGGGCGCACGTCGATCGGCGACGGCAGGTAGTCGATGACCGCGTCGAGCAGGGGCTGGACGCCCTTGTTCTTGAACGCCGAGCCGAGCAGGACCGGCGTGATCGAGCTGTCGAGGGTCGCCTTGCGGATCGCCGAGCGAAGCTGGTCCTCGGTGATGGGCTCGTCCTCGAGGAACGCGATCATGATCTCCTCGTCGTGGTCGGCCACGGCCTCGATCAGGTCGTGCCGATAGGCCTCGGCCTGCTCGCGCAGCTCGGCCGGCACCTCGTCCTCGTCCCACTTGGCGCCGAGCGAGTCGATGTAGCGGATGCCCTTCATCGTGACGAGGTCGACGTGGCCGTCGAAGCGATCCTCAGCCCCGATCGGGATCTGGAGCGGCACCGCGCGCGCGCCCAGCCGGTCGACCATCGTCTTCACGGCGTTGAAGAAGTCGGCACCGGTGCGGTCCATCTTGTTGATGAAGGCGATCCGGGGGACGCCGTACTTGTCGGCCTGGCGCCACACCGTCTCGGACTGGGGCTGCACGCCCGCAACCGAGTCGAAGAGCGCCACGGCGCCGTCGAGGACGCGCAGGCTGCGTTCGACCTCGACGGTAAAGTCCACGTGCCCGGGCGTGTCGAGAATGTTGATGCGGTGGTCACGCCAGAAGCACGTGGTTGCGGCCGACGTGATCGTGATGCCGCGCTCCTGCTCCTGGACCATCCAGTCCATCGTGGCCGCGCCTTCGTGGACCTCGCCCATCTTGTGGGTGCGGCCGGTGTAGTAGAGGATGCGCTCGGTCGTCGTGGTCTTGCCCGCGTCGATGTGGGCCATGATCCCGATGTTGCGGACCCGGTCGAGCTCCTCCATGCGGGGCACGCGTGTGCCCGTACGTGTCTCAGTGACTGCCATTCGTTCTGCCCTTACCACCGGTAGTGGGCGAAGGCCCTGTTGGCCTGCGCCATCCGGTACATGTCGTCCTTGCGCTTGAACGCGCCGCCCTGCTGGTTGGTCGCGTCCAGAATCTCGCCCGCCAGCTTCTCCTCCATGCGCTTCTCGCGGCGCTGGCGGGAGAACGTGACGAGCCATCGCACCGCCAGGGTGCGGGCCCGCCGCTGCGGGACCTCGATCGGCACCTGGTAGTTGGCGCCGCCGACCCGGCGCGAGCGCACCTCGAGGACCGGCGTCACCGACTTGATGGCGCGCTCGAGCACCTCGACGGGGCTCTGCCCGGTCTTCTCGCCGACGATGTCGAGCGCCCGGTAGACCAGGAGCTCGGCGGTCGACTTCTTGCCGTCGAGCATCACCCGGTTCACCACCTGGGCGACCAGCGTCGAGTCGTACACCGGGTCACGCACGAGCGTGCGCGGGGCGATCTCAGCTCTGCGGGGCATGGTCCCTAGCCCCCGGCCTTCTTGGCGCCGTACTTGGAGCGGGCCTGCCGGCGGTCGTTCACGCCTGAGGTATCGAGCGCGGCCCGGATCACCTTGTAGCGCACGCCCGGGAGGTCCTTCACGCGGCCGCCGCGGATGAGCACGACCGAGTGCTCCTGCAGGTTGTGGCCGACGCCGGGGATGTACGCGGTGACCTCCATGTTGTTGGTCAGGCGCACGCGGCACACCTTGCGCAGAGCCGAGTTCGGCTTCTTGGGCGTGGTCGTGTAGACGCGCGTGCAGACGCCCCGCTTCTGCGGGGCGCCGCGCAGGTGCGGCGTCTTGGTCTTGGCGACCGCCTTCTGGCGGGGCTTCCTGATGAGCTGTTGAATCGTTGGCATACGCTGTCTGAGCCCCCGCTGTGCGAGAGCAGGTAGGAGAGGCCGCGGGACTGCGGCCGCGACGGCGAACACTAGCACAGCATCGGCGCCGTTCCGCGGTACCCGGGAAGGTCGCCGGAGGGCGCGCGGCGGCTTCCAGAGCCGAGCCGCGGGGCTACGGCTTGGAGGGCTTGGAGGGCTTGGCCGGCTTGGACGGCTTCGTCGGCTGCGCGGGCTTCGAAGGCTTGGACGGCTTCGTCGGATGCGTCGGCTTCGTCGGCTTCGTCGGCTTCGTCGGATGCGTCGGCTTCGGCGGCTTGGACGGCTTCGTCGGCTTCGCCGGATGCGTCGGCTTCGCCGGATGCGTCGGCTTCGCCGGATGCGTCGGGTGCGTGGGTTGGCCCGGCTTCGACGGCTTGGATGGATGCCCTGGCTTCGACGGCTTGGACGGATGGTCGGGCTTCGCCGGATGCGACCCCTTGCCGCCCTTCCCTCCAGGATCGCCGCCGTGCTGCCCGTCGCCGCCCTTCCCACCCTGCGACTTGCCCGGCGGCGACCCCGACCCGTCCCCGGTATGCCCTCCGCCACCGCCCGACCACGGGGCGGCGACACCGGGCGCGACGACGTGCGCCGCCCCGACCGCGGCCGTGGCCGCAGCCACCACGAGGACGGCCTTCACGGCCCCGGCGGCGAGCGGAATCGCTCCCAGGCCGGCCGCGGTGCTCGCCGAGCCGGCGGCGAACCCGGGCACCGTGGACGCGAGCGCCCTCGGCACACCGGCGCGCACCTCCGCCGCTGCGATGCCCACGCCCGCTCCGGCGACGACCGCCGCCATTCTCCGAGCGGAGCGCCCGCGCGCCGCGGCGGCGTCGTCCTCGTGAAGCGCGCGGCGAACGTCGGCCCCCGGGACGCCGAGCACCGCCGCGATCTCGCTGGGCCGAAGCCCGCACCACTGGCGTAGGACGAGCGCGTCCTCGCCGGGGGGACCGAGGCGTGCGAGCTCTGCGCGCATCAACGTGATCGCACGCCCGCCGCCCGGCGGCAGATGGCGCACCGTGCCGCCGCGGCGGTCGTGCGGCAGGATCGGCGCGCGCTCGTGCACGCGCTGAAGCAGCCACACGCGCACGCCCCGGATCGAGCCGCCAGCGCCGACCATGTCGTGTGCGTCCATGAATACCGCGACGCTCAGCCGCTCGGCCTCTTCGCGCTCGCCCGTCAGGTGGAACGCGTACGCGAACACGGCTTCGCCGTGCCGTTCGTAGGCACGGCTGAGCCACGCGGCTGTCTTCGCGGGGGCCACACTCCCAATGTCGCTCCATCCGGGGAGGGGCGCATCGCCCGACCGGGGGGTAGACAGCAGGTGGGTCACGGTTGTGTGCCGGGCGGGAGGCGCGGGTGTGACGGAACTCCGCGATTGTCGTTTCAGGTGACCGACAACTGACGGTGTTCGAGGCTGGGTAGAGGCGGCGCGAGGCCGTCGCGTCGCCGCCCTTGGGGATGGCGCAGCCGCGTTACTGAGCGATACGCGACGGCACCGGCACGCCGCGAATGTCGTTTCACCTGACCGACAACCGACGGTTCTGGAGGCTGGGTAGAGGCGGCGCGAGGCCGCCGCCCGGCAAACGTCGCCGTCCCGTCACGCAGCGATACGCAACCGCGACGGAGCTCCGCGAGTGTCGTTTCAGGTGACCGACAAGCGTCGCCTCTCGAGTACGACCTCGCCCGGAATCGACGACGACGACGAGAACACGGTGTACTACGACAGCGCCGCAGCTCCGCCCCACGTCGCCACGAAGACGACGGCAGCGATCACCGTTAACACCGCGATCCCGCCGCGCGAGCCCGCGCTCCCCAACGGCGCGCTCACGGCGCCGCCCGCAATGCAGCCGCAGGGCCGAGGCCGCGGTCTTTCGGCGGCCCCGGCCCTGCGGGAAGCGGTGTACTCCTCCTCGGGAACCGGCGGGATGAACGGCTCCTCGGCCCCGGGCTTCGGGGTGAGGTCGATCAGGCCGGCGCCGTCGCCCGAGCCGTCGCCGTCACCGTCGCCGACCAGCGCGTCGCTGTAGACCGGCGTCGTGAACTCGTCGACGAGGAACCGAGGCGCGTCCTCGGAGGGCTCGATCGTGACCGCGCGGTACTGCTTGAGACCCGTCGACGCCGGGATCAGCTTCCCGATGATGACGTTCTCCTTCAGCCCGACGAGGTGGTCGATCTTGCCCTCGATGGCGGCGTCGGTCAGCACCTTGGTCGTCTCCTGGAACGACGCCGCAGAGAGGAAGCTCTGCGTCGCCAGGCTGGCCTTGGTGATGCCGAGGATGAGCTGCGTGTGGGTCGGGCGCTCCTTCTTGCGCTTCTTGAGGTCGCGCAGCGTCCGCTCGAGCTCGGGCCGGTCGACCAGCTCGCCCGGCAGGTACTCCGTGTCGCCGGAGTTGTCGATCCGCACCTTCTTGAGCATCTGGCGCACGATCAGCTCGATGTGCTTGTCGTGGATCTCGACGCCCTGGCTCTTGTAGACGTCCTGCACCTCGCCCACGAGGTAGCGGGAGGTCTCGGTGTCGTCGCGCAGGTCGAGCAGCTCGGTCGGGGCCAGCGGGCCCTCGTTGAGCGGCGTTCCCACCTCGATCGCCTCGCCGTCCGTGACGCGCAGGCGCGTGCGCCGCGGGAAGGAGTACTCCTCAGCATCCTCCTCGCCCGACGGGTTGACCGAGACGATCCAGCCCCGCTCGCCCTCGTCGATCTTGACCCGGCCGCCGATTGCCGACAGCGTCGCCGCCGCCTTCGGCTTCCGAGCCTCGAAGAGCTCCACGACGCGCGGCAGGCCGTGCGTGATGTCGAGCCCGGCGACACCGCCAGTGTGGAACGTCCGCATGGTGAGCTGCGTCCCCGGCTCGCCGATGGACTGCGCCGCGACGGTGCCGACGGCATCGCCCAGCTCGCTCATCTTGCCGGTCGCCATCGACCAGCCGTAGCACGTGCGGCACACGCCGACGTCGGCCTTGCACTTGAGCACCGTCCGCACCGGCACGGTGACCGGCTTGTCGCCGGCCGCCTCCGCGATCTTGCGGAGCAGCGCGCCGTTGATCTCATCACCGGCCGAGATCTGAAGCCGGCTGATCTTGTGGTCGATGGCGACCACCCGGCCGAGCAGGCCGGAGCGGTTCGGCAAGCCGTCCGCCGTCCGCGCCGGAACGTCGATGTGGTCGGAGGTCTTGCAGTCGTCCTCGCGGATGATGACGTCCTGCGAGACGTCGACCAGGCGCCGGGTGAGGTACCCGGAGTCCGCCGTCCGGAGCGCCGTGTCGGCGAGGCCCTTGCGGGCGCCGTGTGTGGAGATGAAGTACTCCAGCACCGACAGGCCCTCCATGAAGTTGGACTTGATCGGCCGCTCGATGATCTCGCCCTTCGGATTGGCCATGAGGCCGCGCATGCCGGCCAGCTGGCGGATCTGCTTGAAGGATCCGCGGGCGCCGGAGTTGGCCATCATGTACACGGGGTTCAGCTCGTCGAGGTTGCGGTTCATCGCCTCGCCGACGTCGTCCGTGGCCTTGTTCCAGAGCGACACCACCTGCTCGTGGCGCTCGTCCTCGGTGATGAGGCCGCGGTCATACGACCGCTGCGCGCTCCCGACCTGATCCTCGTAGCCGGCGAGGATCTGCTCCTTGTCAGGCGGGATCTGGATGTCGTTCTTCGAGATCGTGACGCCGGCCCGGGTCGCGTAGACGAAGCCGAGCTCCTTGATCGTGTCGAGCACCTCGGCGATCGCCGTGGCGCCGAACCGATCGACGAGCTCCGAGACGAAGTCGGTCATCTCGCGCTTCGTGAACGTGCGATTCTGGAAGGCGTAGTCCGCCGGCTTGAACCGCTCGCCGACGGCCTTCTGGAGCGCACGCGACACCTCGTCGTTGAAGATGGCGCGGCCGGCCGTCGTCACGATCCAGTCGCCGCTCTCGCGCACCGTGATCGGATCCTGCAGCCTCACCTGCTTCTGGTCGTAGGCCAGCTCCACCTCGTCCAGCGAGCCGAAGTACGGCAGCTTGCGCTTGCGGGCGTCGGAAACCGTGACCTGGGTCAGGTCCTCGGCCGCATAGGTCAGGTAGTAGGTGCCGAGCACCATGTCCTGCGTCGGCGTCGCAAGCGGCTTGCCGTGCGCCGGCGAGAGGATGTTGTTCGAGGACAGCATGAGGATGCGGGCCTCGGCCTGAGCCTCCGCCGAGAGCGGCAGGTGGACCGCCATCTGGTCTCCGTCGAAGTCGGCGTTGAACGCGTGGCACACCAGCGGGTGCACCTGGATCGCCTTGCCCTCGACGAGCACCGGCTCGAACGCCTGGATGCCCAGGCGGTGGAGCGTCGGGGCCCGGTTCAGGAGGACGGGATGCTCCGCGATGACCTCCTCGAGCACGTCCCAGACCTCGGGCACCATCGTGTCGACCATCTTCTTGGCCGCCTTGATGTTCTGCACGAGCTTGCGCTCGACGAGCCGGCTCATGATGAACGGCTTGAAGAGCTCGAGCGCCATCAGCTTGGGCAGCCCGCACTGGTGCAGCTTGAGCGACGGGCCGGCCACGATCACCGAGCGTCCGGAGTAGTCGACGCGCTTTCCGAGCAGGTTCTGGCGGAAGCGCCCCTGCTTGCCCTTCAGCATGTCGGAGAGCGACTTCAGCGGGCGGTTGCCCGGGCCGGTCACCGCGCGGCCGCGGCGCCCGTTGTCGAACAGGGCGTCGACAGCCTCCTGGAGCATGCGCTTCTCGTTGTTCACGATGATCTCGGGAGCGCCGAGGTCGAGCAGCCGCTTCAGGCGGTTGTTGCGGTTGATGACGCGCCGGTAGAGGTCGTTCAGGTCGGAGGTCGCGAAGCGGCCGCCGTCGAGCTGGACCATCGGGCGGAGCTCCGGCGGGATCACCGGCACGCTCTCGAGGATCATCCAGTCGGGGCGGTTCTCCGACTTGATGAAGGCGTTCACGACCTTGAGCCGCTTGATCGCCCGGGCTTCCTTCTGGCCCTTGGACGTCCGGATGGTCTCCCGCAGCAGCGCGGCCTCGGCGTCGAGGTCCTTCGAGCGCAGGAGCTCGCGGATCGCCTCGGCGCCCATGCCGCCGGTGAAGTACTCGCCGAAGCCCCACGAGGAGCCGAAGCGGTCCTTGAGCTCGCGGAAGAGGGCCTCGTCGGAGACGACCTCCTGGACCTCGAGCTCCTTGAACTTGACCCAGCAGCGGTCGAGCCGGTCCTCGGCCTCACGGGCGTGGTCGTCGACGTCGCGGCGGCGGGTCTGGATGTCGTTGTAGGTGTCGCGCACCTTGAGCGCCCAGACCTCGACGGCCTTCAGGTCGTCCTTCGACGCCTCGGGCTTCAGGCACAGGTCGGCGGCGAGCTCGCGGAGCTCGTTCTCGTCGGCCACGGTGCCGGCCTGCTCGACCAGTTCGCGCAGGATGCCGGCGCCGAGCTGGCGGGTCTTGTCGAGGGTCGCGGCGCTGCCGGGGCCGGCCTCGACGAGCTTCGCGATCCAGGCCTCGTCGGTGTCCTTGAGCTGCGCCTCCTCGCCGGCGAGCCATGCGAGGCGGGCCTTCACGGCGTTTCGGGCCTTGGTCTTCTCGGGGCCCTTGGCGGTCTCGATCGCCTCGAGCTCCGGGCCGATCAGGCCGTGAGCGGCCGACGCCCACGCCGACAGCGCCGCCAGGTCCTTGCCCTGCAGGCGGCGGTCGTCGCGGATGGCCGAATCGCGCACGAGCTCGCGGACCTTCTTCGGATCCTCGCCCGCGATGCGCTTGGCGACGTCGGTCAGGAGGCCGCCGGCAAGGAGCCGGGCCTCCTCGAGGGTCGGGATGCCCTGCTCCTCGGCCCACGTCGAGAACGTGCGGGCCCAGTACTCGTCGTCCTCGTCGAAGTTCTTGACGGAGCCGTCGATCAGATGCTGGCGGCGGCGCTGCATGCGCTCCTCGAGCGCCGCGAGCGCCTCCTCGCGGTCGAGCTTCAACCGCTCGCGCTCCTGCTCCACCTTGCCCTCGAGCTCGGGGATGTCGCGCTCGCGCGCCTCCTTGTCGACAGACGTGACGATCGAGGCGGCGAAGTAGAGCACCTTCTCGAGCTCCTTCGGCGCGATGTCGAGCAGGTAGCCGATGCGCGAGGGGACGCCCTTGAAGAACCAGATGTGGCTGACCGGCGCGGCCAGGTCGATGTGACCCATCCGCTCGCGGCGCACCTTCTGGCGCGTCACCTCGACGCCGCAGCGCTCGCAGATGATGCCCTTGTACCGGACGCGCTTGTACTTGCCGCAGTAGCACTCCCAGTCCTTCGTGGGACCGAAGATGCGCTCGCAGAAGAGCCCGTCCTTCTCGGGCTTCAGCGTGCGGTAGTTGATGGTCTCGGGCTTGGTCACCTCCCCCGAGGACCACTCGCGGATCTGCTTCGCCGAGGCGAGGCCGATACGGATTGCGTCGAAGTCGTTGATGTCGATCAACGCGTCAGCTCCTCTTCCATGAATGCAGTGGTGAACGCGATAGTGGTGAGACGGCCGGCGACCAGCGTCACTCCTCGCCGCCCTCCTCGACGAGCTCGAGGTCGGCGATCTCGCCGAAGCCCTCGTCCTCGCCCTCGTCCTCGCCGTCATCCTCGTCGTCGGACTTGGACTCGGACTCCAGGTCGTCCTCGACCAGCTCCTCGCCGAGCAGCTCGTCGTTCGGGACGGTGAGCTCGCCGTCGTCGTCGGTGCGATCGACGCCCTCCTCGAGCTCCTGAGCGCCGGGTGCGCGGGCCGCCGCCCGGTCGGCCACGGGGCGCAGGTCGATGCCGAGCTCCTCGGCCGCCCGCAGGAGCTCGTCCTCCTCCTCGCGGACCGCCACGTCGCCGCCGTCGACGGAGACGACCTTGACGTCGAGCGCGAGCGACTGCATCTCCTTGAGCAGCACCTTGAAGCTCTCGGGGATGGACGGCTCGGGGATGTTCTCGCCCTTGACAACGGCCTCGTACGCCTTGACGCGGCCGATCGTGTCGTCGGACTTGATCGTGAGCATCTCCTGGAGGGTGTACGCCGCTCCGTAGGCCTCGAGCGCCCACACCTCCATCTCGCCGAAGCGCTGGCCGCCGAACTGCGCCTTGCCGCCCAGCGGCTGCTGGGTGACGAGCGAGTACGGGCCGGTCGAGCGGGCGTGGATCTTGTCGTCGACCAGATGCAGCAGCTTCAGGATGTACATGTAGCCGACCGTCACCGGCTGGTCGTACGGCTCGCCCGTGCGCCCGTTGTAGAGCATCATCTTGCCGTCGCAGCGCTGACCCGCCGGGGCCTTCTTGTCGACCGAGAACTTGATCGAGCTGGCCTTGTTGTCGTCCTGCCAGGACATCAGCTCCTGGTCGACCTCCTCGGGCGTGGCGCCGTCG
The DNA here is from genome assembly GCA_963757605.1 of uncultured Actinomycetes bacterium. Taxonomy (GTDB): domain Bacteria; phylum Actinomycetota; class Thermoleophilia; order Gaiellales; family JAICJC01; genus JAICJC01. The sequence continues at coordinate 422,286 of CAVWSF010000003.1, forward strand.
AACACCGGCGTCGCGATCCACTGGTAGTCGCCGTTCTCGCCGGAGTGGCGGGCGGCCCAGCCGAGGTGCGTCTCGAGGATCTGGCCGATGTTCATGCGCGACGGGACGCCGAGCGGGTTCAGGATGATGTCGACGGGCGTGCCGTCGGCCAGGTGCGGCATGTCCTCCTCGGGCACGATCTTCGAGATCACGCCCTTGTTCCCGTGGCGGCCGGCGAGCTTGTCGCCCTCGGCGATCTTGCGCTTCGTCGCGACGTACACGCGCACGAGCTCGTTCACGCCCGGCGACAGGTCGTCGCCGTCGGCGCGGGAGAAGGTCTTCACGTCGATGACCTTGCCGCCCTCGCCGTGCGGGACCTTGAGGGAGGTATCGCGCACCTCGCGGGCCTTCTCCTTGAAGATCGCGCGGATGAGCTTCTCCTCGGCGGTCAGCTCGGTCTCGCCCTTCGGCGTGACCTTGCCGACGAGCAGGTCGCCCGAGCCGACCTCGGCGCCGATGCGCACGATGCCGGACTCGTCGAGGTTGCGAAGCGACTCCTCCGAGCGGTTCGGGATGTCGCGCGTGATCTCCTCGTCGCCGAGCTTCGTGGAGCGGGCGTCGACCTCGTACTCGTGGATGTGGATCGAGGTCAGGACGTCGTCCTTCACGATCCGCTCGCTCAGGATGATCGCGTCCTCGAAGTTGTAGCCCTCCCACGACATGAAGGCGACGAGGAGGTTCTTGCCGAGGGCGAGCTCGCCCTGGTCCGTGGAGGAGCCGTCGGCGAGCACCTCGCCGGCCGAGACCCGCTGGCCCTCGTAGACGATCGGCTTCTGGTGGATGATCGTACCCTGGTTCGAGCGCCGGTACTTCACGAGGTCGTATGAGTCGAGGCCGTCGCGCGTCGAGACGATGACCCGCTCGGCGTCGACCTGCTCGACCTTGCCGGCCCGCCGTGCGAGCGTCACGTCGCCGGTGTCCACCGCCGCGCGGTACTCGAGGCCGGTGCCGACGAGCGGCGCCTCCGGCACCATGAGCGGCACGGCCTGGCGCTGCATGTTCGAGCCCATCAGGGCGCGGTTCGCGTCGTTGTGCTCGAGGAACGGGATGAGCGCCGTCGCGACCGAGACGATCTGGGCCGGGTCGACGTCCATGTAGTCGACCTCGCCGGCGTCCACCTGGACGGGCACGCCGTCGCGCGTGCGGCACAGCACCGGCGAGGCCAGCTTGCCGCTCTTCTCGACCTCGGCGTTGGCCTGCGCGATCGTGAACTTCTCCTCCTGGATCGCGTCGAGGTACTCGACGTCGGCGGTCACCTTGCCCTTCACGACCTTCCGGTACGGCGTCTGCACGAAGCCGTGCTCCGACACCTTGGCGTAGGAGCCGAGCGAGCCCATGAGGCCGATGTTCGGGCCCTCGGGGGTCTCGATCGGGCACATGCGCCCGTAGTGGGTCGGGTGCACGTCTCGCACCTCGATGGGCGCGCGCTCGCGCGTGAGGCCGCCGGCGCCGAGCGCCGACAGGCGCCGGCGGTGCGTGAGGCCCGCCAGCGAGTTCGTCTGATCCATGAACTGCGAGAGCTGCGAGGAGCCGAAGAACTCCTTGAGCGCCGCGGCGACCGGGCGGATGTTCACGATCGTCTGCGGGGTGATCGCGTCCTCGTCCTCGGTCGTGAGCCGCTCGCGGACGACGCGCTCCATCCGGTAGAGGCCGATCCGGAAGGCCTCCTGGATGAGCTCGCCGACGGTGCGCAGGCGGCGGTTGCCGAAGTGCTCGTACTCGTCGAGGTCGTGCTCGATCTCGGTGCGCGGGATGATGATCGCGTCGGCCGCGTAGTCCTTCGAGTCCTCGGGCACGTTCAGTTTGACCGGCAGCACCACCAGGCGGCGGATGAGCTCGACGATGTCGCCCGTGGTGAGCACACGGCAGTCGGGCAAGACCTCGAGCCCGAGGCGCATGTTCAGCTTGTAGCGGCCGACCTTGGTGAGGTCGTAGCGCTTCGGGTCGAAGAAGAGCGACCGGACGAGGTTGCGCGAGTTCTCGACCGTCGGCGGCTCGCCGGGGCGCTGCTTCTTGAACACCTCGACCAGCGCGGCATCCTCGCTCTTCACCGGGTCCTTCTCGAGGGTCATCCGGATGAACTGGTTGTCGCCGAAGAGCGCGAGCAGCCCCTCGTCGGACTTGTCGATCTCGAAGCCCGTGTTCTCGTCGACCGCCGGCAGCGCACGCAGGAGCGTGGTCACCGGCAGCTTGCGCTTGCGGTCGATGCGGACGTTGACCATGCCCTTCTTGTCGATCTCCATCTCCAGCCACGACCCGCGCGAGGGCATGAGGTTGGCGACGAAGACCTGCTTGGTCGCGTCCTTCGGCTCCATGATGTAGGCGCCCGGCGAGCGCACGAGCTGCGTCACGACAACGCGCTCGGTGCCGTTGATGATGAACGTGCCCTGCTCGGTCATCCAGGGGAAGTTGCCGAGGAACACGGTCTGCTCGCGGATCTCGCCGGTGTCCAGGTTCGTGAACGAGACCTTGACGTTGACGGGCACCTCGAACGACTGGTCCTTCTCGCGGCACTCCCGCTCGGAGACCACGGGGTCGCCGATCGTGTACTCGCCGAGGCGCACCTCGAGCCGCTCCGAGTAGTCCCGGATGGGCGAGATGTCGTCGATGGTCTCGCGCAGGCCCGAGGTCGCAAAGGACTTCGGGTCGTCGGGGTGGCCCATGAACCACCGGAACGAGGCCTTCTGGATGTCGATGAGGTTGGGCACGTCCAGGACCTTCTCGAGCTTCGAGAACGTCCTGCGGCTTCGGGGCGCAGTCGTGCTTGCAGGCAAAGCGTCGCCTCCCGCGGGGCTAGTGGGGGAACTCAGGAGCGTGGTACCGGACCAAGGCGCAACCCCGAAGGGTAGCAGGGGGGAACCTTGCCCGCAAAGGACAGGCGGTCGCGCCGCCGGCGGAGCGAATTTCTCGTCCCCGCAGCAGCGCTATCTCGGCTCACTATACCGCGATCACCCTCCGCGTCAAGGCAACTACGTGCGGATGGTCACGAGAGCGCGAGCCTCAAGCGGGGCCCCCGCGGGGCCGATCTCCAGCGCGAGATGATCTTCCTTCTGCTCATCTACCTGCTCCCCGTGCTCGCGCTCATCGGGGTCGTCATCCTCGGGCTGGTCGGCCTCGCCAAAGGCGGCCTCCGCGGTGCGATGGCGAGCGGCGGGTTCGCCGGCGCGGGCGTCGCCGTCGGCATGTTCGTCTTCTCCGCGGCCGGCTGGTTCGACTGGCTGGCGGGCGGCCCGACGCGCACGACCCGCAACTGGTTCGAGCTGATCGTGCTCGTCGCCGGGCCGATCGTGCCGCTGGTGTGGCGGGTCGCGATGCGGCGCCTGCCGACGCTCCGGCACATCGCCGTCGGGATCGCCGCGGTCGCGATCCTCGTCCTCGCCGGCAGCATCCCGGACACGATCGACCAGCGCAGCTGGGTGGCCATGGGCAGCGCGACCGGCGACGCCGGCTTCCGGTACGACCGCCGTCACAACGTGCTCGTCGTCGACCTGCGGCGCGACTGGGACTACAACTCCCAGAGGCGGCTCGGCGTGGCCTGTGGTGACGCACACGGCGACCGTCGCGCCACCGGCAGCCGTCGCACCGTGATGCACCTCGACGGCACGTCGCTGGCTCTCGACGCCGTCGGCGAGTGCAAGGTGCTCGACCCGCACATGGGCCTGTACGAGAACGACCTCGCCAACCGCGCGTTTCTGCATCGCGCCGACGTCTGAGCTCGGCCGGGGCGGCGTTGTGGGCGGCTTCCGGCGCCGACACTTGTCGGTCACCTGGAACGACACGAGCGCCGCGGGTCGGCGCGGGCACCGGCAGTTGTCGGTGAGCTGAAACGACAATCGGAGGTTTCCGTGACCGTCGTGTGCGCTCGCGCGTCGGCGGCGTGACAGCTCGCGCCGGCCAGGCCCGGCCGCGGTCGTCACATGACGGTCACAGAACCCCGCAAGTGTCGTTTCACTCGCCCGACAAGTGACGGCCGCCCCGTCACCGACGACGACCCGCGCCGCTCGCGTCGCGGGCATACCGGCGAACCGCGAACGCCTAGTCGCCCGGGTCGGCGTACGCCTCGGCGTGCGCGCGGGCGATGACGGCGGCCAGCGGCTCTCCCAGCGCCCGCCGGAAGATGCGCCGCAGCCGCTCGGGCGAGAACCAGCCGCCGCCTTCGCGCCGGAACTCGGCCGCCAGGCGGTGGAGCCCTGCGACGCCGTGGCGGCTGACGACGGCCCGGGTCACGGCCGCCCCGTCGTCGTAGGCGAGCTGGATCGGGCCGGCGGCGTGCAGCTGCCACTGGTTGGGGATCGCCCACGCCCACCGGGTCACGGTCGGGTACCCGGCCCGGTAGGCCGCGGCGAGCGGGGCGCCGGTGCGTGGGCCGCCGGCCCGGCGGTCGTACTCGTCCTCCTCGTAGCGCGCGAGGCCCTCCATGAAGCTGAGCGGCACCCCTCGCACGAGCCCGGCGCTCGCCACGTGCGTGAGCTCGTGGACGACGACGCCGCGCGCGCCGACCTCGTCGGCCCGGTGCCACGCCGGCACGTCGATGAAGATCATGCCGCGGTACTCCGCGCCCACCGCCTCGTGCGGGAACGTGATGCGGGCGACGTCCTCCGCCTGGCGCCAGTCGCGGATGAGGAAGATGACCGGCGTGCGGTCGAACCCGGGCGGGGCGTAGCGCGAGACCAGTTGCGGGAACGCCTCCGCGGCGACCTCGGCCCGGCTCACGTCCTCGGCCGGCGCCGCGGCCGCGTTCACGACCAGCGCGTCGGCGCCCGACACGTAGCGGGCGTGCGGGATCGCGCTCAGGCCGTCGCGGGCGATGCCGGCGCCGGCTCGGCGCGACTCGTAGGCGACGACCCGCCAGCCCCCTGCCCCGCGGCGCAGCCGGACCTGGATGCCGCCGAAGCCGACCGCCGCGTTCCCCGCCCCTGGCCCCAGCCGCCCGCGCACGGTCACGAGCACGCTCGCCGATCCGGGCGCGTCGGAGGGCCGCGACGCCGCGACGCCCTGGACGTCGTGGGCCGGGATCGAGCCCAGCCACCGCTCGAGCTCCTCCAGCGAACGGCGGCCGGCCGGCGTGCGCGGGCTCGCGAGGCCGGCGACCGGCCGGCCGGCTGCGGCGCCGCGGACGTAGCGGAGCGCGACGGAGCGGACCGCGGCCCCGCCCAGCGGCGTCGCGGCGGCCAGCGTGGTCGGCGCGGCGGAGCTCGACGGCGATGCCTGGCTCGAGCTGCACCCGGCCGCGAGGGCGGCGGCGAGCACGATCGCCGGCACGCCGCGAACCATTAGCCGTCCGGCTGCGAGGCGGCCGTCGCGGCGGGGGTGTCGGCGATGTTCAGCGGGTGATGACAGGCGGCCAGATGCCCGGCCCCACCATGCGGCACGAGGGGCGGCTCCTCGGCCGTGCAGATCTCGGTCGCATACCGGCAGCGGGGGTGGAAGCGGCAGCCGGTCGGCGGCGAGATCGGGCTGGGGACGTCGCCCACGAGCACGATCCGCTCGCGCTTGGCCGAGAGGTCCGGATCGGGCACCGGGACGGCCGAGAGCAGCGCCTCGGTATAGGGGTGCACGGGCCGCCGGTAGAGCTCCTCGGCCGGCGAGATCTCCACGATCTTGCCCAGGTACATGACCGCGATCCGGTCGGAGACGTGTCGCACGACGCCCAGGTCGTGGGCGATGAAGACGTAGGTGAGCGACAGCTCGTCCTGGAGGTCGTCGAGCAGGTTGATCACCTGCGCCTGGATCGAGACGTCGAGCGCCGAGACCGGCTCGTCGGCGACGACGAGCTTCGGGCGAAGCGCGAGCGCGCGGGCGACGCCGATCCGCTGCCGCTGGCCGCCGGAGAACTCGTGCGGATAGCGGTTGTAGTGCTCGGGCGAGAGGCCCACCAGCTCGAGCAGCTCCTGCACGCGGGCCCTGATCTCCTTGGCGTCGCCCAGCCCATGGATGCGAAGCGGCGTGCCGATGATCGAGCCGACGCGCTTTCGCGGGTTGAGCGAGGCGTACGGATCCTGGAAGACCATCTGCATCTCGCGGCTGATCGGGCGCAGATCGCTCCGCGAGAGGTGGGAGATGTCGCGGCCCTCGAACTCCACCTTCCCGGCGGTGAGCTCGTGGAGGCGAACGATGCAGCGGCCCAGGGTCGACTTGCCGCAGCCCGACTCGCCGACGAGCCCGAGCGTCTCGCCGGCGCGCACCTCGAACGAGACGTCGTCGACGGCGTGCACGCGGGCCACCTCGCGCTGGATGACGACACCCTTCTTGATCGGGAAGTACTTGCGCACGCCCTCCGCACGGATGAGCGGGGTGCCGTTGGCGCTCACGCCGACTCCGTCTCCAGCTCGGGATGGATCGTGGTCTCGCGCCGGTTGCGCTTGGCCTCGGTGTCGAGGAAGCAGGCGTCGACGTGGCCGTTCGCCGAGCTTGTCCTCGAGCGGCGGCACCTGCGAGCAGCGCTCGAACCGGTGCGGGCAGCGCGGGCCGAAGGCACACCCCTCGGGCAGGCGAAGCAGCGACGGCGGCATCCCCCGGATCGCGGTCAGGCGTTCCGGCTTGGGCCGGTCGAGCCTGGGGATGGAGCCCAGCAGGCCCCACGTGTACGGGTGCTGGGCGTCGTAGAAGACCTCGTGCTTCATCCCGCGCTCGACGACGCGGCCGGCGTACATCACCATCACGCGGTCGGCGACGTCGGCGACCACGCCCATGTCGTGGGTGATGAGGACGACGGCCGAGTCGAAGTCGCTCTTCAGCCGGCCGATCAGCTCGAGGATCTGGGCCTGGATCGTCACGTCGAGCGCGGTCGTGGGCTCGTCGGCGATCAGGAGGTCGGGGTTGCACGAGAGCGCCATCGCGATCATGACCCGCTGGCGCATGCCGCCCGAGAACTGGTGCGGGTAATCGTCGACCCGCTGGCGGGCGTTCGGGATCCCGACCGCCCCGAGCAGGTCGACCGCCCGTGAGCGGGCCTCGGCCTTCGACACGCCCTCGTGGGCCAGGACCTGCTCGGCGATCTGGTGCCCGACCCGGTAGACCGGGTTGAGCGAGGTCATCGGGTCCTGGAAGATCATCGCGATCTCCGACCCGCGCACCTCGCGCATGGCGTCCTGCCCGAGCGTCATGAGGTCGCGGCCCTTGTAGATCACCTCGCCGGAGAAGACCGCGTTCGGGTCGATGATGAGCCGCATCACGGTCATCATCGTGACGCTCTTGCCCGAGCCGGACTCGCCCACGATGCCCAGGACCTCGCCCTTCTGGAGGTCGAAGCTCACGCCGTCGACGGCCTGCACGACGCCGTCCTCGGTACGGAACGAGACCTTGAGGTCCCGGACCTCGAGCAGCGGTTCTGCCATCAGGCGAGCCGGATCCGCGGGTCGAGCCAGGCGTAGGCGATGTCGACGAGCGCGTTCGCGAGCACGATGAAGAACGCGCCGTAGACGACCGTCGCCATGATGACCGGGAGGTCGAGGTTGGTGAGCGACTGGTAGGTCAGGAACCCCACGCCGTGGATGCCGAACACGACCTCGGTCAGAAGGACGCCGCCCGCGACGAGCGCGCCGAAGTCGAGGCCGAAGAGGCTCACGAACGTGATCATCGAGGTGCGCAGGGTGTGGCGCACGAGCACCTGCCGCTCGGACAGGCCCTTGGCCCGGGCCGTGCGGACGTAGTCCTCGTTCTGGATCTCGAGCACGCTCGCCCGCAGCACCCGCGCGTAGAGCCCGATGTAGAGGACCGACAGCGTGATCCACGGGATGAGGAGGCCCTTGAACCACAGGAACGGATCCTGCGTGAACGGCGTGTAGCCGAGGCCCGGCACCCAGCTGAAGACGAACGAGTCGTGGAACTGGTGCTGGCTGAGAAGGTTCATGACCTCGCCCAGCCAGAAGACCGGCATCGAGATCCCGATCAGCGCGAGGATCATGAGCAACGGGTCGAAGACGCTGCCCTTCAGCACCGCGGCCGCGACCCCCATGATGACGGCCATCACCACCCAGATGATCGCCGCCCCGACCACCAGCGACAGGGTGGCGGGCGCGGCGGAGACGATCTCGGGGATGACCGACTGGCCCTGGTTGGAGTACGAGACCAGATCGCGGCTGATGAAGAGCTTCTTCATCATGATCACGTACCGCACCGGCACCGGACGGTCGAGCCCGAACTGGTGGCGGATCTCCGTGAGCGCCTGCGGCGACGGGTTTCGGCCCGCGATCTGGCGGGCCGGGTCGACGCCCGGCGTCTCGAAGAAGATGAGGAAGACGAGCACCGTGATCACGAACATCACGAGCGCCGTCCAGAGGATCCGGCGGATGATGAACGTCCCCATGGACTAGCCCTCCACCCGCAGCTTCGCGCGCGGGTCGAGGGCGTCGCGGATGCCGTCGCCGAGCACGTTCAGCGCCAGCACCGTGAGGACGATCATGATGCCCGGCGCGATCGCGACCCAGGGCCGCGTGTAGAGCAGGTTCTGGCCGTCGCTGATGATCGTGCCCCAGCTCGCCCCGGGCGGCTGGACGCCGACGCCGAGGAACGAGAGCGCCGCCTCGGTCAGGATCGTCGTCGCGATCATGAGCGGCATGAGCACGATCACGACCGTGATCACGTTGGGCAGGATCTCGGAGAAGATCAGCCTCCGGTTCGAGGCCCCCTGCGCAACTGCCGCCTCGACGAACTCCTTCTCGGCCACCGAGAGCACCGAGCCGCGCACGGGCCGGTAGACGTACGGCACGTAGATGAAGCCGATGATCAGGGTCGGCAGCCACAGGCTCGACGCCACGACGTGGATCGGCCCCACCTCGAGGCCGTTCGGCGCGGTCAGGAGCACCGTCGCGATGCAGATCGCGAGCAGGTAGACCGGGAACGCCCAGATCACGTCCATGAGCCGCGAGAGCAGCGAGTCGGTGAGGCCCGAGTAGAAGCCGGCGATGAGCGCCAGCACGGTCGCGATCAAGCACGCCAGGAGCGCCGAGCCGATCCCGATCTCGAGCGAGCTGCGCCCGCCGTAGAGGATGCGCGCGGCGACGTCGCGGCCCTGCGTGTCCGACCCGAGGAAGTAGTGGTGGATGTCCCACGTCGGCCCGATCGGCGTGACCCCGAGCTTGAGCACGCCGCCGCCCTGCTCCATCAGCGGCACCTCCTTGCCGTCCACGATCGTCGTGCCGTTCACGTTGTTCACGAACGGGTCGGTGTGGGCGATGTGGTTCGCGTAGAACGGCGCGCCGAAGCTCATGACGACGATCACGAGGAAGAGCACGAGTGAGGCGAGCGCGACCCTGTTCCGGCGCAGCCGGCGCCAGGCGAGCGCCCACGGGCTGCGCCCTGCGACCCGGTCCGGGCCCTGCTCGGGTGTGCCGGCCTGCGGCTCGAGCGCGACTTCAGCCATCCGGATTCACCTTACCATCGGGGCGGGGCCGCTCAGTGCGAGCGGCCCCGCCCCGTGCAGGGCTCTCTCTACTGCTGCAGCCAGAGCTGGTCGTAGAGGATGTACCACTGCGGGCTCCACTGGTATCCCTGGACCCGCTTCGACAGGAAGTCGATCTGCTTCGGGTTGTACATGTTGACCCACGGCGCCTGGTCGGTGACCTCGTGGTCGACCTCGGCCCAGAGCTGGTTGGCCGCGTCGGGGTCGGTGACGCCGGTCTGAAGGGCCTGGTCCATCTTGGCCTGGATGTCCTTGTCACAGAACTCCGCGATGTTCGGGCTGGCGTCGCTGTTCGGGTGGATCGAGCCGCACCCGAGGAGCACGTTCAGGAAGTCGGACGGGGCCGGGTAGTCCTGGTACCAGGCCGACCACGCCACGCTCCACTTGTCCAGGTTCTTCGAGTTCTGCACGAACGGGTACTGGATCGAGCCCGCCAGCACGACGAGCTTGGCCTTGTAGCCGATCTTGTTCAGGTCGGCGACCATCTGCTCCCCGAACGGCTTGTCCGGCCCGTCGGTGTTGACCACGACGCTCTGGCCGGCCGTGCCGGACTGCTGCACGAGCTGCTTGGCCTTGGCGATGTCGGGCGCGGTCCACTCGCCGGCGCCGTTCGCTGCGGGATTGGCCGTGTACGGGCAGTACTGCTCGTAGCCGGGGAAGTTCGGTGGCAGGATCTGGCAGCTCTCCACTGCCAGCGACGAGCCGCCGGCCAGCTGCACGGCCGCCTTGCGGTCGAACGCGTAGTTGATCGCCTGGCGGGCCTGGAGGTTCGAGAACGGGGGCCGCTTCGTGTTGAGCGCGAAGTACCAGTCGGCCGTGAGCGCGTTCACGTGCGTCTGGTCGGCGTACTGGGTGCCCAGCTCGTTCAGGCGGTCGGACGGGATCGAGTCGCCCGCGAACACCACGTCGGCCTGGCCGTTCTCGACGGCCGTTACCTCGTCGGACACCTGGAGGCCGTACTTCTCGACGATCTTGTCCGGGTAGCCCTCCGGCTGCGCATCGGGGTTCCAGACCTTGAAGTTCGGGTTGCGGACGAGCACCGCTTCCTTGTTCGGGTCATACGACTGCCACATGTACGGGCCCGTGCCCGGCGGCACGTTGTTGCCGGTCAGCTTGGGACTGGTGCTCCCCGGAACGACAAACGCGAACGGCAGCGCCAGCTTGTCCAGGAACTCCGGATCGGCCGCCGCCAGGTGGATCGTGAGCGTGGAGGCGTTGTCGTCGGCCACGACGCCCTGCGAGAGGTCGCAGCTCTTCGCCGTGCACTTGTCGGCGCCGACGATGCCCGAGTAGAACGACGTCGGGCCCGGCACCGTGAACTGGCGCTCGAACGTGGTCACGAAATCGCTCGGCTTCATCGTGGTGCCGTCGGAGAACTTGATGCCCTTCCGGATCTGGAAGGTGTAGGTCTTGCCGCCGTCGGTCGGCTGCGGGATCTCCTCGGCGAGGTCGGGCACGATCTGCGTCCCCTCCGTCCCGCCCACGCGCTTGAACGCCACGAGCCCGTCGTGGGTGTCGATCAGGAACGCCCACTGCTGCAGCGTGTAGTTCTGGGCCGGGTCGGCAACGCCGAACGCCGAGCTCGCGAGGATGGTCAGGGTACCGCCCTTCTGCGGCGTACCGGCGGCCGGAGTGCTGCCGCCGCCGCTGTTGCCGCCGGACGAGCTCGATCCGCTGCCGCCGCAGCCGGCGGCGACGGCGATCGCCGCGATCGGGATCGTGAGCTTGAACATCCTTCTGAGCAGTTCGCGCATGCCCCCTCCTCGGGAGAAAACTGGTTCGGGAAGACCGAGAGAGTATGACGCCCGCAGGTGCGCGATGTTAGGGAGTGGTGACCGCGGCGTGGGCCCGGGCGGCGAGCCGCGCGAGGCCCTCGGCAGCCGCCGGCGGCGACGAGAGCACGGCCAGGGCGACGCGGTCGTCGCCGTCCTCGACGAGCGCGACGTCGTGAAGCACGGTGTCGAGCATCCCCTGCTTGCAGGCCACGACCCGGCCGGGGGCCGACAGGTGGCGGGCGATGACGTCGGTGTGGTGGGACTGGGCAAGGCCGTTGAGGACGCGCCGGCAGGCTCCGAGCGGGATCCCCTCCGCCCGGCCCAGGGCGGCCATGAGCCTCGCCATGTCGCCGGCACAGGTCGTGTTGTCGTCGCCGCGCTCGGCCGCCTCCACGTCCATCATGCGCCGCCGCACCGCCGTCCTGGCGAGGCCGAGCTCGCCGGCGAGCGCGTTCACCCGCTCGAAGCCGACGATGTCGAGCAGCGCGTTCGTCGCGGCGTTGTCCGAGACGGCCAGCATGAGGAGGTCGAGGTCGGCCACTGTCAGCTCGGTGGCCGCGTCGAAGCTCTCGAGCAGCCCTCCCCCGCCCGGCGCCGGCGTCTCCCCGGCGGGGATCCGGCGGCCGGCGTCCAGCTCGCCCGCCTCGACGGCGGACCACAGGGCGGCCGAGATCAGCACCTTCACCGTGCTCGCGGCCGGCATCACCGCATCGGCGTTTCGCTCGACCCGGCGGCCGCTCCGAAGGGCGATGGCGGCGTAGGCGATCAGTCTTCGGGCTCGTACACGCGCCGGACTGTGCGCACCCGCGCCTTCAGATCCTTGGGGTGCGGCTCGTGGACGACCTGGCCTTGCGCCTGGCTGGCGTGGACGATCTGGCCCTCGCCCGTCCAGATCGCGATGTGGTCGCCGTAGCAGACGAGGTCGCCCGGCTCGGCCTGGCGCAGCGAGACCTCGCGTCCGACCGTCTCCTGTTGGTCGGCGTTTCGCGGAAGCAGCATGCCGAAGCGGCGGTGCACCGCCTGGACGAGGCCCGAGCAGTCGAGCCCCTCGACGGTGAGGCCGCCCCACTCGTACGGCGCGCCGAGGAACATGAGCGCCGCCTCGGCGATCGCCTCGCCCGACGCTTTGCGCCTCGCGGCGGCGAGCGGCTCGGTGCGAAGGCCCGGAGCGGGAAGCCAGGTGCCCAGGTAGCGGTCGGCCGCTTGGGGCACGACCACGACGTGCGCGCGGTCCTTCGGCAGCGGGTCGCCGAGCCCGTCGGCCCGCATCCACCCCTCGTAGCCGTCGGCGAGCGTCACCTCGGCCCAGCCGTTCGCCCGCTCGCCGACATCGACCGGGTCGGCGAAGAGCACCTGCGTCACCTGCGTCGCGGAGTCGGCGGCCTTGTCGTAGAGGCCGATGTACGGAAGTACGCAGGACGCCTTTTCCACAGGCACATTCTACCGGTGCGCGGGATCGCGGGGCGGGACACCCGGCCCCGCGCACCCCACGGCTACCGCGTAGCTACTTGACCTCGACGGTGGCGCCGGCCTCTTCGAGCTTGGCCTTCATCTGGTCGGCCTCCTCGCGGGCGACGCCCTCCTTGACCGCTTTGGGCACCTCGTCGGCGACCGCCTTGGCCTCCTTGAGGCCGAGCCCGGTGAGCTCGCGGATCACCTTGATGACCGGGATCTTGCTCTGGCCGGCACTGGTGAGGACGACGTCGAAGCTCGTCTTCTCCTCCTCGGCCGCGGCGCCGTCCCCGGCACCGGCACCCGCTCCTGCGACCATGACCGGCGCGGCAGCGGCGGCCGAGACGCCCCAGCGCTCCTCGAGCGCCTTCTTGAGCTCGACGAGCTCCATGACCGACATCTCCTCGAGCTGTTCAGGTGTGACTGGCATGCATGACTCCTTGTCTCAAGCCGCCGCTTCGGCGGCTTCCCGCTGTGCGATGTACTGGTCGAGGACGACGAGGAACTCCCGAAGCGGTGCGGCGAGGACGTTGTAGGCGCCCTGGACCGGCGACGCGACCGCGCCGACGACCTGGGCCCGGAGCACGTCCTTCGTGGGCAGCTCGGCGAGCTGGCGCACCTCGTCGGCGGAGAGGGCCTTGCCCTCCATCACGGCTCCGCGGACCGTCAGGATCCGCGTCTGCCGGGCCACCTCGGAGAGCTTCTTCGCCACCGCCGCCGGATCGTCGGCGACGAATGCGATCGCCGTGGGCCCCTGGAGCATGTCGACCAGGAGCGTCTGCCCGGCCTCCTCGGCCGCGCGCCTGGCGAGCGTGTTCTTCGCGACCCGGAACGAGGCGCCGGCCTCGCGAAGCGCGCCGCGGACGTCCGCGATCTGGGTGACCGTGAGGCCGCGGTAGTCCGCGACGATCATCGATTCGGCGTCGCGCATGCGCTCCGCCAGCTCCTCGACCACCTTGCGCTTCTCGTCAACGTGCATCTCTCACCTCCCGTTCGTTCCTCCTGCGTCCGCTGAGAGGCGGACGCAGGGCATGCCGGGAGGCGTGCGCTGGTACCGGCCTCGGTCGGGTGTGTGGTTTGAGCCCCGCGGGGCCCCGACGGTCTCTGGCGCGGACGCGAGTGTGCGGATGCTAGTCGGCCGCCGCTACCGGCTCCTCCATCAGGTCGCGGGTGCGTGCCGTGTCGAGCTTGATGCCCGGACCCATCGTCGAGGCGATGGTGATCGAGCGGATGTAGCGGCCCTTGGCGGCCGCCGGCTTGGCGCGGAGGATCTCGTCGAGCACGGCGCCGTAGTTCTCGACGAGCGCGCGCTCTTCGAAGGACTTCTTGCCGATGGTGACGTGCACGATCCCCGTCCGGTCGGTGCGGTACTCGATCTTGCCGGCCTTGATCTCGCCGACGGCCTTCCCGATGTCGAACGTGATCGTGCCGGCCTTCGGGCTCGGCATCTTGCCCTGCGGGCCGAGGATGCGGCCCAGGCGCCCGACCGTGCCCATCATGTCGGGCGTGGCGATCGCGACGTCGAAGTCGGTGAAGCCCTCCTGCACCTTCGCGGCCAGGTCGTCTGCGCCGACGAAGTCCGCGCCCGCGTCCTCGGCCTCCTTGGCCTTCTCGCCCTGCGCGAACACGGCGACGCTCACCGACCGGCCGGTGCCGTGCGGGAGGAAGAGCGTTCCGCGCAGCTGCTGGTCGGCATGGCGGACGTTCACCCCGAGGCGCATGTGGATCTCGACGGTCTCGTCGAACTTGGCGGTCTGGAGCGACTTGATCGTCCGCACGGCCTCGAGCGGTGCGTAGACGCGCTCGCGGTCCACCGAGGTGCGGGCCTTGGTGTACGCCTTGCCGGCCATCAGGCACCCACCTCCACGCCCATCGAGCGGGCCGTGCCCGCGACGATGTGCATCGCCGCGTCGACGTCGTTCGCGTTCAGGTCGGGCATCTTGGTCTCGGCGATCTGGCGCAGCTGGGCGCGCGAGAGCGTGCCGACCTTGGCCCGGTTCGGCTCGCCGGAGCCCTTGTCCAGGTTCAAGGCCTCCTTGATCAGGACGGCGGCCGGCGGCGTCTTCGTGATGAACGTGAACGAGCGGTCCTCGTACACGCTGATCTCGACCGGCGTGATCCGGCCGGCGTTTGGGCCCTGCGTCTGGGCGTTGAACGCCTTGCAGAACTCCATGATGTTGACCCCGTGCTGGCCGAGCGCCGGGCCGACCGGCGGGGCGGGGTTGGCCTGCCCGGCAGGGATCTGGAGCTTGATGATCTTGATGACCTTCTTGGCCATCGCACCTCCTGAGTGGTCGTAGCGCGCCGCGCGCCGGCGGCGCTCCCACGTTCGTGAGCGGACGGCATGATAGCCGGGCGTGGCGGGGCTGCGGCAGATGATTGATTCCACGCCCCCGTGATGTCCTGGGCGGCGAGAACCGAGTAGCGCAAGAACGCAGGGAGGGCCAATATCGGGTGATATTGGCCCGACCGAAGACGCAGCGATGCGACGGTTCGCAGCCGCAGCCCCGCCACAAAGCGCCAACCCACCACAAAATGGACGTTCAGGCGCGCGGGGGCGTGGAATCACGCATCTAGCCGGCGATCTCGGCGGCGAGCTGCTCGAGGTCCTCGCGCACGAGCTTCGAGTGGGGGCCGTTGTGGGCGAACCCGATCGCGAGCAGCCCGGCCGCGGGCGAACGAGGTGTTGTACTCGCCGGCGTCCTCCGGGAACTCCACCCCCCGAGCGTTCGGATGCGTCTGGACGGTCGTCGAGTCGATCACCTTGTACGGCACGGACGGCCCGGCGTGCATCACCTGATAGATCAAGGCGTCGGCGCACCGCCGCGCCGTCGCGGCGTCGGGGAAGACCACGACCATCATCGCGATCCGGGCCGTGTTGTCTGACACCAGCGGCACGCGCTTGTCGTCGAACACGAGGTCGTAGTTGGAGACGACGAAGTGGGCGTCGGTTCCGACCTCGTCGGGCCGCGCCTGATCCCACGTCTCGCCGTCGCACCGCCCCGCGACGGACCCGACGCGCTTTGGCTTCGCGAATCCGTCTGCCCGCGCCTGCGCCAGCGCATCGCTCGCCGAGAGGGTCGTGTGCTGCGAGCCGCCGCCCAAGCAGCCCGCCGCGACCGCCCCGAGTATGGCAAGGACTGCCAGCCCGACCCAACGTCGCATTTCTCACATGATACCCAGTCCGGTGCCTGTCGGGTTGGCGGGTTCTGGCCACTGGGCCGCCTGCTGGAAGTCATTCGAGTTTCTCCACACAGTCGACACACCTCGTCACCCACACGCGACACCTCCCCCGCCACACTCTCCCATGCCGACCGACCGCTATCTGCCCACGCTCTACAAGGCTCGGCGCGTGCCGACCAAGCAGGCCGTGTGCGCGATCTGCGCCGAACGCACCCGCGGCACGACCCGCCTGGTCGAGCTCGACTACGGCGTCTCCGTGCACCTGTGCCAAGGGCACGCCTCCCACCAGTTCCAAACCCAGCGCAGCGGCCGCGACTTCCTCCCGACCCTGCAGCGGCTATGGCACACACACGGCTGCCTCACCGTCGCCCGCTCCAAAGCCCTGCGCCGCCACCTGACCGCCCGCTCCGACGCGCAAGCCCGCCCCCGACCCGGATCCTACGCCTGACCCGAGCTGCGCCACCTCGCCGAAACCGCCTTCGCCACCGGCACACCCGCCGACACCGTCATCACCACCCTGCGCCGCATCCACCAGCACGGCGCCGCACACCCACCCAGCCCAAGAACCATGCACCGCTGGCACACCGAACGCCGCTGGATGGCGCGCGCGCCTTAGAGCTTCTTGACCTTGTCGAACTCGAGCTCGACCGGGACCTGGCGCTCGAAGATCGAGACCAGCACCTTGAGCTTGCCCTGATCCTCGTTGATCTCGGCGATCTCGCCGTCGAAGTCGGCCAGGTAGCCGGACGTGATCTTGACCGAGTCGCCCATGGCGAACTCGGCCCGCGCCTTCTGCTGCTGCTGGGCGCGGTCGACCGACGTGTGCAGCATCCGGTCGACCTCGGGCTGGGAGAGCGGCACGGGCTTTCCGGACGCGCCGACGAACCCGGTCACGCCGGGCGTGTTCTTGACGAGGCCCCAGACGTCGTCGTTCAGGTCCATGTGCACGAGCACGTAGCCCGGCCACAGCCGCCGCTCGGTCTGGACCTTCTGGCCGTCCTTGGTCTCGACCACGGACTCGGTCGGCACGACGACGCGCCGCACCTGCTCCTCCTTCGACATCGACTTCACGCGATGCTCGAGGTTGGCCTTGACCTTGTTCTCGTGGCCCGAGTAGGTGTTGATCACATACCAGCGAAACATGCGCCTACCTTTGCAGATCGACGAGCTTGGTGGCGAACCGGGCGAACACCTGGTCGAGACCGTAGAGGTACGCCCCGACGATCAGGCACGCCGCCACCACCACAAGCGTCGCCTGCCAGGTCTGCTGCCGGTTCGGGAAGTCGACCTTCGCCAGCTCCCCGCGCACCTCGCCGCCGAACGAGAACAGGCCGCGCAGGCCGTTGCGCATCCCGCCCGAGCGCTCGATCTCGCCGCCGGACTGGCTCTTCGGCTTGCCGGCGACCGGCGCGGTGACGGTGCGGCGCCCGGTCTGCTGCCGGTTTCGGCGCGACGTGCGGGCCATGCGCTAGCGCGTCTCCTTGTGGGCGGTGTGCTTGCCGCACCACGAGCAGTACTTCGAGAACTCGATCCTGTCAGGCGAGTTCCGCTTGGACTTCTGAGTTTGGTAGTTACGTCGCTTGCAGTCCTGGCACGCGAGCGTGACCGCGACGCGGACACCGGTCTTTGCCACTGGGGGAGACTCCTCGGATCCGGGACGCCGAAGCCGGCGCCGATCAGGCAGGATACACCGGATTCGCAGCCTGCCACCCCTCCGCCGGAGCCGCCGATGCCCGTGACGACCGTCGACCGCACCCGTCTCGCCGACCTCCACGCCCGCGAGGAGCGCCGGTTCGAGGACACCCACCCCCGCTCGCTCGAGCTCTCGCAGCGGGCCCGCCGCTCGCTCTTCGCCGGCGTCCCGATGCACTGGATGACGGAATGGGCCGGGGCGTTCCCCGTGTTCGTCGAGGAGGCGTCCGGCGCCCGGTTCGCCGACGTCGACGGCAACGAGTACGTCGACCTCTGCCTGGGCGACACCGGCGCGATGACCGGCCATGCGCCCGAGGCGACGGCGGCGGCGGTGGCCGAGCAGATGCGCCGCGGCACGACCCTCATGCTGCCGACGGAGGATTCGATCTGGGTCGGCGAGGAGATGTCGCGCCGCTTCGGCCTTCCGAGCTGGCAGTTCGCGCTCACCGCGACCGACGCCAACCGCTTCACGATCCGGCTGGCGCGCGAGGCGACCGATCGGCAGAAGGTGATCGTCCACAACTGGTGCTACCACGGGTCGGTCGACGAGACGTTCGCGATGCTCGCCGGCGGCGGCATCGCAACGCGGCCGCACAACATCGGCCGCTCCGGTCGATCCGAGCCTGACCACGCGGGTCGTCGAGATCAACGACCTCGACGGGCTCGAGCGGGAGCTGGCCGCCGGCGACGTCGCCTGCTGCCTCTTCGAGCCGGCGCTCACGAACATCGGCATCGTGCTTCCCGACGAGGGCTACCACGCCGGTGTCCGCGAGCTGACCCGCCGGTACGGCGCATTCCTCGTGATCGACGAGACACACACGCTCTGCGCCGGGCCGGGCGGCTACACCCGCGCGCACGACCTCGACCCCGACTTCCTCACCGTCGGAAAGCCGCTCGCCAGCGGCCTCCCGGCGGCCGCGTACGGCATGTCCGAGGAGGCCGCCCGCCGGGTCGCGGCGGCGCTCCCGCCGGGCCCGGTCGACGTCGGCGGGATCGGCGGCACGCTGGCGGGGAACGCACTCTCGCTGCGGGCGATGAGGGCGACGCTCGAGCACGTCCTGACCGATGAGGCCTTCACGCGCATGATCCCGCTCGCCGAGCGGTTCACCGACGGCGTCGAGGACGCCATCCGGCGCGACGGCCTCGACTGGTACATCACCCGGCTCGGCTGCCGGGCCGAGTACGGCTTCCAGCCCGAGCGGCCGCGGAACGGCGGCGAGGCGGCGGCGTCGATGGACCACGACCTCGACCGGTTCATGCACCTCTACGCGCTGAACCGGGGCGTGCTCATGACGCCGTTCCACAACATGGCGCTCATGAGCCCCGCCACGACCGAGGCCGACGTCGACCGCCACAGCGAGGTCTTCGCCGAGGCGACCGCGGAGCTCACCGCCTGATCTCGTCCAACCCAACCCCATGGGGCCTGGCCCCGTTCGGAGCCAGGCCCCGGCGGTTCAGAACTTGTCGATCGTGTCGATCTCGTGCCAGAAGGTGACCTCGGGCTCCGACGTGACGCCCGTCTCGGCCATGATCTGCGGGACCTCGGGGCTCGACTCGAAGAACTTCTGGAAGGCCTCGGCCGACTCCCACTCGTCGACCACCATGATCTCGGTGCCGTCGGCGCTCGCCAGGAAGCGGTGGTGGATCGCCCCGAGCGCCTTGCCCCGGTCGTTGACCGCCCGCGCGCGCTCCGCGTTGCCGTTGATCACCTCCTGGAGCCGTTTCGCATCGGCCTTCACGCGCAGCATCATGGTCACACTCATCGTGGTTCCTCCTTCGGGGGTTGGGGCGGGATCTGTGGGCGCCTCCGAGCGCCCGTCTGCAGCGTTCGTCTGAGGGCTGGGACCGGTTCGGGCTCGGGCACGGGTTGGGGCTCCGGCTCGGGCTCGTCGTCGAAGAAGCCCTGGCCCTCGATGCTGATCCGCGGCAGCCCCGGTCGAGCCAGCTCGGAAGCCACCAGCTGCGCTCGCCGAGGAGCTCCATCACCGCAGGCACGCGCAGGCAGCGGACGACGGTGGCGTCGATGGCGATCGCGAACGCCAGGCCGACGCCGAAATCCTTCACGGTCGGGTCGCCGTTCAGGACGAAGCTCGTGAAGACGCAGACCATGACAAGCGCGGCCGAGGTGATCACCCGGCCGGTCGCCGCCAGGCCGTCGACGACCGCCTCCTTGGCGTCGCCCGAGTCGAGGTAGTGCTCCTGCATCTGCGTCACCAGGAACACCTCGTAGTCCATCGAGAGCCCGAACAGGATCGCGAACATGAGCAGCGGCGCGAAGCTCACGATCGGGATGGCGTGCGGGAGCCCGACGACGCCGGCGCCCCAGCCCTCCTGGAAGACCGCGGTCACGACGCCGTAGGCCGCCGCCACCCGAGAGCAGGTTCATCACCGCCGCCTTGAGCGGGATGACGACCGACCGGAACGCGAGCAGGAGCACGACCAGGCTCAGGAGCACGACGACGGCGATCATGAGCGGCACCTTGTTGGCGATCTTCTCGGCCAGGTCGATGTAGCCGGCGGTCTGGCCGCCGACGTACGCGATCGTGCCGGTCCCCGCGACGGCCTTCGGGATGACCGTGTCGCGCAGGTTGTCGACCAGGTCCTCCGTCTCGTCGGCGGCGGGCGCCGTGGTCGCGACGGCCGTGAAGACCGCCGCCGTTCCGTCCTTGTCGCTCGTGTCGGACTGGCCGAGCCGCAGCTGCAACACGGGCAACGCGAGCACGAGGAGCAGGACGACGCTCCCGATCAGCGCCGGCCACGGCCGTCGCCCGACGGCGCGCGCCATCCGCGCCCAGCCGTGCGGCTCCTTGTCGTCGGGATGGGTGGAGCCGAGGTGGACGGCGAGCGAGTGGATCCGCTCGCCGAGCACGCCGAGGAGCGCCGGCAGGAGCGTGATCGCGGCAAGAACGCTCACGACGACGGCGATCGCCGCGGTGTAGCCCAGCGTGGTGACGAGGGGGATCCCTGCCACGAGGAGCGAGCAGAGCGCGATCGCCACGGTGATCCCGGCGAAGACGACCGCCCCGCCCGCCGTGGCGCAGGCCCGCGCGATCGACTCGCGCATCTCCATGTCCTCGGCCAGCTGGAGCTTGTGCTTGGTGACGATGAAGAGCGCGTAGTCGATCCCGACGCCGAGCCCGATCATCGTCGCGAGCGTCGGCGAGATGTTGGGGACGTCTGTCGTGTGCCCGACCAGCGTCACGAGCGCGAGCGTGATGATGAGCCCCACGATCGCGGTCACGATCGGGAGCGTCATCGCGGTCACCGTCCCGAACGCGAAGACGAGGATCACCACGGCCGCGGCGAGCCCGATGGCCTCGCTCGACTCGGTCGCCGGCTTCGAGAGCTTCTGGCCGACGTAGCCGCCGACGGCAACATCCAGCCCGGCGGCCTTCGCGGGGTCGGCGGCGTCGAGCACCGCCTGCGCCTCGTCAACGCTGGTGTCGCCCGAGCCGATGTCGAGCGAGACCGAGATGTAGGCGATCTTCCCGTCCTTGCTGAGAAGCGCCGACGCGCCCGGCTCGAGCGGGCTCACGACCCGGATCACGTGCGGCACCGCGTTCACGTTCTTCACGGTGCTGTCGATCGCGGCCTTGCTGGCCGAGTCGCCGATGGTGCCGTCCGGGTCGCGAAGCGAGATCGGGATGCTCCCGTAGGCCTGCTGCGGGAGCCGCTCCTGGAGCAGATCGGTCGCGCGCGTCGAGCCCGTCCCCGGTAGGGTCAGGTTGTCGGTCCAGTCCTCGCCGGCACTCGCCGCGGCGAGGTGGAGGACGACGGCGACCGCGATCCAGGCGGCGATCACCGGCCAGCGGAAGCGCACGCAGGCGCGACCGCACGCATACAGGACCCGAGTCAACCGCGCGATCATACGGGGGGCGAACGGCCCGCCGCCGGGGGAGGGTGATACTTTCGGAGTCGTGCACATCCACCACCACGGGCACTCCCACGCCCACACGCACCTGCATCCCGGCGACCGCTCCGGCTCGGCGCGCGCGCTCTCGATCGCGCTCGGGCTGACCGTCGCCTACGGCGTCGTCCAGATCGTCACCGGCATCTGGTTCAACAGCCTGGCGCTCATCGCCGACGCCGCGCACAACGTGTCGGACGGCGCCGCGATCGGGCTCGCGCTGGCCGCGGCGTGGGCCGCGGGCCTGCCCGCGCGCGGCGCGCGGACGTTCGGGTGGCGGCGCGCGGAGATCCTGGCGGCGCTCGTGAACGGGCTCGCCCTCGTCGTGATCAGCATCGGCATCTTCGTCGAGGCCTTCCGCCGCTACGGCGATCCGCCGGAGGTGGCCGGAGCCGGCGTCCTGATCGTCGGGCTCGTCGGCATCGTGGCCAACGGCATCCCGGTCATCGTGATGCTGCGGGCATCGACGGGCGATGACCTGAACCTGCGCGGAGCGATGATCCACGCGGCGACCGACGTGCTCGGTTCCGCGGGCGCCGCGCTGTCTGGGCTCATCGTCCTCACGACCGGCTGGAAGCAGGCCGACCCGGTGATCGGCGCGCTGATCGGCCTCGTCGTCCTCGTGTCGTCATGGGGGCTCATCCGCGAGTCGCTGCGGATCCTGATGGAGGTCGCGCCCGGCGACTGCGACCCGAGCGTGATCGGCCAGACGTTGGCCGACCATCCCGGCGTGAGGGAGGTGCACGACCTCCATATCTGGACGATCACGAGCGGCTTCCCGGCCCTTTCGGCGCACGTCATCGCCGAGCCCGGCGCCGACCACGACCGCATCCTGCACGAGCTCGAGGCGCTGGTGCAGACCCGCTTTCGGATCCCCCACACCACGCTGCAGATCGACCGCGACCATTCCGAGCTCGTCCAGCTTCGCCCGCGGGCAGAGGGCGGCATCCGCCGTACCGCCCCACTCGGAACGGGCGACGCCGACGAGCGATGACTTTTCGCCGCCGCGCGCGTCTGTAGTAGCGAAGCGGCGGACCGTCCGCCGCCCACGATGACCAGGAGGGGCGATGCCCGGCCAGATAGTCCACTTCGAGATCCCGGCGGACGACACGTCGAAGAGCCGCGAGTTCTGGGGCTCGCTCTTCGGCTGGCAGTTCCAGAACTACCCGGGGCCGTCGGAGTACCACATGACGAGGACCGGCGAGGAGAGCGGCGCGGCGATCACCAACATGGAGCCCGGGAAGAAGGGCACGCGCGCCTACTTCTCAGTCGACGACATCAACGCCGGCGCGGCCCGCGTGCGCGAGCTGGGCGGCGAGTCGGGCGACCCAATGCCCGTCCCCGAGATGGGCTGGTTCGCGACCTGCACCGACCCGCACGGCAACGAGTTCGGCCTGTGGCAGAACGACACGTCGGCCCGGATGCCGGAGGGCTAGCCGCGCGCCGGGGGTCGGCATGGTGACCCTCGACGACGTGCGGGCCCTGGCCCTGACGCTGCCGCGCACGACCGAGGGGTTCGTGCGCGGCCGCGTCAAGTTCCGCGTGGGCCGGATCGTCTACCTCTCGTTCGCGCGGGACGAGACGCTCATGGGGTTCGCGTTCCCGAAGGACGAGCGCGAGTGGCTGGTCGGCACGGAGCCCGCCAAGTTCCTCATGCCGCGCACGTCCGACCTCCGCTACAACTGGGTCGTCGTCCGGCTGGCGGCGATCGACGCGGAGGAGATGCGCGGGCTCGTCATCGACGCGTGGAGCATGGTCGTCCCGAAGCGCGTGTCGGCGCCGTACGCGGAGTAACTCAGCGGCAGTCCGCGTCGCCCTTGTCGACGACCGTGCCGGCGGTGTTCACGAACGCCCAGTGATAGCTCGTCGCATGCAGGCGCAGCTCGAGGACGCCGTACTGCTTGGTGGTCGTCTCGACGTTCCGGGTGCCGTCCAGCGAGAAGAGGCTCCGGCCGCCGGTGCCGACGATGAACTGGCGCACGCCGCCGGCTTGGTCGACGTGGCCGCTCGCATCCTGCGGCGCGAACCGCGCGTAGTTGTGCAGGTGGCCGTTCAGGACGATGTCGGCGTGCTCGGCGTACAGGATGGCCCAGAACGCCTTGTAGCTCGACGCCGTGTGCGACGTGCCGTTGTAGTACGGCTGGTGCCAGTAGACGAGCGTGCACGTGGCAGCGTCGAGCTGGTTGCGCAGGAACGTGGCCTGCGGGCTCGACGCACCGCAGCCGCCGGCGTGGCCGCACTCGGCGTTCAGCGCGACCAGGCGCCACTTCCCGAGCGTCCAGGCGTAGTCGCCGCGGGAGTTGCCGGCGGCGGCGCCGAAGTACTGGAAGTAGCCCGCCGCGTCGCGCGGGCAGCCGCTTCCGCTCTCGTAGTCGTTGTCGCCGGGAACCGGGTGGATCATCGCCTTGAACCGCCCCCAGGACGGATCGAAGGACTGCTGGAACTGCTGGGTGCTGCCGCACTGGTACTGGTTGTCGCCGAGCGTGAGGACAGCGTCGATCGGCTCGGACCGGATCAGGTCGCTCGTAGCCTTCTGCTTGCACGCCGACGACGTGCCGTTGCCGTTTCGGAACTTCGAGGAGGACGGGTCGCAGGCGATGTCGCCCGCGGCTGCGATCAGCGGGTCGGGCGGCGCCGCTGCGCGCGCATGACCCGGACGCGCTGCGGCGCTCGAGACGACCACCACCGCCACCAGCGCGGCGACCGCGGCCGCGCCCACACCATGCCAGACCTTCATCGCGTCCCCCCGGATCGCCCCCGACGTTCTCCCCCTCAGGGTGTACGGGCGAAACGCGAGACCGTCAAGCCGAGCGCCAGCGGCGGCGGGCGACGAGCGCGGGACGCGGCGCCGAGGCGGCCTCGTCCGCGGGCGGGGCGAGGGCCGGCCGGCCCTCGAGCTCGCCAAGCGTGTAGAAGCGCTCGGCCACGTCGCGCGTGCGCTCGATGACCTCGGCCACGTGATCGGCCGAGAGCCGGTCGCGCCACGCCCATGCGTTGGCCTGGCTCTGCATCGGCTGGAACGCCGTGCGGCCGAGCCCGACCCGGCCCCAGGGCACCTGGCGCTGCGCGGAGCCCGCCAGGCAGCCGCTGCGGACGGCGTCCTGCGCGGCCTCGTTGAAGCTCAGCCCCTCGAGGCGGCCGTAGAGGGCCCGGAACTCGTTCATGGGATCGGTCGCCAGGTCCTCGTAGCGGACGACGGCGAAGCGCGGATTGTGCTCCACCTGATGCTGGATGCCGGCGTGGATCACCTTCCAGAGGAGCGCGCCGTGCGCGATCGGCTCGAGGGGCTCGCGGGCCGCGCGCTCGAGCTCCTCGGCGTACGGCGCGAGCAGGTCGCGGACGAGCTCCGGCTGCGCCGCGATGTCCGGCAGGTTGTCGCTCCAGCCGGTGCCGATCCGGGCGAGGCTCGAGACGATCCCGGCCGGGTGGCGGACGAGCATCACGACCTGGCAGTCGAGCCGCTCCGCCATCCACTCGGCGGCGAACACCATGTAGGGGTCGTCGATCAGCGGCCTCTTGCCGCGGACACGCCCGTGCGAGAACACCGCCGCGTACTTCGCCATCTTGGCGAGGTCGTAGATGCCGCGGTTGGCGCGCAGCTCGGCCACGACGTTGTAGCGCAGGCGCAGCATGTCGCGGAACCCGGCGACGTACTCCGCCTCGTTGTGGGCGCCGACGTACTGGTAGGCGCGCGGAGGCGGGACGCGCAGGATGCCCGGCGTGAGGCCGGGAGGGTGCCGGCGGTTGAACGGCTCGTTGATGTGCACGACCTCGCCGCTGCCGGCGACCATGCGCGACACCCAGCTGCCACCGGACCGCGCCATGCCCGTGATCAAGATCGGTCTGCCCAACGCCCAGCCCTTCTCCACTCGTTTACACCTCTTGGGTACGGGCGAAGGCGTCCGATGTCAAGCGGTTTGCGTCACATACCGGTCAGCTCGGGTCCTGCGGCTCCCGCGCCGGGCGCGGGTTGAGCACGCGGCAGCGGTGCACCTCGGCGTTGATCTCGCCGCCCACGAGCAGCGCGAGCGCCGAGACCCAGAGCCACGTCAGCATGATGATCACCGCCGCCAGGCTCCCCCAGGCCTTGTTGTACGTCGAGAAGTTGCTCGTGTAGACGGCGAAGAGGCCGGACGCCACGAGCCAGACGACGACCGCGAAGACGGCCCCGGGCGTGATGAACTGCCACTTGCGCGGAACGACGTTCGGGGCCATATAGAGGACGATCGCGAACATCGTCAGGAGCCCGACGAGCAGGATCGGCCACTCCGCCGTCCACCACACCCAGCGGACGAGGGTGGTGTTGCCGACGGCAGAGCCCACCCACCGGCTGGCATCGGGGCCGAGCACGAGCAGGACGAAGACGAGCGCGAAGCTCACGACCACGCAGAAGATGAGCGTCACCGCGATCAGCCGCTTCTTGACGAAGCCGCGCGTCTCGTCGCGGTCGTAGGCCGCCGTGAGCGCCCACATCACCGTCTGCATCGCCCCGGACAGCGTCCAGAGCGCGAGCAGGAAGCCGACGACGATCATCACGAGCCCGCCGCTTTGGGCCTCGGTGGTTCGGGTGAGCGTGTCGCCGACCAGGTTGACGACGCTCGCCGGCATCACGGGCGACAGGTGGTCGAGAACGCTGTTGATGGCGTCCGGGCCGGCGAAGAGGCTGAACGCGCCGACCGCCACCAGAAGCGCCGACGGGATGGCGAGGAACGCGTAGTAGGCGACGGCCGCGGCGAGGTTCGTGACGTTGTCGGCCAGCGCGCGCTTGATGCCGCGATAGACGACTCCCACGTAGTCGCGGGCCGACAGGTCGCTCAGGTCGCCGGCTTCGGCGTGGACGGCCGACATGGACGGAGTATTCCCGCGGGGGCGGCGCCCCGAACGCCCGCGCCGCTCAGTCCGCTTCGCGCTCGTCCACGGCCGTCCAGTCGGCCGGGACGCCGAGCACGTCGCAGAGGGCGACGAGCGACCCGTAGCTCGTCGAGCCCGTGCGCTCCGCCCGGGCGACCGTGGACGGGTGCAGGCCCGCGATCCGCGCGAGCATCGTCCGGCTGAGACCGCTGCGCTCGCGGGCGCGGCGGAGCCGGTGGCCGACCCGCTCCCGGAACGGGTACATCCGGTAGAGCTCGGCGAGCTGCCACTCGCAGTACTCGGCCACCCGCTCGGCCGCGTGCTGCTCGCAGCGGAGCCGGTGGATCTCGGCACGCAGCGCCGCGTCGAGCGCAGCGCCGCCCGCGCCGTCGTCGGTCATGCCCATGCCCCGAACATCGCGCCGGCCCGGCCCGCCGTTACACATAGGGAGACCCCCGACGCGATGCCCTCGAGGCGCGACCTACCGTCGAGCCAATCTCTCGAAGGAGGATCGGCATGACCCGCACCGCCCATCGCATCGGCCTCGCCGTCGCCGTCGCCCTCGCCCTCGCGGCGGCCGTCGGCGCCGGCACCACCACCGCGTACGCCGACAGCGGCACAGCCGCGGTGACCTCGTCGATCTCGCTCTCCTTCTCGGGCGGGACCAGGATCACCGTCGGCGACCAGGCGAGCCTGTTCGGCTCCCTGAGCTTCTCCGACAGCTCGTCGGCGAACGGCCTGACCGTCCACGTGACGCGCACGAACCCCGACCACACCCAGACGGTCGTCGGCGACGTGACGACGACCTCCGATCAGGGCGGCTTCACCTTCGTCGACTCCCCGCCCGCGCGCGGCAATTACAGCTACACCGCCACGTTCGATGGCGATGCGCAGCGAAGCGCCGCGACGGGCACGTCGGACGTCCTCGCCGTGAACGGCATGGTCACGTCGCTCGGCCTCAAGGCCTCGGCGACCAAGAGCGGCTATCGCCATCGCGTCACGGTGACCGCGCACCTCGGGAACCACGGGACGAACGACGTCGTTCAGATCTACAAGCGGCCCTTCGCCGGCGGCACCCGCACGCTCGTTCGCTCGGCGGCCGTGGACGCCGACGGCAACCTCGACGTCACCGTGCGGCCGCGCAAGAACACCACGTTCGACGCCGTCTACGCGGGCGACGACGTGTTCAGGGCCGCCGCCAGCCCGAAGGTCACGGTGGCGGTGCGGGTGGCGATCACCGGCACGCTGTCGCGCTTCTACGCGACAAGCGGCGCCTACCGCCTCTACCACTACAGCTCGAGCTGCGTCTCGAGCGGCACCGGCTGCCCGCGCTACGGGGTGTCGGTGGCTCCCGGCCACGCCGGCGAGAACGTCCGGCTGACGCTGGCCGTCCACACGTCGTCGGGATGGGTCGTCATCGGCCACGAGCGCGTCAAGCTGAACGCGCGCAGCCGGGCCCACATCTTCCTGGGCTACGCCAACCGGGCGATCATCGGACCCCGGTTCCGCCTGCAGGCGCAGTTCAGGCGCGACGGCTCCAACGCCGGCAACACGACGGGCTGGTCGTACCTCAGGGTGACGGGCTGACCCAGGGCCGCGGGGCGGCGGCGAGCGCGAGCTCCCGCCGCCCGAGTCTGCGTGACTTGACAAGTTCTCGCAGGGCGGCGTATCGTCGATCGGGGTACGAGAGGGGGAGTCGTGGGCAGGTTGCGAAGGGTCGGCGTGGTGGTCGCGGGTGTGACCCTGGCGTTCTCGTGCATGAACGCATCGGCCGTCGCTTCTGGAGGTGATTGGCCACAGGAGCGGTACTCCGCCGCGGGGAACTCCTTCAATCCGTCCGAGAGCACGGTCTCGGTTTCGAACGTCGCGTCTCTGCACTCGGCGTGGGTGCGTGGGTTCTCGACCGCCAAGTTCGTGGGCGTCCCGGTCGTCTCGGGCGGACACCTGTTCAGCGTCATCAGCGGCGGCGTGATCTCCATCAAGGCGGCGACAGGAAAGACGCGATGGCGGATCCAGCTCGCCGGCGCCAACTCTGCCCGCATTGGCGTTGCGAATGCTGTCGTGTACGTGACCACGCCGAACGGGCTCTATGCCCTCGACGCCTCCACCGGGGCCGGGCTTTGGGAGCTCCCGGGAGCCTTCGCTGGCGCGCCAGTCGTCATCTCGAACGGCACCGTCTACACCGGCCGCACCACGCTCCACGCGGTTGACGCGTCGACTGGTCGGGAGCGCTGGCACTTCGACATGGGCTGGGATGATCCATACCCGGTCGTCGCAAACGGCGTCGTGTACGCACGACAGACGGATCAGCTGGTCGCCCTTGACGCAAACACGGGCGACGTCCTGTGGGCGGTGCCTGAGGAGCTGCCAATCCTGCTCTACAGGACGTCGCTGTACGCGCTATGGGGATTGCATTCCGTCGACCCGAGCACCGGCACCCAGAAGTGGTGGAACCAGGACGTTGGCTATCCGGTCGTCGCGGCGAACGGGCGGGTATACGCCCATCGGACATCGATCGAGGGTTGGGCCGCAGTCAATGCCGGGACAGGGAACATCCTGTGGACGAGGCCCGTCGCCCTCCAGAGCGCGGCACTGGCGAACGGCGTCATCTACGCGTTGGAGGGGAAGGCCGGCGGCGGGGGGACGATCCGCGCCATCGACGCAGACACGGGAGCCGAGCTCGCGACGCTGCCGGGGCACGCCGGGCCCGTGATCTCACATGGCACCGTCTACGTCGTCGACAACCATGTCTTCGACGACGGTGTGCCGACGCTGTACGCGCTCAAACCGTAGGGAGACCCTCTAGGCAGCCGGCTCGACGGCGAGGTCGCGAACTCGAGTCGCGCAGCGATGGAGTCCGCGCGCCTCGAGGCGTGACGCGAGCTCGATACCGGCGTGGCTTCCGTGGACGGGAAGCGCAGCGAGGAGGTCGGCGATCTCGCGGATGTCGGTGAGCGTGACGCCCTCCACGTCGGCGTGGAAGCGGGCGAGCCACCTGGCCGCGGCGTGCGGGTAGCGGCGCTTGTCGTTGCGCAGGAGGATGCACAGGCCGAGCGCGTCCTCGAGGGTGATGTGGTGCAGCTCGCGGGCCGCGTCCAGGGCCACGATGGGATTGCCCGCCTTGAGGGCGCGCTGGAACTGGGCGTAGGCGTGTCCTTGCGACGTCACGGCGAATCGAACACACGTTCGCACGCACGCGGCGTCGGGTCAAGGCGTCCCGCCGCCGTCAGCTTGACACATTCTCCCAGATGAGCGTATTGTCGGATCCGAAGCGACGAGAGGGGAGCGGCGTGGGCAGGCTGGCGCGATTTGGGGCGGCAGTTGCGGTTGTCGCGGTGGTGGTCGCGGTGCCCGTTTCATCGGCACTCGGTGCGGCGGGTGACTGGGGGCAATTCAAGTACTCGGCGGCAGAGAACCCGTTCAACGCCGCCGAGAAGACGATCTCCACCTCGAACGTCGGTTCGTTGCAAACCGCGTGGGCGCGCCAGTTCCCCACCGCCAAGTTCATCGGCGTGCCCGTCGTCTCCGGGAGCCATGTGGTCAGCCTGATCAGTGGCGGGGTCATCTCGTTGAAGGCAGCTACCGGCAAGACGCGATGGCGGGTCCAGCTCGCCGGCACGAACTCGGGCAGGATCGCAAGCGATGGTGACGCCGTCTATGTCGCCACGTCAAAGGGGCAGGTCTATGCGTTGGACGCTGCCACCGGCGCGCAGCGGTGGGTGTTCTCTGCCTACTCCGATGGCGTCGTGGTCTCCAACGGGACCGTCTACCTCGGCGGCACAGTCATCTACGCGATCGACGCGACGACCGGGCAGGAACGTTGGCACTTCACGGCCGGCTGGGACGATGCATGGCCCGTCGTCGCCAACGGAACGGTGTATACGCGGCAGACCGACCTCCTTGTCGCTTTAGACGCCGCAACCGGGGCCATCCGGTGGACGGTGGCGGAGGAGATGCCACTGCTCCTGTACAAGACCTCCCTGTATGCGCTGTGGGGGCTGCATTCGCTTGACCCGACGACGGGGGCCCAGAAGTGGTGGAACCAGGACGTCGGCTTTGCGATCGTCGCTGCGAACGGGCGCGTATATGGCCAAACGGGCGGCGGCGACCAGTGGGCTGCGATCAACGCCGGAACCGGCCACATCCTCTGGACCCGTTCGCACGTTCTCTCGAACGCCGCCCTTGCCAACGGCGTGATCTACGTCAACGAGGACAACGTCGGAGGGCTGGGCACGCTGAGAGCACTCGACGCCACAACGGGGACGGAGCTGGCGACGCTCCCTGGCCATCTAGGGCCGATCGTCTCGCACGGGGTCGTCTACACGGTCGGCAACGACCTCGATGGCGGCGGTGCGCCGACGCTGTACGCGCTCAAGCCATAACGAGTCCTGGTGTCGTGGGCTCGCGCTGGTCCCACCCGGTCTTACGAGCAGCGGCCCGGGTGAACTACCTCAGGCGCTGGCAGAGCGATAGCGGAGGAGGGACTCGAACCCCCGACACGCGGATTATGATTCCGCTGCTCTAACCGACTGAGCTACTCCGCCGGGAGGGCCAGTCTAGCTCAGCCAGGTTTCGAGCACTTGGACGCAGGCGGCGATGCCGTCGAGGTGGGCGATCTCGAAGCCGTGCGTGTTCTCGGTGGCGAACGCAAGGCAGGCGGCGCGCGGGACGAGGCCTGACGACAGCACCTTCGACGCGTCCGAGCCGAAGCCCGCGAGCGACGCGTGGCGCATGCGAACGCCCGCGGCCGCGGCCGCATCGTCGAGCTCGGCGCCCAGGACGTCGTCGAGCGGGCCGCTGGCGTCGGCGACGATGAGCACCGGGTCGGGGCCGGCGTCGACGCCGTACTCGTCGGCGACCGGCGTCACCTCGAACGCCACGACCGCCTCGGCGTCCGTGTGGCGCCCGTACCAGAGCGCGCCGTGGCAGCCGATCTCCTCGCGGGCCGTGAAAACGAGCTCGGTCGTGTGGCGAGGCGAGCGCAGCCGCTCGGCCAGGTCGAGGAGGCCCGCGACCGCGCCCTTGTCGTCGATCGCGTAGGCGGCCACGTACTCGCCGTCGGCGCCCAGCCTGACCGGCGCCTTGCGGGCGGCGGTCGGCACGAGCCGCGTCCCCGGCTTGATCCCCGCCGCCTCGAGCGCCTCGGCGTCGAGCTTGGTCTCGACCCAGGCGTCCTGCCAGCGCACGCCGGCCGACTCCTGCTGGTCGCGGTGCGCGGACTCCTTCGAGACGTGCCGGGCGCCGAACGAGAGGATCCCGGGGAGGGTCGCATGCCGCCCGAGGACGTCGACCGGGCCCTCGCCCCACACCCACGGGAACGAGCCGCCGAGCTTCCCGACCCTGAGCCGGCCGCGCTCCTCGACCCGCTTCACCATCGCGCCGATCTCGTCCTTGTGGGCGAGGACGGCCCGCACCGGCCCGGGCTCGCGGCCCTCGATCCGAAGCACGATGTTGCCGGCCGTGTCGGTGCGCGGCTCGCCGGTCGCCGACAGGCGCTCGACGAGGTACGCGTCGACCGCCTCCTCGACGCCACTGGGGGAATGCAGGGCGCCGACCTCTGCGAGCGTCGCTGCCAGCTCGTCGCGCGTCATGCCGAAGGGCCCGCGGGGTCCTGCTCGACGCGGGCATCGCTCATGTCGGCAAGCGTACTACGATCGCCTTGCCATGCCGCGCGGGGGCGAAGATCTGGCGCTGCTGGACGCGCTCCTCGAGCACGCCCGGCAGTCGCTCGGGGCCGACCACGTCACGTTCTGCTCGTGGGACGAGGCCGCCGGCACGCTCATGATCGAGCGCGCCAGCGGCGACATCGACCACCCGGAGGTGCAGGCCACCGGCGAGGCGATCTCGATCAGCGGGTACGGGCTCGACCTCGCGCCGTATACGCCGGGGCACAACGAGCCGGTCGTCTACCGCGATGCGCCCGACGAGATCCCCGGCGTGCGCGAGTTCCTGCGCCGGGTCGGCGCCCATTCGGAGCTCACGATCCCCGTCTTCGACCGCCCCGGCGCCAAGTGGGTCCTCGAGGCGTTCTTCCGGAACCCCGCGCTCCGGCTCGGCGAGCGCGAGCTCGCGACCGCGTCGCGGCTCGCGCCGCTCGCCGCGGCCGCCGTGTCGCGCGACGCGCTCCTCGAGGACCTCCGCGAGACCGAGGCCCGCCTGCGCTCGGTCGTTGAGCAGATCCCCGCGATCACCTACGTCGACGACGTCGACCGCACGCCCGTCTACACGAGCCCGCAGATCCGCTCGCTCCTCGGCTACACCGTCGAGGAGTGGCAGCGGCCGGGGTTCTGGATCTCGCGCGTGCACGCCGACGACCGCGACCGCGTCAAAGCCAGCTACGACCAGGTGACGCACACCGGGCGGATCGACATCGAGTACCGGATGCTGGCCGCGGACGGACGCGTCATGTGGTTCAACGAGCGGGCCCACCTGGTGACCGACGACGCGGGCCGCCCGGCCGCGATCCACGGCGTCATCCTCGACATCACCGGCCGGCGGCTGGCCGAGGAGGCGCTGCGCGAGAGCGAGGCCCGCCGCGGCCGCGTGCTCGCAGAGATGCTGCGGGCGGAGGAGGCCGAGCGGGCCCGCATCGCGACCGAGCTCCACGACGACACGATCCAGGTCATGACCGCGGCGCTCATCACCCTCGACCGGGTCACCTCGGCGATCGGGGCGGGCAACCTCGAACGGGCCCTCGGGACGCTGAAGCTCGTCCGCCGGACGCTGGTCACGGCGGTCGAGCGCACGCGCCGGATGACGTTCGAGCTGCGCCCGCCGCTCCTCGAGGCGCACGGCCTCCAGGCGGCGGTGCGCGACCTGGCCGACGAGGCGGCGCGCGAGGGCGGCTTCGAGGTCGACCTGCACACGAACGTCGACCGCTACCCGTTCGCCATCGAGGATCTCGTCTACCGCACCGTGCAGGAGGCGCTCTCGAACGTCAGAAAGCACGCGCGCGCCACGAAGGTCGCGATCGCGCTGCACGAGCGCAACGGCAACCTCACCGGCTGGGTGCGCGACGACGGCCGCGGCTTCGATCTCGAGCGGGCCCTCGACCGGCGCCGGATGCGGATGCACGTCGGTCTCGACGCGATGCGCGAGCGGGTGCACCTGGCCGGCGGCCGCCTCGACATCCGCTCCGAGACGGCGGCCGGCACGAGCGTCGAGTTCGCCGTGCCCCTGCCCGCGCCGAGATCATCACGCGGATAGTGCTCCGCGACGAGCAGCTCGAGCGCCTGTCAGGCGCCCCGTTCGATGTGCTCGTCATCGGCGCCGGGGCGGTGGGCGCCGCGACCGCGTGGTACGCCAGCCTCGCGGGGGCGCGGGTCGCCGTCGTCGACCGGGGAGATGTGGCGGGCGCCACGTCGAGCGCGTCGTCGAAGCTGATGCACGGCGGCCTGCGCTACCTGGCGATGGGCGACGTCGGGCTCGTCCGGGAGGCCCACCACGAGCGGGGAATCCACGCCCGCACCGTGGCGCCGAACCTCGTCCGGCCGCTGGCCTTCGTCGTGCCGGTCGGGCCGGACTCGCCGACCCGGCTCTGGCAGGTGCGCGCCGGCGTCTTCCTCTACGGCGCGCTCGCCAGGTTCGCCGACGGCCGCAACGGCCGCATCTCGCTCGCCGCCGCCCGGCGGAGGGTTCCGCCGCTGCTCACCGACGGGCTTCGCGGCACCGTGCTCTACCACGACCACCAGACCCACGACGCCCGGCTCGCCATCGCCGCCCTCACGGCGGCCGCCGACGCGGGGGCCGTCGTGGCGACCCATGCCGAGGTCGTCTCGCTGCGGATGCGCGGCGGCGCCGTCACGGGGGCCGAGGTCGATGACCGGCTCCGAGGCGGATCGCGAAGCGTCGAGGCGCGCACGGTCGTGAACGCGGCCGGCCCGTGGGTCGACGCCGTCCGCCGGCTCGAGGACCCGGCCGCCGGGACGAGCGTCCTTCTGTCGAAGGGCGCGCACGCCGTGCTCGCCGGCGGCGACGGCTGGACGGCGGCGGTGACCACGCCGCTCCCCGGCGGCCGCGTCTCGTTCGCGATCCCGTGGGAGGGGATGCTGCTGCTCGGGACGACCGACGAGCCCTACGACGGCGACCCCGCGGACGTCGCCGCCACCGACGCCGACCTCGCGCAGATCCTGGCCGAGGCCGGCCGCTCGCTGGCTCCGGAGGTCCTCGAGCCGTCGCTGGTCCGGTCGCGGTTCGCCGGCGTACGCGTCCTGCCGGCGGGAGAGTCGAGCACGATCCGCGCGCGGCGCGAGACCGTGGTCACCCGCGGGCGCGGCGGGATGGTGTCGGTTGCCGGCGGGAAGCTGACGACATGGCGGCTCATCGGGGCCCGGACGGCCCGGCTGGCGCTCGGATCGATCGGCCGCACCCCGGCGCCGCGCCGGCCTGTGGCCCTGCCGGGAGCCGGACAGCCGGACGCCATCCAGCGATCGCTCGCTGCGACCCACCCGGAGCTCCCGGAGGACGTGCGCGCCCACCTGGCAAGCCACTACGGGACCCGCTCGGCCGAGCTGCTCGCGCCCGCGGAGCGCGACCCGCACCTGCTCGAGCGCATGCATCCCGACGGCCCCGACATCTGGGCCCAGGCCGTCTACGGCCGCGACCGCGAATGGGCGGCGACCGTGGACGACATCGTTCACGGCCGCACGACGGTGGCGCTGCGCGGGCTCGACGACGAGCGGGTGCGGGCGGAGGTCGCCCGGATGCTGCACGGATGAGCGCAGTCCGCCCAGCCGTGTGCGCGCACCGCGGCGCCAGCCGCCGGCACCCCGAGAACAGCATGGGGGCGTTCGCGGCCGCGATCCAGATGGGCGCCGACATGATCGAAACCGACGTGCGCAGGACCGCCCGCGGAGCGCTCGTCCTTCACCACGACCCGCTCGGGCCGCGCCGGCCGCGCGGGCTCGTGGAACTGGCCGAGCTGGTGGAGCTCGCCGACGGGCGGTGTCCGCTCGACGTGGAGCTCAAGGAGGCCGGTTACGAGGCGGACGTCCTCGCGGTGCTCGACCCGAGGCCCGCCGGCCTGGTCGTGACGTCGTTTCTGCCCGAGGTGGTCGCCGCGGTCCACGCGCTCGATCCGAGCGTCGAGACCGGCCTCGTCTTCCGCCCCGGCGACCGCCGCGACCTGGCCGCTCGGGCCGAGGCGTGCGGCGCGCGCATGGTGGTCGCGCACTCCAGCGCGCTGCGCCCGGAGCTCGCCGCCGAGCTGCACGCGGCCGGACGGCCGCTCATGGTGTGGACGGTGAACGACCGCCGCCGGCTGGCGGCCGTCATGGCGCTTGCCGGCGTGACGCACGTCGTGACCGACGTCCCCGACGTCGCGCTCTTGCTCAGGTCGGCGTAGGCTCCTCGCCGGGCAGCTCCCCGCCGAGCGGCCGCTCGCCGGGCCGATCGCGACCCGCCGCGCCCGCGCGCACGTACTGGCGGGTGGCGTCGACGTGCGGCTGGTGGTCCCAGGGCGTGTGCGCGCCTTGGGCCAGCGCCCGGCTCACCTCGTGGCGGCGGCGCTGGCTCTCGACGACCCGCCGCCGCAGGCCGGCCAGGTCCCACCGCGCCTCGGATGCCTCCCGCAGCGACGCGACCCGCTCCGCGGCGGCCGGGTCGGCGGCCAGGTTCGCGAGCTCGTGGGGGTCGGCGCCGAGGTCGAAGAGCTGGTCGGGATCCTCGCCGCAGCGCACGTACTTGTGCCGGCCGCGGCGGATCATCACCGCCGGCTCCGTCACCCCCTCGGCCAGGTACTCGGCGACGACGTCGCCCGGCCGCTCGCCGCCGTTCATGACCGGCACGAGGCTCGTGCCGTGGAGCTCGTCGGGGCCAAGGTCGGCCCCTGTGAGCTCGGCGAGTGTCGGCGCCAGGTCGAGGTGCGAGACCGGCGCCGCCACCCGCCCGGCCTCGCCGCCGGGCACCCGCACGACCAGCGGCACGCGCGCGGACGGGTCGAAGAAGGACATCTTGTACCAGAGCCCGTGCTCGCCCAGGAGCTCGCCGTGGTCGGCGGTGAAGACCACGATCGTGTCGCCGGCGTGGCCGCAGTCCGCGAGCGCCGCGAGCACCTCGCCGATCCGCTCGTCGGCGTAGCTCACCGCGGCCAGGTAGGCCCGCCGGGCGCGCGCCTCCTCCTCGCCGGTGAGCGGCCGCTCGTCGAGCCCGCACATGGCCCGCAACCGCTCGCTCAGGGGATCGGACGCGCGGCCGGCGAACGGCCGGCCCACGTGCACGCCGTCGTACAGCTCCCAGTGGCGGCGGCGCACCTCCCAGGGGTCGTGCGGGTTCGTGAACGAGACCGTCAGGAAGAACGGGCGGGCGTCGCCGTCGCGGGCCAGCTCGCGCAGCTTGCGCACGGCGTGGAAGCAGACCTCGTCGTCGTAGTCGGTCTGCATCGCCGACTCGCGCACGCCGGCCATGAGCAGGCTCTCGGCGTTGTGGTACCAGGGCAGCCGGGCGCCGGCGGGGAGGCTCCAGTCGGGCGTCCAGTCGAAGCTCGCGGGGTAGACGTCGGTCGTCAGCCGCTCCTCGTAGCCGTGCAACTGGTCGGGGCCGACGAAGTGCATCTTGCCGGCGAGCGCCGTCCGGTACCCGGCGGAGCGCAGGGCGTGCACGATGGTCGGCATCGCCGCCGGCCACTCGGCGGCGTTGTCGAAGACGCCGGTGGCCGACGGCAGCCGGCCGGTGAGCATCGCCGACCGCGACGGGCCGCACAGCGGCGAGGCGCAGTAGGCGCGCTCGAAGACGACCCCTTCGCGGGCGAGGGCGGTCAGGTGCGGGGCGCTGGTCACGGCGTGCCCGTAGGCGGGCAGCCAGCCCGCGGCCAGCTGGTCCACCATCACCAGGAGCACGTTGGGCCGCCGGCCCGCCGTGCCGGTCACGCCGTCGCGGTCTCGAGGGACGGCGTATCGGCGAGCAGCCGGCGGGTGTACTCGTCGGTCGGGGCGTGGATCACCTGCTCCACCGGCCCGAGCTCCACGATCCGCCCGGTGCTCATCACCGCCACCCGGCCTGCGATCGAGCGGACGAGCGGCAGGTTGTGGGTGACGAACAGCATCGCGAGCCCGAGGTCGCGCTGCAGCTCGGCGAGGAGCTCGACGATCGCAGCCTGCACGCTCACGTCGAGGGCCGAGGTCACCTCGTCGCAGATGAGGACGGACGGCCCCGACACGAGGGCGCGAGCGATCGCGACGCGCTGACGCTCGCCGCCCGAGAGCTGATCGGGGTAGCGGTCGGCGTACGAGGCGCTCAGGGCCACCCGTTCGAGCATGTGGTCGACCTGCCGGTCGGCGTTCTCGACGCCTCCGAAGAGGTCGAGCGGCTGCCGCACGATCTGACCGACCGTGCGGCGCGGGTTGAGCGAGCCGTACGGGTTCTGGAACACGTACTGGATGTCCCGGCGCGCCTCTCGCGGGCGCCCGCGAGAGCTCGTCGCAAGCGGCGTTCCGCGCAGGAGGATCTCGCCGGTGCGCTGCTGGTGCAGGCCCGCGATGGAGCGCGCGAGCGTCGTCTTGCCCGACCCCGACTCGCCGACGAGGGCCAGGCACTCGCGCGGCGACACCTCGAGGTTCACGTCGTGGACCACCTGGAGGTCGCCGTAGCCCGCGAAGACCTCGCGAAGGGCGAGGACCGGCTCGCCCTTCTCCGGCGCAGCGAGCTCGTCGGCCGCCGAGGCGACCAGCCCGGCCTGGGCGCGCACCTCCTCGGCGCGGAGGCAGCGGACCGAGTGCTTGTCGCCGACCATGCGCAGGTCGGGCATGGTCTCCTCGCACGCCGGCTGGACGTAGGTGCACCGTGGCGCGAAGAAGCAGCCGGGCGGCCGGTGGCCCGGGGCCGGGGCCCGCCCGGGGATGCCGATGAGCGCCCGCCGGCCAGACAGGTGCGGGATCGCCGCCACGAGCCGGCGCGTGTACGGATGCGCGGCGGTGTGGAAGAGCTCCTCCGCGGATCCCATCTCGACGATCCGGCCGGCGTACATCACCGCGACGCGCACCGCCAGGGTGCCGACGACCGCCAGGTCGTGGCTGACGTAGAGCGCGGCCGCGCCGTGGAGTGCCGCCAGCTCCCGCACCGTCCCGAGGACGTGCGCCTGGGTCGTCACGTCGAGGCCCGTGGTCGGCTCGTCGAGCACGATGACGCGCGGCCGGCACGCGAAGGCCATGGCCAGGCCGATGCGCTGCTGCTGGCCGCCGGAGAGCTCGTGCGGGTAGCGGCGCAGGTACGCGGGCGCGTCGGGCAGGGCGACCTCCCGCATCATCTCGGCGATGCGGTCGCGGCGCTCGCCCCCGCCCGACCCGAAGGAGTGCGTCTCGAGCACCTCCATGAGCTGCGTTCCGATGCGAAGCGCCGGGTTGAGCGCGGCGGCCGGGTCCTGCGGCACGTACGAGACGACGCTTCCGCGCAGGCGGCGGCGCTCGGTCAGGCCCATCTCGAGGACGTCGCGGTCGCCCACGACGATCGAGCCCGCCGAGATCTCGGCCCCGCGGCGGGTGTGGCCGAGGAGCGCGAGCCCGGCGGTGGTCTTGCCCGAGCCCGACTCGCCCACGAGGCCCAGCACCTCGCCGGGCTGGATCGAGAACGAGATGTCGTCGACGATGTCGATGTCGGTCCCGCGCAGCGTGACGCGAAGGCCCGAGACGACGAGCGCGGGGGCCGGCGCGCTCACTCGTCGCCCCTCGAGCGGTCGATGCCGACGGCGGCCCGGGCGATGCCGTCGCCGACGAGGCCCGTGCCGATGGTGAGAAGGGCGATCGCCACGACCGGCAGGACGACGCCCCACGGCTGCGAGACAAGGGCCAGCCGGTTCTCCTGGATCATGAAGCCCCAGTCGGCCCCGTTCTGGTTGGGTGCGAACCCGAGGAACGCGAGGCCGGCGATGAGGCCGATTGAGTAGGTGAGGCGCAGGTTCATCTCCACGAGGAGCGGGCTCAGCGTGTTGGGCATGACCTCGCCGACCAGGATCCGCAGGCGCGGCACGCCCAGCGCCTCGGCGGCGGCGACGAAGTCGCGCTCGACGATCGGCTGGGCGGCGCCGCGGGCCACCCGCGCGACGCGCGGCATGGTCGTGAGGCCGACGGTGAGGATGATGAGCCACGTCTGAGGGCCGACCGTGGCGATGGCGACGAGCGCCAGCATGATCTGCGGGAAAGCCAGGATGACGTCCATCGCCCGCATGAGGATGTCGTCGAGGATGCTCCGCGAGTAGGCGGCGATGAGGCCGATGAGCCCGCCCAGGATGAGTCCGATCGCCGTCGCCGCGACCGCCATCCCGAGCACCTCGCGGCCGCCCCACAGGAAACGGCTCCAGACGTCCTGGCCGATGTGGTCGGTGCCGAACCTGGCCGCGTCCGACGGGCCGGTGTTGGGGGCGCCGACGAAGTCGGTCGGGCTGTGGGGCGCGAAGAACGGCCCGAAGAGGGCAACCGCCACGAGGATGACGACGAGCGCCAGCCCGATCCGCGTGCGCCAGAGGTGCGACGCCGAGCGGAGCAGCGCCCCCG
Organism: uncultured Actinomycetes bacterium; assembly: GCA_963757605.1. GTDB lineage: Bacteria > Actinomycetota > Thermoleophilia > Gaiellales > JAICJC01 > JAICJC01. The sequence goes on from CAVWSF010000003.1 coordinate 462,072, forward strand.
CCGGCCGCCGGGCGGTGATGACCTCGGGCTCGGGGGTGACGCCGATGTCGGTGGTGGTGGAGGCCATCAGAGCCGCGTCCTCAGCCGGGGCGTGACGATGATGGTGGCGATGTCGGCCATCAGGTTGAGGACGACGTAGACGGCGGCGATCAGCATCGAGAGCGCCTGCACCACGGGCAGGTCCTGGGTCGAGACGGCGTCGCGCAGCGCGCCCCCGATCCCCGCGTAGTTGAAGACGTACTCGACGACGATCACGCCGCCGGCCAGGTAGGCGAGGTTGATGGCGATCACCTGGAACGTCGGGCCGAGCGCGTTGGGGAGCGCATGCCGGACGATCACGGTCCGCTCGGGAAGGCCCTTGAGCCGGGCCATCTCGACGTAGTCGGACTCGAGCACCTCGATCATCGACGCCCGCATGATCCGCACCACGTAGGGCGTCACCGCCAGCACGAGCGTGGCCGTCGGCAGGATCATCGCCTCCATGTCGTCCCACGGCCGTCCGCCCGGCGGGATGATCGTGATCGCCGGCAGGAAGCCGGTGAAGACCGTCGTGGAGAAGATGACGACCAGGCTGATCCCGACGACGAACTCGGGGAGGGCGGCGAAGACCAGGGTCGTGAGCGAGCTCGTGACGTCGAAGGTGCGGTCGCGCCGGAGCGCCGCGTAGGAGCCGATCGCGATCGAGATCGGGATCGAGATGATCCCGGAGAGGAACACGAGGAAGGCCGAGTTCACGACCTTGTCGCCGAGCAGGTCGGAGACCGGCTCCTGGGCGGCCAGCGAAGTCCCGGCGTCGCCGTGCAGGAGCCCGGTGATCCAGTCGACGTACTGCGAGAGCACCGATCCGCTCAAGCCGAGCTGCTCGCGCAGCGCCTTCAGGCTGGCGGGCGTCGCCGTCCGGCCCAGGATTGACCGGGCCGGGTCGCCCGGCAGCGCCTGCGTGGCGGCGAACACGACGAGCGACACGAGGAACAGCACCAGCACGCCAAGCAGGAGCCGCCGGACAACGAACCCGGGGATGCCGCCCAGCTTCACAAGCCGGCCTTACGCGAACCAGACCGTGCGGAAGCCATGGCCGAACGTGTCGAGGTTCAGCGTCGCCTTGCTCACCTTGAAGCCCTGCACCTTGGACGAGTGCGCGTCCACCAGGTTGTTGAAGAACGGGATGATGTACCCGCCCACGTCGTACTCGGCCTTCTGCATCTCGTGGATGATGTCGCAGCGCTTGGTGGCATCCGTCTCCGCGAGTGCCTGCTGGTACAGGTCGACGTAGTTCGAGCCGGGGCCGGACTTCGGCGGCCAGTGGGTCTCGTTGTACGGGGCCGGCGGCGGCAGCATGCCGAGGCCGACCTGCGGCAGGAAGCCGCGCGTCCCCCAGAAGTCGACCGAGAAGGCCAGCTTCAGGTACTGGTCGCCGTAGTAGTTCGGGTCGTTCTTGACGTTCACCGTCACGCCGGCGGCCTTGGTCTGAGACGCGAAGACGTTGGCCGAGTCGACCATGCCCGCGGCGCCGTTGGTGGTGTGCAGGTCGACGGTCATGCCGTCCTTGCCCGCGGACTTGAGCAGCGACTTGGCCTGCTCGATGTCCTGCTCGCGCTGGGCCAGGTCGGACGAGTAGCACGGGTCGAACGGGGAGAAGATGTCGTTCGCGACCCGGCCGTGGCCGGAGAGCACCTGCTCGAGCATGGCCTGGCGGTCGGCCATGAGGCGGAAGGCCTGGCGGACGCGGACGTCGGTGAAGGGGTCCATGTCGATGGCCATGCAGAGCGGTAGCCAGCCGCCGCCGGTGCCCTCGAGGATCTGGATGCCCTGCGCCTTGGCCGTGTCGATCTGCGCGAACGGGATGTCGGTGATGGCGTCGATCTGGCCGGCCAGGAGCGCGTTCACCTGCGCCGCCGAGTCGGCGAAGTCGGTCACGGTCACCTGGTCGAACCACGGGCCCTCCGAGGCGGGCCGCCAGTAGTTCGGGTTGCGGACGGCCACGCTCTGCTGACCAGCCGTGAAGCTCTGGATCGTGTACGGGCCGGTGCCGACCCACTTGAGGTCGCCCTTGCGCTCGTACCCGACGGGCACGATGCCGTTGAAGTACTGGCCGAGCTGATCCGGGATCGTCGAGTCGGGCTGCTTCAGGCCGATCCGGACGGTGTTCGCGTCCATCTTCTTGAGTGCCTTGGGGTCCACCGAGCCGAGCCCCGCCGCGCCGAAGAGGCCCTCCTTCGGGTTCAGGATCCGCTGGATCGAGTAGATGACGTCGTCGGCGGTGAGCGTCTTTCCGTTGTTGAACTCGATGCCGGAGCGGAGCCGGACGTCGACCTGGCCTGGCACCGACGAGTCGACCTCCTCGGCGAGGCCGTCCGTGCCGAGCACGTAGTCCTCGTCGTAGGTGAGGAGCGTCTCCCAGCTTCCGATCAGCCGGGTCTGGTCGGGCTTCGTGACGATGCTCTGGCCGTCGATGATGTCGCTCGCACCGCCGCCGGTCACGCCGAGGCGGAAGTTGCCGCCCTTCTTGGGCGTCCCGGCCGGCGTCGAGCCGCCGCTGCCGCCGCTCGAGGACGACCCGCTGCCGCCGCAGGCCGCGAGGCCGCCGGCGAGCAGGACCCCGCCCGCGCCCATGAGCAGCTCACGCCGCGAGAGGGAGAGCCGGTCCAGGTCGATGCCGGCGTCTGGGCTGCGGTTGTCCACCATCGAACGCTCCCTTCGTGGTCTGGCGCGAGGTCCGCCGAGGAGGCGCTCCCCGCCGCCCCGCGGACGGCGCGATGATCCTCTCTCGCCGCGCCCGTGTCAAGTGAACAGGCGTTCACCATACGAACGTCCTGTGCGACACGCGCCCACGGGCCAAGCCGGCCACATCGCATGCAGATCGTTGCCCGCATGCGCCCCGAGGTCGGTATAGTGGCCGCCGACCGGCGTGCGGTCGTCTCACAACCCGGTTCAGGATGCGAACGATGAGTGTGGATCGTGCAGCAGGTGGCGGCGCTCGGAGGCCCCGCGCGGGGCACCGGGTGCAGTCGGTGGAGCGCGCAGTCGCCCTCCTCAAGGCGACGGCGGCGGCGCCGCACCCGGCGAGCGTGTGGGAGCTGGCCCGCACGTGCGGCGTGAACCGCAGCACGGCGTGGCGGCTCCTGGCGACGCTCGAGGCGCAGGGGCTCGTCGAGCGCGACCCGGTCACGCAGCGCTACACGGTCGGCTACGAGGCGATCCAGATCGCGGGCGCGGCCGACTACGACGGGCTGGCGCGGCGGGTGCGGCCGCTGCTCCAGCGGCTGGCCGAGACGGCCGGCGAGAGCGTGACGCTGGCCGCCGCCCACCGGTTCAGCCTCGTCTACGTCGACCAGGTGAACCCGTCCGGCGTTGCCGGCCCCGACTGGAACGGCCGGTCGCTTCCCCTGCACGCCACGTCGTCGGGCAAGGTGTTCCTGGCATGGCTGCCCGACGAGGAGCGCGACGCGGTGCTGGCGCCGCACCTCGAGGCGTACACGCCGCGGACGATCACCGACCGCGGCCGGCTCGACCGGTCGCTGGCCGAGATCCGCCGGCTCGGGTACGGCACGTGCGTGGGCGAGCTTGAGGAGTTCCAGAACGGCGTCTCGGCGGCGGTGCTCGACAGGCTGATGCGGCCGATGGTGATCGTGAACATCTGGGGCCCGAGCCCGCGGGTGACGCAGAAGCGGCTGCCGGTGCTCGGGCGGATGGTGCTGCGGGCCGCGCACGAGGTGGGGCTGGTGCTGGCGTGAACTGGGAGGCCTTCATCACCTGCGCCGTGACCGGCGCCGGCGATACGACCAGCCGCAGCCCGCTCGTCCCCGTCACGCCCGAGGCGATCGCCGACGCGGCGGTCGAGGCGGCCCGGGCCGGGGCGGCGATCGCGCACATCCACGTGCGCAATCCGGAGACGGGCCGCGGCGCCCGCGATCCGGCGCTCTACCGCGACGTCGTCGAGCGCGTCCGCGCCGCCCACGTGGACGTCGTCCTCAACCTGACGGCGGGGATGGGCGGCGACCTCGTCCTGGGCGGCTCAGACGCCCCGCTGCCGCTGGACGAGCGCGGCACCGACCTGGCCGGCGCCCGCGAGCGGCTCGTCCATGTTGAGGAGCTCCGGCCCGAGATCTGCACCCTCGACTGCGGCAGCATGAACTTCGCGGCCGGCGGCGACTACGTGATGGTGAACACGCCGGAGATGCTGCGGGCGATGGCCGCGCACGTCCGCGACCTGGGCGTGCGGCCGGAGCTCGAGGTCTTCGACACGGGCCACCTCGTCCTCGTGAAGGAGCTGATCCGCGACGGCCTCGTCGACGAGCCGGCGCTGATCCAGCTGTGCACGGGCATCCCGTACGGCGCGAGCGACGACATCGGGACGCTGCTCGCGATGGTGCATCAGCTCCCGCCGGGTGCGATCTACTCGGTGTTCTCGATCGGGCGCATGCAGCTGCCGTTCGTGGCGATGGCCGTGCTGGCGGGCGGCAACGTGCGCGTCGGGCTTGAGGACAACCTGTACCTGCGCAAGGGCGAGCACGCCTCGAACGGGGTGCTCGTCGAGCGCGCGGTCGAGATCCTCCAGGCGATGAACGTCCGCATCCTCGGGCCCGGGGAGGTGCGCGAGAAGCTCGGGCTCAGGCAGGGTGGCTGAAGCCGCCGGCCCACGCGCGGTCGGCCTGCTCGGCGGCGGTGTGATCGGTGCCGGCTGGGCCGCCCGGTTTCTTCTTCACGGGGTCGACGTGCGCGTGTTCGACCCCGATCCGGGCGCCGGGGAGCACGTGGCGCGGGCCGTCGAGAACGCGCACCGGGCGTACGAGACGCTTCTGACGGCACCGCTGCCCGCGCCGGGCGACCTGACGGTCGCGGCGAGCGCCGAGGAGGCGGCCGACGGCGCCGACTTCGTCCAGGAGAGCGTGCCCGAGCGAGAGGAGCTGAAGCGCGCCCTGCTCGCCGCGGCCGGGTCGGTGACGCCCGCCGGGGTCGTCATCGCGTCGTCGACGTCGGGTCTCCTCCCCAGTCGGCTCCAGGCCGGCGTCCCCCACCCCGACCGGGTCGTCGTCGGCCATCCCTTCCACCCGGTCTACCTGCTGCCGCTGGTCGAGGTGTGCGGCGGGGCGGGGACGTCGCCGGAGGCCGTCGAGCGAGCCGAGGCCGCCTACCGGGCGGTGGGCATGGCGCCGCTTCGGGTGCGCAAGGAGATCGACGGCTTCGTCGCCGACCGGCTGCTGGAGGCGCTGTGGCGCGAGGCGCTCTGGCTCGTCGCGGACGGCGTCGCAACGGTCGACGAGATCGACGACGCGATCCGGCTCGGCGCGGGTCTCAGGTGGTCGTTCATGGGGACGTTCCTGGCCTACCGGATGGCCGGTGGCGACGCGGGCATGCGCGGCTTTCTCGAGCACTTCGGGCCGGCGCTCGAGTGGCCGTGGACGAAGCTCACCGACGTTCCGGAGCTGACGCCCGGCCTCGTCGACCGCATCGCCTCCCAGTCCGATGCCCAGGCCGACGGCCGCTCGCTCGCCGACCTCGAGCGCGAGCGCGACGACTGCCTGGTCGCCGTCCTCCAGGCGCTCCGCTCCCGCGACGCAGGCGCCGGCGCGGTGCTGGCCGCCCACGAGGCCCGGCTGCGCGACGGCTCGGCCTGAGCCGAACAACCGGGGCCTTGCGAAGGTTCAGCCGAGGAGCCGGCGCAGCAACGCCTCGTCGATCGTGTCGACGATCTCGTCGGCCAGCCGGAGGCGGTCGGGCGGAAGGGTGCGGGCCAGGGCGACGCAGCGCACGCCCGCGGCCTTGGCGGAGGCGACGCCGGCCTCGGTGTCCTCGAAGGCAACGACCTCGGCCCGCGCCAGGCCGGGCGCGTCGCGGGCGAGGATCGACACGGCCAGCTCGTAGCTCTCGGGGTGCGGCTTGCCGTGGACCACGTCGCCGTCGTCCACGATCGTGCGGAAGCAGCCCCTCAGGCCGGCGGCGGCGACAACCGGCTCGATCTCGGCCCGGGTCGCGCCGGAGACCACGGCCACGGGCACCCGGGATGCGGCGAAGCGCACCGCCGCGCGCATCGGCTCGGACACGGTCGAGCCGTCGGTCACGGCCCGCTGGTAGCGGTCGATCCGCTTGCGGACGATCGCCTCGAGATCGTCGCGGTCGCCGAGCCAGGCCCGCACGATCTCGTGCTCAGAGAGGCCGGCCAGCTCCGCGTAGTACTCGGCTCGCCCCAGCGGCCGGCTGTGCTCGGCGAAGAGCCCGGCGTAGACGCCGAACAGGATCTCCTCGTCGTCCGAGAGCGTGCCGTTGAAGTCGAAGGTGACCGCCCGGCATGCCATCGCGGGGCGCACCCTACGAGACCGCCCGGACGAGTGCCGTCGCACCGGCTGCTCCCACGACCACCACCAGGAACGGCGCCCGCAACAGCACCGCGACAACGGCGACCGCGAGCCCGGCCGCCCGGGCGTCGAGCGTCAGATCCTGGCCTGTCGCGAACGTCTGGGTCGCGACCAGCGCCGAGAGCAGCGCCACCGGAAGCAGCGCCCCGATCCGGCGCACACGGCGGTCGGCGAGGACACGTTCGGGAAGCGACATGCCGGCCAGCTTGATGACGTAGCAGCCGCCGCAGGCCACCAGCACCGCGGGCCACATCAGGCGCCCCGGTCCACGCGCCGCAGGCCGGCGGCGATCGCGACCGCCGCCGCGAGGAGCACCGGGACGCCGGCCGCCGTGAACGGCGTCGAGGCGAGCGCGACCGCCGCCGCCACCGCGGCCACGGCGGCGGTCTCGCGGTGGTGAAGACGGGGGGCGACGAGCGCCAGGAACGCCGCGGGCGCCGCAGCGTCGAGGCCGAGCGAGCGCGGGTCGGCCAGGACGCTGGCGCCGGCCGCGCCGACGGCGGTGCCGAGGTTCCAGCAGACGAAGACCGCGAGGCCCGTCGCCCAGAAGCCGAGCCGGCCGGCACGGGCATCGTCGCGGGCGGTGGCCATGGCGGTGCTCTCGTCGATCACGAGGTGAGCCGCGCCGAGCCGGGCGAGGCCGCGGACGCGCAGGAGCGGAGCCAGCCGGACCCCGTACAGCGCGTTTCGCGTCCCCAGGAGGAGCGCGGTCGCCACGCCGGCCGATGCCGCCCCTCCCGTCCCCACGACGCCGACCAGCGCGAACTGCGAGGCGCCCGTGAACATGGCGAGCGAGAGGACGCAGGTCTGGGCGACCGAGAAGCCGGCAGCCTGCGCGATCGCGCCGAAGGAGAGCGCGTACGCGCCGGTGGCGATCCCGATCGCCGCGGCGTCGCGGACGACAGCCGCCCGCACCGCCGGCCAGGTGTCTCGCTGCTCGGGCACGTCTGGCACCATACGGCGCCATGCCGGCGATCCGCTTCGACGAGCTCGACGCCCTCACGTTCGACTGCTACGGCACGCTCGTCGACTGGGAGTGCGGGATCCTCACGGGCATCCGGGCCGCGGTCGGCGACCGCCTGGACGTGGCCGACGAGGAGCTCCTGGAGGCCTACGCCCGCCACGAGGCCGTGCTCGAGGGCGGCGACTACCTGCCCTACCGCGAGGTCGTGGCCGACGCCCTGCGCGGCATCTGCGCCGAGCACGGGATCGAGGTGAGCGACGCCGAGGCCGCCGGGTTCGGCGACTCGGTCGGCGACTGGCCGCCGTTCCCCGACACGGCCGCCGCCCTGGCCGATCTGGCCACGCGCTTCCGGCTCGGCGTCATCACGAACTGCGACGACGACCTTTTCGCGCGCACGCGCGCGCGACTGGGCGTGGAGCTCGCCTGGATCGTGACCGCCCAGCAGGCGCGCGGCTACAAGCCGCGGCTCGAGAACTTCGAGCTGGCGTTCGAGCGCATCGACGTGCCGCGCGAGCGGATCGTCCACGTCGCCCAGAGCCTCTTCCACGACCACGTGCCGGCCAAGCATCTGGGGATGACGACCGTCTGGATCGACCGCCGCGGCGACCGGGACGGGAGCGGCGCCACGCCGCCAGCGTCGGCGAGCCCCGACATGACCTTCCCGGACATGCGCAGCTTCGCCGCCGCGGCCCTCGCGTAGCGGCTACTCGGGGGTCGCAGCCGGAGCCGGCCGGTCCCAGGCGTAGACCTCGCCCAGGAACCGGGGCGCCGCCAGGATCCCCATCATCTTCGAGATCTGCGCCGTCAGCGACCGCTGCGTGGCGAGCGCCTGCACGGCCTTCAGCGGGTTCACGCCCTCGAACAGGAAGACGGCGTCGTGGTCTCCGACGAAGACTCGGTGGCGCTCGAAGCCCGACCCGGCCAGGTCGAACGGCGGGCCCTCAGCCAGGATGCGCTCCAGGTCCGCCTTGCGGCCCGGACGGATCTCGGCAACGAATGCGATACGGCTCATGTCGGCCTCCTTGCCCTGCGCGTCGCCCGGATCATGGCCCAAGCTTGACGCACGCGCACGCGGCGCGCGTCCGCAGAAGCGCGGAACCGCATGTTCGGCAAACTACGGCGCCACCGTTCTCGCGCCAGAAAACGGACGCGTGGACACGGGCCGGTGCGTTCAGTACGATCCGCCGCGCCGATGAACCGGCTGATGCTGGACTACAACGTCCTCTACATCGTCCTGGTCGTCGCGGGCCTGATCTTCTTCGGCGCGATCTTCCTGTCGACGCGGCCGGCCCAGCGCGCCAAGCCGGCGCGGGTCGATGCCTGGATGGGGCGCGAGGTGGCGTGGTTTGCCATCGTCATCGTCATCCTGCTCGGCTCGCTGGCCGCCACGATCGGCCACACGCCGTGGAGCGCTTCCGCCGCCGCCGACCGCCAGCTGGTGACCGTGACGAGCGTGCAGTACGGCTTCAAGTTCTCGACGACCACGATGCACGTCGGCCGCCAGGTCGAGTTCCACCTGAAGGCCCTCGACGTGAACCACGGCTTCGCGGTCTACGACCCCGACGGCACGTTCGTCGCCCAGGCCCAGATCGTGCCGGGCTACGACACCGTGCTGCGGCTCACATTCACGAAGCTGGGGACGTACGTCGTGCGCTGCTTCGAGTACTGCGGGATCGGCCACGCGTCCATGGTCGGCGAGTTCAAGGTGCTGCGGGGATGACGGTGACGACCTACGAGGGGGCCCGCGGCCTCGACGTCCCTGAGGCGGCGGCCGGGACCGTGGACATCGCGAAGGTGCGGGCGCTGACGCTCCGCTACCTGGTCGTGTCGACCATCCTGCTCGGCGCCGGCGGACTGCTCGGGATCCTCCTGCGCCAGAGCCAGGCCGACCTCGACCGGATCTCGCCGAACCTGTGGTACGAGGTCATGACCGCCCATGGGCTTGCGACCTTCGTGGGCTGGGCGGCCTTCGCGCTCATGGGCGTCACGTGGTGGGTGCTGGCCGAGTGCGGCCTTCCCATCCAGGGCTGGGGCTGGCGGTTCGCCGTCGCCTGCTTCTGGACGATGACGGTCGGCGCGACCGGCGTGGTCGTGACGACGCTGGGCATGGGGTTCGCGGGCTCGTGGGTCTTCCTCTACCCGCTTCCGTTCCACGGCAGCTGGTCGATGCGGGCCACCGGCATCTTCGCCCTCTCGATCCTGTCCGTCGGCCTCTCGATCTTCGCCTACTGCTTCGGCATCATCGCCGTCGTGCTCGGCGACGGCCTCGGCGCCCGCAGCCGCTCGTGGGGCAACCGGCTGGGCTGCGCGCTCGGCTTCGGCTACATCTGGCCGGGCCGGTTCGCGACCGAGCGGCCGGTGCCGTTCCCGGTGCTGCCGCTCACGGTCATCGCGATCGACATGATCATCGCGACGGTCCCGCTCGCCGTGCTGCTCGTCGAGATGGTGGTGCAGTCGCTTTTCTCGGGCGTCACGGTCAACCCGGTGCTGGCGAAGAGCATGCTGTGGTGGTTCGGCCACCCGGTCGTCTATCTCCTGCTCTTCCCGGCGGTCGCCATCTACTACCACCTGATCCCGCGCTATGCGAAGCGGCCGCTCGTGGCCGGCCACATCATCGGGGTCGGCTGGCTGATCGGCGTGTGCACCAACGTGGTGATCGGGGCGCACCACATGTACCTCGACTTCCCGAACACGTTCCAGCAGACCGTCAACCTGGGGATGCAGCCGCTCACGTACGCGGTCACGATCCCGTCGGCGCTCTCGCTCTACTCGCTCAGCTTCACGATCTACCGCTCGGACTTCGAGTGGACGCCGGCGGCGCGGTTCCTCGCGGTCGGGATGGTGTCGTGGCTCGTCGCCGGCCTCCAGGGCGTGGGCCTGGCGACGATCCAGTACGACGCGCTCGCGCACAACACGCTGTGGGTGGTGGGCCACTTCCACAACATGGCGCTTCTCAACATCGGCCTCGTGGTGTTCGCCGCCGCGTACGCGTTCGTGCCGCAGCTGACGGGGCGGGACTGGCACAGCCGCCGGCTCGCGGACTGGCACCTCGTGCTGACCGTCGTCGGCGGCTACGGCAGCGTGGTTCCGTGGATGCTCCAGGGGCTCGAGGGCGCGCCGCGGCGCTGGGCCGTTCTGCCCCAGAAGTACGAGACGCTCTCGCAGATCGCCCTGCCGTTTGTGCTCCTGATCGCGATCGGCCAGGCGATCTTCTTCTACAACCTGGCCCGCACCATCGGCTGGCGGTCGGTTCGTAGCTCGCTTGGCTCGCGCGTGCACCCCGGCGGCACGGTGAACCCCACCGAGCGGCCGTCGGAGGCGCTGGGAGCAGTGCTCGCCGGGGCCGGCGTCGCGCTCGGGCTCCTGTGCCTCGCATCGAAGCCGCTCGTGTGGGCGCCCCTGGGGATCCTCGCGGGGTACACGGCGACGACCCTCGGGACCAAACGTCAGGGCTGGTGGGCGGTGCTCGCCGCGGCGGTCCTGATGCTCGTCGGGCTGGCGGGCTTCCGCGTCCCGTCGTAGCCGGCTCCGGCCACGATCGTCCCGGCCTCGCCGCGCAGGATCTCGGCGGCCTGGTCGAGCCGCCCGATGCCGGCCCGCCCGCCCGTCCGCTCGGCGAACCGGCAGGCGGCCTCCACCTTCGGCCCCATCGAGCCGGCGGCGAAGTCCATCCCGCGCAGCTCAGCCGGCGAGGTGTGCCTGATCGGGCGCGCGTCGGGCGTGCCCCAGCCCGCCTGCACCTCGGCCACGTCGGTGAGCATGAGCAGGAACTCGGCTCCGATCTTCTCGGCAAGCAGCGCCGCGGACAGGTCCTTGTCGATCACGGCCTCGACCCCGGTGAGGCCCGAGGGCGTGAAGACGACCGGGATCCCGCCGCCGCCGGCGCAAACCACGAGCACACCGGCGTCGAGCAGGAGCCGGATCGTCTCGATCTCGACGATCCCGGCCGGCTGCGGCGACGCCACGACGCGACGGACGTGCGGGCCGTCACGCCTCACCGTCCAGCCGCGCTCCGCGGCGAGCCGCTCGCCGACCTCCGGCTCGTAGATCGGGCCGATCGGCTTCGACGGCACGGCGAAGGCCGGGTCGGCGGGGTCGACGACCGTCTGCGTGAGCAGCGTCGCGACGCGGCTCCCCGCAGGGAGCTCGTTCAGGAGCGCCTGGTCGAGGAGATAGCCGATCATCCCCTCCGTCTCGGTGCCGAGGACGTCGAGCGGATACGGCTTCACGTCGTCGTACGCCTCGGCCTGGAGCGCCAGGAGCCCGACCTGCGGTCCGTTGCCGTGCGTGACGACGAGGCGGTGTGTGCCGTGGAGCGCCGCGATGGACTGCGCCGCGGCGCGGACGTTGGCCTGCTGGTGCCAGGCCTCCGCCGGCTCGCCGCGGCGCAGGAGCGCGTTCCCGCCGAGTGCGACGACCGCGAGGGGGGTCATCGCTCGCCCCAGGCGCGGCGGATGTACGCGTACAGCACGGCCTCCTCCGTCCACAGCCGGTTCTCGGCCTGACGGAAGACGACCGACGCGGGCCCGTCGATCACCTCGGCCGCGACCTCCTCGCCCCGGTGGGCCGGCAGGCAGTGGAGGAAGATCGCCTCGCGATCGGCGTGGCGCATGAGCTCGGTATCGACCTGATACGCCGCCAGGACCGCCGCACGCTTGGCGCGCGAGGCCTCGTCGTCGCCCATCGACACCCAGACATCGGTGTAGACGGCGTTGGCGCCGGCGACCGCCTCGGCCGGGTCGTGCACGACCGAGATGCTGCCGCCGTGGGCGAGCGCCGTGGCCGCGGCCTTGTCGGTGATCGCGGGATCGGCCTCGAAGCCCGGTGGCGTGCCGACCACGACGTGCATCCCGGCGAGCGCGCCCGCCTCCATCAGCGAGTGCGCCACGTTGTTGCCGTCGCCGAGGTAGGCGACGCGGATGCCCTGGAGGCTGCCGAACCGCTCCCGGATGGTCAGGAGGTCGGCCAGCGCCTGGCAAGGATGGTGGTCGTCGGTGAGGGCGTTGATGACGGGCTTGTCCGCGAACGCGGCCATCTCGTCGAGCACCGCCTGCGCGAACGTGCGGACGACGATCGCGCTCGAGTACCCGGAGAGGACTCGGGCGGTGTCGGAGATCGGCTCACCGCGGCCGAGCTGGAGCTCGTCGGGCCGAAGGCCGAGCGGCAGCGCCCCGAGGTGCTGGCACGCCGCCGCGAACGAGACGCGTGTCCGCGTGGACGGCTTCTCGAAGAACATCGCGACCGTGTCGCCGTGGAGCGCGGTCTCCCAGCCGTGCGGGGCGGCCTTCATCTCGGCGGCGAGGTCGAGCAGCACGTAGAGCTGACGTGCATCGAGGTCCGAGATGCGAAGCAGGTCGCTCGGCGCGGTGATCGGAGTGGATGTCTCGTTGGGGCTGATCACTGGAGGCTCCCTTCCTGCGAGTAGACAGGGTCGCGCTCGATGGGGCAGGACATGCAGCGCGGGCCGCCTCGGCCACGGCCGAGCTCCGAGCCGGTGATGGTGATCACCTCGACGCCGGACTCGGCCAGACGGGTGTTCGTGTCGACGTTGCGCTCGTAGGCGAGGACGACGCCGGGCGCGATGGCGAGGACGTTGTTGCCGTCGTCCCACTGCTCGCGCTCGGCCTCGTAGTGGTCGCCGCCGGTCTCGATGAGCCGCAGGCTGGGCAGGCCGAGCGCCCTGGCGATGGCCGCGTAGAGGTCGGGCTCGCGCTCCACCCTGACGCCGCTCGGCTCACGCGGCTCGAGGCGATAGCCGACGAGCACCTTCCGGAGCCCCGGGTAGATGGTGAAGGCGTCGCGGTCGACCATGGTCATGACCGTGTCGAGGTGCATCGCGGAGCGCATCTTGGGCATCACGACCGCGATCACGGACGTCGCCGCGCCGGACGCGAAGAGGCGCTGGGCGATCTGCTCGACGGCGACCGGGCGGGTGCGCTCCCCCATGCCGATGAGGACGCAGCCGTTCCCGATGACCAGCATGTCGCCGCCCTCGAGCATCGCCGGGACGTCGAGGCCGTCGCTCCAGATGTGGACGTCGTCGCGCCCGGCGAACAGCGGATGGTGCCGGTAGATCGCGTCGATGTTCAGCGTCTCGCGCTTCCGGGCCGGCTTCGCCATCGTGTTGATGCTGACGCCGGAGTACACCCACGCCGACGTGTCGCGCGTGAACAGGTGGTTCGGAAGCGGCGCGATCGCGAAGTCGTCCGGGTTGGCGGTCTGCGCCACGAGACCGCCCGAAGAGAACGGCAGATCGCCGAAGCTGACGCCGCCGATCAGCGCGGCGGCGACCTCCGCCGGCGGCAGCCGGTACAGCCAGTCGTACGCGCGCTCGCCGAGCCGCTTGCCCAGCTCCGCGTTGTCGATCGTCTTCGCGACCAGCGCCGCGCAGACACCGGGGTCCTCGAGCGTCTCGGCCAGGAGGTCCTGGAGATGCAGCACCGTGACGCCGCGGGCCCGCAGCGTGTAGGTGAACGCGTCGTGCTCCTGCCGCGCGCGCTTCACCCACAGCACGTCGTCGAACAGCAGGTCGTCCTTGTTGGTCGGCGTCAGCCGCTCGAGCTCGCGGCCGGGCCGGTGGAGGATCACGCGCCGCAGGACACCGACCTCCGAGTCGACGCCCAGACGTGCACGAGGCGCACGCTCTCCTTGGTGTGTGAGACGTTCCGGCGAGATCATGGGAAACTCCTTCAGGGTCCGCACGCATGGTGCAGCCCTCGTCGCCCGCGGGCATCGGCGGGGGCGCCGATCTCGGGCAGGAGAACCACCGAGCCTCCAGTGCGGAGAACTACGGAGCGCCGCGCCGCCGACGACCCCCATGGGGCCAGGCCCCGTCCGGGCCCAGGCCCCGGTTGTCGGCCGCCCATCGAAATGCGCCCGACGGTCGTGGCGAAGGCGAAGACCGCGCTCTTCGCCGGTGCGCACCCAACCCATCGCCAGCCCTCAAGGAGGGGGCTCGCGGGGGAACCCTGGGTTCCCCCGCGGACTTAGTCGTTCAGGAGGCCGGTGTCGATCGCGTGCCGCACGAGCTCGGCGCGCGTCGAGGCGCGCAGCTTGTTCAGGATGTGCGCGCGGTGGGCCTCGACCGTCCGCACGCTGACGAAGAGCTGCCGTGCGATCTCCTGGTTCGTGTGCCCGAGCGCCAGGAGCTTCAGCACCTCGCGCTCGCGGTCGGAGAGCGAGTCGACCGGGCCTGAGGAGGCCTCGGGCTCGGACACGAGCCGCGCGCCGAGGGCCGGGTGGACGTACTGGTCGCCCGCGGCGACCTTGCGCACGGCCTCGACGAGCTCGGCGTCGGCGGCGTCCTTCAGCACGTAGCCGGCGGCGCCGGAGGCGAAGGCCTGGCGCACGTAGGTGGGGTCGTCCTGCATCGAGAGCATGAGGATGCGCGAGTCGGGCGACTCGATCCGGATCTCGGCCGCGGCGTCGATCCCGCTCGAGCCGGGCATCACCACGTCCAGGAGGACGACGTCGGGCTTCAGCTCGCGCGCCAGCTTGACGGCCTGCTTGCCGTCGCCGGCCTCCCCGATCGCCTCGAGGTCGTCCTCGCGCTCCAAGAGCAGGCGCAGGCCGGAGCGGACCACGGCGTGGTCGTCGACGATCAGGATGCGGATCACGCAGGGACCTCGACGACGAGCGTCGTCCCGTGGTCGGTGCTGGACTCGACCCGAAGCGATCCGCCCAGTAGCTCGGCCCGTTCGCGCATCGACACGAGACCCAGCCCCTGGGCGGGCGTTGCCTCGTCGAATCCGGTTCCGTTGTCCTCCACGATCATCGTGAGCCGTTCGCCGTCGCGCCGGGTGACGATGCTGACCGCCGACGCTCCGGCGTGCTTGGCGATGTTGGTGAGCGCCTCCTGCGCGATCCGATAGAGCGCCGACTCTACCGGCTCGGCCAGACGAGGTTCGAGCCCCGCGAGGTGTGAGTCGACCTCGAGGCCCGTCCGGCGGCTGTACGTGTCGATCAGGCGCTCGAGCGCCGGTGCGAGGCCGAAGTCGTCGAGCGCCTTCGGGCGCAGCTCGACCGCAAGGGCGCGGAGCTCCTGCACGGCGTTCACGACGGTGGCGCGCAGCTCCTCGACCGTGCTGCGCACGGCGGCGGGGTCGTCGGACTCCTCGAGGCGGCGAAGGCCCATCAGGACCGCCGCCAGCGACTGGCCGGTCTCGTCGTGGAGCTCGATCGCAAGCCGGCGGCGTTCCCGCTCCTGCGCCTCGACCACTCGCCGCAACGTCTCGCGGCGAGACGCATCGCGGATCTCCGAGGCGACGAGCCGCTCGACCGCGTCGGCCCGGTCACGCTCCGTGGAGAGCGCCTGCGCGAGCTCGAGCGCGAGCACCGTGCGCGCCGCGTACGCCTGCAGCAGCCGCTCGTCCTCGCTGCTCAGCGCGGTCGGGCCCTCCCGGTCGCCCGCGACGATGACGCCGACCGCCTCGAAGCGGCGCACGATCGGCACGATCAGGAGCGAGCGCACGCCGGCGATGCGGCCGGTGGGCGCATAGGCGTCCGGGTCGGTCTCGAGATCGTCGACCTTGACGACGCGGCGGGCGAGCAGCGCCGCGCCCACCTTCGACCCCCCCACCGGGACGGTGTGCTGGCGCAGCCGCTCGCCCCGCTCGCCGGCCGCAGCCGCGTAGCGCAGCATGGTGCGGTTGTCCTCGGGGAGGGCGATGCCGATGACTGCCGCCGGGACGGCGCGAACCGCCTGCTCCGCGAGGAGCTGGAGCACGTCGTCACGCGCGCCGCCGCTCAGGATGGCACCGAGCAGCTCGTCGACCGACGACACCTCCGTCCAGGCCCGTTCGAGCGCCTCCGCGTGGTCGCGCGCCTCGCCGAACAGGCGCGCGTTCTGGATCGCTGCGCCCGCCTGCGCTGCGAGCATGATCGCCACGGCCTCGTCGGCCTCCGTGAAGTCGCCGTCGCGCTTCTCGGTCAGATACAGGTTCCCGAAGACGCTCCCCCCGGCGATGACGGGGACGCCGAGGAAGTTCCGCATCGGAGGATGGTTGGGCGGAAAGCCGACGGACCGCGGGTCGCTGCCCAGATCGGTTAGCCTGAGCGGCCTGGCATCCGTGATCAACACGCCGAGGATTCCGCGCCCGGCCGGGAGCTCGCCGATCGCCTCGCGCTCGGCGTCGCCGAGGCCGGCCGTGATGAACTGGGCCAGCCGGTTCCCCGACTCGTCGAGGACGCCGATGGCGCCGTATCGCGCGCCTGTCAGATCGCAGGCCGACTGCGCGAGCCGGGGAAGGATCTGGTCCAGCTCGAGCCCGCTTGCGATCGCAACGCCGGCGTCGAGCAGCGCTTGCAGGCGATCGTCTGGCGCCGTCGCGCTCACAGTGGGAGAATACGGCATTCCCGCACACGCAATCCGGGGGCGCCCGGATGCGGACGTTCTCTCGGGCGCCAACACTGTTGCACCAACCCCCAAGAGCACAGGAGGTGCGCGATGTTTGGGACAATTGTTCTGGCGGTCGACGGCTCGCGGCCATCCGACAAGGCGGTCGACTATGCAGGACGCCTGGCGAAGGAATCCGGAAGCCGGATCGTCGCCGTTCACGTGAAGGAGATCATGGCCGGCCGCGCCGCGGGGCCCGTCCATGTCGACGAGGACGAGATCCTCGCGAAGGTCCGCGGTCAGATCAAGCAGCTGAACGACGACGGCGTGAAGGCCGAGCTCCAGGTCACGAGCAGCATGACCGGCGGCCCGGCGCACGTCATCGCCGAGGCTGCGGCCAAGGAGTCGGCTGACGTCATCGTCACCGGCACGCGCGGCCACACGGCGCTGGCGGGCGTGTTCCTCGGGAGCGTCGCCCAGCGGCTCCTGCACCTGGCGGGATGCCCGGTGCTGGTGGTTCCCGACGCCGCTTCCGCCGGGACCGGCGCCGCGGCGAGCCACGAGGCCGCCGCCGTCAGCTGAACCGAGACCGAACGGCTGGGTCTGCCCCCGGGCCGGCCCAGCCTGAGGCATGACCGGACCAACGTCACGTGATCCTGATCGCCACCGACGGGTCGGCCCCCGCACGCGCTGCGGAGGCCATCGGGCTGGAGCTCGCGCGCGCACGCGGCGGGACGGCCATGTTCGTCTGCGTCTGGGCGCCGCTTCGGGCCAGCTTCGGGGTGCCGGTGCCTGAGCTGCTCGACTCGGAGTTCGTCGACGCCGAGCGGACATGGGCGGAAGAGACGCTCGCCGAGGCGGCGGCGCGCGCAGCCGCGGCCGGCATGGAGGCCGAGACGGTCGTCGCAAAGGGCCATGCGGTGGAGGGCATCTGCGACGCCGCGGCCCGGCACAGCGCCGGGATGATCGTGATCGGATCGCACGGATGGGGAGCAATGATGTCGCTGATCTTCGGAAGCACCACCCTCGGCGTGCTCCAGCACGCCCCCTGCCCCGTCGTGGTCGTGCGCGACCGCGCGGACGATGCCGAGGACACGGCGTGAGCGCGGCACCGACGACAACCGACGTCTTCGCCCGGATCGCGTGCGGCATCGACGGGTCGGAGGCGAGTGTCCAGTCCGTCCAGCAGGTGGCGCAGCTGGCGCCCGAGGGCGCCGAGGTGACGCTGTTCGGCGTCGCCAACGAGAGCGCCGCCGTGTCGATCGGCTGGCCGGCGTTCCCCATCTCGCACGCGGCGAAGGTGAGCCGCGAGACCATCGAGGCCGGCATCGAGCAGGCCCGCGAGGCGCTGCCCGCGCACGTCACCGTCCGGTCGGGGATCGTCACCGGCCCGCCGGCTCCGCTCTCGGTCATCGAGACGAAGGTGCGAAACGCCACCGTGGTCGCCATCGGCAGCCACGGCCACCGGCGGCTGTCGGGCATCGTGATCGGCAGCGTCGCGACGGCGCTCCTGCACTCGGCACCGTGCTCGGTCCTGCTGACGCGCCCGGCCTCCCGAGAGGACTTCCCGCGGTCGATCGTCGTCGGGCTCGACGGCTCGGCCCAAGCCCGGCTCGCCGCCGGCCACGCCGCCGCGATCGCCGCCCGCACGGGCGCCGAGCTCAAGGGGCTCGTCGCGATGGGCGGCGCCCCGGTGGACTACGGCGAAGTGCGCTCGATCGTCATCGACAACGGCGGATTCCTCCTGACCGACGACGAGCGCGACCCCGTCGACGCCTTCTCCGACGTCGCGGCGGACCTGCTCGTGCTCGGGAGCCGCGGCCTGCGCGGCGTGCATGCCCTGGGCAGCGTCAGCGAGCGCGCCGCCCACCGCGCCGGGTGCTCGGTCCTGGTGATTCGGCCCTCTCAGACGTAAGGTACGGACGTCCATGAGCGCCACCGGGCAACGCGTTCACGACGTCATCCTGCGGGGCGGCCGTACGCTACGCCTGCGCCCGCCGACCGAGGAGGACGCCGACGGCGTACGGCGGTTCCTGACGGAGCTCTCGCCGGTAAGCATGCGCCTGCGGTTCCACGGGACCAGGCGCGTCGACGATGCGATGGTCGCGAGCTTCCTTGCACCGGACTGGACGAGCGAGGGCGTGCTCCTCGCCACCGCCGTCGGCGCCGACGAGCGTGACCGGGTGATCGGCCTGGCGAGCTTCATCCGCCTGCGCGACCCGCGGCTGGCTGAGGTCTCGTTCGTGGTGGCCGACGACCGCCAGGCCGACGGGATCGCCACACGACTGCTCGAGCAGATCGCGGATGAGGCGGGCAAGGTCGGGATCGAGCGCTTCGTCGCCGAGGTGCTGTCCGAGAACCGGCCGATGCTGCGAGTCTTCGACGACTCGGGGTTCGAGGTCAGCCGCAGCTACGACGGCGAGGAGGTCCGTATCGACTTTCCGATCCGGTTCGACGAGCGCTACCTCGAGGCCGTGGACTTTCGCGACCACACTGCGGTCGGGCCGTCGCTGCGGCCCGTGCTCGAGCCGGACTCGGTCGCCGTCGTCGGTGCGTCCGCGCGCGAGGGGTCGATCGGAGGTGCCGTCTTCCGGAACATCGTCGAGGCCGGCTACACCGGGGCCGTCTTCCCCGTCAACCGCTCCGGCGAGCCCGTTGGCGGGCGGCCGGCGCACGCCTCGGTCGCGGAGTTGCCGGTGCCCATCGACCTGGCGGTCATCGCCGTGCCGTCGGGCGCCGTTCAGGGAGCGGTGGCAGAGGCGCTCGCCGCCGGCACGAAGGCCGTGTGCGTGATCTCGGCCGGGTTCGCCGAGACCGGGCCGGCCGGCGCGAAGGCCGAGGTCGACCTGCTGTCACTCGTCCGCTCCCACGGCGCCCGCATGGTCGGGCCGAACTGCCTGGGCGTCTTCTCCGCGACGAGGAAGATGAACGCAACGTTCTCGCGCCGCCAGTTCGAGCCGGGGCACGTGGCCATCTCCTCGCAGAGCGGCGCCGTCGGCCTCGCGGTCATCGACGAAGCCTCCCAGCGCGGCCTCGGCATGTCCGCGTTCGTGTCGATCGGCAACAAGGCGGACGTGTCGTCCAACGATCTGCTCGAGTTCTGGGAGGACGACGACAACACCGCCGCGATCGCGCTCTATATGGAGTCGGTCGGGAACCCCCGCCGCTTCGCGCGCATCGCCCGCCGAGTCGCCAGGCAGAAGCCGGTCCTGGCGCTCAAGAGCGGGTCGACGACGATGGGCGAGCGGGCCGCGATGTCACACACCGCCGCGCTGGCCGGTTCCGACAGGGCGGTGGAGGCGCTCTTCCAGCAGGCGGGGGTGATCCGCGCGCACACCTTGCAGGAGCTGTGCGACGTCCTCCAGCTCGTCGCGACCCAGCCGCTGCCGCACGGCAGGCGGGTCGCGATCCTGTCGAACGCAGGGGGCCTCGCGATCCTGTGCGCCGACGCCTGCGCCGGGCTCGGCTTCGAGCTGGCGCCGCTCAACGAGCACACGCGCGAGCACCTCTCCGCGCTCCTGCCGGACGAGGCGACCGTCGCCAACCCGGTCGACATGATCGCCTCGGCGACGGCGGAGACCTACGCCGCGGTCGTGCCGCTGCTACTCGCCGACGCCGACGTCGACTCGCTCGTCGTCCTCGCGGCGCCCACGGCGCTCGCGATGCCCGAGGACGTGGTTCGCGCCATCGCCGATGCATGCGAGCGAGAGCAGGTCAGGAAGCCCGTGCTTGCCGTGACCCCCGGCAGCGCGACGCACGGCGGATCGGTGCCGTGCTACCGCTACCCGGAGGCCGCCGCCGGTGCGCTGGCGCGGGCCGCCGAGCGGGCCGAATGGCTGCGGCGGCCGCAGGGCCGCGTCCACGAGCCCGTCGTCGACCGAGCCGCGGCCCGCGCGGTGATCGAATCGGCGCTCGAGGCCTCCCCCGACGGCTGGCTCGGAGCCGACTCGGCCCGGCGGCTCCTCACCGCCTACGGCGTCCCGTGCGTGACCCAGCGAACCGTGACGCACCGGCCCGAGGCGCTCGAGGCGGCGCACGCGCTCGGGTACCCGCTCGCCGTGAAGATGGGCGAGGCCGGCGTGCACAAGGTCGACCGCGGCGGCGTCATCCTCGGCGTGGCCGACGTGCCCGCGCTCGACGCGGCCCTCGACCGGATCGGCTACCCGGCCGTGCTCCAGCCGATGGTCCCGGGCGGGATCGAGCTCCTGGCCGGCGTCGTGCAGGATCCGGTGTTCGGGCCGGTCGTGGCCTTCGGCCCGGGCGGCACCATGGCAGAGCTGATCGGCGGCACCGCGTTCGCGACCCTGCCGCTGACCAACATCGACGCGACCGAGCTCGTCACGTCAGGGAAGGCCGGAGAGCTCGTGACCGGGTTCCGCGGGCGTCCGGCCGAGGACGTGAACGCGCTCGTCGACCTGGTCGTGCGGCTGGCCGCGCTCGCCGAGGACTTCCCGCAGGTGGCCGAGCTCGACCTGAACCCGGTGATCGCGCTCGCCGACGACTGCGTCGCAGTCGACGCCCGCGTCCGGGTCGCGCACGCCGCCCCGCAGGGCCGGCTCAAGTCGTGGTAGCGACCCAAGGTCGGTAATTCCCAATTGCCGCGCGCCTGGACGCGCGGCGGTGGACTATCGGCGACTCTGGCGGGGCTGCGGCTGCGAACCGTCGCATCGCTGTGTCCTCGGTCAGCCCAATATTCACCGATATTGGGCTTCCCTGCGTCCTTGCGCTACTCGGTTCTCGCCGCCCAGGACGTCACGTCAACTGAGAATCACCGACCTCGACCGTAGCGAGATACGGCGCCAGGTACCGGCCGGACACCTTGGTGGGCGGCCACCACAGGGCGCGGGCGTCTGCCACCCCCGTGCTGCCGCGGCCTCCGGCGAGCTCGGCGCGCAGGAAGCGGTCCTCTTCGCCCGTCATCAGCACGCCGCGCAGCACCGGCTCGAACGGCCGCGGCGCCACGTCGGCGCCCGCCTCTGACGCCAGCATCTCGGCCACGGCATCGGCCTGCTCGGCCGCGATCCCGCCCTGCTTCACCGGGAACGCCGTGATGTCGCCGGCGGCGTAGACGTCGGACAGGTTGTCGACGCGGCCGAAGCCGTCCGTGCGAAGGAGGCCGTCGTGCGTTGCCGGAAGGCCCGCGATCGGGACGCCGGTCAGGCGGGGCAGCGCCACCACCCGGTCGACCTGGAGCTCGTCGCCCGGCTGCGTCCGCAGCACGCCGTCCGAGAACTCGGCCGGCGTCTGGCGCAGGTGCACCTCGATCCCGCGCTCGGCGAGCACCCGACGCACCTCGGCGCTGGCGTCGCCGCCGAAGGCCGCGAGCGGCTCCTCCTCGGGTGTCACGATCGAGATCGCGACGCGCGGATCGGCCCGCCCGGCGGTGAGGAGCGCCAGCTCGTAGGCCGGGAGCGTCCAGCCCACGCTGGCCGGGATGGCGAAGGCCACCGAGCGGATGTCGCCGGCGTCGATGGCGCCGACCAGCGCGCGCAGCGCTTCGACATCCTGTGGCCCGCCGAAGACGAGCGCGCCCGGCACCACGGGCCGGGCCTCGGCACCGCAGGCCACGACGAGGGCGTCGTAGGCGATCGTCATGTCAGCACCGATCGTGGCGCTGTGATCCTCGGGATCGACGGCCGTGAGCACGCCGCGGTGAAGGCCGACGCCGATGTCGGCGCAGATGGCAGCGAGGTCGAACTGGCGCACCTCCGCGCGGTCGAATGGCTCTCCGACCGACGCGGCCCGGAACCCGAACCGGTCGGTCGGAGCGACGAGGGTGATGTCGACGAGCTCCGGCGCCAGCGTCCGCAGGGCGAGCGCCGTCTCGAGCGCTGCCACCCCTCCTCCGGCGATCACGATGCCTAGCCGTCGCAGGACGCTCACAATGCACCTCCACTCGTCTGTGCCGATTCAAGGCTACCCGGCGTCCGTGCGCCGGCCATCGGTGGCGCCACGAAACCCGCGTACGGAAAGGCCGCACAGGGGTTCAGTACGCCCCCCGATGCCGGCCGGAAGCGGACGCGCGACGATGATGGAAACACCGACGACCGGAGGGTTGTCATGTACACCATCGTCCTCGCACTCGACGGCTCCGAGGGATCGAGCCGGGCGGTTCCGGTTGCAGAAGGACTCGCCCGCCGCGACGGAGCCCGCATCGTCGTCGCACATGCGCGCACCCGCGCGCTCGAGACCGCGGTGGAAGCCGTGCTGCTCGACCGCGTCGACGCGCTCGCCGAGGCGGGCGTCGAGAGCTCGCTCGCGATCCGCGACGGCCTCGACGGCGAGGAGGCCAAGGTCATCGCCCACGTCGCCCACGAGGTGGACGCCGACCTGATCGTGATCGCAAGCCGCGGCCGCGGCCCGTTCAAGGGTGCGCTGCTCGGCTCGACCACGCAGCGCCTCCTGCCGCTCGCCGAATGCCCGGTGCTCGTCGTCCCCGGTGCATACGCCGGACCCGGCCTCGGAGTATCCGAGACCGCAGAGGCCGAGGCGTAGCGAGCCGCCAATGCTCCACCCGTCGCGCACGGTCGTAGGGAGGGACGTCCTGCTTCCGGGCGCGGCGGCTGCGAGCCTGGCCCTCGGCGGCGCGCTGACGCTCGCCGGCGCCCACACGCCGGCGCACGCGATCTGGGCCGCCGTCACGATCGCGCTGCTCGTCCCGCTGACCGTCTCGGTCGTGCGCGCGCTCGTCCACGGCGACGTCGGCGTCGACGCGATCGCGCTCCTGGCCATGGCCGGCGCGCTCGCGCTCGGCGAGTACCTGGCCGGTGCCGTCATCGCGCTCATGCTGGCCGGCGGGAACGCGCTCGAGCGGGTCGCGCAGGGCCGCGCCCGCCGGGAGCTCACCCTACTGGTCGACCGCGCCCCGAAAGCCGCGAACCGGCTCGCCGACGGTGCCGTTGAGCGGATCGACGTCGAGCAGGTGCGCGTCGGCGACCGTCTGCTCGTCCGGGCCGGCGAGGTGATCCCCACCGACGGGGTCGTCAGGAGCTCCGAGGCGATCGTCGACGAGTCGGCGCTCACCGGCGAGCCGCTGCCGAGCACGCTCCACGCCGGAGCGATCGCCCGCGGCGGCTGCACCAACGCCGGCGAGGCGTTCGAGCTCGAGGCGACGACGCCCGCATCGGGAAGCGCCTACGCCGCCCTCGTGCGGCTGGTGCGCGAGGCCGAGCGGAGCCAGGCGCCGTTCGTGCGCATGGCCGACCGCTACGCGGTCGCGTTCCTCCCGCTGACGGTTCTCGTGGCCGGAGCGGCCTGGGCCGTGAGCGGCGACGCCCGCCGGGCGGTGGCGGTGCTCGTCGTCGCCACGCCGTGCCCGCTCATCCTGGCGGCGCCGATCGCGTTTGTCTCAGGGGTGTCGCGCGCGGCCCGCGAGGGCGTCATCGTGAAGGGGGGCGCGGTGATCGAGGCCCTCGGCCGGGCCCGCACGGTGCTCTTCGACAAGACCGGCACCCTCACCCTCGGGACGGCCGAGGTCGACCGCATCGTCGCGCTCGACGGCCTGCCGCCGGACGAGGCGCTTCGCATCGCGGCGTCGCTCGACCAGTTCTCGACCCACTCGATGGCAACGGCGCTGGTGCGCGCGGCGGGACGGAAGGGGCTTCGCCTGAGCATGCCGACGGGCGTGCGCGAGGACCCGGGCCAGGGCATCGCCGGCGACGTGGACGGCCACAGCGTCGCGGTGGGCAGCACGGCGTTCGTGACCGCGGAGGGCGCCGCCGCCGGGCCGGGCGACGGAGGCGTGGTGCCGGGTGAAGCACGGGTGACGGTCGCGGCGGACGGCCGGGTCGTCGCGGTGATCGTCATGGCCGACCGGCTCCGGGACGACGCCGCGGGGCTCGTGGCGGACCTGCGCCGGTCGGGGGTGCGCTACGTGGCGCTCGCGACCGGCGATGTCGAGACGACGGCCGAGGAGATCGGCCGGGCAGCCGGCGTCGACCGGATCTACGCCCGCCAGTCGCCCGCGGACAAGCTCGAGCTCGTGCGCGCCCTGGCCGGTCGCGAGGAGCTCGCGCCGGTCGTCATGGTCGGCGACGGCATCAACGACGCGCCCGCGCTGGCGCTTGCGGACGTCGGCATCGCGCTGGGAGCTGCCGGCGCCACCGTCGCGTCCGAGGCCGCCGACGCGGTGATCGCCGTCGACCGGGTCGACCGCGTCGCCCGGGCGATCGCGATCGGCAGACGCTCCATCCGGATCGCCCGCCAGAGCGTGATCGCCGGGCTCGGCCTGAGCATCGTCGGCATGGGCCTCGCGGCCGTCGGCTACCTGCCGCCCGTGATGGGTGCCCTCTTCCAGGAGGTCATCGACGTGGCGGTGATCCTGAACGCACTGCGAGCGCTGGGAGACGGCACGACTTGATCCGGAACGTAGCGTGGGCCGACGCCTTTTCGCCGTCTGGATGTTCCGGTAAAATGGTGCGCATGAGTTCGGGCTCGCACGGGTGAGCGGATCGTACGAGACTGAGACCGCTGCGGGTGCAGCCGTCGGCCTCGCGACCAGGATGGCGAACGCCTGGCTGGACGTCACGTCTCACGCGTTTTCCGTCGGAGCCCAGTACTGGCAGGGCGCGATCGCACACGGGGCGTCCCCCGCCGACGTCCTGGACGACGCATACACGTGGATGCGCATCACCCAGAATCGCTCGGAGCCGACGTGGGGCTCGCCGAGCACCGTGCTGACCGAGAGCCCGGTCGCGCGGCTGCGTGACTTCTCGCTCGAGTGCGCCTCGGCGCCTGTGCCGACGCTGATCTTGCCGCCCCAGGCGGGGCATCACTCGTGCATCGTCGACTTCAACCCCCGCCAGAGCCAGGTCGGCGTGGGCCTTGCAGCCGGCCTCGACCGCATGTTCGTGCTCGAGTGGCTCGAGGCGACGCCTGCCACGGCCCACTGCTCGGTTGAGGAGTACGTGGCGGCCGTTCGCGATGCGGTCGAGCGCATCGGTGAGCCCGTGCACCTGATCGGCGACTGCCAGGGAGGCTGGCTGGCGGCGATCTATGCCGCGATCGAGCCGGACTCGGTGGCGACCCTGACCCTGGGAGCGTCGCCGATCGACTTCAGCGCCGGCGAGGGGCCGCTGATCGACTACGTCGCGCTGATGTCGAACCTGCACGTGTCGCCGTACGAGGCGATGGTCTCCGCCGGCGGTGGACTGCTGCGGGGAGAGGCGATGCTGGCTGGCTTCATCGCCCTCGCACCGGAGGAGGAGGGCAAGAAGCACCTCGACCTGCTGCTCGAGATGCACGACCCCGACTTCGTGCGCCGATACACCGAGTTCGAGGACTGGTTCAAGTACACGCAGGACATCTCCGGGGCGTTCTACCTGTGGATCATCGAGCACCTCTTCGTCGGCAACGAGCTGGTCGGCGGAACGCTCGACGTCGACAGCGAGCGGGTCGACCTGCAGGCGATCACCTGCCCGGTGAGGATCCTGGCCGGCTCGCGCGATCACATCACGCCGCCCGAGCAGGCCTTCGCCCTCGCCCAGCATGTCGGGACGGCGCCCGAGGCGATCCGCTGCGAGCTGGTCGACGCCGGCCATCTGGGCCTCTTCATGAGCCGCGCCGCGCTTCGCGAGCACTGGGCACCGCTTCTGGCGGAGCTCGCCCGCGGCGGATGAGCGACCCGCGCGCCTACCTCGTCACGGGGGCGGCGAGCGGCATCGGACGGGCGATCGCGGCACGGCTCGTCGACGACGGGCACGACGTGCTCTCGGTCGATCGCGCTCCCGATGACAACGGCCCCGGCCGGCCGTTCGCGGCCGATCTGACGCTCCGCGAGCTCAACCGGGCGGCCGTCGACGAGGCGGTGTCGGCAT
This sequence comes from uncultured Actinomycetes bacterium, assembly GCA_963757605.1. Taxonomy (GTDB): domain Bacteria; phylum Actinomycetota; class Thermoleophilia; order Gaiellales; family JAICJC01; genus JAICJC01. The sequence goes on from CAVWSF010000003.1 coordinate 488,541, forward strand.
TCGGGAGGCTCGACGGTGTGGTCGCATGTGCGGGCTTTCAGGTCGTCTCGCCGGTGGAGGAGTTCCCGGAGAACCGCTGGGACGACCTGATCGGCGTGCTGCTGACCAGCCCGTTCCTGCTCGCCCGCTACGCCTGGCCGGCCCTGATCGCGAGCGGCGACGGCCGCTTCGTGGCGATCGCATCGGTGCACGGGCTGGTCGCGTCGGCGTTCAAGGCCGGGTATGTGAGCGCCAAGCACGGCGTGCTCGGCCTGGTCAAGACGCTGGCCCTGGAGGGTGCGCCGCACGGCATCGTCAGCGTGGCGGTGTGTCCGGGATACGTGCGCACGCCGCTTGTGGAGCGCCAGATCTCAGACCAGGCCCGGGCACACGGGATCCCGGCATCCGAGGTGCTCGAGCGGATCCTCCTCACCCGCCAGGCCCGCAAGGAGCTCATCGAGCCGGCCGATGTGGCCGAGACGGTGGCCTTCGTGATCGGGCCCGGCGGGCGTTCATACACGGGCTCCCAGCTGGTGATGGGCAACGGCTGGACGGCTAGCTGAGCCGCGTCCGCGCCGCGCCGGCCCACCGATATACTCGGACCGATCAAGGAGGTCAGCGATGAGTGGACGCCTGGACGGTCAGGTCGCCCTCGTGACCGGCGGCTCGCGCGGAATCGGACTCGCGATCTGCCACAGCCTCCTGGAGCAGGGGGCGACGGTCGCCGCCGGGTACTCGCGCGACGCGGCATCCGCGCAGGAGCTGCGCGACGAGAACCCTGGCCGCGTCTCGATCCATCAGGGGAACATCGCGGTCGTGGAGGACTGCAACCGGGTGGTCGCCGAGGTGACCGAGCAGCACGGCAGGATCGACATCCTGGTCAACAACGCCGGCATCACCGCCGACCACACGGCGCGCAAGATGGACCCGGACGAGTGGGACCGGGTGATAAAGGTCGACCTGAGCGGGACGTTCTACCTCGCACACGCCGTGTTGAACGGGATGATCGAGCGCGGGTACGGACGCATCGTCAACATCAGCTCTGTCATCGGCGAAACCGGCAACATCGGCCAGGCGAACTACTCCGCCGCCAAGTCCGGCCTGTTCGGGCTGACGAAAACGCTGGCGCTCGAGACCGCCCGAAAGGGCATCACCGTGAACTGCGTCGCACCCGGCTTCATCGCGACGGACATGGTGAAGGCCGTGCCTGAGGACGCCCTGGCGAAGGTGATCGGCCACATCCCAGTCGGGCGCCTGGGCGAGCCGGAGGAGGTGGCGCGGGTGGTCGACTTCCTGGTCGACCCGGACGCCGGCTACATCACCGGTTCGGTCGTGGACGTGAACGGGGGACTGAACATGTGAGCGGGTCGCAGCCGGACGACCGACACGAGTTCGGCGGTGGTTTCGGATTCGACGAGGCGCTGCGGGAGCTGGGCACGGCGCTTGCGAACCACCCAGAGGAGGCGCAGGCCGCCTGGATCCGGTTTGCGGGCGACTGCATGTCCGCGGGGGCGGCGACCATGGCCCGCTCCCTCGGCGCCGAGGGCGGCGACCCGGTGGTGGTCCCTGCGCGCACCGATCGTCGGTTCAAGGATCCCTCGTGGCAGCAGAACTCGGTCTACTTCGGCCTTCAGCAGGGCTACCTGCTCTGGTCGCGGTTCATGCGCGACCTGGTCGATGCAGCCGATCTCGACCGCCCAACCGCGCGCAAGGCGCACTTCGCCGTCGACGCGATGATCGACGCGCTCGCCCCGACCAACACGCTCCTCGGCAATCCCGCGGCGCTGCGAAAGGCGGTCGAGACCGGCGGCGGCAGCGTCGCCCAGGGGATGGAGCGGTTCCTCGACGACCTCGCCACGAACGCGGGCCAGCCCAGCCAGGTGGACCTTTCGCGGTTCGATCTCGGCCGCGACCTGGCCGCCACCCCGGGCGAGGTCGTCTTCCGAAACGACCTGATCGAGCTGATCCAGTACGCGCCGAGCACACGGACGGTGCACGCGGTGCCGTTCCTCCTGAGCCCGCCGTGGATCAACAAGTACTACGTCCTCGACCTCTCGCCGGGCCGCAGCTTCGTCGAGTGGGCCGTGGCCCGCGGTCACACGGTGTTCGCGATCAGCTACGTCAACCCCGGCTCGGAGCACCGCGACTCCGGGCTCGACGACTATCTTCGGGACGGCCTCCTGTCGGCGCTCGACGTGGTCTGCGCCGTCACAGGCGCAGAGCAGGTCAACCTCGGAGGGCTGTGCCTGGGCGGGACGCTCGCCGCCGCCGCGGCCGCCTACCTGGCGGCTGCGGGCGATCGCCGGGTGCGGTCGCTGACGCTGCTCAACACCCTGCTCGACTTCCGCGAGCCGGGCGTCCTCGGTGCGTTCGTCGATGCCGAGTCCGTCGGCGCGGTCGAGGACATGATGCGCGAGAAGGGCTACCTCGACGCCAGCGCGATGGCGAACACGTTCGCAGCCCTGCGCGCCAACGATCTGATCTGGAACTACGTCGCCAGCGGGTGGCTGATGGGCGAGCCGCCGTCCGACTTCGACCTGCTCGCCTGGAACGCCGACGCGACCCGGATGCCGGCCCGCATGCACGGCGAGTACCTGCGTGAGTGCTATGTCGAGAACCGGCTCGCTCGGGGGACGATGCGGCTGCTCGGCCGCCGGATCCGCCTCGACCTCGTGGACGTGGACGTCTACTACGTCTCCGCCCAGGACGACCACATCACACCGTGGACGGGCGGCTACGCGTCGTCGAGGCTCCTTCCGGGAGATGTGCGGTTCGTCCTCACGTCGTCCGGCCACATCGCGGGTGTCGTCAACCCACCCGGGGGGAAACGGACCCACCGTACCGACGGCGGCGACACGGCGGGCGCAGACGAGTGGCTCGAGCACGCGTCGGTGCACAAGGGCACGTGGTGGAAGGACTGGGCCCGCTGGATGCGGCCGCACTCGGGCCGGCGAGGTGCGGCGCCGTCGATGGGAAGCGACGACTACCCGCCGCTCTGTCCCGCGCCCGGGGAGTACGTCCTCGAGCGGTAGATCCTACGCTTGACGTTCCACGCATTGCGTACTATACTTACCATGTACCCGATGGAGGAGCGTCTCATGTCCACCTATCTCGATCTTTCGAAGACGTACCAGGAGCAGTTGCTCGGCATGATCGAGCAGAGCCAGAAGCTGACCGTTGAGAGCGTGTCGGCCTGGGCGAAGGCCGCGCAGCCGCTGGCCAAGGCGGCCCCGGCCACGCCCGCCGTGCCGGGCATCGTCTCGCCCAAGGAGTTGATCGACAACTCCTACGCGTTCGCAACGAAGCTGCTTCGCGCTCAGCACGAGTACATGTCGGCCGTCCTGACCGCCGCCGAGCCGGCCGTGCCCAAGGCGACGCCGGCCGCCAAGTAGCGCGCAGAACCGTGAGCGGGTGTCGGCAAGCTACGCTGCCGACACCCGTGTCCGACTCCGATCCGTTCGATCCGTGGAAGGTGCAGATCGAGGCGTTCGGGCGCTACCTGAAGGCGCAGCGCCAGTTCTCCGACCTGTCGCTTCGCGAGCTCGGGCGGATGACGAACCTGTCCAACGCTTACCTGTCGCAGCTTGAGCGCGGCCTGCACGAGCCGTCGCTCCGCGTGATGCGAGCGCTCGCCGACGCCCTCGAGATCCCGCTCGAGCAGCTCCTCATGCACACGGGGCTGTCGGCCGCCGGTGCGACCACGGAAGCCCGGCAGACCGAGGGCGCGATTCTTGCCGACCCGGCGCTGAGCGATGCACAGAAGGCCGCCCTGCTGGCCGTGTACCGAAGCTACGCCGCCACCGGCGAGCCCGCCGCCGGGCCCGAGCCTGAGGGAGGTCCTCCATGAACGACGCTGTCATCGTCGCGGCCCGCCGCACCGCGGTCGGGAAGTTCGGCGGCTCGCTGGCCGCGATCCCCGCCAGCGGCCTTGGTGCCAAGGTGATCGCCGCGCTGATCGAGGAGACCGGGATCGAGCCGAGTGAGGTCGACGAGGTCATCATGGGGCAGGTGCTCGCGGCCGCCGCCGGCCAGAACCCCGCCCGGCAGGCGTCCATCGAGGCCGGGTTGCCGCAGGAGGTGCCGGCGCTCACGATCAACAAGGTGTGCGGCAGCGGCTTGAAGGCCGTCGGGCTGGCGGCGCAGGCGATCCGCTGCGGCGACGCCGCGACCGTTGTGGCCGGAGGCCAGGAGAACATGAGCATGGCTCCGCACGCGCTCGTGGGCTCCCGCGACGGCCGCCGGATGGGCGATTGGCCCCTCGTCGACACGATGATCCGCGACGGACTCTGGGACGCATTCAATGATGTCCATATGGGCAACACCGCCGAGAACGTCTCCGAGCAGTTCGGCGTCTCGCGGGAGGACCAGGACGCGTTCGCCGCGGCGTCGCAGCAGAAGTCCGTCGCCGCGATCGCCGAGGGTCGGCTCCGCGACCAGATCGTCCCGGTCGAGATCCGGCAGCGCAAGGGCCCGCCGGTCGTCTTCGACACCGACGAGTTCCCCCGTGCCGGCACGACCGCGGAGGCGCTCGCAGAGCTGCGGCCGGCATTCGCCAAAGAGGGGACCGTCACCGCCGGCAACGCCTCCGGCCTGAACGACGGCGCAGCCGCCTGCGTCGTCATGTCGGCGGACGAGGCGAAGCGGCGGGAGTTGGCGCCGCTGGGAAGGATCGCCGCATTTGCCAGCGCGGGCGTGGACCCGCGGATCATGGGCACCGGGCCGATCCCGGCGACGCGCACGTGCCTCGAGAAGGCCGGCTGGACGACCGCGGATCTCGACCTGATCGAGGCCAACGAGGCCTTTGCCGCCCAGGCGATCTGCGTCAACCGCGAGCTGGGCTGGGACGCCGACATGGTCAACGTGAACGGCGGCGCGATCGCCCTCGGCCATCCGATCGGCGCGTCGGGCGCGCGCATCCTCGTCGACCTGCTGCACGAGATGCGCCGGCGGGATGCCCACCGCGGCCTGGCGACGCTGTGCATCGGCGGCGGCCAGGGGGTCGCACTGGCCGTCGAGCGCGACGTGTGACGGCACGACTCCGGCGGCGCGTCCCGTAGCGGCTACGGGCGCCGCGAGTCGAGCGTCTGGATCAGCTGCGCGTATTGCTGCAGGTGGCGGTCGGAGAGCATGTGCCGAGTCACGAACCGGCGGGCGTTGGCTCCGAGCCGCCGGGCCTCGGCCGGCGCCCGCAGCAGTCCGTCGACCGCCCCGGCGAACTCGGTCAGGTCCGACGGGTCGCTGACCAGGACGCCGTATTGCGGGCCGCGGATCTGGTCGACGATGCCACCCACGGCGCTGGCGACGACGGCCCGGCCCTTCCACATCGCCTCCGCCACCGTCAGCCCGAACCCCTCGGCGAGGCTCTTCTGGCAGACGACGGACGCGTGGCGCTGGAGCGCGTTCGTGATCGCGGCATTCTCGTCGTGATCGGCGGTCGGGAGAAGCGCCAGGTGGACGTGAGGACGAACCGCGGCGGGCAGCGCCTCCCACTGGGTCCGGCACTCCGCGAACACCTGTGCGGCCTCGGGATCGTCCTCGACGCCGTCCGCCCTGGGGCCGGCCAGGACCAGGTGCGCACCGAGGCTCGCGTCGAAGCCCGCGCCAAACCCGGCCATCACGCCCGTCATGTCCTTCATCCGATCCCACCGCGAGATCTGGACCACGAGCGGCGCAGTCGACGGCGGCGACGCGCCGTCGCGCACAACGGTTGCTCGATGCCGAACCACGCCCCTGCGCCCGTTCGCACGGCGGAACTCGACCGTCGTCGCCCGCTGGGGCCCGTGGATCAGCCCAGCGGCAAGCAGCATCCCGCGCACCTGGGCGCCGGTCAGATGCATGTTCTTGGTCGAGAACGGGGTGATCGACGGCGAGATCACGTGGATCCGATCGGGGTCCACCCAGTCGGGGGCGAACCGCCGGTTCGAGAAGACGAAGGCGTCGACGTCCTCGAGGTGCGGCCGCAGAAAGCCCCACGAGCGCTCCGTCCACTCGTTGGATCGGTCCGACCCGACGTGACACCGCCAGACGATCGACGTGCCGAGCCGCCGAAACGCCGGAGCGAGTCCGGCGGTCTGGGGATCGTGCAGGATGACGATGTCGTCCGGCCGGACAACCCCGTCGATGGCGCGCGCATTCCCGCGCAGCGTCCGCTCGTAGGTCGCAGCCTCGGCGGCACCCAACGGCCCGCCGTCCCCCGGTGATCCGTACAGGCCGTTGTGGATCCGCTTGGTGACGTCGAAGAACGGTGGGTCGCCCTCGATCACGAACCATCGCGTCGCGACGCCGCCGCCGCGGGCGTAGCCCAGAAGCGTCTCGAGCAGCTCGGCGACGCCGCCGCCGACCGCCGTGGAGTTGACGTTGACCACCGTCCGAGACCCGAGCACCCGGGTGGCGCCGCGAATCGCGCCATCCAGGTCGCGCATCCGCGCCGAGCCGATCACCGGTGCGAGACGAGCCGGGTTCACCGGCCGTATGCGCACCTCGCGGAACGGCACGACGGGCCTGCTCGCGCTACCGCTCGCGGGCGGGCGCTTGGGGGTCGAACGCAGCGCGGCCCGGGAAGGTGCAGGTTCCGAGCCCGGGTGCTGAGCGCCTCACCACTCCCTCACTCTGTCAGACGTGGCGTCGTGCGGTCAATGCCGTTCGCCATTCCGTCACGAGAAGCTCCTAGATCGTTGATTCCCAATTGCCGTGATGTCCAAGCAGCAAGCCGGAGGCTTGCTGCGGTCATGAGTGACCTGCTACTCAGCAGGTCACTCATGGGCGAGAACCGAGTAGCGCAAGGACGCAGGGAAGCCCAATATCGGTGGATATTGGGCTGACCGAGGACGCAGCGATGCGACGGTTCGCAGCCGCAGCCCCACCGCAACGTCTAACAGTCCAGAGCCGAGCGTCCAGGCGCGCGGCAATTGGGAATCAACGATCTAGGCCGCCGAGGCCGACCGGAGCGAGATCGCTCCCACCGGGCAGGCGGCACACAACCGCTCGGCCCGGTCGCGCGCCAGGAGCGGCACGAGCGCGCGGGCACAACCGCTCTCGTCGAGCTCGACGGCCTCCGCGTCCTCGGCGATGCACTCGCCGTAGCCGACGCAGAGGTCGGGGTCGATCACGATCTGGGTGTCCATGGAACTGGCTCCTCTCTGGATGGTCATGCCGCAAGCAGGCGGCGGGCGTCGTTCAGCCGGGCCGGGGAGTTCAGGAGCAGGACGCATGCGGGCCGGCCGTCCTCCGCGCGCCCGACGTGCAGCCCATCGCGCACCGACCACTCGCACACGGCGGGCTCGAAGCCCACCTGCTGCACGCGCAGCGGGCCGATGTCGGAGAACCAGTACGGGTCGCGGGCGAAGGGCTCTCGCGAGCCGAGGATGGCGCGGGCGACATGGTCGCCGCCGGCGCGGGCGTTGTCCCAGTGCGGGACGGCGATCCGCCCGAAGCGGGGGTGCGGGAACGCGGCGGTGTCGCCGGCGGCCCACACGCCGTCCAGGCCGACGACGGCCAGCCGCTCGTCGGTGTCGAGGGTCGGCCCCTCGCCGAGCTCGGCCGGCAGCGTCGAGGCGACGCCCGCCGCCGAGATCACGACGTCGGCGGCGATCCGGCCGTGGGTCGACGTCTCGAGGAGAGACGACCCGCCCGGGATCGGCACGATGCGCTCGAGCCCGCACCCGCCGGCGAACCGCACCCCGAGCCCGGACAGCACCTGCCGCGCCGACTCGCCGACGGCACGGTGGAACCGGGCGAGCGGCAGCTCGGCGCGCTCGACCAGCGTGACCCGGTGGCGGGCTGCGAGCGTCGCCGCCGTCTCGGTGCCGATCAGGCCGGCGCCGATCACGGCGATCCGCCGACCCGGCCGCTCGAGGCGGGGAAGAAGCTCCTCGAGCCCTGCCGGGTCGGCGTTCTGGTGGGCCGCGCCGATGCCCGCGATGGGCGGCCTGCGAAGGCGGAGCCCGGTCGCCCAGACCAGCTCCTCGAACGTGTGCTCCTGCACCTTGGTGCGGGCCGCGGCCCGCACCTCGACCCGGCGGCGGGCGAGGTCGAGGCCGACCGCCCAGCCGTCCACGTGGTGGATCCCGACCTCGGCCAGCCCCTCCGCCGTCGCCAGGTAGGGGGCGGCGCCGCGGACGAGCGCGCGCTTGGAAAGGGGCGGGCGGTCGCACGGAAGGCCGGGGCCGATCAGGCTGACCGGGACCCCGCCCTCGGCCAAGCGGCGCGCGCACGCGAACCCGGCCACGCCGTTTCCCACAACCGTCACCCGGCCCGGCGCGCTCACGGCTCGCCTCCCTCGAGCTCGAGCGCAGCGCGGGCCGGGATCTGCTCCCGCCTGGGCGCCGGCCGCACGGCCGTCAGCGGCCGCTCCAGCCAGCGATACCAGGCCGCCCCGCCGACGATCGCCGCCGACGATCCGTACACGAAAAGGGCGAGGAACGAGCGCGAGTCGGTTCCCGCCATGACGCCGTGCGCCAGCGAGAGCGCCCAGACCGCGTAGCCGAAGTAGTGCAGCGAGCGCCACGCCCGCTGGCTCATGAAGCGGGCCTGCTTCAGCCTGAACGAGAGCGGCAGCGCGACGATGAGCCACAGCGCGACGGCGCCCAGGACGACGCCCGGCCGCGGGTCGAGGCCGACGAGCGACGCGACCTTCACCCGCGCGTAGCGGTCGAGCATGAGCGCTCCCACGTGGATCGCGACCGCGACCAGCCCCAGCGACGCCAGGAACCGGTGGTAGGCCATCTGCGGCGCCGGCGGGCGCCACACGCGCGCGCTCAGCGCGATGCCCCAGGCCACCACGAGCGTGTAACAGGCGAGCGCGACGAAGGCGCTCGCGCGGGCCACGTCCCAGAGGATCATGCCGCCGCCTCGTCCCAGGCGCGCGTCGTCAGGATCTCGCCGCCGGACAGCACCATCGCCGCCTCCTCGAGCGCCGCGATGCGCCCGGGCCGCAGCGTCAGCACCTTCGCGAGGACGTCCGCGGCGACCGGGTCGGCCGAGAGCACGGTGGCGTGCGTCCGCGGGCCGGGCTCCCCGGTCTCGGGGTCGATCAGATGGTGGGCGCTCCTGCCGTCGCCGTTCTGCCAGCGGCGCCGGCCGAAGCCCGAGGTCGCGATCCCGTGGCCCTCGTCGACCGTGACGTGGGCGAGCGGCGCCGCGGCGCCGTCCCGCTGGTCCTCGACCGCGACCAGGTGGCGGCCGCGGGCGGCGACCAGGTCGCCCCCGGCGTCGACGAGGATCGCGGGGTCGTCGCACCGGCCCTCGAGGAGCGCCGCGGTCCGGCACCCCATCCAGCTCTTGGCGATCCCGCCGAGGTCGAGCCGCGTCCCGGCCGGGATCCGCGCGGTGCCGTGCTCCCGGTCGACCTGCGGGCGGCCTTCGAGCCGGCGCGGGTCCGGGCTGGCGGCCGCGTACGCCTTGCGGTCGGAGAGGCTGCGCCGGTACCCCCAGGCGACGAGCGCCCCGCCGACCAGCGGCTGGAACACGCCGCCGGTCAGCCGGATCCAGTAGTCGCATGCCTCGAGCAGGTCGAGCGTCGCCGGCGAGACCGCGATGGGGCGCCCCGCGGCGGCGTTCACGCGAGCGACGTCGCTCGCGGAGCGAAACCGCGACCAGCGGGCCTCGTCGCGCTCGACCGCCTGGGCGACCGTGGCCGCCAGCCCGGCGTCCACGCCGCCCGTGTGGTGGATGCGCCAGGTCGTGCCGGTGGCGCGCCACTCCCAGGTGGTCGTCGTGCGAGATGTCGTCGCGGTCGCCATCAGCTCGTGTGCGTGGTCGGAGGTGCGGGGGCCGGGGCGGCCACCGGAGCCGGCGCCGAGATCGGGGCCGAGATGCCGGTGAAGGACGGGGACGGGAGCTGCGCACCCGTCGCCTGGCCGTTCCGAATGCTCGCGAGCAGCTTGTGCTCGGAGCGCCGCGTCTTTACGACGAGGCGGTTGTAGCGGCCGACCAGATGGCGCATCTGAATGGACGTCTGCCGGTCGTGCAGCACCGTCCGCTGCGCGACGGCGTGCCACGAGCGGGCGTCGGCCTGCCACGACGTGGCCAGGGACGACTGGTGGATCGACCAGGCGACGGCCGCACCGCAGATCAGGGCGATGATGGTGGTGTAGATCCGAAGTCCGGTGCTAGTCATCGTTGCCTCCGTCGTCGTCGCCGCCGGTCGGGCTCGTGCGCGTGACCGGCGGGGCCGGGCTCGTGCTCGTCACGGGCGTCGTGGCGGGCGCCGTCGACACCGACGGGGCCGCCACCTGGACGAGCGGAACGCTCGGCCGCGGCGGCTTCATGTGCGGCACGCGCGGGGGGTGCCAGTCCAGGAGATGCCCGTGCCGGCCGGGGCGGCCGGCGGGGATCTGCTCGCTCACTCGCGCCCGCGCGCCGGCCGAGGCCGCGAGGCCGTCGCCGATTCCGAGGTCGTGCCGCGCGGCGTATGCACCGCCGCCGACGACGAGCCCCGCTGCGAAGGCCGCGAAGGCGACTGACGGGTGGACGGTCACGGAACTTCCTCCTCCGGATCGGGACGCCGCGTGTCTCGCGGCTCACTTCCCACGGTAGGAAGCCGCGGTGAGCTAGACGTGAACCGGCGGTGAGACCGCTCTCATGGCCGGCTCGGAGCTCGAGACGGCGGCGCGCGGAAGCTCGACGGTGAACGTCGCGCCGCGCTCTCGGGTGCTGGCGGCCGCGATCGTGCCGCCGTGCGCCTCGACGATGGCCCGGCAGATTGCGAGGCCGAGGCCCGCTCCTCCGGTGTCGCGCCCGCGGGCGGCGTCGGCGCGCGTGAACCGGTCGAACAACGTCGGCAGGAGCTCGGGATCGATCCCCTCGCCGGAGTCGGACACCTCGAGCACGACCGTGTCCCCGCGCGCCTCGACGCGGACGCCGATCGCCTGTCCCTGCGAGGTGTGGCGGACCGCGTTCGAGAGCAGGTTCAGGAGCACCTGCTCGATCGCGCCGGCGTCGCCTGCGATCGTCGCACCGGGAGCGGCGTCCACCCTCCACGTCCGGTCGCCGAGCACGCGCGACCGGGCCACGACTCCCACGGCCAGCTCGCCGACGTCGACGACGACCCGCGACGGCGGTTCGTCGGCGCCGGTGCGCGCGAGCCGCAGGAGGCTCTCGACGAGCCGCGCCATCCGGTCGAGCTCCGAGATCGCCACCTCGGCCGCCGCCTCGAGCCCGGCCGGGTCGCGACCGCCCGCGAGCGCCGTCTCGAGGTGGCCGCGCGCGATCGTGAGCGGCGTCCGCAGCTCGTGCGAGGCGTCGTGCACGAAGCGCCGCTGGGCCGCGAACGCGCCCTCGAGCCGGTCGAGCATCGCGTCGATCGCGTCGGCGACGTCGGCGATCTCGTCGTGCGAGCGGACCGGGCCCATCCGCACCGAGAGGTCGCCGCCCGTCACCCGCGACGCGCGCTGGGCGATCCGCGAGAGCGGCGCCAGGGCCCGCCGCGTGACCAGCCAGGCCGCGCCGGTCGCGGGAACGAGGCCCACCAGGCACACCACGAGCATCGCGTCGAGGAGCGTGCGAACGCCGGCGTCGGCGTCGCCGGCCGGGACCGCGGCGAGGAACCGGGAGCCGCCGCGCCGGGCCACCGCCACGACGTAGTCCTCGCCCTCGATCTCCACCCGCTTGGCGTCGCCGGGGGCCACATCGTGGCGCAGCCACAGCCGCCGGGCCAGCGCGCTGTTCGCGCGGGGCTGCGCGCCCGGCGCGACGCTCGCGAGGAGCTGGCCGGAGCCGCTTCGCGCCTGGAGGTAGGCCGTGACGAGCTCATCGCGGGACTCGGGCCGGGATTCCTTCCCGGTGTCGTCGGCCCCGCCGCTGCCGTCCGGAGGCGGCGCTCTGTGCAGCGTCGAATCGGCCAGATCGCCGGCGGCGCGCCGAGCCGAGGTCGCGAGCGACTGGTCGACCTGGCGCCGGTCGATCAGGTAGACGGTGAGGAGGCCCGCGGCGAGCACGCCCACGGCAAGCGTGGCGCTGACGATCGCAAGCCGCGTGCGGATGGCGAGGCCGCGCCTCATGCCGGCTTCTCGCGTGCCATGCGGTAGCCCATCCCGCGCACGGTCTCGATCGGCGAGCGGCCGTTCGCCGAGAGCTTGCGCCGCAGGTAGCCGATGTAGACGTCGACGAGGTTCGAGCGCGGGTCGAACGTGTAGCCCCAGACCCCGTTCAGGATCTGCTGGCGGGACAGCACCTGGCCGGGGTGGCGCATGAGGTAGGCGAGGAGCGCGAACTCGCGGGCCGAGAGCTCGATGCGGCCGCCCTCGATCTCCGCCTCACGGCTCAGGAGGTCGAGCGTCACCGAGCCGACCGAGAGCGTCGACGCCGGCGCGCCGTTCTGCGCCGGTCGCCGTGTCCTGGCCCGGATCCGGGCCAGGAGCTCTGCGAAGGCGAACGGCTTTCCCAGGTAGTCGGTTGCGCCGAGGTCGAGCCCGCGCACGCGGTCGGCCACCTCGCCGCGGGCGGTGAGCATGATGACCGGCAGCTCGGGATCGCTCGCCCGGATCGCGCCGAGCACCTCGAACCCGTCCATCCCCGGCATCATCACGTCGAGGATCACGAGGTCGGCGGGGTGCCGGCGCAGCAACGCCAGCGCGTCCTCGCCGCAGGCGGCGGTATCGACTGCGTAGCCCTCGGCCTCCAGCCCGCGGCGCAGGAAGTCCGTGATCAGGGCCTCGTCCTCGACGACCAAGATGTTCATGTTCGGCTCTCAGTGTGACCGGCCGAGGTGAGAGGACTCTCACCGATCGCAGTATCCGAAACCGGCCTTCGCGCCGCATCGGTGGCCGGCCGGATCCACGCTGTGGGAAAGCCGCGCCTGAAAAATTGGGGTCAGACCCCAATTTTCCACAATGCCGCGCGCCACATGGATCGCAGAGTCGCCTAACGGACCCTCGAGCTTGCAGATGACTTCTTCCCGCAGCATGCGGCGGAGCAGGAGCGCAGCCTTGCCAGGTCGCAACAGCACGGCAACCCGCGGATGCCCGCGTCGGACATCTCAGTAGTCCGAGCGGTCCAGATGCTCGCGAAGCGCCGCCGCCGCCTTCTCGGCGTCGCGCGCCTCCAGCGCGTCCACGATCGCGGTGTGCTCGGCCAGGACGTGGGTCAGGTAGCCGCGCGGGCGGGTGGTGCCGATGTGCATGACCCGCACGAACCCGCGCAGCTGGCGCAGCAGCCGCTCGACGACCGGCATCCCGGCTCCAGCCGCCATGCGCAGGTGGAACTCCTCGTCGAGGTCGATGAAGTCGTCCTCGCGCTCGGCGTCGGCTGCCCGCTTCTGGCGGATCAGGAGCAGGCGCAGGTGGTCGACGTCGTCGAGCGTCATCCGCTCGGCGGCGCCACGGACAGCGAGCGCCTCGAGCGCCTGGCGGACGTCGACGATCTCCTGGCGGTGCTCCGGGCTGAAGCCGCGGACGACGAGCTGGCGGCGGGCCCCGACCTGGAGCAGCCCCTCGCCCCGCAGGAGCTGGAGCGCCTGCCGCACGGGCGTCTTCGAGATCCCGAGCTCCTCCGCCAGCGCGGACTCGCCGACGACGGTGCCGACCGCCAGCCGCCCGCGCAGGATGTCGCCGCGGATGTGCTGGTAGGCGCGCTCGCTCAGGCTGCGGGCGGGTGCCTCGCCGGAATGCCGCTGTGCCGCCTGGGTCTCCATCGCCGGGGGTGATGATAGGGCGGCGGTGGAATTCCGCCGGGGGTCAAGTGCCCGTCTGTTCCGTCCCTGCCTCGGGGTACAGGTGGCACGCCACCCTCCGCCCCTGCACGACGCGCGTCGCCGGGTACACCGACCGGCACACGTCCATCGCATGCGGGCAGCGGGGGTGGAAGTAGCACCCGGTCGGCGGCGAGATCGGGTTCGGCATGTCGCCCGTGAGCGCCGGCGTGATGCTCTTGCGGCGGGCCACCGGCGCGGGCGCGGCCTTCATCAGCGCCTGGGTGTAGGGGTGAAGCGGCTCGCGGAAGAGGTCGGCCGTCGGCGAGTGCTCGACGATCCGGCCCAGGTACATGACCGCCACGTTGCGGCTGATGTGGCGCATGACGGCCAGGTTGTGAGCGATGAAGAGGTACGTGAGGCCGAGCTCGTCCTGGAGCCGCGTCATCAGGTTCAGCACCTGCGCCTGCACCGAGACGTCGAGGGCCGAGACCGCCTCGTCGGCCACAATGAACTCCGGCTCGACCGCGAGCGCCCGGGCGATCCCGATCCGCTGCCGCTGCCCGCCGCTGAACTGGTGCGGCTTGCGTTCGGCCGCCGCCGCCGGCAGCCCGACCGTGTCGAGCAGCTCCTCGACGCGGTCCCGGCGGGCGCCGCGTGGCGTCAGCCGGTGCACCTTCAGCACCTCCTCGAGCGTCTGGCGCACCGTCATCGTCGGGTTGAGCGACGAGTACGGATCCTGGAAGACGACCTGGATCCGCTTTCGCAGCTCGCGGGTCTCGCGCGCCCGGCGGCCGAGAACGCTCTGGCCGGCGTACAGGATGTCGCCCGAGGTCGGCGGCTCGAGCTGGAGGACGAGCCGGCCCAGCGTGCTCTTCCCCGACCCGCTCTCGCCGACCAGGCCGAGCGTCTCACCGCGCTCGATCCTGAGCGACACGTCGTCGACGGCCCGCAGCACCTCGGCCGGCCGCCGCCCCAGGCTCCGCCCCAGGCCGCCGCCGGCCGCGTAGTGCTTGGAGACGTTGCGGGTCTCGAGGAGCGCCGGGGCGGGCGCGGGGGCGGGCTCCGCCACGTCGCTCACGCGAGGCCGAGGATCGCCGCCAGGTTCGCCTCGGGGTCGGGCCGGGCCGCGAGCGAGCCGTCCGCCGCCGAGAGCAGCACCGTCACCGCCGGCCCGTTCCCGGCCAGCGGGCTGTCGCCGCAGGCGACGACGCCCACCGTGAGCCCGCCGTCGCGGTAGCCGGTGTAGTGGGTGGCGTCCCAGTCGCGCACCGCGACGACGTCGCCCAGGCGCAGGTCCGCGAGGCCGTGCTCGCGCACGACGTCCTCGTCCTTGGTCTGGATCGCGAACGACGTGGCCGCCGCAACCCGGCCGCTGCCCATCCCGACCACCTCGGGCGGCAGGATGCGCGTGACGGCCACGGACACCCGGCCGTCGGCCGTGTCGGGCCCCCACGCCCGCCACAGCTCCGGGCCGAGGCTGTGGCAGGCGACGCCCGGCGCGCCCTCGATCGCCATCCCGCGGCCGCACGCGCGCACGAGCAGCTCGTCGCCGGGCGCGACCTGCTCCAGCACGTCGTCGCCGACATGGACGAGCACGTGCTTGTAGGCCCGGAACGACTCGTGCTTCCCGATCACGGCCCCGGTCGCACCCGCCGCGGCGCCGGTGCGCACGGTGACCGGGTTCCCGACGCACGCGAAGACGGCCAGGGCGTCGTTCGCGGAGGCGCTCGGGTTGGCGATGCTGACCCCGGGCTCGACCTGGTCGGCCGCCCATCCCATCGCCGGCATGCCGACCTTGACGTTGTAACAGATGCCCCCGGCTCCGACCGGGACGAACGGCGTCCCGTCGGCGCCGACCTCGTACGGGTTCTCGGCCATGACCGGTGTCGTCACCCGGCCGACGACCGCCGTCACGACCAGCTCGCCGAGGTTGGCGCGCGCGCCGCTCATGCCGGGAGCCCCAGGCTGGTGCCGACGTTGGCGGCCGGGTCGACGTCGATCGCGAACTGCTCCCGCGGCCCGGACATGATCGTGATGACGCCCGTCCCGTGCCCGGGGATCACCCCGACCCCGTGCGCGACGATGCCGATCGCGCACCAGCCGGCGTGCGAGCCGCGCCCGAAGCGGTGGTCCTGGCCCGTCATCGCGACGACGTCGCCGATCCGGAGCTCCTCGTAGCCCAGGTCAGAGACGACGTCGGGCCGCGTCGAGCATGACGTCGCAGTTGGCCCACTCAGAGCTCATCCCGATGCCGGCGCCCATGAGGAACGCGGGGATCTCGGCGGCGACGGCGAGCGCGAGCGCCCCGTCGCGAGCCCGCACGGGCAGCGCGTCCAGGAGCTCCGGGCTGCAGCTGCGCAGCGCGACGTCGGGGAAGTCGAGCAGCTGGAGGCCCTGCCCGCGCGCCCGCACCAGCAGGCGATCGCCGGGGCCGAGCAGGTCGAGCGTCTGCTGCGGGAAGTCGATCAGGACGAAGGCGTGCTTGCCGACGACGGTGCCGGTCCCGCCGGCCGCCGGTCCCGTGAGGACGCGCACCGGGTTTCCGACGCAGGCCAGGAACTGGAGGGCGGCGTCCGGCGGCGGGCCGTCGCCCCCGGCCGACACCGCGGCCTCGAGGTGGTCGGCCGCCCAGGGGAAGACGGGGCTGCCGACGCGGACGTTGAAGCAGACGCCCGCCATCCCCGGCAGGATGATCGGGCGCCCGTAGGAATCGACACTCCACGCGTCCCCGGTCGGGTGGCTCACCTGGGCCCCGATGCCCAGGGTCACGAGCTTGTCGGCGTTCGTCACGAGGGCGGTGGCGGCGGTCACGGTCAGTAGAGGAGGTCGGGGTCGAGCACGTTTCGCAGCGGCCGGCCGGCCAGATACGCGTGCAGGTTCTCACAGAAGATCTCGACGATCCGGTCGTTCTCCTCGGCCACCGTGCTCGCGGAGTGCGGGCTGACGAGCACGTTGGGCAGGTCCCAGAACGGGCTCGAGTCCGGCGGCGGCTCCGTCGTGAACACATCCAGGGCGGCGCCGCGCAGGCGGCCCGCCGCGAGCGCCTCGGCCAGCGCGGCCTCGTCGACCACGTCGCCGCGCGCGATGTTCACGACGATCGCGCGCTCGGGCAGGAGCGCGATGCGGCGCGCGTCGAGAAGGTTGGCGGTGTCGGGCGTATGCGGCGTCGCGAGCACCACCGCGTCGAGCCGGGGGAGGATGGCGTCGAGATCGTCGATCGCAGCGATCTCGTCGGCGTTCACGTCGGCCGGCATGCGGTCGCGCAGCGTCCGCACCACGCCGATCACGTGGACGTCGAGGGCGCGCAGGAGCCGGGCGGCCTCGCGGCCGATCCGGCCGGCCCCGACGACCGCGGCCACCTTCCCGGCCATCTCCTCGCCGGCGTGGCGGCGCCAGACGCGGGCCCGCTGCTCGGCCTGGTAGCGCAGGACGTCCTTGCCGAAGACCAGCATCGCGAGCACGGCGAACTCGGCCAGCGGGCGCGCGTGGACGCCGCTCGCGGTCGTGACCACGACGTCGCGCCGCTCGGTCAGCCCCACCCGGCTGGCCAGCTGCCCCACGCCGGCGCTCGTGGCCTGGATCCAGCGCAGCCGCGGCCAGGTCGGGAGCCGGTCGGCCATCGCCAGCGGCCCGAAGTCGAACAGGATTTCGGCGCTCTCCAGAAGCTCGGCCCAGCGCCGCTCGGCCTCCGCATCGGGGACCTCCGGGAGCGGGTGCGCCGAGGGGTACTCCGGGGCCGGGATGAGATCCGCCGGGTAGACGACGTCCAGGCGCGGGTCGGCGGCGGCGATCGCCGCGACGTTCTCGGCCGAGAGCGGGCTCGTGATCACGATACGGACGTCGCTCACCGGCCGGCGCCCTCGGGCAGCGAGAAGCGGCCCGCCATCGAGCCTCCGTCCACGTCCAGGACGGCGCCGGAGACGTGGGCGGCGGCGTCCGAGCAGAGGAAGAGCACGGCCGCGGCGATGTCGCGCGGATCGCCGGCCCGGCCCATCGGGATCGACCGCACAAGCGCCGCGCGCAGATCGTCGGTCGCCCTGTCCGGGTACGCGTCGCTCCACCCGCGGACGTCGATGTAGCCGGGCGCGACGACGTTCACGTTCACGCCGTGCGGCCCGAGCTCGAGCGCCAGCGTCTTGGACAGCGTCTCGACCGCCGCCTTCGAGGCGGCGTACGCCGCTCCCTCGGGCCGCGGGCTGCGCGCCGAGCCGGACGAGATGCTGACGATCCCGCCGCCGCCGCCTGCGGCGATGCGGTGGCGGGCGAACGCCCGGCACATCAGGTAGACGCCGGTCACGTTCACGTCGAAGACCCGCCGCCACGCGGCCGGCTCCATGTCGACCAGTCGCGCGTCGGGGTAGGCCGCCGCGTCGTTCACGAGCAGGTCGAGATCGCCGAAGCGCCCGATGGCCGTCCCGACCACGCGCTCGGCGAGGCGCTCGTCGGCGACGTCGCCGACGACGGACTCGAAGCGGGGGCCGCGGAGTGTCTCGGGCGGCTCCACGAGGTCCACGACGACCACGTTGGCGCCCTCCGCCAGGAACCCCGCCGCGACGGCCCGGCCGATCCCGTTCGCGCCGCCGGTCACGGCCGCAGTCATCCCGTCGAAACGTGCCGGCACCCGGCCTTCCCCACCATCCTCTCGCTCGCGGTTCCGCTCCTGCGGGGCGCAAGCATAACGGCGCCCCGAACCCTTGACACTTCCGACCCGGCGCTCATACACTCGGCCGCGGTGCGGATCGGATGCGTACCCCCCTTGCTCCGAACCCGTTACATCCCCGAAGCATAAGAACATCTTCGGAGCATTCGTATATCTTTTCGCGCTGAGCATACCTTTGGCCGCAAGATGAAAGGACGAGCCATGGCCGACCTCCCGGACACGCCCACGACGAGCCCCAGCCGGGCGCGGCGCGCCCGGCGTCTGGCGCTCCTGCTCGCCCTTGCGGCGGGCGTCCTCGTCGCCGGCTGCGGAGGCAGCGGCGGATCGACCGGCGCCGGGGGCGGAGGGGCCAAGGCCGACACGCTCGTCATCGCAAACGCCGTCAACGTCGACACGCTCGATCCGGCTGCGAACTCGGTCAACGAGAGCATCTGGATGACGCAGAACATCTACCAGCGGCTGCTCCAGCCGAACGCGAACGGCACCGACGTGATCCCGCAGCTCGCCGAGTCGTGGGACATCTCCGACGACGGGCTCACGTACACGTTCCACCTGGGCGACCACAAGTTCTCCGACGGGTCGCCGGTGACCGCCGAGGACGTCCGCTACTCGATCGAGCGCTCGATCAACTACGACGGGGGCTGGGGCTTCCTGCTCGAGGCGGTGAAGTCGGTCGAGGCGCCGGATCCCAAGACCGTCGTGATCACGCTCTCCCGGCCGCACGCGCCGCTCCTGGCCGACCTCGCCATGTACGCCTACGCGGTCATCCCCGAGAAGCTCGTGAAGGCGCAGGGCGCGAAGGCCTTCTTCCAGAAGCCGATCGGAAGCGGCGAGTGGATGCTCACCCAGTGGAACAAGGGCAGCGACCTGAACTTCAAGGTGAACCCGTTCTGGTCGGGCAAGAAGCCGAACTTCACGAATCTCAAGATCATGATCGTGCCCAACGACAACTCGCGCGTCCTGCTCCTGCAGAACAAGAACGCGGACATCATCGAGAACCCGCCGGGCAACCTGATCAACGAGCTGAGCGCCAACCCGGATCTGCAGACGTATCTCTTCCCGTCGACACGCGTCGACTTCATCCAGCTCGACCAGCACTTCGCGCCGTTCAAGGACCCGAAGGTGCGTGAAGCGCTCAATTACGCAATCGACCGAAACGCCATCGTGAAGCTCGCGTACTCCGGTCATGCAACCGTCGGCTCGTCGTTCATGCCGTACAAGATGCAGTTCTGGAACGACTCGCTGAAGCCGTATCCGTACGACCCGGAGAAGGCGAAGGAGATCCTGTCGCAGTCGGGGTACCCGAACGGCTTCAAGACGTTTCTCATCGAGGTTGCGAATGACGTCGCCGGTAACGCAACGGCCGTCGTCATCAAGTCCGACCTGGCGAAGATCGGCATCGACGTCGACATCAAGACGTACGAGCTCCTGACCGCGTACGGCAAGGAGGACGGGGGCAACTCGCAGATGGGCCAGCGCTACTGGACGAACGACATCATCGACCCCGACGAGGTGACCACGTTCGGCGTCGATCCCAACGGCGGGGCGAACGCGTTCAGCTCCTACTGGGGCGACCCGACCGCCACGAAGCTCGTGCACCAAGCCCGCGGGGAGCTCGATTCCGACAAGCGCCGGCAGATGTACGAGCAGATCCAGCAGATCGTCTATGACCAGACGCCGTATCTCATCCTCGACTACAGCCCGTACCGGTACGCCGCGGGCAAGTGGGTGCACGGCTTCCACGCCACGCCCCTCGGCAACTACAATCTGTCGCTGGAGACGCTCACCGTCGACCAGCACTGAGGCAGCGCAGGAAGGGAGAGGAACGTGAGCGGGCGGTTCGGGTTCCTCGGCCGCAGGGTGCTTCAGCTCATCCCTGTGACGCTGGGGATCACGATCCTGGTGTTCTTCCTGCTGCACCTGGTCCCGGGTGACCCGGCGCGTCAGATCCTGGGGCAGCACTACACGCCCGAGGCGGCGGCCGAGATCCACCACAAGCTCGGCCTCGACCAGCCACTGTGGGAGCAGTACAAGCTCTTCATGGACCGGCTCCTCCATGGCGATCTGGGCGACTCGGTCTACTACAACCAGTCCGCGCGATCGCTGATCGCCGAGCGTATGCCGGCGACCATGTTCCTGATCGCCTACGCCGGCGTGTTGGCGGCGCTGATCTCGATCCCGATCGGGATCATCGCGGCGCTCCGGCGCGGCGGCATCTTCGACCAGGCCACGCGCATCGGGACGCTCATCACGTTCGCGATGCCGCCGTTCTGGTTCGGGATCATCCTGCTGCTCTTCTTCGCCCTGAAGCTCCAGCTCTTCCCGGTGTCGGGCTACGGGAACGGCTTGACCGACCACCTCTGGCACCTGTTCCTGCCGGCGCTCACGATCGCGCTCGCCTTCTCGACCATCCTCACCCGCACGTTGCGGGCGAGCATGCTCTCGACGCTGCGGATGGACTTCGTCGACACCGCCCGGATCAAGGGCGTCTCGCGGACGACGGTGCTCATGCGCCACGTCGTGCGGAACGCGATCGTCGCGATCGTGGTCGTGTTCGGCATCAACCTCGCGTTTCTGATCGGGAGCACCGTCCTCGTCGAGAACGTGTTCTCGATCCCGGGCCTCGGCCAGCTCCTCGTCGACTCGGTCTCGTCACGCGACTACCCGGTGGTGCAGGGGACGACGCTCGTGCTCGCGTTCCTCGTCGTGCTCGTGAACCTCCTGACCGACGTCATCCACGCAGCACTCGATCCCCGGGTGACCTACGAATGAGCGCGGTCCTCGGCCCATCCGGGACGCTGCTCGAGTCGCTCGAGCGCCGCTCCCGTACGAGCCGGTTCGGCCGAGGCCGGATCACGCTCGCGGTGGGCATCCTCATCCTCGGCACGATGATCGTCGCGTCGCTGGCCGCGCCGCTCATCACGAGCGCCAAGCCCGACGCCATCGACCCGCTCCACCCGCTGCTTCACCCGCTCTCGCCCGGCCACCCGCTCGGGACCGACTCGTTCGGGCGGGACATCTTCTCGCGGATCCTCTACGGCGGGCGGATCGACCTCCTGATCGCGTTCGGCGCCACGTCCGTGACCGCCGTGGTCGGCACCGTCATCGGGCTGACGTCCGGGTACGCCGGCGGGTGGGTCGACACGGTCATCATGCGCATCGTCGATCTGTTCTTCGCGTTCCCGTTCTTCGTCCTCGTGATCGCGATCGTGGCGATGCTCGGCCCGAGCGTCTTCAACATGTTCGTCGCCATCTGGCTCACGAGCTGGATCAGCTACGCCCGCATCTCCCGCGGTCACACGCTGGGCGCCAAACGCCAGGAGTACACGCTGGCCGCCCGCGCGCTGGGCTACACGAACCGGCGGGTGGTGCTGCGCCACATCCTGCCCAACGTCGTCTCGTACGTGATCATCTTCGCGATGGTCGACGCGGTCGGGAACATCGTCCTCGGCTCGTCGCTCGGTTTCCTGGGGCTCGGCGCGCAGCCGCCCTCGTCCGAGTGGGGCGTGATGATCTCCGACGGCCAGAACTACCTGCTCACCGCCTGGTGGCTCTCGACGTTCCCCGGCATCGCCATCATCCTCGTCGGGGTCGGGTTCAGCCTGATCGGCGACGGCCTCGCGGACATCCTCAGGCCCGGTGACTGACCCCGCCGCCGCGCCCGTGCTGGAGGTCCGTGACCTCCACACGTACATCGCCACCGGCGCGGGCGTGGTGCGCGCGGTCGACGGCGTGTCGTTCACCGTCGGCGAGCGCGAGATCGTCGGCCTGGTTGGCGAGAGCGGTTGCGGGAAGAGCGTCACGTGCCGGACGATCGCCGGCCTCATGCCGTCGCCCCCGGCCCGCTCGACCGGCAGCGTGCGCCTGGCCAGCTACGGCGAGCGCAACCTGCTCGACCTGTCGGCCGCCGACCTCCAGCGCCTGCGCGGCGCGCACCTCTCGATGGTCTTCCAGGACCCGATGAGCGCGCTCAACCCTGTGATGCGGGTCGGCGCGCAGATCGAGGAGGCGGTCGGCGCCCACGAGAAGCTCTCCGGCCGCGCCCGCCGCACCCGTGCGATCGAGCTCATGGAGCGGGTCGGCATCCCGGTGCCCGAGCGGCGGATGCGCGACTACCCGCACCAGTTCTCGGGTGGCATGCGCCAGCGGGTGCTGATCGCGATGGCGATCGCCGGGCGGCCGAAGCTGCTGCTCGCCGACGAGCCGACAACGGCGCTCGACGTCCTGATCCAGGACCAGATCCTGAGCCTGCTCCTCGAGCTCCAGCGCGACTTCGGGATGAGCATGATCCTGGTGAGCCACGACCTGGGCGTGATCGGCGAGATGTGCGACCGCGTGGCGGTGATGTACGCGGGCGAGATCGTCGAACTGGCCGACACGGCGACCCTGCTGGAGGAGCCGCGCCACCCGTACACGATCTCGCTCCTTCGCTCGCTCCCGGACGTCAACTCGCAAAGCCGCTACCTGCGGTCGATCGGAGGGGCGCCGCCGGCGCTCGTCGACGTCCCGCCCGGCTGCCGGTTCGCGCAGCGGTGCCCGCTCGCGCTCGACCGGTGCCGGGAGTGGGAGACGGAGCTCTTGCAGGCGGGCGCCGGCGCGCACACAGCCCGGTGCTGGCGACATGAGGAGACACGAAGGGAGGATGCATGGCCGGAGCAGAGCTACGAGTCGGCGTGATCGGGTGTGGGCGGTGGGCCGGGTGGGCCCATCTGCCCGGATGGACGCGGGACGGGCGCTGCCAGGTGGTGGCGGTCTGCGATCGCGACGAGGGGCTCGTCCAGGCCGCGGCGGACAGGTTCGGCGTGGCCGACGCCTTCACCGATCACCGCCGCGTCATCGAGCGCGACGACGTCGACGTCATCGACGTCGTCACCGGTGACGAGGAGCACTTCACGCTCACGATGGCCGCGCTCGAGGCGGGGAAGCACGTGCTCTGCGAGAAGCCGGTCGCCCACGACTACCGCGACACCCTCCGGGCCCGCGACCTGGCGGCGTCCAAGGGGCTCGGCACGAAGGTGGGCTTCACGTTCCGCTACAGCCCGGCCGTGCGCTACATGAAGGAGCTGATCGACGAGGGGTTCGTGGGCGAGCCCTACATCTACAACGCCTACGAGCAGAACTCGCAGTGGATCGACCCGCAGACGCCGCTGCGGCAGGTGCCCCCCGACCCAGACGCCGACCGGATCCTGGTCTCGTCGCTCGAGGGCTACGGCGCTCCGGTGATCGACCTCGGCCACTGGTTCATGGCGTCGGATCTGACCTCGGTGGTCGGCGTCCTTCGCAACTTCGTCCCCGAGCGGATGATCCGCGAGACCGGCCGCATGCAGCGCGCGAACATCGACGACGGCGACATCTTCATCGGCGAGTTCGCGACCGGCGCGATCTGCTCCGTCCAGTCGAGCTTCGTGACGGTCGGGAACTACCCGGGGATCGAGGTGCGCGTCTACGGCAGCAAGGGCGCGCTGATCGCCCGCCTGGTCGAGGAGCATGGTGTCGCCGAGACGCTTCGGTCAGCAAGGCCGGATGCGGTCGAGTTCGAGCCCGTCGACGTGCCGCAGCGGCTCTACCCGCCGGGCGGCTCGGTGAATGAGGACTGGCCGACGCTCTACTACTCGAACCTGACCGCCAACTTCGTCGACGAGATCCTGGCCGGGAAGGAGAACGAGGGCGGCTTCGGCGACGCCGCCTGGGTGCAGGAGGTCATCAACGCTGTCGAGCGCTCCCACCACGAGCGCGGCTGGGTGAGCCTGCCACTCGAGGGATAGCGAGGCCCCGGTGAAACAGCTGTACCGGGTCCCGCTGTTTCATCCAGGCTCCCGGCCAGCTGGCAAAGCCCTCGGCGGTCGTGGCGACGGCGAAGACCGCGCTCTTTGTCGGAGCGCGCCAGACGCTCCGCCCGCCACAAAGGAGGGGCCCGCGGGGGAACCGTGGGTTCCCCCGCGATGCCTACAAACGGACGGCGCGGCTCTCGCTCGCCGAGGCGTAGAGGGCGTCGATCGTGCGCATGTTCCAGAGCGTGTCCTCGTGCGAGACCACCTCCGGCTGCCTGCCCTCGAGGACGCAGCGGGAGAAGTCCTCGACCTCGAGCCGGTACTCGTCGTCGCCGCCGACCGTGACCGAGCGCGTCCCGCCGTCCGCGTCGGTCACCTCGATGGCGACGTCGTCGGTTCGCAGCACGAAGGCCTGCGGGACGGTGATCGTCCCCTCCGTGCCGAGCAGCTGCACGTGGTGGCGGTACGGCTGCGAGAGGCTGCTCACGAACTGGGCCGACTGGCCGGAGCCGAAGTCGAGGATGCCGAGGAAGTCCTCGTCGACCCCCTCGGGGCTGGGCTGCGCGATCCCGGTGACCGCGACCGGCGGCCGCCCGAACATCCAGCGCGCGACGTTCACGCAGTAGGCGCCGACGTCGTACAGCGAGCCGCCGCCGTACTCGGGCCGGCGGCGGATGTTCCGCGGGTCGCGCACCGTGAAGGTGAAGACCGATCGCACGGTGCGGAGCTCGCCGACCGCCCCCTCGTCGAGGAGCTTCCGTACCGCCGCCCACTGAGGGTGGTAGCGGTACATGAACGCCTCCATCCAGACGACGCCGCGGGCCACGCAGTGCTCGATCATGTCGGCCGTCTCCGCCGCGTCCAGCGCCGCCGGCTTCTCGCACAGCACGTGCTTTCCGGCGTCGGCCGCCCGCTTCGACCACTCGTTGTGGAGGTGGTTGGGAAGCGGGATGTAGACGGCGTCGACATCGGGGTCGGCGAGCAGCTCGTCGTAGGAGCCGTGCAGGCGGACGGTGAGGTTCGCCTCGCGCAGGAACGCCTCGCCGGCGTCGCTCGAGCTCCCGATCGCGACCAGCTCGGCGTTCTCGGCCCGGAGGATCGAGGGGATGACCACCCTGCGACCGATGTTGGCGGTGCTCACGACGCCGAACCGGACCTTCGCCATCAGGGCCGCTCTCCCATTGGCGGGCCATGGTAGCGGCCTCGTACGAAAAGGCGGTCCGGTGTTTTCCCGAACGCGATTCGGTGCCCACCCCGACGCACTTCGAGGCGCTGTTGACGATCCTGAGGGCATGTCTTTCGGAACGAGCACGCAGGATGGAGCCGTCGAGTACGCCGTCGCGTGGAGCGACGCCGACCATCGGCGCCACCTCGGACGCGCCCGGGTCGAGGATCACGCGCTCGTGCTCGAGGGCACGCCCCCGGGCGGCGTCCGCCGGACCGTCCGCATTCCCGCCTCCGACATGACGGCCGTCGGCCTCAACCGGTGGCGCCCATCGCCGGCGGTTGCCGTTGAGAGCCCCGACGGCGAGATCGTCGTCGAGCTCGTGCTCGGCGGCTGGGGTGCGGCGCACCAGCTCGAGAACGCCATCGCCTCGGTCAGGGCCGACACCCCGATGCAGCCCAACGCCGACGAGCCGGCCTCGTCGGAGCAGATCACGCTCGTCGCGGAGATCAGGCCGGGCAAGCGGGCCGACCTCGAGCGGGCGCTGGCCGCCGGCCCGCCGTTCGACTTCGCGCTCGAGGCATTCGACCATCACGAGGTGTTCGTGGGCGACCACGAGGCCGTGTTCGTGTTCACCGGGCCCGGCGCAGCAGCAGAGCTGCGGCGGCTGGCCGCGACGCCGGAGCTCTTCCGGCACGCGATCAACATGGCCGACATCCTGGCGGCGCCACGACTGCTCGAGCGGCGCTTCCGGTGGCAGAGCCGCGGCGCCGGCTCACACGCCTGCGCCTCCTGAACCCCCACCTCGGGGACGTCATCAGGCGGTCGCTTGCGGGTTTCCCGAAACGCGGAACAAGGGTTGCCCCGGATGCGGCCCGCCGTGCCAAACCGGATGCTTCGGCTCATGGCGTTCAGGGTGCTCATCGCCGGCGGGGGCGTCGCCGGAATCGAATCGGCGCTTGCGCTGCACGCCCTCGCCCCCGAGCTCGTGTCGATCCAGCTCGTGTCTCCGAAGCCCGAGTTCGCCTACCGGCCGCTCGTCGTCTCGGAGCCGTTCGGCCACGGCCACGTCCAGATGGTCGACCTGCACGCGATCGCGCGCGACACCGGCGCGGAGCTCCGCATCGCCGGCCTGGCCGGGGTCGATGCCGTCCGCTCGCTGGCCCACCTCGACGACGGCACCACCCTGGAGTACGACGCGCTCGTCCTCGCCTGCGGCACGAGGCTCGTCCCGGCGGTCCCCGGTGCCCTCACCTTCGCCGGAGTCGGCGAGGTCGAGGCCTTCCGGCGACTGCTCGACGAGATCGACGCGGGCGAGGTCGAGTCCGTCGGATTCGTCGTCCCGCACGGCGTCGTCTGGCCGTTGCCGCTGTACGAGCTCGCGCTCATGACGGCGCGGCGGCCGGCGACGCACCGGGCCTCGCTCACCATCGCGACTCCCGAGGAAGCGCCGCTCGACGTCCTCGGCCCGGCGGCGGCGCGGGCCGTGTCGGAGCTCCTCGCGGAGCACTCGATCGGCCTCCGGACGGCCGTGCTCCCCGTCGGCGTCCACGATCGCCGGCTTACGCTCGCACCCGAGGGCGAGATCGAGGCCGACCGCTTCGTCGCCCTGCCCGAGCAGCGCGGGATCGAGATCGAGGGCGTCCCGCATCTCCCCGGCGGGTTCATCCCCGTCGACGAGCACTGCCGGGTCGAGGACCTGCCGAACGTCTTCGCCGCCGGTGACATCACGAGCCACCTGGTGAAGCAGGGCGGGATCGCCGCCCAGCAGGCCGACGCGGTGGCCGAGGTGATCGCGGCGGAGGCGGGAGCCGCGATCCTCCCCGAGCCGTTCCGGCCCGTGCTGCGGAGCGTCCTTCTCACCGGGAACGGCCCGCGCTACCTGTCGAGCCGGCTCGGATCCGCGGGTGAGCTCTCGTCGGTCGCGACGACCCAGCCGTTCTGGTCGCCGGCGGACAAGATCGCCGCCCCGTTCCTGGCGCCCTACCTCGCGCGGCGGATCGAGGGCGCACTGCGGTAGCGCGCCGCCGGCGCCTTCCACGCGCCGGCCGTACCGCACATCGGGCAGTGGTCGAGCTCGCGGCGGGCTGTGACGGCGTAGCCGCACTCGCCGCAGTGCAGCTCGACCGGCGTCGGCCAAGCCGTGTCTGCCGGCCGGACCCGTGACGCCGGTTTCGCGGGAAAGAGCGTGGACGGACCCATGGTGACCCCCTTGGGCGATGCCCGAGTTTGTGGGGCTCATCGTGCTCGCACAGGCGCCGTTTCGGCATCCGGGCGGACGCCGATCCGGTGTGCGTAATCGCCCGCAGATCGCCGGCGTAATTGTCCCGTCCGAAGACGGCGCGACCCCCGATGCGGCGTGCGCGAGCGGCGGCGGATAGTGAGTCCAGGGTTATTCGCCCATATCACGGAAAGGGGACGTCATGTCAAGCGTCTCAGCCAGTCACGCCGAACAAAACGGCGCTGGCCGTCCAAAGCTCAAGCGATCTCTCGGGCTCTGGATGGCCACGGCGCTTGTGATCGGCAACATGGTCGGCTCGGGAGTCTTCGGGCTTCCGGCCTCGCTCGCGTCGACCGGCCCGATCTCGCTGCTCTCGTGGATCTTCACGGGCGCCGGCGCGATCCTCCTGGCCCTGGTCTTCGCGAACCTCGGCCGGGCCTATCCCGAGACCGGCGGGCCGTACGCCTATGCGCGGCGGGCGTTCGGCGACTTCGCAGGATTCTGGACCGCGTGGGGATACTGGATCGCCGCGTGGGCCGGGAACGCCGCCATCGCGACGATCTTCGTGAGCTACGCGAGCGTGTTCTGGCCCAGCCTGGCCACGGACAACGTGCTCGCGTTCACCCTCGGCCTCTCGGTCATCTGGGTGCTGACGCTCGCGAACATCGCGGGGGCGCGCGAGTCGGGGATCATCCAGCTCGTCACCACCGTGCTGAAGTTCGTGCCGCTGCTCCTGATCGGCCTGATCGGGCTCTTCTACATGCACAGCGGCAACTTCACGCCGTTCGACCCGAACCACGTCACCTTCGTCGGTCACTGGCACGCGATCTCGTTCGCTGCCACGCTGACCCTGTGGGCGTTCCTCGGGCTCGAGTCGGCGACCGTCCCGGCCGAGGAGGTCAAGAACCCCGAGAAGACGCTGCCGCGGGCCACCATCCTCGGCACCGTCGTCACCACGGGCCTCTACGTGCTCGCCACCGTCGCGATCATGGGTGTCATCCCCGCCGCGACGCTGGCCGGCTCGAACGCCCCGTTCGCCGATGCAGCCCGCGAGATCTTCGGCTCGTCGGTGCTGGGCGTGTCGCCTGACAAGCTCATCGCCGCCGTCGCCATGATCTCCACGTTCGGCGCGCTGAACGGGTGGATCCTGATCCAGGGCCGCGTGCCTCTGGCAGCGGCGCAGGACGGGCTCTTCCCCAAGGCGTTCGCCCAGGTGAGCGGTACTCGCAAGACGCCGGTCGTCGGCCTCGTGGCCTCGTCGGTGCTCCTGAGCGGGCTCATGGCGATGAACTACCAGTCGTCGCTGACCGACACGTTCACGAAGATCATCATCCTGGCCACGCTGACCACGCTCGTGCCGTACGCCTTCGCGGCGGCCGGCCAGCTGATGCTGATGTTCACCGACCGCGAGAAGTTCAGCGGACGGCGCTTGGGGCTCGATGCCGCCATCGCCATGGCGGCCTTCGCCTACTCGTTCTGGATGATCTACGGAGCGGGTCAGGAGTACATCGCTCAGGGCTTCCTGCTCCTGATGGCAGGCGTCCCGGTGTACGTCTTCATGCGGTGGCGCCAGTCGAAGGCAGCGGTTCCGGACTACGTCCCGGAGAACACGCTGCCGCCGGTGCGCATGTTCAAGGAGGAGCGGCCACTGGCTCCGCTCGGACGCTGAACGACACGCACCGCCAGCGGCGGGGCGGAGGTCTCTCCGCACCGCCGCTTTGCGGTGCGGGGAAACCCCTGGCGGGATTCGGGCCTTCCCCGATGCCGCCCCCGCCGCCGCGACGTACCCTCGCCATATGACGCAAGTCGAGACCATCCACGTCCTCGACACGGGCACGGCGCCGGCGCTGGCCGTCGTCGTGTGCGGCATCGACGGCTCCCCGGAGGCGTCCGAGGCCGCCCGCCAGGCCGCGCTCCTGGTTCCGCCCGACGCCCGGATGGAGCTCGTGGGCGTGATCCGCGCCGGGCTCGTCGAGTCCGTCGCGTCGGTCATGCCCGCGCGGGCGCCCGAGCCCGAGCGGCGGCTTCGCAAGGAGGCCTGGGAGGCGCTCGAGCTGGGGTCGCGCGCCGTGCCGGCCGGCATCGAGGTGATGTCGACTCTGCGCACCGGCCCGGCGGCGGCGATGCTCGAAAGCGAAGCTGCCCGCCACGACGCGGAGCTGATCGCCGTCGGCAGCCACGGCCAGGGACGGCTGGCGGGAAAGCTGCTCGGAGGCGTCGCAACCCGCCTCGTCCACGCAGCCGCCTGCTCGGTTCTGATCGCGCGACTCGCGCCGGCCGAATCGTTCCCGCGCACGATCATCGTCGGGGTCGACCGGTCGGAGCCGTCGCTGCGGGCGCTCGCGCTCGGACGTGAGCTGAGCCGGCGCCTCGGTGCGCCGCTCGATCCGGTGCACGTGCTCGACGGCTCGCCGGCCCCGGCGCTCGTCGACCGCGCGAACGCCGGCGACCTGATCGTCGTCGGCTCCCGCGGCATGCGCGGGCTGCGCTCGCTGGGAAGCGTGAGCGAGGCCGTCGCGCACCGGGCCCCGTGCTCAGTGCTGATCGTCCGCTAGAGACGCGGAACAACCCAGCGGGTCACACGCGCCCGGCGGTCGTGGCTCCGGCGAAGACCGCGTTCTTCGCCGGAGCACCCCAAGCAACCCGCCACCCTTAAGGAGGGGGCTCACGGGGGAACCCTGGGTTCCCCCGTGTCCCCTTAGGCCGCCTCGTGGAGGCTCGCCACGTCCGGCATGCGCGCCAGCTCGGCGAGGCCTTCGACCTCAAGTTGCCGCACCCGCTCGCGGGTGAGGCCGACCTCGCGGCCGATCACGTCGAGGTTCATGGGCTCGCCGCCGGCGAGGCCGTAGCGAAGCTCGAGCACGCGCCGGGTGCGCGGCGAGAGCCGGGAGAGCGCCGATCGCAGCGCGTCGGCCCGCAGGCCCACGGCAACCACGTCGTCAACCGGCTCGGCATCGGCGTCGGGCAGCAGGTCCCCGAGCTCGGTCTCGCCGTCGACGGCGGCCGGCTGGTGCAGCGAGACCGTGCTCGTCCGCACCTCGTCGAGCGCGTCGACGTCCTCGACCGCCACCTGGGCCTGCTTGGCCACCTCCTCGACCGTCGCGGCGCGGCCCAGCCGCACCTCCGCCTCGCGGCGGGCGCGGTCGACCTTGCGCATCCGGTCGTGGATGTGGACGGGCACCCGGATCGTGCGGCTCTGGTTCGCCACCGCGCGCTGCACGGCCTGGCGGATCCACCACGTGGCGTACGTCGAGAACTTCAGGTCGCGCTGCCACTCGAACTTCTCGACCGCGCGCACGAGGCCCAGAGTGCCCTCCTGGATCAGGTCGGTGAACGGCACGCCGTGACCGCGGTACTTCTTCGCGATCGACACGACGAGGCGCAGGTTGGCCTCGACCATGTGGCGCTTGGCCGACTCGTCGCCCTGCTCGATCAGCCGGGCGAGCCGCTGTTCCTCGGCCTTGGTCAGAAGCGGCGTGCGGCCGATCTCCGCCAGGTACAGGTCGAGGCTGTTCGTGGTCGCAGCGGTGTGGTACCAGCGCGGCCGGGCCTCGACGACGTCGGGGACCTCGGGCTCGCGCACGGCGACGACCTCGACGTCCAGCTCGTCGAGCTGGCGCCGCAGATCCGCCTCGTCCTCCTCGGTGAGGTCCAGACCGGCGATGGCCGCCTCCATCTCATCTGCGTCCACTGCTCCGCGCGCCTCCGCATCTTCCAGGAGGTCCCGCAGGGGTGTGTGGTCCATCACATTCATTCTCATCATCCTCTTGGCGCATTGCGCCCGCGCAACCCGAACCGGGTCCCGGACGCTGGGGGGTATCTCGTTGTTGACCCGGATGGAGCCGGGCGTCGGGGGCCCCGGAGGCCCCACGGCTCCATCCACTGCATCTAACGATCGTCTCGTTCCAGGTATTCCCGTTTCTGCGAAGGGGAACACGTCACGCTTGACGCGGCATTGGACGGTGTGCTCGAATCTGCCCGGATGGCGGAGCGCGGACGCGTGTTGACGAGGACTGGGCGCTTCCTGGTCATCGCAACGGCGCTCGTGGCGGTCGCGCTCGCCGGCCCGGCGGTCGCCCCTCCGTCAGCCGCCGCGGGCGAGAGGTCGACGGACTGGAAGATGGCGTTCTCCGATGCCATCGACTTCCAGTCGAACATCTTCGCCTCGTTCGACTCGACGCCCTACTTCATCTTCACCGAGGTCTACGACACCCTTCTCAACTACAACCTGAAGGACGGCGGGCCCGACCTCCAGAACTCGCCGACGACGTCGTACACCATCTCCAAGAGCGGCCTCGTCTACACGTTCCACCTGCGCCCGGGCATGCGCTGGAGCGACGGCAAGCCCTTCACGGCCGACGACGTCGTCTTCTCCTACGAGCACGCCGCCGACTCGAACGTCAACTCGACGTACACCGAGAACATGAAGAGCGTCGTCGCGCTCAACCCGACCACCGTGCGGATGACGCTCTCGCGCTACGACGCCCGGTTCCTCACCGGCTACATCCCGATCGTCCCCAAGCACATCTGGGCGCCGCACGCCGACACGTCGGCCCACCTCACCAAGTTCAACCCCTGCTGCCCCATGGTCGGGAGCGGCCCGTTCACGGTCACCTCGCTCGATCCCAACGGGACGATCATCCTGAAGCCCAACCCCTACTTCTACGGCCACCCCGGCAAGATCAAGCGGATGCTCCTGATCAAGTACCAGGACGACGACGCCGCCTTGCGAGACCTCGAGCTCGGCCAGGTCGACGCGATCAACACCGGCAAGACGACGTGGGCCGTCCAGCTGCGAAAACAGGTGCACGCCAAGATGTGGGCGTCCGCGGCCCCGGGCTTCGACGAGATCGCCATGAACATGTGCCCGCCGCAGGGCTCCCCGAGCTGCACTGGGCCCGGGAACAGCGTGCACGTGAAGGTCGTGCAGGACCAGGCGATCCGCCAGGCGCTCAACTGGGCCATCGACCGCCAGGCGATCGCGCGGATCGTCTACAACGGCCTCTACACGCCGGGCACCGGGATCATCTCCACGTACTACAAGAGCCGCGGCTACTACACCTCGTACGCGGGCGACCCGGACATCGGGTACACGTTCGACCCCGAGAAGGCCCACCAGGTGCTGGTGCAGGGCGGCTGGGACTGCCCGCCGGTGGGATCGGACGGCACCTGCACCAAGGACGGCACGAAGGCCGAGTTCACGCTCGAGCTGCGCTCGTCGGACTCCCAGCAGCAGAACGTGGGCCTGCGGATCAAGGCGTGGGCGGCCGACGTCGGCATCAAGATCGACCTCGACACGATCACCGAGGACGCGCTGAACGCCAAGATCTACAACCCGACGAGCTCCAAGGCCTCGGCCGACAGCGGCAAGTACGAGCCGAACTACGACGCGTTCATCTGGGGCTGGTTCGGCGACCTGGCGACGCCCGACTACGACTTCGAGGTGCTGGCCTGCGGCAACCCGTCGTCGGACTCGTTCTGGTGCGACCAGCGCTACACGGACCTCACGAAGCAGGCGCTCTCCGAGCCCGACGCGAAGAAGCGCGTCGACCTGCTCCACCAGGCCGAGCGGATCGAGCTCGCCGCATCGCCCTACATCATCTACGACTTCGGGCCGTACCTGTCGGTGACGCGCACCGACACCTGGACGAACTACCAGCCCACGCCGCAGCCGGTCGGACAGCCGTTCGGCGTGAGCTGGATCCAGCTCCAGCTGATCGAGCCCGGGGCGAAGGCCGGCACGAGCTACGCCGGCACGCCGTGGGTGATCGCATTCATGGTGGGGACGACGGCGGTCGTGCTGCTCGTCGGGTACGTACGCCGCCGGCGCGAGGAGCGCCAGCCCCTGGAGCGGCCCGAGGCCGCCGCGACCGGAGCGCGGGCCCGGTGAAGCCCGCCGCAAAGAAGATCGCGGTCGCCTTCAGCACGCTCGTCTTCGTCCTCGTCTTCAACTTCTTCCTCTTCCGCATCGCGGGCAACCCGAAGAACGACCTGATCCGCGGGAACCCGCGTCTGTCCGAGGCCGGGCGCGAGCGGCTGATCCACCAGCGTGGGCTTGACCAGGGCTATCTGACCCAGTTTCGGATCTACGTCTCGGACACGCTCCACGGTGACTTCGGGACGAGCTTCCAGACCAACCAGCCCGTCTCGAAGATGATGTGGGAGGCGCTGCCGAACACGCTGATCCTGGTCGGGATCTCCACGCTGCTGGCCACGATCATCGGCTCGTGGCTCGGCATCTACGCCGCCGCCAACCGCGGCTCACCAGGCGACACCACGGTCGTGCAGACGTCGCTCTTCTTCTACGCGATGCCCGACTTCTGGGCCGGCATGGTCCTGATCTGGTTCTTCGCCGTGGAGGTCGGCCTCTTCCCCACCGGGCAGAAGTCCGAGCCGGGCGCGAGCTTCTCGACGCTCGGCTATATGTGGAACGTCGCCCAGCACGCGACGCTCCCGATCATCACGCTCACGATCGGGATCATCGGCCAGTACGTCGTCATCATGCGCTCGTCGCTCGCCGACGTGATGGGCGAGGACTTCGTGACGACGGCCCGCGCGATTGGCCTCCCACGTCATCGCGTCCTTCGCCGCGCGACGCGGAACGCCATCCTGCCCGTCGTCGCGCTCTCGGCCATCACCCTCGGATTCGTCGTGTCGGGCGCGACCGTCGTCGAGACCCTCTTCTCGTGGCCGGGGATGGGCCTCCTCTCCTACAACGCCATCCTGAACAAGGACTATCCGGTCATGCAGGGGGTCTTCCTCGTCGCGTCGGCCGGTGTGATCATCGCGAACCTGATCGCCGACCTCGCCTACACCTACCTCGACCCGCGGGTGCGCACGTCGTGAGCGCCGAGAGCGCCACCGCCGGACGGGCCGAGCTGCCCGCCGAGCGCGGATTCTTCGGCCGCATCGCCGCAGGGACGGCGCATTCCATCCGCCTCCTGTGCGGGAGCAAGGGCGGCATGGTCGGCCTCTTCATCCTCGTCTTCTTCACGCTCATCGCGATCTTCGGCCCGTGGATCGCCCCGCAGGATCCGGCCGCCTCGTCGTCGTACTCGGACCACATCCTTCAGGCGCCGTCGTCGGCCCACTGGCTCGGCACCGAGGAGACCGGGCGCGACGTGCTCTCGCTCCTCATCCTCGGCACCCGGATCTCGATGATCGTCGGCATCTCGGCGGCGCTCGTCTCCGCCGTGATCGGCGGGATCATCGGGATCTCGGCCGGCTTCTTCGGCGGCTGGATCGACAACGGCCTGACCGCCATCGACGACTGGTTCCTGGTGATCCCGTTCCTGCCGCTCGCGATCGTGCTCGTGTCGCTGCTCGGACCGAGGACCGGCGACCTTCCGTTCGGCAAGCTCTCGATCGTGATCCTCGTGATCGGCGTGACCGGCTGGGCTGGGACATCGCGCATCATCCGAAGTCAGGTGCTCTCGGTGAAGGAGCGGATGTTCGTCGAGCGCTCGCACGCGCTCGGCGCGTCGACGTTCTGGATCCTGCGCAAGCAGATCCTGCCCAACGTGCTGCCGCTGATCTTCGCCAATACGGTGCTGATCATCGCCCTCTCGATCCTCGCGGAGTCGACGCTCTCGTTCCTGGGCCTCGGCGACATCACCCATCCGTCGTGGGGCACGATGCTCGACACGGCCAACGAATCGGGGGCGGTGTCGGCCGGCGCGTGGTGGTACTTCATCCCGCCCGGCCTCTGCATCTGCCTCCTCGTCATGGGCTTCACCCTGGTCGGGTACGCGATCGAGGAGATCATCAACCCGCGCCTCCGGGAGCGCCGCTAGATGGCCGCCGCCGAGCCGGTCCCGGCGACCGGCGACGTCCTGCTCGACGTGCGCGACCTGGCGGTCGCATACCGCGACGGCGACGGGCGCGAGGTGCGCCTGATCGACGGCGTGAACCTCCAGCTCCGCCGCGGCGAGGCCCTCGGGCTGGCCGGCGAGTCGGGCTGCGGCAAGACGACCACGGCGCTCGCGCTGCTCGGGCTCCTGCCCTCGAACCTCTACCGGGCCGAGGGCACGGTCGACATCAACTCGACCCGCGGCATCATGCACGTCCACCACCGCACCGAGCGCGGCCTTCGCGACCTGCGCTGGAACACGGTCTCGATCGTCTTCCAGGGGGCGATGAACGCGCTCGACCCGGTCCAGCGCGTGGGCGACCAGATCGCGACCGCAATCCGGCTGCACGATCCCGGCGCCGACGAGCGCACCGTCAAGGCGCGGATAGCGGAGCTCTTCGGGTACGTCGGGATCACCGCGACACGCGCCGGCCAGTACCCGCACGAGTTCTCGGGCGGCATGCGCCAGCGGGTGATGATCGCCCTCGCGCTCGCGTGCAACCCGGATCTCATCATCGGCGACGAGCCGACGACGGCGCTCGACGTGATGATGCAGGCCCAGATTCTCGAGCTCCTGGAGGGGCTGCGAGCCGACTTTGGCCTCTCGATGATCCTCATTACCCACGACCTCTCGGTGCTGGCCGAGACGTGCGATCGGGTGGCGATCATGTACGGCGGCGAGATCGCCGAGACGGGCTCGATCGCCGACGTCTTCCGCGAGCCGCACCACCCGTACACGCGCCGGCTGCTCGGGGCCTTTCCCACGGTCGGCGGCCCACGCGAGCTGGCGCCCGCCATCCCCGGCATCCCGCCCGATCCCACGGACGTGGCGGACGGCTGCCGCTTCGCGCCCCGCTGCCACGCCGCCCAGGCCGAGTGCGTGAATGGGCGGGTGCCGATGCGGCCGGTCACGGGCGACCGCGCCGCCCGCTGCCTCTTCGCGCCGTGGCAGGGAGGCGCGCCGCTGTGAGCGCCGTCACCGCCCCGCCGGTGCTGTTCGACGTGCGCGGCCTCAAGGTGCACTTCCCGGTCCGCGGCACGCGCGGGAAGATCGCCGTCCGGGCGCTCGACGGCGTCGACCTCGAGTGGCGCCGCGGCGAGGTGCTCGGCATCGTCGGCGAGTCGGGCTGCGGCAAGTCGACCCTGGGCCGGACGCTCATGGGCCTCCAGCCGCCGACCGAGGGCGAGGTGCGCTTCGAGGGATCGCTCCTTCGGCGGTCCGAGATGCGCCGGCTGAGGCGCCGCATCCAGATGGTCTTCCAGGATCCCTACCAGTCGCTCAACCCGCGGATGACGGTCGGTGCGCTCGTCCAGGAGCCGCTCCAGATCCACCGCATCGGCCGGCGCGGGCGCGAGCGGGTGGTGCGGGCCCTGACGGCGCTCGAGGGAGCGGGCCTGCGCCCGCCGGAGCGCTTCTGGGACCGCTACCCGCACGAGCTCTCGGGCGGCCAGCGCCAGCGCGTCGTGATCGCGGCGGCGCTCGTGCTCGAGCCGGAGGGGCTCGTGTGCGACGAGCCGGTCTCGGCGCTCGACGTCTCGATCCGGGCTCAGGTGATCCACCTCCTGATGGACCTCCGCCGCGAGCGCGACCTCGGGCTCATCTTCATCACGCACGACGTGGGGCTGGCATGGGCGCTGTGCGACCGGGTGGCGGTGATGTACCTGGGCCGCGTCATCGAGCAGGGGACGACCGAGCAGGTGCTGGGCAACCCGCGCCATCCCTACACGCAGGCGCTGCTGTCGGTCGTGCCGTCGCCCGTGCCGCGTGCCGAAGGCGAGCGGCGCACGATCCTCGAGGGCGAGCTGCCGGACGCCTCGCGGATCCCGTCCGGCTGCCGCTTCCACCCGCGCTGCCCGCTCGCATTCGACCGCTGCAAGGTCGACGACCCGGCCGAGCTCCTCGAGGTGGGCGGCGGCCACGTCGCCGCCTGCTGGCTCGTCGGCGGCTGAACTTCTTCGGGCGTGCGAGAGTCTCAGAGTCATGTGGCGACGCGTGGCTCTGGTTCTCGTCCTCTCCCAGGCGCTGGCCGGCTGCAGCCTGGGCGGCAGCGCGGGGCCGTCATCGGCGGAGGATGCCTCGCCGGCGAAGCTCCGCATCCTGCGCGAGTCGTTCGCGATCCCGCGCTGGTATCACCGGGCATCGTCGATCGCCGCGCTCGCTCGCCAGTTCCCGATCGCGCTGGTGCGACCGAATGCGCCGCTCGCCTCGGACGGGTCGATCGATTCGGCGTGGACAGGGAGCGTGAACGCGTCCGGGGAGAGCCCGATCGTGCTCGTCTGGGGCTCCGGGGTGGTCGAGACCATCTCGCGCTGGCGCTGCAACTGTGAGGCGACCGCGAGCCTGAGGGACATGGGGCATCGGGCACCGTTTCGGTTCCTCATCCTGCGCGGAGCGCCCGCGATTACCGCCCCGTCGGCCCCGCTGAAGCGGGGAGGGATCGGTTTGATCTCACGAGCACAGGTGGCCTACGGCCAGCCCGCGAGCATCGAGACGGTCCGCGACGGCTACAACATCACCCTCTACCAGTTCGGTGCTCACGTCCAGCCGGGGCTGATCGCGGCCGCCCGGACGCTGCCGGTGGCACACACCGCCTTCCGGTGGAGCGGCTACTACGCGGCCGGTGCTGCGGTCGGTGCGTGGAACGGCGCCAAGGGCTTCGAAGTGGCCCCCCAAGGAGGAGCCACGTTCGGCATCGGCGTGGCCCTGAAGAACGTGACCGGCAAGCCGCTCACGATCACCGGCATCAGTGCGTTGAACGGCTTCATCCGCCTGATCGGGGCCCATCTCCGCCCGTACTCACCGCCCACCGGAACGGCGCTGCTGTCCTGGCTTCACCGCCCGTACGACGCCACGCCCGAACGGCTCGACGACGTGCTCCAGCCGAACCGCTCGGCCGCGGTGCAGCTCGACTTCCGCGTCCGGAACCCGTGCATCCACTGGGCGGGGCTGATCTACGACCGCGTTGTCGAGGTCGCCTACACCCAGGGTGGCGAAAGCCACATCCAGGAGATCCCGATGGTGCCGCTCACCATCACGCACCGCCCCAGCTGCTGAGTGAAAAATTGGGGTCTGACCCCGTTTTTTCAGCTCTCCTTGAGGACGGAGTACCAGACGCGCTCCGCCACGTCGATCAGGCCGTCGCTCGTGCGGGCCAGGCGGCGGTAGAGCTCGCGGCGGGCGGCCACCTCGTGCATGTCGGCGACCTCGATCAGTGCCGACATCCCGGCCCGGTATGCGCGCTCGACCGGCCGCTGGCTCTCGAGGGCCGCGTCGGCCGCTTCCGTGGCCGACGGGCCGCTGCCGCCGCCGAGCGCCGCGAACGCATCGGCCAGGTGGTGGGTGCCCTCGGCGAGCGCCGCCGCCAGCTCCGCCATCGGCGGATCCGGCCGCCGCCCCAGCACCTCCGCCTCGCGGACGATGTTCTTGGCCGCGTTCATCACCCGGTCGAGCCCGGTCGAGAGCTGGAAGATGTCCTCGGGCTCGAGCGGCGTCGAGAACGCCTCGGAGAGCGCGGCCCGCAGCTCGCGCTTGCGGTCGTCGGCAAGGTGCTCGCATTCGCGGATGCGCTCCGCCGCAGCGTCGTCGCCCGCCGCCCACGCCGCCAGGGCGTCGAGGCCGTCGACCGTGACTGCGGTCTGGGCCCGGAGCGCGCCGAGGACGTCGGGCGAATGCGGCAGGAACCAGCGGCTCGAGGTCACGTGAGACCGACCCAGACCACCGCGAGCAGGCCGCCGAGCACGGCTGCAGCGGGCAGCGTTGCGAGCCAGGCGAATCCCATCGCGCGCACGACGGTCCAGCGTACATGGCGCCAGCGGCGCCGTCCGACCCCCACCCCGATCACCGACGAGGCCACCACGTGCGTTGTCGAGACGGGGGCACCCACGAGCGACGAGCCCAGGATGACCGCCGTCGAGGCCGCCTGGCTCGAGAACCCGTCGATCGGGTGCAGGTGGAAGATCCGCCGGCCGACGGTGCGCACGATCGACCAGCCGCCCATGGCCGTGCCGAGCGTGAGCATCGCGCCGGACGCCACCTTGACCCACAGCGGGACCGACAGCGTGTCCAGCCGTCCGTCCGCAAGCAGGATCGCCGCCGTCACGCCCATCGCCTTCTGCGCGTCGTTCGCGCCGTGGCTGAACGAGAGCGCCGCCGACATCGCCCACTCGCCGGCCCGCACCGGCTCCCCGAGCCGGCGGGTGCCGCGGCGCAGGGCGAAGTGGACGAGACGCGCCGCCGCGGTTCCGAACACGAGCCCGATCACAGGCGAGATCGCAAGCGCGATCAGGACGCCGAACACGCCCGAGGGCTGCCAGCCGTCCAGGCCGCCCCAGTTCACGCCGTCGACGCCGGTCGTCGCCACCGCCGCCCCCACCAGGCCGCCGACGAGCGCGTGCCCCGAGCTGGAGGGCAGGCCGCGCCGCCACGTGGCGACGTTCCAGGCTGTCGCCGCCAGCGCCCCAGCGCCGATGACCGCCACTCCTTGATCGGCCGGCACCGTGACGATGCCGGCGATCGTGTCGGCCACGGCCGTCCCGATCAGGACGGCGCCCAGCATGTTGAACACGGCCGAGAGCGCGACCGCCTGTCCGGGCCGGGCGCCGCGCGTCGCAACCAGCGTCGCGATCGCGTTCGCGGCGTCGTGAAACCCGTTCGTCAGCGAGAACGCGAGCGAGCACGCCACGGCCAGCGCCAGCGACATGCGGAGATGATGTCAGCCCAGGCGTGCGGCGTGATCGGGCACGTAGTGCTGCGTCACGCGTGGGGGACGGCGGTAGCCATCCTCGGACTGGCGCCGCGGGAGCTCCACGGGCTTCGGCGTGCGGTCCTCGTAGGGGATCCGGCTCAGGAAGTGCGAGATGCAGT
This sequence comes from uncultured Actinomycetes bacterium, assembly GCA_963757605.1. Taxonomy (GTDB): domain Bacteria; phylum Actinomycetota; class Thermoleophilia; order Gaiellales; family JAICJC01; genus JAICJC01. The sequence continues at coordinate 528,680 of CAVWSF010000003.1, forward strand.
TCAGGCGCGCGCGCCGCTTGTCGTCGGCCTCGACGACGAACCAGGGCGATTCGGGCAGGTCGGTGTGAACGAACATCTCGTCCTTCGCGCGCGAGTAGTCGATGTAGTGGCTGCGCGACTCGAGGTCCATCGGTGAGAGCTTCCAGCGCTTCGTCTCGTCCCTGATCCGGTCGCGGAAGCGCTTGAGCTGCTCCTCGTCGGACACCGAGAACCAGTACTTGGTGAGCAGGATGCCGTCGTCGATCAGCATCCGCTCGAAAGCCGGGCACTGGCGCAGGAAGAGCTGGTGCTGGGCCGGGGTGCAGAACCCGAGCACTCGCTCGACCCCCGCCCGGTTGTACCAGCTGCGGTCGAAGAGCACGATCTCGCCCGCCGACGGCATGTGCGCGGCGTAGCGCTGGAAGTACCACTGCGTCTGCTCGCGCTCACTGGGCGCCGGCAGCGCGGCGATGCGGGCCTGGCGGGGGTTGAGCGGCTCCATGATCCGCTTGATGGTCCCGCCCTTGCCGGCGGCGTCGCGGCCCTCGAACACGACCACCACGCGCACGCCCTCCTCGCGCACCCAGTACTGCATGCGCGCCAGCTCGAGCTGGAGGCGAACGAGCTCCTTGTCGTAGAGCTTCTTGGGAACACGCTCGACTTTTCCGTTGTCACGCGACATGCCCGGCCCCCGAGCGTAGCACTAGCCATTGGTGAGCGAAACTGCGGCCCGGGCCAGCTCCTCCACGTCGGGTACCTCGGCGTCCTCGTAGCGCCACGCGCCGCGGATGACGCCGTCGCCGTCGATCAGGAAGCAGCTTCGGACGGGCGTGTCGACGAGGCCGTCCAGATCCTGGGCGACGCCGAACGCGCGCACGGCCTCCCCGGTCCAGTCGGAGAGGAGCGGGTAGTCGAGCCACTGCTGCTCGCCCCACTTCTTGTGCGAGTACGGGCTGTCGCGCGAGATCGCGGCGATGCGCACCCCCGCCACCCCGAACACCGCGCTCCTGTCACGCAGGAGCCGCAGCTCGTTTCGTCAGGTGCCGGTCCAGTCGTAGAGGTAGAACGCGAGGAGCAGCGGCCCCTCCGCTGCGAACTCCGCGAGCCGGACCGGGTGGACGTCGTTGTCGAAAACGGTGACGTCGGGGACACGGTCGCCGGGCTGCAGCACGCGGCGGAGACTAGACCGTCACGCCACCTGGTCGGCGTGATGGCACGCGACCTGGTGCTCGCCGCCCTCGAGGGCCGGCTTCTCGGCTCGGCAAACGTCGGTCGCAAGCGGGCAGCGCGTCGAGTACGGGCAGCCCGTGGCGGCGGCCGAGGCGATCCCCTCGGCGGCCCGCGGCCGGTCGCGCAGCCGCCGCTCTGCCGGCGACGTCCCCGGGATCGCATCGAGGAGGGCGCGCGTGTAGGGATGGCGGGGCGAGCGGGTGACGGCCTCGGCCGGCCCCTGCTCCACCACCATGCCGGCGTACATGACCGCCACCTCGTCGCTCATCCGCCGGACGACGTGCAGGTCGTGGGAGATCACGAGGAGGCCCACGCCGCGCTCGCGCTGCAGCTCGAGGAGCAGGTTCAGGATCTGGGCCTGCACCGAGACGTCGAGCGCCGAGGTGGGCTCATCGCACACGACCAGCTCCGGGTCGAGCGCAAGCGCGCGGGCGATGCCGATCCGCTGCCGCTGGCCGCCGGAGAACTGGGCCGGGAATGCGCCCGGGTCGATCCCGCGCATCCCGACCGAGTCGAGCAGCTCGCGGACGCGGTCGGTCCGCTCGCCGCGGCGCACGCCGTGGGTGTCGAGCGGCTCCGCCACGACGTCGCCGACGGTGAAGCGCGCATCGAGCGACTCGTAGGGGTCCTGGAAGATCATCCCGATCGCCTTGCGGGCCGCTCGCAACGCCCGTCCCGAGCGCCCGTACGCCGCCCCGTTGAAGCGGAGCTCTCCGGTGCTCGGCCGCTCGAGGCCGACGATCAGCCGGGCCGTCGTCGACTTGCCGCAGCCCGACTCGCCGACCACGCCCAGCGTGCGGCCTGGATGCAGCGCGAGCGACACCTCGTCGACCGCGGTCACGCCGCCGAAGCGCTTCGTCACCCGCTCGAGCTCGACGATGGGCGGCGTCACCGGCCCGCTCCCAGGAGGTGGCACGCCGCCCGGTGGGCCGGGCCGGCGTCGACCAGCGCCGGCACGACCTCCGGGCACGGCTCGAAGGCGTGCGCACAGCGGGGATGGAAGGGGCAGCCCGGCGGGATGACGCCGGCCGGCGGCGCGCCGGCGATGGTCGCAAACGGCGTCTTGGGCGGGGCCTCCGCACCACCACGCACCGTCTCGAGGAGCGCCTGCGTGTAGGGGTGCGACGGCGAACCGAAGACCTCGCCGGCCGGGCCCTGCTCGACGATCCGCCCGCCGTACATGACCGCCACCGTGTCGGCGACCTCGGCAACGACGCCCATGTCGTGGGTGATCCACAGGAACGTGACGCCGTGGTCGGCCTGGAGCGCGGCGGCCAGCGCCAGGATCTCGGCCTGGACCGTCACGTCAAGGGCCGTCGTCGGCTCGTCGGCGATCAGGAGGCGCGAGCGAAGCGCGAGCGCCATCGCGATCATCACCCGCTGGCGCATGCCGCCGGAGAGCTCGTGCGGGTACCTCCGGGCGACCTCGGCCGCGCGCTGGATCCCGACCTGGCCGAGCAGCTCGACGGCCTGGCGGCGGGCCTCGCCGCGGCGGACGCCGTCGCGCGTCTCGAACACCTCGGCGACCTGGAGCCCGGCGGGGAGCACGGGGTTGAGCGCGGCCATCGAGTCCTGCGCCAGGTAGCCGACCAGCCGCCCGCGGGCCCGGCGCAGGTCGGCGCCCCGCAGGCCGGTGACGTCGACGCCGTCCACCCGCACCGCCCCAGCGGCGATCTCGCCGCCCGGCGGAAGCAGGCGCGCGACGGCCAGCGCCAGCGATGTCTTGCCCGACCCCGACTCGCCCACGATCGCCATCGTGCGGCCCTCCTCGACCGCGAGCGAGGCCTCGGTCACGGCCTGGAAGTCGCCGTAGCGCACCGAGACGCCCGAAACCTCGAGGAGCGCGCTCATCCGGACTCCTCCACCCGCGCCCGCGGGTCGACCAGCACGCGCACCACGTCGGCGACCAGGTTGAACGCGACCACGACGACCGCAGCGATGATGACGGTGCCCATGAGCAGCGGCCGGTCGAGTTCGTTGTAGGCCTGCTCCTGGAGCTCGCCGATCCCCGGCCAGGCGAAGACGGACTCGACGAAGACGACGCCCGACAGGTAGATCGCCACGTCGAGGCCGGCCAGCGTGATGACCGGCGAGAGGCAGTTTCGCAGCACGTGCCGGCGCAGGATCACCCGGCGCGGAAGGCCCTTCGCGACCGCGGTTCGCATGTAGGGCGATGAGAGCGCCGTGCGGGTCGACTCCGAGACGACGGCGGCGTAGTACGGCACGCCGAAGAGGCCGAGCGTCATTGCGGGCAGGATCAGCTCCTCGGGGCTCGTCCCGCCGCCGAGCGGCAGGAGGTCGAGCCGGTAGGCGAAGACGACGAGCAGCAGGAACCCGAGCGAGTAGGTCGGGATCGAGAGCAGGACGACGTTCGCGGCGGCGAGCCCGCGGCTGCGCCGGCGGCGAAGGCCGTCCCAGAGCCCGAGGCCGCCGCCCAGGATCACCTCCACCATGAGGCCGCCGAGGGCGAGCACGGCGGTCGCTGGCAGACGCTCCATGATGAGGTCGATCACCGGCCGGCGGCGGATGTAGGACACGCCCAGGTCGCCCTGGGCGACGTCGGAGACGTACGTGACGAGCTGCGAGCCGATCGGGTCGTCGAGATGCAGGTTGGCGCGGACGGTGGCGAGCACCTCCGGAGACGCCCGCGGGCCGGCGATGCGGCGGGCGGGGTCGCCCGGCAGCGAGAACTGCAGGACGAACGTGAGCAGGACGACGCCCACGATCGTGACGACGCCGAGCCCGGCCCGGACGATCAGATATCGAGCCATGACCTCTGGAGCGACACGGCGCCGCGCCGCGACAGGCTCTCGCCGATCAGGACGAACCCGAACACGGTGAAGACGACGCACAGGAGCGGCACGATCAGGAGGTGCGGCGCGTAGTCGATCGCGCCCTGGCCCTCGGCGAGCATGTTCCCCCACTCGGGCCGCGGCGGCTGGATGCCGGCGCCGAGGTAGGAGAGGCCCGACCCGATGGCGACCACCGCGGCGCCGTTGAACGCCGCGAGCGTCGCGATCAGCGACGCAAGGTTGGGCAGGATGTGCCGCCGGATCACCGTGCGCCCGGGCGCGCCCATCGCGACGGACGCCTCCACGAACGTCCGCCGCCTGAGCGCCAGCGTCTCGCCGAACACCACCCGCGCCGTCCATGCCCAGTAGAGGGCGGTGACGACGGTGGCGATGCCGAGGACGCCCGTGCCGAGCACGCTGGCGAGCGCGAGGCCGGAGATGACGGTGGGCACGGCCAGGAAGACGTCGGTGATGCGCATGAGCAGCTGCTCCACCCAGCCGCGGTAGAAGCCGGCGACGAGGCCGACCACGACGCCCAGTCCGACCGAGGTGATGTTCGAGATGAACGCGATCGCGAGGCTCGCCCGGGCCCCGTAGGCGATCCGGGCCAGCATGTCGCGCCCCAGCGAGTCGGTCCCCAGGAGGTGGCCCGGGGAGCCCACGCCGAGCGGCAGCCCCTCGCGGGTCAGCCCGTCGACAGGCGTCGCGTAGGGATCGCCGAAGAGCGGCGCGAGGAGGGCGAGCAGCAGAGCGCCGGCGAGGATGGCGACTCCGGCGATGAACGTCCTCCGCGGCCACGTGGCCGCCGCGGCCCTACGTTGCGACCCAGAGGCGGTCGTAGTAAGCGCCGTAGACACCGGAGTAGTGGAAATTCCTGAGGCGGTCGGGGTTGCGGGCCATGATCCAGTTCACGTTCTCGCAGAACACACCGGCCGCGTCGTCCCCCACCTTCTGCTCGACCTGCGCCAGGAGCGCATTTCGCGCGTTCGGGTCGTTCGTCGCGCGGGCCTCGGTGGTGAGCCGGTCGACGTCGGCGTTCGAGTAGTGGGTGTAGTTGGACGACCCGCCGGTCTCCCAGTACTGGCTGATCACGTCGATCGCCGTCGGGTAGATCGCGTAGTAGGTCGAGACCCACGAGTCGCACTTGTCCTTGATGCTGAGATCGTTGATGGTGGCATAGGAGACCTGCTTCAGGGTGACGTCGACGCCGATCTCCTTCCACTGCTGCTGGAGCACCTGGCCCACCTGGGGCTCGGGGCTGTCGCTGACCCAGAGGGTGAACGCGAGCTGGGGCGAGCCGGCCTCGGAGAGCAGGCTGCGGGCCTTGTCGAGGTCGAGGGTGTAGGGCTGGAAGGTGCGCTTGCCGCCGAGGATGTCCTTCGGGAACGGGGCGCCCCAGGCGACGGCCTCGCCGCCGGTCACCCGCTCGAGCTGGTCGCGGTCGGTGGCCCAGTTGAGCGCCTGACGGACGCGGAGGTCGCGGAAGGCCTCCACCCGCGGGTGCAGGTTGATCCAGCGCGACGACAGGAGCGGCTGCTCGAACCGATACTTCTGGAGCCGGTCGGACGCGCGCGTCTCGGCCAGGCTCTGGGCGTTCAGGCCGTAGCCCATGAGATCCACCTCGCCGCGCTGCATCATGAGCAGCTGCACGCTCTGGTCGATGCCCCACCGGAACTCGACCTCGTCGAGGTAGGGGAGCCCCTTCCAGTAGTAGTCGGCGAACCGCGTGAACACGTAGCGCTGGCCCTGCGAGTCGTACGTCCCGACCTTGAAGGGACCGTTCCCGACCGGCGTGTCCGCGAAGTTGGCGCCGAGCCGGTCGACCTCCTCCTTGGGCACGGGCGCCATGAAGGGCTGCGTGAGCGCGTAGACGAAGGTGATGTCGGCCTGGACGAGCGTCACCCGCAGGGTGTGGTCGTCCACGACCTCGACGCCCTCGAGCTCCTGCGCCTGGCGGTGGTAGAGCTCCTTCGCGCCCTTGATCGTGTAGATGTAGCTGGCAGCCCAGGACTGGGTCTTGGGGTCGAGCACCCGCTCCCAGGCGTACTTGTAGTCGGCCGCGACGACCGCGCGGCCGTTGTGGAACTTGACGTCGGGTCGCAGCGGAATCGTGTAGACGGTGCCGTCGGAGGACACCTTCGGCATCGCGGCGGCGGCGTTCGGCCGCGGCGAGTTGTCGAGGTCGTAGGAGTAGAGCGGCGAGTAGAGGACCTCGCAGATCGCCTCCCAGCCGGTGCTCGTGTAGGCGATGGCCGGGTCGTAGCCGTTGCCCTCGACGTCGAAGGCGTTCACGACGCGCCCGCCGCGGACGCCTCCGCCCGCCGGCGGCCCGGGCACCGCGCCCGACACGGCCGGCCCGCCGCCCGACGACGCGGGCGGCAGCTTCGACGAGCTGCCGCCGCAGGCGGCCAGGTAGGCGGAGAGCCCACCCGCGGCTGCGCCCTGCAGGAGCGTCCGGCGGGTGACGCGGGGGACGGGCACGGTTGCGAGATGGTACAAACGGCGCCGCCGGGGGTTAAGTGCCAAAATCACACCCATGGGGAGGACCAGAGGCCCGGCCGAGCTACTGGTGCCGATCGACCGCTCGGAATCGGCCACCCTGCGCGACCAGATCGCCGCCGGCCTGCGCGATGCCATCGCTGCCGGACGACTCGGTCCCGGGGTGCGGCTTCCGGCGACACGGGCGCTTGCGGGCTCGCTCGGCGTCTCGCGCGGGGTGGTGGTCGAGGCCTACCGCGACCTGCACCAGCAGGGCCACATCGTCGTCCGCTCGCGCGCGCTCCCGCGGGTGTCGGACCGGCTCGAGGCCAGCCCGCCCGCTCCCGTGCCGCCGGCGCCGGCGCCGCGCCTCGACCTCGGCGCGCGCGCCCCCGACCTGGCGCTCTTCCCGCGCCGTGCGTGGCTCGCGGCGATGGGAGCCGAGCTCGCGGCCGCACCCGACCGGGCCCTCGACTACGGCGACGGCCGCGGCCACGCCGGCCTCCGGCGAGCGCTCGCTGAGCACCTCGGCCGCGTCCGCGGGGTGGCCTGCGACGGCGACCGGATCGTCGTCTGCCACGGCGCCGCACAGGCTGTCGAGATCGCCTGCCGCGTGCTGGCGGGCGTGGGAGTGCAGGCGGCCGCGGTCGAGGATCCCTGCGACCCGGCGGTGCGCGCGGCGGCCGCGCGGGCCGGCCTCGCCGTCCGCCCGGTCGCGGTCGACGAGGAAGGCATCGTCGCCGGCCGTGTCCGGGCGGGGTCGACGGCGATCGTGACCCCGGGCCACCAGTTCCCGACCGGGGCGCTGCTGTCGGATCGCCGCCGCGCCGAGCTGCTCGAGCGCTCGGCCTTCGTGGTCGAGGACGACCGCGGCGGTGAGCTGCGCCACGACGGGAGGGCGGTCGCCGCGCTCCAGGCCGCCGCCGGCGAGCGCGTGCTCTCCATCGGGTCGGCATCGCTCGCGCTCGCTCCGGGCGTCCGCCTGGCCTGGCTCGTGCTGCCGGCCGAGCTCGTGGCCGCCGCGGCCGAGACGCGGCTCGTGCTGGACGGCGGCCCGGCCGTGCTCGACCAGCTCGCACTGGCCCGCATGCTCGAGACCGCGGCATTCGACCGCCACCTGCGCCGCGTCCGCGAGCGCTACCGGCGCCGCCGCGACGCGCTTCGAGCCGCGCTCGCCGAGGCACTTCCCGGCGCCACCGTTGGCGGCGAAGGCGCGGGCCTCCACGTCGTCGCGACGCTGCCCGAGCCGGTCGACCGGGCCGAGCTCCACGCCCGCGCAGCCGCCGACCGGGTGCGGGTGGGGCTGGTGGAGGACATGCTCGCCGAGCCGCCCCGGCGCGGATCGGCTGTGCTCGTCGGCTACGGCCGCGTGCCGCGGGCGGCGGCCGTCCCCGCGGCCCGGGCGCTGGCACGTCTCATCGGACCGGCCGAGGACCGGCGCCGGCGCGGCCCGCGCCCGGAGGCCGCCCCGACGCCGCCCGCCGCACCCATCGCCGGCACGCCCGGCGACGCCGCCGCCGAGCTCGTCGTGATGACGCTCGACGCCTACGAGGGCGACCCTGCCACCGTGCCCGCGCTGGCGGCGGTCGTCCGCGCGGCCGGGGCCGACGTCGTCTGCATCCAGAACGCGGGCGGCCTCGCCGGCCCGATCGCCGACGAGCTGGGATGGGCCGGCCGCGACACGACGCTCGACGTCGTTGCCCGCAGGCCGCTCGTGCGCCCCGCCGGGCAGCCGTACGTCGTGGTCGAGGTCGTGCCCGGCCGCTATGCCGCGGTGGCCAACGTCCACCTCTCGACGGCGCGGTACGGGCCGGCCCGCCTCATCGCAGGCGAGCCGTTCGCGGCCGTTGCGGCCGGCGAGCACGACCTGCGCGTCCCCGAGATCCAGGCGGTGGCCGCGACCATGCGCCGGCTCGGCCGCGACGGCGTCCCGGCCGTCATGGCCGGCATGCTGAACGCGCCGTGCTCCCCCGGCTGGCCCGTGGCCGACGCGCTGGCGGCCGCCGGGTTCGCCGACGCCTACTCGGGCCGAGCCCTGACGTGGCCGGTGCCCGGCTTCCCGGCCGACCCCGGCGAGGGCAGGGACCGGATCGACGCCGTCCTCGTCGGCGGCCCAATCGAGGTGGCCGCGGCGGTCATCGCGGGTGAGCCGGGCGGCGAGCACGTCGACATCCCGGTCTCGTCGTGGCCGACCGACCACCGCGCGGTGGTGGCGTCCCTGCGGCTCGTGCCGGGGACGATCCAGCCGTTCGCAGCTCCGGCGGCCCCGGCCGCGACGAGCGGCGGCGGGGTCGCGGCGCTCCTCGCCGGCAGCGCACCGGCCGGCGGGCGGATCGCGCTCGTGCGGGCCGGCGCACCGGCGGCCCGCCCCGTCGCCTGGCGGCCGGTCGCCGACGCCGAGGAGGGCGGCCGGATCGTCCTCTCGGCCCGCGGCGCCCGTCCCGGGCCGTACGAGATCGTGCTCACCGGCCCGCGCGGCGGGGTGCGCTCGCGGGCGCCGGTCTGGCTCGCCGCCGAGGGCGCGGCGCCGTCGATCCGGGTGCGCAGGCGGATCCGGTCGGGCCAGCCGGTCGCCGTGCGCTGGCGCGACGGCACCGCGAACCGGTGGGACTGGGTGGGGCTCTTCGCCGCCGGCGCCGACCTCACGTCCCCGCCCCTCCAGCAGCGGCTCACCGGCGCCGTCCCCGTCGGCGAGGTCGCATTCCCGCCGCTTTCGGCGGGCGAGTACGTCGCCGCGCTCATGCTCGACGACACCACCGACGCTCTGGCGCTCGCACCGTTCACCGTGGTGGACCGTTCCACGAGGCCCGTTCTGGACCTTTCCCGCCGCTGAGCGCGCCGGTAGCGTCAGCGCCCGTGATCGCGCCGTTCAACCGCGACGGCGAGTGGCTGCGCTGCCAGCTTCACTCGCACACGACGAACTCCGACGGCGAGGCGACGCCGGACGGCCTGGTGGAGCACTACGCCCGCGCGGGCTTCGACGTGCTCGCGATCACCGACCACTGGCACATCACCACCGCTGCCCACGACGACCTGCTCCTGCTCCCGTCGAGCGAGCTCTCGGCCAAGCTCGAGGGCCGCGGCGACTTCGACGCCGACGTGCTCGCCTACGGGATCGACGTCCTGCCCGAGCCGCGCGAGGAGTTCCCGTCGATCGCCGCCGCCGCCGAGTGGATCGTCGCGCAGGGCGGGGTCGCCTACCTCGCGCACCCCTACTGGAGCGGCCTTCGCGCCGAGGACTACCTGGCCGCCCCGGCCCTGTCCGGCATCGAGGTGATGAACGCCGGCTCCGAGCTCCTCCAGGGGAACGGGCTCTCGGCCGTCCACTGGGACGACATCCTGCATCTGGGCGGGACGTGCCTCGGGATCGCGACCGACGACTCCCACTACCCGGGCCAGGACAGCCGGCTCGCGTGGACGGTGGTGGCGGCCCCGGAGCGCTCGCGCGAGGCGGTGCTGGCGGCGCTCCGCGACGGCGACTTCTACGCCACGTCGGGCGCGGCGATCCTGGGCATCGAGGTCGACGCCGGCGGCGTGGAGGTGCGCTGCGACCCGGCCCGGTCGATCACCGTCCGCTCGGGCCCGTGGGACGGCTGCCGGGTGGACGCCGGCCGGTACGCGATGAACTGGCGCGGTCGCGTGCTCGACCGCCGCCACGACGGCGCCATCACCCGGGCCAGGTTCGAGCCGCCCGAGTACTGGAAGTGGGGCCGGGTCGAGGTGGTGTCCGCCGAGGGCACGCAGGCCTGGTCGAACCCCTTCGCCATCGGCTAGATCGTCGATCCCGCGATACCGTGCGGGCATGGCACGGCAGGCGGACATCGCGCTTCGGATGCGGGGCGTCACGAAGCGCTTCGGGCCGATCACGGCCGTCGACGGGCTCGACCTTGACGTCCCGGCCGGGACGTGCGTCGGCCTCCTGGGCCCCAACGGCGCCGGCAAGTCGACAACGATGAAGATGCTGACGGCGCAGGCCATCGCCGACGACGGCGAGCTCGAGGTGCTGGGCTTCCGGCTCCCCCGCGAGTCGAAGCAGGCCCGCGCCGAGTGCGGCGTCGTCCCCCAGCTCGACAACCTCGACACGACGCTCACCGTCGAGCAGAACCTGCGCGTGTTCGCGTGGCTCTACCGGCTGGGCCGGCACGAGCGCACCCCGTCGGTGGAGCGCGCGCTCCAGATCGCGAACCTGGGCGCCCGCCGCGACACCCGCGTCGACGAGCTGTCCGGCGGCATGCGCCGGCGGCTCCTGATCGCCCGGGCGCTCGTGCACCGGCCGCGCCTCGTGCTCCTCGACGAGCCCACGGTCGGGCTCGACCCGCAGGTGCGCCAGGAGCTTTGGGCGCTCATCGACAGCCTGCGCACCGAGGGCGTCTCGATCCTCATGTCGACGCACTACATCGAGGAGGCGGAGCGGCTCGCCGACACGGTCACGATCATGTCGGAGGGCAAGGCGGTCGTCACCGGCCGGCCGGCCGATCTGGTCGCCGCGCACGCCGGGCGCGAGGTGCTCGAGGTCTACGGGCCGCCCGCGCGGCTCGCCGAGGTGGAGCAGACCGCCGTCTCCGGCGGCCTGCGGACGCGGCGCACCGGGACGAGCGTGGCCGTCGTCGGCATCGAGGCCGCGAACGGGTTCGACCACGAGGGCGCCCGCCGCCCGGCGAACCTCGAGGACGTCTTCGTCCTCCTCACCGGCGAGGACATCGAGTGACCGTCGGCACCGTCACGCGGCGCCTTCACCGGCTCGAGCGGCCGGCGCTGGCCGGCGTGCTCTATCGCGAGATGATCAACTTCTCGTCGTACTGGCGCTCGGCGACCTTCTCGTCAACGGTCGAGCCGACCATCTACCTGCTGGCATTCGGCTTCGGGTTCGGGTCGCTGGTCTCGAAGGTCGGCGGCTACGACTACGTCGAGTTCGTCGGCACCGGGACGGTCGCCACCGCCGTGCTCTTCTCGAGCGTCTTCCCGGGGATGTTCTCGACGTTCGTGAAGCACCGGTTCCAGCGCACCTACGACGCGATCCTGGCGGCGCCCGTCGACACCGAGGAGCTGGTGACGGCCGAGGCGCTCTGGATCGCGATCCGTGCCGGGGTGTACGGCTGCGCCCCGCTCCTGGTGGCGATCGCCTTCGGCCTCGACCCGCGCCCGCAGATGATCTTCATCCCCGCGATCGGCTTCGTGTCCGGCTACGGATGGGCCGCGTTCGGGATCACGGTTGCGGCAACGATGAAGTCGATCGACAACTTCAGCTACGTCATCAGCGCGGTCGTGACGCCGCTGTTCCTCGTGGCGGGCACGTTCTTCCCCATCTCGGGCCTGCCGGAGTGGGCCCAGCACCTGGCCCAGCTGAACCCGCTCTACCACACGGTCCAGCTCGTCCGGCACGCGGCGTTCGGATTCGACGCCGCGGCCGACCTGTGGAACGTCGCCGCGCTCCTGATCTTCGGCGTCGCCGCCTGGCGCGTGGCGATCTGGCGCATGTCGGCGCGGCTCATCCTCTAGTGATCGCGGGGGAACCCAGGGTTCCCCCGCGGGCCCCTCCTTAATCCGACCCGCAGCCTGGAGTGCGCTTCGGCAAAGAACGCGGTCTTCGCCGAAGCCACCGAGGCTCGCTCGAGCCAACGCGATGCAAGATCGGTGCCAGGCACCGGTATTGCATGTGCCCGGCCGCCGGGCTCGTCCTGTAGGCTCGCGCCGATGGGCGACGGAACGCGCGAGAGCCCCTGGGTCCTGAAGACGCCGAGCGGCGGCTCCGAGTACGAGATGTACCGGGACGAGGCGGCCGATCCGCCGGCGCTCGCGTGTCGCGTCGGCAAGACCGAGCTTCGCTACCACCTGCGGTGCATCGATGACCTGCACGCCATGCTGAAGAAGCACGGCGATTGGATGCCGCTCGGGTCGGCCGACGAGCAGAAGCCGGCCGCGAAGGGCACCGTCGAGGCGTGGGCCCGCTCGCCCGACAACCCCGTCGGCGGCTGGTACGGCCTGAAGAAGGGCCTGCGCGGCCGGTTCGGGATGTACGTGCCGCCGCTCATGGCCGAGCTCGGCCTGGCCGAGGTCGAGCAGAAGCCGCGCAACAACAGCATGCGCGCGCTGTGAGCGGCTAGCCCCACACCTCCGCGGCCGTCTCGACGACCAGCCGCAACTTGGCGATCTCGTCGTCGACCGTGAGCGCGTTCCCCTCGACCGTCGAGGCGAACCCGCACTGCGGCGAGAGGCACAGCTGGTCGATGCCGACGTGCCTGCTCGCCTCCTCGATCCGGCGCTTCAGGTCGTCGTTCTGCTCGAGCTCGCCGCGCTTGGTCGTCACCAGGCCGAGCACGACCATCTTGCCCGGCGGCACGAACCGCAGCGGCTCGAAACCGCCCGAGCGCTCGTCGTCGTACTCCAGGAAGAAGCCGTCGACGTCGAGCTGGGTGAAGAGCGCCTCGGCGACGAACTCATAGCTCCCCTCTGCGGCCCAGGCGGAGCGGAAGTTCCCGCGGCACATGTGGGTGGTCACGGCCATCCCCTCCGGGCGGCCGGCGAGCGCCTCGTTCAGGTGCCGGATGTAGGCCTCGTGCTGGTGCTCGGGATCGCCGCCGATCGCGGCCGCATGCTCGCGCTGGCGGGGATCGTTCAGGTAGGCGAGGCTCGTGTCGTCGAGCTGGAGGTAGCGGCAGCCCAGCTCGCCGAGGCGGCGCACCTGGTCACGGTAGGCGGCCGTGAGATCGGCCCAGAACTCCTCGATGTCCGGGTAGACCGCCTCGTCGATCGAGGCGCGGCCGCCGCGGTAGTGCACCATGCTCGGCGACGGGATCGTGAGCTTGGGCGTGACACCCTCGCCGACGTGGCCGGAGAGGAACCCGAACGCGTCGGCGAAGATCGTCTCGTCCAGGTGAACCGGCGAGGAAACCCGAAGCGACGGCGGCGTGAACTCCATCGTCCCGTCGGCGTTTCGGAACTGCACCGAGAGGTTCGAGTCGAGCACCTTCTCGACCCCGCCGAGCGAGTAGATGAAGTCCATGTGCCAGGACGCGCGCCGGAACTCGCCGTCGGTCGCCGAGCGCAGGCCGGCATCCGCCTGGAGCCGGACCGCGGCCCGGATCGCCTCGTCCTCGACGGCCCGCAGCGCGTCCGCGTCGATCCGGCCCTCGGCATGGTCGGCCCGCGCCGTGTGCAGCTCGGGTGGGCGCAGCAGGCTGCCGACGTGGTCAGCCCGGAACGGTGGTGTGGTCCGCGGCGCCATTTCGGAGAGCCGAAGGATACGCCGTGCTGCCACGAGCCGGCTCTGCTGCGACGAACCAGACGCACTGGCCGGCGAGCCGCAGGCCTGAAGCCACGAGGAAGGCACCAGCCCGGCGCCGCACGGGGCCGGCGACGCGCAGCCTGGTGGGCCGGGCGTCGCATCGCAGCCGCTCGATCCGCTCGGCGGCGATGAGCTGTCGAGCGTGCATGTCGGTCGGTTGAAGCATGGGTCACCTCTCGATCTAAACTATCTTGAGATCGAGATAGTACCTCTCGAATCTCTTGACGTCAAGAAAAATTGTGTCAAACTACGTGGAGATGGCCGCGCCGCCCGCCGAGCAGGACCATGTCGACGCCTTCCTGGCGCGGATCCACCTCGCCTTCCCCGACCTCGACCTCGAGGTGGAGGGCATCGTCGACCGCATCGGCGGCATCAACCGCCGCATCAACCGGATGCTCGACGAGACCCTGGCCGAGGTCGGCCTCGACCACGGCGAGTACAAGGTGCTGTCGTTCATCTCGCAGTCCGGCCCGCCGTTTCGGAGCACACCCGGGCGGCTGGCGAAGCGGATGGAGCTCTCGAGCGGGGCGATGACCAACCGGCTCGACCGGCTCGAGGAGGCCGGCCTCGTCCAGCGCCTTCCCGACCCCGAGGATCGCCGCAGCGTCGTGGTCGAGCTCACCGACCACGGACGCGAGACGATCCAGAAGACGGTCGGCGCGCAGGCTCAGAAGGAGGCGCTGATGGCCATGTCCCTGAGCGCGCGGGAGCAGAAGCAGCTGAACGGGCTGCTGCGCAAGGTCATGCTGGAGTTCGAGCGCCGGGAGCGCTGAGCGCCGCCGCGCACGTGCCGCGCAGCGCCCCTGCGATCAGCTCGGTCGACGCAGCGCCGGCCAGGCCGCGACCTCGGAGGAGGTCGAGCCGACACCCGGGCGGCCCCATCGCGCCACAAGGCAGACGAGGGCTCGCGGGGCTGAGATCGCGGTGACGATCAGCACGGCCACCGCGAAGGGCTTGTCCACGAACCACAGGCCGGTCGTGACGGCGACCAACGTCCCCGGCCCCCAGATCACGGCGGAAGCCTGCCTCGGGGTCGCGCCTCTGCCGACGAGGGCGGCAACGGGATGCACGGGTCGATTGTACCCCGTCAGGTCTGGTTGAAGTTGAGGGCCGCCGCGCCCGCGAGCCCCACGTAGTTCTCGGCCAGCGAGCGCGCCTGCGCCTCGGACTGCACGACGTAGCGGAGCTGAGCGAGCTGAAGCTGGAGGTCGAACGGGTCGGCGTCGGGCGGGCGGTGGAGCATCGAGGTCATCCACCACGAGAAGTGCTCGGCCCGCCAGACGCGCCGCAGGCAGGCGTCGGAGTAGGCGTCGAGCAGGGCCGCCCTCCCGCTGCGTGCCAGTCGGCGATCGCCTCGGCGAGGAGCGTCACGTCGGAGATCGCGAGGTTGAGGCCCTTGGCGCCCGTCGGCGGCACGATGTGGGCGGCGTCGCCCGCCAGGAACAGCCGGCCGTGGCGCATGGGCTCGGCGACGAAGCTGCGCATGCCGGTGACGCCCTTCTCGGCGATCGGGCCGCGGTTCAGCGTCGTAGCCCGGGACGCCGACCCTGGCCTCGAGCTCCTCCCAGATCCGCTCGTCGGGCCACTCGCCGACATCCTCGTCGGGCCGGCACTGGAGGTAGAGGCGGCTGACCTCCGGTGAGCGCAGGCTGAGCAGCGCGAATCCGCGCTCGGTGGTGGCAGTAGACGAGCTCGTCGCTCGACGGGCGCGGCATGGGCGAGGATGCCGAGCCAGCCGTAGGGGTACTCGCGCCAGAACTCGGTGAGGACGCCCGCCGGGATCGCATCGCGGCAGACGCCGTGGAAGCCGTCGCAGCCGGCGACGAGGTCGCACTCGAGCTCCTGCGGCGCGGCCCTCGTGCGCGTAGCGGATCCGCGGACGCTCGCTCTCGACGTCGTTTACGGCGACGTCCTCGACCTCGAAGTGGAGCGGGTCGCCGGCGTCGAGCCGGATCGCGATCAGGTCCTTCACGATCTCGGTCTGGCCGTAGATGACGATCGCCGCACCGCCGGTCAGCTCGCTCAGCGGAACGCGGTGGCGCTCGCCGCCGAACTGGAGGTCGATGCCGTGGTGGACGATCCCCTCGCCGCTGCGAGCCGCTCGCCGGCGCCGGCTCCGACGAGCAGGTCGACCGTGCCCTGCTCGAGCACGCCCGCCCGGATGCGGTGCTCGACGTAGTCGCGGCTGCGCGCCTCCAGGACGACCGACTCGATGCCCTGCGCGCGCGCAGGAGCTGGGCGAGCATCAGACCGGCCGGCCCGGCCCCGACGATGCCGACCTGGGTGCGCATCGTCACGCCTCCTCGTCCTGCACGCCCTGCGCGATCGCGAACGCCGTGTTGGCGGCCGGGACGCCGCAGTAGATGGCGCTCTGGAGCAGCACCTCCCTGATCTCGTCCGGGCGTCACGCCGTTCCGCAGCGCCGGCGCGCAGGTGCAGCGCGAGCTCCCGCTCGCGGCCGAGCGCCACCAGCGCGGTCAGCGTGATCAGCTGCGCGTGCGCCGGTCGAGCCCCGGCCGCGTCCAGATCTCGCCCCAGGCGTACCGGGTGATGAGGTCCTGGAAGTCGCGCGGTGAAGTCGGTGGCGCGCCGTCGGCGCGGTCGACGTGCTCGTCGCCGAGCACCTCGCGCCGCACCCGCATGCCCGCTCGTCGCGCTCGTCGTCTGTCATCCCGCCTCCCCTGCCAGGTGGAGAAGCACCGCGTCGGCGAACGCGTTCGGCTGGTTGACGCTCGCCAGGTGGGCGCAGTCGTCCAGGACGACGAGCCGCGCGTGCGGGATCCCGTCCGCCAGCTCCTGGCCCCGGTCCGGCGGGGCGACCGGGTCGTCGGCGCCCGAGATGACGAGCGTCGGGGCGATGACCCGGCGCAGATGCGGCGTCGACGTCCCACTCGGCGAGCGCGTCGCAGCAGCCGGCGTAGCCCTCGCGGTTCACGGTCGCAGAATGCCGCCCGGAACCGGGCGACGACGTCGGGGTGCGCCGCTGCGAGCGCGGGCGTGAACCAGCGCTCGAGGACGCCGTCGACGACGGCCTCGGTCCCCTCGGCGCGCACCGTCGCGGCCCGGTCGACCCACGTCTCGGGCGTCGCAAACCGCGCGCCGGCCGACGCGACCACGAGCCTGTCGACCCGGTCGCCCGCGTGGGCGGCGATCCAGGTGGCGACCGCGCCCCCGATCGAGAGGCCGCACACCGACACCCGCTCCAGCCCGAGCCGGTCGAGCAACTCGAGCGCGTCGCCCGCGAGCGTCTCGATCGTGTACGGGCCGTGCGGCGCCGGCGTGCCGCCGTGGCCGCGCTGGTCGTAGCGCACCAGCCGGTGGCGGCCTCCGAGCGAGATGACCTGCGGCTCCCACAGCTCGAGCGCCGTCCCCAGCGAGTTCACGAGCAGGAGCGGCGTGCCGGCGCCGTCGATGCGATGGTGCACCCTCACGTGTCGCCTCCCTTCTCCCGCGCGTATCGGGCCAGCGCGCGGTCGACCAGCGCGGCGGCGGAGCCGAGATACTCCTCCGGATCGAGCAGCGCGTCCACCTCCTCGGCGGAGAGGCCCACCCGCTCCTCGGCGACGAGCGCCCACCGGAACGAGCCGGTCGCCGCGGCGGCCGAGACGATCTCGTGCGCCTCCCGGCGGCCGACCCGCGGCGCGAGCAGCTGTGACACCCGTTCCGCGAGGACGAGCCCGCCGGTCGCGTCGAGGTTCTGGCGCATGCGCTCGGGGTCGACCTCCAGGCCGGCGAGCGCCTCCGCGGCGTTCGCGAGCGCGCCGCCGCCGCAGGCGAGCGCGCCGGAGAGGGCCGCCCACTCCGACTGCCACGCGCCCGCCGCCCGCTCGTGCTCGCCCTCGACCGCTGCGAGCAGGACAGCCGCATGGCCGCGGGCCTGGCGGGCGCAGGCGATCGCCCGCACCGACGCGGCCGGGTTTCGCTTCTGCGGCATCGTGGACGACGCGCCGCCCCCGCCCTCGCGCACCTCAGCCACCTCGGTCTGCGAGAGCAGGACGATGTCGCCCGCGATCTTGGCCGCGACGCCGGCCGCCGCCGCGAGCGCTGCGCCGAGCTCGGCGATCCGCTGGCGGTCGGCGTGCCAGGGCAGCTCCGGCTCGGGCAGGTCGAGCTCGCGGGCGAAGAGCCGCACGACCTCGAGCCCGCCGTCGCCGAGGGCCGCGAGCGTCCCGGCGGCGCCGCCGAGCTGCACCGCGAGCCGCTCACGGCGGATCCGCTCGAGCCCGGCACGCGCGTCGAGCAGCGCCGCCAGCCAGCCGGCGGACTTGAGCCCGAACGTCGTCGGCACGGCGTGCTGGAGCAGCGTGCGGCCCGCCATCGGCGTCGAGCGGTGCTCGCCGGCCAGCTCCGCGCACCGCACCGCGGCCGCGTCGAGCCGGGCGAGCCCGATGCCGAGGCCGCGGCGCGCGACGAGCATCGCCGCGGAGTCCATGATGTCCTGGCTCGTCGCCCCGCGGTGGACGAACGCGGCCGCCTCGCCGCCGACCGCCTCGGCCAGCTCGCGCACCAGCGGCTCCACCGGGTTGGCCGCCGCCCGGCCCGCCTCCGCCAGCCGGGCCGGGTCGAAGAGCTCGGGCCGGCAGCGCTCGGCGATCGCCGCGGCCGCGTGTGCGGGGATCGCGCCCGCGATGGCCTCGGCGTTCGCGAGCGCCCGCTCGGCCTCGAGCAGTGCCGCGAGCCAGGCCCGGTCCGAAACCGCGTCGAGCAGGTCGTCGGGGACGAGGATGCCCGCGAAGCCCGTCACAGCGCGAAGAACGTCGTCTGCCCGTCGCCCTGGAGCCGGATGTCGAAGGCGAGCCCCCCGTCCGCCGGCCGCGCGACGAGCGTCGCGCGCTCGTCCGGCTCGAGGGCCGAGAGCACCGGGTCGGCGGCGTTGGCGTCGGTCTCGTCGGGGAGGTACATGCGGGTCATGAGCGGCTTCAGGAGCCCGCGCGCGAAGACCAGGAGCGCGAGGTGCGGCGCCCCGCCGGCGGCCGCGGCGGGCCGGGCCGAGACGAGCCGGTACTCGCCGCCGGCGTCGGTGCCGCAGCGGCCCCAGCGGCCGCCGGCGCGGTCCCACGCCTCCACCACCGCGTCGGGCACCGGCTCGCCGTCGCCGTCGGTCACCCGGCCCGAGATCGCCACGGCCCCGTCGCCGCCGGCGGGGACGAGCTCGTGCTGCGGCCGGGTGCACATGCCGATCGAGAAGAACGGCCCGACCGTCTGCGACGGCGTCGGATGGGCCACCGTCAGTCCTCCATCGGCGTGCTGCCGAGGACGATGTCGAACGTGTAGCCGAGCGCCCACTCCGGCGTCGTCGTCTCCCAGTCGAACGCGCTCACCATCCGTCGCCGGGCGGCGGCGTCGCGCACGGACTGGGAGATGGGGTCGAACTCGAAGAGCGGGTCGCCCGGGAAGTACATCTGCGTGACGAGCCGGTCGGTGAACGCGCGCCCGAACACCGAGAGGTGGATGTGCGCGGGCCGCCACGCGTTGGGGTGGTTGCGCCACGGGTACGCGCCCGGCTTCACGCTCACGAACCGGTAGCGGCCCTCGGAGTCGGCGAGGCAGCGCCCGGCGCCCGTGAAGTTGGGGTCGAGCGGCGCGGGGTGCTGGTCGTTCGCGTGGCGATAGCGACCGGCTGCGTTGGCCTGCCAGATCTCGATCAGCGTCCCCGGCACCGGCCGGCCGTCCGCGCCGAGGACGCGGCCGCTGACGACGATCCGCTCGCCCAGCGGCTCGCCGTCGTGCCGGGTCGTCAGGTCGGCGTCGGCCGCCGTCACGTCGCCCTCGCCGAACGCGGGCCCGGTGCGGTCGGCCAGCGCCTCCGGGAGCAGGACGAGCGGGGCCGTCGGGGCCCGCTTCACGCTCGAGCGGTAGTCGGGATGCAGGTAGAGCGGCTCGCGGCCGCCGCGGTCGGAGTCCTCGACCCGCACCAGGCGGTGGGCGCTCACGCGTCGCTCCTCTCCTCGACCGTCCGGAGCGACCGCAGCGCCGCGAGCTCGCGGTCGCTCGGCGCCGCCCCCACCTCGACCCGCTCGGCGACGCGCAGCGGCCAGCCCGTCGCCTCGCGCACGCGGTCGACCGTCACGCCCGGGTGAAGCGCGGTGAGCGTGAGCTCGAACGTGGCCGGATCGGGCTCCAGCACGCCGAGGTCGGTGATGACCGCCGTCACCCCGCGCCCGGTGAGGCCGTAGCGCTCGCGGGCGCCGGGGCCGTCGCCGTAGCCGACCGTCGTCACGAAGTCGAGCCGGTCGACGAAGGCCCGCGGCGTGTGCTCGAGCATGACGAGCGTCTCGCGGCACGAGGCCGCGATCTCGGGGGCGCCGCCCCCTCCCGGGAGCCGCACCTTCGGATGCTCGTAGTCGCCGATCACCGTGCTGTTCAGATTGCCGAAGCGGTCGATCTGGGCGGCGCTCAGGAAGCCGACGTCGATCCTGCCGCCCTGGAGCCAGTACCCGAAGATCTCGGGGACCGACACCACGGCGTCGGCCGTCTCGGCGAGCTCCCCGTCGCCGATGGAGAGCGGCAGGTGGCTCGGCTTGGCCCCGATCGTCCCGCTCTCGTAGATGAGGACGCACCCGGGCGCGTGCGTCGCCCGGGCCAGGTTGGCGGCCCGGCTGGGGAGGCCGATCCCCACGAAGCAGACCGTCCCGTCCTCGAGCCGGCGCGCCGCGGCCACCGCCATCATCTCGGCCGCCGTGTAGCCGTTCTCGCTCACGCGGTGGCCGCCTGGGCCAGGCTCGAGCGGTACTCGCCGACGTCGCGGGTCTCGAGCACGTGCCGGCGCATCCACTCCTGGAAGCGGTCGCGGTCGCGGCTGATGGCGTCCCAGCGCCGGTAGAACTCGTTGTCGCGGTCGTAGTAGCCGTGGGCGTACGACGGATGCGCGCCGCCGGGCGCCGCGGCGACCGCGGTGACGACCCAGCCGGGGAGGATCGTGGCGCCCGGCTTCGGCGTTAGCTCCGGCACGATCTCCTCGACGGTCACGAGCGAGCGCGCCGACGCGAGCACGGTCTCCTTCTGCACGCCGCTGATCCCCCAGAGCTGCACGTTCCCCGCCTGGTCGGCCCGCTGCGCATGGACGATGCCGACGTCGGGCCGCAGCGCCCGCACCGCGGCGAGCCGCTCGCCGGTGAACGGGCAGTCGATCCACGACGCCGTCGGGGTGTGCGCCGGGAGGTCGGTGCCGGCATAGCCGCGCAGCACCCCGAAGGGCAGGTTGGCGGCGCCGGCCGAGTAGGCGGCGGCCATGCCGGCGTGCGAGTGCTCCTCGATCTCGAGGGGCACCGGCCAGCCGTGCTCGACCGCGTCGCGAAACCGATGCAGCGACCCGACGCCGGGGTTCCCGCCCCACGAGAAGATGAGCCGCGACGCGCACCCCATCCCGATCAGCTGGTCGTAGATCACGTCGGGCGTGAGCCGCACCAGCGTGAGGTCGTGCCGGCCCTGGCGGATCACCTCGTGCCCGGCGGCGTGCGGGATCAGGTGCGTGAAGCCCTCGAACGCGACGGTGTCGCCGTCGTGGACGAGCTCGCGCACCGCCTCCGTGAGCGTGACGAGCTCAGCCATGCACCCGGCTCCTCAGAACGGGAACGGCCTCGTGCCGCTCTGCACCGTGATCCAGCGCAGCTCGGTGAACTCGTCCATCGCGAACGTCCCGCCGAACCGGCCCCAGCCGCTGTCCTTGACGCCGCCGAACGGCATCTGCGGCTCGTCGTGCACCGGCTGGTCGTTCACGTGCACGATGCCCGCCTGGAGCTGCTCCGCGAGCGCCAGGCCGCGGTCGGGGTCGCTCGTCAGGATCCCGGCGGCGAGCCCGTAGGTGGTGGCGTTCGCGCGGGCGACGGCCTCCTCGGGGCTGTCGACCACCTCGATCGACGCGACCGGCCCGAACGTCTCGACGCGGGCCAGCTCGGAGTCGGGCGGGACGTCGGCCAGGAGCGTGGCCTGGAAGCACGGGCCGACGGCCTCGCCCCCCGCGAGCACCCGCGCGCCCTGCTGGACGGCGTCGTCGACGCGGCCCTTCACCGTCTCGAGCGCCTGCTCGGTGATGAGCGGGCCGATGATGGTGGCGTGCTCCTTCGGGTCGCCGAGGCTGAGGCCGGAGGTCTTCTCGGCCAGCCGGCCCGTGAACTCCTCGGCGATCGGGCGCTCGACGATGATCTTTCTCGCCGACATGCAGATCTGGCCCTGGTGGAGGTACGCGCCGAACGCGGACGCCGACACGGCGTAGTCGAGGTCGGCGTCGGCGAGCACGATCAGCGGGTTCTGGCCGCCGAGCTCGAGGACGATCCGCTTCAGGTTGCGGCCCGCCGCCTCGGCGAGCTTGCGGCCGGTGGCCGTCGAGCCGGTGAAGTTGATGCGGCGCACGTGCGGGCTCTCGACCATCTCGTCGGCGATCGGCCCCGCCTGGCCGCGGCCGTGCGTCACGATGTTCAGCACCCCGGCGGGCAGCCCCGCCTCGGCGAAGACCTCGCCCCACAGGAGCCCGCCCACGTAGGGCGATTCCTCGGACGGCTTCAGCACCACCGTGTTCCCGAAGACGAGCGGTGATGCGATGGCCCGGGCCGACAGGATGAGCGCGGCGTTCCAGGGCGAGATCGCCCCCACCACGCCGACCGGCCGGCGAACGCCCATCGCGAAGGCGCCCGGCAGGTCGGACGGGACGACAGTGCCGGTGGGCGCGTACGCCGCGCCGGCGGCCTGCCGGAAGAGGCCGGGCACGAACATCATCTGGAACATCCCGAACCCGAACGTGCAGCCGGTCTCGCGGGCCAGCCACTCGACGACCTCGTCGCGGCGGCTCTCGAGGACGTCGGCCGCCTTCAGGAAGATCGCCTGCCGGACGGCGGGCGGCGTCCGCGACCACTCGGGAAACGCCGCGGCGGCGGCCTCGACCGCGGCGCGGGCGTCGTCGCGGGTGCCAGCCGCAACGTGGGCGACGACGTCGCCCGTGAAGGGGTCGGTGTCGTCGAACCGCCCGCCGTCGCCGGGCTCGACCCACTCACCGCCGATGAAGTGCAGGCAGTCGCGGATGCTGGTCTCGGTCGCGCTCATCACCGCCCCTTCCCTCGCCGTCAGTGTGCAGGAGCCGAGCTTAGTCCTGGATGACCCTCGTGGCGATTGCGACGTCCTGATGGTGGCGAGATTCCCGCAACTTGGGTAGCGTTCGCCGCTTCGTGCTGCGCCCGTTGCTGATCGCATCGTCCGCGCTGCTTCTCGTTGCGCCCGCTGCAGATGCGTCCGTGATGGGGATTGCGGCCCAGGACGCCCGTACCGCCGCCGGACCGACCGCCGCCCAGGTCGCCGTCGAGCGCGCGCTCGCCATGCGCGGCGTCCCGTACGTGTGGGGCGGCTCGACCCCGGCCGGCTTCGACTGCTCGGGCCTCGTGCGGTTCGCCTACCAGCGGGCCGGGATCACGCTGCCGCACTCGAGCTACGCGGACTGGGGCCTCGGCCGCCACGTCCACCGCCGCGACCTGCTCCCCGGCGACATCGTCTTCTTCGGCCTCGGCCACGTCGGCCTCTACCTGGGCGGCGGCCGCTTCGTGCACGCGCCGGAGACAGGCCGCGTCGTCTCGATCGACCGGATCGACCGCGGCTGGTATGCGGGCACCTTCTCGGGCGGCGTGCGGCTGCGCGGCTCAGGGCAGCCCGTCTCCCGCTAGCCGCCGCACCGCGGTCGTCCACGCAACATCGGGGTCTGACCCCGATGTTGCGCCGTGCGATGCTGTAGATTCGGCAAAATGGCCCAGCCTAAACACCATTCGGTCGAGGACGCCATCGACCGGGCCGTCGACGAGCGCGCGGAGCATGCGTTCGCGTTCCTCGAGGAGCTCGTCCGCGAGCCCAGCGTGCCCGGGGCCGAGCAGGGTGCCGAGGACGTCCTGGCAGCCGAGCTCGAGCGGATCGGCATGGCGGTCGAGCGCGTCCCGTTCCCGGAGGGGATCGAGCTCGATCCGTCCGCCGGCGTCGGCCCGGGCGCCTACGACGGGCGCACCATCGTCGTCGGCCGGCTGGGCCGCGACGGCGGCCGCCGCCTGCTCCTGAACGGCCACCTCGACGTCGTGCCGGCCGGGGACGAGCGGCTGTGGTCGTCGCCGCCGTTCGCGCCCCACGTCCGCGACGGCTGGATGACCGGGCGCGGCGCCGGCGACATGAAGTCCGGCCTCGCCATGGCCACCCTCGCCGTCGAGTCGCTCCTGGCCGCCGCACCCGACCGCGAGCCGCGGGTGACGCTCGTCGGCGCGATCGAGGAGGAGCAGAGCGGGAACGGGACGCTGGCGTCGATCCGAGCCGGAGTCGTCGGCGATGCCGCCGTGCTGCTCGAGCCGACCGACCTGCGCCTGCTGGTGGCCGGCATCGGCGTCCTCTGGTTCGAGGTCGAGGTCTTCGCCGAGGCCGGCCACGCCCTCGGCGCCGGGCCGGCGATGGGCGCACTCACGGTCGCGCTCCACCTGATCGAGGAGCTGCGCCGGGTGGAGTCGGAGCTCAACATGCTCGGCGGCCGCGAGCGCCACGCGCTCAACATCGGCACGTTCACCGCGGGCGAGTGGCAGTCGAGCATCCCGGGCGCCGCCCGGATCGGATGCCGGCTCGGCTTCCCGCGCGGGATGGCGGTCGAGGAGGCGATGCGGCAGGTCCGCGTCGCGGTCGAGCGGGCCGCCGGCGCCGAGCCGGCCTGCGCCGCGCCACGCGTCCACTTCAACGGCTTCCGCGCGGAGGGCTACGAGCTCGGGGCCGACGACCCGCTCGTCGCCGCCGTGGGTGCCGCGCACCGGGCCGCACACGGCCGCACGCCCGCCGTGGTCACGACCGCCGGGACGACCGACGCCCGCTTCTATCGAAACCAGCTCGGCATCCCGGCGCTCTGCTACGGCCCCCGCGTCGAGAACATGCACGCCGCCGACGAGCGCGTCGAGCTGGCGAGCATCGTGGCCGGCGCCCGCACGCTCGCGCGGTTCCTGGACGCCTGGGAGGACGGCCCGTGATCGACGGCATCGGCGACAGCGGCGTGCCGCTCAGCCCGCTGCGGCTCCAGAACGCGGCCGAGCAGATCGCCGAGCGGCTGGTGACCGCGATCGCGCTTGGCGAGTTCGTGCCCGGCCAGCGGCTGCCGGCCGAGCGCGAGCTGGCGGGCATGCTCGAGGTGAGCCGGAGCACCGTGCGCGAGGCGCTCCAGCGGCTGGTCGCGACCGGCTACGTGAAGATCCACCGCGGCCGAAACGGCGGCGCGGTGGTGCAGGCGGACTGGGGGCCGGCCACGGCCGAGATGGTCGAGCGCACGCTGGCGCCGAACTGGGAGTACTTCGAGCTTCTCTTCGACCTGCGCCGGCTGATCGAGCAGCAGATCGCGCGCACCGCCGCCGAGCGGCTCGAGGACGACCACGTGGCCGACATCGAGGCCGCCCGCGACCGCTACCGCGACGCCGGCACCGACCGCGAGGCCTCCCGCGTCGCCGACCGCGAGCTGCACGCCGCCATCGCCCGGGCGACGAAGAACCCGCTCCTCGGGAACCTGTCACGCCAGCTGCGAGCGCAGATCAGCCTGGGCTTCGAGGCCGAGCCGTACAGCGCCAGGATCCGCCAGCTCGCGATCGAGCAGCACGACCTGCTCGTGCAGGCCGTCGTCGAGCGCCGGCCCGAGGAGGCCGCCCGGCTGGCCGCGATCCACTTCTCGCTCACCGAGGACGCCATCCGAAAGCTGCTCGGGCGGGTGCGGAGGTGAGCACCCGCACCCGCTACATCGCCGAGCGCGTCCTCCTGGCGATCCCGACCCTCCTCGCCATGACGGTCTTCGTCTTCCTGCTCATCCGGCTCGTGCCCGGCGACCCGGTGCAAACCATGCTCGGATTCCGGGCGACGCCGCAGAACGTCGAGACGATCCGCCATCAGCTGCACCTCGACGAGCCGCTCCTCACCCAGTACGTCGACTGGATGAAGGGTCTCCTGCACGGCGACCTGGGCCGCGACTACGTGAGCCACGCACCGCTCTCGGAGCTGCTCGGAAACGCGCTTCCCGTGACGCTCGAGCTGACGTTCCTCTCGATGGGCCTCGCGCTCGTCGCCGGCGTGCCGATGGGCGTCCTGGCGGCGGCCCGCCCGGGCACCGCCCGCCGGCTCATGGACGGCTTCGTCATCGTCGGCGTGAGCATTCCGGACTTCTGGCTGGGCACGCTGCTCGTGCTGCTCTTCGCCGCGACGCTCGTCTGGTTGCCGCCGTCCGGCTACGTGCCGTTCACCGCCGATCCGGTCGGGAACCTGCGCTACATGACGCTCCCGGTATTGACGCTCGCGATCGGGGAGGCCGCCTACATCGCCCGCACCACGCGGGGCGCGATGGACCAGGCACTGGGCGCGCCCTTCGTCACGTTCCTGCGCGCCAAGGGCCTCGCGGAGCGGTCGATCGTCTTCCGGCACGCGCTGCGAAACGCGTCGGTGCCGATCGTGACCATCGCCGGGATCCAGTTCGGGGTGCTCCTGGGCGGCGCGATCGTGATCGAGACGCTCTTCGGCCTGCCGGGCGTCGGCCGGCTCACCGTGACGGCCATCAACCAGCGCAACTACACGGTCGTCCAGGGCGCGGTGCTCGTGATCGCCACGCTCTTCATCATCGTGAACCTCGTGACCGACCTGCTGTACGGCTGGCTCGACCCGAGGATCGACGCCGGAGGCGAGCGGTGAGCGCGGTTGCCGTCGTCCTTCGCACGCGCCGGCGCGTGCGCGGCCGGGCCGCCGTCGGCGCCGCCATCCTGGCCGCCCTCGTGCTGGTCGCGCTGCTCGCGCCGGTCCTGGCCCCGCACGATCCCAACGCGATCGACCCCTCCCGCGTCCTGGCCGGCCCCGACGCCTCGCACCCGTTCGGGTCGGACGCGCTCGGCCGCGACGTGCTCTCGCGCGTCCTCTTCGCCTACCGCGTATCGCTGGGGGTCGCGGTCGGCTCGGTGCTCGTGGCGATGGCGGTCGGCATCCCGCTCGGCCTCCTGGCCGGCTACTACGGCGGCTGGGTCGACTCGCTCCTCATGCGCCCGGTCGATCTGCTGCTGGCGCTGCCGGCGCTCCTGCTCGCGCTCTCGCTGATCGCGATCATCGGGCCGGGAAGCGGCGTCGCCCTCTTCGCCATCGCCGTCATCTACCTGCCGATCCTGGCCCGGGTCGTGCGCGGGTCGGTGCTGGGCGTGAAGGGCGAGGCCTACGTCGTCGGCGCCCGCGCCCGCGGCGTCTCGCGGACGGGCTGCATGCTGCGCCACGTCCTTCCCAACTCGCTCGGCCCGGCCGTGGTGCAGGCCAGCGTGCTCATGGGCTTCGCCATCCAGATCGAGGCGGCGCTCTCGTTCCTCGGCCTCGGCGCCCAGCCGCCGACGCCGTCGCTCGGCCTGATGCTGGCCGACGGCTACCAGGTGCTCCAGCAGGCGCCGTGGGCCGACATCTACCCCGGGCTCGCCATCGCGATCACCGTGCTCGCGTTCACGCTGATCGGCGACGGACTGCGCGATCACTTCGACCCGCGCGGGGTGAGCAGGTGAGAGCGCTCCTCGCGCTCCAGGACGTGTCGGTCGACTACGGCCCGGTCTCGGCCGTGCGCGACGTGTCGCTCGAGGTGAGCGAGGGCGAGATCTTCGGGCTCGTCGGCGAGTCCGGCTGCGGCAAGACGACCCTGGCGCTCGCGGTCATGGGCCTGCTGCCGCGGTCGGCGCAGGTGCAGGGCCGGATCGACTTCCAGGGCGAGGACGTGCTGGCGCTCCCGGAGACGGCCCGGCGCCGGCTACGCGGCGACCGCATCAGCATGGTCTTCCAGGACCCGGAGGCGGCGCTCGACCCGGCGTTCGCGGTCGGCGAGCAGGTGGCCGAGACGATCCGCGCCCACCGCCCCGTGAGCGGCCGCGAGGCCCGGCGGCGCGCCACCCAGCTTCTGACCGAAGTCGGGATCCCGGCCGCGGAGCGGCGCTACGGCGACCCGCCCCACCGCCTGAGCGGCGGGATGCAGCAGCGCGTGGTGATCGCGACCGCGCTCGCCAACGAGCCGGCCCTGCTCGTGGCCGACGAGCCGACGACGGCGCTCGACGTCACGATCCAGGCCCAGATCCTGGCGCTCATCCGCGACCTGCGCGACCGGCACCGGACGACCGTCATCCTGATCGCGCACGACCTGGGCGTGGTCGCCCAGCTGTGCGATCGGGCCGGAGTGCTGTACGCCGGCCAGCTGGTGGAGGTGGCCCCGGTCGCGCGCATCTTCGACGCGCCCGAGCACCCCTACACGAAGGCGCTCCTCGCGGCGCTCCCGACCCGCACCCACGGCCGCGGCTCGCTGCCGGTCGCCGGCGGGCGCGTGCCCGACCTGGCCGACCCGCCGCCCGGATGTCGGTTCGCCCCCCGCTGCCCGGTGCGGATGGACGCCTGCGAACGGGTGCCCGCGCTCACGAGCCGCGAGGCCGGTCACGTGACCGCCTGCTGGCACGTCGAGGCGGAGGCCGCCGCATGAGCGCCGCCCCCGCCCTGCTCGAGGCCCGCGGCGTCACGCGCGACTTCCGCATCGGCGGCGGGCTCCTGGGCCGGTCGGCGACGCTGCGCGCGGTCGACGGCGTCGACCTCGACGTGCGGGCCGGCGAGGTGCTGACGATCGTGGGCGAGTCGGGGTCGGGGAAGACGACCCTCGGCCGCTGCCTGCTCGGGCTCACGCGGCCGACCGCAGGCACGGTGCGCTTCGACGGCGAGGAGGTCGGGACGGCCGGACGGGCGCGGACGAGCTTCCGCCGCCGTGTCCAGCCGATCTTCCAGAACCCCTACAGCTCGCTCGACCCGCGCTGGCCGGTGGCCCGCACCGTCCGCGAGCCGCTCGACGCCTTCGGGGTCGGCACCCGCCCCGAGCGCGACACACGCGTGGGCGAGCTGCTCGAGAGCGTGGGGCTCTCGCAGCGGCACGCCGACTCCCGCCCGTACGAGCTCTCCGGCGGCCAGCGCCAGCGGGTGGCGATCGCCGCCGCGCTCGCGCTCGGGCCCGACCTGATCGTGGCCGACGAGCCGGTGTCGGCACTCGACGTCCTGGTGCAGGCCCAGATCCTGAACCTGATCTGCGAGCTCCAGCGCGACCTGGGCGTGGCGCTCGTCTTCATCACTCACGACCTGGCGGTGGTCGAGCACATCGCCGACCGGGTCGCCGTCATGTACCTCGGCCGGATCGTCGAGGCGGGGCCGGCCGACGAGGTGCTCACCCGCCCGAAGCACCCCTACACCCGCACCCTGATCGACGCGATCCCCCAGCCCGACCCCCGCCGCCGGCTCGAGGCGGCCGCCGTCCGCGGCGAGATCCCGAGCCCGCTCGAGCCGCCCACGGGCTGTCACTTCCATCCCCGCTGCCCGCGTGCGATCGACGTCTGCCGGAGCGACGTGCCGGACATGACGGAGTTCGGGCCGGGCCACGTCGCGAGCTGTCACGTGACGGCCGCGGAACTTCGAACGAGAGGAGCGTGAATGCCGACCGCATCGGTGAACGGCATCGACATGAACTTCAAGCTGGAGGGCGACGGCGACAAGACGGCCGTGCTCGTGAACGGCCTCGCCGACGACCTCGAGACGTGGGTGCTGCAGATGGACGACCTGCTGGCGGCCGGCTACCGCGTCCTTCGCCTCGACAACCGCGGCGTCGGCTCGAGCTCGGCGCCGCCCGGCCCCTACACGACCCGGCTCTTCGCCAACGACGCCCACGCCCTGATCCAGGAGCTCGGGATCACCGACTTCCACATGATGGGGATCTCGATGGGCGGCATGATCGCCCAGGAGTACGCGCTGGCCTACCCGGACGGCATCCGCTCGCTCACGCTGGCGTGCACCTACGCCGCCCCGGGTCCGTTCTGCTCGCGCATGTTCTCGATGTGGGCGGACATGGCGCCCGTGAACGGCGTCCCGTTCATCATGCGCGACGTCACCCTGTGGGCGTTCACCGTCCCGTTCTTCACCGAGCGCGAGGACGAGCTGCGCGAGTTCGAGGGGGAGATGGCCCAGCTCCCCATGGCGGTCGACACGTACCTGGCCCAGCTGAGCTCGATCCAGACGCACGACACGCGCGACCGGGTCGGCGGCATCACGGCGCCGACGATGGTGCTTTCGGGCGAGGAGGACATCCTGATCCCGGTCAGCCTCTCGAAGGAGCTCCACTCGCTCATCCCCGGCGCCACCTGGAAGACCACCCGCGGCGGGCACGCCTGCTGCTGGGAGCACCCAGCCGAGTTCAACCAGGCGCTGCTCGAGTACTGGAGCAGTCGCTGATGCCCCGCGCGCGGGGCCCAATCCAAGGAGGAGACGTGCACACACCGTTCGACGGGGAGCGGCGCGCCGCGGAGGAGCTGGCCTCGAGCTTCCTCGCAGGCGCGATCAGCCGCCGGCAGCTCTTCGCCCGGGCCGGCAAGCTGAGCGCGGGCGCGGTTGCGATGTCGGCGCTGGGCGGCGTCCTGGCCGCCTGCGGCGGCAAGGGCTCCGGCGGGACGACGACGGCCACCGGTGGCACCGCTCAGAAGGCGGGCGGCACGCTGAAGGCGGCCCTGACGGGCGAGCCCGACAGCCTGGACCCGAACGTCTCGCAGATCTACACCGGCGCCCAGGTCTACGACAACATCTTCAGCAAGCTGATCGACATCGGTTCCGACCAGCAGTTCTACGGCGTCCTGGCGACCAAGTGGACGCAGACGGACGACACCACCTGGACGTTCGACCTGGTCCCGAACGCCACGTTCCACAACGGCGAGAAGTTCACCGCAAACGACGTCAAGTACACCTTCGAGCGGCTGCTCGACCCGAAGACCGCAAGCGGCTACGCGCCGCTTTACACCGTGATCGACGCCGTCGAGGTTGCCAGCCCGACCCAGGCGATCTTCCACCTGAAGAGCCCGTTCGGCCCGTTCCTGACCAACCTCGCGAACAACGGCGAGATCGTGAACCAGAAGGCGATCGAGAGCGGCAAGGACCCGGCCCGGAACCCGGTCGGCACCGGGCCGTTCCAGTTCGTCGAGTGGGCCCAGGGCGACCACCTGACGCTGAAGGCCTTCCCCGGCTACTTCCAGAAGGATCGGCCGTTCCTGGACGGGATCGAGTTCCGGTTCCTGCCGGTCGACCAGGGCCGCGTCGACGCCCTGGCGTCGGGCGAGCTCGACTGGTCGGACGCGATCCCGCTGCAGCAGCTCGCCACGCTCAAGACCGACCCGCGCTTCCACTACGTGACCTCCGCGCTCGCCGGCATCCCCGACTACCTGGCGATGAACGTCTCGAAGCCGCCGTTCGACAACAAGGCGCTGCGCCAGGCGGTGGCCTGGGCGCTCGACCGCGACGAGATCAGGAACGTCGCCTACTTCGGCGCCGGCGAGACCGGCTCGGAGGAGGTGCCGACCGGCTCGAAGTGGTACGACGGCCAGGATCCGTACGCGGACGGGCCCGATCTCGACAAGGCCAAGGCCAAGATGCAGGAGGCCGGGCTCGCGAACGGCATCACCGTCGAGTACCTCGGCCTGCCGCAGTACCCGGAGCTGCTCAAGACCGGCGAGGTCGTCCAGCAGCAGCTGAAGCAGATCGGCATCAACATGCAGATCAAGCAGGTCGACGTCTCGGTCTGGTTCGACCACTTCAGCAAGGGCACGTACGACATCACGTCGGCGTACCAGGAGCGGACGATCGACCCGGACAACTTCTACTCGCTCGTGCTCAAGACGGGCGCGCCGATCAACGCGACGCAGTACGCCAACCCGGCGTTCGACAAGCTGATCGACCAGGCGTCGCGCGAGACCGACGAGGCGACGCGGAAGACGCTCTACCAGCAGCTGCGGCAGATCGTCTTCGACGACGTCCCGCTGATCTTCGCCCACTACGAGACCCTGAACTACCTCATGCGCAAGGAGGTCGTCGGCTCGACGATCAACCCGACGCTCGAGCTCCGGATGGGGGACGTGTCGATGTCGTAGCAGACCGTCCTCGCGAGGCTGGGGCGCGGGTCGCCAGGTCCCCGCGCCCCAACATCGCGTTCCGTCAGCTCACGACCGCCGGCGGTTCGTAGGTCACCGGCACCCGGGCGCTCTGCTCGCCCACGGCGCCGATCGTGTTCACCGTGGCGACGGTGTACGTGTGGTCGGCAAGGCTCGCATCAGCATCCTTGAAGGTCGTCCCTCGGGTCTCCGGGAGCGGGACGCCGTCCCGGTAGACCACGTACCCCTCCGCCCCGTCGACCCGGTACCACGTCAGCACGATCGGGAGGGACGTGAACGTGCCGGGCCCGGCGACCCCCGCCGGAGGCGGAAGCGGCGGGACGAAGCGGATCTCGATGGAGCTCGAGTGCCCGCTCTCGACGCCGTCCACCGTGGCGGTGACGAAGTACGTCAATGTCCCCGCCTCCGCCGTGTCGTCGCGGAAGAACGGCTTCGTTGGGTTCCCGACCGGCGTACCGCCCCGGTAGACGGTGTAGCCATGGGCGACGTCGACTGGGGTCCACCTGAGCTCGGGTTGAGCGGGTGTCGGCGACGAGCCCCTGAGACCCGTGGGAGCTTCCACCGGATGCACGACCGGCTGGTACAGGATCCGCACGGGCGGCGAGGGGAGGCTCTCCACTCGGCCGTGGATCCACGCCACCCGGTAGTCGTAGGTCCCGGGATCCACGTCGCGATCCGTGTATGTCGGCTCGGCCGCGCCGATCTCACCGATCGGCTCGCCGTCGCGATAGATGGCGTACGTCTCGGCCTGGCTCACTTGATCCCACGAGAACGAGGGCGGGTCGTTCGGGCCGCTGGTCGGCGTGAGGTTGATGCCCGCTTGGGGCGGTGCCTCGGCCTGGTACACGATCGTGTGCCGGGTCGAAGGCAACCCCGCGACGCCGTGCGCCATGGCCGTGACCCGGTAGGTCAGCGTGCCGTGGGGCGCGCGCCGGTCATTGAAGCTGTTCGTCGTCGGTCGGGCGACGAGCCTCCCGTTCCGGCGCACGGCGTAGTGCGCCGCTCCGGGGACGGCGTGCCAGGTGATGAACGGCGGGGCGGCCGTCGGCGTCGCCCCAGCGAGCCCGATGACGTGGCCGGGCGGGCCTGGCAGGCGCGTCGTCGGCCCAGTGTTCGTCGACCCGGTCGGGCCAACCGCCGAGGGGTGGCCGCCGCCGATGTGCTGCGAGATGAAGATCCCGCCGCCGACCAGCGCCATGGCGGCGAGCCCGGCGAACAGCGCCCCCGGAAGACCGCCGCCACCGCCGGCCGTGCCTCCACCGCGCCGCCGCGCCGCATACGCCTTCTCCTCCTCGCCGATGACGGCGACCGCCGCCGATCCGCGGCGGAGCCGGCGCAGGCTCCACCGGTGCCGCTCGACGTAGTCCGTCACGAGCTCGGAAACGACCGGCGCCAGCATCGCGCCGACGACCGCTGCGCTCCTGTTGATCCGGAACAGCGCCACGAACGTGACCCCGGCGACGAAGACCTTCACCGTCATCTCGCGCGACCGCAGCCGCTCCCTGGGCGAGGGGACGCTGCCCCCGTCCCCCCGCCCGGTCCCGGCCGTCGCCGCGACGACGTCCGGAGTCTGCGGCCCATGGCGCTCGGCGGCCCGCTCCTTCTTGTGCCCACGTACGGTGCCCATGATGTCCTCCTCCATCTGCCCATGTGCGGAACGTCTCGTTCCACACTTGGCCAGACGGGGGACGGGGGCGCGATCTTGCGCTAGCGGATTGACGAATCCTGCGCCGCCGCAGGAGCGGCGCAGCTTTCGCGACGGACTCGAGCGGCACGTGCAGCGAGCCGGGCACGCGCCCGCGCACCCAGTCGGCGTCGACGCGCGTGTCGATCAGCATCGCATCGCCCGGCTCGAGGTCGTCGACCACGCGCTCTGCCGCGAGAGCGTGCTGACGGGCGAGGTCGAAGCCTGTGCCGGCGTAGGCCTCGACTCCCCAGGCCAGGATGCCGCGCACCGGGCCGCAGCCCTCGCGCTCGACGGCCCATGCCATCGCGAGCGACTCGCCCTCCGAGCCGGCGACGACGATCGCGGCGGTGGCCGCCCCCACCACCGAACGCACGCGCGCGGCGAACTCGCCGCCCGCAAGGGGCACGTTGACCGAGCCGGGGATGGGGCCGGCGTCGTATGCCTCGGGAGCCCGCCCGTCGAGCACGAGCGCTCCAGCGGCGGCCGCCGCCCGGACATCGCCGGGATCGACCTCGAACACCTGGGCGTCCGACCTAATCTCCATACCCTGCCAGGAGATGCATCACTACGCTGACCGCATGCGCCGCGACTCGCACGCCGCCCTCGCCGGAGCCACCGCCGCGGCGGTCTGGATCGCGGCCGAGCCCATCACTCGCCGCCTGGCCGGCGGGACGCACCGCGAGCTGCGGCTGATCTCGGGCCTCCTGGCGGGGAAACGGGGCGGGAACGCGCTGGGCCTGGCTGTTCACCTCGTGAACGGCGCGGCATTTGGCGTGGCGTTCAACCGCCTCGGCGGCCGCGGCGTGCGACAGGCGGTCGGCGCCGCCCAGGTCGAGAACGCGATCCTGTGGCCGGGCATGGCGATCGCCGACCGCGTCCATCCGGACGTCCGCTCGGGCCGCTGGCCGCGGCTGGTCTCGGACCGCGGCACGATCGTCCAGGAGATCGGCGGCCACCTGGTGTTCGGCGCCGTGCTGGGCGTGCTCCTCCCCGACCGGGACTGAGCCACAACCGTCACACCCGCGTCACTCGGCCGTGACGTCAGGTCAGACGCCGACCGGGTGCCAGACGGTCTTCATCTCGACCAGCGGCTCGATCTCCCACAGGCTCTCGGCCGCCGGCATGCCGCGCACGATCCGCTTCACGTTGCCGGCCGCCAGCCGCTCCAGCTCGGCGACGTCGCCGTTCGCGCCGGTCAGATCGATGGCGTTCACGTCGGCGTGGCCGGCCAGGATCGGGGCCAGCTCGGCCTTGCGGCCGGTGAGGATGTTGAGCGCGCCGCCCGGCATGTCGGACGTCGCGGCGGCCTCGGCCAGCTCGATCGCCGCCAGCGGGCTCGACTCCGACGCGACGGCGACGACCGCGTTGCCACTCACGAGCGCCGGGAGGATCCGCGAGACGAGGCCTTCGAGCGGCGGCTCGTCGGGCGCGAGGGTCGCCACGACCCCGGTCGGCTCGGGGATCGTGAAGTTGAAGTACGGCCCGGCGACGGCGTTCGCCCCGCCCAGGGCCTGGGTCAGCTTGTCGGCCCAGCCGGCGTACCAGACGACCCGGTCGATCGACCGCTCCACCTCGTCGCGCCCGCCGCTCACGGCGGCCAGGTCGGCCGCCCGGGCCTCCATCATCTCGGCCAGCCGGTAGAGCACCTGGCCGCGGTTGTAGGCCGTCGTCCCCGACCAGCGCGCGAACGCGCCGCGGGCCGCTCGGACCGCGTCGCGGGCGTCTTTGCGCGAGGCGAGCGCCACGTTCTGGCCGTCGGACACGAACGTGCGCCCCGATTCCGAGCGCGGGAACGCGCCGCCGATGAAGAGCTTGTACGTCTTCTTGACGGGAAGGCGGCTCATCCCTCGAACCTCATGTACGCCTCGAGCCCGTGGCGGCCGCCCTCGCGGCCGAACCCGGATTCCTTGTAGCCGCCGAACGGCGAGGCGGGGTCGAAGCGGTTGAACGTGTTGGCCCAGACGACGCCGGCGCGCAGGCGGTCGGCCATCCACAGGATGCGCGAGCCCTTCTCGGTCCAGACGCCGGCCGAGAGGCCGTAGGCCGTGTTGTTGGCCTTGTCCACCGCCTCCGCCGGCGTGCGGAACGTCATCACCGAGAGCACCGGGCCGAAGATCTCCTCCTGCGCGATCCGGAAGCTCTGCGCCACGTTTGTGAACACCGTCGGCGGGAACCAGTACCCGCGCTCTGGGAGCTCGCACGCCGGCTGGTAGAGCTCGGCGCCCTCGGCCTGGCCGCTCGCCACGAGCTCGGTGATCCGGTCGAGCTGGGCACGGGAGTTGATGGCTCCGATGTCGGTGTTCTTGTCGAGCGGGTCGCCCAGCCGCAGCGTCGAGAGCCGGTTTCGCAGCTTGCCGAGCAGCGGCTCCAGGATCGACTCCTGCACCAGCAGGCGCGAGCCGGCGCAGCACACGTGGCCCTGGTTGAAGTAGATCCCATTCACGATGCCCTCGATCGCCTGGTCGAGCGCGCAGTCCTCGAACACGATGTTGGCGGCCTTCCCGCCCAGCTCCAGCGTGTGCGGCACGCCCCTCCCGGCCAGCTCGCGCTGGATCGCCTTCCCGACCTCGGTCGAGCCGGTGAAGGCGACCTTGTCGATCCCGGCGTGGCGGACGAGCTCCGCGCCCGTCGACCCGTCGCCGGTGATGATGTTGACGGCGCCGGCGGGCAGCTCCGCCTGCCGGCACACGTCAGCGAAGAGGAGCGCGGTGAGCGACGTCGTCTCGGCCGGCTTCAGGACGACGGAGTTGCCGCAGGCCAGCGCCGGCGCCACCTTCCACGCCAGCATGAGGAGCGGGAAGTTCCACGGGATGATCTGCGCGGCGACGCCCAGCGGCTGCGGCCGCCGGTTGGGGAACGCGTACTCCAGCTTGTCGGCCCAGCCGGCGTGGTAGAAGAAGTGCGCCGCGGCCAGGGGCAGGTCCACGTCGCGCGACTCCTTGATCGGCTTTCCGCCGTCCAGCGACTCCGCGACGGCCAGCTCCCGCGCCCGCTCCTGGAGGATGCGGGCGATCCGGAAGAGGTACTTGGCCCGCTCCGCCGGCCGCAGCTCCGACCACGTCTCGAACCCGCTTCGGGCCGCGCCGACGGCGGCGTCGACATCGGCGGGGCCGGCCTGGGCGACCTCCGCCAGCGGCTCCTCGCTGGCCGGCGAGATCGACGTGAACCACTCGCCCGAGCGCGGCTCAACGATCTCGCCGCCGATGTAGAGGCCGTATCGCTCCTCGAACGAGACGATCGCCCGCGACTCGGGGGCGGGGGCGTACGTCCACTCCAGGCCGCCGTCGGTGCGTGGCTCGATATCGGTCATCAGTGCCGCCTCTCGTGACATCGGCGCGGAGCTGGCGAGCGAAACCCGAGCGATGCCAGGACGCAGGGAGCGTCAATACTGAGGAAGTATTGGCGCGACCGAGGACAACGCAGCGCGACGGTTTGCAGCCGCCAGAACGCGTCATATGTTGCGAGAGTCGGCACCTAGTCCACCGTGAACCGGTCGGGGGACTCGTAGACGCCGGTCTTCTGCGTGCGGATCTGCATGAGCACGTCGTTCAGGAGCGAGGAGGCGCCGAACCGGAACCGCTGCGGCGTGAGCCAGTCGCGCCCGAGCGTCTCGTGAAGCACGCACAGGTACTGGATCGCCTGCTTCGAGTGGCGGATCCCGCCGGCCGGCTTCATCCCCACCACCCGGCCCGTCTCGACGTGCACGTCGCGGATCGCCTCGAGCATGCAGAGGGTCACGGGCAGCGTCGCCGCGGGGCTGATCTTGCCCGTCGAGGTCTTGATGAAGTCCGCGCCCGCCGCCATCGCCAGGAGTGACGCCCGCCGGACGGCGTCGTAGGTGCCGAGCTCGCCGGTCTCGAGGATGACCTTGAGGTGCGCCGGGCCGCACGCCTCGCGCACCTTCACGATCTGGTCGAACACCTCCGCGTGGCGGCCGGAGAGGAAGGCGCCGCGGTCGATCACCATGTCCACCTCGTCGGCGCCGAGCTCGACCGCCGCGCGGGCCTCCGTGACCTTGATCCCGATCGGCGACTGACCCGACGGGAACGCCGTCGCGACCGACGCCACGTGCACTCCGGAGCCGTCGACCCGCCGCCGCGCCTCGCCGGCCAGCGTCGGATAGATGCACACCGCGGCGACGGACGGCACGCTCGTATCGACCGGATCCGGGCGCATCGCCTTGGCGCACAGGGCCGCCACCTTGCCCGGCGTGTCGGCGCCCTCCAGCGTCGTCAGGTCGATCATCCGCACGATCAGGTCGAGCGCCTCGAGCTTCGACCCGCGCTTGATCGAGCGCTTGGCGAGATCGGCGGCGCGCGCCTCGAGCGCGACGGCGTCGACCGCGCCGATCCGGGTGAGGCGCGGCTCGAACGGCTCGACCGTGCGGGCCGGCGTCGTGGCCTGCTCCATGTGCCGGATGGTAGATGGTTGCGGCTACCGCCCGGGCGCTCCTCGTCTGGC
Organism: uncultured Actinomycetes bacterium; assembly: GCA_963757605.1. Taxonomy (GTDB): domain Bacteria; phylum Actinomycetota; class Thermoleophilia; order Gaiellales; family JAICJC01; genus JAICJC01. The sequence continues at coordinate 566,543 of CAVWSF010000003.1, forward strand.
TCGAGCGTGGAGGAAGGCGGCGATCCCGCCAAGGACGAGCACGAGACCGAGCGCGAGCCACGGTCGCGGATCGAGGTACTCATCGCAACCGCGGGCGGTGGCGGTCTGCCAGCACACCGTTCCCGGCCCCTTCCGCTGGACGTAGGCCACGATCAGGAATGGGACGCCGGCGCCCGTGATGGCCCCGAGGGCCGACCGAGGGACGGTCGACCGGCCCCACCGGAGCCCGGCGAACGCCCCGAGGGCGGCGACCGGGAGGAAGAAGGGCCCGATGAAGCTGACGAAGCTGATCGCCAGGCAGCCGCCGACGACCGCCCACACCCAGAACCATCCGCATTCGCCGAGGTGCCGCCCTCGCCACGATCTGATCGCGCTCACGCCGACCTCCCCCGCAAGTGTAGGGGGCGACGTCCGCGGGCCAAAGCGGCCGGGACCCGGCATATCCGCGCCGGTGGTTGTAGGATGGCCCCCGTTTTCTGACCAACCCATCTCGGGAGGCAATGTGAAGCGCTCACGAATCGTCGGGCTGGGAGCGCTCGCCGCGGTCGCGGCGGTCGCGCTTCTCGCCGCCGGCTGCGGCGGCGGCAGCTCGGGGTCCTCGACACCGGCAGCCGGGTCCGGGGGCAGCGGCGGCAAGGTGTTCAAGATCGGGCTCGTCACCGACATCGGCGGGCTCGACGACAAGAGCTTCAACCACCTTGCCTTCGTGGGGATCCAGCGTGCGAAGTCGCAGCTCGGCGTCGACTTCAAGGTGCTCGAGTCGCACCAGGAGTCGGAGTACGTCCCGAACCTCCAGACGCTGGCCGCGCAGCACTATGACCTGGTGATCGCGGTCGGGTTCCTCATGGACGGTGCGATCAAGAAGGTCGCCAAGGCCTTCCCGGACGTGAACTTCGCGATCATCGACGACGCGCCCGACCCGGCGCTGCCGAACGTCCAGGGGCTGCTCTTCAAGGAGCAGGAGTCGGGCTATCTGGCCGGCTACCTGGCGGCGCTCACGTCGAAGACGGGCACCGTCTCGACCGTCGGCGGCCAGAAGATCCCGCCGGTCGACCACTACATCGCCGGGTTCATCGCTGGCGCGAAGGCCGCGAACCCCCAGGTCAAGGAGCTGAACGACTACTCGAACTCGTTCACCGACACGGCCAAGTGCAAACAGCTGGCGCTGAACCAGATCTCCCAGGGCTCCGACGTCGTGTTCCAGGTCGCCGGCGGCTGCGGCCTCGGCGCGCTGAGCGCGGCCAAGGAGAAGGGCGTCTGGGGCATCGGAGTCGATGCCGACCAGGCCTACCTGGGCGACTACATCCTGACGAGCGCCATCAAGAAGGTGGACGTGGCCGTGTTCGACACGATCAAGCAGGTCGTGGACGGCACGTTCCAGGGCGGCGCCGTCACGACGTTCGACGCCGCCAAGGGCGCGACCGGCCTTGGCGCGGTCAACTCGGCCGTCCCCGCGGACGTCATCTCGAAGCTCGACGATCAGACGACGCAGCTGAAGTCGGGCGCGATCACCCCGCCGGACACCGTTCCGTGATCGAACCGCCGGAGGGGCGGGCCTCCCGCCCCTCCGGCTCCTGATTCTCCATGCCCGACGCACCGCTGCTCGAGCTCCGCGGGATCACCAAGCGCTTCGGCGAGGTGCTGGCGAACGACAGCATCGACCTGGAGGTCGCCCCGGGCGAGGTGCACGCCCTCCTGGGGGAGAACGGCGCGGGCAAGTCGACCCTGATGAACGTCCTCTACGGGCTCACCTCGCCGGACTCCGGCGAGATCCGGTTCGACGGCAAGCCGCTTCGCCTGCGCTCGCCGCATGACGCGATCGACGCCGGCATCGGCATGGTGCACCAGCACTTCATGCTGATCCCGGTGATGACCGTGACCGAGAACATCGTGCTCGCCGCCGAGCCGCACAACGGGCCGCTGCTCGACGTCCGCAAGGCGCAGGAGGACGTCCGCAGCCTGTCGGAGCGCTATGGCCTCGCCGTGCGCCCCGAGGCGCGGGTCGAGTCCATCGGCGTCGCCCAGCAGCAGCGGGTCGAGATCCTGAAGGCCCTCTACCGCAGCGCGCGGCTCCTCATACTCGACGAGCCGACCGCCGTGCTCACGCCCCAGGAGACGCACGAGCTCTTCCAGGTCGTGAAGGCGCTGAAGGAGCAGGGCACCTCCATCATCTTCATCACCCACAAGCTGGGCGAGGTGCTCGAGGTGTCCGACCGGATCACGGTGCTCCGCCGCGGCAAGGCGGTCGCCACCGTCACGACGGCCGGAAGCTCCGAGCGCGAGCTCGCCGAGCTGATGGTCGGACGGCCCGTCCTCTTGCGGGTCGAGAAGGGGGCGGCGCAGCCCGGCGACGTCCTGCTCTCGGTTCGCGACCTCGTCGTCCACGACAGCCGCGGGCTCGAAGCGGTCCGCGGGGCGTCGTTCGAGGTGCGGGCGGGCGAGATCGTGGGGCTGGCAGGCGTCGACGGCAACGGCCAGAGCGAGCTGGTCGAGGCGATCACCGGCCTTCGGAAGCCGACGTCCGGCGACATCGCCGCCGAGGGCCACGAGCTCTCCGGCCACGGGGCCCGGACGAGCTTCGAGGCCGGCGTCGGCCACATTCCGGAGGACCGCCACCTGCGCGGGCTCGTGCTCGATTTCACGCTCGCCGAGAACCTCGGCCTGCGCGATGTCCGCCACCCGCCCGCCTCCCGCTGGGGCTTCCTGCGCCCGCGCGCCATCGCCGAGCGGGCTCGCCGCCTCCTGAGCGAGTACGACGTGCGCGGAGGCGGGCCCGACACGCGGGCCGGCTCGCTCTCGGGCGGAAACCAGCAGAAGGTGGTCGTGGCGCGCGAGATGTCGGGCACACGGCGGATCCTCGTCGCCGCGCAGCCGACGCGCGGGCTCGACGTCGGCGCGATCGAGTTCGTCCACCAGCGGCTGGTGGCCGTGCGCGAGCTGGGCGTCGCGATCCTGCTCGTGAGCTTCGAGCTCGAGGAGATCCTCTCGCTCTCGGACCGCATCCTGGTCATGTACGAGGGCCGGATCGTCGCCGAGCACACGCCGGACGTGAGCGAGTCCGTCCTCGGCGTCGAGATGATGGGCGGCCGGACCGCCGCCGCGGTATGACGGACCGCGTCAAGGCCTGGCTCCGCGCCAAGGCGCCGGCCGTCCTGCTCCCCGTCGGCACCACGGTGCTGGCGTTCGCGATCGGCGGCCTCGTCGTGGCGCTCACCGGCCACAACCCGTTCGCGGCCTACAAGGCGATCTTCAACGGCACCGGCCTGAACTACCTCCTGCCGTGGACGTCGGCCGAGGACAAGGACTTCGCCGCGCTCAACCTCCAGCAGACGCTGATCCTGACGACGCCGCTCATGCTGACGGCGCTGGCGGTCGCGCTGCCCTTCAAGTGCGGGATGTTCAACATCGGCGGGCAGGGCCAGTACGTGGTCGGGATCGTGGCGTCGATCATCGTCGGGACGCACTTCGCCGGCCTCTCGCAGCCGGTGCACCTGACGCTCGCCGTGGTCGCGGCGGCACTCGCCGGGGCGGTCTGGGGCGGGATCGCCGGGGCGATGAAGGCGGCGGTTGGCGCCCACGAGGTCATCTCGACGATCATGCTGAACTGGATCGCGATCTACGGCGCGCAGTACCTGTTCGAGCTAAACGGCCCGCTCCAGGGGCCGCTGCGCGACGTGCCCCAGTCGTCCGAGGTGGCGGACTCCGCCAAGCTGCCCGCCGTCTGGGGCGTGCTCCAGCCGCTCCACGCCGGCATCTTCCTGGCCCTCGCGGCGCTCGTCGTCTACCACATCCTCATCAACCGGACGGTCTTCGGCTACGAGGTGCGGGCCGTCGGCCACAACTCGGAGGCGGCCCGCTACGGCGGCATCGGCGTGTCGCGGAGCTACATCGCCACGCTTGCCATCGGCGGCGCCTTCGCCGGCCTGGCCGGGTCGTGCGACGTGCTCGGCTGGGAGTTCCACATCGTGACGAACGACATCGCCGTGAGCCAGATCGGGTTCATCGGGATCGCCGTGGCGCTGCTCGGGCGAAACGAGGCCATCGGGATCGCGTTCGCGGCCCTGCTCTTCGGCGGCCTCCAGGTCGGGACGTCCCCGCGGGCGCTCGACCCGACGATCTTCCCGCCCCAGCTCGCAGGCAACCTGGCGATCATCATCCAGGGCCTCATCATCCTCTTCGTCGGCGCGCAGCTCCTGCTCGTCTACGCCTGGCGCGCCCGGCGCGGGCGCCGGGCCGAGGCGCCGCCGCCGACGACGCTCGTCGAGCCGACGGGGGCATGACGGCGCTCGACCGCATCCCGCGCGGCGCTCGGGGCATCGCGATCCTCGGAATCGTCGTCGGCCTGATCGGGCTCGAGCTGGCCCTGCCGCCGCTTCAGGTGCAGGCCGCGGCGATCCCGATCGTGCTCGGGCTCGCCGCGCTGGCATGCGCCATCTGGGCGCTCTCGCGCCACGAGCGCAAGCTCGGCCTGTGGACGCTCTTCGTCGCCGTCGTGGCGACGGTGTTCGCAATCTGGGTGCAGGACCAGAGCGATACGTCGACCTCGCTCGTCGTGAACTCGGGTCTCTTCGCGGCCACCCTCGTCTACGCGACGCCGCTCGCCTACGCCGCGCTCGGCGGCATCTTCTCCGAGCGCTCGGGAGTCGTGAACATCGGCCTCGAGGGGATGATGCTCACCGGCGCGTTCTTCGGGATCTGGGGCACCGTCTGGAGCGGCCACTGGGAGATCGGCCTGGTCGTGGCGATGGTCGCGGGGGCCGTCGTCGCGCTGGTGCACGCGGTGTTCTCGATCCATCTGCGCGCCGACCAGATCGTCACCGGCACGGCGATCAACTTCCTCGCACTCGGCATCACGGGCTACGCCTTCATCGACATCTACGGCTCGAACGGCACGCCGCCGTCGATCGACTCCGTGCCCAACGTCAACCTGCCCGGCGTCGACTCGATCCCCGGCATCGGCGGCGTCTTCGGGTCGCTCAACCTGATGATCTGGATCGTGTTCGCGCTCCTGATCCTGACCGAGGTCATCCTCTTCCGCACGCCGATCGGCCTGCGCATCCGGTCGGTGGGCGAGCACCCGCGCGCGGCCGACACGGTCGGCATCCCCGTCTACCGCGTCCGCTACGCCTGCGTGATCCTGTCGGGCGTCCTGGCGGCGCTCGGCGGCGCCTACCTCTCGGTCGGGTTCGTCGGCTCGTTCGGCCAGAACATGACGGCCGGGCGCGGGTTCATCGCCCTGGCGGCCGTGATCTTCGGCAAGTGGCGCCCGTACGGCGCGTTCGGCGCGTGCCTCCTCTTCGGGTTCGCGAACGGCCTGGTGGACCGGCTCCAATCGGTGGCCGGCGTTTCGCCCAACCTGCTCGCCACGCTGCCCTACGTCCTCACGCTGATCGCGCTCGTCGGCCTCGTGGGCCGCTCCCGCCCGCCGGCCGCCGACGGGCAGCCGTACGTGAAGGGCTAGCGCTGCCGGGCACCGCGACGCGGATCGTCGACCTGATCGCGAGGAAGCGCGACGGGCTCGAGCTGTCGGCGGACGAGATCCGGGCGCTGGTCGACCCGGAGGTGCCCGACTACCAGCTCGCGGCGTTCCTGATGGCGGTCGTCCTGCGCGGCCTCAGCGATCGCGAGACCGCCGACCTCCTCGAGGCCATGGTCGACTCGGGCGAGCGGATCGACCTCTCGCCCGTCGGCCGCCCCGTGGCCGACAAGCACTCGACCGGCGGCGTGGGCGACAAGACCACCCTCGTCGTGGCGCCGATCGTCGCGGCCGCCGGGACGCCCGTCGCCAAGCTCTCCGGCCGCGGCCTCGGCCACACGGGCGGCACGCTCGACAAGCTGGAGTCGATCCCGGGGTTCCGGGTCGACCTCTCGATCCCGGAGCTCGTCTCGCAGGTGGCCGAGCACGGAATCGCCGTCGCCGCCCAGACCGCCGACATCGTCCCGGCCGACAAGCGCCTCTATGCGCTCCGCGACGTCACGGCCACGGTGCAGTCGATCCCGCTGATCGCGACCAGCATCATGTCGAAGAAGATCGCCGCGGGCGCCTCGCGGCTCGTGCTCGACGTGAAGGTCGGCCAGGGCGCGTTCATGGGAGACGTCGAGTCGGCGCGGGCGCTCTCGCACGCGATGATGCGCCTCGGCGAGGCGGCCGGGCTGCCGACGACCTGCATGCTCTCCTCGATGGAGGAGCCGCTCGGCTGCGCCGTGGGGAACGCGCTCGAGGTGGCCGAGGCCGTGGCGACGCTCGAGCGCCGGGGCCCGGCCGACTTCACGGAGCTCTGCCTCGTCGCGGCCGGGCTGATGCTGGGCGACCGGGACGTGGCCGAGGACGCACTTCGCTCCGGCAGGGCGCTCGCCGCCTACCGGGAGTGGATCGCCGCGCAGGGCGGCGACCCCGACGCGCCGCTGCCCGCAGCGCCGGACGTGACCGAGGTGCGGGCGGACCGCTCCGGCGTCGTCGAGCGCTGCCACTCGCGCGGGATCGCCGACGCAGCGATGCGGCTCGGCGCCGGCCGTGCGCGCAAGGAGGACGCCGTCGACCACGCGGTCGGGATCGTCGTGCACCGAAAGCGCGGCGACCGCGTGGAGGCCGGCGACGTCCTGGCGACCGTGCACTCGCGCGGCCCGGCCGACGAGGACGCCGTGCGGACGAGCTTCGAGCTCGCCGACGCGGACGTCGAGCGCGAGCCGGTGGTGCTCGAGGTGCTCAGCGCAGCGACGTGACCGCGGCCTCGGCGTCGTCCGCCGGCATCGGGTTGTTGTAGACCGGCGAGCCCGGCTGCTGGCGGGCGCCGCCGTCGTGAAGGCTGCCCGTGTCGACGGGCGCGAAGCCGACCTCCTCGATCAGGCCCGCCACGATCTCCTTCGCCCCGTCGTCGTCGCCTGCGAGGTAGATCGCAAGCCGTTCGGCGCGCGGCGCGTTCGGCCGGCCCTCGCTCCCGAGCGGGCGGAAGTTCATCGTGTTGAACGACTTCACCACCCGCGCGCCGGACAGGTGGCGGGCCAGGAGCTCGGTCGACGTGGTCTCGCCGCTCTCGAGCTCGGCGATCTCGCCGTCGCGCTGCGGGTAGTAGTTGTTGGCGTCGATCACGACCTTGCCGGCGAACGCGTCGGCGGGCAGGTCGGGATACGCGCGCAGCGGGATCGCGATCAGGACGACGTCGCTCGCCCGAGCCGCGTCGTCGACGGTACCCGCGTGGGCGTTGGGGCCCAGATCGTCGACCAGCTCCGCCAGCGATTCGGGGCCGCGCGAATTGGCGATGGTCACGTCGTGCCCTGCTCCGGCGAAGAGCCGCGCGGCCGTCGCGCCGATGTTGCCGCTTCCGATGATGCCGATCCTCATCTCGATCTCCTTTGTCGACGTGCTCTGCAAGCTAGCGCAGCCGCTCCGCCGACCGGCAGAGCGGCGCGACGACGGCCGCGACGGCATCCAGGTCGCGCGGCAGGTCGGCCCAGTGCACGCGCGCGAACGGCGCGAAGCGCCCGTCTGCTCGGACAACCGCGACCTGGATGACCCGGTCGGCCGAGCGCACGACGACGCCGCGCTCGCGGTCGGCGATGAGCCACGCAGTGTGGGCGACCAGCGTGTCGCCCTCGTCCGCGTCGCGCCCGGGGCGCAGGTGCGCGCCGGGATCGGCGACCACCTCGGCCAACTCCGACAGCCCGAGGAGCGGCAGCAGCGACTCGGCGCTCGGCGGCCACGGCTCCACGCCGCTCATCCCGTGGCCGCTGCCAGCAGCGTGGTGCCCGTCAGGGTGAGCACGATCCCGGCGATCTGGACTCGCGCCGGACGCTCGCGCAGGAAGATCACGCTGAGGACGACGCTGATCGTCGCGAACTGCGCACCGCAGACTGACGCGACGCTGACGGGGCCGCGGTCGACGGCGGCGACGAACGCGCCGAAGGCGACCGCGTCGACGGCTCCGATGGCCGACAACCGCCACAGGTCGGCGCGTGGAAGGGTGACGGTGGGCCGCCGCAGCACGATCGGCACGAGCACGACGAGCGCGCAGAACCTGCCGATCGTCACCGCGGTGAAGGGCTCGAGCGGGTCGGTCAGCCCGTACATGACGAACATCAGGCCGAACACCCCGCCGGCAAGGATCGCCCAGCCCGCTCCGCTCGCGCTCCGCTCACCTCGCTCCGCGCACGAGAGCGACGTCCCCACCACCGCCAGCACGATCCCCACGACCACGGCCGCGCCGACCTGCTCGCCGCCTGCAATCGCGACGAGCGCCGCGATGCCGCCCTCGAGCCCGACCAGCGGCGCGACGACCGCCAGGGAGCCGCGCCGGATGGCCAGGATGTAGCACCCGAACCCGGCCAGCTCGAGCAGGCCTGCGGCGGCCGCGGCGGGCGCGTGCGACCAGGCATCGCCGCCCGGCACGCCCTCGAAGGCGAGGGCCAACGGGAGCGTGACCACCGTGCTCGTCGCAAGGACGGCCAGGGTCGTGACCGCGATGTCGACGCGGCGGCTCACGGTGACCAACCACAGGTTGACCACCGCCCAGGCGACCGCGGCACCGAGCCCGAGGGCAACCGTCACGTCCCGGGGCCGAACGCCGCCGCCCGCTCCTCCGGCGAGATGCCCAGCTCGGCGTAGCTCGACGTGCCCGTCGAGAGCAGCTCCCGCGCCCCGGCGAGCAGGGCGCCGTAGGCGCCGCGGGCAAGCAGGGAGCCTGTCGAGACGCGCCGCACGCCGAGCCGCCCGAGCTCCGAGACCGACGGCGCCGCCGGCAATGCGAGCACGTTCACCGGCGCCTCGACGGCCGCGACGACCGTCGCGATCTGCTCAGGATCCGTGAGACCGGGCGCGTAGACGCAGTCGGCCCCGACCGACCGGTAGGCGACGAGCCGGGCGATGGTGTCGTCGAGGTCGGCCACGCCGTGCAGGTGGTTCTCGGCCCGGGCGGTGAGGACGAGCGGATCGGGCCGGTCGTGCGCCGCCTCGACGGCCGCTGCCACGAGCTCGGTGGAGTGGCCCGGGTCGTCGATCCTGCCGGTCTCGGGATCCCAGTCCTCGATCGAGCACCCGGCCGCGCCGGCTTCGGCCAGGAGCCGGACGGTCTCGGCCACCCCGGCGGCGTCGTTCGAGAAGCAGCGCTCGCTGTCGACCGAGAGCGGCACGTCGACCGCCGCCGCCAGCTCGGCGACGTGCGAGACGAGCTCGTCGCGCGTCACCTGATGGTCGTCCTTCCCGAGGAGCCAGGCATGGCCGGCGCTCGTGGTCGCCAGCGCCTCGAAGCCGCACGACTGGAGGATGCGCGCCGAGCCGACGTCCCACGGGTTCGGCATCACGAAGATGCCCTCGCGGGCGTGCAGCTCGTGGAACCGGGCGCGGCGGTCGGCGGCGGACATTGAGGCCTCCCTGGTCGGGTCGTTCTGGAGCCCACAGCATGCCCCGCCGGGGCCGACCGCCGCGCAGGTCTCAGCCGATGCTGCGCGTGCCGGCCAGCGCCAGGACGCGCCGGGCGAGCCGGCGCGGGCGCCGGGGTGGCTCGCCCGCGTGCGAAACCGCGCTCGCCGCGAGCCGATGGCGCTCGGCGCGAGCCATCCGCTCCCGCTGGATGTCGTGGGCGATGTCGAGCCTGATGTCAGGGTTTGTGAACATGCCGTCACGCTAGGCGGCGCAGCCGCGGCCCACATCGGGAGAACCACCCCACTTTCGGACTAGGGCAGATGTTTGCCCGGTGAATTTCGCGCGGTGTGCGCTTCGGAATCGCCCTCGCCGCACTGGCGCTCGCGACCGTGAAGTCGGAGATGTCGTAGCCGCCGTCGGCGAAGGGCGACGGGTAGAACGGCGAGAGCCACACCGCATCCACGCCGAGCTCCGCCAGGGGTCGACCTTGGCGAGCACGCCGCGCAGGTCGCCGACCCCGTCGCCGTCGGAGTCCTGGAACGAGCGCGGGTAGATCTGATACACCACCGCCCCCTCCCACCCACGTGAAAAATCGGTGCCAGGCACCGGTTTCATCGGGGCCGGTTCGGGGCACACACGGAGAGTGGGCACCGATGAGTTCCGCCGCGCGGATCGGTCTGCCCCCAAAACGCACCCGACAGAGGAAGGTTCATGGGACGCATCACACCGTTCTTGTGGTTCGACACCGAAAGCCAGGAGGCGGCTGAGTTCTACACCTCCGTCTTCCCGAACTCGAAGATCACGAAGGTCACGACCCGGCCGGACCGCTCCGACGAGCCCGTTCTCACGGTCGAGTTCGAGCTCGACGGCCAGCGGTTCATCGCCCTGAACGGCGGGCCCCAGTTCTCGTTCAACGAGGCCGTCTCGTTCGACGTGAAGTGCCAGACCCAGGACGAGGTCGACGGCTACTGGGAGACGCTCTCCGAGGGCGGCGAGGAGGGCCCGTGCGGCTGGCTCAAGGACCGCTTCGGCCTCTCGTGGCAGATCGTGCCGGAAGTGCTCCCCAGGCTGCTCGCCGATCCCGACCGGGAGAAGGCGGAGCGCGTCTTCGCGGCGATGATGAAGATGGGCAAGATCGAGATCGCGGAGCTCGAGCACGCGGCCGAGGGGGCCGCCACGCCGAGCTAGAGGAAGTTGAGCAGGGCGGCGGCGAGCTGCGCTGGGGCCTCCTCCGGGATGAAGTGGCCTCCGGGCACCGTCGCCGCCCGCACGTCGTGCGCCCACGCGGCCCACACCTCGCCCGCGTCCGCGAGCTGCGTCTCGGCGGCCCCGGCCAGGACCAGCGTGGGGCACTCGATCCGCCGGCCGGCCCGCCGGTCAACCTCGTCGTCGGCCCGGTCGAGCCAGAAGCTCGCCCGGTAGTCGGCGCACATCGAGGCCGCCGTCGCGTCGTCGAGCACGGCCGCGTAGGCGGCGAACGCCTCGGCCCCGATCGCCTCGGGCCGCTCGGCCCACGATTCGAACGCGAACCGCAGGATGAGCTCCGCCTGGCCCGTGAGCAGGCGCTCGGGGAACGCCGCCGGCTGGGCGAACAGGAACCACGGCCAGTAGCCGAGCGACACCCCGGCCCCCATCCGCTCGAACTGGTCGACCGTGGGGACGACGTTCAGGACCGCCAGCCGCTCGATCCGATCCGGGCGGTCGAGCGCCATCCGGTAGGCGACCCGCGCGCCGCGGTCGTGGCCCACCAGCGAGAAGCGGGGGTGCCCGAGCTGCGCCATCAGGTCGAAGAGGTCGCTTCCCATCTGGCGCTTCGAGTAGCCCTCGCCGTGCGGCCCGCCCGCAGGCGCGGAGGACTCGCCGTAGCCGCGGATGTCGGCGACGACGACCGTATGGCGCTCCGCCAGGGCCGGCACGACGCCGCGCCAGCAGTAGTGTGTCTGCGGGAACCCGTGCAGCAGGAGCACCGGCGACCCCCGCCCGGCAAGGCCGGCCAGGTACTCTGCCTCGCCGACGGCGACGCGCACGTACTCCATGCCCGGGATCCGGCCGCCGGTCACCGGGCCAGCATGCCAGACTCCGGCGAACGAGGAGGGATCGGATGCGCAGGATCATCGCGTCGGTGAACGCGACGCTCGACGGCTACATGGAGGGCCCGAACGGCGATGGCGACCTCGGCTGGCTGATGCCGTTCGTCCCCGACGGCATCCCCGACAACGCCCGCCTGCTGGGCGAGGAGACCGATGCGATCCTCCTCGGGCGCGGCACCTACCACGGGTTCTCAGGCTTCTGGCCGACCCAGGAGGGCGAGTTCGCCGACCTGATGAACATGCCTCCGAAGTACGTCTTCGCCAGCGAGGGTGCGCTCTCGGAGACGCCGTGGGGAAGCTACGGCAACGCCCACCTCGTCGATCGCGACGTCGAGGCACGCGTGCGCGCCCTGAAGGCCGAGGACGGCAAGGCCATGGTGCTCCTCGCGAGCGGCGGGCTCGCGTCGAGCTTCCTCGGCCTCGGCCTCGTGGACGAGCTGCGGATCGTCGTATGCCCGGTCGTCCTCGGCGCCGGGAAGCACTACTTGCGCGGGGTCGACGGGCTCGTGCAGCTGGAGCTGGTCGAGTCGAAGCCGTACCCCGCCGGCGCCGTCGCGCTCACCTACCGCGTCTCGTCCTAGCGGCCCACCGGAAATGAGACCAGGCCCCGGGAGGAGGGTGGGGCCTGGTCTCGTTGGGTAGGTGTGGTCGGTCGCCTAGATGATTGATCGGTAACTCCCGTGATGCTCGGGCGGCGAGAACCGAGCAGCGCAAGGACGCAGGGAGGGCCAATATCGGGTGATATTGGCCCGACCGAGGACGCAGCGATGCGAAGGTTCGCAGCCGCAGCCCCGCCAACCGTGCCCACCCGCACAGTCATGCGTCCAGGCGCGCGGGAGTTATCGATCAATCATCTAGACCGCCGCGGGCTCGGGATCCGCCCGCATGACGACGGTGTCGACGACCCGGATGATCTCGTCGATGGGCAAGCCGGCACGCGCCGCGTGCCTTCGAATTGCCTCCGGGCCGGTGGCCTCGTAGATGCACACCATCCCGACGGAGGCCCCGCCCTCGTCGAGCACGTAGCTCCGGACCCACTGGACTTCGTCGGACATCTCTTCGTCGACGACCTGCTTCGACCGGGCTCCGGCCCGGCCGAGCTGCGCCGGGGATCCCCAGCCGCCTCGCCGAAGGATGACGTACTGCTCCACGTGTCCCTCCTTCGTTTTTCATCGTGCCTCGCACGCTACGGCGCAGCGCCGGGCCGCACATCGGAAGGACTCCCTATCTTCGGACGATCCCGAGCCGGCCGGCCTCCGCGGCCGCCTCGGTGCGCGAGCCGACGTCGAGCTTGCGCAGGATCGCGGAGACGTGGTGGTCGACCGTCTTTCGCGAGAGCACGAGCCGGTCGGCGATCTGGGCGTTCCGCATGCCGTCGGCGAGCAGCGCCAGCACCTCGAGCTGGCGGCCGGTCAGCCCGGCGGGGTTCGAGCGCGTCGCGCGTCGCGGGCCCTGCGGCAGGTCGCGGGCGCCGCGCTCGCGGAGCAGACGGGCGGCGCGGCCCTCCGCCGGGCGCGCGCCCAGCCGCTGGAGCTCCTCGTGGGCGAGGCGCAGCTCGTCCTCGCGGTCGCTCTCGAGCCGGGCCAGGGCGGCCTCGTACGGGCAGCCGAGCTCGGTCCACGCCCGGGCGGCGGCCTCGGGCCGCCCCGCGAGCTCGAGCCGGTAGGGCCCTGCGGGCTCGACCCGCGGCTCATCGGCGATGCCGGCGCGGCGGCGCCAGACGCTGAGCTCGCCGACCGCCCAGGCGTTCTCGTTTCGCACGGCGAGCGCGAGCGCGGCCTCCGTCTCCGGCCCGACCAGGTCGGAGCGGCCCGCGAGCCAGTGCCCTTCGGCCCGGGCGGCCGAGACGGGGCCGACGCGCTGGAGCTCGCCGGTGGGCTCCGCCAGCCGGCGGGCCTCCTCGAGCGGCGCCCACAGGTCGCCGTGCCCGGTCCGGGCCCGCAGCCGCCCGAGCACGACGAGCGGGCAGATCATGCTCGCGATCGGCACGCCGGGCCGCTCAAGCACGGTCACGGCCGCGGCCGCGGCGTCGTCCCAGCGCCCCTGCTCGAGATCGGCGCGCGCCTTCCAGCCGGTCATGTAGACCCGCCACGAGTCGAGGTCGCGCTCGCTGCAGTATTCGAGCCCCGCCTCGAGGTACGGCAGCCCGAGGTCGTAGTCGCGGGTCTCGATTGCGGCGACCGCGAGGTTCGTGTGCGCCCGGGCGACGTGCTCCTCGAGCCCGACGTCCGCCGCGATTCGCAGGCTGCGCTCGAGCTTGGCGACGCCTCCCTCGACGCCGCCGGCGAGCTCCGCCGAGCCGACGTTGTTGAGCGCGTGGACGAGGACGTCGGCGTACCCCAGCCGCTCGGCCAGCTCGATCGCCCGCTCCCCCCAACTGCGCGCACCGGCCACGTCGCCGGCGAGCATCCGCAGCTGCGCCATGTTGCTGTAAGCCATCGCCAACTCGGGGCTCGACGGCAAAGGCTCGAGGAGCCGGATCGCCGCGCGCGCCTCGGCCTCGGCCTCCGCGTTCTCGCCTGCGAACCACGCGAGCCGCGAGAGCCAGCGGCGGGTGTCCCCCTCGCGCCGGCGGTCGCGCCGGGCGCGGTGCTCGGCGAGCGCGAGCCGGCGGGCCTCGATCGCGTCGTCGATCGCGTGGATCAGGTAGCACTCGTAGGAGCGACGCTCGAGCAGCCGCGCCCGGTCGCCGCCCGGCAGGCCGTCGGCGAAGCGGAGCGCGCGGGAGAACTGGGCCGCCGACTCGTGGTGCGCGCCGAACTCCGCCGCTCGCTCGCCTGCGGCCGGCGCGAACTCGAGGACGGCCTCGACATCGCCGGCGGCCTCGGCGTGGTGGGCGACGCGGGCCAGGTCGGCCCGCCGCGGCGGGCCGGCGAGGGCGCGGAGCGCACGGCCGTGAAGCTCGTGGCGGCGGTCGGGCGGCATCGTCTCCTCGATGGCGACGCGCTCGATCTCGTGCCGGAACGCGATCCCGTCGCGGTGGACGCGCAGCATCCCCGACGTCAGGCCGTCCTCGACGAAGGCCAGCTCGTCGACGGCGATCTCCTCGAGCAGCCACACCTCGGCGCGCGGCGGCGCGATTGCGACGGCGTCGAGGAGCGCCCTGGCGCACCCGGGCAGGCGCGCGGCGCGGGCGAGCACCGCGTCGCGCACGCTCTCGGGGAGCGTCGCGCCGCCGGCGGCGAGCGCCTCGGTGACGTAGAACGGGTTGCCGCCCGTGAGCCGGTGAAGCTCGGCGGAGTCGACGTCGTAGGGGCGCGCGAGGTCGCCGACGGCGCACTCGGAGAGCGGCTCGAGCTGAAGGCGGGTGATCGCCGCCGGCGGCAGCTCGCCGAGCGCGCGCCGCAGCGGGTCGGTGCGGCCGACCTCGTCGTCGCGGTAGGTGAGCACGACGAGCGCCGGCACGGACTCGATGCGCCGGGCGAGCAGGCGGACGAGATCGAGGGTGGCCCCGTCGGCGCGGTTCAGGTCTTCGATCACGAGCACGCTGGGCGGCTGCCGGCGGAGCTCCGCGAGGAGGGCGGCGAGGACGTCGACCGGGCCCGACCCGCGCTCGACGAGCCACTCGAGCTCGCCGCCGGTCTCGCTCGCGATGTCGACGAGCGGGCCGAGCGGCCGCGCCGTCTGCAGCGCCTCGCAGGCCCCCGACAGCACCCGGGCCGACGCCAGACCGAGGCAGAAGGCCTGCACGAGCGCGGTCTTGCCGATGCCGGCCTCGCCGCCCACCAGCACGAGCCGCCCGCGCCGGCTGCGCCTGACGGCGCGCAGCGCATCGGCCAGGGCGTCGAGCTCAGGCGAGCGTTCGAGCAGCTGCTCGGCGCTCTCGAGGGGGCGGGTCGGCGAGATCAGGGTGTGTCCAGTCGGGTTGGGTTCCCTCCTCTACGGCGAGGCGCGGCGATCGGATTCGGACGCTTCGGCCAAACACCCATGGAGAACGCGTGATTCCCCCGATGCGCGCTCCCCGACGCCGGAGAGGACGATTCACATATGGCGCCTGCCGGAACCCAGAGATCTGGGGTTGTCCACGTCGGCGGGCGGCGCCCGACACCGAGGCAGGTCGGACGTGAGCTCGTCGACGTGGCGGCTGCGCTTCCGCTCTTCCTGGGCGCGCCGCTCGTGCGCCGCTGGCACCGGCGGTGGGGTGCGACCGAAGCCGAGGTCGCGGCCGCGATGCCCGGCGACGAGCTCGTGCCCGGCTGCCGGTACTGCTGCACCTCGCATCGCGGCGATCGAGCCGCCCCGCCACCTGCTCTGGGCGAAGCCCGACAGTACGTGGGAGTGGCAGCTCACCGACGCCGGCGGTGGGACGCGGCTCGTCACGCGCCTTCGGATCCTCTACCAGTGGCGGACGAGCCCGTTCGGCGCGCTGGCATCGCTCTTCCTGAACGAGCACGGCGACTTCGCAATGATGCGCAAGATGCTCCGCACGCTGAAGCAGCGGGCGGAGACGGTCAGCAGCTGAAAACGGTCAGTAGCTGAAGACGGTCGCGCCCTCGCCGAGCCACTCCCAGAGCGGCGTCGCGCCGACGAGCCGGGCGCCGCCGATCAGGTCGCCCTCGGAGAGCTTGCGGGCGTTGAAGCAGATCGGGCAGACCATGAACTCGCCGCCGCCGTCCTGGAACTGCTGGAAGAGCCGCTCGATCGGCGGGCAGCCCTCGCACGCCGTCCCCAGCGCGAAGCCGCGGACCCCGAGCCGGACGGCCTCCTTGGTCGTCCAGACCGCGACCCGCTTTCCCGAGTCGAGCGCGGCGTTTGCCACGAGGAACGCCACCGTCACGCGCTCGGCGTCCTCGAGCCCGGTCGCCAGGTTCACCAGCACAGTCTGTTGATCCGCCATCGCTTCCTCCTCGGATTTCAAATGGTCAGCCGAGCGCGGCGTCGATCGCGTCGGTGAGCGACTGCTCGTCGGTCGGCGACTGGAGCGTGACCGTCTGCAGCGTCCCGCCGCTCGCGCCGACCAGGAGGGTCGGCGTGCCGGTGACCTTGTCGACGGTCGCCTGCGTGACGTACCGCTGGGCGGTCGCATCGACGGACGAGTCGCCGGCGTCGGAGAGGAGCTTCGACACGTCCATGCCGGGGATGCTGGCCGCCGCGGCCTTCACCATGTCGTCGCTCAGCCAGCCGGTGTTCTCGCCCGACTGGTTTGCGTACAGGAGTTGGGTGAAGTTGAACTCCTTCTGCTGCTCGCCGGCGGCGATCGCGGCCGCCTGGCCGCGCTGCGAGTCGGGGCCGATGAAGGCGAGCACGCGGGCGTCGACCTTCAGCTTGCCCGTCCTGACGTACTTGTCGATCACGTTCGGCATGACCTGCGTCTCGAACTGCTGGCAGTAGGGGCACTGGAGGTCGATGTACTCGACCAGCGTGACGGGCGCCGAGGGCGAGCCGAGCACGTTCCCGGCCTGGGGGATGCCCTTCAGCAGCCGCTCGACGTCCGCGGCGCCGGGCAGTGCAGTCGTGGCGGGCGGCGGCGAATCCGACGAGCCGCTCGTGAGCTTCAGCGCCGCGAACACTCCGGCCACGAGCAGGAGGACGATCGCCGCCGCGGCGATCAGAACGCGCGGCGAGGCCTCGCGACGGGAGACGGCGTGGGCCCCGCTCCGCGGCGGCGGCTGACCCGGCCGCCGTCGCTTTGGCTGCTTGCGGCTGCTCACACTGCCGGATCGTAGCCGCCGGGTGCCGGCCGTTCCGTCTCGTAGCCTTCATCCGCCGAGGGCTCGAAGGCGGCGAAAGCGAGGAAGGCGAACGCGAGCACGAACCCCGTGAGGGCCAGCACCGGGATCGTCACGTAGCCGAGCTCGTCGATCCATTTGACGGCGCAGCCGCCCGGGGCCGAGATGAGGCAGGCGGTGGACTGCCCCACGACCCGCTCCTCGACGAGGATGTGGTAGACCGAGATGCCGGCGCCGATCGCCGGCAGCGGCAGGAGGTAGCGGGCCACCCTGTGGTCGTTCGCGATCGCCGCGAGCAGCGTGACGATCGCGAGCGGGTACATGAAGATCCGCTGGAACCAGCACAGCTCGCAGGGCACGAAGTGGGCCACCTCCGAGAAGAAGAGGCTGCCGCCGGTGGCGACCGCCGTCACGACGAACGCCAGCCACAGCTCGTAGCCCCAGACGGCCGAGCGGATCCCGAGAAGCGGGCCGGGGATGCCGGCCACGCGGAACAGCCCGGCGACCACCAGCATCGCTGCGACCACCTGACCCACCACCCCGAGCACCGCCAGGAGCACGATGACGTCGTGGGTCACGCCGGCGCCTCCGCGGGCGGGGCCGCGGGCCGGGCGGCAGCCGTGATCAGCACGAGCGACGTCCGGACGAACTGCATGGCGAAACATTAGATGGGTGTCGGCCTCACGAATCGGCGCGCCCCTGCGTTAATACCTCTCAGATGACGACGCGCGACGAGACCGCCGCACCCGCGGTGGCCATCCCGATGGACATGGCGGCGCTCGTCGCCGGCCTCGTGACGGTGGCCGCCTGGGGCTCGGCGTTCGTCGGCATCCGCTCCGCCGGGCACGCCCTCTCGCCCGGAGCGCTGGCGCTCGGCCGACTCCTCGTCTCGACCGCCATCCTGGGCTCGATCGCCCTGGTCCGGCGCGACCCGCTGCCGGGCCGGCGCGCGCTGCTCGCCATCGCCGCCTACGGCGTCCTGTGGCTCGGGGTCTACAACGTGGTGCTGAATGCGGCCGAGCGCCGGGTCGATGCCGGCACCGCGGCCATGCTCGTCAACACCGGGCCGATCCTGATCGCGATCTTCGCCGGGATCTTCCTGCGCGAGGGCTTCCCGCCCGGCCTCTTCGCCGGCTGCGCCGTGGCGTTCGGCGGCGTCGCGCTGATCGGGGTCGCGACTGCCGGACCGGGGTCGAGCTCGGGCCTGGGCGTCGCCCTCTGCATCGTGGCGGCGTTCGCCTACTCGGTCGCGGTCGTCGTCCAGAAGCCGGTGCTCGGGCGCGTGCCCGCGTTCCAGGTGACGTGGATCGGGTGCGCCGTGGCGACTGTGGCCTGCCTGCCGTTTGCGCCCAGCCTCGTCTCGGACGCCGGCAGCGCCGATGCGTCGGCCCTCGCCTGGACGGTCTACCTCGGCGCCGTCCCGACGGCGCTCGGCTTCGCAACGTGGTCGTTCGCGCTCGGGCGGACGAGCGCGGGCCGGATGGCTTCGCTCACGTACCTCGCCCCGCCGGTCGCGGTCGGGCTGGGATGGGCGATCCTGGGCGAGACGCCGGCGTGGCTCGCGGTCGCAGGCGGCGGCCTCTGCCTGGTGGGCGTCTACGTGGCCCGGCGGCGCGGCCGGCCCCGGCTCGCAGCCGTCCGACGGCGTCAGGTGACCGTAAGCCGCTCGTCGTGCGACGAGAGCACGTAGCGCTCGCGCGCCACGGCGCGATACATGCGGTGCGGCGCCTCGCCCTCGACGTCGGAGCGGGCGAACGCCCCCGCCCCTCCTTCCTGCGAGATCCGCGAGAACGTCGCGACCGCGTCGTCCAGGTCGGCATCGAGGACCGGCGCCGCATCGGCGGCGACGTAGACGCCGGCTCCGGTGCCCGGCGGCTGGCCCGAATCGAAGATGGCGATCGCGACCTCGGCCCGGACGGCGATGTTCTGGGAATGGCGCGCACCGGGCTTCGAGATCCACAGGAACTCGTGCCCGTCGGCCGACGCGAACCACACCGGCGACGCCCACGGCGAGCCGTCCGCTCCGGCGGTCGCGATCGTCATGTACTGGGTCGCGGCCACGATCGAGTCGAACCGGGCCCGCAGGTCGCCGGCGGCCGTCATGCCCGCAACCGCGTGTAGGTGGTGTCGAAGTCGTGCTCCCAGGTCGAGCCGTCGCGGGAGAGCTCGAACGTGCCGGTGATGACGTCGCCCGATTCGTCGAACGTGCCGGTGAACCGCTGCGAGAAGAAGTGCTGCCTGCAGCGGCCCGACTCGTTGTCGATGCCGACGATCGCGATCCCGTCCGGAGCGTCGGGGTGCTCGACGTGCCAGCGCTGCACCAGGAAGTGCCGGCCCTCCAGCCACTCGAAGCTGGTCTCCGCGGCCGGTGGCGCGACGCCCAGCGGCGTGAACGAGGCCGTGATGCCCCAGAGGCCGACGAAGGCCTCGAGGTCGTCGATGTCCTGGCGCTCGCAGTCGGTGCTCATGGATGCTCCTCTCTCCCTGTGGGAGGAAGGACGGCCCGGGCGGCCCGAACTCATCGGTCGGCGCGCCGCTAGTTTGCAGAAGTCCTGAAAGTTCAGTATTATCTGAATATTGTGGACGAGAAACTGTGGCAGTTCGTCGACGCGACCGGGGCCCTTTGGTCGAAGTCATATGGCCTTCCTCCCATGACCGGGCGCGTCTTCGCCTGGCTTCTCGTCTGCGACCCGCCCGAGCAGACCGCCGCCGAGCTGGAAGAAGAGCTGGGCGCGAGCAAGGGGGCGATCAACGGTGCGGTGCGGCTGCTCGCCAGCGGCAACCTCGTCGACCGCCTGCGGATCCGCGGCGAGCGGGCCGACCGCTACCGGGTGCGCCCGAACGCGTGGGACGAGCAGGTGCGGGACCAGGGCATCACTCAGGCCCGCGTCCTGATCGCCCAGGGCCTCGAGGCGCTGGCGGACGAGCCGCCCGCGCGCCGCGCCCGGCTCGAGGAGCTCGACGTCTTCTACGCATGGTGGGAGTCGCGGGCGCCTGTGCTCATCCAAGAGTGGGAGGAACACAAACGAACCCTGAAGGACGAAGCATCATGACTGACGCGATCGAGGCCCAGAGCCTTCAGAAGACCTACGGCGACGTGGTCGCCCTCGACGGGCTCGACCTGCGGGTCGAGGCCGGCACCGTGTTCGGGCTGCTCGGCCCCAACGGCGCGGGCAAGACCACGCTCGTCCGCATCCTTGCAACCCTGATCGACCCCAGCGGCGGCCGGGCGGCCGTGCTCGGCCACGACGTGGTCGCCGAGCCGCTCGCCGTACGCCGGGCGATCGGCCTCGCCGGCCAGCTCGCGGCGGTCGACGGCGAGCTGACCGGGCGCGAGAACGTCGAGATGGTCGCCCGCCTCTATCGCCTCCCGAAGGACGAGGCCCGCCGCCGCGCGGGCGACGTGCTCGAGCGGTTCGGCCTCACCGACGCCGCCGAGCGGCGCGTTGCGACCTACTCGGGCGGCATGCGCCGCCGGCTCGACCTGGCCGCCGGTCTGATCGGCCGTCCGCCGGTCGTGCTCCTCGACGAGCCGACCGCCGGCCTCGACCCGCGCTCGCGCCAGGAGCTGTGGGCGATCGTCGAGGAGCTGCGCCGTGAGGGCACGACCGTGCTCCTGACGACCCAGTACCTGGACGAGGTCGATCGCCTGGCCCAGCGGATCGGTGTGGTCGACCATGGGCGCATCGTCGCCCAGGGGACGGCCGCCGAGCTCAAGGCCACCGTCGGCGGGAACGTGCTGCGGGTGCGGGTCGCCGACCCGGCATTCGTCGACGACGCCGCGAAGGCGCTCGCCGACCTGTGCTCCGGAGACGAGGCTCGCGTCGACGCGGCCGCCGGCGAGATCCGCCTGGCCGTCGCCGATCCAGCCGCCTCGGCCGAGGCGGTCCGCCGCCTCGATGCCGGGCACGTGACGATCGCCGCCGTCGAGCTCCAGCAGCCGAGCCTCGACGACGTCTTCCTGACCCTCACCGGGCGGCCCGCCGAGGCCGATCCCGCGAACGACACGATCACCGAGGAGGCAGCATGACCTCGATCGCAACCACATCCAGCCGCCGCCGGCTCACGCCGGCCGAGACCCTCGCCGACAGCCGGGTGATGGCCGAGCGCCAGATCCGCAAGGTGCTGCGCCGGCCCATGTACGTCGTCTACCTGTTCGTGCAGCCGGTCATCCTCGTGCTGCTCTTCCGGTACGTCTTCGGCGGGGCGATCGCGACCGGCGGCGTGAGCTACGTCGACTACCTGATGCCGGGCATCATCGCGATGACCGCCGTCTTCGGTGCGCTCACGACCGGCCTCGGCCTGACCGAGGACATGGCCGCCGGCGTCATCGACCGCTTCCGTTCGCTCCCGATCGCCCACTCGGCGCTCCTCATCGGGCGCACGGCCGCAGACCTGGCCACGAACGTGGTCAGCATGGTCGTCATGCTCGCGATCGGGTTCATCGTCGGGTTCCGCCCGAGCGAGCCCGTGTGGAGCGTCGCGCTGGCGCTCGGGCTCATCCTGGCGTTCGCGTACGTCTTCTCGTGGATCAGCGCCTACGTCGGGATCTCGGTGCGAAACCCCGAGACGGCGCAGTCGGTCGGGTTCATCTGGGTGTTCCCGCTCGTCTTCGCGTCGTCGGCGTTCGTCCCGACCGACAGCATGCCGGCGGCCCTCAGGGCGTTCGCCGACCTGAACCCGGTCACGCTGGTCGTCGACGCCGCCCGCGCCCTCATGATCGGACACGGCGACGCGCTCGCTCCCGCGCTCGGCACGCTCGCCTGGCTGGCGGCGCTGCTCGTCGTCTTCGTGCCGCTCTCGGTTCGCGCGCTGCGGAAGGCGTAGCCACATCGGGGCTGGCCCTGACCGGGCCAGGCCCCGCGCCTCCTACTCCGGCACCTCGCGGTTCGACCAGTACGGGCGCCAGAACGGGAATTCGTCGGCCAGCCAGCGCTGGAGGCCGGCGTGGAGCTTGGCGTAGAACCCGCGCTCGTACCCCTCCGGCGTCACCCACCAGCTCACGTCCACGTCGTACTCCATGAGCTCCGGCGTGAGCTCGGTGCGCCGCCCCATGGGGTAGAGGTAGCAGCAGCCCAGGTACCCGTCCGGCCCGTAGACCGCGTAGGTGAGCGACGCGCCGTCGCGGAACTCGAGCTCGTGCCAGACGAGGTCGACGAAGTTGAGCTCCTCCGTGACGGCCTCTTCGGGCCAGCCTCCGCCGCGAGTGCGCCGGATCAGCTCGAGGCTGGCATTGATGCCGCGCACGTCGTCGCTCAGATGCTCGCGCGTGATGGCCCTGGCCTCGATGTCGTCGTACACGAGCCGCGCCGGCGGGGCGAAGCCGGCGGGCACGACGAGCTTCTTGATCAGCGTTGTGTAATCCATGGGGTCCGAGGATACTCACGCGTCGATGGGTGAAACGCGCCTGGATGCGCTCGTCGTCGGCGCCGGCTTCAGCGGGCTCTACGCCCTGCACCGGCTGCGGGAGCTCGGCCTCGCTGTGCGGCTGGTCGAGCGCGGCGGCGGGGTCGGCGGTACCTGGTACTGGAACCGCTACCCGGGCGCCCGCTGCGACATCGAGAGCGTCGACTACCAGTTCTCGTTCTCGAAGGAGCTCTTGGAGGAGTGGGACTGGTCGGAGCGCTACGCGGCCCAGCCGGAGATCCTGGCCTACCTGGAGCTCGTGGCCGACCGGCTCGACCTGCGCCGCGACATCGAGCTCGAGACGGCCGTGACGGCGGCCCGCTACGACGAGCGGCGCGACCGCTGGCGGGTGGCCACCGACCGCGGCGAGTACGACGCCCGCTTCCTCGTGCTCGCCGTCGGGAACCTGTCGGCGCCCAAGCCGCCGCCCTTCCCCGGCCTCGAGACGTTCGAGGGCGAGTGGTACATGACCGCGCGCTGGCCCGAGGAGCCGGTCGACCTGCACGGGAAGCGGGTGGGCGTGGTCGGCACCGGCTCGACCGGGATCCAGGTCGTCACCGTCACCGCCGCCCTCGCGGACGAGCTGTGGGTGTTCCAGCGGACGCCGAACTACAGCATGCCGGCCCACAACGGGCCGCTCGACCCGGACATCCAGCGCGAGGTCAAGCGCACGTTCGCTGCCCGCCGCCGGATGGCCGAGGAGGCCGAGGCCGGCGTGCCGTTCCCGGCGCCCGAGAAGCGGGCCCGCGAGGTCTCCGAGGAGGAGCGGCGGCGGATGTACGAGGAGGGCTGGGCGCGGGGCGGCATCAACTCGCTCTCCTACGCTTTCACCGACTTCCACAGCGACGAGCTCGCGAACGCCACCGGCGCCGACTTCACGCGCGAGCAGATCCGCGGCATCGTCGCCGACCCGGACGTAGCCGCGCTCCTCTCGCCCTCCCACCACATCGGGACGAAGCGCACCTGCGTCGACACCGGCTACTACGAGGTCTACAACCGCCCGAACGTGCACCTGATCGACATCCGCGCCGCGCCGATCGAGCAGATCACCCCGCGCGGGATCAGGACGGCCGCCGCCGAGTACGAGCTCGACGTCATCGTCTTCGCGATCGGCTTCGACGCCATGACCGGGCCGTTCCTCGACATCGACCTGCACGGCCGCGGCGGCACGAGCCTGCGGGAGCGCTGGGGGGACGGGCCGCGCACCTACCTCGGCCTGACCGTCGCCGGCTTCCCGAACATGTTCCTGGTCACCGGGCCGGGCAGCCCCGGCGTCCTCTCGAACATGGTCGTCTCGATCGAGCAGCACGTCGACTGGCTGGCGAGCTGCATCGCGAGCCTGCGCGACCGCGGGCTGGACGCCATCGAGGCCACGCCCGAGGCCGAGACGGGCTGGGTGGCGCACGTGAACGAGATCGCCTCCGCCACCCTCTACCCGCAGGCCAGCTCGTGGTACGTCGGCGCGAACGTGCCCGGGAAGCCGCGCGTCTTCATGCCGTACGTCGGCGGCTGCGGGCGGTACCGGGCCGAGTGCGACGAGGTGGCGCGCGCCGGCTACCGCGGGTTCCGGCTGAGCCGCGCCGGTGCAGAGGTGAGCGAGGAAAGGATCCGTGCATGACCGATTCGCCGGGCGGAGCGGCGGCCGCGGCCGTCGAGCGGCTCCGCGCGCAGGGCGTCGACACGCTCGTCGTCGCCGGCTGCGACACCTACGGGATCATGCGGGGCAAGCGCGTGCCGATCGACCAGGCGGCCCGCGCCTTCGGCCACGGGATGGCGATGTGCGACGTCTTCTGGGTCATGCACATCGACGAGGCCGACATCGTCGCCCGCCCGGAAGGCCACGTCGGCTACTTCCCGACCGAGAAGGAGGGCTACCCCGACATCCTGGCCATGCCCGACCTCGACACGCTCCGGACCGTCCCGTGGCACGAGCGGACGGCGCTCGTCCTCGCCGACTTCGCCCACCCCGGCGGCCGCCCGCTCCCGATCGCTCCTCGCGCCGTGCTGCGGCGCGTGGTCGACCGGGCCCGCGAGATGGGCTTCGAGCCGCGCTGCGGCGTGGAGCTCGAGTTCTACCTGCTGCGCGAGACGTACTCGTCGCTGCTCGAGCGGCATTCCCGCGACCTCTCCTTCTCCCACGAGCGCCCTGCCACCTACGGCCTGGTGACGGCCGCGGCGCAGGAGCCGGTCGCGCGCGCGATCCGCGAGGCGATGCTCGAGTACGGGCTCACGATCGAGGCGTGCAACATGGAGAACGGCCCGGGCCAGTTCGAGATGAACCTGCGCTACGCCGACCCGCTCGCCGCGGCCGACGCGGCCTTCCTCTTCAAGGCCGGGGTGAAGGAGATCGCCGTCCAGAACGAGCTCGTCGCAACCTTCATGGCCAAGCCGCACCCGGTCTGGTCGGGGAACTCCTGCCACTTCCACCTGAGCCTGGCCGGCGACGACGGCCGCAACCGCTTCTTCGACGAGGCCGCGCCCAGGGGCATCTCGCAGACGATGCGGCACTTCATCGGCGGCATGCAGGCGACGATGCGCGAACTCACCGCCGTCCACGCTCCCACCGTCAACTCCTACCGCCGCTACGTGCCCTACTCGTGGGCCGGGACGACGGCGACCTGGGGAGTCGACAACCGCACCGCGGGCATCCGGGCCGTGCTGGAGGGCGAGGGCGGGACGCGCGTCGAGCACCGCCAGGCGGGCGGCGACGTGAACCCCTACCTGGGCGCCGCCGCGGCGCTGGCCGCGGGCCTGCACGGCATCGAGCACGCCATCGAGCCCGACGACGCGGTCGAGACGGATGTCTACGCACTCCCGGCGGGCGCCGTCACCGTGCTCCCGCGCAGCCTCGAGGAGGCGACGCGGCTCCTCGACGCCTCGGCCATGGCGCGCGAGTGGCTGGGCGAGGACCTCGTCTCGTACTATGCCGAGATCAAGCGGGCCGAGATCGAGGCCTTCGCGCGGACCGTGACCGACTGGGAGATCGCGCGGTACGCCGAGGCGCTGTGAGCGGGTGAGCCGATGCCATTGGACGGATACGGCGTTCTGAGAGGGAAGGCGGTCGACCGCCGCCGGGAGGGGTCGTCGAGCACGCCCCACTTCCAGATCCGCGTCGCCGACGGCGCCGGCACCGACTACCGGATCGCCGTCAACGTCAAGTCGCAGGCGTCGCCGTCGGAGCTCCTGTACCTGGTCGACGAGGACTTCCAGCACCCGGTCACGGGCGCCCTCGAGACGATCGCCGCCGGCTGGCACGACCTCCAGTCCGCGGCGGGCGGCGCCAGCCTGGACTACGTGCGCGGCAACCTGTTCGACCCTGCGCAGATGCGCTCGCTCCCGCCCGACGCCGCCGGCCCCGACAACGACCTCGCCGACGTCCTTGACTCCCACGTGATGCGGGCGATCGGCGACCCGTCCGCCGACCTCTACGCCTTCGGGCAGCGCTGGGGGCCGGAGGACGGCGTGCCCGACAAGGTCTTCGGCTTCGCGCCGGGAAACGGCGTGCACGACATCCACATGAACCAGGGGAACGTCGCCCAGTTCCGCGGCGACGACGGCGTCTGGCAGGACGGCGGGCTCGCGATCCACTTCCCCTCAGCGTCGCGCTGGGTCGCCATCTTCCTCGCGTTCCAGAGCCAGGCGTGGCACACCGACGACACGACGGGCCACACGATCGCCGACGCCCCGCCTCCGCCGCCGCCGCTCGCTCCCGACACGGCGACCGCCGTCCAGATCGTGGCCGCGATGGTGAACCCGGTCGGGCCCGCGCCGGAGCACGAGTCGGTGCTGCTGCTGAACGCCTCACCGGGAGCCGTCGACCTGACCGGGTGGCGGATCGCCGACCGGCTCAAGCGCACGTGCGCCGTCCCCGCCCAGACGCTGGCGGCCGGGGAGCTGCTCCGGGTGCAGGTGACC
Source organism: uncultured Actinomycetes bacterium (assembly GCA_963757605.1). GTDB lineage: Bacteria > Actinomycetota > Thermoleophilia > Gaiellales > JAICJC01 > JAICJC01. The sequence goes on from CAVWSF010000003.1 coordinate 592,981, forward strand.
GAGCCGGCGCAGCTCAGCAACTCGGGCGGCCTGATCACGCTCCTGGACGCCGCCGGCCTCAAGGTGGCGGGCGTCTCCTACACGGAGGCGGACGCCCACCAGGAGGGCTGGACGCTCACCTTCTGAGGCTGAATCGACGGTTCACCCGTCGCTGAACTGTCACCGCGGTAGGCTGCGGCCATGCTCGCAGAGACAGACATCGCCGCGGTCGGCGCCCTGATCGGCGACCGCGCCCGGGCCTCGATGCTGAACGCGCTGATGGGCGGCGCGCCGATGTCCGCGGGCGAGCTGGCCCGGGTCGGCGGCGTCTCGCCGTCCGGCGCCACCGCTCACCTGCGCCGCCTGCGCGAGGGCGGGCTCGTGGTCGACGAGGCCGCCGGCCGCCAGCGCGTGTTCCGGCTTTCGAGCCCGGAGCTGGCCGAGGCGCTCGAGGCGCTCGCCCTGGTCGCGCCGCCGCTTCCGGTGCGTGGCCTACGGGAGGCCCGGGCGCTCGGCGCGCTGAAGCGGGCCCGCACCTGCTACGACCACCTGGCGGGCGAGCTCGGCGTCGCCGTCACAGACGCGCTCGTCGAGCGCGAGATCCTGGAGCACGACGCCGGCGAGTTCGCCGTGACGGGCTCGGGCCGCGCCTGGTTGCAGCAGCTCGGGCTCGACCTGGAGGCGCTGCGGCGGACGCGGCGCAGCTTCGCCCGCGGCTGCGTGGACTGGACCGAGCGGCGGCCCCACGTGGCCGGCTCGCTCGGCGCCGCGATCGCGGCCACGTTCTTCAGCCGCGGGTGGGTGCGCCGCCGCCCCGGCGGCCGCGCCGTCGAGGTCACGGCCGCCGGGGCCGAGTGGCTCGAGCGCACCCTCGGGATCGGGCGCTGAATTCACTCCTTCGGCTTGCGCTCGACGGATCCGATGTCGCACGCGCCGCCCTGTGGCCGCATGATCCCGCGCTGATCCGTGGAGCCCGATGTGCACAGCACCCCAGGGGCTCCGACCGGGATGACGTTCACCGCCGGACTCGTCGGGCGGGGCACCATGGTTCGGGTCTTGCCGCCGTAGCTGCCGAGCACCTTCAGCATCGGGTCGATCGGCGTCGACGTGCCGACGAGATCGGTGGATACCGCCGTGAACGAGCACGGCGGCGACCCCGGATGGGCGGTGGTGCCAACGAGGTTGTAGCCCCCCGAGGCGATCGATCCCCCACAATCTGACCGAGCCGTTCCGCCGTTCGTGTTGGCGGCCAGGATCGTGCCGCGCAGGCTCGTAGTGCCGATGGTGGACCGGGCGAGCACCGGCATTGCGGCGCCGGCGTCGATCTCGATCCCGCCCGCCCCTGATGACGAGGCGTTGTCGTCGATCGTCGAGTCTCGGATGTAGGCCTCTCCGGAAGTGATCCGGATGCCGGTGCCGCTGTTCGAGCTGACAGTGCTCGTGTCCACGCTGGCGTTGCTCTCGGTCACGATCCCGGATCCACCGTTGTTCGTGACGCGTGATCTGGCCATCACCAACGTGCCGCGATTCAGGATGTCGCCCGTTTGACATGTGACCATATGGTCACCTATACTCGGCCTCGTGGACGACGACCGGGTGTTCAAGGCGCTGGCGGATCCGACCCGCAGGCATCTGCTCGACCGGCTCTTCGAGCGCGACGGGCGGACGCTGACCGAGCTCGAGTCCGAGCTCGAGATGACCCGCTTCGGCGTGATGAAGCACTTGCGCCTCCTGGAGGAGGCCGGGCTCGTCGTCGCGCGCAGGCAGGGCCGGGAGAAGCTCCATTTCCTGAACCCGGTCCCGATCCGGCTGATCCACGACCGCTGGATCGACAAGTTCACCGAGCACCGCGTCGCGGCGCTCGCCGATCTCAAGAGCGAACTGGAGGAGAGCGCATGACGACCGCCACCGCGCAGACGACGCAGGTCTACCAGATCTTCATCAAGGCCACCCCGGAGCAGATCTGGGAGGCGATCACGACGCCGGCGTTCACGGCCCGCTATTTCCACGGGGCCCGGATCCAGGTGACGGCGGACCACTACGAGTCGAATGGGCCAAACGGCGAGACATGGGGCGACGAGCCCGTGTTCGAGTTCGACGCGCCGCGGCGGCTCGTGCACCAGTGGCGCTCGCTCTACGACCCGGACCTCGCCGCGGAGCAGGCGAGCCGCGTCACGTGGGAGATCACGGATCAGGACGACGGCACGTGCCTGCTCACGGTCACGCACGACCGCCTGGAAGGCGCGCTGAAGACGGCCGCCAGCGTCGCCGGGCCGGGCTGGATGGGCGTGCTGAGCAGCCTGAAGACGCTGCTCGAGACCGGCGAGCCGCTCACTTAAGCGCGGGGGGAACCCAGGGGTTCCCCCCGCGGGCCCCCTCCTGAATGGGTGGCGCCGTGTTTGGTGCGCGCCGGCGGAGAACGCGGTCTTCGCCGGCGCCACGAACCGTGGGTCCACATGTCATGGACTCGCAACGATTTTCCGCGGCGATGAACCGGGGTCTGACCCCGGCGGGCCTCCGTTGTGAACACTTCACGCGCGTGTGACGCTTTGCGCGAAATCGTGACCGTCACCCGGCTCGGTACGCTGCAGCACGTGTCCGCGCACCGCCTGAGCCGCACCGAGGCCCGGCGCATCGCGATCCGCGCGCAGCTCCTCGACGCGCGCCGCCCGGACGACCTGCTCTCCATGGTGGAGCACCTGACGCTGCTTCAGGTCGACCCGACCGCCGCGATCGCGCCGAGCGCCGACCTCGTCGCCTGGAGCCGGCTCGGATCGGCGTACCGGCCCGAGCACCTGAAGCAGGCGCTCGAGGACGACCGGACGCTCTTCGAGCACAACGCGACGATCCGGCCGATGGCCGACCTGGGGCTCTTCTTCGCCGGCGGCCTCGACGGCTGGACGAGCTACGACCGCCCGCGCGACTGGGTGCGCGACAACGACTCGTTCCGCCGCGACATCCTGGAGAGGCTGCGCGACTCCGGGCCGCTCACCTCGCGCGACATCCCCGACACCTGCACGGTGCCGTGGGCCTCGACCGGGTGGACGCACAACCGCAACGTCACGCAGCTGCTCGAGTACCTCATGCTCCGCGGCGAGGTGGCGATCTCGGGCCGGGTCGGCCGCGAGCGGGCGTGGGACCTGCCCGAGCGCGTCTATCCGGCGGGCGCGGTCATCCCGCCGGTCGAGGAGGCGCGCCGGATCCGGAACGAGCGCCGGCTTCGGGCCCTCGGCATCGCCCGCGCGAAGACGACCGGGATGCCGGTCGAGCCGATCGACGTCGGTGACGCCGGCGAGCCCGCGGCCGTCGAGGGGACGACCGGGGAGTGGCGGGTCGACCCGGCCGCGCTCGGGGGCGGCTTCGAGGGCCGCACCGCCCTGCTCTCCCCGTTCGACCGCCTGATCCACGACCGCGCCCGCGCGCAGGGGATCTTCGACTTCGAGTACATCCTCGAGATGTACAAGCCGGCGGCCAAGCGCCGATGGGGCTACTTCGCCCTCCCAATCCTGCACGGCGACCGCCTCGTCGGGAAGCTGGACGCGGCCGCCGACCGCAAGGCCGGCGTCCTGCGCGTGAACGCGATTCACGAGGACGTGAAGTTCACGAAGCCGATCGCGAAGGCCGTGCGCGCCGAGATCGAGGATCTGGCCGGGTGGCTCGGGCTCGCGTCTATGATCCCCCGCAGCAACCGGTAACGCCGATCCCCGAAGGAGCGGAGATGCGCGCAGCTGTCATGTCCATCGAGAAGGCCTTTATGACCTGTTCGGAGGGTATGGCACGTGCTTCGCAGACTGGTGAACCTGGGGATCCTGGCGCATGTAGACGCCGGTAAGACAACACTCACAGAGCGACTCCTCTTCTCGGCCGGAGCGATCGACGAGATCGGTCGCGTCGACGACGGCACGACACGGACGGACACGCTCGCGCTGGAGCGGCAGCGCGGCATCACGATCAAGTCCGCGGTGGTCTCGTTCCGCATCGGCGACGTCACGGTCAACCTGATCGACACGCCGGGCCACCCGGACTTCATCGCCGAGGTGGAGCGCGTGCTGGGCGTGCTCGACGGGGCCGTGCTGGTGATCTCGGCCGTGGAGGGAGTCCAGCCGCAGACGCGCATCCTGATGCGCGCGCTCCAGCGGCTCCGCGTCCCGACCCTCCTCTTCGTCAACAAGATCGACCGCCGGGGCGCGGGCGACGAGCGCGTGCTGGCGGCGATCGCCGACCGGCTGACGCCTGCGATCGTGGCGATGGGTGCCGTGCGCGACATCGGGACCCGAACCGCCCGCTCCGACGCGTACCCGCCGGATGATCCGGCTTTCGCCGCACGGCTCGGCGCGGCGCTCGCCGACCACGACGACGCACTTCTCGCCGCATACGTCGAGGGGGACGGCGAGGTCTCGCCGGCGCGGCTGCGGGCGGCGCTCGCGGAGCAGACCGCACGTACCGACATGCACCCGGTCTTCTTCGGCTCGGCCGCGACGGGCGCCGGGGTCGACTCGCTGATGCAGGGGATCGCCGAGCTGATGCCGTCCGCCCGCCGACACGTCGACGATCCGGTCTCGGGCAGCGTGTTCAAGGTCGAGCGGGGAGCGGCGGGCGAGAAGATCGCGCTGGTGCGGATGTTCTCGGGGACGCTGCGGATCCGCGATCGAGTTCCCGTCGGAGGCAGTGGCGCCGAGGGGAAGGTGACGGGTCTCGAGGTCTTCGCCGACGGCGCCGCCGACCGCCGAGACGCCGTCACGGCCGGCGAGATCGGCCGGCTCTGGGGGCTGCCGGACGCCCGCATCGGCGACGCGCTCGGCGACCCGAGCACGGCCGCGGCCGAGCACCACTTCGCCCCGCCGACGCTCGAGGTCGTCGTCCTCCCCACCCTCCCTGCCGACCCGGGCGCGCTCCGCACGGCGCTCGCCCAGCTGGCCGAGCAGGATCCGCTCATCGCGGTGCGCCAGGACGACATCCGGCGGGAGATCTCGCTCTCGCTCTACGGCGAGGTGCAGAAGGAGGTCATCGAGGCGACGCTCGAGGCCGACTACGGCCTGAGGGTCGCCTTCCGCGAGACGACGACCATCTGCATTGAGCGACCGGCTGCCACGGGGGCGGCCGTCGAGCGCCTGCACGAGCCATCGAACCCGTTCCTGGCAACCGTCGGCCTGCGGATCGAGCCGGCGGCCCCCGGATCCGGCGTGACGTTCCGGCGAGACGCGGTCGAGCTGGGCTCGATGCCGCTCGCGTTCTTCCGCGTCGTCGAAGAGGTGGTGCACGAGAGCCTGCGGCAGGGCCTGCGCGGGTGGCAGGTGACCGACTGCACGGTGACGATGACGCACTCCGGCTACCTCGGAAAGCACGGGCATGGCCACCAGTACTTCAGCAAGAGCCTGTCGAGCACCGGCGAGGACTTCCGCAAGCTGACGCCGCTCGTCGTGATGACCGCGCTCCGCCGGGCCGGCACCGTGGTCTGTGAGCCGATCGAGCGGTTCCGCCTCGACGCGCCGGCCGACACCCTCGGGTCGCTCCTCCCGGTGCTCGCGCGGCTTGGCGGCGTGCCCGAAGCGCCGGTTGCCGACGGATCGTCGTGCACGGTGCACGGCGACGTCCCCGCGGCCCAGACCAACGAGCTCCGCCGCCGCCTGCCGGCCCTGACACGGGGCGAGGGCGTCCTCGAAGTCGGCTTCGACCGCTACGAGCCCGTCGGCGGCCGGCCGCCGGCGCGGCCGCGGACGGACGACAACCCGCTCGACCGCAAGCAGTACCTGCTGCGCGTGAACCGGCTGCGGACGCCGGCGGGCGTGAGATCGGAGCGCCTCGGGTAACGACAGGGAATGCCCACGTTCGTCACCATCGGGTACGGCGATCGGGCGGGATACGAACGCACGAGCCCCTCGGCGCGCGACGCCGCGCACGAGCACGACGAACGCCTGCGGGCCGAGGGCGCGCTCATGGGGATCGCGGGCGATCCGGTCCAGGTCCAGAACCACGAGGGCAGCGGCGTCCACACGCACGCCGGCCCGTTCATGCGCTCCGACCTCCCGGTCGCCGGGTTTGCGATCATCGAGGCGGGCACGCTCCAGGAGGCCGTCGAGCTCGTGGCGCGGACGCCGTGCGCGGTGGCGCACGGCGTCGTCGAGGTGTGGCCGCTCGAAGCTCCGGGCTAGGCGGCTCGTCCCTCGAGAAGCGCTGCCGGAATCGGATCGAAGAGCTCGGCAGCCGTGGGTGCGGGGCCGCGCACCTCCCCTCCGGTGAGCACGTTCTGCCACGCGGCCGGCGCTTCGGCGGGGAGCGCAAGCCGCGTGTCGCCCCAGCCGTCCGGCCCGGCTGTCAGCCGGGGCACGGCGGCGAGCACCCAGCGGCCGTCGCGGACGCGGGCGACCGCGACCACGTGGGCGGCTTGGCTCCCGACCGCCTCGATCGGGATGTACGCGCCGTGGGCGAAGAGGTCGGGATCCCGGCGGCGCAGCTGAAGGCCGCGCTGCGTGACGGCGAGCTTCTCGCAGCCGTCGCCTGCGGCCTCGCCGATCGCCTCGAGCATCCGGGCGTGGGCGGCGAAGTCGACCGGGCGGCGATTGTCGGGGTCGACCAGCGACAGGTCCGGCAGCTCGTTCCCCCAGTAGACGTCAGGCACCCCGGGCGCGGCCAGCTTGAGAACGAGGAGCGCCAGCGAGCTCCGTGCGCCGATCTCCCCCACGCGGCGGGCCAGCTCGTCGACGTCGGTGAGGAAGGCGGGGTTCCCCGGAGCGAGGGCGGCCGCGACGAAGTCGGCCAGGTCGCGCTCGTACTCGTGGTCGGGTGCCGTCCAGCTCGAGTTGACCTTCGCCTCGCGCACCGCCTTCTGCATGTAGGCGCCGATGCGCTCCGGGAGCGTGCCGCGGGCCGCGACGTCGAGCGGCCAGGCGCCCACCAGCGTCTGGTAGAGCAGCCACTCCTCGCCGGCGTCGGGCGCCGCGTCAGGCCGCCGCCGAAGCGGGCGGTTGAGCGAGCGCCAGCGCTCGACGCGCGCCTCCCACTCGTCCGGCAGCTCCGAGAGCGCCGCGATGCGCATGCAGACGTCCTCGCTCCGCTTCGTGTCGTGGGTCGAGGTGGCATTCAGGGGATGTCCGTGGCGAGAGGCGAGCCGGCGGTGGAGCTCCTCGGGCTCGGTGGCCGGCCAGCTGGGATCGCATCCCGGCTCGTTACGGGCCGTCAGGGACGTGTCGACGTAGAGCGCGGTGTCCTCGACGCCCTTGGCGGCCACCGGGCCGGTGAGCTCCTGCCAGCGGCGGACGAACGGCAGCGTGCGTGCCGTCGGAGCGGCGACGGCGTCCACGAGCCGCTCCAGGCAGCCGCGGGCCTCCTCGGTGAGCGCGGGCCGGGCCGCGGCGGCCGCCTCGGTCAGCCGGCGGCGGCCGGCGTCGTCGAGCCCGTGCTCGTCCGCGTAGGTGCGGTAGACCTCCATCCGCACAGTCAGCTCGGCCAGGGCGGCGCGCAGTGCCACGGGGTCGCCGCCGCCGAGGCCGGCCGCCTCGGCCAGGCGTGCGGCGTGCTCCAGGTCGGCCGGGAAGAGCTCGCGCAGGACGCGCCGCCGCGCCGCATCGGCGATCGCCGGGAACCCCGGCGGCAGGCCCGTCATCCGCCGCTGCAGCCGGTGCAGCCGCTCCGCCCCGACCGGGTCGACGAAGAGGCCGCCGGCAAGGGCGAGGAAGTCGTATCCGGTCGTGCCCGCGGCGGCCCAGTCCGGCGGGATGACCTCGTCGCGGGCGAGGATCTTCTCCACGACGGTGTAGCAGCCGCCGGTCGCGTCCGCGAGCCGGGCCAGGTAGGCGGCGGGATCGGCCAGGCCGTCGACGTGGTCGACGCGAAGGCCCGTGACGACGCCCTCCCGGAGCAGCCGGAGCACCAGCTCGTGCGTGGCACTGAACACGTCCTCCCGCTCGGCCCGCACCGCGACGAGGTCGGCGACGTCGAAGAAGCGCCGGTAGTTGACGGTCGCGGGGCCGTCCCGCCAGTCGGCCAAGCGGTAGTGCTGCGCCGCGGCGAGCGCGGCCGGATCGGCGCCGGCCCGCTCGCGGCTCCCGGGCGCGAGCGGAAAGCGGCGCTCGTAGTAGGCGAGCGCGGGCTCGCCCTCCCAGTCTGCGAGCCGGAGCTCGTCACGCGCGATGACGTCGTCGACCGAGCCGTCGAGCACCGGCAGCACGACCCTGCCGTCGCAGCCTGGCGCATCCCAGTCGATGTCGAACACCTGCGCGTGGGCCGACTCGCGGCCCAGCCGCAGCACGTCCCACCACCACGGGTTGCGATGGTCGGCGGCCATGTGGTTTGGGACGATGTCGACCAGGAGCCCCATGTCGAGCCTGGCCGCCTCCTCCGCCAGCGCCCGCAGCGCCGGCTCTCCGCCGAGCTCCGGCCGCACCCGGGTCGGGTCGACGACGTCGTAGCCGTGCGCGCTCTCGGGCCGGGCGGCGAGGATCGGCGACAGGTAGAGGTCTCCGACGCCGATGCCGCGCAGGTAACGCGCCGCCCCGCGGGCGGCGTCAAGGGTGAAGTCCGGGGAGAGCTGCAGCCGGTAGCACGACGTGGGGATCCTCATCCTGGCGCCGGGATGCGCCGCTCGCGCGTCAACCGGGCCAGGATGAACGAGCGCGACACCAGGTTCACGGCCTGGCCGCGGATGATCCGCCGGCCCGGGCGGGCCGTGTTCACGAGCTCCTCCCACATACCCGGCTGGTCGGCCTGCGGGACGACGAACCGGCGCGAGCTGTCGCCCCCGTTGAAGAGCAGAAGCACGGTCTGGCCGGAGACCGGCCGCCCGCGCTCGTCGACCTCGTCGGTCGCCTCGCCATCGATCAGCATCCCGACGGCCCGCAGATTGCGATCGGCCCAGTCCTCGTCACGCATCTCGCGCCCGAGCGGGTGAAGCCACGTCACGTCCTTGGTGCCGGCGCGCAGCGGCCGGCCCGTGAAGTACCCGCGCCGGCGGAAGACGGGGTTCTCGCGGAAGATCGCGAGTACGTCACGCGTGAAGCCGAGCAGCTCACGGTCACGCGGGTCGACGTCCCAGTTGATCCACGAGATCTCGTTGTCCTGGCAGTAGGCGTTGTTGTTGCCCTGCTGCGTGCGGCCGAGCTCGTCGCCGCCGAGGAGCATCCGCACGCCCTGCGAGAAGACCAGGGTCGCGATGAAGTTGCGCCGCATCCGCCGGCGCAGGTCGTCGATCGCCTGGTTGTCGGTCGGGCCCTCGACGCCCCAGTTCGCACTCAGGTTGTCGTCCGTGCCGTCGGTGTTCGAATCGCGATTCGCCTCGTTGTGCTTGTGCTCGTAGGAGACGAGGTCGGTGAGGCAGAACCCGTCGTGGGCCGTCACGAAGTTGACGCTCGCGTAGGTGCGCCGCCCACCGGCCTGGTACAGGTCGCTCGAGCCGGAGATCCGCGACGCGAGCTCCGGCAGGCGACCCTCGTCCCCGCGCCAGAACGCCCGCACGCAGTCGCGGTACTCGCCGTTCCACTCCGCCCACCCGACCGGGAAGTTGCCGACCTGGTAGCCGCCCTCGCCGAGGTCCCAGGGCTCGGCGATCAGCTTGACCTGGGAGAGCGTCGGGTCCTGCTGCATGATGTCGAAGAAGGCCGCCAGCCGGTCGACCTCGAAGAGCTCGCGCGCGAGCACCGGGGCCAGGTCGAACCGGAACCCGTCGACATGCATATCGCCCACCCAGTACCGGAGGCTGTCGAAGATCAGCTGCACCGTGCGCGGATGGCGCATGTTGAGGCTGTTCCCGGTCCCGGTGAAGTCGAAGTAGTAGCGGGGGTCGTCGGGGTTGAGCCGGTAGTAGGCCGCGTTGTCGACGCCGCGCAGCGACAGGGTCGGGCCGAGGTGGTTGCCCTCGCCGGTGTGGTTGTAGACGACGTCCAGGATCACCTCGATCCCGGCGCGGTGGAACGCCTTCACCATCGACTTGAACTCGCTCACCTGGCTTCCCGGCCGCTCGCCGGTCGCGTAGCGCGCGTCCGGGGCCAAGAAGGCGATCGAGTTGTAGCCCCAGTAGTTGGAGAGCCCGTTCTCGACCAGGTGGCGGTCGTTCACGAACTGGTGCACGGGGAGCAGTTCGACCGCCGTCACGCCCAGCGAGAGCAGGTGGTCGATGATTGGGTCGCTGGCCATGCCCAGGTACGTGCCGCGCAGCTCGGGCGGCACGGCCGGGTGGCGCATCGTCATGCCGCGCACGTGGCACTCGTAGATCACGGACCGGTTCCAGGGGACGGCCGGCCGGCGGTCGTCGCCCCAGGTGAACGAGGGGTCGATGACCACACACTTCGGCACGTGGGCCGCGCTCGAGCGGTCGTCCCGCGAGGCATCCGCGTCGGGATCGCCGACGGTGTACCCGAAGACGCTGTCGTCCCAGCGAAGCTCGCCGCTCACCGCCTTGGCGTAGGGGTCGAGCACGAGCTTCGCGGGGTTGAAGCGGTGGCCCTCCTCCGGGGCGTACGGGCCGTGCACGCGATAGCCGTAGAGCTGGCCGGCCCGCACGTCGGGCAGGTAGGCGTGCCAGATCAGGTCGGTGCGCTCGACCAGCTCGATGCGGTCGGTCTCGTGCCCGTCGGCGGCGTCGGCGTAGAGGCACAGCTCGACGCCGGTCGCGTGCTCCGAGAAGATCGCGAAGTTCGTGCCCTCGCCGTCCCAGGTCGCTCCCAGCGGGTAGGGCGTGCCCGGCCAGACGCGCAGGTTAGGCATCCGCGAGCGCCTCGAGGAGGACGAACGAGGTGGGCCTGACGCGGAGCCGGCGGCCCGCGAGCGAGCCCGGGCCGGGCCCGGCGAAGCGGGCGTCGGCTGAGTCGAGGACGACCCGCCACGGCCCGGCGAAGGGGATCTCAAGGTCGCCGTCGACGTCGCCGAAGTGCAGGCACGCGACCGCCTCCTCTCCCCCGCTCGCGCGCCGCACCCACACCACAGGCGGCTCGTCGCTTCGGGCCGTCTCGAGCGCGCCCGGGTCGCCGGCGGCCAGCGGGGCGAGCTCGCGCCGCAGCCGCAGGAGCTCGCGGTAGAAGCCCAGGACGCCGGCATGGCCGCCCTCGTCGCGGGACTCCCAGCGCAGGCGGGCGCTCACGAACGTCTCCTCGGCCTGCGGGTCGGGCGGCTCCGCCCCCCAGCGAAACGCGGCGAACTCGGCGGCCCGGCCGCGCCGGACGGCCTCGGCGAGCTCGGGGCTCTCGTGGCTCGTGAAGTACGGGAACGAGGCCGGCTCGGCGTACTCCTCGCCCATGAAGAGCAGCGGCAGATACGGCGACACGAGCACCGCCCCGGCCGCAAGCTTGGCCCGCTCGATCCCGGCCTGTGCCGCCAGGCGCTCGCCGCGGACGCGGTTTCCGACTTGGTCGTGGTTCTGGGAGCAGACCACGAAGCGGCGGGCGGGGATGCCCCGGGCCGACGCCCCGTGCCGCCGGCCGCGGTAGGCGGAGCGGCCGCCGTCGATCACGAACGGCTCCCGGTAGGCCTTGGCGAGCGGCGCGGTGCCGCCGAAGTCGGCGTAGTAGCCGTGCCGATCCCCGGTCAGCAGGGCGTGCAGCGCATGGTGGAGGTCGTCGCTCCACTGGGCGTGCATGCCCAGGCCACCCGCGGCCGCCGGCGTCACCATTCGCGGGTCGTTCAGGTCGCTCTCGGCGATCAGGTGAAGCGGCCTTCCGAGCCGCTCGGCGAGCGCCTCGGCGCGGCCGGCAAGCTCGGCCAGGAAGTGGACGGCCGACATGTCGGGGATCTGATCGGCGGCGTCGAGCCGGAGGGCGTCGACGTGGAACTCGTCGAACCAGCGCAGGGCGGCCCCCGCCAGGAAGGCGCGGACGCCGTCCGACCCGGGCGCGTCCACGTTCATCGCCGGCCCCCACGGGGTGCGGTAGCGGTCGGTCAGAAACGGGCCGTACCGCGGCAGCACGTTCCCCTCCGGCCCGAGATGGTTCAGGACGACGTCCAGGCACACCGCAAGGCCGGCGGCGTGGGCGGCGTCGACGAGGCGCTTCAGCCCGACCGGGCCGCCGTAGGAGTGCTGGACGGCGTACGGGAAGACGCCGTCGTAGCCCCAGTTCCGCTCGCCCGGGAACTGCGAGACCGGCATCAGCTCGATCGCCGTCACGCCCAGGGCGGCCAGCTCGGGCAGGCGGGGCACGACGGCGTCGAACGTGCCCTCCGGCGTGAACGTCCCGACGTGGAGCTCGTAGAGGACGAGCCGCTCGAGCGGCAGGCCGCGCCAGCCCCCGTCGGTCCACGCGAACGCGGGGTCGACGACGGCGGACGGCCCGAGAACGCCGTCCGGCTGCAGCGCCGAGGCGGGATCGGCCGGCTCGTCGGCGGCGTCGTCCAGCCGGCAGCGGTAGCGGCGGCCGGGCTCCACGCCGTCCACGTCCGCCCCGAAGTATCCGTCGCCGAGCGGCTCGAGGCCGGCGGTCGCATCCGGCTCGAGCAGGTGCACGGCGACCCGGTCGGCGGTCGGGGCCCAGACGTCGAATCGGCAGCGTCCGTCCTGCATCGGTCTCGCGCCCAGCGGCGCGATGGGTGGGATCACGCCCCGTCCCCGTGCGCCAGGATGAGGCACGACAGGGGCGGCAGGGTGAGCAGCAGCGAGTCGTCCCGGCCGTGTGCCGGCTCGGCGGCCGACTGCACGCCGCCCATGTTGCCGGCGCCGCTTCCGCCGTAGTCGAGCGCGTCGCTGTTTGCGACCTCGCGCCAGAAGCCGGGCCGGGGCGCCCCGATGCGGTAGTTCGGGCGCACGACCGGCGTCAGGTTGAGCACGGCCAGCGCGAGGTCGGCGCCGTCTCGCGACGTGCGCAGGAACGCCAGCACGCTCGAGTCGCTGTCGGAGGCGTGCACCCACTCGAATCCGTGCGGGTCGCAGTCGAGCTCGTGCAGCGCGGGCTGGTCACGGTAGAGCCGGTTCAGATCGGCCACCCAGCGGCTGATCCCCTGGTGGGCCGGGTCGTCGAGGAGGTGCCAGTCGAGGCTCGCGTCGTGGTCCCACTCCGTCCACTGGCCGAGCTCCGCCCCCATGAAGAGGAGCTTCTTGCCCGGCACGGCGTACATGTAGCCGTAGAGCGCCCGCAGGTTCGCGCGCCGGTGCCAGTCGTTCCCGGGCATCTTCGAGAGCAGCGAGCGCTTGCCGTGCACCACCTCGTCGTGGGACAGGGGCAGGACGTAGTTCTCGGTGAAGGCGTACAGGCCGCGGAACGTCAGCTCGTGGTGGTGATGGCGGCGGTGGATGGGGTCGTGCTCGAAGTAGGCCAGCGTGTCGTGCATCCAGCCCATGTCCCACTTCAGGCCGAACCCGAGCCCGCCCAGGTACGTCGGCCGCGACACCATCGGCCACGCGGTCGACTCCTCGGCATAGGTCTGGATGTCAGGGTGCGCTTCGTAGGCGCCGCTGTTCAGCGCGCGCAGGAGCTCGATCGCCTCGAGGTTCTCGCGGCCGCCGTAGCGGTTGGGGATCCAGTCGCCCTCTTCGCGGGAGTAGTCGAGGTAGAGCATCGACGCCACCGCGTCGACCCTGAGGCCGTCGCCGTGGAAGGCGTCGAGCCAGTGCATCGCGCTCGAGAGCAGGAAGCTCCGGACCTCGTTTCGGCCGTAGTTGAAGATGTAGCTGCCCCAGTCTGGGTGGAAGCCCTGGCGCGGGTCGGCGTGCTCGTACAGGTGGGTGCCGTCGAAGAGGGCGAGCCCGTGCGGATCGGTGGCGAAGTGCGAGGGCACCCAGTCGAAGATCACCCCGATCCCCTCGCGGTGCAGGGCATCGATGAGCGCCATCAGGTCCTCCGGCCGGCCGTAGCGGCTCGTGGGCGCGAAGTAGCCGGTGGTCTGGTAGCCCCACGAGCCGGTGAACGGGTGCTCCATCACCGGCAGGAGCTCGACGTGCGTGAAGCCGTGCTCGCGCGCATAGGCGGGCAGCTGCCCGGCCAGCTCGAGGTAGGTGAGCGGCCGGTCATCCTCGACCGATCGCCGCCACGAGCCCAGGTGGAGCTCGTAGATCGTGACCGGCGCGTCGAGGCCATTGCGGCTGCCGCGGGCGGCCATCCACTCGCCGTCCTCCCAGCGATGCTCGGCGTTCCAGATCACCGACGCCGTGCGCGGCGGCTGCTCGGCCAGCCGCGCGAACGGGTCGGCCTTCTGGTGGCTGCCCTGGCCGGTCGCGATCGCGTACTTGTAGACCGCACCCGCGCCGGCCTCGGGCACGAACCCCTCCCAGATGCCGGAGCGGGCCCGCGGGCGCAGCGGATGGCGCTGGTCGTCCCAGCCGTTGAAGTCGCCCACGACGGAGACCCCGTTCGCGCTCGGCGCCCAGACGGCGAAGTACGTGCCCGCCGTGCCGCCCGCCTCCATCGGATGGGCGCCGAGCTTGGCCGCGAGGCCGAAGTGGGTGCCCTCGTTGAAGAGGTGCAGGTCGTCGTCGGTGAGCAGGGTCACCTCTGCAGGGGAGACGGCGCGGGTCATGCCGCGTCCTCCCGCAGCTCGGCGATCCGGCGCAGCCGCTCGGGCAGGCCGGGCACGCGGTCGAGCTCCTCGACGCCGTAGCGGGCCGTGCGCCGCCAGTTCGACCCGCCGCTCGTGCCGGGCACGTTCTGCGGCTCGCGCTCCCACCACAGGTCCTCGAGGTTGATCATGAGGCAGCGGGCGTCGGAGCGGGCCAGCTCCTCCAGGCACGCGCTCAGCACCTGCTGGCCGTCGCCGGCAGCGTGGCCGCGGCGCTCCGCGGCCGCCGCGAGCCTGCGCGGCGCCGCGCTCTCGTCCCAGAATCCGGCAAACGTGGGCATGTCGTGCGTATTCATGCCCACCAGCGCCGTTTGGGGCACATGGTCGAGCGGATCGCCGTCCCCGCCGGCCTCGGCCTGCAGCACGAACGTGCGCAGGAGGCCGTGCGTCGCCATCGCCCGCCGGACCGCGGAGGGAACGGTGCCGAGGTCCTCGCCGACGATCGTGGTCTGCGCGCGGTGGGACTCCAGGCACAGGATCGCGTAGAGCTCGGCCGCCGGGTAGCGCACGTAGACGCCCTCGGAGGCCGGGAACCTGTCGGGCACCCAGAAGGCCCGGTGCAGACCCATGACGTGATCGATCCGGGCTGCGGCGGCGTGGCGCAGGAGCTCGCGGAGGCAGGCGATCGGGTAGGCGTGGCCGCGCTCGCGGATCCGCCCGGGGTGAAGCGGCGGGAAGCCCCAGCTCTGGCCGCCGGTGAAGAAGTCGTCCGGCGGAGCGCCCACAGCCACCCCGCGTGCGAACGCGTCCCGGAAGCGCCAGGTGTCGTACCCGGACGCGTGCACGCCGAGCGGCATGTCGAGGTACGGCCCGGCGCCCCCCTCTGCGACCCGGGCGAGCTGCTCGGCGCACAGCCACTGCGCGTACGCGTGGTAGCGGGCGGCAGGCCCGTACTCGTCCCCGGCGCGGGGATCGCCGCGCCATTCGCGCCACCCGCCGGCCTCGCGCTCGCAGCGGGCGCGGAACGCCGCGTAGGCGCGCAGGTCGGGGTGGGCCTCGAGGTGGCGCTCGAACGCGTCGAGCCGCGGGCCGGCGAGCGCCCCGAGCAGCGCCTCCAGGATCGCCCGCTTGGCGGCCATCGCGGCCGCGTAGTCCACCAGCGGCCCGGGCGCCGGCAGGCCGGCGTCAAGGAGCAGGCGGGCCTCGGCACTCGCGTCGAGCTCGGGGACGACCGCGGGGTCGACGTAGAGCTCGTTCCAGAAGAGCCGGCTCACCGGTGCGTACGGGCTGGGGTCGAACGGCCGGTCGAGGAAGGCGGCGAAGAGCGGCGTCGACCCCACCGTCCGGCCGCCGTAGCCGGCCGTCCATGCCGCGAGGCGGCGAAGCCCGCTGAAGTCGCCCGGGCCGAACGGCCCCGGCAGGGCGTAGAGGGGCAGGAAGACGCCCCACGACCGGCCGGCCGCCACATAGGCCCGCCGAGGCGCCGAGAGCACGAGCACGGTGGCCCCGCTCCCGCCCGCCGAGAGGTGCAGGGTGTGGTAGCCGGCGGGCATCCGAGCGAGCCGAAGCGGCGCCCCCGGAGGAGCGGTGCCGCGCCGCTCGCCGCCGTCCTCGAGCGCGAGCGCCCACTCCACGACGCCGCCCGCCCGAAGCGGGATCGATGCCGAGCCGCCCCACGCAACCGTGACCGGCTCCGCCAATTGGCCGTCGCGGCCGGCCCGGAGCGACCGCAGCGCCGCCGCCGCGCCCGCCCCGTCAGCACCGACCTCGTGGCCGAGCGCGGTCAGCACCGCGGCGAGCGCCGCGTCCGATGCGCGTCGGCGGCGGCCGCGGACGTCGGTGTAGCTCCGCTGCACTCCCGCCTCCCGCGCCAGCGCAGCCAGCGTGCGGTCGCGATCGCTCACTCCGCCAGCAGCTCCTCGAGCCCGCGGGCCGGGATCAGCACCCAGTCCGGGCGGTTGTCCAGCTCGTAGCCGAGCTCGTAGACGGCCTTCTCGAGCAGGAAGAGGTCGAGCAGGCGCCCGAACTCGGCGTCGTCCTCGGGCACGATGCCGGCCGGGGCGACGGCCTCGCGGTAGGCGCGCAGAAATGCCGCCGACACCCAGCCGCGCCACGACAGGATCCACGCCTCCGGCAGGCCGCCGACGGCGTCCACCCGCCCGCTCTCGCGGAAGAGGGCGGCATACGCGGCGTAGTGGAACGAGCGCAGCATGCCGGCGACGTCCTGCACGGGCGAGCGCTTCAGCCGCCGCTGGCCCAGCGGCCGCGCGGGCTCGCCCTCGAAGTCGATCATCACGACGTCGCGGCCGGTCCACAGCACCTGGCCCAGGTGGAAGTCGCCGTGCGTGCGGATCCTGAGGCCGGTGAGCGGCCGCTCGAGCAGCGTCCGCATCCGCGCCAGCGCGCGCTGCTCGCCGGTCTTGACGCCCGAAAGCTCGGCGACGTCGCCGCCCGCCCGCCGGGCCGCCGCGAACACGCCCCGGATGAGCGTCCGCAGCGACTGCACGAACGCCCGCTGCTGGAGCACCGAGAAGGGCTCGGGCCGGAAGGCGGAATCGTCCCGGGCGGAGGCCAGTGCGACGTGCATCTCCCCGGTCCGCTCGCCGAGCAGGCGGGCGAACTCGAGGTGCGCGCCGATCGCGTCTCGGGCCTCCGCGGGAGGCTCGCTCCGCGACGCCTCGACGATCGACGCCGGAATCGGCGCCGGCTCCACGTGCTCGCCGGCGAGGGCGCGCTCGAGGAAGCGGATTACCTCGTCGAGCGTGTACGACCAGGCGTCGCCCTCGTTGGAGACGTACCCCTGGAGGAAGCCGATCGTGGAGGGCTCGCCGCGACGGCGGTGGTACTCGAGCGTCCCGGCGGCAGGCGAGACGTGCGGAAAACCGAGCCGCGTCAGAAGGCCGGTCAGCTCCGCCTCCGGATTCGGGCCCGGCTCGATCCTCCGGAAGAGCTTCAGCACGAGGCTCTGGCCGAACGCGACCGAGCTGTTGGACTGCTCGGCGCCGAGCGGCGCGGGCTCGAGCTCGACGCCGTCGCCCGTCATCCGGCGCAGCTCCGGCGTCCGGGTGACGCCCAGGGCGCCGTTGCGCCCGGCAACCCTGCGGCCCCGGCGGATGAGCTCGAGCAGGCCCCCGGCGAGCGCCGGATCGGCGGCCCCCGGCAGGAGCGCGAACCGGGTGCTCTGCATCTGGAGGATCGCCACGGTCTCGTCGGGCACCCGGCTGTCGTCCTCCCCGAGCTGCCGGGCGATGAGCGCGAGCGAGTACGTGTCCGGCTCGCCCTCCGTGTACTCGACTCGCACCAGGCACAGGTAGCCGGCCTCGCGCCGGCCCGGCCCGGGGATCCGCACCGCCTCGTCCAGGGTGGTGCGGCGGATCCGGCGCGACTTGCCCGCGAACCAGCGCCGCGAGGGCATGAACCGCACGAGCGCCTCCTCGAGCTGCCGGCGGCTGCGGCCCTCGAAGACCGCCGGCCAGCGCCCCGTCACGCGGATCTCCGGAATGGGCCCCGCGGCCTGCTCGACCTGATGCTCCGGGGCCGTGAGCGCGAAGACGTAGAAGTCGTGCGGGCCCAGCGCGAGCGCGTAGGGCGCATCACCGCGGACGGCGGGGAAGAGGCTGTGCCCCAGGAGCTCCTCAGGGACGAGGCCGTCGAGGCGGCGCAGGTCGAGCTCGACGTACTGCGCCCGCCGCGACAGGTTGGCGACCACGAGGATGCGCTCGTCGTCCAGCTCGCGCAGGTAGGCCAGCACCTTGCGGTTCTCCGGGAGGAGGAACTCGAGCGATCCGCGGCCGAACGCGCGGAAGCGCTTGCGCAGCGCGATCATGCGCTTCATCCACCAGAGCAGCGAGCTGGAGCTCGCCTGCTGGGCCTCGACGTTGACGGCGCCGTACTCGGGGTCGCTGATCACCGGCAGGTAGAGCTGCTGCGGGTTGGCCCGCGAGAACCCGGCGTTCCGGTCGGCGCTCCACTGCATGGGCGTGCGCACGCCGTTTCGGTCGCCGAGGTAGATGTTGTCGCCCATCCCCAGCTCGTCGCCGTAGTAGATGACCGGCGTCCCGGGGAGCGAGAGCAGGAGCGCGTTCACGAGCTCGATCACGCGGCGGTCGTTTCCGAGGAGCGGCGCCAGCCGGCGGCGGATGCCCAGGTTGATGCGCGCCTGGGGGTCGTCGGCGTAGGTGCGGTACATGTAGTCGCGCTCCTCGTCGGTCACCATCTCGAGCGTCAGCTCGTCGTGGTTTCGCAGGAAGATCGCCCACTGGCAGCCCTCCGGGATCGCCGGCGTCTGCGCGAGGATGTCGATCAGCGGGTAGCGGTCCTCCATCCGCACGGCCATGAACATCCGCGGCATGAGCGGGAAGTGGTAGGCCATGTGGCACTCGTCGCCGTCGCCGAAGTACGCGACGGCGTCCTCGGGCCACTGGTTCGCCTCGGCGAGCAGCATGCGGTTCTCGTACTTGCGGTCCATGTGGTGCCGTAGCCGCTTCAGCACGTCGTGGGTCTCGGGCAGGTTCTCGCAGTTCGTGCCCTCCTGCTCGTAGAGGTAGGGCACGGCATCGAGCCGCAGCCCGTCCACCCCCATGTCGAGCCAGAAGTCGACGACGGCGAACATGGCCCGGCGCACCTCGCGGTTGTCCCAGTTCAGGTCGGGCTGATGCGAGTAGAACCGGTGCCAGTAGTACGCGCCCGCCGTCGCGTCCCACGACCAGTTCGAGCTCTCGAAGTCGCTGAAGATGATGCGTGCGTCGGGGTACGGGTCGGGCGAGTCGCTCCAGACGTAGAAGTCGCGGGCGTGGCTTCCCGGCCGGGCGCGGCGGGCGCGCTGGAACCAGACGTGCATGTCGGACGTGTGGTTCAGGACGAGCTCGGTGATCACGCGGAGGCCACGCCCGTGGGCCGCGCGCAGGAACGCGCGGAAGTCGCGCATCGTGCCGTAGTCGGGGTGGACCTCGCGGTAGGAGGCGATGTCGTAGCCGTCGTCGCGAAGCGGCGACGGGTAGAACGGCAGGAGCCAGATCGCGGTGACGCCGAGGTCCTCCAGGTAGTCGAGCCGCTGGGTGAGGCCGCGGAAGTCGCCGATGCCGTCGCCGTCCGAGTCGGCGAACGCGCGCACGTGCACCTCGTAGATGACGGCGTCCTCGTACCAGTGCGCGGGGCCGGCGACCTCGGATGTGCGGGCGGTGCTCATGCGAAGTACTCGAAGTCCTGCTCGCTGCGGAGGCGGCGGCGGACGTGGAAGAGGTGGGCCGGCATTCGCTCCGGGTCGAGCTCGACGTAGTTTCGCGGCCCGTGCCACACGTACGTCTCGCCGTCCAGCAGGTCGTGCATCTGGTAGGGGTGGTCGGCGTCGATCCCGAGCTCGGCGAGCGGGAGGTCGACCCAGCCCGATTGCACGTGGTGCGGGTCGAGGCTCACCACGACGATGACGATGTCGGCGAGGTCGGCGGTGTGCTTGCTGTAGGCCACGAGCGCGTCGTTTCCGATCCCGTGGAACCACAGCCGCTCGTTGGCCTGGAGGGCCGGATGGGCGCGCCGGGCGGCGTTCACCGCCGTGAGGAGCGGCGCCAGCGAGCCGGGGGCGTCGATGTCCCAGGCGCGGAGCTGGTACTTCTCCGAGTCGAGGTACTCCTCGCCCCCCGCCCGCAGCCCGCGCCGCTCCACGAGCTCGAACGCCGGCCCGTAGACCCCGTAGCTCGCAGCCAGCGTCGCCGCCAGGACGAGCCGGGCCGCGAAGGTCGGCCGGCCCCCGACCTGCATCGCCTCGGTCAGGATGTCGGGCGTGTTCGGCCAGAAGTTGGGCCGGAAGTAGTCAGCGAGGCTGGTGGTCGTGAGCGCGCGCAGGTAGTCCTCGAGCTCGTGCTTGGTGTGCCGCCAGGCGAAGTACGTGTAGGACTGGCTGAAGCCGACCTTCGCCAGCCGCTCCATCACGCGCGGGCGCGTGAACGCCTCGGCCAGGAAGATGACTTCGGGGTGATCGCGCTTCACCTCGGCGATCAGCCACTCCCAGAACGCGAACGGCTTCGTGTGCGGGTTGTCGACCCTGAAGACCGCGACGCCCTGCTCGATCCAGAACCGGACGACTCCGAGCAGCTCCTCCCAGAGCGCCTCCCAGGCCTCGCACTCGAAGTCGAGCGGGTAGATGTCCTCGTAGCGCTTGGGCGGGTTCTCGGCGTAGCGGATGGTGCCGTCCGCGCGATGCCGGAACCAGTCCGGGTGCTCGGACACCCACGGGTGGTCGGGCGAGCACTGGAAGGCCAGGTCGAGCGCCAGCGCCATGTCGTGCTCCGCGCATGCGGCGGCCAGGCTGCGGACGTCGGCGACGCTGCCGAGATCCGGGTGGACCGCCGTGTGCCCGCCCTCGGCGGCGCCGATCGCCCACGGGCTGCCCGTGTCGCCCGCCGCCGACTCGGGCGCGTTGTTGGGGCCCTTCCGCTTCGTCCGCCCGATGGGATGCACCGGTGGGAGGTAGACGACGTCGAACCCCATCCCCGCGATCCGCGCCAGGGCCGCCTCGACGTCGCGGAGCGTGCCGTGCGCGCCGCCCTCGCCGAGCGAGCGGGGGAAGAGCTCATACCAGGCGCTGCAGCGGGCGAGCTGCGGCTCGACGCAGACGGTCACGACGTCGGTCGACTCGACGGCGTGCGGCCGCGGGTCGTGCTCGCGCATGAGCTCGGCCAGGCCCTCGTCAAGCGCGGCGCTCACCGCCTGCTCGGCGTCGGCGGCTCGGATCCGGTCGCTTCGGGCGACGAGCTCCGCGGCGGCGCTCGCAGGTGCGGCGCCCGCGGCGGCATCGATCAGGCGCGCGCCGTCCTCCAGCTCGCCGCGCACGTCCTGCCCTGCGCTCACCCGCCGCTCGAGCTGCTCGCGCCAGGTGGCGAAGCCGTCGACCCAGCCCGTGACGGCGAACCGGTAGCACCCGAGCCGGTCGACCGTGAACGTCCCCGCATGGCGGTCGTTTCCGAGCGCCCGCATGCGCGCCTCGCGCCAGCGCCGCTCGCGCTCGTGGCGGTAGCGCACGGCGGCGGCGACGACGTCGTGGCCGTCGGCGAAGACGTCGGCCCGCACCTCGACGAGGTCTCCGACGACCCGCTTCACGGGGAAGCGGCCGCAGTCGACCTCTGGCGCCAGGCCCTCGACGACGACACGACGGCGCCCGTCCTTCGCAGGGCTCATGCCTGCTCCGTACCCCGTTGCCAACATTGGCACGCCCGCGTGCCCATCACCGGGCGTGAGGCTAGCCGATCGAAGGTCAGCGATGCGCTCTTGCGACCCGTAGAATCGAAACCAGTGGGACTTCGAGCCGCCGTGATCGAACTGATGCTCGTCGTGATGGGACTTGGGATCGCATGTGGCGGGGGTAACGCCGCCGGCGAGCCCCCAGCGGCTGGCGGATTCACCGGGAAGCGGGCCGCCCTGTACGAGTACTCCTACGCCCACTGTCTGCGATTCGGGACTGCTCGGCACAGTCGCACCCGACCCGCAGCAACCCGCCGGTCTACAGCCTGAAGGACGCCTATCCGGTCGTCATGATCGGGACGCTCAAGCCGCACGGCGCGGCGGATTGGCAGGCAGCGAAGGACGGCTGTGCAGTCGGCATCGTCAGAGCGTTCGCGGTGGCGCACTCGTCGAAGACGGCCGCCGTCTGCACCCACATGGCAGCGTTTCTCCCGCCCAAGCTGCCGGAGTGCCCAATCATCTAGATGTCCTACTCACGGACGTTGTGAACGCGGCTGATGGGTGGCCGGTCGCCGAGTGAGCTGTGTGGTCGTGTCCGGTTGTAGTGGTCGAGCCAGTGTGGCAGGGCTTGGGCGCGGTGTCGAGATGAGCGGTAGCTGAGGCCGTAGGCCCATTCGCGGGCCGTGGTCTGGTGGAAGCGCTCGACTTTGCCGTTTGTCCGCGGCCGGTAGGGCTGGGTCTTCAGATGCTGGATCTGGTGATGGGCGAGGAGCTCGGCCAGGCCGCGGTTCTTCGTGTAGCTGTACCCGTTGTCGGTCATCAGGCGCTTGGCGGTGATGCCGTGGTGGGCGTAGAACGCCAGGGCACGGTCGACGAAGCCGGTCACGGTGCCGGCTTTCTCGTCTGGGTGCAGCTCGACGTAAGCCAGCCTGGAGTGATCATCGACGATCGCGTGGGCGTACTCGTAGCCGATGCTGGGCTTGCGCCGCGACGGCTGGCTGCGGTCGCCGGTGACGCGATGCCCAGGCACCAGGAAGCGGGCGTAGCGGCTGGTGTCCATGTGCAAGAGATCGCCGGGGCAGGGCCACTCATACCGATTCGCCGGTTCCTTGGGCGGCCGTGGCGGTCGGCTGATCCCGGCCCGCCACAGCACCTTCCAGACCGTCGAGTGAGCAAACCCGGTGGCACCGGCAACCAGCCGTGGCCCCCACCCGGTCTGGCGGCGACATTCACAGATCCGCTCCGCCAGCTCCGCTGGCAAGAGTCGTGGTGACCGGTGCGGTCGACTCGACCGGTCGACCAGCGCAGCGGCCTGACGGCCGCCGTCCAGCCACCGATGCCACCATCGGTGAGCCGTCGCCGGCGAGACGCCGAAGGCGGCCGCGGCCTCCCGCAGCGTCAACCCCTGCTCGATCGCCCGTACCATCGCAAAGCGACCGGCCGGTCCAAGCTTGGCGTTAGCGTGCACGAACATCCGCGCCCTCCTTTGAGCGTGAGTCCCGGAAGACCCACAGCCTCAAAGGAGGGCCGGACGTACTCTCAGCCGTTCACAACGTGCCTAGGCAGGACAGCTAGATGATTTGATCGACGGTGCGGCGAATCTGCCGGGCCGCGTCCGTCCCCGTCTCGATCGCGGTCTCGATGTAGGTGGTGCCGAGGTAGTCCCCGGCGAGATGGACGGCGCCCAGCTGCTGCTCGAGCGCCGGCTGGAGCAGGTGCCGGCCCGGCCGCGGGTGCGGGAGGCCCAGCTCCCAGCGGCAGACGACGGTCTCGCGGACGAGCCCTCGCAGGGCCGGGAAGAGGGCGTGGATGTCGTCCAGGAACCGCCGCTCCACCTGCGCGTCGTCGAGGCCGGCGAGGTCGCGGGCAAGGCCGGCGGCCGCGTAGACCATCAGCGTGCCGCCCGGCTCGCGCGCGCCGTCGCGGCGCACGACGTTGGCCGTGTTGAAGAGCATGTTGAAGGAGCGGCCCGGCGTGGCGGCGGCGTAGAGCCCGTCGTACGGCATCGGCGCCGTCTCGCCGGTGAGGAACGCCCCGACCACGTACGGGCCGTAGGCGATACCGTCGAGCGCCCGCGCCACCTCGGTGGGCAGGTCGGCCACGATCCGGCGCGCGACGGGCGCCGGGGTGGCGACGACGGCGGCACGGGCGCGGATCGCGCGCCCGCGACCGCCCTCCTCGAACGAGACGACCACGCCGTCCGGGGCCGGCTCGACGGCGGTGACCGGCGTGCCGGTTACCAGGCGGCCGCCCAGCCCGCCGGCGATCGCCTCGGGCAGGCGGCTCGAGCCGCCGACCATCGTCCGGGTGAGGCCGCGCGCGCGATCCCAGACGAGCTGGAAGTAGCCGATGCCGTACCCGGCCGACACCTCCTCCGGCTCGCCCGACGAGCGCCGGATCGTCGCGCGAAAGACGGCGTCGACGGCCGGCCGCACCGGGCCGAGGAACTCCGAGAACGTCCTGCCGTCGCGGAAGGCCAGCACGCGGGCGCGCCGGTCGGCCTCCGGCTCGCCGGGCCGAAGACGCGAGACGCGCGCGTACTCGGCGACCGCCATGCGCAGCCGGGCGCCGGCCCGGACGAGCGCGATCTTGTCGGCCACCGGGAGCGGGACGCGGAGCGGATAGGTCTCGATCCGTCCGCCGGCGAGCAGCCGCCCGCCCACCGCGAGGCCGGCGAGGACGCCCGGGAGCTCGGCCGCCTCCACGCCCGTCGCCTGGAGCAGCCGGCCGGTGGCGGTCTCGGGCCCGCCGACCACGTGCCCGCCGAGGTTCAGCCAGTAGGGCCCGCGCGGCTCGGACATGAGCCGCCCGCCGGCGCGGGATGCGGCCTCGAGGACGATCACGTCGCGATCGCGCAGCTCCCACGCGGCCGAAAGGCCGGCGATGCCTCCGCCGACCACGACCACCTCTGCTCGCTCGGGGACCATCGGGAGCGAGGGTAGTGGATGCGTGGGCCGTGGCCCGGCCGGGAAGGGAGAATGCACGGATGGCTGGAAACAGACGGACGCATTCGGTGTTCCTGGGCGGCCCGGGCGTGCGCTACGAGGAGCGGCCGCCGCTCCCGGCCCTCGCGCCCTGGATCGCGGTGCACTGGCGGATCGAGACCGATGTCGACTTCGCGCTTCGCATCCCTCCGGACGGCTGCATGGATCTGATCGGCGGCGACGTGGTCGGCTCCTTCTCGAGGTGCGGCGTCGTCAACCTCCCCGCCGGAAGCGTCTCGTCCGGGACCCGGTTTCACCCGGGCGGGCTCCCCGCGCTCCTCGGCGTTCCGGCGACGGAGCTTGTCGACATGCGCGTGCCGGCCGGCGACGTCGTGCGGCGATTCCGCTCGCTCGAGCGCCTCGCGGCCGATGCGCCGCCGCCTGACCCGCTCGCGGCGGCCGTCTGGTCGGGATCGGATCTGCGGACGATCGCGCGCGGCTTCGGGTACGGCGAGCGGCAGCTACGACGGCGCGTCCTGGCCGCGACGGGGCACGCGCCGAAGCGCCTCATGCGGATCGCTCGGATGCAGCGCGTCCTCCTGGCAGGTCGCGGCGAGAGCTGGGCCCGCTCCGCGGTCGAGCACGGCTACTACGACGAGGCGCACATGGCCAACGACGTCCGCGAGCTGACGGGGGCGACGCCACACGCGCTGCTGCGAAGTCCGATTCTTCCAAGCGACGTCCCGGCGGCCTCCCTACCGTCCTCGTAGTCCAGGAAGCGAACCAGGGAGGTTCCCGATGAATGTCCTCTTCGTCGCCGGCATCGCCGTCGTGGCGGCCGATCCGGCCACGAGCCGCGAGCTCTTCGTCGACGCGCTTGGCCTGCCGCTCGAGGCCGACGCGGGCGGCGACTACTTCCACTCGGAACGCGTCGAGGGCACCCGCCACTTCGGCGTCTGGCCGCTCTCACAGGCCGCACAGGCCTGCTTCGGAAGCGACGAATGGCCGGCCGACGTCACGGTGCCGCAGGCGTCGATCGAGTTCGAGGTCGAGGATGCCGGAGCGGTCGCCGACGCCGCGGCCGAGCTCGAGGAGCGGGGCTTTCAGCTGCTCCACCCCGTGCGGGCGGAGCCCTGGGGCCAGACCGTGGCGCGCCTGCTCTCGATCGAGGGCCTGATCGTCGGCATCTCGTACGCGCCGTGGTTCCATGCGAACGCGTGAGCCGGCTCGCTACCATCGAGTGATGCCGGTGATCGACGGCTACGACTTCGGGCGGGTGACGGTCGACGGCCGCGCGGAGACGCGCGACGTGATCGTGCTTCCGGAGCGGGTCGTCCACGACTGGTGGCGGAAGGATGGCCACGGCCTCGTGCTCGAGGATCTCGACGCGGTGCTCGACGAGCTGCCGGCGCGCCTCGTTGTCGGCACTGGAGCGTACGGTCGCCTCCGGCCCGACCCGGCGACGATCGAGGCGCTGCGCGGCCGCGGGATCGACGTCGAGGTGCTCCCGACCGCCGAGGCCGTCGACCGCTACGCGGAGCTGGATCCGCAGACGACGGCCGCCGCGCTCCACCTGACCTGCTGACGATCGCCGGGCCGGCGCCGAAACGGTTACCCTCACGATCTCGTGGCCACGCCGATCCCCGTACACCGGATGTGAGAGTCGACCGGTGAACGCGTTCCCCGAGCTGGAGCACGGGCGCACCGAATCCGCCCGCGGTGCCTGGAAAGCGGCACACGAGGCCCTCTCGCACGCCGACGAGGACTCGCCGCTCGGGGCGGACGACCTGGAGCTCCTGGCGGTGGCGGCATACATGATCGGCCGGGTGGAGGACTTCCTCGCCGTCCTCGAACGCGCCTATCGCTCTCACACCGAGGCGGACGAGCCGCTACGGGCGGCACGCGCGGCGATCTACCTCGGCATAAACCTGGCGATCATCGGCGACGTGGCGCAGGCCGGCGGTTGGCTGGCGAGGGCACAACGGCTGGTGGAGCGCCAGCGGGAGGACTGCGCCGAACGCGGATATCTGCTGCTTCCCGTCGCAATCCGGCACGAGTCGGCGGGCGACTACGCACAGGCAGCCGACGCGGCGGGCGAGGCCGCCGCGATCGGCGAGCGGTTCGGGGACCGCGATCTGTTCGCCCTCGGCGCGCACGTGCGCGGCCACGCGCTGATCAAGCTGGCGCGGCTCGAAGAGGGGTTCAGGCTGCTCGACGAGGCGATGCTCGCCGCGGTCGGCGGCGAGCTGTCCCCGATCATCACCGGCGTGGTCTACTGCGGCGCGATCGCGGGCTGCGAGGAGGCCTACGAGCCGGCGCGTGCGCGTGAGTGGACGGGCGCATTGGCCCGCTGGTGGGAGGCGCAGCCCGACATGGTCGCCTTCACCGGCCGCTGCCTCGCCCACCGCGCCGAGATCCTCCAGTTGCACGGCGACTGGGCTCGCGCACTCGAGGAGACCCGGCGTGCGTACGACAGATGCCAGCGGGCGATGAACCGGCTCGCCGCGGGCCAGGCGTCGTATCAGCGCGGCGAGGTGCTCCGCCGGCAGGGTGATCTCGCCGCCGCCGAGCGTGCCTACCGTGAGGCGAACGCCTGCGGGCGCGAACCGCAGCCCGGCCTGGCGCTGGTGCGGCTGGCGCAGGGGGACATGGACGCAGCCACTGCGTCGATCCGGCGGGCGCTCACCGAAACCAGCCCTCCGCTCGATCGGTCGCGACTCCTGCCCGCGTTCGCCGAGATCCTCGTGGCCGCGGGCGACCTGGACGGGGCGCGGCGGGCGTGCGCCGAGCTGACCGGGATCTCCGCTGCTTATCCAAGCGTGATGCTGAGCGCGATCGCCGCCTACGTTCAGGGCTCGGTGGAGCTTGCGCACGGCGACGGGCCGGCCGCGCTCGCGAGCCTGCGCCAGGCGTGGGACGGCTGGCAGCGGCTGGCGGCACCGCACGAGGCCGCCCGCACGCGCGTGCTCGTCGCGCTCGCGTGCCGGGCGCTGGGCGACGACGACACCGCGGCGATCGAGCTCGACGCGGCACGCACTGTGTTCGAACACCTGGGTGCGCAGCCCGACCTCGACCGCATCGAAGCTCTCACGAGAACACGCGCCGGCAGCCACGGCATGACGAGCCGCGAGCTCGAGGTGCTGCGACTGGTGGCAGCCGGGAAGACCAACCGCGAGATCGCGGCGGAGCTCGTGCTGAGCGAGCACACCGTCGCCCGCCACGTCCAGAACATCTTCGCGAAGCTCCGCGTCTCCTCCCGGACGGCGGCGACTGCGTTCGCCTTCGAGCACCAGCTCGTGTGACGCCCGCGTGGTCAGAATTCACCACGCGCCCGATCGTGCAAGATGGCTGATGCGGGCGATGCCGCCCGGCGCTCGGCGTCCTACCGTCGGCTCGGTATCCGAGACGAGGAGGACGTGTGATGGAACGGTTCGAGACAGTTATCGTCGGCGGCGGCCAGGCGGCGCTCGCGACGGCCTATCACCTGAAGAAGCGCGGGCGGCAGTTCATGATCCTCGAGGCCAACGAGCGCATCGGCGACTCGTGGCGGCAACGATGGGACTCGCTGCGCCTGTTCACGCCCGCGAAGTACGACGGCCTGCCGGGCATGCGCTTCCCGGCGCCGCGGTGGTCGTTTCCGACCAAGGACGAGATGGGCGACTACCTGGAGGCGTACGCGTCACGGTTCGAGCTGCCGCTGCGCACCGGCGTCTCGGTCGACCGGCTCTTCCGCGAGGACGGCCGCTTCGTCCTCGAATCCGGACATCGCGCCTACGAAGCTGAGAAGGTGATCGTGGCGACCGGCACACACCGGATTCCGAAGCGCCCGGCGTTCGCACCGGAGCTCGACCGCGGCATCGTGCAGCTTCACTCCGCCGACTACCGCAACCCGTCACAGCTCGGCGACGGCGCCGTCCTGGTCGTCGGCGTCGGCAACTCCGGGGCGGAGCTCGCCCACGAGCTCTCGCGGACGCACCGCGTCCTGCAGGCGGGCGCGCCGTCGGCCGAGATCCCGGTGCGGCACGGGAGCCTGCCGTCGCGCTTCGTGCTTCCGGTGATCCGGTTCCTCGGCACTCGCGTGCTGACGGTGCGGACGCCAATCGGCCGCAAGGTGCGTCCGCAGTTCGTCAAGACGGCGACGCCGCTCATCCGGATCAAGTCGAAGGATCTGGCGGCGGCAGGCGTCGAGCGCGTCGCCCGCGTCGAGGGCGTCCGCGACGGGCGACCGCTGCTCGCGGACGGCCGCACCCTGGACGTCGCAAGCGTCCTGTGGTGCACGGGCTTCCGCTCCGACTACTCGTGGATCGACCTGCCCGTGTTCGATGAGCAAGGCGAGCCGGCGCACGAGCGGGGCGTGGTCGGGTCGACCCCCGGCCTGTATTTCGTGGGCCTGGTGTTCCAGCACGCGGCCACCTCCGACGTCCTCCCGGGCGTCGGACGCGACGCCGCCCACGTCGCGAAGCGGCTCGCCTCTACCCGCGTCGGGATCCGTACAAGTGTGGAGCCCCAGAGCCCGGCGCCCACCAGGACGGTGCCCAAAGAAGCATGAGCGGGGGATACGCTCGTCGACGTTCGCGCGCCACACGCGACGTCCTCCCGGCTTCCGGTCGCTCGAGCTCCTGAGGGCGACGCGCGATCGAGGCGCCTGCTCGCTGCGGGTGAGAGCAACAAGTCGATCGGTGCTGAGCTTGTCGTCAGCAAACGCACCGTCGACAGGCACGTGAGCAACATCTTCACAAAGATACGGGTGCGCTCGCGCGCTGCGGCGACGGCGTACGAGCACGAGCTGATCTGACCTGCCATCGGTCGAACGACCCACGGCGCCGTGGGGGAAAGTTGGGCCGTTCGGCCGAGGCGGGCCCTTCCGCGTTCGCGGCATCGTCTGCGGACAGCAACCGACGCGGAGGGAAGAGATGAACGACACCGCTGAAGCCGAGATCCATGAACGGCGACCGCCTCCCGAGAACCATCGCGAGGCGTTACTGGCCGAGATCCCCGTGGTCGAGCGTCGACTGTCGCTGGCGGAGTCTCGACGTCTGTGCTCGAAGGCGGCGACGGCCCACCGCTCGTGCTGCTCCACGGGGCCGGCACGTATGGCGCGATCTGGCAGCAGGTGATCCCGGACCTGAAGGTCACGCACCGGGTCATTGCGCCAGACCTGCCTGGCCACGGCTCGTCGTCGTTGCCCGACGGCCCGCTCGACGAGGGTCGCGTGGACGCATGGCTCGGCGGCTTGGTCGAGCAGACGTGCCAATCGGCGCCCATGCTGGTCGGACAGCTGGTCGGCGGCGCAATCGCCGCCCGTTTCGCCGCCAACCACCCGGATCAGGTTGATGCGCTCGTGCTGGTGGTTCCGCTCGGTCTCGCGCCATTTCAGCCGACGCCTGAGTTCGGAGCCGCGCTGACCGGGTTCCTGGCCAAGCCGGGCGAGGACACGCACGACGAGCTCTGGAAGCACTGCGTCTTCGACCTGGATGCAACCCACTCGCGGGCATGCTGGTCTCCCATCTTGCAGAGGACGAGCGCGAGAAGCTCCGCCATGCGCTCGACGGAGTGCTCCGCGAGCGCTCGGGAGGGAAGGGACCAGCCACCGTGACGAACCCGGTCAGCATCGCCACCGGCACGAAGTGACACGTGGCCCGTCGAGGAACGCGGTGCTCGAGCGTAGGATCCAGTCGTGACCACCGTGGAACGCACCGGCGGATGCCTTTGCGGAGCCGTTCGGTACCGCGTTCGAGGCGAGCCCGTCCACATTGGGCGCTGCCACTGCGCGGACTGCAGGAAGGAATCCGGAAGCGCCTTCACCGTGTACGCGCAGTGGCCAATCGAGGCGTTCGACATCAGCGGCGACATCGCCGCCTACGACGGACGCGGCTTCTGCCCTCGGTGCGGCTCACGCCTCCTCAACCCTGCGGACCCCGGCGACACCCTGATCGAGATTCGCGTCGGATCGCTCGACGACGCGCCGTTCGACCTGACGCCGGAGGCCGAGATCTGGGTACGAAGCCGCGAGGCCTGGATCCCGCCCGTCAAAGGCGCAGAACAGCACGACCGGAACCGCGGCGAGCGGCGGAGCTCGCCCATCTGATCGGTCTACGGCCGCCAGCCGCCCGGGAGCGGCTCGCCGATGCGAACACCGAAGCGCTGGATCAGCTCGGGCACCGTCTCGGGCTGCATCTCGAGCCCGTAGCGCTGCGAGAGGGCCGCCACGGCGTCGGGGTCGGCGGCAAGGCCGCCGCCCATCGCGTCGAGCTCGGCGAAGAACCGCTCGAACCCGGCCGGCGAGATGATCTCGAGGATCCGGCAGGGCTCGTCGCCGGCGTTCCAGAACGTGTGCCACTGGTCTCGCGGCTTGTGGACGAGGTCGCCCGGGCCGGCCTCGACGACATCGTCGCCGAGCAGCGCGCCCATCCGGCCCTCGAGGACGAAGCTGTACTCGTCCTCGCGCGTGTGCCGGTGAACCGGCGCGGCCAGGGCCCGCGGCGACATGGGATGCTCGACGAGGGAGAACCGCTCGGCCGCCTCCGACCCGTCGATCATGAACCGCACGCCGATGCTGCCGAGGAAGCCCATCACTCCGTCCCCGGGGCCGACCACCTTCACGCCTGTTTTCGTCGCCGTCATGTCGTTACTCCTTTTGATCGAACAGTAGTGCTGCGCGAATATAGCGTCCCGCATCTCGCCGTGTCAAGTATGGTTCAGACGACAGCAATGTCCGACCAAAAACGCCCATACCGGATGACGCGCCGTGCCAAGCTCGAGGAGGAGACGCGCACGCGTATCACCGCGAGCGCGGTCGCGCTGCACGAGGAGCTCGGCCCGGCGCGGACCTCGATCAGCGCGGTCGCGGAGCGAGCGGGCGTGCGCCGCTCGACCGTCTATCGCCACTTCCCCGACGAGGCCGCGCTCTTCGCCGCCTGCTCGTCGCACTGGCGCGCGGCCAACCCGCCGCCCGACCTGCGCGCGTGGGCGGCGATCGCGAGCCCCGGCGTGCGCACGGACACGGCGCTCACGGAGCTCTACGGCTTCTACCGCCGCACCGAGGACATGTACACGAGCCTGCTTCGCGACGAGCCGGTGCACGCGACGGTGCGCCGCCAGCTGCGGGCGTTCCACGACTACGTGCACGCTATCGAGAACGTGCTGATTGCCGGCCGCGGCCTGCGCGGCGGCGCCGCCCGGCGCACGCGGGCCGCGATCGGCCACGCGCTCGCGTTCCCGACCTGGCGGTCGCTCACGCGCGAGCAGGGGCTCTCCGACGCGGACGCCGTCGGGATGATGGGCCGGCTCGTCGCGGGCGCCGCCGATCAACCATGAGGCCGCTCACCGTAGACCTGTTCGTGTCGCTGGACGGCTTCGCGTCGGCGGATGCGCCGGCGTATTTCGGGCATGACGGCCCGGAGCTCGACGCCTGGGTGCGGCGCGAGATCGAACAACCGCAGGTCGTGCTCATGGGCCGAGTCACCTATGAGGCGCTCGCGGGGTTCGCCTCGGACGAGGCGACGCCGTCAAGGCTGACCGCCGTTCAGAAGCTCGTCGTCTCGAGCCGTCTCGAGGAGCCGCTCGCGTGGGAGAACACCAGCCTCCTGCGCGGCGACCTCGGGCCCGGGATCCGGGCGCTCAAGGAACAGCCGGGGCCGCCGATCCGGACGATGGGCAGCATGTCGCTGGCCGGGAGCCTGCTCGAGCTTGGTCTGGTCGACCGGCTCCGCCTCATGATCTTCCCGCTCACGGTCGGAGACCGCGGGCGTGAGCAGGCCTTCGCGAGCTGGCCTCCGTCGGATTTCGAGCTCGCCGAGCGGACGGAGCTCGACTCGCGGCTCGTCCTCCTGGAGTACCGCCCGCGCCGGAATAGCTAGATCGTTGATTCCCAATTGGCGGGATGGCCGAGCCGCAAGCCGAAGGCTTGCTGCGGTCATGAGTGACCTGCTACCCAGCAGGTGACTCATGGGCGAGAACCGAGCAGCGCAAGGACGCAGGGAAGCCCAATATCAGGCGATAGTGGGTTGACCGAGGACACAGCGATGCGACGGTTCGCAGCCGCAGCCCCGCCACAGTCGCCACCAGTCCCCAGCTGGACGTCCAGGCGCGCGGCAATTGGGAATCAACGATCTAGGGGAATCCCGGACGCGACGCCGGCCGCTGCCTTCCTACGCTCGGACGGTCCTCATCGACCGACCACGGAGGCCGCCATGAACGTCGCTGCCAAACACCGCCGCTCTGAACCGCCGCGATGGTCCGAGCTCGCGAGCGGCACCGCGCTCGTCTGCGCTCTCTCGCCCATCCTCGGGTTCCTCGGGATCGTCCCAACGGCGATCATCACCCTCGGGCCGATGGCCGCGACTGCACTCTCGGCCACGACGTTCGCCACGACGCGTCGCCGCGACGCCCGCAGCGCACGGGCGATGGCCGGCGCGGCGCTTGCCGTCGTCGTCGTGTGGGTGCTGCTCTTCGCGATGTTCGCCATCGAGCTCTTCTACGCGTGAGCGGCCACGGGCCTATGATCGGCGGATGGACGAGTGCCGACTGATCCGCGGGGGAACCGGCTTCCACGGGAAGCAGGGCCTTGACTACTTCGCCGGCGTCTCGGCCGAGAGCGCGGGGTCGCGCGCGATCTGCATGCACCTCGTCGAGATCCCTCCCGGCGCAAGCGCCCGCGCGCACCACCACGAGGCACACGAGACGGCGATCTTCATGCTGGAGGGCGTCACGGAGATGCGCCACGGCGCGAACCTCGAGCAGGTCATGCGCGTCGAGCAGGGCGACTTCGTCTACATCCCGGCGGGCGTGCCGCACCAGCCGTACAACCCGACCGACATCCTCGCCCGCGCCGTGATCGCACGCACCGACCCGAACGAGCAGGAGAGCGTCGTCGTGGTCGATCCCCCGTCGACCTGACGGCAGCGCCGGTAGGGTCTCGGCCATGCAGACTCCGGAGGTCCGTTACGTCAAGAGCGGCGACGTCAACATCGCGTACGCAACGGTGGGCGAGGGGCCGTTCGACATCGTCTTCGTCGCCGGCTGGGTGCTCACGGTGTTCGAGTCGGCGTGGGACGGGCCGGCAGCCGACACGCTCCGGCGGCTCGCGTCATTCGCGCGCCTGATCCTGTTCGACAAGCGCGGGACCGGCCTCTCCGACCGAGACTACGGGCTGCCCGACTACGAGACCCGGATGGACGACATCCGCGCCGTGATGGACGCCGCGGGCTCCGAGCGGGCCGCGATCCTCGGAGTGTCCGAGGGTGGGCCGCTGACGCTCCTCTTCGCCGCCAGCCATCCGGAGCGCGTCGCCGCAGCGATCCTGTACGCCACGGGCTCGACGTTCGTCGGCGACGACGACCATCCGTGGGCGCCGAGGGCGGAGGAATGGAAGGCCATCATCGATGGGAGCCAGCAGGCGGCGTTCGGGAGCGAGCAGTGGTTCGACGACAGCCTCCGGGGGCTCTCGCCTTCGATCGCGGACGACCCGGAGGCGAAGGCGTGGTGGCGGCGGTGGGTGCGCGCCAGCACGAGCCCCGGCGCGCTCACCGATCTGCGACGCATCAACAGCAAGCTCGACGCCCGGCACGTGCTGTCCTCCATCAGCGTGCCGACACTCGTCCTGCATCCCATCGACGACACCGACTGGGACTTCGCGTCGGGGAGGTACATCGCCGACCGCATCCCTGGTGCGCACCTGGTGGAGCTGCCGGGATGCGATCACGGCTGGTGGGTGCGGCCCGACCAGATCGGCGCCGCAGCGGAGGCATTCCTGACGGGGATCTGGGACCGCGGCGAGTGGCAGGGGCCCGAGCCGGACCGCATCCTCGCAACGGTGCTCTTCACCGACATCGTCGACTCGACGGCCAAGCTCGCCGAGCTCGGCGACCGCCGCTGGAGCGACCTCCTGACGCAGCATCATGCGCGCGTCCGCCAGCAGCTCGTCCGCTTCCGCGGCCGCGAGGTCGACACCGCCGGCGACGGGTTCTTCGCGTCGTTCGACGGCCCGGCCCGCGCGATCCGCTGCGCCTCCGCGATCGTCGACGCGGTCGGCGACCTCGGGATCGAGGTGCGCGCCGGCCTTCACACGGGGGAGTGCGAGCAGGTCGACGGCAAGGTCGGCGGGATCGCCGTCCACATCGGGGCGCGTGTGGCGGCGAGCGCCGGCCCGGGCGAGGTCGTCGTCTCGCGGACGGTGCGTGATCTCGTGGCCGGCTCAGGGATCGAGTTCGAGGAGCGCGGCGCAGCGGAGCTCAAGGGGATCTCGGGCCGCTGGGAGCTCTTCCGAGTGGTCGGAAGCGACTCCGATCGCGTGCTCAGCCACTCATCTGCATCGGTTGCGAGCCCATCGGGTCCGTGAGCGCCGGGACCGTCCCCGGCGACGCGGCGACCCAGATCCCGAGAACGACCAGCGCGACGGCGACAGCGGGTGCGAGCCGCGGGCCGCGCGGCAGCACCTTCTCGGCGAAGATCACGACGGCGACGACGGCCATCCAGAAGAGGCTCATCACGCCGAGCACGAAGAGCACCGCCATCAGGGCTCCCGAGCAGCCGACGCAGTCGAGGCCGTGGGCGAGACCGCCGCGGAAGGCATTCCTGGTGTCCGGGCCGGTGCGGCAGTGCTCGAGGCAGCGCCGCTTGAGCGGCGTCAGCTCGTAGAGCCCTGCGGCCACGATCACCGCACCCGCCGCGTAGGGCCCATCGCGATCCCACGCGAGCCGGCCGAGATCGAGCGACGTGATGAGCTCGTAGACGCCGTAGGCGAGCAGGCCGTACACGGTCCAGACCGCGAGGTACGCGGCGGTGAAGAGCAACGTCGGAGCGTGCCGGGCGACCCGCGCGACGTGGCGCACCGCCGGCACCGTCGTCGGCAGCATCATGGCAGCGGTCATCGTCACCCAGATCCCCAGGTACCACCCCAGCCCGCCGAGATCGGTGCCCGGACCGGCGTCCATGCCGCGCATCCGCTCCACGGTGACTGCCCACGCGGCGAGCGCGCCGGCGACCAGCACGAGCGGGACGCGGCTGCGACCCGTGGCGTGCTTCAGCATCATGGCCTCTCCCTTCCCTCGCTCATCGCCTTCTAGACGTCGGGGAGGGTGAAAAGTCATCGCCGCGGGAAGTGTCCGATGAGTTTCGGGGCTCACCGCGGTCTCGGTTGGTGAGCGCTTCCGACAGAAGGAGATGAGATGCCAGAGCATACGATCGGAACTCGCGAAGAGTGGCAGGCGGCCAGGACCGAGCTCGCGAAGCTCGAGGCCGCGGCGGCCGAGCGAAACGAGGAGATCAAGCAGAAGCGGCGCGCGCTCCCCTGGGTGCCGGTCGAGAAGGAGTACGAGCTCGACACCGAGGACGGCAAGAAGACGCTCGCCGAGCTCTTCGACGGCCGCACGCAGCTGCTCGCCTACAACGTCATGTTCGGGCCGGACTACACGCTCGGCGCCTGCCCCGGCTGCACCAGCCTGGCCGACGGGCTCGACGGCTCGATCATTCACCTGAACCACCGGGACGTCACGCTGATCTGCTTCTCGCGGGCCCCGATCGACCGGCTGATCGCCTACAAGAAGCGGATGGGCTGGGAGTTCCCATACGTCTCCACCTACGACAGCGACTTCGCCTTCGACTTCGGCCTGGCGCTGACCGAGGAGCAGGCGCAGGAGGTCCCCGAGGTCAAGGGGCTGATCGACGATCCGCCCGAGTTCCTCAAGGTGTGGTCGGGCCAGGTCGGGGCCGACCTGAAGGACGGGCTGCGCGAGAACCCGAGCTGGATCGCCTTCGCCCTCGAGGACGGGACCGTCTACCACACGTACACCGTGTCGGCACCCGACCCGTTCGTCGCGCCGTACTTCTCGTTCCTGGAGGAGCGGACGCCCAAGCCTGGAGACGACGACGCGCCGTTCCCGAGGAAGGACGAGTACCCCGACTGACATGCGCCGGCTCATCCTTCAGACGGGCATCTCGATCGACGGCTACGTCGCCGCCCTCGACAGGTCGCACCCGTGGGACGACGGGGGTGGCAACGAGGCGGTCAAGCGGTGGATCCTCGACTCGGTGTGGGGCGCGGGCGCACACCTGATGGGTCGGGTCACCTACGAGGAGATGGCGTCGTACTGGCCGACCTCGACGAGCGAGTTCGCCCGGCCGATGAACGAGATCCCGAAGGTCGTCTTCTCGAAGACCCTCGAGCGCGCCGACTGGCCCGAGACGCGGATCGCAAGCGGCGACCTCGCCGAGGAGGTCGGGCGGCTGAAGCGCGAGTCGGGGAACGACCTGATCGCCTACGGCGGCGCCAGGCTGGATCAGGCGCTCTCACGGCTCGGGCTGGTCGACGAGTACCGGCTGATGGTCCAGCCGGCGGCGCTCGGAGCGGGGCTCCCGCTCTTCAAGGACCTCCCGGCCCCGCTCCAGCTGGAGCTCGTCGAGGCGACCACCTACCCGAGCGGCCTCGCCATCCACGTCTATCGGCCGCGCGACCTGTGAGCCCGCTGCCCGACATCGAGCCGCAGACCGCGGCCGGCAAGATATGTCTCCACTTCCTGATCTCGCTGGACGGCTTCGTCGCCGGGCCAGGGCACTCGATGGACTGGATGGCCGGCATCACCAACCGGCCCGGCCTGGTCGACGAGTACATCGAGGCCACGGGCGCCGTGCTGGCGGGCCGCGACGGCTTCGACAGCGCCATCGACGACTCCCGGCCGTACGGCGGGAGGTGGAAGGGGCCGATCTTCGTGCTCACCCACCACCCCGAGGACGCCCGGGCCGCCCCGGACGTCACGTTCCTCGACTGCTCCGTCGAGGAGGCGGTGCGGATCGCCCTGGAGGCCGCCGGCGGGAAGAACGTCGAGGTCTTCTCGCCCACCATCGGACAGCAGCTCCTGGATCGGGGCCTGATCGACGAGATCGACCTGCACCTCGCGCCGGTGCTGCTCGGCGACGGCATCCGGCTCTACGACGCGCCCGGCGGCCGGCCGGTGCGGCTCGAGCGCGTCGGCGCCGAGCCGACGCTCACCGCCGGCGTGCGGTACCGCCCGATCGAAAGGACGTCCCGCAACTGACTGCCCCGGCGGTGCTCCGAGGCTCTGCTTCCAGGAAGCGCTCGATCTGCGCCAGGACGGTCTCCGGGTCGTCGATCCACGGAAGGTGGCCCGCTCCGGTAACTCGCGCGAGGTGGAAGTTCGGATTCGTCGCGACGACCGCCTCACCCTCCTCCGGCGATCCGAAGGCGTCGTGCTCGGGCCAGACGAAGAGGGTGGGCGTCGTCACCGCCTGCCAGCGCTCGCCGAGAATCCACTCGCGTCTGTACCCGAGGCGGCGCCAATCGGCGATACATGCGATCAGGCTGAGCATGCTCTCGGCATTTCGCCGCGTGTGCGCGACATCGACGTCGAGCAGCCGATCGTCCAGTCGTTCGGGATGTTCGACGAAGAGGCGCCAGAACTTGCGGCTCCCGTCTCGCGTCGCGTTCGAAAACAGGTGCCTACCAAGCCGTTGGCCGATCAGCGGGAGTCCGACCGGCAGCATCATGAGCGGCGGCCGGCGCCGGATCCCGAACGGCGCGCCCACGAGCACAAGGCGCGACACGCGCCCGGGAGCGTCGAGCACGAAGGCGGTGGACAGGAGCGCGCCCAGCGAGTTCGCGACGACGTCGAAGGGCGGAAGCTCGAGCGTATCGGCGACGTCCCGCAGGAACGTCCGGCCGTGGTCGAGGAGGTCGACGCCGCGGTAGTCGAAGGGATCGGCCAGCCCGTGTCCGGGCCGGTCGACTGCGAGGACGCGGTGGGTCTCCGCGAGAGCCGCGAGGATCGGCACGATCTCGTATGCGCCGCCCAACCCACCGTGGACGTACAGAAGCGGCGATCCGCTTCCGAGCTCGAGGACTTGTGTCTCGCCGTGGGTCCAGCGTATCCGGCTTACACGAGTCTCACATGCGAACCCCGCAAGCAGTGACGCCTGCGCGTTCTCGAGTTCCCGATCCAGCCCTGTCCCCACGGAGCTGAGCATCGCCGGCCGCGTGTCACGCAGCGTCGGTGGGAATACCTATCCGGCTACGGATTTTGCGTCGGCTCGCGGAGAGCGTACGCAGTCGCTTCCGCTCGATTCCGGAGGCCAAGCTTGGACAGGATGCGCGCGACATGGTGCTCGGCCGTTCGCCGGCTGATGTAGAGCCGCTGCGCGATCTCGGCGTTCGAGCATCCTTCGGCGAGCAGCGACAGGACCTCGTACTCGCGCTTGGTCAGCGGCCCGCGCCCCTTTGGGAATGCCCGCGCCGGTTCTCCGAGCACTCGTAGTAGGGCGGCGGCCGCGTCGGCGTCGCGGATCGCGCCGAGACGTTCGAACGTCTGCAACGCGTTTCGGGCCTCCAGGACGGCCGCCGCGGCTGCGTGCGAGCCAAGCGCCCGTGCGAGCGCGACTCGAGCCTGGGCGGCTTCGAGGACGAGGCCGAGCCCCGAGAACAGCTCCAGCGCCGCCTGGAAGTCGTTCCACGCGTGCTGGTCTCCGCGAGCGGCTCGGACCGTGCCGCCGGCGAGCCTGGCGACGGCGCGTGTCCGGTCGTCTTCGCGTTCGATTGCGAGGACGGCCAGCTGGTCGAGCGCCTCCTCCGCGGCCGCCAGGTCGCCGGATGCGACGCGCACCTCGACCAGAAATGCGAGCACCGACGCGCAATCGGGGTCGGACGGCGGAGTACTCTCGAGACACAAGCGTCCGAGGTCCCCGGCCAGGGCGAGGTCGCCACGTGCCAGAGCGATCCTCGCAAGCGACCGCCTGGCGCTCACGTGCCAGCCGACGTCCTGCAACAAGCGTTCGGCCTCCTCGAATCGTCCCTGTCGAACGCGCAGGTCGGCGAGCCGAAGGAGCGCGAAGAGCTGGGACGCCCAGTAGCCTGTCTCGAAGGTGCGGATCGCGGTGAGGAGCTCGCGCTCCGCCTCTTCCCAGCGGCCGAGCGCGATCAGGATCCCGCCGTAGTGCGTCCGGCAGGTGGGAGGCACGAAGTCGCCCCACGCCTCGAACCGGGTTGCGGCCTCGAGCCACTGCTCGGCGCGTCTGACGTCCGTCGCTCGTTCGCAGGCGCTGAGCAGCCTGCAATAGATCTCCCCGGCGGCGCCGACCCCGACGACCTCCCCCGACTGGACGGCCGCCATCGCCTGGTCGACGAGCCTCATCCCTTCGGCGACACGCCCCGAGGCGACGTACGCCTCGCCCAGGAGCGCCAAAGCGTCGAACTCGAGGTCCCTGTCGCCATACCGCCTGGCGATCGCAATTGCCGCCGTCGCGGACTGCTCGCGCTCGGATGCATCGGACGTCCACGGAGCGCGATCGAGGATGAGCCACCCGTGCGCTGCAGACTCTTCGGCCCCCTCCAGCACGCTCTCTGCCCGCGCGGTCCACCCATTGGCCGCAGCCGCGTTGCCGTGAACGGACACGTGCAAGAAGGCCAGCCAGCGCGCCAGCTCGGCAGCCTCCGCCTGCAGGCCACGCCGCTCGTATTCGGCAAACGCGCGCTCCTTCACCTCGATCGCGCGCTCATGCTGACCCGCGAACTGCAGCGCCTCGCCGAGACCGTCGAGAACCTCCGCGCTCTGCCCGAGCGCCGCGGCCTGCTCGAAGAAGGCGCGGGCGCGCTCCCAGTCCGCCGCCGCCAGCGCCTCGCGGCCGAGGCATACGAGCTCGTCAGCCGACTCGACATCCACGCGCAGATGATCCCACGACCTCGTCCCCTCGCGCGGCTCCCGTTCGTCGCTCTTGTGAAACCGACGAATGGAGAGTCATGAAGATCGCAGTGACAGGCGCAACCGGACGGCTCGGCCGGCATGTGGTCGACGTCCTCGAGGCCCAGGGCCACGACGTGGTCTCGATCGCGCGTTCCACCGGAGTGGATGTGATCACCCGCGAGGGGCTCGCCGAGGCCCTCACCGGGGTGGACACCATCATCGACGCCGCCACGCAGGCATCGCCCGACGAGGCCGCCGCGACGGCGTTCTTCACCGCCTCGGCGCGCAACATCCAGGAGGTCGGCGAGCGGGTCGGCGTGCGGCGAATCGTGCTCGTGTCGATCGTTGGCACCGACCGGTTCTCGGCCGGCTTCCTCGCGGCGAAGTTCGCGCATGAGCAGGCGCTGCTGGCGGGCCCGATCCCGGTGCAGATCCTGCGCGCGACCCAGTTCCACGAGTTCGTCCCGGAGATGGTCGAGTGGGGCCGCCAGGGCGACGTGATCTTCATGCCGAAGATCCGCACCCAGCTCGTGTCCGCAAGGAGCGTCGCCGAAGCCCTCGCCGACATGGTCAACGGCTCGGAGGCGCAACCGAATGGTGCGATCCCCGAGATCGGCGGCCCACGGCCGGAGCGGCTCGTCGAGATGGCGCGGCTGCTCGTCGCCCAGCGAGGCGACACCACCCGGGTCGAGGAGGTCGCGAGCCCCGACGACCCGGACCACAAGCTGCTCGAGAACGGGGCGCTCTTCCCCGGCACCGATGCGGCCCTCGCCGGCCCCACGTTCGATGAGTGGGTGCAGGCGAACGTCTCGAGGAGCGACTCATGAGAAAGCCTCTCGCCAATTCAGACGGAACGCGCTGGCTCGTTCTGGCGGTGACCGTCGCCGCCCAGTTCATGGTCATCGTCGACGTCGCGGTCGTGAACGTCGCCCTACCGGCGATCAAGCACGACCTCCACTTCTCGCAGGACAGCCTGCAGTGGGTGATCACGGCCTACTCGATCCTGTTCGGCGGCATGCTGCTCCTGGGCGGTCGGCTGGCCGACCTGCTCGGACGCAGGCGACTGTTCATGGCAGGCGTGGCGGTGTTCACGATCAGCTCGCTCTTCTCCGGCCTGGCATGGTCGGAGGACTCGTTGATCGTCACGCGCGCGCTTCAGGGGCTGGGTGGCGCGCTGCTCGCCCCGGCGGCGCTCTCGATCGTCGTCACCACATTCCGCGAGGGGCGTGAGCGGAACATCGCCCTCGCGGTGTGGGGCGCTGCCTCGGGCACCGGTGGCGCCGTCGGCGTGCTGCTCGGCGGTGTCCTCACCTCATACCTCGACTGGTCGTGGATCTTCTTCGTCAACCTGCCGGTCGGAGTAGCCGTCCTCGCCGTCAGCCCGCGGCTCTTGAGCGAGAGCCGGGCCACGGTCGCGCACCGGCACTTCGACGTCGCCGGCGCGACCTCGATCACGGCCGGCATGATGGTGCTGGTCTACGCGATCACCCGGGCCAGCGAGCATGGGTGGAGCAACGGCGTGACCATTGGGTTGCTCGCGACCGCCGTCGCGCTCATCGTGGCGTTCCTCGGTATCGAGTCGCGCTCACCGGCACCGCTCTTGCCGCTGCGGATCTTCCGCCTGCGGACGCTGTCGGCGGCCAACGCGACCATGCTGACGATCGGAGCGACCGCGTTCGCGCAGTTCTTCCTGATCACGCTGTATCTCCAGGAGGTCCTGCGGTACTCGGCGATCGAGACCGGTGTCGCCTTCATCGCGATCACCGTCACGATTGTCGCGTTCTCGAACGTCGGCCAGAAGCTGACCACACGGCTGGGCGCACGTCCGGTGTTGACCACCGGCCTCTTGCTCACCGCGGCCGGCGGGGCGCTCTATGCCCAGATGCCCGCCAACGGGGCGTACTTCTGGGACGTCTTCCCCGGCCTCGTCCTCAGCGGGATCGGGCTCGCGTTCTCGTT
This sequence comes from uncultured Actinomycetes bacterium, assembly GCA_963757605.1. Taxonomy (GTDB): domain Bacteria; phylum Actinomycetota; class Thermoleophilia; order Gaiellales; family JAICJC01; genus JAICJC01. Next base: position 635,120 of record CAVWSF010000003.1, read on the forward strand.
CGTGCCGGTGATGATCGCCGGCCTCACCGGCGTCCAGCCCAACGATGCGGGCGTCGCCTCCGGCCTGATCAACACCAGCCGCCAGATCGGCGGTTCGGTGGGGCTGGCCGCCGTAACCACGATCGCCGCCACGGCGTCGACCGACTACGCCCACAGCCATGCGGTACTCGCATTCAGCGGCCCGGCGCTCGCCCACGGGTTCCAGGTCGCCTTCTATGCGCTGATCGGCGTCGCGCTCGTCGGAGCTGCGATCGCCGCCGTCTTCGTCGAGTCGAAGCCCAGCGCGGCTCCGACGGCGATGCCGCTCGAACCCGAGGTTGCGCTCGAAGAGGCCGCCTGAGGCTCGCTGTCCCCTGCCGGTGCGGCCGTTCGTCGCACCGGCAGACAGCGAGATCCACGGAAGGACACAGACACATGACACCCACGCTCGATACCCAGATCTCCGACCTCCGCGCCGGCCTGAACGGCAAGGTGATCGGCGCGGACGATCCCCGGTACGACGACGCCCGCCGCGTCGTCTTCACCGGCTTCGACCGCCGGCCCGCGGCCGTCGTCCGCGTCGCGGATGCGTCCGACGTCGCGCGCGTCGTCAGCCTGGCCCGGGAGACCGGCGCCGAGCTCGCGGTGCGAAGCGGCGGCCACAGCCGGGCGGGGCACAGCACGACCGAGGGCGGGATCGTCCTCGACCTCTCCCGGATGAACGAGGTCGAGATCGACGCCGCCGGCCGCAGCGCGTGGGCCCAGACCGGGATCACCGCCGGCGAGTACACGGCGGCGACCGCCGAGCACGGCCTTGCGACCGGGCTCGGCGACACGGCGAGCGTCGGCCTCGGCGGGATCGCCCTGGGCGGCGGCATCGGCTTCCTCGTCCGCAAGCACGGGCTCGCGATCGACGACCTGCTCGCGGCCGAGGTGGTGACCGCCGACGGCGAGATCGTCGAGGTCGACGCCGAGACGCACCCCGAGCTCTTCTGGGCGCTGCGGGGCGGCGGCGGCAACTTCGGCGTCGCGACCCGCCTTCGGCTCAGGCTCCACGAGGTCGACCAGGTCGTCGGCGGGATGCTCATGCTGCCCGCGAGTACCGACGTGATCGCCGGCCTCGTCGCCGCGACAGATGCCGCGCCCGAGGAGCTCTCCGTGATCGCCAACATCCTGAAGGCCCCGCCGCTGCCCTTCATTCCCGCGGAGCACCACGGCCGGCCCGTGGTGATCGCCCTCATGGTGTACGCGGGCGGTGCCGAGGCCGGCGAGCGGGCGATCGCGCCGATCCGCGCCCTCGCCACGCCGGTCGGTGACATGGTGCGGCCGATGCGCTACCCGGAGATCCTCGCCGGGCAGGAAGGCCCAGCCCCGGCCTTCGCCGCAGGCACGAACATCCTTGTCGACGGGCTCGACAGGCAGGCGGCGGGGACGATCCTCGCGCATCTCGAGACCGCCACGGCGCCCGTGGCCGCGGTGCAGCTGCGCGTGCTCGGCGGCGCGATGGCGCGGGTCCCGGCCGACGCGACCGCGTTCGGCCACCGGGACGCGAGGCTCATGGTGAACGTCGCCGCCATGTACGGCCGCCCCGAGGAGGGCGCACAGCAGGATGCCTGGGCGAGCTCCCTCACGAGGGCGCTCTCCGATGGCGCCACGCCCGCTGCCTACGTCGGGTTCGTGGGCGACGAGGGCGACGAAGGCGTCCGCCGCGCCTACCCGCCCGCGACTCTCGAGCGGCTCGCCCGGGTAAAGGGTCAGTACGACCCGGACAACCTCTTCCGCCTCAACCTGAACGTGCCGGCGGACGCGAAGTGATAGGACGTAGGAGCGACAACGCGCTGCGAAGGAGGCACCGTGAAATACCTGTTCCAGCACTATCCAGGCCGCTCGCTCGAGGAGTTCGAGCGCCTCTCCGAGGACGAGCGGCAGGCGATCGTCGAGGAGTACCTCGCGATCCGTGAGCTGCCCGGGGTCGTCGGCGGCGGGCAGCTCGCGCCGGCCGAGACCGCGACGACCGTGCGCGTCGAGAACGGTGAGACGCTGCTCACGGACGGTCCCTTCATCGACGCGAAGGAGCACCTGGGCGGCTACCTCGTGATGGAGCTCGAGAACCTGGACGCTGCGATCGAGATCGCCGCGCGCGTCCCGGCCGCGCGGATGGGCGGCGCGGTCGAGGTGCGGCCGCTGGTCGAGAGGTAGCCGCTGCTCGAGCAGATCTTCCGCGACGAGTGGAGCCGCGTCCTGGCCAACCTGGTCGGCTTCCTCGGCGATTTCAACCTCGCCGAGGAGGCCGCTCAGGAGGCGTTCGCGGTCGCCGCCGAGCGCTGGCCGCGCGAAGGCACGCCGCCCAACCCGGGCGCGTGGCTCACGATCACGGCCCGCAACCGCGCGATCGACCGTCTGCGCCGCGACCGCACGCTCGCCGCGAAGACGCGCCTGCTCGAGGTGCCCGAGGCCGTGGAGGACGAGATGGACGAGACAACGTTTCGCGATGAGCGGCTGGAGCTGATCTTCACCTGCTGCCATCCCGCGCTCGGCCTCGAGGCGCAGGTCGCGCTCACGTTGCGCGCGCTCGGCGGCCTCAGCACCGAGGAGATCGCGCGGGCGTTCCTCGTCTCGGAGGAGACGATGAAGCGGCGGCTCTCACGGGCCAAGCGCAAGATCACGGACGCCGGCATCCCCTTCCGCGTGCCCGACGACCGTACGCTGCCGGAGCGGCTGGCGGCGGTGCTCGCGGTCGTCTATCTGATCTTCAACGAGGGCTACGGCGGCCGCGTCGATCTGGCGGCCGAGGCGCTGCGGCTGGGCGCGGCCCTTGCCGAGCTGATGCCCGACGAGCCCGAGGTGCACGGCCTCACGGCGCTGATGCTGCTCGACGACGCCCGCCGCGCGGCGCGGTTCGACGACGGCGAGATCGTGCTGCTTCGAGACCAGGACCGGTCGCGCTGGGACACCGGCAAGATCGCCCGCGGACGCGCGGCGCTCGATCGGGCCTTCGCGCTGCGCGGCGCCGGCGCCTACGTCATCCAGGCTGCGATCGCATCGCTTCACATGCAGGAGCCGAGCGACTGGCTGCAGATCGCCGCGCTCTACGGAGAGCTCGTCCTGCTCACCAACTCACCGGTCGTCGAGCTGAACCGCGCCATCGCCGTGGCCGAGGCGGCGGGCCCGGAGGCGGGGCTCGCCCTCGTCGACCGGCTCGAGCTGGACGGCTACCAGTACTTCCACTCGACCCGGGCCGACCTGCTGCGCCGCCTCGGCCGCGCCGACGAGGCCCGGGCCGAGTACGAGCACGCCCTCGAGCTCACGGCCACCGAGCCGGAGCGCCGCTTCCTCGAGCGGCGCGTCGCAGAGGTCAGCGCGTAGGCGCCGATGAGTTCGTCGCTCTTGAGAAGTCGATACGTGCATGATGACAACACACACGCTTGAGACCCGCGGCGCCGCGATCGTCTACGACGTCCACGGCCCGCTGCCACCGGTCGACGGGCGCCCACCGCTCGATATGATCGGACAGCCGATGACCGCCGGCGGCTTCGCGACGCTGGCGTCGTTTATCCCCGAGCGCACCGTCGTCACGTACGACCCGCGCGGCCTCGGCCGCAGCACCCGCACGGAAGGCCGCACCGACAACGATCCCGCCGTCCAGGCGGAGGACGTGCATGCCGTGATCGAGGCGCTCGGCGCCGGCCCGGTCGAGATGTTCGCGAGCAGCGGCGGCGCCGTGACCGCGCTCGCGCTTGTCGCGGCCCATCCCCAGGACGTAAAGACCCTGGTGGCGCACGAGCCGCCGCTCATCCCGGTCCTGCCCGACGCCGCGGCGGCCGAGCGCGCCCGCGCCGGCTTCCGCGACGCGTACGAGGCCGGCGGGCGGGGCCACGGCATGGCGGCCTTCATCGCGATGACCTCGTGGCGCGGCGAGTTCACGGACGAGTACTTCGCCCAGCCCTCAGCCGACCCCGCCGCGTTCGGGATGCCGACCGAGGACGACGGAAGCCGCGACGACCCGCTGCTCTCCGACCGCTCGTGGGCGATCACCAGCTACCGCCCCGACGTGGACGCGCTCACGTCGGCGCGCACGCGCGTCGTGATCGCAGTGGGCGAGGAGTCCGAGGGCACGTTCACGGGACGCGCCTCCGTGGCCACCGCCAAGCTCCTCGGCCAGGAGGCGACGGTGTTCCCGAGCCACCACGGAGGCTTCCTCGGCGGCGAGTTCGGCTACGCCGGCCAGCCCGAGGCGTTCGCGCACAGGTTGCGCCAGGTGCTCGACAGCGGATAGCTGTCCCCTTCCGCTCCTCCCGTTCGTCGTTTGACGAACAAGCATGGAAGGAGCACACGATGCGAGTTTTCGTCACAGGAGCGAGCGGCGCGATCGGCAGGCGGCTCGTCCCCCAACTGATCGACGCGGGGCATGAGGTGACCGGTGCACATCGCTCGCCGGCGGGCGCGGATCGCCTGCGATCGCTCGGAGCGAAGCCGGTGATGCTCGACCTGCTCGATGCCCGAGCCGTGCGGAATGCCGTACTCGAGAGCGAGCCCGAGGCGATCGTGCACGAGGCGACCGCCCTCGCGAACGTCAAGTTCAGCCGCAACTTCGACAAGACCGGCGCGCGCACCAGCGAGCTGCGAGCGACGGGCACCGATCTCCTGCTCGCGGCCGCGCGAGAGGCCGGCGTGCGCCGATTCGTGGCGCAGAGCGTGGCGTCGTTCGGCCGCTACGCACGCGAGGGCGGGCCGGTGAAGACCGAGGACGATCCGGTCGACCCGAGTCCGCCGGTCCACACGGAGCGGTCCGTCGCCGCCGTGAACCACCTCGAACGGGTCGTCACGGAATTCGGCGGGATCGCGCTGCGCTACGGCGTCTTCTACGGCGACGCGAGCGACGGCACGATCGCGCCGCTGCGAAAGCGGCAGTTCCCGATGATCGGCGACGGCCGCGGCGTCTGGTCGTGGATCCACCTCGACGACGCCGCCGCGGCAACCGCGCTGGCGGTCGAGCACGAGGGGCCCGCGATCTTGAACATCGTGGACGACGAGCCCGCGCAGGTGCGGGAGTGGCTGCCGGTGCTCGCCGAGTCGCTGGGCGCGAAGCCGCCGCGGCACTTCCCGACGTGGCTCGCACGGCTCGTTGCCGGCGATGCCGTCGTGGTGTGGAGCACCGAGCAGCGGGGCGCCTCGAACGCCAAGGCCAAGCGCGAGCTCGGCTGGACGCTTCGGCATCCGACCTGGCGCGAGGGGTTCCCGGAGGCCTACTCGGCTGACGTGCGCCCACGGGCGCGGCCCATCCCGGTCGCTCACCCCGGCAGCCGGTAGACGAGATAGACGACCCCGATCTCGTGCGGCCCGCAGACTACCGACGGCGTTCGAGCCCGTGGGCGAGCTCGTCCACCAGCTCCGAGGCCGGCCGTTCCCGCGTCAGCTGGTAGCTCTGGCCCGCCCAGAGGTTGATCGCCTCACCGTCGCCGCTCGTCCGTGCGGCCGCACGGATCGGGGCCGTCACGTAGTGGATCTCGGGGTACCCAATCGGTGCGAGGGTATCGTGCTCGAGAATGAAGCGGTTGACGATGCCGCGCGCGCGGCGGCCGGTGAACGCACGTGTCAGCTTCGTCGGACGGTCGCCGTGAAGCGCCTGGCGGTACGCGCCCGCCGTTCCCGACTCCGGCGTCAGCAGGAGCGCCGTTCCGAGCTGGGCGGCGGAGGCGCCGGCCGCGAGCACGCCTGCGACCGCCTCGGTCGTCGCGATCCCTCCCGCCGCCACCAGCGGCAGATTCGTCATGCGGCGAACGAGCTGGAGCAGCGTCAGGAGCGGAAAGGGGTCGTCCGAACCGTCGTGGAAGGAGCCCTGATGCCCTCCCGCCTCGCCGCCCTGCACGACGAGCGCGTCGACACCGGCAGAATCGGCCTCCTCCGCCTCGGCCGGCGACGTGGCCGTGCACCACACGCTGCTTCCGGCCGCGCGCAGCTCCTCGACGATCTCGCGGTCAGGGCAGCCGAACGTGAACGAGACGACGGCGGGCCGTTCCCGCCGGACGACCTCGAGCTTGGCCTCCCAGTCGTCATCCGTCCACCGCGGATCACCGACGGCGACGCCGTGGCGCGACGCCTCTGCCGCGAGCCGATCCGCATAGGCGGCGAGCTCCGCCGGATCGACGTCCTCGCGCGTGGGGTAGAAGACGTTCGCGCCGAACGGCCGGCTCGTCAGACCGCGCACCGCGTCGATGTCGGCGGCGAATGCAGCCGCGGTTAGGTAGCCGGCCGCGAGGAATCCCAACCCGCCGGCCTCGCACACGGCAGCCGCCAGTGCGGGAGTCGTCGGGCCGCCGGCCAGCGGCGCTCCGACGATCGGGACGGCGAGCAGGTGCGGTGGGAGCGCCGGATCGCTCATTCGACGAGCTCGGCGAAGAGCTCGTCGAGCGTCGACGACGGCTCCTCGCACAGCCCGGAGTGCACCTCGGACGGCTGGACGATCGTGCTCGAAGGTGACACGAGCCAGCCGAACCGCTTCGCCGGGGGCAGCGCCGCGACCGGCCCCGCGTCGGGCGCGCCCTCGGCGATGCGCACCAGGGCGTCCAGGTGGGCGCGAACCGCCGCCGGCGCGACGTCGGCGGCGAGCGCCGCCAGGCGCCGCTCGTCGAGCGAGGCGCGCGCGGCGAGGAAGTCCCGTTCACCGCAGTAGAGGACGACGCCCGCGTTCATGCACTCGCCGCGTTCGATCCGCGGGACGACGCGCAGGATGGCGTAGGTGAACTGGCTACGCGCTCGGCCGGGCACGCTCCGCCTCCTGCGCGAACTTTCTGGGGGGTTGCAGGCGCCGCTCGAGGTACTCGACGTACGTCTCGGCGGGATCGCCGACGAGCCAGTCGCCGGGCACGAGGCCGACCACCTGTTCCAGGAGGGCGCGATCGACGCGGGGCGAGAGCCGCTCGTCGGCCTCGAGGATCGAGCCGGCGCCCGGCAGCAGCACATGCTCGGCGATCTGCGGGAACGCGCGCGTCGCCTGCTCGGCCGGCCGGAGCCCTGCGTGCTGCAGGTAGAGGGCCGCGCCGTGGTCGATCAGCCACATCTGCTGGTGCCAGACGAGCAGGTTCGGGTTGGCGGCGCTGCGGTCGACGTTGGTGAGGAGGGCATCGAGCCAGACGACGTCCGCCGCCAGCTCGGCGGCGGGCTGCACCGGCCCGCTCGGGGTGTACGCAAGCGAGCCGGGCAGGAAGTCGATGCCGACGTTGAGCCCGCCGCTTGCCAGGATCAGCTCCTGGATCTCCGGATCCGGCTCGGCACGCCCGAGCACGGGGTCGAGCTCGATCCGCACGAGCTGCGGCACCAGGAAGCCGAGGGCGCGTGCGAGCTCGCTGGCGATCACCTCGGCGACCAGCGCGAGCGGCCCCTGGCCCGCGCCGCGGAACTTCAGCACGTACAGGCCGTCGTCGTCGGCCTCGACGAGCCCCGGCATCGACCCTCCCTCGCGCAGCGCCGCCACGTAGCGGGTCGCCGCGACCTCGGGCAGAGCGGTCGTTGCCTGCATGGGTTCACCACCCTAGTGTGGTTCGACGCGCCGGGCGACCACCCAGCGGTGCTTCCCGATCATCCGGTCCCGCGTGAAGCCGAGCCGTTCGTAGGTCGAGAGCGCGCCGTTGAAGAGGAAGCCGGCGGGCACGTTGTCGGCACCCTCCGGGTAGCCCTCGACCGTCCCACCGCCGAGGCCCGCGATCAGGTCGAGCGCACCGGCCAGCGCCGCGCTCGCCACGCCCTTGCGCCGGTGCCACTTGCCGACGAAGTTGCAGGCGATCCGCCAGTCCGGCGCGGTCGTCCGGTCCTTCTCGTACGCGGCGCGGCTCTTGATCCGGGGCAGCTCGTCGGGCGCACCCACCGAAGACGCCGTTGTTCTCCTCGACCAGCGCTGCGAACGCGTCCCACGTCGTCTCGTCGAGCGCGTTGATCGTGTACGTCGCCGCCACCTCCTAGGCCCTCTCGAGGAACGCCAGCACGCGCTCCATGAGCAGGGTCGCAGCCGCGAGGTCGTACGCCGTGAGCGAGGAGTCCGCGAAGAGGTGCTCCGCTCCCGGGTAGAGGAAGAGCTCGCCGGCATCGGCGGACTCGACGAGCGCCCGGGCGGCCTCCATGTCCTCCTCGAAGAACGGGTCGCCCTCCTTACCGTGCACCTGCACGGGAACGGCTTCCGGCCAGGCGTCGCCGAACTCCGAGACCGGGAGGCACCCCGACATGAAGAGCGCCCCGCGCGCACCCGGCCGTGTCTGTGCCAGCTCCTGGGCGGGCATGACCCCGAACGAGAAGCCAGCGTAGACGACGTCGGGGCCGATCGCCTCGGCGGCGGCCACCCCGCGCCCGGCGAGCGTGCCGAAGCCGGCCTCCCCCGCGAACGCCATGCCCTCCTCGATGGTGGCGAACGTGCGCCCCTCGAACATGTCGGGGGTGTGCACGGTGTGCCCGGCCTGGCGCAGCTCGTCACCGAACGACCGCACACCGTCGGTCAGCCCCTGAACGTGGTGAAACAGCACAACCTCGGTCATCCCATGGCCCTCCTGACAATCGATCCATTTATCTGGAACGTTTCGGGATGTTAGTCTGTTCGGCCATGGCCGGCAAGTCGTCCCCGCCCGACTACGACCTCGCCGACCGGCTCGCGCTGACGCAACCTGCCCAGGTCAAGGCGCTCGGCCATCCGCTCCGCAACACCATCCTGGGCCTGCTGCACGAGCGCGCGGCAACGGTGACCGAGCTCGCCGTCGCGCTCGAGCGCCCGAAGAGCACGGTCGCCCACCACGTGAAGGTGCTCGCCGAGGCGGGGCTCGTGCAGGTGGTGAGGACGCGGCGGGTGCGGGCGATCGAGGAGCGCTTCTACGGCCGCACGGCGCGGATGTTCTACGTCTCGGTCGAACGCAGCGCCGACGGCGCGGAGATGCCGCGCGACTTCAACGACTTCGAGGTCGCCGCCCGCGAGTCGAGAGACGCCTTCCAGGACGGCAAGCTCTGGGGCTTCATCCGCCATGCCCGCATCTCGGAGGCCCAGGCGTCGGGCTTCTGGGAGCGCATGGCCGAGCTGGTCGCGGAGTTCGACCGGCTCCCGCGCTCGGGCGACACCATGTACGGCTTCGCGGTCGGCGTCTACCCCACGGACCAGCCGACGCTGCCCAGCGGCGGCGAGTAGGCCCGCTAGGCGGGCTCTTGCCCGAGGAACGTCTGGTCGAGCGTCCCCGACTCGTGCACCGAGACGACGAGGAGCGGCTCCTCACCGGTGTTCCGGAAGCCGTGCGGCGTCTCGGGCGGCACGACGAGCATCTGGTTCGGGTGCAGGTCGACGACGTCGTCGCCGGCGGTCCAGCGGCCGCTGCCCTCGAGGAGGACGAAGGTCTCCGAGTAGGGATGCACATGGATGTCCACGCCCTTCCCCGGCGGCGTCCGCACGACGAACACCGAGATGCCGACGCCGGCCCGCGGCAGGCCCTCGAAGAGCGCGGCGGTGGGGCTGAACTTCATGTCATCGAGATTGAAGACGTCCATTCAGCTTTGAACGCTAGCCGGGCTGGGTACGTAGCCGGGTTACTGTCCGAAACGACGCACGAGGGCTGGAGGGAGGACTGATGCAACGACGGACACTGGGAAGCCAGGGGCTCGAGGTGTCGGCGCAGGGGCTGGGGTGCATGGGCATGACGCACGCCTACGGCCGCGGCGACGAGCGCTCGGGAATCGAGACGATCCACCGCGCGCTGGAGATCGGGATCACGTTCCTGGACACGGCCGAGGTCTACGGGCCGCACACGAACGAGGAGCTGGTGGCACGCGCAGTGGCGGGCAAGCGCGAGCGCTTCCAGATCGCAACGAAGTTCGGATTCGCGATCGACCCCGACCAGCCCGCGGACCGGCGCGTCGACGGGAGCCCGGAGAACGTCAGACGCGCCTGCGAGGGCTCGCTGAAGCGGCTCGGGACGGGGTACGTCGACCTCTTCTACCAGCATCGCGTCGATCCGAGCGTGCCGATCGAGGAGACGGTGGGCGCGATGGCCGAGCTGGTCGATGAGGGGAAGGTGCGCCACCTGGGCCTGTCCGAGGCGTCGCCGGAGACGATCCGGCGGGCGCATGCGACGCATCCGATCACGGCCGTGCAGAGCGAGTACTCGCTCTGGACACGCGACGTCGAGGGCGGCGTCCTCGACGCGCTGCGCGAGCTCGGCATCGGATTCGTCGCGTACTCACCGCTGGGTCGCGGCTTCCTCACGGGGCAGATCCGCTCGATGTCCGACCTGCCCGAGGACGATTGGCGGCGCACGAACCCGCGCTTCCAGGAGGAGGCGCTGCAGGAGAACCTGCAGCTCGCCGACCGCGTGCGCGAGCTGGCCGCCGCCCGCGGCGTCACGCCGGCCCAGCTCGCGCTGGCCTGGGTGATGGCCAAGGGCGACGACGTCGTCCCGATTCCCGGCACGAAGAGCCCGGGTCGTCTCGACGAGAACGCCGCCGCCGTGCAGATCGAGCTCTCGTCTGAGGACATGGAGGAGCTCGACAACGCCATCTCGGCCGACTCGGTCAGCGGCAACCGCTACCCCGACGCGATGATGGAGCTGCTGAACAACTAACCTCTCGCGGGTGACGAAGCGCTACGAAACGGTCGCGCCTGGCACGTGGGCGGTGATCGCCGGCCGCGGCGCCGCGACGCCGGGGAGCCCGCTCAACGTGCCGCCCGTGCTCGCCTCGAACTACGTCCTCGGCGGCGATCGCGCCTACACGCGCGACGATGGGACGCCCACCTGGGAGGCGTTCGAGGAGGTTCTCGGCGGCCTGTGGTCGGACCTCGAGAGCGCCTTGAGACAGAGCAGTCCCCCGGAGGCGGCATGGACAACTTGACCCTCGGCGTTGTCGCTACGTCGGCGAAAGAGCACGAGCGGCGATTGCCGATCCATCCCCGGCACCTGAGCCGGGTCGAGCCCGACCTGCGTCAGCGGACGTTCCTCGAGCGCGGCTACGGGCGGTCATCCGGCGTTGCCGACGAGGAGCTCGAGCCGCTGGTGGGGGGAATGCGGGAACGCGCGCAGCTGATCGCGGAGTGCGACATCGTCCTCCTGCCCAAGCCGCAGCACGCGGACGTGGCCGCGATGCGTCCGGGGCAAGTCCTGTGGGGTTGGCCGCACTGCGTGCAAGATGCGGGGTTGACCCAGCTCGGCATCGACCGCCGGCTGACGATGATCGCGTGGGAGGCGATGAACCACTACACCCCCGACGGCGCCTTCAGCCTGCACGTGTTCCACAAGAACAACGAGCTCGCGGGGTACTGCTCGGTCATGCACGCCCTGGAGCTGCGCGGCGCCACGGGGCACTTCGGCCGGAAGCTCGAGGCGGCCGTGATCAGCTTCGGCGCCACCGCCCGCGGCGCGGTGGCGGCACTGCTTGCGCTGGGTGTCTCGGACGTCACGGTGCTGACGCACCGGAGCGTTCCCGCCGTGGCCGCGCCGATGCCGCCGTCGCGGCTGATGCACTACGACCGCGAAGATGCGGCGCTGCGACCGCATCTGGCCCACCCCGGGCACGGGTCGCTGGCCGAGCTCCTCGGCCGTCACGACATCGTCGTCAACTGCGTCCTGCAGGACACCGAGAGTCCGTTGATGTTCCTCGCCGACGACGATCTCGGCCTGTTTGAGCCAGGGGCGCTGATCATCGACGTCTCATGCGACGAGGGCATGGGGTTCGAGTGGGCGCGTCCGACGTCGTTTGACGAACCGATGTTCACCGTTGGCGACGGTGTTCACTACTACGCGGTCGACCACAGCCCGTCGTATCTGTGGGACTCCGCCACCTGGGAGATCAGTGAAGCGTTGATCCCACACATGCGCGCCGTCATGTCCGGCCCGTCCGGCTGGGAGGGGAGCGAGACGATCCGGAGGGCGATTGAGATTCAGGATGGCGTCGTCCAGAACCCCCGGATCCTCTCGTTCCAGCAGCGCGAGGACGAATATCCCCATCGGGCCACGCAGCGCGAAGGCTGATCCCGGCCGGGCGGAGCGTCGGCTCCTCCGGCGGCGGATGGCCGCCCCACGGATATCGAATCGTCGATCCTGTTGCAGAGGCGGTGGGTCCCTCCAGGCGACCGCTCCGGGAGAGTTCGACATCGGGTGGCTCGCCGCGCTTGAATAGCCGCGTGGCGCGCCAGCTTCCGACCGGAACCGTCACCTTTGTCTTCACCGACGTTGAGGGCTCGACGAGGCTCTTGCAGCAGTTGGGTGCCGATGCATACGCAAATGCCCTGGCACAGCATCGCCGCGCCCTGCGTGAGGCGTTCGTCCGCCACGAAGGTGTCGAAGTGGATACGCAGGGCGACTCGTTCTTCATCGCGTTCTCCACCGCGCCGGCCGCAATTGCCGCCGCTGCCGAAGCGCAGCAGGAGCTTGCGGCCGGACCGATCCACGTGCGCATGGGGATCCACACCGGGACGCCGCACGTCACCGACGAGGGCTACGTCGGAGCGGACGTCCACCGAGCAGCCCGCATCGCAGCGGCCGGGCACGGCGGCCAGATCCTGGTGTCGTCCTCGACCGCATCGCTCGTCGAGGGCGACAGCTTGCGCGACCTCGGCGAACACCGCCTGAAGGACCTCGCCGCACCGGAACGGATCTACCAGCTCGGCGGCGAAGCCTTCCCACCTCTGAGAAGCCTGCAGCAGACGAACCTCCCGATTCCTGCGACGCGCTTCCTCGGGCGCCGCCGAGAGCTCGGCGAGGTGACGACACTGCTCGGAAGCGGGGTCGCGCGCCTGCTGACGTTGACCGGGCCGGCCGGAGCCGGCAAGACCAGACTCGCGCTCCAAGCGGCCGCCGAGGCGTCCGACCGGTATCCCGATGGTGTCTTCTGGGCTCCGCTTGCTGCGGTGCGCGACCCGAAGCTCGTGCTCGAGATAGCCGCTCAGGCCCTCGAAGCGAGGGACGACCTGAGCGACCGCATCGGCGACCGCCGGCTGCTGCTCATCCTCGACAACTTCGAGCATCTCATCGATGCAGCGCGCGAGCTCGTTGGGCTGCTCGCCGCCTGTCCGAACCTTCAGCTCCTCGTGACGAGCCGGGAGCTGCTGCGACTTCCTGGCGAGCAGGCCTATCCCGTCCCGCCGCTCGAGCCTGAGGATGCGACCGAGCTCTTCACCACGCGCGCGCGGGCAGTCGATCCTGGTTTCGAGGCCCGTCCAGTGGTCCACGAGCTGTGCTCCCGGCTCGACAACCTGCCGCTCGCACTTGAGCTCGCCGCCGCCCGCGTCCCCGTGCTCGCTCCGGAGCAGCTGCTCGACCGGCTGTCGAAGCGGCTCGACCTACTCAAAGCCGGCCGCGGGGTGGATCCCCGGCAGCAGACCCTGCGCGCGACCATCGCATGGAGCTACGACCTCCTCGACGAGGATGAACGGCTCCTGTTCGAGGCCTTGTCCGTCTTCCGCGGCGGCTGCATGCTCGAGGCGGCGGAGGAGGTCTGCGACGCCGACGTAGACACACTGCAGTCGCTGATCGACAAGAGCCTGGTTCGCCGGCAGGGAGAGCGGTTCTGGATGCTGGAGACGATCCGGGATTACGCGACCGAGCGACTCGAGGAGCGCGGAGAGGAGGACGAGCTCCGCCGCCGCCACGCCGACCACTTCCTCTCGCGAGCCGAGGACGCCGCGGTCGGCGGGCCGTCCGCTCTCCCTGAAGCCGGGGTACGGCTGCAGGACGAGCTGGACAACATCCGGCACGCCCGTGGGCGGCTCATCGCCTCGGGCGACGTGGAGCGGGAGGCTCGCCTCGCCGTCGCGACGTTACTTGCCCTGTGGACCCAAGCCGGCCTGCGGGAGCTGAAAGCGTGGCTCGTCTCGGCGCTCGACCGCTCGGCTGAACTCGACCCTGGGCTCCGAGCGGATGCGCTCGGAGCCGCGGCGCTCGCGGCGGCGAACTTGGGCGAGAGCGAGGTGGCGCGGGAGTACGCCGGCGAGAGCCTCGAGATCGCCCGCGAACGAAACGACAAACGCCAGATCGAGTGGGCGCTTCGAGTCCTCAGCTTCGATGAGCCGGATCTCGATGAGCGTCGGCACATGCTCCACGAGTGCGAGGCGCTTCTCCGCGAGCTCGGAGACGACGGCGGCCTTGGCTGGGTCACGTTCCTGCTCGGCGTGACGCTCCTCGACGAGGGACACCTCAAAGAGGCACGCGAGGCCCTCAACAGGGCTGTAGCGATCTTCGGAGGGCTCGGCAGGCGTTGGGAGGCAGCGAACGCGGAGAATGCGATCGCCTACGTGCTCATCGCAGACGATCAGCACGAGGCCGCGCGACCGATTCTCGAGGAGGGTCTCCGCAGGGCAGTCGAACTCAAGTCCGTGGCCCTGGCCATCGAAGCGCTTGCCGCGCTCGGGTGCGTTCGCGAACAAACCGATCCCGGCGCGGCTGCGCGACTGTTCTCGGCAGCCGAGACGATTGCCGAAGAGAGCGGGCAACGGCTCGACACGAGCTACGCGCTTCCCTTTGTGGACAGGGCTGCAGAGGCGGCCCGCCAGCGGCTCGGCGACGCCTTCGGTGTGGAGTGGAAAGCCGGGAGTGAGCTGACACTGAACGAGGCGGTCGCGCTGGCGCTCGGTGAGGAATGAGACGGCCCGAGCCACCGAATCCGGGCCCGTCCGACGGCACGCACTCTTGCTACAGTGGCCGGCGATGGCGGGAAGCATCGTCATGGTGTTCCTGACGGTTCCGGCCGAGGCCCGGGAGGCGGCCTCCCGGTCGCTCGCCAGCGCCGAGACCGGCTACCGGGATGTGACGGCAACCACGGCCGTCGCGTACGTCGAGTCCGCCGGCACGCAGCTTGAGGACAAGGAGCTGCTGCTGGTGTCGGCGCGCTCCGACCAGCCACCGACGACCGCGCTGGCCGCGCACTTCTGGCACTCCGTCGAGGCGACGCTGTTTCGCGACGGCATCTCCGCGGTCGAGCACATGACCGCGTACTCCGTCTCCGACGGCTAACCCACGACACGCGGCTCCGCGAATTCCCCGATGAACGCGGGTCCGCCTCCCGATACCATTCCGGATGCAAGGCAACGCAACCACCGGGAGTCGACGATGAACGCCAACGACACGGACCCGGGGTCGAATCCGCCGCCGTCGGGCGGTGAGCACCATGCCCGCTCCGACCAGGTCGAGGCGACCGGCTGGGCGGCCGAGCTCGAGGCGCTGGCAGGGGGCTCGTGGATGGCGCTCTCGGCCGGCGAGGTGGCGCTGCGGGGAGCGTCGCACTACCTGGCGCCCGAGGCGGTACGCGAGCGCAAGGAGCGGCTGATTCGTGAGCGCGCCTTGACGCTCAGCCAGCTGCACGGCCTCGCGCGCGACCACCACACCGACAGCCCGCTTCTGCACTGGCTCGACGAGCCCATCGTCGCGCGCCGGCTGCTCGGCCTGCCTCGCGAGGTGACGGCCTGTGTGTTCGACCTGGACAGCGTGCTCACCACCAGCACCAGCGTCCACATCGCCGCCTGGGCCGACACCCTCGATTCGTTCCTCCTGACGCGGGCGGCCCGGTCGCGCGAGCCGTTCGTCCCGTTCGACCGCGATCGCGACTACCAGGCGTTCGTCGCCGAACGGCCGCGTCTGGAGGGGGTGCGCGCCTTCCTGGAAAGCCGCGGCATCAGGCTGGAGGAGGGTGACGCCGACGACGGTCCGGATGTCGAGACGGTGCACGGCCTCGCCAACCGGAAAGAGGAGGCGCTCGAACGCCATCTGGCGCGCGACGGCGTGGCGGCCTATGTCGGCTCGCGCTGCTACCTGGAGGCGGCGCACCTCGTCGGGATCGGCCGGGCGGTGGTCTCGTCCAGCGCGAACACGACCGAGATCCTCGAGCGCGCCGGTCTCGCGCATCTGGTCGACCAGCGAGTGGACGCCGCCACGATCGCTGCCGGGCGGCTTGCATCCAAGCCGGCGCCCGACACGCTGATCGCCGCCTGCGAGCTGCTGGGCGTTGAGCCCGACCAGGCGGCCGACTTCGAGACGACGCCGGCCGGCATCGCCGCTGCCCGCACGGCCGGGTTCCGGGCGGTGATCGGAATTCAGCGAGAAGGGCCCGTCGATGAGCTGCACGCCGCCGCCCCCGACGTGGTCGTGAACGACCTGGCGCAGCTGTTAGAGCACCGAGCGTGAACGTCAGCGGCGGCTACGAGCCCGCAATCTGATCCGTCAGCTCCGAGCTCGACGTGTCGCTGCCGGAGTCGTTGGTGGCGGTGACGACGACGCGGATGTAGAAGCCGACGTCGTCGGGGTCGACGACGAGGTAGGTGCTGTCGGTCGCACCGTCGATGTCGGAGCAGCTCCCCAGGTCCCCGCTGTCGCTGCACTGCTGCCACTGATAGGTGAGCGTCGGAGCCGGGAAGCCGGTCCAGGTTCCGGGGTCGGCCGTCAGCATCTCGCCGGCGACGGCGACGCCGCTGATCGACGCGGCGACCGTGTTCGCCGGAGCCGCCGGAGCGGCGGCCACCGCCGCCGTCAACTCCGACGTCGACGTATCGCTGCCGGAGTCATTGGTGGCCGTGACCACGACGCGGATGTAGGCGGCGAGATCGTCAGGATCGACCAGCAGGTACGTCGAGCCCGTCGCACCGCCGATCTCGGCACAGGTCCCCAAATCCCCACCGTCGCTGCACCGCTGCCACTGGTACGCGATGTCCGGAGCCGGGAAGCCCGTCCATGTCCCGGGGTCGGCCATCAGCGTCTGGCCGGCGACGGCAGACCCGGTGATGGACGCGGCCACAGAGTTCGCCGGAGCAGAGGCAGGAGGAGTCGGTCGTCTCCATCGCCGCCGGAGAGCGGTTGACGGAACGGCAGGCGCTCCAAGCGCTGCTCGTGCCGTCAGCGAACAACATCGCCGTGGTGCTGGCGCGCTGGGACGCCGGCTCGGTGGAGCGGTTCGTCGCCCGGATGAACGCCACCGCGCGGTCGCTCGGGATGACCCGGACCCGCTACACCGACCCGAGCGGCTTCGACGACGCCACCGTGTCGACCGCCGCCGAGCAGGTGCGGATCCTCGAACGGGCGATGCGCCTGCGGGCGTTGGCGAGGATCGTCGCCACGCCGAGCGCGACGCTGCCGATCGCGGGCACCGTCCACAACACCAACAGGCTGCTCGGGTACGGCGGGTTCGTCGGCGTGAAGACCGGCTCGGACGACGCGGCTGGCGGCTGCTTCGCGTTCCGTGCCATCCGCTCGATCGACGGCACGCGGACGGCGATCACCGGGGTCGTGCTGGGCCAGCCCGGCGACGACCAGGTCGGGGCGGGCCTCATCGCCGCCGCGGCCATGGTCGACCGCATCACCGGTCACCGGACGGCGGCGCCTCCGCGGCCGCGCCGCTCGAGCGCGACCGCCCCGAACACCAGGGGCGCTCCGAGGAACGCGCCGAGCCAGAGCGGCTCGTCGAGGACGGTCGCGCCCATCACGGCGCCGACGAGCGGCGTGATGTAGGCGTCGGTGCTGACCGACGGCGCCGGCGCGGTGGCCAGGAGGCGCGTGTAGAGCATGAAGCCGGCGAGCGAGTCGAAGACGAGCAGGAAGAAGCAGCAAGAGCACCGCGCCGCCGGAGAGCAGCTGCACTGCGTGCGACCACCCGATCGGCGGGCCGGTCGGCGTTTGCGGTCAGGAGGCTCCCCGCGGCCCACAGGATCGGCGCCACGCAGAACGCCGCGACCGCCCACGGCGTCCCGTCGATCGCGCTGTTCGGCGCCGTCAGCACCACGATCGCGATGCCGCCGAACCCGGCCGCAAGCCGCACCTTCGCAGCGGTCGACACGGTGCTGCCGATAAGGCCGCTCACCGAAGGGTCAGACAGCGGAGCTCGCGCCTCGGCGTCTTCCGACCAATCTGATGTGGGCCTCGCGAGCGCCGACGACCGTCGCATCGGGAGGCCACGCTGCGATGGCGCCGACAGGCCCATGCAGCCCAGGACCCAGGTGATCAAGGTGTCAACCGGAGCGGGTCAAGATCAATCCCAACTCCACTCAGACCTGGTGGCGGAGCCGGGCCCAACCGACCCGCCATCAAGGGCGCTCAGCCGAAGGTGATGACCCGCACCGGCAGGCTGCTGACCGGGGTCATCGTCGTGCCTGAGAAGTTGCAGGCCACAGCCTCCACGTGGTTGGCGCTGGCCACGCGCTGGGCGTACAGCACGATCCCGTTTTGGATCGCCGCCCCGGTGGAGATCACGGCCGTCTCCCCGACCTTGGCACCCGATATCGCCAAGGTGATCTGCGTGCATCTCCCGTCCGGCACGCCGCTGAACGAGATGGAGCCGTGGACGTCCGCACCGGCGATGTCGGTCATCTTGAGCGAGTTGTCCTGGATCCGCCCACTGCCGATGGTGCTCATCGCGAGGTCTCCGGCGACCAGCGTGCCGTTGTGGACGTCCTTCGACCGGATCGAGTTGTCGATGATGGCCGCACTGCCGATCGTGTTCGCCGCATACGCGGTGCCGGTGCCGAGCGCCAGCGCCAGCGCGAGATACGCCACCAACGTTGCGTGGGACGGCCGGCGCCGCCAGAGCCTTCCAGGCATTGAGTCCTCCCCCAGAGATGATCGTGTCCATACGAAGGTACACGCTCTCTCGGAGCGGTTTGTGACGACGAAGCCCTCCTCCATGGAAACCAGGATGATCGACCGAACTCGACATGAATGTCCGATATGGCTCAACTGAGCGGTTCTTGATCGCTCAGAGCGAGCTCAAAAAACTGCTCGCTCGCAGTTCGGGACAGAGATTTGGACGCAAGTTGGACGCAGGAGCCAGCTATCTCTAGCCACGTTCGAACTCGATAGGTCTGCTGGCCAAGGACGCGATCGAGACCATCGGATCCTGGCCACCACCCGAACCGTAGGCAGAGGCCGCACGTTCGAATCGTACAGGGCGCATGCCTCAACCAAGCCGTTTGCGAGATGGCCGAAACACACACGATTCATCCGAACAGTCCCCTCGGTCGATAGCCAGTAGCCACGCTGCGCGCGACCGCGAGGCGCGGGGACACCAGCACGAGCTTCTCCGAGGCGGGAAGCCAAGGTGCGCGTGCATCCTCAGTCGGGGGCACGGGCGCCGCGAGTCAGGAGGGCGTGGCCACCAGACCCCCCGGTCGCCGGCGAGGCGCAGAGCCTCGCATCGTGGCTCGACGACGCCAGGCCGCGACACATACCGCTCGGGCGATCCCGACCACGTGGTGCCTGGATTGTGGTCGGGATCGGTTCGCGAGTGTACGGGCTACGGCGACGAGCTCGGCCTTCCTGTGGCGCCGAGGTTGTCGAGAGTGATCAGCGTGCGGGTGTTGTCCTAACGCGCGCACTTCGCGTGGGCTTGCGCTGTAACGACGCATAAGCGCGACGGTGAGCACGAACGTTGTGCCGCTGCGCAACGCCGCGCGGAGCGCCGCGGGTACAAGGCTGGATGAAGAAGGGCGCGCCTCGTACGGACCATGTTGCCGGGTCGCGCGGTCGGCGTGGACGTGGTTCGACTGCGCGAGCAGTGGATGGTTGACGGCTCAGGACGACTGTGTTTGTGCGCCTCGGCGAGCGACGGGAGTACGCCAACCGCTACGGTCGCGGCCAGGGCGGCGAGGAGGGTCGAGAGTCTGGTAATGCGCGAGGTCATGGCGTCTTCCTTTTGTGTGTATGCGCTGGGCCTTGTGTTAGTTGGGCTGCGGTCTGAGACGTCAGGAATCTGTTGCCGCCGGGCCACGACTCGGGCCGCCGCCGGTGGGTCGCGAACGGTTCAGGCTCGCCAGATTGGTGAGGGTTGTCTGCGCGGTGACCAGTATGCGAGGCAGTGTGAACGCCGCCGCGGGTGTGGCCAGGCTCGGCTGGGTGGTGGTCGCGAGTAGGTAGCGGCGCGGCGCACGGCAGTGATCACGGACGTTGTGTAGGCGCAGTACGGGTAGCAGAAGGAGTGGACGGGCACATGAAACGCGGCCTGGAGGTAGGCGCGCGAACCGGCGACCTCATGCCACAGAGTGGCCGGCCCGAGGCTGGGTAGGTTGGCGTGCGTCATGGTGTGCGAGTCGATCTCCCACCTGCGTTGATCATTGCGGCGACTTGCCGCGGACCCGTCCGTAGGAGCTCTCGCGGAGGTGAGCGACGGCGAGGTTGAGCGTCTCGGCTCAGCGGTAAACGTTCAGGATGGGAAGCGCGTGCGTGTACTGGTTTCGAAAGCCGTCGTCGAAGGAGACAACGACTGGTTTACGTGGCAGGGGAGCACAGTGCCAATGGTCGTCGACCTCTTGCAGGGTGACGACGTGGTAGCTATTGGCGGCGAGTGTTCGCATCTGGGCCGCGAATACTGCTCGCGGATGTACAGGTCCGGAAATGGCGCTCCGCCGCCTGCGAGCAATGACGTGGTACATGAGGATCGGGACAGCATTGGCGTCTGCGGGTACGAGTCGGTGGTCGCAGCCGCCTCGATGATCCTCGGCGTCCGCCACGCACAGGTTTCGGCCTCCGCCGCCGTGGACAAGATCAGTGGGCTCGTTGTCCCGCGCATCGAGATGATCCAGCTCGGGCCGCCGCGGAGCGCGTCCGTGCAGTCTCCCGCCACCAGATGATCCGCGCCGCCCCGGCCGTAGAGCGCATCGCGGCCGCTGCCGCCGCGCAGGACGTCACTGCCGGCTCCGCCGTCGATGACGTCGCGGCCGCCCATGCCACAGATGACGTCGTTCTCGGATGTGCCATGAAGCACGTCCGGTCCGGGTGTTCCAACAATAGTGCATCTCACCGCCGCTGCGGCGCGGTCAGGCATCACTCCGACCGATGTCGCGATGAGGCTCAACAGGATGATGACAAGCCGATGCATGTGACTCCTCCCCGGCCCGCCACCGCCGGTCAGATCTACGCGGGGTGCGCGGCGCTCTTGGTGTCGGCGGTTTCACGTTCCGCACACAGGACGGGGAGGCTCGGCGTACGTCTGTCGCCTACGCGACGGATACAGAGTCGCCGCCACGACATAGGCGAGATACGCTAAGGGGATGCAGTGGCAGCTACTGGGCAGCGCCTCCGACGACGTGGTCAGGCGGCTCATCGCCGCAGCTCGCCGTCGCCGCTTCGGTACAGGCGAAGTTGTGTTTCACCAGGGAGATCCGGCCGACTCGCTTCACCTGATCGAATCCGGCCGCTTCCTCATCAGCGTCATCGCCCCACGCGGAAACACGACCGCTCTCGCAGTGCGCGGGCCACGCGAGACCTTCGGCGAGATGGCATCGTCAGCGACGACGCCGTCCGATCCGCGACCGTCACTGCTCTTGAAGCCTCCGAGACGTGGGCCGTCTACAGGGCGGACTTCCACCAGCTCCGCACGAGCGATCCACTCATCAATGACGTCCTGGTCAGGCTTCTCGCAGACCGCATAGGACCATGAATGACCGGCTCGTGGAAGCGCTCTACCATGACGCAGATACACGCGTCAGGCGGCGACTGCGCAACCTCGCTGCGGTCTACCGCCGCGGTGGCGAATCCGATATCGTCATCTCACTCACCCAGGAACGCCTCGCCGAGCTCGCGGGCACGTCTCGCGCAACAGTCAATCGCGTGCTGCGGCACGACGCCGCCCACGGGCTTATCCAGCTCAAGCGTGGTCGGATGGTCGTTCGACTAACAAACCCCGACGCAGGACAGCAGCGGTAACGCGCGTCGATCGCGGACTGGAGGGGTCCGGCCGACAAGCTCAGTGGTCGGCTACGACAGCAGTTTCCGCGTCTCGGCTGCGTGCCACTCGAGATGCATGCCAGTGAAGCGGGCTGCGGCTCGGTAGAGCAGCTCCGGGTCGTTGCGAGCGACGCCGAGCGCCTGAGCGCGAACGGCTCGACGTATGTCCCCGGCCTCAGTGATGCCGGGGCGTCGGACTCGATCCGCGCGTGATCGCCGAGAGCGACGAGCGCGTCGAGCAGCACCGCCGCCCAGTCGAAAGCCCATGGCGCGAACGGGACGGGCTCGGAGGCATCCACCAGGAGCTGGACCTCGCCGAGATCGTGCTGAACAAGCGCCAGCCTGAGCCATAGCGTGTCCAACTCCGCTTGCCCCTCGATCGTGATCAGGTCGGCGTGCGTCTTGAGCCGGCGGGCCTCGGCCGAGTCTCCGAAGTGTGCACTCGCGATCGCACAGAAGAGCAGCGCCCGGCGTTGCCGGTGCACGGCGTGGTCACGTTCGCGTCCACGGTTCGCTCCGCTGTCGCGGTCAGCGGCCTGACCAGCGGCCCAGCGGCCGGCTAGCGCTTCCACCCGAAGCCGCGCCTGGAGAGCCTGCATGCGGTGGTGGGCGGTCAACCCTTCGACCATCTCGGTGAGCTGCGAGCTCCGGTTTGCGGCCGCGGACAGCCTGCGCAGGGCGAGATTGACATCGACAGCCTGCATGAGTGCAAAATGGCTGTCGTGGGGACGGAGATCTCGGAGAGCAACCAGAGGCGCTCGTCGACGGTGTCGCGAGCCTGGTCGAGGTCGCCAGATCGCCACGCCACCTCCGTGAGAGCCGCGAGCGCGTGGGAGCGAAGCTCGTGGTCGCCGATCCGCTCGGCTGTGGCCTGGAGCGCGCGTGCAGTATCCTCGTCCCTCGTTCGCAGCGCCAGCGCGGCGAGCGCCTCGGATGGGTGGGAGAGCCTTCAGGCGAGAGCTCGAGCGCACGTTTCACCCACTCCGCAACGAGCTCGGGATCCTGCTGCTCAACCCACATGCCCCTGCGCCGCACCGACTGCAGAGCGAGCTCTGTGTAGAGCTCGGCGGGCGGGCCACCGAGCTCGATCGCCGTTCTGCATCGCCAGTCGAGAACGGCGGGCCGTCGAACTTGAGCGGTATTGGCGTGGCCGATCGATTGCCAGAGCGCGCGCCTGCTGCCGGCAGGATCCGACTCGAGCGTCGAGCGCATGGTGGAGCAGGGCGAGGCGCCTCGTCGATCTCGTAGCGGCCCAGAGCGAGCGAGGCCGGCTCGTCGGGACCAGGTCGACCGCTGTTGCGGCGTAGCTCGGTCGAGCTGCTCGTCGCGACCGGGCCAGGCAAGATCGAGCATCTTCGGGGCGGACGGCTTCGAGGTAGTGGTAGGCGAGTAGCGGGGTGTGCTCGTGCGGCCTTCGCCTTGGCCGTCTCGAGCCAGCCGGCGAAGGCTGCGTGGCAGGATGCGCCCGCAGAGCCTTCGGCAGGCTCGCATAGGCGACCTCGCGCGTGAGGGCGTGCTTAATCATGTATTCGCGTTCACCGGCGAGCGAGGAGCCGATGCAACGACGGACGAAGTCGCGTTCTTCGAGCAGGCCGAAGTCGGGGCTGGACGCCGCCGGACAACGCAGTAGACCGGGCCGGCCAGAAGATACGCCCGATCACCGAGGCCGCCTGCAGCGCGAATTTCTCGGCGGGCGGAAGCAGGTCGATGCGGGCGACGAGCACGGCCTGAACCGAGTCGGGCACGTGGAAGTCCGACGGCAGCTCGCCGAAGGACCAGCCGCCGTTCACGCGTTGGAGCACGCGCAGGTCGATCAGCGTGGCGACGAACTCTTCGACGAAGAACGGGTTGCCCTCGGCGCGCTCGACGATCAGCCGGCGCAAAGAGGCGGCAGCTCGACGCCGAGCAGCGCGTCGAGGAGCGGCGCGGCCGCTGCCGCTGGAAGAACCTCAAGCAGGATCTGAGAAGCGTCGTCGGCGTCTCGGCCCCAGCCTGGACGGCGGTCAAGCAGCTCGGGCCGCGCAGTCGTGAGCAGCAGCAGCGGGCCATGAACCAGCTGCGACGAGACGTGTTGAGCAACTCGCAGAGGTCGTCCTCGGCCCAATGGACGTCTTCGATCAGGAGCGACGATCGGCCGCTCGGCGCGAGATCTGTCGAGGAAGCTCGACCCATGAGTGTGGAGGCGCTCGCGTACCGACGAGCGGATGAAGGTCTGCGGGTGGGACTGAAGCCGAGGGTAGAGGCCGAGTAGACGGATGGTTGGCGAGCACGCTTGGCGACGGCATCTGCGGGAGGATCGCTCTCAAGGATCCGGAAATGCTCCTTGAGGATCTGCGGCGAACGACCAGTAGGTGATGCCCTGGCCGTAGGAAAGGCAGCGCCAGGTGCGGCGCAACGGCTCGGGGAGCTAGAGCCGCGAACCACTCCCACAACTCACGGAAGAGTTGCGTCTTCCGAGCCGGCGTCACCGAGAATAGACACCAGATGCGGGGCACCGTCCGGCCACGACAGCGCCGGTAGGCCGCCTGGAGCTGGGGAAGCTCAGCCTCGCGCCCGACGAAGGCGAGACTCAGACCCGGACTCCACGCGGACGCATCAGCGACAAGCGCACGAACGAAGCCGGCGGCAGGCGACGCCGTTCGGCTTCCCTTCGCTTGGATGGTCACTGGCTCCCCGAACTCAAAGGCGCCACGCGCCGCGAGCACAGCACGCTCGCCGACAAGGATCTGGCCGGGCGCGGCGGCCTGCTCGAGGCGCGCACCGACGTTGACGGCGTCGCCGGTGACGAACGAGCTGCCTTCACGCGGACGGCCGACGACCACCTCGCCTGTGTTGACGCCGATCCGGAACGCGAGCAGGTGGCCGAACAGCTCGCCGAGCCGACGCTGCATCGCAAGCGCTGCATGCAGCGCGCGCTCGAAATGGACATCGTGTGCCGCGGGAGCGCCAAAGCTGGCCATGACCGCATCGCCGACGAACTTCTCGACAGTCCCACCGACGCGATCGATCTCTACCGTCATCGATTCGTAAAAGCGGACGAGGAGAGCGCGGGTACGCTCGGGATCAGACGCATCGGCAAGCTCCGTCGAGCCCGACAAGGTCAGCGAACAGAACAGTCGCCACCTTGCGCTCTTCCTGCGACGCCGCGGCATTCACGGCGCGGCACAGGCGTTACAGAACAGGGCGCTGTCAGGGTTCTCCTGACCGCACTGTGTACAGATCGTCACATGTTCCAGTGTACGCTCGTCGGACGGCTGGGGCTTCGTCCAGACAGCGCCGGCGCGGATGCGGTGAACCTCGAACGGCCGCTGCGCTGATCGTCCAATGCGGAGCGCTCGAACGGCTCGAGAAGATCGGCAGTGCGATACATCGCATCGAGGGTGGGCGCGCGTTCGCACGCACGATCGGAAGAGCGATGGTCGCTACGGCAGTCGCGGTAGGCTCGGCCGGTCGCTCAAGGTGGAGGTGCCCGCTCAAATTGGGCGCAGACCTCGACAATGAGTCAGACGAAGATGAGGCGGAATAACATCGACGTAGACGGCCGGCCGCGTACTAGCGCGGCAGGCCGCTTGCCAGCGTGAGGTTCGCGCTCCGGGCTGCACCTCTCTGATCGACGTAAATAGTGGAGATGGACGCGCGGGCGTCTTTTTTTTTTTTTTTTTTTTTTTTTTTTTTTTTTTTTTTTTTTTTTTTTTTTTTTTTTTTTTTTTTTTTTTTTTTTTTTTTTTTTTTTTTTTTTTTTTTTTTTTTTTTTTTTTTTTTTTTTTTTTTTTTTTTTTTTTTTTTTTTTTTTTTTTTTTTTTTTTTTTTTTTTTTTTTTTTTTTTTTTTTTTTTTTTTTTTTTTTTTTTTAAAATATGCGGTCGACCGAATGAGGATGGTGCAACTATTTGGCGGCGAGCACTTCGGACCTGCCCACCTGCCAGGCGCTGCCACCCAACCTCCCTGGCTACCAACAATACTGCCCCTACACCGCCAACCCGCAACCCGACGGTCGCGGGCCGTGGACAGGCCCCGACATGCCTCGAGCACGGAGACTGATCGAAGCGTCGGGCTCGGCCGGCAGGAAAAGTCAGGACCGTCTACCCGGACCCCGACAAGGGGTTCACCTATCCACTCCGCGCCCACCAGCGATCCGGCCATGCTGCAGATCGCTCGGCTACAAGGTCGCCGTCGAGCAGATCCGCATGCAAGTACTACGGAAGGTCGATCGAGCCGCCTGAACGCAGATCGGACCCTACGCGTGGTTTGCGAACTGCCCCTCGCCCAGTGGGTTCCTAAGAAATATCGTGAACTGCGCGATCCTCGGCGCCGAGGAGAACCCCACCGCGCTCCGCGATCCAGCATTCGACAAGACCGCCGATCAACTGAGGGCGCTCCAGGGCGAACACCCAGCAGCAGCCAACAAGCTGTGGACACGCGGCGACCAGAACTGGACCGACCAGGCGCCCTGGCTGATGCTCTTCACCCCCCGCGTCACGGACATCGTGTCCAAACGAGTCGGCAACTACCAGTACACCCTGCAATGGAACGCCCTGCTCAGCCAGCTGTGGGTGGTGTAGGCGAGGATTCGAGTCCTTTCAGCCGCTTAGCTCGCGCCTCGACGTGGGCTGGCTCTTGGCCTCACATTCTGGAGCCTCCCGAACAGGGGTAGGCGTCACCGATCGCCCGTTGCTGATCGATGGTGGGACTCCCAAGGGGCCGGCGCATGCCCGATGTGACAAGCGTGCGGTCGTGCTTGGTCCGCGCCGCTCGACGGAAGTGCGGACGTTCACCCGCTTAGGGCCAGCGGAGACCAAGGTTGCACTTGCACCAACGAGGGATCGGTGATCCCACTCGTATCGGACTTCCGAGAAAGGGGGAACCAGAGATGACCCCTCTGCCCCCACCGGACGTTGCAATCCCCTGGCTCCGAGCGCCTCTAGGCGGGGGACGCAGATGTCCCATTTTGGGGGTATGTGACAGCACGTCTGCCTTTCCCGCCCCGCCCATGGGAGCCGACGGGTGCCTTCCCCACCCAACGCTGGCCACCTCTACCTCACAAGAGCGGGCAGAAGGTCTCCCGGCGGCAGCTCCCAGGGTTGCTCGGGGCGCTAGCGAGCATCCGCGGCGTCGAGCGTGCTCGTCCAGCGCATCCCCCGGCCCCGCCAGGCCGGCGTCACGCACGCCCGGGGAAGCCGCCCCCTTTTTGGGGGTATGCGACAGCACCCCTGGCTGGGCGTTGCAGGCTCGGCGCGGCGAGGGGGTGTGGCGCCCGCTCTAGCCTCGACGGGCGGAGCGGCAGTCGGGGAGCGCGGCGGGTCGGACGCAGGGCGCGCGGCGTTCGTCCGGCACGGCGACGGCGACGGCGAGCGCGCTTGTGGTGCCGGTCCTGGCGAGGTGAGGCAACCTGGCGTCGCGGGGCGCCGCCCCGATCGGCGTGCGCCGAGACCGCCGCGCCACCCCCGCCCGCGCGCGTCCGCCTTCCGAGCCGCTCTGCTGTCCGTGGTCGCCACGCGCGGCGCGGGCAGCAATCTCTTCCTCAATGCGAGCTAGGCGGCGTTGGCGCCGCCGTTCCCGCCACCGGCGAATAGCAGGTCGTACGCCGTCCTTCATCGCGTGACCCCCCACTTACACGAACGCCTCCTCCGGCCGACGAGGTCTCGCAGGAGGCGTGGGTGCTCTAGAACATGCTCCCCATACCGGGTGGGCCACCCTCGGTTCCGGTCGGCGGCTTGTGGTTCTTGAGGTTTTCCCGGGCTCGGACCTTCCGCTCCAGCCGGTCGTGCTTCCGTTGGGCGCGCCAGTCAGCGAGCCGCTGGAGCAGCGACAGGCGGCCGGTCTCGCCCATGGCCCGGTGAGCCTGAGCGTCGCGTTCGTGAAGCTCCATGCGCCGCTTAGCGTGCGCTTCGTCCAATGGGTGAGGCATTCCATCCTCCGAGAGTCACGTGCCGTGCGGGGGCACGGGCGGGACGTACTTGCCGGGCGGGTGCGTGTGCTGCTTGTCGCAGTAGATGCACACCCAGTGCTTCTCACCCCAGCTGTCTACGCGGCCTTCCCACTTGTGCTTGCCCAAGTAGCAGCGCAACCGCCTCATCAGGGTTTGCTCGGTGGAACTCATCCTGATGCTCCCATCGTCTAATCTCGACGCCGCCCATGGGGTCTCGTGGCCCCGCGGTTGGGATGTGCTCGTCAGGTGGCCCGGGGAGGTTGCGTTCCTTGTGGCAGTAGGCACACGCCCAGTGCTTCTCCCTGCCGTCCAAGCGCCGCTCCCACTTCTGCCTGCCCAGGTAGCAGCTCAACCGTCTCATTGGAGGAGACCTCCTCTAGTGAGAATCGCCACAACCTTACGCTTCGCGGCGCGCTTCCGCAACCTCCTCCTCGTCCGAGGCGTTGGATTGCACGGCGGCTCGGACGACCCTTTGCAGCGCGACGCGCTCGTGGGCGTCCACGGCGCCGAGCGTGCCCCGGCAACCGCCCGTCGGCCCGGAGGCGGACAACAAGCACGAACGCAAGGGCGCGGCACCTCTCCGCTGCGACGGCTCGGCCCCTTCGCTCGCGCCCTGACCGACACGTGGGGCGCCCCTCCCCCGCCCCGCCGGGATCCTGGTGGAGGCTCATCTTCGCGGGTGTCTGACCTCGGAGAAACTCGCGGTGCGGGTGCGGGTGGGCGTACGCTTGCGGCGTGGGTACCGGAACGTTTCTCCCGGTGGCGGCGGATGGTCGTTCCGCTGCCGGCGCGCGAGGCCGAGATCACGGAAGGGACGTGCCACGCGAACCCGCCTCTGCCTGCTGGAGTGGCTATCGCGGATGGGTTCTAGGAACCGACGCGGAGAAATGCCGCGGCGTTGCGGCCGTCGGCCGACGCCGGGAGAGCGCCAAGCCGTGGAATCCCGGCGCCGACGACGAGTGTGCACGTGATCAAGCTGGGGCCGATCGGGTGGCGTGTACCGGGGCGGCGAGTTCGGCCGCTCGCATGACAAACCACGCCACGGCCTTGCCAGGTATCCCCGAAAGGCGTCCTAAGGACATCCTGGGCGCCCAGCGTCGGCCAGGTCACCGGCAAGCCGCAGTCCGCCGCGGTGCCACCCCAAGGTGCTCACCCTCGCCTAGTCACCGCGAAGGACGCGGGCTCTACATCGGCGGGCACTTCGGCAAGGTCGACGGGGTGGCGCGAAACGAGGCCGCCGAGATCTCCGTTGCCCGACCGTGCCACGATCCTGGCGTTCAACCCTGACATCTACGCTAACGCCAATTGACCCGCCTGTACGACGATCGAGACGCACCGCGTCTACACGATCATTCCGACTTCCGACCGCGTCTACACCTGCGGCGGTTACTGGCAGGTGAACGCAAACCGTCGTTCCTTCAACGTCAACTGGTTCGACGCCCACAGCGGACACCTCCTTCCCGGCTTCACCGAGCAAGACGACGGCGACACTCCCGGCTGCACCCTGCGCGCAGGCGTCCTGTACGTCGGCGGGCACTTCAACGTCGCCGGCCCCGACTGCCAACCCAACCACACCGGCACCTGCTCCACGCGACACCACGTCGACGCTTTTGACACCCGCGACAACAAGCTCCTGAGCTGGAACCCCGACGCCAACTCACCCCACGGCTGTTCCGTGTCGCCCACAGCCGGCGCCGCGTCGCCTTCGGAGGATTCTTCACACGCTTCGGCGGACACGCACGGTCACGATGGCCGCGACCGACTCCTACCGGCTCTCCGTCAAGGAGGCGGCGCTGCCCGGCTCCGGCGGCCAAACCAGCTGTGGGTGGCTGACCTGACCTACGTCCGGACATGGCAGGGCTTTGCCTATCTGGCCTTCATCCTGGACGTCTACAGCCGGATGATCGTGGGCTGGCAGCTGGCCACCCACATGCGCTCAGATCTGGTCGTCGACGCGCTGGAAATGGCCGTCGGTCTGCGCCAGCCCCAAGCCGGCCTGGCCGCCATACCGACCGCGGATCGCAATACACACGCTGCACTACACCGACCGCCTCGACGAGCACGGTATCGCGCCGTCGCTAGGATCCAGGGGCGACGCCTACGACAACGCGATGGCCGAAGACTGGTCGCCACCTACAAGAGCGAACTCGTCCAGCACCGCCTGCTCAGCTACGAGCACCTTTACATCGAGACGCTGCAAATGGATCAGCTTCTACAACCACGACCGGCTGCACGAGGAACTGGGCGACATCCCCCCGGTCGAATGCGAGCAGATCTACTACACCATCAACCCCGCGGCCCTGCGGGCCGCCCGAGACCAGCCGGCCAGCGCTTGACGAGGGCGCGCCGGCAGGCCTCCGAAGAATCGAGGAAACCAACCAACCGAGCCTCCACTAAACCCGGGGCGCTTCAACGAGTCATCCCGCCGCCAGCCGCACCCTCCCCAACGAGCCGGACATCACCGGCCCACCAGCCACGCTACACAGCTCAACCACGCCAAAAACGAAGCCCTCTAACGGACTCGAACCGTTGACCCCCTCCTTACCATGGAGGTGCTCTACCGACTGAGCTAAGAGGGCGGGCCGGGCAAGGATAGCGGCGCCGGGCGGCCCTCGGCCACCCGACGCGGCACTCCGCTTACTCCCCCGCGACCGCCGCCTCCGGCGCCTGCACCGGCGGCGCGGGGCTCACCCCGTGCTTGTAGTACTCGACGTCGAGCGGCTCGAGCGGCGTGTTCCCGAGGATCAGGTCGGCGGCCTTCTCGGACGTCATCACGACCGGCGCGTAGATGTTGGCGTTCGTGACGAACGGGAAGACCGAGGCGTCGACCACGCGCAGCCCGTCGATGCCGTGCACCCGCATCGTGGTCGGGTCGACCACCGCCTTCTTTCCGACGCCCATCTTGCAGGTGCAGGACGGGTGGAGGGCCGTCTCGGCGTCCTTCGCCACCCACTCCAGGATCTGCTCGTCGGTCGAGACATCGGGCCCCGGCGAGAGCTCGCCCGCGTTGTACTCGTCGAACGCGGGCTGGTTCAGGATCGACCGCGCGACGCGCACCGCCTCGACCCACTCCTTGCGGTCGGCCTTCGTCGAGAGGTAGTTGAACCGGATGGCGGGCTTCGCCGCCGGGTCGGCCGAGGTGATCTTGACCGTGCCGCGGGTGTCGGCGTACATCGGCCCGATGTGGACCTGGTAGCCGTGGCCGCCGGCCGGCTCGGTGCCGTCGTAGCGGATCGCGAGGGGCAGGAAGTGGAACATCAGGTTCGGGTAGGCCACCTCGTCGTTCCCGCGCACGAAGCCGCCGCCCTCGAAGTGGTTGGTCGCGCCCGGGCCGGTGCGGCCGAAGAGCCACTTGGCCCCGACGGTGGGCCGGTTTCGGTACTTGAGCGCCGGCGCGACCGACACCGGCTTCTTGCTCCCGTACTGAACGTAGACCTCGAGGTGGTCCTGGAGGTTCTCGCCGACGCCGGGCAGGTCGTGGATCGGCCTCACGCCGACCGCTTCGAGCTCCTTCGCGTTCCCGACCCCGGACACCTGGAGCGTCTGCGGCGAGTTGATCGCGCCGCCGCACAGCACGACCTCGCGCGACAGGACGCGGTGGATGCGCCCGCGCCAGTCGGTGTACTCGACGCCGATCGCCTTCGTGCCGTCGAACAGGACGCGGGTCACGAACGCCCGCGTCTCGACGTCGAGGTTCGCGCGCTTCATCACCGGATGCAGGTAGGCCCGCGCGGCGGAGAGCCTCCGCCCGCGGTGGATGTTGCGGTCGAAGGCCGCGAAGCCCTCCTGGCGGTAGCCGTTCACGTCGTCGGTCAGCGGGTAGCCGGCCTGCACCACGGCCTTGAAGAAGGCCTGGAAGAGCTCGCCGGTCGCCGGTCCGCGCTCCAGGACGAGCGGCCCGTCGCCGCCGCGGAACTCGTCTGCGCCGGCCAGGCAGGTCTCCATCCGCTTGAAGTACGGCAGGCAGTTGGCGTAGGCCCAGGACTCCATCCCGGACTCGCCCGCCCAGCGTTCGTAGTCCATCGGGTTCCCGCGCTGGAAGATCATCCCGTTGATCGAGCTCGACCCGCCGAGCACCTTGCCGCGGGCGTGGTAGACCCGCCGCCCGCCCATCGCCGGCTCCGGCTCGCTCTCGTACTTCCAGTCGTAGAAACGGTTCCCGATCGGGAACATCAGCCCCGCGGGCATGTGGATGTAGACGTCCCACGGGTAGTCCGAGCGACCCGCCTCGAGGACGAGCACCCTGTTCGCCTGGTCGGCCGAGAGCCTGTTTGCAAGCACGCTCCCGGCAGACCCTCCGCCGATGATGATGAAGTCGTAGTGGGAACCCGCCACCGCGCACCTCCCTCGCGTCAGACGGAAGATGCTATACCCGCGCCGCTTCCAGCCGGGTCTCGGGTCCGCTGGACGACCGCCTGGTCGAGCCGAAGCGGCGTGAGCGCGTTCGCCCACACGTCGTGCACCCACGGCCGGCGCAGGATCGTCGCGCGCGAGTAGGCGACGGGCACCATCGCCGCCTCGTCAGCCACCAGACGGCGGTCGAGCTGGGCGTAGAGCCGCAGCCGCTCGTCGCGGTCGCGGCTGGCGCGGGCCTGCTCAAGGAGGGCCATCGCCTCGGGATCCTTGAGCCACGGGTCGTCCGGATCGCCGATCAGGCCGCGGAAGACGCCCTCAGGGTCGGGGAAGTCGGCAAACCAGGTGCAGAGCCACATGTCGCAGTCCTGGCCGGAGACGCACACCTCGGGATCCGACCACACGATCTCGGCAGCGAGGCCCAGCCGCCCCAGCTTCTCCACGAGCGCCTCCGCCTGGGGCCCGACGCCGAGCGCGGCGAGGATCTTGAGCGGCGGAAGCCCCTCGCCGTCCGCATGGCCGGCGTCGGCCAGGAGCGCCCGGGCCTCGTCCGTGCTCGGATGGGCAGGCAGATTGTAGGTGTGGCCCGGCATCGCCGGCGGCAGGATCCCGCCCCGCCCGGGCGACCGGAAGCCCAGCCCGAACCGCTCCGCATCGGTGCCCAGCTCGGCCCCGGCGGCGGCGATCGCCCGCCGCACGCGCACGTCGGAGAGCGCCGGGCGGTCGGCGCGCATCCCGACGATCGTCGAGCCCAGCACCGGCGCCGTGTCGACCGTGCCCTCCCCTGACTCGGGCGGCATGGTGCGGGCGCTCGGGAGGACGTCGATCACCGGATCGTTCCAGAGCGCCTCGAACCCCTCCACCCGGTGGCGAACCTGGATCGTGATCTGCGAGACGTTCCCGCGCGCGCCGTGCCACAGAGGATTGGATTCGAGCACCATCTCGTTCTCGTCGCGCGCCGTCAGGGTGAACGGCCCGCTCGAGACCAGCGGCACCTGCTCGTACCACGCCTCCCCCATCTCGGCGCAGACGTGCCGCGGCCACGGGTAGGCCGGGGTCGACGCCAGCACGTACGGGAAGTAGTTGCGCGGCTCGCGCAGGACGACCTCCAGGGTGTGGTCGTCGAGCGCGTTCGCCTCGGCCATGTCGGCGAAGAGGAACGCCGTCGAGGCCGAGAGGCCGCGCACGTGCTCCCACGTGTAGACGAAATCGTGGGCAGTCAGCGGCTCGCCGTCGCTCCAGCGGGCGTCGTCGTGGAGCTGGAAGAGGTAGGTCGTGCCGTCGGAGGAGACGCGGAAGTTCTCGGCCAGCGACGGCATCACGTTCAGCTCGCGGTCGACGATCAGAAGGCCGCGGAAGAGGTGCTGGGTAAGGGCGCTCGTGTCGGCGACGTAGACCAGACCCGGCGCGACGGGCCCGGGCGGGAACATCACCGTGGTCAGCCGCTCGCACAGCTCGGGCCGTGCCACGGGCTCGACCTTGCACGCGAACGCCTCGTCGTAGGCCCGCTCGGCGCCCTCGAAGTCGAACGCCAGGTGGTGGACGAGCGCGATCTTGAAGAGCGTCTCGCGCGAGCGGCGGTCGTCGCCGAGCCGGCTCAGGAACTCGCGCGCCCGCCGGTAGTGCCCGATCGCCTCGGGGTCGGCAGAGAACGACCGGGCCTCGTCGCCGGCCAGGATCAGGTAGTCGGCAGCCTTGGCTCCGTCGTCGGCCGCCGTGTAGTGGCGGGCGAGCTGGGCGAACGTGCGTGGGCTGGGGTCGTCGCCGGCCAGCGCCTCAAGCGCCGCCGCCACCCGGCCGTGGAGCTCGCGACGGCGGGCGTCGGTCAGCATCGCGTAGGCGGCCTCCTGCACCAGGCCGTGCCGGAAGCGGTACTCGGGGTACGGCCGGCGCCGCTCCTCGACGATCAGCTCCAGCCGCTGGAGGTCGGTGAGCGCCGTCGCGAGGCCGCCGGTGTCGACCAGCCGCTCGAGGAGCGGGATCGCAAACCGGCGGCCGATCACCGACGCGACCGCCGTCACCTCGCGGGCGCCGGGCTCGAGCCGGTCGAGCCGGGCCTGGAGGACGCCCTGAACGAGGGGCGGCACCTCGAGCGCCTCGGGGTCGACCGCGAGCTGCCAGCCCGACTCGCCGTGCCACATCGAGCCGCGCTCGACCACGTCGCGCAGCGCCTCGCCGGCGAAGAGCGGGTTTCCGCCCGAGCGCTCGCTGATGAGCGCGGCGACCGGCTCGGGGACGTCCCCCTCGGCCAGCTCGCGGACGAGCGCGCGGGTCGAGTCAGCCGCGAGCGGGCGCAGCTCGAGCTCGCTGTGGCGATGCGGGTAGCGCTGGCGGGCGCGCTCGCCGATCCGCCACGAGCCGGCCTCGCGGTCGGCGCGGTAGAGCAGCGCGAGCCCGACCGGTTCGCTCTCGGTCAGCCCCAGGAGATCCTCGAGCAGGTCGAGCGTGGGCTCGTCGGCCCAGTGCAGGTCCTCGAACACGAGCAGCACCGGCTGCTCGCGCGCGAGCGCGCACACCAGGTCCTCGACCGCATGCGCGCTGCGGGTGTGCACCGTCTCGGGGCTGAGCTCGCGCAGCCGGGCCGCCGTCTGGGCGTCGGGCGTGAGGCCGAGCAGGCCGGCGAGGAACGGGTAGACGTCGTCGGGGTCGGCGAAGAGCGGCTGGAGCGCGGCCTTCAGGTCGAGCCGTACGCGCGCCTCGCTGGTCGTCGCGCCCGCGCCGAGCCAGTCGCGCAGGAGCTCGCGCACCGGCGCGTAGGGGAACTCCTGGGCGTAGGAGAGCCCGCGCCCCTCGAGGACGAGCACCCGGTCGCCGAGCGGGGCGGCCGCCTCGGCGAGCAGGCGCGACTTGCCGATGCCGGCCTCGCCCGTGATCGCGACGATCGCCCCGATCCCGTCCGCCAGCCGCTCGAGCGCGTCGCGCACGAGCCGAAGCTCCGCGTCGCGCCCCACCAGCGCGCCCTCCTGCGCGGTCGCGCCGGGCCCGGTCTCGCGCAGCACCCGGTAGCGGTCGATCGGCTCGGTCCGCCCGCGCAGCGTCGTCGGGCCGAGCTCCTCGAGCTCGAACGACGAGCGCACCTGGACGGCCGTCTGGGGGCCGAGCAGGACGTCGCCCTCGCCGGCCAGGCTCTGGAGCCGGGCCGTCACGTTGACGGTATCGCCGAGCGCGTTGTAGCGGCCGCTCGCGTCGCCCTCGCCGGGGGCGACCACGACTGGGCCGGTGTTGACGGCGACGCGCGCCTGGATCTGGACGTCGTAGGCCTCGCGCACGTCGGCGCCGTAGCGCTCGAGCGCGCGCTGGATCCCGAGGCCGGCCCGGACGGCCCGCTCGCTGTCGTCCTCGTGGGCGACCGGGGCGCCGAACAGGGCCAGGAGGCCGTCGCCGGCGAGCTGCGCGACGGTGCCGCCGTAGCGCTCGACCTCGGCCGCCATGAGCCGCATCACCTCGTCGAAGAGGTACTTCGAGCGCTCCGGGCCCAGGGCCTCGCCGATCGCGGTGGAACCCGCGATATCGGCCATCAACACCGCGACGACGCGGCGCTCGCCGTCCGTTCCCGCCATCTGTGCAGTGTGGCACAGACCGGGCGGTCAGCCCGGCGGCGGCTCCCTCCCGGCGACACCGAGCACGGCCTCGATCGCGGCCGCCGCGCGCAGGAGCGCCGCCTCGCCGCGGTGGGGCGCGGCGATTTGGATCCCGACGGGCAGGCCGGCCGCTGTGAAGCCGCACGGGATCGCGATCACCGGGCACCCGGTGAGCGTGAGCGCAGCGGTGATCTGCAGGGCCTCGACGTAGTTCTCGAACCGGACGCCCTCGACCTCCCTCACCCAGCGATCCTCGACCGGGAACGGCGCGACGCACGCCGCCGGACAGGCCAGGAGCGTGTGCTCCCGAAGGAAGGCGGCGGCCTCGAGCGCGATGCGGCCGCGCTCGCGCTCGGCCCAGCCCACCCGCTCCGGCGGTTGCGTGAGGCCCAGCTCGACGTTCCAGACGATCTCGGGCTTCAAGCGGTCGCGGTCGGTCTCGTAGAGCAGGCCGGTGCCCGCGACGAAGCCGGCCGCGCGCAGGGCATGGAACACGTCCGGCGCCGTGCCGAGGTCGGGACGGGCCTCGGCGACCCCCACGCCGGCCGCGGCCAGCCGCTCGACCGCGGCCCGGCAGACCGCCACGACCTCGCGCTCGACCGGCGTCACGCCCAGATCGTCGCTCCAGGCGATCCGGGCCGGAAGCTCGGGCGCGAGCGCCGCGGCCAGGAACGAGTCGGAGGGGGCCGGGAGCGAGAGCGGGTCCTCCCAGTGCGGGCCGGCCATCGCGTCCAGCATGAGGGCGCAGTCGGCCACGTCGCGCGCCATCGGACCTTCGACCGAAAGCGTGTCGAAGGGGCGCTCGGCCGGCCCGCGCGCGACCCGGCCCGGCGAGGGCCGAAGGCCGATCACCGAGCAGAACGAGGCCGGCGTCCGCAGGCTCCCGCCGAGGTCGGAACCGGTCGCGAGCCAGACCTGACGCGTCGCCAGCGCCACCGCCGAGCCGCCCGACGAGCCGCCGCAGGTGCGGGTCGTGTCCCACGGGTTGAGGGTGCGGCCGAAGACCTCGTTGAACGTGTTCGCCCCCGCCCCGAACTCGGGCGTGTTCGACTTGGCGATGACGACGGCGCCGCGCTCCTCCAGCCGCTCGACCATGATGTCGGAGCGCTCAGGCACGTGGTCGGCGTAGATGGGCGAGCCGTAGGTCGTGCGGACGCCTGCGACGTCGTTCAGATCCTTCACGGCAATTGGCAGTCCCGCGAGCGCCAATTGGCCGTCGGCCGCGTCCGCGCGCTCGAGCGCCCGCTCGGCGCAGAGGGTCGGAAGCGCGTTCAGGGGCCCGTCGCGCTCCTCGATCCGCCGTAGCGCCGCCTCGACCAGCTCGCGCGGGGAGACGTCGCCGGCCCGGAGCGCGGAGACGGCCGCGCGGGCCGAGAGGGTGGTCGGATCGGCGGACACGGGACGGATAGTCTGCACGGATGCCAGCTGCTGTGCACGCCACAGGCGCACTGGGGCGGGGCCGCAGGGCCTTCGAGGCTCGGGACTGGGCCAAAGCGCACGCCGCGCTCGCCGAGGCCGACGCCGCTGCGCCGCTCGGGCCGGAGGATCTCGAGCTCCTGGCCGCCGCGGCCTATCTGGCCGGCCGGGAGGACGAGTCGCTGCGGGCGCTCGAGCGGGCGCATCAGGCCTGGGCGGACGCCGGCCATGTCCGCGCGGCGGCCCGCACCGCGATCTGGCTCTGCATCCA
Source organism: uncultured Actinomycetes bacterium (assembly GCA_963757605.1). GTDB lineage: Bacteria > Actinomycetota > Thermoleophilia > Gaiellales > JAICJC01 > JAICJC01. Next base: position 672,307 of record CAVWSF010000003.1, read on the forward strand.
CCTGACGCTGCGGCGCGAGGCCGGATCCGCTTCCGGCTGGCTGAGCCGGGCGACCCGGCTCCTCGAGCGCGAGCCGGGCGACTGCGTCGAGCGCGGCTGGGTGCTGATGCCCGCGGTCATGCGCCACGGCGCCGCGGGCGAGTGGGAGGCGGCGCTCGACCTGGCGACAACGGCCGGGGAGATCGCCCACCGCTTCGGCGACGCCGACCTCCTGGCGTTCGCGTTCCTCGACGAGGGCCGGGCGCTGGCCGAGATGGGTCGGCTCGACGACGGCCTACGGCTGCTCGACGAGGCGATGGTGGCCGTCACGGCGGGCGAGCTCTCGCCGATCGTCACCGGCCTCGTCTACTGCTCGGTCATCGAGAGCTGCCAGCTCGCGCACGACATCCGCCGGGCCCGCGAGTGGACGGCCGCCCTCGCGGCGTGGTGTGACGAGCAGCCAGGCCTCGTGCCGTTCACCGGCACGTGCCTGATCCACCGGGCCGAGATCCTCCAGCACCAGGGCGAGTGGGACGGGGCGCTGGGCGAGGCCGCGCTCGCGGGCCGGAGGTTCGCCGAGCGGGGGTGGCCGTGGGCGGCCGCCGAGGCGACCTACCGGATCGCCGAGATCCACCGCCTCCAGGGCGCCTTCGCCCGAGGCCGAGAAGTCCTATCTGGAGGCCGGCCGCGGTGGCTGCGAGCCGCAGCCGGGGCTCTCGCTCCTGCGCCTGGCCCGCGGCGAGCCAGACGCCGCGGCGGCGGGGATCCGGCGGGCGCTGGCCGAGGCCGCGGCCGGCACCGCCCGCGCCCGGCTCCTGCCCGCGGCCGTCGAGATCCTGCTGGCGACCGGCGATACGGCCGGGGCGCGGTCGGCCTGCAACGAGCTCGAGGCGCTGGCCGAGGGCGACGACGGCGGCCTCCTCGCCGCCCACGTGGCTGGGGCGCGAGGGGCGCTCGAGCTGGCCGAGGACGACGCCCGCTGCGGGCTCGTCTCCCTGCGCCGGGCCTGGCGGATCTGGCAGGAGCTCGACGCGCCGTACGAGGCGGCCCGGGCCCGGGAGCTCGTCGCCGAGGCGTGCCGCTCGCTCGGCGACGACGAGGCGGCCTCGATCGAGCTCGACGCCGCGCGCGAGACCTTCCGCGTGCTCGGCGCTACGCCCGACCTGGCCCGCACCGAGTCGCACGATGAGCGGCGCGACACCCACGGCCTCACGCCCCGGGAGGTCGAGGTGCTGCGACTGCTGGCCGCCGGCCACTCGAACAAGGTGATCGCCACCCACCTCGTGCTGAGCGAGCGGACGGTCGAGCGGCACGTGAGCAACATCCTCGCCAAGCTCGGCACCCCCTCCCGCACGGGCGCCGCCGCCTACGCCTACGAGCACCGCTTGATCTGACCCCCTGCGTGGAACCACCCATGCCGCCCGCGGGCGGAAGTTGGGTGCTGCCTCCGATGCGGCTGCGCGCCTCCCTGCCTACCGTCGAGTGACGACGACCAAGGAGGGAGATCGCATGGCACAGACCGAGACAATCGAGGTGGCGGGGCGCGACGGCGGGGCGGTGGAGCTCGCGCTCGGACGGCTGGCGGCGCTCGAGCGGAGCCTCGCGGGTGGCGTCCTTCGGCCCGGCGAGCCGGGCTGGGATGAGGCCGTTCTGATCTGGAACGGGATGGTCGCCGCCGAGCCGGCGATCGTGCTCCAGCCGTCCTCCGCAAAGGACGTCGCGACGGCGGTCGGGTTCGCGCGCGACCACGGCGCGCTCCTCAGCGTGAAGGGCGGCGGCCACAACATCGCGGGCACGTCGATCGCCGAGGCCGGGGTGACGCTCGACATGTCGCGGATGCGCGGTGTGACGGTCGACCCGGACGAGCGGGTGGCCCACGTCGGCGCCGGCTGCCTGCTCGGCGACGTCGACCGCGCGACCCAGCGCCACGGCCTTGCCACCCCGCTCGGCTTCATCTCGCAGGTCGGAGTCGCCGGCCTCACCCTGGGCGGCGGCCTCGGCTATCTGTCGCGCCGGTTCGGCTGGACGGTCGACAACCTGCTCGAGGTCGAGATCGTGACGGCCGACGGGCGGATCCGCCGGGCGAGCCGCGACGAGCACCCCGACCTCTTCTGGGCGGTGCGCGGCGCCGGCGCGAACCTGGGCGTCGTCACCCGCTTCACGTTCCGGCTGCACGAGGTCGGGCCGATGGTGCAGGGCGGCCTCGTCGCGTGGCCGTTCGAGCAGGCCGAGGAGGTGCTCGAGACCTACCGCGAGCTCACGACGGAGGCGCCGCGGGAGCTGACGGCGTTCCTGATCCTCTTCCGCGCGCCGCCTGCGCCGTTCGTCCCCGAGGAGTGGCACGGCAGGCGGATCTGCACGATGGCGATCTGCTACTCCGGCGACCTCGGCAACACCGACCGCGTGCTGGCGCCGCTTCGCCGCCTCGGCGCCCGATCTTCGACGTGCTGCGGCCCCAGCCCTACTCCGAGCTCCAGTCATCGCTCGACGCGACCGAGCCGAAGGGGCTGCACTACTACTGGAAGACGGCGTACGCCTCGCAGCTCTCCGACGGGCTGCTCGCCACGATGCGCGGCCTGGCCGCGGAGTGCCCGGTGCCCGCCGCCGAGGTCGCGTTCCTCCACCTCGGAGGGGCCATCGGCGACCGCGACTGGGACGACGGCGCCGTCGGGAACCGCGACGCCCGCTACGCGGCCGGCGCGATCGGCATCTGGGAACCGGGCGAGCCGGACGAGGACGCCTACGCGGAGTGGATCCGCGCTGCCGGTGCCCGGTTCGCGCCGTACTGCACGGGCCGCAGCTACATCAACTTCCAGACGGCCGACGCGGGCGGCGCGGAGATCCGCGACTCATACGGCCCGAACTTCCCGCGGGTGGCCGAGATCAAGCGGGCCCACGACCCCGAGAACCTGTTCCGCGTGAACCGGAACGTTGTCACTGCAGCGGCGGGCGGGAGGTCGTAGTCTTCTGGCCCGATGTTCCTCGACGACCCGCCCGAGACACCGCAGGCGAGCGCCACCCACGATGCCGCCCGCGAGGGCGAGGGCTACGTCGCCAACTTCGTACGGCTGTGGTGCTGGCGGCCCGACCTCTTCAAGTCGTTCGTCGACCTGCGCCTCGCGCTCATGGGCTCGACCACGCTGTCGGACCGCGAGCAGGCGATCGTGGTGACGGCGACCGTGTCGCAGTTCGGCGACTCCTACTGCTCGCTGGCGTGGGGCTCGAAGCTGGCGAAGCTCGCGGACGCCGAGACGGCGGGCGGCATCATCGCCGGCGAGATGCCGGGCGAGCTGTCGCAGCGCGAGGCGGCGCTGTGCGCGTGGTGCCGAACGGTCGTGCGCGACCCGATGACGACGACGGCCGAGCAGGTCGACGCATTGCGGGCCGCGGGCTTCGACGACCGCGAGATCTTCGAGGCCACGCTCCTTCTCAGCCTGCGGCTCGCCTTCTCGACGGTGAACGACTCGCTGGGTGCGGAGCCCGACCGTCAGCTCGCCGACGGGGTGCCGGATCCCGTCCGCACCGCCGTCACGTTCGGCCGCCCCGTGGCCGAGACGCCGTCGCTCACATAGCTACGGGACTGTGATGGTGACGGTCGAGATGATCGGGACCGTGATCGTGTCCTGCACCGTCGTCGTCGGGCCGGTGACCGTGCTGGCGGGCGCCGTCACCGTGACCGGCACCGACACGGTGCGAACGACCGTCGCCACGGACGTGTCCCTGATGGTCGTGGCGACGAGGATCGTGCGACCAGGCAGCTGCGTCGTGTGAGCCGACAGCGGCACCGTCTGGGCGGCGAGCCGGACCGGCTTGCCCTTGACGAGCACCGTCTGGGCCGGCGTGGACACGTAGCGGACGCCGTTCGACGTGATCACGTCCCCCTGGAGCCGGATCGTCCGCGTCGCAGCCTCCGCACTCGCGGTCCCGGATCCGCTGACGACGCTCCCGAGCCAGAAGCCGCCCAGCATGAGCATGAGCGCCACGAGCGCGATCGGCACGGCGTTCCAGAGATGCACCGACTCGCGGAGCCTCTCGACCCATTCCGCACCCCCTCCGAAACGCCGACCCCCAAGGCTTGCCACGAGTCGAGACATCTCACCCCAAACTTTACCAGTTCCGTCTGTCGGCGAAACTCCGGCGGGGCGGAGTCGCTACTGCCCGCGGTCGAGCCGCTCGTGCTCGGACATCGTCCGCGTACGTCGCCATGGCATGCCATCTCGCCGGGCGGCTCCGACCGTGCACGGCCGGCCTGCGTCACTGGATCCCTCGCCGGTGGAGCCCCGTTCTGATCAGGGCAGTCCTGCTCCCGTGTTTCCAGGGCGAGGTTAATGGGATATGAATTGGGCGTGCGCATCGGGCGGGCGTGCCCGATGTCCTTGGAGACGTGAGGAGTCGCCTGTGGCGGGCGTGACGTTCGCAGAGGTGTCCAAGGTGTACCCCGACGGGACGCGGGCCGTGTCTGCACTCGACCTCGAGGTCAACGACGGCGAGTTCATGGTGCTCGTCGGGCCGTCCGGCTGCGGGAAGACGACGGCCCTCCGCATGGTCGCCGGCCTCGAGGACATCAGCGAAGGGGTGCTTCGGATCGGCGAGCGGGTCGTGAACCACGTCCCGTCCCGCGACCGCGACATCGCCATGGTGTTCCAGAGCTACGCGCTCTACCCGCACCTGACCGTCTACGAGAACATCGCCTTCGGGCTCGAGCTGCGCGGTGCCGCCAAGGCCGAGATCGACAAGCGGGTCGCGCGAGGCGGCCGAGATGCTCGGCCTCGAGGAGTTCCTGAAGCGCAAGCCGCGAGCCCTCTCCGGAGGCCAGCGCCAGCGGGTGGCCATGGGCCGCGCGATCGTGCGCGAGCCGGCCGCGTTCCTCATGGACGAGCCGCTGTCCAATCTCGACGCCAAGCTCCGCGTGCAGACGCGCGCCGAGATCAGCGCCCTCCAGGCCCGCCTGGGCACGACGACCATCTACGTCACGCACGACCAGGTCGAGGCGATGACGATGGGCGACCGGGTCGCCGTGATGCGCAAGGGCGAGCTCCAGCAGGTCGCCGCACCGCAGGAGCTGTACGACCGGCCCGTGAACCTCTTCGTCGGCGGCTTCATCGGCAGCCCGGCGATGAACATGCTCGAGGCGACGCTGGACGAGCGCCGACCGGTGATCTCGTCGCCAAGCTCGGGGAGGAGCAGATCGCGATCGGGCGCGAGTCGGTCGAGGCGCGGCCGGACGTTCGGGCGTACAAGGGGCGCCGCGTGATCCTGGGCATCCGCCCCGAGGACATGGAGGACGCCTCGCTCGTGCCTGACGCCGCGCCCACGCACCGGCTCCGCGGCGTCGTCCGCCTGCGCGAGTCGCTGGGGTCGGAGGTCATGGTGCACATCACCGTCAACGCCCTTCTGGCGCCGTGACCGATGCGACGCGGGAGCTGGCCGCCGACACGGGCTCGCCCGAGGGCGGCTCGGTCCTCCAGGGCGAAGGCGCTCTCATCGTCGCGGCGTTCAACGCACGGTCGCACGTCGGCGAGGGGGAGCCGGTCGAGGCAGTCGTCGACACGCGCGACCTGCACTTCTTCGATCCCGAGACGGGCCTCGGGATCTACGGGAACTCGACAAACGGACCAGGAGGATGACGATGAGACGACGACTGACAGCCGTGACGGCGCTACTCGCGATCTCCCTCACCGCGGCGTGTGGTGGCGGGAGCAGCAGCTCGAGCGGCGGCGAACCCGGCGGGTCGACGAGCTCGGTCTCGGGCTCGATCTCCGTCATGGGTGTTTGGAGCGGTCCCGAGCAGGCGGCCTTCCAGAAGGTCATCGACGGGTTCACGCAGGCGAACCCCGGCGTCACGGTGAAGTACACGTCGGCCGGCGACCAGCTTCCGACCCAGCTGTCGACGGCGGTCGAGGGCGGCAACCCGCCCAGCGTCGCGTTCGTCGCACAGCCGGGCCTCATCGCGGACTTCGTCAAGAAGGGGGCGGTGAAGCCGATCGAGTACGCCTCCTCGGACGTCCAGCAGAATCTGGGACAGTCCGCGGCCGACATCGGCAGCGTCGACGGGAAGCTCTACGGCATCCTCTACAAGGCGGCCAACAAGTCGACTCGTCTGGTACAACGTCAAGGCGTACTCGAGACGCGGGTATCCAGCCGGCCAAGAGCTGGGACGAGCTCATCCAGAACGCGGCGACGCTGAAGGCGTCCGGCGTGCCGGCCTACTCCATCGGCGTCGACGTACGGCTGGCCGATCACCGACTGGTTCGAGAACATCTACCTCAGCCAGGCCGGGCCGGAGATGTACGACAAGCTGGCGAAGCACGAGATCCCGTGGACCGACCAGTCGGTCAAGGACGCACTGACCACGATGGCGCAGGTGTTCAGCGACAGCAGCAACATCGTCGGCGGCACCGACGGCGCACTCCAGACGGATTTCCCGACGTCTGCGGGCAACGTGTTCACGGATCCGCCGAAGGGCGCCCAGATCATGGAGGGCGACTTCGTCCCCGGCTCGGTGAAGACGACGCTGAAGCCCGTCGAGGGATACAACGTCGCCCCGTTCCCACAGGTGGGAGACACCCCGAACCTCGTGGTCGGCGGCGGTGACATCGCCATCAGCTTCGAGGACACGCCTGCGGTCGAGGCGTTCATGAAGTACCTGACGACCACGCAGGCCGCCGAGATCTGGGCCAAGATCGGCGGGTACGCGTCGCTCAACAAGGGCCTCGACCCGAACACCTACCCGAGCGAGATCGAGCAGACAACGGCCGGCGTGCTGTCGACTGCGGCCGCGTTCCGGTTCGACATGTCCGACCTGCAGCCCGCAGCGTTCGGCGCGACCGTCGGGCAGGGCGAGTGGAAGATCTTCACGGACTTCGTGAAGCATCCCGACGACATCGACGGCACGGCGCAGGCGCTCGAGACCGCGGCGGCGAAGGCGTACGGCAGCTGAGCCGGTGGGCGGCGGCGTAACAGCCGTGGGCCAGCCACCGGCCGGCCCGCTCGCGCCCGAAGGCGACGGAACACCCGGCGGCTGGCGCAAATACGCGCTGGCCGCCGGGTTCCTGGCTCCAGCCGTGGTGCTGCTCGGCGTGTGGGTCGTCTATCCGACGATCCGCACGATCATCCGCAGCTTCTTCGACCGGGACGGGAGCAGCTTCGTCTGGTTCGACAACTACCAGTCGATCTTCACGCAGGACATCCTGGTCACGGCGATCAAGAACAACCTGCTGTGGGTGGCGATCGTGCCGGCGGTCGTCGCTGCCGTCGGCCTCATCTTCGCGGTGCTCATGGAACGCGTTCCTTGGCCGTCGCGTTCCGACGGCGGTCTTCATGCCGATGGCGATCTCGGCCTTCGCCGCGGGGATCACCTGGAGGCTCGTCTACATCGAGGACCCGAGCCTCGGCGCGGTCGAACGCCGCGATCCGGTCGGTCAAGGACACGTTCACTCCTCCCGGGCGTGCTGCCGCAGGCGTCGCCCTCCCACCCGCCGTGAACCGCAAAGGGCGGCGGCATGGTCCTCAAGCAGCCCGTCAGCGCCGGCGATGTGGCTGTCCTCGGCCTGACGGCGATCCCGCCCGAGGACCTCCCGAGCGCGGCGAAGCAAGCCGTCGAGCCGACGGCGGTGAACGGGCGGGATCACCGGCGTGGTCTGGCGAGACTTCAAGCCCGGCGGCGGGACGCCCGGCCAAGTCGAGTCCGAGGAGCTCGGGCTACCCGGCGTGCACCTCGACCTGCTCGATTCCGGAGGGCTCGAAGGTCGCGTCGGCGACCAGCGCGGACGACGGCACGTTCACGTTCACGGACGTCGGGAGCCGCAAGTACACCGTCGCCATCGCCGCTTCGACGTTCGCGAAGCCGTTTGCGGGGGTCGAGTGGCTGGGGCCGAGGCTCGTCACGCCGGCGATCATGATCGCCTACATCTGGATCTGGGCGGGATTCGCAATGGTCGTGCTCGCCGCGGGCCTCGCGGCGATCCCGCGCGACGTGCTCGAGGCGGCGCGCACCGACGGGGCGTCCGAGATCCAGGTGTTCCGGCGCGTAACGGTCCCGCTCCTGGCGCCCGTTCTGACCGTCGTCTTCGTGACGATGCTGATCAACGTCCTCAAGGTGTTCGACATCGTCATCTCGATCGCTCCCGGCTCGAGCCAGGACGACGCCAACGTGCTGGCTCTCGCGATGTGGCGGACGGCGTTCGGCGGGAACAACAACTTCGGGGTTGGGTCGGCGATCGCCGTCCTGATCTTCCTGCTCGTCATCCCGATTCTGATGCTCAACATCCGCCGATTCCGGAGGGAGGGATAGTGGCCACGGCAGAAGCAGCTGCGACCGCAGCGCCGGAGGCACGGCCCGACCACAGCTCCGCAGGCCGCAAGGCCCTGAGAGCCCTGAAGAGCGCCCCCGTGCACCTCATCCTGATCGCCTTCGGGCTGCTCTGGCTGATCCCGACCGTCGGGCTCTTCATCACGTCGCTCATGCCCGCCACGGAGTTCCAGCAGCAGGGCTGGTGGAACTACCTCACCCACCCGGGCGGCCTCACGCTCGACAACTACCGGGCGGTATTCGACAACCAGGCGATCATGGACTCGCTGTGGACGACCGTGCTCGTCGCTGTCGGCGGCACCGCGCTGCCGGTGATCGTGGGGGCACTCGCGGGCTACGCCTTCGCCTGGCTCGATTTCCCGGGCCGGGACTGGATCTTCATCATCGTGGTGGCGCTCCTGGTCGTGCCGCTTCAGATGGCCCTGATCCCGATGTTCCAGCTCTACAACACGCTCAACCTGTTCGACACCGTGCTCGGGCTGGTCCTCTTCCACGCCGCATTCGGGCTGCCGTTTGCGATCTTCCTCCTGCGGAACTTCTTCATCGGGATCCCGCGCGACCTGATGGAGGCTGCCAGGATCGACGGCGCAGGCGAGTTCAAGATCTTCTGGCGGCTGATCCTGCCGCTGGGGCGCCCGGCCATCGCGTCGCTCGCGATCTTCCAGTTCCTGTGGACGTGGAACGACCTGCTGGTGGCCCTGACCTTCGGCCGATCGACGGTGCCGATCACCGTGGCGATCTTCTCGCAGATGCGCCAGTTCAGCGGCAACATCGAGCTGATCGCGCCGGCGACGTTCATCTCGCTGATCATCCCGCTCGCGGTGTTCTTCGCCTTCCAGCGATCGTTCGTGCAGGGCCTCCTGGCCGGTTCGGTCAAGTAGCCCCGGGGCGGACGGCGATGGGACAGCGCCCGGGCCGCGCGTGTCGCACGTGGACATCGTGTGGGCCGATGACGGACACGGCCCACACGAGACTCCACCTTAGGCCAGCGCCTTCTGCTTGAGCGCGTCGAACTCCGGCTGCGTGATCGCGCCGCTGTCCAGCAACTGCTTCGCCTTCTCGATCTCGGCCGCAGCCCCGCCGCTGCCTGCCGTCGAGCGCACGTAGTCGTCCATCTGCGCTCGTTGGGCCTGGGCCCGTTCGAGGTTGCGCTGGTTCATGCCGTCGTTCTGCGAAACCAGATAGACGAACACGCCCAGGAACGGCAGCACCAGCGTGAAGATGAACCACCCGGTCTTGCCCAGACCCGACAGGTCGCGGCGCCGAAAGATGTCTCCCCACACGCCGAACAGCATCCAGAACCATGCGATCCAGAGGAAGAAGACGAGCATGGTCCACATCACATCGAGGAACGGGTAATCGGCCAGCACTATCATGCAAGGCTCCTAGGTCGGGTCGCCCGATCCTATCTACCCGCTCAGATGTGGTCGTCACAGGCCGGGACGGGAGTGCGGTCATCCGAGGAGCACCAGTCCTCGGCGTCATCGGTGGTCGAGATCGCCTTGGCCAACGGTGGCACCACGTGCTCCACGAGATCTTGACGCTCCCAAGAACGGTCGGAGGGCCACGACTTTGGAACTCGCGCTGGAAAAGTCCGGACCATGATGATGGGAGGGAGAGGATTCGAACCTCTGTAGGCAGAGCCAACGGGTTTACAGCCCGTCTCCTTTAACCACTCGGACACCCTCCCGAGCGGTGCGCAGTCTACTCGGCGTTGCGAAGAGCCTGCGCCTCGGGCAGGCCCTCGAGCTTCTTCAGCGTGTTGTTCTCGATCTGGCGGATGCGCTCGCGGGTGACCCCGAACGCGCGCCCCACCTCCTCGAGCGTGCAGGGCTGCTCGCCCTTCAAGCCGAAGCGAAGCTCGATCACCTTGCGCTCGCGCTCGGGGAGCGAGTCGAGCGCGCGGTCGATGTCCTCGCGGCGCAGCGTGGTCGTGGCGGAGTCGAACGGCGAGATGGCCTGCTCGTCCTGGACGAAGTCGCCGAGCTCGGACTCCTCTTCCTCGCCGATCGGCTTCTCGAGGCTGACCGGGAGCTGCGCCATGCGCTGGATCTCGCGCACCTCGTCGGCCGTCATGCCGAGCTCGAACGCGATCTCGTCGGGGCGCGGCTCGCGGCCGAGCCGCTGCACCAGCTGCCGTTCGATGTGGACGACCCGGTTCAGCTTCTCGACCATGTGGACCGGGATGCGGATCGTGCGCGCCTTGTCGGCGATCGCGCGGGTGACCGCCTGGCGGATCCACCACGTGGCGTACGTCGAGAACTTGTAGCCCTTGCGGTAGTCGAACTTCTCCACCGCGCGGATGAGGCCCAGGCTGCCCTCCTGGATCAGGTCGAGGAACGAGAGGCCGCGCCCGAGGTAGCCCTTCGCGATCGAGACGACGAGGCGCAGGTTGGCCTCGGTCATCTGCTGCTTGGCGAGCATGTCGCCGCGCTCGATCCGCTTGGCCAGGCTGACCTCCTGGTCGGCGGTGAGGAGCGACACCTTGCCGATCTCGCGCAGGTAGAGCCGGAGCGAGTCGAGGCTGGGCTCGACGGTGAGGTCGAGCTCGGGGGCCTTCTCCCCGTGCAGGGCGGCGTCGCCCTGGGCGGTCTGCTTCGAGTCGGCGTCGAGGAGCTCGATGTTGTGGTCGAGGAGGTAGGTGTAGAAGTCCTCGAGCTGCTCCTTGGAGAGCTCGACCTCCTCGAGAGTCGCCGCAACCTCGTCGTAGGTCAGGTAGCCCTTGTCGTGGCCCTCCTGAACCAGCGTCCGCAGCTCTTCGATATCCGCAAGCGCGGTGTCGACCGTGAGCATGGGCCCCCTCGCAAACGTCGGTTGTTGTTCAGACCGGTGAAGCACAGAAGTCACCGGGCTCGGGGTAATGCAGCAGCCCCCGAAACCGGCGCTGGGGAACAAAACGGATCGCAGACGTGGCCAGTATAGCCGTGGTTTGGCCGCCCACAAGGGCGCGGGGGAAACGAATTTCGGTTGATCTCTGAACGTCTACCCGGCGCGGGTGGAGAGCTCCACCCGGGCCGTGAGCCGAACCACCCGGTCGCCGACGAAGTTGGGCACGACAGGCTCCGCGAACGGCTCGAGCGCGCCGGGCACCGACTCCCAGCCGAGCACCTGGCGGAGCGTCTCGACGAGCACCGGGTCGATCGCCCGGTAGCCGCCGTCCTCGACGCGCACCGCGACGCCGATCCCCTCGCCGGCGATCCCGACGGTCGCCAGCGCCTCGGCGCCGCCCTTCGCTACCGCGCCGGGCACCGCGCGCATGAGCTCGGTGTCGAGGTCGCCGTCGCCGCGGACGAGCTCGGGGTGGGCGCGCATGGCCGCGAACTGGCGCGGGAGCTCCTCCGGCAGACGGGCGTACATCGCGGCGATGGTCGCGAGCGGGAGCTCGAAGGCGACGACGCCGCAGCCGTCGGTGCAGGTCGCGATCGACTCGACGGGGACGCGCGCCCGCCCGGCCACCTCGGCAAGCGCGGCGTCCTGAGAGGGGTGCCCGGGGTGGCGGTAGCCGGCCGTCTCCCAGCCGTGGTGGACGGAGTTGGCGAGGAAGCCCAGGTGGTTCCCCGAGCAGTTGTGGCGCAGCCGCTCCTCCGGCGTCCCGATGCAGTTGTCGAGCGCCTCGGCACTGAGCCCGCAGGCCGAGAGGCCGCGCTCGACCGCCTCGACGTGGATGTCCTGGCCCATGTGCGAGGCACAGGTCACGGCCAGCACGCGGTCGTCGAGCCCGAGCGCGTCGAACCCGCCCGAGGCGACCAGCGGCTCGACCTGGTGCGGCTTCGCGCACGAGCGCATCGTGGTCGGCCGCTCGACGTCGCCACACCCGGCAACGAGCGAGCCGTCGGTCCGCACGACGGCGACGTGAACGCGGTGCGTGCTCTCGGCGAGCCCGTTTCGCGTGACGGTGACAAGCGCGGGCTCGGGCACGCGCGGCACACTACAGCGCGTGGATGCCGGCGAAGATCTGAAGTGGACTGACCCCGAGTGGCTCACGGCCACACACGAGTGGATCCTCGAGGCACTCGACCGGGAGGGCCTCACGCTGATGGGGCCGATCGAGCAGCCGCACGTGCGGCCGTGGGCGACGGTGCTGCGCGCGCCGGGGAGCGAGGGCGTCGTGTGGTGCAAGGCGATGGTGCCGGCCGTCGCGCACGAGCCCGTCACGATCTCGATCCTGGCCCGAGCCGCCCCCGACCGCGTGCCGCGGCTGCTCGCGTCCGACCTGCGGCGCCGGCTCATGCTGACCGCCGACGGCGGGACGCGTCTGCGCGACCTCGAGGCGCCGCGGCGGAGCCCGAACCGGTGGATGGCCATGCTGCGCACGTACGCCCGCCTCCAGCGCGACGTCGAGCACGCCGCCGGCGAGCTCCTGGGCGCCGGCGTCCCCGACCGGCGGCCGGCGGCGCTCCCCGACCAGGTCGCGGCGCTCGTCGACGAGCTCCAGCCGGCCGGAGTCGACGGGCTCGTCCCGCGGGTCGCCGAGGCGTGCGCGGAGCTGGCCGCGCTCGGCATCCCGGCCACGATCGACCACTCCGACCTGCACGACGCGCAGGTGTTCGTCGACCCGGCCGGCGACCGCTTCTTCGACTGGGGCGACGCGGGGGTGGCCCATCCGTTCATGACGCTCGCGGTGGCGCTTCGGGTCATGGCCTCCACGGTCGGCGTCGCCGACGAGAGCCCGGTCATCCACAAGGCGATCGACGCCTATCTCGAGCGCTGGTCCGCGCTCGCGCCGCTGGCCGACCTGCGCCGCGGCGCCGAGCTCGGCCGGGCGCTCGGCGGCGCGTCGCGGGCGCTCACGTGGCACGCCGTCGGGCGCGACGCCCCGGCGACCAGGCAGCGCTTCCCCGACGCCGCCGGCGAGTGGCTCCGGGACACGGCCGAGACACTCGCGTAGCATCCTCTTCGTGCCGGAGCTGCCCGAGCTGGAGGCGTTCGTCATCGCCCAGCGCGAGTCGCTGACGGCCGCGCCCGTCGCGGCCGTCCCCGTGGCGCACTTCGCGACGCTGAAGACCATCGACCCGCCGATCGGCTCGCTCGCCGGGCACCGGTTCACGAGCGTCGGGCGGCGGGCGAAGCGGATCCTGCTCGAGTCCGAGGACGGCGACACGCTCGTCTTTCACCTCATGTCGGCAGGCAAGCTGGTGGTCGGGGGCAAGCGCACGAAGAGCGCGAGGCTCGTCGTGGAGTTCGAGGAGGGGCCCGACCTGACCATGACGGAGACCGGGTCGAAGCGGCGGGCGGCCGCCTGGCTCCTGCACCCGGACGCGCTGGCCGCCGAGCTCGCCCACATCGGCCCGGAGCCGCTCGACCCGGCGTTCACCGTCGAGGCGCTGCGCGCGCAGATCGAGGCCCGGCCGCATCAGCTGCACGCCTTCCTGCGCGACCAGCGCGCCGTCGCGGGGATCGGGCGGGCGTTCGCGAACGAGATCCTGCACGCGGCGATGCTCTCGCCCTACCAGCGCGGGGCAACCCTGACGGACGAGGAGGCCGGGCGGCTGCACGCCGCGATCACCGGCGTCCTCGGCGACGCCGTCGAGCGGCTCGTGCCGCTCTCGGGGAACGGGCTCACGACCAAGGCCGACCGCGGCTATGCCGTCCACGACCGCCTGGGCCAGCCGTGCCCGCGCTGCGGCGACGCGATCCGGCGCGTCTCCTTCGAGGAGCACACGGTCTTCTACTGCCCCACCTGCCAGACCGGCGGCCGCACGCTCGCTGACAGGCGTCTGTCACGGCTCTTGCGGGAATAGCACGCTAGAGTTCCCGAAATGCTTGAACACGCAACTACCTTCACGCACGACCTCCAGGCGGCCGAGCCGGACGTCCGGCTCGCGCTGACCCGGGCCGGGGTGACCGGCGTCGAGAAGGTCATCCGCATCGCCCACGCCGGCAGCGAGCTCCTCTACTACGCCGACATCGACTGCTACGTCGACCTCGATCCGGATCAGAAGGGCGTCCACATGTCGCGCTTCCCCGAGACGGTCGCCGAGGCCATCGACCACGTGGTGATCGACGAGGCGCTCCACGTCGAGGACCTCGCCCAGCACATCGCCGAGACCATCATCGAGCGCCAGCAGGCGGTGCGCTCCGAGGTCACGATCCGGGCCAAGTTCCCGATCACGCGGCGCGCGCCCGTCTCCGACCTGCCGACGCAGGAGATCTACCACCTGATCGGGCAGGCGCTCGCCAACGGCAAGGGCACCCGCCGGATGGTCGGCGTCGAGGTCCGCGGCCTGAACGCGTGCCCGTGCGCGCAGGGCCTCATCCGCGAGCGGGCCCGCGAGCGGCTCGCCGAATCGGGCTATGACGGCGCCCAGATCGATGAGATCTTCTCGCTCCTTCCGGCCGCGACCCACAACCAGCGGGCCGAGGCGACGCTCATGATCGGTACGACCCGCGAGATCGACGCCCGCGACCTGATCGGGATCGCCGAGAACTCGATGAGCGCGCCCGTGTTCGAGCTCCTGAAGCGGCCCGACGAGCTCTTCGTCGTCGAGCACGCCCACCTGCACCCGCGCTTCGTCGAGGACTCCGTGCGGCTCATGATCGCCGGGACGCTGGAGCGCTACCCCGACCTGTCGGACGGCTGCTTCCTGCTCGCCCGCCAGGTGAACCACGAGACGATCCACAACCACGACGTCATGGCGGAGCGCCACGGTGTCGTCTCCGAGCTGCGCGCCGATCTCGACGGCCGCCCGGGCGGCGCTGCGGCTGAGCACACCACCGCCCGGGTCTGGCTCGAGGGTTAGTCCGTGGTCCGGCGCCGGTAGAGCGCCGTCGCCAGGGGCGCGAACACCGCCAGGATCGCAACCGACCAGAGGAGCGACGCGGCGACCGGGTGCTGCATCGGCCACGCGCCGATCGAGGCCGACGGGTTGGGATTGCCGAAGAGCTCCCGTGCGGCCGCGGTCACCGCGCTGACCGGATTCCAGTCGGCGATCGTGCGAAGCACCTCGGGCATGTGCCGGGTGGGCACGAGCGAGTTGGAGACGAACGCCAGCGGAAACAGGAAGATGAGCCCGTTCCCCTGGGCCGACTCCGGCCCCTTGCTCACCACGCCGAGGCACGCGCAGGCCCACGACATCGCGTAGCTGAAGAAGAGGAAGACGCCGAACCCGGCCAGGGCGGATGCGATGCCCGCCTCCGGCCGCCATCCGATCGCAAGCCCGGTGAGGGCCACGATGACGATGCACAGGAGCGCCGTCATGAGATCGGCGATCGAGCGGCCGACGAGGACGGCAGGGCGCCACATCGGAAGGGTGCGGAAGCGGTCGATCACCCCGGTCGAGAGGTCGGTGCTGAGGCCGACCGCCGTTCCCATCGACCCCGTGGTCAGATTGAGCGCGAGCAGCCCGGCGATCGCAAACTGCGTGTAGGAGCCACCGCCGGGCAGGCTGACGCCGGCGCCGAAGACGTACACGAAGAGCATCGTGAAGAGCACCGGCTGGACGGTCACGTCCGAGAGCTGGAGCGGCTCGCGGGCGATGTGGACGAGGTTGCGGCGGGTGAGGACGGCGACGTCCCGCAGCCGCCCTGAGAGCGATGCGCTCATGAGCGTGCGACCTCCAGGTCGTTGGTTGACACGTCTGGCTGCGCGTCCTCGGCGCCGTGGCCCGTGAGGGTGACGAAGACGTCGTCGAGCGACGGCTGGTGCACCTGCACGTCGTCGACCGTGATGCCTGCGTCGTCGAGGGCGCGGACGACCGCGGTGGCCACGCCGTCGCCGTTTCGCACGGGTGCGCGCAGCCGGCGGCCGTCGTGGCTCGTGTGGACCGGGCCGGTCACGAAGGGCTCGAGCACGGCCGGCGCCGACGCCGCGACGGCGGTGAGCGCCACCTCGATCCGGGCGCCGCCCATGCGCGCCTTGAGCTCGGCGGCCGTGCCGGCGGCGATCGCGCGGCCGTGGTCGACCACCATGATGCGGTCGGCCAGCTCGTCGGCCTCCTCGAGGTACTGGGTCGTGAGCAGGACCGTCGTGCCCTCGGCGACGAGCTCGCGGACGACCGTCCACATGCCCATCCGGCTGGACGGGTCGAGCCCGGTCGTGGGCTCGTCCAGGAAGAGCACGGGCGGCCGCGTGACGAGGCTCGCGGCGAGGTCGAGCCGCCGCCGCATGCCGCCCGAGTACTCGCGCAGGATGCGGTCGCCGGCGTCGGTCAGCCCGAACTGGGCGAGCAGCTGCACCGCGCGGGTGCGGGCCTCGCTGCGGCCGAGGCCGCTCAGGCGCCCGACCATCACCAGGTTCTGGCGGCCGGTCAGCACCTCGTCGAGGGTCGCGCTCTGGCCCGTCACGCCGATCCGGCGCTGGACGGCGGCCGGCTCACGCACGACGTCGTGGCCGGCGACGCGCGCCGACCCGGCGTCGGGCCGGGTGAGGGTTGTGAGGATGCGCACGGCCGTGGTCTTGCCCGCTCCGTTCGGCCCGAGCAGGCTGAGGATCGCCCCTGCCGGCACCTCGAGGTCGAGCCCGGCGAGGGCCACGGTGGGCCCGAATCGCTTCTCCAGGCCGCGTGCTTCGATCATCAAGTCCATCAAATTCTCCTTACCGGTCGGCAAGTAGGTTCGGGCTCACCCTACTCGCTTACTTGCCGGCCGTCAAGTAAGCTACGTGAGGATGGCCGAGCAGACCGACACCCGCGAGCGCATCCTGGACGTGGCCCTCGAGCTCTTCAACGAGAAGGGCTACGACGGCACGTCACTGCGCGAGATCGCCGAGCGTCTGGGCGTCACGAAAGCCGCGCTCTACTACCACTTCGAGCGCAAGGAGGACATCCTGCTCGAGCTGCACCTGCGCCTGCACGGCATCGGCCGCGTCATCCTCGACCGGCTGGACGCGGTCGAGGACGAGCGCGACGTCGTCGCGGCCTGGCCGGAGCTGCTCGACGCATTCATCGACGAGGTGCTCGCGAACCGCGAGCTCTTCCTCCTCCATCAGACCAATCAGAACGCGTTCGCCAAGATCGCCGACGACGAGCGCCACCGGGCCGAGAACGAGGACATCGAGGAGCGGTTCCGCCGGTTCCTCTCGACCGAGGCGATCCCGCTCGAGGACCGGGTGCGGATGGCGGCGTCGGTCGGCGCGGTCATGGTCGCGCTGATGGGAGCGACCGGCGGCGGCCTCTTCGGCGACGTCTCCACGACGGACGTCGCCGACCGCGTGCGCGGCATCGTCAGGGAGATCTTGGGGCGGACTACGCCCGCAGCGTCCGCAGATTGAGCCGGTGCTCGGTGCCCGCCCGCAGGCGGGCGATGTTCCCCCGGTGGCGCCAGATGACCCACGCGCCGGTGCCGAGGGCGAACAACCGCACCGGCCACGGCTGATCGGTCAGGAACGCCGCGGCGGGGTACGCGATCGCCGTAACGACCGACCCGATCGAGACGTAGCGGGTCGCGAGCGAGATGCACAACCACAGCACGAAGGCGGCGACCCCCATCCACGGCACGAGCGCGAGCATCGTCCCCGCACCGACCGCGACGCCCTTGCCGCCCTTGAAGCCCAGGAAGAGCGGGTACATGTGCCCGACCACCGCGGCCGCGGCGGCCAGCACCCACACGAGCTCGTTGTCGGAGACGCTGCGGGCGACGAGCACGGCGGCGACGCCCTTTCCGATGTCGAGCGCCATCACCAGCACGCCGATCTTGAGGCCCAGAACGCGCATGACGTTCGTCGCGCCGGTGTTCCCCGACCCGGCCAGGCGCAGGTCGATCCCGCGCAGGCGTCCGGCCCAGTAGCCGAAGGGGAGCGACCCGAGCAGGTAGCCGACCGCGATCGCGACGATCACGCCGGTCATGCCGGCGCCCGCAGCACGTCGCGCGACTCGATGAAGTAGTCGATGCCCGACCAGACCGTGACGGCCACCGCGACGGCGACGAGCGCGGTCGTGATCGCGTGTGGCGGGTGGTCGACGATGAGCGCCGCGATGGCCACCACCTGAGCCGTCGTCTTGATCTTGCCCCACTGCGAGGCGGCGATCACGACGTGCTGGCTCGCTGCCACCATCCTGAGGCCCGAGACCATGAACTCGCGCGCGATGATCACCATCGCCACCCAGGCGGCGAGCCTGTCGAGCTCGACGAGCGAGATGAGCGCCGCCGACACGAGCAGCTTGTCGGCGAGCGGGTCGAGGAAAACGCCGAATGTCGTCGTGGCGTTGCGACTGCGGGCCAGGTAGCCGTCGAGCTTGTCGGTGCCCGCGGCGACGGCGAAGATCACGAGGGCGACCAGATCCCCCTCGGGGAGGCGGCCCAGCAGCGCAACCATGAACACGGGGATCAGGAGGATGCGCCCGACCGAGAGCCAGTTGGGCAAATTCACGCCGAAAGCCTACCGCCGTGGCGGGCGTACAGCTCGGCCGCGAGGAGCTCGCACACCCGCACCTCGGCGAGCATTCGCACGACCGGGTCGTCGCCGCCGGGGATGGGGATGTCGAGCGCGCCGCCGGGCAGCGGGCCGCCGACCGTCACGACCGGGCACTCGCGTGCCGTCGCCCACTCCAGCACGTCGGCCTCCCACGCCGAGCCGGGCAGGAGCACGATGCCGAGTCCGGGGAGCTTCGACAGGTAGACGTCGACGTGCGACCAGTCGCCGGTCTCGCAGGCGTCGGCGCGCACCCGCGGCACCTCGCGCAGCATGAGCGCAGACTGCTCGGCCGAGCCGATCCGCTCCGCCGGCGCGAGCACGTGGAGCGCGGGCCGCCCGAGGAGCTCGGCGGCCGCGCCCAGCCACTCGCCCGTGGTGTCGATCACCACGGCTGACGCATCAGCAGCTGTCCGCAGGCGCGCAGCGTCGATCCCGCACAGGAGCAGGAGCAGCGCGAGCGTGTTGGTGTAGCTGCGGCAGGCGACGCCGCTTCGCTCCTCACCGGCGTGGAGATCGAGACAGGTATCGACCTCCGCCGCGAGAGCGCCGTCCGGGCGGTTGGTGATGCCGATGACCGTGCTCGTGCCCCGGTGCCGGCGCGCCGCTGCGATCGTCTCCGGCGAGCCTCCGCCCGCGGAGATCGCCACGACGAGCAGTCCCGGCTCGGCGGGCTGCGGCGACCCGGTCGAGGCATGCTCGGCGTGGGCGTCGCGGCCGAGGCTGCGCAGGTACGCGGCGGCATTCAGCGCCGCATACCGCGAGCTTCCCATCCCGACGAAGAGCACTCGCCTCGCCTCGAGCGCGAGCGGATCGGCGCCGGCGTGCGCGTCCACAACCCGGTGAAGCCAGGCCGGCGTGTCGGCGACGTCGGAGGCGAGCAGCTCGGGGCGGAGGTCAGCCATGGTGCTCCAGAAGCCAGCGCATCCCGGCCCGCGGGGCGTAGACCCAGCTCGGGGCGAACTCGGCGGCGTAGACGAACTCGTAGCAGGCCTTCTCGAACTCGAGCGCGCGAAGGAGCCCGTGGTCGACCGGGCCGTAGGCGTCGAGGAACGCCGTCCGAGCGGCTGCGATCCAGCCCCCGACATCGGCCGCCGTGCCCCCGCGCTCGTGCTCGACGGAGCGGCCGAGGTGGTCGAAGGAGCGCAGCATCGCGGCGACGTCCCTGAGGGCGGTGCCCGGGGCGGCGCGCTGCCCGATCGGGCGGGTCGGCTCGCCCTCGAAGTCGAGCACGAGCAGGCGCTCGCCGGCCCGCAGGATCTGGCCGATGTGGAAGTCGCCGTGGACGCGCTGCAGGACGGGCGGCTCCGCGGGCGTCTCGAGGGCCGCAAGCTCGGCGCGGATGCGCGGCTCGGCGGCCCGGAGCTCGGCGGCGACCTCGGCGGGGACGACGGCGAGCACGCGATCGAGCTGGGTCTCGGCGGCCTCCCGCCAGTCGCGCAGCACCTCCGGCCCGGCCGAAACGGCGCCCATGCCCGCGAGCGCGGCGTGGAGCTCCGCCGCGAGCGCGCCCAGCCGGCCGATGTCCGACACGTCGCCGGCGAGCACCGCGTCGCCGCACCAGCTCCACCCGTCGCGCCCGCCCGGCACGAGCTCCTGGAGCAGGGCGACCGCATGCCCGCGCCACTCGACCGCACCCAGGAACGCCGGCACCGAGCCGACCCTGCCCGTCAGGTACTCGACCAGCTCGACCTCCGGGTGCGTCCCCGGCCAGACGCGCCGGAACACCTTCACCACCACCCGCTCGCCGACGACGTAGGACGTGTTCGACTGGTCGACCCCGATCGGCCGTTCTTCCGCCGCGGCAAGCCGCTCCCCGGTGTGCCGAAATCGCCACGAATCCGAAACACGCTCCGATGCGGGGTCTGACCCCACGATCGCCGCCGCCACCGGGCCGTCGGTCCAGACGTAGCGATCGGCGCCGTCCACGAGCAGGATCGAGATCGCGGCGCCGCCGCCGAGGTCGAGCCGGTCCTCCACCTCGACCGTCGAGATCGCCGCCGCCTTGCCCCCGAACCAGCGCGCGGCGGCGAGCTCCTCGGCGCTGGGTGGTGCGGGGACGGCCGTCACACCCCGGCTACCCTGTGCTCGTGGGGGGACGATGGCGAACGGCGGCGGGTGCGGTGCTGGTCGGCGCGGCGATCCTGTGGCCGGCGGCCACCGCCGGGGCGGCGGCGCCCATCGTGGCGGCCGCGGGCGACATCGCCTGCGCCCCGGGCGACCCCGTCACGCCGACCACGTGTCACCAGATGCAGACCTCCAACCTGTTCGTCGGGAACCCGGCGATCACGGCCGTCCTGCCGCTCGGCGACGAGCAGTACGAGGACGGGCTCCTGTCCGAGTTCCAGGGCTCCTACGACCTGAGCTGGGGCCGGGCGCTCGGGAAGACCCATCCCGTGCCGGGGAATCACGAGTACGCCTCGGGATCGAACGGCAACGGCTACTTCGCCTACTTCGGCGCGCGGGCCGGCACCGCCGGCCGGGGCTGGTACAGCTTCAACGTCGGCCAGTGGCATCTGATCGCGCTCAACTCGAACTGCTCGGCGGTCGGCGGCTGCGGCTCGTCGTCGCCGCAGGTGACGTTCCTCAAGAACGACCTCGCCGCCCACCACCCCGCCTGCACGCTCGCCTACTGGCACCACGCCCGCTTCTCGTCGGGCCCGAATGGCAACCTCGCGGCCTACGACGCGATCTGGAAGGTGCTCTACTCGCACCACGTCGACGTCGTCCTCTCCGGCCACGACCACATCTACGAGCGCTACGCCCTCCAGACCCCCGCCCAGGCGCGCGACCCCAAGCACGGCATACGCGAGTTCGTGGTCGGCACCGGCGGCAGGTCGCTCGACCAGTTCAGCGGCCCCTTCACGAACGGCCAGTTCCGCCAGCGCAGCCAATTCGGCATCCTGAAGCTGACCCTGCACCCGCACCGCTACGAGTGGCGCTTCGTGAGCGCGGCGAAGCATGTGCTCGACAGCGGGCAGACCGACTGCCACTAGCCGGCCGCGACGCGCTCGATCAGGTCGGCCGCGGTGACCGTCCCCGGGTTCGCCTGGAGCCGGGCCGCCGTCGCGTCGAGCCGCCCGCGCAACTCTGCGTCGCCCAGCAGCCGGTCGATCGCCGCGCTCATCTCCTCGGGCTCGAACGCGTAGGTGCGAAGCCGGGCGCCGAAGCCGGTGTCGTCGACCCGCTGGGCGTTGTCGTACTGATCCCAGAAGAGCGGCAGCGCGATCATCGGCTTTCCGAAGTGCATGCACTCGGTGGTGGTGTTGTTACCGGCGTGGGTGATGACGAGGTCGACCTGGGGCAGGATCGACGGCTGCGGCACGAACTCCTCGCCCCACATGTTGGGGGCGAGCTCGTACAGGTCGTGCTGCGGGCCCTTCGAGACGATGTAGCGGTGCGGCGTCTCGCCCAGCACCTCCACCAGCCGCCGCATCAGGTCGACGTCCGCCGAGCCGAGCGAGCCGAGGGACAGGTAGATCAGCCCTCCCTCGCCGTCGCGGACGGCCTCGGGGATCTCGAAGCCGGCATCCGACGACCGCACGCACGACTCGACCCTGTGCCACGTCGAGTCGAGCGGCTGGGCGCGGCGGTAGTCGAGCTCGTCGGGGTAGACGTACAGGTTGAGGTACGGCGAGGCGTGGATGAACTCCAGCTCGGGGAGCGGAGGCGCGCCCGCCTCCTGGCAGAACTCGCTGAACTCCGACCACAGCGCGCGGTGGGTGCGATCGCGCTCCGCCTCGAACTCGGCCCACCCGGCCCGATCGGCGGCCGGGTAGCCGGAGAAGACCGGCGGGATGTCGGGGTCGCGGACCTCGAGCGGGTTGCACGAGACGATGCGGACCCACGGCCTCCCGCACGCCGGGAGGGCGGGGAAGGCCGGGACGTTGTCCTCGCAGATGACGTCCGGCTCGAGCTCGGCGATGATCTCCTCGAGCCTGGGGTTCACGTAGCGCGAGCCGTCGACGAGCGCCCGCCAGGTCGGCTCGAGGAACTCGCCCAGCTGCTCGATCGTCGGCTTCCGGAACGTCGGCGCCGTGTCGCGGATGAAGTCCTTCCAGAACTGGCCGGGCGCCTCCTCGACCTCGGGCGCCGGGCCGAGCCGCATGAGCCGCTCCTCGAAGCCGCGCGCCTCGAGCGTGCCCGCGAACGACTCCTCGACGATGAAGACGACCCGGTGGCCGCGCGCGCGCAGCACGTCGCCGATGCCGACGCAGTTGTTGGTGGGCCCGAACGCGCCCTCAGGGAAGAACACCACCGTCGCCAAGGCACACCTCCACGTCGCCGTCACCGCGCAACATCGGGGTCTGACCCCGATGTTGCGCGAGAGTATGACGGGCGTTACGCCGTGGCGCCGACTGAGCGGGCGGCGGTGTAGCGCTCGGCGACGGCCGACCAGTCGATGACGTTGAAGATCGCCTCGAGGTAGTCGGGCCGGCGGTTCTGGTAGTTCAGGTAGTACGCGTGCTCCCACACGTCGATCCCGAGGATCGGCGTCTGGCCGTCCATGATCGGCGAGTCCTGGTTGGCGGTGGACGTCACCTTGAGGTCGCCACGGTCGACGACGAGCCACGACCAGCCGGAGCCGAAGCGGTTCACGCCGGCGTCGATCAGCTGCTTCTTGAGCGCGTCGAAGCCCCCGAACGTGGAGTCGATCGCCGAGCCCAGGTCGCCCGACGGCGTGCCGCCGCCGTTCGGCCCGAGGATCGTCCAGAACAGGCTGTGGTTGGCGTGGCCGCCCGCGTTGTTGCGGACCGGGCCCTGCTTGTCCTGCGGCAGCGAGGAGATGTTCTTCAGAACGTCCTCGACCGGCTTGTCGGCCCACTCCGTGCCCTCCAGCGCGGCGTTGGCCTTGTCCACATAGGCCTGATGGTGCTTGTCGTGGTGGATGCGCATGGTCTGCTCGTCGATGTGCGGCGCGAGCGCGTCGTACCCATACGTCAGATCGGGTACCGAATAGGGCATCCCATCTCCTTTCCGGAGCGTGTTTCTCCGTGTTTACCCGGCGACTAGCATATCCCCACATGCCCGCACTCGACGGCAGCCGGATCCTCGTTGCGGGCGGTGCTCACCGGGTGGGAAGAGCGATCTCGCTCGACCTCGCCGCGGGCGGCGCGGACGTCTTCGTGAGCTACCACAGCTCGGTCGGCCCGGCCGAGCAGACGCGGGCCGACATCGAGGCGCTCGGGCGCCGGTCCGGGGTCGTGAGAGCCAACGCCGCCGACCCGGCGGACATGGCCGCGATGGTCGACGCGGCGGCCGAGACGCTCGGCGGCCTCGACGTCTACATCCACTGCCCGTCGGGCGGGTTCGAGCCGCACCCCCCGCAGGACGTCGACGAGGCGCTGTGGGACACGGCGATGGACTCCACCGCGAAGGGGTTCATGTTCGCGGCCCAGGCGGCCCACCGGGTGATGAAGGAGGGGGGCGGCGGGGTGATCGTCGCCATCACCGACGTCGCCGGCCTCCAGCCGTGGCCGAACTTCGCGCCGCACGCCGCGGCCAAGGCCGCCCAGATCCACCTGCTCAAGTGCCTCGCCCTGGCCTGGGGCCGGAACGGCGTGCGCGTCTGCGGCGTCGCGCCGGGCCCGGTGCTCATGCCGGAGGGCATCGCCGGGAACCCCGACGAGACCGCCCTCGGCCGCCTCGGCGACCCGGCCGACGTCGCCCACGCGGTGCGCTATTGCATCGAGGCCGGGTTCGTCACGGGCCAGAACATCGTGGTCGACGGCGGCCGGCTGCTCCGTCCCTAGCGGTTGGTACGCTGGACTGCGTGGGCGCCGTGATGGAGCAGACCGACGAGATCCGCGTTCTCGACCACGGGTTCGTCCGCCTCGACGGCTGCATGGCGGACGACCTCTCGGTCGTGAACGGCGCCCGCGTCTCGTTCGCGCAGCGGGTCGAGGAGATGACCGACCGCGAGGCCGGGCTCATCCGCTTCCTCATGCGCGAGCGGCACGGCAGCCCGTTCGAGCACAACGCGTTTCGCTTCCACGTCAAGCTCCCGATCTTCGTGATGCGGGAGTGGCAGCGCCACCGCATAGCGTCGATAAATGAATGGTCCGGCAGGTATTCGAAGCTCGAGCCGGACTTCTACGTCCCCGCGCCGGAGGACGTGCGGAGCCAGGTCGGAAAGCCCGGCTCGTACTCGTTCGAGACCGTGGAGCCCGAGCTCGCCGAGCACACCCGCGCGGCGCAGGAGGCGGTGTTCGCCGAGGCCTACCGCACGTACGAGGACCTGCTCGAGCGCGGCGTCGCCAAGGAGATCGCCCGCAACGTCCTGCCCGTCGCGATCTACACCCAGTTCTACTGGACGGTCAACGCGCGCAGCCTCATGAACTTCCTCTCGCTCCGGAACGCCGAGACGGCCCAGCGCGAGATCCGCCGCTACGCCGAGGCCGTCGAGGAGCTCTTCGCGTCGCGGATGCCGCTCACGCACGCGGCGTTCGTGGCGAACGAGCGCCGCGCGCCATAGCGTGATCCCGAATCCGGGTGATGCCGGACTGCCCTTCTGCGGCGACACTGGGATGAATGCGGTCGGATCCCCCCGTTCGACAGCTCGACCAGCCACGCCTGCCCGTGCCCCCGCGGACCTCCCATCAGGTCCGCCGGTTCGCGCTGCTCTGGGCGCTGGCGACCGCGGGCGTGCTCGTGGCGATCGTGGCCACGAACGTTGCGGCGGGCTTCTACCGCTCTGACGCAACGGACCGCTCGACGACCGCCGACACCGCCCAGGCCGCTGCGACCGCGCTCCTCGGCTCGATCCAGCAGGAGATGAACCACCGGCTGGCGTGGGAGCTCTCGCACGACGCCGCCGATTCGAGCGCGCTCTCGGCCGACCGGCCCGAGACCCGGCTCGGCATCGCCCGGCTCGCCCGGACGGTCCGTTCCGCAGCCGATGCCGGGGTGCCGGTCGGGAACGCCGCGGGGCTCGCGGCGGCCATCGGCCGCTGGGAGGCCTCGACCGCCGCTGCCGACCGCCCCACCGCTCCGCCGCCCGCGGGGATCGACCGGCGCGGATCCGCCCTGGCCACCCGGCTCGCAGAGACCGCCAACCGGCTGACCTCGGCCGCGACCCGGGCCGACGCGGACGCCGCATCGGCGACCAGGCTCTCGGACCTCGCGATGCTGGTGGCGACGCTGGTCGGGATGGGCGTGCTCCTCGCCGGGGGCGGGCTGCTCCTCCAGAAGGCGTGGCGGCTCGCCGTGGAGCACGACACCCGCCGCGAGCGCGACGCGCGCTGGGCAGAGCAGATCGAGCAGATCCTGGCGTGGTCGAGCCGGGCCAAGGAGGCGACGACCCGAAGCCAGCTCATCGGCTTCGCGCACATGGCGCCGCGCGAGGCGCTGGGCGCCGCGTGCCTCAGCATCGCCGAGGGCGCGCCGCCGCGGCACAGCTCGCACGGCCTGGCCCGGATCACGCTGCCGGTCGACACGGCCGGCGAGGGCCTCCACGCCTCGGTGTGCTTCGGACCCGGGCGCGGCGACGAGCTCGATCACCACGCCCTCGACCTGATGCTCGGCCACCTGGCCGCGCTGTGGCGCACGGTGCTGCGGCAGGAGGAGTTGGAACGGGCCGCCGGCCACGACGCGCTCACCGGCCTTCCCAACCGGCGGACGTTCGAGTCCGACCTGCGCCGTCGCGTTGCGATGTCGAAGCGGCGCGACCTGGGCTTCACGCTCGCGATGGTCGACCTCGACCACTTCAAGGCGGTGAACGACTCGTTCGGCCACCCGGAGGGCGACGCCGTCCTGCGCCGCGCCGGCGAGGCGATCCGGCAGGTGCTGCGCGGCTCCGACCGCATCTACCGGCTCGGCGGCGAGGAGTTCGCGGTGCTGCTCGAGACGACCGATCCCGCCGGGGTCGCCGACCTGCTCGACCGGGCCCGGCAGTCGGTCCGCTCGCTCGCGGTCGAGCCGAGCCAGGGCCGCTCGCTCTCCGCCTCGATCGGCTGGGCGGTCTTCCCGGCCGACGCCGACGACCGCGCGGAGCTCGTCCGCACCGCCGACGCCGCCCTCTACCGGGCCAAGACGGCCGGCCGCGACCGCGTCATCGGCTCGAAAGCGGCGTAGCCCGCGAACCCCATGGGGTCCGCCTAGCCGCGCAGGAAGTCGAGCACGGCCCGCGACCACGGCTCGGCGTGGCCCGGCTCGACATAGGGGAAGTGGTCGGCGCCCGGCAGCACGACCAGCGTCGCGTTCGGGAGCGCCTCGGCGATCTCGTACGACCCCGAGAGGAACGCGTCCTCCGATCCGGTGATGACGAGCACCGGCGCTGACACGCCGGCGAGTTGCGGCCGGTGATCCATGCCGCCGGCGATCCGGGAGTTGAAGTGCCCCACGGCGTCGGCGTTGTCGCCGGCCCTGGCGAGGACGGAGAGCACCGGCGTGGGGTCGACTCCGACCGGCGCCTGGAGCAAGCCCTCGCGATAGTAGAGCTCGCCCAGCTCCTCGGCGCTCGAGTAGCGCCCCTCCGCGCGCTGGCGCATCGCCTCCATCGAGTCGGCGTAGTAGGGCTGCCCTTCGTGCGAGGCCACACGCGCCTGGCGAGCCTGGCGGATGGCGTCCGTGAACCGCGGTGCCGTGTTCGCCAGCACGAGCCTCCCCACCCGCTCCGGATACCGCGCCGCCCAGGTCATCGCCACGAAGCCGCCGTGGGAGTGGCCGAGCAGGTCGAGCCGCTCGATCCCCAGGTGCCGCTGCACGGCCTCGACGTCGCCGGCGTAGTCCTCGAGGTCGTAGCCCGCCGGATCGGCAGGCGGGTCGGACGCGCCGGTGCCGCGCGGGTCGAGCAGGATGAGCGTGCGCTCGGCGGCGAGCTCGGGCAGGTCGGCGTAGTAGGCGGACGAGCATCCCGGCCCGCCCGGGTGGCAGAGGAGCGGCGGCCCCGAGCCGCGCTCGTCCCAGGCGAGCGTGCGGCCCTCGGCCGTGGTCAGGCTCGGCATGGCTAGAAGCCCGCCGCGAGCCCGTCCCGCCGCGGCTCGGTGCCGCCGAGCAGGCGCCCGGCGGGCGTCCGCGCGATCACGTGGCCGTTGCCGTAGTTGTCGTCGGTGTCAAGGACGCTCGCCGGCCGATCGCCGAACGCCCCGATCAGGTGCGCGAGCGGCGACTCGAGCGAGACGGTCCCGTCCTCCTCGAGCCGGTACCGGGGCGCATCGAGCGCGGCCTGCGGGCCGAGGCCGTTGTCGAGCATGTTGACGACGACCTGGACGTGGCCCTGCGGCTGGAACTGGCCGCCGGTGACGCCGAAGACCGCCTCCCAGCGCCCGTCCGGACCCAGAAGCGCGGCCGGGATGATGGTATGGAACGGCCGCTTCCCCGGGGCGAACCGGTTCGGGTGGCCGTCCTCGAGCACGAACCCTGAGGCGCGGTTCTGAAGCACGAACCCGTAGCCGGGGACGAGCACCCGCGAGCCGAAGCCGTGGTAGACCGACTGGATGAGCGACACGCCCATCCCCTCGCCGTCGGCGGCGCACACGTATGCCGTGCCGCCGATCGTCGCGTATCCGCGGGCGTAGGCCTCTGCCAGCGCCTCCACCTGGGCCGGCGGGTCGGGCGATGCGAGCCCTTCGAGCGCCCAGCCGGCGATCGATCCCTGGCCGTTCGGGGGCAGCTCGAGCAGCGTCCGGTCGCGGTAGGCGAACTCGACCGGCTCGACCCAGTCGTTCTCGTGCGCCTCGAGGTCGGCCCGCTCGAGCCACGAGACCGACGCGATCGCGTCGGCGACCGGCCCGGTGTAGAACGTGCCGGCGGCGGCGTGCTCGAGCGCCTCGGCGATCGCCGGAGAGCGGAACGGCGAGGCGGGCTGGAAGGCCGCGGCGGCGTCGCCCTCGAGGTCGGCGAGGCACGCCCGCCAGTGCCGGCCCGCCTTGGGCTGGATCTCGAAGCCCTCCCGGGCGAGCGCGATCCCCGGCGCGAGCGCAGCGGCCAGGCCGTGGCGCGAGAACCGTTCGGCCAGGTCGGTCCAGCCGGCCACGCAGCCGGGCACCGTGGCGCTCTGCGGCCCGAACTCCTCGGGGAGCGCGTCGCCGGGCGCGGCGGGCGCGCGCCCGCTCGCGTTCAGGCCGACCGGCGGCTCGCCGTCGCGCACCACGATCGCGAACAGGTCGCCGCCGGGCGCGCACTGGTAGGGCTCGGCCACGACCAGGACGCCGGCGGCCGCGAGCGCGGCGTCGCAGGCGTTGCCGCCCGCCTGGAGCGCGCGCAGACCGGCCAGGGCGGCATCGGGGTTGGAGGTTGCGACCATCCCGCGCCGGCCGACGGCGTCGGAGCGGCGGTGCGAGAGCGACCAGAAGGCGGTGTCGATGCCCGGGAGGATGGCAGAACCACGGGCGTGGTACGGGCAGCCGCACCGCGAGAGGCGCAAATACGTGCCCTCGAACACAGGGCCGCCCCACCGACGCGCCCGTCCCCAGCCGCGAGTCTTGCCCGAACCAGCCGGGCAGTCGCCGGCCCCAACCGCTTCCCAAGGAGTTCCATCTCCATGAGTTCCATCGATACGTCCAGAGGAATTGCGGCCCGGCTCGGAAGTTGGAGCGCGCGCCACAAGAAGTCCGTCCTGGCGGGATGGTTCGTGTTCGTCGCGCTGGCCATGATGGTCAGCAGCCTGGTTCCCGCCAACACGCTCACCAAGGCCGACCAGTTCACCGGCGAGTCCGGCAGGGCCGAGAAGACGCTCGAGTCGAGCTTCCCCAAGCCCGCCACCGAGCTGGTGCTGGTGCACAGCGGGGCCCTCACCGCCGATGACCCCGCGTTCAAACGCGGCGTCAAGCAGCTCACGGCCAGCTTCGCCGGCCTTCCGCAGGTCGAGAATCTGCGGGCTCCCGGCTACCGGTCGAGCACCGGGCTGGTGTCGGAGGATCGGCACACCGCCATGATCCAGTTCGAGATCCGGGGCGACGCCGACACGGCGTCAGACCGGATCGCTCCCGTCGTGTCCGCGCTCAAGAGCGGCCAGGAGGCCAATCCCAGCCTCCGCATCGAGGAGTTCGGCGACGCGACGTCGGGCGCCGCGCTCGACAAGAAGATCCAGAGCGACCTGCACAAGGCCGAGACGATGTCGCTGCCCGTGACGTTGCTGATCCTGGTGCTGGCGTTCGGGGCGATCGTGGCGGCCGGCGTGCCGGTGCTGCTTGCGGTCTCGGCCGTCCTTGCCACCATCGGGCTGGTCTCGATCCCGAGCCAGATCTTCCCGATCGACGAGAACGCCTCCATCGTCATCACCCTGATCGGGATGGCGGTCGGCGTCGACTACTCGCTCTTCTATCTCAAGCGCGAGCGCGAGGAGCGGGCGGCCGGTCATGACGAGCAGACGGCCCTCGGCATCGCCTCGGCGACGTCGGGACGCGCGATCCTGATCTCGGGCTTCACGGTCATCGTTGCCATGGCCGGCCAGTTCCTGACCGGCGACAAGGCATCGACGTCGTTCGCGGTCGGGACGATCATGGTCGTGACGGTCGCGATGCTCGGGTCCCTGACGGCGCTGCCGGCAGCCCTGGCGCTGCTCGGCCGTCACGTCGACAAGGGTCGCATGCGGGTGCCGTTCCGGAAGAAGGCGCCCCGGCGCCAGGAGTCCCGCATCTGGAACGCGCTCCTGACACGGGTGCTCCGGCGGCCGGCCGCGGCAGCGGCGATCTCGCTGGCTGTGCTGCTGGCGATCGCCTCGCCGGCGCTCCACTTCAAGGTGCACAACACCGGCGTCAACGATCTGCCGCCGGGCCTCCCCGGGATCACGACGCTGAAGCATCTCGAGAAGGCGTTCCCGAGCTCCGACGCTCCGGCGACCGTCGTGATCAAGGCCGACGACACGCGCAGCCCCGCCGTCCAGGCCGCCGTGGCCGACCTGCGCGACCAGGCGCTCGCCACGGGCACCGTGCACGAGCCGATCGACGTCACCACCGACAAGACGCACACGGTGGCGGTGCTCTCCATGCCGCTCGCAGGCAACGGATCCAACGAGGCGTCGAAGCAGGCGCTCACCACGCTTCGCGACCGGCTCATCCCGGCGACGCTCGGGACTGTTGGGAACGTCAGCGTCAACGTCAGCGGCCAGACCGCCATCGACCGCGACCAGAGCACGATGCTCGCCCGCAACACCCCGCTCGTGTTCGGGTTCGTGCTCACCCTGGCGTTCATCCTGCTCATGGTCACGTTCCGCTCGATCGTGATCCCGATCAAGGCGATCATCCTGAACCTGCTGTCCGTCGCGGCCGCCTACGGCGTGCTCGTGGCGGTGTTCCAGGACGGGCACGGCGCGTCGCTCCTGGGCTTCACGCCGATGGGCGGCGTGGCACCCTGGCTCCCGCTCTTCCTGTTCGTGATCCTGTTCGGCCTCTCGATGGACTACCACGTGTTCATCCTGAGCCGGGTGAAGGAGCTCGTCGACGGCGGCATGACGACCGAGGACGCCGTCGCCGAGGGCATCAAGAGCACCGCCGGCACGGTGACCAGCGCCGCGCTGGTGATGGTGGGCGTGTTCTCGATCTTCGTGACGCTCAGCCTGGTCGACCTGAAGGAGTTCGGCGTCGGCCTCGCCGCCGCCGTCCTGATCGACGCCACGATCATCCGCGGCGTCCTGCTTCCCGCCAGCATGAAGCTGCTCGGGAACTGGAACTGGTACCTGCCCAGGCCGCTTCAGTGGCTGCCGCGGTTCCAGATCGAGCCGGTCTCCGAGATGGCGGTGGAAGCCTCGGGCGACTGATCACCCACACCCTCGCGCACGACCCGAGCGGCCCGCCCACGGCGGGCCGCTCGCGCGGTCGGGCAACGCGGTACCGTTAGCCGAACCGTGTCAGGGCAAGCCGATTCGACCGAGCCGGGCGGGTCCGGCGGGGGTGACGAGCTTCGGCCGGTGACCGCCCTCTTCGCCGACATCGTCGGCTCCACCGGCCTGGGCGAGCGCATGAGCCCCGACGAGGTGAAGGCGCTCGTCGGCGAGTGCGTCACCCGGATGAGCCGCGTCATCGAGGAGTTCGGCGGCACCGTGCAGGCGTACATGGGCGACGGGGTGTGCGCCTACTTCGGCGTCCCGACCGCCCACGAGGACGACGCCGACCGGGCCGCCGAGGCGGGCCTGGCGCTGCTCGAGATGGTGGGCGCCTACGGCGGCGACGTCCGCCAGGCCTGGGACATCGAGGAGTTCAACGTCCGCATCGGCATCAACGGCGGCCTCGCGGCGGTGGGCGTCGTCGGCGCCGCCCAGCCGCAAGCGGTCGCGCTGGGCGACACGACCAACGTCGCGGCCCGGCTCCAGTCCGCCGCCGCGCCCGGCACCATCGTGACCGGCGAGACGACCGCCCAGCGCCTGATGGCGCGCTTCGTCCTCGAGCCGATCGGCGAGCTCGCCCTGAAGGGCCGGGCGGCCCCCGTCTCGGCCTGGCGCGTCCTGCGCCGAAAGACAACCGGGCGCGACCACACCCAGTCGCCCCTCGTCGGCCGCGACAGCGAGGCCGCTCGCCTGCGCCGGGCCGCCGACGACCTGCTCGCCGGGCGCGGGCAGTCGCTGCTCCTGATCGGCGACGCCGGGATCGGCAAGTCGCGCCTGCTCGGCGAGCTGCGCGAGAACCTCGGCCCGGGCGTCACCTGGCTCGAGGGCGACTGCCGCTCCTACGGCGCGGTCGGGCTCTACCAGCCGTTCGTCGAGATGATCCGGGCCTGGCTCGGGATCGACCACACCGAGCGCGAGATCGTGGTGCGGACGCGGCTTCGGGCCCGCCTGCCGGCGCTCTACGACGGCGACGCCGAGGACGCCCTCATGTACATCGGCCACCTGCTGGGAGTGCAGCCCGAGCCGGGGCACCGCGACGTCCTGCGCGAAGGCGATGCCGAGGACCTGGCCGCCGGCACCAGGGCGGCGTTCTGCGACTGGACGCGGCGGCTTGCGAAGCAGGCCCCGGTGGTCGTCGCCATCGAGGGCCTCCACGAGGCCGACGTCGCGACGTGCGAGATGCTCGAGGACCTGCTGGCGCTGACCGACCGGGCGCCGGTGATGGTCGTGATGAGCTCCCGGCCCGATCGCGACACCCCCGCGTGGAAGTTCCGGGCGAACGCGATGACGAACTTCGGCCACCGCTTCGAGGAGCTGGCGCTCGACCCGATCTCCCCCGAGGCCGCCGGGCAGCTGCTCGACATCACGGCGTCCGACCTGCTCGACCCGGCGACGCGCGAGGAGCTCGTGACCCGCGCGGAGGGCAATCCGCTCTACCTCGAGGAGATGGCCCACGCGCTCGGCGCCGAGGCGATCCGGCCGCGGGCGTGGACGGTCACGGTCGGCTCCGCGCCGGGGATGCCCGCGTCGCTCGACGCGCTCCTCATCGCCCGCATGGACCGGCTCGACGCCGACGCGCGGTCGCTGGGCCAGACCGCGGCGGTGATCGGCCGCGAGTTCCCGTCGCGCGTGCTCGAGCAGGTCGCCGGCACCGAGCGGTACGAGGCCGGCATGCCGGGCCTCCTGCGCGCGGGCATCGTCCGCGAGGTGCGCCGCTATCCGGAGCTCGAGTACAGCTTCCGCCACGGCCTGCTCCAGGAGGCCGCCCGCAGCACGCTCACCCAGGCCCGGCGGGCGGCCCTCTGCGCGCGGGTCGCCGAGGTGTTCGAGGACCTCTTCGCCGACTCGCTCGACGAGCGCATGGAGATGCTCGCCCACTACCACGCCCAGAGCGGGAACCTCTCCAAGGCGCTCGAGTACCTTGACCGCTCTGCGGAGCGGGCCGAGAGCTGGGGCCAGCGCGACGAGGCGGTTCGCATCTGGCAGCGGGCGCTGCGGGTCGCCGAGCGGATGGACGACCCGCCCGCGGTGGCCCGGCTGCGCGAGCGGATCGGCGACCGCAGGACGGCGGCCACCCCCGGCCCCGCGCCGCCCGAACCCCGGCAGACCGACGAGCGACCCGCGCCGGACCGGGCCCGGATCGGCCCCTACACCCTGGACGGCGTCGCGCCCGCGCCGGGCGCCGTCGTCCGCGCGCTCACCGCCGACGGCGAGCCCGTCGCGCTGCGCCTGGTCGGCAGCACCGACGGCTCCGGCGCTGCGGAGTGGGCCGCGCTGCGCGCCGCCGCCGCCCGCGCCGCCCGCATCGAGGATCGCAACCTCGTCCCCGGCCTCCACGCCGACGAGGCCGACGGGTTCCGCTACCTCGTGCTCGCCTGGTGCGAGGGCGGCTCGCTGGCCGACCGCGTGGCGGCCGGTCGTGCGCCCTCGGCCGACGAGGCGGTCCGCATCGCCGTCCGCGCGGCGCGCGGGGTGGACGCCCTGCACAGGGAGGGGGTCGTCCACGGCGGCGTCCGGACCGGGTCGATCCTCTTCGACGCGGACGGCCGCTCGCTGCTCGTCCCGGTGGCGACGAGCGGGGCGCGGAGCACGGCGCCCGAGGTGCAGGAGGCCGGCGCCGACCCGACGCAGGCGAGCGACATCCACGACCTCGCCGCGCTCGCGCAGTCGCTCCTGGCGAGGACGGGCACCCCGTCCGACGACCTCGAGTGGGCGATCACCACGGGGCTCGCGGCGGATCCCGCCCAGCGGCCGCAGACCGCAGCGATGCTCGGCCAGATGCTGCGCATGGCCGCGCGGGCGACCACCACCAGCTGACCGCGACGATCTAGCTCTGGAACTTGCCGATGATGGCGTCGGTGCCGCTGACGCCGCTCCAGAACTTCCAGAACGACAGCAGCTCGCCGGGCAGCTGGGTGTGCTGGCGGGCGATGCCGAGGATGTCGCGGTGGTCGGTCTGCGGCGGCACGCCCTTCTCGTTCATGCTCATGTGCGTCCACATGAGCACCGAGTCGCCGTTGGCGTCGAGATAGCAGGCGACGTGCCCGCCCAGCGACCCGGTCGGGTGGAACCACTCCCGCTCGCCGTTCCAGTTGCGCTTCGTGCAGCCGTTCGTGTTGGTCTTGATGCCCTGCGAGGCGAGCAGCGTCTTGAACACCGCCACCACCGCGGCCGTGTCGGGGTACATGGAGACGTCGTAGGTGATCGCGGAGTTCGAGGGCGCCGAGCAGCTGAGCGACGCCAGGGCGGCGCCGGCCGGCGGCACGTTCGTGCACGCGGTGAGCAGATTGTTGGGCATCGCCGTGCGCAGGTCGCTGGCCTTCACGGTGCCGGTCGGCGTGGTCGTCGTCGCCGGCGGCTCGGTCGTGCCGCTGGGCGACGCGGTCGTCCCCGGGCCTCCGCTCGATGACGAGTCGCTGCTCGTGGCGAGCTGGAGGGCGATCACGGCGAGCGCGGCGGCCAGGGCGACTGCCAGCGCGATCACGATGAGCGACGGGCGCCCCCGCGGCGGCCGCGGCGGCGGGCTTCCCGGCCCCGGATCGCTCGGCGGCCCCGGCGGGGCCTCGTGGGCGACCGGCTCGGGGACGCGGACGACGTCGGAAGCCGCGCCGTAGCTGGACGGCTCGCGCGGCGGGACGGTCGGCTCGGTGACGATCCGCGACGGCCGGTCGTGCGAGCGGTAGGCGCCCACGGCTTCGGTCAGGTCGCGCGACAGGTCGCCCGCGCTGCCATAGCGGTGCTCGGGCCGCTTCGCCATGGCCCGTGCGGCGATCTCGTCGATCGCCGACGGGAGGTCGGGGCGCAGGTCGGTGATCCGCGGAACGTGGTCCTGGACGTGCGCGAAGAGGACCGCCACGTCGCTCTCGCGCGGGTAGGGCACGGAGCCGGTCAGGCTCTCGTAGAGCACGCAGCCGAGCGAGTACACGTCGGCGCGGTGGTCGGTCTGGCGGCCCTCGACCTGCTCCGGCGCGACGTAGTCGACGGTGCCGAGGAACTGGCCGGTGTCAGTGAGCCCCGACCGCGAGACCTGGTGCTTCATGAGGCCGAAGTCGGCCAGGTAGGCGTGGTCGACAGTCTCGCCGTCGCCGCCCGCCCGCTCGGTCAGGATGTTGGCCGGCTTGATGTCGCGGTGGACGAGGCCGCGCTGGTGGGCCACGCTCAGGCCGCGCGCGACCTGCGAGACGATCTCGGCCGAGCGCCGCAGCGAAAGCGGGCCCTCCTGCCGGATCATCGACTTGAGATCGGCGCCGGCGACGTAGCGCATGGCGATGTAGAGGAGCCCGTCCTCCTCGCCCGCGTCGTAGATCGGGATGATGTTCGGGTGGTTGATCGACGCGGCGAGCCGTGACTCGCGCACGAACCGCTCGCGGAAGGCGTCGTTCTCGGAGAGCTCGGCGGAGAGCACCTTGAGCGCCACCTCGTTCCCCAGGCGCAGGTTGTCGGCCCGGAAGACGACGCTCATGCCGCCGCGGCCGAGGACGCCCTGGATCCGGTAGGACGCGAACTCGGCGCCGACGCGCGGCATCTGACCGATCGCCGCGGAGCCGCGACTCTCAGAGTCGGGCGTGTCACGTCGATGATCGCTCACCGCTGCCTCCTTCCGGCGCGTTCGGGATCGGGCTGTCCTGCGGCTCCGGCCATCGCGGTGGCGCGAAGCGGAGCGGCACCTCGACGCCTCGCAGCCGAAACCGGGCACGAGGATACGCCCCGTCGCGTGCGGGTGTCAACGATCGTGGCGGCCTCCGCGGGAGAAGTCGGGCATGGTTGCTAGACGCGTGAAGGGTCGGCGTGCTTCCCTCATGCGATCGATCCGCGTGGGGTGCTGGCCGTACCCCGATCCTCGGGACTGGCTCCTGAAGGACACCGGACAGCCGTATCGCGCGGGCTTCGCGGACGATCGAGACTCCGCCAATGACCCCGTCGCCCGCACCGAGCACGAGCCGGACGCCCGCGAAGACATGGCGCCCGCCGACGCCGCCCAGGCAGTCTCACCTGGTGCCGGACCCGCCGTACGCGAACTGCGGCCGCTGACTACTCGTCAGCCTGCGCGCGGCGCCGCCAGTCGGCGGACGTCAGCTCGTACTCGACCTCGCCTTCGTCGGCGCCGGCGAGCGGCTCTTCGACGTCCGGGAAGTACGTCCGGACGTACGACATGCCGACCGAGGCCATCACGCCGCGGGATGCCGCGTTCACGGCCATCGTCTGGGCGATCACGCGCCGCACGCCCACCGTGAGAAACGCATGCCGAAGCAGAGCGTGCGAGGCCTCCGCCGCGAGGCCGCGGCGCCAGTACCGGCGCATGATCCGGTAGCCCAGATCGGCGACCTCGGGATCGTCGGGCTGGTCGGGCCCGTGGGCGGGAGGGAGCATCATCAAGCCGAGGACCTGTCCAGCGTCCTCGGTCGCGGGCCGCGTCGAGCCGCGCGCGCCGCCGTCCGTCCCGAACGCCATCCAGTGGCCGAGACCCGGGACCTTGCGGTTGTGAGCCATCCGGCGTGCGTGGCTCTCGACCACCTCGGCCCGTGTGTGGGCGCGCCCGGAGAGGTAGCGCAGCACCTCCGGGTCGGAGTCGAGCTCGACCTCGAGGTCGAGGTGCCGGTCGGCGAGCGGGACGAGCAGCAGCCGGGGGGTGTGCAGGATCGGTTGGGACATCGCGCCGTGCATACCCGGCGCCCCCATCATGTCGAACGGTGTGAGGGGCGTGGAATCACTCATCTAGGCGATCCGCAGCGCGGTGTCGTGGGAGCAGCCGCTCTCGACGAGCGTCAGCGCCAGCCGCCAGTCAAGCCCCTCCGCGATGATGCGCTGCACCTGCTCCGGCGTGAAGCCCGCGTCGAGCAGGTTGTCGATCCGCCAGCGTGGGATCGTGGTGATGCTCTCGTAGGACTCCGGCGCAGGGTTCTCGTCGTCCGAGTCCGGCGGGTGCGGGGAGGGAGGCACGGGCTCCTACCGACCGGCGGCTTCCGCCTCGTGGTGGTGCGCCGTGCAGAGCATGATCACGAACCGCGAGTCGAATGCGCGGGCCCGTTCGCCTCGCGCCCAGAGGTCCCGCAGCGAGATCGTGTGGTGGCCTTCGAGACCGCAGACCTCCGGGCAGCGCACGCCGCTCTTGAGCAGCGCGCGGCACTGGTCGCCGTCGCGGATCCGCGCCTCGCGCAGCGTCATCCGCCACCGGGGATCGTCGTAGACGGTTCGCCAAGGGTCGCATGTCGAATATTGCATGCACGTTATGCTGGCGACCGCTCATTGGCGATTGCTTCGATCTCAATGCAGCGCAAATCGAGGTCGGATCTCGCTTGAGCTCCGACGTTCAGGCGTCTGAGGCGGAAGAACTTCAACGCGGTTCCCGAACGGGTATCGAACGATTCCGAGTTGCGACCCGACAAGGCTCGGACGCGCGTCGGCCGCCCAGGC
This sequence comes from uncultured Actinomycetes bacterium, assembly GCA_963757605.1. GTDB lineage: Bacteria > Actinomycetota > Thermoleophilia > Gaiellales > JAICJC01 > JAICJC01. Next base: position 710,125 of record CAVWSF010000003.1, read on the forward strand.
GTACTCTCGGCGAGTGGCCAAGAGTCGTGTCTGGACTTGTGTGCTCGTCTGCCCGGTGGCGTGCGGATGCTTCGGTGGCTCCGCGGCGTCAGTGACTCATGCCACCGCTCCACCCCGGCATGTGGTCGCTGACCAGTTCCGTCTCCAGCCAGTTCCGAGGCGGGCCACGATGGTTTGTGCTGAGCAGGCACGCCGCACGGCGTTCTCGGTGCTGTGCCCGACTCTACTCCCCCGAGCGTCCACGGGAACCCGGCCAAGCGACCGACCGGCGAGACTTCGTGCGAGCAGCTACCCGCGTGTATCGAGGTACGCCTACGGCGTTGTTTTCACGTACAACGCTCCATGGGAGCAACCCAACAAGCAGCGCTTGAACAGCCCGCGCCGCTTCTTGCACTTCGAGGTCTTGGGACTGATCACGAAGCGGATACCCCCGGGCGCCTTCATCCGCCTCGTAGTTGATCCCCGTGTCCGCGCGTCTGGTGGAGCCTTCTTCCTCCACCGACTCCGGACGATGACCCTGGGCGGCCACCGAGGAGTGCTCTATGCGGGGCTTCCCTACACCCAAGGCGGGAACGAACTCGGCGGTCACCTCACCTTCATATGGCACGACGAGACCGTCACCCGGGTCGCAAGCCTTCACGCCTGGACGCCGCGTCGCCAAACTCTGGCGGTGCTGCGTGCCCTCATCGAGTCGCTCAAGCCCGAGCCAGTCAGCTCGCCGTGACCGTGCCCACGACGTGGTGCTGAGAACCTCCTCAGAGGCTGACTTTCAGATGAGACCTCAAGCCGGTTGCCAACTACTCACGCGCAAGTAGCTCAAGCCTGTTCCCGAACGGATCGCGCGTGTAGAACCGCCGAACCCCGGGCCGGCGCTCGTCCCACTCGACCGCGCACCCCGCGGCCGCCAACCGCTCCGCAAGCACCTCGATGTCGTCCACCTGAAGCGCCGGGTGCGCGCGACGCGGCGCGCTGAAGCCCGCCTCGCCCGAGACGTGGATCCCCTCGGCGAACCAGACGCCGCCCTGAGTGCGCATCGGCTCGGGCTTCTCGACCTCGGCGAGGCCGAGCAGACCGCCGTAGAACGCGCGCGCATCGTCCTCGCCGCCCGGCGGCATCATGACCTGAACGTGGTCGAGCGCCCGCACCGGCGCCGATCGTAGTTGGAGAACCCCATTGCCCTCCGAGGTTGACTCGTTCTACACTTGCAGCGGGTGCGTGGGGAACGCCTCGCCTGGCTGGTGACAGTGCCGATCGCGGTTGTCGGCTGCGAATCCGCGCACGCGCTCGCCAACATCGTGCTCGGCGCGCCCGACGGCGGCCGGGCCGAGCTCTTCCAGGGCGGCCCCGGTGCCGGCGCGCTTCCCCTGCTCGCGAGCCTGGTCGTGGCTGCGATCCTGGCCGGGCTCGCCGGTCGAGCGACCGGCGCCTGGTCGACATCCCACGCCGCGGCCGCGCGGCTCCCGTTCGCGCTTCTCGCCCCCGCGCTCTACGTCGTCCAGGAGCACGTCGAGACCGTCCTGCACACCGGCGCCGCGCCGCTGGGCACGCTGCTCGAGCCGACGTTCCTGCCCGGGCTTCTGCTCCAGATCCCCTTCGCGCTCGCCGGCTACGCCGTCGCCCGGGCGCTCGTACGGCTCGCTGACGGCGTGCGTGCGCGGGTCGCGGCGCGCCGCCGGGCCGTGCGCGTTCCCGGCGCATCCGCGCCGCGATGGCCGACCCCGCGCATCCTGGCGCCGAGCGAGGCCCACCGCTGGGCCCATTCCGGCCGGGCGCCGCCGGTGCTCGCCACCGCGACAGCCTGACCCCCGCGCGGGGGCCGGGCCGGCGCGGCCTCGCACTCGCCAACCACTTTCCGAGGGGGAAAGGTCGATGAGAAAGACCCGACTGGCGTCGCTTTGGCGCGCCCTGCCGGGCATCGGGATCGCGGCCGTGGCCGTCTTCGCGGCGTTTGCCGTGGCGACGGGCGGCGGCGCGCCCGGGCCGGTGTATGCCGGCTCTGACGACAACTCGATGGCAGGCATGGACATGAGCGCAATGCAGGGCGCGACCTACTGGCAGAACGTCTCCGGCGGCGGGTTCCAGAGCGACGGCGTGACGCGCACCTACTACATCAGCGCGGATCAGGTCGACTGGGACTACGCGCCGCTCGGCACGAACGAGATCACCGGCAAGCCGTTCGACGACGTCGCCGACACCTACGTCAAGTCCGGCCCCGGCCGGATCGGCTCCAAGTACCGCAAGTGCCTCTACCGCGGCTACACGGACGGAACGTTCAGCCAACGCCTCAAGCGACCGGCGGACGAGCAGTACCTGGGCCTCCTGGGCCCGGTCATCCGGGCGGAGGTCGGCGACACGATCAAGGTCGTCTTCCGAAACGAATGCTCGTTCCCGGCGAGCGTCCATCCGCACGGCGTCTTCTACGCGAAGAACAGCGAGGGCGCGCCCTACAACGACGGCACCCACGGCGCGAACAAGGCCGACGACGCCGTCCCAACCGGCGGCACGCACACCTACGTGTGGCGGGTACCGCCGCGCGCGGGGCCGGGCCCCGACGACGGCAGCTCGGTCATGTGGATGTACCACTCGCACACCGCCGAGGTCTCCGACACGTACGCCGGCCTCATGGGGCCGATGGAGATCACCCGGCGGGGCATGGCCCGCCCGGACGGCGGCCCGAAGGACGTCGACCGCGAGGTCTTCGCCCTCTTCTCGGTGATGAACGAGAACTCGAGCCCGTTCCTCGACGAGAACCTGCACCGCTTCGCGCAGCCGCCGTTTCCCGACCCCGCCGACGAGGACTTCCAGGAGTCCAACCTCATGCACTCGATCAACGGCTACGTGTTCGGGAACCAGCCGATGATCACGATGCACCGGGGCGAGCACGTGCGCTGGTACGTCATGAGCATGGGCACGGAGGTCGACCTCCACACGCCGCACTGGCACGGCAACACGGTGACCGTGAACGGCATGCGGATGGATGTCGTGAGCCTGCTCCCGGCGACGATGGTCGTCGCCGACATGGTGCCCGACGACGCCGGCACCTGGCTCTTCCACTGCCATGTGAACGACCACATCACGGCCGGGATGCTCACCCGGTACACGGTGCTGGCCTAACGGCCGGCGAGCGCCGGTGGCTCCCGACGGGGAGCCACCGGCAACCCCGAGAGCCGACTCCCTTGCCGGCGCTCGGAAGCGTTCCCCCGGCGGCGACCCGGCCGCCGGGGGAACGCCCGAACCGCGTGACCGCCGCCCGATGGCGGATACTCCGCCTCGGTGCCGATCACACGCCTGGGCCCGGTGCTGGTAGCGGTCGCGCTCGTCTCGGCGGCGGCCGCCTGCGGCGGAAGCGGCGGGTCGGGCTCGAGCGGCGTCACGGTCACGACGACCGTCACCGAGACGGCGACCGAAACGGGCGGCTCGACCGGCGGCACCGCCTCCGGCGCCCCGTGCGGCGCGAGCGACTTCCTGTCGGTGCTCAAGGCGGCGATGGACGGCTCCGCCCCCGACCTCACCATCGTCAAGGTCAAGGTGACCCGCTGCCAGAACGACTACGCGTTCGTCCTGGCGGTGCCCGACAACTCCTCGTGCCAGAGCGGCGGGAGCTGCTTCGACTCGGCCCAGGTGCTCCTGGGCTGGGACGGGACGACGTGGAACATCCTGAACTCGGGCACCGACATCGGCTGCACGTCGATCCCGCTCAGCGACCAGACGCTCGTGGCCTGCAAGGCGCTCGGCTATTCGATCCTGACCTCGACGACCTTCAAGATGCCGTCACGCAACGTCGGCTGCGAGCTCTCGGGGACGACGCTTCGCTGCGACATCCGAAGCGGCCTGAAGCCGCCGCCGGGCAAGAGCTGCGCCGGCGACTGGGGCGGCGTCACCATCGGCTCGAAGGGCCCGGCAAAGCCGCTCTGCGCGAGCGACACGATCTACGACGACTCCGCGCCGACGCTCGAGTACGGCTCGGTCTGGGGAGGCGAGGGCATCACGTGCGTCTCCGACCAGTCCGGGCTCCAGTGCTCGAACATGCCGGGTGGCCACACGTTCTTCCTCAGCCGCCAGAGCTGGGCGGCGACCTAGACCTCCACGACCGCCGCCGGGGCCGCGTCGCGCGGCTGCTCCTCGCCGGGCTCGCGGACGTGGACGCCGCGCAGGCCGATCAGCGCGACCAGCGCCGCCACGAACGTGAGCGCGCCGGCGGTGAGCAGCGCCGCATGGACGCCGTGCATGAACGACTCGAGCGCGTCCTGGCCTGCCTGGGCGTTCCCCGTCAGCCGCTCGACCACGTTGCCGCGCCCGCCCTGCACGAGCGGTGTCAGCCTCTCGGCCAGCGCCTGCCGCGCCGGCGGCAGGTTCGCGCTCGCGATCTTGTCCGACCACGCGTTCGCAGCGAGCGTCGACCCGATGCCGCCGAGCACGGCGATCCCGAGCGCGCCGCCGACCTGACGTGAGGCGTTGACGACGCCTGAAGCCACCCCGGCCTTGGCGTGGTCGACCGCGCCCATCGCGGTCGCCGCCGACGCGGGCATCGTCGAGGCGAGGCCGATGCCGAGCAGCATCTGGAACGGCCAGATCGCGTTGTAGCTCGTGCCGACGTCGATGAACGAGAGCCCGACGAGGCCGACCGTCGCGGTCAGCATGCCGAAGGTCATGAGCGCTCGTGGCCCGATCCTCGGCCCCAGCTTGCCGGCGATCGGCGCGACGAACAGGATCATCATCGTCGTGGGCAGCGTGCGCACGCCCGCCTCGATCGGCGAATAGCCCTCGACGTTCTGGAAGTAGAGAGTCAGGAAGTAGATGACGCCGAACAGCCCGACGCCGATCAGCGTCACGATGATGCTCGACGACGCGAACGCGGGTGATCGGAAGAAGCTGAGCGGCACCATCGGGTCGGACTGGCGGTTCTCCCACATGATGAAGAGCGCGATCAGCACGGCGGCGGCGCCCAGGAACGCCAGCGTGTACGGGCTCAGCCAGGCGTGGCTCGCGGTCTTGATCAGACCCCAGGTGAGCGCGCCGAGACCGGCCGTGATGAGCACGGTGCCGACGATGTCGAGGCTGTGGGTCGTCGGGTCACGCGACTCCCTCACGGCCCACACCGTCGCCGCAGCGGCAACGACGCCGACCGGGACGTTCACCCAGAAGACGGCCGACCACGAGATGTGCTCGACCAGGAACCCGCCGAGCAGCGGGCCGATGGCGAGGCCGAGGCCCGAGATGCCGGCCCAGATCCCGATCGCCTGCGGCAGCTGCTTGCGCGGGAACGCCGACACGATGATCGAGAGCGAGAGCGGGTTCAGGAGCGCGCCGCCGACGCCCTGGATCGCGCGCGCGCCGATGAGCTGCGTGTCGGTCTGGGCGAGCGCGCAGGCCGCCGAGGCGAGCGTGAAGATGGCGAGCCCGACGAGGAAGATGCGCTTTCGCCCGTACCGGTCGCCGAGCTTCCCGCCGAGCAGGATCAGCGTCGCGAACACGAGGACGTACGCGTTGATGGTCCACTCGAGGTTCTCCGGCGACGGGTTCAGCGAGTGCTGGATCGACGGCAGCGCCACGTTCACGATCGTGTTGTCGAGCATGATCATGAAGAGCGCGAAGCACATCGCGAAGAGCGTCCACCACTTGTGGTTCGGATGGTCAGAGGTCATTCCGTCTCCTCTGCGTCGGGATCGAGGCTGAGCATCTGCACGAACGTGCGGGCCACGAGCGGGCTGTCCGCGAGCGCCTGCTCGGGCTCGAGGGCATGCCGGAAGCCGCACGAGAGGGTGAAGCCGACCCAGAGCCATGCGACGTGCTCGAGGTCGAGATCCGAGCGCACCTCGCCGCGGTCGCGGGCCCGGGTGAGCATGGCGACGATGCGGGCGCGCATGAAGCGCATGTTCTCGTCCAGGGCCTCCCGCACCGCCGGCTCGTCGACGAGCGACGCGGCGAGCATCCGCAGGCGCATGACCTCGACGATCAGCTCGTCGGAGGCGGCCAGCTCGGCGACCTCGACGAGGGCCGTCGTCACGGAGTCGCCCGACTCGTCGAGCAGGGCGTCCACCCGCTGGCCCATCATGGCGCCGGTGTGGGTGAGGACGGCTGCGAAGAGCTCCTGCTTCGAGGCGAAGTGCTTGTAGAGCATCGGCTCGGAGCAGCCGCACCGCGCGGCGATGTCGGCCGTGCCGGCGCCGCGAAATCCCTTGCGCGCGAACTCGTGCCGGGCCGCGTCGAGGATCGCCGTGCGCCGGTCCTCGTAGGTGAGTCGGGTGCGTTCCTGGACCTTCAAACGGCCGCAGGTTAGTGAAGATTCACTACGCGCGCAAACGGAACCGGAACCGTGCCGTCAGATGCCGAACGCGCGCCGCATCCCGGCCGCCTTCTGGGCGTTGCCGAGCAGCGGCAGGCCGAGCAGGTTCTCGGTCGTGCGAAGCAGCGAGTAGTGGGTGAACTGCGCGCGCGAGACGGTGCCCGCCTCCACGTAGGGGCTGAGCACGATCGTGGCGACGTGGCAGCTCGGGTCGGCCGGGTGCAGGCGGCAGCTCTCGCCCTGGAAGCCGCCCATGCCCTCGTCGAACGTGAGGAACACGACCAGCTGGCCGTTCTGGTAGGCGGTCGTGCCGAGGATCATCGGAAGCCAGGAGCGAAGCCACGCGTCGCCGACCGGCTTCGAGCAGTCGTGCATGTCGTGGCAGGCATCGGGCGTGAGGAACGCGTAGGCGGGAAGCGCGTTTCGGCGCAGCGCTCGCCGGAGGGCGCCGTGGGCGGGCGTCCCCATCGGCACGTCGGCCGTCGGGCAGGTCGCGCGCAGGTGGCGGAAGTAGGCCGGCGGGTTGTGGCGCATCACGTAGCGGCCCGAGTCGGCGCGCAGACACGGCGAGGGCATCGACTCCTCGTAGGCCCGCCACGAGCGGCCGGTCGTCTCGAGCTGCTCGAAGATGCTCGGCCCGTCGCTGCGGCAGGCGTTGCAGTCGGTCACGATGCCGGCCGTCGAGCCCGACGTCATCGCCAGGTAGTTGGGAAGCGACGGATGGGTGATGTTGTGGGACTGCGAGGCCCAGCCGCACCGGCGCGCGACCTTGGTGATGTACGGCGTCTTGGGCGAGCCGACGATCTGGCCGGCCGAGTGGTTCTCGAACACGATCACGATGACGTGCCGGTAGGTCTGCGGATGCGCGGCCCAGGCCGTGCACGCGCTCGCGAGCGGCCCGGTCGCGGCTGCCGGCGCGGCCCAGACGGCCGCGAGGGCCAGCGCGGCCGCAGCCGCGAGCGCCTTAAGCAACCGAGGCCTCGACCAGCGCCTCGACGTGCGTGCTGGGCTGGAAGCCCCACAGCGAATGGCTCCAGCGGGCCCCGGTCCAGAGGTAGTCGACCGTGCGCTCGGGGAGGTTGTAGGCGGCGGTGTACAGGGTGCCGAAGCCGCGCGAGTACGTGGTCGAATGAAGCGGCGGGGCCAGGAAGGCCTGGACGAAGCCCGCGGGCGTCGTCGCCGGGTCGTCCAGCATGGCCAGGATGCACGCCTCGCGCTCGAGCGTCCGGGTGACGGCGGCGTGCTCGGTCCACTCGACGACGTCCTGATGGTTCGTCGCCGCCGGCGTCGGCCGGAACGCCACGCCGCGGTCGGGCGAGAGGTGCGCCGTCAGCACCTCGCCGGAGAGGTCGGCCAGGGTGAGGCTGTGGGCGAGGTGGTAGGGGAGCCGAGCCAGCACGGCCGCGGCCTCGGCCACCGTCGCGCACGTCTCGAGCAGGTAGCGCAGGACGAGCGGGACGCCGAAGCCGTCGCCCAGCACCGGCCGGCCGCCGAACGTGAGCGAGACGGCCAGGCCGTCCTCGTTCACCCCGTCGAGCAGCCCCCACAGGCAGTCGCTCATGCCCATCACCCGCCGCCCGGTCCAGGTCGTGTTCCAGACGAGCCCCTCGAGCCGCGACGGCGCGTAGTCGTAGTTCCGTACGAGGAGCGGGCCGCCCCGGCCGCGGTAGACGCCCTGCGAGCAGCCGCTCAGATACGGCGGCGGGTTCACCATCGAGAGCATCCGCGCCGCCACGTCGCCGCCGCCGGCCAGCTCGACCAGCCGCTCCCAGGTCGGCACCAGCTCGGGCATGTGCTCGCGCAGCATGCGGGCCGAGTGGGCGTAGCTCGAGCGGGCCGCCTCGCCGTCGCGCAGGAACCACTCGCGGTAGGTGGGCCACATCTCCTCGAAGACGCCCTGCCACGTCCCGCCCGGCCGATCCTCCTGCAAGGCGCGAAATGTGAACTGGATCGACTGCACTCCTACAACATCTTAAACGAGAAGGGCTCCGGAGGGACGACCGGCGCGGCGGGCGCGACCGGCTCGCCGGCGAACTGGCCCTTCACGCCGGTGATCCAGGCGTGCGCGCGGTCGGTCAGGTTGTGGTCGTCGTCCATCAGCCGCCCGCGCGTCACCAGGATGCCGAGGTCGGCGCCCGGGTAGCGGTACGAGCCCGCCGCCGCGATCCGCAGATAGAACGCCTCGCGCTCGTCGGCCACCGCGTGCCAGTCGGTGTCGCGGCGGACGAACCCGATCGAGCCGTCCGGCGCGAGCCGCCAGATGCCCGACGTCGGCGCGTGCGTGATCCGCTCGACGGCGTCGTCGGTCTGCTTCAGGATGAACTGGCTCCAGGCGTCGATGGCCTGCGGCTGGCTCCAGCGGTCGTTCAGCTCCGAGACGTCGATCTCGTAGTCGACGTCCATGAACTCGAGCAGGTGGAAGAGGAAGAGCGGCATGTCGCCGTAGGCGACGGCGGTCACGTTCGTCATCGAGCTGGCGCCGGTCACGCGCGGGTTGAGCTCGCCGAGGTACATCTCGCCGGTGTCGACGTCGGCCAGGAAGTCGAGCTCGAAGTAGCCGCGGTAGCCCTCGGCGGCGAGCCGGTCGCCCATGGCGCGGGTGCGCTCGCGGGCGATCTCGCGGTGGCGGTCGGTGAGGACGGTCGGCGAGACGTCGTTCCCGCACCAGCCGCCGCCGTACGGCGTCAGCTCCGGGAAGCCGGCCAGCTCGGCCATGAGCGGCCCCACCAGCGTGCCGTGGCGGGTGATGACGCCCTCGATCGCGGCCTCGCGGCAGTCGATCCGGCGCATCACCTTGAGCTCCTCGCCGGCCATGTCGGCGGCGTGCTGGTCCCAGTCCGCCTGCGAGGCGACGAAGAACGTCGTCTGGCCGGAGTCCCCGTACGGCGTCTGCACGACCAGGTCGGCGCCGATGCCGGCGACGGCCGCCATCGCGAGCAGCTCGTCGTAGGTCGTGGCCCGCCCGAGCACGTTCGGGACGCTCGGGACGCCCGCCTCGTCGGCGATCCGGGTCGTCTCGATCTTCGAGTCGAGCCGGTGGCGCAGCGCCGCCGGCGGGAAGGCCACCTCGAGGCCCAGGTCGCCGGCGAGCTGCTCGGTCTCGTCGTCGAACATGAGGAAGACGACCTTGCCGCCCCTGTCGCCCACGAGGTCGTGGGTCTCCTTGTGCGCCAGCAGGTGGTTGCAGATCTCCTCGATCGAGTCGAACGCCCGGTCGGGCCGGTCGCGCGGCACGAACACGCGCGGGTGGTGGCCGTCGAACGAGTCGTAGTAGTTCACGTAGCGCAGGGCACGCACCCACCGGTCCATGCCGAGCAGGTTGAACGCCGTCGCCGAGACGAAGTAGACGGGGGTCGTCTGGGTGCGGAAGAACCGGCGGATCTCCGGGATCCCCCGGAGCGTCTCGGTGGCGACCTGCGACATGGGGTCCTCCCTCTCGGCTGAGCCGATACTACTGCCCGGCCGGTGGGTCAGGCCGCCCCGACGTCGCGGCCGCCGCGGCGGTGCTCGGCCACCCAGACGGCGGCGAGGATCATCGCTCCGCCGACGACGTCGCGTGCGATCGGCCGCTCGCCGAGGACGGCCCACGACGCGAGGACGCCGAGCGTCGGGACGGCGTACATCGCGACCGCGAACCGCGATGCGGGCAGCCGCGACAGGACGTGCGCGAAGAGGAAGTAGGCGATGCCGCTCCCCACCCCGATGTACACCGCGACGGCCACCGACGACGCGTCCAGGTCACCCTGGACGACCTGCCCGTGCGCGGCGTCGAGGGCGATCAGCGGCAGCGTGACGATGCACGCTCCGATGGAGGTCACCAGTGCGACCGCGCCGGCGTCGACCCTGCCGGCCTCGCGGCGCACCGACACGGTGTAGGCGGCGAAGAGGAGGACCGTGACGAGCAGGAAGGCGACCGGCCTCCCCCCGCCGGAGACGCCCGACGCGAAGAGGCCCGAGACGACGGCGACGCCGCACAGCCCGAGGCCGAGGCCGGCGAGCGTGGCGGGGGTCGGCCGCTCGCGGGCGACGAGCACCGCCGCCACGGCGACGCCGATCGGCTCGAGGCCGAGGACGAGCGCGCCGAGCGTCGAGCTGCCGGCGTCGATCCCCGCGATCATCGTGACGGCCTGTCCGCCGAGCCCCAGTGCGCCGATCGCGAGCAGGCGCCGCCACATCCGCGGCTCGAGTGAGGGCAGGCCGCGGAAGATCACGATCAGCGTCGCCGTGGCGAGGGCGAACCGCAGGCCGACGACGGTGCCGACGCCGAAGCGCTCCGTCGCGAGCTTGAAGGCCGGGAAAGAGCTCCCGAAGAGGACGAGCGTCACGACCAGCTCGGCGGTTGCTCTCAGGTCTCCGGCCTCTCGCGCCGATAGTTCACGGGATGGCACGTCTCAACCCCTCGGACGCCGTGCGCATGCTTTTCGCCGGCATGACCGCCATGCTCGAGACAGATGACGGCACCCGCATCCCAATGCAGGCCACCGGGATGAAGGGCGCCAAGGTGTGGGCGACGGCGCCCCGGCTCGCGGTCGCGACCGGGATGACCGTGCGCGGGCGCATCATCGTGCCCGAGGAGGTCCAGCCCTGGCTCGTCCGCTTCACGGTCGAGGATGCGTCGTTCCATACGAACGAGCTCGCCCGCGTCCGGCTGCGGGCGATGGCGGTCGGGCCGGACAACTCACGCCGGCAATCGCAGCGCGTCCCGGCCGGCGGCGTCGCCTGGCTCATCGCCGTGAGCTGCCGCGACGTCGTGGACGGCGACCGGATCGAGGGCACCATCATCGACCTCAGCGAGTCCGGCGTCGCCTTCGCGACCCGGCGCGTCCTGCGCCTGGGCGACCGCCTGATCTTCAACGGCCGCTTCTTCGCCGAGCACGTCGAGGCGGAGGTGCGGGTGACGTCGCTGCGCGACGGCGAGTCCGGCCGCACCATCGCCGGCTGCGCCTTCCTCGACATCAACGCCGCCCAGCTTGCCCGCGTTCGCCGGCTGATCGAGGCCGCCGAGTCGCCACCCGAGCGCCCGACAGCGGTCGACATCGGCCCGCTGCGCGAGGCGGTCGGCGAGGTCGACAACCCCGGCTGGCGCGGCATCTTCCGCCGCAGCTAGCGAGCAGCGCACCAACGGGGTCAGACCCCAATGTTGCGCCTGTTAGCCGACGGCCGCCTGGCAGCCCGCGATGAGCGCCCCCCGTTGGTCTGCGGGCGCGCTCCGAGGAACCTTGATGGCTGCCGTCGTCAGCCCCGACCACACTGTGATGCCGTCGACCGGCTCGGGCGTCGGCAGCTGGCAGGCGCGCTTTCCGATCGCGAAGTAGTGCCGGTAGACGGCCGAGTCCGTCGCACCGCCGTCGCCTGAACGCGCGACGTAGACGAGCGCCGCGACGGCCACCAGGATGACGACCAGGAGCGCGCGCCTCCTCAGACCTTCGAGAGTACGCCGACGCGTGAAAAATTGGGGTCTGACCCCGTTTTTTCAGGAGGTGAAGCCGATCACGCTGCGGATGCCGTCCTGGGCCTCCATCAGCTCGAAGCCGCGGTTCACCTCGTCCAGCGTGATGTGGTGCGAGACGAACGGGTCGACGTCGATGTCGCCGGCCAGCCAGCGGTCGACGAACGCCGGCACGCCCTCACGGCCCTTGACGCCGCCGAACGACGAGCCGGCGATGCGGCGGCCGGTGATGAGAAACCGCGGGATGACGTCGAGCGTCTCGCCCTTCCCCGCGACGCCCGCGACGGTGCAGAGCCCCCAGCCCATCCGGGCCGACTCGACCGCCTGGCGCATCACCTTGACGTTGCCGGTGGCCTCGAAGGTGTAGTCGGCGCCGAAGCCGCCGGTCATCTCGACGATCCGCTCGACGGTGTCGCCGCCGCCGATCATCGTCTCGGTCGCGCCCTGCCCGGTGGCGAGCGCGAGCCGGTCCTCGGAGAGGTCGACGCAGACGATCCGCTCGGCGCCGGCCAGCCGGCAGCCGGCGACCGCGCCCAGCCCGACCATGCCCGCGCCGAAGACGACGCAGGTCGAACCGGGCTCCACCTTGGCCGTGTTGAGCGCCGCGCCGAGGCCGGTCGAGAGACCGCACGCGAAGAGGCAGGCCCGGTCGAGCGGCGCCTCGGGGTTGACCTTGGCGAGCGCGATCTCGGGCATCACCGTGTACTCCGCGAAGGTGGAGCAGCCCATGAAATGGCGGATCGGCTCGCCATCGCGGGAGAGCCGGGCGGTGCCGTCCGGCAGGTAGCCCTGGCCCTGCTTGTCGCGGATCGCGAGGCACAGGTTCGTGCGCGGGCTCTTGCAGTGGATGCACTCGCCGCACTGGGGCGAGAACAGCGTGACAACGTGATCGCCCGGCGCGAGCAGCGTCACCCCCTCGCCGATCCGCTCGACGACGCCCGCGCCCTCGTGCCCGAGCACGGTCGGCGCGTAGCCCGACGGGTCGGCGCCCGACGCCGTGTAGAGGTCGGTGTGGCACACCCCGCACGCCTCGAGCCGCACCAGCACCTCGCCGGCCCGCGGCTCGGAGATGTCGAGCTCCTGGACGACCAGCGGCTGCCCGAACTCCTCCAACACTGCCGCGCGCATCTTCATCGCGGGCGAGTGTACCCTCTACGCGCAGCGACGGATGTCAAATCACGCCCCTCTCGACGACATCGTCCTGGAGGCCGATCGCCTGCTCGAGGCGGCGGTCGCCGCGGACGTCCCCGTCCGCCTGATCGGCGGCCTGGCCGTGCGGAGGCACGCCGGCGGCGAGCCGGTCATCACGCGGGCCTACAAGGACATCGACCTCGTCACGCTCAAGGGCCGCGGCAAGCGCGTATCGGAGTTCATGACCGGGATGGGCTATGAGGCCGACCGGGCCTTCAACGCCACCAACGGCCACCGGCGGCTCCTGTACTACGACCCACCTCACAGCCGTCAGGTCGACGTCTTCGTCGGCACGTTCGAGATGTGCCACTCGATCCCGATCACCGAGCGGATCGATCTCCACGCATCGGCCGTGCCGCTCGCCGAGCTGCTCCTGACGAAGATGCAGATCGTCGAGCTGAACGCCAAGGACCAGGCCGACATCCTGACGATCCTCTACCACCACGACGTCGCCGAGGACGACGGGAACGGAGACGCCGTGAACGCCGCCAGGGTCGCCCAGCTCTGCGCCGGCGACTGGGGCCTGTGGCGCACGACCAAGCTGAACGTCGAGCGGACCGGCGACGCGCTGGCCGGGTCGGCCCTCACGCGGGACCAGCAGGCCGTGGTCCGCGAGCGGCTCGATCGGCTGTGGGAGCGGATCGAGCGCGAGTCCAAGTCCACTAAGTGGAAGATGCGAAACCGCGTGGGCGACAAGGTGCGCTGGTACGAGGAGCCCGAAGAGGTCGAGGGGTAGCTCTACCCGCGCGACCGAAGCGCGATCCAGAGGTCGACCCGGTCCTCCATCGAGCCCAGATCGCGCCCGGTGAGCTGCTCGATCCGGCCCAGCCGGTGACGGAGCGTGTTCACGTGGACGTGCAGCTCCTCGGCGGTGCGCTGCCAGCGGCACCCTGACGAGAGGAAGCGGTCGAGCGTCGCGACGAGCTGCGATTGGCGGCGGGCGTCGTGCTCCTCGAGCGGCTGGAGGAGCGCCCGCCGGAACGCGGCCAGCACGTCCTCGTCCTGAAGGGCGAGGAGCAGCGAATGCGTCCCCACCTGGTGGTGCGTCGCCCAGCCTGCGTCGCGGCGAAGCCGGGCGAAGCGGCAGGCGTGGCGGGCCTCGACGATCGACGTGCGAAGCCCGCTCGCGTCCGCGGCGAGCCCGCCGACGCCGACCGGCTCGCCCAGCTGGGCGTGAAGACCTGCGGCCACGTCGGCGAGGCCCGGCTCGTCGGCATCCCACTGCACAACGGCGACCACCTCCGGCGCCTTGACGGCCGCGACGGCGGTCACCCCGGCCTCGGCCAGGGCGAGCTCGAGGGGATCGAGCGCCTCGTCGGGGTCGCCGGCCTCGCACACGATCGCCGCCAGCGGCCGGCCGGCGTCGAGCGAGAAGGTCTCGAGCCGGGCCGCCGTCGCCTGCTGCTGGCCGGGCCCGGCCATGATGAGGTCGACCAGCTCGGCGGCCAGCCGGCGCTCGCTCTCGCGGATCGCCCGCCGCCGCGCCAGCTCGAGGCCGAGGAACGGCAACGTCTGGTCGATCGCCGCCCGGTCGTCGTCGCTCGGCGCGTGCCTGCCGGCGGCGACCAGCAGATGGGCCTCCGTCCTGCCCACCGTCACGATGGGATAGGCCAGCCAGCGTCCGGCGGCGACCGGGTACTCCGGCTGCAGGCCGGTGACGGCTGCCCGCACCGCGGCCACGTCCTCGTCCGTCGGCGCCGGCCCGTGCGCGGCCACCTGCGAGCCGGGCCCCGAGACCCAGGCGCTGAGCCCGGGGTCGAGCACGCCCAGCATGCCCTCGAGCCCTGAGCCGTACCCTGCGGCGCGCACCAGCTCGTCGTTTCGGCGCACGCGGGCCCGCAGCGCATCCTCGCGCCCGCCGTACTCGCGGTCGACGAACGCCCGGGTGACCGCGATGAACGGCAGCTCGAACGGCACCGCGACGAGCGGCAGCCCGGCGTCGCGGCAGGCCTGCTCGAGATCGTCGGGCACGCCGCCGCCGGCGGTCGGGATCCCGTACCCAAGCGCAGCGACGTCCATGGCCCGAAGCGGCGCCACAAACTGCTCGCTTGAGAGGCCCGCGTCGCGCCAGACGCCCGTCGTCAGGATCAGCTCGCCGCCCTGGAGGTAGAGCGACGGATCCTTGAGCTCGGTCGTGTGCACCCACCGGATGGGGCGATCGAGCGTGCCGTCGACGACCACGCGGAGGCCCAGCTCCGGGTCGTCCAGCAGCTCTCGCACGGTCATCGGCATTGGATGATCCTCCAACGCCGATCGTACAGCGTTGCAGGGTCGCACCCTTGTCCGGTCCGGAACGATCGGCCAGACTCCCCGCCCATGGCGCCCTTCGCCTGGCCCGACGGCCACCGTGCAGCGCTGTCCCTGACGTTCGACGTCGACGCGGAATCGGCCATCCTCGCGGTCGACCCGGCCTACGCGCGGAAGCTCTCGACGATGAGTCACCAGCGCTACGGCCCGCGGGTCGGCGTGCCGCGCATCCTGAGGATGCTCGAGCGCATCGGCGTCCGCGCCACGTTCTTCGTCCCGGGGCTCACGGCCGACCTGCACCCGGCGATGGTCGAGGCCGTCCTCGCCGCCGGTCATGAGCTCGGCCACCACGGCTACTCGCACGTCCCCTACCACCGCATGACCGACGACGAGCAGCGGCGCGACATCGACCGGGCGTTCGCGAGCCTCGCGCGCGCCGGCGGAGGCGTCCGCCCCGACGGCTTCCGCGCCCCGTGGTGGGAGCTCACGAACTCGACGCCGGGGATCCTGTCGGAGTTCGGGTTCGCGTGGGACTCGAGCCTCATGGACGACGACCACCCCTACCTGCTCGACACCGGCACGAGCGTCCTCGCCGAGCTGCCCGTGCACTGGATGCTCGACGACTGGGAGCAGTACGCGTTCCTGCCCGAGCCGCATATCGGCGCGGTCATCGAATCGCCGGCGAAGGTGCTCGACCTGTGGGGCTCCGAGCTCGAGGCGCTGGCCGGCGAGGGCGGCCTCATGGTGCACACGAGCCACCCGTTCCTCTCGGGCCGGGCATCGCGCGTGGCGACGCTCGAGCGGGTGGTCGAGCGGGCCCGCGCGCTGGGCGGCATCTGGATCGCACCGGCCGGCGAGATCGCCGCGCACGTAAAGGCGGCGATCCCGGCCGGCGAGGCCCGTCCCGTAACCCCCGTCGAGATCGAGGAGGACGTGTATGGCGGCTGAGGCCACAGCACCGGCGGCATTCGAACGGCAGGCGACCGGGCTCGTCCGCGAGGCCGGCATGTGGGACGTGCTCGTCTACAACGTGAACTTCATCTCGATCGGCCTCATGGCCGCGTTCCTGTTCAGCGTCACGATCCCGTTCTACCCGGGCGTGAACGTGTACCTGAACGAGCTGATCGCGTTCGGAATCGTCATCCCGCTCTCGCTCGTGTTCGCGATGTTCGCGGCGGCCATGCCGCGGTCCGGCGGCGACTACGTCTACGTCTCGCGGACGCTGCACCCCGCGTTCGGGATGATGTCGTCGTTCAACAACACCGCCTGGTGGTTCATCTACGGCGGCGTGCCGTCGGCGTTCTTCGCCCAGTACGGCCTCGGCCCGTTCCTGCGCACCGTCGGCGCGATGTCCGGCTCGGGCACGCTCACCGACTGGGGCAACACCCTCGTCGGCGACCGCGGCACCTTCATCGCCGGCGCGATCCTGATCCTGGCGCTCGCGACCATCTTCTCCTACAGCCTCACGCTCTACTTCCGGATCCAGAACGTGCTCTTCCTGTTCGCCATGGCGAGCATCCTGATCTCGATCGTCGTCTTCGCGGTCAGCAGTCACACCGACGTGGTGAACGGCATCAACTCGACCTACGGCGCCGACAGCGTGAAGAACGCGTCCAAGGCGGGGACGGGTCAGGCCTCGTTCGACCTCCGCAACACGATCCTCCCGATGACGTGGCTCTACCTCGAGCTGGTGTTCAACCAGTCGTCGGCCTACATCGGCGGCGAGGTGCGACGGGCAAGCCGCATCCAGCTCTGGTCGATGCCGGCCGCGGCGATCATCGCCACCGGCGTCCTGATGGTGCTCACGTGGGCGGCCCTCTCGAGCGCCGGGTTCGACCTCTGGAACGCGCTCGGGAACGACTTCGGCGCGAGCCTGGGACTGTCGTCCACGCCGGTCTACAGCGAGATCGCGGCGGTCGCCAGCGGCCAGACCTGGATCGCGGTCCTGATCCTGGGCGGGTTCGTGTTCTGGAGCTACACGTGGCTCCCCGGCCAGATCCTGAACGCCTCGCGGAACCTCGTCGCCTATGCCGTCGACGGCGTCGCGCCGCGCCAGCTGGCGTCGGTCAGCGAGACCCGCCACACGCCTGTGGTCGCCATCTGGGTGGTCTCGATCGGGTCGATCATCGCGCTCTACTTCTACGTCTTCACCTCGTACTACTCGACCCTCACCGGGATCTTCGGGTTCATCCTCGGGTTCATCGTGGTCTCGATCGCCGCGATCGCCTTCCCCTACCGGCTGCCCGAGGTGTTCGAGTCCTCGCCCGTGCGGTGGCGGGCCGGCGGCATCCCCGTGATGAGCATCGTCGGGACGCTCTCGCTGATCGCGTGCGTGGCGGCGGCGATCATCTACCTGCGCGACCCGTTCGCCGGGCTCCAGCACGCCGACGGCTCCTACTACTGGACCCGGATCCTCTACAACGTCGCCATCTTCCTGGCCGGCCCCGTGATCTACTTCGCCGCCCGGGCGCTGAACAAGGCCCGCGGCGTCGACATCGACAGGCGGTTCAAGGAGATCCCGGTTGAGTAGGCCCGTGGCCCTGGTCACGGGAGCGGCCGGGGGCATCGGCGGAGCCGCCGCGGAGGCGCTCGAGGCGGCGGGGCACGACGTCGTCCCCACCGACCTGCCGGTCGACGTCGCCGACGAGGACGCGATCGTCGCGCTCGTGGCCGAGGCCGAGGCCGCGCGCGGGCCGATCGACGTCCTGGTCAACTGCGCCGGGTACGTCCTCGAGACGCCCATCGAGCGGATCTCGGACGAGGAGTGGAACCGCATGCTGCGCGTACACCTCGGCGGCACCTGGCACACCTGCCGGGCGGTCGGCCCACGAATGGCCGCCCGCGGCCGCGGCTCGATCGTGAACGTGAGCTCGGAGCTCGCGCTGTGCGGCGCCGAGCTCCACGCCCACTACTGCGCGGCCAAGGGCGCCATCGTCGGGCTCACGAAGGCGCTCGCGCTCGAGCTCGCACCGCGGGGCGTGCGGGTCAACTCGGTCGCGCCCGGCGCCACCGACACCGGCCTCCTCACCGACACCTGGCGCACGCCCGAGTACCTCGAGTCGCTCCCGGTGCGGCGGCTCTCGACGCCGGCCGAGATCGGCGCGACGATCGCGTTTCTCGCCTCGGATGCCGCCTCGTACGTGACCGGCCAGGTCGTGTCGCCCAACTCGGGGGCGGTGGTGTGAGGGTGGCGCTCGTGACCGGAGCTGCGACGGGCATCGGCGCCGCCACCGCCGACCTGCTCGAGGAGCGCGGCTACGCCGTGGCCCGAAACCACCTGCCCGGGCAGCGCGTCCCGGGCTACTCGGCCGAAGCCGACGTCTCCGACCCGGCCGCCGTGGGGCGGATGGTGCAGAACGTGACCCGCGATCTGGGGCCGGTGGACGTCCTCGTCGCCAACGCCGCCTACATGGTGATGGGCGAGATCGGCGAGGTCGGCGCGAGCGAGTTCTGGCGCGTGGTCGACACGAACCTGACCGGCACGTTCTCGTGCATCCGGGCCTGCGGGGCGGCGATGGCCGAGCGCGGGTTCGGGCGGATCGTGAGCGTGGCCTCGGAGTGGGGCGTCACCGGCTGGCCGCGCGCGACCGCGTACTCGGCGTCGAAGGCCGGCATCGTCTCGCTGACCAAGGCCGTGGCGCGCGAGCTGGGCCCGCGCGGCGTGACGGTAAACGCCGTCGCCCCCGGGATCGTCGACACCCCGCAGCTGCAGGTCGACGCCGACGACGTCGGCCTGCCGCTCGCCGAGTTGCTCGAGCGCTACGGGGGCGAGGTGCCGCTGGGCCGGGTCGGCCGGCCGGCGGAGATCGCCGAGGTGATCGCCCACCTGGTGAGCGACGCCGCGGGAACGATCACGGGCCAGATCGTCTCGGTGAACGGAGGAACGCTGTGACAGCTCGCTACCAACCGGCGGATGCCTTCCGCAGCCCGCGCTTCTCGGGGATCCGCACCTTCATGCGGCTGCCGTACGTGACCGACATGGAGGGCGTCGACTTCGCCGTCGTCGGCCTCCCGTTCGACACGGCGACGAGCTTCCGCACGGGCGCCCGCTTCGGCCCGGAGGCGATCCGGGCCGCGTCGGCGCTCCTTCGCCCCTACAACGCCGAGCAGGACGTCGACATCTTCGCCCACCTCTCGGGCGTCGACGGCGGCGACCTCCAGCTCGCCCCGGGCGACACGGTGGCCACCTACGCGCTGGCCGAGGAGGGGCTCGGCAAGTTGATCGACGCCGGGGTCTTCCCGGTCGTCCTGGGCGGCGACCACGCCATCACCCTGGCGGAGCTGCGCGCCCACGCCGCCCGCCACGGCCCGCTGGCGCTCGTCCACCTCGACGCCCACGGCGACACCTGGCACGAGTACTTCGGCCAGCGCTTCTACCACGGCACGACCTTCCGCCGGGCGGCCGAGGAGGGCGTGATCGACCCGTCGGCGTCGGTGCAGGCCGGGATGCGCGGCTCGCTCTACGCCCCGTCCGACATCGGCGACGCGCGCGACATGGGGTTCACCGTCCTCTCGACCATCGAGCTGCTCGACCTGGGCCCGGCGGCCTACGGCGAGCTCGTCCGCGAGCGGGTGGGCAACCGTCCGGCGTTCCTCACCTTCGACGTCGACTTCTGCGACCCGGCCTACACCCCGGGCACCGGCACGCCCGAGGTGGGCGGCCCGACGTCCGGCCAGGCGCAGGCGTTCGTCCGCGCGCTCACGGGGATCAACCTGGTGGGGTGCGACGTGGTCGAGGTGTCGCCCTCCTACGACTCGCCCGGCCAGCCGACCGCGCTCCTCGCTGCCAACATCGCCTGGGAGATCATCTCGCTCCACGCGCTCGCCCGCGCGCGGGAGGGCGGATCGTGAAGCTCTACTACGCCGGCGACGTGCACGGCTCGGAGAAGTGCTGGCGCAAGTTCCTGAACGCCGCCAAGTTCTACGAGGCCGACACGCTCATCATGGGCGGCGATATCACCGGCAAGATGATGGTGCCGATCGTCGAGACGGCGGACGGCCGGCACGAGGCCCGCGTCCTTGGGAAGCACGAGATCGTCTCGTCCGACGAGCTCGAGGACATGGAGAAGCGGATCCGGTTCAACGGCTTCTACCCGTACCGCTGCGACCGGGCCGAGTACGACCGCATGAACGCCGACACCGAGTACCGCGAGGAGACGTTCACCCGCCTCATGACCGACGAGGTGCGGCGCTGGATCGCCCTCGCCGAGGAGCGGCTCGCCGGCACCGGGATCCGCTGCTTCGTCATGCCCGGAAACGACGACGAGTTCGCGATCGACGAGGCGCTCGAGTCGACCACTGTCGTCAACCCCGACAACAAGGTGGTGAGGGTCGGAGACGAGGCCCAGATGCTCTCGTGCTCCTGGACGAACCCGACTCCGTGGGACAGCCCCCGTGAGGAGCCCGAGGAGGCGCTCCTGGAGCGGCTCCACGGCCTCGCCGACCAGCTCGACCCGGACATCCCGACCATCTTCAACCTGCACTGCCCGCCGCACGGCACGATGCTCGACCGCGCACCGCAGCTCACCGCCGACCTCAAGGTCGTGCTCGACGGCGGCGAACCGCGCATCGTCTCGGTCGGCTCGATGGCGGTGCGCACCCTGATCGAGGAGGTGCAGCCCGTGCTGTCGCTCCACGGGCACATCCACGAGTCCAAGGCCATCGCGAAGATCGGAAAGACGACCTGCGTCAACCCCGGAAGCGCCTACTCGGAGGGCGTGATCGACGGGGCCGTCATCGACCTGCGCAAGGACCGGGTGCGGTCCTGCCAGCTCGTCACAGGATAAAGGAGGAAGCACCCATGGCCACCGAAGCCACTGGAGCCCCGGAGGTCTTCGCCAGGAAGGCGACGGGGCTGCGGCGCGAGGCATCCGCCAAAGACGTCTTCATCTACAACACGAACAACCAGAACGTCGGCATCGGGGTGGCGTTCATGGTGCTCCTCATCCCCGCGCTCTACGCCGGCGGCAGCATGGTCACCGCGACGATCCTGGCGGGGCTGCTCTCGCTGCCCATGGCCGGCGTGTACGCCTACTTCGCCGCGGCGATGCCGCGATCGGGCGGCGACTACATCTACATCAGCCGCACGCTGCACCCGTTCCTCGGCTTCCTATCGTCGTGGAACTGGATGATCTGGCTGGTCACGTACACCGGCATCCCCGCCGCCTACCTGGCGCAGTACGGCCTGTCCGGCCTCTGTCGCGAGGCCGGCTATGTGTTCGACAGCCCGACGCTGGTCGGGTACGGCGACAACTTCACCCGCAAGTGGTGGATCTTCGTGGCCGGCTCGCTCCTCCTCACCTTCTTCGCGATCATCTTCGCGCTCGGGACGCGGATCTACTTCCGCATCCAGAACGTGACGTTCGTCGTGGCGATGGTGGGCGTGGTGACCGGCCTCATCATCCTCGCCATCCACAACCAGACCGACACCGCGAGCGGATTCAACTCGTACGTCTCCGGCGTGGGCGGCGTCGAGAACGCGACCGCGAGCCTCGCCAAGTACTCGAACAACCTCCAGCAGTCGAGCTTCGACCTGAAGCAGACCATGTACGCGATGGTGTGGCCGCTCTTCATCACCCTCTACGCCATCACGTCGAGCTTCATCGGTGGCGAGGTGCGAAACGCGAAGCGGTCGCAGTTCATCGCAATGCCCGGCTCGATCGTCTACGTGACCTTGCTCATGCTGTTGCTCGTACTCGGCCTGAACAGCGCCGCCGGAACGACGTTCCTCGGTCAGCTTGGCTACCCGCTGCCGCAGGACGTTCCCAGCGTGCTCGGCATCGGCAACCTGCCGACGTACAACGAGGTCATCGCGACGATGGTGCGGAACCAGGGCTGGGCCGTGCTCGTCCTCGGCGTGTCGTTTCTGTTCTGGACGTACGTGTGGCTGCCCATCAACTTCCTCGCAGCGACACGCGCGATCCTGGCGTGGGCCTTCGACGGGCTGTTCCCGCGGAAGCTGTCCGAGGTGCACGACCGCTACCACACCCCGATCTACGCCATCGCGTTCGTCTGGGTGCTGTCGGAGATCTGCCTCTACCTCTACGTGGATCAGATCTTCAACACCCTGAATGGGATCTTCGCGTGGATCCTGTCGTTCGTCCTCTGCTCGATCGCCGCGACCGTGTTCCCGTATCGGCGGCGCGACCTGTGGCAGGCGTCGCCGTGGAACGGGTCGACGCTCGGGATCCCGAACATCACACTCCTGGGCGGCCTCTCGACTCTGTGCCTCGTGTTCTGCGAGTACTGGTTCTGGTACGACCCGGTCCAGGGATTCGACCTCTGGGGCACGACGCTCCGGTGGGTCATGGCACTGATCATCCCGAGCGCGATCGTCGTCTACGGGATCGCGTGGTTCACCAGCAAGCAGCGCGGCGTCTCGGTGGACAAGGTGTTCGCCGAGATCCCGCCGGAATGAGAGAGGGGACACGATGAGCTCCGTCGCTTCGCAGCAGACCCGCCAGGGCTGGCACTCCGTCCTCGTGGGCGGGATCGCCACGTTCCTCGGCGCTCCGCAGGTGGAGGCCGACGCCGACGCGTTGCGGGCGGCGGGCGTGAAGGCGGCCTTCCTCGGGATGCCGTTCGACTCGACCACGATCGCCCGTCCGGGGGCCCAGCTCGGCCCCCGGGCGGTGCGGGACTGGTCGAGCCACCTGCTCTCCTACCACGGCGAGTACGACCTCGACCTCTTCGAGGCGCTCGGCGTTGCCGACATGGGCGACGTCGCGGTCGTGCCCGCCAACGCGCCCAAGACCGTCGACCTCGTGGCCGACGCGATGGGCGAGGCCATCAAGGCCGGGGCGATCCCGGTCCTGTGTGGTGGCGAGCACATCACCACGATCGGCGGCTCGATGGCGGTCGACCGGCACGCCCCGGACGGCACCTACGGCCTGATCCTGGTCGACACCCACCTCGACACGGCGCCGGACGTCGGCGGCGAGACGATCAACCACTGCTGCCCGATCACGCGAGCGATGGAGCTCGACGCATTCGACCCGGCCAAGTGCGTCATCATCGGGCCGCACGGGGCGATGAACCCCAAGAGCGAGTACGCCTACGTGCGCGACGCGGGGGTCACCGTGTACCACGTGTCCGACGTGGACAAGCGCGGCGCCCGTGCGATCGCCGAGGAGGCGGTCGGGATCGCGTCGGACGGCACCGACGGCATCTACTTCAGCTTCGACGTCGACAGCCTCGACAGCTCGGTCTGCACCGGCACGTGCGTGCCGACCATGGGCGGGCTGACAGCGCGTGAGGCGCTGACGATGGTGTCGGTGATCGGGCGTGCGGACATCGTTGCGATGGATGTCTGCGAGGTCGCGCCGGCGTACGACAACGGCGAGTCGGCGATGGCGGCCTGCCAGGTGATCGCCGACACGCTGGCGGCGTACGCCGACGCGCACCGCTAGCGGAAAATCGGTGCCAGGCACGGAAATTTCGTGCCTGGCACCGTTATTCCAGCTCGAGGTCGATCGGGCCGGGGCTGCCGGCGTTGATGCTCACGAGATCCTGCGGACAGGCCGAGACGGCGAGCACGATGTCGCGCTCGGCGCGCAGGGTGACGGAGTCGCCCGGCTTCGTCGGTGCGGGCTCCCAGCCGATCTCCCAGTCGTCGAGCACCGGGATGTTCATGAAGACGTTGATTGGCTGCGGGATCTCGATGCCCTCGTAGCCCAGCGCGGCCATCGCCTTCTGGAGGTTCTCCTGGCATGAGGCGTGCCAGCCCTCGACGCCGAGCCCGGCGTACCGGCTCGGGTCGCAGGCGGCGCACAGCATGTCGTGGATGCCGTCGGTGGTGTCGGCCTCGAGCGTCAGGATCGGGCGGCGCCGGTTGGTGACGAACTGCTCCCCGACGCGCGGGAAGAGCCGGTTCACGTAGACGCGCGTGTGCTCGGCCGAGTGGTACTCCGAGAGGTCGTCGGCGCAAAACGCGAAGACGTCGGCCACCTGGCCGCCCTCGGGGTCGATGACGCGGACGCGGTCGCCGGCGGACATGCGCACGGCGTGGCCCTCGCGGGCGGGGATGCGGATCGTCTCAGGCATGCGGCCAGTCTACGATGCGCGCGTGGAGCAGCGCGTCAGCCTCGTGACGCTGGGAGTCTCGGATCTCGCTCGCGCGCGGGCGTTCTACGAGGGGCTCGGGTGGACGACCGGCGCGGCGCCCGCCGACGACGTCGCGTTCTTCCAGGCGGGCGGGATGGTCGTCGCGCTGTGGAGCCGCGAGCAGCTCGCCGAGGACTCGATGGTGGCCGACGGCGGCGGCTGGGGCGGCGTGACGCTGGCCTACAACACCCGCTCGCCCGCCGAGGTCGACACGGTCCTCGGGGAGGCGCGGGCCGCGGGCGGCACGGTGCTCCGCGCGGGCGCCGAGACGTTCTGGGGCGGCTACTCCGGCGTCTTCGCCGACCCCGACGGCCATCCGTGGGAGGTCGCCCACAACCCGCACTGGACGATCGCCGAGGACGGCTCGGTCAGCCTGAGCTAGCGGCGCGGCGGGCCCGGCGAGATCAGCCGGAGGAGGAACCGCAGCCAGCCGCGCAGCCCCTTCGGCGACTCGCCCCACGGTGTGATGCCGCTTGGCCCCATCCCCACAAGGCTACCGTGAAAAATCGGGGTCTGACCCCAAATTTTCACGCATCGGCTTAAAGGATTCGCCGTCCCGGCTGGCCTTTCGTCCCCCGGGCGAAAGAGCGTTCGAGTCGCCTCTACAGCTCCTCCGCCCGGCTTCGACCTACTCGGCTGCCCTGGACGGCGCAGTGGTCAAGCTACGGCACGCGTCCAGCGCTTGCAACCCGGTTTTTCACGCACGTTGCGACCTTCCGCGGGACGCGGCCGGTAGAGTGGCCGCCGCATGCGCGTCTTCATCGTGACCGACATGGAGGGCGTCGCCGGCATCTCGAACTGGCAGCAGGTCGACGGCGGCGAGTCCCTCTACGAGGAGGGACGCAAGCTCTACACCGAGGAGATCAACGCGGCGGTGCGCGGCGCCCGCGAGGCCGGCGCGACCGAGATCGTCGTCATGGACTGCCACGGCGCCGGCAAGGGCTGGTCGTTCAACTCGCTCATCCCCGAGGACCTCGACGAGGGCTGCGAGTTCGTCGTGCAGAAGGAGTGGACCGAGTACACGGGCTTCCTCGAGGACGGCTGCGACGCGGCCCTCTTCGTCGGCATGCACGCGATGGCCGGGACGAGCGACGGCTTCATGAGCCACACCGTCTCGGGGACGCACTGGCGCAGCGTCCGCTTCAACGGCACGGAGGTCGGCGAGACCGGGATCAACGCCGCGCTGTGCGGCACCTGGGGCTGTCCGGTGGTCCTCGTGACCGGCGACCAGGCCGCGTGCCGCGAGGGCCGCGCGCTCCTCGGCGCAGGGCTCACGACGGTGCAGGTGAAGACCGCGATCGGCCGGTTCAGCGGGCGCCACAAGGTGCCCGCGGTCGCGCGCCGCATGATCGAGGACGGCGCCCGCACGGCGCTGGCCGACCTGAAGGCCGTGCCGCCGTACGACCCGGGCAAGCCATGCGAGATCGTCGTCGAGCTGGCGACGCCCGACCACGCCGAGCAGTTCCGCCACCATCCCGTCGTCGAGATCCGCGACGGGCGCACGATCGTCTCACGCGCGGACGACTGGTGGACGGCCTGGCGGCAGTTCTACTTCAGCTTCCAGTGGCCCGCGTAGCGCTCAGATCGAGCGCGGCCGGACGAGGCGCAGGTCATAGGCCAGCACGACCGCCTGCACGCGGTCGCGCAGCTGCAGCTTCCTGAGCACCGCCGAGACGTGCGTCTTCACGGTGGCCTCGGTCACGTCGAGCCGCTTTGCGATCTCGGCGTTGGACAGGCCGAGCGCGATCAGCCTGAAGACGTCGAGCCCGCGCTCGGTCAGGTCGCCGAGGTCGACCGCCGGGGGCGCATTCTCGGGCAGCGTGTCCGCCAGCCGGTCGAGCAGCCTGCGCGTCACGGTGGGCGCGAGCAGTGCCTCGCCGCCGCGACGACGTGGACCGCCTCGATGAGATCGACCGGGCGCACGTCCTTGAGCAGAAACCCGCTCGCGCCGGCTCGCAACGCGGCGAAGACGTAGTCGTCCTCGTCGTACGTCGTGAGCACGACGACGCGGGCCTCGCTCGGTGACGCGACGATCCGGCGGATGCCCTCGATCCCGTCCACTCGCGGCATGCGCACATCCATCAGCACGACGTCCGGCTCCAGCGAGCGCACGAGCTCGGTCGCGTCGAGCAGGCCGGAAACCGGCTGCTGCGGAGCTCCAACCCGTCCGCGAGCTGCAGGGCGGACGCGAGGTGCGCCGCGATCCTCGCCGCTGCCGGACGTCTGACCCACGACGATGCATAGGATCCGCCGATGCCGCGAGTGGCGCTCACGTTCGACGACGGCCCGTCCGCGCACACCGAGGCCATCGCCGACCTGATCGCCGGGCACGGCGGGGCCGGAACGTTCTTCGTGCTCGGGGACAAGATCCCCGGGCACGAGGCCCTGCTTCGGCGGATGGTCGCCGCGGGCCACGAGCTCGGGAACCACACGTTCTCGCACCCGCGCTGCAGCGCGATCGGGGAGGACACGCTGCGCGACGAGCTGACGCGCGCCCAGGTGGCCATCACTGAAGCCTCAGGCAAAGCGCCCGTGCTCGTGCGCCCGCCCTACGGCGACGACGCCGACCGGGTCGGAACGGTCGGCGCCGGGCTTGGGCTCACGTGCGTCCTGTGGGACGTCGACCCGATCGACTGGCGTGAGCGGAAGGTCGACCGCATCGTCCGGCGCGTGCTCGACGGCGTGTACGACGGCGCGATCGTGGACTTCCACGACGGCTGGCCGTCGCACCACACCGGCATCCGCGACCGCACGCCGACGACCGACGCGCTGCGCGAGATCCTGCCGGAGCTGGTGCGGCGCGGCTACGAGCCGGTAACGGTGTCGGCGATGTCGGCGCAGCCGGCGACCCAGACGCCGTCCAGCTCCTGAACCATCCCCATGAAGCTGTCGAGGAAGCGCAGCCGCGACGGCCGGCCGATCACCTGCGGGTGCATCGTGAGGACGCACAGGCCGCCGAGGTCGCGGATCCCGAGCAGCTCCTCCTCCCAGATCTCGCGCACCTCCGATGGCGTCGAGATCTTCTTCACCCACTCGTCCGGCGAGAACCAGAAGTGGGCGGCGTCGTCGAGGAGCCACTGCACCGGCAGCTCGACCACCCCGTTCGGGTGCCGGTAGGGGTGGAGGCGGTCCATCAGGTTCGAGGAGTAGCCGATCCCGTGGCCGGCGAGCAGCTCCAGCGTGTTCACCGAGAACTCCCAGGCCGGCGAGCGGTAGCCGCGCACCGCGGTGCCGAACCCCTCGAGGATCGTCTTCGTCTTGCGGAGCTCCTCCTCTTCCTCGACGCGCTTGAGAGACGTCGGCGACCGGTGCGTGTAGCCGTGGGCGCCGAGCTCGTGCCCGCCGGCGACGATGTCGCGCACCCGGTCCGGGTGCATCTCGGCGACGCGGCCGGGGACGAAGAACGTCGCCGGGATCCCGCGCCGGTCGAGCAGGCGCAGGATCTCCGGCACGCCGACGTTCGCGCCGTAGGCCCCCATCGAGAGCAGCCCCGGCTTCGAGGCGGCGTCCGGGTCGTCCGCCAGCCACACCTCCTCGGCGTCGAAGTCGAAGGTGAAAGCGACAGCACAGCGGGCGCCCGAAGGCCAGGTCAACGGGCTGCCGCCGCGATGACCATGTCGGTCACGAGGTGCGTCTCGAGCGACCACGGGTAGAGCTCGTAGCCGCCTCCAGACTCCTCGATCGACGCGAGCGCCCACGCCTGGGCCTCGCCCGACGTGAGCCGAGCGCCCGGCTTGGTCACGCGAGCGGTCGCCTGCCACTTCGCGGCGCCGTTCTCGTACGTCCTCCGCGAATGGCCACGGGCGAGGACGATGTCGCCGTCCTCTCCGAGCTGCGCGATCACCACGGTGAACGTCGCGCGCTTCTCGTCGTCATCCCACTTGGTGATCGGCCCGGACACCGCGACCTCGCGGCCGTCGGGGCTCAGGATCAGGCTGTTCGAGACCTTCGAGTGCATGCTGGCCACCTCCCTGGTGGTCGGTCGTTCTCCACGATCATCCCACGCACCCGCATGACGGGCCCGGCCGCTCGGATCTTCCCAGGTGGTTACGGCAACGGCCAGGGCGGCGGATAGTCGGGCGGCGTCTGACTGCTCGAGAGGTCGAGGAGGCGCGTATCGACCGACCATGCAAACGGCTCGTAGCTGTTGTCGCGCATCTTCACGGACGCGATGGCCCAGGCCGACGCCCAGCCCTCCACGAACTTGACGCTCTCATCCGCGCTCTTGATCTTGGCATCGGCGTCCCACCAGGTCTTGTCAGGCGTGTAGGGCTCATCCGAGTGGCCGATCGCAAGCACGATGCTCTCACCCTGTATCTGCGCGATCACCACCTTGAACGTCGCACTCACGGCATACCGATCCCAGTCGCCTGTCGGCCCGACCACCTTCACGGTCCGGCCTCCGTCCGCGAGTACGAGATGTGAATCGATCTTCGGCCCCATGGCCATCATGACCCCCTGACTGCGTCGGTCGGAGCTCTTACTTGGACTTCCCTCGGAGGAATATTCGTCGGATTGGCGAGGATCACGTCGTTGGCCCACACGACCTCCTCCTCCGTGCCGTCCCGATGCAGCACGCGCCCCTTCCCGGTGGCACGGGCGGGGCCGGTAACCAGCGTTTGGGCCTTGACGGGCGGAATCTCCCCTTCCCACATCGTGTCCCCGTTCCCGAAGAGCGCGGGCGGGGGATTGAACGTCTGCTCCACCTGCGTGTTGGCTTGATCCTTCAGCCTCACGCGGACGAGCTTGAACATGACGTCCTGCGCAGCGAAGTTGGTCGGACCGCAGACGTCGAGGCTGCCGCCCGCCTGAAAGTTGAGGTATGGATCGAACTTCGGTCCCATGGCTGCCCTCCGGGAGTTGTCGCGATTGTGTCAGACCCTGACACGACGCGTAAGCGCCCCGCGAGCTTCCCGAGCGCGCACGCTGTTGCCCTTCGCCTCGTAGATCTCGATCGCGCGCTCGTGCGAAGCGACCGCCTCGTCGGACAAGCCGGCAGCGTCGAGCACAAATGCAAGGTCGACCAGGGAGTCGGCCTGCGTGTTGAGGTGGTCGGTCGTCATGGCGATCTCGACCGCCTGGCGGGCGTACTCGAGCGCCCGCTGCGCCTGGCCTCGGCCGGCGAGCACCCGAGCCCGCACCTGACGCCAAGCCGCCTGCGCCCAGGCATCGTCCTCCGTCGCAAGCGACGCACACCGCCGGGCGAGCCTGTCGGCCTCGGCGGCGCGTCCGGTGAGAAGCGTCACCTGCGCGAGGTAGCTCTCGGTCGAGGCCAGAACGGCACGCTCGCCCATCTGCTCGAGCAACCGCCGTCCCGACCGGAGGTGGCGCTCGGCGCGGTCGAGATCCCCGGCGAGCACGGCGACGAACACCTCCGGGTGCGAAACCGCGGCGTCGACCGTCGGCGCGAACCCGGCAAGCGTGGCCGCCGACTGGTCGAGAAGCGCGAACGCCTTGTCGAACTCCCCGCGCATCGCGTGCAGGCTCGCGAGCGGCTGGAGCGCCAGCGCCTCCGCCCACGGGTCGTTGCGAAGCGTCGCGCAGATCTCCCCGCACCGAACGATCGCCGTCTCGACCGGCGTCGGCCCGACCGCCGTCGACGATGCCTCCCACCCGATCAGATCCGCGAACAGCCGCTCGTCGGCGGCCAGGAGGGCCTCGTCGGCGCCCCGTCGCCACGCCCGTTCGGCCTCGCCGGACTGCGCCTTGATCCACCAGAGGAGCGCCCTGATGTTCCAGAGCTGGGCGAGACCGGCGTGATCCTCCGCCGTCGCCAGAGCCCGCTCCAGCGCGTCGCCCTGCCTGCGCATCAGCCGGGCAACGCCGTCCGGGTCGACCTGCAGCCGCGAGAGCAGCCGCGCCACCTGCGCCCGCGCCTCGAGCGCTCCGTTCCCCGCGTCGATCGCGAGCGAGCGCGCCTCCCGCAACACCGCCTCGGACTCGCGGAAGTGGCCCTGCTCGCGATGGACGCAGCCCAGGTCGATGAGGAGCGCCGGCCGGTCGGGGTCGGTGCCGGACCGCAGCGCCGCCGCTCGCTCGAGCAGGTTCGAGGCGCCGCTGCGGTCGCCGGTGGAGAGCGCGCGCCGTCCGGCGACGCTCAGCTGGGCGGAGGCCCGGGCGGCCAGATCGCTGTGCCGGTCGTCGCCGGCCCGGCCCAGCTGGGAGCGGTACTCGTACGCCTGCTCGAGGTGGTAGCCGACGATCTCATCGGCGGCGCTTCCGCGTTCGGGCCGCCCGAGCAACCAGTCGGCGTACGCCACGTGCAAGTCCACCCGCCGCCGCTTCGGGAGCAGGTCGTAGGCCGCGTCGCGCACCAGGATGTGGGTGAAGCGATAGCCGGTCTCGCCGGGCAGCTCCGCCCGGTCGGGGTGGATCAGCTCGCGGTCGACCAGCGCCGAGAGCGCGGCGTCGACGCTGCGCTTCTGCTCGACGAGCGCCCGCACCGCGCCTCGGTGGAAGCCGCGCCCCTCGATGGCGGCGGCCTCGATCACGCGCCGGTCGCGGGCCGGCAGCGCGTCGATGCGCGCGGCCAGGAGCGCCTGGATGGTCGGCGGCGTGCGCACGCCCGGGTCGTCGGCGCGCATCGCAACGAGCTGCTCCAGGAAGAGCGGGTTGCCCTCGGCCGCGTACATGACCTCGTCGCGGCGCACCTTGGCGCGGCGCCGCTTGGCGAGCCGTCCGAGCAGGCGGGCGGAGTCCGTGTCGGAGAGCGGATCGAGGCGGATGATGCTGCCGCGCCCGCCGGCGAGGGCCCATCCCGGCCGCCGCTCGAGCAGGTCGCCGCGCGCCAGGCACGAGATCAGGATCGGGCCGGTCGCACTCCCGGCGACCTGCTCGATGAGGTCGAGCATCGCCGGCTCGGCCCAGTGGATGTCGTCGAAGACCACCACCAGCGGCTGCTGCCGGGCCATCGCCTCGAAGAGGCGCCTGACCGCCCACTGCACGTCCGCCTCGGTGGCGCTCGCCCGGCTACGGCCCGCGGCCGCGGCCACCCGCGAGGCGACCACCTCGGGCCGCGAGTCGTCCGCCAGGAGGCCCTCGAGCGCGGGGACGCCGGTCTCGCCGGCGAGCTCGTTCACGATCTCGATCAGCGGCCAGTACGTGATGCCCTCGCCGTAGGGCAGGCAGCGGCCGACGACGACCGTCGCGTCGGCCTCGACCGCGGCCGCGAACTCGCGCAGGAGCCGCGATTTGCCGATCCCGGCCGGCCCGACGGCGGTGACGAGGACGCACCGCTTGCGCTCGGCCGCCCGCCGGAAGCGGGTGGCGAGCATCCGCAGCTCCCCGCGGCGGCCGACGAGCGGCACCGCCGAGCCGCGGGTGAAGCGGCCGCCCGCGTCGACGAGCCGGTCGACCTGCCACACGCGCAGAGGCCGCCGCTTGCCTTTGACCGTGACCGGGCCGTGCGGGCGCAGGCGGGCCGCTCCCTCGACCAAACGGCGCGTCTGCACGCCGACGACGATGCCGCCCGGCGGAGCCTCGGATTGCAGCCGGGCGGCCGTGTTGACCGCGTCGCCCGAGACGAACCCGTGCCCCGAGGCAGCCCCGTCCGCACCGGCGACCTCGCCCGTGTTGATGCCCACTCGCAGCTCGAGCCCCACCCCGAGGTCTCGCTCGAGCTCGCGGTTCAGGTCGGCCATCGCGTCGCGCATCTCGACCGCCGCGCGCACCGCCCGGAGCGCGTCGTCCTCGTGCAGGACGGGGATCCCGAAGACCGCCATCACGGCGTCGCCGATGTACTTCTCGACGGTGCCGCCGTGGCGCTCGAGCGCGCGGCGCATCGCGTCGAAGTAGCGCGTCTGCAGATCGCGGAGGGCCTCTGGGTCGAGCCGCTCGCCCACGGACGTGGAGCCGGCGAGGTCGGCGAAGACGATGGTGACGGTCTTACGCACCTGCGCCGTGGCCGGGGGCCCCCGACTCTCAGCACGGACTTCCATCGGGCGATTCTACGGGAGCGGCGGCCGGTACACTGCCTCGCGGATGGCGCGCGAGTATCCCTCGGTGCTGGAGCTGGTCGGCGGCACGCCGATCGTCCGCCTCGACCACGTCGCGCGCGGCCTCCCGGCCCGGGTGGTCGCGAAGCTCGAGTACATGAACCCGGGCGGCTCCGTGAAGGACCGCATCGGCCTGCCGATGATCGAGGCCGCCGAGCGGGAGGGGAAGCTGCGCCCGGGCGGGACGATCGTCGAGCCCACGTCCGGCAACACCGGCGTCGCGCTCGCGATGGCCGCGGCGATCCGCGGCTACCGCATGATCTTCGTTATGCCCGACAAGATGAGCCAGGAGAAGATCTCGCTCCTGCGCGCGTTCGGCGCCGAGGTCGTCGTGTGCCCGACGGCCGTCGCGCCGGACTCGCCCGAGAGCTACTACTCGGTCTCGAACCGGCTGGCCGAGGAGATCCCCGGCGCGTACAAGCCCGACCAGTACTCCAACCCGCACAACCCGCGGGCCCACTACCAGACGACCGGGCCGGAGATCTGGGAGCAGACCGGCGGCGAGCTCGACGCGCTCGTGATCGCCGTCGGCACCGGCGGCACCATCTCCGGGTGCGCCCGCTACCTGAAGCAGCAGAAGCCCGACCTGCGCGTGGTCGGCGCCGACCCGGAGGGCTCCATCTACTCGTCCACATCCGTGCACCCGTATCTGGTCGAGGGCATCGGCGAGGACTTCTGGCCGCAGACGTACGACCCGGCCCTGGTCGACGAGTACGTGACCGTGTCCGACCGCGACTCGTTCCTGACGGCCCGGCGGATGGCGCGCGAGGAGGGCCTCCTGGTGGGCGGCTCGGCCGGCACCGCGATCCACGCCGCGCTGGTGGTGGCGGGCCGGATGCAGCCGGGGCAGACGGTCCTCACCCTCGTTCCCGACGGCGGCCGCGCCTACCTGTCGAAATTCCTGAACGACAACTACATGATCGAGTACGGGTTCCTGGAGCGGGAGGCGCCAGCGCCAACGGTCGACGAGGTGCTGCGCGCCAAGCACGGCGGCGAGGTGCCGGAGCTGGTCACGATCGAGTCGCACCACAAGGTGGGCGAGGCGATCTCGCTGATGCAGCGCTACTCGATCTCACAGCTCCCGGTCGTCCGCGCGCAGCCGGCCGAGTCGCTCTCGGACGTCGTCGGGTCGCTGCGCGAGCGCGGCCTGCTCGACCGGGTGTTCAAGAACCCGGACGCGCTGAACGACGAGGTGTCGCAGGCGATGCAGCCGCCGCTCGCGGCCGTCGACGCGGCGGACAGCCTGGACCGCGTCTTCTCCGACCTCTCGGGCGGGAGCCCGGCGGTGGTCGTGGCGCGCGGCGGGCGGCCGGCGGGGATGCTAACCCGCTCCGACCTGCTCGAGTACCTGGCGCGGGCCCGGAACGGTTCTTGAGCCTCCCGGTCGCGGCGCTCCGCCGCCACATCGTGGCGGCGCAGGGGTACTCCACGCGCTACCGCGTGGCCGGCGCCGAGGAGGTGGCGGCCGCCGTCCGGCGGCTCTCGGCGGTCCAGCTCGACTCGATCTCGGCGGTCGACCGCTCGCACAGGCTGACCCTGCTCTCCCGGATCGGGCGCTACCCGCCGAAGACGGTCACGTCGCTCCTTCGCACCGGGCGGATCTTCGAGTACTGGGCGCACGAGGCCTGCCTGCTCCCGATCGAGGACTGGCCGGTCGCGCGGAGCAGGATGCTCTCCCGGCCGGATCACCCATGGTGGGGCGACGTCATCGACCGCGACCCTGCGCTGGCCGACCGGATCATGGGCGAGATCCGCGAGCGCGGCCCGCTCGGCTCGCGGCACTTCGAGGGCGGGCGCAACGTGGGCGGCATGTGGAACCTGAAGCCGGCCAAGCGGATGCTGGAGGCGCTGTGGTCGGCCGGCCGGCTCGTGATCGGCGCGCGGGACGGGTTCCAGCGCATGTACGACCTGCCGGAGCGGGTGATCCCCGACGAGGTGCTCGGGGCGCCGGTGCCCGGCGAGGACGAGGCGATGCGCCGGCTCGTGGTGCGGGCGGTCGCGGCCCGCGGCGCCCTGACAGAGGCGGGCGTCGTCGAGCACTGGCGGCTGAAGGGCGGAGTCGCGGCCGTGCGGCCGTCCGCCGACGCGCTCGTCGCCGAGGGGGCGCTCCGGCGCGAGCGCGTCGACGACGGCGGCCCGCCCGTGCTGCTCGCGCCCGAGCCCGATCCCGACGACGCCCGGCCCAGCGGCTCCGTCCTGCTCTCGCCGTTCGACAACCTGCTCTGGGACCGGCCCTTCGCCGAGCGAGTGCTGGGCTTCAAGCACCTGATCGAGGTCTACAAGCCCGCGCCCGAGCGGCGCTACGGTTACTACGTCCTGCCGCTCGTCGTCGGGGACAGGGTCGCGGGGCGGGCCGACGTGAAGGCCGACCGCAAGGCCGGCGTCCTGCGCCTGCTGGCCTGGCATCCGGAGTCGCGGCGGCGATCGGCCGCGCGCGACGAGGCGCTCCAGCGGGCGTTCGCGCGCCTCGCGCGCCAATTGGCGCTCGAGCCCGTCACCAACTAACCGGCGCGGGCGGTCGTCAGCAGGAGACGTGAGGGAGCCGTCCCGCGTTATCTTCGAGAGCCGGCTCTTCCGCCTCGGCGAGTTCCACCTGCTGCCCGGCGACTCGCGCTGGCGCGGCGAGAACTGGATCGGGCCGGGCGCGCACGTCGTGTTCCCGGGAACGGCCGTCCGGATCGCGCACGCCGGCCGCGGGGCGCTCGTGGCCGACGCCAACCAGGTGGTCTTCTACCGCCACCGGGAGTCCTACCTGCGCGAGCTGGTCGACCCGCGCGGCGACCACTGCGTCTTCGTCGTCCCCGCGCCGGAGCTCCTGCACGAGGCCATCGCGGCCGCGGGCGGCACCGGGCTCTCGTTCACGCACGGCCCGGCCGACCAGGCGAGCTATCTGCGCCAGCGCGTCGTCGCCCACCACGCCGTCCACTCGCCCGACCCCGACCCGCTGCTCGTGGAGGAGGAGCTGACCCGGGCCGTAGCCGCGGTGGTCGCGGCCGCCGTGCGGGCGAGTGCCGCCGCGCCGCGCGGGCGGGCGGCGGGCGAGGTCGCCGTCGACGCGGCCCGGGCCGCGCTCGCGGCCCGCTACGCCGAGCGGCTTTCGCTCGACGGGCTCGCGCGCGAGGTGCACGTGTCGCCGTTTCACCTGGCGCACCGCTTCCGGGCCCGCACGGGGATCGGCCTGCACGCCTACCGGACGCAGCTTCGCCTGCGGGAGGCCCTGCGCCGGATCGCCGAGCCGGAGACCTCCCTCACAGACCTGGCGCTGGACCTGGGCTTCGCAAGCCACAGCCACTTCACCGACACGTTCCGGCGCACGTTCGGACGGCCACCGTCGGCCGTGCGGGCGGCCGTCCGGGCGCGCGGGTCGGCGGAAGCCCGCAGGATCCTGGAAGCGGCGCCCGTCGCCGGCTCTTAGCCTCGGGACATGCGTCGCTGCCTGTCCGTGGCCCTCGCCATGCTGGCCGCTGCCGGCTGCGGAGGGAGCGGCGCGGGCGAGTCGGCGAAGACGGCGCCGCCTCCCGCCGGCCGGATCCTGGCGACGATCGACGCCGGCCTTCGCCCGTGCGCGATGACGGCGGCCGCCGGCTCGCTCTGGATCACCGCGTACAGCGACGGCGTCCTGGCCCAGGTCGACCCAGCGACGAACACGGTCACCCGCCACCGGATCGGAGTCCAGCCCTGTGGCATCACCTACGCCGGGGGATGGCTGTGGGTGGCGCGGCTGGGGACGGCCGACATCGCCCGTGTGAGCCCGCGGACCGGGAAGGTCACGAAGGTCGTGCCGTTCGGCGGCCAGGCATGGGACGTGCAGCACTCGGCGAGAGCGGTCTGGGTGTCCGACCGCACGGCGAATCGCGTGCTGCGGCTCGACCCGCGCTCCGGCCGCGTCACGGGCCACGTGCCGCTCGACTCGACGCTGAGCGGCCTCGGCGTCACCGGCGCCGGCGTCTGGGTGGCCAACGACTCCACCGGCACGGCGACCCGGATCGACCCGGCGGACGACCGCGTGACCGCCACTCTGCGGGTCGGGCATGCCAAGCCGGCCTGGTTCGCGGCCGCGCCCGACTCGCTGTGGGTGGCGAACGGCGACGACACCGTCTCGCGCATCGACCCGGCGACGGCCAAGGTGACGGCGAGCGTCCGCACCTGCAAGGCGCCGCTCGACCTGGGTTTGGCCGGAGGCGACGTGTGGGTGCCGTGCAACGGCGACGGCACCCTGGAGCGCATCGACCCGGCGACCGCGCGGGTGACGGGCAAGCTGCGGCTGAAGCCGGGGA
Source organism: uncultured Actinomycetes bacterium (assembly GCA_963757605.1). Taxonomy (GTDB): domain Bacteria; phylum Actinomycetota; class Thermoleophilia; order Gaiellales; family JAICJC01; genus JAICJC01. The sequence continues at coordinate 746,671 of CAVWSF010000003.1, forward strand.
TCTTCGTCGCCCAGGAGGCATTCGGCGACCTGTGGGTGCTCAGGTACTCGAGCACGCAGGTGTGGCGGATCCAGCCCGGCGGATGATCGCGCGTGCGGCCCGCAGCTACCCTGACGGGACGGATGCGGATCTGGGACGTCGAGCCGGGCGTGCTCTGCCGCCTGCACCTGCTGGGCGAGCACCGTGAGCTGCACGCGATCTGGGCCGTCGTGACGGGCGACCGGACCGGATACCGCCACCACCCGGAGACGCTGCGATGGGAGGGCCGGCTGCGCGCCCTCGCCCGCCGCCACGAGCTGCTCGTGGCCGAGATGCGCCGGCGCGGGTTCGCGCACCACTCGCCCCTCGACATGGTGCTGGCCTCCGGAGCCGAGGTGCAAACCGAGTTCGTCGACCCGCCCGAGCGCCAGCTGACGCTCCTTCGGGCGAAGCCCTGCGCGTGCCCGATCCAGACGGCCGACTAGATGATTGATCGATAACTCCCGTGATGTTCTGGGCGGCGAGAACCGAGTAGCGCAAGAACGCAGGGAGGCCCAATATCGGGTGATAGTGGGCCACCGAGGACGCCGCGATGCGACGGTTCGCAGCCGCAGCCCCACCACGGCCGCCAACCCACCACATCCGGACGTCCAGACGCGGGGGAGCTATCGATCAATCATCTAGACTCGCGCCCGGTGGACTTCGAGACCCGCGCCATCCACGCCGGCCAGGAGCCGGACCCGCACACCGGCGCGGTGACGACTCCGATCTACGCGACCTCGACCTACGCCCAGAAGGCGGTCGGCGAGTTCCGCTACGACTACTCGCGCACGGCCAACCCGACGCGCGAGGCGTTCGAGGCCTGTCTCGCCTCGCTGGAGGGGGCCGAGCACGGGATCGCATTCGGGTCGGGCATGGCGGCCACGACGACCGTGATGCACCTGCTCGACGCGGGCGGCCACGTCGTCGCGGTCAACGACGTCTACGGCGGCACCTACCGGCTCTTCTCCAAGGTGTACGAGCCGAAGGGCTACCGCTTCACCTACGTCACGGCGGAGGAGTGCAACACCGGGCTCGGCACGAGGCTTGACGGCGCGGCCATGCTGTGGCTCGAGACTCCCACGAACCCGCTCCTGAACGTGGTCGACCTGCGGGCCGCCTCCGAGGCGGCCCACGCCGCCGGTGCGATCGTGGTCGTCGACAACACCTTTGCCTCGCCGTACCTGCAGCGGCCGCTCGAGCACGGCGCCGACATCGTCGTGCACTCGACGACCAAGTACCTGGGCGGGCACTCGGATCTCGTGGGGGGCGTCGCGGCCACGTCGAGCCCGGAGCTGGCCGAGCGGCTGCGGTTCCTCCAGAACTCGCTCGGCGCGGTCCCGGGCCCCTTCGACGCCTGGCTCGCGCTGCGCGGCCTGAAGACGCTCGCCGTGCGCATGCGCGCCCACTGCGCGAACGCGGCGCATGTGGTCGAGTTCCTCCAGGGGCATGCCGCCGTGGAGGGCGTGCTGTACCCGGGCCTCGCGGACCATCCCGGCCATCAGATCGCCGCCCGCCAGATGGACGGGTTCGGCGGCATGGTCTCGTTCCTGGCCCGGTCGGAGGAGGAGGCGCTGGCGCTGGTCGCCCGGACGCGGATCTGGACGCTCGCCGAGAGCCTGGGCGGCGTCGAGAGCCTGATCGAGCACCCCGGCCAGATGACGCACGCCTCGACGGCCGACTCGCCGTTCGCCGTTCCGTCGACCCTCGTTCGGCTCTCGGTCGGGATCGAGGCAGCGCCCGACCTGATCGCCGACCTGGACCAGGCGCTCTCAGCCTCCTAGCTGAAAAATTGGGGTCAGACCCAAATTTTCACGCTACGCAGCGAGCTCGTCCGCCTCGTCGTCCTCGAGCCGCTCGATCTCGGCCACGACCGCCCGCCGGCTCGAGCCGAAGCGGGCCGCCCCGATGAGCACCACGCCGACGACCACGACGGCGGCACCGAAGATGAGGAGCAGGTTGTCCGTCATGTCGCCCTGCCCTTCGCGGGCGACCGCGAAACCCCTGCGTTAAAAGGATTCGCCGCCCTGGCTGACCTTTCGTCCCCCGTGCGAAAGAGCTTTCGAGTCGCCCCTACAGCTCCTCCGCCCGGCTTCGACCTACTCGGCTGCCCTGGACGGCGCAGTGGTGAAGCTACGGGAAGCCGCAACGGCGTGCAACCCGAAATTTCTCGCTATTTGCGAAGTTCCGGCCGATTCTTCGTTTGCTAACCTTTCGCGATCGAATGAGTTCCCGCGCCCAAGCCCCACCCCGCCCGCCCGCGCTCAGGGCCGTTCGCCGCGTCGATCGGCTGGCCCAGGCGGCCGCCGACCGCATCGCCCGCGAGCACGGCCTCACCATGCAGCAGTGGGAGCTCCTGGCGCGCCTGCGGCGTGCCGGCGGCGCCGTCGACCTGCGCGAGCTGTGCTGCAGCTTCGGCGTCGCGCCGCCCACCCTGAGCGCCCTCGTCGACACCGCGGAGGTGCGGGGCTGGATCCTGCGCTCCCCGCATCCGGACGACCGCCGCCGCCGCCGGGTTGAGCTCACCGCGGCCGGCGAGGAGGCGCTCGTGGCGGCGCCCCATCTCGGCCGTGAGGTCGGGCGCAGGATGACCGCCGGGTTCTCGGAGGACGAGCGGACGCTCCTCGCAGGCCTGCTCGAGCGCTGCGCCAGCAATCTGGAGGCGGGCCGGTGAAGCAGGGGTCCGGCCACCGCATCGCCCGGCTCTTCAAGCCGTACCGGGCCCGCCTGAGCGGGCTGCTCGGGCTGATCGTGATCTCGGCGAGCCTGGGCGTCATCCCAGCGTTCCTGCTCCGCGACCTCCTGAACCACGTCCTTGCCAACCCCGACGCGATCGACACGACCCGGCTCGACCTGCTCGTCGCCGGCATGGTGGCGATCCCCATCGTGACGGGGGTCATTGGCGTCGCCCAGACCTGGCAGTCGAACCTCGTCGGCCAGCGCGTCATGCACGACCTGCGCGCCTCGGTCTACGAGCACCTCCAGCGCCTGTCGCTCGCCTTCTTCACGCGCACGCGAACCGGCGAGGTGCAGTCGCGGATCGCAAACGACATCGGCGGCGTCCAAAGCGTCGTCACGACCACGGCCACCTCGATCGTCTCGAACGTCACCACGGTCATCGCCACCGCGGCCGCGATGATCCTGCTCGACTGGCGCCTCGCCGCGGCGGCGTTCGCGCTCCTTCCGATCTTCGTGCTCATGACCCGCCGCATCGGCCGCCTGCGCAAGGAGCTCACCACCACCAAGCAGGGCACGCTGGCCGACATCTCGGCACTCGTCGAGGAGTCGCTCTCGGTCTCGGGCGTCCTGCTCGCGAAGACGATGGGCCAGACCGGCGACCTCACCCGCCGGTTCACGAACGAGAGCACCCGCCTGGCCGACCTCGAGATGCGCTCGCGCATGGCCGGCCGCTGGATGATGGCCTCGATCCAGACGACGTTCGCGGTCATGCCGGCGCTGGTCTACGGGGTCGCCGGCCACCTGCTCGCGTCCGGCAACGCGTCGATCTCGATCGGCACGCTGGTCGCGTTCACCACGCTCCAGACCCGGCTCTTCTTCCCCGTGAACTCGCTGCTCGGCGTCCAGGTCGACGTCCAGACGTCGCTCGCCCTCTTCGACCGCGTCTTCGAGTACCTCGACCTCCCGGTCGACATCGAGGAGCGCGAGCAGCCGGTGACGCTCGACCGCTCCCGCGTCCGCGGCGAGGTCGAGTTCCGCGACGTCAGCTTCGGCTATGACCCCGACACCGCCCCGACCCTCGACGGCGTCTCGTTCGCGGCCGACCCCGGCACGAAGGTGGCGGTGGTCGGCGAGACGGGCGCCGGCAAGACGACGCTCGGCTACCTGGTCGCCCGGCTCTACGACACCACGGCCGGCGCGGTCACGGTCGACGGCGTCGACGTGCGCGACCTCTCGTTCGCCTCCCTGCGTGAGACCGTCGGCGTCGTCTCGCAGGAGACGTACCTCTTCCACGGGACGGTGCGCGAGAACCTGCGCTTCGCGAGGCCGGGCGCGACCGACGAGGAGATCGAGCGCGCCGCCCGCGCCGCCCGCATCCACGACCACCTGGCGTCGCTCCCCGAGGGCTACGACACGGTCGTCGGCGAGCGCGGCTACCGCTTCTCGGGCGGCGAGAAGCAGCGGCTCGCGATCGCCCGCGCGGTGCTGCGCGACCCGCCGGTGCTCGTCCTCGACGAGGCGACGAGCGCGCTCGACGTCGAGACCGAGCGGGCCGTCCAGGACGCGCTCGACAGCCTGAGCGAGGGCCGCACGACGATCGTGATCGCCCACCGGCTGAGCACGATCCGCGACGCCGACCTGATCCTCGTCCTCGACGGTGGCCGCATCGCCGAGCGCGGGACGCACGCCGAGCTGGTCGCCGCGGGCGGCCGCTACGCCGCCCTCGTCGAGCGCGACGCAGTCATCGTCTAGGTCTAATGTTCCGCTCCCGCCGCCGCGACATCGTGTTCCCGCAGAGCGAGCACGCCCGCCTGGCGGCGCTGCTGGCCGCCGCGACAGGGGCCGAGCCGCGGATCGTGGCCGGCGTCCTCTGGCACGACCGCGGCTACCCGCCGCTCGACGCGGACGGGATCGGGGAGATGAGCTCGGAGCGGTGGGCGGAGCTGATGCGGGCCGGATTCGAGCCCCAGACGGCCGACCCGGTGGTCGACCACATGGCCCGGATGCACATCCACCGGCTCGCCCGGAACGCCGGCTCCCCCGTGGCCGCCGAGCTCGAGCCCGCCCTCCCGTCCAGCCTTGCGCGCAGCGGCATGACCGCCGAGGAGGCGGCCGCCGCCGACGCCGTCACCGAGCTCTACGACATGGTCGCGTTCGACTTCTGTCTGGAAGAACCGGCGACGGGATCGGTGCAGGGCGTCGACTACGAGCTCGACGGTCGCGGCGGCATCGCGCTCGACCCGTGGCCGCTCAGGCCCGCCGCGCTCGACGGCTTCGTCACCGCGTTTGCGTCGGAGGGCTATCCGGACCTGCCGGCGCCCGTCCTCGTGCCCTTCTGGGCGCGGCCCGGGTGAGCGGCGCGCTCCACCGCTACGGCGGCCATCGAAGCCAGGTCGCCGAGCTCTTCCTGCCGGCAGGGCCCGGCCCCCACCCGGTCTGCGTGCTCGCGCACGGCGGCTGCTGGCGGCCGCGCTACGACCGCCACCTGATGGATGCGCTTGCGGCCGACCTGGCTGCCAGCGGCTGGGCGGCCTGGAATGTCGAGTACCGCCGAGTCGGCTTCCGGGCCGGCGGCGGGTGGCCCGAGACGGGCGACGACATCGCCGCCGCGATCGACCATCTGGCGAAGCTCGACGCGCCGCTCGACCTGCCCCGCGTGGCAGCGGTCGGCCACTCGGCCGGCGGCCACCTCGCGCTCTGGGCGGCGGGTCGGGACGAAGCGCGGGTGCGGCTCGCGGCCGTGGTCGGCCAGGCCGCCGTCTCGGATCTCGAGGCGGCCTCGGCGCAGGGCGTCTGCGGTGGGATGGTCGAGGAGCTCGTGGGCGGGCCACCCGAACGGGTGCCCGACCGCTACCGCGCAGCCTCGCCCGCCCGCCGGCTCCCGCTCCGTGTCCCGGCCCTCCTCGTCCACGGCGATCGCGACGACACCGTCCCGGTCCAGATGAGCCGGGACTTCGCCGCGGCGGCCGGGTGCGACCTGGCCGAGCTCGCGGGCGACGGCCACTACGAGCACCTCGAGCCGGGGAGCCGCGCATGGGCTACGGTGGTCGAATGGCTCGAACGGCACTGACGCCGCGCGCCGCCGCGGCGACCCTCGACGCGGCCGACCCGCTGGCCGGGTTCCGCGACCGGTTCGCGCTCGGCGAGAGGCGCCGCATCTACGTCGACGGCAACTCGCTCGGCCCGCTCGGCCACGACGCCCGGGCCGCGCTCGACGCCCGGATCGACGAGTGGCGCGACCGGCTCGTGACGGGTTGGAACGAGTGGGTGGAGGCGCCGGCGGCCGTCGGCGACCGGCTCGCAGCCGCGGCGCTCGGCGCCGCGCCGGGGCAGGTCATCGTGTCCGATTCGACGACCGTCAACCTCTACAAGCTGGCTGGCGGCGCGCTCGACGCCCGCCCCGGAGCCGTCGTCGCCGACGCCTCGGACTTCCCCACCGACCGCTACGTCCTCCAGGGCCTGGCGCAGCGCGCCGGGCGCGAGCTGCGCATGCTCGAAACCGACCCCGTCGCCGGGCCCCAGCCCGCCGATGTCGAGGCGGCGTGCTCCGGCGGAGCCGCGCTCGTCGTCCTCTCGGCCGTCAACTACCGCTCGGGCGCGTTCGCGCGGATGGCCGAGATCACCGCCGCCGGCCACGAGGCCGGCGCGCTCGTCCTCTGGGATCTGTGCCACGCGGCCGGCGCGGTCGAGGTCGAACTCGACGCGGTCGGCGCCGACCTGGCAGTCGGCTGCACCTACAAGTACCTGAACGCGGGGCCCGGCTCGCCGGCCCTCCTGTACGTCCGCTCGGGCCTCCAGCACGAGCTGCGCTCGCCGATCTGGGGCTGGTTCTCGCAGCAGGACCAGTTCGCCATGGGGCCGAGCTACCAGCCGGTCGCGGGGATGGGCCGGTTCCTGGCCGGAACGCCGCCGATCCTGGCGCTGGCGGCGGTCGACGCGGGTGCGGCTATGCTCGCCGAGGCCGGCCTATCCGCCGTGCGCGCCAAGGCGGCGGCGCTCACGAGCCTCGCCGTCGATCTGCACGACGGGCGCCTGGCGCCGCTCGGGTTCAGCCTCGGGACGCCGCGCGAGCCGGAGCGCCGCGGCGCCCACGTGTCGTTCCGCCACCCCGACGCCTGGCGGATCTGCCGGGCGCTGATCGAGCGCGCCGAGGTCATCCCCGACTTCCGCGCCCCGGACTCGATCCGCTTCGGCCTCGCCCCGCTCTACACCCGCCACGTCGACGTGTGGGACGCGATCGACCGCCTGGCCGGCATCGTCGAAGCCGGCGAGCACGAGGCGATGGACGACGCGCGCCGACACGTGACGTAGCGATCAGGCCGCTCGCGGCAACCGCCGGACGAGCGGCTCGATCTGCGCGGCGGCGACAGGCGGCGAGAAGAGGTAGCCCTGCCCGAGCGGGCAGCCGTGCCCGACCAGGAACGCCCGCTGCGCCTCCGTCTCGATGCCCTCGGCCAGGGCCTGAAGGCCGAGGCCGTCGGCGAGCCCGACCATCCCCGAGACGAGGACGCAGGCATTGCGGTCGTCCGGCACGCCGGCGACGAACGAGCGGTCGATCTTGAGCGTCGTCACCGCCATGCGGTGCAGCCGGTCGAGGTTCGAGTGGCCAGTACCGAAGTCGTCGATCGCGAGCCGCAGGCCACGCTCGTGCAGCTCGGCGAGGATGGGCGCCTCGCGCAGCCCCTCGCGGGCCGCCGTCGACTCCGTGATCTCGATCATCATCCGATCCGGTGAGAGCCCGAACGAGTCGATCGTGTCGAGCACGTGCCGCATCGCGGTCGGCTCCCAGAACGCCGCCGGGAGGTTGACCGAGACGTAGAGGTCGAGACCGGCGTCGCGCCAGTTGCGCCCCTGGCGGCAGGCCTCCTCGATCACCCACTCCGAGATCGGCCCGATCAGGCCTGTGCGCTCCGCGAGCGGGATGAAGTTGGCGGGCATGATGAGGCCGCGGTCGCCGTCCATCCAGCGGATGAGCGCCTCGACGCCGACCGCAGCGCCGGTCGTCAGGTCGACGAGCGGCTGGTAGTGCAGGATGAACTCGTCGCGCGCGGCGGCCCGGCGCAGGCGGCCGGCCATGGACAGGCGCGCCATCGCGTCGCCGCCGTCGCGGCTGTAGACCTGGTGGCCGTCGCGGCCCGACTCCTTGGCGCGGTACATGGCCGTGTCGGCGTGCTTGAGCAGGCTCTCGGCGTCGACCGCGTCGACCGGGTACAGGCTGATCCCGACGCTGCCCGAGCAGTAGACCTCCGTGCCGCCCAGGTCGAACGGGCCCGAGAGCGCCTCGCGCAGGTTCTCGGCGACTCCGCGGGCGACGTCGGCGATGTCGGTGCCGGCCCCGCCGGCGGCAACGTCGAGGTCGGCGACGAGAATCAGGAACTCGTCCCCGCCCTGGCGGGCGACGATGTCGCCGGAGCGGACGGCGCCGCGCAGCCTGTGGGCCACCTCGATCAGAAGCTCGTCACCGGCGCCGTGCCCGAGCGAGTCGTTCACGAGCTTGAAGTCGTCGAGGTCGACGTAGAGGACGGCGACGCCGTAGCCGTGGCCCGAGACGCGCGCCAGCGCCACCTCAAGGTGCTCCGAGAAGAGGTCGCGGTTGGGAAGGCCGGTCAGCGAGTCGTGGTAGGCAAGGTGTCCCAGCCGCTCCTCGGCCTGCTTGCGCTGGGTGATGTCAAGCAGGTAGCCCTGCCGGTAGAGCGGCCGGCCGGCGGCGTCGCGCACGATGACGCACTCGTCGTGCACCCACACCATCGTCTCGTCGGGGCGCACGATCCGGTACTCGCTCACGAACGGCGTGCCCTCGACCCTGGCCGCCTCGAAGCCGTCGAGCACGCGGCGGCGGTCGTCCTCGTGGATGACCTTCGCGAAGAGCTCGGGGTCGGCCTCCCACTCGGCGTGCGTGTAGCCGGTGATGACGCCGTTCTGGGGACTGTTGTAGAGCGACGTCCCCGCCTCGTCGAGCGCGTCGATGTAGATGGCGAGCGGCAGCTGCTCGACGAGCGTCCGGTAGCGGTGCTCGGCCTCGGAGAGGGCGCGCTCGGAGATGCGCCTCGACTCCTCGGCCTGCTTGCGCTTCGTGATCTCGTAGATGACGCCGTGGATCTCGTCGGGCCGCCCGCCGCCCGAGCGCACGGCGACCGCCTGGTCGTGGAACCAGCGCGTCCGCCCCTCGACGTCGATGACCCGGTACTCGCCCGCAAACGGCTCGCCCGCCTCGATCGTCCGCCGGTAGCGGGCCGTCGCGTCGTCGCGGTCGTCGGGGTGGATCCGCTGCGTCCAGGCGTCCGGATCGGCCAGCCACTCGGCCGCCGGGACGCCGATCACCGTGTCGATCTGGGGGCTTACGTAGATCGGCTCGCCGGTGCCGGCCTGGTCGATGTACGTCACCACCGGGATCTGCTCGACGAGCGAGCGGAAGCGGTTCTCGTCCGCCTGCAGCCGCTCGTGCCGGCGGGCACTCTCGACCGCTGCACCCACAGTCTCGCCCAGCGTCCGCCAGAACTGCATGCCGCCCGAAGCGAGCTGCGCGACCGACGCGCCGTCGACCTCGATGACGCCGATCGCCCGCTCCCCGGCGGTCAACGGCAGGATGAACAGCGACGCGGTGCGAAGCGGCCGCTGCGACCGGATGACGGCCAGCTCGGGGGCGTCGTCCTCGAGCGGGCGCTCGTGCGCCTCGCCTGCGGGAGCGACGAGCCGCCGCGCGCCGTCGGCGAGGAGCCAGATCCGGGCGTCGCCACCGGTCAGCCCGGGCGCGTGGACCGCGAACCTGCGCGCGATCTCACCGATCTCGAGCGCCGGCGCGAGTTCGCGCGCGAGCTCGTAAAGGGCATGCTGACGGCTGGGGGTTGCCACCTCAAGCTCCCCATCGGCGCCTCGCCGCCAGGGCTTGAGCGGGTCCCGCTACCGAACGCCCAGGCGCAGCGGCGGCGCCGCCGCACGGGCCGTCGGCCAGGCTTCCCAGTCCTCGCCGCGGCACATCGGGCAGGCCGGCAACGCGCGCCGGATCGTCACGCCGTACCCGCAATCGGCACAGCGGAACTCCCCGCGCGCCGCCTGTCCCGCGTGCAGCGTGCCGTTCGGAGTGGCGACTGCAATGCTCATCCCACGACCCCCGTGAATCGAACTGCGTCCCTCAAGGCCAGACTAGCGGCCGGTGCGCCGGCTGCCCTGCCCCGGACGGGGGTTTCGGCCCTACGCCGTTGTGGGCTGGTAGTACGGGTTCGTGCCCGAAGCGTGGTCGGTGACGTCCACGATTGTGTGAACGTCGGGCACCAGCTCGAGGATGGCCGACTCGATCCCCTGCGTGAGAGTGACCGACACCATGCCGCAGCCCGCGCAGCCGCCGCCGAAGCGCAGGTAGGCGACGCCGTCCTCCACGCGCTCGAGCTGGGCGATGCCGCCGTGCGCGGCGATGGCCGGGTTGATCTGCTCGTCGAGGACGCGCCGGACGCGCTCCTCGGCCGCCCCCTCGAGGCCCTCGGGCGCCGGGCCGAGGCCCGGGCTCGCGGGCGGCGGCGCGCTCAGGACGAGCCCGCCGGTCAGGAGGTCGCCCTCCCGGTCGAGCGTCCCGCCCCGCAGCGCCTCGATGCTGCCGGCCGGGATGACGACCGAGATGCGGCCGTGATCCTGGACATGGGCGTCGGGCGGCGCCTCCGCGAGCGGCTGGAGGTAGAGGTCGTAGGACGGGCTGAGCGCCGGGCCGACCACCTCGACCCAGAGCGCGTGCCGCTCCGGCTCCTCCTCGCGCGAGCGCACCATGACGGCCTTCTCGATGGCCGCGTCGGTGACGGTCAGGATCTGCTCCATACCCCGCAGGGTACCCGCCGCCGGGCCGAGATGATTGATCGACGACTCTCGCGCACCTGGACGCACAACTGCCTGGGTGGAGTCAGACGCCGCGGGGCTGCGGCTGCGAACCGTCGCCCAGGACAACGCGGGAGTCGTCGATCAATCATCTAGAGTCCGCGCTCGTGCCGCCGCTCGGAGCAGACGTCATCCGCCGCCAGGTCGTGATCGGGGCCTCGGCGATCTCGCCCGATGGCGAGCGCGTCGTCTACACGCGCCGCACCGTCGCCGGCGACCGCTACCAGGTGAGCCTATGGCTCGTCCCCTACCGCGGCGGCCGGCCGCGGCGGCTCACGCACGGGCGCTGGAGCGACTCGGCGCCGGCCTGGTCGCCCGACGGCCGCACGATCGCGTTCCTGTCCGACCGCGCGGGCGCCGGGAAGGACGAGGACGCCGATGCCGAGCTCTTCCTGATCGACCCCGACGGCGGCGAGGCCGAGCGGGTCTGCAAGGCGCCCCATGGCGCCGTCGGCGCGCCGCTCTGGTCGCCGGACGGCCGGACGATCGCATTCGTCTCGCCGGGCGAGGAGGTGCGGTTCTGGATCGGCGACCCGAAGAAGCATCTCGGCCGGGTCATCCGCACCACGGACTGGCAGGACGACGGCGGCACGCGCGACCGGCGCGAGCACCTCTTCCTCGTCCCCGCCCGGGCGGGGGCCCGGGCCCACCAGCTCACGAAGGGCGATTTCGACGTCTCGCAGCCGTCCTGGCACCCGTCCGGCAAGCGGATCGCGTTCACGTCGAACCTCGAGCCCGACCCCGACCTGCACCCGAAGCCGCGCATCTACGAGGTCGCCCTTCGCGGCGGGAAGCCGAAGGAGCTCGCGGCCCTGCCGGGGTACGCCGAGCAGCCGGCCTGGTCGCCGGACGGGCGCCGGCTCGGCTTCGTCGGCACCGACGTCCCCCGCGCGCCCGACTACGCCGAGCCGACGCTGTGGGTCCGCGAGGGCACGGCCGTCCGCAGCCTCACCGCCCACCTGGACATCCCCACCACGGTCGGGTGGGCCTCCGATCTGCACGACTGGATCGTGGCCTCCGACCCGCTCCCGATCTGGGACGGCGCCGACCTCCTGGTGGTGATGAACCGGCGCGGCCGCGACGAGATCTGGCGCGCGCCGGCGAGCGGCGAACCGGCCCAGGTCTCCCAGGGCGACACCACCATCTCGGCGCTTTCGACCGGCGGCGGCCGGATCGTCGTCACGGCGACCGGCGACCAGAGCCCGCCGGAGGTGTGCGCGCTCGAGGGCGGACGGCTGCGGCCGCTCACCACCCACGGCGGCTCATGGCTTCGTCGCAGCCCGGCGCCGGTCGTGTGCGAGGTCGACGCGGGCGGCGTGCCTGCGTTCCTCTTCGAGCCGCCCGGGGCCGGCGAGCGGACGGCGATGGTGCTCGCGCCGCACGGCGGCCCGTACGGCTCGCACGGACCGACGCCCGAGCTCGACACCTGGGTGCTCGTCTCGCGCGGCTACCGCGTGCTCGCCCCGAACATCCGCGGATCGTGCGGCTACGGCCGCGACTGGGTCGAGGCCATCCAGGGCGCGTGGGGCGGGCCCGACGCCGACGACCTCGTGACGGCGGTCAAGTGGGCCGTCCGCCGCAAACTGGCCGACCCGGCCCGGATCGCAGTCATGGGCCTCTCGTACGGCGGCTGGGCGGCCAATTGGCTCGCCGGCGCCGAGCCGAAGCGGTTCTGCTGCGTCGTCTCCGAGAACGGGGTCGCCTCGATGTCGACCGCCCACGCCGTCTCGTGCTTCGGGGCGTCGTACGACCGCGACATCGGCTACGGGCCGCTGGCGACGCACCACGACGCCCTCTGGCAGGCGTCACCGCTTCGGATGGCCCACCGGATCGCGGCGCCGATGCTGATGCTTCAGGGCGAGGCCGACCGGGTCTGCCCGATCGACGACAACTGGCAGCTCTTCGTCGCGCTGCGCGAGCGCGGCCACGACGTCGAGATGATCCTGTACCCCGAGGAGCACCACGTGATGATGGCCAGCGCCCGGCCCGACCGCCGGATCGACCGCATGGAGCGCGTGGTCAGCTTCCTCGAGCGGCACTGCCCGCCCGTCGCCTGACGGGCGGCACCAGGAGCGCGGCGCCGATCGCCCCGCCCAGGTCGCCGAGCGCCGCGACGTGCACGGCCGGCGGGTCGTCGTCGACGAAGAGGTGCGGCAGCATCGCCTTCTCGATCTTGCCCGCGTAGTCCTCGCCCAGGCGGGTGCCGAGCCCGCCGCCGATGATTACGGCCTCGACGTCGAGCAGGTTGCAGGCCGACGCGACCCCCGCGCCGAGCGCCTCGATCGCGCGCTGGACGAGGTCCCTGGCCAGGTCGTCGCCGCGGTCGAGCGCGCGCGCCCACACACCGCTCGTGAGGGTGGTGCGGTCGCGGTCGCGCATGATGTCGAAGAGCTTGGTCTTCTCGCCGTCCTTGTGCCGGCGGCGGGCCTCCTGCTCCATCGCCGCCCGGCCGGCGTACGCCTCCATGCAGCCCCTGCGGCCGCACGGGCACTTGGCGCCGCCGCGCCGGATCACCATGTGGCCGATCTCGCCGGCGGCGTGGCGGCCGATCCAGGATCTCCCGTTCAGCACGAGGCCCCCGCCGACGCCGGTGCCCCAGAAGACGCCGAGTACCGACTTGTACGCCTTCCCCGCGCCGAGCCGGAACTCGGCCATCGTGCCGACGCGGACGTCGTGGCCGAGGTGCACCGGCGTCTTGAGCTCCTCGGCGAGGCCCGTGCCGACCGGCACCGGCGTCTCCCAGGTCGGCACCACGTTCCTGGCGTTCGCGACCGTGCCGGCGTCGCCGTCGACGGTGCCCGGCGAGCCGACGCCGACGCCATCCAGGGCGGCCGGCTCGATGCCCGCGGCCTCGGCGGCGGTGCGGATCGCCTCCGCCAGTGCCCACACGACCCCCTCGGGGCCGGCGTCCTTGGGCGTCGGCATGCGGTGCTCCCCGAGCACCTTGGAGCGACCGTCGATGACGACCGCCTGGATCTTCGTGCCTCCCAGATCGATGCCTCCGCGCATGCGCCAGAACCTTCCTCGTGGGTGTCGCCCGGACGTTACTCTGCCGCGCGTGCCGATACTCGACTGCCGCGACCTTCGTAAGACGTTTCCGGGAGGGGTCGAGGCGGTCTGCGGCGTGTCGTTTCAGATCGCCGAGGGCGAGGTGTTCGGGCTCCTGGGCCCCAACGGCGCCGGCAAGACGACCACGATGCGGATGCTCGGCACCCTGCTCGAGCCGACCTCGGGGACGGCCACGGTCGCCGGGCACGACGTCGCCCGCGAGCCCGCGGCGGTGCGGCGCGCGATCGGCTTCGCCCTCCAGGAGGCGGGCCTCGCCCGCTACTCCACCGGCCGCGAGCACCTGCACCTGATGGGCCGGCTGCACGGCCTCTCACGGGCCGAGTCGCGGGCCCGGGCCGACGAGCTGCTCGAGCTCTTCGAGCTCAGGGAGGCGGCCGACCGGCAGGTGCGCACCTACTCGGGAGGCATGCGGCGCCGGATCGACCTGGCCTGCGGGCTCGTCCACCGGCCGCGGCTGCTCTTCCTCGACGAGCCGTCGACCGGCGTCGACCCCGCCTCGCGGGCCGCGCTCTGGTCGGAGCTCGTCCGGCTGCGCGACGCGGGCGTCTCGCTGTTCCTCACCACGCACTACCTGGAGGAGGCCGACCGGCTGTGCGAGCGGCTTGCGATCGTCGACCGCGGCGTCATCGTCGCCGAGGGCACGCCCGACGAGCTCAAGGCAGGCATCGGCGCCGACGTGGTGACGGTGACCGTCGACGGGGCCGAGGTGCCCGCGGCCCGGGCGGCACTCGAGGCACTGGGCCGGCTGCGCTCGCCCGAGTCGGAGAGCGTGTCGATCGAGGCCGCCGACGGTGCAGGCGCCGTGGTCTCGATCGTCGAGCGCCTGGGCGCCGCGGGCATCCGGCCGCGCACGGTCACGGTCGCCCGGCCCACGCTGGACGACGTCTTCCTGCTCCACACCGGCGCGACCATCGAGGGCCGTGAGAGCGAGGGCACCGCGGCCGAGGCGGCGGCATGACGACGACCGTCGTCGCATCGGCCGTCCTCTGCCGGCGGGCCCTGCGGGAGATCCCGCGTGTCCCCGGCCGGATCGCGTTCCCGATGCTGATCCCGATCATGCAGATGATCCTCTTCGCGGCGATCTTCCAGAACTTCGGGCAGTACCGCACGGGCGGGGCCGGCAGCTCGCTGGAGTTCCTCGCCGCGGGCCAGGTGGCGCTCTCGGTCATGGTCGGCGCAGGCGGCGCGGGGTTCCAGATGGTGCAGGACATCGACTCCGGGTTCTTCGACAAGCTGCGGGTTGCGCCGATCCCGCGCATCTCGATCGTCGCCGGGCTGCTGGCGACCGACGCCGTGCGGCTCTCGTGCCACGTCCTCGTCGTCACGTGCGTGGCGCTGGCGCTGGGCGCGAAGCTGGCCACCGGGATCGCGGGGCTCCTGGTGATGATGGCCCTGGGCGGCTTCTTCGGCGCGATGTGGTCGGGGATCTCGCTGAACGTGGCCCTGCGGACGAGGAACGCCGAGATCACGGGCGCCTCGAACGTGCTCATCTTCCCGCTCTACTTCGGCTCGACCGCGTTCGTGCCCCACGACCTGCTGCCGCCGTGGCTGCAGACCGTGAACGCCGTGAACCCGGTGGCGTATCTCGTCGACGCCATGCGTGCGCTCATGCTCCAGGGCTGGCGCTGGGAGACGCTCGGCGAGGGCTTCCTGGCCGCGGCCGTCGTGGGCGGGATCACGATGCCGCTCGCCGTCCAGGCGTTCCGGCGCTCGGTGCAGAGCTAGCGCTACGCGGCGTGCGCGACGGTGCGGCCGTGGAGGGCCGCGATCTGGTCGGCCGGGACGGCCCGGCTGAAGTAGTAGCCCTGGCCGACCAGGCAGCCGTGTTCGACGAGGAAGCGGCGCTGGGCCTCCGTCTCGACGCCCTCGGCGAGCGGCTCGAGCCCGAGGTTGCGAGCGAGCTGGACGACGGTGGCGACGAGCAGCGACACGCGCCGGTCGCCGGGCACGGCGGCGATGAAGGAGCGGTCGATCTTGAGCGTCGTCACGCGCATCTGCGAGAGCCGCTCGAGCGACGAATGCCCGGTGCCGAAGTCGTCGATCGCGACGCGCACGCCGAGGCGGTGCAGGTCGGCCATGATCGGCTCCAGGCACGCCGGCCGCTCGATGGCGGCCGACTCGGTGATCTCGATCATGACCCGGTCGGTGGGGACTCCCGACCTGCGGATGCCCGCGAGCAGGCGCTGGATCTCGGCCGGGCGCCACATGAGCGCCGGCATGTTGACCGACGCGTAGAGGTCGATGCCGGCGGTGCGCCAGGCCGCGACCTGGGCGCAGGCGGCGTCCACGACCCACTCGGAGATCGGCCCGATGAGGCCGGCCCGCTCGGCGAGCGGGACGAAGCTGTCGGGCCCGACGAGGCCGCGGGCGCCGTCGTTCCAGCGGATGAGAGCCTCCACGCCGACCATCCGACCTTCCTCGAGGTGCACGAGCGGCTGATAGTGCAGCAGGAGCTCGCGCCGGTCGAGGGCGTGTCGCAGGCGGGCGACGGTGGCGAGCTGGTCCGCGGCGTCGATGCTCGAGACGATGGCCGGGCGCTGGGCCACGCGCTCGGACTGCTTCGAGCGGTACATGGCGATGTCGGCCTTCGAGAGCAGCTCCTCGCCGGTCAGGGCGTCGGCCGGGAAGAGGGCGGCGCCGATGCTGGCGTGGGTGTAGAGCTCGCCGGGCGCGAGCACCACCGACGCGCTCAGGGCGGCGCGGATGTTCCCGGCAACGCGCTCGGCAGCATCGGCGGCCGTTTCCGCATCGATGTCGGCCACGAGGACGAGGAACTCGTCGCCGCCGAGCCGAGCGACGACGTCGGTGGCGCGCACCGCCTCGCGCAGCCGCGCCGCGACGACGCGCAGGAGCTCGTCGCCGGTCGTGTGGCCGTGGCTGTCGTTCACGAGCTTGAAGTCGTCGAGGTCGACGAAGAGCACGGCGACCGCCAGGTTGCCGCGCTGGGCGCGCGCGAGGGCCTGCTCCAGGTGCTCCTGGAAGAGCAGCCGGTTGGGGAGGTCGGTGAGCGCGTCGTGGTAGGCCAGGTGGGCGAGCCGGGCCTGCGCCACGGCCAGCTCCTCGGCTGAGCGGCGGCGGTCGGTGACGTCGGCGGCGATGCCGTCGACGAGCCGGCGGCCGTCCTCGACTCGGGGCCTGGCCCGCTCCCACACCCAGCGGGTCACGCCGTCGGAGCCGACGAGGCGGTATTCGAGCTCCTGCGGCTCGCCGCGGTAGAGCGCGTCACAGTAGGCGTCGTAGGCCTCGCGGTCGTCGGAGTGAACGGCGGCCTCCCAGGCCTGCTCCTCGTCCATGCCCTCCGGGATCGGCCCGATCAGGCTCTCGACGCCCTCACCGATGAACTCGTTGCAGCGGTAGGAGCCGTCGGGGAGCCACTCCATCTCGTAGATGTGGACCGCGGCGGCGCCGGCGACGCGACGGAGGACGTCGACCGTGTCGCTGCGAGGCTCGGGGGCCCGTTCGGACATCTGTCCGAGTCATCGGCTGTTCGGGCCTCGTGCTAGAGGGCACGAAATCGCGCGCGTCCCAGATCGACGCCGAAGACGTCGCGGAGGACGGCCAGTTGCTCGTCCTCGCTGCCCAGCTCCCGCTCGCTGCGGCCGGCCGGCGTCGTGGTGATGAGGCGCACCCCGGAGAGGGTCTCGCGGCCGGCTTCCGTGGCCCGTGTGCACATCGGCGCCTCGAGGAAATGCGAGCCGGGCTCGGTCTGCTGGCGGGCGCACATCTCCGCGAACTCCTCCATCCGGCGCGGCTCGAGGGCGAACGCGTACTGCGGCGCGTCGTCCTCGTGGAGCACCATGCGGCCGTCCGGGGCGCGCGCGAGCCGGTAGCGCTTGCCGTCGCGCTCCTGGTCGTCCTCCTCCTCGAAGCGCAGCGGCGTGGTGAAGCTCGCGCCGAAGCCGACGTCGGCCAGCCAGGGGCGGTCGAGGTCGACGCGGAGCGTGAGGTGCGCGAAGTCCGGCGACGGCGGCTCGCTGAGGACGACCGAGGCCGAGTAGCGGCTCACGTGGAAGCCGAGCGCCTCGAGCAGGAGCGCGAAGAGGCCGTTCAGCTCGTAGCACCACCCGCCCCGCCGGCGGGTGACGATCTTGTCGAAGACATGGTCGTAGTCGAGGACGTTCTCGACGCCGAGGTGGATGTCGAGGTTCTCGAAGGGCACGGCCAGCATGTGCGCGCGGTGCAGGTGGGAGAGCACGTCCGCGCGCGGCTCACGCGCGCCCGTGTAACCGATCCGCGCCAAATACGCATCAACGTCCACATCAGGACGATAGGGGGTCTGACCCCGGTTCGACCCCGCGCGCGGATTGGCGCAGGTGTGTGACGCCTTGCGGTGATTTGTGACGCGTCGCGGGCGTACGGTCGACGGGATGCCTCGACCGCCTCGTCCACTCATCGCCGGCGGCGTCTACCACGTCTTCAACCGCGGGGTCGTGCGGCTGCCGATCTTCCTCGACACGCGCGATCGGGTCGGGTTCCTCGACGGCGTCGGCGACGTCGTCGAGCGCGGCTCGTGGAAGTGCCTGGCCTACTGCCTCATGGGGAACCACTTCCACCTGCTCGTCGAGACGCCGGAGCCCGACCTCGACCGGGACATGCAGCGGCTCCAGGGGCTCTACGCCCGGAACTTCAACCGCCGCTACGAGCGCGAGGGCCATCTCTTCCACCGCCGCTACGGCGCAAACGCCCTCGCCGACGACGACCTCATCCGCCACATCGCGCGCTACGTCGTGCAGAACCCGGTCCGCGCCGGCATCTGCCGCTGCCCTGGCGACTGGCCGTGGTCGAGCCACCGCGCCACGCTCGGCCACGTCCGTCCGCCAACGTTTCTGGCCGCCGAGAGCCTGCTACGGCTCTTCGGCGGCCAGTCGGACTACCGCGACTTCGTCGATCCCGGGAGGCTCAGGCGACGGCCTTCACCGGGCCTGGCTCGAGGGCCAGCTTCAGCACCTCGTCGATCGACATGACCGGGTGGAACGACATCGCCTCGCGGACGTCCTCGGGCACCTCGTCGAGATCCCCGCGGTTCCGCTCCGGCAGGATGACGTCGGTCAGCCCGGCGGCGTGGGCCGCCAGCACCTTCTGCTTCAGGCCGCCGATCGGAAGCACGCGGCCCTGCAGCGTGACCTCGCCGGTCATCCCGACGGTGTGCTTGACCGGCCGCCCCGTGAGGAGCGACGCGATCGCCGTCGTCATCGCGATTCCGGCGGACGGGCCGTCCTTCGGAATCGCCCCCGCGGGCACGTGGACGTGGAACTCCCTGCCGTCGAAGACCGACGGGTCGATCCCGAAATCGCCGGCATGCGACCGCACATACGAGAGCGCGATCCGGGCCGACTCCTTCATGACGTCGCCCAGCTGCCCGGTCAGGAGCAGCTCCTGCGTTCCGGGCATCGACGTCGCCTCGATGAAGAGGACGTCGCCGCCGGTGCCGGTGACGGCCAGGCCGGTCGAGACCCCCGGGACGGCGGTGCGAACCGCCGACTCCTGGAAGAACTTCTGCCGGCCGAGCGCAGTCCGAGCCCGGTCGAGGTCGACTGCGACGGGCACGTCGGCCTTCGCCGATGCGATCTCCGTCGCGGTCTTCCGCAGCACGGTCCCGAGCTCGCGCTCGAGCTGGCGGACGCCGGCCTCGCGCGTGTACTCGGTGATGACCATGCGCAGGACGTCGTCTGACACCTCGACCTCCTCGGGCCGAAGGCCGTTTCGCTCCACCTGCCGCGGCCACAGATAGCCACGCGCGATCGCGACCTTCTCCTCGGTCGTGTAGCCGTCGAAGCGGATGACCTCCATCCGATCGAGCAGCGGCCCAGGAATCGTCTCGGCGACGTTCGCGGTCGCGATGAAGAGGACGTGCGACAGGTCGAGCTCGACGTCCAGGTAGTGGTCGCGGAACGAGTGGTTCTGGGCCGGGTCGAGCACCTCGAGCAGGGCCGACGACGGGTCGCCGCGCCAGTCGGCGCCGACCTTGTCGACCTCGTCGAGCATGATCACCGGGTTCATCGTCCCGGCGTCGCGGAGCGCACGCACCAGCCGCCCTGGGAGGGCGCCGATGTACGTGCGCCGGTGGCCCCGGATCTCGGCCTCGTCGCGGACGCCGCCGAGCGACATGCGGACGAACTCGCGCCCGGTCGCCCGCGCGATCGACTCGCCGATCGACGTCTTGCCGGTGCCCGGCGGGCCGATCAGCGTGAGGATGACGCCGGAGCGGCGGTCATCGGGGACGCCGCGCTCGGCGCGCAGCTTGCGCACCGCCAGGTACTCGGTGATGCGCTCCTTCACGTCCTCGAGGCCGGCGTGATCGGCGTCGAGCACCTCGCGCGCGTGCACCGGGTCGAGCCGCTCCTCGGAGCGCTTCGACCACGGCACCGCGATCAGCCAGTCGAGGTACGTGCGGATCATCGACGACTCGCCGGACTGCTCGCCCATCCGCTCGAGCCGGCCGAGCTCGCGCTCCGCCTGCTCGCGGACGGCGTCGGGCATGCCGGCCTCCTCGATCTTGGTGCGGTACTCCTCGGCGACCGACGCGTCGTCCTCGCCGAGCTCCTTGCGGATGGAGTCCATCTGCCGCCGCAGCAGGTACTCGCGCTGCTGCTTCTGGGCGCCGGACTCGACGTCCTCGCGGATGCGCTTGCGGATCTGAAGCTCGGCCAGGCGGCCGCGCTGCAGCTCGAGCGCCAGCGAGAGCCGGTCGACGACGTCGACGGTCTGCAGCAGCTCGACCTTCTGCTCGTAGGTCAGGTCGGGCGCGTAGCCGGAGGTGTCGGCGAGCGCGCCCGGCTCGGTGATCGAGCGGACGAAGGCCGACACGCGGCCGTCGTCGCCGCGCAGCTCGAGGATCTCCTCGACGACCGCCCGGTACTCGCTCTCGAGCTCGCGAGTCTTCGACGGTGGCGGAGTCTCGTCGGGGCGCTCCTCGACCTCGACCCACAGGCGGCCCTGGGGGTCGGACTGGGCGGCCCCGGCGACGCCGCGGTGGAGCGCCGAAAGCTGGACAGCATGGATCCGGCCGGGCAGGCGCATCCGCTCGCCCACCTCGGCGACGACGCCGACGCCGGCGTAGTCGCTCTCGTGGCGCGGGACCAGGAACACCTGCGACTCGTCGCCCGGGTCCACCGGCAGCGTGACCTCCATGCCGGGGAAGACGACGGTGTCTTCAAGGGGAATCAGGAGAAGTCGTGGCATCACCGGATCATAGCCCAATAGTTGAGGTTGTGAAACATCGGCAACCTCCATTATGATTGCAGCATGGACGACACGTGGGAGCTCCTGATGGATCTCGTGATGGCCGAACGGGCCCGGATCCCCCAGATCGCCGCCGAGTTCCGGCTGTCGCCGCCCCAGGTGCACGCCCTGCGCGTCCTCTCCCCCGAGCAGCCGCTCCCGATGGGCCGGCTGGCCTGCGCGCTCGGCTGCGACGCCTCGAACGTGACCGGCATCGTCGACCGGCTCGAGAAGCGCGGGCTGATCGAGCGGCGGGCCTCCGAGCACGACCGGCGCGTGAAGGTGCTCGTCGTGACCGCCGAGGGCGCCCAGGTGCGCCGCCGGCTCCTGCTCAGGCTCGGCGAGCCGCCCCAGAGCATCGCCGCGCTGTCGCCGGCCGACCGCCGCCGGCTGGCCCGCCTCCTACGCCTGGCGCTCAGCCGAGCAGCCGCCGCACCAGCCCCGTGATCTGATCGGCCGGCACGCGCTCGGCGCCGAACCGCAGCGCCGCCGCCTCGAACCCGTTCAGGCGGCCCGCCTTCTCGGCATCGTCGATCGCGCGCAGGAGCCCGGCCTTGGCGGCCTCTCCCAGCCGCTCGTCGGTGAGGTGGTGCGTCCGGCGGAACTGCTCCAAGCGCGAGTCGCTGGCAAACGCCAGGACGAGGTCCTCGCGCGACACGTGCAGCGTGCACGCCGCTCCGGCGAGCGCCGAGAGCGCCACCCGGTTCTCGATGTCGTTCAGGCCGTGGGTGTCCTGCCACGGCTGCGGCCGGCACGGGTTGGCGACCGCCGCCGGGGCGTAGTCCAGCCCGCCCGCGGAGATCTGGTAGCCCAGCACCGCGCCGACGGCCAGCACGGCGAGAGCGGGCATGCGCAGGTCGATCACGTGCCCTCCTCCCGGACGCGCCCGTAGACGAGCGGGATGAGCGCCGCGAGCGCCAGCGCGGCCGCGACGAAGAACGACCTCGAGAAGGCGTGCGTCCCCGCCCGCCGCGCCTGGTCGGTGAGCTCGGCCTCGAGGCGGGCGTACCCGGGGCGGTCGGAGGCGCTCGCCTGCTGGAGCTTGAAGACGGGCCCCAGATCGGGCAGGCTCGTGCCACTCTGCGAGAGCGCATCGGCCACCGCCTGGCCCAGGCTCAGCTTGGCCTGGATGGAGAGGTCGGAGTCGATGACGGCCGCGGCTCCGGCCCGCTCCGCCGCCACCTCCTGGGAGTCGAGGTCGGCGGTGAAGATGGGCGTCAGGATGAGCAGGCCGAGGACGACGCCGCCGTGGCGGAACGCCACCGTCCAACCGCCGTGCAGCCCATCGGGGGCGAGCCCGCCCAGCGCCGCCGTCGTGAGCGGGCCGAGCGTGAGCGCGAGCCCGACGCCGATCAGGACCTGCGGCGCGACCGTCCAGACGACCTCGGAGTCGGGCAGGAGCGCGAGCCCGGCCAGGCCGCCGGCGACCAGGATCGTGCCGGAGATCGCGACGCTCCGCAGGTGAGCCCGGCTCGTCGCAGCGGACGCGAGGATCGCCGCGGCGGGCATCACCGAGACGGCAGCCGCGGCGGCGATCGGATCCATGCCCCAGCCGTCGACCAGCATGAGGACGAGCAGGAAGAGCGCCGCGGTGAGGGCAGCCGAGACGAGCGCGAGCGCCAGGTTGGGAGCGAGGCGAAGCGGCGACGTCGACGGCCGCGGGACGACTTTCACCCGCCACGCCGCGATCACCGGGACGAGCACGGCAGCGGCGATCGGCACCTGCACCGCGAACACCGCCCGCCACGAGAGCGCCTGCGTGAGGACGCCGCCGATCGCCGGCCCGACGGCCGACCCGACCGCGGCCGCGCCGATCCACAGGCGCGTGCCGTACTCGGGCGAGCGGGCCACGACCGGCAGGAGCTCGAGGGCCGCGCACACCACGGCCGCGCCGCTCACGGCCTGGACGCACCGGGCCGCGATCACCGTCTCGAGGTTGCCCGCGAGCCCGGCGGCGGCCGACGCGGCGGCGAAGACGACGAGGCCGGCCGCCTCGACCCGGACCGCGCCGAGCCGCCGGGCGGCCACCGCAGCCGGCACCGCGGCCAGCGCGAGGGCCAGGTTGAACGCCGTGATGACCCAGGAGACGCCCGTGACCGTCGCGTCGAGCGCGGTCAGCATGTCGGGCAGCGCCAGCACGACGACCGATGCGTCGGCCAGCACCATCGCGACCGCCACGGCCAGCCCGATCTCCGCCCAGGCGGAGCTGCGTCGCTGGATTACCGCCGGAAGGAGGGCCTCACTCGCCATGAGCCGATGCCGGCTCGGGCGCCTGGAGCCGGTTCCCCGGCCAGCCCGCCGCCTCGCCGAAGAGCGCCACCAGCGCCGGGACGAGGAGCGGACGAACGACGAACGTCTCGATCAGGATGCCTATGGCCATGGCGAACGCGAACTCCCAGAATGCGCGTACCTGGATGATGGCAAGGATCGCGAAGCTGAGCGCCAGCGTGACACCGGCGGTGCGGATCGCCCCGGCCGCCCGAGGCGCGACGTGGGCGAGCGCCTCACGCACGGGCCGGCCGCGGGCCTCCTGCCAGACGCGTCCGGTGATGAAGACGTTGTAGTCCGAGCCGAGCGCGATGAGCAGCACCGACGCGGCGAAGGGCACGTAGTAGGTGATCTCCCCGTGGTGCAGCCACGTCTGGAACACCCACACCGTGATCCCCACGGCCGCCGCCACGCTGAGGAGACTCGACAGCACAAGCAGGATCGGGGCCACCAGCGCCCGCAGGAAGAGCGCGAGGAAGAGGAAGTTCACCACCAGCACCACCACCGCCACGCGCAGGAGGTCCGTGCGCATCGCCGAGATCGTGTCGTCGGCGAGCGCGGTATCCCCTGCGACCGAGATGTGCGCGCTGCCGAGCCCGGCCGACCGCGCCAGGCCGGGCAGACGGTCGCGCAGGTGGCCCAGGTGGTCGATCGCGGCCGCGCCGTGCGGGTCGGAGTCGAACGCCACCTCGTAGCGGGCCGCGTCGCCCTGGCGGAACGCGGGCACGGCGGAGGTCGCGAGCTGCTGGGCCGGGCCCACGACGGCGGCGACGCCCGGCTGGCGGCCGATCGCGGCCTGGAGCCGCACCAGGCCCGCGGCGTCCGCGTCGCCGGCGCCCTCGACCAGGATCTCCGTCGGCGCGAGCATGCCCGGGGCAAAGGCCTGGTCGACGGCCTCTGCCGCCCGCCGCTCCTGTGCGTCGGCGGGGAGCCCGCGCACCGAAGTGAAGCCGAGCCGCATGTGCTGCGCCTGCCAGGCCGCGACGGCAAGCCCGGCCAGGCAGGCGGCGACCATCAGGAAGCCGAGCGCACGCCGCGCCTGGAGCTGGGCGAGCCGCGTCCGCACGCGGCCGATGCCCGGCTCGCCTCCCGGCGCCAGGCTGGGCCAGAAGAGCGCCCGCCCGAATACCGCCATCGCGGCCGGCACGAGCGTGATCGAGGCGCCCAGCGCGACAAGCACCGCCGCGGCCAGGCCGGGGCCGACGGCACGGAAGAAGCCGAGCTGCGCAACCTGAAGCGCCGCCAGGCTCGCGGCCAGGAGGGCGCCCCCGGCGACCACGATCGGGGTGATCTCCGCCGTCGTTTGCCGGGCCGCCTCGACACGATGCACGCCCGCTGTGACGTGGGCCCGCATGGTGGACGCGTAGAAGATCGTGTAGTCGGTGACGATCCCGAGCACGAGCGCGATCATGAGCGGCTTCAGGATGTCGGGCACGGTGAGTCCCGTGGCGTCCGCCAGGCGGTCGGTCGCGCGCAGGGCCATCAGGTAGGCGATGGCGACGGTCGCCAGCGTGAGCGCGGGGGCACCGAACGACCGGAACATGAGCCCCACGACGAGCGCGACCATCAGGACCGTGGCCGCCTCCACCCAGGGCAGGGCGTCCTCCACGATCGTGCCCTCGTGCAGCTGCGCCGGGAGGATGCCCGTGCGGCCGACCACCGGCGCGCCGGCCCGGCGGGCATCCTGCATGTAGCGCCCCACTGCCTGCATCCGGCTTTCGAGCGACATGACCGGCGGGAACGCGAAGTAGCTGATCACCGCGGTCGACGACTCGTTCGAGCCCGGCACCGCGCCGGCCGTGTTCGTGACCGGCACCACCAGGAACGGCGGATCGCCTCCGCCCGGGGGCCGGTCGATCGCGAGCGCCTGCTCGACCGCGCGCCGCTGCTCCTGGAGCGAGATGCCGTGAGGGTCGCGCTCCACGACCGAGACCTCCGCCGAGAACGGGACGTCGAACGCCTGCGCCGATCGCCGTGCCGCGTCCAGAGCCGGCGCGTGCTTCGGGACCAGCGAGATGAGGTCGCCCGGCGCGGACGTCGGCTCTGGCACGTTCACGACGACGTAGGCCGTCCCCGCGATCCAGGCGAGCAGGATCGGCCAGCGCAGCGCGACGACCAGCCGGGCGTACGCCATGGCCGCGCGGCTCGTGGATGTGGGGGCTCCCTCCCCGCTCACGTCGCCTGCATGCCCCGGCCGACCGGATCGCAACCGGTCCGGGGGATCAAGTGCAGTCGGACGGCCAGACGGCCGCGACCATCCGCTCCGGCCAGTTCTTCGGGATCGGGCGGCCGGACAGGGTGCGGTAGAGGTACGAGCCGATCAGCATCTCGATCACGGTCTCGGGGTCGACGTCCGCGGGGATCGCGCCCTGGTCGCGGGCCAGCTCCAGCACCGCCTCCATCTGCCGCCGGGTCGGGTGGATGACGCGCTCGCGGAACGAGTCGAGCATCTCGGGATGCTCGTGCCGCTGCAGGTAGAGCGAGGCGGCGATCCCGAGGCCGTCGTTCGGCCCCACGCACTCGTGGAACCCGCGCAGCAGGGCGACGAGGGTCGAGCGCGGATCGCCGCACGCGCCCGGGTCCTTGGCCTGGGCCATCTCGCAGACGGCCGCGGTGACCATGTCGGCCTTCGTCGGGTAACGCCGGTAGACGGTGGCGCGCGTGACACCCGCCTCCGCGGCCACAGCCTCGATCGACGTGCCGTCGTAGCCTTCGCGGCTCAGCAGGCGCAGCGTGGCGGCCACGATCTCGCGGTCGGCAGCGACGTTCCGGGGCCGTCCGGGCGGCCGGGGGACCTGTGACGGTTCGGTGATTGCCATGCTGTCTGGATTATGATACACCACTGATCTGTATCGAAACCATCGTAGGGAGATCTCACCCTCATGCCAGACACCCAAGACCGCAAGGGGCTCGCGCTTCTCCTCCTCTGCGCGGTCCAGTTCATGGTGGTGCTCGACATCGCCATCGTCAACGTGGCGCTTCCCACGATCAAGACGGCGCTCGACTTCGACGAGACCAGCTTGTCGTGGGTCATCAACGCGTACACGCTGACCTTCGGCGGCCTGCTGATGCTGGGCGGCCGCACCGCTGACCTGCTCGGCAGGCGGCGGATGTTCATGGTCGGCCTCGCGCTCTTCTCGGGCGCATCGCTCGTCTGCGGCCTGGCCACGTCCGAGGCGACCCTGATCGCCGCCCGGGCAATCCAGGGCGTCGGCGCGGCGATCATCTCGCCGGCCGCGCTCTCGATCCTGACGACGACCTTCGACGAGGGCGCTGAGCGCAACAAGGCCCTCGGCATCTGGGGCGCCGTCGCC
Source organism: uncultured Actinomycetes bacterium (assembly GCA_963757605.1). Lineage (GTDB taxonomy): Bacteria > Actinomycetota > Thermoleophilia > Gaiellales > JAICJC01 > JAICJC01. The sequence continues at coordinate 773,103 of CAVWSF010000003.1, forward strand.
GGTACCGGAGGCGCCGCGGGCGTCCTTCTCGGCGGGATCCTCACCGACCAGCTCAACTGGTCGTGGATCTTCTACATCAACGTACCCGTCGGTATCGCCGCGATCGCCCTGGCCCCGCGGATCCTCCGCGAGAGCCGGATCGAGCAGGGCCGGCGCGCGTTCGACCTGCTCGGCGCGACGCTCGTCACGGCCGGCCTGTCGCTGCTCGTCTATGCCCTGGTGCAGACCGTCGACCACTCGTGGACGGCACCGCGCACCATCGCCATGTTCGTCGGATCCGCCGTGCTCCTGGCCGGGTTCATCGCCACCGAGCGGCGGGCGGATGCACCGCTCATGCCGCTTCGCCTCTTCCGCAACCGCTCGCTCGCGGGCGGCAACGTGGTGGGGCTCATGCTCGGCGCATCGATCTTCTCGATGTTCTTCCTGCTGACGCTCTACATGCAGCAGGTGCTGGGCTACTCGGCGCTCAAGACCGGCGTCGCCTACCTGCTGGTCTCCAGCGTGATCATCGTGTCTGCCGGGGCGTCGCAGGCGCTCGTCACGAAGATCGGCGTGCGCACGGTGCTCGCCTCCGGCATGGGCCTGACCGCCGCCGGGCTGATCTACTTCAGCCAGGTGCCGGTCGACGGCTCGTACTGGGTCAACCTCGCGCCCGGCTTCATCCTGTCGGGCATCGGCCTGGGCTTCGCGTTCGTGCCCGTCACGATCGCCGCCCTGGTCGGGGTCGACCAGCGGGAGGCCGGCGTCGCGTCGGGCATCATCAACACCTCGCAGCAGATCGGCGGGGCGCTCGGCACGGCCATCCTCTCGACGGTCGCGTTCACCCGGGCCGCCGACTACGCGACGAGCCACCCGCCGACGCCGCAGCTGCCGCTCCTCGCGGCGGTGGACGGCTACTCGGCCGCGTTCCTGGTCGGCGCCGTCCTCGCCATCGCAGGCGTGGTCGCCACGCTCACGATGGTGCCCGGCGGGCGCGCGGACGAGCTCGTGGCCGACGAGGCAGCGGAGCCGGCCGCGGCGTGATCGCGGCGTTCGGGTTCCACCTGCCCGTACGCATCCAGTTCGGGGAGGGCGCATCGAGCGCCCTCCCCGACGTGCTTTCGGAGCTGGGATCCCGCCGGCCCGTGGCGATCGCCGACGAGGCGGTGGCCCGCATGGCCGGCGGGATCGAGACGCTCGTGAAGCCGCCCGGCGAGCCGACGGTCGCGATGGTGGCCGCCGTCGCCGAGCAGCTTCGAGAGCTCGAGCCCGACGCGGTCGTCGCCATCGGCGGCGGCTCGGCGCTCGACGTCGGCAAGGGCGCGCGGGCGGCCTACGGCCAGGGCGTGCCGGCCGACGAGCTCTATCTCGGCCAATTGGCGGTCACACAACCGGCCATTCCGCTGGTCGCGATCCCGACGACGTCCGGAACGGGCTCGGAGGTGTCTGGCGGCTCGGTCGTGACCGACCCTGAGAGCGGCCGGAAGCTCGGCATCGCCTCGCCGCTCATGCGCGCCCAGCACGCGCTCGTCGACCCGCTGGCCACGCTGGGCCTGCCGCGGACGCCGACGATGGAGACCGGGGCCGACGCCCTCGCGCAGGCCATCGGCGGCGTCACCGTCCGGAACGGCAACCCCGGCTCGGTCGCGCTCGGCCTGGAGGCCTGCCGGCACGTCGCCGCCGGATATGCCCGCGCCGTGGCCGACGGATCGGACCGCGAGGCGCGCGCGCTCATGGCGCAGGGCAGCCTGCTCGCCGGCCTCTCGATGAACCTCTCGGATTGCGGTGCCGACCACGCCCTCGGCCACGCGATCGGCGCGGGCCTGCACCTGCCCCACGGCCTGGCCGTGGGCCTTGTCCTCGCAGAGACGCTCGACGTGTCGCGGGCGACGTGCGCCGCCCCGCTGGAACGGGTGGCAGACGCGCTCGGCGAGCCCGAGGACGGCTCGGGCGACGGATCGCGAGCGGTGCGCGCCGTCCGCCGGCTCCTGGCCGACGCGGGCTTTCCGACGTGCGCGGAGGCCGGGGTCGGCGCCGGGCAGGTCGGCGCGCTCGTGCCGGCCGCGGTCGAGGACTACTGCCTGGCGGTCGACGGCCACGACTGGTCCGAGGCCGAGGTGCGGGGAGCGTTCGAGGCGGCGGTCGCGCTCAGCGCGCGATGAGCACCTGGATGCGGCCGTCCTCGACCCGCACCCGGTAGGTCCGCACCGACTCGAGCGCCGGCCCGGTCAGCGCCTCGCCCGTGCGCATGTTGAAGATCGAGCCGTGGCACGGGCACTCCACCTCGGCGTCGGTCACGATGCCGTCGGAGAGCGGGCACTCCTCGTGCGTGCAGGTGTCGTCGAAGGCGTAGAGCCGGCCGCCCCCGCGAGCGACCGCCACCGGGTCGGCCGGGTCGCCGACGACCACGATCGTGCCCTCGGCCAGGTCGGCGTCGGCGCCCGCGTCGACCCACGGGTCTACGTCCATAGGACGCGAAGCGCGGTCGGAGCGCGGAACTCCCAGCCGGCGAGCTCGACCTCGTGGGCCGGGTCGAGGCGCAGCTTCGGGAAGCGGTCGAGCAGCATCTCGAGCGGCAGGCGCACCTCGTAGCGGGCGAGCGGCGCCCCGGCGCAGTGGTGGGCGCCGAGCCCGAACGCGGCGTGGGCGCCGCGGCGGTCGATGTCGTAGCGGTCGGCGTCCGGCCAGTGGCGCTCGTCGCGGTTGGCCGAGGCGAGCACGGCCGCGAGCGCATCGCCCGGCTGAAGGTCTACACCCGACAGCGTGACCGGCTGCGTCACCTGCCTGGTCTGCGTTCCGACCGGCGAGTGCCAGCGAAGCGCCTCCTCGACGGCGGGGCGGATGAGGCCGCGGTCGGCCCGCACACGCGCGAGCGTCTCGGGATGGGTGAGGAGCGCCCAGACGCAGATCCCGAGCGCGTGGCCCGGCTCCTGCATCCCGCCGAGCAGGATCAGCTTCAGGTTCGAGAGCACCTCGGCCCGGGTCGCGTCGGCTGCCAGCATGTGCGAGAGCACGCTCTCGTCGGGCTCGCGCTCGAGCCGGTCGAGGAGTGGCCCGACGCGGGCGTCGATCTCGGCGCTCGTCGCGTCGGCCACCGCCTGCTTCTCGGCGTCCTGCTCGAAGTTGGCGCCGCCCGTCGCGAGGTCGCCGAACCAGCGCCGCAGCGTGTCGGCGTCCAGGTCGCCGAGCCCCATGACCGCGGCCAGCGCCAGCACCGACACCGGCTCGCAGTAGCTGCTCATGAGCTCCGCGCCCGGCCCGGCGGCGATCGCGTCGAGGTGGCGGCGCGCGATTGGCCCGATCACGCCCGGCGCGTAGCCCTCGACCGCCCGCGGCCGCATCGGCGCGTCCATGCCGGCCCGCATGCGGGCGTGGTCGGCGCCGTCCACGGTCAGGACGTTCACGCCCAGCGTGCGCACGAGCGGGGACGCGTCGACCTCGGCCGTGAAGATCTCGGGATGGGTGGCGACGTGCTGCACGTCGTCCCAGCGCGTGACCAGGTGCAGGCCGACCGCCGGCACGAAGCAGACGGGCGCCTCCTCGCGCAGGCGGGCGTAGATCGGGAACGGGTCGGCCTCGAGGGCTTCGACCGTGATCTCAGAGATGGTGGGTGTACTCACGGAACTCCCAGTCCGTCACGGTCCGCTTGGCCCGGTCGAGCTCGGCGCCCTTGATCGTGCGGAACGTCCGCAGGAGCTCCTCGCCCATCGCGTCGGCGATCAGCGGATCGGCGTCGAGCGCCTCGAGCGCGGCGTCGAACGTGCGAGGAAGCGGCGTGCAGTCCGCGGCCTCGGGCAGCTCGTAGATGAGCCCCGCCATCGGCGCGGGCGGCTCGAGCTCGCGGTCGATCCCGTCGAGGCCGGCGAAGAGCGCCGCGGCGGCGGTGAGATAGGGGTTCGAGGAGCCGTCGCCGAGCCGCAGCTCGACGCGGGTCGCGCCGCCGCGCTCGCGCGGCACGCGCGCCAGGCACAGGCGGTTGTCGTGGCCCCAGCTGACGAGCGTCGGCACGAGCGCCTCCTCGTGGATGCGGCGGTAGGCGTTCGTCGTCGGGTTGAAGAACGGCATGAGCGCGGGACCGTGCTCGAGGATCCCGGCCAGGAAGTGGTGGCAGAGCTTCGAGAGCCCCTCCGGGCCGTCGGCGTCGTTCAGGAGGTTCGACCCGCCCTCGCCGCCGAGCGACATGTGGAGGTGAAAGCCCGAGCCCTCGTCGTCGTTCCAGGGCTTCCCGATGAACGTGGCGAGGAGGCCATGGCGGGCCGCCATCTCCTTGACCGTCGTCTTGAACAGGAACGCCCGGTCGCAGGCCGAGAGGGCGTCGGAGTGGCGCAGGTTGATCTCGTACTGCGCGCGCCCGAACTCGTGGTTGGCGGCATACGCGCCAAGGCCGAGGTCGGCGCAGGCGTGCAGCATCTCGCGCAGGACGCCGCGCGGGTCCGCGACCGAGCCGACCGTGTAGACGTGGCTCGGGTTGTCGACGTAGCGGCGGTAGCCCCACTCGGCCGACGGGTCGGGCTCGCACAGATAGAACTCGAGCTCCGGCCCGAGCACCGGGACGAGGCCGCGCTTCACGTACTCGTCGATCGCGCGCTTCAACACGGCGCGCGAGTCGCAGCCGAACGGCGTGCCGTCCATCCGCTCGAGGTCGGCGATGCACCAGGCGACGTCCGGGTCCCACGGGATGCGGGCCAGCGTCGCCGCGTCGGGGCGGGCCAGGATGTCCTGGAAACCGTGCTCGAAGCCCGAGACGACATTGTGGTTCAGGTCGACCGTCATGATCGCCTCGCAGTGCGCGGCGCCGTCCTTCTCGAGGTGGTCGAAGAAGCTCGCCGGGTACTCCTTCCCGCGGGCGATGCCGTGCAGGTCGGGGTAGCTGAGGCGGATCGTGGTGACGCCCTCGTCGATGAGTCGGGCCAGGTTCGCGTCCGTCATGCGGGGTTCCCTCCGGGTCGGGCGGATGCGGATCGTCTCATGCGGTCGCGACGCGCACAGGCATCGTGCGAAGCGCATTGGTGAAGTTCGACTGGATGCGCAGGGCCGGGCCGGTCAGCTCGATCGAGCCCAGCCGGGGCAGGAGCTCCTCGAACATGACGTTCACCTCGAGCTTGGCGAGATGGGCGCCCAGGCAGAAGTGCGGGCCGCCGCGGCCGAAGGCCACGTGCGGGTTGGGCCGGCGCGCCAGGTCGAAGCGGTGCGGGTCGGCGAACTGGAGCTCGTCGTAGTTCCCGGAGATGAGCCACACGACCACCTTGTCGCCCGCCCCGATCGAGACGCCGCGCACCTCGGTGTCGACGGTGGCGGTGCGGCGGAAGTGGATGACCGGCGAGGACCAGCGCAGGATCTCGTCGGCCGCGGTGCGCATCAGGCTCGGATCGGCGCGCAGCCGCTCCATCTGCTCGGGCTGCTCCATGAGCGCCAGCATGCCGTGCGCTATCGCCTGCCGGGTCGTCTCGTTCCCGGCGACGACGAGGAGCAGGAACATCGTGTCGAACTCGCGCTCGGCGAGGCGGCGGCCGTCATCTCGTCCTCCCAGGTGACGAGCTTCGAGACGAGGTCGTCCTTGGGGTGCTTGCGCCGCTCGGCCGCGATCCGGTGGCCGTACTCGAACAGCTCGAGCGCCGTCGGGCTGCGGAACGGGAGCAGGCGGTACTCGGCGCTCTCGGGGCTTCCCGGATGCAGGCCGCCCATGTCGGGGTCGGTGTTGGCGATCATCTTGTCGCCCCACTCGATCAAGCTGCCGTTGTCCTCCTGGGGAACGCCCAGGATCTCGCACAGGACTCGGATCGGGAGCATCTTCGCGATCTCCTCGATGAAGTCGAACTCGCCCTTCGGGAGCGCACGGTCGAGGATGACGCGGGTCAGGTCGCGCAGCAGATCCTCGTACGCGGCGACCGCGCGCGGGGTGAAGCCCTTGTTCACGATCGCGCGCAGGCGGGTGTGCTCGGGTGGGTCGGTGTCGAGCATCGACTGGCGCGCCTCGAGCTGGTCGGGGTCGAGGTCCTCGAGCGCGGTCGCGCCGGTCTCGGACGAGAACGTGCGCCAGTCCTTCAGCACCGCGACGATGTCGTCCCAGCGCGTGATGCACCAGAAGCCGTTGCCCCACTCCCAGTCGTACCAGTGAACGGGGGCCTCGTGACGCATGAGCGTGAACGTCTCGTGGGGGACGCGCTCGGCGAAGGCATCGTTGTCGAGCTTGACATCGGCCAGGGTGAGGGTCACTCGGTCGTGCCCTCGAGGATCTGGAGCATCTTCAGGTCGCTCATGAAGTCGAGCGCGTAGTCGCCGCCCTCGCGGCCGATCCCCGAGATGCCCATGCCGCCGAACGGGGCAGTCAGGTCGCGGACGAGGAACGTGTTCACCCAGACGGTGCCGGCCCGGACGGCGCGGCCGACCCGCTCGGCCCGCTCGCGCGCGCCCGTGTAGATGATCGCGGAGAGGCCGTAGGGGGTCGAGTTGGCGAGCGCGACCGCCTCCTCCTCCGACGCGAAGGTCTGGAAGGTCAGCACGGGACCGAAGACCTCGCGCTGCACGATCTCGGAGTCGTTCGAGCGCGGCTCGACGAGCGTCGGCTCGTAGAAGAGGCCGCCGATCTCGGGCTGGGCGCCGCCGCGCACGATCCGGTCGCCGTTCTGGCGGGCGCGCTCGACGAAGCCCTCGACACGGGCCAGGTGGTCGCGGTGGATGAGCGGCGAGACGGTGGTGCGGTCGTCGCGCGGGTCGCCGAGCACGTGGGCGTCGGTGTGGCGGTGGAAGCGCTCGAGGAAGTCGTCCCTGATCGACTCCTCGACCAGGAGGCGGGTGCCGGCGAGGCAGACCTGGCCGGCGTCGTCGTACTGGCCGGCTGCCTTGGCCGCGGCGGCCTCGAGGTCGGCGTCGGCGAAGACGACGAGCGGGCCCTTCCGCCGAGCTCGGCGGTGAACGGGCACGATGTTGGCGGCGGCGGCCTGCCCGATCAGGCGGCCGGTCTCCGGCGAGCCGGTGAAGCTGACCCGGCGGACGCGCGGGTGCGAGACAAGCGCCGCGCCGGCCTCCTCGCCGATCCCCTGGACGACGTTCATGACGCCCGGCGGGAAGCCGGCCTCGGCGGTCAGGTCGGCGAGGATGGAGCACGAGAGCGGCGACCACTCGGCCGGCTTCAGGACGACGGTGCAGCCCGCGGCGAGCGCCGGGGCGGTCTTCCAGGTGGAGAGCATGAACGGCGCGTTCCACGGCGTGATGACGGCGGCGGGGCCGGCGGGCATGCGGACGACGCGGTTGTCCGTCGTGTTCGAGTGCCAGGCGCGCTCCTCGTAGGCCTCGGCGAGGTCGGCGTAGCTTCGGTAGTTGCGCGCGCCGCGGCTGATCACGCGGGCCTTGAGCGAGCGCTCGAGCATCGCCATGTCGAGGCACTCGACCGTCGCGAGCCGGTCGATGTTGGCGTCGATCAGGTCGGCGAGCCGGCGCAGGTACGGCCCGCGCCCCGCCGGCCCGAGCGCCGCCCACGCCGGGAAGGCCTCGGCGGCCGCGTCGACGGCCATGTCGACCTCCGCCTGGCCGGCCCGCGCCACTTCGGCGAGCACGCTCTCGTCAATCGGCGAGCGGTCCTCGAACCGCTCCGCGCTCGCCACCCGCCGCCCGCCGATCCAGTGGTCGGGCGAGACCGCGATCCCGGCCACGGTGCTCACGCGGCCCCCGCGTTACCAGGTAACGCATCGAAACCGTCACGAAAGCCGCGCGCGAAACGTTCAGGGACTGTCCCCACCCCTACGCCTCCGCCACGGTCTCGAGGTCGTCGACGGTGTAGGCGAAGGTGAAGCGGAACCCGTTGCCGACGCGTAGCGGGGCCAGGGCGGCGTGCTCCTCGCCGGGCGCGGCGTAGAGCTCCAGCGTCGCGGGGCCCTCGTGGATCGCCGAGATCGAGCGGTCGCTGCTCTTGGCGCGGACCAGCTCGTGGACGGCCGGGTCGTCGTGCCGGCCCGCCGCGAGCCGGGGGAAATGGCGGACGGTTGACGAGCGGCGGGTCGTTGTGGGTCGGCCCCGCCTCCGACTCCCGCTCGGGCGTGACCGTCCCTTGCGCGATCAGCCGCCCGTGCGCCGAGCAGACGCCGGCGAACGTGCGCCCCTCGGCCAGGCAGTCCAGCCCGAACGCGCGCGTCATCTCGATCTGGCCGAGCTTCTTCGGGAAACCCTGGATCCACCCGCGCACCAGTGCGAAGTCGCGGTCGACCCAGATGTAGGGGCAGGTCGTCACCGCCTCGCCGCCCAGCGACGCGGCAACCACGAGGAAGAACTCCTTGTACTGCCCCCGCGCCGGGTCGACCAGCTCCTCGCCGCCCTCCGAGCACGACTGCCAGTCGACGAAGAGCGCCGCGCATCGGCCCGGGTCCTCCCCGAACGGCGCGAGGCCCTCGGGCAGCACCGCCGCCACCGCCTCCGGCTCGGCCCAGTACTCGATGACGAGGAAGTCGCCCACGTAGTGCCACGGCGGCGCCGGGACGAGCGACGCGGTGCCGCCCGGCGACAGCGGCAGCGAGTACCCCCGCTCGGCTACTCATGCAGGAACTGCTCCACCAGCGACTCGGGGAACGACTTGTCGGCCAGCTTGTAGGCGAGTGCCGTCATCCGCCACGAGTCGGAGAGGTAGAACCGCTCGTAGAGCTCGCCGCGCCCGCCCAGATCGGAGCCGATGTAGTCCCACGCCAGCCGGAACAGCCGGATCCGCCGCTCGGCCTCGGCCCCGCCCGCCTGGTAGTACTTGGCGATCGCCTCGGCCATCGGCCCGTCCATGTCCGCCTTCGAAGGCGTCGCCATGAACCCGCCGCCGCCGATCAGTTGCAGCAGCTCGTTGCAGTACGGCAGCCACTTCGGCATCTCGCCGCGCAGGGCCAGGAACGGGCGGTCGTCCGGGTACCACACGCCGCCCTCGTCGAGGAACGACCCCGCCTCGGCCGAGACGAGCGCCGAGCGCGTCAGCTCGACCATGTTCCAGATCTGCCCGAGCTTCTCCTGGATGTGGTCGAACCGCCCCACCCCGGTCGTGTTGGCGATCAGGTGGCCCAGGCCGAACGCGAACGAGAGCTTGACATGCGCGCGCGTGAACGCCTGGTGCATGATGTGGCCGCGCCAGCCGGTGTCCGAGATGACCTCGGAGTAGCCGACCGTGTCGCCGTCCAGGAAGACGCGGCTCTTCGGCACCTCCACGTCGTCGAAGATCGCCACCGCGTCCATCTCGTCGAAGCGCGACGAGAGCGGGTAGTCGAACGGGTCGCGCTGCTTCGAGTACGAGTCGCGGCAGATGAACTTGAGCCCGGGCGTCGCCATCGGGATCGCGAACGAGAGCGCGTACCGGCCGTCCTGCGGGCGGATGTCCGACCCCGGGTAGATCGTGAGCTCGTCCGCGTACGGCGCGAGCGTCGCCAGCATCCGCGCGCCGCGCACGGTGATGTGGCTCTCGGTCTCGCCGATCTTGTGGAGGGCCACCTCGCCCGCCGCCTGCTCGGCCTCGGGCTTCGTGCGGTCGACCTGCGGGTTCATGATCGAGTGCGTCGTCGACAGGTCGCGGTCGCGCATCTCGCGCTGGTAGGAGACGATGTTGGCCGCCCCCTCGTCGTTCCCCCGCCGGGCCCACACGTCGGCGCGGCCGGCGAAGCAGGCGAACGTGACGTTCAGGTAGTCGGGCGTCCGCCCCATCATCCCGCCGGTCATCGCGGCGGTGAGCTCGACCGCCCGCCGGCGCCGCTCGAGGTCCTCCTTCGAGCGCGGGATGAGGTGGGTGACGTTGACGAGCGCGCCGGTGTCGGGCGCGGGCGCCAGCATCTCGTCGGCGTGCTCGTGCTGGAGGTCGAAGACGCGCGCCATCGTCCGCGCCGCCGCCTCGAGCGCGGGATGCTCGAGCGGGTGGGTGACCTTCTCACCGTTCAGCCAGATCTCGCGGGCGTCGCCGCGCAGCCCGTCGAGGAACTGCTCGCCGGTGCGGGCCGCCACGGCCTTCTCGGTCGTCGCCATCAGGTGTGCACCTCCTGGGGCGGGAGCTTCTCGCCCAGCATCTCGAGGCTGTCGCGCTCGTACCGGACCGCCTCCTCGTCGAATCGGAAGTACGAGCGCGGCGGCAGCGGGCCCCAGGTGTTCGACGAGAAGCGGTCGTCGGGCCACTGGCGCGGCTCGTGGTCGGGCTCGAGCTGCTCCATGTCGACGTAGCACTCGACGAGCAGCGGCTCCTCGGTGATCCGCACGTAGCCGCAGATGTTCTGCGCGATCCCGTGGCGCACCGGCCCCCAGGCCAGCCAGCGGCCGTGCTGTGCGACGTTGTCGAAGAGGCTCCGAAGCGTGCCGAAATCGTAGTAGTCGAACGCGAGATGGTGGAAGTGCGGGAACGGGCTGCGCACGAGCGCCATCTGGTGGTGCTCGGCGTTCACGTGGAACCAGATGCCGGCGTCGCCGAGGTAGTCGGCGATCTCCATGCCGAGCACGTCCGTGTGGAAGCGCGTCACCGCATCGACGTCGGAGGTCAGCCGGTTCACGTGGCCCAGCTTCCGCGGCCGCAGGCCGCCGAGGGACGACGTCTGCCGGGCGATCGCCGGGCGCCGGTCGGCGTCGTCGCGGTGGGCCACGATGTGGTGCTCGAACCCCTCGGGGTCGGTGACGACGAGCGTCTCGCCCTCGTCACGCCAATTGGCACCCGCCGTGACCGCCAAATGGCCGCGCGCCTCATCGAGCGAGCACGACCGCCGCAGCTGCCACGCCGTGTGGGCCTCCCCGAGCGGCTCGCCCCGCACCAGCTCGAGCGAGTAGGGCTCGTAGTCGCAGGCGAGGAGCGCGCGGTCGCCGGTCTCCTCGCGCACCTCGAGCCCGAACTGGAGCGCATACCGGGTGGCCGCCTCGCGCACGTCGGCCACGTTCAGGCACACGTGGTCGATCTTCAGAAGCTTCAGCACGGAGATTGGATACAGTATCCGCGAGCCAGCGGCCCGTCAAGCGGCGGGCCGGGGCCGGCGCGCGGACGCACCGGCCCCGGTGACCGTCACTCCGGAAGCGGTTTGTAGTCGAGCGTCTCGTCGAGCGGCGCGACGCCGTGATGCTCGGCCGCGTAGGACGCCGCGTTCGCAACGTTGGCGGGCCGCATCACCCGCACGATGCCGAACCAGATCGCCGAGAGCACGACCACGCCGAGCGCCCAGTAGAGCGCCAGCCAGTTCAGGTTCGTCGTGTTGTGCGGCTTGGGATCGAGCGCCCCGTAGAAGCCCAGCACCGGCGTCGCGATCGCGACCAGCACGATCACGTACTGCCACCACTGGCCGTTTCGGCGCATCAGGAAGGCGATCGCCGCCACCGCCAGGAACAGGTAGACGAGCTCGACGGCGAACGAGCCGGCCGTGGCCGCCACCAGGAAGGCGGTGAACTCGCGCGAGGGCAGGCCCTGCGGCCCAACGAAGCGGTCCATCGTGTGGCTGTAGAGGCCGATAAGGGTCAGGCCTCCGCCACCGATGATGACCACCAGGTTCCCGACCCACGGCGTGTTGTGCCGCGATGTCTTGGCGAAGAACGACGGCAGGAGCCCGTCGCGCCCGAGCGCGAAGTAGCCGCGCCCGATCGTGACGCAGATCGCCAGCGCGAGCGCCGTGGCGTCGAGGATGACGACCAGGTCGATGAGGGTGGCAAAGCTGGAGCTGATGTACTGCGTCGCCACCTTGTCGAGCGCCGCCGGGTCGAACGCCCAGCCGCCCGCGGCGACCGTCTTCTGGCCGAGGCCGATCGAGATGGCGTAGGCCATGACGACGTAGAACGCGGCCGACGCGCCGACCGTCCACAGGAGCGCGCGCGGGATCGAGCGGGTCGGGTCGTGGCTCTCCTCGCCGATCGAGGCCGCGGCCTCGAACCCGACGAAGAGCAGGATGCCGAGCATCACCCCGTTGAAGACCACGTGGGTCGACGTGGTCGACGGGTTGAAGACGTCGAGCGTGTTCCCGTTCTCGCCGCCCTTCGCGATGATCGTCAGAGCCAGGATCAGCATCGGCGTGAACGAGATCGCGGCGAACGTCAACATCGCGCCGATCGCGATCCGGACACCGATGTAGTTGAGGACGAGGACGAGCGCCAGGAAGAGGAGGCCGAGCAGCCACCACGCCGGCACGGTCGACGTCGAGATGTGGGCGGTCCAGAAGTCGTGGGTGAGGATGCCCAAGCCCAGGTAGATGCCGCCGCCGCCGAGGAACAGCGTGCCGGCGAAGAAGATGCCCGATGCGAAGATCCCGACGGCCGGGTGGGCGCCCCGGGTCAGGTACTCGTAGACGGCGCCTGCGCCGCGGTACTCACGCGCGAAGAGCGCGAGCGAGTACGCGATCGCCAGCACGCCGAGACCTGCGATCAGAACCGCCAGCGCGGTGTTGAACGACGCGCCGTTGATCGGGTTCGAGACGAAGCTCAAGACGATCGCGGTCGAGAACATCGGCCCGATCGCAAGGGCCTGCGCGACCGCGGCCATCGTGCCGAGTCGTTTCTCGCCGAGATCGCCTACCTGGGCCGATCGAGATGGTTCAGCCATGACGCCCTCCTGGTCGTCGAACGGGTGGATACAATCGCATGTAGCCGATTTCGGGTCAAGACCCGCCTCCCTCAGTCCTCGAGATCCAGGAGCCGAGCGGGATTCCGGCGCACCATCGCCTCGACGTCGGCCTCGCCGAGGCCCGCGTCGAGCAGCTGGCCGACGATGTTCGTGAACGCCTCGCTGGGGAGCGGGTTCTTCATCTGGCCGAGGTCGGAGCCGAGCGTGGAGCGGTCGGCTCCGACCGCGCCGATCCATCCGAGCAGCACGTCGATGTCCCAGTTGTAGAAGCTCGACCGGTCGTCATACATGCACAGCGAGTGCTCGATGACGGCTCCCAGCTCGACGAACCGCCGCCCCTGCTCGTGGGTCGCCTCGACAACGAAGTTGGGGTGGTTCACGAGCAGCCGCCTGACACCGGCCGCGTGCGCCGCTTCGAACACGGCCAGGATCCGGTCGGGCGCCATGTGCCCCGACGCCAGGATCGCGTCGTGCTCCTTGATGAGCCCGATGATGTCGTGCACCTCGGGCCGGAGCTCGCCCGACTCGTCGAGCACGTCGACCGGCCGCTCCTCGCGGACGTGCACCGCGAGCTTGGGGAACTTGAGGTCGGGATGGGCGGCGTGGTGGGCGATGTGCTGGGGCGAGCCGATGGTCGGAAACCACACGATCCGACCGCCCAGCTTGAGCGCCAGGTCGACGGCGTGCGGGTTCAGGCCGCCCACCGCCGAGTTGAGCGCGATCCCGCCGAACACCTTCACCGGCAGGCCGTTCAGATCGCGGTCCAGCGCCAGCACGTCGGTGACGGTCGAGTGGTGGTGGGACTTGACCACGATCGCCCGCATCCCGATCGACTCGGCGGCCTGGGCCGCCTCCACCGCGTCGACCCGGCGCGGAAGCGGCGACGGAGCCGGGTGGACGTGCAGGTCGACCGACCCCTTGAGGACGCGCGCGACGACGTCCGCCGTCATGCCGGGCTCCCGGCGGCGTCATAGGCGGCGAGGCCGTAGCCCATGATGCGGTGGGCGTAGTAGGCCTCGACGATCGGGCGAGCCGTCGCCGGGAGCGCGCCGCGCATGGCGAGCCAGTTCACGACCTCGACCGACTCGGTGCCGCCGAGCTTGATGAGCTGCTCGTGGGTGTAGTCGCAGAGCGTCTCGGGCTCCTCGGCCAGGAGGCGCATGAACTCCCTGTCCCACTCCTCGCGCACGGCTCCGAACGCGGTGCCGGTGAGCTGGTGGGAGAGCCCGCCGGTGCCGGCGACGACGACCTTCAGGTCCTCCGGGTAGGAGAGGATCGCCCGCCGCAGCGCCTGGCCCAGCTTGTAGCAGCGGCGCGGGGTCGGGAGCGGATGCAGGATGACGTTCACCGCCAGCGGCACGATCGGGATCTTCCAGTCGGAGTCCCCCTCCGAGAAGTCGACCATCGGAAGCGGCGAGATCACGCCGTGGTCGACCTCGAGCTCCTGGCAGATCGTGATGTCGAACTCGTCGGCGACAAGCGAGCGGGCGATGTGCCAGCCCAGCGCGGCGTCGCCGGCGATCGGCGGGAACGGCCGGGCGCCGAAGCCCTCGTCGGCGATCGGGTAGGTCTCGGCCACGCCGAGCGCGAACGTCGGGTACGCGTCCAGGAAGAACGCGTCCATGTGGTCGTTGTAGACCACGACGAGCCGGTCGGGCTTGATCGCCCCGAGCCACTCCGACACCTCCTGGAACGGCCCGAAGAGCGGGGCCCACTCGTCGCTCTCGCGCACCTCCGCGCCGGCGTCGTAGACGTGCTCCATCGACGGTGCGTGCGACGCGCCGATGCCTCCGATGATGCGTGCCATCAGCCCGACTCCCTCATCTGCCGCCCGATCTCCGGAAGCGGCGTGTTGGTCACCCCAGAGAGCTTCACCATCACGTAGATGGACATCCCTCCCCGCCAGAGCCCGATCCAGTCGCGCGCCCGGATCTGCTCGCGCTCGCCGTCGGTGAGCCCGAACTGCTCCATCCAGGCCTCCTCGTCGTTCGCGAAGAGGTCGCGCTGGTGGGCGTCCTTCAGCGAGTACGCGGCCTTGTTCAGGCGGATCCCGCGGCGGGCGGTGGACTCGTCGAACAGGTCGAGCTCGGGCGGCAGGTCGCTCGGCTGGACCTCCGCCAGCCGGCGCAGGTACTCCGCGCTGAGCTCACTCGTCTCTGGGGTGGTTGACACTCAGACCTCCTCGAAGAGGACGGGGACGGATTCGGGCGAGCGGAACTCCCAGCCCCGCACGACGACCCCGCGGCCGGGGTCGAGGCGCAGGTTCGTGAGCCGCTCGAAGAGGACGCGCAGGCCGGTGCGGGCCTCGTAGCGCCCGAGCCGGGCGCCGATGCAGAGGTGCGGCCCGGTGGCGAACGACAGGTGGCCGCCCTCGCGGCGGTGGATGTCGAACCGGTCCGGCTCGGTGTAGTTGCGCTTGTCGCGGTTGGCCGACGCCAGCACGGCGGCGACCAGCGCTCCGGCCGGCAGCTTGACGCCCGAGAGCTCGGTCTCGCGCGTGGTCTGGCGGGTGCTCGTCCCGACCGGCGCGTGCCAGCGCACCGCCTCCTCGATCGCGGGGTCGATCAGGCTGTGGTCGGCCATCACCTCGGCCAGCTGGTCGGGGTGCTGGAGGAGCGTGAGCAGCGTGAGCGCGATCAGGTCGCTCGTCGCCTGGAGCCCGCCCACGATCATCACCTTCAGGTTCGAGGCGATCTCCTGGCGCGTCAGCCGGTCGCCGTCGATCTCGGAGTGGAGCATGTTCGAGAGCACGGTGTCGTCGGGCTTGCCCTCGAGCGCGTCGAGCATCACGCCCACGTGCTCGTCGACCTCGCGGCTCGCGGCGTCGGCGATCGCCTGCTTCTCGAGGTCGTGGCTGAAGTTCGAGGCCCCGATCGCGAGCTCGCCGAACCAGCGCACGAGCCGGTCGTCCTCGACCTCGAGCCCGAGCACGCGCTTCAGCACCCGCACGGAGAGCGGGCCTGCGAAGTCGGCCATGAGGTCGGCACTGCCCTTCGCCGCGAACGCGTCGACCAGCTCGGTCGCGATCGGCGCGATCACATCGTCGGGGTAGTGGCCGATCTTGTCGGCCCGGAAGGCCGGGTAGATGATCGACCGGATCCGCTCGTGGTACTCGCCCTCCGAGCCGAGCAGGTTGCGGCCGAACGTCCGGTTCAGCGTCGAGGGGTCGGTCTCGCCGGTGAAGACTGCCGGGTGCTTGTCGACGTACTCGACGTCGGCCCAGCGGGTGACGAGCCACAGCTCGACCGCGGGCACCCACGACACGGGCTCCTCCTCGCGCAGGCGGGCGTAGATCGGGTACGGGTCGGTCTCGAGCGCCTCCTCGGTGATGGTCTCGCCGATCGTCCCCGCTTCGGCGTGTGACATCTAGTGCCCCCCTTTCGCGGCGGCTTGGGCATAGGTGAGGGTCTGGTCGGCCGCCTCGCCGACCAAGTCGGCGATGCGGTCGACGTCGTGGTCCGCGGCGAAGCGCTCCACCTCGGCGACGAGCCGCGCGAGCGCCTCGGCCCCGCCGTGGTGGACGACCGTGTAGGCCTCGGCGGCGCGGGCGCCGGCGAGCAGGCAGCGGACGACGTCGGCGCCGCTTCGCACGCCGTTCGTGGCGACCAGCGGCACGTCCGGGCCGAGCCGCTCGCGGGCCTTCGCCACCCACCGCAGGCTGAGGGGAAGCGCCCAGCCGCCGCCGACGGCGCCGTAGGTGCCGAGCACGGGACGGCGGGTCGCCGGATCCGGCAGGAACCCCAGGTGGCGTCCGGCGATCACGAGCGCGTCGGCGCCGGAGGCCCGCGCGGCCGTAGCGGTGGCGAGCACGTCGACGCCGTCGGCGGTCAGCTTCACGAGGAGCGGCAGCCGCACCGCTGCGCGGACGCGCGCGACGATGGCGGCCGCCCGCTCGGCCTCGCGGACGGTCTCGATCGCCCCCGCCTGGGCCTCGCCGCCGTGCGGC
The DNA here is from genome assembly GCA_963757605.1 of uncultured Actinomycetes bacterium. Taxonomy (GTDB): domain Bacteria; phylum Actinomycetota; class Thermoleophilia; order Gaiellales; family JAICJC01; genus JAICJC01. The sequence continues at coordinate 789,566 of CAVWSF010000003.1, forward strand.
GCGCCGATGTTGAGCTCGAGCGCGCGCACCCCGGCGGCCTCGATCGCGGCCGCCATCTCGGCGGCCCGGTCGAGGTCGGCGACGATCAGGCTGGCGACCACGTAGGCGGCCCGCTCGGCGGCGTACGCGTCGGCCTCCGCCAGCGTCTCGACCCACTCCTCGAACGGCACGTCGACCAGCCCGGAGCGGTTGAGGAGCGACGTGCCGGCCGCGGACGGCTCGGCCGCCTCGCGCCAATTGGCATCCAGCGCGACGTACTCGGCGGCGGCGAGCTGGGCCCGGGCGGCGTCCGACTCGTTGGCCGACTTCGCCACCACGGCCGCCGCGCCAGCGTCGACCAGCTCCCGCAGCGCGGCGCCGGAGGCGGTCGCCTCGCCGGAGCCGCAGATCACGGGGTTCTTGAGCTCGAGTCCCGCGAGCTCGACGCCGAGGTCAGGCACGCACGGCCTCCCGCACGGCGGCCGCGGCGTCGCGGCAGGCCGACCCGAGGAGCGCGAGGTCGCTCCCCACGACGACGTAGCGGGCGCCCTGCTCGGCCATCCTGCGGGCGGCTTCGGCGTCGACGGCGAACCCACCCCACGGCAGCCCGGCCTCGCCGGCGGCGGCGACGATGGCCTCGCTCCGCTCCGCCGCCGCGGCGGCGTCGAGGCCGACGTCGACCAGGAGGTCGGTGGAGCCGATGAAGGCGACATCGGCACCGGCCCTCAGGATCTCGGCGGCCGGGTCGTCGGTCGTCGCCGTCTCGAGCTGCACGACCGCGAGCGGCGCGCGGGCCCCACCGCTCGCGGCCAGGTAGTCGGCCAGCCCCAGCGTGCCGTAGGCGGCCTGGGCGTGGGCGAGGCTGATGCTGCGGGCGCCGCCGGGCGGGTAGCGGAGCGCCTGGCAGAGGCCGCGGGCCTGGGCGGCCGAGCGCACGGTCGAGAGCTGGATCCCGGCCGCGCCCGCCTCGAGCAGCCTGTTAGCCTCGCCGCGGTCGAGCGACGGCACCCGCACCAGCGCCGGCAGGCCGGCGGCGCGCAGGGTGCGGACGAGGGCGCGGGCCTCGGCGTCGGAGAGCTGCGAGTGCTCGCGATCGACGATGGCGAAGTCGAACCCGGCGGCCGCGAGCACCTCGCCGGCATCCCCGCCGGGGAGCTTCGCGAACGTGCCGACGAGCGTCTCACCCGCGGCCAGCCGCTCGCGAAGCGGTGGCGATCCGGTCACGCCGGCCCCCCGTTCGGGCTTGACACCCGTCCAAGCATGAGGGACAGTATCTCGCATCGTGATACGGAGTGCAACCGAGGGAGCGACGTTCGCGGACCACGACCCCGCGACCGGCGAGACCCTCGCGGTGTGCGCCCTGGGGTCGCGCGAGGACGTCGACGAAGCGGTCGCCACGGCCCGCGCCGCCCAGCCCGAATGGGCGGGGCTCGACCCGGCGAAGCGCGCGCGCATCCTCCACCGGCTGGCCCGGCTCATCGAGGAGCACGCGGACGAGCTCGCCGAGACCGAGAGCCGCGACGTCGGAAAGCCGCTCTCCGAGGCGGCCACGCGCGACCTCCCCTTCACGATCGGCACCTGGGAGTACTACGCGGGGTGGCCGACCAAGATCCTCGGCACCACGAACCCGGCCGCGCCCGGCGTGTTCACGGCCACGATCCGCGAGCCGCTGGGCGTCTGCGCGGTCATCACCCCGTGGAACTTCCCGCTCACGATCGCCTCGTGGAAGATCGCGCCGGCGCTGGCGTGCGGGAACACCGTCGTCCACAAACCGGCGCCCGAGGCCCCGCTCACCGCCCTACGGCTGGCCGAGCTGGCGCTCGAGGCGGGCGTGCTCCCTGGCGTGCTCAACGTCGTGACGGGCGATGCCTCGACCGGGACCGCACTCGCCGAGCACCCCGACGTCGACGCGCTCTCGTTCACCGGCTCGACCGCCGCCGGGCAGGCGATCCAGCGCGCGGCCGCCGGGAGCATGAAGCGGCTCACGCTCGAGCTGGGCGGCAAGTCGGCCAACATCGTGCTTGCCGACGCCGACATGGACGCAGCCCTGCGCGGCGCCGTCTCCTCGACGTTCCGAAACCAGGGCGAGATCTGCACCGCCGGCGCCCGGCTCATCGTCGAGCGGCCGGCCGCCGGCCCACTGGTCGAGCGTCTGGCCGAGCACGTGGCCGGGATCCGACTCGGGCGCGGGCTCGACCCCGAGACGCAGATGGGCCCACTCATCACCGCGGCCCACCGGCAGCGGGTGCTCGACCTCTTCGACTCGGCGCGAGCCGAGGGCGCCAAAGCGGTCGTGGGCGGCGGCCCGGCGGCCGTGGCGGACTACCCTGACGGGCACTTCGTGGAGCCGACCATCTTCACCGGGACGCACAACGCCATGCGGGTGAACCGGGAGGAGATCTTCGGACCGGCCGTGGCCGTGATCGAGGTCGACTCCCCCGAAGAGGCCGTTGCCGTCGCCAACGACACCCCGTTCGGCCTGGCCGCCGGCGTCTTCACCCGCGACGGCGCGCGCGCCCACCGGATCGCCCGCGCGCTTCGGGCCGGGACTGTCTGGATCAACATGTACGGCGGCCTCGATCCGTACTCGACCTTCTCGGGCCGCGGCCTCTCGGGACGCGGCTACGAGCTCGGGCCGGAGTCGATCGGCGAGTACACCGCGGTGAAGACGATCAAGACGGCGGTGGGCGTGTGAGCGACGAGCGGCTCTCGCGGCTCGACCGGGCCCACATCGTCCATCCCCACCAGGTCGTCGGGCGGGCGCCCGAGCCGTTCGTCATCGAGTCGGGCCGCGGCGCCGTCATCGCCGACGTCGACGGCAACGAGTACATCGACGGCACGTGCGGCCTGTGGCAGTGCCTGGTCGGCCACGGCCGCGAGGAGCTGGCCGAGGTCGCCGCCGCCCAGATGCGGAAGCTCGAGTTCTACGCCTCGTTCTGGGACTACTCCAACCGGCCGGCGATCGAGCTGGCCGAGCGGCTGGCCCAGATCGCGCCGCCCGGGATCGACCACGTCTTCTTCACGAACGGCGGCTCGGAGGGCACCGAGACGGCGATCAAGCTGGCCCGGCTCGCCTGGAACAGCGCGGGGCAGCCCGAGCGCAACCTGATCCTCTCGCGGAAGATGGCCTACCACGGCGTCGGCTACGGCTCGCTCTCGGCAACCGGCATCCCGCCGCTCAAGGAGGGGTTCGGCCCGCTGGCGGAGGGCTTCGTCCACCTGACGGCGCCCTATCCGCTGCGCGTGCCGGACTGCACCAACACGTGCATCGCCGAGCTGGAGGAGACGATCGAGCGGCTCGGCGCGGGCCGGATCGCGGGGATGATCGGCGAGCCCGTGCTCGGCGTCGCCGGGATGATCCCGCCGCCCGACGACTACTGGCCGCGCGTCGCCGAGGTGCTCGGCCGCCACGGCATCCTGCTCATCCTCGACGAGATCGTGACGGCCTACGGCCGCACGGGGAGCTGGTTCGCTGCCGAGCGCTGGGGCGGGATCCCGGCCGACCTGATCGTGACCGCCAAGGGCTTGACGAGCGGCTACGTCCCGATGGGCGCCGTCCTGATCGGCGACCGCGTGATGGAGCTCCTCGACGGCGCCCGCTTCGCCCACGGCTTCACCTACAACGGCCACCCGACCTGCGCCGCGGTCGCGCTTCGCAACCTCGAGATCATCGAGCGCGAGGGCCTGCGCGAGCGGGCCGTGGAGCTGGGCGGGCGGCTCATGACCGCGCTGCGCGAGGCCGAGGGGCTCCCCGCCGTCGCCGAGGTGCGCGGCGTGGGGCTCATGGCCGGAGTGGAGCTGGAGGAGCCGGCCGACGGCGCGGAGCTCGCCGGCCGCATCCGCCGCCGGGGCGCGATCGTCCGCGCCACGGGCCAGAAGCTCGTGCTCTCGCCACCGCTTGTGATCGAGCCGGAGCAGATCGACCGCCTGGCCGAGATCATCGTCTCGGAGCTCGCGGCGACGACGGTGCCGGCATGACCACCAGGGCTGCGGCCGACCCCGCCCCGCCGATCAACCAGTCGGTCGAGCGGGCGGCGGCGATGCTCTCGTACTTCACGGTCGACGAGCCGGAGCTGACGCTGGCCGAGCTCACCTCGAAGCTCGGAACGAGCAGGGCGACCACTCACCGCTACGCGATGGCGCTGCGCCGAGTCGGGCTCCTGCGCTACGACCGCCCCCGGGCCGTGTACACGCTCGGCCCGCGGATCGTCGAGCTCGCGACGTCGGCGCTCGCGGGCCTTCGCATCATCAAGGTCGCGGGGCCGTACATGGAGCGGCTGGTCGACGACGTGAACGAGACCGTCGTGCTCTCGATCTGGGACGGCGAGGCGCCCGTCGTGGTGCGGGTCGACGACAACACCGACCGGCTGGTGCGCATCAACGTCCGCACCGGCTCGCGGCTCCCGGCCGAGACCTCGGCCCAGGGCAAGATCTTCGCGGCGTTCGGGGGCGGAGACGGCGGCGAGGAGGGCGCCGCCATCCGCCGGGCCGGCCTGGCGTCGAACGCCATGGTCGTCGAGGGCATCTGCGCGATCGCCGTCCCCGTCTTCCAAGGCGAGGAGCTGGCCGCGGCGATGGCCATCGTCGGCACCACCGCCTCCGTCCAGACCGACCCGGGCGCCGCCATGTGCCGCCACCTGCGCGACACGGCCGCGGCCCTCTCGACCGAGCTCGGGTTCGTCCCCAATTCCCCGACCGAAGGGAGCGTGCAATGAGCGAGCAGACCACCACGACCTGGCCCCCCGCGGTGACATGGGACGACATCCCCGGCGAGACCGCCCGCGGCGGCGTGCACCGGCGCGGCTTCGGCACCGAGAACGTGCTGCTCGTGATGCACGACCTGGCGCCCGACATGGACCTCTCGCCGCACAGCCACGAGTTCGACCAGATCGCGGTGATCGTGGAGGGCGAGGCGATCTACCACGTCGGCGACCGCGACAACCGGGTCGGGCCCGGGTCGGTGCTCCTGATCCCGGCGGGCGTCGAGCACTACATCGAGCCGACCAGCTCCACTCCGGTCAAGAACCTCGACGTCTTCGCTCCCTGCCGGCCGGACTACAAGCATCTGATCGAGTGGATGCAGCCGCCGGCATAGCCGCGCTCTCGCTCGCCGAGGCAGCGCGGGCCGGCGAGACGGCGGTCGGGGGAAAGGCGATGGGGCTGGCCCGCCTCGTGGCGCTCGGGCTGCCGGTGCCCGACGCGGTCGTGCTGCCGGTCGGATGGCGGGGCGGCGACAGCGACCTGGCAGCCGCCGTTGAGGGAATCCGGCCGCCGTTCGCGGTGCGGAGCTCGGCGGTGGGCGAGGATTCGTCGGGGCGATCGGCCGCCGGCCAGTTCGAGACGGTCTCCGGCGTGCGGACGGCCGCCGACCTGGGGCCCGCGGTCGCCCGCTGCCTGGCGTCGGCGGGCTCCGCCCGGGCCGAGGCGTACGTCGGCGAGACGGCCCCGATGGCCGTGGTGGTGCAGCACCAGGTGGCCGCGGGCCGCTCGGGCGTCGCGTTCTCGGTCGACCCCGTCACCGGACGGCGCGACGAGGTGCTGGTCGAGGCGGTGTTCGGCCACGGCGAGGGCATCGTCGGCGGGCTCGTCGATCCCGACCGCTATCGCGTCACGGATGCCGGCGCCGTGCGTGTCCGCCGGGCCGTGAAGCCGGTCGCGCTCGAGCCGTCCGGGCGCCGGCGCCGCCTGCCCGGCGAGCGCCAGGCGGCCCGGACGCTGCGCGACGACGAGGCGGTCGCCGTGGCCCGGCTCGTGCGTGAGGCCGAAGCCGGGTTCGGCGGGCCGGTCGACGTCGAGTTCTGCTTTGAGGCCGCGCGCGTGTGGCTGCTCCAGTGCCGGCCGGTGACCGCCATGGGTGCGGCGTGATCCCGGACACGGACGCGACCTGGACGTACGACGGGTCGCACTATCCCGAGCCGCTCACGCCGATGACGGCGTCGGTCTGGTTCGAGGCGATGGGGCTCGGCATCCAGGCCGCGTGCCGCGAGCTGCGCGCGCCGTTCGGCGGCTTCCGCACGGGCACGCTCGGCCACTGGGCCTACGAGTCGGAGGTCGAGCCCGACTGGGAGCCGGACCCGGCCGCGTTCCGCGAGGCCTGCCTCGACGTGGCCGGCCGCTGGGACGGCGGCCTGGCGACGGCGGTCGACCGGGGCACGGCCGAGATGCGGGCGATGCGGCCCGCGCGGCCGCCGGCGAAGGACGCCGTGGCGATGCTCGACCGGCTGATGGAGATCGTCCACGAGCAGTGGCGGATCCACTTCGTCGTCGTCCTCGGCGTCCACGTGGCCCGCGAGGTCTTGGCCGAGCGCTACACCGAGCTCCTCGGCGGCGACCCGCTCGACCCCTACCGCCTGCTCGAGGGCCTGCCCAACGCGACGCTCGACGCCGACGACGAGCTCGCCGAGCTGGCGGCCGTGGCCGAGCGGCTGGACGTCGCCGACCTCATCCGCGAGCTCCCGGCCGAGCAGGCGGTGGCGGAGCTGCGGGGCCTGCACCACGGGCGCGAGCTCCTGGCGGCGCTCGACGGCCACCTCCTGCGGTTCGGGGCCCGGTCGCGGCTGCACGAGCTGGCCGAGCCGCGCTACGCCGAGCGGCCGGAGTTCGTGGTCGAGAGCATCCGCCTCCTGCTCGAGCGCCCGGGGCCGCCGCCCGCGAGCAGGGCGGAGCGGGCGACCGAGCGCGACCGGCTCGAGGCCGACGTGCTGGCCCGGGTCGATCCCGGCGAGCGCGCCGGGCTCGCCGGACTGCTCGAGCGAGTGAAGGCGGCCGCGCCGCTCGAGGAGGGCCATACGCTGCACATCGACCAGCGCGGGCTCCAGGCGGTGCGAGAGGCGCTGCTCGGGTTCGGGGCGCGGCTGGTGGCCGAGGGCCGGCTCGACGACTCCTCGGACGTCTTCCTGCTCGACCGCCACGAGCTTCGCCGGGCGCTCGGGCGCGATCACGGCCGCGGCCTGCAGGCGCTCGCGCGCCGCCGCCACAAGGAGCTCGTGGTCGCTGCGGCGCAGGTGCCGGAGCTCGTGATCGGCGCGCCGCCACCGCAGGACGCGGCTCCCGACCCGATCTTCGAGAAGTTCTACGGCACCCCCGGCGAGCAGCGCGGCGACGGCGCCCACCTGATCGGCTACGGCGCCTCGCCCGGGCGCGCCGCCGGCACCGCGCGGGTTGTGCGAAGCGCCGCCGACCTGGGGCGGGTGTCGGCCGGCGACGTGCTCGTCTGCACCACGACCACGCCGTCGTGGACGCCGGTCTTCGGCTCGCTCGCGGGCGTCGTCACGGACACGGGCGGCATCCTCTGCCACGCCGCCGTCGTCGCCCGCGAGTACGGCCTGCCGGCGGTGGTCGGCGCCCATCTGGCCACGTCGCGCATCGCCGAGGGGAGCCGGGTGACGCTCGACGGCACGACGGGGGACGTGTGGATCGGCTGATCCTCGTCCGCCACGGTGAGACGGCCTACAACGCGCGCGGCCTCATGAGCCCCGACTCCGAGCTTGAGGCGTCGCTCTCGGCGGACGGCGAGGCGGCGGCGCGGCGCCTGGGCCGGGCGCTCGGGCCCGAGCCGATCGACCTGATCGTGACCAGCCCGCGCCGGCGCGCCCGGCGGACGGCGGAGCTGGTCGCCGGCCGCCGCGAGGTGGAGGTGCGCGACCTCGACGACCTGGCCGAGATCCGGGCCGGCAGCTTCGAGGCGGGGCCGGTGGCGGCGTTCCAGGAGTGGGTGCTCGCCACCCCGCCCGAGACCCCCTCGCCGGGCGGCGAGAGCATGCTCGAGGCCGCCGGCCGCTACGTCGCCGCCGCCCGCCTGATCCGGGCCGACCCGGCAGCCGTGATCGTCGCGGTGACCCACAACCTGCCGATGCGGATGCTCGTGAACGCCGCCGGCGGCGCCGACCCGCTGACCGGCCCGCTGCGCCGCGTCCCGCACGCGACACGCTCCGACCTGACCGCGGCCGAGCTGGACGCCGCGATCGCCGGCCTCGACACCTGGGTCAGCGCTCCTGGGGGACCGGCGGGTGGCGCTCGATGTGCTCGCGGGTGAGCCGCTCAGCCGCGTCGCCGTCGCCGGCCCGCATCGCCGCCAGGATGCCGTCGTGCTCGTCCGACCACGCGGCAGTGCCGCCCACCTGGGCAGCCTGGGCGGTGTAGATCGCGACGCTGATCCGCGCCACCCACAGGAGCTCTGCCAGGTGGGTCAGGTGCGGGTTCCCGGACGCCGCCACGAGCGCGAGGTGGAAGTCGCGGTTGGCGTCGAGGCTCGCGGCCGGGTCGCCGACGGCGCGCTGGCGGTCGATCGCGGCCTGCATCCGGTTGAGCTCCGGCTCGGGCCGGCGCTCGGCGCCCATCCGCGCCGCGGGCGGCTCGATCACGAGCCGGGCCGTCCAGGCGTCGCGCATGTCGCCGAAGTCGAGCTGGGCGACGGTCGCGCCGTAGTTCGGCTGGAGGGTGACCAGGCCCTCGGCGGCCAGCCGGCGCAGCGCCTCGCGAAGCGGCGTGCGCGAGACCCCGAACTCGGCGGCCAGCGTCTCCTGCGGCAGCCGCGAGCCGCGCTCGAGCTCGCCCGACAGGATCTGCTCGCGCAGCGCCGCGTGCACCTGGTCGACGACGCTCGCGATCTGGATCGGCCGTACCGGCACCGCCGCCTCCTCGGGTGAAAATTTGGGGTCTGACCCCAATTTTCAGGGTGGACAGTGGATACAGTACGCTAGGAACGGCCCGAGCGCACGGCCTCTTCGGCCTCGTCCTCGGGCATCGCGAGCGCGACGTGCAGCGTGTTCGCAGAGACCTGGAGCTGCTCGCCCGGCCCCGACAGGTCGACGTCCCAGTCCACGACCCGGTTCTCGAGCCGCCCCAGGCCCGAGACCTCGACCGCCACCACGTCGCCCGGCTCCATCGGCCGCGAGTTGGCGGGCGTGCCGGTGAGGACGACGTCGCCCGGCTCCAGCGTGATCGTGCGGGCGAGGTCGGCGAGCAGGTAGGCGATCGGCCAGATCAGGTCGGAAGCCGATCCCTCCTGCACGACCTCGCCGTTCAGGTAGGTGCGGATCTGGAAGTCGGTCGGGTCGAAGTCCGCCGCGGCCGTCAGCGCCGGCCCGATCGGGCAGAACCCGTCCTGCCCCTTCACCCGCAGCATCGAGCCGCGGTCGGCATGCCGGAAGTCGTGCAGCCCGACGTCGTTCGCGGGCGCGTACCCGGCGACGTACGAGAGCGCCTCCGCCTCCGCCACCCCGTGCATCCGCCGCCCGATGACGGCCGCCACCTCGCCCTCGTAGTTCAGGAACCGCGCCCCGCGCGGCCGCAGCAGCACCCCACCGTGGCCGTTCAGCGTCGAGAGCGGCTTCATGAAGTACGACGGCTCCGCCGGCGTGCGGGCGGCGTACTCCTCGACCCGGCTCCGGTAGGTGAGGTGGGTCGCGATGATCTTCGTCGGCTCGACCGGAGCCAGGTACTCGGCCGCCGACGCGGCGATCCGCGTCCCCGAGTCGAGCAGGATCTCCCCGCCCTCGACCCGCCCCCAGGCCGGGGCTCCCTCGGAAAGCACGCGTACCCGCCGATCCGCCACGGCCGGGGACAGTATCGTAGGCAGCCGTATGAGCGACGCCGCTGACAACCGCCGCGCCCGCGGCCTCGAGCGCCTGAAGGAGCTCGGCGACCACCCGGGCGGCGACGCCTTCCTCGACCGCATGGGCGAGCCGATGGCGACCTGGCTCGTCGACTGGGTCTTCGGCGACGTCCACGCCCGCCCGCACCTGAGCCCGCGCGAGCGCGAGCTCATCATCCTCGCCCTCCTCACGGGGCTCGGCAGCTCCGACCCCCAGGTCGCCGCCCACATCGACGCCCTCCGCGCGATCGACGTCCCCGACTCCGACATCGAGGAGGCCATCCTGCAGACCGCCCCCTACACCGGCATCCCGCGCGCCATCAACGCGCTCAAGGTGCTGCGGGCCGGGCAGGGCCGATGAAGGCGGTCCGCTACTCGCGCGACGGCGGCGCGCCCCGGCTCGGCCGCCTCGACGGCGACACCGTCGTCGACGCGGGCGCCGCCCCGGCGGACGGATTCGTCCCCTCCGACGAGGGCTGGGAGCGGATCGCCGCGGCGTCCGGCGACGCAACGCCGGTCGCGAGCCTCCGCCTGCTTCACCCCACCGTCCCCCGCAACCTGATCGCCATCGGCCTGAACTACCGCGACCATGCGGCCGAGTCGGAGCTCGAGATCCCGGCGGTGCCGGTCGTCTTCGCCAAGCTGCCGTCGGCGCTCATCGGCCACGACGCGCCGATCGTCGTCCCCCGCGAGGAGACCCGGCCCGACTACGAGGGCGAGGTGGGGGTCATCCTCGGCCGCACCGTCTACCGCGCCACGGCCGAGGAGGCGCGAAGCGCCGTCGGCGGCATCACCTGCCTGCACGACGTCTCCGGCCGCCGGGCCCAGCTCGAGACGCCGCTTCGCCAGTTCACGCTCGGCAAGAGCTTCGACACCTTCTCGCCGATGGGCCCGTGTGTCGCCCGCGCCGACGACCTCGACCTGGAGGCGATCGGCGTCCGCACCGTCGTCTCGGGCGAGACGATGCAGGACTCGAGCACGGCCAACCTGATCTTCTCGATCGTCGACCTCGTCGTCTACTGCTCGGCCGGAGTCACGCTCGAGGCGGGGACGGTCATCGCCACCGGGACGCCCGGCGGCGTCGGTGACTCGCGCGTCCCGCCCCGCTACCTGCGCGAGGGCGACGTCGTCGAGATCACCGTCGACGGCGTCGGCACGCTGCGAAACCCGGTCACGCTCGAGCGCTGAGCGCCGGGCGCCGGGCGCCGGGCGATGCGCGCCGGACTGGACTATCCGGCGTGCGCGGGCCGCCGAGGAGGACATCGGGGGCCGCGCCCGCACGTGGCGCCGGCCTGCGCCCGCCTGACCCGGAATGACGAGCGCCGGCGGCCTGGGGGGCTTCCAACCCAGACCGCCGGCGCCTGCGTGGCCCGCCGGAAACCGTTATTCCGCGGGTACACATTCTGTCACCGTCTGTTTACGGCCAAGCTTTTCCGCCGTCCATGGCCTCTCCTTTGGAGCCGAAGGATTCAGGAAATCAACCGTATCGCGCCCAGCCGTATTGTGTCAACACGACATGGACAGAAGGCGCCAGGATGGCTATGCTGAGACCGTGGGTCGCCGCCCCCCCACCCACGTGGACGACGCTGGCGCGCTCGGAGCGCGGCTGCGACGCCTGCGCAAGGAGAATGGGCTGTCGCTGGCCAAGCTCGCGTTCCAGGGCTGCTCGACCTCGTATCTGTGCAAGGTCGAGGCCGGCGACAGGGTCCCGTCCACGCCGATCCTCGCCGAGCTGGCTCGCCGGCTCGACGTGTCGATCGAAGAGCTCGCGGGCCGGGATGCGGCGGGGTCGATCCCCGCTGCCACGATCCTGCTCGCCGAGATGTCAGCTCGCCTGGGGGAGCCCGACGCCGTCACACGGCTGGATGAGCTCGAGGGGGAGGCGCGCCGGTCGGGGGACCGGCACGCCCTGAGCCGCGCCCTCGAGGCGCGCGGCCTCCTCGCGCTCGAACGCCGTGACGACGAGCGGGCGATCGCCGCGCTCGAACACGCGCGGACGTGTGACCCTGGCGCAACGCCCCGGCTCAGGCCGGCGATGTTCGAGGCGCTCGGGCGCGCCTATGCGGGCGTCGGCGACCTGAGCAGGGGCATCGCTTTGCTGCGCACCGCGCTGGACGACGTGATGCGAGCCCCGGCCGACGTCCCGGCCGCGGTCCGCTTCGGCGTCTACCTCGCGAGCGCCTACACCGACCAGGGCCGCTTCGCCGAGGCCGAGGTCGTGCTCGCCGACCTGATCGAGCTCGAGCCGCGGATCGCCGACCCGACCGCCCGCGCCCGGCTCCAGTGGACGCTGGCGCGCACCTACGCCGAGCAGGGCCGGCTGAAGCTGGCCGAGCGCTACGGGCGCGACGTGCTCGGGCACCTGGAGGAGTCCGAGCAGTCCGCGCTCCGCGGCCGCGCCCATCTGCTCCTGGGCCAGATCCTGCTCGACCAGCGCCGCCGGGCCGAGGCCGACGAGGAGCTGGCGCGGGCCGAGACGCTCATGCGCGACGCCGGCGCCGGCGCGCCCGAGCTGGCGATGCTGAACGCCGAGCGCGGCCGCTCCGCGCTCCTGGCCGGCGACGTCCGCGGGGCGCAGACCGCTGCGCGAAAGGCGCTCGATGAGACCGAGGCCACCGAACCGGCCATCGCCGGCGCCGCCTGCCTCGTCCTCGCGCGGGCCGCGCTCGCCGAGGCCGACCTGGACGAGGCCCGCTTCCTCTGCCGCCGCGCCATCGAGCTGCTCGAGGGCAACGCCGCGCCGCACTACCGGGCCGAGGCCCACCAGGTGCTGGCGGTAGTCGAGGAGCGCGCGGGCAACCCGGCGGCCGCCCTGGCGGCGCTGTGGGAGGGAGTCGGCGCCGTGGACCGGGGGCTGCTGTAGTGGCTCGCAGCACGACCGACACGGGCGCCGAGGTGCGGCGCCTGGAGGCCCGCTGCCGCGCGCTCGAGCAGCTCGTCCACAGAAGCGAGGCCGAACGCCGCCAGGTCGTCTCGCGCCTGCTGCGGGCCGAGCAGCAGGAGCGGCGCCGGATCGCCTCCGAGCTCCACGACGACACGGTGCAGGTGCTGGCCGCGTCGCTCCTTGCGCTCGACCGGCTGGCGGGATGCACCGACGTCGACGCGATCCGCGGCGTGGCCGAGTCGACCCGGCGCACGCTGGCCGCAGCGACCGACCGCACCCGGCGGCTGATGTTCGAGCTGCGCCCGCCGCAGGGCCTGGCGCGGGCGGTGCGCGAACTGGCCTCGCAGGCCGGGCGCGAGGCCGACCTCGACGTCGAGGTGACCGTGCCCTCCGAGCCGCTGGCGTTCATGGTCGAGGAGGTCGCCTACCGGACGGTGCGCGAGGCGGTCGCGAACGTCCGCCGCCACGCACGCGCCCGCCGGCTCGAGATCCAGATCGCGGCCTCCGACGGAACGCTGCGCGGCTCCGTGCGGGACGACGGCCGCGGCTTCGACCCGGCCCGGATCGGGCGCCGCGCCCACGGCGTGCGCCTGCACCTCGGCATCGAGACCCTGCTCGAGCGGGCCGAGCTCGCCGGCGGCCGCGCGACCGTCGACTCCAAGCCGGGCGAGGGCACCGAGGTCACGTTCGAGCTGCCGCTCGACGGCCCGCCCGTCAGCACGGACTGAGTCAGCCCTCGCCGGTCAGCATCCGGTCGACGCCGCGCCGCTCCAGGCCGCGGGCGACGATGAGCCGCTGGATCTCGGACGTCCCTTCCCAGATCCGGTCGACGCGCAGCTCGCGCAGGAACCGCTCGGCCGCAGTCGTGCGCATGTAGCCGCGGCCGCCGTACACCTGCACGCAGCGGTCGGCGCAGCGCCAGGCCGCCTCCGAGGCGAAGAGCTTCGCCATCGCGGCCCGCCCGTGGACGAGCTTGGGATCGGCGCCCGCGTCCTGCGCCCGGGCCACGTCGTAGGTGAGCAGGCGCGCCGCGGCGCAGTCGGCCGCGGAGTCGGCGAGCGGAAAGCTCACGCCCTGGAAGTCGTAGATCCGCCCGCCGAACTGCTCGCGACCCGTCGACCACTCCACCGCCTCGGCGAGCAGCCGCCGCATGGCGCCGACACAGCGGGCGGCGATGTGGATCCGCTCCTCGATGAACCACTCGTTCTGGAGCTCGTCGCCGCGCCCGATCATCGCCTCGCCGCCCAGCACCGCGTCGGCGTCGACCTCGCAGTCGTACCGGAGCGTCGGGTGCCCGTGCGGGAAGGAGTGCGTGAACGGCGGGTCGTCGATGACATCGATGCCCGGCCGGTCGCGGTCGACCAGGAAGAGCGTCGGCAGCCGCTTCTCGCCGTCGACGACGTTCACCATCACGATGTCGAAGTCCGACACGTCGCCCGACGTCACGAACCACTTCTCGGCCCGGATCCGCCAGCCGGTCGCGGTCCGCTCGGCCGTCCCGGCGATGCCGCCCGCGTCGGAGCCCGCGCCGCTCTCGGTGACGGCGTAGGAGTCGGCCCGCTTGCCGGCCAGCGTCGGCTTCAGGTAGCGCTCGACCTGCTCGGGCGTCCCGAACGCGAGCACGTTGTAGCCGCCGCCCATGTTCCACCAGACGCCGTTCGTGTTGCGGCCGAGCTCCTCCTGGACGAGCACCTGCTCGAACGCCGACCAGCCCTGGCCGCCGACGTCGACCGCGTGGTTTCCGCCGACCAGGCCCAGCTCGCGGGCCCGGGCCGAGACGGCCTTCGCCTTCTCGGGCGGGAGCGGCCCGCCGTTTCGCTCGGCCTCGAGCTCGAGCGGGATCAGCGTCTCGTCGACGAACCGCGCGGCCCGCTCGCGCAGGTCGATCTGGGCGGGGGTGAGGGCCTCCATGGGCGCGTGACCCTACCGGAGCGCCGAGCGGGCCCGCTCCACCGCCGCGTGCCATCCCGCCAGCCGCTCGGCCGTCTCGTCGCGGCTCATCTGCGGCTCGTAGCGGGCCCCGAGGTGCCAGGCGGCGGCCACCTCGTCGAGGCCGCTCCACTCGCCGACGGCGAGGCCCGCCAGCGCCGCCGCCCCGAGCGCGGTCATCTCGCTGTCGCCTGCCACCTCGACCGGCAGCCCCAGGATGTCGGCCTGGAACTGCATGAGCCACGCGTTCCGGGTCGCGCCGCCGTCGGCGCGAAGCACGGGCACCGGAAGCTCCATCGCGGCGACCACGTCGGCGGTCTGGAACGCGATCGCCTCGAGCGCTGCCCGGGCGATCTCGGCCCGGCCGGTGCCGCGCGTGATGCCCGAGATGAGCCCGCGCGCGTCGGCGTCCCAGTACGGCGAGCCGAGCCCGGTGAGGGCGGGGACGAAGTGGACGCCGCCGGTCGACTCGACCGAGCGGGCCAGCGCCTCGGTCTCGGCCGCCTCGGCGATGATGCCGAGCCCGTCGCGCAGCCACTGGACGGCCGCGCCGGTCACGAACACCGCCCCCTCGAGCGCCGTCACGCCCGGCTGGGCGGCGGCGGTGCGCAGGATGCCGTGCGGCGGTGGGCCGCCCTCCTCGCCCTGGTTGGCGAGCACGAAGCTGCCGGTGCCGTAGGTGGCCTTGGCCTCGCCGGGCCGGAAGCAGGCCTGCCCGAAGAGGGCCGCCTGCTGGTCGCCCGCCATCCCGGCGAGCGGCACGCGAGCGCCGCCGATCTCCGCCTCGCCGACGATGCCGCTCGACGGCACGATCCGCGGCAGCACCCTCTCCGGCACCCCGAACACCTCGAGCAGCTCCGGATCCCACGCGACCGGGTCGAGCCGCGCGAGCAGCGTGCGCGAGGCGTTGCTCGCGTCGGTCACGTGGACGGCGCCGCCGGTCAGGTTCCAGGCCAGCCAGCTCTCGACCGTGCCGAAGAGGACGTCGCCCTCGACCCCCGCGAGCAGCCACTCCAGCTTGGTGGCCGAGAAGTACGGGTCGGGCACGAGCCCGGTGCGCTCGCGGATGAGGTCGGCGGGAAGCTCGCGGCAGCGCTCGGCCGTCCGCCGGTCCTGCCACACGATCGCGGGATGGTGCGGGCGGCCGTCGCGGCCCCAGACGACGGTCGTCTCGCGCTGGTTCGTGATGCCGACCGCGGCCAGGTCGGCGGCGGCGATCCCGGCATCTCGGAGCGCGTCGGCGGCGGCATCGTGCACGGTGCGGAGGATCTCGTCGGGGTCGTGCTCCACCCAGCCCGGCTGCGGGTAGGACTGGCCGAGCTCGCGGTAGCCGCGCCCGGCGATCCGAAGCTCCTCGTCGACGACGAGGCACGTCGTCCCGGTCGTCCCCTGGTCGATCGCGAGGATCACGACGCGGGCGCCGCCGCCGGCACGGCGCCGCGCTGGGCCGACCGCAGAAGCCAGCCGGCCATGACGAGGCAGAACCCGACGAGGAGGGCGTAGGCGCCCTGGTCGCCGATGCCGTCGGCGACGAGGCCGGCGACGGGCGGCGCGACGAAGCTGCCCGCGCCCCAGACGAGGCCGAGCAGGCCGTTCACCGTCCCGGTGCCCAGGCCGAGCCGGGCTGAGCCGACGGCCGCGAGCGGGTAGCCGATCGTGTACGGCAGCGCCGCGACGGCGAAGCGGGCGAGCACCATGAAGACGACGACCGCGGTCGCCGAGCTGACGAGCACCGGAAGCAGGATGGCCGCTTGGCATGCGGCGAAGAAGGCGGCGGCGCGAAGCGAGACGGCCCGCTCCCCGATCCGCGTCGTCGCGGCGCTGACGACGATGAAGAGCGCCGCACCCACCGAGAACCACAGCCCGATCCGTCCCTCCGAGAGCCCGTTGTCGGAGAGCTGGAGCGGCGCGATCAGGTTGACGATCCCGTCGCCGACGCCGCCGAGCAGCATGATCGCGATCGCGCCGGCCAGGAACGGCTCGCGCCGCATCTTGTCGGCGATGAGGCGCAGCGCCACGTGCTCGTGCGCGACGCTGTGGCCGGGGTTCGCGAGGAGCAGCCCCAGCACGACGAGCACGGTCGCTCCGGAGAGCACCGCCCACGGCGCGCCGCGGCCGACGTTCTCGGCCAGGTACCCACAGAAGACCGGGCCGGCCATCCCGCCGACGCCCGCGACGGTGATGACCGTGCCGAGCGCGGCCGAGCGGCGATGCGCCGGCGCCGAGTCGCCGATCCACGCGAGGCCGGCCGACCAGATCGTCCCCGACGCCAGCCCGAACGCGAACCGCGCGACGAGCAGGAGGGCGAAGACGTTCGCAACCGCCATCCCCGCCGTCGAGACGATGATGATGACGCCGGCCGTGAGCGTCACCCGGCGCGCGCCGAGCCGGTCGGACAGCCGCCCGGCCGGGATCGACGCGACGACGATGGCAAGCGGCGCCGCCGAGAGCAGCGCCCCCGCCTCGGCCGTCGAGAGGTCGTAGATCCGCGTGTAGCCGGGGAGCAGCGGCACGAGCCCGAGCAGCGCGATCTCGTCCAGGAAGACGAGCGCGTACATCAGCACGAACATGCGCCGCATGGCGGACACACTACTCAGGTCGCGAGGGCCGCCACGCGCGAACCGGTAGCGTCCCCGCGGTGACGGGACCGGCGACCATCGGCGAGAGCTGCGTCGACCGCTACCTGCCGCCGATCGGGCTCGACGCGCCGGGCGGGAACGCGCTGAACGTGGCAGCCGGGTTCGCGGCAGCCGGACTCTCGACCGCCCACGTCGGCGCGGTCGGCGACGACGCCGAGGGGCGGTTCGTCCTCGCGCGTGCGGCCGAGCGCGGCATCGACACGACGCACGTGGCGGTCGTGCCGGGCGGCCGCACGGGGCTCACGACGATCACCGTCACGCCCGACGGCGACCGCGTGTTCGAGTCGGAGGTGCTCGGCGCGAGTGCCACCTTCCGGCCGACGGGCGAGGCGGTCGGGTTCCTGAAGACCCGGTCATGGGTGCATGCGACAGGACCTGCCGACATCGTCGACGCGCTGAAGGCGGTGGCCGCGGCGGGCGTTCCCATCTCCTACGACGTCTACCACCCGCCGCGCACCAAGCGGCTGCACGCGCTCGCACCGTTGCTGGCGGTGGCGTTCCTTTCGGCGCCGGGCGGGAGCGCCTCCGACACGGCCGACGTGGCGCGCGACGCCGTTGCGCGCGGCGCAAGGGCGGCTGTCGTCAGCCGGGGAAAGGCCGGGTGCCTGATGCTCGCCGACGGCGTGGTCGTCGAGCAGCCGGCGGTCCCGGCCCAGGTTGTCGACACCCTCGGCGCGGGGGACGCGCTGATCGCGGGAGTGATTGCTGCGATGCTCGAAGGAGCTGAGCCGGCCCAGGCACTCGACCGTGGTATCCGGGCGGCAGCAGCCGCCTGCGAGCACGTCGGTGCCTGGAGCGTCGACTGAGCCGTACGAGTGGCGGACTGCCGCACCCCGTACACTGGCCGCGATGCCCGCCACCGCGACCCGCATCGACGACTGCCTCTCCATCCGCGAGGGTCGCCTCTGGATGGAGGAGTGCGACACGGTCGAGCTGGCGCGGCGGTTCGGGACGCCCGTCTACGCCGTCTCGGAGGATCAGCTGCGCCGGAACGCGCGCCGGATCGGGGCGGCCTTCGCCGCCGGCTGGCCGCACGGGCCGACCCGGCTCCTGCCGTCGCTCAAGGCCAACCTCTCGCTCGCGCTTCGCCGCATCCTGAACTCCGAGGGCCTGGGCTGCGACACGTTCGGGCCGGGCGAGGTGCACGCGGCGCTCGCGTCGGGCATCGACCCGGCGCTGATCTCGGTGAACGGGTCCGTGAAGGACGCCGCGCTCGTGACGCGCGCGGTCGAGGCCGGCGCGCGGCTCACGCTCGACAGCGCCGCCGAGCTCGACCTGGTCGCGGCCGCCGCCGAGGCGACCGGCCGCACGGCCCGCATCCGCCTGCGGCTCCGTCCCGACTACGAGGGGCTCGACATGCCGTCGGACTTCGACCCGTCGGTCACGGTGCGCGCCGGCGCCCACCGCTACAAGCCCGGCATCCCGCTCGAGCAGGCGGGCGATGTCGCCCGGCGCGCGCTCGCAACGCCCGTGGTCGAGCTGGTCGGGCTCATGGCCCACCTCGGCCGCCACAGCGCCGACCCGGAGGTCTGGCGGGGGATGGCCGCGAGCTTCGCCGCCGCCGTCGCCCGCGTCTGTGCGGCCGCCGACGGCTGGCGGCCGGAGGAGCTCGACGTCGGCGGCGGCTATCCGGCGCCGCGCGACCCGATCCGGAACGAGCCCGCGCCGCCGATCGAGGACATCGCCGCCGCCCTCACCGCCGGCCTTCGCGACGGCCTCGCCGCCGCCGGCATCGACCCGGCCGGGATCGCGCTCGAGGCCGAGCCGGGCCGCTCGCTCTACGCCGACACCGGCATCCAGCTCGCCACGGTCCGCCACCTGAAGGAACAGGCCGCGCCGGTGCCGATGCGGTGGGTCGAGACCGACACGACCGAGATGTTCATGGCCGACCTCCTGATCGAGCACGCCCACTTCCAGGTCATCGCCGCCTCGCGCGCCGACGCGCCGGAGGCCCAGACGGCCGACGTCGTCGGCATGTCGTGCGGCTTCGACCTGCTCGTGCCCGATGCGCGCCTGCCGACCCTCGAGCCGGGCGACGTGCTTGCCTTCCTGGACAACGGGGCATACCAGGACGCATGCGCCTCGAACTTCAACGGCCTCCCGCGGCCCGGCACGATGCTCGTCTCGGGATCGACCGCCGAGTGGATCAAGCGCCCCGAGACCGTGGCGGACGTCTTCGCGCGCGACACGATCCCGGAGCGGCTCGCGTGATCGGCGGCCTGCATCACGTCGGCATCACCGTCTCCGACCTCGACCGCTCGCTCGCCTTCTACCGCGACCTGCTCGGCCTGCACATCGAGGCCCGCGCCGTCGACGTGCCCGCCGGGGACGTGACCGGCATCCCCGGCGCGCGCTGCTCGATCGCCGACCTCGACCTGCCGGACGGGCGCCTGCTCGAGCTGATCCAGTACACCGCCGGCGGCGGCACGCGGCTGGAGCAGCGCACCAGCGACCCCGGCGCCTGCCACGTCGCGATCTCGGTCGACGACATCGACGCCACCTGCGAGCGGCTCGAGCGAGCCGGCGTCACGCTGCGGTCGAAGCCGATCACGCTCGCCGACTCCGGGCCGCGCTGGGACGGAAGCCGCGTGGTCTACACGGTCGACCCCGACGGCGTCACGGTCGAGCTCGTCCAGCTCCCGAGCGGATGAGCACGACGGGCATCGGCATCCGCA
Organism: uncultured Actinomycetes bacterium; assembly: GCA_963757605.1. Lineage (GTDB taxonomy): Bacteria > Actinomycetota > Thermoleophilia > Gaiellales > JAICJC01 > JAICJC01. The sequence goes on from CAVWSF010000003.1 coordinate 809,267, forward strand.
CGCTGACCGCGCCCGGGATGGTTGCCAATTTCGCACCGTCGCTCGGGATGGTCTGCTGCTCGCTCGTCCACGGCGGCGAGGAGCTGCTCGAGCTGCGCGGCGGCCTGGACGCCTACGCAGAGCGCGGCTCGACGATGGGGATCCCGCTCCTGCACCCGTGGGCCAACCGGCTGGCCGGGCCGGTCGCCGCCTCGCCGCTCCTTCACACCGACGCGAACGGCGTGCCCATCCACGGCGTGCTCCCGTCCGCGCTCCCGTTCACGATCGAGCACGAGACCGCCTCGAGCCTCGACGCCGTGTTCACGACCGACGAGCACCCCGGCGTGCTCGAGGTGTTCCCGTACCCGCACCGGCTGCGCGTGCAGGCCCTGCTCACCGACGATGCGCTCGAGATCCGAACCACGCTCCTGGCGCTCGGCCGCCGGCCCGTCCCGATCACCTTCGGGTACCACCCGTACCTGCGCCTGCCCGGCGAGTCGCGATCGACGGTCGAGATCGAGGTGCCGGCGCCGACCCGGCTTCTGCTCGACGAGCGCCAGATCCCGACCGGCGAGCGCGAGCCGGCCTCAGTCGCGCCGGGGCCGCTCGCCGAGCGCACGTTCGACGACGGGTTCGCCGACGTCACCGACGGCACGGCCTTCGTCGTCCGCGGCGCGGGCCGCACGGTCACGGTCGCGTTCCTGGAGGGCTACTCCTTCGCCCAGGTGTACGCGCCGGAGGGGAGCGAGTTCATCTGCTACGAGCCGATGACGGCGCCGACCAACGCGCTCGCGTCGGGCGACTCGCTCACCCGCGTCCGGCCGGGCGACGCGTACACGGCGGCGTTTCGGATCGGCGTCGGCTAGAGCTCGAGATCCCGGACGGCGAAGAAGACCGCCTCCGAGAACGTCGGGTACGGCTGGATCGTGTCGAGCAGGACGTCGATCGGCACCTCGGCCTTGATCGCAAGCGTCAATTGGCCGAGCCACTCGCCCGCCTCGGGGCCGACCGCGCAGGCGCCGACGAGCACGCGCCGGTCGGGGTCGGCGAACACCTTGAGGAAGCCGGGGCGCTTCGGGCGCTCGTAGGTCGAGAGCCGGGCCGTGCTCATGCGCTCGCCGACCACGAGCCCGTCGCCGGTCGTGCGGCCGACTGACGCAACCTGGGGGTCGGTGAACGTGACAGCCGGGACGGCGCGGTGGTCGGCCCTGGCCGGCCGCCCGGCGGCGTCGGCGGCCGCCACCCGGGCCTGGTACTTGCCCGCGTGCGTGAACATCGCGATCCCGGTCACGTCGCCCGCGGCCCAGATGCCATCGCCGGCCCGCATGCGCTCGTCGACCTCGATGCCGCGCCTTCCGATCTCCACCCCCAGCTTCTCGAACCCGAAGCCCTCGACCGCCGCCCGCCGGCCGGTGGCGACGATCAGGCGCTCGCCCTCCAGCACGGTCCCGCCCTCAAGGTGCACCTCGATGCCGGGCGCGACCCGCTCGATCTCGCAGCCCAGGTGGATCGCGATCCCCTCCTCCGCCAGGACGTCGTGGAGGAGCGAGCCGGCGTCGGGGTGATCGCGCGGGAGCAGGCGGTCGGCGATGTCGGCCAGCGCGACCTTCGCCCCCATGCGTGCGAAGAACTGCGCCAGCTCGCAGCCGACGGGCCCGGCGCCGAGGACGACGACGCTCCCAGGGATCTCGCGCACGCTCGTCGCCTCGCGGTTCGTCCAGTACTCGACGCCGTCCAGACCGTCGATTGGCGGGATCGACGGCGACCGAGCCGGTCGCGATCATGAGCCGCTCGTAGCGAAGCTCGCGCCCGCCGGCCTCGACGAGGCCCGGCTCGCGCACGGCCGCCTGGGCGCGGACGAGCTCGATGTCGCGGTCGGCCAGCCAGTCCGCCTGCGAGGAGTCGTCCCAGTCGCCGGTCACCTGGTCGCGGTGCCAGAGGACGCGGGCGGGGTCGAGCTCGCCGGTCACCGCCTCGGCCGCGCCGGGTGCGAGCCGCGCGGCGTGAAGCGCCTCGGCCGGGCGCAGGAGCGCCTTGGACGGCATGCAGGCGTAGTAGGAGCACTCGCCGCCGACGAGCCCGCGCTCGACGAGGGTGATCTTCGTGTCGGGCTCGAACCCGCGCAGCGCGCCGGCGAAGGCCTCGCCGGTCGAGCCGCCGCCGATGATGAGGACGTCGCCCGCCATGTGCGCCACTGTATGCCCGCGGAGCGCTGCTGTTACGCAGGTGAAAAATCGGTGCCAGGCACCAATTTTCATGGGGTTCGCCCGCTCTACGCCTCCGGGCGCGTGCCGCCCGCCTCGGCCAGCGCCGCGTAGGCGAGCTGCTCGATGAGAAGCGCCGCCTCGCGGGACGCGTCGGCGGCGGCATCGGCGGCCTTCTTCGCCAGCTCGACCGCCAGCCGCGGGAGCGCCGCCAGCTCGGCTGCGACGGCCAGCGCCCGTGGCTCGGGATCGCCGTCCGTCACCTCGCTTACGAGCCCCATCTCGACCAGGCCCGCCGCCGGCAGCCGCCGCCGCAGGAGGATCAGCTCCTTGGCCCGCGCGGCGCCGATCGCCTTCACGAGCCGCATCGTGCCGCCGGAGCTGGGGAGGATGCCGATCTCGACCTCGGGCAGCCCGAACGTCGCCGCGCGGTCGGCGATCCGGAAGTCGCACGCCAGCGCCATCTCGAACCCGCCGCCCAGGCACCAGCCGCGGATGGCCGCGATCGTCGGCTGGGGGAGCGCGGCGATGCGGTCGTAGACGCCGCCGGTGTCGCGGTAGTACGCCAGCGCCTCGGCGGCGCCCGCCTCCTGCACCTCGCCCAGGTCGGCGCCGGCCGAGAAGGCCCGCTCGCTTCCGGCGAAGACGACCGCCCCCGCGGCGCGCACCCGCTCGTCGGAGAGCGCCGCGTCCAGTTCGCGCTCGAGCGCGGTCGAGAGCGCGTTCAGCTTCTCGGGCCGGTTCAGCCGCACGAGCGCGGCCGGCCCGTGCTCCTCGACGAGGACGAGGCTCATACCGCCGACTCCTCCTCGATCCTCCGCAGCACGCGGTCGAGCTCGTCGGCCATCGGCCCCGGCGCCCGCTCGAGGAAGATGTCCGCCAGCGAGCGGTAGTACCAGAGCTGGCCCTCGCGGCCCGAGCCGAACACGCGCCAGAGGTCCTCCCCGCGGAGCCGCAGGTCCCACTCGATGCTGCTCGCGTTGTAGAGCTTGTCCGCGAGCGAGACGCGCAGCTCGTCGGGCTGGGCCGTGCGCATCCGCTCGATGTAGGCGGTCTTGCGCTCGCCCCACTCCGGCTTCGGCCGCTCGTACGCGTCCGAGCAGGCGTCGACGATCCGGGCCACCCGGTCGCCGAACCGCTCGCGCACGTCCTCGACCGTCGCGTCGGTGTCCTCCACCAGGTCGTGCAGGACGGCGGCCACCGCCTCGTCCTCGTCGCCGCCGTCGTTCAGGACCAGCGAGGCCACCCCGAGCAGGTGCGCGTGGTAGGGCACGTTCGACCCCTTGCGGCGCTGCTCGCCGTGGGCGTCGATCGCCCACGCCAGCGACTCGGCCAGCCGGCTCAGATCCCCACCCCGACGTTCCGGAAGAACCACACGCTTGAGGTGAACCACAGCCCGAGCAGGATCGCAAAGAGCGTCCCGCCGGCCAGCGGGAGCGCCCAGCCCGGGAACCGCGAGCCGCCGCGCACGATCAGCACCTTGGCGATGACGGCCCCGTAGACGACCGAGCCGAGCAGCGAGTGCGCCTGGACGCGGGTCGAGTAGTCGCCGTAGCCGAGCAGGAAGATGCAGTGGTAGGCGACCGGCAGCGTGAGCAGGATCGCGAGGCGCCCCGACCAGCGGTGCACCGCCGCGACCGCGGCGCCCATGGGCAGGCGCAGGCGGGAGTAGATGTGGGCAGCGGTGACGACCTGGAAGCAGGCGAGGACGATGGCGGCCGTCGCCAGCCACACCTTGAGATGGATCGGGTCCGAGAAGAAGAGCTTCAGGTAGCTGGGCGGGTAGAGGCCCGGCGCGAGCGCGTTGTGTTTCGCGACGACCCCGACGGTGAGCGAAACGAGCGCGAAGACGACGAGCGCAACGGCCAGCCACAGCCGATGCTGGCGAGGGGCGTCGGGCGCGACGGTCACGGCCCGGCATGATAGGCGGGCAGGCGGATCGGGCGCTTGTCGTCCGACCGGTCATTTAGGCTAATGACCGTGGGTCAGATACGAGCCCGAAGCGCGGAGGCCAAGGCCGGCCGCCGCCTGCACATCCTCGACTGCGCCGCGGCGCTCTGCGCCCGGTCGGGCTACGACGAGCTCGCGGTCTCCGATGTCGCCGAGCGGGCCGGGCTCGCCAAGGGCACGATCTTCCGCTACTTCCCTACCAAGGAAGACCTGGGCCGGGCGCTGGCCGAGGCGCACCTCGCACGCTGGAGCGACGACCTCGACCGCCGCCTGGCGCGGATCCCCGGCCCGCCCGCCCCCGAGACGGCCGCCCGGCTCCTGGTCGAGTCGCTGGCCGGCCGCCGCGAGCTGCTCGGGCTCGCCGCCCGCGGCCTGGCGCCGACCGCCCAGCTCGACGAGGCGCCCGCGGCCGCCGCCCTCGAGCGGACGCTCCCCTACCTCGGCGCGGGCGGCGGCGCGCGGCTCATGCGCACCGCGCTGGCCTCGGCGGCCGGCCTCAGGGCCACCCTTGCCGACGACGCGGGCCTCCCGGGCGAGCTCCACCACGCGCTCTCGTCCCACCTCGCGGGCCTCCGCGCCGGGTCGAGACGCGCTAGCGTCTAGCGGCCACCGACTCAGGAGGGCTCTCGATGCTGAAGGAGTTCAAGGCATTCGTGTTCCGTGGGAACATCGTCGATCTCGCCGTCGCGGTGGTGATCGGCATCGCGTTCGGTGCCGTGATCACGGCACTGGTGGCCGACATCATCACGCCCCTCATCGCCGCCATCTTCGGCAGCCATGACTTCTCCGCGCTGACGTTCACCATCAACAACAGCACGTTCCTGTACGGGGCGTTCATCAACGCCGTGATCTCGTTCGTCCTCATCGCCGCCGCGGTGTTCTTCGTCGTCGTGAAGCCGATGAACGCGATGGCCGCCCGGCGGACGAAGGAGGAGCCCGCCGCAACCACCCGGGACTGCCCCGAGTGCCTGAGCGAGATCCCGCTCGCGGCGAACCGCTGCCGCTTCTGCACGGCCGAGGTCGGGGCCGCGTAGCGGATGCGCCGCCGGCTCACGCTCGCCGCGCTCTGCATCGCCGTCCTCACGGCGGGCGCGACCGCGGTCCCCGCCGGCCGCGCCGACACCGCGCCGCAGCCGCATGTGGTGGCCCCGCACCCCTGCGGCCGGATGCCGCACAAGCGGCCGGCGATCCGGCACGTGATCGTGATGGTGCTCGAGAACAAGCCGATCACGACGATCATCGGCCACGCCGGCTTCATCACGGCCCTCGCGCACAGGTGCGGGCTCGCGGGCAACTACCACCACAACGCCCGCGTGAGCCTCCCGAACTACCTCGCCATGACCAGCGGCTCGACGCACGGCCTGCACAAGAACTGCCCGCCGAAGCAGTGCCCGGTCAGGGGGCCGAGCATCTTCACCCAGCTTGCCAAGCACGGCAAGAAGTGGCGCGTCTACCAGGAGTCGATGCCGCGCCGCTGTGCGCGAACGTCGTCGGGGCTCTACGCCGCCCGCCACAACCCGACCGTCTACTACCGCCGGATCGGGGATCGCCAGTGCCGCCGCCACGTCGTGCCGCTCGGCTCGCGCGCGAGGGGGCCGCTCCGCAGGGCGCTCGACCACCGCGGCACGCCGGCCTACATGTTCGTGACGCCCAACCTGTGCCACGACATGCACGACTGCGGCGTCGCGGTCGGCGACCTGTGGGTGTCGGCGTGGGTGCGGATGATCGTGAAGACCCGCGCCTACCGCGCCGGCCACACGGCGCTCTTCCTCACCTTCGACGAGGGCTCAGACCGAAACGGCCACATCGCCACGGTCGTCGTCAGCCCCTACACGCCGGTGCGAAAGGTGTCACACAAGCGCCACAGCCACTTCTCGCTCATGCGCACCACCGCCAACCTGCTCGGCATCCGGAGGTGCCTCGGAAAGGCCTGCTCGGCTCGCGGCCTTTCCAAGGCATTCCGGCTGTAGGAGGGGGAAGGGACTCCTACTGCGCAGAGGCGATTCGGCGCACGAGCGCGAACTCGAAGCGCCGGGCGTCACGTGCCGCCGGCCGATCGCCGGAAGCGGAGACCACGGTCATGCGCCGAAGCGCTGCGTCGGCGTGCTTTGCCGCCAACCTGGCGTCGGTGGTGCGATCCGTTGCGGCGATTGATGCGACGAGCATAGTGACGACCCCCTGGTGAGTAGTGGGCGGCGCCGCCTCGTGACCCCCGTGCAGTCGGCGGCGCCGTGCCCAATACACTCCAGATAGCCCACCCCCGGACGGGCGTCAATGTGTTTCCGGGAGTCCATACGATTCCTTTACGGGTGACGAAATTGCTACAGGTCCCTTGCAGCGGCGTCGCCAAGGGTGTAGACCATCGCCGCACTCACATCCAGGCTCCCTGCGGAAGGAGATCCGGTGAAACGGGCGGTCACCATCTCGGTGAACGGGGTGTCTCACACGACGGGAGTCGAGCCGCGCATGCTGCTCGTCCACCTCCTCCGTGAGCACCTGAATCTCACAGGCACCCACGTCGGCTGCGACACGTCGAACTGCGGCGCGTGCACCGTGTGGCTCGACGGCATGGCCGTCAAGTCGTGCACCGTCCTCGCCGTCCAGGCAAACGGCTCGGAGGTGACGACGATCGAAGGCGTCTCCGAGAACGGCGACCTGCACCCGATGCAGCGCGCCTTCCACGAAACCCACGGGCTCCAGTGCGGCTACTGCACGCCGGGAATGGTGATGACGGCGATCAAGCTGCTCGAATCGAACCCCGACCCGTCCGACGAGGAGATCCGGCGCGGGCTCGAGGGCAACCTGTGCCGCTGCACCGGCTACGAGAACATCGTGGCCGCCGTGCGGCAGGCCGCCTCGGGGGTGACGGTCTGATGGCCATCGCAACCGAGCGGGGAAAGGGCATCGGGCAGGCCGTCCACCGCAAGGAGGACAAGAAGCTCCTGACCGGCAAGGCCCGGTACGTCGACGACCTGAAGCTCCCCGGCATGCAGCACATGGCGGTCGTGCGAAGCACGCACGCGCACGCCGACATCACGGGCATCGACACGTCGAAGGCCAAGGGCATGCCCGGCGTCACCGCCGTCCTCACCGGCGACGACCTCGAGTTCGCGGCCGGCGTGCCGTGCGCCTCGAACCCGACCGGCGACATGGTGCACCCGCTGCGCCCGCCGCTCGCCAAGGGGCGTGTGCGCCACGCGGGCGAGCCGGTGGCGGTCGTGCTCGCGACCGACCGCTACGCCGCTGCCGACGCCGCCGCCATGGTCGAGGTCTCCTACAGCCCGCTCCCTGCGGTCATCACGCCGGACCAGGCGCTGGCCGACGGGGCGCCCAGGGTGCACGAGGAGCTCGACTCGAACGTCGGGCTCGTCCTGGCCCACAAGACCGACAACGTCGAGGACGCGTTCGCGAAGGCCGACGTGGTCGTGAAGCACACGATCCGAAACCAGCGGCTGATCCACGTCCCCATCGAGACCCGCGGCGTGGTCGCCGACTGGAACACGGCCTCCGACGAGCTCACCGTCCACAGCTCGACCCAGGTGCCGCACTTCCTGCGCACGTTCCTTGCGATCGTGTGCGGTGTGAGCGAGGCCAAGGTGCGGGCGATCGCGCCCGACGTGGGCGGCGGCTTCGGCTCGAAGCTGAACGCCTACGCCGAGGAGTTCATCGCGGCCGCGGCGTCGCAGAAGATCGGCGTGCCGGTCAAGTGGATCGAGGAGCGCTCCGAGGCAATGCTCGCCACGTGCCACGGCCGCGCCCAAGACGCGCACATGGAGCTGGCGGCGACGAAGGACGGCAAGGTGCTCGCGATGCGGGCCCACTACGTCCAGGACTACGGCTCCTACCTCCAGATGCTGACGCCGCTCATCTCGCAGCTCACGCTGCTCATGTCGCCGGGCGCCTACGCGATCCCGGAGGTCGACGTCACCGTCACGAACGTCTACACGAACACGGTGCCGACCGACGCCCTGCGCGGTGCGGGCCGGCCCGAGGCCACCCACGCGATCGAGCGCATGATGGACATCCTGGCGCTCGAGCTCGGCATGAGCCGCACCGACGTGCGGCGCCGGAACTTCCCCGAGGAGTTCCCGTTCACGACCGCGATCGGGCTCATGTACGACTCCGGCGACTATGGAAAGACGCTCGACAAGCTACTCGAGCTGTCCGACTCGAAGGACGAGTTCGAGAAGCGGCGGGCCGAGGCCGACGCGCGCGGGAAGCTGCTCGGGCGCGGGCTCTCGACCTGGGTCGAGGTGTGCGGCTTCGTGCCGTCGGACGTGGCCCGAAGCGCGCTCGGCCTGACGCCGGGCGGCTGGGAGAGCTCGACGGTGCGCATGCACCCGACCGGCAAGGTGACGGTCATCACCGGCACCTCGCCGCACGGCCAGGGGCACGCCACGTCCTGGTCGCAGATCATCGAGACCGAGCTCGGCATCCCGTTCGACGACGTCGAGGTGATCCACGGCGACACGGCGTTCGCGCCGTACGGGCTCGGCACCTACGGGAGCCGCAGCGTGGCGGTCGGCGGGACGGCTGTCCACCTCGCCGCCACCCAGCTGCGCGACAAGGCCCGGCTGGTGGCGGCCCAGATGCTCGAGGCCTCCTCCGACGACCTCGACTTCGAGGACGGCACGTTCTCGGTCAAGGGCAGCCCCGACAAGAGCGTCACCATGCAGGAGGTCGCGTTCCGCGCCTGGCAGGCGTTCGACATGCCCGCGGGCGTGACGCCGGGGCTCGACGAGACGGTGTTCTTCGACCCGCCGAATTGCGTCTTCCCGTTCGGCGCCCATGGGTGCGAGGTGGAGGTCGACAAGGAGACCGGCAAGGTCGAGATCACGAGCTACATCGCGGTCGACGACTGCGGCAACGTCATCAACCCGACGATCGTCGCCGGCCAGGTGCACGGCGGCGTCGCCCACGGGATCGGCCAGGCGCTCTATGAGGGCGCCGTGTACGACTCGAACGGGCAGCTCCTGACAGGGTCGCTCGTCGAGTACGTCATCCCGTCGGCGGTCGAGGTGCCGTCGATCCAGACGCACCGCACGGTCACGCCCTCGCCGACGAACCCGCTCGGCGTGAAGGGCATCGGCGAGGCCGGCACGATCGCCTCGACGCCGGCCGTGGTCGGCGCCGTGTGCAACGCGCTCGGCGTCCGTGACCTCGACATGCCGCTCCAGCCGGAGACGGTCTGGCGAGCGATGGAGAAAGGAGGCGCGGCATGATCCCGCAGACGTTCGAGTACGAGCAGCCGGAGTCGGTCGCCGACGCGATCGCGATGCTCGGCAAGCACGGCGGCGAGGCGCGCATCCTCGCGGGCGGGCACTCGCTCGTCCCGCTGATGAAGCTGCGGCTGGCGGCGCCCGACGCGCTGATCGACATCGGCGGGATCGCCTCGCTTCGGGGGATCACCGACACGCCGGACGCGATCACGATCGGCGCGCTGACGACGCACGCCCAGGTGGCGAGCTCGCAGGTGATCGCGGGCGGCTGCCCGATCCTCGCGGAGACGGCGGCCGGGATCGGCGATGCCCAGGTGCGAAACCGGGGAACGATCGGCGGGTCGATCGCCAACGCCGACCCCCACGGCGACCTGCCGGCGGTCTTCCTCGCCCTCGGTGGCGAGGCGACCGCGGAGGGCCCGAACGGCGAGCGCACGATCGCCGCCGCCGACCTCTTCGTCGACTACCTCCAGACGTCGCTCTCGCAGGACGAGATCGTGACGTCGGTGCGGGTGCCGAAGGCGGCCAAGAGCGCGTACGTCAAGTTCAACCGGCGGGCCCAGGACTGGGCGATCGTGGGGGCGGCGGCCGTCGTGGACGGCGCGTCGGCCCGGATCGCGCTTACCGGCGTGGCGTCGAAGCCGGTGCGGGCGTCGGCGGCCGAGGCGGCCTTCACGGGCTCGAACGCGTCGGAGGCGGCCGGGCACGCGGCGGACGGGCTCGACCCGCCGTCCGACACGGCGGCATCGGGCGAGTACCGGGCCCACCTGGCGCGCGTCCTCGTCCGCCGGGCCCTCGAAGCCGCGATGGCGCGGTAGCGGATGCAGTTCTCGAACGAGTTCACCACCCCGGCGGCGCCCGACGAGGTCTTCACGACCTTGATGGACGTGCGCGGCGTCGCCGGGTGCCTGCCGGGAGCCTCGATCGGCGCGGACACCGGCGACGGCGGCCTCGAGGCGACGGTCGCCGTCAAGGTCGGGCCGATCCGGATGTCGTACGGCGGCACCGTCCACGTGATCGAGCGCGACGATGCGGCCCGCACGGCCTCGATGCGCGTGCGGGCCCGCGAGCAGCGCGGGCAGGGGACGGCGGAGGCGACCCTGGGGCTGGCCGTCGCCGAGGACGACGGGGGCGGCTCGCGGGCGACTGTCACGACCGACCTGATGGTCACCGGCCGGGTCGCCCAGATGGGGGCGGGCATCATGCAGGACGTCGCGTCGTCGATGGTCGACGACTTCGCCGCCTGCCTGAGCGCGCGGCTGGCGCCGGCGGCTCCGGCGGCTCCGGCGGCGGGGGCGGCAGAGGCCGCGCCGCCGCCGCCTCCTCCTCCGGCGCATCAGACCGCGCGCGAGGTCAAGGCCCTGCCGCTGCTCTGGAAGGCGCTTCGGGCCCGGCTGGCTCGCCTGTTCGGCCGCCGCTCGTAAGCCACCGCCGCTCGGCGTACCAGCGCATCATCGTTCGCGGGCTCGGAGGGTTCGCCCCGGAGCCCGCGACGAGTTCCTGCAGGCGCTCGATCACCGGCCGGGGCAGCTCGCCGGCGGCGAAGCGCCGCTCGGCCTCCCGGCGAAGATCCACCCAGGTGTAGCTCCCCGGCCGCGGCCTGACCGCGTCGCACGGCTGAAGCGCCTTCACGTGCGCGTCGAGCGCCCGCCTCCGGGCGACCGTCAGGCAGCCGTTGGCGGCCCAGATCCGCTCGAGCGACCCCGCGAAGTCCCGGCCGCCACGCAGGCGCTGCAGTTCGGGCGAGCCGTGCTCTGCACAGACCCAGATCACGATGCCGTACCCGAGCGCCAGCGGCCTCGTGCCGCTGAACGGTCGGTGTCCACAGAGCGCACAATCGAAGGCCGGCTCATCCATCCCGCTCCGAGCATGCACGCACTCGGCCCGGCTGTCTGCGCCGGATCTGTCACAACTCCATCACGGCCGAGGGTGCGTTACCTGGTATCCCTCTAGGCGGCGCGGCGGGCGCGGCTGCGAACGAGCGGCGCGACCTCGGGCGCCGGCACCGCCGGCGAGAAGAGGAAGCCTTGGCCGAAGACGCAGCCCTCGCCGACCAGGAACGCGCGCTGCTCCTCGGTCTCGATCCCCTCTGCCAGCGGCTGGAGCCCGAGGTTGCGGGCGAGCTGGATGATCGCCGAGACGAGGACGACCGCGCTCCTGTCGGTCGGCAGGTCGTGCACGAACGAGCGGTCGATCTTGAGCGTCGTCACCATCATCTGCGAGAGGCGCGAGAGCGACGAATGGCCGGTGCCGAAGTCGTCAATCGCCAGGCGCAGGCCGCGCTCGTGGAGCTCGTTCAGGATCGGCTCGATCCGGCCGCCGTCCTCGCCGATCGCCGACTCGGTGATCTCGATCATGAGCCGGCCCGCGTGCAGGCCGAAGTGCTCGATCGTCTTCAGGACGTGGCGCATCGCGGTCGGCTGCCACAGCGCAGGCGGCATGTTCACCGAGACGTAGACGTCGAGCCCCTGCGAGCGCCACTCGGCGCCCTGCCGGCAGGCCTCCTCGATCACCCAGTCCGACAGCGGGCCGATGACGCCCGTGCGCTCGGCCAGCGGGATGAACTCCTTCGGCGGCACCATGCCCCTGGCCGGGTCGTTCCAGCGCACGAGGGCCTCGACGCCCACGACGCTTCCCGTCTCGAGCTCGATCAGCGGCTGGTAGTGCAGCACCATCTCGCCGCGCGCGACCGCTCCGCGCAGCCGGCCGGCCATCGAGAGCTGCGCGACCCGGTCGTGCCCGTCCGAGGCGTAGAGCTGGTAGCCGTCGCGGCCTGACTCCTTGACCTTGTACATCGCGATGTCGCCGTTCTTCAGCATCCCCTCGGCGTCGGTCGCGTCGACGGGGAACATGCTGATGCCAATTGACGCGCTCGTGTGCAGCTCGGTCCCCGCGACCAGGAACGGCGCGTGGAGCGCAAACTGCACCTTGCGGGCGATCTGGTCGCAGGCCGTGCGCATCCACTCCGGCTCGGCCCTGTGGCCGTCGAAGTCGCCGATCAGGATGAGGAACTCGTCGCCGCCCTGCCGGGCGACCAGGTCGCCGGCCCGCGTCACCGACCCGAGCCGCTCGGCCACCTGGCGCAGCAGCTCGTCGCCGGCGGAGTGGCCGAAGCTGTCGTTCACGAGCTTGAAGTCGTCGAGGTCGATGAAGAGGACGGCCGCGCCCGACCCGGTCCGGCGTGCGCGGGCCAGCACGAGCTCGAGATGCTCGTTGAACATCGCCCGGTTCGGCAGGCCGGTCAGCGGGTCGTGGTAGGCGAGGTGCGCGAGCCGCTCCTCGGCGCACTTGCGCTCGGTGATGTCGAGCAGGAAGCCCTGGCGGAAGAGCGGCGTGCCGTCGGGGGCGCACACCTGCACCGTGCGGTCGAGCACCCACACCGTGCGGCCGTCGTGCGCGAGCAGGCGGTACTCCTCCTCGAAGGTCGACCCCTCCTCCTGGCACGTGGTCGACGATGCCGCCACCCACTCGCGGTCCTCGGGGTGGAGGATCCGGCCGAAGAGCGCGCCGCCGTCGGACACCCAGTTGTCAGGCGAGTAGCCCAGAACGGGCTCGATGTGCGGGCTGATGTACGTCATGTGCCCCTCGAGGGAGTTCACGTACGTGCCGACCGGCATGTCCTCGACCAGCTTGCGGTAGCGCCACTCGGCCGCCCGCAGCTCCTTCTCGGCCCGCTCGCGCTCGGTGATGTCGCGGCTCAGCCGTGCGTAGAGGAGCGCGTTTGCGATCGCGCTTGCGACGACGTCGGCCAGCGACTGGAAGAGCTCGATCTCGTGGCGGGCGAACTCGTGCCGCTCGTGGTAGCGGATCCGCATCACGCCGACCGCCTCGTCGCGGGACACAAGAGCGGTCACGAGCGCCGAGCCGTCCTCGCCCTCGACCACCTCGGGGTCATGCGTCTTCAGCACCCGCCGGGCGGCGTCGACGTCGGCGTCCCGGGCCGGCGCGCCGCTCCCGAAGGCGACGAGGCCCCTGGCCTCGCGGTCGTAGCGCTCGAGCGAGACCGCGTGCGCGCCGGTCAGGGCGGCCGCGCACAGCCCGACCTCGCGCAGGACGTCGTCGAGATCCAAACAGGACGCCAGCTTCCGCGAGAGGTCGAAAAGGGCATCCAGACGGCCGGGGGTAGCCATGCTGGCACTATCGGACGCCGGATTCGCCGCCTTGAGCATTACCGCACGGAATTGCCGTCGTCCCGAAATTGGGAGCGTGTTGGACGCGGCGGGCGGACGGCCCCGATCGCAGCTACAGTCGCAGCGGAAGGGGAGTAGCCCGCCAAGCGGCAGCGTCGTCAGTACGGCCTTCGGGCCCGGCGCTCCGGCCCTCCGGGGCGGTGAGACCTTCGGAGCCGTTCGAGCCGAAGGAGCCGCCCGTTGGAATCGTGGCAATCCCCCGTTCTCATCGCAGCAGCCGTCGCGCTGCTCGCCGTCGACCTGGCGCTGCTGCGCCCGCGGAGCGCGCGCGGCGCGGCCGCCTTCACCGCCATGTGGACCGCCGCCGGCCTCGGGTTCACTCTCGTCTTCACGGCGGCCGAGGGCCCGACGGCGGGCGGCGAGTACCTGGCCGGCTACGTCATCGAGCGCTGCCTCTCGCTCGACAACGTGTTCGTCTTCAGCGTCGTCCTGGGCGCGTTCGCGGTCCCGGAGGCGCTGCGGCGCTGGGCCGTCGGATGGGCGATCGGCGCGGCGCTCGCGCTCCGCGGCGTCTTCATCGTGGCCGGCGCGGCGCTCCTCGACGCCGCCGAGTGGACCGCGTATCTCTTCGCGGCCTTCCTGATCGCAGCCGGCGTCCGGCTGGCCCGCTCGGCCCCGGCCGCCGCCGGCGCGGGCCGGTCGCGGCTCGTGCGCGGGCTGGGGCGCGTCGCGCCCATCTCGCCGGGCTTCCACGGCCGGCGGCTCGTGTGGCGGCACGAGGGCCGGCTGCACGCGACGCCGCTCCTCGCGGTGCTGCTCGTGCTGGCCGCCACCGACGTCGCATTCGCGGCGGACTCGATCCCGTCGATCTTCGCCGTCACGCGCGACCCGGCGATCGTGTTCGCGGCAAACGCGATGGCTCTGCTCGGGCTGCCCTCGCTCTTCATGCTCGTCGAGGGCCTGCGCGAGCGCCTCGTCCACCTCGACCTCGGCCTGGCCGGCGTGCTCGTCCTGACGGGCGTGCAGATGGCCGCGGCCGACCTCTACCACCCGCCGGTGTGGGCGACGCTCCTGGCGATCGTCTCGGTGCTCGGCATCGCCGCGCTCGCCTCGCTCCGGCACCCGACCCTCAGGGAGGAACCATGCTGAACTGGGACGACATCCGTGCGATCGACGCGATCTCCGACCCGCTCGGGGTGCTGTCGGTCTACGCCGACCGGCCCGAGACGAGCGGCGGCCGCCTGGTGCGCGCCGTCTCGCTGACCGGCGAGCTCCGGCGGCTCGACGCCGACGTCGCCGCGGCCGGCGACGGCGATCTGGCGTGGGCCCACCGGCGCTGCCTCGAGCGCATCCGGCCGGCGCTCGTGCGCATGCTCGACGGGCGGGCGCCCGGGCGGGCGATCTTCGCGCCGCTCTCGAGCGAGGAGGTCTTCGAGGTCGAGGTCGGCATGCCGGTCGGGATGACGGCGGCGCTCGACACGACGGCGTACGTCCGCCCGCTGGTGGCGGCGACCGACGAGGGCCGGCCCGCCGGCGTGATCGTCGCGGAGGGCCGCTCGACGCGGCTTCTCTCCTGGCGGATGGGCGCGGTCGAGGCCGTGCGCGAGTACGGGCACCCGGGCAAGCTCGGAGCGCGGGTCTCGCGGAGCCTCGCGGCCGAGGCCCGGGCCGCGGCGGACGACCGCGGCTGGACGCGGGTCGTCGTCGCCGGCGACGGCCGGCTCGGACACATGCTGGCGCGCTCGGCGGCGCCTCCGGGGTGCGAGGTCTCGGTCGTCCCCCGCTCGGTCGCGGGGCTCGGGCCGCGGGGTCTCGCGGCGGCCGTCCGCGCCGCCCTGCACGACGCCCAGCGGCGGTACGAGTGGCGGCTCGTCGAGCGGACGATCGCCGCCGGGCTCGACGACCGCGGCGCGGTGCTCGGGCCGGGCCGCACCCGCCGGGCGCTCGACCGGGGCGAGGTGGGGCACCTCCTGATCGACGCCGAGCGCGACTACCCGCGGCCCGACCGGCGGCAGACCGCCGGCGGCTGGGTGGATCGCGACCCGGCCGAGGATCTGATCGAGCGCGCGCTGCAGGGCGGCGCCGACATCACCCCTGTCGAGGGGCCGGCCCGGCGGCCGCTCGGCGCGGCGGAGGGGATCGCGGCCGTCCTCAGATGAGGCCGCGATCCCCTTCCGACGCCTCAGTCGACGCCCTGGAGCGCCGGCTCGCCGACCCGGGCCGTGCGGCCGCGGCCCGGGAGCAGGCCGGCCGCGACCGCTCCGACGCCGACGACCGCCGCCCCGACCCACAGGGCCGGGATGATGCCGTCCGTGAAGACGGCGGCCGAGCCGTAGCCGCCCTGGTGGGCGAAGATCGACGCCAGGACGGCGACGCCGAAGACGCCGCCCAGCTCGCGGATGGCGTTGTTCGCGCCCGACGCCTTGCCGGCCTCGCTCTCGCTGACCGAGCCGAGGACGACCGTCGCGACGGGTGCGAAGAAGAGCGCCATCCCGACGCCCGCCATCGCGAACGGCGGAACGAGGTCGACGTAGGCCACGTCGGGCGCGGTGATCGCCGCGAGCCAGGCGAGCGCGGTCGCCTGGAGCGCGAGCCCGGCCACGATCAGCGGCCGCGCGCCGATCCGGTCGGTCATGGCACCCGCGATCGGGGCCACGATCATGGGCATGCCCGTCCACGGGAGCATCCGCAGGCCGGCGTCGAGCGGCGAGTTGCCCTGCACGTTCTGGAGGTACTGGGTCAGGAGGAAGATCGACCCGAACATCCCGAAGAACATGAGGAGCGACGCCGTGTTGGCCGCCGCAAACGCGCGGTTCCGGAAGAACCGCATCGGCAGCATCGGCTCGCGCGCCCGCCGCTCCCAGGCGACGAATGCGATCAGGAGCACGACGCCAGCGACGAGCGAGATGAGGATCTCGGGGCTCGTCCACCCGCGTGAGTTGGCCCGCACGAGGCCCCACACCAGGCCGAGCGACGCGGCGGTGACGAGGCCGACGCCGGCCACGTCGAGCCGCGCGGCCGGGCCGTAGCTCTCGCGCAGGCGCGAGGCGCCGAGCGGGATCACGGCGAGGCCGATCGGGACGTTGATCCAGAAGATCCACTGCCACGAGAGGCCCTGGACGACGGCTCCGCCGACCAGTGGCCCGAGCGCGACGCCGAGGCCGGAGATGCCACCCCACAGGCCAAGCGCGAGCCCGCGCCGCTCGGCCGGGACCGCGTCGCTCAGGATCGTCAGGGTGAGCGGCGTGACGATCGCCCCGCCGACGCCCTGGAGGGCGCGGGCGGCGATCAGCCACTCGATGGACGGCGACATCGCCGCCGCGGCCGAGCCGAGCGTGAAGATGCCGAGCCCGACGAGGAACACGCGCTTGCGGCCGAGCCGGTCGCCGAGGGCGGCGCCGAGCATGAGCAGCACGGCGAACGTCAGGGTGTAGGCGTTCACCGTCCACTCGAGGCCGGAGATCGAGGCGTGCAGGTCGCGCTGCATCGTCGGCAGCGCGGTCGTGACGACGAGGTTGTCGAGCGTCGTCATGAAGAGCGCGATCGAGGTGATCGCGAACGTCCAGACGATGTGAGCCTTGCGACTCATGCGATCCTCCTTAGTTGGTAGTTAGTGCTTACTAACATCATGAGGGAAAAAAACACGTCGCTCAGGTCGGAACGCCGAGCCCGACCAGAAGGCGCGCGGCCCACCCGTCCTTCGCACCGAGCAGGTCGCCCGCGGCGAGCACGTTCAGCATCATGCCGGTCGCGAAGAACGCGCTGACGAGCTTCGCGTCGCCGCCGGTGACGGTCTCGACGAACTCCACGAGCTCGCCGTAGCGGCGGCGGACGAGCCGGCGGACGTCGATGTCGTCGCAGGCTGCATATGCCTGGAGCTGCATCTTGAGCCGCGACCGGTCCTTGAGCAGCTCGCCGTAGGCAAGGCCCATGGCCTTCAAGGCATCCTCGCCGCTCCGTCCTGCTGCGGCGCTCTCGAACGCGTCGCGGGTCTCGGCGAAGCACACCTCGACGCACGCCAGGAAGAGCGCCTTCTTCGTGCCGAAGAGGCGGAAGATGTAGGGCTGCGTCACGCGCACTCGGCGCGCGATCGCCTCGGCGCTGGTGCCGTCGAGGCCCCCGGCGCCGAACTCGACGATCGCTGCGTCGACGATCATCTGCTTCCGCTGCTCTGCTGGCATCCGTGCCATTGCCGAAGTAAGTTAGCACTAACTACCTACAACGTCAAGGACCCCGAGCGCCCGGTACCATGGCCGGCGTGACCCTGAGCCTCGACGACGTCCGCGCCGCCGCCGAGCGACTCTCCGGGATCGCCCACCGGACGCCGGTCCTCACCTCCCGCACCCTCGACGAGCGCGCCGGCTCGACCGCCTTCCTGAAGGCCGAGTGCCTCCAGCGCGGCGGGGCGTTCAAGTTCCGCGGCGCCTTCAACATGATCTCCTCGCTCGGGCCCGAGGAGCGCGAGCGGGGCGTCGTCGCCTACTCGTCCGGGAACCATGCGCAGGCCGTGTCGCTCGCGGCGCGACTCCTCGGCACGTCCGCCACGATCCTCATGCCGGCCGACACGCCGCCCGCGAAGCTCGACGCGACCCGCGGCTACGGCGCCGAGATCGTGACCTACGACCGCTACACCCAGGATCGCGAGGCGCTGGGCGCGGCGCTCGCCGCCGAGCGCGGCGGCCTCGCGCTCGTGCCGCCCTACGAGCACCCGCTCATCATGGCGGGCCAGGGGACGGCCGCACTCGAGCTGCTCGAGGACGTCCCCGACCTGGACGTGCTCCTCGTCCCGGTCGGAGGCGGCGGCCTCATCGCCGGCTGCGCCACTGTGGCGAAGGCGCTGCAACCCGATATCCGCGTGATCGGCGTCGAGCCGGAGGCCGGCGACGACACCCGCCGCTCGCTCGCGGCGGGCGAACGCGTCCGCATCCCCGTTCCCCGCACCATCGCCGACGGCCAGCAGGCCGACATCCCCGGGGAGCTCACCTTCGCCGTAAACCGTCATGTTGTCGATACAATCGTCACAGTGTCAGACGCCGAGATCCTCGACGCGATGGCGTTTCTCTTCGACCGCATGAAGCTCGTCACCGAGCCGAGCGGCGCCAGCGCGGCGGCGGCGCTCCTCGCCGGCCGCGCCGAAGCCGGCGGCGCCCGTGTCGGCGTCGTCATCTCCGGAGGGAACGTGGGGGCAGCCCGGTTCGCCGAGCTGATGGCCGGCCGGTGACAGCACACCCGCCGGCGGCCCCGCGCAGGCAGCCGCGGCTGCGGGCCGAGCGGGTCTAACCTGGTCGTGTCCGGAGGTCTCGTCAACATGAGCCCCGGCGACGCACAGTTCCGGATCACCACCCGCATCTGGATCGCTGGGCGCCCGCGCCCGTGCGGCTACGGGCCACCAAGGATCTGTCCGCGTTCTCCGCCGACCGCTGGACGGCGTTCCCGTACCGCTATGCGCGCAAGGGCCTCGTCGGGAACGCAATCGAAAGCTGCTTCGCCCGCGTCCGCACGATCCCGCCGCCGAGCGGGGACGACTGATTCAGCGGCAATGCCCGCTGACGCCAGCACGATCACCGCGCCGGCGCGCGCCGTGCGGCGGATGGCCGTGGCCAGCGCCGGAGTCGCACTGCTCACCGCCGCAGGTCTGTGGGCGTGGCTCCGCTCTGATGCGACCATCTACGACGACGGCTCGTCGCACCTCGACCACATGAGCGGCGCGAACCTGTCCCTGGCCGTGCTCCCCCTCGCGGCGGCCATCGTACTGGTGGTCGTCGCGATCCGAACGCCCCGACGCAGCCTCGTCGCCGCCGCGCTCGCGATGAGCGCGCTCGCCTGCCTGGCCCAGACGTACGGCTTTCTCGGCTACACGACTCCCGGCTAGCCCGCGCGCATATCCTGCGCGGCCGTGAACACGGACGACCTCGACCCGCGCGAGGCCGAGGCCGAGCGCCTCGGCCCCGGCCCGCCGATCAAGCCCGGCGGGGTGCGCCGCCTCCTGACCTCGGCCGCGATGGACACCGGGCCGCTTCGCCGGCACCGCGACTTCCGCCTGCTCTTCATCGGCCAGGGCGTCTCGTTCCTCGGCTCGATGATCACGTACGTCGCGTTCCCGTTCCAGGCGTACGAGATCAGCCACTCGTCGTTCATCGTCGGCCTGCTGGCCGCCGTCGAGCTCGTCCCCCTGCTCGCCAGCGCGCTCCTCGGCGGCGCGATCGCCGACGCCATCGACCGCCGCCGCATGATGCAGATCACCGAGCTGGCGTTCGCCGCCGCCTCGGCCGCCCTCGTCGTGAACGCGCTCCTGCCCGATCCGAAGCTGTGGGTGATCTTCGTGCTCGCCGCCGTCATGGCCATGCTGGACGGGCTCCAGCGGCCGTCGCTCGAGGCCCTCACCCCGCGCCTCGTCGATCGCGACGAGATGGCCGCCGCCGGCGCGCTCTCGTCGTTTCGCATGACGATCGGGATGGTCGCCGGCCCTGCGCTCGGCGGCGTCCTGATCGCGTCGATCGGCCTCGCCGGAACCTACTCCGTCGACGTCGCCACGTTCGTCGTCTCGCTCGTGGCGCTCAGGATGATGCGGGCCGTCCCGCCTCCGCCCGAGGCCGAGCCGCCCAGCCTGCGCCGCATCGCCGAGGGCGCGGACTACGCCCGCTCGCGGCCGGAGCTGATCGGCACCTACGCGGTCGACATCGTCGCCATGCTCTTCGGGATGCCCGAGGCGCTCTTCCCGGCCGTGGCCGCCGGCCTCGGCGGCGCCGGCGCGCTCGGCCTGCTGTTCGCGGCGCCCGCGGTCGGCTCGCTCCTCGCCACGGTGACGAGCGGCTGGACCGGCCGCGTCCACCGCCACGGCGCCGCCGTCTGTATCGCCGCCGCGGGCTGGGGGATCGGGATCGTCATCTTCGGCCTGGCCCCCGACCTGCCGATCGCGCTCGCCGGGCTCGTGCTCGCGGGCGGCTCCGACATGATCTCGGGCGTCTTCCGCTCGACGATCTGGAACCAGACGATCCCCGACGAGCTGCGCGGCCGCCTGGCCGGGATCGAACAGGTGAGCTATTCGACCGGCCCGCTCCTCGGGAACGTCGAGGCCGGCGGCGTCGCGTCGCTGACGTCGGTCTCGTTCTCGATCGTCTCCGGCGGGCTCATGTGCATGGCGGGCGTCGCGGTCTGCATCGCGCTCCTGCCCACCTTCTGGCGCTACGACTCCCGCGGGGCCCAGCCCTAGACTCACCGCATGGCGATCTGCCCCAACTGCGGCGAGGAGAACCCCGACCGCTTCCGCCTCTGCGGCTTCTGCGGCACGCCGCTTCACGCCGCCGAGCCGGCTCGCGAGATCCGAAAGACGGTCACGATCGTCTTCTCGGACCTCGTCGGGTCGACGGCGATCGGCGAGCGGCTCGACTCGGAGTCGCTGCGGGCGGTGATGTCGCGCTACTTCGACGTCATGCAGGCCGAGCTCGAACGCCACGGCGGGACGGTCGAGAAGTTCATCGGCGACGCCGTCATGGCGGTCTTCGGCCTGCCCCACCTGCACGAGGACGACGCCGAGCGGGCCGTCCGCGCCGCCGCCGGGATGCAGGCCGCTCTCGCCGGACTGAACGCCGAGCTGGAGACGCGCTTCGGCGTCACGCTGCACAACCGCACCGGGGTCAACACCGGCGAGGTCGTCGCCGGAGACCCGACCGCCGGGCAGCGGCTCGTGACCGGCGACGCCGTGAACGTCGCCGCCAGGCTCGAGCAGGCCGCGGGCCGAAACGAGGTGCTGATCGGCCCCCTCACCCGCGAGCTGGTCGCCCACGTCACCGACCTCGAGACCGTCGAGCCGCTCGAGCTCAAGGGCAAGTCGGAGCCCATGCCCGCGTTCCGGCTCCTGGGGGTACGGACGGCGGCGCCCATGGGAACGCCCTCCACGCCGCTCGTCGGCCGCGAGGAGGAGCTCGCGGCGCTCCACGCCGAGCTGGTCGCCGTCGCCGGCTCGGGGAGCGCCCGGCTCGTCACCATCGAGGCGGTGGCCGGCGCCGGGAAGTCGCGGCTCGTGAGCGAGTTCCTGGCGGCCGTGCCCGAGGGGACGACCGTCACGCGCGGGCGCTGCCTCTCCTACGGCCAGGGCATCACCTTCTGGCCGGTCGCCGAAGCGCTGCGCGAGCTGGCCGGCATCCTCGACGATGATCCCCACGACGTCGCCCGCGCCAAGCTCGACGCCCTCGCCGCCGGCGACCGGGCCGCCTCCGAGCGCGCCGCCGCCGCGGTCGGGCTCACCGACGCCGCCTACCCGGTCGACGAGCTCTTCTGGGGCCTTCGCCGCGTGCTCGCGCGGATCGCCGCCTCCGGCCCGCTCGTGGTTGCCTTCGAGGACCTGCACTGGGCCGAGCCCACCATGCTCGACCTGGTCGAGCACCTGGCCGCGACGCCGGCGCCGGTGCTCGTCCTCTGCACGACCCGCGACGAGGTGTCGGGGGACGGCGACGGCTGGGCCGCCAAGGCCGGCGGAACGGTGATCGAGCTTGACCAGCTCTCGGCCGAGGAGGCCGCCGAGCTGGCGGCGGGCGTCGCCGGCGCAACCGTTCCCCCGGCGACGCTGCGGACGATCGTCGAGACCGCCGGCGGAAACCCGCTCTTCCTCGAGCAGATGCTCGCGATGCTCCAGGACGCGCCCGGCGGCGACGTCGCCGTGCCGCCGACGATCAGCGCGCTTCTCGCAGCGCGCCTCGACCGGCTCGGCGACGCACAGCGCGACGTGGTCGGCACGGCGTCGGTCGTCGGCCAGATCTTCCCCCAGGCGGCGGTGATCGAGCTCGTGCCCGACTCGCGCCGGCCGGCGGTGCCCGACGACCTCGGCGGGCTCGAGCGGCGCCGGCTGCTGCAGCCGCACCCGGCGGTGATGACGACCGGCCCGGCCTTCGCGTTCCAGCACATCCTGATCCGCGACGCCGCGTACGC
Organism: uncultured Actinomycetes bacterium; assembly: GCA_963757605.1. GTDB lineage: Bacteria > Actinomycetota > Thermoleophilia > Gaiellales > JAICJC01 > JAICJC01. The sequence continues at coordinate 831,677 of CAVWSF010000003.1, forward strand.
GAGCCTGCTGAAGCGCGAGCGCGCCCAGCTGCACGAGCGGTTCGTCGAGTGGGCCGATGCCGTGAACGGCGACCGCGCGAGCGAGTACGAGGAGATCCTCGGCTACCACCTGGAGCAGGCCCACGGGTACCTGTCGGAGCTCGGGCCGCTCGACGACCGGGGGCGGTCGATTGGGCGGCACGCCTCCGAGCGGCTGCAGGCGGCCGGGCGGCGAGCGTTCGCCCGCGGTGACATGCCGGCCGCCGCCAACCTGATGCATCGGGCGGCGGCGCTCCTGCCGACGTTCGACCAGGAGCGGCTCGACCTCCTGCCCGACCTGGGCGAGGCGCTGATGGACGTCGGCGAGTTCGCCGAGGCGCAGAAGGTGCTGCGCGAGGCGATCGCGGCGAGCAACGAGGCCGGCGACCATCGGCTCCGGGCAGACGCCGCGCTGGGACTGGCGCTGGTCGAGTTCTACGCCGACCCCCCGCCGGACTGGTCCCAGCGCGCCGAGCGGATCGCCCGCGGCGCCATCCCGGTCTTCGAGCTGATGGGCGACGACGCCGGCCTGGCGAAGGCGTGGCGCGTCCTCGGGGCCGTCCACGCGACGGCGCTCCACTACGGCCGGGCGGCCGAGGCGGTGGCGCGCGCGACCGAGCACGCGCGGGCCGCGGGCGACCTCCGCCAGGAGCGGCGGAACGCCTCGTCGTTCGCGGTCGCCGCCGTCTACGGCCCGACGCCCGTGCCGGAGGCGATCGCCGAGTGCTCGCGGATCGTGGCCGACGCGACCGGCGACCGCCGCACCGAGGGCCTCGTCCTGGGCGCCCTCGCGCACCTCGAGGCGATGCGCGGGGAGTTCGACCGGGCCCGGGAGCTCTCGGCCCGCGCCCGCTCGACCCTCGAGGAGCTCGGAAACAGCGTGCTGGCCGCGTCGACATCGCTCGAGGCCGGGGCGGTCGAGCTCCTCGCAGGGAACCCGGCCGACGCCGAGCACCTGATCCGGCGGGACGTGGCCGAGCTCGAGCGGATGGGCGCCGCCTACCTGCTCAGCACGACGACCGCCCTCCTCGCCCAGGCCGTCGCCGCCCAGGGCCGCGACGGCGAGGCCGCCGAGCTGGTCGAGGCCGGCCAGCGCCTGACCGGCGACGAGGACGTCGATGCGGCGGTGCTGCTGGCGTGCGTGCGGTCGGGCCTCCTCGTCCGCGGCGGCGACGCCGAGGCGGGCGCCGCCGAGGCCCGCCGGGCGACGGCCCTTCTCGACGGGGCCGACTCCCCGGTCATCCGAGCCGAGGCGCTCCTCGCGCTCGCGGAAGCCTGCGACGCGGCTGGGGACGCCGCCGCCGCGTCAGCGGCGCGCGACCGGGTGGCCGGCGAGTGCCGCGCGAAGGGCTATCTGGTCGCGGTCGAGCGCGCGGCCGCGCGAACGGCCTAGGTCGAGGTCTAGGGCCGCCAGCGGCCGTTGGTCGACGAGAGGACGACGATCTGGACGTCGCCCTTCTTGAGCTTCTTGCGGCTCACCACGCAGGGGTCGGGCGACGCCGTGCCCGAGTAGCCGGTGCAGTTCGGCACCGCCACGCTGTCGTGGAACATCGGGATCTTCTTGACCTTCAGGTGCTTCGGGATCTCGGACTTGTCGAGCACGAAGACGAACCGCAGCGGGTTCCCCGGGGAGAACGTCTGGCCGATCGTGATCGTCGAGACCTGGCCGAAGCACGGCTTGTAGGGCTCGCAGAACTCGCCCGGCGCCGCGTCGTCCTCGGAGAGCGACGTCTGCGTCCCGATGTCCGTGGCCGGGACGTCGGCCGTGGTGACCTGCGGGTTGGCCGGCGTCGCGCCGCTGCCAGGGTCGGTCGTCACGGTGTCGCCCTGCGGCAGCACCCACTCGGAGAGCGCGTCGGGCGACTGCGGGACGACGGCGAGTGACGTGGCCGGGAACTGCGGATCCTCCTGCCCGGCCTGCCAGTGCGCGGTCGAGGCGATCGAGCCGGGCGACCCCGGCACCGTCACGAGCACCGTGAGCTCGATGTGGCCGCCCGGGTCGGCGGCGCCGAACTTGCACTCGACGGTGTGACCGTGCTCGAGAACGCAGTCGTTCTCGCTCGGGAAGGCGGCGATGAAGGATCCGGAGGGGATCTCCATCCGCACCTCGATGTCGTGCAGGACGACCGCGCCCGTGTTGTCGAACGTCGTGGTCAGCGCGGCCGAGGTGCCGACCGTCACGGGATCGGGAGCGCCCGTCAGCGCCGTCGTGTAGCTCGCGACGCCGGAGCCGGCCGCAGCAGGCGCAGCAATCGCTCCCGCGACGAGCGCCGCGAGGAGGATGATCGGCCACCGTAGACGCATCGCCTGGATGCTCGCACGCCAACCGGAATCCGTCAAGCTGGAGCCGGCGCCCGCGGCACGCGGTCGATGCCCGCGATCCGGTAGGCGTCGGCCTCGTCGAGCGTCTCGTGCTCGAGCAGCGCCCGCGCCAGCGCCTCGAGCTGGTCGCGATGCTCGCGCAGCTCGACGAGCGCGGCGTCGGCGCACTCGTCGAGGATCCGGCGGGCCTCGCCGTCGACCAGCTCGCGCGTTCGCTCCGACGGTGCGGCGACGCCGGGGAAGAGCGTCGGCTCGTCGTTCGGGCCGGGCAGGACGGAGACCGGCCCAACCGCATCCGACATCCCCCACCGGCCCGCCATCATGCGCGCGATCCGGGTCGCCTGCTCGAGGTCGGACTCGGCGCCGGTCGTCAGGTCGCCATAGATCAGAAGCTCGGCGGCACGCCCGCCCAGCGAGCCGATCAGCCGCCCGCGCAGGTAGTCGGCGGAGTAGCCGTAGCGGTCGCTCTCGGGGCTCTGGAAGGTGACGCCGAGCGCGCGGCCGCGGGGGATGATCGAGATCTTGCGCACCGGGTCGGCCCCGGGCTGGAGCATGCCGAGGAGCGCGTGGCCGGACTCGTGATAGGCGGTGCGCTCGCGCTCGGCCGGCGAGAGCACGATCCGCCGCTCTGCTCCGAGCACGATCTTCTCGAGCGAGTCGGTGAAATCGGCGAGCTGCACGCGCTCGTGGCCCCGGCGGGCCGCGGTCAGCGCCGCCTCGTTCACCAGGTTTCGCAGGTCGGCCCCGACCATGCCCGGCGTGGTGGCCGCGATCGCCTGGAGGTCGACGTCGGCGGCCAGCGGCACGCCGCGCGTGTGCACGTCGAGGATCAGCTTGCGCCCGGTCTGGTCCGGCGGGTTCACGGTCACCCGGCGGTCGAAGCGGCCGGGCCGAAGCAGCGCCGAGTCGAGCACCTCGGGCCGGTTCGTCGATGCGATCACGATCACGCCCTCCGATCCCGAGAAGCCGTCCATCTCGGTCAGGATCTGGTTCAGCGTCTGCTCGCGCTCGTCGTGGCCGCCGAGCGTGGCCCCGCCGCCGCGGGCGCGGCCGATCGCGTCGAGCTCGTCGATGAAGATGATCGCCGGGGCGGCGGCCTTGGCCTGGGAGAAGAGGTCGCGGACGCGGCTCGCACCGACGCCGACGATGGCCTCGATGAACTCCGACGCCGAGAGCGAGAAGAACGGCACGTCCGCCTCGCCGGCGACGGCCCGCGCCAGGAGCGTCTTGCCGGTGCCCGGGGGGCCCGAGAGCAGGACGCCGCGCGGGACCATCGCCCCGAGCTTCGTGTAGCGCCCAGGGTTGCGCAGGAAGTCGACGACCTCGACCAGCTCGTCCTCGGCCTCGTCGATCCCGGCGACGTCCTCGAAGTTCACCTGCTCCTTGGCCTCGGCGGCGTCGTAGCGCTTCGCCCGCGAGCGCCCGAACCCGCCCAGCGCGCCACCGCCGGCCGCGGCCTGCGCCCGGCGGGCGAGCAGGACGAAGAGCCCCACGATGAGGAGCGTCGGCCCGAAGCCGAAGAGCAGCGTCTCCCAGAGCGGCTGGCCCTCGTCGATCGGATGGGCGTTGATGACGACGTTCTTCTGGAGCAGGAGCGGTGTGATGCCGTCGTCGCCGAGGTCAGGCCGCTGGGTCTTGAAGTGGATCGACGGCGAGCCGGTCGCGCCCTTGGGAGGGGCCGTGACCTTCTTGAAGTCGCCCTCGATCGCGTCGCCCGTGGAGGTCACCTCGGCGACGTTGCCGTTGGCGACCTCTGACCGGAAGAAGCTGTAGGACACCTGGAGCCGCTGCGTGCCGCTCGACGCCTGCCCGGCGATCACGTAGTTCAGGACGAGCAGGACCAGCAGGACGATCCAGAAGCGATTGCCGCCTGGCATCGCGGCCATGCGGCGCGTGACCCTTCCCATCGGGCTCGGCTCGTGCCGCCCGCCCGGCGCTGTCGGTGCATCGGCCATCGACCCGAGTCTATCGATCGAGCGTCGGGCGATCCTCGATGCGCTCGGCGGCCGCCTGGATATGTGCGCGCATCGCGTCGACGGCCGCGTCGGCGTCGCCGGCACGGATGATCTCGATGAGGTCGCGGTGGTTCATCGCGTGCGCAACGAGCTCGTCCGGCGAGAGCGTTTGGATCGTCGCCCGCAGGAAGCTGTTGATGCGGCCGCGCAGGTGCGAGGCGATCTCGATCAGGATCGAGTGGTCGGCCTGCCGCCACAGGCGCTCATGGAAGCGGTGGTCGAGGTCGAGCACGGCGGCAGCGTCGCCGCGCTCCGCGGCCGACACCATGCGGTCGGTCAGGCGCAGGAGGTCGCGCTCGAGCCGCAGAGTCCATCGCTCGGCGCAGCGCCGCACCACGAACCCCTCGAGCAGGACGCGCATGCTCGACACCTCCGCGATGCCCTTCTGCGACAGCTCCGCCACGCGGGCGCCGCGGCGCGGGAGCCGGACGACGAGGCCCTCGTCCTCGAGCTTCGTCAGCGCCTCGCGCACCGGGATGTGGCTGACGCCGAGCCGGTCCGACAACGTGCGTTCGACGAGCCGCTGCCCGGGCGCGTACTCGCCGTTATGGATCCCCTCGCGCAACCGATCCGCGACCGCATCGGCCAGGCTTTGATCTGGAAGGGGCTGGATCGGCGACGGCATCGGACTGCCAGTTGCAGACGCTATCCGATATGTAACCGCGAAGCGACCAGGCCGTCACGCGCTGATGCAGAGGCGAATCGAATCGGGGTCGAGCTTGACCTCCACGCCCTCCGCGGCGCCGCGCACGACGGCACAGACCTCCGGATCGGTGACGAGCGGCGAGATGTCTGCGGGGAACCCGTCGGCTCCCGCCGGGGAACCGTGGAACCGGCTCGCCTGGCCGGGGTGCGCGGCAAGGTACTCCGCCAGCGGCGGCCAGCGCAGGCTCAGGATCGTCCAGAGCGCCGTGCGCTGCTGCGCCGGCTTGTCACCCCCGAGCGTGTGACGGTTCAGAAGCTCGATCCCCCGCGCCAGGCCGTACGCATTCACGAGCCGCTTCATCGCGCGCGGGTTCGCGTCGAGGAGCGGCCGAAACGGATGGAGCACATGCTCCGCCGAGCGCTCGAGCTTCGGTGACGCGAGCTGGATCGCCGCCGCCTCGACGCGCGCCCGCTGCTCGGCGGGAGTCCCACCAGGGTTCTGGAGCAGCGCGTCGCGCACCTGCTCCTCGGTCTCGAACGACGCGAACTCCTTCGTGGCCGCAGCGCGCGCTGCGCTCAACGCGTCTCGGTCCTCGGCCTCCGGACGGCGGATGAGGTGGCGCCAGTACTGATCTCTCGTTTGCGCGCTCATCACCGGGACCGGCACGGTGAGCTGGAACGTCTTCTCGAGGAACAGATACCCGAGTGGACGTCCAGGCTCGTCGAACGTGCTCTGGAACGCGCTGTACTCGTTTGTATAGCTGGTGGCGAGCCACTCGCGGTCGGCGGCCACGACGTACGCGACAGGGACGTCCCGAAAGAGCGTCTGAATGCCTTCGAGCAGTTCGACGGCATATGGGGGCTTGCACCGATCGAGGTCGTCGATCAGGATCGCGACGGGGGTGGGCCCAAACCAGTCGACGAGATCGGCGAAGTGGCGGCGCACCGTATCCATCGGATCGCGTGCGTGCTCGATGTACACGCGCGCACCACGGGCCGACGTCATCATGAGCCATCGGCCGACTCCGTGTGCGACGCCCCACACGGTGAGAAGCGGCGTGAGGATCGCGGCCGCTCCAAACACCAAGGCCTTGAGCGTTTCCCCTGAGAGGAGCCGACCGCTCGACAGCGCGTCGAACGACCCCACTCGCCAGGAGACGACGAGGATCAACGCCGCCGCAGCGATCATGAGAATGCCCTGCCAGCTTCCCCGGAGCCGCCACAGCCATTCCCGGCAGCGGAACGTGACCGCCCGCCGCCAGGACACGCGCTCGAGCTCCTGGGCACCCTGCTCGTAGAGACACGTCAGGAGCCACCACCACGGCGGCGCCAGGCGCTGGTGCTGCCAGGCGTTGAACGTGACGACGACCCATGGCTCCGGCTCGGACCGAAGCTCGGCGCGAAGGAAGTTGAGCAGCGACGTCTTGCCGACGCCCCACGGGCCGTGAACGTGGACGAGGAACGACCGTCCGCGCGGGAACTCCGGGTCGTCGGCGCCCGGCACCGTCACCCGCTCGCTGGCGCGCGTATCCCGGATCCGGCGCGCAAGGATCCGCGCGATCCCCTCCCGGTTCAGCTCGTCGATCGTCGCCGGGTTGTCGGTGTGTGTCGGCACGGTCTCCTCGGGCGCCTCGGGCGCCGTGAGGAAGAGCGCCGCGAGCGGCTCGCGGATCTCGCGCTCCACGGCTCCGAGGAACCCCCCGTGCGTCAGCTGCTCTCGAAGCCCGGCGTCGAGGCGAGCCAGGCCGACGATCAGGAGGCGCCCGTGGATCTCCTTCACGTCGTCGGTCAGGAGCGCACGTACGCGGTCGATCCAGGCGGAGGGGGTGGCCCGGTCCCCGCGATCGGCGTCGAGCGTCACGCGCATCCGCTCCCCGTACTCGGGGTGCAGCTCCATCAGGGCCAGGACGAAGGCAGCCGCGGTCACCTCTCCGCTCAGCCGCCCTGCTGCCGCATCCACCGACGGCGTGGTGGGCACGCCGGTCGGGACGTCGGGCGGGCTGTTCGGCGACCAGAGGAGCCCGAGGATCTGGTCTCCGGCCCCGGTGACGCCGGCGCGCAGGTCGACCCACTGCCGCACCGCAAGGTCGGAAGGTAACGCGGAAGCCGGGAAGTCCGGTGGGACGCCGGGCAGGAGCGCCGCGGCGTACCGAACGTCCGGATCCGACGCCGCGCGTGCCGTTGCGAAGCCGAGCTCCTGAAGCTGCCCCGGCTGCAGGCCGGTGGGCCCGACGCAGATGAGCACGAGCTTGGCCCGGGCCAGCGCGTCAGTGATGGCCGGCTGCCACGGCTCGCTCGGCGACAGGGAGGTTTCGTCGCGCCAGATGACGAGGCCGACGGCCTCCAGCTCCCGCTGCAGCTCCGCGACGAGGTCACGGTCGCGGCGGGAGTACGAGAGGAACACGTCCAAGCCGGGCTCGGCCGTCATGACACCCGCTTCTACTCCTCGTCGGCACGTGTGTCAACGGGCACAGCAGCTCGCCGCCGCCGCGGGCGGCCCTCCAGCAAGCCATCCGCGGCGGCGACGTGCATCGGTTCTTCCGCCAAGAGCGCCCCGTGGACTTCAGGGGGAGCGCGCTCCCTGCTCATGCTGCCTCCTGGGGGACGCTGGACCGGCGAGTCAGCCGGCGCCGCTCGCGCTCGCGGCGCAGGTCGCGCGTGCTCGCCGCTGTGCGACGAAGCTCCTCCTGCCTTGCGCGCTCCAGGAGCTCCGCCAGATAGGCGGTTGCCAGGGCGACGCGGACATCAGGGTGCGTATTCATATCGTTCACCTCCTCTCTCAGGTTGTTACGTAACGCAGAAACGTGGACATGCAGCGGCCTCCCGTGTCGGGATGTGGAGTTAACGAACAGCGCGGCCGCGAGGGGCCGGGGACTGACGTTACGCCGGGTGGAGCGCTAGGGCTCTACGCCGCGACGTGTGCGTAAATCGCCCGCGTCGCTCCGGCCGGACGGCCGGTGCACCCGAAGAGGCCAAACGTCATATCCGCACTGAGCATCAGATTCACGACATTGCCTCCTTTCCGGGTGGTGGGACGCTGACTACTACGCTGGCCCAAAATACCACGACTTCGGGAACGTCGCAAGTTATTTAACAAACGTCGCGTCGACGAGTGCGCGAACGTCTGCGAAGCCGTCGGCGTCGAGGCCGTCGAGGGGTGCGCGGACGTCGGTCGAGACGGGCACGCCGCGGGCGGCAAGGGCGGCCTTCAAGGCCGCCTGGAAGGGGTGGCGCTCGACGGCGTCGCGCAGCTCCCTGAGCCGGGTGGCACCTGCGTCGTCGGGCGCGTCAACCACGGCGCGCACGATCTCCGGGAACGCGGCGGCGAGGCCCGACACGGAGCCGGCGGCGCCGGCCGCCATGCCCTGCGGGATGAGCGGCTCGGAGCCGACGAAGACCGGCAACCCGAGCTCGAGGTACGGGGCCACCCGGTCGAAGGGCGCCTCCGACACCTTGAGCCCCGCCAGGTTCCCGACCCGCTCGCGCAGGCGCTCGACGACGGAGATCTCGAGCGAGTAGCCGCTGCGCGCCGCGAAGGCGTAGGGATAGAACGGCACCGGGTCGCATGCGCCGGCGGCCGCAGCCAGGTGGGCGAGCACGGCGTCGGGGCCGAACGGGTAGTACGGCGGCGGGATGACCGCCACGCCGTCGGCGCCGATCGACGCCGCGTGCGCGGCCAGGGCGACCGTGTCGGCGGTGGACTGGGCGCCGCAGTGGATGATGAGCGTGCCGTCGCAGGCGTCGCGGAAGACCTTCGCGGCCCGCATCCGCTCCTCCAGCGAGAGCAGCACGCCCTCCCCGGTCGTCCCCAGCGCGAAGATCCCGTCCACGCCGCCCTCGGCGAGGAAGGCGGCCATCGGGGCGATGGCGTCCTCGTCCAGGGCGGCGCCGCCGTCGCGAAGCGGTGTCACGGACGCGGCGAGCAGCATCGGCATCGCGGGCGATCCTATCTACCCGGGCCGATGCGGCGCGCTGTCAGCGCGGCCAGAGGCTGATGACCTTGCCCAGGGGGTGCACCTGGGACTCGGACTGCCGCCGCCGATCGAGCGGCTTGGCCGCCGCGTAGCGGTCGATGCGCGCCATCGCCTGGCGCACGTCGTCGTCCGTCTCCAGGGGCTCGGGCTCGACCTCGTCCTGCCGCCCCAGAATCCGCGTGAATCTCATTCCAGCCACCTCTACTCCTCGCAGAACCGAATCTGACTCCACTGTCCGCCCGCTCTGTCACGTGTCAACCCCCCGGAAGGGTGAGATGCGGGAGTCAGCCGCCCGCGAGCCCGCCGCCGTCGACCACGAGCGTCGTCCCGGTGACGTGGCCGGCGTCCGCCGAGGCCAGCCAGGCGACGGCGGCGGCGATCTCCTCCGGCGCCGCGACCCGGCCCAGCGGGCGGGCGGCGCCCGAGCCGGCGATGCCCTCTGCGGCGTCCTCTCCCAACTGGGCGAGCTCGTCGCGCAGAAGCGGCGTATCGGTGTCGCCCGGGCAGACGCAGTTGGCGCGGATGCCGTCGGGCCCGTGGTCGATGGCGATGGCGCGGGTCATGTTCACGACGGCGGCCTTGGTCGCTGCGTAGGCGACGGCCTGCGGGCCGGCGACGAGGCCCCAGCCGGAGCCGACCGTCACGATCGTCCCGCCGCCCCGCTCGCGCATGGCCGGGATGGCCGCGCGGCAGAACCGGAACGTCGCGGTCAGGTTGACGGCGAGCGCAGCGTCCCAGTCGGCGTCGCTCGTCTCCTCGGCCGTCCGGCGGAGGATCGCCCCCGCGGCGGTGACGAGCACGTCGACGCCGCCGGCCCGCTCGAGCACGCGCTCGGCCGCGCCTGGCTCGGTGACGTCCGCCACTACCCAATTGGCACTCAGCCGCACGGCCAATTGGCCAAGCGCCTCCTCCGCGCGGTCGACCAGCCACAGCTCGGCGCCCTCGTCGGCCAGCCGGCGGGCGGTGGCAGCGCCGATCCCCGACGCGGCGCCGGTCACGACCGCAATCCGGCTCACGCGCGCCGCCGCCGGATCAGGTAGCCGACCCAGGCGACGACGCCGGCGAAGGCGATGATCGCAGCCGGCGTCGGGTTGTCGGTCGCGAGGAAGGCGACGATCGCGACGACGGCGACGATGGTCTGAAGAACGGGCGCCGGCGTGAACATGCCGGCGAGCCTACTAGGACTTGATGGTGACGAGCGTCCCCATCCCGACCCGCCGCTCGAGCAGCCGGATCGCCTTCATCCCGGCGTGGATGCACCCGTGGCTGACCGCGCCGAACGCGCCGGGGTGGATCGCCACCTGGTCGCCGCCCATCCACGAGGCCGGAAGCTGGGCGACGTGCGCCGAGAGCCCGACCGCAAACGGTGCGTAGGGGCTCCCGGACGGAAAGAGCAGCCGGTCGGTGACGAAGAAGCGGCCGGTCGGCGTGGGCGTCGCCGGCGCGCCCTTCCCCACCGGGAACGCGCCGAGCATCCGGCGGCCGTCGCGCACGACCATCCGGTCGGCGGACAGGTCGATCACGACGTGCACCTTGCGCCACCTGAGCTTGAACCCCGCGAGATCGACCCCCACGACGCGCCCGTGCGTTCCGAGCGGGAGAAGCAGGCGGCCGTGATCGCCGTGGCGGCGGAGCACCGGCACCCACACCTGCTGGCGGAACTGGGTGCGCTCATGCACGGTGCCGAACGGCGTCTTGAGCGGCTTTCGGATCTCGGCGACGAGGTACGCCGGCCCATGACGGGGCGCGGGCGGGAGGAGCAGTCGTGGCTTGTGCTTCGACGACTTGGGGGGTTCGGGCGCAGCCGGCTCGGCCGCGGCCGCCGCGGGCTCGGCCTGCTTCGCCGGCTTCGCCGCGTCGGCAGGCGACGACGCCCCTTCACCCGCACATCCGGCGCACACGAGCGCCGCGACGGCGAGGCCCAACCCACCCGGCCAGCGCATGGGCCGAAGCTTACTTCGGTCCGAACGCCGTTCGGGCGTGCTGCGCCAGGTCGCGGATCAGCTCCGGCGGCGAGCCCAGCGGCATCAGGTGGACGCCCGCCAGCCCCTCGACCTGCGCGAGCCGGTCGATCAGGTCGGCGACCGCCTCGGCGCCCTCGCCCTTCTCGGCGCGCTCGGCCAGCTCGGCAGACGCCCGCGCGCCCATCTTCTCCATGCGCGCGATCCACTCGCCCGACCGCGGCACGGCGATCCCGGCGAGCACGGTGGCCCGCTCGGCCACGCCGGCCTGCCGGCAGCGTCCGAACCACTCGGCGAAGCCCTCCGCGTCGAGCACGATCTGGGTCTGGACGAGATCGGCGCCCGCGTCGAGCTTGGCCACCAGGCCGTCGACGGGCGCCGGCCCCGCGCTCGCCGCCGAACCGACCAGATAGGCGGGCGGCGGCCCGTCCAGCTCGCGCCCGCCGGGCAGCACCCCCTCGCGGATGCCGGCGAGCAGGCCGATCAGCTCGGCCGTCTCGAGGTCGCGCACCTCGGCCGCGTCGGGGTTCTCGCCGACCTTGACCGGGTCGCCCCAGAGCGCCAGGAACCCGGTCACGCCGAGCGCCGCAGCGCCGAGCGCGTCGGCGGCGAGCGCGATCCGGTTTCGGTCGCGCACGGTCATCTGGAGGATCGCCTCGACGCCCTCCTGGCGCATGATCGCGACCGCCGCCAGCGCCGACATGCGCACCGAGGCCCGGGCGCCGTCGGTGACGTTCACGGCGTCGGCGATCGCGCCCCACTGCTTCGCGGCCGCGCGCACTGCGTCGGCGTCCGCGCCCCGCGGCGGCACCAGCTCGCACGTGACGGTGAGCGTCATCGGGCGATCGTAGCCGGAGCCGAGCTGACGATCGTGCGCCGCCCACGCCGCTTGCGCCGCACCCCGAGGCCCATCCCGCGGACCGTCGCGCAGGCCGACGCCGCGGCCAGCTCCGTCGCGCTCACGAACGGCCGCTCGGCGGGCGGCTCCGCGCAGGCGTGGGCGCAGAGGAGCGCGGCGACATCGGCGTCGACCGGGGCGATCCCGGCCGGGAGCGAGCGGTCGCGGCCGCGCTTCAGCTCCTGCCGCAGCTGCTCGCCGCGCACGCAGCCCGCTCCGACGACGGCCCGCACCTTCCCCGTCCCGGCGAGCGCCGCCGCCCGCGCCAGGACCGGGCCCGGCTCCAGCCCGACGACCGGGACGGGCGCCGTCCGTGCCCGGGCCGCCTCCAGCCCGTCGAGCGTCGCCTGGAGCGAGGCGAGCACGACCAGCTTGCACCCATGCTGCTCGACCAGGTCGGCGGCCATCCGCATCACCCGGTCTCGCACGACGGCCCCCGGCCGACCGGCATAGGGAGCCCACGCCTGGTCGGCCAGATAGACCACGTCCTCGTGCGGCAGCGCCCGCTGGACGGCGTCGGCGACCGAGACCCCCGCCCAGTCGGCGGCAAGGATGCCGATGGGCGCTTCGGCGTTCACGCCGCGATGGTACCGCCCTCCGGGAGCACCCCGAGCTGGCCCAGGAACTCGAGGTTGTCGAAGTAGAGGCGGATGTCCTGCGCGAGGTCACCGTCAGCGGCGCGCCGCGCGGCGATCGCAAAGCGGAAGCTGACGGTGCGGCCGGTCGGCGGCACCTCGCCGTCGGGCATCGGGATCACGCCGTCGTGCGTGCCCGTCCACGTGCCCTCGGCGAAGACCTCGTCCTCGGTGTCCGCGACGGCCCGGTGGAGGTCGTGCCGGAACGTCGAGAAACCCTGCCAGAACGGGGTGATCCAGCTGCGCAGCTGCTCCTTGGCGCCGAACTCGGCGCCGGGCACGACCCAGTGGCAGTCGTCGCGAACATCGCCAGGAACCCCTCCTGGTCGCCGCTATCGGTGCGGCGCATCGCTTCGTAGAAGATCTCCTTGGCAGTCATGTGTCCTCCTTCGTCGGGTGCAAGGACAGCATCGCCAGGAGGACGCCCCGTCACATCGGGAGTTCACCTGATCCTGCGCCCGCGTCGACCAGATCGTGGCGCATGGCGAAGATCGTGGCGGCGGCCCGGGTCGACACGCCGATCTTGGAGTAGACGTGCTGGATGTGGCTGTCGGCTGTCTTGGGCGTGATGACGAGCGCGGCCCCGATCTGCTTCGTGGAGAGGCCGCGCGCGAGCAGGCGCAGCACCTCGACCTCGCGGCTCGTGAGCCCGCCCGGGTGCTCGGCGCGGCGCCGGCGCCGCCCGTCGCGGCGGCGAGGACGCACTCCACCGCCTCGCCGTCGAGCCGGCCGGAACGGGCCTCTGCGCGCAGCTCCCCAGCGGCGGCGTCCGGCGTGAGCGCCGGCCGGTGGGGCCGCTCCTCGGTCATCGACTGGAAGGCGTCGGCCGCCGCGGCGATGCGGGCCGGCTGCGCGAGCGAGCGGGCGTCGAGGCCGCGGTGGTAGCCGCTGCCGTCGCAGCGCTCGTGGTGGCGGAAGGCGGCGGCGCCGAGCGCGGAGAGCGGCGGCGACTGGGCCACGATCCGCTCGCCGTGGTAGGTGTGCAGGCGCACCCGCTCGCGCTCGTCCGTGGTGAGCGGCCCGCGCTTCTCGAAGACCGGCGAGGGGACGCCGACCATGCCGAGGTCGTGCAGGAGGCCTCCGCGGCGGATCGCGGCCGCGTCGGGGGCGGGCAGGCCGGCGTGCTCCGCCGCCGCGGCCGCGAGCCGCGAGACGGCGCGGGAGTGGCCGACGGTGTAGGGCGACTTCAGGTCGGCGAACTGGGCGACGGCGTGGAGGGCGGCGTCGGCCTCGTCGTCTCCGAGCGCGCCCGCCTCGTAGGCCGGATCGGCGACGACCTGCGCCCACAGATGGTTGGCCGGGGCGAGCAGCGTCTCCGCGTGCTGGGCGAAGACGTCGACGATGCGCGGGTCGAAGGCCGTGCCGGCGCGCGAGCGGACGGCCGAGCGGGCGGCGTCCGGGCCGCCCAGGGCGTCGAAGACGGTCGCGCACTCGGCGATGTGGACGACCCTGACCGACGCGGGGATCTCGTCCTCCTTCGCGCGCTTCATGAAGCCCTTCCCGTCCCAGCGCTCGATGGTGAGCGTGAGGTCGCGCTGCACGTCGGCGTCGAGGCCGAGCTGGTCGGCGAGGAGCTCGGCCACCTCGCAGACGGCGACGACGCCCTCCTGGAAGACGTCGCGTGAGCGGGCCATCTGCGCGAGCTTCCCGGCCGCGCCGAGGAGGCCGTTCGTGCGGACGAGGTGGCGCAGCGTGAACGCCGCCATCGCCCGCGGTGAGGTTGCGTCGATCCGCGAGGCGCCGTCGTGGAAGGTCAGCTCGTCGCCGACGATCGCAGAGAAGGAGTGCACCTCGGCGGTGCACCCGACGTGGCGCAGGAGCGCGACGTAGTAGATGCGGTCGCGCTGCGACTCGTCGATCCCGGCCTGCTCGGCGAGGGCCAGCGCGAGCCGGCAGATGCGAAGTCCGCTCTCGAGCGGCAGGCTCATGCCCAGGTCGGTCGCGAGCGAGAGCGCACCGACGACCTCGGCCCGCGACACGCGCTCCGCCGCCCGGGTGCTCACGTGGCGATGGTAACGCTTAGGAAGTCAGGCGGTGCGAACGCGGGACGGGCGGTGGTGGAGCGTCGCCAGAGCGCCGGCCCCGACGATCGTCGGGAGCCAGAACGAGAGGACGCGCCAGGCCAGGACGGCGAGCGCGGCCTCGGCGTAGGACGTCGAGCCCGTCGCGAGGATGAACGGCACGGCCGCCTCGACGGTGCCGACTCCGCCCGGGACGGCCGGGATCGCCATGATCACCGCGGCCGCGAGGAAGGCGACCGGGATTGTGGCCGGGTCGACGTCGATGTGGAGCGCGGCGGCGGTGAGCCACAGGCAGACCGCGTCGCCGAGCCAGGCGCCGATGCCGAATCCGAGCGACGCGGGCGCGTGATGCGCGCGGCGGCCGACCGCGACGACGAGCAGGATCGCGGCCGCGAGCATGAGCGCGGCGATGCCGAGCAGGTCGAGGATCGCGCGCCAGTTCGGCGGCAGGTCCGAGTACGCCCCGGAGATCAGAAGCGCCGGGCCGGCGAGGAGCGCGAGCGACGCGGCCGGGACGACCAGGATGAGGGCGGTGGAGACGGCGAGCGCGCGCCGGCGCGGGATGCCGCGGCGGCGGAGCTCGCGGAAGGCGATGCCCCCGCCCGGCAGGTGCGCGCCAGGGATGAGCGCGCCGATGGCGAGCGCCGCCGTCGAGATCCGCACCGAGACCGCGTACTGGAAGCCGGTCAGCAGCCGAAGGAGCGCACCCGAGAAGAGGTAGCGCCACGCCTCGGCCGCGGCGGCCGCCACGAGGAGCGCGACGTCGGCGCCGCGCAGCGTCTCACCGACGCTGCGAACACCGTCGGCCTGCGCGACCTCGACGATCACGGCGGCGAGAAGCACGCCTCCGGCAGCGGCGCCCGTCCCAAGTCGAATCGCCCGACCCCGACCCATGTCGGAGATGCTACTTGGGCTGTGTAACGATCCAGTAAAAACCGCGTTTAGCGGGGAAGTAGGCCGACGCGTAGACTCCCCGCCGTGCAGCGCCCCTTCGCCCAGGTCGACGTCTTCACGAGCGAGCCGTATCGCGGGAATCCGGTCGCGGTCGTGCTCGACGGCAGCGGGCTCTCCGACGCCGAGATGCAGCGGATCGCCCACTGGACGAACCTTTCCGAGACGACGTTCGTGCTCGCGCCGTCCGATCCCGAGGCCGACTATCGGGTGCGCATCTTCACGCCCACGGTCGAGCTGCCCTTCGCCGGGCACCCGACGCTCGGGACGTGCCACGCCTGGCTCGAGATGGGCGGCTCGCCTCGCGGCGGCGGCGGCGCGATCGTGCAGGAGTGCGCCGCGGGGCTGGTCAGGATCCTGCGGTCGGACGGCCAATTGGCATTCGCCGCGCCGCCGCTCATTCGATCCGGCGCGGTGGACGAGGCGGACGTCGCGCGGGTCGCGCGGCTGCTCGGGATCGCGCGCGAGCGACATCGTCGACGCCCAGTGGGCCGACAACGGGCCGGGCTGGGTGGCCGTGCATGCTGCGCGGACGCGGACGCGGTGTTCGCGCTGAAGCCCGGCTCATCGAGGATCTGGACATCGGCGTGGTCGGCCGGCATCCGGGCGGCGGCGACGCGGCCTGGGAGGTGCGGGCGTTCTTCCCCAAGGACGGCGCGACCGTGGAGGATCCGGTCACGGGCAGCCTGAACGCATCGGTTGCGCAGTGGCTCCTGAGCTCGGGCCGCGCGACGGCGCCCTACGTCGCCGCACAGGGCACCGTGTTGGGTCGACGTGGCCGCGTCCACATCACCCAGGACGAGGACGGCACGATCTGGGTGGGCGGCGGCACGGTCACCTGCATCTCGGGCCAGGTCGAGCTGCCGGTCTAGCCTGAAAAATTGGGGTCAGACCCCAAATTTTTCAGGCGGGGTGGAGAAGCGCTCGCGCAGCTCGCGCCGCAGCACCTTGCCGTAGGCGTTCTTGGGGAGCGCGTCGACAAGCTCGATCCGCGTCGGCTTCTTGAAGCTCGCGATGTGCGCACGGCAGTGCTCGATCAGCTCGTCGGGGCGGACGGGCGCAGAGGCCACCACCGCGGCGGCGACCGACTCACCCCACTTCGGATCGGGCACGCCGAACACGCAGGCCTCCGCGATCGCGGGGTGGAGGTGGAGGACGTCCTCGACCTCGCGCGGGTAGATGTTGGCGCCGCCCGAGATGATGACGTCGCTCTTGCGGGCCACGAGGTACAGGAAGCCGTCCTCGAACCGGCCGACGTCGCCGGTGTGGAGCCAGCCCCCCTCGAGCGCCCGGGCGGTCGCCTCGTCGTCCTTCCAGTACCCCAGCATGACGACGTCGCCGCGAACGCAGACCTCGCCCTCGGCGCCGTCCTCGACCGGGCGCCCGGACTCGTCGACCAGGCGCACCTCCACGTCCGTCCGCGGGATCCCCGCCGAGGCCAACGCCTTCCCGCGGTGATCCTCGGGCCGCAGGTAGCTGATCGTCATCGGCGACTCGCCCATCCCGTAAAGCTGCGCGAAGACGCGACCGAACCGCTCGATCGCCGCGGTCGCGAGGCCGGCGTCGATCGGCGCACCGCCGTAGGGGACGCGCCGAAGCGACGGCACCGCGTGCTCGGGCCCGGCGTCGAGGAGCATGTGGATCATCGTCGGCGCGAGGAAGGCGATGACGGTCACACGCTCGCGAGCAACCGTCGCCAGAACGTCCTCGGCGTCGAAGGACGCGCCCGGGTAGATGATGTTCTTCGCACCCCTCGCAATCGACGGAAGCGCGTAGAACCCCGACCCGTGCGAGAGCGGCGCGACGTGCAGGACGACGTCCTCGGGCTGGAAGTCGCAGATGTCCGCCAGGGCGTTCATCGCGCTCGCGCAGAGGTTGCGGTGCGAGAGCGTCGCCCCCTTCGGCCGGCCGGTGGTGCCCGACGTGTAGAAGAGCCACGCGGCGTCGTCCGGGTCGACCTCCGCATCGGCGAATCCGGGCGCACAGCCCTCCACCTCTCCCGCATCGACGTCGATCCGCTCCACGCCGGAACCGACGCCAGGGCCGCCTCCACCGCGGCGCGGGTCTTCCCGGAGACGACGACCGCCCTCGCGCCGGAGTGCTCGAGGATGAACGCGAGCTCCGACGGGTGCAGCTTCGCGTTCACGGGCACCGCCACGAACCCGCCCTTGAAGAGCCCGAACATGACGGTGAGGTACTCGGGCCGGTTGGGCATGAAGATGACCACCCGGTCGCCGGCCGCGTATCCCCTGCGCACCAGGCCGCCGGCGAAGGCCGCGGCCCGGGCGTCGAGCTCGGCGTAGGTGAGCGCGTTCGAGCCGTCGGTGACCGCCACCCGCGCGGGATGTGCGCGAGCAGCCTTGGTCAGGAAGGCTCCGGCGTTCACGACGATCCGATCAGGTCAGCTTGGCGAGCGCGGCGTCGAGGCGTTCGACGACCTCCTCCGCGTCCTGCGCCGAGAGGCACAGCGGCGGCACGAGCCGCAGGACGTTGGCGTGGGCGCCGCTCTTGCTCACGATCACCGCGTCCGAGATCTGATCGGCGACCGCCGCGGTCAGCTCTGCCGCCGGCTCCTTCGTCTCGCGGTCCTTCACGAGCTCCATGCCGATCATGAGCCCGCGCCCGCGGACGTCCCCGACCACCTCGTACTTGCTCTGGAGCTCCCCGAAGAGCCCGATCGCGTGCTCGCCCACCACCCGGGCGTTCTCCTGCAGGCCCTGATGCTCGAGGGCGGCGAGGACGCCCCGGCCGGCGGCGGAGGTGGTCGGGTTCGAGCCCATCGTGCTCATGAAGACGCGGCTCGTCATCGCCTCGGCGATCTCGCGCCGCACGATCACGACCGACAGCGGGAAGCCGTTCCCGATGCCCTTCGCCATCACGACCATGTCCGGGACGACGTCGTGCTCCATGAAGCCGAAGAAGTGCGCGCCGGTGCGCCCGACGCCCGTCTGCACCTCGTCGGAGATCACCACGCCGCCGCTCTCGCGCGTGAGCGCCGCGGCGGCCCGGACGTACTCGGACGGCAGCGGGATGACGCCGCCGTACCCCTGGACCGGCTCGAAGATGAAGCCGGCGACCTCGCCGTTGGTCGACGACGCGACGCTCGCCCGCAGCTCGTCCAGGTACGGGTCGATGCCCGGGCCGTGGATGCCGCGGTACTGGTCGGGGTTCGTGACATGCACGATCCCGGACGCGCCCGGGAGCATCTGGTGGAAGCGGCTGATCGCCGTCGCAGCCAGCGCGGTCGCGCCCGCCGCGCCGTGGAAGGCCTGGCGCAGCGCGACGATCGTGTGCCGCTGCGTGTAGACGCGCGCCATGAGGATCGCGAGCTCGACCGCCTCCGAGCCGCTGCTCAGGAGATGGCAGACCCAGTCGCCCGGCGGCATCTTCGCAATCAGGGCCTTGGCGAACGCCGCCGGCCCCGGGTGCATCCACATCGTCGAGCAGTGCTGGATCTCCGACAGCTGCTGCTTCACCGCCGCGTAGACGAAGGGGTTGCGATAGCCGACGCTGATCGCCTGGTTCTGGGCGACGGTGTCGATGAAGCGGTTGCCGTCGGCGTCGTAGAGATAGGCGCCCTCGCCGCGGCGCAGGAGGATCGGCTTCGTGGTCGCCTGGAACGTCCCGATGACGGGTGTCAGGTACGTGTGCCGGTTCGAGAGCGCCGTCTCGTAGTCCCACTCGAGCGGCGGGAGCAGATCGACGAGGTCGTCCTCCGAGTCGAAGCTGACGCTCGAGATCACCTGCTGCTCAGCCATCGGTCGTCCTCCTGACCGCGACCGCCTCGATCTCGATGCCGGCTCCGAGCGCGAGCTCGGACGTCCCCAGGGTCGCGCGCGTGGGGAAGGGCTCGGTGAAGAACTCCCGGTAGGCCTCGTTGTAGTCCGCGTAGGTGGCGAAGTCGGTGATGAAGACGCGCACCTGCACGACGTCGGCCATCGACGCACCCAGCCCTTCGAGGATGTCCTTGATCGCCTGCAGGGCGGCGCGGGTCTGGCCGCCGACACCCGGCACCAGGCTGCCCGACTCGTCGAGCCCGACCTGGCCGGAGATGATGATCGTGTCGCCGATGCGGACGGCCGCGCTGAACGGGGCCGAGGCGAGAACGCCCGTGGCCGCCACGAATTCGCGATCGCCGCTCACTGCGGGATCTCCGGAAGCGTCTGGCCGCCGTCGACGACGATCGTCTGCCCGGTGATGAAGCGGGCCGCGTCGGATGCGAGGAACACCGCGGCGTAGCCGATGTCCTCGGGCTCGCCGAGCGAACCCGCCGGGATGATCTTGATCATCTTCTGGATCGCCTCCTCGCCGAGCTCGGCCAGCCCTTCGCTTCGGATGCTGCCCGGCTCGATGCCGTTGATTGTGACGTTGAAGGGCGCGAGCTCGAGCGCGGCGGTGCGCATGAGGCCCGACATCCCCGCCTTGGTCGCGGAGTAGTGGGCGAACCCCGGAAAGCCCGTGCGCGAGCCCGTGATCGACGAGATGAGCACGATGCGCCCGGCGCCCTGCTCGCGCATGACCGGCATGCACGCCTTGACGACGAGGAACGTGCTCGTCAGGTTCGTGTCGATCACGGAATGCCACTCGTCCATCGTGATCTCCTCGATCGGGGTGAGCGGGTAGATGCCGGCGCAGTGGCAGAACACGTCGAGCCGCCCGAACCGCTCCCGCGCCGTGTCGATCACGCGCTGGAGGTCGTCGGCCTGCGTGACGTCGCCGGCGACCACCGCGGTGCGATCGGGCGGAAGCTCGCCGGCGACCAGGTCGAGGCCGGCCTGGCCGCGCGCGAAGAGGACGACGTTCGCGCCGACCGCGCTGAACGTCCTCACGATCCCGCGGCCGATGCCGCGGCTCGCGCCGGTGACGACGACCGTGCGGCCGTCGAGCGAGCGTTTGTCATCCATGTGTCACCTCAGGTAGGCCCCCGAGAGGTAGGCCTCGGCCAGGTCGCACGCGCCGGCCGTGTAGCCGGCGCCGAGCTCCGCCGCCTCCGCGGCGTACTCGTGGTGCGACCCGACCCACCCCACCAGGAGCATCCGGCGGAACATCACCAGCGTGGGAAGGATGCCCTCGTCCTCAGGCGAGAGCGATCTCCGGTCGTTGTAGCCGTCGACCCAGGCGGCCATCAACTCGGGAACGCGGGGGTCGTCCTCGATGAAGCTCACCGCGGTCGCGAAGTCGTACATGTACCAGGTGGTGCCGCAGTCGTCGAAGTCGATGACATGGATGCGGTCGCCGTCGACGAGCAGGTTCGCAAGCCGCAGGTCGCTGTGCGCGAGGCCGAAGCGCTCCGGGGCCTTCCCGTACTCGGTCAGGCGGCGGTGGATCTCGGCGTCGACCCGCCCCAGGATCTCGAGCTCCTCGCGGCCCATTCCGAGCGAGTCCTGCCAGCAGCCCCACAGGGCGTTCGGCCCGAGTGCGACCTCGTAGTCGATGGTGAAGCGGGTGAACCAGTCCGGCCGCCGCCACGAGATCCCGTGCAGCTGCATGTTGGCCGCGAGCGCGCCGAGCAGCCTGAACTTCGGTACGAGGTCGCCCTCGGCGCTCGGCTCCTCGCCGGAGATCCACTCGAAGAGGACGACATGGCGGGGCGGCCCCGTGCCGACGTCCACCGCCGTCACGAGCGTGCCGTCCCGCGCGGCGATCGGGACGGCGGGGTCGACGATCCCCGCCTCGTGGAGCGCGGCCATCCAGGCAAGCTCGGACTCGATCGCGACCTTCGAGTGGTAGTCGGGGCGCGACACCCGCAGGGCCGCGCGGCGCCCGGTCTCGGGATCGTCGACCCGGAAGGTGGAGTTCTCCGAGACGTTCACGAGCGACACGCTCGCCTCGGACGAGAAGTCGTAGCGCTCGAGCGCGGCGCGCACCACGCCGTCGAGCGATGTCCTCAGGGCTACCGCGTCGATTTGGTCCACTTTCGAGTCCATAAGCTCCCAGACCGGGCCCGGCCTGTCAACCTGAGATCGCGTTGATATTTTGGTCCAGTGGAAGCCCGTTCGATCGGCACGCTGGACGCCGTCCGCAGGCCCGCGAGCTACGAGCTCGTGCTCGAGCAGGTGCGGCGGGCGATCCAGCTCGGCCGGTTCGACGCCGGGACGCGCCTGCCATCCGAGCGCGAGCTCGCCCAGCAGTTCGGCGTGTCGCGTACGACCGTCCGCGAGGCGCTCCGCGTGCTCCAGGGAGAGGGGCTCGTGCAGGTCAGGCGGGGGCGAAACGGCGGCAGCGTCGTCGTCTCACCGCGCTCGAGCCGGGCCGAGATCGCCCGTCATCTGAGCCGGCGGCTGGCCGAGATCGAGGTCGTCGTCGACTTCCGTCTCATCGTCGAGCCGGCGGCGGCCCGCCTTGCCGCCGAGCGGCGAACGCGCCGGGACGTGGCTCGGCTGAGGGGCCTTGTCGCTGCGATGGACGAGCTCGTCGCGGGCCCGGACGGCGCGCCGTCGCGGTTCTTCGCCCTCGACTCCGAGCTGCACCACGCGATCGCCGAGGCGACCCGCAGCCCCCTCCTGGTCGCGGCCGTCGACGACGTGCGCGCCCAGCTCTTCACGCCGATCGGCGGCATCTTCCTGGCGCTTCACCCGACCGCCAACGAGCTCCACCACGAGCTCGTCGAAGCCATCGAGGCCCGGGACGCGGCCGCCGCGGAGTCGACGATGCGCGAGCACATCGCACTGACGCGCGACGCGATGCACGAGCTCGCCGGCGAGCCCCAACGATGAAAAAACGGGGTCAGACCCCAATTTTTCAACCTAGCGGCGGCTCACGCCGATCCCGGCCTGCCGCGTCACGAAGTCGTAGGCACAGCTCGGGCAGTTCGTGCGGCGCTTCTTGACGTCGGAACCGCAGTGCGGGCACGTGCGGCGCTTCGGCCGGCTCATCAGCCAGACGAGGCCGAGGACGACGAAGCCCAGGAACCAGAGGATGAAGACGAGCGTGACGCCGATCGCGGTCCCCGCATCGCCGGCCGCCTCGCAGTCCTTCACCGACAGGAACTGCGACGCGTGCTTCACGCAGTAGGCGTGGCTGTGGGCGGTCGCGTCGTTCACGCCCGAGACGATCCACACGGCGAAGATCGCCGTCCAGATCAGGAGCACCCAGGTCATCTTCCGCCAGCGTGGAACGAGTCGGCGCATCGCGTCCGTCCTTTCGTCGAGTCGGTCGCGATGGATGTCCGCCCTCCCCGCCGCGACCTTACGGCGGTAGGCTGAGATCGCGATGGAGGCCCCGACCGCCGCACCCGACGTCACGGCGCTGCGCGCCTGCTGGCACCCTGTCGCATTCGCAGCGGCGCTCCAGGACAAGCCGATCGGCAGCACCCTGCTCGGCGAGCCGCTCGCCCTCTATCGCGACTCGTCGGGCACGGCCCACGCCGTCTCCGACCTCTGCATCCACCGCGGGACGGCCATCTCGCTGGGCTGGATCGACGGCGACCAGATCGTGTGCCCCTACCACGGCTGGCACTACGACTCGGGCGGCGTGTGCACCTTGATTCCGCAGCTCGCCGACCCGACCCGGATCCCGAAGAAGGCCCGGATCGGCGCGTTCCGGTGCGTCGAGTCGCACGGCCTCATCTGGGCGGCGCTCGAGGAGCCGCGCTGGGAGCTGCCCGACGTGCCCGAGCTCGCGACCGACGGCTGGACGGTCGTCACCGCCGGCCCGTACACGTGGAGCTCGGACGCCTCCCGCCAGCTCGAGAACTTCACCGACTTCGGCCACTTCCCGTGGGTGCACCCCGGCCTCCTCGGCGATCCGAGCCGCCCGGTCGTCCCCGAGCACACGGTCGAGACCGACGGCCACGTCCTGCACTACCAGGTAGTCCGCCCCGAGGCCCCGAACTCCGACGACTTCCCGGTCTTCGGAAACGAGGTGACCGAGCAGCCGATGCGGCGCTCGCGCTACGAGCTGCACCTGCCCTACACGATCGTCCTGCGCCTGGGCTGGGGCGGCGAGAAGGGCATGGTCTACTTCTTCGCCTCCCAGCCGATCGACGAGTCGCACTGCTCCGGCTACGTCGTCATGGCCCGCAACTACGACCACGACCAGCCGCCGGAGGTGCTCCAGGACTTCGAGGACACGATCTTCAACCAGGACAAGCGCGTGGTCGAGTCGCAGCGGCCCGAGCAGGTGCCGTTCGACCTGGCCGACGAGCTGCACCTCAAGTTCGACGCGGTGGCGGTCGCGTACCGGCGGGCGATGCGGGCGGAGGGGCTCGCGACGTCGCGGGCTACTGAGCCCGAGCCGGGCTGAAGTCCATGATCCAGTTGGTCTCCCAGGTCTCGCCGTCGTCGGCGGAGAAGGCCTGCTCCCAGCGCGGCGTCCGCGTGCGCGTGCCCGACCAGATGAAGCGGACGCGGATCGGCCGGCCCTCGAGCTCGTCCTCGCCCTCGAAGACGCCGATGTCGCCGGAGAACGTGCCGAAGACCGGCGGGTCGAGCTCGCCGGGGCGACGGCTGTCGGCCCAGTAGATCGACCACCGCCGCTTCACCGGGTCGAAGAAGCGAAACGACATGCCGATGAAGCCGCCGGCGTGGCGCGTGCGGAACTCGTCCTCGTTTCCGAGCCCGCCCAGGATCGGGTGGGCGACGCTCGTCGACTCGAACTCCTCCCACTCGTCCGAGCCGGCCAGCCGCTCGGTGAGGCGGCGGTTCTGCACCGTCCACCGGCCCATGAAGAAGTCGAAGTCCTGTGCGGTTGGGAGCCGGGCTCCCGCGACGTGTGCCATGTCGGGCCTCCTCGGTCGGCGTGAGAAGACCACGCGTATCCGACAAATAGGGCGACTTACGCCCTCTATCTGTGGTTCACTTCGGAACGTGCTCGAACCCAGCGCCCGCCTCCTCGACCTGCTGGAGCTCCTCCAGGCCCGGCCGCTCACGACCGGCCAGGAGATCGCCGATCGGCTCGAGATCGACCGCCGCACGGTGCGGCGCTACGTGACGGCGCTCCAGGAGCTCGGGATTCCAATCGAGGGCCAGCGCGGCGTCGGCGGCGGCTACCGCATGCGGCCCGGGTTCCGGCTGCCGCCGCTCATGCTGACCGAGGACGAGGCGGTGGCGGTCGTGCTCGGGCTGATGGCGGCGGAGCGGCTCGGAGCGGACGTCGAGGACGCGGTCGTGAAGCTCCACCGCGTCCTTCCGGATGCCCTGCGCCGGCGGGTGGAGGCGCTCGAGGCGACGCTCGCGTTCACCGAGGCTGTGCCTTCGCCCGCTCCGGTGCGCGGCGGGTCGGCGCTGCTTCTGGCGGAGGCGATCCGGCGGCGGCGACGGCTTCAGATCCGGTATCGCACATTCGCGGGCGACGAGAGCGACCGCGAGCTCAGCCCGCACGGCCTCGTCGTCCACTCCGGCCGGTGGTACCTGGCCGCGTTCGACCACGGCCGCGACGACCTGCGCACGTTCCGGGTCGACCGGATGGGGCAGGTGGCGCTGATGGACGAGCCGGCCGCAGATCCGCCGGACGGCTTCGACGCCGTCGCCGAGGTCAGCCGCTCGCTGGCGCGGGTGCCGTGGAACTGGGAGGTGGAGGTGCTGCTCGACCTCCCGGTCGACGAGGCGGCGAAGCGCATCCCGGCGACGCTCGGCGAACTTGATCGAGACCGAGGACGGGACGCTGCTTCGCATGCGGGTCGGCTCGCTCGACTGGATGGCGGGGGTGCTCGCGGGGCTCGATTGCCCGTTCACGATCCGGCGGCCGGAGGAGCTGCGGGAGAGCGTGCGGGCGTTGGGGGAGCGGCTTACGGCGTCGGTGGCGTAAGGATCGCTCGCCGGCACCCGACGCTCTCCCTACATGGAGTGGCTCTGCGATCTCGCGTATTAGGTGGTTGTCGCGTACGCGGTGTGCACCGCCATCGTGTTCACGCTCCTCTTCGCGCTCTGGATCTTGACGTTCGTCGTTGTCATCGTCGTGAGCCTCGCCGTGGGCGATTGGACGGTGCCGGGCTGGATCGAGGACGCGTGGGACATGTTCGAGGACTGGTTCGTCTAGCCATGTGCCGTGGCTCCCGTAGCATCTACGTATCGTGGAGGGACAGCCCACTCCGTACGTTGAGCTCGCGCGGATGTCCGATGCCGAGCTGGTCGCGCACGCGCGCGAGCACCCGCCCGGCGCGCAGACGGCGAAGCTCTGTGTGGCCCTCGTCTTCGAGCGCCGCCGCGCGCTCGTCCGGGCAGTCTGCGCAGCCAAGGCGCCTGTCGACGTCGTGGACGACCTGGAGTCGCAGGTCTACCTGCGGTTCGTCCGCGCCGTCTACACCCAGACGGCGCCGATGCAGAACCCGTCCGGGCTGCTCGTGAAGATGGCCCGCAACGTGATCGCCACCCATTTCGAGAAGCGCCGCGGCGAGGCCGTGCCCTACGGCGAGATGCCCGAGACCGGCGCGCTCGACGACGGGTACGGCGAGGCCGAGACGTCCGAGTACGTCGAGCAGCTCCTGTCCAACCTCAGCCCCGCACAGCGCGATGGTCGTGTGGGCGCGGGTGATGGAGGGCCGCTCCAGCGCCGAGATCGGCGCCCAGCTCGAGAAGACCGCCGGCAACGTCGACGTGATCTTCTTCCGCGCGCTCGACAAGCTGCGAGAGGTGGTGGAGCGATGAGCGCCGTCGAGGAGCGGTTCGACGCGTTCGCCGCCGCCTGGGAGCGCGGCGAGCACCCCGATCCCGCCGCCGCGATCGCCGGCGCGCCCGAGGAGGAACGGGCGGCGCTCGGCGGGATGATCGCCGCGTACCTCTCCGCCAACCCGCGCACGGATGTCCCGGACGATGTCGTCGCGGCCCGCGCCGCCGACCCCGCGAGCGAGCCGCCCGTGGCGTGGCCCGAGCTCCTGCCGGCGCTGCGCGAGCGGGCGCGCATCACGCGGTCGGCGCTCGTAGAGCGGCTCGCGGCGGCGCTCGGGTTCCCGGACGCGACCGAGCAGGTCGAGGAGCACGTCCATGGCCTCGAGACCGGCGGGCTGCCCGCGGGGCGGGTGCGGCCGGCGGTGGTCGCCGCCCTCGCCTCGATCCTGGACGTACCGGAATCGCTGCTCGAGGCCGGCCGGCGACTCGGCAGCCCCGGCGTCGAGCCGGCAGCCATGGCCGCGTTCTCGCGGGCCGAGCGCGCCCGGGCGGCCCCGGCACCGACGGAGGAGCTTCGCGAGGTGCCCGCCCGAAACGCCGAGATCGACGACCTCTTCACCGGCTCCGATGGATGAGGTCGACGCCGCTCGGCGGGCGTTTCAGCGCTTCGGCGCCGCCTACGGCCTGGATGCGCCCCCGGTCGACGTGGCCGAGCTGGCCGGGAGCCTGTGCTGCCTTCGGGTGCGGGTCGGCGCCGACCTGCGCGCGCTCGTCGACGCGGCGTCCGACATGCACGTGTCGGGCGTGCTCCTGCCGGCGACGTCCGAGATCTGGGTGCGCCGGCGACGAGTCCGGGACGCGCCGGCGCTTCACGATCGCGCACGAGATCGGCCACCACTTCCTGCACTCGGACGGCGCCACGGTGCTGTGCCGGCCGGTCGACGTCGACCAGGCGGACGAGGCCGCGCGGGCCAAGGAGCGGCAGGCCAACCGGTTCGCGGCGGAGCTCCTGATGCCCGAGCCGCTCGTGCGTGAGCGGGTCGGGAGCGACGGGCTCGACGTCGCGGCGCTCGCCGGCACCTTCGACGTGTCGCCGATCGCGATGGCCTACCGGCTCGTCAACCTCGAGTTCATGGAGGTCGTGCCGAGCGAGATCGCCGACGAGCAGGAGCGCTGGAGGCGCACGGTGTAAGGATCGCGGCCCGGCGGCGGACATCCCCGGCACAACGACCGAGGAGACCGCATGACCACCGCCCTTCAGCTGCAGCTCGGCGAGCCCGTGACCCACCGGGGCATCACGATCGTCCCCGCCTTTCCGCTCCGCAATCCGGTCGCGGAGTACATGACGCTCGAGGAGGCGCTGCCGCGCGGGCTTCGCATCGACGAGGTGAGCGACGCGGGCAGCGTGCCCGAGCTGCGCGTCCGGAATCCGCTCGACGAGCGGGTGCTCCTCTACGACGGCGAGGAGCTGATCGGCGCGAAGCAGAACCGGATCCTCAACCTCTCTGTGCTCGTCGAGGCCGGCGCTCGGACGGTCGATGCCGGTGAGCTGCGTTGAGGCCGGCCGCTGGCACAGCAGCTCGATGACATTCGGGGCGGCCGACCACACGGCCGGGCCGGAGCTACGGCTGCGTAAGGCAGTCGCACTCGCGCCGAACGCGCTCGCCCGCGGTGCCGCCCAGTCGGACGTGTGGGACGCGATCGCAGCCAAGTCGCAGCGACTCGGGGTCGACTCGCCGACCGCCGCGCATGCGGATCTCTTCCGCGCTCGGCGGCGACGCGATGGGCGAGCTGGCGGACGCCTTCGCGCTTCAGCCCGGGCAGTGCGGGATGGCGCTCGTCCTCCCTGACGGCCGCGCCTGCCTCGACTACCTGTCGCGGCCCGAGGCATATGCCCGCCATCACCGAAAGCTCCTGCACGGCTATCTGCTCGACGCGATCGAGCAGCTCGACCGGCCGGCTGCCGAGGCGGTGCGGGCGCACGTGGTGGTTGCGGCCGTGTCCGGCGCGATGGCGACACGCCAGCCCTCGGCATCACTCGGCACCGACCTGCGGATCAAGGCCGCCGGCATCATGGCCAGCGGGCTCGAGCTCGATGGCGAGGTCCTGCAGCTGTCGGCGTATGCGGCGTAGAGCCATCAGGACGGCCCGGTATGGGCGGCGCTCACCGCGGCGCGATGATGGAGGCGCGGCGCCCTGTCGAGCTGCTTGCCAACGACGCCCTCATCCGGGCCCTCCGTGATCGCGGCCGCGAGACCGAGTTGACGCAGGCGGTCGCCGCGTTTCTCATGTCAGATCCACGAATGGCCGCGAGCTTCGCCCGGGTGGTGCTCGACCGTGCCTCGCTTGGTGAGCCCAGCTTCGACGTCCCGGCTGAACTGGCCTGCCGTCCGGAGGAGATCATCGACAAGGGCCGGCTCGACTTGACCTTATGGGACGACGCCACGGGGACACGGATCGCCGTCGAACTCAATATCCACGCCGGCTTTCACGACGACCAGCTCCAGCGCTACCTGGATCACCTTCCGCCGCAAAAGTCTGCGCTGGTGGCGATCACGCGCGACGTGCCAACGTACGGCGACCCGAGGAGCGGCGACGATCGCTGGCGATCCGTCCAGTGGGGCAAGCTGCTCCCCCATCTGCGGCGGCTGCAACCGTCGGACGCCGACCTCGCCCGAGTCAGTGGCCGCTTTTCTGGATGTTCTCGAAAGTGAGGGCTACGATGGGGTTCACAACGCCAGACCCGGAGTTGTTCCGTGTGTACGAGCGGTCGCGAGCGGCGGCGCGACCACATCGAGCTCTTCATGGACTCCATCCGAGTGCCGCTGCTCCAAGCGCTCGCCGAGACACTTGGCGTCCCGGAGCAAGAAATCGACTTCCTGGCTCGCGGGAAGAAGCGCCGCGTCGTCTTCCCATCGCAGCGGATGATGACCAGTATGCAGTTCCTCAGACCCCACCATCCGACACCCCCCGGATATGGGCATCCGTCTGGGCGTGGGATCGACTGGCGTTCGAGGTCAAGACGGCCTATCCCCAGGGTGATTCCAAGGACACGACTGCGGCTATCGACGCCCTGAAGACCAGCGGGTTCCGCATCTGGCACGACCAGGTGCTCACGGCACTCTTGCCGTTGGATGCGAGACTGATCGAAGATCCGGCGCTCGACAGAGGGTCCTGGCGTGGTCCCAAACCGAATTCGAGAAGATCGCCGCCAGCGGAGTCCTCAACCTGGCTCATGTGGCGACGCCGGTCGAGCTCGAGGAAGACGAACAGTCGTAGCTCGGACGTCGACCAGATAGCGGTCCGCGAGCGCTCGCGCGTGTGGCGTGGCCCAGCCGGCCCACAGCTCGGCGTAGCTCACAGCCTGAAACCGCACCATCGGGTCGGCGAGGCCTTGCGCGAACGCCACCACCTCGACCCGATGCTCGACACACTCATCGAACTCGGCCCAATTCCGCGGCTCCCAGAAGACGTAGAGGAGCGTCGCGGACTTCTCGGGGAAGCAGTTCTTGATCCCAAGATAGTGCTTCAGGAGTTGGGCGCGGTCGAGGTAGCGCTTCACTTGATCGGCGATCACCTCGTCGAGCCGGGCACTCCAAGTGGGGTGGGCCAGGTCGCCCATGCGCTTCACAACCGCGGGGCTGAACGCGGCGCCCTTCAGGTCGAGATGCTCCGTGCACTTCGATTCCACCGCGACGACCGCCCCGGACGACTCCGCGACGATGTCCAGGTTCGGCATCCGCCCCCTGAGGCCCATGGAGAGCTTGCGCTCGAACTGCACCGACTCCGCGCCCGGCAGGAGCGGGAACCCCGCCGGCACCGCTCTCCACTGCGCGAAGGCGTTCAGCACCAGCATCGCCGACGAGTGCGCCGCCTTGATCTTGAATTCGCCGTCCTTGCCGTCGCCGAGCGCCAGGTCGGCGAGCGCGAGCTCGACGTCGGCGGGGCCGACTCCCAACAGGAAGTTCTGAGAGACGTCGGTGACGTACCCCTTGGAGTCGATGACGGCGGCGTGGTTAGTGCTCCCAAGCGACGCAGCCAGCGCAGCGTAGGCGCGCGCCTTCAGGGTCGGCATGTTCTGAGTGTGGCCCGCCATGCCCGGAACCTTACGCCTACGCCGTAAACAGCTTCGACGCCGGCTCTTCCTCGCCCTTGATCCGCCCCGGGAACACCTTGAACCCGACGCCGTCGATCTGACCCGTCGCCGGATGGCACGCGAACCGCGGCCGAAGCTGCTTGTGCCAGCGGCTCGCGTCGCCGAGCTGGCCGCCGCTCGACGCGAGCGTCGACGCCACGACCAGGTCGGCCGCCTGGAGGCCGATCGAGTAGTGCGACGGCCCGAGGAAGAGCGCGTCGACGATCCGCTCCAGCCGCTGGTAGGGCGTGCCCTCGCGCTGGAGCCGCTCGAAGAACCGTCGCGTGCGGTCGTCGACGTCGGGCCGGCGGCTATCGACCACCATCACGCCGTGGCTCTCCCGGTCGGCCAGGAACCGCTGGAACCGCTCCGCCAGGAACGTGAGCGCGGTGGCGTACGTGTCCTCGTCGGTCGCAAACAGCTCGGGATGGCTCTTTCGGCCCGCCAGCGGACGCAGCACCACGACGAAGCATGTGATGTCGGCGCCGGCCACGGCCGAGAAGAGGTCGTCAGCGAGCGGCGGCGGCACCTCGCCCGTGCGGATCCCGTGCCACTTCGCCTCGCGGTCGAGCGGCCATCGGTGGGCCTCGAGCGCGGCCTCCCAGCGCGCGCGAAGCTCGGCCCAGCGGTCGCCCTCGATGGCGACGCCTCCCACCGCGAACGTGCGGTCGCCGGGCCGGCCCGACTCGTCGAGGAAGAGGATGTGCACTGGGTCCTAGCCCTGCCCGAGAATGCGGCGGATCGCACCTACGAGCGCTTGGGCATATGGCAGTTCGTCAGCGCCATCCTCATACTCGCCGCCAGGGCCCGTCTGCAGGTGACGCAGTCGCCGCTGCTCCCACAGCAGACACACGCGCAGCAGGTCGATATCTCCGGGGAGCTCGCCGTTCCGGGTCCAACCCGTTTGCACCTCCTCCACTAGCGCGTACAGCGCGTCCCAATCGATCTCCGTTGCAGTCCAACCCGGGAACTTGATCGCAAAGGCCCCGATCTCGTCCCAACCCGCACCCTCGCTTGGGACGTCGAGCACGCGAAGCCGCGACGTCAGAATCGGCGAATGCGCTGCACCGTGTACGGCATCGCGTAACCCTTCCAACGGCACCGCGTATGCGCTCGGAACCGCGTTGGTCGAGATGTACGCCCCCGGCACGGTTAGCCGTTCGTAAGGAGCGCCGTGATCGAGGTACGCCCGGAGGTTTGCGACAATCTCGGCTCGAAAGGACACGCCGACGGTGCGAGCGGCATCGTGTTGGCTGACCTGAAGCTCGAGGGGCCAGTTGAACTTCCCGCCGGCTGCGATCAGAGGGGTGCCCCACCCCTTGACTTCGATCCGGGTCGGATCGTCCTGGCCCGGAACGGTGGACAGGATGTCGCAGCCATGGGCCTTCTCGAGATGCGCTCCAGCAAGCGCATGCGCGGAATTCCCTCGCATTCGCTCCTCTGCTAAGACGATCTCCATCGCCGCGGCCCGGACATCTTCCGCCATTGTCCAGAGTGTATGCAGAAGAAGGCTGTAAGGCCCCGGCCGGGCGCGTGGACATCCCACCACGCACGCTCGTACTCCGCAGGAAGGAGATCAGATGAAACGGGTGGGCATCATCGCCCTCGTCACGCTCGCGCTGGGAGCGGGTTCGACCACCGCACAGGCGAGCGTCAAGTGGCCGGCGCACTGCCAGAACTTCAAGTGCGTGAACAAGCACCTGAACGCGCTCCACCAGCAGGCGCTCAAGGCCAACCGCGTCACGTTCGTGAACTACCTCTACACGTGCGGGATCGAGTTCCCGCAGTCGCTCGATTCGAGCGGCTACTTCTTCCTCACGCTGTCGGGCTCGACTCCCGACGTGTGGGCGCTCGGCGACGGGTGTGACACCGAGCCGGCGAGCGCCCGGCGCTCGGCGTCGCAGACGTCGACGCGCGTGCCGGGGACCAGGCCGCTGGCACTCCTCGGGCGGAAGTAGACCGAGGGATCGGGCAGGCCCAGGTCGAGCACGGGCCTGCCCTGTCCCGCCATACGGTGGACACGGCAAACCGATATGCAGCACAATCCAGCGAACTTGGGTGGAACGCGGGTCATCACCGGGCAGCCGTCCGCGTTGAGGGCAGCGCTGGCCGCGCGCGTGCGCGAACTGCGCGGCGCGGATCCGCTGGCGCCCATCACGGTGCTCGTCGGCACGTCCCTCCAGCGGCCCCATCTGGCCCGATCGCTGGCGGCGCGCCTCGGCGGCCACGCGAACGTGCGCATCCTGATGCCCGGCGACCTCGCGCTCCTGCTCGGCGCGCCGGTCTTGGTCGAGGCGGGGCGGCGAGCGCTCCCCCCGCTCGCCGATCGGGTGCTGCTCGCCGAGGTCGTCCGAACCGACGACGGCTATTTCGCCCCCGTGGCCGAGACGCCCGGGCTGACCGAGGCGCTCTACCGCCTGGTGCGAGAGCTGCGCGGCACCGGCTACGACCTCGCCGATCTCGCCGGGCTCCTCGAAGGGGTCACCGACGCACCCGAGAAGGCGATCGCCCTGACGAGAGTCCTGGCCAGGTTCGAGGAACGCCGCGCCGGGTTCTACGGGCCCGACGACGCGCTCCTGGCGGCCGACCCGAGGCGGTTGGACGGTCTCGGGCTGCTCGTCTGGGGCATGCTCGACGTGCCTCCGGCGCTCGAACGGCTGGTCGGGCGGATCGCGGAGCGGATGCCGGTCGACGTGTACGTCCCGGACGTGCGCCCGGCGGAGGACTCCCCGCTCGGCGCCCTTCGGGAGCGGCTCGTCGCCTCGGGCGCCCGCGCCCAGGCGGCCCCGGAGGCTGAGGGGGACGAGACGGCGCTGGCCCAGATCCGCGGCCGGCTCTTCGCCACGCCGGCGGCGCCGCCGATCGAGCCCGACGGCACGGTCCGGCTGGTCTCCGCGCCGGACCCGGCCCGCGAGGTGCGCGCCGCCGCCCGGGCATGCCTGGCGTGGGCGGCCGAGGGCGTGCCATTCTGGGACATGGCGGTCGCTTACCGCCACGGCGACGCCTACCGGCCGCTGGTCGAGGCGGTCTTCATCGAGTCCGGGATCCCGCTCTACCTGCACGAGGGCTCGCCGCTGGCCGAGCGGCCCGTCGGCCGCCAGACGATCGGGCTGCTCGGCCTCTACGACAGCGACTTCTCGCGCCAGTCCGTGATGGACTTCCTCACCGACGCCCGCCTGCCCAAGGAGCTGCACGACGAGTTCGACGGCGTCCCGGCCACGCGGTGGGACTCCATCTCGCGCGAGGCCGGCATCGTGACCGGTGTCGACCAGTGGGGGAGCCGGCTCGCGCTCCTGGGACGAGGGCTGGCAGCTCGGGACGACGGCGACCCGCCGGAGTGGGTGAAGGAGCGGATCACCGACGTCGAGGCGCTCGCCCGCTTCATCGCCGACCTGAACGGCCGGATGAACGCCCACCCCGGCCAGGCGCCGTGGGCGACCCATCTCGACTTCCTCGACGAGCTCCTGTCCCGGTATGTCCGCGGGGCGACCGAGATCGTGGAGGCGCTCCGCGGCTTGGAGCGATTCACGGCGCTCGAGGAGGAGGTGGACTTCGACCGCTTCCTCGACGTGGTGCGCCGCGCGGTCGAGACGCTCCGCTCCGAGGACGTGCTTGAAGGACAGCCCGGAGCCTTCGCCCGCCGGGGCGTGAACGTCGTCGCGGTCAACTCGCTTCCGGGGATCGAGTTCGCCTGCGTCTGGATCCTGGGGGCGACCGAGCGGGCGTTCCCGCCGCCGGCCCGCCAGGACCCGATCCTGCTCGACTCCGAGCGCGCGCTCCTGTCCAAGCGGGCGCCTGCACCGCTGGCGCCGCGCGCGGCCCGCGGCGGCGAGGAGGCGCTCCAGTTCGCGCTCGCCTGCGCGGCGGCACGCGAACGGCTGGTCGTCTCCTACGCACGCCGGGCGACGGGCGAGAACCGGCCGCGGCTGCCGTCGATCTTCTTCCGCGAGGTCGCCTCGCACCTCGCCGGCGAGCGCGTCTCCGCCGAGCGCGCGCCGCTCCTTCTCCGCGCCGACGTCGAGCGGATCCCGGGCGATGCCGTCGGCGCCCCGATCCCGGGCGGGAGCTACGCGCGCGATCCCCGCGTCGTGCACGACGCGGCGGCGGGAGCGGCGTCCGAGACGGAGCGAGACCGCACCTACCTCCAAGCGGCCGTCACGCAGCCGCTCGCGATCGCCACGTTTGAGCGGGCGGCGCCGGCCTTCGCCCGCGCCCGCATCGCCGAGCACGCCCGGCGCTCCGGGCGCTACTCGGAGTGGGACGGCGCGCTCAGTCCTCGGGCGGCCGAGGCGATCGCCGCGCTGGTGCCGCCCGACTTCGCCTACGCGCCGACGGTGCTCGAGGACTACGCCGCCTGCCCGCAGCGGTTTCTCATGTCGCGGCTCCTCCGAGTGCGGGCGATCGAGGAGCCGGAGCGCACCGTGCGCATCGACGCTCTGCATCGCGGCTCGCTTATCCACCGAATCCTGGAGCGCTTCCACGACGAGTGGACCGGAGCCGGCCCGGCCGCGGGCGCCCCGGAGTCCGCGGGGCGGATGCGCGCGATCGCCGAAGAGGAGTGCGATGCCGCGCAGGCCCGCGGCGAGACCGGCTACGCGGCGATGTGGGCGGCCGACCGGCTCCAGGTGATCGACGACTGCCTGCGCTGGCTCGAGGTCGAGCGGACCGATCCGAACACCGCGGCGCTCCCGCTGGGCACCTGCGAGACGCCCTTCGCGACCGAGATCACGCTGGACGGGCTGGGGCTGCGGCTCCGTGGCCGGATCGACCGGATGGTGTGGGACGAGGCCCGCACCCGCTTCCGGGTCATCGACTACAAGAGCGGCCGGGTTCGCGACGAGAAGTCTGGGCGGCTCCTGGGAGGGCGGATGCTCCAGCTGGCGCTCTACGTGCTCGCTGGCGCCGACCTCCTGGGCATCGACGCGGCCGCCGGCGAGGCCGCCTACGTGTACCCGACCCGGCGGGGCGAGTTCCGAAGCGTCGAGTGGACGGGTGCACAGCTTGCCGAGCGCCGCGACGAGTTGACCGGACTCCTCGACGCAATCGTCGGCGGCATCGCGCGTGGCGACTTCCTGGTCGCCCCGTGGAAGGCCGACGACGCGTGCAAGTACTGCACCTTCGACCCGGTCTGCCCGCGACCGCGGAAGGCCTACGTGGAGCGCCGCATGGGCGACGAGCGGCTGGCCCGGTTCGCCGAGCGCGTGAGGAGCGTGCAGTGAGCGCGCCGCTCGCCGACCAGGCCGCGCGCGACCGGATCGTCTCCGCGCTCGACGCCAACCTGTGCGTCGAGGCGGCAGCGGGCACCGGCAAGACAACCGTCCTCGTCGAGCGGGTCACTAACCTGCTCGCGACCGGCACCGTCGGCGTCGACGAGCTCGCCGTCATCACCTTCACCGAGAAGGCCGCGGCGGAGCTCTCGACGCGGGTGCGCGACGACCTCGAGCGGCGGGCCGCCTCGGCCGAGGGCGCCGAGCGGGAGCGCCTCCTCGACGCGGCCCGCGACCTCTACCGAGCCCGGATCGAGACAATCCATAGCTTCGCCACCGGGCTCCTGCGCGAGCGGCCCGTCGAGGCCGGGCTCGACCCGCTCTTCGCGGTGCTGGAGGGCGTCGCCGGCGGCCTCGACTTCGACGCGGCCTACAACCGGTTCGAGGACGACCTCCTCGCCCAGCCGCTGCCGGAGCTCGAGCTCGCGCTGCGCAGGGGGTTCGGGCTGGCGGAGCTTCACGAGGCGTGCATCCATCTGCACGCGCACCGCTACCTGCTGCCGCTGCGGCACCCGTCGGCGGACTCGGTCGACGTGGAGGCGACCGTGGCCGAGCTGCGCTGGATCGCCGAGGAGCTGCGCGGCCTGCTCATCCGGCACAGCCCGCCCGGCGACGACAAGTTGGTGCCGATCGTCGAGGGCATCATCGAATGGGTCGAGGCGCTCGCCGCGCTCGACCCTCCCGAGCGGGAGCGCTGGCTGCTCACCCGCACTCCGGCGAAGACGAACAAGAACGCCGGATCGAAGGCGAACTGGGGCGGCGACAAGCCGCGCATCGGCGAGCTCCAGGGCGAGTACTGCGAAGCGGTCGAGAGAAACCAGGCCGGCCTGCGCACGGAGGCACTCCTCGGCATCCTGCCGCACGTCGAGCGGTTCGTCGGCGAGTACGCCGCCGACCGCAAACGGCGCGGACGGGCCGACTTCGACGACCTCCTCTTCTGGGCACGCGATCTGCTTCGCGAGAGCGAGGTGGCCCGCACGTACCTGCGCGGCCGCTTCCGGGCCGTCCTGATCGATGAGTTCCAAGACACCGACCCTGTCCAAGCGGAGCTGGCGGTCCTCCTGACGAGTGACGATCCGCCCGGCGCCGATTGGCGCGCGTTGCGACCGGCGAGTGGGCGGTTGACGGTCGTCGGCGATCCCAAGCAGTCGATCTACCGCTTCCGCCGGGCCGACATCACCGTCTACGACCAGGTGAAGGCGAAGGCGCTGGCTCGAGGGAGCGAGCAGATCTCGACCAACTTCCGCTCCAACCCGCGGCTGCTCGCGTGCCTGAACGCCGCCTTCGACGTGATCCTCCAGGCCGAGGCCGGCGTCCAGCCGGGGAACGTCCCGCTCGACGCGCCGAGCGGCGCCGACCCGGCCCGGCGAACGCCGGTCGTAGTCGCCGAGGGCCGGTTCGACGGGAACGCGGAGGGGATGCGGGCCGAGGAGGCGCGCGTCATCGCCGGCCTCCTGCACGCCGCCCGCCGCGACGGCTGGGAGATCCGCGACCGCCACGACGGGAACGCGTGGCGGACGTGCAGGTGGGGCGACATGGCCGTCCTGATGCCGGCCCGCACCGGGATCGAGCACTACGAGCAGGCGCTGGCCGCGGCGGGGATCCCGTACCGCCACGAGGGCTCCCGCGACTTCTTCCAGCGCGACGAGGTGCGCGACCTGATCTGGGTGCTCTCGGCCATCGACGACCCGACCGACCGGCTCGCGCTCGTCGGAGCGCTGCGCTCGAGCGCGTTTGCGATCAGCGACGAGGAGCTCGTGATCCACGTCGCGGAGGCGGGCCCCCTCAACTACCGCTCGCCGCGGAAGGGGCCGAGCGACATCGTGAACGAGGCCCTCGCGGAGCTCTACGACCTCCACAAGATGCGGCGCGGGCTGTCGCTGGCGGAGGTCGTCCGGCGCGTGGTCGAGCGCACCCGCCTGGTCGAGTTCGCGCTCACGCAGCGCGACGGCGAGCAGGGGGCCGCCAACCTGCTTGCGATCGTGGACGACGCGCGGCTCTTCGCCGCCGCGGGCGGGGGCGGCCTGCGGCCGTTCATCCGCCACCTGCGCGACTCGATGGAGCAGGAGGCGATCGAGATCGAGGCCACCGTCGCGGAGGAGACCGACGACGTGGTGCGGATCATGACCATGCACGGCGCAAAGGGGCTCGAGTTCCCGATCGTGGCGCTCGCGAACCTGGGCGGGACGGGCGGCACGCAGCGCGCGCCGGTGCCGCGCGAGCACGAGTCGTTCCTGCACTTCCGCGTGGGCGCCGGGTCGCTCAGCCGCAGCGGTCACTTCGCGACGCCCGGCTACGACGAGGTATGGGAGGCGGAGAAGCGCTACGGAGAGGCCGAGCGGCTGCGGCTGCTCTACGTCGCGGCGACCCGAGCCCGCGAGCATCTGCTCGTGCCGTGTGTGGTCGGT
This sequence comes from uncultured Actinomycetes bacterium, assembly GCA_963757605.1. Taxonomy (GTDB): domain Bacteria; phylum Actinomycetota; class Thermoleophilia; order Gaiellales; family JAICJC01; genus JAICJC01. The sequence goes on from CAVWSF010000003.1 coordinate 869,474, forward strand.
CGTGCCGCCGCGAAGGGGCTCCTGGCGGCGCTGGTGAGCGCGCTTCCTGTTGACCCTGCGCTGGTGGAGGTGGTCGACGCGACCGCGGTTGCAGCGCCGGCCGTCGAGGCCGAGGAGGCCGCGCCGGTCGAGGAGCCGGCCGTCGAAGCCGCGGTCGCGGGGCGGGCTGCGTGGATCGCGGAGCGCGAAGGGTTGCGCGAGCGCGCCGGGCTCGAGCGCGAGATCGAGACCGCAACCAGTCGCGAGCGCGCAGTCGGCCCGCTCGCCGCCGAGGTGGCGACGTTCGGGGCCTCGCTCCTGGTCGCCGACGGCCCGCCGATCCCGGTCGGAGATGCGGTTCACATGGTCATGGAGCGGGTGAGCCTCCCGGACGCGGCCGATCTGGACGCGATCGCGAACGACGTCTGCCTCGAAGGCGACATCGCGGAGCACGAGGCCGACGTCGTCGCCATGTGCCGGGCATGCCTTCAGGCGGAGTCGGTGCGACGGGCGCTGGCCGGCGGGCGCTGGTGGCGCGAAGTGCCGTTCTTCGTCAGCCGCCCTCAGGGTGGGGACGCCAACCAAGGGCCGCTCGCCACGGGCCGCGTCGACCTCGTGCACGAGGACGCCGGCGAGCTCGTTGTCATCGACTACAAGACCGACAGGGACGTGACGGCGGAGAAGGCGGAGGCTCACGCACTGGAGAAGCACTCGGGGCAGGCGGAGATCTACGCGCAGGCGTTGTCGGCAGCGACGGGATGCCGGTGCGCGAGGTCGTGTTCGTCTACTGCAAGGCGGGGGTGGAGGTGCGGCTGCGGGACCTCAAGTTCGTCCGCGCACAACCGGTTGGACGGAACGGCTCCGGGCCTGCCGGGAGACCTCAGACGACACAGCGCTAACGCGCAACCTCTTCTAAGCGACGGACGAGCGGTGTATCGCGCAGGCGCCTGGCGCCGTCTGGATCTCGGACCAGTTGGCGCATCAAATACTCGCCCCATTCGTCTTTACCGGACTCAATTAACGTCACCGACGAGGAGGAATTCGCGCTCGCCGAGCGGATCACGCTGCTGCCGCTTCGGCTGCATCTGCTCGCGGGGACGACCGGCCGGCCACGCGACCTCAACTTCGTCTCGTTTACGCCGGGAACATCGCTCGACCTCAAGTCGAGCACCGGCATGGCGCGGGAGCGTGCGCTGCTCTTCCGACTGCTCCGCGAGCTCCGGGGCGGACGGTTGCTCCGGCGTGACGGCGGCGCCTTTCACATGCTGCGGGACGACTGCGGTCCGGAAAGCTTCAAGCGATGGCTTGACGATGTCGCAACCGAGCCGCTCGACCCAGTCCTCGCCCAGGGATTCATGGACGCGGTCACGTCCTACCGGGGCGCTCCCGGCGATGACCCACTCCAGGATCGGTTTGAAGCGCTGGCACAACGGTTCCACGGAAACCGCGCGCGCCCCGATGACCGCAAGGCCCGCCGACTCCTGGTCGGGGAGCTCCGAGACATCCTCGCTCGAAGCTGCGTGGACGCGCTCGAGCCCGATCTGATCATCCTCGACGAATTCCAGCGTTTCCGGCGCTTGCTGGACGGGACCGACCCGGCCGGCGAGCTCGCGCAGCAGCTCTTCGGGTTCCGAGACCACCGGAACGAGCCCGCACGTGTCCTCTTACTCTCGGCGACGCCCTACAAGATGTACACACTCGCGGAGGAGACGGACGAGGCTCACTACGAGGACTTTCTCGCAACGCTGGCGTTTCTGATGAACGATCGGCCCGGCGCAGTAGACGCCTTCGCTGACGAGCTCGGCGAATTTCGGGACGCCGTCCGCAACATCGCTGCGGCCGGACCTGAACCTGCTCGCCAGGCACGCGAACGGGTGGAGCAGTCGCTGCGGCAGGTCATGGTCGCGAACAGAGCGACTCGCATTGACCGAGGACCGCAGCGGGATGCTTGCCGACAGGCCATCGCCCAAGATGGCGTTGGAGCCTGACGACCTCCACTCGTACTTGGCGATCGAGCAGCTGTCGGCGCGGTTCGCCGGCGGCGACATGCTCGAGTACTGGAAATCGGCGCCGTACCTTGCCAACTTCATGGACGGGTACAAGCTCGCCCGCGGGCTCGAGCGTGCAGAGGAGGACGGCTCGCTCGACATCCCTACCAAGACGACGCTCGCCTGGGAACGGGTGCGGGACTACAAGCCGATCGACCCCGGAAATCCGCGCCTGCGAAGCCTCATCGAGGAGACGGTCGAGCCCGGGATGTGGAAGCTGCTCTGGATGCCTCCATCGCTGTCCTACCACCAGCTTGGTGAACCGTTTTCGGACGTGTCCGCGGAGACGCTCACGAAGCGCCTCGTGTTCTCCGCCTGGGCTGTCGTCCCGAAGGCGATCGCTGCATTGGTGAGCTACGACGTCGAACGCCGAATGGTGCGCAGCTCATCGCGGCGTGCGAACACGACCCAGGCGCGCCAGCGCGTTCGCTCGCCACTCGCCGTCACGATCAAGGACGGCAGCCCGGCAGGGATGAGCGTGTTCGCGCTCATGTACCCGTCGCCGTCGCTCGCTCGGCTTGCCGACCCATTGGCAATCGCTCGCGAGCTGGGGACGGACAGCGCCCCCATGGGCCTCGATACCATGCTCGCCGAGGCCGAACGCCGGGTCAGTGAGGCTCTGACGGAGGCAGTCCCTGCTCCGTTGACAGAGGGGCCGACCGACGACCGATGGTTCTGGGCAGCCCCGGTGGTGCTGGACGGCGAAAAGGCACGAGGGTGGCTCGGTCGACGTGCAGCATCGGCGCCGTGGACCGGGGCTGAGGCCAGCTCCGACGAGAGTGGCTGGAGCACGCACGTGGCGACCGCGGCGACGCTGCTCGACCCGGATGCGTCCGTGGCCCTAGGGAGGATGCCCGATGACCTGGCGTCCGTCCTTGCCCGGTTAGCTCTCGCCGGGCCAGGCGTGACGGCACTTCGGGCTGTCACGCGCGTCGTCCACGGCGCCGAGGGGCTCGATAATGTTGCATCCCGCGACGCTGCGGCCCGGATCGCGTGGGGCCTCAGGAGCTTGTTCGGATCGCCTGACGTGGTGGCGCTCCTGCGCTCGCCGCGCCTCCTCGGCCGCCGCCCGCGTGATGGAGAATCTGTCGTCTACTGGCGGCGGGTCCTCGACTACTGCCTCCACGGCGGCCTCCAAGGCGTGCTCGACGAGTATGCTCACGTCCTGGTCGAGTGGCTCGGGCAGCTCGACCGGAATCCGGCAGTGCTGGCTCCTCGGCTGGCCGAGGCGATGCATGACGCTGTAACGCTCCGGGCGCCGACCTATGGCGTGCGGGACTACCGTCGCGAGGGTGGCCGGACAGGTCGGAGCGGGTCGGGATGCGCGGAAGGTTCGCGCTCCGTTACGGCGACGAGCACACCGAGGACGGCCGCGAGACACGCTCCCGGCTGGTCTGGCAAGCGTTCAACTCGCCCTTTTGGCCGTTCGTGCTCGCGACGACGTCAGTCGGCCAGGAAGGGCTCGACTTCCATCTCTACAGCCACGCCGTGGTCCACTGGAACCTTCCTGCAAACCCGGTAGATCTCGAGCAACGTGAGGGACGGGTTCACCGCTTCAAGGGACATGCGGTGAGGAAGAACCTGGCGAAGGCATATCGAGCCTCTGCGCTTCAGGACAGCGGCCCCGATCCATGGGAGGCACTCTTTAGGGCGGGGGAAGAGGGTCGGCCGAAGGAGGCGAACGACCTCGTCCCCGGCTGGGTGTTCGCACCAGAGGGTGGCGCCCGGATCGAGCGCTACGTCCCGTCGCTGCCGCTATCGCGCGAGCGAGTACGGCTGAGCCAGCTCCGCCGAAGCGTGGCCGCCTACCGACTCGCTTTCGGGCAGCCGCGGCAAGACGACCTGCTCGAGTACTTGGAGCGTGAGCTCACGGAGGAGCGGTTGAGCGAAGCCGTGGAAGTGTGCCGGATCGACCTCACGCCACCTGCGTCGACTGAGGGTGGATGGGCCGGCAATGTGGAAACGTCGCTTGACGAGGCACCGGAAGGAGAGCCGATGGAGACCGCCGAGATCAAGACGTTCGTCGACGACGACGCTGCGTACGAGGCGTAGGTGGACACGCATGGCGGATACGTCCTGACCACGAGGCCGAAGGGCGAATACATGCTGCACCTCTCGGACTGCGGACACCTCGGCCGCGACGGAGATACGGCGGTGCAACTCACTGCAAAACCGAGGAGATGGGCGTCCCGGCGGCGCCCGCTGATCGAGTGGACCGTCGCGGAGACCGGCCACCAGCCAGCCTTCTGCAACTCGTGCCTCTGAACGGAGCCGGATATAGGCGTCGCACGATCGCGTCCTAGCGGATCGCTAGAGTGGCACTCGTGGAGGGGGAGTCACAGATCCGCACCATCGGCTACGGCGCGCGCTCGATCGACGAGTTCGCTCGACGCTCACGCGGCCGACACGGATACCTCGTCGACGTCCGCTCGGCGCCCTACTCCCGATTCAAGCCGGAGTACTCCAAGGAGCCGCTCGCCGCGCGCTCGAGCGACAAGCGGATCCGCTACGTCTTCATGGGCAAGTCCCTCGGCGGGCGCCCCGGCGACCCGGCTGCTACCGCGAGGATGGGCGCGTCGACTACGAGCGCTGCCGGCTCCGTCCAGCGTTCCAGGACGGCGTCGCGTCGCTCGAGGCCGGCTGGGAGGCGGGCCACCGGATCGTCCTCATGTGCAGTGAGGGAAAGCCGACGGAGTGCCACCGGACGAAGCTCGTCGCGGAGGAGCTCGTCCGGATCGGCGTCCCCGTCTCGCACATCGACGAGCGGGGTGTGGAGCGAAGCCACGAGGCGGTAATGGATTCGATCACGAACGGGCAGGGCACGCTCTTCGGAGCGAGCGCCGCGGCTGCGAAGTCGCGTAAGAAGCACCGCGCCGCGTAGGACAGGCGCTGACGAGATGCCAGATGTGCTCACCATCGGTGCGTTCGGCTGGAGCGAGGCGGGGTTCTTCGACGCCCTCGTGAAGGCGCGGGTCGGCCTCTTTTGCGACATCCGCCGGCGACGCGGAGTCCGCGGGCCGAGTACGCCTTCGTGAATAGTGCCCGCCTCCAGTCCCGGCTCGCAGAACTCGGCATCCCCTACGTCCACCGGCTCGACCTCGCCCCCAGCGAGCACGTCCGCCGCGTGCAGGCCGAGGCCGACGCGCGCGAGGGGATCGCAAGCGCTCCCGATCGCGGCTCGGCAATGCATTCGTCGCCGCCTACACCGCGGAGCACCTGGCCCGGTTCGACGCACAGGCGTTCCTCCACGAGACGGCCGCGACACCGCCGGTCTGTCTCTTTTGCGTCGAGCGCGAGCCTGCGGCCTGTCATCGCTCGCTCATCGCGGCAGAACTTACGCGTGCCGGGGCGACCGTGGAGCACCTGACTCCATGAACGTGCTGGTCGTCGCACGTACCCGGTACGGCGCCGAGCGGGTCTGCGTCGGCGGCATCGACGTCGACACCGGCGCTGGCGTGCGTCTCCTGGGCCACGACGGTCAATACCTGCTCGCCACCCACCAGATCAGGCCCCGCGAAGTCTGGAGCCTCACCTGTTCGCCCAACGAGAACATCGAGCCGCCGCATGTCGAAGACCTGATCGTGACACGTGGCAGCCGCATGGACGTGGTCGCGGACATGCGGGCCGCGATCATGAAGCTCATCGCGCCGTGGACAGGAGATCTCGACCGGATCTTCGATGGGACACTCGAAACGACCTCCAGCGGACGCGCCTTTGTGCGCGAAGGAGCGCGGTTGCCGCAGCAGAGCACGGGATTCTGGGTCGTGTCGCAGCCAGTTCGAAAGTCCAAGTTCGAGGAGCGCGGCACAAGCTATTGGTTCCCCGAGGGGCGCCATATCCGGGCCGTCAAGTACGTGGGGATGGAGGACCCGGCCGAGGAAATCCCCGACGGCGCGCTCGTACGCTTCTCGCTCGCCAAGTGGAAGGCCTTCCCGCAGGACGCGGAGAGGCGGTGCTACCTACAAGTCTCCGGATGGTTCCTGTGACGCTCGCCGGACGCTTCGCCGCGGGGATGGTCGCCCACTCACGGGAGGCTGTCAGGCCAGTTCACTTGCGCCACGCGTGCGAAGCGCCTCCTCAACGTTCACACCGGCTCCGCGATCCAATGCGTCAAGATCCGCACGGAGCAACGAAGCACGTCCGTTCGCATGAAGCCGTGGGGAGTCTCTCTCGAGTTGGTGGAGGCGGTGTACCCACGATAGGGTTGACTTGGGTGAGCGGATCCACAGGTGACATCGAGTGACGCCAGAGCCGACGAGCGATCCGCGGTTAGTTGCCTGCAAGGTGCGGGTCGATGAGTGGCTGCGGCGGTTGGTCGACCTGAGCCGGCGGAATCGATTGCTTTATCACAAAGCAACCAAGCGGCAATCTCTCGATCTGCTGGATCCAGGTGCCCAAGAGATCGTGAACCAGCTGCTCGCCGGTCGCGAGTGGCGGTTCTGGCTACCACCCGAGCCCCGCGACGTCGATGAGACGGCTGAAGCTGAGGAGCTACTGCTTGACGCATCCGAGGTGGTCGAGCATCCGCGGCGTGCCAACGAGATCCGGACGAGCGCGCCGACGCCGAACGACCTCCAACGCACGCTCGAAACGCTGCAGCGCCGAGCCGCCGCCGACTTCGAGGAGCGCGGCGTGCAGATTCTTCATCTCGCGCTCGGACTCCTGAGGTGGCATGACCCGGAGCACGACGAGGATGTCCGCTCGCCGCTAATCCTGATCCCCGTGCGACTCGAGCGTGACCGTATCGGCCAGCCCTACACCCTGCGTCGATCTGAGGAAGAGGCGATCATCAACCCTACTCTGAGTGTGAAACTGGAGCGAACCTTCGGGATCGAGCTTCCCGAGATCGGTGGATCGCTCGAGGATGACGATGACGACGACTACGAGCTAACCGACTACTTCCAAGCGGTGTCGCGCCTTAATACCGCCTGGGCGGTGGAGCCGGCTGCGGTGCTTGGTCTCTACACATTCTTTAAGGAGGTCATCTACCGTGACCTGAAGGATCATTGGGAGATCGCGATCGAAAACGGCCTGGTTGGCGCGCTGGCGTCAGGGGAGCCGATCGTCGGCGATTCCGATCCGCTCGCGGAGAATGAAGATCTCGACGCGATCCGCCCTCCAAAGGATTCTCTGTCAGTGTTAGACGCAGACTCAAGCCAGCTTCTGTGTCTGGAGGCGTCTCGCCGCGGAGAGAGCCTCGTCATCCAGGGGCCGCCCGGCACCGGGAAGAGTCAGACCATCACAAATCTGATCGGCGAAGCGATCGGCCGTGGACAGTCAGTGCTATTCGTAAGCGAGAAGATGGCCGCTCTTGAGGTCGTCTACAAACGACTTACCGAGGCAGGACTAGCGGACTTTTGCTTGGAGTTGCACAGCCACAAGGTGAAGAAGAGCGAGGTAGCGCGGAACCTGGGTGCGGCCCTAGCCAATCGCGTCCGCGCCAGGCGTGGGCTAGCTCGGGATCAGCTCGAGCAGCTTCGACAGGCGAGAGACAGTCTCAACGAGTACGTCCGAGCGTTGCACGAGCGGCGAGAACCGCTTGCGATGACGGCCTTCGAGGCCGAGGGCTTGGTCGCCAATCTCAGTGGGGCACCGCGCTTGGCCGGACCTCGGCTTGACAGCTTGGTCGAAGACGGCGCGACCTACGTCAACGGTCTGTCCAGTTTCGAACGGTTGGAGAGATACCTGACGGCCACCGCTTCGACCGGAGGTTCGCCTTGGTCTGGCTTCAACCGCCGCGAGTTCGACCAGACCATCAGGCAGACGCTGCTTGACGTTGTGAGGGCGGCCAGTGGAGCATTCGAGGCGCTGCAAGCCGCCTCCGCCCAGTACGCTGGTGCGCTCGGCGAGCCGAATCCGCCGACCGTCGACGCCGCGAACCGCTTGGCCAACGTGGCGTGCATCGTCTCGGAGAGCCGACCCTGCCCAGCGACCTGGCTATTCGAGGACGATCTCGCCGAGCTTGGCAAGGCGGCGGACATGTGGACGCGCCAATCGGCGGCCATCCGTACGCAGCGCGAGGGGCTGTCGGCAACATTCCAGCAGGTGCCCGATCGATCGCTGGCGACCGAACTCATCGCAGCGCTGGACGCCAGCCGGGAGCTCATGCTCGACCCCGACGAGGCGCTGTTCGAGGCCTCGAACGACGCGGTTTCTCATCTCAAAGCCGCGCGCGATGCCAGCGCTGCAGCGCACGCGGCGGTTCAGACGATCGGCGATGAGCTGGGATTCGCACCCGAGCAAGTCGAATCCACCCAGGTCCCCGGGCTCGTTGCCGCAGGGAAGGCACTCGCCAGTGCGAACCGGCCTCCTTCCGAATGGTTGGCGCCGGCGCGATTCCAGGAAGCCGAGAGGTTCGTCGACGAACGCCGTACGAACTACACGGCCGAACGCGAGCTGACCGTGGCGCTCTCCCGGCATTACACCGATGCATTCGTTGAGCTGGGGCCGATCGCGGACCGGTACGCAATTGCGAGTGGCAAGCTGTTGGGTCGGTTCGGTGGCGCTCACAGAGCCGACCGGGCAGCGGTGCGATCCGCATCGCGCGACGGCAGGATCCCGGACACGATTGTGGACGATCTTGCGGCCGCGCGACAGCTTTTGGACTACCGGCAGGCCATCGCACGCGACGAGCCGGCCGCCCGTGTGGCGCTTGGCCATCTCGCCCAAGGTACCTCCACGGACCTCCCATTGGTCGAGGAGATGCTTCGTGCCAGAACTGCAATCACCGACGCACTCCTGGAAAGAGCCGACATCGGAAAGCTGGAGCGGGTACTCCGGGACGGCGCGGGTCTCCAGTTTCAGCTCGCCACCGACCAGCTGGCTCAAGCACATCACCACCTTGCATCGGAAAGCGCCGGCCTCGATGGCGCAGCACCCCGCGTGCAGCCGGATCGCCTCGGTCGTCTGCGCGATACATTCGATCGCTGCATTGGGGCGCTGGGACGACTGGCGGCGGCGCGAGCACTGATCGAATCCGGGCGCCTGTCTACGGCGTCGGACCTGGCCACACTGCGACACGACTGTGTGGAGATTGTTGCTCTGACCGAGTCAATCGACGGGTTCGCCCGTGCCCGCTCGGAATTATCGACGCGCTTCCCGGGGCTTGATGTCTCAGCTGAGGCTGACTGGAGCGCAACGGCCGAATCGGTCCACTGGGCGAAGCGGATGCGAGACGGGTGGCCGGGCCCCATCACGCCGCGGCTGGCGCAGCACTTGACCGCAGCCGGGTTCGAACCGCCTGAGCGCGATGATCTGGAGACGAAAGCGCGCGCGGCGGTTGGAGCCATCGGCGAAATCGCCTCGCAGTTCGACCCGGACGTGGCGGACCACCATCGAGAGGCACTTTCCGGGTCGTGGGACGAAGTCCGGTCGCACGCCACGGCACTCACCGATCGGGTCGACGACGTGGGCACCTGGATCGATTATGCGACCGCACGTGAGGCGATCCTGTCCGGGCGATGGGCGCAGTTCCTAGAGCGCCTCGAGCAGGAGGCGGTTTCACCGAAGGACATCGTACCTGCGTTTCGGCGTGCCTACCATGTCAGCTGGCTCGAGGATGTATTCCGACGTGACGACCGCTTGGGCAAGTTCCGGGGTCGCGATCACGAGACCTTGGTCGAGGAGTTCCGCCGCCTCGATCGACAGCTGATCCAGCACGCCCGAGAGGTCGTCATCCACCGCTGCAACCAGAAGCGGCCGTCGCTGAGCGCGCTCCCTGGGAGCGAGACGGCGGTGGTGTCCAAGGAGGCTTCGAAGCGACGCCGACACAAGCCGATCCGGCGACTCTTCGCAGAGATCCCGCACCTCTTGCCTGCGTTGAAGCCGTGCCTGCTCATGAGCCCGCTGTCGGTGAGCCAGTTCCTGGATCCCAGGACGCGATTCGACCTAGTCATCTTCGATGAGGCGTCACAGGTCACCGTCGAAGATGCGATCTGTGCGCTCTATCGTGGCTCGCGACACGCGATCGCGGGCGATTCCAAGCAGTTGCCTCCGACCGGTTTCTTCAGAGTGACCGAGGATGATGATGACGCCGACGACGACTGGGAGTCTGAAGCCAACTGGGAGAGTGTGCTTGACCGCGCCGAAGGCAGCGGTCTACGGGCGGTGCCTTTGAGGTGGCATTACCGAAGCCGTCACGAGAGTCTAATTGCGTACTCTAACCGAGCGTTCTACGCGAGCCGTCTGGTCACGTTTCCCTCAACATGGGCCGAGCACCCAGGGCTGGGAGTGCAGTTCTACCACGTGACAGACGGCGTCTACGACCGTGGCGGGAGTCGTACCAATCGCCGCGAGGCCGAGGCCGTCTGCCGACTTGTGTTCGAGCATATGCGGGTGCTTCCAGAAAAGTCTCTGGGAGTGGTCACCTTTAACGACGCTCAGAGGGTGGCTGTCCAAGATGCGGTCGACCGCTACCGGTACGAGCATCGAGAGTTCGAGGATCATTTCCGCGAGGATCGGCTCGATGGCTTCTTTGTGAAGAACCTCGAGAACGTGCAAGGCGACGAACGCGACTGCATGATCTTCAGCGTTACGTACGGTCGGGATGCTGTCGGTAAGTTCACACTGAACTTCGGCCCGGTCAGCCAGCGCGGCGGTGAACGCCGACTGAATGTCGCCATCACCAGGGCGCGGGAGAAGGTCGTGATCGTCAGCTCTCTGCGTGCCGCCGATTTCCCTGTCAGCGCCGAGTTGAATGGCGGCAGCCTCCATCTTCGTTCATACCTCGACTATGCCGAGCGTGGAGAGGCTGCCCTGATCGCTGGCACCGAGTCGTCGGAGGGCGACTTCGAGTCGACATTCGAGGAGGCGGTGGCGGCAGCGATCCGCGAGCTTGGCTACCAGGTCGTGCCCCAGGTTGGGGTGAGCGGCTTTCGCGTGGATCTGGGTGTCGTTCATCCAGACGAGCCAGGCCGGTTCATCCTCGGGATCGAGTGTGACGGTGCGGCATATCACTCGGCCGCTACGGCCCGCGATCGCGATCGACTCCGGCAGGACATACTCGAGGATCTGGGTTGGCGGATCGAACGCGTTTGGTCACCGGACTGGAACGCCAATAGCAGGCAAGCAGTGGATCGGTTGAATGCGGCGATCGAGGAAGCGCTTGCCGTGCCGGCACCGAGCATCGGCTCCGCCGCCCCGAGCGCCATAGAGGTGCGTGACACGTTCGAGCTTGTCGGTGACGTCGAGGACCCGGCGGATGAGTCGGGCTACCCCACACCTCCACCCGATATAGGGACCGTGCCGCGCTCGGTGATTTCCGAGGCGGTGATCGGGGTCGTCGCAAGGAGCTTCAGCATTGAGCGTGGCCTACTCGTGCAACAAGTAGCCCGCCGCCTCGGGTATCGCCGCACCGGCGCCCGGATCCAGGATGCGATTGGCCTCACGATCACCTCTCTACTCAGGGCCAAGCGGATTCTTAATGAGCAAGGCTCGATCACTTTGCCGAAGGTTGAGGCTTCTGACGACCTCCTCGATGCAATACCGGACTGGGACGCGGTCATCGGCGACCAACCCCGGCGCGAGGTAGTTCCGGACATTGAGGAGGCGAATGAGGAGCGCATCGCGCCTCCTGACGGCAACGGACTCCTGATTCTGCGGAGCGACATGCCGCTACTGGAGCTTGAGGTGCAGCTGATAAAGGTTGTCAGCGCGACAGAGTCACCTCACGGCACACCGGATGACGGCAACCGCTTGGTTGCCGGCCAATTTTCGATTCGGAACCGAGGTCGGGTGGTGTACGAGCCGTATAGGAGCGGTGCTCGCTGGACGGCACGAGACGGTCAAGGCAATATGCTCGGAACGACCACGCTGCGTATCGATCCAAGTCTGCACGCGACGAGAGTGCGGCCTGGTGCTGTTGGCACCGGATTTATCACATTTGAACTCGCGAGCACGGCATCGCTAGACGCAATTATGTTTGCGCCCTCCTCGCAAAGCGACACCGGAATCTGGCCCGACGTATGGCGCAGCATCGAGAACACGGGAGTCCCGCAAGACGGCGCAAAGACGCGGGATGCCCCCGAAGCGGCGTCGTCAGGCGAGCGACGCGTGGATGTGATGAGCTTGAGCAGCAGCGGAGCGACAGTATCTATTGCCATCGATGCGCCAAATGTCACTGAAGCCGTGGAGCTACTCGATGCCGCGGGCGTCAAGCTGAAGGCGGGATCGCGCTACGTTTCCGAGCGCCGGGGCCAGAGACAGACGCTGCTTATCGAGACCGGCGCTTTCGGTAAAGCGATGCGCGCCTTGGAGGCGGCAGGTTTTGATGTCAGGCTCGGCCCGCTCCGCCCCTGATGACGGCCGGAGTGGGTGGCGTCGGGTTCCGTCTACCCCCGCGGCCTGGCCTTCTCCGGGTCGTAGATCGGATACCGATCCACGATCGCCGGCACCAGCCGCCCGTCCGGCATCGTGACCTCGACCTGCATGCCGTGCTCGGCCAGTTCGCGTTCGATGCAGGCCATGCCGATCAGGCGATCGACGGTCGGTGAGCGGCCAGCCGAGGGCGACGTCAGCTTGCCGACGTGCCGCCCGGCGCGCACGACCGGTGAGTTGTAGTCCGGGGCCTCCTCCCCGCCGATCACGAGGGTCACCATGCGGTGGGTGATCCCGGCCTCGGCCTCGGCGCGGAGCGCTTTGCGCCCGACGAACTTCTCCTTGTCGAGCTTGATCATCCGATCCAGGTTCATGTGGAACGGGCTCGTCACGCCCTGGAAGTAGTCGTAGCCCAGGAAGATCAGGCCGCTCTCGATGCGAAGCGACTCCACCGCCGCCAGTCCGTATGGCCGGACGCCCATGTGCGCCCCGGCGTCCAAGAGCGCGCGCCACAGCGTCTCTGCCCCCTCGGCCGGGCAGAAGACCTCGTATCCCAGCTCGCCCGAGTAGCCGGTGCGCGAGACCCAGCACCCCTCCACCCCCCCGACCGTGATCGGCTGCGGGATGAAGCGGAAGTAGCGAAGGCCGGCAACGTCCGCGTCGGTCAGCCCGGACAGCAGCTCCCGCGACCGCGGCCCCTGTACCTGGAGGTGCGGCAGCGCGAAGGTCTGCTCCTCGATCTCGACATCGAGATCCGAGCAGACGCGGCGGAAGTGGTCGGCATCCGTATCGAGGGCCGTGACGACCAGCATGTCGTCCTCGGTCTCGCCGCGATAGGCGACGCCGTCGCCGAGCATCTTGCCGTTCTCGTCGCAGAAGGGCCCGTAGCGGCACTGGCCGACCTCGAGCCCGGCCATGTCGGACGTGAAGATCCGGTCGGCGGCGCGCACGGCGTCGGGCCCCTTGAAGAACCACTTGCGAAGCGGGCTCTCGTCCCAGATCCCGACCGCCTCGCGGACGGCGTGGTGCTCGGCGACCGGGTCGCCGAAGTCGGAGATCCAGTCCCAGCCCTCCCACTCGGCGAAGTTCCCGCCCATGCGCCGCTCGGCGCCGTCGAACGCCGTCCTAAGCAGTCCCTCCGTAGCGACCGGCGCTGCCGGTTGGGGCATCTCGATCTCCATCGTCGCCGCCGCCCCCAGGTCGAAAGGGGCCGCAGCCGCCTCGATCGGCGGCATCGCCACCTCGACCGGCATGATCACCGTCGGCGTCGCCCGCCGCGTGAGCTCCTGGTGCCCCGGCGGGAGCACCTGCGTCACGCCCATCAGACCGCGGACGCTCGCCGGGCCGGCGACCGTCTTGTAGGACTCGACCGACTGCTTCTCGTCGCGGTCGATGTTGCGGCGCAGGCGGCGAAGGCGGGCCTGGAAGCCGGCGTCGAGGCCGGGCGTCGAGAAGATGGCCTGCTCGACGTAGCTCTCGACGACCCTGTTCCCGACGAGCGAGACGTCGGCGTCGCGTGCCCGCCCCGTGCGGGACGAGTAGAGCATGACCGAGCGCACCTGGGCCAGGAACGTGTTCCACGTGGAGAGGACGACCTCGCCGCGACAGCGCGCGCCCGTCTCGGGCACTGCGAGGAGCGTGATGCGGCGGTCGTTCACCGCCTCGATCACGGCCTCGGCGGACGGCTGCAGGATCGACACGAACTTGTGCAGCGGCCACACGTCGAGCTGGTTGAAGTCGCCGGGCTCGCACCCCACCCCGAACAGGAACACGTCGGAGTAGCGGAAGAAGTTGCCGGTGCCGTGCTTCTCGCGCAGGAGGTCGTAGAAGAGCGTGATCGTGCCGCAGATCAGGTTCGAGCAGCCGACCGCGTCCATCGGCTGGGCGAGGATGACGCCCAGGCGGTCGTCGGGCTGCCACCCGCCCGGCCAGAGCGTGTCGAGCGGCTCCGACGAGCCGTTCCGCTCGACCGCGAAGTCTTCGGCTGAAAGCGCGTAGGAGCTGTGCATGGCACGGGATACTACGCCCCAGCGGCTGGTAGCCTGACAGCCATGGCCCGACCGCCGGCCGCGCTCACCCGCGACGCCCTTCACGAGCTCGCCGGCGAGGGCGCCTTCGCCCGCGGCGCGCGGTACGCCGCCGAGGGGAGGGTGCACGACCTCAAGGCGACGGCCGGATCGGTCATCGCCGCGGTGAGAGGCAAAGGGACCTACGCCGTCCGGCTTGACGCCTCGGGCGACGAGCTCGTGGCGACCTGCAGCTGCCCCGCCGCCGCCGAGGTCGAGATGTGCAAGCACGCCGTCGCAGTCGGTCTGACGTGGCTGGGGGAGGCGGGCGAGCCGGAGACGGTCGAAGGCCGGCCGGATGAGCTCCGCGCCCACCTGCTCGCCGCCTCGCCGGAGCATCTGGCCGACCTCGTCCTCGAGCTGGCCGAGCGCGATCCCGGCACGCTCCTTCGCCTTCGGACGGAGGCGGCCGCCGCCGCAGGCACCGTCGACGTCGCCGCCCTTCGCAAGGAGCTCACCCGGGCGATCGCGATCCGCGGCTTCGTGGACTATCGAGGCGCGCGCGCCTACGCCGAGCGGGTCGAGGGCGCGCTCGACGCGCTCGACGCGCTGCTCGCAGCCGGCCGGCCCGAGGCGGTTGTCATCCTGGCCGAGCACGCGATGGCCCGGCTCGAAACAGCCCGAAACCGGATCGACGACTCCGACGGCACGATCACCTGGCTCGCCGAGCGCATCCGTGCCCAGCACCTCGAGGCGTGCCGACGGGCCCGCCCCGACCCGGCGGAGCTAGCGAAGCGACTCTTCCAGACCGGCCTTCGCACCGATCTCGAGTGGTTCCTCGACGCCCCCGAGCGCTACGCGGACGTGCTCGGCGAGACGGGCCTCGCCGCGTACCGGCGCCTGGCGGAGAAGGAGTGGGCGAAGGTGAACCCGCTTCGGCCCAGCCGAGAACACGGACTGTGGGCGCATGACCACAACCGCTTCACGATCACCGCCCTCATGGAGTCGCTCGCGCGCGCATCGGGCGACGTCAACGAGCTCGTCGACGTGATGGCGCGCGACCTCTCCTCCTCCTATACATTCGTTCGAATCGGCCAGGTGCTCGTCGAGGCCGGGCGCCACGACGAGGCGCTCGAGTGGATCGAGCGCGGCCTTCACGCCTACGGAGCCGCCGCCGACGAGCGGCTACGCAGGCTGGCGATGGCCGAGTACCGGCGCCGAGAGGAGCCCGGACGGGCCGTCGAGCTGGCGGTGCGATCGTTCGACGAGCGGCCCGGCTCCGGAGCGTACGCCGAGCTCAGGGCAGTCGCCGAAACGGTGCCTGAGTGGCCCGAGCTGCGGGCACGCACGCTGGCAGTCCTGCGCGGCGATGCGCTCATCCGCGCTCACCTGGTCGACGGCGACGCCGAGGCGGCCTGGCTCGAGGCCGTCCATGGCGGCGCGTCCGAGGGCATGTGGATGGTTCTGGCCGAGGATCGGCGAACGAGCCATCCCGACGACGCGCTCCCGATCTACCGCCGGGCGCTTGAGCGCGACCTCGAGCGGGCCGACGCGCGCGCCTACCAGGAGGTTGTCGATCGGCTGATGGAGATCCGCACGTGCCTGGAGACTGCCGGACGGGACGCTGAGTTCGAGGTGGAGGTCTGGGCCGTCCGAGAGGAGTATCGCCGCCGGCCGAAGCTGATGGCGCTGCTCGACGCCCAGGGCTGGTAGTCGCCGGCGCCGTAAGGATTCGAGCAGGGGGGCGGACAGATGGGCCATGAACACCTCCTCTCGCATCGCGCTCCTCTCCGCGGCGGCCGCCGCGCTCCTCCTCACCGCGTGCGGTACCGAGAAGACCGGGAGCCTCACTACGGGCACGGCGGCCTCAGGCGGCGCCGCCTCGACGGCCGAGCCCTCCGCCACGACCGAGCCGGCGCCCGCCCCCAACCCGGACGGCAAGTTCACCCACAGCTGCGACATGCTCCTGAACTCCGACTTCGAGTCGTCGGTCAGCGGCTGGCTGGTCGCCGACGCGGAGCTCAAGAACACGGGCAACGTCGGCTTGAAATTCAACGTGAAGGCCGTGTGGAAGCAGGCCGGCTCGAACCCGATCGTCAAGGTGAAGCACGTCCGGCTCGGCTACGGCCATCACCGCGCCGTCCACTTCAAGGTGCCGATCTCGACGGATCAGGTCGACGCCTACCAGTCGGCGCCCGGCTACTTCAACGACAACACGTGCAGCGTGAACGCCACGATCACGAGCAACTTCGGGCGGGTGCATGGGTGACGCCGCGCCGTTCGAGCCTGTAGCAGTACTGCGACAATGGGAGCATGGACGACATCCGTGCCCGCGACCTGCGAAACGACGTCAGCGCCGTGTTGCGCCGCGTGGAGGCCGGCGAGCGGCTTCGCGTCACGGTCAGCGGCCGGCCGGTCGCCGAGCTCAGCCCGCTCCCAAGACGTCCGCGTTCGATCCCATGGGACGCCTTCTCCGAGGGGTCCGATGACTGGCGCGCCGACGCTGGTCTGGCAGCCGACCTCGCGACGCTGATCCCGGATACGACGGACGACGCGTGAGCCATCCACGGCAGGCGCTGGCGCTCGCCGGCACCTCGGTGTTCATCGCCGCCGAGCAAGACCGACCCGTGTCGGGCCGCCTCCAGAGCAGGTCGCGGTGTCGGTCATCACAGTGGGCGAGGTTCGGCTGGGCGTGCTGACGGCGGCGGACGGCCCGACCCGCGCCCGACGTCTCGAGACGCGCGGCCGGTACGATCGCCCCGTGTCCGAGAACGTGGCGCTCGCCGGCGACTGGGAGCTGTGGCGGGACTTCGCCGTCCGCAGCGCCGGCTTCCCGGTCTCAGGGCTCGACGTGTTCGGGCCGGGCGACGAGTCGGAACGGCTGGCAGACGTCGCCAACGACGCGCGCTTCCAGGAGGCGGTGACCTGGCAGAACCCCGCCGCGCTCGCGAACGCCGTCCTCAAGGTCGCCTCCCGCGCGCCGACCAAGCCTCCCAGCCGCGCCCGCGGCCGCGAGGAGATCGTCGCGAGCTACTGGCAGCGCTACTGCGGCAAGAACGACACCATCGGCTTCTTCGGCCCGCTCGCCTGGGGCCGGATCGAGGACGGCGGGCCGGCGCTCCATGCCTCGTCCGGCGGCGTCGTCCGCGAGCGCCGCGTGCATTTCGAGGCCTGGCCGGTACAGGCGTTGGCCGAGACGCTCGACGCGGAGATCCGGATCCCGGCCAGCCCGCACCCCGAGCGCGAGCTCCGGGAGGCGCTCGACCGACACGCAGACGCCGATGTCCGCCGCCGTGGGACTGACGCGCTCGAGCGGCTGGAGGCGGCCCGGGCACCGGTTGCCGACGCGCCTCCGGGCGAGCTCCGCGATGCGCTCGCCGCCCTCGACGCGACGTTCGTCGACCTGACCGGAGCGGACGCGACGCGCAACCCCGGCATGGCCTACGGCGCGCGCACCCTCTGCTACCTGGACTGCATGCGCGACGTCGACGTCACGATGTCAGCGGCGTTCGCGACCGAGATGGCGCCCGCCCTCCAGACGCTCTTCGAAGCCGGCCGCTGGTACACCGGCCGGGTGAACTCGATCGGCCGGCGCGTGATCGACGACGCGCTCCCGACGACAGGACGGTCGCCGTTCATGCCCGTGCTCATGCAGGTCATGAAGACACTGATGCAGCTCCCGCCCGAGCTGAACGACGCCGTGACCGAGCTCCACGAGCGCCTCGGCCGGCTGCTCGCCGATCCTGACCCGGCGACGGTCGGCGGCCGCGCGGAAGCGACATTCGCGGACCGCGAGCCGGCATGGCGGCTGGGTGCGTTCCAGTCCGTCGACGTGCAGATTGCCGCCCGGGGCGAGGCGGCGCTCGCCACGGGTGACTTCTTCGGCGTCGTCGGCGACGTCCACGTCGGCCACAACCCGCTGATGCAGGGCGTCTTCGCGCACCGTCATCCCGACCCACCGGGGTACCTCGCGCGCTACGCGGCGATGGCCGGCCCGGGGATGCCCTTCCTGCTGCCGCCGTGGGCGCCGGGGATGTTCGTCGAGTCGCGCGGAATGCCGGTCGGCCCCGACGACGCGGTCCTCATCGCGGTCATGCCGACGACCCGTGCCCAGGGTGGCCGAAGGACATGGCTTCCCGACGAGCTCTTCGTCGAGGGCCGCGAGGTGGTCGACGCGACGGGCGAACTGCGCGTCTCGATCGACGACGTCTTCGCGATGCCGATGTTCGTCTCGGCCGTGCGGACGTTCACGCTCCTTCCGGCGGAGGAGCACGCGCCGCGCGTGACGCTCGGGCGCATGGTGCTGCGCCGGGAGGGCTGGAGCATTCCCGCGACCGAGATCCCCGAGCGCGCCGATGATGTCGCCGCGTTCGCCCGGGATCGCGGCGCGCCGCGCCGCCTCTTCACGAAGTCACCGCTCGAGCGAAAGCCGATGTACCTCGATACGGAGAGCGCCACGCTCTCGCGGATCCTGTGCCGCCAGGCCCGGCATGCGCGGGAGAAGCCGGGCACGCGGATCGAGTTCACCGAGATGCTGCCCGGGCCGGATGAGTGCTGGCTCGCCGACGGCGACGGCAACCACTACGTGTCGGAGCTGCGGATGGTGGCGGTGGACGCTTCCGCTGGATGAAAAGGCCGGGCGCGCGCCCGAAGCGCCTGGAATGCTTCTCGCCGGTGCCCGGCCCACGCCCCGACCTCGACCTGCTGCGCGGCGCGATCGACATGCACGCGCACACGCATCCGGCCCTCTTCCGCCGGCCGATCGACGATGCCGACCTGGCGAAGATCGGGCTCGACTACGGGATGCGCGGCTTCGTCCTGAAGGACCACGACTCGCCGACTCCGGGCCGCGCCTACCACGTCAAGAAGCAGTTCGAGGACCAGCCGATCGAGCCGATCGGAGCGGTCGTCCTGAACCGCTCCGCGGGCGGGCTCGACCCGTACGTTGCCGAGTCGGCCATCCACTACGGAGCCCGGGTCGTGTGGATGCCGAGCAACCACTCGAAGTGGCATTCCGAGTACTTCGGCATCTCCGACTACCCGCAGCTCGGCCGGCCCAAGCGGCAGATGCCCGGGGAAGGGCTCACCGTTCTGGACGGCGAGGGGCGTCTGAAGCCCGAGGTGCGCACCATCGTCCAGGTCGTCGCCGACGCCGGCGTGTGTCTGGCGACCGGGCACCTGAGCGTCGACGAGATCCGCGCCCTCCAGGACGCGGCGATCGAGGCCGGCGTCGAGCGGTTCGTCGTCACGCACGCCAACTGGGCCCTGTGCAAGCTCGACCTGGACGTCCAGAAGGAGCTGATCGCCAAGGGCGCCTACCTCGAGTACGTCGCGGTCTCGTGCGTCTCGCCGATCTTCTGGGAGCAGAACCCGCACGAGCTCGCCGGCTGGATCACCGAGCTCGGCGGCGACCGGCTCGTGCTGAGCTCCGACCTCGGCCAGCTCTCAGCCCCGCCGCATCCGGAGGGGCTGCGGATGCTCGTCGCCAGCCTGCTCGACGAGGGCGTCGCGTACGAGCACCTGGAGCGGATGCTCCAGCACAACCCTGTCGGCTTGGTCGGGCTGGACTAGATGAGCGGCAGCGTCGCCGCCACGGCGGCCGTCGACCCGTGCTCGTGCTCGATGGTGACGGAGTCGCCGGCCTCGACGCGGACGTCGAGGAGCGCGATCGCCGCGTCCCGACCGAGCGCATAGGAGTGCGCCGCCCAGCGCACGACGCCCGCCTGGCCGTGCTCGTCGCGCACCGGCCAGAACGCCTCCATCCGCGGCAGCGAGCCGTCCTCGGCCACCAGGCCGAGCGTGTGCCGCCGGACCGTCCCGCGGGCCTCGCGGAGCGCCGCCCGGCCGACGAAGTCGCCCGCGTCCAGGTCGACGAACCGGCCGCCGCCGGCCTCGAACGGGTTCATCCCGGAGTTCACGAAGTAGTGGGTGTCGGTGATGCCCTGCTCGACGGCCCTGTTCAGGTTGGGGCCCGTGACGAGGAGCCCGTGCGGCTCGCCGGCAGCGAGGAGCGCGGCCCACAGATCGAGCGCCGCGTGGCTCGAGAGCGGATAGACCTCGTAGCCCAGCTCCCGGCTCCAGCCGGTGCGCGAGACGACGGCATCCACGCCTGCAACCTGGGCCACGCGGCAGCTGAACGACTCCAGCCCCTCGACGGCGTCGGTGACCGCGGCGAGCACGTCGCGCGACCGCGGCCCCTGCACCTGGAGCGGCGCGACGTCCGGCTCGCTGACGAGAACGTCGAAGCCCTCGCGCGCCGGGATCGCCGCGGCCCAGAGCGTCAGGTCGACGTCGCCGTGCGAGATCCACACGACGTCCTGCCACGGCCGGAGGACGATCGGCTCGGTCATGATCTCGCCCCGCTCGTCGCAGACGAGCGTGTACCGGCACCGACCCGGCGCGAGGTCGGTGAGATCGCGCGTGCACAGGTAGTCGGCGAGGCGGAGGGCATCGGGCCCGCGCAGCTCCGTCTGGCGCTCGGCGCCGACGTCCCAGAGCGTGACCGCCTCGGTGAGCGCCCGGTAGTCGACCTCCGGGTCGCGGCCGTACGCGATCGGCATGTACATGTGGTTGTAGACCATGTACTCGCTGCATCCGGCGCGTTCCGTCTCGGGGAAGTAGGGCGAGCGGCGCACGTTGGGGTGAAGCGGCGGGCGGGGCACGGTCGCCAGGCTACCGGCGCCGGCTCGGCGGGCGGTGCGTTTCCGGCATGCGAAATGCGCCCCCCACGGCGGCCGGGACGCGTCATACTGCCGCGGTGCGATCGCCCGGCGGCAGCCGATGACAGCGGCGGAGGCACTGGCCGCCTCGTTCGTCGCGTGGGAGCGCGGCGACCCGGACGCGCTCGCCGACCTGTTCGCCGAGGACGGCGTGCTCGAGGATCCGCTGAAGCAGGGCACGATCGTCGGCCGCGAGCCGATCCGGGAGGAAAGCCGGCCAGCGATGGCGGCGCTCGCGGACTGCCAGGTCACCGTCACGCAGATCGTCGAACGCGGCGACATCGCCCTGTGCGAGGGCGTCTTCGCCGCCGGCCTGGCCGGCTCGGACGGGCGGCTCGACTTTCCCTTCGCCGCCCTGGTCGAGATGCGCGGCGACGAGATCGCGCGGCTCGCGGAGTACTTCGACACCCGGCCGCTGGTCGGCTGACCTCGGAGCCGGCGTGCGAGGACTCGCTGGCAGGACGGCAGCCGTCACCGGGGGCGCCGGCGGGATCGGATCTGCGGTGGCGGCCCGGCTGGCCGAGGAGGGCGCCGACGTGCGGATCCTCGACTCGACGCCGGCGAGGGGCGCTGAGGAGTGGACGGTCGTGGACGTGACCGACCTCGAGGCCGTGGGCCGGGCGCTTCGCTCCTGGGAGCCGGAGATCCTCGTGAACGTGGCCGGCGTCTACGAGCCGGAGGAGATCCCTGGCGGTACCTCGGACGCCTGGGAGCGGACGCTGGGCGTCAACCTGACCGGCGTCCGCAACTGCTGCGCAGTGGCGGCCCCCGCCATGTGCGAACGCGGCTTCGGCCGGATCGTCTCCATCAGCTCGAACGCGGCGGTGGTCGGGTTCCGGGCCATGCCCGCCTACTGTGCGTCCAAGGCGGGCGTCGTCGGACTGACCCGTGCGCTCGCGGTCGACCTGGGCCGCTACGGCGTGACGGTGAACGCGGTCCTGCCCGGCTCGATCGCCGCGGGGATGGGCATCACGAGCGGATGGACAAGCGATCCGCGCATGCGAGCGTGGGACGCCGCCCGCACACCGGTCCCGCGGGTGGGGTCCGCCGAGGACATCGCCGGCGCCGTCGCCTTCCTCGCCTCAGACGACGCCGGGTTCGTCACCGGGCAGGCGCTCGTCGTTGACGGCGGCTTCTCGATCAACGGCGGGCCTGAGATCGACACGTCGGGGGAGACCGCCGGCGCGTGAAGCCGGCGGCGTTCGACTACGCGCGGCCGCGGTCGCTCGAGGAAGCGCTCGACCTCCTCGCGGAGCACGGCGACGACGCCACACCCCTCGCCGGCGGCCAGAGCCTCGTCCCGATGATGAACCTCCGCCTGGCGCAGCCGGCCCTCGTCGTCGACCTGAACGACCTGGCGGAGCTCGCGTTCGTCGAGCGTCGCGACGGCATGCTGACGGTGGGCGCGCTCGCCCGGCAGCGCGACGTCGAGCGGGCGCCCGAATGCCGCGAGCTGTGCCCGGTGATGGCCGAGGCGCTGCGGTTCGTCGGCACCCCGCAGACCCGAAACCGGGGCACGATCGGCGGCAACCTCGCCCACGCCGACCCCACCTCGGAGCTGCCCGCGGTGCTCGTGGCCTGCGGCGCCGCCGTCGTGCTTGCCGGCCGGCGTGGCACCCGCGAGCTCCCCGCGTCCGAGTTCTTCTCGGGCCCGCACACGACGGCCCGCGAGCCGGACGAGCTTCTCGTCGAGGTGCGCATCCCCGCCCTCGCGCCCGGCACGGGCTGGGCGTTCGAGGAGCTCGCGTGGTCGTTCACCGCCCACCCGATCGTGGCGGTCGCGGCCGTGGCCGACGCCGCCGGCCTACGCGCCGCGGTGAGCGGCATCTCCGGCAGCCCGGTCCTGGTCGACGAGCCGCCGGACGACCTGGCTAGCGCGGCGGACGGCTTCCGGCGGTCAGC
This sequence comes from uncultured Actinomycetes bacterium, assembly GCA_963757605.1. GTDB lineage: Bacteria > Actinomycetota > Thermoleophilia > Gaiellales > JAICJC01 > JAICJC01. Next base: position 892,442 of record CAVWSF010000003.1, read on the forward strand.
GGCCAGCGACCTGGTGCGGCGGACCGTCGAGCTGGCGGCGGCACGGGCGGCATGATCGTGCGCGCCCACATCAACGGCGATCCCGTCGAGGCCGACGTGGAGCCGCGGCTCCTGCTCTCGGATTTCTTGCGCCATCGGCTGGGGCTCACCGCCACGCACGTCGGCTGCGAACAGGGCGTCTGCGGGGCGTGCAACGTCCTCCTCGACGGCCGCGCCGTGCGCGCCTGCCTCCTGCTGGCGGTTCAGGCCGACGGACACGAGCTCACCACCCTGGAGGGGCTCGTGGCCGACGGCAGGGCCGCCCGGCTCCAGGAGGCATTCCAGCGCCACGGCGCGCTCCAGTGCGGCTTCTGCACGCCCGGGTTCCTCATCTCGCTGGTCGAGCTCCTGCCGGGGCTCGCCGGCCTCGACGAAGCCCGCCTGCGCGAGCTCCTGGCCGGGAACATCTGCCGCTGCACCGGCTACGGCCCGATCGTGGCGGCGGCGCGGGAGGCGGCCGGGTGAGCGCCGACCCGCGCGCGATCGGCATCCTCCAGGGGCCGCGCCTGCTCCGCGGAGGCGGCCGCTACGTCGACGACCTGCCCGCGCCGGGCGCGCTGCACGCGGCCTTCGTGCGGAGCCCCCATCCCCACGCGGTCGTGGCGGGGATCGACACCACCGCCGCCTTGGCCGCCCCCGGAGTGATGGGCGTCTTCGCCCAGGCCGACCTCGAGCGGTTCGGCGTTCGCCAGCTTCCCGTCGGCTGGTGCATCCCGGGCCAGCTTTCCGTCGAGAGCCCGCTCATGGCCGACGGCCGAGCGCGCTACGTCGGCCAGGCGGTGGCGGTCGTCCTCGCCGATGACCCCTACCGCGCCGAAGATGCGGCCTGGCTCGTCGAGGTCGGCTACGAGCCGCTGGCGGCGGTGGCGGACGTCGACGCGGCGCTCGCCGCGGACGCGCTGCGGCTGCACGAGGGCTGGCCCGACAACGTGATGGCGCGGAGCATCGTGGAGGAGGGGGACATCGACGCCGCGTTCGCGTCGGCGGCGGTCGTCGTCGGCGACCGGTTCCACGTCGGCCGCTCGGCCGGTGTCCCGATCGAGGCCAGGGGCGCGCTCGCCCGGGTCGACGAGCAGACCGGCCGGCTCGAGCTCGTGGCGTCGCTCCAGTCAGTCCACCACGCCCGGATGGACCTCGCGGAGGTGCTCGACCGCGCAGAGAGCTCGATCCGGGTCGTCGCCCCGGACGTCGGCGGCAGCTTCGGCGTGAAGGACCACCTCTCCGCCGAGGAGGCGGTCGTCGCCGCGCTGGCGCTCCACACGGGGAGGCCGGTCAAGTGGATCGAAGACCGCTGGGAGCACCTCGCCGCCGCGGCACACAGCCGCGAGCAGGTCTACGACGTGGAGCTGGCGGCGGATGGCGAAGGCGGGATCGCCGGGCTGCGCGGGCGGCTGCTCTTCGACGCAGGCGCCCACAGCGGGAACCACGGCATGGGGACGGCCCTCTACGCCGCGAGCGTGCTTCCGGGACCGTACCGCTTCTCGGCCTACCGGCTGGAGGTGGTGGGCGTCGTCACCAACAAGGCGCCCAGCGCGGCCTACCGGGGCTACGGCGGCCCCGAGGCGGCGTTCGTGATCGAGGGGCTGGTCGACGCGCTCGCCCGCCGCCTGGCGCTTGACCCGTTGGAGGTGCGCCGCCGAAACCTCATCCCCGTCGATGCGTTCCCGTACCGAAACCCCGCCGGCCTCGTCTACGACCGCGGCGACTACCGCCGCGCGCTCGACCGAGCCGTGGAGCTCACGCAAGCGCCGGCCCTCGACGACGCCTCCACCGGCTGGGCGCGCGGTGTGGGGACGGCCTCGATCGTCCAGCGCGGCGGGTTCGGGCCGTCGCGGGCGGCGGTCGCCGCGGGGATGCGCTTCGGCGGCTTTGAGACGGCGATCGTGCGCATGGACGCCACCGGCAAGGCCGAGGTCTTCACCGGGCTCTCGACACAGGGCCAGGGGATCGACACGGCCCTGGCCCAGATCTGCGCCGAGCGGCTGGGGCTCGATCCCGAGCGGGACGTCACGGTCACGGCGGGCGACACGGCCGTGACGCCCTTCAGCCCGGTCGGCGCGATCGCCAGTCGGGGCGCGGCTGTGGGAGGAAGCGCGGTGTACCGGGCTGCCACGGCCCTGCGCGAGAAGCTGGTCGGGGCGGCGACCGTGCTGCTCGAGGCCGCCCCCGGCGACATCCGGCTCGAGTCGGGGCTCGCGACCGTGCAGGGCAGCCCGGACGCCGGCGTCCCCATCGCCCGCGTCGCCCGGGCGCTTCAGACCGGCGAGGTCGTGCCGGAGGGCGCCGAGCCCGGCCTGGAGTCGTCGGCCACCTACGAGCCGGCCGACGAGACGACGTCCTACGGGGCCCACGCCGCGGTCGTCGACGTGCACCCCGCGACCGGACAGGTGCGCGTCGTGCGCTACGTCGCGGTCACCGACTGCGGCGTCATGATCAACCCGCACATCGTCGCCGGCCAGATCGCCGGTGGCGCCGTCCAGGGGATCGGCGGCGCGCTCTACGAGGAGCTGGCGTACGGCGCCGACGGCCAGCTCCTCACCCCGACGCTCGGCGAGTACCGGCTCCCGACGAGCGCCGACGTGCCGCACATCGACCTGGAATTCGTGGAGACGGCGAGCCCGCTCACCCCCACCGGCGCCCGCGGCGCGGGTGAGATCGGCATCACGGGGCCGGGCGCCGCGATCGCCGGCGCCGTGGCCGACGCGCTCGGGCCGGCGCATCCGCCGCCGCGCCGGCTGCCGCTCACCCCTGAGCGCGTGTGGCGGCTCGCGGCAGGTCAGTTTTCGGAGAGCGAGAACCCCGGGCCCGGCGCGGTGGGAGGGATACAGTGACACCCCGAGAGGTCGAGGGAAGGAGTCATCGTGACCGAGCGCCACGGGATCGCGGCGACACCCGTCGTCGCGACTTCGCGACTTCGCCGGCGTGACCTGCTCGCCCGGGCTGCCCAGCTCGGGCTCGTCGTGCCGGCCGCTGGGTACTTGGCCGGCTGCGGCGGTGGCGGTGGGTCGGGGACGAGCGGGGGCGGTGGCGGGTCGGCCGCCGAGCCGATCACCGGCACCGGCGTCATCCTGAACTACGCCGGCTGGATGGGCAAGAGCACCCCGAAGGAGTTCGAGGCCAAGTACCCCGGTGCCAGCATCAAGCAGATCAGCGAGGCGTCGATCTCGAGTGGCGCCGTCGTCCCCGCCATCAAGGCCAACCTCTCGACCTACGACGCGGCGCTCGGTGACCAGTCGGTCATCGGCCAGGCCATGGCTGCCGACGTCCTCGAGCCCTACGACTGGAGCAAGATCCCCAACATCGCCAACGTCGACGAGCGGTTCCGCAAGGCGTATTCGCACGGCGTGCCGAGCGACTACGGCAAGACCGGCATCGCCTACCGCACCGACCTCGTCAGCGAGACGATCACGAGCTGGGCCGACGTCTGGCGGCTGGCTCCGAAGTACTCCGGCAAGATCGTCTTCCTCGACCTCGACCGCGACTGCATCGGGTCGGCGCTCCTGTACAAGGGGCACTCGACCAACTCGACCAGCGAGAGCGACCTGAACGACGCCTTGGACGCCTTGCTCGAGATCAAGCCGCACCTGCAGGCGATCAAGGGCTACGACATCGGCGCCGGGCTGGTCAAGGGCAACACGTGGATCGCAATGGACTGGGACTTCGACACCGCGCTCGCGCAGCAGAGCAACCCGAACATCAAGTGGGTGCTTCCGGAGGAGGGCTCCGCCGCCTACCTCGAGGGCTTCTTCGCCGTCAAGGACACGCCGCAGCTCGCCGTGCTCGAGGCCTTCTTCAACTTCTTCCTCGAGCCCAAGCAGTACGCCGACTTCGTGAACACGACGGGGACGGCGTTCGTCTCGGAGGCGGCGACGCCGTACATCAAGAAGTCGATCTCGCAGAACAAGGCGCTGATCGTCGATCCGGAGACGCTCGACAACGTGGAGTTCGAGGGCTACCTCGGCGAGGCCACCGCCCTGTACGCCAAGACTTGGGACCAGTTCAAATCCGCGTAGCGGACGGCCGGCGCGACCTCGCGGCGCCGTTGCGGAGCCTTCTGGCGCTCCCGACGGTTGTCTGGGTGCTGGCCTTCTTCGCGGTCCCGCTGGGCATGGTGATCGTGTACTCGTTCGCGACGATCAGCCTGGTCACGTTCGACATCAGCTTCGGCTGGACGCTCGCGAACTACCGTCAGATCTCCGACCCGCTCTACCTGCACACGCTCGTACGGTCGGTCGTGCTCTCGGTCTCGACGACGATCGGCTGCCTGCTCCTGGGTTTCCCGCTCGCGTACTTCATCAGCCGCCAGCCGCCGCGCTGGCAGCGCCTCTTGCTGGTGCTCGTGATCGTCCCGTTCTGGACGAGCTTCATCGTGCGCACGTACGCGATCGTGAACCTGCTCCAGAACAACGGGCCCCTGAACGACGCCCTGAACAGCCTCGGGATCGTGCACGGCTCGCTCGGCCTTCTGTACACGCCCCAGTCGATCGCGATCGGCATCATCTACTCCTACCTGCCGCTCATGGTGCTTCCGATCTACGTGTCGCTCGAGCGGATCGATCCCGCGCTGCTGGACGCCGCCGCCGACCTCGGCGCGAGCGGGAGACGCACCTTCGCGCGGGTCGTCCTGCCGCTGGCCCGGCCGGGGGTCGTCGTCGGCTGCATCATCGTCGGGATCCCCGCCATGGGCGAGTACGTTATCCCCGAGATCCTCGGGGGCGGCAAGACGCTGATGCTGGGCAACGTCATCACCGACCAGTACCTGTCGGTCGGCGACATCCCGTTCGGCTCGGCGATCGCGGTCGTGCTGATGGTCGTCATGGCCGCCGTGCTCCTGGTGTCGCGCCGGGGGGGAGCGCTGGAGCCGGGATGAATGTGCGCAAGCACCCGTTCTCGGCCGTGATCGCGGTCGCGGTGATCCTGTTTCTGTGGACGCCGCTCGTGATCGTCGCGCTGAACTCCGTGAACCAGGACGTCCTGCTGGCGACCTGGAAGGGGGCCACCACCAAGTGGTATCGCCAGGCCTACCACAACGAGGACGTCCGCGCGGGCCTGCGCCAGACGATCACCGTCGCGGCCGCGACGACGGCGCTCTCGCTGGTGCTGGCGGTGTCGGCGGCCCTGTGGTGGCGGCGGGCCTCGGCGCGCATGCGAAGGCTCTTCGACGGCCTCACGTACCTGCGGATCATGCTGCCGGAGGTGGTGTTCGCGGTCGCCCTCTTCCTGCTCTTCTCGCGGCTCAAGTTCCCGCTGGGGACGACGGCGACCGTGATCGGGCACACCGTCTGGAACAGCGCCTACGCGACGCTCGTCGTGCAGGCCCGCGTGTCGACGCTCGACCCGGCGCTCGAGGACGCCGCGGCCGACCTGGGCGCCAATCCATGGCGGACGTTCCGGCGGGTGACCGTGCCGGGGCTCCTGCCGGGGATCGTCGCGGCCGGCCTCCTGGCGTTCACCTTCTCGTTCGACGACGTGGTGACGTCGTTCTTCCTCACCGGGGCCGGGACGTCCACCCTGCCGGTCGTGATCTTGTCGATGATCCGGTTCCGGATCACCCCCGAGATCAACGCGATCGGGATGATGGTGATGCTCTTCACCGTCACGATGTTCGCGATCGGGTTCATCGCGATCACGCACCTCGGCCGGGGCGCGCGCCGGTCGCTGGCGCTTCCCGAGGGGCGGGGCTCGTGAGCGACGCCGCCGCCCAGCCCGCGGTGCGCCTGTCGGCCGTCGAGAAGCGCTTCGGCAGCCTTGTCGCCGTCCATCCGCTCGACCTCGAGATCCCCGCCGGCGGCTTCTTCTCGATCATCGGCCCGAGCGGGTGCGGGAAGACGACCACCCTGCGGATGGTCGCCGGGCTCGAGCACCCCGATGCCGGGACGATCGAGGTCGGCGGCCGGGACGTGACCCGGGTGCCGGCGCACCGCCGCCCCGTCAACACCGTGTTTCAGAGCTACGCCCTCTTCCCGCACCTGGACGTGCGGGCCAACATCGCCTTCGGGCTGGTCGAGGAGCGGCGGCCGCGTGACGAGATCCGCCGGCGCGTCGCGGAGATGGTCGACCTCGTCCACCTCGAGGGCCGCGAGCGCGCGAAGCCGCGCCAGCTCTCGGGCGGGCAGCAGCAGCGGGTGGCGCTCGCGCGGGCGCTCGTGAAGCACCCGCAGGTGCTGCTGCTCGACGAGCCGCTCGGCGCGCTCGACTTCAAGCTGCGGAAGGAGCTCCAGGTGCAGCTGAAGGAGGTGCAGCGCCGGGTCGGGATCACGTTCGTCTACGTCACCCACGACCAGGAGGAGGCGTTCGCGATGTCGGACGCAGTGGCGGTCATGAACGAGGGCGTGCTCGAGCAGGTCGGCCATCCTGAGGATGTGTACCGCCGGCCGTTCACGCCGTTCGTGGCGACGTTCGTCGGGCAGGCCAACCGGTTCGCGGCGTCCGTGACGGCACGCGACGGAGAGGGTCGCTACCGGGTGTCACTCGACGCCGGCGTCGAGGTGTCCGCAGCGGGCCCGGCGGGGCTCGAGCCGGGAGCGGCGGTCCAGGTGATCCTGCGTCCCGAGGAGCTCGCGCTCGACGCCGGCGGCGACTATCCGGCCGCGGTCACCGACGTCTCCTACGTCGGCCCGGTGCGCCAGGTGACCGTCGATGTCGAGCGACTGGGGGAGCTCATGCTCACGCTCCCGGGGCACGCGCCCGTGGAGGCGGGCGAGCGCGTGAACCTCTCGTGGCCGGACTCGGCCGCCTGGCTCGTCCCGGCCGAGGGGGATCAGACCCCGTCGCGGGGGAGCCGAAACGACCACGCCCCGGAGTAGGCCGGCTCCTCCCCGGTGTACGCGCGAAGCTCGTGGGTCACATGGAATGCCTCGGCGTCGGCCGCCATCGTCGCCTCGGCCTCGAGCCTGACCGACCACGCGCCGCGCCCCAGCGAGACCGACCGCTCGCACCTGACCTGCGCCGAGAGCGGCGCGCCCTCGACCACGGTGAACGTGTCCGGCTCGCGCCAGCGGATCTCGATGCCGCTCTCGAGGTCGAGCGTGTGGTGAGTCGGGTAGGCGTGCACGAGCTGGTGGCGGCCGCCGCCGACGTCCTCGGTGATGACGTGGTTTCCGGGCTCCATGTGGAGCGTCGCCGCCGCCGGGTGGGGCGCCCGCTCGGGCTCCTCGAAACCTGCCGGGGCGTCCTCGGCGCCGTCCACGGCCCGCACAGGCAGCTCGAGCGCCGTCGCGCTGCCCACGTGCAGCGTCAGCGTCGCCGGCTCCGGTGACGGCCAGGCCCACGGCCAGTACGTGGTCGCAACGGCGACCCGCAGCCGGTGGCCGGCGGGCACCACCTGGCCGATGGCCTTGAGGTCGACCTCAACCCGCACCGTCTCGCCCGGCGTGAGCGGCTCGGAGCGATCGCGGCCGTTTCGGCGCGACAGGTTGAGGAGGCCGCGGGTGATGAGCGCCGACGCTCCGGACTCGTCGACGTCGCACAGCCGCACGGCGACGAGGGCCTGCGGGACGTCCGAGGTCAGCTCGAGCACGGCCCGCGGCTTGCCGAGGATGGCGATCGGGCTGTCGAGCGGGGCCGAGGTGAACGTGAGCGACCTGCCGTCCTCGGCGCGCTGGTCCGGGGGCAGGTCGGCGGGGTTCCCGAACGGGTCCCAGTCGCCCGCGTGGGCCCCGTGCGAGAGCGGCGAGCGCACCACCAGCTCGGCGGCGCGCCGGTCGTCGTCGCCGAGGCCGCCGGGGGCGGTCATCCGGAGCGTGCGCGGCGACACGTTCGGGGACGGCCACGACTGCTCGCCGACCCAGCGGCCCGGGCGCACGTCGTAGGCCGGCCGCGGCTCGGCGGCGTCCTGCATCCAGACCCGCAGGGCCGGCTCGTCCATGATGCCCGTGTCGCGGTCCTTGAGCCAGTGATCCCACCAGCGCAGCGCCTCCTGGAGGAAGCCGATGGCGGGCCCGGGTGGCACGGGCTCCTCGGGATAGTGATGCGACCACGGCCCGATCAGCCCCAGACGCGGGCACGCCAGATGCTCGAGCAGCCGGAAGACCGTGTTGCGGTAGCCATCCGCCCAGCCGCCGATCGCGAACACGGGGCACGTCACCGCGGCATAGTCCTCGCAGATCGAGCCGTGCTGCCAATATCCGTCCCGGCGCTGGTGGCCGAGCCAGGACTCGATCATGGGCCGCGTCCCGCGCAGCCGCTCCAGCCAGCGCTCGCGCCACTCCGGGCCGACGACGTCGGGGTCGGGAGGCAGCGCGGCGTAGAGGTGCATGGTCGTCGCCCACGACAGCATGTAGTACGCGAGGACGCAGCCGCCCATGTAGTGGACGTCGTCCGCGTAGCGGTCATCGCTCGACGAGACGGTGATGATCGCGCCGAGCTCCGGCGGGCGCAGCGCCGCGACCTGGAGGGCCGCAAATCCGCCCCACGACACGCCGAACATCCCGACCCGGCCGCTGCACCAGGGCTGGGCGGCGAGCCAGGCGATCACCTCGACCGCGTCTTGCTGCTCCCGGGCGGTGTACTCGTCCTCGAGCAGGCCGTCGGAGTCGCCGGATCCGCGGATGTCGACCCGGACCGACGCGTAGCCGTGGGCGGCGAAATAGGCGTGCCGGCCGGCATCGCCGCTCGCCGTGACGTCGTTCTTGCGGTACGGGATCGCCTCGAGGAGCGCGGGCACTGGGCCCGCGTCCATCGGCTCGGGTAGCCAGATCCGAGCGGCGAGCCGCGTGCCGTCCGAGAGCGGGATCCACGTGTGGTCGATCCTGCGGACTCCGCCACCTGCGTCTCCGGGTCCTCGGTCGATGCCGCCCTTTCGTCCCATGCCGTCGCCGCGCGTTCGCGCGAGCCGTATCCTGGCGGACCGGCGCGGCCGGCGCCGCTCTTCTCGCAGTGAGAGAACCCGTTGCGCTGGCACGCCGCCGGGGGATAGGGTCGCAGCGCGGGAACCCGCGGTCCCGTAGGAGAGAACCGAGTGACCAAGCCCGTGGAACTGCATCCCCGTTCGACGCTCCAGGTGCTGGAGCGGACGCTCGCGATCCTGGCCCTCTTCACCCGCGACCAGCGGGAGTGGACGACGACCGAGGCGTCGCGGGAGAGCGGCCTTCCCATCCCCACCGTGCACCGGATCATGGCGACGCTGTCCCAGAGCGGCTTCCTCGTGCGCGACCCGGTGACGAAACGCTTCCGGCTTGGCTGGGCCGCGGTCGACCTCGGGGAGCGGGCGCGGGCGGCGGTCGACCTGCGGCGGCTGGCGATGCCGGCCCTCGCCCGTCTGGCGAGCGCCACGGGCGAGACCGCCCTCCTGAGCACGATGAACGACCGCCGCGACGGCGCGGTCTGCCTGGAGCGGGTCGAGAGCTCGATGGCCCTGCGGCTGAGCATCGAGCCGGGACGCGAGGTCCCGCTGCACGCCGGCGCATCGCAGAAGGTCCTGCTCGCGTTCCTGCCGAGCGACGAGCTCGAGGCGATTCTCGCTCGGCCGCTCGCGAAGCTGTGCCGCGCGACCATCACCGATGCGGAATTCCTGCGCGAGCACCTCGACGGGATCCGCAACCGCGGGTGGGCGATCTCCTTCGAGGAGAACAACCTCGGCGTCTGGGGCGTCGCACTCCCGATCCTCGACCCGGGCGGCCGGTCCGTGGCGTCGATCGGCCTGGCGGGCCCGAGCGCGCGCTTCCAGCGCCACGAGCTCGCAACGAGCGTCCGCGAGCTCCGGCTGGCTGCGCTCGAGGTGTCGAGTGCGCTCCGGCCGGCATGGACACCCGCGACGCGGCCGGCGACCGTACAGGAAGGTTGGGAGTGAGCGGCGACAGGCCGCTGGCAGGATCGGTGGCCGTCGTGACCGGTGCGGCAAAGGGCCTCGGCAAGGCGATCAGCGAGCTCCTGGCCGACCAGGGAGCCGATCTCGCACTGGCGGGGCGATCCCCGGACGAGCTCGAGTCGCACGCGGCCGATCTCGACCGCCGCTTCCCCGGCCGGCGCACCGAGGCGCTGCCGACCGACGTCACCGACGACGAGGCCGTGCGGCGGCTGATCGACACGACCGTCGAGCGGCTCGGGGGCCTCAACGTCCTCATCAACACCGCAGGCGTGATCGGGCCGATCGAGACGCCGGCGCAGGACGTGGACGTGGACGACTTCCGGCATGTGATCGACACGAACCTCGTCGGCACCTTCCTGGCGTGCAAGCACGCCATCCCACATCTGATCGCACGGGGCGGCGGCAGGATCGTGAACATCGCGGGCACATCGGGGCTGCGCGGCTACCGAAACCGGGTCGCATACTCGTCGTCGAAGTGGGCGGTGCGCGGCCTCACGCGCACCCTGGCGCTCGAGCTGGGCCCGCACGACGTCACGGTGAACGCCGTCTGCCCGCACGTCACGAACGGGACGCGGATGACGACCATCGTCACCGAGAAGGCGCGCAAGCTCGGCAGCACTCCGGAGGCGGTGCACGACGCGTTCGCCGGCGAGACCGCGCTCGGCCGCTTCATCGACGACATGGACGTCGCCCACGCGGTCGGCTTCCTCGTCTCGCCCGGCGCCCGCAACATCACGGGGCACGAGATCGTGGTCGACGCCGGCTGGGACGTGTGAGCCGCTGCGGCCCCCGATGAGCGGGCGCGTCGCGCTCGTCACCGGCGGCGGCCGCGGGATCGGCCGCAGCACGGCGCTCGCGCTCGCCGCCCGTGGCGACCGGGTGATGGCCGTCTCGCGCACGGAGCGCGAGCTCGCGGCCGTTGCGAGCGAGGCAGCCGGAGTCGAGTACCTGGCCGCATCCGTGGTCGGTGCCGCCGCCTGTCGAGGAGATCGTCGCAGCGACCGAGCGCGAGCTGGGGCCGGTCGAGATGCTCGTGCTGAACGCCGGCATCGGCTCGAACAGCGAGGACGTGGTGTGGGCCCAGCCGACCGACGTGTGGGAGGAGACGATGCGCGTCAACCTCGACGCGCCGTTCCACCTGTGCCGAGCGGCGGCCGGAGGGATGGTCGAGCGCGGGTTCGGGCGGATCGTCATGGTCAGCTCGACGGCCGGGCACGTGGGTGCCGAGCGGATGTCGGCCTACTGCGCCTCCAAGCACGGCCTGAACGGCCTCATGCGGGCCGTCGCCCAGGACGTCGGCCCGCACGGGGTGACCTGCAACGCCGTCGCGCCGGGCTGGGTGCGGACTCCGATGGCCGAGCGCTCGGCGCAGGCCGAGGCGGAGCGACGGGGGACGACGGTCGATGCGATCTGGCAGGAGCGGGCGGCGGAGTATCCGCGGGGCCGGGTGGTGGAGCCGGAGGAAGTGGCCGAGGTGATCGCGTTCCTGGCGTCGGACGCTGCGACCGGGGTGAACGGCGAGGTGGTCACCGTCGCCCTGGGAGGCGTCTGGTAGGCATGGCGGTCGAGCCTCCGGGGCCGGTCGTCATCCGCGGCGCGCGCGTGCTCGACCTCTCGGCCGCCGACGGGATGTCGGCGCCGGTCGACATCGCGGTCGAGGACGGCGTCATCGTCGAGGTGGCCCCCTTCGTCGACCGACGCTCGGCCGGGACGCGACGTGATCGAGGCGGCCGGCTCGCTCGCCATGCCGGGGCTCGTGAACGCCCACTTCCACTCGTCGGGTACGTTCAACCGCGGGCTGGTCGACAACCTGCCGCTCGAGCTCTTCATGCTGTACGAGCTGCCACCGTTCGACTTCGGCCCGTTCCCGGCCGAGCTCTACCGGGCGCGCGTGCTGCTCGGTGCGATCGAGATGCTGAAGACCGGGGTGACGGCGGTCTTCGACGACCCGATCTTCTCGCCCGAGCCGAGCGGCGATGCCGATCGATGCGGTCATGGGCGCCTACCGCGACTGCGGGATCCGGGCGACCGTGGGCATCTACCTGCCGAACACGCCCGGAGCACTCGTGGTTCCCGTACGTCCGCGAGCTCCTGCCCGCGGACGTCCTCGACCGGCTGGAGCGCGAGCCCGTGCCCGACACCGACTCCGTGATGGCCGTGCACGAGGGGTTCGTGGAGCGCTGGGACGGGGCGGCCGGCGGGCGGCTGCGCTGCGCGCTCTCGTGCTCCGCTCCGCAGCGGGCGACCGCCGACTACATGCAGCGCCTGCACGACCTCGCCGTCAGCCGGCGGCTGCCGTTCACGCTCCACATCTACGAGTCGAAGGTGCAGCGGGTCGCGGGTGACGTGCTGTTCGGCAAGTCGCTCGTCCGGCACGTGCGCGAGCATCGGCGTCCTCGACGAGCGGACCGTTATCTCGCACGCCGTGTGGGTCGACGCGGACGACATGGCGGACATCGCCGCCGCCGACGCCGTCGTCGCCCACTCGCCGAGCGGGAACCTGCGCTGCGGCAGCGGGATCATGCCGTTTCGGGCCCTCCTCGACGCGGGCGTCACGGTCGCGCTCTGCACCGACGAGGCGACGGTCGAAGACACGTCGAGCCTGTGGAACGTCGGCCGGCTCGCGGCGCTCCTCCACAAGATCGACCACCCCGACTTCTCGACATGGCCGACGGCGGCCGAGATCATCGAGGCGATGACCAGGGGCGGCGCCCGGGCGATGGGGCTCGTGGAGGACATCGGCCGGATCCGCGTCGGCGCCCGCGCCGACATCGTCCTGATCGACATGGACGGGCCGGTCTATACGCCGTTCGTCAACCTTGCCAACCACCTCGTGTACGGCGAGGACGGACGGTCGGTGTGGCTCGTCATGGTCGACGGCCGGGTCGTCGTGCGCGACGGCCGGGTGTTGACGGTCGACGAGGACGCGGTGCGTGCCGAGGTGCGGGAGCTGATGCCGGCCTGGCTGCGGGCGATCGAGCCGGCGGCGCAGTGGGCGGAGCGCCTGCGCCCGGCGTTCGAGGAGGTCGTGCGCCGCGCTGCCCTTCAGGACGTCGGCGTGAACCGGTGGGCGGGGGACGACGGCACGTGGCTCGCGGCCGGCCGCGCCGGATGGCGGCGCCCGCCGGTCTGACTCCGGCGGCTACGCCGCCCGGGCCGCCGTCACCACCTCCGCCACCCACTTCTGGAGCGGCCGCAGCGGCCCGAGGCGCTCGAGGCACCAGTCCGGGAAGTCGGGCGTGAAGAGCTCGGCGGGCACGTCGACCCGCGTGCCGGCGACCATCCCGCCGTAGCGCAGGAACTCGGCCCGGGGATGGTCGGCGGCGTAGGGCGCGGGCACGCGCTTCCACTGCTCGCGGCCGACCTGGGCGCCCGACGCCGTCGCCTTCTTGACCGCCCGCGAAAGGGCCGGCCCGCGCCGGGGATCGTCGACCGCCGCCCGGTAGGCCGCCAGCACGTCCTTCTCGAAGTGGTGTATGCCGGCGCCGTAGCCGATTCGGTCGGGCTCGATGCGAAGGAAGAAGCCGGAGCAGCCGCGGCTCGGGCCGTCGCCCTCCCACAGCCACAGGTCGAGGTGGGTCTTGTAGGGGCGCTTGTCGGTGGAGAAGCGGGTGTCGCGGTTGATGCGCAGGATTGAGCCGTTGACGCGCGGGTCGGCGTGGACGGCGGGTGCGATCGCGGCCAGCCGCTCGCCGAGCGCGATGACGAACTCGCGCGCGGGAAGGAGGAGCAGCTCCTCGTAGTCGGCCCGGTGTGCGTCGAACCAGGCCCGGTCGTTGTGCTCGCCCAGGCCGCGCAGGAAGTCGAGCGCGGCGGGGTCGAAACCGGAGAAGGATGTCATGCGAGGACCGTACGCCCGAAGGCGTTACGTGTCTGGCGCGAGGAGCGCAGATCCCGTCACGAATCCGAGCCGCCGACCGAGTGCTCCGCCGTCACCGCCCGCGCCTCGCGCACGCCGCGAAGGCCAGACACCGCCCGCAGCTCCGTCTCGGACACGATCCGGACGCAGTCTGCGTGGTAGCCGTCGTCGCTTCGCGCGTGCCGGAACGCGGCACCCGCATACGCGGCCGCCACGCGGCGCGAGTCCGCGACGGCGACGGTGACCCACCGGCCCTCCATCGGGAACCGGAGCTGGACGAAGAACGGCGGCACGGAGAACCCCTCGCCTCGTTCGAATCAGGACCCGGTCTCAACAAAGCGGACGCTTGCAGGGATTGCAAGTGGCGTGTCGCTCTAGACTCGTCGCCATCTCGATGCCGAACGGCACGCCCGCTCACGCTCCCCCGATCCAAGCGGTCGCCGCGTCAAATGCGGCGTTCGTCGGCGCGACCGGGGGCGGGCCCGACGGCCAGGCCGTCCTCGTCACGAGCTTCTCCGAGTACCTGTTGCTGTTCGGCACAGCCGGCAGCCAGCTCGCGCAGGGCGTGAAGCTCTTCTTCGAGAACGACGGGCGCCGGGCGTACGTCGTGCGGGCGGAGAACCACGTCGTGGCGGCACTCGACGCGCTGGCGGGTCTCCCGGTCAACCTCCTCGTACTGCCGGACACGAGCGGCCAGAGCGCGCAGGCAGCTGCAAACCGTGTCGCAGCCGCCGCCGAGGTCTGCGAGCGGGAGCGATGGATCCACATCGTCGATCCGCCCGCGTCGCTCTCGCAATCCGCCCTGGAAGCGTGGGCGCAGGGTCTGGGATCGCTGCCGAACGCTGCGCTCTACGCACCGCGGCTTCGCCCGACAGCAGGGACAGAGACGGCCGCATCGGGTGCGGTCGCCGGGGTCATGGCGCGAACCGAGACCAACCGCGGCGTCTGGGCCGCGCCGGCGGGCGGGAACGGCACCCTGCGAGCGATCGTCGACGTGACGCGCCAGCTCTCCGACCAGGAAGCTGAGCGCGCCGCTGCGGTCGGGATCAACCCCCTCCGCCACATCGACGGCCGGCTCGCGATCTGGGGAGCGCGCACGCTCTCGACCGACGATCCGAAATGGAAGTACGTGAGCGTCCGCCGCCTTGCGCTCTTCATCGAGCGGAGCATCGACGAAGGCACGCGGTGGGCCGCGTTCGAGCCGAACGGCGAGCCGCTCTGGGCCGCCGTGCGCCAGGCGGTCGACGACTTCATGGCGGTGCTCTACCGCGCGGGCGCCTTCATCGGCGCGCGGCCCGAAGACGCCTACTTCGTCCGCTGCGATCGAACGACGATGACGCAGGACGACATCGACAACGGGCGTTTGGTGATCCTCGTCGGCTTCGCGCCGGTCTACCCCGCCGAGTTCGTGAACATCCGCATCGCGTAGATCAGGACATCCGGCGCCCCCCTCGTCCCGGGTGCCTCGAGTCGCCCGCCGTCGGCACGCGCCTCTAGTGTTGAAGCGTCGCTCCCCCGCTAACAGCCACAATCCGCCGAACGCCGACCACTCGGTATCTCCGACGCGCGGGCGTGGGGGTGGCCATCGGCGCCGGCCTGGTGGCACTCGTGGCGTGGGACTCGGTCTGGCCGAGCTGGACGGGGCTGCGCGGCCGTACACTGTGGGGACCTCGCGGACCTCGTCATCATCCCGATCTCTCTGGCGGTGATCGGGTACCTGCTCTCGAACGCCCAGCGCAGCCAGGAACGGGAGCTCGCGACGACCGAGCGGACGACGGATCGCGAGATCGCCCGGGCGCGCGACCAGCACGCGGCGCTCCAGGCGTATCTGTCGGCGATCACCGAGCTCCTGGTGTCCGGGAAGCTCCAGGACGACGCGTTCCGGCCCCTGGCACGGTCGCGCACGCTCGTCATCCTCGAGAGCCTCGACCCAGGCGGGAAGCGAGACGTCGTGCGGTTCCTGAAGGAGGCCGGGATGATCGCAGTCGACGCTCCCAGCGTCGATCTCCACAGCGCAGACCTCACGAATGCCGATCTCGGCGGTCTCGACCTCACGGAGAGCTGTCTCGCCGGTGCGAAGCTTTCGAGGAGCAACCTGGCGTCGGCGCTGCTCTCAGGCTCGAACCTCGCCGAGACCGACCTGACCGGGGCGGATCTGAGCAAGGCGAGCCTCATCCGAGCCAGGGTCGGCCCGGCACTGATCGACGAGGGCACCACCTTCGACGGCTGCAATCTCATCATGGCCGACTTTCGCGATCCGACGCCCATCGTCCCGAGGATGATGCCGGGCGCGGGCGAACGGGAGCACGAGGAACGTCAGAAGAAGTGGGCGGCGACGCTCGCCTCCGCCTCGTGGCGCTTCGCAACGTACGATTACTCCACGCAGTGGCCGGAGGGATTCGGCGCGGAGGAGCTCGGAATGCGCAACGTGAGCGATTAGGCTGGCACGGCCTCGATCCCCTGCTTCTCGAGCATCGCGGCGACGCTCGGCCGCTCCGCCAGCCGCCGGTAGTGCTCGCCGAGCGAGGGCAGCGTCCACGCCTTCCGGGGCAGGTTGCGGCCCCAGCGGGTAAGCATGAAGCAGTAGAGGTCGGCGGCCGAGAACGTGTCGCCGAGCAGGTACGGATGGCCGTCGATCTGCGAGTCGATCCAGTCGAAGATCTCGTTCAGGCGCGGCTCGAGGTCGCGCTTCACGCCGGCCTGCACTTCCGGGTCGAAGATGAAGCGGTCGGTCTGGTACCAGATCTGGTAGGTCGCCTGAAGGGTGTTCGTGAGGTACGTGAGCCAGCGGTAGGCGTGGGCGCGCTCGCGCGTGCCGACCGGCGGGAGGAGGCCCGACTCGGGGAAGCGGTCTGCAATGTACATGCAGATCGCGGCCGCCTCATGCAGGACGAGGTCGCCGTCGCGGAGCGCCGGGATCCGGCCCTCGGGCTGGAGCGCGAGGTAGCCCTCGGGCTCGACGACGGTGTAGCCCTCGCGGCGCACCTGCACCATCTCGTACTCCGCGCCCGCCTCCTCGAGGCAGGCCTGCGGCGCCATCGCCGCCGTCCCCGGTGACCAGTAGAGCGTGATCATGCATGCCTCCCACAGTGCGACGCCGGCGGCGGCACGATCCAGCGCCGGATTACGGTCGAAGAACCCCACCGGCCGCAGCTCGAACCCGCAGCGGACGACCGGCATGACCGGCCAGTCCTCGAGCCGGGGGATGTGGTGCGACCCGAACGTGTACCAGAGGACGACGTCCTCGCCCTCGAGCGGGCGGTCGGCCTTCGTCCACCGCTCCAGGCCGTCGCCGCCCGGGCTCTGGTTGGGGTACTCGCCGGCCGGGTAGCGCTCGTCGGCCGCAAACGGCGTCACCCACAGGTGGTGGTCGAGGAACCGCGCCCGCCGCCGGAACTCCGAGTCGGGGAGCGCCATCGGCTCGATGCCCTCGCCGGGGATGAGCTCGTAGGCGGTCGGCTCGCCGATGCGGTTGCGCCGCTCGCCGCTCTCGACCCGCCAGCGCCGCGCGAGCGGCGGGTGGACGGAGCGGCGCGCGTGCGACTCGCGGTCGAGCACGCGCCGGTCGGTCGAGAAGGCGTGGCCGTCGGGGTTGTGTGCCGACCGCGGCTCCGGCATGGCCTCGATCTCGACGACGGTGTTTCGCGTGCCGTCGACGTCCATGTCGAGCCGGGCGCAGAAGAAGTGCTGGTGGACGCTCGCCGCCACGCCGGCGCGACCTCGGTGGCGTGCGGGCCGGGGTCGCCCTCGGGCACACCGGCGGTGTGGAGGACTCCGGTCAGCTTGGCCTCGAACCCGATCGTGGCGTCCTGGCCCAGGTACCAGTAGAAGCCGTACTCGTAGTTCCCGACTGTGGCGATGCACGAGACGACCAGCCTCCGCGCGCGCGCCACGTCGGTGCGCGCCGAGCGGTAGTCGAAGTGCTTCCAGAGGATCCCGATGTCCTCCTCGTGGATGCAGATCGCGTTCGGCAGGTGGACGGCGCCGCCGCGCGAGTCGTTCCCCCACGCGTCGAGGTAGCGGATCTCGCCCAGGCAGTCGCAGCCCACCTCGAGCGCGTTCACGAGCGGGCCGAGGCCGTACTCGCCGATGTCGAACGCGTTCTTGAAATGGACGGTCGGGTTGGGGTCGCCGTAGGGGATCACGAGCTCGGCGATCGACGCCCGGTGGCACACGGGCCGGCCGGCGTACGCGATCCGATGCAGCACGAGCCCCTCGCGCGGCGTGAAGCCGACGTCGAGCGTCCAGCCCTGCCAGCGCGAGCTGATGGCCGTCGAGGGTGAAGCTCGGCCCGTCGGGCTGGCTGATCTCGTAGGGGCGGACGTCGGTCGCGCGGCGGCGAGATCGCGCCGGGCCGGTAGTCGCCGCCCTCGCCCGACGGCACCGGCAGGACGCCGTGGTCGTCGATCCTGACGACCTCCATCGTGTTCAGGTCGACGACGCCGACCAGGCCGCCGATCGGGCGCGAGTAGCCGTTGTCGCCCTCCAGGTCGGCGCGCAGCCACGCCAGCCCGCGCGCCAGGCGGCGCTCGCCGTCCTCGAAGCAGCCGATTGACCAGGGATCGACCATCACCATGTCCGGGTCCTCGATCCCGCGCTTCGCGAGTGCCTCGCGGAAGCGCGGGTCGGCCACGATCGCGTTCCCGGCGTCGTCGAACTCGTCGATGTGGATCGCCGGATGGACGCCGGGGACGTCGCGCCAGTCGATGAGCCGGCCCTCGTCGAGCGAGACGGCCGCCTCGTGTGTCATGCCGTCGTCGTTGGTGAGGACGACCAGGAAGGCTTCCCGCGGCGGCAGGCCGGCGGCGATCGCGTCCTTCGACGGCTCGCGCAGCTCGACCGACACGAACCGCACCCGCTCGCCCAGATCGCGCGCCTCGCGCACGGCGGCGACGGCCGCGACGATCTCGTCTCCGGTCAGCGGCTCGAGCGGATTCGTCGTGACGGACGGCGCAGCCACCGGGATACGAGGGTACTAGATTGGCCTTCCGGATGGACAGGACGTGCGTACTCACCGCGCTCGCTAGCGATCGCCGCGGCCGGCTGCACCGCAAGCTCGACGGGCACGACGGCCGGCGGGGCTGTGGCGCCGCCGATGCGGGTCGGCTGCCTTGAGGTGATCGACCGGGCCCGAAGGCCGTTCGAGGGCGGCTACCGGCCCGTGCTCGGCGTGATCGCGGCGCCGCCCGCGTATCTGCCCCAGGTCGTGCGAAGCGCCGAGCCCCATTGGCCCTACTGGAGGAAGGTGGGCATGGTCATCCGTGCGAGCGCCGTGCCAATTGACGTCCGCGTGCCCGCCAAGTGGCGCGACCGGGCCGCGATCACGTGGGGGAACGGCAAACCTCCGGCCAGCGCGATCCGGTTCACGCCATGCCAGTCGCCGCCCGGCGTCTGGAACGCCTACGCCGGCGGCTTCCTCCTGAAGGCGCGGAGCGCGTGCGTGCCGCTCGTGTTCGACGTCGAGGGCAGGAGCCAGGTCGTACGCTTCGGCGTGGGCGTGCGATGTTGAGGGCGGGCGCGCTCGTCGCGGTTGCGCTGGCCACCGGCTGCTCGAGCGGCGGGAGCACCACGCCGGCGACGAACCCGGCATCGTCGCCCTCGACGACCATCGAGCTGCAGGGCCCGACCCGGACCTGGCCGCTTTTCGGCGTCACGCCCGACCGCGGAAACGACTTCCGCGCGCCGACCGGGATCACCGCCGCGAATGTAACGACCCTCACGCGAGTGTCAATTGACGTTCCCGGCACGGTGGACTCGTCGCCGATCTTCGTCGGCGGTCGGTTCGTCGTCACGACGAGCTACGGCAAGACGATCGCGCTCGACCGGCACGGTCGCACCCTGTGGACGTACACGCCGCCGGGGATCGACGGCTGGGCGGGGTCGGCCCAGATCACGAACGCGTCCCCGGCCGCGGATCCCGACGGCGAGCACGTCTACGCGGTCTCGCCCGACGGCGTCGTCCACAAGCTCTCGCTCGCGGACGGCTCGGAGGTGACCAGTGGCGGCTGGCCGGTCACGATCACCCGCGACCCGACCCACGAGAAGCTCGGGACGGCGCTCAACATCTCTGGCCGGCTCCTGCTCGCGACGACCGGCGGCTACATCGGCGACGCCCCGCCCTATCAGGGTCACGTCGTGTCGATCGACCGGGAGAGCGGGAGGATCGCCCACGTCTGGAACGCGCTCTGCTCCGACCGGCACGAGATCATCGAGCCATCGTCCTGTGCGGACTCCGACGCGGCGATCTGGGCGCGCGCCGGGGCGGTGGTCGAGCCGGGGACGGGCCGGATCCTGGTCGCGACCGGGAACGCGCCGTACGACGGGCAGACCGCGTGGGGCGATAGCGTGCTCGAGCTCTCGCCCGACGCCGGCGAGCTGGTCGGAAGCTGGACGCCGCCCAACCAGGAGGAGCTGAACTCGGGCGACGTCGACCTCGGCTCGACCGCGCCCGCGCTCGTCCGCGGCGTGGACGGGCGCCTGTACGGGGTGCAGGGCGGGAAGGACGGCCTGCTGCGGCTGATCGACATCGCGCGCATGCAGGTCGTGCAGACGCTGCCCGATCCGGGCTCGACGCTCATGTTCACGGCGCCGGCGGTGCGCGGCCGCGACGTCTACATCGCCACCGACGGCGGAACCGCCGCCTACCGGCTGACCGGGAGCGGGACGCCGCGGCTCCTCAAGCTGTGGGCGAACGACAGCGCCGGGACGAGCCCCGTCCTGGCCGGCGACCTGCTCTACGTGTACGACCCGACCGGCGGCGGGATCAACGTCTACCGGCCCTCCTCGCCCGACCCGGTCACGACGCTCCCGGCGAAGGCCGGCCACTGGCAGAGCCCGATCGCGATCGACGGCTGCGTGCTTGTCGGCGAGGGCAGCGCGAACGACCACCGGACGAGCGGGACGCTCAGCCTGTATTGCTTGGCGTGACTACCGGCGGGTCGAGCGGATCCGGCGGCTGGCGATGTAGAGCACCTTGCCCCGCCGAAACAGGATGCCGGCCTTGGACATGTCGATCGGGCCAACCGCGTTCGACGCGATGAGGAGCGAGTTCACAGGTGCACCCGTGGTCGCGTCGTGGACCTCGATGTGCTTGACACCACCGCCCGCGCGGACGAGCACGGCGACGGAGTTGCCTGCGAGCGCAATCGAGCCGATCGCTCCGGTCACCGTGAAGGAGCTGATCACCGAGCCGTCGGAGGCGTCGCGTACCTCGACCGCGTTCCACTGAGTCGAGAGCCGCCGGCCAGCGACCTCACGCACCAGCGCGATCCGCGTGCTCACGACGTTCGACATCAAGCCGTTCCTCCACCGCGGCAAGAACCGGATCACGGTCAGGGCGCAGAACGGCCCGGGCAGCTTCTCCGGCTGTGGGCCGTGCACCTACCAGCAGCAGCCGGCCGGCGTTGTCTACGGCGTGAAGATCAAGGTGCGGGTGCACCACGACGACAACTGACGCGGGTCAGCCGGCCGTGGCCGGATCCCAGCTCCATGAGGGGCCGACCTCGAGAGGCTGGCCCCTGGCGGCGCTGGCCCGAGCGGCGACGGCGGTCGCGACCGCCCAGCGGTCGTCCTCCAGGGTCGCTCCGGCGAACGACCCGCCGCGGCAGGCGCGCCCGAATGCGTCCATCTGCCGCTGGTACGCCTCGGGGAAGCGGTCACGGCAGTCGTTCGGGAAGCGGTCGGCGACGGCGGCGGTGAGGAGGGCGGCCTCACCGCCGACGGCGCTCTCGGCGATCCACGCCGAGCCCTCGGCCCCGACCACCTCGCAGCGGATGTCCATCCCCACCTGCGACGTCCGGGAGAGATGCACTGTGGCGGCCCCGTCGTCGAGCGCGAGCGTGACGTAGACGTTGTCCGGCCCGCCCTCGGCGTAGACCGGAGCGTGAGCGTGCGCGAACACCGAAGTCGGATCGTGTCCGAGCAGCCAGCGCGCGGTGTCGAAGTCGTGCACGCCGACGTCCATGATGAAGCCGCCGGCAGCGGCGTCGTCGGCTGCGCTCGGCGGGTAGTCCTCGCGGGTCGTCAGGTGGACCGCGAACGGCGTCGCCGACCACGCCCGCGGCGATGCGCTCGGCCAGGTCGCAGAAGCGCGGGTCGTGGCGGCGGTGATACCCCACCATCGTCACCAGCTCCGGCCGCTGAGCCGCGGCGTCGGCGATGAGCTGCTGCCCGGGGACGGTCATGGCTCCCGGCTTCTCGAGCAGGAGGTGCTTCCCCCTGCCCAGTACCTCGACCGCGTGCGAGGCATGCTCGCGTGTCCGCGAGCACACCAGGATCGCCTCGATGTCGTCGCTCGCCAGGAGCTCCTCCGGCGCGAGCAGCCGTACCTCCCGGCCGAGCTCGCCGACCCGCTCGCGGGCTGCCCGGCCGCGGACGGACGCGACGGCAACGAGCTCGACCTGCTCGCTTCGCATCGCGCACGCCGCGTGCACCGCCGAGATGAATCCCGTCCCGAGGATCCCGAGCCGCACGGGGCCTGCGCTGGCCGTCATGGGTCGCAGACGCTACCAAGATCGCGGCCGTAGACTCCCGCCGTGGGGCGCAGCACCACCATCATCGACGTCGCGCAGGCGGCCGGCGTCTCGAAGTCGACCGTCTCGAACGTCATCCGCGGCGCGGAGCCCGTGTCCGACGAGACGCGACGGCGCGTCCAGGCGGTCATCGAGCGCCTGAACTACACGCCGAACGGCATCGCCCGCCAGTTCGTGAAGCGGCGGACGACCATGGTCGGCGTTCTCGTCGGCAACCTCGGAAACCCCTACCACGCGCACCTCGCCCAGGCCGTGGAGCGCGCGCTCTTCCGCCGCGAGCACACCGCGATGTTCTGCAACGTGGACGGCGACGAGGATCTGGCGGTCGCCGGCGTCGAGGCCCTGCTGGAGCAGCGCGTCGCCGGGTTCGTGCTGATGGGCCAGGTGGAGCGGGCCGCCCAGGTGGCCGCCACGCTCCGCGCCGCTGAGACGCCTGTCGTCACGATCGGGCTTCGGCAGGGCTGGACCGACTCGGTCGGACCCCGCGACCGGGAGGGCGGCCGGCTGGCTGCCACGCACCTGCTCGACCTCGGACACCGCCGGATCGCCTACGTTCGCACCTCGAGCGCCGAGGCGGGCGGCGACCGCGCACGCCATGCCGGCTACGTCACAGCGTTGCGGGCAGCGGGCGTCGAGCCGCTCCCGCCGATCGTCTGGGAGACCGGCTCGGCCATCGCCGAGGCCCTGCGGGGAGCCGGCGCCCCGACCGCCGTCGTGGTCTGGAACGACCACGGCGCCGTCGCACTCATCGACGCGTGCGAGGGCGCCGGGATTCCGGTGCCCGGCGCGCTCTCGGTCGTCGGATTCGACGACATCGACCTGGCCCGGCTCAACCGGATCTCGCTGACGACGGTCGCCCAGCCGCTCGATCTCCAGGCCGAGAAGGCCGTCACGATGTTGCTCGACCGCATCGACGCCGATCCCACCGGGCGGCCGCGCCACGTGAGCGTGCCCGTCGAGCTGCGTGTCCGCACGTCGACCGGCCCCGCCCCGCGGAGCGCCCGCGGGTGACCGCGACGACGCATCGTTCCTGGCACATCGGCGACTACCACCCGCTGGCGTGGGCCGAGACGGCCGTGAAGGCGATCGCGTTCGTCGTCGCCTACGTGGCGTTCGTCCACGCGCTCGACCGCGGCTTGCACTCGCCGTCGGGCGTGCGGATCGCCGAGCTGGCCCTCCTCGGCGTCGCCGAGCTGGGGATCCTGCTCACGATCGTCGACCGCGTGCTGGAGCGCGAGCTGATTGCGCTCGGGTTCGTCGTCTTCAACAACGCCGCGCACGCGAGCATGCTCTATGCGCTCCTCGCCATCCCCGGCCCGGGCGGCTTGCTCTCGCTCTTCTGCGCGCTCATGCTCGGCGGCGAGGTCATCAAGTTGCGCTGGCTTCACCGCACGCGGCCGACGCTCCGCCAGCTGACCCTGATGGCGGCGCAGGCGTTCGTGGTCGCCTACGCGGCGATCTACCTGGTCGCCCTGATCTTCTGGGAGGTGGCAACGTGATCGACCACATCGGACTCACGGTGTCCGACTACGCGGCGAGCCGCGATTTCTATGCGGCCGCGCTCGCCCCGCTCGGCTACTCGCTCATGATGGAGCCGGTGGCGAGCGTCGGCGGGTTCGGGCGCGACGCGCCCGAGTTCTGGATCGCGGCCGGTCCGCAGGCGCAGTTCGGCGTCCACGTCGCGTTCGCCGCCGCCGACCGGGCGGCCGTCGAAGCCTTCTACGCTGCCGCGCTCACGGCCGGCGGGCGCGACAACGGCCCGCCCGGGCCGAGGCCGATTTACCACGAGCACTACTACGGCGCGTACGTCTTCGATCCCGACGGGAATAACGCGGAAGCCGTCTGTCACCGGCCGCCGGGCTGATGCCTCTGGGAGCGCCGCGCCGGCCGGCTGTTTCAGCCCTCGGCGGGCGGCACGCGGTAGAGCACGCCGTGCGCCTGCTTCGACTCCTCGACCACGGTCCAGATGACGACGATGTGGTGCGCGCCCGGCCCCTTTGGCGGCGGCTTGGGAGGCGGCTTGTGCGGAGGCAGCGGGATCGGCACCTGCGCGTTGACCCGGTTCAGGGTGATATGCCACCCGGCCCCCTCGTGGTGATCGATCACGTCGTGCTCGACGAGCACGCTTCGCGGCTCGAGCAAGAGCCGCAACGCGAGCTCGCTGGTCGCCGGAGCAGAAACCGCGAACACCTCGACGCCGCTCGCCCGGCTCAGCTCCGGATCGTTCTCGTCCAGCCGGATGAACTTGCCGAAGTTCTGACGCTCCTCGCTGGCCATGGCCCCTCCAGTCGTGGGATCCGATCGCGTCGGGCGCCCCGCCCCGGACGCGGCCCGAGTATCCCATACGTTCGCGCGGGGCGCTCAGCGGCGCGCCGAGGCCGGCGGCGCTCCGAGCGCGTCCAGGGCCGCGGTTGCCTGTGCGACGAGGCTGCGGGCGCCGCGCGCGACGCTCTCGTCGAGGGCCTGCTGCAGGAGCGCGCGCGCCTCCTCGAGCCTGCCGGCGGCACGCTTCCCGTCGGCGACATCGGTCAGCGCGTCGAACCGCAGCTCGGGCACCTCCACCTCACCGATGAGCGCGATGAGCTCTGCCGACAGCGCCTCGGCCTCGCTGTACTTTCCGAGTGCGGCGAGCACGCGCACCTCCGCCCCGCGCCAGAGCAGCTGCGAGAGCGTGTCCCCCGGGCGGGTCAGCCCGCGCGCCCGCTCAGCCTCCCCGAGCGCCTTCACCGTCTCGCCGATGAGCGCGAGCGCCCGAGCCAGCAACCCGCGGATCGTCGACGCGTAGGAATCCTCCCCGCTGCTCGTGGCGAGCTCGACCGCCTCGCGGAGCGGCGCCACGGCCTCCTGTGGCCGGCCGGCGAGGAGGAACACGGACCCGCGCAGCCAGGAGGGTCCGTACTTCGCCCACGTCGAGATGCCGAACTCGGTCCAGATGGCGCCCGCCTGGTCCAGCGCGGCCAGCGCATCTTCGAGATCGCCTCGCTGAGCAAGCAGGAGGGCGCGTGTGTCGAGGTACATCGCGCGGCCGAGCCCGCCCGCCCCGGAAAGGAGCTCCTCCCCGGCGTCCAGCAGATCGTCGATCGGGCCCGGGCCATGCGTCGTCGACTGGATGAGCATCCCGGTGGCATCGCTCGACAGCCAGTCGGCACCCGCGTCGGCAGCCAGCTGCCGGCTTCGGGCAGCGGCGGCGACGGCCACGGAGCTCCGGTGGAGGTAGGTCTCGGCGACGTTGGCGACGATCCACCACAGCCGCGCCGCGGCGGCGGGGTCCACACCGTCGAGCCGCTCGGCCTCCGCGCGGGCCGCGTCGAACAGGTCGGCGACCGCCATTTCGGGGTCCAGGTTCAGGCGGACGAAGCGCTCGTAGATGCGGACCATGCTGCGCGCCGCATCGCCGCCACTCAGCTCGGCCGCGGCAACCGCGTTCCGGGCTGCCGCAACCGCCTGCTCCGGACGCGCCCAGCGCAGCCAGTGGGCACGGTCGACAAGCGCGAGCGGCACCCGCGCGTCCGACGGCGGCAGCAGGCCGGCCACCTGCCCGAGCATGCTGGCGCCGGCTAGGTAGTCGCCGCGAACGGCGGCCCGGTCGGCGGCCCTGCGGTAGGCCCGAGCCGCGCGCTCGGCGAGTGCATCGGTGGCGTCACCCGAGTCCTCCAGCTCGCGCCTATACCGCACCGCCTCGCCGAGGTGGTACGCGAGGATCTCCTCGTATTCGTCGACGCGATCGCCGGCCGCGGCGCCCAGCCAGCCGGCGAACCGCTCGTGATAGTCGGCGCGCAGGCGCTTGGGGACCGACCCGTAGACGGCGTCGCGGATCAGCAGGTGGCGGAACCGGAAGCCCTCGTCGCCGCCGAACAGGGAGACGTCGCCCTCGATCAGCTCCCGGTGGACGAGGCGGTCGAGCA
The DNA here is from genome assembly GCA_963757605.1 of uncultured Actinomycetes bacterium. GTDB lineage: Bacteria > Actinomycetota > Thermoleophilia > Gaiellales > JAICJC01 > JAICJC01. Next base: position 918,584 of record CAVWSF010000003.1, read on the forward strand.
GGTTCGGGACGGCCGGCCGCTCCTCGGGTGCGACGAGCGCCTCGACGGCGGACCGATGGAACACCCGGCCTTCGATTGATGCGCACTCGACGACGTCACGCTCCTGGGGCGTCAGCTGCTCGAGCCGGGCGGCAAGCAGCGCGCTGATGGTCGAAGGCACCTCGACGTCGTGCGCGCCCGGGCGCGCCAGCATTGCCAGCATCTGCTCGACGAACAGCGGGTTGCCCTCCGCGGCCTCGATCACCCGGGCGCGCTGCTCCGGCGTCAGCCGCAGACCCTGGGCCAGCGTGCTGATCAGGAGATCGCACTCGGCGTCCTGCAACGGCTCGAGAAGGATCGTCGTGGCGTCGAGCATCCCGCCTGCCCAGCCGGGCCGGATGGTCACGAGCTCGGGTCGCCCGGTGCAGACCATGAGGATCGCGCTTCCGCGACACGAGCCGGCGAGGTAGTCGATGAGGTCCAGCAGGGACGGCTCCGCCCAATTCACATCCTCGAACACCACGATGAGCGGCCGCGCGTGACCGAGCCGCTCCAGCGTCCGCCGCAGCGCCCACTGGATCTCCGCAGAGGGAGCCGGCGTGCCTCCGAGCCCGATCGCGCTCGCCAGGCGGTCGGCCACGACGGGCGCCTGGGGGTCGGCCTCGACGAGCTGTTCGAGCCGGCTGCGTGCTGTCGACCGGTCGTCGGCGTCGTCCATGTTCGCCGCCGCTCGGAGGATCTCCGCGACCGGCCAGTACGTGATGCCGTCGCCGTAGGGCAGGCACTGACCGACGAGCGCGAGCGGCTCGCCGCCGGCGCTTCGGGCGAGCTCCGAGACAAGCCGCGACTTGCCGACGCCGGGCGGTCCGAGCAGCGTGAAGAGATGGCAGCGGCGCTCACGTGTAACCCGCGACAGCGCGTCGTGGAGGAGCCTCATCTCACCGACCCGACCGACGAGCGGAGTGTCGAACCGGCGAACGAAGCCCGACGGGGCGTTTGTGACCGAACGCAACCGCCACGCCTTGATCGGGTCCCGCTTTCCGTGAGCGCTCAGTCCCTCGACCGGCTCGGCGACGATCGCTCCGTGGACGAGCTGGTACGTCGCATCGCCGAGGAGCACCTCACCGGGCGGCGCGAGCTGCTCCAGGCGCGCGGCAACGTTCACGGCGTCGCCGGTGACCATGGGGTCACCCGACTGCGCGACGACTTCGCCGGTGTTGACCCCGATGCGGGCGCGGATGCCGAGGTCCGCGATCGCGGCCTGGATCTCGGAGGCGGCCCGCACCGCCCGAAGTGCATCGTCCTCGCGGACAATTGGCGAGCCGAAGACGGCCATCGCGGCGTCGCCGATGAACTTCTCGACGGTGCCACCGTGGCGTTCGAGGACCTCGCGCACCCGTCTGAAATAGCGTGACATGGTCGCGCGCACGACCTCCGGATCCGACCGCTCTCCAAGCGCAGTCGACCCGACCACGTCGCAGAAGAGCACGGTCACGGTCTTGCGCATCTCGCGGTCGCTCACGCCGTGACCGGAGAGCAGCGCGCCGCACATACCGCACAGTCGGAACCCGTCAGGGTTCTCCTGCCCACATTCGGGACAGGCGGCCATGCGGCGATCCTACCGATTCCCGGCTCAGAACTGGAAGTAGATGAACGGACTGGGCTGCGCGATCAGCAGCACGGCGAAGCCGGCCGCGAAGCCGATCGCGACCCCGTGGCGCAGGCGCGGCTCGAGCTTGATCTGCCACGTGTTCGGGACGACGTTCACGAACACGAGCAGGCCGATCACCTCGAGCAGGAACGTCGCGCCGACGCTCACGCGCAGGTCGTGCAGCGTGCCGAGGCCGTTCAAGCCCGCCATGGCACCGAGGACGTCGCCCGCCACCGACAGCGTGGGCGACTTGAAGACGACGAAGGCTGCCGCGACGCAGATGTAGGTGATCGCCCTGTTCACGATCGTGTTGCGCGGTGTGAGCCCGGCGCCGCGGGCAACGTTATGGATGACGAGGTACGCGCCGTGGATGAGGCCCCAGACGACGAACGTCCACGCCGCGCCGTGCCACAGGCCGCCCAGGAACATCGTGACGAACAGGTTTCGCAGCGTGGCGGCGCGGCTTCCGTGGGAGCCGCCGAGCGGGATGAACAGGTAGTCGCGAAGCCAGAACGAGAGCGACATATGCCAGCGCCGCCAGAAGTCCGAGATGTTGACGGCCTGGTAGGGCGAGTTGAAGTTCTGGGGGAAGCGGAACCCGAGCAGGAACGCCAGCCCGACCGCCATGTCGGAGTACCCCGAGAAGTCGAAGTAGAGCTGGAGCGAATAGCCGATCGCCGCGGCCCACCCCGTCATGAGGTGCAGGTGTGCGTGGTTTCCGAAGAGGTTCGTCACGTGCGGCGCCAGCTCGTCTGCGATCACGAGCTTCTTCACGAGGCCGCAGCCGAAGAAGAAGAGACCCGAAGCGGCGAACTTCGCAGTCAGCCGCGGCTGGAGCGAGCGCAGCTGCTGGTCGATGTCGCTGTAGCGGACGATCGGGCCGGCGATCAGATGCGGGAAGAGCGAGACGAACGCCGCGTAGTGCAGGAAATTGCGCGCCGGCCGCACCAGCCGCCGGTAGATGTCGATCGTGTACGACATCGAGTTGAACGTGTAGAAGCTGATGCCGATCGGCAGCACGATGTGCAGCGCCGGGATCGCGTCGCCCGCCCCGAACCACGAGCCGATCCCGTTCGCCGAGTCGACGAAGAAGCCGGCGTACTTGAAGTAGCCGAGGAACGCCAGGTTGATCGTGAGCGCGGTCGCCAGCACGACCTTGCGCCGGTGGGGGTCGTCCGAGCGCGAGATCATGTGGCCGGAGATGAAGTCGACGCTCGTCGATGCGAAGAGCAGCGGGATGAAGTGCCAGTCCCACCACCCGTAGAAGAAGTAGGACGCGAGCGCCAGGAACGTGAGCCGGACGGTGGGCGGCCGCAGCGCCCACCACACCACGAGCACGACCGGCAGAAACGCGAACAGGAAGACATAGCTGTTAAAGAGCACGGGCTACAGGATCCCGTCGTCGTGCGCCACGATGTACTGCAACATCAGATCCATGTTCTTCGTGTCGACGTGGGTGGGATCTGAGAAGTCGCGGGGCGATCCGCCGAACGTCTTGATCGACGTCAGGTCGATGAAGTGGAACCGGTACTTCGCGTGCAGCCGGTCGAGGTAGTCGACCGACCACTTGTAGCGCGGGTTGCCGCGCCGGTCGAGCGCGGCGAGCAGTTGCGGCTGCAGCGGGTTCGTCACGATGACCGGCGTGATCCCGTGATCGTTCAGGTAGCCGAGGAGGCGCTCGAACGTGAGCTGCTCGTGCTCGGTCGGAAGGCGATGGCTGATGCCGTCCCGGCGGATGCGCGCGAGCTCCGCCGAGAGCTTGGCCTGCATCCGGTGCGTGCGCACCCCCGCGGAGCGCAGAAGCCCCAGGCGCAGCGACCCGTCAGCGTGGAAGAAGCCGGTGTGGCAGCCCTCCGGCCGCATGCAGGCGCGCACGACCCGGTAGGAGTCGCGAGCGGCGTCGATCGACGTGTACGCCTTGAGCTTGTGCAGGATCGACCACTCGCCGGTATCGAGCCCCTCGGGCAGGTACGGCGCGGCCCGCGAGTCGGCGGCGAGCTGCGGGTTCACGACGTTCGTGCCGACGCCGTCGCTCACGAAGAGCAGCACGTGATGCGGCCCCTTGGGGAAGCGCTTGAGCCACAGGTGCGCGAACACCCACCAGTCGACCGCCCCGCCGCTCGTGACGCCCGAGTTGAAGCCGGTGCGGCCGGTCAGCCGCTCGAGCACCTTCGGCCGGGCGGGCCGCGAGCGCGAGCTCCCCATGATGAGGACGTCGGGGTTGTAGGGCAGCTTCTCGAGAAGCGAGATCTTGGCCGACCGGTCGCTCTCGATGGCGGTCGGGAAGAGGCCCGTCCCGAACGTCCCGAACGGGTCGACGACGATGTTGAAGGCGACCACCGAGACCACGACGACGGCGGCCGAGATAAGCACGCCGGCCACGAACCGGCGCAGCTGGCCCCGCGGCGGCTGCAGCTCGTCGAACGCCGGAACGCGCCGCCCACGGCGTGCTGTCTCGAAATCGGCTGCACTGGGCGCCGCCACCTCGCCGACCCGCTCGGTGGCCGTCGTCTCTGATGCCACGACGTGCCACCGTATCAAGTCCCGCGGCGGGCGTCAGGTGGTTGGCGTCGCCGCGCGGATCCCCCGAATTGCGGATCGCCCGGGTCGCGGATCCCGCCGATCCTGTCTCCCGGCGGGACAACGCTCCCCCCTTCTTCCGTCCCAAAGCTGCCCGGCAGGACGCGTGGCGCGCGCGTCCCGCCGGGCGTTCTTTGTTCAGGCGACCTCGGGGCGCGCGGCGCTCAGACGGTGGTTCCGACGACGCGACCCACGAGCATCGTGAGCGCCATCGCGGCAACGCCCCAGACGACGACACGCAGCACTCCTCGGAGTGGCGGTGCGCCCCCGAGGCGGGCGCCGGCCCAGCCGGTCACCCCCAGCGCCACAAGGGTCGCACCGATGGTCACCGGGATCCGGATCGAGGACGGGGCCAGGATCACCGCCAGCAGCGGCAGTGCGGCACCGGCCGTGAACGAGGCCGCGGACGCCCCGGCCGCCTGGAACGGGCGCGCGTGTGACAGCGCGGTCATGCCCAGCTCGTCGCGGGCATGCACCGCAAGCACGTCGTCGCGGGCACTGAGCTCGGCCGCAACCTCCTCGGCGAGGCGGGCGGAGAGCCCTCGCTCGCGGTAGATCCCGGCCAGCTCCACGCGCTCGCCGATCGGGTCGCTCACGAGCTCGCGCCGCTCGAGGTCGAGATCGGCGCGCTCGGTGTCCGACTGCGAGCTGACCGAGACGTACTCCCCAGCGGCCATCGAGGCCGCGCCGGCCACGAGCCCCGCGACGCCGGCCGTCACGATCGCGGAGCGGCTCGAATCGGCAGCAGCAACACCGACGATGATCGCCGCCACCGAGACGATGCCGTCGTTCGCACCGAGGACGGCGGCGCGCAACCACCCGGTGCGGTGGCCGAGGTGGCGTTCCCGGCGACGCGGCGCGCTCACCACGTTCAGCCGATCTCGCGGGCCGCGCGGCGGCCGCTGCGGACGGCCCCCTCCATGTAGCCCTGGAAGTTGAGCGACGTGTGCTCGCCGGCGAAGTGGATCGTCCCCTCCGGGACGCCCTCGTAGCCGGCGAAGCGGGTGTAGTGGCCCGGCCCCCAGTAGCTGTAGGAGCCGTGCGTCCACGGGTGGGCCGTCCAGTGGTCGAGCCACGCGCGCCCGTTCCACCGCCCGCCGCCGCCCGGGAGCACGGGCTCGAGCTGGCGCAGGAACCGCCCCACGAGCGCCGCCGGCGCCGGGGCGTGCGCCGGCCGGCCCGGGTACCGGCCCAGGTGCCCGCCGGTGTACTGGACGAGCACGCCCGGCCCGCCGGGCTCGGCGGTCGTCGCCTCCCAGCAGGACTCGTAGCCGGTGTCGGCGTAGGTCGTGCCGTCGGCGCCGAGGCCGTACCAGTACCGGTCGCGGAACTGGACGTGGAGCTTCGCGTTCGTGCCCATCGGCAGGTGCCGGATCGCGTCGACCTTGCGCGCCGAGAGGCCGGCCCGCGACAGGTCGGCGCGACGGAGGGTCGTGAACGGGAGCGCGAGCACCACCCGGTCGGCGCTCGCCTCGAAGTGGGCGCCGCCGCGACGGGCGAACGTGCAGACGACAGCCCCGCTCGGCCGTCGCCGCAGGGCAACGAGCTCCGCGCCCGTCTCGACCGTGGCACGGAGGCCGGCCGCGAGCGCCGCCGGCACCTGGTCGTTTCCGCCCCGGACGTGGAACTTCTCGTCGGTGCCGGCGAGCGAGAAGTCGCGGCGGCTATCGAAGCCGAGCAGATAGACGACGTTGAGGGCGCTCTGCCGGTCGATGTCCGCCCCGTACTCGCCCACGCACGAGTTGGCGACGAGCGCCCCGAGGCGCGAGCCGAGCCCGCCGGGAAGCGACGTCTCGATCCACTCCTCGACGGTCATCTGGTCGAGCGCGCGGCCGGCCGGCGTCGAGCGGTCGAACGTCGTGGGGTAGCCGGCGGCGTGCACGGCGTCGCGGAAGATCGGGAAGACGCCGGCCCAGTCGGCGGCAGCGGCGGCCAGCGGGTAGCGGCCGCCCTTGAAGTGGTAGCGGTCGTGCGTCCCGGCCGGGTAGCGGAGCGTGTTCTCGAGCCGGAGGCCGAACTTCTCGGCCAGCCCGCGCATCGCGGTGTGCTCGCTCGAGATGAACTCGCCGCCGTGCTCGCTCACCTGATCGTCGGCCAGGAACCCGCGCAGCGTCCACACGCGGCCGCCCAGCCGGTCGGACGCCTCGTAGAGCCGCACGCGGTGGCCGCGGTGGACGAGCGAGCGGGCGGCGCTCAATCCGGCGAGCCCGCCGCCGATGACGATGACGGTGGGCGCGCCGCGTGCTGCGGCGATTCCGCCTTCGGCGGCCAGTGCGGCGGCCGCAGCGGCGCCCGTACGCGCAAGCAGCTGTCGCCGGGTGAGAGTGGCCATCAGGGCCAGTCTACGGCCCTCGATCGGTCATAAGGACCCCTCTTTCAGGGGATGGCCGGAAGGTGCCCGTTGGGCGACGTTGAGAGAAGCAGCCGGATTCGGTCGTCCGGCTTTCCCCCCCAACATCTCATGGACGCCATGTCGCACACCCAAGACACCGCCCGTCGCACCACCTCGGGACAGACGCTCCCGCTGGTGGTCGTGTTCCTTCTGACGCTGCTGCTCTTCTGCGGCGCCGTGATCGACATCGGCAACGCGTACCGCGTGAAGCAGGCCCTTCAGGCCTCCGCGGACGCCGCCGTCGCCGCCGGTGCCGGGAACCTGCCCAACACCGGCGCCGCGAGCGCGGCCGCCCACAACCTGAGCGCCGAGAGCACCGCCAAGAACCGGATCCCCGGCGTGCCGAACGTGACTGCCAACATCACGCTCGACTGCTCGACGAGCCCGAACTTCTGCAGCCCGGCCAACACGGTGCACATCACCGAGACGGCGAACATCCCGACGTACTTCCTGCGGATCATCGGCATCAACTCGATCACCGAGAGCGTGCACGCGCAGGCCTGCTCGCCATGCGGCGGCCTCCCGCTCGACGTGATGATCGTGCTCGACCGCACCGGATCCATGTCGGGCTCGAAGATCACGAACGCCAAGAACGGCATCCTTGCCTTCCTGGGCGGGATGGATCCGTCGATCGACAACGTCGGCCTGGTGGTGCTGCCACCGGCGACGAGCACGTCGCAGGCGTGCAGCACGAACGACGACCAGCAGTACCAGGACACGACGCCGGCCTATCTGCTCGTGGGGCTGTCGAACACCTATGCGAGCTCGCTCGGCAACCTGGACAACACGTCGCCGCTCGTCTCGACGGTGAACTGCGTCCACGCGGTCGGCGGCACGAGCTACACGCTCGCCCTCGACAACGCCTACCAGGAGCTCCAGGCGCACGGCCGAGTGGGCACCCAGAAGGTGATCGTGTTCCTCTCGGACGGCGCCGCGAACTTCGGGCCGCAGTACTACCCGAACACGAGCCCGTACCTGACGAACCCGTGCAAGTCGGCCGTCGACAACGCCGCGACGATGAAGGCCAACAAGGTCCTCATCTACACGATCGCCTACACGACCTCGACCACCGACTACTGCATGGCGTCGACGGGCGCGAAGATCAACGGCAACGTCCTCCAGTACCCGGACGACTACAACTCGATCAGGGAGTCGCCGCAGATCTCGGCGGTCGGGGCCATGCAGGCGATCGCGAGCCCGAACAACTACTACTCCAACCCGAACCCGACGTCACTGACCGGCATCTTCACGGCGATCAGCGCCGACATCATGGCCGGCCACAGCCGCATCACCGGCTGATTCGGAAGGGCGCAATTCCGGGGTCAGGCACGCAATTGCGTGCCTGACCCCACTGTTGCGTTATCGCCCCCGTGTTCTTCATTCGTCGCCGGCGACGCCGTATGAGGGCGAGGATCCCGGGTCCAGCGCGCGCGTGACGTAGTCGAAGATCTGAGGCTCCCACACGGCCCAGGCGTCCGCGAGCCGGCCGATCGGCTCGTCGTCCCAGTCCACGCGCAGGTCGACCACAGGCCACTCGACCCGGTCGCACACGACGACGCCCGCGGAGCGCACCGGCCCCGCCTCCCCGCCGGCCGCGAGGCCCGCCCGAAGCGCCACGAGAAGCCGCGCGCCCAGGTGCGCGCCGGGCTCGGCCGTGAACGCCTCGACCATCGCGGCGGGCACGCCATCGGATGCGAGCAGGTTGCCCGCGGCGACGGCCCCCGGCCCGTGGGCGACGGCGTTCGTGCCGAGCGTGTAGGCGCCCGAGAACGCGCCTGTCGAGCCCTGCTCGTCGACCGCGGTGAGCTGGCGATAGGCGGCGCCGGGCGCCTTCGCGAGCGCGGCGTCGACCGCCTGCTGCGCGGAGCGGCCGGCGGCCATCAGCTCCAGCACCGCGGGTCCGAGCCGCGGGTCCGTGACGTTCTGGCTCGCAGCGGCGCCCGCCCCAGCCCGGGCGTGGGCGCAGCGGGCGGCGACCGCCGGGCTCGACGAGGTGACCGCCGTCCCGACCATCCCGGTCCGCTCGCAGCGCCCGACGAGCGAGAACGTCATCCGCGCTCGTCCGGGATGACCGCGATGACGTCGACCTCGACCACCCACTCGGGTCGCGCGAGCGCCGTCACGACGACGCCGGTGAACACCGGATGGACGCCCTCGAGCCACCGCCCCAGCACCTGGTACACGGGTTCCCGGAAGCGGATGTCGGTGAGGTAGACGGTCGCCTTGCAGACGTCCTCGAGCCGCGCTCCGCACTCCTCGAGCAGCACCGCGACGTTCGCCATCGCCTGCTCCGTCTGGCCCGCCGGGTCGCCGATCGCGACTGACTCGCGGGTGTCGAGATCCTGGCCAACCTGGCCGCGCAGGTAGACGGTGTTCCCGGCGACGACGGCCTGGGCGAGGTCGTTCGCAAGCCGCTGCTCGGGGTAGGTGTCGCGCGTGTTGAACGGGCGGATGCGGCGATGGCTCACGCCGGCACCCGCTGGGAGAGGCCGGCCGCCTGGCGCACCACGTCCAGCGGGCCGGAGAAGTCGAAGTTCCGGTAGACGGCCCCGAGGTGGGCGAACGGCGGCGACTGGGCGAAGAGCTGGAACGTCAGCCGGTGCCCCGCGTAGTCCGAGTTCAGGAGGTCGCGGGCCAGCGCCAGGAGCCGGCGGCGGTCGTCGGCCGTCCACTCGTCGTTCACCGTGTAGAACTTCTCCATCCAGGGTGCCGTCTCGGGGTGGGCGAACATCGCGTGGTCGGGCGTCACGCAGATCTGCCCGCCGCACAGCTCGCGGGCGACGTGCATCATCGCCGGGAGCTGCGAGCAGGCCAGGACGCGGCCGGTGTAGAGCAGCGACTGGTTCGGCATGAGGAGCCCCGCGGGCGACGGCTCGGCGAGGGCGATCGCCGCGGTCAGGTGCGCGTGGATCCCCTCCCGGTAGCACGCCAGCGCCGCGAGCTTCTCCTGCACCGCCTGCTGGCGCTCGAGCCCGGTCTGGCGCACGTTGTGGAGCGCCACGCCGATCAACATGTCGGCGAAGCGCAGGATGCGCTGGACGAACGGGAAGGCGCTGTAGCGGTGGAGCGTGCCGCGGATGAACGCCGCCGCGCGCGTGTGCCGGTAGAAGAGCACGTTCTCCCAGGGCACCTCGACGTCGTCGAAGACGATCATCGAGTCGATCTCGTCGACCCGGTTCGAGAGCGGGTAGTCCTCGGCGGGCGCGCGGCCGGCGAACCCGGTCCGGCACAGGTGGCGAAGGCCGGGCGCGCCCATGTCGACGATGCACCCGAGCGCGTAGTCGGACAACTCAGCGTCGCCCCAGTTGGCGATGGTGGGCTTCACGAACGCCTGGTTGGCGTAGGCGCTCGCGGTCTCGTACTTGGCCCCGCGGATGACGATGCCCGAGTCCGTCTCGCGGACGACGTGCAGCAGCATGTCGGGGTCCTGGTCCTGCGGGCGCTTTGAGCGGTCGCCCTTCGGGTCGGTGTTGGCCGAGACGTGGAAGACGTCCTCGCGCAGCACCCCGTCGATGTGGCGGCGGATGTTCTCGGCGAAGCGCGGGTCGACCTCGTTCAGCACGTCCTGCCCGTCGAAGAGCGACCACATCTCGCCCACGGTCTCGTCGCCGACCCGGGTGACGACGCCGCCGATCTCGTCCATGACCGCGTCGACGGCGGCCCGCTTGTCCCACCAGTCGGCCTGGGTGCGCGGCAGCTTCAACCCGACCGCGAACCGCTTCCCGCCGTCCTCGTAGGTGAGCGTCTCGCGGTGCTCGTCCTCGTGCGCCATGTCGTAGATGCGCGCGCGGACGTCGACGATCGGCCGGAACGCCGGGTGCGCGGTCACGTCGTCGATGCGCTCCCCGTTCATCCACACCTCTCGCCCGTCGCGGAGCGACTCGCGGTACTCATCGGCGGTCCGGATCATGCTGGAGCTCCCTCAGTCGGTCAGAGCAGAGAGTATGACGGGTGGCCGGAAGCGGATGCCGTTGCCTCTGGTGGGTTAGCATTGGCGCTGGAGAGGTAGCGAGTGAGGCTGCGAGGCGGATGGCAAAGGTCCTCCTGAAGGCGCTGGACATCCTGGCGCTCTTCGACCGAAACCGACCCGTATGGGCCGAGCATGAGGTCGCGCGCGCGCTCGACCTGCCGACGTCGACGGCGCATCGCCTCCTCGCGTCGCTGCGAAGCCGCGGGTACGTGGTGCGGACGGGCGGCGGGTACCGGCTCGGCCCCGCCGCGGTGGCGCTCGGCCACCGGGCCGGCGACCTGACGGTCGGCCCGACGCTGCGGGCGGCGCTCGAGCACCTGGCGGCCGACACCGGCGAGACGTCCCTTGTCGGCGTGCGCGATCCCACCGGCGAGGGCCTTCTGATCCTCGACCGGATCGAGTCGCCGCACCGGCTTCGAATCTCACTCGACGTCGGGCACGTCATCCCGCTGCACGCCGGCGCCGCCTCGAAGGCGCTCCTCGCCCACCTCGCGCCGGCGGACGTCGAGCGGGTCGTGACCGGGCCGCTGCCGCGGGTCGGTCCGGCCACGATCACCGACCGCGACCTCCTGCTGCGCGATCTCGAGCGCGTCCGCCGGCATGGCCACGCCCGGAGCTGCGAGGAGGCGACGGAGGGCGGCTGGGCCGTGGCATCGCCCGTGTTCGGCGTGGACGGCGAGGCCGAGGCGGTGCTGGGGATGATCGCGCCCGTCGCGAGGCACAGCGACGCGGCCGAGGAGAGCGCCGTCGCCGCGATCGGCCGTGCGGTCTCGGAGGCGGGCTGATGACGACCGGCGGCCCGCTCACAGGCGCGATCGGCCAGCTCCACGTCACCGTCTCCGACATCGCCCGGTCGGTGGCGTTCTACCGCGACGTGCTCGGCCTGCCGCTCCTCTTCGAGGTCCCGGGCCAGGGCATGGCGTTCTTCGACTGCCAGGGCGTGCGGCTCTACCTGGGCATGGCGGAATCGCCCGAGTTCGAGTCGCGGCCGCTGATCTACTTCCGGGCGGAGTCGGCCCGCGCCGCGGCGGTGGAGCTCGCCCGCCGGGGCGTCGAGTTCACGAGCGAGCCGCACGTCGTCCACCGCCAGGGCGACACGGAGCTCTGGATCGGCTTCTTCCGCGATCCGGACGGGACACTGCTCGCGGTCATGTCAGAGGAGCAGACGATTGATCGATAACTCCCGCGCGCCTGGACGTGCAGCTGCGGACTGTTGACGACTGTGGCGGGGCGGCGGCTGCGAACTGTCGCATCGCGGCGTCCTCGGGAGTTATCGATCAATCATCTCGCGCTAAGCGCCGTGGCCGCCCGCAGCTCGTCCATGAGCCGGGCCACGCGGTCGGGGCCGAGCTCTGCGCGGACGTCGCGCTGCACCTGCTTCCAGAGCGGCCGAACCTCGTCGACGAGCCGGTGGCCAGCGGGCGTCAGCTCGGCCAACCGAACGCGGCGGTCGGCGCCGACCGAGATCGCGACCAGGCCGCGCCGCTCGAGGGGGCGCAGGTCGCGGGCCAGGGTCGTCCGGTCCATCGCCAGGCGTCCGGCCAGGTGCGTCAGCGCGAGCGGCCCCTCCTCGAGCAGCCGCGCGAGCACCGAGAACTGGGTCGTGCGGATGCCGGCGGGCTCGAGCGCGCGGTCGTAGATACGGGTCAGCGAGCGGGCGGCCATGCGCGCCGTCGCGCACACGCAGATCACCTCTGCCGGCTCGGTCGCCATGAAACGAGTATATACACGTATCTGGTAGGATCGCCGCCGTGACCGTCGAGAGCCGCCCGCTCGCCGCCCGCATCCTGGCGCCTGGGCGTGTCCACTACGGGTGGGCGATGGCGGGCGTCACGCTGCTCGTGCTGGTGATGAGCGCCGGCTTTCGGTCGACCGCCGGCGTCCTGATCGTCCCGCTCGAGCACGAGTTCGGCTGGAGCGCCGCGACCGTCTCGTCGGCCGTCTCGATCAACCTGATCATGTTCGGCCTGGGCGCCCCCTTCGCCGCGGCGCTGCACGAGCGCTTCGGCGTTCGCCGCGTGACGGTGACGGCGCTCCTCGTCGTCGCGGCGGCGTCGGCGGCGACCACGCTGATCTCGGCGCCGTGGGAGCTGCGCCTCCTCTGGGGGCTGGTCATCGGAACGGCGACGGGCGCCGTCTCGATCCCGCTCGCGGCAATCGTCGGCAACCGCTGGTTCATACGCCGGCGCGGGCTCGTCACCGGCATCATGACGTCGGCCAACGCCACCGGGCAGCTCATCTTCCTGCCGATCCTGGCGACGATCGTGACGACCGCGGGCTGGCGGTGGGCGTCGGCCACCGTCGCCGTGGTGGCGCTCCTCGTGGTCGTCCCGCTGGCGGCGCTCATCATGCGCGACCACCCCGCCGACCTCGGCCTGGCGCCCTACGGCGGCGAGGAGATCGAGGCGCCCAGGGCGCCGACGGCAGGCCCGGTGCGCACCGCGCTCGGCGGCCTGCGCGAGGGCGCCCGGTCGGGGACGTTCTGGCTCCTCACCGGCTCGTTCTTCGTCTGCGGCGCGTCCACCAACGGCCTCGTGGGAACGCATCTCATCCCGGCCGCCCACGACCACGGCATCTCCGAGGTCACCGCCGCGTCGTACCTGGCCGCGATCGGCGTCTTCGACATCATCGGGACGACGTTCTCGGGCTGGCTGACAGACCGCCACGACCCGCGGCTCCTGCTCTTCTGGTACTACGGCCTGCGCGGCCTCTCGCTGCTCGCGCTGCACTCGGTGCTGGGGTCGCCGAGCCTCGGCCTCGTGGCCTTCATCGTCTTCTACGGCCTCGACTGGGTGGCGACCGTGCCGCCGACGGTCGCGCTCACGGCCGACGCGTTCGGGCGCGAGCGAGTGGGCATCATGTTCGCGTGGATCTTCGCCGCGCACCAGTTCGGCGCGGCCTTCGCGGCCTACGGGGCGGGCGCGATCCGCACCGACGCCGGGAGCTATCACTGGGCGTTTCTGATCTCCGGCGCGATGTGCATGGGCGCCTCGTTCGCCGTCACCAGGATCCGCACGCGCGTCCCGCGGCCGGCCCCCGCCTGACGGCGTGCACAATTCGGGCCTGACCCCGATTTTCCAGGAGGGCGGATGGGCGGGCTCTGGAGCGGCACGCGGCGAGGACTGCTCGGACGAGGCGCGGCGCTCGCCGGGGCGGCGGGGCTCGCGGCTGCCGCACCGCTGGCGTGGCCATCCGCGCCGCTACCCGGCCGGCGGCCGCCGATCGACACGATCGTCGTCGACTGCCAGGAGAACCGCTCGTTCGACCACTACTACGGGTTCGCCTCGTTCGTCGGAGACCACGGCGTCCCGGCGGGCTACACCCAGCCCGATGGCACCGGCGGAACCGTCGCCCCGTTCCACTTCACGAGCCTCTCGACGAACGACATCCGCCACTTCTGGTCGGCGGTCCACGCCGAGTGGAACGGCGGCAGGATGGACGGCTTCTACACCGCCGACGGCATCGACTGCATGGGCTACTACACCGGCGCGGACCTGCCGTTCTACTACGGCCTGCACCGGGACTTCACGCTCTGCGTGAGCTACTTCTGCTCGGTGCTCGGGCCGTCCTACCCGAACCACCTCTACCTCGCCGCGGCGACGTCCGGCGGCGTCACGACGAACGACGTCGCGGGGCTCGGCCTGCTCGACTACCCCTGCATCCTCGATCTGCTCGACGCGGCCGGCGTCTCGTGGAAGGTCTACGGCGGCGAGGACGCCAACGTCTACGAGCTCTTCGCCCGCTTCGGGCAGGACCAGCGCGCACGGGCCACCGTGGCCGAGTATCTGGACGACGCGAACCGCGGCCGGCTGCCCAACGTCTCGTTCAGCTTCCCGAGCTCAGGGCTGCGGCTCGACGAGCATCCGCCGGCCGACGTCTCGGTCGGGATGCGGCTGCAGAAGCGGATGATCGAGGCGCTGATGGACGGCCCGCAGTGGCACCGGGCGGCGTACATCCTCACCTACGACGAGCACGGCGGCTACTTCGACCACGTCCCGCCGCCGCAAGCCGACGCCTACGGACTCGGCATCCGCGTCCCAACCTGGGTCATCTCCCCGCACGCCAAGCCCGGGCACCTCGAGACGACGGTGTTCGAGCATGCGTCCATCCTGAAGCTCATCGAGAGGACGTTCGACCTGCCGACGCTCGCGTCCGTGAACCACATGTTCGACAATCAGACGCCCGGCGGCCCGAACAACGAGGCGGCGAACGGCGCCGTCCACGGCCCGCCCGCACCGCCCCGCGACGGGGTGCCCTGGATCGGCGACATGACCCAGTGCTTCCGCTGAGATGGTTCAGCCGCCGCTGATCGCGGCGATCACGTCGACCCGCGCGCCGGGCCGGAGCGCCGTCTCGAGCCCGGCCTGCTCGCGGTCGACGTACACGTTGATGTGCCGGCGCAGCACCGGGCCGGGCTCGCACAGCCGGTCTCGCAGGCCCGGCCAGCGCTCGTCGAGCCGGTCGATGGCCTCCGCGACCGTCGCCGCCTCGACGTCCAGCCTGCGCGGCAGGTCGTCGTAGAACGAGGGCAGCGTGGGCGGCAGGTGGAGCTCGGCCACGGCTACCCCTCCAGCACGGCGACCTCGACCGACGAGATGCCGGGGAGGTAGCTCGCGATCTCGTCCCAGCGCTCACCCGCGTCTGCGCTCGCGAACACCTGCCCCGTGCTCGTGCCGAAGTAGAGGCCCGGGTCGTCGAGCGAGTCGATCGCAAGCCCCTCGCGCAGCACCCCGATGTGGGCGTTCTGCTGCGGCAGGCCGCGGTCGAGCCGCCGCCACGTCGAGCCGGCGTCGCTCGTCCGCCAGACCGCCGCGGCGCCGTCGGGCATGGTGCGGCCGTGGCCCGGGTCGAGCGGGATGACGTAGAAGCTGTCGCGGTCGTGCGGGTGTGCCGCCGCGACGAAGCCGAAATCGGTCGGAAGCCCGTCGGTCACCTCCGTCCAGGTGTGGCCGCCGTCGTCGCTTCGGTGCATCCCGCAGTGGTTCTGCTGGAAGAAGCGTGAGCCGTCGGCCGGCGACATCACCAGCTTGTGGACGCAGTAGCCGACGCGCTTGTCCTCGAGCGGCCATTCGGCCCGGAGGCCCGTGTTGCACGGCTCCCACGTGCCGCCGCCGTCGCCCGTCTCGAAGATCCCGAAGCCCTGGACGATGATCATGTAGCGGTCGGGGTCGTCGGGGTGCGGCAGGATCGCCGTCATCCCCAGATGGCCGGGCGGCTGCTTGCCGGGGTCGTTCCAGTCGCCGCGCCCGGGCTGGTCGTCGAGCGTGCTGAGAAGCGACCAGGTGGCGCCGCCGTCCCCGCTCTCGAAGACGCCGGCCGCCTCGGCGCCGACGCGCACCTTGCCGTGGGCGACCGAGAGCCCGGAGACCCTCGACAGCTTGAGCTCGCCCTCGGGATAGCCCAGGCCCTCGCTCGAGAGCTGCCACGTCTCGCCCATGTCGGCGCTGCGCCACACGCCCGCGCCATGCCACTCGCTCGCGGCGGAGGCGTAGATCGTCCCCGCCTCGGGCTCGATCACCGCGTGGTAGATCGGCCAGCCGTCGCAGAACGGCCCGCGCACGTCCCAGTCGCGACGGGCCTCGTCGCTCTCGAGCAGGAACAGTCCCTTGCGCGTCCCGACCGCGAGCATGATCCGCTTCCGCATACGGCCTCCTCCCGTCGGAATGTCAGGCCGTCATGGTAGCCGCGTGCTAGCGGTGTGCGCGGCCGTACGGGACGGTGTCCCACGCGGCGCGCTGGGCCGCCGCCACCCTCTCGCCGCCCAGCGAGAAGAAGAGCGCGGTGAGCTCGGCGTAGTCGTCCCTGGTCCATTCGGAGCGATCCACGGTCATCACCGCGTCCCACAGGCCATCGGCGGTCATCTCGCCCCTGCGGCCAGCGGCGAGCAGACTCTCGAGGGTGTGCTCCAAGGTTTCCTCCTCTCGGCCCACGGCTGTCAGGGTATGCCTTTTCGCGGTCGGATGCACCGCGGACGGCCCCGAATGCACGCTCTTTGCGCACTCCGCGATCCAGGTTTCACCGAGTCGTCACCGGGGTAGCGCAGCGGCTCATGCCCGAGGGGGCTCGGCGGAGAGGGGATGAGATGACGATTCTGGTCACCGGCGGCACGGGACATCTCGGCCGGAAGGTGGTGGAGCTGCTCGTGCGCGACGGCCACCGGGTGCGGGTGCTGGCGCGCACTCCGGGCGCCGAGAAGAGCGTCCACTGGGTGCAGGGCGACCTGGCCACCGGCGAGGGGATCGCCGAGGCGGTCGCGGGCGCCGACACCATCGTCCATGCGGCCACCAACTCGCCGTCCGCCCGGCGCGGGCAGCTGAAGCTGCGCGACCTGGTGCGCTCGCCGGGCGACGTCGACATCAACGGCACGGAGGCGCTCATGCGCAGCGCCGCGCACGCCGCTGTCAGCCACGTCGTGCACGTCTCGATCGTCGGCCTCGAGCGCACCGCCCGGCTCCCCTACTCACGGGTCAAGCTGCGCGCCGAGGCGTTCGTGCGAAGCGGCGGCGTGCCGTGGTCGATCGCCCGCGCGACGCCGTTCTACTGGCTGCTCGAACGCTTCCTCGAGAACGCCCTCCGGCGGCCGCTTGCGTTCCTGCCGCGGGACGTCCGCTTCCAGTGCGTCGACTCCGACGAGTTCGCCCGCTTCCTGGTCTCCTGCGTCACCGACGGCCACCGCGGCGAGCGCATGGACTTCGCCGGGCCCGAGGCGCTCACGTTGCGCGAGCTGGCCGAGCAGTACACGGCGGCCCGCGGGATCGAGAAGCGCCTGCGAGAGGTGCCGCTCCCGGAACGGCTCGAGCGGGCGATCACGTCCGGCAACACCTCCGCGAGCGGCCATCGCGGCATGACCACCTGGTCCGAGTGGCTCGCACGGGACGAGGTGGCGCCGGCGGCCCGGATCGCGGCGTAGACGACGGTGGGGTGGCCGGGCACCGCGGGGAGTGAGTGAGCTGCGGTACCCGGCCGTATGTCAGAGGTTCCCAGGTCCGCCGCTCCGCACGCCTGGGCTTCGGTCATGCGGCCTCGGACACCTCCGCCCGAGCGGCCGGCTCCGCCGGAGCGCCGTCGGGCCGCACGACGAGCGCGCCGCCCGCGGGGATGCCCAGGGCGCGCGCGGCGATCCCGTCGACCCGGCGGGTCGTCACCGGCACCCGGTTGGTCGCGACGTCCTCGGGCAGCTCCCACCGCCCGCCGTCGGGGCCCGTGAAGACGGTCAGCCCCAGCCCGAGCAGGTCGAGGGTCGAGACCGGCCCGTCCGGCCCGTGGACGCGCAGGTGGGGCATGCGGCCGCCGAGGTCGGCGTGGAGGGCGCGGTCGGCGCCCTGGATCGAGGCCTCGCGGCCGGCCGACCGGGCGGCGTTGTGCTCGACGACGGGCCGGCGCTCCGGCTCGTACGAATCGAGCAGCGCCTCCGGCGCCCAGCCCCGCAGCACCCACCCGAGCCTCCAGCCCAGGTCGTAGCCGTCGTGGATGGCCGAGTTCATCCCGGTGCCGCCGCGCGGCGTCACGCGGTGGGCCGCGTCGCCGGCCAGGAAGACCGGGCCCTCGCGGAACCGCTCCGCGAGCTTGGCCGCGAACTCGAAGTGCCCGGTGCGCTCGAACTCGATCGGCAGGTCGGGCACGCCGGCCGCCAGGCGGATCTGGCGCGTGAACCGCTCGCCGTCGAACGACGCCGCGTCGTCCTCGCCGGTCTGCCACAGGACGCCGTACAGCCAGCGGTCGCCGCGCCCGGCAGGGAGCAGGACGCCCGCGGCCCCGGGCCGGCCGATGTCGTAGATGGCGTAGCGATGCTCGCCGGCGACCGCCCAGAGCGGCGCGCGGAAGAGGGCCGTCGCCGCCTCGCCCAGGCCGTTCGGGCCGTGCACCGGGATCCCGAGCTCGGTCCGCATGCGGCTGTGCGCGCCGTCGGCGGCGATCGCAAACCGGGCGCGCACCTCGCGCAGCTCGCCGGTGGCGGCGTGCCGGAGCGTGGCGCGCACGCCGTCGCTCAGCAGCTCGACCGCGACGAGCTCGAGGCCGAGCTCGGCCCGCACGCCGAGCGAGCGGACGTGGTTCAGAAGCACCGGCTCGATGTGATCCTGGGGCACGCAGGCCGGGAAGGCCGGGCTGATCACGCCCGCCTGCTCGCGAGACGGGAACCCGGTCGGGACGGCGACGCCCTCGGCGGCCTCCGCGAGCGTCCGGGTCGAGAGCATCCGCATGTCGACGTCGACCCCGCCCGCGAGGATCTCGTCCTCGAGCCCGAGCGAGCGGAAGATCTCCATCGACCGTGTGCTGACGCCCGTGGCCCGGGGCAGACCGGAGAGCTCGGAACGCCGCTCGGCGACCAGGCAGTCGATGCCGAGCCGGCCGAGCATCGCCGCGGCGGTGAGGCCGGCCGGCCCGGCCCCGACGACGAGGGCGTCCACTTCGAGATGATCCTGAGCGTGCATAGTGGTCTCCTTGGGAGTGATTTCGTCGGACAGTATGTCTTTTGTCGGACATCCTGTCAAGTGAAATGTTAGGCTGCCCCCCATGTCGCCCCGCCGATACGAGCAGCGGCAGCGTGCCGAGGCCGCGGAGGAGACCCGCCGCCGCATCCTCGACGCCGTCGTCCAGCGGCTCGAGGAAGCCCCCACCCAGGCGGTCAGCATCGACCAGGTTGCACGGATCGCGAAGGTCGCCCGGTCGACCGTCTATCTCATCTTCGGATCGCGCGACGGGCTGTTCGACGCGGTCGCGCGCGACCTGATCGACCGCGGCGGGTTCGACCGGATCGTCCAGGCGGTCGCACACCCTGACCCGCGCGAGACGGTGCGCGAGGGCTTGCGCGGCTCGGCCCACATGTTCGCGGCCCACCGCGACGTGTTCCGGGCCCTCACCTCGATGGCGCAGCTCGACCCCGACGCGGTCGGCGGCACCATCCAGCGCTCCGACCAGAACCGGGCCGCGGGGATGGCGTGGCTCGCCGAGCGGCTCGCCGAGCAGGGCCAGCTGCGCCCGGGCGTGTCGGTCGAGGCGGCGGCGGACCTGCTCTGGATCCTGACGAGCTTCGACGCCTACGACCTGCTCGCGACCGGCAGGGGGCTCTCGGCCGACGAGACCGCCGACCTCCTGATCGAGACCGCCGAGCGGACGCTCTGTATCTAGCCCGCTACGACGCCACCCGCACCTGCGCGGTGCGGTACTGGTTGAACGGGTTGTCGTCCTGGAACGCCGACTCCGAGAGGACGCCGCCCTTCACGACGACCGACCCGTGCGTCGCGGTGACCCGCACCACGAGCTTCGTGGTCAGTCTCGTGCCCGGCGCGACGTCGCCGTACTCGCAGAACGGCGTGTCGGCCGAGATCCCGAGGTCGCACTGCTCGCCGACCAGCACCCCGCCCGTGATCTGCGGGACCGTGTCGAGCTCGGCGGCCTCCGGGCCGTTGTTCGTGATCACCTCGGTGAAGGTGACACGGGCGCCGTGCGGCGCGCTCGCCCGGCCGGCGTGAATCGAGACGACCCCGAGGTCGGCGGTCGGCGGCCCCGACGTCTGGCCGGCCGCCGGAACCGCGAACAGCGCTCCGGCCGCGATCGCCGCGAGGACGACCGGCCCCTTCCCGCGCAGGACGTGCGTGCCCATACCCATGACGCTCCCCCGATCGTCGCGTGCCCGTACGCCACGATCGTCCCACAGCGAGGAGCCGGCGGCGAGGGCCGTTCTCCGACTCTTTACCGCGGCCTAGGAGGCGTCGTCCGGCTCGACGTCGATCGTCCCGGTTCCCTGACAGAGCGGGCAATTCGAGCCGTCCTTCGCCCGCCCGCTCCCGCCGCACATCGTGCAGGTGTCGTTCGGGACCGCAACGTCGTCGAGCTGGTCGTCGTCCACGCTCCCAGGTCTTCCCACTTTTCGAGCGGGCGAAACGGCCGGCGATAGACCGCCGGGGCTGCTGTCACCGATCACGCGCGCTCATCCCTTCGCATGCGATCGGCAAACCGGATAGTCGGATCGGCCCGGCGGGAGCCGGAAGGCACCACCATCAAGGGCCTCGAACGGCGGCGGCACCTCCGTGTCGCCGGCGCGTGGCCGGTGCGGCTGCGCGTCGGGCACGAGGTGATCGTCGAGGGCACCGCCGCCGACATCTCGCTCGCGGGTGGGTGGCAGCCCGCGTGGCGCGGGTCGAGGAGGCCGGCGACGATGAGCCGCACGTCCGCTGGGGCCTCGAGCTCGGCGAGATGCCGCCGTCGATCCGGGCCGAGTGGGCCCGCCACGTCTTCACCGAGGCCAGGCGCATGGGGGATCACGAGGAGACCGAGGCTTGGGTGCGCCAGAACCGGCCCGCCTCGCTGATCTGCCCCACCTGCGGCAGCCTGATGGGCTCGACCGCGCCCGAGCGGCTCGTCACGGCTTCCGGGCTGGCCGAGCACCTCGACGTCAACGTCGGCCAGATCTACCGCATGGCCCGGCGCGGCACGCTGCCGTGCTACCGGATCGGTCGCCGGCTTCGCTTCGACCTCGCCGAGGTGCGCGACGTCTTCCGGTCGACCGCCGGGGGGCCCTAGAAGGACGAGCGCGGGTCGACCGAGGCCGAGTGGACAGCTCGGCGGGCCGGAGGAGGCGGCTACCCCATATATGGCCGGCCCGCCAACGCTGTTCGGTTCAATCCCCCAGGAGAGGACTGCTCAAGTGATCGACCCTCGCGCCGCAGCCTGTCTGGTCGGTTTGCGGGATTTCGAGGAGCCGATAGGGGAGGGCGCGCTAGGGGGTTTCCCGAAGCGCGGCCGGCCCGGAGCGTCGGGAGGGTACGCCGCAAGCGAGGCCAACTGGAGCGCATGGTGTCTCCGTCGTTGGCGGCCGTGCTCGCGGCGTCGGACCGGTCGTGGGCCGACTGGACGTACGACGTCAGCAAGAGCGTCGCAAGCGCGGCTGTCGTCGCCCTCCTGATCGCCGTCATCGGAAAGGGCGTCGGGTGGGGCTTTCTGGTCAGGGTCGGTGGAGCGTGATCGCCGTCGCGTTCGCAGGCCCGGCCGCGTCGATCGCGTTCAGTGCCGCGACCGAGGGCTACTCGACGCTCCGGGTCATCGTCGCGGCCGTGGTGCTCGGGCTGGGCGTCGGGGTGAGCCTCTTCGCGATCGTCTGGCTCGTGCGGAAGGTCTGGGTCGGGCGCCGCAGCTGGCTTGCTCCCCCGACGCCGATCGAGTCCTACTGGGACGCCTACTGGGCTGTGCGCCGCGGGAACCCGCCGACCTAGATGATTGATCCAGCGCCTCCGCGGATGCCCCGTTTGGGGGAGGCCCGACCCTGGATCTGCGTATACCGTCGTCGCGTGCATCGAACGACATCGGCTCAGCGATCGTCGACGCCCTCCTCCCCGGCAGGGGGTGCGCGCACGCTCGCGGTTGACCTCGACGCCACGCAGGGTCGAGACGGGCTTGTGGTCTGGCTGGCGGGCGCGATCGGCATCGTTGGGATCGCCGCGATGCTCGCCATCGACCTGATCATGACTCAAGCGGTCTAGCGCCACGAAGAAGCCGCCGCGCGGATTCGAACCGCGGACCCCTTCATTACGAGTGAAGTGCTCTGCCAGCTGAGCTACGGCGGCGCCGGGCGAAAGAATAGCCCAGCACCTGAGCCGCGCCGGCCCCGATAAGGTCCGGCGCGTGATCACCCTCGTGACCGGCGCGACCGGCTATCTCGGCGTCGACCTCGTCCGCGTCCTGCGTGCCCAGGGCAGGGAGGTCCGCGCCATGGCGCGATCGGACGCCGGTGCGGCCCGGCTCGACGGCCTGGGCGCCGAGGTGGTGCGCGGCGACGTGACGGTCCCCGACTCGCTCGGTCCGGCCGTGGCCGGGGTGACACGGGTCTTCCACCTGGCAGGGGTCGTGGCCCACCGCGCCCGCGACGATGACCGCCTGCGGACGGTGAACGTGGACGGCGCCCGGAACACCCTCGCCGCCTGCCGCGCCGCGGGAGTGGAGCGAGTCGTCTTCGTGTCCAGCGTCGCGGCGATCGGCCCGGCCGCGACACCGGGCCATCCGCGCGACGAGGGCGCCTGGATGATCGACGGCGACGACGGCCGCCCCGACTTCCGCTACGCGCGCTGCAAGGCCGCCGGCGAGCAGCTCGCGCTCGAGGCCGCGGCCGACGGCCTCGACGTCGTCGTCGCGAACCCGGGGTTTGCGATCGGCCCCGGCGACGTCCACCGGGTCTCGTCGTGGCCCGTCGAGGAGTACATGCGCGGGCGGCTGCGGTTCACGGTCGACGGCGGGCTCTCGTACGTCGACACCCGTGACATCGCCACCGGCCTCTTGCTCACCGAGGAGCGCGGCCGGACCGGCGAGCGCTACATCCTGACGAACGACGACGGCAACCTCTCCCACCGCGACTTCTTCGCCCGCATCGGACGCGTCACCGGGAGGCGGCGCCGTCAGGTCCACCTGACGAAGGGGATGCTCATGCCGCTCCTCCGAGCCGGCACCGCGCTGCGGCTGCCGCTGCCGCTCGACGCCGACGAGCTAGCATCGAGCGCCCGCTGGTGGTTCTATACGGCGGCGAAGGCGCGCTCGGAGCTGGGCTTCGGGACGCGGCCGCTCGACGAGACAATCCGCGATACGGCGAACTGGCTACTCACGGACGGATACCACCGTCACTGAGAGAGGAGAACCCATGGCAGTCAAGTTCCATCGGTGCAGTGCGATGTGGGTCAAGATCAACGGGCACCCGTGCTGGAAGGCCCAGAAGGCGCTCGACGAGGCGGGAGTCGACTACGAGCTCGTCCTCCACTCGGGGCTTCGCTTCCGCCGGCCCGAGGTCGCCGAGATGACCGGCGGCCCGAAGGCGCTCCCCATCATCGAGTTCGATGACGGCTCGCTTCTGCGCGAGTCGTCCGCCATCGCCGAGCGGGCCAAGAACGGCACGCTCCTGCCCGCCTCCCCCGCGGCCGCACCGGAGCCGCCGCCGGCGTCGCCCCCGCCGGACGAGCCCGGCGGGCCGACCGCCTAAGCGGTCATCGGGATCTGCGTCTCGATCACCGGCTCGATCCGCTCGAAGATGTCGTCGAGGCTCGGGCCGGTGATCGTGAGGCCGTGGTTCTTCAGGCCGACGATCGTGCGGCCCGGGTCGGGCGCGCGCCGGATGATGTCGGCGACGGCCGTCGCGAGTTCGGCGGTGCCGCACGGGAAGTTGAACTCGGTGGCCTCCACGCCGGGGACCCACGCGTGCACGTGCACGATGGCGCCGACCTGAGGATGCTCGCGGTAGATCATCCAGTGCTCGATGGCATCGACTGACGCCCGCCGCGGCTCCACCCCCGGCGGCACCGATAGCACCATGCGCTCGTTCGCGCGGTCGTAGTCGGTCACGAGGAGGATGTCGCGGCCGACCTCGCGGAGGTTCGACTTGTCGACGCCCGAGGCCGACATCCAGAAGCGGCGGTCGTCCTTGCGGGCCGACAGGTTGCCGTAGGAGAGGCCGCCGATCCCGTAGACCAGCTTGATCCAGCGCATGTCGTCGGGGGTGACGAGGTCCTCCAGCGGGAACGGGGCCGGGAGGAGCCCCAGTGCGTCGAGCCGGCGGCCGGCACGGAAGAGCGCCTCGGTCTGCTCGTCGCCGTCCCACAACTCGGGCTCGAGGTCGGTCTCGAAGTGGTTGTCGATGACGAGGCGCGAGGTCGCAAGCGGCTCGATCCGGTCGAAGAGCGCCTTCACCCACGCCTCGGGATCGCCGGGATCCGGCACCGAGTAGAAGCCCTGCTCGGGTGTCACGAAGTAGCAGGCGTCGCCGGGGACGACCAGCATGGCGATGTTCGCGAGGGCCCGGACGAGCATCGGGTACTCGGCACGGAGCACGTCGTCGGGGCGGTCGGCCAGATGGTGGACGGCGATGACGTAGGTCGACCGCTGACGGCGCCGGAACGGCTTCGGGTCGTCGGGGTCGATGAAGTTGAAGACGCAGGCCGCGTTGGGGTCCTGACCCTCGACGAACTCGTAGCCTCGCCGCTCCCACTCTGCGCGTAGCGCCGAGCGAAAGGGCTGGAGGGCCGGCTCGTTGCCCTGCCCCCAGAACGCGACGTCGCTCATCCCGCCACCTCGACGACCGCGTCCAGCTTGACCTCCATCATCGTCCTTCCGTCCATCTCCACAACGCAGGCGTCGCGAAGGACCTCGTAGCTTCGCACGATACCTTTCCCCTCCGGGGTGGCCACCGTGCGCCCCACCGCCGGCGCCCGGTCGCGGAACGACCGGTAGAGCGGATGCTCGAACGCCAGACAGCAGCGTAGCCTGCCGCACAGGCCGGTGATGCGACCCGGGTTCATCGGAAGCTGCTGGTCTTTGGCCATCTTCAGCGTGATCGGCTGGTCGTGGCACGGGTAGCGGGCGCTGCACAGCTGGGTCGTGCCGCAGAGCCCGACGGCGCCGCACAGCCGGCCCTGCTCGCGCGGGCCGACCTGGCGCAGGTCGACGCGCCGTTTCAGGCGCTCGCCGAGGTCGGTCTGGAGGGCGCGGGTGTCGGGCCGCTCCTCGGCCGAGAACGCGAAGGTGATGCGCGAGCCGTCGAACGTGACCTCCGACGAGATCGGCTTCAGCTCGAGGTCGTGGCGCTTGGAGAGCTCGCGGAAGAGCAGCATCCCGCGCTTGGCCTCCACCCGGTTCTGCTCGATGACCTGCCCGTCGGCCGGCACGGCCCGGCGGACGACCCGCTTCAGCGGCCCGGCCAGCGACTCGTCCGGCACTTCGCGCTCGGTCTCGACGATGCGGCCGTACTCGCGGCCGCGGGCCGTCTGGCAGATGACGCGCTCGTCCCAGCGCAGCTCCAGGCCGCCGGGATCGAACGAGTAGACCTTGCCGCCAGGCTGGAAGACGACGCCCACGACTGTGGCCATTGGTGTCCTCTTGTCTGTGCTACCGGGCCTGGTGAAGGCGATGGAACATCGCCTCGAGCCCAAGCCCCGGATGGATGTTGAGCTCAAGCGACCGGCGGACGTCCGCCACGACCTCGAGCGCCCGGGCAGCGTGCCCCGCGGCGCCCGCCGGGGCGGGCGACATGTCGTCGGCGACATCCGAGTTTACCACCGAGTCACCAGCTCCCAGGCCCACCGCCATCAGGTCGCGGTACCACCATCCGACCGTGTCGACGGCCAGCCGCAGCTCGTCCCACTCGGCCCGGCGGGCGGCCCGCTTGGCCCGGTCCTCGAACCGCTTCTCGAGCACGCGCCGCTCCTTGGGATCGTCGACCGACGCGAGCCGCTCGGCCGCCTCTTTGCCGACGCGGGTCGACTCCGCCTTGGCCCGCTCGCCGGTCGACGCGAGGACGGCGGCGGCCGCAGAGGCGGGGTCGAACCCCTCGCCGGCGGCCGAGGCCCGCGCCAGCTCGAGATAGGCCCGCCGGCGGCCGGCGGAGGCCGGGTCGCCCGCCAGCTCCTCCGCCCGGGCCAGGCTGCCAAGGGCGGCACGGGCGGCGACGGGCTCCGAGACGGCCTGCTCGAGCACGGCGACGGGGAAGCGCCGGAACGGCACCGTCTGCACGCGCGAGAGGATCGTCGGCAGCATCCGCCGGGCGTGGTCCGAGACGAGCACGAAGACGCCGTACTCCGGCGGCTCCTCGATCGACTTCAGAAGCGCGTTCGCCGACTCGTCGCGAAGCAGGTGTGCGTCGAGGATCAGGTAGACGCGGCGGGCGGCCTCGTAGGGGCGCAGGTAGAGATCGCGCCGGAGCCGGCGGGCGCCCTCGACGAGGATCCCCTGGCCCTCGGGCTCGAGCACGAAGAGGTCGGGGTGGGTGCGCCGCTCGACCCGGCCGAGCTCGGTGTCGAGCACGGCGGCCGCGAACCGGTCGGCGTAGCGGCGCTTGCCGCTCCCGCCCGGGCCGGAGAGGAGGTAGGCGTGCGCGGGCCGCTCCAGCGCGGCGTCGAGCAGCCGGGCCGCGTAGGGCTGCTCGGGAAGGCCGGCGAAGGCGGTCACAGACTCACCGCCGCCTGTACGCGGGCCGCCACGTCCTCGGGCGGCCCCGAGCCGTCGACGACGACGACGCGATCCGGGAAGCGGCGGGCGACGTCCGCGAACCCGTCGGCGACCGATGCGTGGAAGTGCTCGGCCTCCGCCTCCATCCGATCGGCGGTCCCGTCGAGGCGCGCCGCCGCGACATCGCGGGGCAGCTCGAGCAGGATCGTGCGGTCGGGCAGGAGCCGCCCCGTCGCCGCCAGGTTGACCTCGAGCACCTCGGCCACGCCCAGCCCGCGGGCGACGCCCTGATAGGCGAGCGACGAGTCGACGTAGCGGTCGGCGATCACGGTTGCTCCGCGATCGAGCGCCGGCCGGATCACCTCGGTCACGAGCTGCGCCCGGGCGGCGGCGTAGAGCAGGGCCTCGGCCCAGGGGGCGATGTGGGCCTCGGGATCGAGGAGGAGCGTCCGCACCCGCTCGCCGGCCGCCGTGCCGCCCGGTTCGCGCACCGGCACGACCTCCCGCCCGGCGGCGCGGGCCGCCTCGGCGAGGAGCGCGGCCTGGGTCGTCTTGCCTGAGCCGTCCAGGCCCTCGAACGAGATGAACACCCCCCTGATGCTACCGACCGCCGCAACAACGGGGTCAGATGGAACGCGGGGGACCCCAGGGTTCCCCCGCGGGCCCCCTCCTTAACGGCTGGGGTGGTGTTCGCCGTCGCCACCGTTGTCGGACTGCGTGAAAAAACCGTGCCAGGCACCGATTTTTCATCTCACAGCCGGGGCGCAATGACCCCGATCGGGGGATTCGCCGCCGGCCGCGATGTGCGAGTGTGCGGCCGGGGCATGGAGGACGTCGTCTACACACAGGTGCGGTTCAACCTCTACCGGCCCGGCGATTGGGTGACCGTCGGGGCGGGGATCGAGGACGACGTCGTGCGCTCGTCGGCGAGCGGTCTGTACGGCCGGATCGCGAGCCCGCTCGGAGACGTGCCCTACCGGGTGCGGGTACATCGCGCCGCGGACGAGACGGAGGAGCTGCAGGCCGCGATCGACCTACGGATCAGCGCGGACTGGGGGCCGGTTTCCCCGTGAGATCCTCGAGCGCGTCGAGCCAGCTCTCGTAGTACGGCTGGTCGGGCCGCTCGGCGATGGCCGCCTTCAGCCGGTCGCGGAACTCGTCCCAGTCGACGCCCATGCGCTCGGCTGCGACCACGGCCATCGCGAACGCCCGCGCCTGCCACGGCGCGGTGAACGGCTCGTCGGCGTCGCGGTCGATCACGCGGCCACCGCGCCGACGCGCGGGACGGCGACACCGATCATGCAGTCGCGCGTGACGATGCCGGCCAGCTCCGCCTCCGACATCCCCTCCGTGCCGTCGGGGCGCATCGGCAGCACGATGTAGCGCAGGTCGGCGCTCGAGTCCCACACGCGGATCTCGGTCCCCTCTGGCAACTCGAGCCCGAACTCGGCCAGGACGGCGAGCGGCTCGCGGACGACCCGCGAGCGATACGGCGGGCTCTTGTACCAGACGGGCGGGATCCCGAGGATCGGCCACGGGTAGCACGAGCAGAGCGTGCAGACGACGACGTTGTGCACCTCCGCCGTGTTGGCGACGCAGCGGATCTGCTCGCCCTCCATGCCGCCGTAGCCGAACTCGGCCGCGGCGGCGGCGCCGTCGGTCAGGAGCCGCTCCCGGTACGCCGGATCGACCCACGCGCGGGCGACCATCTGCGCGCCGTTGCGCGGCCCGATCTCGTTCTGGAACCTGGCGACGACGGCGTCGATCGCGTCGGTCGAGGCCAGGCCGCGCTCGATCAGCACGGTCTCGAGCGCGGCGGTGCGGAGCTCCTGCGGCGTCTTGGGACGGATGTGGTGGTGAGAGCCGCTCATGCCTGGAGGCGCATAGCGTACACACGCGCCAGTCCATGCACCTCGGCGGCGATCGGCACGCCGAGCAGACGGCTCGCCACGAGCCGGTGGTGGCCGTCGTTCAGAAACAGCTTGCCGTCGAAGCAGACGAGCAGGATCGGCGGGACGGCGGACGGCCGGTGCGAAAGGCGACGCACCAACGAGCGGACGTACGGGTCAGGACGATCGCCTGCTCGCCGGCCGCGACGTTCACCCGTGTCGTCGGCGCGAGCGAGACGACCACCGGCGGGACGCACGGCGGGCCGGCGTGGGGGCGCGGGACGAGAGGGATCCCGAGCGGCACGAGGATCTCCTCGAGGGGAATCGACGACCGATCAGCCGCGATGCTGCGAAGCGTCGCGAGCGCATGGCGGCGCTGAAGCCGCCGGCGCTCGGTCAGGTATGGGGCGGTCGATGTGGATGCCGCGCGTCGCTCATTCGAGATGAGTCTCCCACAGATCCACGAACACCCGATGCGCGGGACCGGGGTCGTCCCAGAGGGCGGTCGATTCGAATCCGACCGTGTACCAGGCCTGCGGGACGATCCGGCCGCCCTCGGTCTCGTACACGTCGAGGATCGGCCGGGGCGCGTGCACCGACTCGATCACGCCGGGGGCGCCGCGCAGGTAGGCGGGACAGCGGGAGTGGCCGGGCGCCGCGCGCCGGGAGACGGTCACTCGGTCGCCCGGGGAGAACCGCGGCGGCGGGGCCTCGAAGCCGGGCTCGTCATGGGGTCTGAGCTTGCGCAGGGCGGCGGCGGCGATCTCCGGATCGGAGCGCGTCGGCACCGGCTCGCCCGCGGCCATCCGCGCGGCCGCCGCGTCGAGCTCCTCCTGCGTGAAGGCGCCCGACTCGACCCCGTTCAGCTCCATCGACGCCAGCCAGTGCTCGTAGTAGGAGGTCGTCAGGTACTCGATCGCGCCCATCCGCTCGATCGACCACCGGAATGCCGGCCCCACCTCGGAGGCCAGGTTCATGCCGTGCACCCGCCCCTCCCACGGTTCGTGGAACGGCGGCTCGTCGTCCTCGCGCACGACCGGGCCGAAGCCCTGCTTGCCGCCGAGGTCGTGCGCGCCGTCCACGCCACGGACGGTAGCCGAGTGCGCGAGTAGCGTCCCGGACGGCGTGGGCGCCGCATGGACAGACCTGCTCGACCCCGACCGCGAGGCCCTGGCGCAGGCATCCCCCGGCAACCTGCACCCCCGCGCGCTCGATCGCTTGCTGGCGCCCACGGAAGCGGGCGACGAGCCGCGGCCGACGCTCGAGGCCCACACGGGCTACGTGTTCGGCGTGTTCCTCGTGGCGGTCGTGGTGCAGAGCGAGGACATCGTCTTCTACCAGGAGGTCGACATCGTCCTCACGCCGGATCGGCTCGTGACCGTCCGCAAGACCCCGCCCAAGCGCCCGCCCTTCGACCCCAAGAGCGTGCGCGAGGCGATGGGCGACGACCACAGCGCCGGCATCATCGCCTACCTCTTGATCGACGACGTCGCCGAGAGCTACCTGGATGTCGTCGACGACCTCCAGGACGAGATCGACGAGCTCGAGGACACGATCGAGACCTGGCCGGGACCCCGCGTCCGCCTACGGTTGTCCGAGCTGCGCCACGACATGCTCCACGTCCGGCGCACGCTTGCCCCGACCCGCGACGCCGTCCGGCGCGTCGTCGACAACCGCATCGAGCTCGAAGGCGACACGGAGGTCTTCACGCGGGACGTCGAGCTGCACTTCGCCGACGCCTACGACAAGCTCCTGCGCGCCTCCGAGGCGCTCGAGCTGTGCCGCGACCTCGTCGCCGGCGCGCGCGACTACTACCAGTCGATGGTCGCGCAGGACCAGAACGAGGTCGTGAAGCGCCTGACCGCCGTCGCGTCCATCCTGCTTCTGCCGACGTTCATCGTCGGCCTCTACGGCCAGAACTTCCGGGACGTCCCCGAGTTCCACTGGGGCTGGGGCTACTGGTGGTCGTGGGGCCTCATCATCGCCACGACGGCCGCGCAGATCGTGTACTTCCGGCGCAAGCGCTGGCTGTGAGCGACGTCCGGCTGGAGACGCTGGAAGGCTCTGCGACGTCAGGGATCGCAGACGACCTGCGCGCGATCTACCTGGCCGCGCTCGCGCAGCCGCCGTTCGGCGAGGGCGAGGATCAGGCCGACGCGTTCGCCGCGGAGCTCGCCGACGAGGTGGACGACGCGGGCTTCCGGTGCTGCGTGGCGCTTGCGGGCGACGGGCCGGTCGGCTTCGCGTACGGCTGTCCGGCGTTCACGACCGAGCCCGAGGACGCCTGGACGCACGCGCTGGTCGATTCGGTCGGGCCCGACGTGGCCGAGCACTGGATCCGCGCCCAGTTCGCGTTCATCTGGACCGCGGTTCGCCCGGAGTGGCAGGGCCACGGGCTCGGCGGACGGCTGCACGACGCGCTGCTCGGCACCGCGATCCAGCCGCGCGCCTGGCTCGTCACCCACCCCTTCGACTGCCCCGCCGTGCGGCTCTACCGCAGCCGGGGATGGATCGAGCTCGGGCGCGGCCCGCTGGGCATGGGGGCGGCGGAACGGGTCGTGATGGGGCTCGAGCTGGGCGCCTAGCGCTCGAACCAGGCCGCCAGCCACCGGGCCTGGTCGGCAAGGCGGCCGAGCACCGCCTCGTCGACGTTGTCGCCGGCCGCGGCCACCACCAGCGAGTCGCCGGTGTCGACGTTGTTCTCGAGGTCGAAGATCAGGCTCGGCTGCTCGATGGACCACTCGATCAGCTCCGAGGTCCGGAGGCGGTCGACGTCGGCGTCGTCCGTCGAATCGGCCACGCGCAGGCGGTAGCGGGCGTCGAACGCCGGGTGGACGCTGTAGACCCGATGGTCATCGTGACGCAGGAGCCGCGAGAGCCAGCTCCCCTCCGAGAACTCGGCGGGATGGATGGTCACGCGTGGCCACGCCGGAGCGTTCACCTCGACGAGGAGGACCGTGAACGCGGCGGTGGTGACGCTCGTGTCGCCCGGCACCGGGAGGCCGGCGGCGTCGACATAGAGGTTGAACACGCGAGCCGGGCGCGCGTCGAGCTCCCCCTCGTGGACGTCGGTCGCGACGTCCACCAGCCCCTGGCGCAGGAGCGGCGTCTCGCCCTCGAGCCGGCGCTCGGACGGCGTGAAGCCGTGCACGGAGGCCCAGCTTTCCAGTGTGGTCGCGTCGGAGGATGGGTCTGGCATCGCGGCAAAGCGTAACCGGGCGATGCAACATTCGGGTCTGACCCCGTTGGTGCAGAGATTGGTGGCAGTCGCGATGGTGGCCGCGATCGCCGGCGGTTGCACCCACGGCGGCGGACCGCCGGGCCGCCCCGTGGCCGCCGGGCATCCCTGCACGGGCGCGCCGCCGCCGGCGGGCTACGCGCACGTCATCACGATCGTGATGGAGAACCACGGCTTCTCGCAGGTGGCGGGCCATTCGCCGTTCCTGAACACGCTCGCGCACCGCTGCGGGCTTGCGACCGGCTACCGCGCCGTCACCCATCCCTCGCTCCCGAACTACCTGGCGATCGTCTCGGGCTCGACGCAGGGCCTCGACGGGTCAGACTGCTCGCCCGGGCCGGGGTGCCAGAGCGACGGGCCGAGCATCTTCTCGCAGATCGCATGGCGGGCCTACGCCGAGAGCATGCCCGGGCCGTGCGTCCCCAGGGGCGCCGGCGCCTACGCCCCCCGCCACAACCCACCGGTCTACTTCACGGGTCTGGCGGCGCAGTGCCCGGCGCAGGACCTCCCGCTGCCGCGCCTGCTCGCCGACCTGCGCTCCGACGACCTCGCCCCCTACACGTTCGTGACGCCGAACCTGTGCTCCGACGAGCACGACTGCCAGGTCTCCGACGGCGACCGCTGGCTCTCCCGGTGGGTGCCGCGGATCGTCGACTCACCCGCCTACCGCGACGGCCGCACCGTCCTCTTCATCACCTACGACGAGGACGACCACGCGGAGGGAAACCGCGTCTACACGGTCGTCGTCGCGCCGTCGGTGCCGCCGGGCACGGTCGCCGGCACCGCCTTCACGCACTACTCGCTCCTGCGAACGCAGGAGGAGCTGCTCGGCGTGCCCCTCCTCGGCCAGGCGGCGTCGGCGACGAGCATGCAATCCGCATTCGACTTGGGCTGACCGGCGCGCGTGTGACAATTGTGTCGCGGGCCGGATGTCCGAAAACCACCGTGCTACCCTGCCGCCCCGTAAATGGGAAAACAGCTTGTCATCGCCGAAAAACCGTCCGTCGGGCAGGACTACGCCCGCGCGCTCGGCGGCGGCTTCCAGAAGCACGAGGGCTACCTCGAGTCCGACGAGCGGATCGTGTCGTGGGCCGTCGGGCACCTCGTCGAGCTGGCCGAGCCCGAGGACTACGACGACTCGCTGAAGCGGTGGTCGATCAAGACCCTGCCGGTGCTCCCTGAGCAGTTCAAGCTGCGCCCGGACGCCCGCAACAAGAAGCAGCTCGACGTCCTCAAGCGTCTGATGAAGCGCGACGACGTCGACGACATCGTGAACGGCTGCGACGCCGGCCGTGAGGGCGAGCTGATCTTCCAGTACATCATGGACGTGGCGAAGACCCGAAAGCCGGTCCAGCGCCTGTGGGTCTCGTCGATGACGAAGGACGCGATCCGGGACGGCTTCGCGCACCTCCGCCCCGGCGAGGAGATGGAGCCGCTCGCGGCGGCGGCCCGGTCGCGCTCGGAGGCGGACTGGCTGGTCGGCATGAACGCCACCCGCGCCGCGACCGTGAAGGGCCGCGCGCTGGGCGGCGTCGTCTCGCTCGGCCGGGTGCAGACGCCGACCCTGGCGCTGATCGTCCGCCGCGACGTCGAGATCGACGCCTTCGTCCCCCAGACCTACTTCCAGGTCGACGCCCGCTTCGGCCTCGAGGGACCGCGCGCCTATGTGGGCCGCTGGTTCGAGGGCAAGGAGGACCGCACCTCCGAGCGGGAGATCGCCGAGGCGGTCGCCGCCGCTGCGGGCGGCGCCCCGGCCACGGTTGCGAGCGTCAAGCGCACCGAGCGCAAGACCCGCCCGCCCCTCCTCTACGACCTGACGAGCCTCCAGCGCGACGCGAACAGCCGCTACGGGCTCTCGGCGCAGCGCACGCTGGCCGCCGCCCAGCGCCTCTACGAGGGTTCGACGGCCGGCGCGGTCATCACCTACCCGCGCACGCGCTCGCAGTTCCTGCCGGGCGACATGGTCCCGGCGCTCAAGCCGACCGCCCGCGGCCTGACCGGCATCCCCGCGGTGCGCGAGGCGGCCGCCTACGTCGCCGGGCTCGACGTCCTGCCGCTCGCGCGGGTCGTGAACGACGCCAAGGTCGGCGACCACCACGCGATCATCCCCACCGGGGAGCTGCCGCGAAGGGAGCTCACCGGCGACGACGCGCGCGTCTTCGACCTCGTCGTCCGCCGCTTCCTGGCGGTCTTCCATCCCGAGGCCCGGTTCGAGGACACCGAGATCATCACCGAGTCCGGCGGCCACCGCTTCCGTACCCGCGGCCGGCGCCTGATCGAGGCCGGCTGGCGGGCGGCGGCGTTCGGCGAGGAGGCCGCCGCCGAGGAGCCGCCCGCCGCCGGGGACGAGGACGAGCCGCGCCAGACCCTGCCCAAGGTGGACGAGGGCGAGACGGGGACGTGCGAGAAGGCCGAGGTGCTCGAGAAGCAGACCAAGCCGCCGCCGCGCTACTCCGAGGCGTCGCTGCTCAAGGACATGGAGACGGCCGGCAAGCAGATCGAGGACGAGGAGCTGCGCGAAGCGATGAAGGAGGCCGGCCTGGGGACGCCGGCGACCCGGGCCGAGACGATCGAGAAGCTCCTGCGGGTCGGCTACATCGAGCGGCTGGGAAGGCAGCTCCGCGCCACCTCGAAGGGCCGGCAGGCGATCGCGCTCCTCGGCGACCACGCCCTCACCTCAGCGGATCTCACCGGCCGGTGGGAGAAGCGGCTCTCCGACATCGAGCGCGGCGCCGGCGCGCGCGACGCGTTCATGGGCGACATCCGCGAGTTCACGTCGGCGGTCGTCGAGTACTTCCGCGAGCTCTCCTCCGAGGACGTGCGGGCGCTCAGGGCCGAGATCGGCCCCTGCCCGAACTGCGACGGAATCATCCGCGAGAACAGCCGCGCCTACGGCTGCTCGTCGTGGCAGAGCCGCGAGGAGCCGGGCTGCGGCTTCGTCATCTGGAAGCAGCAGAAGGGCCGCTCGATCTCGGCCGCCGAGGCCCGCGAGCTGCTCGAGAAGGGCCAGACCGAGCTCCTGGACGGGTTCAAGACGCGCCCCAGCCGGGCCCGGCTCGTTCTCGCCGAGGGAAACCAGGTGCAGCTCGTCGCCGAGGACGGCACCCGGCTCGACGCCCCCGCCGGCCCGCGCGAGAAGATCGCCGACTGCCCCAAGTGCGACGGCGAGATCCGCGAGAACAGCCGCGCGTACGGCTGCTCGTCCTGGAAGAGCAAGAAGGAGACCGGCTGCGGCTTCGTCATCTGGAAGTCGACCAAGGGCCGTCAGATCAGCGTGGACGAGGCCCGCCAGGTGATCGAGAAGGGCGCCTCCGACTGGATGGACTTCAAGGATCGCAAGGGCACGTTCCGGGGCCGGCTCGTCCTGACGCCCGACCACACGGTCGAGGTGCAGCGCGAGGACGAGGGCACCGAGGCCGCCACCCAGGCGGCGTAGGAGCGCAAGCGCCTGCGGGTATCCTCCCGCGCCGTGCCTATCCGCGCGATCGTCACCGGGGGAGCGGGGTTCATCGGCTCGCACGTGGCCGACGGCCTCCTGGCGCGCGGCGACACGGTCGTCGTCGTCGACAACCTCAGCTCGGGCCGGCGCGAGCGGGTGCCTGCCGGAGCAGAGCTGCGCGAGATCGACATCCGCGACGGCGCGGCGCTCCGGTCGCTCGCAACCGAGCTCGAGCCGCAGGCCTGGGTTCACCTGGCGGCGCAGGCCGACGTGCGCGTCTCGGTCGCCGACCCGGGGTTCGACGCCGACGTGAACGTGCGTGGCACGGCGGAGGTGCTCGAGGCGGCCCGGACGACCGGCGCCCGGGTCGTCTTCTCGTCGACCGGCGGGGCGATCTACGGCGAGGTGGACAGGATCCCGTCGCCCGAGTCGACGCCGTGCGCGGCGATGGCGCCGTACGGGGTCTCCAAGCTCTGCGGCGAGCACTACGTCGAGCTCTCCAACCGGCTGTACGGCACGAGCCATGTGATCCTGCGCTACGGCAACGTCTACGGACCGCGTCAGGACCCCCACGGCGAGGCCGGCGTCGTCGCGATCTTCTTCGGCAAGCTGGGCGCGGGCGAGACGCCGCTCGTCTTCGGCGACGGCCTCCAGACGCGCGACTACGTGTACGTCGGCGACGTGGTCCGCGCCAACCTCGCGGCGCTCGACTACGCCGGCTCCGCCGAGACCTTCAACATCGGGACGGGCGCCGAGACGAACGTGCTCGAGCTGCTCCAGGCGTGCCAGCACGCCGCCGGGACAGCGGCCACGGCCGAGCACCGGCCGGCGCGGCTGGGCGAGCTCTCCCGGAGCGCGCTCGATTGCTCGCTGGCCGCGCGCGAGCTGGGCTGGCGGGCCGAGGTCGGCTTCGGCGACGGCCTCGCCGCGACGCTCGCGGCCCTGCACGCCTGATCAGGCGGCCCGCGGGGTGTCCGTCCGACCCCTGCGCAAGACTTCCATTCCCCCGGTTCGCCCGACCCCCAAGATGTCGTGGGTCGGCGGATGGGCGACCCACCACA
Source organism: uncultured Actinomycetes bacterium (assembly GCA_963757605.1). GTDB lineage: Bacteria > Actinomycetota > Thermoleophilia > Gaiellales > JAICJC01 > JAICJC01. The sequence continues at coordinate 954,704 of CAVWSF010000003.1, forward strand.
TGTTGAGGGACGCCGCATGAACTGCCCGTACTGCGAACATGGCGAGACGAAGGTCGTGGACAGCCGCGTCGCGGGCAAGGGCGCCATCCGGCGGCGGCGCGAGTGCCTGCTGTGCGGGCAGCGGATGACGACCTTCGAGCGGGTCGAGCAGGCCCCTCTGCACGTGGTGAAGCGCGACGGCGCGCGCCAGCCGTTCGACCCGCAGAAGCTCCTGGCGGGACTCGTGCGGGCGTGCGTCAAGCGGCCGGTGCCGCTGGCCGAGATCGAGCGGGCGGCGGTGCGGATCGAGGCCGAGCTCCGAAACGGGGTCGGTGACGAGGTCGGGTCGTCGGCAATCGGCGAGGAAGCGCTGCGGGTGCTGCGCGACCTCGACCTGGTGGCGTACGTGCGGTTCGCCTCGGTGTATCGCGACTTCCAGGACGTCGAGGAGTTCGAGCGCGAGCTCGAGCTCCTGGACGACCCGCTCTCGCGAACATCTGTTCGGTAGTTCGGTAAACTTCAAACATGCGAGGAAACGAGGAGGACGGCATGGCGGCGACGGACGTGAAGCACGCGGAGACGCAGGTGGCCGAGGGCAAGGAGGACGTCCACATCGGCGTGCCGCGCTACTTCACGACGCCCGGTTCGCACCCGTTCGACCTCATCGAGTGGGAGGAGCGCGACGCGCTCATCGCCGGCAAGGACGGCCCCTCGTTCGAGCAGAAGGGGGTCGAGTTCCCCGCGTTCTGGAGCCAGACGGCGACCAACATCGTCGCCCAGAAGTACTTCCGCGGGAAGCTCACCTCGCCCGAGCGCGAGCACTCGGTGCGCCAGATGGTCGGCCGCGTCGCCGATACCGTCACCGCCTGGGGCATCAAGGACGGCTACTTCGCAGACACCGACGAGGCCGAGACCTTCCGCGCTGAGCTCACCCACCTCCTGGTCAACCAGATGGTGGCGTTCAACTCGCCGGTGTGGTTCAACGTCGGCTTCGAGGAGCACCCGCAGTGCTCGGCGTGCTTCATCCTGTCGGTCGAGGACAACATGGAGTCGATCCTCGACTGGATCCGCAAGGAGGGCCTGGTCTTCCGCGGCGGGTCGGGGTCGGGCATCAACCTGTCGAAGCTGCGCTCCTCGCAGGAGCAGCTCGCCAAGGGCGGCTACGCCTCCGGGCCGGTCTCGTTCATGCGCGGCGCCGACGCCTCGGCGGGCACGATCAAGTCGGGCGGCAAGACGCGGCGCGCGGCCAAGATGGTCGTGCTGAACGTCGACCACCCCGACATCGAGGAGTTCATCTGGTGCAAGCAGCACGAGGAGGAGAAGGCCCGCGTGCTGCAGTCGGCCGGCTACGACATGAGCCTCGACTCGCCTGACTGGGCCTCGATCCAGTACCAGAACGCCAACAACTCGGTGCGCGTCACCGACGAGTTCATGCGCGCGGTGCTCGACGACAAGGAGTGGGACCTCACCGCCCGCACCGACGGCACCGTCGTGAGGACGCTCCGGGCCCGCGACCTGATGCGCCAGATCGCCGAGGCGGCGTGGAAGTGCGCCGATCCCGGCATGCACTACGACACGACGATGAACGACTGGCACACGTGCCCGGCGAGCGGCCGCATCAACGCGTCGAACCCGTGCTCGGAGTACGTGCACGTCGACAACTCGGCCTGCAACCTGGCGAGCCTCAACCTGCTCAGGTTCCGCGACTCTGAGACGGGCGAGTTCCAGGTCGAGCGGTTCGAGCGGGCCGTCGACATCATCTTCATGGCGCAGGAGATCCTGGTCGGGAACTCGAGCTACCCGACCGACGAGATCGCCGGCAACGCCCGGGCGATGCGCCAGCTCGGGCTCGGCTACGCCAACCTGGGCGCGCTGCTCATGGCCCGCGGGCTGGCCTACGACTCGGCGGAGGGCCGGGCGTACGCCGCCGCCATCACCGCCATCATGACCGGCCGCGCCTACCGCAAGTCGGCCGAGATGGCCGGCCGGGTCGGCGCCTTCGATGCCTACGAGCCCAACGCCGACGCGATGCTGCGCGTCATCCGAAAGCACCGCGCCGCGGTCGGCAACATCGACGGCGGGCTCATGCCGGACGACATGCTGCGCTCGGCCCGTTCCTCCTGGGACGAGGCGCTCGCCATCGGCGAGGAGCACGGCTACCGAAACGCCCAGGCGACGGTGCTCGCCCCGACCGGGACGATCTCCTTCATGATGGACTGCGACACCACCGGGATCGAGCCCGACTTCTCGCTGGTGAAGTCCAAGCGGCTCGTCGGCGGCGGCGACATCACGATCGTGAACCAGACGGTGCCGGTCGCGCTCGCCAAGCTCGGCTACGCGCCGCACGAGATCGACCAGATCGTCGCGCACGTGAACGAGCACAACACCGTGGTCGGCGCGCCCGGCTTCAAGGGCGAGCACCTGTCCGTCTTCGACGTCGCCGTCGGCGACCGGGCCATCCACCACATGGGCCACGTCAACATGATGGCGGCGGTGCAGCCGTTCCTGAGCGGCGCGATCTCCAAGACGGTCAACGTGCCCACCGAGGTCACGGTCGACGACATCGCCGGGCTCTACATGGACGCGTGGAAGCTCGGCGTGAAGGCCATCGCGATCTACCGCGACGGGTGCAAGGTGGCCCAGCCGCTCCAGACGAAGGGCTCCGACCAGCTGCTCCAGGCCAAGCCGTCGCGGCGGATGATGCCGATCGAGCGCAACGAGATCGGGCGCAAGTTCCAGGTCGGCGAGTACGAGGGCTACATCCACGTCGGCCTCTTCCCCGAGGGCGACCCGGGCGACATCTTCGTCGACATCGCCAAGGAGGGCACGACCCTGGCCGGCCTCATGAACGCGTTCATGATCGCCGTGTCCGTCGGCATCCAGTACGGCGTGCCGCTCGAGGTCTTCGTCTCGAAGTTCGCCCACATGCGCTTCGAGCCGTCGGGCATGACGAACGATCCCGACATCCGCATCGCCAAGTCGATCCCCGACTACATCTTCCGCTGGATGGGCAAGCGCTTCCTCGACGCCGAGACGCAGGCGGAGCTCGGCATCATGAGCGCGGCCGTGCGTGAGCAGCTCGCAACCGGCAACGGCCACTCCCCGGCGGTGCCGTCCGACTCCGAGCCGACGGGCACGCCCGCCCCCGGCGTCGGCCAGACGGCGCTCTTCAACGCCTGGGAGGACGCGGTCGAGTGCGCCAAGTGCGGCGGCCGCAAGGTCCGCACCGGCGCCTGCTACACCTGCCGCGACTGCGGCGACAACTCGGGGTGCGGCTGAGCCTCCTCAACCCGGGCGCGTCGGAGAACGGCGCGCCCGGGTTGTCAGGTTCCGCCATCCCGCGTACGATCTGCAACGCTTCGGAAGCGACGGGGAGGGCGCAATGCAACAGGCACGGGTACGGCGGACGGCGGGCGCGGCCGGATGCGCGATCGCCGTCGCACTCTTTCTGATGGCCATCGCCGCGCCTGCGGGTGCGGCCACCAACCCGTGCGGCGGCGTCTCCGCGCCGCCCGCGACCTACGCCCACGTCGTGGTGATCATGGAGGAGAACCTCTCCTACCCCACCGTGATCGGGAGCGCGAAGGCCCCCTACCTCAACATGCTGGCCTCCGACTGCGCGCTGGCCACGAACTTCCACAACGAGACGCACGGCAGCCAGCCAAACTACATGGCGGCGACGTCCGGCTTCGCCACTGGCGTGAGCGCCCACACGACCAACCACTCGATCTACGAGCAGGTGAGCTCGTGGAACGACCTCGAGGAGTCGATGGGCCGCAAGTGCGGCGTGACGGCCAAGCATTACAAGCGCGGTCACGACCCGGCCTTCTGGTACTCGCCGATCCTCACCGCGTGCCGGCAGTTCGACGTCCCGATGGCCGCTTCCGACGCCGGGGCAACCACGACCCCGACGGCCGCCTACACGTTCATCACGCCGAATACCTGCCACGACCACCATTTCGAGACCGGCTGCTCGGGGACGGCGAAGACCAGCATCCAGACGATGGACACGTGGCTCTCCGGGACGATCCAGGCGATCCAGGCGACGCCCGACTACCAGGCCGGCCAGACGCTCGTCTTCGTCACCTTCGACGAGGGGCAGGGCGGCACGCCCGGCGAGAACTGCACCGACCCCGCCAACACCGACCCCTCATGCCACGTCGCGACCATCGCGGTCGCCGCCGGCGTGCACCCGGTGGCCGATCCCACCTTCTACACGCACTACTCGATGCTTCGGTCCTGCGAACAGGCGCTCGGCATCACCGCGTTCCTGGGCAACGCCGCCACGGCGACCGATATGCGCGCGGGAATGGGGTTCTGAGAAGCAGCTCGGACTACACGCGCCGCGAGTGCGGGGACAACTCGGGCTGCGGCTGAGGTGGCCCGGCAGGAGCCGAGTGCGACGGCTCGACGCGGAGATCCGGCAGCCAGCTGAGCCATGTCGGCATGTACCAGTTGCGCTCTCCGAGCAGCTCCATCCATGCCGGCATGAGCACGGTGCGGACGATCGTGGCATCGAGCAGGATCGCGACGCCGAGGCCGAAGCCCATCTGCTGGAACATCACCAGCTGGCCCGCGGCGAAGCCGGCGAACACCGCCACCATGATCAGCGCGGCACCGGTGATCAGCCGGGCCGTCGAGTTGATGCCGTAGACGACGGCTTCGCGGGCGTCCCCTCGCTTGTCGTAGCGCTCGCGGATCCGTGAGAGCAGGAACACCTGGTAGTCCATTGACAACCCGAAGAGCACGGAGAACAGGAACAGCGGGATCCAGGCCTCCACGATCGGCACCTGCCGGAAGCCGAACAGGCCGGCCCCATGGCCCTCCTGGGTGACGAACACGAGCAGCCCGTACGCAGCTCCCACCGAGAGCAGGTTCATGACGATGCTCGAGGCGGGGACGACCACGGAGCGGAAGGCCAGCATGAGCAGGACGAAGCTCAGCCCCAGGACGAGCGCGAACACGATCGGCAGGTAGTCGTCGGTGATGGCGAAGTAGTCGAGGTTCTGCGCACTGGCGCCGGTGACATAGGCGTTGAGGTCGGTGCCGGCGAGCGCGTCGGGAAGGTACGTGTGGCGGAGGGCGCGCACGGCGTCGAGCGCGGAGTCGGAGTTGGGATCGCCGGCGACCGGCACGTTGATCACGGCCAGGTCAGGCCCCGAGTCGCTCGCCGGCAGCGCCGGCCCGAACCGTTTGTCCTTCGCCAGAGCGGACTGCAGCTTCGCGAACGCGCCACGGGCACCGGCTGATGTGACGTCGCCGTCGACGACGACCGTGGCGGGCGTGACCTCGCCCACGGTGAAGTCGCGGTTGAGCGCGACGTAGCCCTGCTTGGCATGCGTGGAGTCGGGCAGCGTCGCCAGGCCGGCGGAGCCCGTGTGAATGCCGAAGTACGGCACCGCCGCGATCAGCAGCACCACGACCGACAGCACCAGCGCGATCACGGGATGGCGCATCACCACGGCGACGATGCGCCCCCAGAAGCCGCCGTCGTCCGATGAGCGCTGGGCCCAGCGGCCGAAGTACGGCACGCGCAGCGACTCGATCCGGTCGCCCAGCAGGCTGATGATTGCCGGGAGCAGGGTCAGCGCCGCGACCACGGCCACGAGCACGACGAGGATCGCCCCGGCGGCCAGGCTGACGAAGATCTTGGTTGGGACGATCAGCATCCCGACCAGCGCCAGCACCACCGTCATTCCGCTGAACAGCACCGCTCGACTGGCGGTCATGCCGGCCAGGCCGATGGCCTCGTGCTTCGCGTGCCCCTCCCGCCGCTCGTCGCGATAGCGGGAGACGATGAAGAGCGAGTAGTCGATCCCGACCGCCAGCCCCATGAACGTGAGCATGTTGACGACGAAGAAGCTGAGCGGCGAGATCTGGCCGATCAGGGCGGCCAGGGCCAGGGCCACGACGATCGCGAAGACCGTCAGGATCAGCGGCACGAGAGCGGCAACCACCGCCCCGAACACCGCCACCAGGATCACGAGCGCGATCGGGATGCCGATCCCCTCGCCCTTCTGCAGATCGCTCTCCGACAGGTCGGTGAAGTCGTGGCCGACCGTTGCCTGGCCGGTGATCAGCACGGAGAAGCCGCCCTGCCCGTCGGTTCCGTCGACGGCCGCGATCACGGGCTTGATCCTGTCGGGCGCATCGTTCAACTCGCTCCCCGGCATGGTCACCTGGATCAGCGTGCTGTGCTGATCCTGGGAGATCTGCGACGGGTCATGGGTTTGGTAGTACGTGGGGCCGATCCGGACGACGCTGGGAGCCGCGGCCACGAGTGCGGAGCGGATCGCGTCCACCTGCTGCCGGAACTCGGCCTGATCGACCGTCTGGGTCGCGGATCGGACGATCACCACGTCCCGCACCGGCTCCTTGCGGTCGAGCCGCTGCTCGATCAGGTCGATCGCCTTCTGCGACTCGGGAGTCCCGGTGAAGTCGCCCTCGGTCGTCAGCGAGTCGGCCAGGAACACGGAGATGATCCCCATGCTGACGACCGCCAGCGCGACCCACGCGGCGACAGTTCGCCACGGATGCGCCGCACACGCTCGCGCCGCTCGCCCGGTTAGGCCCAGCCGACCCTCGCCGCTGGCGGACCTCGAAGCCATCGTGCGCAAAGCCTTTCACACATCGTTCGGGGCCGCAAACCGGGCTGGCATCCTTCATGGGTGGAATTCGACTGGTGGACGGGGCTTCCGGTCGCCGGCCTGCTCTGCGGCGTCGGAGTCTGGGCGCTGGCCGCGGCTCACGGCCGTCCCGGGTTCAACCGCTGGCGGGCCGGCCTCCTGGTGCTTGGGTCGGCCGCGCTCGTTGCAGTCGTCGCCGGACCGCTCGACCGGGCGGGACGCGACGGCCTCCTGACGGCCCACATCGTCCAGCACATCGTGCTGGCCGACCTCGCCGCGCCGCTGCTCGTGTTGAGCGTCCCGCCCAGAGTTCGGCGGCGGATGCTCGCCAACGCCGCCGGGCGCCTCCTCGGCCGGCCCTTCCTCGTCCTCGCCGTGTGGGCCGGCCTGGTCTACCTGTGGTTCGTCCCATCGCTCCACCGGCAGGCGATTCCCGGCGGCGCCGTGCACGTGGCCGACCAGACCGCGCTCCTCGCCGCCGGCCTGCTCCTGTGGGCGATCATCTTCGATGCCCGTGCGGCTCGGCCGCTCGGAACGGCGCTCAAGACGGGCGGCCTCCCCTGGTGGGCGCGGCACCTGTACGCGATGGGTAGCCGGACGCTCCTGATTCCCGCCGCAGCGGTGCTCTGGCTCTCACCGACGACTCGGTATCACCTTCGCGGTGGCTGGGACTTCGGCATGAGCCGGACAGAGGACGGCGAGGCGGCGGCGGGGATCATGACCGGCTTCGAGATGATGCTCTTCACGTTCGCCGTCTTCCTGGTCTTCATCCTGGTCGCAGTGAAGGAGGGCGACCAGGACCAGACGGGCTAGCCGGCCCCTTAGGCGGCCGGTGCGAGGTCACGGGGCACGGACGCCGCAGATGCAGCGGCGACGCTGATCAACACCTCGACGACGTGCCGATCGAACTGGGTTCCGGCGCATCGCCGTAGCTCGGCGATCGCGTCCTCGTGGGCCAGCGCTGCACGATAGGGGCGCCCTGTCGTCATCGCGCTGAACGCGTCGCAGGCGGCGACGATCCTGGCGACCATCGGGATCTCGCCCCCGGCGACCCCGTCCGGGTAGCCTCGCCCATCGACCCGCTCGTGGCACGAGCGGACGAGGCGGCCGACCTCGCCGAGCAGCCCGCCAATCTGCACCAGCATGCGTTCGCCCTCGATCGTGTGCGTCTCGATCACGGCCCGCTCATCGGCCGTGAGGGGGCCGGGCTTGTTCAGGATCTCCTTCGGGATCCGCACCTTGCCGACATCGTGCAGGAGCGCCGTGAGCTCGGCATGGAGCCGATCACGGCGATCGAGCTCGAGCGAATCGGCGACCGCAAGCACGAGGTGAAGGACGTCCTGACTGTGAAGGCCGGTGTAGGCGTCATCTGCCTCGATCATGTCGCCGAGGAGGAGCGCCGTGCCGCGGTACGCGTGGGACAGCTCGAGCGCATGGTCGATCCGCACCCGCCGCTCGCGGGCGAAGTGAGCCAGGAGCGCGATCAACGGCACGCCGAGCAGGAACGCGTATCGGTCCGTGCCGGGGTCGGCGGCCAGCACCAACCCGACCGACGCCAACGCGACGTCGACCGCCCACGCCGGCGCCAGCATTCCCGGCAGCGACCGCAGCGGTAGGCCGAACCCGATCGTCCCCCGAATCGCCGACGCGGCGAAGTCGAACCCGAACTGGGCCACGAGCGCGGCGATCAGCCACGGCAGCCGTGCCCACGTCGATCCCGGGCTCCCCGCCATCCAGAGCACCATGACTGGCCCGACGGCGAACCACGCGCTCACGAGGTGCAGCGCGGTCCGCCCCACATGCCACGTCCCGCGGAGGTACTCGGGGGCCTTGCTCAGGAGAAAGCCGGCCGCCACGAGCAGCGGAACCCAGCCGAGCGGCGCCAGGAAGAGCATCGGAACGAAGACGAGTTGCGTGGGAACCGCCGACCCGATGCCGACCTCGAACTGGACGCGGGCAGCGCCTGCGAACGCACCGAGGAGCGCCAGCACGAGCAGCCAGTCCACCGCCGTTCGCTGCGGAGCCGAGACGGCCAACGCCACCGCGACCGCGAGGAACGCCCCCGCGAGAGCCATCGTGGTCGTGCGCTCACGCCCGTCAAGGCGCCGCGCCTCGCGCTCACGCGCCTGTTCGACCAATTCCTGGTCGTCTGAGGAGTTCGGAGCAGCCGCCGGCCGCGCCTGGCCGGTGCTGAACGGCAGCCGCATGTACGGGTGGTATCGGATGTCGCCTTCGCGGACTTGAGCCGGCGATTCGTGCACGTCACTCGCCCGGGGGACGCATTTCCGCCAGCGCCAGCGCATGCTGGGCAGACAAGCACGACCCGCACCGTCCGCTAGGAGACAGCATGACCCCCCGAATGCTCCGGCTCCGTGGACGCATCGTCCTCATTGCGTCCATCACGGCCGCGCTCTTTGCAGCGTCGGCGACGCCCGCGAACGCCGCGCTCGGCATCGCGTGCCCGAATCCCACCTTCAAGGCGTTCACACCCTGGGCTGACCCGGCCGCGTACGCCTTCGCTCCCAACGGCGGGTTCGAGAACGGCGCCACCGGCTGGACACTGACCGGACCCGCCCGCGTGGTCGCGGGCAACGAGATGTTCGCCGTGCACGGTGCCGGCGACCGCTATTCGCTCAGCCTTCCGTCCGGCAGCAGCGCCACGTCGGGGGCCATGTGCATCGGCGCGCTCTCGACGAAGATGCGGTTCTTCGCCCGCAACACGGGCTCATCGACGGCCCGTCTGACGGTGAAGGTGCTCTACGACGGCGGGCTCGGCCAGCTGCTGGGCATCGCCGATGCCGGCACGATCTCGGCGGGCAAGTGGCAACCGTCGCCGGCGATCACGATGCTCGGCGGCCTGCTCCCCCTCCTGACGCGGGACGTTCGCATCCGCTTTCTCCCGGCCGACAGCAAGGGGAGCTGGACGATCGACGACGTCTACGTCGATCCTCTGATGCACCGCTAGATGAGTGATTCCACGCCCTCGTGACGTCCTGGGCGGCGAGAACCGAGTAGCGCAAGGACGCAGGGAGGGTCAATATCGGGTGATATTGGCCCGACCGAGGACGCAGCGATGCGAAGGGTTCGCAGCCGCAGCCCCGCCACAAAGCGCCAACCCACCACAAATGGACGTTCAGGCGCGCGGGGGCGTGGAATCACTCATCTAGCCCTCCGGACGGCGGTCAGACGGCGGCCGCGAGCAGCGTCTCGATCGCCTCGTGCGGATCCTCGGTGACCGGGCTTCCGTGATCGAGGCACAGCACGTCGAACTGAAGCTCGGCCAGCCGCTGCACGCTTCGCCGGGTCTCGGCGGGATCGTCGTGGAACTCTCCCGGCACGAATGCCAGGCCGCCGGCGCCGTCGCCCATGAGCAGGTCGGAGCAGAAGAGGATGCGAGGAGCGTCCTCGCGCAGCAGGCAGTAGTGCACCGGCTCCGGCCCGGGCGTGCGGATGGCACGCAGGCCGCCCGGCAGCACGTCGCCCTCGGCGTAGCGCCGATCCGGCCCCTCGTCGGTCGCCGCCGCGCCCGCCGGCGCCCACACCTCGGCGCCGAGCTCGCGCCGGTAGCGCCACGCCGACCGCTGGTGGCACTTGGCGGTGAGCACGACAGCGGTAGGACGAGGCAGCGCCTCGAAGGCCTCAGGCGCGAGCTGGATCGGGTCGACGAGGACGCACCCGCCGTCCACGGCCAGGGCCTGGGAGCTCGACGTCGCCCCGCCGATCGCGCTGTTCGCGATCGACCAGTGCCAGAGGCCGTCGACGACGGTCTCGGCGTGGGCTGCGATCTCGCGCGGCTCGGACATGCCGCCCCAACCCTAGTATCTCCCGATGGTCGTCCACCTCGTCGACGGGACGTACGAGCTCTTCCGCCAGTTCTACGGCCGACGCCGCGGAGGCGTCGACAGCCGGTTCGGCGCGGTGATCGGCGTGCTGCACTCGGTGCTGCAGATGGTCGAGGAGGGCGCGACGCACATCGGCGTCGCCACCGACCACGTCATCGAGTCGTTCCGCAACGACCTCTGGCCCGGCTACAAGACCGGCCTCGGCGTCGACCCGGCGCTGCGGGCCCAGTTCGAGCCGCTCGAGGAGGGGCTGGCGGCGATGGGGATCGCCGTGTGGCCGATGGTCGAGCTGGAGGCCGACGACGCGCTGGCCGCCGCCGCCCGGATCGCCGCCGCCGACGACGGCGTCGACCAGGTGCGCATCTGGACGCCCGACAAGGACCTGGCGCAGTGCGTGCAGCGCAACCGCGTCGTGCAGATCGACCGCCGCGCCCAGTCGGTCCGGAACGAGGACGGGGTGTGGGAGAAGTTCGGCGTCGGCCCGGCGCTGATCCCCGACCTCCTCGCGCTCGTCGGCGACTCGGCGGACGGCTATCCGGGCATCCCGGGCATCGGTCGCGTGACGGCTGCGCGACTGGCGAACGAGCACGGCCCTATCGAGAGCTTCCCGCCCTCGGTGCTCGCCGGTGAGCGCCGTGAGCTCGCGCTCCTGTTCAAGGACCTGGCGACGCTGCGGGACGAGGTCGAGCTTTACTCGACCGTCGACGACCTGCGCTGGCACGGGCCGACCGACGCCTGGGCCGCATGCGCCGAGGCCCTCGGGGACGAGCGCCTCCTCGAGCGGGCGTCACGATGACGGCGACCCTCCGCCGCCCGGAGTCGTCGGCTCGGTCGAGGTGGGCCTCGGACCGGCGTTCCGCAGGTTCGCGAGCTTCGACAGCGAGTCGAACCAGAACGGGGCGCCGAGCGACACGGCCGCCGACGTCAGGAAGAGCCCGAGGGCCGTCGAGACCCAGTTCGTGAAGCCGTCCGGCCAGCCGTCCCACCCCAGCGGCAGCCCGACCTGGCTCAACACGTCCACCTGCGTCGCTCCCGACGCGGCCTTGTCGGCGAGCACCTGGCGCAGGGTCTGATCCTGCCACAGGTTGTTGGCGATCCTGATCGAGTCGACGTCGAGCGCCAGCGCGAACACGAGCCCGACGAGCCACAGCCAGAGCTGCGTCCGCCGCTTGTACGCGCCGGAGAGGCGCTGCATCGCCTGGTCGAACCACCCCTCGGCCTCCGTGCGGAACGCCTTGGCGTTGCTCCCCGCCTCGACCCACAGCGCCTGCATCGCCTTCTTCATCGGCCCATCGGGCAGATCCGCGATCAACGCCTTCGCCTTGCCGGCGACCGCGGGCGCGGCCGCATACCACTGCTCCGCGAGCGGGCGGAAGGCGGCGACGTCGTGCTCGGACTTGGCCCATGCGCCCATCAGGCCGGTCCTGATCTCGCCCTCGGGCAGGGCCTTGAGCACCTTGTCAGTCTTGGCTCTCGCATTTCCGCCCGAGTCGAGGGCCGCGAAGACGTCCGCTCTCGTCCTCCCGCCCCGCCCGAGAAGCGCCGAGACGAACCGCTCCCGCGGGACATACGACGGCCGGGATTGACCCTTCGTCATGGCGTAGACGACCGGGTGGCCCAGGATGTGCTTTGCCGCCTTCTGCTCGTCGGTCTCAGGCGCGGTCGTCCCGTTCACCTTGTGCACCGCTGAGTCCTTAGCGGCCTTCGCCCCATCCACGAGCCGGGTGCGCCGGTCGGGCCTCGGAGCGTCCCCGTCCGTCGTCAGGTTCGCGGCGAGCCAGTCCTCCAGCGACTTGGCGCGATAGCTCAGGAGGCCCGAGGCGGCCTCGACGATGGACGTCGCGAAGACGCTCAGCACGAGAAAGACGAAGCTGAGCCCGATCGCGACGTCGACGATTGCGTAGCCGGACATGTGCCCCCTTCCCGCGACGCTCTCCGGGCCAGCGATGCTAGCAGCGCTCGCCACCCGCGGCCGGACACGGCACAATCCGGCCGATGGTTGCCCAGCTTCCTGATGGCTTCGTATTCCGGCCGCCGGTGGACGGCGACGGCGATGCGATCGTCGAGATGATGAATGAGGAATCGGTTGCTCTGCGGGGCGCCGCGATGGTGACGACGGACTGGGTCGTGAACGCCTGGACGGCGCCGGGCGCCGACCTCGAGAAGGACTTCGCGGTCGTGACCGGGCCGGACGACGAGGTGGCTGGCTACGTCTTCGTCGAGAGCCATCCGCCGCACACAGAGGTGTTCAGCGTCGGGGCGGTGGCGCTTCGTCACCACGGCCGTGGCGTCGGCGCCGCGATCGTCGAGGAGGCCGAGCGGCGGGCGCGGCGGTTCGTGCCACTCGCCCCGCCCGGCGAGCGTGTCGTGATCCACAACGGGGCGCTCGCCGAGGAACCGCGCGTCGCCGGCCTCCTGACCGCCCACGGCTATTTCGAGGCGCGCCGCTTCGCCCAGATGTCGATCGAGTTCGCGGAGCCGCCGGCGCCGCCGGCCGCGATCCCCGGCATCGAGATCCGCCCGTTCGCGCGCGGCGACGAGGCGATCGTCTATGACTGCCTCACGGAGGCCTTCGCCGACCACTGGGGCGGCAACTGGCCGACCGAGGAGGCGTGGCTTCAGAGGCACATCGAGGCCAGCACGGAGTTTCACCCCGAGCTGTGGCAGCTTGCGTGGCACGGCGCCGATCTGGCCGGCGTGCTGATCGCCGGCCCGGACGCCGACGGCGACCCCACCCAGGGCCACGTGTCGAACATCGGCGTCCGGCGGGCGTTCCGGCGCCGCGGGATCGGCGAGGCGCTCCTGCGCACGAGCTTCGTGCAGTTCGACCGGCGCGGATGCCGCGGCGTCGTGCTGGAGGTCGACACGGAGTCGATCACCGGCGCAACCCGGCTCTACAAGCGGCTGGGGATGACCGCCGAGCCGCGCTTCTCGCAGTGGGAGAAGGAGCTCCGGCCCGCGGCGGGTGTGTGAGACTGGGCCGATGCGCTTCCAGGGCTCCGACGCGACCATCCACTACGTCCAGCACGGCACCGGCCCGGATGTCGTCTTCGTCTCCGGCGGCGGCGGCCTGGCGACCGACTGGCACCCCTACCAGATCCCCTTCTTCGAGCGCGAGTTCCGCTGCACGACCTTCGACAACCGCGGCATCGGGGCGACGACGTGCGACGTGCCGCAGCCCTGGCCGCTCGAGACCTTCGCGCGCGACGCCGCCGAGCTGATCGAGGCCGTATGCGACCCGCCGGTGGCGCTCGTCGGCCTCTCCCTCGGCGGCGCCATCGTGCAGCAGGTCGCGATCGACTTCCCGCAGCTCCTGCGCTGCGTCGTCACGATGGGGACGGGCGCCCGCAGCGTCGGCTGGGGCTGGGACTACCAGAAGGCCGAGATCGACTGGCGCAAGGAGGGAAACCGGCTCGACGGGCCGATGGCCGTCGTCCACAACGCAGCGATGATGTTCCCGGCGAAGGTGCTGGGCGATCGCGAACTGTGGCCGAAGCTCAGGGCCGACCTCGAGTCGTGGCTCTCGACCGACGACAACGAGCGCTCGCTCATCCCGCAGTGGGAGGCGTGCCTCCTCTACGACCAGATGGAGACCCTGCCGGCCTGCACGGTGCCGATGCACGTGATCGCGTTCGCCGAGGACGTCCAGGCCCCGCCGCAGGACGGGCGCGAGGTGGCCGAGCTCGCCCCGGCCGCCGAGTACCACGAGTTCGAGGGCATGGGCCACTGCTCGATCTACGGACACGCCCACGACGTCCTGAACCCGTTCATCCGCGACATCGTGCTGCGGTACGACGAGCGGCACTGACCGGCGCACAAACGACCGGCGGGCCACCTCGTGTGAGGCGACCCGCCGGCCTGCGAAGGTGGCTGGACAGTCGGGTCTCCAGCCGGGTCGTGCTAGCTCTGCACCGCCGGCGTGGCGGAGACCGGAGCCTGCTCGCGCTTCGAGTGGAAGCCGAAGCCGAGCTCGCGGTTGCGGAGCACGCCACCGATGACGATGATCGCGAAGCCGATGCCCGTGAGGAGCAGGGCGGCGCCGGTGAAGATGGCGAACAGCGAGAGGCCGTCAGCCATGTAGCTGGACTGCAGAGCGGTCTGCAGCGCCGTCGAGGTCACCCAGATGTCGCGGGCGCCGTTGCTCTGCGGCTGACCGTTCACCTGGACAGCCTGGGCCGGATCGTTGGTGCCCTTGCCGTCGGCCGTCGCGTAGCGCGGCATCTCGGCGTAGGTCAGGCCACCAGTGGCCTCGAGCGTATGGATCCGCATGTACCCGGCGAACGCGTGGGCGCGGTCACCGGTGTTGATGTCCTTGTTCGCAACCGCGAGGGTCGGGAAGCTGATCTTGGACACGTCGAGCCCGGCCTGCTTGGCCTCGGCCTTGATCGCCGCCGGCGTCATGTCGGGGGAACCGACGATGTTCTCCTGTGCGAGCGAGTCGTGCACCGTCCCGCGGGCCTGGACCCCGGTATAGAGCGCACCGGCGCCGACCACAATCAGCACCACCGCCGCGATGACTCCACCAATTTCGAAGACTTTCCGCACGATCGCTCCCTTCGTCTGTTTGTAGTCGTTGACCGTGTGAGGCCAAGTTTCGGCGGAAGGCAACGCCCGGAACATCGGGAGTCGCACGGAAACGCATGGCGGCAAAACCGGCAGGATTCCTGCGGATTCACCGCATTCGGGAAGCGGGTCTCCGTCACAAGCCCGCTCTGGGCGGCGTGGGAGGCGGCGTGGGGTCAGACCCGCATCGGCCGCCGTTGCGCCCGCGTAACCGCTGTGTTGCAGACGACGCGCGACGCGCCCTGACGCTCGCGTCGACCTGTCACATTGCGTGTGACGAACCTGCAACCCGGCCGATGCGGGGTCTGACCCCACTGCCTCGTGCCGTTGCGGGCGGGCGGCTACGCCAGTCGATCGGTGCGTACGCCGAAACGCTCGTCGACGAGGTCGTCGAGCTTCTGCGTGAGCCAGGTGGTCACGACGGCGACGGCGATGTAGCCGAGCCACTGCTTGGCCGTCACGCCGTGCTGTTCCTTCTTCGTCCGCCGCGCCCGCATCGTCCCGCTCATGGCCGGCCGCGCGACGACGGCGAGTGCCTCGCCGGCCCGCATCCTCACCGCCTCCGCCCCAGCACGCCGCCGGCGCGCCGCTTCGCGCCCTGGAGCTTGATCCGCAGGCGGTCCTTCGCGCGTCGCGGGGCGTTGGCCTTGTAGGCGAGAGCGGCGACGGTGTCGCCGAGCTGCTCGCGGGCCTCCTCTACCTGCTGCCGGCGGACTTCGCGCGTGTCTTGAGCCATGCGATGTCCTCCTTCACTGAGTCGACGGTTTCGTCGGGAACGGGCGGCGTGCCGCGTCGCAGCGCCCGCGTCCCGAAGAGCAGGACGATCGCTCCGAGCACGGCCAGGACGAGCGTGACGACGAGCGCCGCGAGCCAGGCATCCATCGCGGTCGCGAGGGCCAGGACGGCGGTGGCGATCAGCGTGCCGAGCACCGCGAGCATCAGCACAGCCCCGACGGCGAGGAGGCCGATACCGACCGCGAGGCGGCGCCCCTTCTCGGCCAGCTCGGCCTTCGCGAGGTCGAGCTCGCGCCGCACCAGCTCCGACGCGTCGCGGAGGAGCGCCTTCGTGAGCTCGGCGACGGAGCGGTCGTCGTTGCCTGGGATGCTCGTCCCGCTCACGCTGCCGCCCCTCGCCGGAACGACCGCCCCGCGCGGGTGACGTCCGGATCGGCGGCGCGCCGACCATCTCCGTCGACGAGCGCATCGCGGATCTCGCGCAGCAGCTCGTTCTGATCCCCCAGGTACTCCATCCGCTTCTGCGCCATCTCGTTTCGCAGCTCCGCGAGCTCGACCTGCGTCTCGCGCAGCTGGTTCCCCTGGATCTGCTTGTCGCGCTGGCGGTAGGCGATCAGGGCCAGGACCAGGTTGCCGACGCCGAGCAGGATGAGGACCACGTAGTAGTCGAACTGGCTCACGCTCCCTGCCTACCCGCGGCGAACGCGGCGAAAACCGGACGCGCCGCGCTCGGAGGAGTACACTCCGCCGAGTCAGGTTAAGCAGACAGCCTGCCTGGCCGGAGGCGATCGGCCGGGATAGTCGTCTCCGGCTGCTGCTCCCTAGACCTGACTCGACTCCCTCCCGCGCCTCCCCCAGGCAAGCCCGAGCCTTGCTGGAGAGTGCAACATGGACGGAACGCTGGATGTCGTGCATGCACCGGGCGTCGACGTGCTCGTCCTCCGAGGAGAGCACGACCTCTCCACCTCGACCGACCTCGAGACGCGGATCGACGCTGCGCTCGATGCCGGAAAGAGCGTCGTCATCGACCTGAGCGCCGTGGACTTCATCGACAGCACCGTGCTCGCGGCGATCCTGCACGGTCAGCGGCGTGCCACCCCCGAGAGCGACGGCCGCGGGCCCGGGCTCGCAGTCGTCGCCTCGCCGGGTGCCGCGTTCGTCGCGCGAATGCTGTCGTTCGTCCAGATCGATAGCCAGGTTGCCGTGCACCGCTCGCGCAACTCGGCCGTGGTCAGTCTCAGGCCGTGGCCGGGCGCGCGGCTGCGCGCCTAGCCCCGAGCTCCCGTGCGACAGACTCGATCGTCGAGACGAGCTGCGTCATCGGCGCTCCGTCCGTGCCGCCGAGCTCGTCGAGCGTCCAGGCCGCGAGCACGGTCCCGCCCGGGTGCCGAAGTCCTTGCCAGTGACTCGTCGCCTGCCGGCCCGCCCGGGCACCGCGTTTCGCCGCGGCGCGCGGCGGGGTACGTCGGCCTCAGATGCGACTCTCGCCCCCCGACCTCGAGATCGATCCCGGCGCCTCCGCCGCCTGCGCCGCAGCCGCCGTCCCAGCCGGACCGGCCGTTGACGCCGCCGTCGGTGCCCGGCGAGCCCGAGCAGCCACCCGATCCCTCCCCGGGGCCGAACCCCGGCGAGCCGCCGCCCGGAACGCCGCAGATCCGCACCACGTCCATCTTCGCCGAGAGGAGAACCACGATGTCCGAGAGCAGCCAGGAGATGAAGGGCCGCGCCAAGCAGGCCGCCGGCGACCTGACCGACGACAAGGAGCTGAAGCGCGAAGGGCAGGTCGACCAGGCCGGGGCCCGCGCGAAGGACAAGATCGACGAGGCCGCCGACAAGGCCAAGCAGGGCATGGACAAGCTCGCCGGGAAGGCGAAGGACCGCGGCGGCGGCTGAGGAGCCCTACCTGCCCTGGCCCGCGACCGCGCCGCAGCTGCGGCAGGTCGTGCGGCCGAGGTGGTCCTGGAGCAGCTGGCGGTGGCTGCAGAGAATCCGGATGAGGAGCGACCTCATGACGGAGGAGGATCGCGTCGCCGCGCCCCGCCGGCATCGGTGCGGACACCGAAACCGGCCTGCGGAGAACCCCGGAGGGGCCCGGCCCCGTGTGGAGCCGGGCCCCTCCCGGTCGATCAGCTCGGCGAGCCGTACACCTCGAGCTCGCTCATGTCCATGAAGTCGCAGCCGGAGAACGGCCCCGGGCACGACGCGCCCGGGATCTGGAACACCTGCGGCGCGATCATGGTGAACCGGACGAACTGGACGCCGTCGCCGGTGCCGGCGTTCAGCGTGACCGCGTTCACCTTGCCGAGGTCGGCCGGCGTGAACTGGCCTTCCGCTGCGACCTGGTAGGTCGTCCCGTCGGCCGAGGTCTCGATCTTGAAGTCGCCCGTCGCGGCGCTCGGCGAGTCGCCGCACGTGTTCGACGGGTCGACACCGAAGGTCGAGATGTCGATGGCCGCCGGGAGCTTGACGACGATGAACTTGGGCGTGTTCGTCGTCGGCTGGCCGGTCGGGCTCAGATCCGACGTCGAGCCCCAGCCCACCCCCTGCTGCTGGTCGATCGCGTTGATCGGGCCGCAGCCGAAGGCGGTGAAGTCCGGGCCGTTGAAGGCCGAGACGCTGGCACCCTTGAGCGCCGACGCCCAGTCTCGGACGAGCCGGAAGTTGTGCTGGGTCGCACCTGCGCTCTGCGCCGCGATCGCCTGCGTGATCACGGCCCGGTCATACCCGTTCGCGAACGCCACCACGTCGTGGTAGGTGCCCACGAAGATGCCGTCGATCTCGAAGCGGCCGTTGGCGTTCGTCGCGTCGGACAGGTCGGCGCCCGGGAACCCCGAGGCGTGGCCGCCCAGGTAGACCTGCGTGCCGGCGATCGGATCGCCGGTCTGCACGTCGGTGACCTTGCCCCGGAACGTCCCCTTCGGCGTGCTCGGGGCCGGAGGCAGGCTCGTGTCCGCGACGGGATTCGTGTCCTGCCCGTCGACGGACGCTGCGAAGTAGCCCATCCCGCGGTGCGCGAACACCTTCCAGATGGTGTCGTGCGCCTTGCCGCCGTTCACGACCTGGTCGGCCTGGAGGATGGCGTTTCGCATGTCGAGGAACGACGGCGCCGCCGGCGAGAGCTCCATCGCCCGCGTGACCAGGTTCTCGGTCACGCTCGATCCGAGCGCGCGACGCAGATCCCACAGCGTCTCGCCCCAGATCTCGCCGTCGGCGTGCACCTCGGGCTGGCCGATGATCTTGCCGAAGTCGCCGTAGGTGTAGCCGCCGGACCCGACGTCCGGGGTGCCGGGGCACCGGGACGCCGGAGCGCCGACCGCACAGTCGAGCGGCTGCGTGCGGATCAGGTTCGCGTTCTCGCTGACGTACCTGCCGACGAGGACGTCGCCGGA
The DNA here is from genome assembly GCA_963757605.1 of uncultured Actinomycetes bacterium. Classification (GTDB taxonomy): domain Bacteria; phylum Actinomycetota; class Thermoleophilia; order Gaiellales; family JAICJC01; genus JAICJC01. The sequence continues at coordinate 973,838 of CAVWSF010000003.1, forward strand.
CCCCTGCGGATCGGGCTGGAACCCGAGGTTGTTCAGGAAGTCCATCGCGTACCAGTCGCTCCAGGCCTCGCCCATCGCGCCCGGCTGCGCGCCGTTCAGCGTCGAGACGCCGTTGGCGTCGATGACGAGCCGGTTCGAGAGCCCGTGCGTGTACTCGTGGTAGACGACGTCGGCCTCGTCGCCGCCGTTCGATGCCAGGAACGGGTCGAGGTTGCCGGTGTTCGGCTGATGGAACAGGTACATCTGCATGATCGGCGGGGTGCCGTCGGGCGGCGTCGACATGTTGGCGTTGTCGACGTGGCCGCCGTCGGGCAGGCCGTTGTCGAGCGCGGCGCCGTCATCCGGCTGCGCCTGGACGGCGTCGTGCCCGAGGCCCTGGCCCGCCGGGTTCGACTGCTGGAAGTTCCCGGCCGCGGGCGTGAACCCGATCGGCGCGGCCATGAGGTGATCGTGGAAGTTGTTGACGTAGTAGAAGACCTGGGTGGCGTTCTGTCGCCGGTTTGCGCGCCAGGAGCGGGCCTGGTCGGGATTCCACGAGCACATGAACTGCGGCGTGCACGGCGGCCCGCCGGCGGGCGTCGAGAACGACTGGAACGCGAAGTCCCAGCTGTGATCGCTCGCGGCGCTCACCTCCTCGCTCGACTGCGGGATGTTGTCGTCGTTCACGTCGGTGTAGACGTGGGTGTTGTTGCCCTGGAGCCGATGCTCGCGGGCGGCGGGGAGCCAGCCGGGTGACGTGAAGTCGACCTCGTGCTGGGTGCCGCCGAGCGGGGCGCCGGGCCAGTAGTCGAAGACCGAGCCGTTGGCGTCGTCGGTCAGGCTCTGGCGGTAGAGCACGCGGCCGGTCGCCGCGTCGATCACATGCAGGTAGGCGGTCGGCGACGACATCGTGACCGTCTGCCAGCCGAGCCGCGTCCCGCCGAGCGTCTGGAACAGGACCAGCTTCGCGCTGTCGAGCCGGGTCGCGCGCGCGGCACCGATGTCGGCGCGCGCGGCGGCGAGCGCCCGCGACGCCGAGAGCGACGGGATCGCCGAGACGTCGCCGAGATCGCTCACAGGCGATCCGGTGACGTTCACCAGGCGCCCGTCACGCGCGACGGCCGCCTCGAGCCCGTTGCCGAAGAGCGGGACGCCGTGCATCGTCTGCGTCCAGCCGAGGTGATGCGTGCCCGCGATGTCGACGTAGTCGCGCACGAGCCGCAGCCCGGTCATCGACCGGGCGGAGAGCTTGAAGATCTTCGCGTGGTCTCGGACGTAGCCGAGGGCGACGCTCGATGCGGGCGCCGCGCTCGGGCCGGTCAGGAAGCCGTTCAGGCGGCCGACCATGCGCGGGGTGCCGGTCAGCGGGTCGATCGTGATCGCCCCCTGGAGGCCGAGCTGGTTCCCCAGCCGGACGACGGCCATGCTGGGCGTCGCCGCCAGGTTCGCAGCACGCTGCCGCAGCACCTGGCCGGACGTCCCTGACGCGCGCACGTCGAGGAACGCCTTGGCGACCGCCCCACCCCTGTGGGGTTTCGCCGTCGCACCTCCTGCGGCGGCAGACTGCACCGCCCCACTCAAAGACACCGCGCCGATCAGCATCGCAAGGACGCGGACTCGGCGACCCACCACGGACCGTGCGACCCCACCAGTCGAGCTCACGGTGACCTCCCCCGTTTCGTCGGACGACGGGCCGGAGTATCCAATAACCCCTGGTGAATCCGCAAGGACGTCGCTCGAGCGACGAATCTAGGCCGTCAGGAGGCCCGTCGCGTACATGGCGACGATCCCGGCCAGGTAGCCGCCCACCACGGGCGCAGAGGTCAGCCCGCCCGGCGCGCGGCGTGCGACGTAGCGGCCCACCTCGACCACCACCTGGAGCGCCGCACCCGCGGCCACCGCGAAGAAGAGCACCGCCAGGACGTCGCTCACGAGGAAGCCGCCGATCCATGCGCCGAGGATCGCCGGGGCCCCGGCGACCAGGGCGAGGACGGCCAGCCGAGCGACGCCGGCCCGGGCCGCACCTTCGGCGACCGGCGCCGCGATCCCGAGGCCCTCCGTCAAGTTGTGGACCATGAAGCCCACGATCAGGAACGTCCCCAGCGCCAGCTCGCCGAGCGCCAGCGACGAGCCGATCGCAAGGCCCTCGCCGAGGTTGTGGACGCCGATCCCGATCGCGACGAGGGTGGCCAGGCCGAGCCCTCCCAGCGGCTGGGCGCCGTCGCCGCCGCCCGAGAGCCTGGACGCGACCAGCGTGAGCCCCAGGTAGCTGGCAGCGACGCCCAGCACGACCAGACCGGTGCCGTTGAGCGCGCTCGGAAGCGCCGCCTGCAGCTCGAGCGCCTCGGCCAGCGCCTCGACCATGAGGAACGTGAGCAGGCCGGCGGTGAGCGCCATGAACGCCGAGAGCGAGCGCGGCGCCGCCCGTCGCAGCGACGGCAGCCACGCCAGGCCGAGCGCGACCGGGACGATGCCCACGAGAGCGCCGATCACCGCGAGGCCGGCCGCGCCGTGGAGCGACGGCTGCGCCGTCTCGACTGCGGCGGGCACGTCGTGGGTGGTCACGACGCCGCTCGAGGAGATGAGGCCGATCGTGTACGGGTCGTCCTCGACCCACTGGAACGGCACGTCGACCGTGGCCGACTCCAGCCGCCCCAGCGTGCGCCCGCCCTCGACGCCGCCGACCGAGAACGGCACGATCGCGTCGTCGACGGTCACCTGGGCGAGCGTCAGCGCCTCGCGCTGCGGGTTGGTCACGTGGATCGAGATCCTGTCCGGCGCGAACTCCACCCGGCGCACGCTGAACTCATCGGCCGGCGGCGGCGCGGTGCCGACCAGCCCGTCGAGCGAGTCCCCGGCCGCGATCGTCGCCGAGACGGCGCCGATCAGGAGGATGGCCGGGACGAACGCCCACAGCCGCCAGCGAAGCGCCCCGTCCCGAGGCGCCGCGGGCGAGTCGGCGCCCATCAGTCGCCCACCTCGAAGAAGCCCATCCAGCCAAGCTCGGTGAACTCCGACACGTGGGCGTGGAACATGAAGTGCCCGGTGTGGTGGAAGTCGATCTCGACGATGCCGCGCTGGCCCTGGCACAGCATCACGGTGTCGGTGTACTCGAACGCGTCGCCGGTGCCGGTCGGGTAGTAGCGGAAGAGCTCGCCGTGCAGGTGGAACGAGTTGATCAGATCGAACTCCGTCAGGTTCGCGAGGTAGATCCGGACGGTGCGCGCGCGGCTGACGCGGATGGGGTGGCGGGCGTAGTAGAAGGCCCGTCCGTTCACCGTGTAGAACTCGTTCGCCCCGTCGCCGTTGGTGTCGAACCCGTTCATCACCATCACGAGCTCCTGGGCGGGCGGGCGCGGCGTCTTGGGGTCGATGATGAGCGCGCCGTAGAGCCCCTTCGCGATGTGCTTCTTGAGCGGGGTCGCGTGGCAGTGGTAGAGGTGCAGGCCGGCCGGCGCCGCCGGGAACTCGTAGGTGAACGTGTCCCCCGGGGGAACGGGCTCGAAGACGCCGTCCATGTTGGCCGGGTGGATGCCGTGGAAGTGGATCGTGTGCGGGTGGCTGCTCGCGTTCAGGAGCCGCACGCGCATGCGCTGGCCCTCGGTGACGCGGATGGTGGGGCCCGGCACCGTGGCCGCCTCGCCGGCGAGGCCGTACGCCCACGCCGAGTAGAAGACGCCCTTTGCGACCTCGATCTCCTTCTCGGTCGCCACCAGCTCGTAGGAGCGCACCGGGCCCGGCTCGTACGCCCGCGGCGGCTCGAGGATGCGGTCGGGCCCGTCCGGCGCGGGCACCGCATCGCCGATCATCGCGGCGTGCATGCCGGCCATGTCCTCGCCCGACATGAGGACGCCGTCCATCGTGTGGGTGTCGGCGGCGTGGGCGTCCGACAGCGCCATCACGGCAAACGGCGCCGACGCCGCCAGCGGCGCACCGGCGAGGAGACGGCGGCGGGTGACCCTCACGCGGCCGCCCGCGACACCCGGATCTGCTCGGCGACCGCAAGCCCGATCGCATGCCGGGCGCCGCCGATCTCGATCGTCACGGGCCCGTCGAACGGGGCCCGGCCGACGAGCACGATCGGCTGGTCGGGAACGATCCCCAACGAGGCGAGGTAGCGCAAGAGCTCAGGATCGCCGTCGGGCACGCGGCTCACGACGGCCTCGGTGCCGTCGGCGACCTCGGTCAGCCAACGGCTCTCGTCCGCGCCGAGCTCGAGCTCGGCGGTCGGGATCGGATCGCCGTGCGGGTCGTGCGTCGGATGTCCCAGCGCCGCGTCGATCCGGCTCTCGAGATCCTCCGACAGGTAGTGCTCGAGCCGCTCGGCCTCGGCGTGCACCTCGTCCCAGCCCAGCCCGAGCGCCTTCATGAGGTAGAGCTCGAGCAGCCGGTGGTGGCGGATCACCTCGAGCGCAGCCCGCTCTCCCGACGGCGTGAGCCGGACGCCGCGGTAGCGCTCGTGCTCGACCAGCCCCAGACCGGCGAGCTTCTTCACCATCGCCGTCGCCGAGGCGGGCGTCACCCCCAGCTCGGCCGCCAGCGCCGAGGTGGTCGCCGGACCGTCACGCTCGAGCTTCCAGATCGCCTTGAGGTAATCCTGAACGGATTCGCTTGCCATGGCGAACTCGTAATTTAGTCATGCCTAACTCAATCTGCAACCTCTTTGTGCGGAATCAGGCGGTAGAGGCGCAGGAACGGCGGCCGGAAGCCCCGCCGGGGCCAGAAGGTCGACCCATCCCTGCGCGACGGCGGCGTACAGGTCGCGGACGTCCTCCGGCTCGGCGGCGGCATGGCCGGCGTGCTGGCGGCGTCGGCGTCCTCTTACGCCGCCGGGAGCAGCGGCTCGGCAGCGCGATGGCGGCGATGGCGGGCGCCGAGGAGCAGCGCGCGGCGAGATGCTCCTCGGCGAATGGCTCGACCTCGAGCGTCACTCCGGGTCGATGCCGTTCCAGGCCGGGACGTGCACGGTGCGCGCGCCGGGCGTGCCGCCCAGGACGACCTTGCGCAGGCGCACATCGTTGGTCGTCGACACCTCGTGGATCGCGCCCAGCGGGTTGGCGCGCACCTCGACGTAGTACGTGCCGTTTCGCAGGTCGGTGATGTCGAACGACTGCCCCGGGAGGAACTGGAAGTACGTGTCACCCCAGCCGGCGGGCAGCGTCTCGCGCGTCCAGATCGATGTGGCATCGCCGCACTGGCCCTGGAGGCCGATCGAGTAGGGATCCCAGAGCGCGCCGGGCACGGTCAGGTCGATCGCGTCGGTCGGCGCCAGGCAGAAGCCCTCCTTCTCGCTGCGAACGACCTGCGACTTCGAGGCCGAGAGCAGCGAGTAGCGGGCGAACTGCTGGAAGTGCCAGTGCTCGTGGCCCGGGCGGCTGTCGTAGAGGAGCGTCCCCGCCTTCGCCCGCCCGACCGGCTTGCCGTTGCGGAAGAAGTACTGGAACGCGTCCATGATGTTCGTGCCGGGGCGGCGGAAGCCCTCGACGTCCATCGGCGCCCGGCCCGCGTCCCACACGGTTGCGCCGAAGTCGAGATAGTCGCGGCCGCCCTGGCGGTCGATCCCCATCCCCCACGCGGGGAGTGGGATGAGATCCGGCATCGTGCCCGGGTCGGGGTTCGAGACCGTGGCGACGTGCGGCAGCCGCGGCGGCGCGAGGTGCGTCGCGCGGTGGGCCTCCACCCCGCCGCAGCTCGGCGGGCACGGCGGCGGCTTCACGACGTGGACGGTGACGGTCGTCGATGCGTTCGCCGGCGCGACGCCGAAGAGCTCGACATAGGCCGGCGCGAGCGCCACCTTCACGGTGTACGTCCCGATCGGGAGGCGCACGGTCGGGGCGGCGCTGTCGAGCCCGACGGCCCAGCCGCGGTCGATGCCCCAGACCGAGCCGAGCGTGAACGGGTTCGTCCCGCAGAACTGCGGGAACCGCGGCGTCAGCGGGCCGGAGCCGTCGACGCGCTGGCGGTTCCAGTCGTTCGGGCAGTAGCTCATCGTCCGCGTCGCGATCACGCCCTTGGAGGCGCTCGACACGGTGTACGTGACGAAGCCGGCGAGGCCCTGCCAACCGCGGAGGATCGAGGCCGGAAGGGCACGATGGCGCGAGCCGATGAGCTGGGAGACGCCGATCGGGCTGCGGTAGCCCGCCCGGCCCACGTCGAGCCGGAGATCGCCGCCCAGCGCCGCCAGATAGGCGCCGACGCCGACCTGAAAGCCACCGCGGCCGAACTTCTCGATCTTGACGCTCGATGACGCGGCGAAGACCCGCAGGGTCGGCGGCTTGGCCGCCGCGGCGGTGGCCGAGGCCGCCGGCACGAGGCAGGCGGCGGCGAGCGCGGCGGCGGTCAGGGCTGTCCGGAGGCGTGACATGCGGATCTCCCGGGTCGGTGACGGTCCCCTTTCGACACCGATGATGTCACCCGGGTTCGTCCGCGAACGCCGACGGGGCGAATTTGGCTCCCGGAGCGGCACCCGGCGCTCACGTCGGGGGCGGTTTCGGTCGATAACCGGAGAGATGGCGCGGATGACCCCACACCAGCGCCTCGAGCTCGCGCTCGGAATCCTCGCGGAGCTGCCGACGACGCTCGAGCTGCTCTCGGATGACGGCGGAGCGATCACCATCGAGCTCGCCGGCCACGACAACGAGATGCTGCACGCCCTCGCTCCCAGGAGCAGGGTGCGCCTGGGCCTGGGGCTGCGCCTGCGCACGCGCACGTCCGAGGGGCGCGGCTACGACGTCGACACGTCGGTCTCGGAGCTGTTCTTCCACTCGGCCGGCGTTGCCGCCGTCCACCTCACGGTCGAGCGCGTGCGGCGCTTCAACGGCAACCGGGCGACCCCGCGGGCGCGGGTCGACGACCTCGCCTTCGTCGGCGTCCTCTACTCGAGCATGCCGCTCGAGGAGCCGGAGTTCGACGTGCGGATGGTCGACGTGAGCCCCGACGGGATGGCGTTCATCATGGACCGCAGGCTGGCGATCGGCGACCTGCTCTCGGTCATGGCGACGATCGACCGCAAGCTGATCCGGATGCGGGCGCGCGTCTTGCACGTCGCCGATGCGCACTACGGCCGCCACCGGGTCGGGTGCGAGGTGACCTCGATCCAGGGGTCCGAGCGGGCGCAGCTGGCGCTGAAGGCCGCGCTCGAGGAAGCCGACGGTTCCGCGCACCAGCGGGGCGGCCTTCCGATGGCCTCCTAGCCGTCGTACGCTTCGGGCGTGTCGATGCACCCCACGGCGACGGCCGGGTTCGGCAGCTCCGCAGCTGCGTACGAGCGCGGGCGCCCGTCGTATCCCGACGACGCGATCGCGTACCTGGCCGCCGAGCTCGGGCTGGGGCCCGCAACGCGCATCCTCGACCTGGCCGCCGGCACCGGGAAGCTCACGCGGCTACTCGTCGAGGGCGGTGCGGAGGTCGTCGCGGTCGAGCCGGTCGCGGCGATGCGGGCGGCGCTCGAGCGGGCGCTCCCCGAGGTTGCGGTGCTCGAGGGCACGGCCGAGTCGATCCCACTCCCCGAGGGATCGGTCGACGCCGTCACCGTCGCGCAGGCGTTCCACTGGTTCGACGCCGATGCGGCGATCGTCGAGATCCACCGCGTGCTGCGGCCCGGCGGAGGGCTCGGCCTGATCTGGAACGTGATGGGGTCAGACCCCCAGTGGCTGGCCGCCCTGCGCGAGCTCGTCCACGGCATGCGCGGCTCCGTGCCCGCCTACGGGGTGTCCCCGTGGCAGGAGGCGTTCCGGGCCACGTCGCTCTTCAGGCCGCTCACGCAGCGGACATTCGACCTCGTGCACGAGCTCGACGAGGACGGCCTGGTCGACCGGATCGCCTCGACGAGCTACGTCGCTGCGCTGCCCGATGCGGACCGCGCGCGCCTCGCGGATCAGGTGCGGGCGCTCGTGCGCAACGTGCCGCGGCCGCTGCGGCTGCCGTACCGCACCGACGTCTTCACCTATCGCGGGACGTAGCCGCCCGCCTCGGGCGTACTACGCTGGTGAGCGAGATGCGCACGCCCACCGACGGCGAGCTCGTCGTCCGCGCCCGAGCCGGGTCGCGGGATGCTGCCGCAGAGCTCTTCGCCCGCCACTGGCCGCGGGCGTGGCGGATGGCGCGGGCCGTCACGGGACGGCGCGACATGGCCGACGACGTCGCCCAGGACGCGTTCGAGCGGGCCTTCGCGGCGCTCTCGCGCTTCGACGAGCGGCGGCCGTTCGAGCCATGGCTCAACCGCATCGTCGTCAACCGCTCGCTCGACCTGCTGCGGAGCGAGCGGCGGCTGGTCGGCATCGAGTCGGCCGACCGGATCGAGGGCGAGTGGCGCGACGCGGCCGCGGAGGACCGCGCGCTCCTGCAGGCCGTCTCGGGCCTCTCGCCGCAGCGGCGGGTCGCGATCGTCCTGCGGTACGGGGTCGGGCTTCCGCCGGCCGAGATCGCGGAGCTGCTCGGGCTGCCGGCGGGCACCGTCCACTCCCGGCTGGCGCGCGGGCTCGACGACCTGCGCGGGCTGGAGAAGGAGCACGATGTCGAGCGAGCTTGAACGCGAGCTCGAGCGGGCGCTCGGCGAGGCACCGGGACCGGATCCGGGCGTCACGGATCGCGCGCTCCAGGCGGCGCTCGAAGCGCTGCCGTCGCCGGCCGACACCCGCCGGATACGGCGTCGCCGGATCGCGCTGCTCCTGGCCGCCTGCATCGCGGCGTTCGTCTCGGGCGGGGTCACGCTCGCGGCCACGGACGGCCGGCTGCCCGGAATCGGGCCGGCGCTCACCTCGAACCGGCCGGCCACCTCCGGAGTCCCGGCGCGCGGCACCGCGCCGCTCGTCGCTCCCGGCGAGGCGATCTCCGCGCTGATCGGAGACCGCGGCCTCATCGTCACCGCACGGCGGGCACGAACGTTCGCCGACCACGGCCTGACCGGCTTCGCGGCCAGTCCCGCCGCCCTCTATGCGATCGAGGCTCATGCGGGGCAGCTCCGGGCCATCCAGGCGGCGACCGGGCGCGTGGCCTGGCGGTTCAGAGTCGCCGGCACGCCGACCGATCCCGTGTGGGCGCCCTTTCCGATCCGCGTCGCGTATCTCCTCCACGGCCGGCGCGGGCTCCAGGTGCACGACATCTGGGGCAACGGCACCCACGACTTCGCGGTGCACGCCTCGGCGGCACCCATCGCCCCCTCGTGGCGGTGGGACTCGAAGGCGTTCGCGTTCGTCCGCGGCGACGGCGTGGCCGTGGTGCACGATGTGATCGGCGGGAGCGACATCGCGCTCCGCCCGGCGTGCGGGCTTCGCACCGCCGCGGCCGTTGCGTTCGCTCCGTCGGGCGGAAGGCTCGCGATCGCCGACCGGCAGGGGCATCTGCGCGTCGTCGACACCACCGGCCGCGCACCGGCGCTGTGCACGACGATCGCCCGCGGGCTGCCCTCGATCGGGTGGCTCGGGGCGAACCAGCTCCTCGCCGGCGCCGGCAGCACGCTGTCGCGGATCGTGATCCAGCGCGTTGGCACGGGGTACGACGCCACCACGACGCCGGGCACCATCGCCGGCCTCTCCGCCTCGCCCGACCGCCGCAAGATCGTGGTCGCCCTGGAGTCGGGCGGCCGCCGGCGCGTGCTGATCGCGGCGACGCCCCGATTCAGCGAGGAGGCCACACCGCTTCGCATCCTGCGCACGCTGGCGGACGGGCCCATCGCCGGTCCCCGGCGCGTCCCGGTCAGCTGGCTCTAGGAACCTCAAGCGGGTCGCGAACGGCGCCGATTATGAACGTATCGCCATGACTGGTTTGGCTATCCCTGCCTCGGACGCTCCAAATGGACGGTTTCACCGCCTGCTGAAGGCGCTGCGCGCGCTGCGCGCCCGATCGCCCGCCCCGCGGCCGGGCGAGGTGCAGCTCGCACGGATCCTGGATCTCTTCGAGGAGCACGTCTATGCCGGCGAGATCACGCCGGACGGGCGCTACGTCCACCACGTGTCGCCGATCTCGATCGCAAGCCTGATCGGCGGCCCGCTCCCGGACGACGTCCCGCAGGGGGCGTTCTGGGAGTCGCGCATCGTGCCGTCGGACTGGCCCCTGTACGAGACGTTCAACCGCAGCCTGCTCAACGGCGAGGAGGCCGAGGTGACCTACCGGCTGGTCGGCCTCGACGGGGTCACGCGCACGCTGCGCGATCGCGGGCGCCCGCGCCGCAAGCCCGACGGCGGCATCCTGGTCGAGGGCATCGTCTCCGACGTCACCGCCTACGAGCAGGCCGCCGCCCGGCTGGCCGAGGCGAGCGACCGCTTCACGAGCCTTCTCGACGTCGTCGGCGCGCACGTCTATCTCACGCTCGCGCTGCCCGACGGCACGCTCGAGGAGCTCTTCCAGGGGCCCGGCGGCGACCGGCTCCTCGGAGGCGCCGAGCCCGATCCCGACATGGTGAACTGGGACGCCGCCGTGCACCGCGACGACCGGCGCGCGTACGACGAGTTCAACCAGGGGCTCTGCCGCGGCGAGGACAGGGATGTCACGTACCGCCTCATCGGGGCCGACGGGATCACGCGCTGGGTGCACGACCGCGCGGCCTGCCGCAGGCGTCCGGACGGGGCGTTCGAGGTCAGCGGGATCGTGTCGGACGTGACCGAGCGCCGCCGGCTGGAGGACGAGCTCAAGCGGAGCATGGCCGAGGCCGAGCTGCGGGCGAGCACCGACGAGCTCACCGCCACGTTCAACCGCCGCCGCTTCGCCGAGATCGCGACCGAGTCGATCGCGTCGGCGGGTGACCGCTGCGCGCTCCTCTTGCTCGACGCCGACCACTTCAAGCAGATCAACGACGCCTACGGCCACGCCGCCGGAGACGCGGTCCTCGTCGGGCTCGCGACACGGCTCACCGCCGGCCTGGGGCCCGGCGACTGCCTGGCGCGCTGGGGCGGCGAGGAGTTCGCGGTGCTCCTGCGGGATGTGGAGTCCGGCAGCGATCTCGTCGAACGCGCCGAACGGCTCCGGCGAGCCGTCGACGCCGTCCCGATCGTGCATGGGGATCTGCGCGTCGAGCTCACCATCTCGGTCGGATGCGCGCTCGCCTCCAGCGGCGCCCAGACGCTCGACGCCCTCCTGGAGACCGCGGACCGCTGCCTCTACGCGGCCAAGAACGAGGGTCGAAACCGCGTGTCGACGGTTCCGGCCGCGGGCGCCGCGAGCGCATCCCAGGCGGAGTCCGAGGCGCTCGGGCTGGCCCGCGCCCTCTCCTTCGCGAGCAGCATCAGGGAGGGCGTCCCGGAGGAGCACGCCGAGCAGGTCGCGAGCCTGGCGGCGCGGACGGCCGAGCACCTCGAGCTGCCCCAGCGGGCCGTGGAGCGCTGCCGGCTCGGCGGATGGCTGCACGACGTCGGGAAGCTGGCGATCTCCGAGCAGATCCTCACGAAGCCCGGCCCTCTCGACGAGGCCGAGTGGGCCCGCATGCGCACGCATCCGGTGGTCGGGGCGGCGGTGGTTGGTCGGGTGGCCGCCCTTCGCCAGGCCGCGCCGGGCGTCCGCCACCACCACGAGCGCTACGCCGGCGGCGGCTATCCCGACGACCTGGCGGGAACCGCGATCCCGATCGAGGCGCGGATCATCGCGGCAGCCGACGCCTACGCAGCGATGACGGCGACGAGGCCCTACTCCGCCGCGAAGACGGCCGCCGAGGCCGCGGCCGAGCTTCGCCGCAGCACCGGAACGCACTTCGACCCCACCGTCGTCGAGTCGCTGCTCACCGTCCTCGGCCTGGGCGACCAGAGCCTCCAAGACGCGGCCTGACGCGGCCCCGCGTTACCAGGTAACGCACCTACCGCCGTTGCAGTTCTAGGCGTGGAACGTGACGCCCTTGGTGAGGGCGACCAGGATCGAGGCCTTCAGCTTCGAGGCGTGCGTGCCGGCGTCCGTCCACCAACCGGGCAGGACGTCGAACGCCATTTGACCGCGGGCGACGTAGTCGTTGTTGACGTCGGTGATCTCGAGCTCGCCGCGGGCGGACGGCTCGAGGCCGTCGACGATGTCGAACACGCGTGCGTCGTACATGTAGCAGCCGGTGACGGCGAGGTCGCTCTTCGGCGCGGCCGGCTTCTCCTCGATCTCGGCGATGCGGTCGCCGTCGACCGTCGCCACGCCGAAGCGGCGCGCGTCCTCGACCTGCTTCAGGAGGATGCGGGCGCCGTGGTCCTGGGCCCGGAACGCCTCCACGTACGGGCGCAGGTCGTCCTGGTAGAGGTTGTCGCCAAGGATGGCGACGATGCGGTCGTCGCCGACGTGCGGCCGGGCCTTCGCGAGCGCGTCGGCGATCCCCGACTCGCCCTCCTGGTGGGCGTAGTCGATCGAGACGCCGAGCGCCGAGCCGTCGCCCAGCACCGTCTGCACCTGATCGCCGTAGCGGCCGACGACCACGACCAGCTCGGTGACGCCGGCCCGGGCCAGCGTCCGCACCGGGAAGTGGATCATCGGCTCGTCGTACAGGTCGAGGACGTGCTTGTTCGCGACCTGCGTCATCGGCCCCAGCCTGGTGCCGAGCCCGCCCGCCAGGACGACGCCCTTCACCGCTCGCCTTCCAGGTATCGCATCACGGAGTCGCGCCAGTCTGCCAGAGGGACGCCCAGGCTGCGCGCCCGCCGCAGCGAGAGCACGCTGTTCCGCGGCCGCGGCGCCGGCGCCCCGAGCTCCTCGCTCGAGATCCGCTCGACAGGGTGACCGACCACGACCTCAGCCAGATCGGCCCAGGTACACGGCTCGCCCGCACCCGTCACGTGGACGACGCCGGTGTCGTCGCGGGCCGCCAGGTGGACCACCGCCCGAGCGATGTCGCCGGCCCACGTCGGGCGGCCGCGCTGATCGTCGACCACCCGCAGATCCTTCCTGGCCCGCTCGGCCCCCAGGATCGAGCGGATGAAGTTGCGCCCCTCGCCGTAGACCCACGACGTCCGCACCACGAGGTTCCCGGGCCGCTCGAGCACCGCCCGCTCGCCCGCGAGCTTCGAGCGCCCGTAGGCGCCGAGCGGCCCAGTCGGCGCGTCCTCGGCGTACTCACCCGGCTCCTCGCCCGAGAAGACGTAGTCGGTCGAGAGGTGGATGACCCGGGCGCCGGCCGCCGCAACGTTGGCCGCGCCCCCCGCGTTCACGGCCTCGGCGCGCTCCGGATCGAGCTCGCAGCCGTCGACGTTCGTCATCGCGGCCGTGTGGACGACCAGGTCGGCGCCCGCGAGCGCGTCCCGGACCGCCTCCGCGTCGGTGACGTCGAGCTCGGCGTGCGTCAGGAACGCCGCACCCGGCAGACGGTCGCGAAGCGCCAGGCCCACCTGGCCGCCCGCGCCCGTCACGAGAACTCGGGGATGAGCTCCCAATCCAGATTCGGGTTCTTGGCGTCGCGCTCGCTCAGGACCGGCTCCGCGTCGATCCGCCACGGGATCGCAAGGGTGGGGTCGTTCCAGGCGACGCCGTGCTCGTCGGACGGGTCGTACTCGCTCGTGACCCAGTAGATGACATCGAGGTCGGTGAGCGCGAGGTAGCCGTGCGCCACGCCGGGCGGGATGTACACGGTGGTCGGCTCGGAGGCCTCGAGGATGAGCGTCTCGGTGGCCGGCGTCCCGTCGCGCCGGCGCAGGTCGGCGAGCCCCACCTGGGCCCGGCCGCCCGGCACGTACCAGAGGTCGGCCTGGTGGCGGTGGTAGTGCAAGCCGCGCAGGACGCCAGTCGCCGATCGGGAGTGGTTGCACTGCACGAACGTCTCCGGCATCGACGAGGTGCGGAAGATCTCGCAGAACCGCCCGCGCAGGTCCCCGTACACGTCGAGCGTCAGGATCCGCACGCCCTCGATCGCGCTCACGGTCTCAGTCGGCATAGAGCTCCTCCGCGTCGGGGACGAGCGTCGACCACCAGGCCTCGTTCTCCCGGTACCACTCCACGGTCTCGGCGATCGCCGCCTCGAGCGACCGCGACGCCCGCCAGCCGAGCCCCGCGATCCGGTCGGTCGCGACCGCGTAGCGGCGGTCGTGCTGCGGGCGGTCGTAGTGGCTGAGATACACGCTTGCCTCGTCCTGCCCGGCGGCGCGTGCGATCGCACGTGCGATCTCGACGTTCGGGACGCCCTCGGCCTGCGGGCCGACGTTGTAGACCTCGCCCCGCTCGCCGCGCTCGGCCAGAAGGCGCAGGGCCGAGACGGCGTCCTCGACGAACATCCAGTCGCGCACCTGCTCGCCGTCGCCCCACACCGGCAGGCGCTCGCCGCGGAGCGCCCGCGTCGCCCACCGCGGCACCGCCTTCTCGGGGTGCTGCCACGGGCCGATGCAGTTCGTCGGCCGGGCGACGACGACGTCCACCCGCTCCGCATACGAGCGGGCCAGGTCGTCGGCAAGCGCCTTCGAGCGGGCGTACGCGCTGGTCGCAAGCCCCTCGCCGGGGAGCTTGTCCTCCTCGCGGAACGGGTCGGCGGCGCACGGCCCGTATACCTCGTCCGTCGACATGTGCAGCACCCGGCACCCGGCCGCCTCCGCGGCATCGAGCACGACCCGCGTGCCCTCGACGTTCGCGTGGAAGAACACCTCGGGGGCGTCCTCGCTGCGGGTGACGTGCGACTCGGCGGCGAAGTGCACGACCAGGGCCGGACGCTCCTCCCGGACGACGCCGGCCAACTCCGGCGATGCGACGTCGAGCCGCACCGTCTCGACCACGCCATCCCCGACCCCGGCGATCCGGCGCTCGTCGCCGGCGTAGGTGTCGAGGTCGACGTTCAGGACGTACCGGCCGTCCGCCGCCAGCGCGCGCACGAACGCCGAGCCGATGAAGCCCAGGCCGCCGGTGACGAGCACGCGCCCGCTCACGGCTCCTCGATTCCGTCGCCCGAGCCCGGGTCGAGCGAGGCGCGGGCGTGCGCGCGGAACCGGCGGACGTCGTCGGCGTCGTAGCCGGGCAGGACGACCGCCAGGCCGGCCCGGGCGGCGAACATGGCCGCCGTCACGCCCTGGACGAACCGCTCCGCGGCGGCGCCGTGGTGCTTTCGCGCGTAGAGGCCGCGGCTGCGGGCGTGCTGCACGATACGCCGCTCCGGCACCTCGGCGGTCGAGGAGCTCTCATGGTGCACGATCCCGGCGTACGGGAAGAAGGCGACCTCCCAGCCGGCGTCGCGCATGCCCCGGCACAGGTCGACGTCCTCGAGGTACATGTAGAAGCGCTCGTCGAGCCCGCCCGCGTCGCGGTAGGCCGCCAGCCGCACCATCATCGCGGCACCGTGGATCCAGTCGACGCGGCGGATCCGCTCGCCGCGCGACATGTCCCAGGCCGCCCGCTGGAGCGTGGCCAGCGTGAGCGCGACGCGGGCCGGCGTCGGGAACCGGAACGCGGACGGCTGCACCCGCCCGTCCGGGAAGCGCAGCCGCGGGCCGACGGCGCCCACATCCGGGTTCTTGTCCATGAACCACCTGAGCCGGTCGATCGTCTCGACGTCGAGCTCGGTGTCGTCGTTCAGGATGAATGCGTAGCGGCTCTCGGCCCCCTCGAGCACGGCGTTGTGGTTCGCCCCGAAGCCGCGCCGGGACTCGTTCCGCACGACCTCGACGCCCTCGGGCACCTGGAGCGGCGCCGGCGACGCGTTGTCGACCACCACCGTCCGGACCGCGGTCTCGCGGGCCGCCGCCGGAAGGGAGGCCAGGCACGCCTCCAGGAGACGGCCGTCGCCGCCGGCGACGATCGAGACGGTGACGTCGGCCACGGCGAGAGGATATCGGCGCCTGTGCGACACTGGCCGCATGCCCGACTGCCTCTTCTGCCGCATCGTCTCCGGCGAGCTCCCGTCCACTCGCGTCCACGAGGACGAGCGGGTGATCGCCATCATGGACATCTTCCCGGCCACCCGCGGCCACGCCCTCGTCATCCCGCGGGCCCACGCGGCCGACGTCCGCGACGCCGACCCGGACGATCTCGCGGCGGCGGCGCACGCGGCGCAGCTCCTTGCCGGCCGGGCGTTCGAGCGCCTGGGCGCCGACGGCGTCACCGTCATGCAGTCCAACGGCGCAGCCGCCTGGCAGACCGTCTTTCACTACCACGTCCACGTGATTCCGCGCTACGAGGGCGATCCGCTCGTCCTGCCCTGGACCCCCGGGACCGAGCCCGCGGACGCCGGCGAGCTCGAGGAGCTGGCCGGCTCGCTGCACTAATGGATCCAAGCTCTACCGAAGCGGATCCGGACTTCGGCTAGCCTTCCGGGCCGGAAGGGGCCGGACGGTAGAGTGCGAATGCCGCTTCGGGACGACCATTCACGCGAGGACATGACGATGCCGGACGACTTCCTGGGATTGCCGATGCGCCCGGCCAAGCCGCGGGAGCGCGGCTGGACGCACGTGATCGACAAGGGGCTCTCGCTGGCGGAGGCGGAGGGCCTGATCGAGACCGCCGGCGACTACGTCGACGTCGTCAAGCTGGGCTGGGGCACGGCCACCATCACCGGGACGCTGAGCGAGAAGGTGCGGCTCTACCAGTCGGCGGGCATCCCGGTCATGTGCGGGGGCACGCTGCTCGAGGCGGCGATCGCCCGCGGCCGCGTGGCGGAGTTCCGCAAGTTCGTGGCGAGCCACGGCTTCACCCACGTCGAGGTCTCCGACGGCACCCTCCAGGTCGAGCGGAGCTCGAAGCTCGAGCTGATCGGCGCGCTCTCCGAGGAGTTCGTCGTCCTCTCCGAGGTCGGCTCGAAGGACGCCGAGTGCGTGTTCGCGCCGTACCAGTGGGTGGAGTGGATCAAGGAGGAGCTCGCCGCCGGCGCGATCAAGGTGATCTGCGAGGGCCGCGAGTCCGGGACGGCCGGCATCTACCGCTTCGACGGCGAGGTGCGCCGCGGCCTCATCGACGAGATCGCGCACGAGATCGACGTCGACCGGCTCATCTTCGAGACGCCGCAGGTCGAGCAGCAGGCCTGGTTCATCACCCGGTTTGGGAGCGATGTGAACCTGGGCAACATCCCGCCGGAAGAGGTGATCCCGCTCGAGACGCTGCGGCTGGGCCTGCGCTCGCACACGATGCCCAAGCTGCTGCTCAAGGATCTCGAGAAGACGGACGCCGGCACTCCCACATGAGCACGACCGCGCCCCCACTCACCGCCCCTGAGGCCGACAGCCTCGCCGACCGCTTCGAGACCCGCACTGCAGAGCACGTGCTGGCGTGGGCGGCCGAGCGGTTCGGCGAGCGGGCCGTGCTGACGTGCTCGTGGCAGAAGCAGAGCTCCGTCCTCGTCCACATGGTCTCGCAGGTGGCGCCCGGGATGCGGGTCGTGGAGCTCGACACGGGTGTCCTCTTCCCCGAGACGTACGAGACGCGCGAGAAGCTGATCGCGCGGTATCCGGTCCAGTTCGAGCGCGTCCTGCCCGAGCTGACGCTCGACGAGCAGGCGGCAAGGCACGGGGAGAAGCTGTGGGAGCGCGATCCGGACGCCTGCTGCGGCATCCGCAAGGTGGCGCCGCTCAAGCAGGTGCTCGACGGTTCGGATGCCTGGATCACGGGAATTCGGCGGGAGCAGTCGACAACGCGCCAAAGTGCACGCAAAATCGAGCTGGACGAACGCCGCGGCGTGATCAAGGTCCAGCCGCTCGCGGACTGGACGAGCCGCGACGTGTGGCGCTACATCTGGAGGCACGGAATCCCGTACAACCTGCTGCACGACCACGGATACCCGTCCATCGGGTGCATCCCGTGCACGACGCCCATCGACGGCAGCACGCCGGACGAGCGGGCCGGCAGGTGGCGCGGGACCGGCAAGGTCGAGTGCGGCCTCCACGACAACTAGACCGCTACAACTTCATCAGGGCACGAACTGAGAAAGGAACGATTACGCGTGCAGAACGACACCACCGGCTTCACCCTCTGGTTCACGGGCCTGTCCGGCGCAGGCAAGAGCACCATCGCCCAGATCATCGGGCCTGAGATCGAGCGTCGGGGCATCCTCGTTGACCACCTGGACGGCGATGTCGTGCGTACCCACCTCTCGAAGGGGCTCGGCTTCTCACGGGAGGACCGCGACGCCAACATCCTTCGCATCGGCTTCGTCTCGAAGCTTCTGACCCGCCATGGCGCGGCGGTCATCGTGGCGGCGATCAGCCCGTACTCGGAGACCCGCGACCTCGTCCGCGAGATGGTCGACGACGTCGGCCGCTTCGTCGAGGTGTACGTGGCGACGTCCCTTGAGGAGTGCGCCCGCCGCGACGTGAAGGGCCTCTACGCCAAGGCGTTCGCCGGCGAGATCAAGGAGTTCACGGGCGTGAGCGACCCGTACGAGGCGCCCGACCACGCCGAGATCGTGGTCGAGACCGAGAGCCGCGATCCCGAGGCCTCGGCCCGCTTCGTCCTCGAGGAGCTGGAGCGCCTCGGCATCATCCCCCCGGTCCTCGAGGAGGCCGTCGCGTGACGGAGTCCTCCACCGCGCTTCGCAAGAACACCGGCGTGATCGCGCCGCACGGGGGCGAGCTGGTGAGCCGCATCGTCATGGGCGACGAGGCGGCCACGCTCGAGTCCGACGCGCAGGGCCTGCCGCGGCTGCGGCTGACCGAGAAGCAGACCGCCGACCTCGACATGATCGCGTCGGGCGCCCTGTCGCCGCTCACCGGCTTCATGGGCCAGGCCGACTACGACCGGGTCATCGACGAGATGCACCTCGAGTCCGGCCTGCCCTGGGCAATCCCGGTCACGCTGTCGGCGCCCGAGAGCCCGACCGGCGACCGGCTGGCGCTCGAGGGCTACGACGGCGACCTCCTGGCCGTCATCGACGTCGCGGACGTCTACCGGGCCGACCGCGAGCGGGAGGCCGAGAAGGTCTTCCGCACCACCGAGGAGGCCCATCCGGGCGTGGCCCAGATCTACGCCGAGGGCGCAACCCTCGTCGGCGGGCCGATTACCGTCTTCCGGCGGCCCGCGCCGGCGTTCCCGAAGCTCCATGTCGACCCGGCCGAGACCCGGGCGGCGTTCGCGGAGCGCGGCTGGAGCCGGATCGTCGGCTTCCAGACGCGAAACCCGGTGCACCGGGCGCACGAGTACATCCAGAAGTGCGCTCTCGAGACCGTCGATGGGTTGCTCCTGCACCCGCTCGTCGGCAAGACCAAGGGCGACGACGTGCCGGCCGAGGTGCGGGTGCGCTGCTACGAGGTCCTGCTCGAGAAGTACTACCCGGCCGACCGCACGATGCTCGCGGCGTTCCCGGCCGCCATGCGCTACGCAGGGCCGCGCGAGGCGGTCTGGCACGCGATCTGCCGCAAGAACTACGGCTGCTCGCATTTCATCGTCGGGCGCGATCACGCCGGCGTGGGGTCGTACTACGGCACCTACGACGCGCACCTGATCTTCGACGAGTTCGAGCCGCACGAGCTCGACATCGAGCCGATGTTCTTCGACCACACGTTCTTCTGCCGGACCTGCGGGAACATGGGCTCGGCCAAGACCTGCCCGCACCCCGGCGACGACCACGTCCACCTGTCGGGGACGAAGGTGCGCGAGATGCTCGGCCGCGGCGAGGTGCCGCCCGTCGAGTTCAGCCGCCCCGAGGTCGCGCAGGTGCTCATCGAGGCCTACCGCACCGCGTAGCACTGTCAAGCGCCGGGGGCTCTGCCTCCGGCGCTTCGAATTCTCCACTAGTTCACTTAGACTGGTCGAGATAGTGGGCATCGAGCTGATCATCGCGGGAGTGATCGTCGGCATCCTGGTCGGGGCCACCGGAATGGGAGCCGGCTCGCTGATGGCCCCGCTCCTCATCACGTTCTTCAACGTGCCCGCGCTGTCGGTGGTCGGCACCGATCTCCTCTACTCCGGCGCGAGCAAGGCCGTGGGCGCCTGGCGGCACCGCTCGCTCGACACCGTGAACACGCAGCTCGCTTGGTGGATGGCGTCCGGGTCGGTCCCCGCCAGCCTGGTCGGCATCGCCGTCCTTCACCGCCTGGCGATCGCGGAGGGGACGACGATCCAGAACGACGTCCGCTACGGGATCGGCGTCGCCCTCATGGCGGTCGCAGCGGCCGTGGCGATCCGGACGTTCGTCACGATCCGTGGCCTGTGGGATGCGCGCCTGCTGCCCGCGGACGGCGAGCTCACCAGCCGCCACCGCGTGATCGCGGTCGCGATCGGCGTCGTCTTCGGCTTCGTCTTCGGCCTCACCTCGGTCGGAGCCGGGGCGTTCTTCGGGATGGCGCTCATCCTGCTCTTCCCGCTCTCCGCGAAGCGGGTCGTCGGCACCGACCTCTACCACGGCGCCGTAGTCACGATCCCGGCCGCCGTAGCGTCGTACTTCCTGCTGCCGCACCTCGAGCTCCTGAACGTCTTCTACCTGATGCTCGGCTCGACGCCCGGCATCCTGATCGGCTCGCAGCTCGCGGCCGCCCTGCCCGAGCGGGCCCTGCGCGGCTCGCTGGCGACGGTGCTGGCCGTCTCTGCCCTGAAGACGCTCGGCGCCTTCTAGATCGTTGATTCCTCATTGGCGGGATGGCCGAGCCGCAAGCCGAAGGCTTGCTGCGGTCATGAGTGACCTGCTACCCAGCAGGTCACTCATGGGCGAGAACCGAGCAGCGCAAGGACGCAGGAAAGCCCAATATCAGGCGATAGTGGGTTGACCGAGGACGCCGCGATGCGACGGTTCGCAGCCGCAGCCCCGCCACAGTCGCCACCAGTCCCCAGCTGGACGTCCAGGCGCGCGGCAATTGGGAATCACCGATCTAGACCGCCTCGCAGCCCCTCCCGGCGACTCGGACTTGCATTGTCCAGTACTTCAGTTATATTTGTCGGGAAAGTTGGGAATACCGGCAGGGAGTGGGAGGCGCGATGGATCCAGGATTGGTGGCAGCAGGGCTCGGAGTCGGGCTCCTCGTCGGCCTGACGGGCATGGGCGCGGGCTCGCTCATGACCCCGATTCTCATCACGGTCTTCGGCATCCCGGCCAGCACCGCGGTCGGCACCGACCTCGTCTACGCCGCGATCACCAAGGCGTTCGGCGCGGCCCGGCACCATCAGCTCAAGAACGTGAACCGCGAGCTCGCGCTGTGGATGGCGACCGGCTCGGTCCCCGCGGCGTTCCTGGGCACCTTCTTGCTCTACCACGTGTTCGGAGACATCAACGCGTGGCTCCCAGACGTCATCGGCATCACCCTGGTCCTCGTCGGGTTCGCCGTCGCCATCCGCACGTTCATCACGATCCGCGGCTTGTGGGATGCCTCCAAGCTGCCCACCGACGGGCCGCTCACGTCGCGGCACAAGACGTATGCGGTGATCATCGGCGTCGTCTTCGGGTTCATCCTGGGGCTGACCTCGGTGGGGTCGGGCGTCTTCTTCGGCATGACGCTCGTGACGCTGTTCCCGCTCTCGGCCCGCCGGGTCGTCGGCACCGACCTGCTGCACGCGTTCATGGTGACGATGGCCGCCGGCCTGGGCACCGTCCTCTTCGGCGTCCCGAACTACGCCTACGTCGCCACGATCCTGGTCGGGTCGATCCCGGGCATCCTGATCGGCTCGCACTTCACCAGCATGCTGCCCGAACGGGCACTGCGCGGCTCCATCGCCGGCATCCTCGCCCTCTCCGGCATGAAGCTCCTCGGAGCCTTCTAGAGCGTTCTCGACCTCAGACGCCTCACATGGGCGGCGACCTACAATCGCCGCCCATGTCGAGCGTCCGCATCGCCACCGTGGTCGTCGGCGTCCTGATCGTGGCCGCCGCGGTCGCGTTCCTGCGCGCCGAGCACCTGAAGCTCGAGCGCTCGCCCGTCGCGCGCCCGTCGATCCAGAAGTACTTCTCGGCGACGTGCACGGCCGGCACCCGCCACTGCAGCCCCTCCCACCGCGCGACCCTGTCGTTCACGCTCCGGCGCCCGGCCACCGTGGCGCTCACGATCGTCGACGGCGGCGGGCATGAGGTCCGCCGGCTCGGCGGGCCGGAGGCGCGCGCCAAGGGGGTCGTCACGACGTCCTGGGACGGCCGCACGGGGTCAGGAGAGCTCGCCCCCGACGGCGACTACCACCTCCGGGTCGACCTGCGCTCGCTGGGCCGCACGATCACCATCCCCGACCCGCTCGTGCTCGACGACACAGGGCCCGTCGTGACGGTCGAGAGCCCGCCCGGCGCCGTGCCGGTGCGCTACGGCGTGAGCGAGCGGGCCCGGGTGTGGGCAGTGGCCAGGATCGCCGACTATGCCGGCGCGGGCGATGCGCCGCGGGCGTCCTTCCGGGGCCGAAACGGCGTCGTCAACTTCAAGCGCGCCCGGCAGATCCCGCCGGGGACGCCGATCAGCCTCGTGCTCGTCGCGCTCGACGCGGCCGGGAACTCCTCGACGATCGTCCCGGTGCCGGGCTTGCACATGCCCGCGGGGTGACAGAGAATCCCGGGCGATGAAGGGAAGGGCTCCCTGAACACCGTCGTCTGGGTCTCGGGCGCGCTGCGGGCCGACCATCTCGGGTGCTACGGCGCTCGCCGCGTGCGCACCGGGACCATCGACGCGCTGGCCGCCTCGGGCGTGCGGTTCGACCAGTGCATCGCCGCCGCGCCGCGCACCTCCCTCGCCACCACCTCGATCGCCACCGGCCGCTACCCGCATCGCCACGGCGTCCTCGACTGGGGGAGCGAGATCGCCCCCGGGACCGAGACGCTCCAGGGCAGGTTCGCGCGCTCGGGCTACGAGGTCGCCACCTTCGTCTTCGACGAGGGGTTCCTCTTCCGCAACGTCCCCGACGCGATGGTGCGGGGCCGCAGCGACTCGATCGACCCGATCCTCGGCTGGCTCGAGGCGAACGCCGGCCAGCCGTTCTGCCTCTTCGTCCACTCGTGGGCGACGCACCTGCCCTACAACGCGCCCCACCGCGCCCGCGCGGAGTGGAGGGAGGGCAAGCGCCGGCTGGTCGAGCGGGTGCAGTCCGACAGCGCCCTGGCGCTCGAGCACTCCCGTGAGGCCTACCGGCGGGCCGTCGAGCACCAGTCCGAGCACAACATCGCGGCGCTGCTCGAGATGCTCGACGAGCTCGAGCTGCGCGACTCGACGGCCATCGTCCTGACTGCCGACCACGGCGAGTCCTGGGGCGAGCGCTTCGCCGACAAGTCCGAGGTGCGCGGCGTCTATCACCTGCACGGCGCCGGGCTGTGGGACGAGGTGCTCCAGGTGCCGCTGATCGTCACGGCCCCCGGCCTCGAGCCTGCGGTCGTGACGTCGCAGGTGCGCTCGGTCGACATCGCGCCGACCGTGCTCGAGCTGGCCGGGCTCGACCCGCTTGACGCCACCGACGGCGCGTCGCTCCTGCCGATCGTCGACGGGCGAGAGCGGCGCGACCGCCCCGCGCTCGCGATGACGAGCGACCTCGGCAACCTGAGCCAGATGGCGGTGCGCCTGCCGCCGTGGAAGCTCGTGCGGTGGGTCCCCTCCGACGACGAGGAGGCCTATCGGCTCGACGTCGACCCGCGCGAGCAGACCGACGTCCGCGCGCAGGTCCCCAAGCGGCTGCGGAGGATCCTCGACGACGAGCTGGCCGGCATCCGCCGCGACGTCGTGATGTCGGTCGAGGAGGAGGCCGCGGTCGCGCGCCGGCTCGAGGACCTCGGCTACCTGTGAGATACGCGGAGGGCGACCGGCTCGCGCCGGCCGAGTACCGGCGGCTGCGGGCCGCGGCGGCGTGGTCGGACCCCGAGCTCGACGACGCCGCCCTCGGTGAAGCGCTCGCGGCGACGTGGAACGTCACCGCCCGGGATGACGGCGGCGCGCTCATCGGGATGGGCCGCGTCCAGGACGACGGGCTCTATGCGTCGATCTGGGACATGATCGTGCTGCCCGAGCACCGCGGGCAGGGCATCGGCCGCGAGCTCTTGCAGCGGATGCTCGAGCACTGCGGCGGGCGCTCGCTCGTGTCGCTGGTCGCGACGCCGTACGGCGCGCCGATCTACCGCGCCGCGGGCTTTGCCGAGGAGAGCCGCGGCTCGATTGCGCTGTTCCTCAGAGACGCCTAGGGCGATCGCCACCACGGGATCGGCTGGGCGACGTGCCCGGCGCGGACGCGGACGCCCTCGGCGCGCAGGCGCTCGGCGTGCTCGGTCTCGTGGCCCGGCACGAGCCGGCCCGCGACCGTGACCACGCGATGCCAGGGCAGCCCGTCGCTGCGTGCCATCACCGATCCGACGGCGCGGGCGGCGCCCGGGCGGCCCGCGATCTCGGCGACGGCCGAGTAGGCCACCACGGCCCCCTCCGGGATCGACCGCACCACCTCCTCGACACGGGCCTCGAACTCGGAGCCCGAGGCGATGACGCGGAAGCCGACGGGCGCCTGCACCGCTTCAACCTACACTCTGCCCGTGCGACTGAACCGGCTCGACTGGCTGCTGCTTGCAACCCTCGTCGTGCCGACGTGGGAGAAGATCCGCTGGGAGACGCCGGCGGTCAGCCTGACGATCACCAACCTGATCGCAAGCGCGTTCATCGCGGTCTTCGTGCTCGACCGGCTGGCTCGCCGCGACGCCGCGCTCCCGACCGCGTCGATCGCGCTGCTCGGGTTCATGCTGGCATTCGCGGCCGTCTACCTGGCGGGCTACTTCGACCTGCGCGATCGTGACGCGTTCGAGTTCTGGGTGAAAGGGATCGTGACCTGGGCGGTGCACTTCGCCTTCCTCGTCTGCGCCTGCGCCCACGTCGTGCGGCGCGGGAGAGACCTCTTCGTCCGCTGCGTGTGGGCGTTCGTCGCCGGGATGGTGGTGAACTGCGTCTACGGCGCGATCCAGCTGATGCTCCAGGTGGGCGCCGGCGTCAACCTCGACACGCTCGTCGTCGGCCCGCTCACCGCCGGCCAGGGAAAGCAGGGCGGCCTGGGCGTGTTCGGCCAGGTCGCCGGCGAGAAGACCGTCTACCGGATCAACGCGCTCACGGGCGACCCGAACCACCTGGGCGTCATGCTGTGCGTGCCGATCTTCATGCTCCTCGCCTGGTGGCTGCTCGACCCGCGGGCGCGGCGGTGGGCGGCTGCGGTCATCGTCCTCATGCTCGTCGTGCAGACGCTGACGCTGTCGCGGTCGGCCGCCCTCGGCGACGTCGTCGGCTTGCTGGTGCTGCTGCCGGGGCTGCGCGGCCACCTGCCGTCCGGCCGCCGGATCGCGATCGGGGCCGGGGCTCTCGTCCTGGCAGCGCTCGCCGTTTACGCCTCCTCGACGTTCGTGCAGACCGTCATCTCGGCCCGCACCCAGCTCTCCGGGAGCGGCGTCCTCACCCACCTCCAGTTCTACCAGCTCGTGCCGCCGGCCCTCAATCCCAACCCGTTCTTCGGGATGGGCTACAACACGTTCGCCGTCTTCTACGAGTTCCTCACGGGCCGCACCGACTACGGCCCGCACAGCTCGTGGATCGCCACCCTGGTGGAGACCGGCATCGTCGGGTTCTCGCTCTACCTGGTGTACTTCGGCTGGCTCGTCGCCAACTCGGCTCGGATGCGCCTCGCGGCCGACCCCGACATCTCGCGGTTCGGCTGGGGGATCCTGGCCGGGCTCGCCGGCACGGCCGTCGCGAACCTCTTCTACCTGACGATGTCGCTCGAGTACTTCTTCGTGGTCGCGCTCCTGGCGGTGGCGGGCGCGGCGCTCTTCGCGCCGGAGCGCGTGCCCGTGGCGCGGATGGCGTCCGTAGGATCTCCGGCGTGATTCTCGCGATCGAGATCGTCTTCTGGGCCAGCCTGGCCGCGCTGGTCTGGACCCACATCGGGTACCCGGTCGCCGTCGCGGCGCTCGCCCGAGTGCGCCCCCGGCCGCCGCGGCGCGCCGACATCCTGCCGTCCGTGACCCTCATCGTCCCGGCCCACAACGAGGAGGACGTGATCGAGCGCAAGCTCGAGAACGTGCTGGCCCTCGACTACCCGCCCGAACGGCTCGACGTCGTCGTCACCTCGGACGCGTCCACCGACGCGACCCACGCCCTCGTCGCCCGGTTCGCCGATCGCGGCGTGCGGCTGATCGAGTGCGAGCGCGGCGGGAAGGTCGCCGCCCAGGACCGGGCGGTGCGCGAGACGACGGGCGAGATCGTGGCCTTCGGCGACGCCAACGTGGAGTGGGAGCCCGGAGCGCTGCGTGAGCTCGTGGCGCCGTTCGCCGACCCGGCGGTGGGGATGGCGTGCGGCCACGTGCGGCTCGTGAACCCGTCGGGCGGCACGAACCAGGAGGGCGTCTACTGGCGGTATGAGATGTGGCTGCGGGCGCGCGAGTCGCTGGTGCACTCGATGACGGGCTCGAACGGCGCCATCTACGCGGTGCGGCGGGAGGCCTACCGCGAGGTCGACCCCCGCTTCGGCCATGACCTGAGCTTCCCCTACCTGATGGTGCAGAACGGCTACCGGGCCGTGTACGAGCCGCGCGCTCACGCCACCGAGAACATGACGACCGACATCGAGGACGAGTTCCGGCGCAAGGTGCGGATGTTCGAGCACGCCTGGCTCATGCTCTTCCGGGGCCGGATGTTCCGGCTTCGGGTCGGGCCGGTGTACTGGATCGAGCTCGTCTCGCATCGGCTCCTGCGCTACTGGAGCGGCCCGCTGCACGTGCTGCTCCTGGCGTCGAGCGCGCTTCTGGCCGAGCAGGGCACCGTGTACGCGGTGGCCCTCGGCGTCCAGCTCGCGGGGCTCGCGCTGGTCGGCGTCTCGATGCTGGCGCGCGGCAGGATCCGCGTCCTGCGCGTGCTGCACTACTACCTCCTCGTCACGCTGGCGACCGTCATCGCGCTCGGCGGCTATCTGCGCCACGGCGTGCCCGCGACGTGGGACAAGGCGGCCGGAACCCGCCTGTGAGCTTCTACGAGCGGCACGGCAAGCGGGCGTTCGACATCGCGGGCGGGGCGGTGCTCGGCGTCGCCGGCGCGCCGTTCATGGCAGCGGCCGCGGCGCTTCTGTGGCGCACGCAGGGCCGGCCGATCCTCTTCCACCAGGATCGCGTCGGCCATGACGGGCGCGAGTTCACGATCGTCAAGTTCCGCACGATGGTGCCGGGCGCGGCCGGGCACGGCGCCGGCATGTGGTTCGAGCCCGACGACCCGCGCGTGACCCGGGTCGGGCGCTGGCTGCGGGCGAGCTCGATCGACGAGCTGCCGCAGGTGTGGAACGTCCTGCGCGGCGACATGTCGCTCGTCGGGCCGCGGCCGAAGCCGCGCGAGATCGTCGACCGCTACATGAGCCGCTACCGCGAGACGCTGCGGGTGCGGCCGGGGCTCACGTGCCTGGCCGCGGTCGAGGGCCGAAACACCCTGCGGCGCTCGCAGATGATCGACGCCGACCAGCGCTACGCCCGCCGGGTCACGCTGCGCTCCGACCTGGCCATTCTCCTTCGCACGGTCGCCGTCGTCGCCGTGCGGCGCGGCTACCACGCCGAGGACGAGAGCGAAGAGTGGGTCGAGGACGTCCAGCCGGACGGGGTGGCAGGCTGAGCGGCTGGCTCGACGCCGCCGGGTACGAGCGGGCCTGGGAGGCCGGCGGTGATCGCGACCCCTACTTCCACCCCCGCTACCTCGAGGCGGCGGCGGTGCTCGAGGATGCCGAGCCGGCCGCGTTCGCCCACGCCGGCGTGCTCCACGCGTTCCTGATGCGCCCGCTCCCCGGCGGAGCCTGCGACCTGACGACCCCGTACGGCTACGGCGGGCCCCAGGGGGCCGGACCGGGCTGGCGGGAGGCGTTTCGCACGGCCTGCGCCGAGCGCGGCGTGGTGAGCGAGTTCGTCCGCTTCCATCCGCTGCGCGGGAACCAGGCGAACGCCGGCGCGGACGTGACCCTGCGCCACGTGCAGGACACCGTCACGGTGGACGTGGCCCAGGACGACGACGCGCTCCTGGCGCAGATGGCGTCGGCCGGCAGGACGGCCGTGCGCAAGGCCGTGAAGGCCGGCGTCGATGCGCGGCCCTCCCACGACCTGGGCCGGTTCCGGGACATGTACCTCGACACGATGCGGCGGGTGGGCGCCGACGAGAGCTACCTCTTCCCGGCGGCGTTCTTCGATGGGCTCGACCGCATGGGCGACGGCGTCCTCATGCTGGACGCCGGCTGCGCCGCCGGGCTCTTCCTGGTCGGCGGAGGAGCGATGCACTACTTCCTCTCGGCATCGACGGACGAGGGCCGCGCGCGCTCGGCGACGAACGGCGTCCTCTTCGCGGCGATGCGCCACGCCCGCGACGCCGGGCTCGCGACGCTCCACCTCGGCGGCGGCCTGGCCGACGGCGACAGCCTGCAGCGCTTCAAGCGGTCGATGGGCGCCGGCCGCACGCCGTTCTACGTCGGGACGGCGGTGCACGACCCGGCCGCTTACACGGAGCTGTGCGACGCGGACGGCGGAGCGGACGGCGAGCGGTTCCCGGCCTACCGGCGCTGAAGCCGGCGGCGGATGACGTGCGGCACCTCGCGGCCGCGCTCCTGCCAGACGTGCAGCCGGGCGAAGTTCCAGAGCTTCACCGTCCAGTTGTGCGCGGCGTAGGCCGCCGTGGGAACGCGCCGCGGCCGGCCCGCGTCAGGCAGCTCGTAGCCGTGCCGGCGAAGCGCCTCGCCGGCCTCGGCCGCGAACACCGCCTGCTGGGCTCGGGTCATCCCGGTGCGCCACTTCCCGACCGACCGGGTGCCGATCCCGGCGAAGAGCTCGCCGAACCACCCCTCCTGGCCGGCCGCGAGCTTCCCGGCCGCCGCCTCCTCGATCGCCAGCATCTCGGGCCGGTAGGCGATCTCGCAGAACACGCACGCCTGGCGGACGACCGGCTCGGGGTCGGCGACGAGGTCCTCGTAGCGGATCGTGAGCACGTCGTCGCCGTAGCGGGCCTGCGCCGCGTCGCCGGCGTCGACGGCGGCCCGCCACTGGCGGGCGGCGGCCCACACGTTCGAGGGGCCGAACGGGACGCGCAGAAGCGAGAGCGCGACGTCACGGCCGTCGCGCACCAGGTTCAGGATCCGGGCCTCGGGGAACACGGACTTCACCAGGTCGAGCTCGCCGACGTAGTAGGGCGTCTTGTCGGCCCAGCGCGGCTTCCCGTTGAGCGCCGCGTAGGCGAGGAACGGCGCCTCGAGCGCGGCCCGGTACGCGGCGGCGCCGGTGCGCCCGGCACGCGCGGGGGGATCGCCGGGGAGCCCCCACTCGCGCACCTTCGGATGGCGCCAGACGGCTCGGGCCAGCCGGTCGAACTCGGCGTCCGTCTCGAGCGGCCCGCCGGCCCGGGCGGCGAAGTCGACGAGGATCATCGACTCGGTCGGGATCGCCACGTCGGGGCTCCCGTCCAGGATCAGCCGCAGCATCGTCGTCCCCGACCGGTCGCAGGCGACGATGAAGAAGGGCGGCGGAGTCACCCGGCGAGCTCCCGGTAGACCTCCTCGTGGCGGCGGGCGACGAGCTGCCACGAGAACGGGCCGACCGCCGCTCGCTCGCTGGCCGCCTCGAGCTGGGCCCGGCCGGCCGCGTCCTCGAGGACGCCGGCAACGGCAACGGCGAGTTCCACTGCGTCGTCGGGAGGCACGAGCACGCCGATCCCGTGCTCGTCATGGAGCTCGCGGAAGCTGCCGACGTCCGAGAGCACGAGCGCCCGCCCGAACGCGAGTGCGGCGAAGAGGACGCCGGAGCTGTCGATCCGCCGGTAGGGCAGGACGACCACCTGCGCCCGGCGCAGGAGCGCCGCCAGCTCGGCATCGGAGAGGAAGCGGTCGAGGATCTCGACCCCCGGGCCCGGCGGGCCCAGGTCGGCGACGTCCATCATCGCCCGCCCGGCGATGACGAGGGTCGCATCCGGAACGAGGGCGCGCACCGCCGGCCAGGCCTGCACCAGGACGTCGGCGCCCTTGTAGGGCCGCAGGATGCCCGGGAGCACCGCAAGCGGGCCGGCGTCGGGGACGGGCGGCGGCACCTGGGGGAGGTCGCACAGGTAGGTGAGGGCGCCGTGCGGGATCACGCGCACGCGCTCGGGCGCAACGCCACAGCGTTCCACGACCGCCCGCCGCCCCCACTCGCTGTGGCAGATCACGCGTGCGAACGACCTGGCCGTCGCCGCCACCGACCGCCGCCGGCCCCTCCCGCCCACGTTCGGCAGCGGATCGTGGGCGGTGAAGACCACCGGGATGCCCGACGCGGCCAGGCGCCCGTAGAAGCGACGGTCGACGGGGCGCAGCACCGCCCACTGGACGTGGACGACGTCCGGGCGGTCGCGCGCGAGCGCCCGCCGTAGCCCGGCGAGCCCGGCGACGTGCTCGAGGGCTTTGGCGGGGCCGCGCAGGCGTGCGCCGATTGGGATCCGGTTGGAGCGCGGATAGAAGTGCTCGACCACGTCGTAGTCGACCGCCTCGGGGGCGGCGCCGTGCACGAATCGCGCAGTCCAAAGCGTCACACGGTGTCCGCGGGCGGCGAGCGCGTCGGCCAGCTCGTGGTCGTAGGGACGCGAGTAGCCCGACGGATCGACCAGCGCAACGTGCAGGGATCGGATGTCGGAGCCTGCGCTCAAGTCCGGTCACTACACTACCCGCCCATGTCGTCGAGCCCCCCGACGCCGCCCCGTGAGGTGCGGGTGACCGACTATGCGCGGCGGGTGGTGCGACGCTGGTACATCGTCGTCGCCTCGGTGGTGATCGCGGTCGGATTGGTGTTCCTGCACAAGGTCAGCGGGTCGACGAACCAGGCAACCGCCACGGCGAGCGTCTACCTGGGCCAGCCGCTTGCAACGGGCGGCGGCGGGGTGATCCAGCAGACGCCGCAGTCGAACTCCGGGATCGCCGTCACGTTCGTGAAGTCCACCGCGACGCTGGCCGAAGCCGCCCGCGCCGCGCATCTGACCGCGGGGAGGCTCCACGGCCACGTCAGCGTCCTCGCGTCCGGCCCCTCGGCCGGCGGCACCGCCGGCAGCGCGACGAGGACGGCGAGCGGCTCGCCGACCATCTCGATCACCGTGGAGGGCCCGTGGAGCCGCCAGCGGGTCCAGGCGGCGGCGGAGTCGCTCGCGAACAGCCTGATCGGCTTCGAGAACCGCTACACGGACATCAAGCGCCGGCAGCTCAAGGCCCGTGTCGCGGCCGAGCAGGCCGAGATCCAGCAGCTCCAGTCCATGACCGACCGGGCCACCGCCGCCCTCCAGGCGATCGACCGCTCGAGCCTCTCGTCCACCGAGAAGGCGACAGCGTCTGCGTCGTGGGGCGAGATCCTGGCCACCTCGACGCAGCAGCTCGGCGACGTCTCGACCCAGCTTCCGAACGACGAGATCGCGCTTGCGGCGGTCGACGCGATCGAGTCGGCCCAGATGATCAGCGACGCCCGCGGCCGCCAGGTGAGCGCGGTCAGGCGGCGCAGCTCCTTCGTCGTGGCGGCGTTCATCGGCTTCATCGTCGGGGTCGGCCTGGCCCTCCTCTGGGACGAGCTTCGCGCGCGCCGCGGCGCGGGCGGGGCCGCGGCGTAGAATTCGCGTATGGCGACGAGATCGTGCCCCGATTGGCCTGACCTGCTGGAACGCGCGCCAGACCTGCATTTCAAGCACTACACGGCGGATGAGCTGCAGCTCCCACACGATGTGGTGCTTGCCTTGGGAGATGTCCGCCTGACGAGTCTCGAGGTGTGCGCTGACACGAGCCGCAACATCTTCAACCCCGCGCATACCGATCCGCGGGTCGCGTCGGCGCTTCGAGCCAGCTTCTGGACCGATCTCGACGACCGGGGGGATGGCGGCGCCACCGGATCGGGGTGATCCGGGGTAGCCGGAATGGGGGTGTCCGTCCCCGGCTTGCGGTGCCGATAGGTCCAGTGAGTCCCACACGACAGCTCGACGAGGGGATGGGCACGATGCACGACCCGATGCGCGCGTCCGACGAAGCGGACGACACCCTGGCGGAGGCCGAGGAGCACCTGCTCGCCGCCGACGCCGCCGACATGCACCGCCTGCTGGCGTGGTACTACGGCGCCGAGGAGCCCGACGGCCAGCATCTTCCGTACCCCCAGATAGACGAAGAGGCCGCCTGAGACACCGGCACCGGGCGCCCGTGCTTCAGCGGCGAAGGCCTGAGAGCGCGAGGTCGATGAGCTGGGCGGGGTCGCGGCGAACGCGCTCGCCTGCGCCGGCCGGCTTGCGCTCGAGGACGATGTCCGAAACTGCGGCGAGCGGCCGCAGCCGGCCCTCGGCGACCAGGCGTTCGTCGACGCCGCCCAGCCGAGCCGCGAGCGCCGTGTAGACCGGCGTCCCGAGGACGGCAGCCTCGCGGTTCATCGTTCCGCCGGCGCTCACCACGACGTCGGCCCCCGCGACGAGGCTGGCGCCGTCCACGGCGTGCTCGGGGACGACCACCGACGGCAGGCCCAGGGCGCGCAGCCGATCGGCCTGCGCGGGCGTGCGCGGCAGGACGACCGCCCGGACGCTGTCGCGGCGCCCGACGTGCTCGAGGATGTCGTCGAAGAGCGGGTTCTCGAACCGGTGATAGAGGGCGACGTCCGCCGGCGGACGCAGGACGACCCCGACAGCGGTCCCGTCGAGCCCGAGCGCAGCCGGCACCGCCGGGTCAAGGTGGACGTCCGCCAGCGAGTACTCCTCCTTCAGGCCCGGGTAGCGGACGAGCTTCGCCGGGCGGGCGCCGAACCGGCGCAGCCGGGCCGGGGGGATGGCGTCCGGCACGAGCACACGCGAGGCCAGCCGGCAGTTGAGCGAGTGCTGGAGCGTCGCGAACTCGTAGTCGAACATCGTCGTGTTGGGGATGCGAAGCGCCGCGCACGCCATCGGCAGGTCGGTCGACCCGTGCGCCAGCGCGGCGTCGAACAGGCCACGACGGCCGAACCGGACCATGGCCGCCACCCGGTCGCCCGCCGCTCGCGCCTTGCCGGCGCGCGAGCGGCCGCCGTGGTGGCCGATCACGGTGTGCTCGATCCCGTGCAGCTCGAGCAGCTCAACCGTCTGCGCGAACGCCCGCGCCGTCACCGCGACGTCCCAGCCGCGGGCGTGCATCCGCTCGATCATCGGGGCAAACACGACGACGTGCGGGGAGTTGGTGAGGTCGATCCAGACGCGCACGCTCAGGCGGCGGCGGGCGCCGCCGCCCGCACCGCCGCGACGACCTCGCGCTGGGAGGCCTCGTCGAGCGTCGGGAACATCGGCAGCGCGAGGCTCTCGCGCGCGGCCCGCTCCGTGTGCGGCAGGTCGCCCGGCCGGTAGCCGAGCGACCTGAACACCGGCTGGAGATGAAGCGGCGTCGAGTAGTACGGGACGGCGCCGACGCCGGCGCCGCGCAGGCGCGAGGCGAGCACGTCGCGCTCCGCGGCCCGCACGACGAAGAGGTGGTAGACGTGGGTGGTGCAGCGCGACTCGCGCGGGAGCTCGACGAGCTCGCCCAGGCCGAGCTCCGCGTAGCGCGCCGCGGCTGCGCGCCGGGCCTCGTTCCAGCCCTGGACGTGCGGCAGGAGCACGCGCATGATCGCAGCCTGCATCTCGTCGAGCCGCGAGTTCATGCCGATGTGCTCGAACACGCGCTTGTCTCGCGAGCCGTGGAAGCGCAGCATGCGGACGCGGTCGGCGACGTCGCCGTTTCGCACGAGCACCATGCCGCCGTCGCCCATCGCCGGGAGGTTCTTGCTCGGGAAGAACGACAGCGTCGCCGCGTCGCCGAACGTCCCCACCGGGCGACCGTCGTAGCGGGCCCCGTAGGCCTGGGCCGCGTCCTCGACCAGAGCGAGCCCATGCCGGTCGGCGATGTCGCGCAGCGCGGGCAGGTCGGCCGGCTGGCCGCACAGGTGAACGGCGACGATCGCCCGCGTGCGGTCGGTCACGGCCGCCTCGACCGCGGCCGGGTCGACGTCGAACGTGGCCGGGTCGATGTCGGCGAAGACCGGCTTTGCCCCCGCCCGGGCCACGGCCTCGGCGGTGGCGTAGAACGTGTGCGACGGGCAGATCACCTCGTCGCCGGGGCCCACCATGAGCGCCTCGAGCGCGAGCACGATCGCGTCGGTGCCGTTGGCGACGGCGATCGCATGGTCGGCGCCGACCGCCTCGGCCACCTCCTCCTCGAGCGCGCGGACGTTCGGGCCCAGGATGAACCGGCCGGAGTCGATCACGTCGCACGCGGCCTGCTTCACGTCGTCGAGCAGATGGGCGTACTGACCGCGGATATCCATCAGCGGGACGGGCATCGAGACAGGTTATCGAGCGGTCGAGCGGCGTCGGCGCAGTACCCAGACGGCGACGATCGCCAAGGCGACGGCCACGACGACGTAGTCGAGATCGCCCAGCCGCCGGTGCCACGTCTCCCAGTTGGCGCCGGCCGCGTCGCCGATCGCGACAAGCATGAACGACCACGGCACACAGCCCAGGATCGTCAGCACCGAGAAGCGCCCCAGGGGCATCCGCGCCACGCCGGCCGGGAGCGAGATGAACGTCCGCACTATCGGCACGAGGCGCGAGAAGAAGACGACGGGCGTCCCGTGGCGCTCGAACCAGCGGTGGGCCTGCTCGGCGTGGCGGCGGTTGCGGTCGCTGCGATAGAGCCAGGCGTCGACGCCGTAGGCGCCGACCGCCCACGCGATCCACGACCCGACCAGATTGCCGAGGGAGCCGGCTGCGACCGCGCCGGCGAAGCTCATGTCGCCCTGGGAGACGAGGTAGCCGGCGTAGATCATCGTGACCTCGCTCGGCACCGGGATGCAGGCGCTCTCGAGCACCATGAGCAGGAAGACGGCCTCCAGGCCGTGCCCGGCCACGAAGGTCTGGATCGAGTGCGACAGCGAGTCCACGGAGGCTCCCTACGCCTCGGTCGCGACCAGCGTGGCGAGGTTTCGCAGCTGGTCGCCGAGCGCGCTCTTGATCGGCCCCGAGGCGACGGCGGCCGCGAGCATCGAGAGCTGCACCTCGGCGGTGAGCGTGACCCGCGACGCGTGGTCGCCCTCGGGCTCGATCTCGAAGACGGTCGTGCCCTTGCGCTTGCCGTCGACCCGCTCTTCGACGAGCCGACGGGGCGGGTCCTGCTCCACGATCCGAACGGTCATCGGCTCGTGCACGCCGACGCTGACGAGCTCGCAGGCCATGTCGCCGTTCTCCAGCACGCGCGCGTTTCGGATCTCGTCGGGCAGCATGCGGATGTGCTTGTGCGGGTCGGCGATCCACTCCCACACGACCTCGGGGGGCGCCGGGCAGGTGGTCGAGACCGTGACCTTCACGCCGCCGCGTACTCGCGCACGGTGCGGTAGAGCGTGTCGCGCTGCCTGGGCTGGAACCCGGCGTTTCGGATGTAGTGGACGAAGTCCTCGGTCGTGGCGCGATACGTCGTGCCGGCGGCCGAGACCACGTTCTCCTCGATCATGATCGAGCCCATGTCGTCGGCCCCGAACCCCAGCGCCACCTGGCCGATCTTCGTCCCCTGCGTGACCCACGAGCTCTGGATGTGCTCGACGTTGTCGAGGTAGATCCGCGTCACGGCCTGCATGAGCAGGTAGTCGAAGCTGGTCGGGTTCCAGGTGACCTGCGGCGCGAGCTCGGTGTTGTCGGGCTGGTACGTCCACGAGATGAAGGCCCGGAAGCCGTGCATCTCGTCCTGGAGGTCGCGGATCACGCGCAGGTGCTCCACCCGCTCCTCGAGCGTCTCCACGTGGCCCCACATCATGGTGGCCGTGGTGCTCATCCCCAGGCGGTGCGCCGCGCGCATGATCGAAAGCCACTCGCCGGAGGTCGTCTTCTTGGGCGAGATGATCTTGCGCACGCGGTCGACGAGCACCTCGGCGCCGCCGCCGGGCAGCGAGTCGAGCCCGGCGTCGCGCAGCCGGGACAGCGCGTCGGAGGACGAGAGCCGCGCCTTTCGGGCCACGTGCTGGATCTCCGACGGCGAGAGCGCGTGCAGGTGGATCGGGTAGCGGGCCTTGATCGCCCGGAACAGATCCTCGTACCAGTCGAGACCCAGATCGGGGTTGTGGCCGCCCTGCATGAGGATCGCGGTGCCACCGAGCGCCAGCGTCTCCTCGATCTTCTTGAAGATGACCGGCCGCGGCAGCACGTAGCCCTCGCGGGTGTCGCCGGGCCGGCGGTAGAAGGCGCAGAACGAGCAGTCGGTGTAGCAGATGTTCGAGTAGTTCAGGTTGCGATCGACGATGAACGTGACGACGCCCGGGTCGGAGCGGCGGTTCCTGAGCTCGTGGGCGGCCCGGCCGACGGCCACGAGGTCGCGCGAGCGCAGGAGCTCGGCGGCGTCGGCGTCCGAGATCCGCTCGCCCTCGAGGGCGCGGTCGAGGATCTCCGGGACGCTCACCCGGCCACCTCCGCGAGCTCGACGAACCGCAGCTCGGGGACCACGTCCAGCTCGCCGGCCAGGTGGGCGAGCTCGAAGAACCTGACGACGCCCATCCGCTCGCGCGGGCCGAAGTGGTAGCGGAGCTTCTCGAAGTAGCGGGCCAGGAACCCCGCCGGCCAGCCGTACTCGACGGCGGCCTTGCGGGCCAGCGCCTCGGGCTCCGACCGGGCGACGGCGAGCGAGCGCAGGTGGGCCCGCTCCAGCTCGCGCAGCCCCTCGGTCACCTCCTGCCGGCACGCCCAGACGGCGTAGACCATCGGCAGGCCGGTGCGCTCCTGCCACAGCCGGCCCAGGTCGTAGTGCGGCGTCGGGTCCTCGAAGGCGCTTCGGAGCGCCGCGTCGCCGATCAGCATGCGCGCGTCGGCGGGATGGTCGAGCGGCACGAGCTCGACATCGCCCAGGAGCACCTTCGTCAGGACGACCGACGTCGCGCTCTCGGGCGTGACCGCGACCGTCCGCACCTGCTCGAGCGGGCGGCGGGTGATGAGCTGGATCGAGTCGACCGCCCCCTCCGTCGAGACGCACAGCTCCGGCAGGAGCCGCAGCTTGTCGGCGTTTCGGGCGTACTCGATCGACGAGATGGGGGCGACGTCGATCTCGCCCGCGACCAGGCGGCGGTTGAGCTCGGTGGGGACGCCGGGAACCTGCTCGACGTCGACGCCGGCCAGGTCGTAGAAGACCGGGGCCATGTTGGCGTAGGAGATCCGCCCCAGCCGCAGCGTCACGCGAACGTCCTGACCGCGTTGTAGAGCGTGTCGCGCTGCACGGGCACCCGGCCGGCCTCGCGGATCAGCGACACGAGGCTCTGGACCTTCTCCTCCTGCGGCGTGACGGCGCCCGCGGCGTGGGCGATCTGCTCCTCCATCACCGTGCCCTGGATGTCGTTTGCGCCGAAGTGGAGGGCCACCTGGGCGAGCGGCGTCGAGATCATGATCCAGTAGGCCTTCACGTTGGCGACGTTGTCGAGCATGAGCCGCGAGACCGCGATCATGCGCAGGTCGTCGTAGCCGGTCGAGAAGCGCCACCCGCGCCGCTCGAACACCGTGTTCTCGGGGTGGAACGGGAGCGGGATGAAGGCCAGGAAGCCACCGGTCTCGTCCTGGAGGTCGCGCAGGCGCAGCAGATGCTCGATCCGCTCCTCGTAGGTCTCGACGTGGCCGTAGAGCATGGTGCAGTGGGTGGGGATGCCCATCCCGTGCGCGGCCCGGTGGGTCGCGATCCAGTTGTCGGGGTGCTCCTTGCCCGGTGCGATCAGCTTGCGCACCCGGTCGGCGAACACCTCGGCGCCTCCGCCCGGCAGCGATCCCAGCCCGGCCTCCTTGAGGTCGGCCAGCACCTGCGCGTGGGTGAACCCCGAGAGCTTCGTCATGTGGTGGATCTCGGAGGCGGTGAAGAGCTTCAGGTGGACGTCCGGCAGCGCTTCGTGGAGCGCCCGCGTCACGTCGGGGTAGTAGTCGTAGCCGATGTGCGGGTGCTCGCCGCCGACCATGTGGATCTCGCTGTAGCCCTCGCGGCCATACACGTCGACGGCATGGGCGACCAGGTCGGGGATGTCCCACGTGTAGGCGCCGTCCTGGCGGCCCGTGCGCGCGAACGCGCAGAACTTGCACTTCACCCGGCACACGTTCGTGTGGTTCAGGTAGAGGTTGTTGACGAAGAAGACCTCGTCGGTGCCGCCGCGCACCCGCCGCGCCGTGTCGGCCAGCTCGCCGAGCGCGAGCACGTCGTCGCACTCGAGGAGCGAGACCCCGTCGTCGAGATCGAGCCGCTCGCCCGCGAGCACCTTCTCGCGGATCGGGGCAAGCGTGTCCAGATGGGCGGCCACGGCCATGGGCGGGTGGAGTCTACCCTCAGAGGTAGCGTTCGCCGTTCGTGAGAAGCGTGTCGATCCAGGGGATCAGCGGGTCGGGCAAGACGACCCTGGGAGCCGAGCTCGCGGCGCGCCTCGGCGTCCACCACCTCGAGACCGACGCGCTCGTGCACGGGCCGGACTGGGCCGAGACGCCCGACGACGAGCTGCGGGCCGTGATGGAGGAGTTCATGCGCGCGGACGGCTGGGTGATCGACTCCGACTACCGGCGCAAGCTCGGCACGCTGGTGCTCGAGCGGGCCGACACGGTTGTCTGGCTCGACCTGCCGCTATATGTGTGCCTGCGCCGGCTGTGGGGGCGGACGATCCCGCGGATAAGGCACCAGCAGCCACTGTGGAACGACAACCGCGAGAGCTGGCGGGCGGCCTTCTGGGGGTGGGACTCGCTGTTCGTGTACGCGATCCGAAAGCACGTCGGCCACGGTCGCCGGTTCACCGAGCTCCTGACCCGGCCGGAGCTCGCGCACCTCGAGCTGGTGCGGCTGCGCTCGCCGCGAGAGGTCGAGGAGTGGCTGGGAACCGTCGAGGCGGCTTCGCCGGCTGACGGGATGTGAAGCGCGCAGTCGCCATCGCGACCGCGGCCGTCGCGAGCGGCTGCACCGGCCATTCCGGGGGCGCCGTGTCGGTGCCGCCCACACCGCACCACCGGGCTGACACCGCGTGGTGGAGTATCATGTGTACACATGGACGAGCGAATCGGCATCCGCGAGCTCCGCACCCATCTCACGCAGACCATCCGGCGTGTGCGCGACGGCCGGAGCATCACTGTCACCCACGACGGCGATCCGGTTGCCCGCATCATTCCGATCCCCGCCGACGCGCTCGATGAGATGTACGCCCGTGGCGAGATCGTGCGCGGAACGCCGCTCACGGACGCGGTCGTCCCGTACGAGCCGCTGCCGGGGACCCCTCCGAGCGAGGACATCATCTCGCAGGGGCGCGACGAAGACTGACCACCGCGCGGCCATATCTCGATTCGACAGCGATCGTGAAGCTCGTCGTCCGCGAGCCCGAGACGCCGGCGCTTCAGTCGTACGTGAAGCGCCTGCCGCCCGTGACGTTTACCAGCGAGCTCGCCGTCGTCGAGGTGGAACGAGCTGCCCGAGTGCGGGCCGGAGCCGACGCCGTCCTCGGCGCCCAGAGGCTCATCCGGGGGTTCGACCTCGTCACGCCGACACACGACATCCTCCGGCGGGCGGCGGTTCAGGCGGGATTCGAGCTCAGATCGCTCGATGCGATTCACCTCGCGTCGGCGCTCGCCGTGAACGCATCCATCCTCGTCGCGTACGACGCCCGGCTCCGGGCAGCCGCAGAGGCCGCGGGGATCGAGACGGCTGCTCCAGCGTGAGGTGAGCTAGATGATTGATTCCACGCCCCCGTGATGTTCAAGCAGCAAGCCGCAGGCTTGCTGCGGTCATGAGCGACCTGCTATCCAGCAGGTCGCTCACTGGGCGAGAACCAAGCGTCGCCAGGACGCAGGGGAAGAGGCGCCGGTTCGCAGCCGCAGCCCCACCACGGGCCGACAACCCCCACAGTCGGACGTCCAGACGCGCGGGGGCGTGGAATCACTCATCTAGGCGCGCCGCTCGACCGCGCCGCGCACGACGGCGCTGAGCGCGGCCGCGTCGACCCGGCCGTCGAGCCCGTCGAGGACGGCGACCGCCGCGGCGCGCGTGGCGCTCGGCCTCGGCGCGGGCGTCCGCGACGGCTCCCGAGGCGGCCACCCGGGCCAGCGTCGGCAAGACGTCCGCGGGCTCGGCCCCGCGGGCCACCACCGCGCGGACCTCGGGATCGCGGCGGGCGGCGAGCAGGAGCGGCAGCGTCACCGTGCCGTCGAGCAGGTCGGTGCCGAGCGCCTTCCCGGTCGTGTCCGGGTCGCCGTCGCAGTCCAGGACGTCGTCGGCGATCTGGAACGCCAGGCCGAGCGCGACCCCGAACTCGGCCATCCGCTCGGTCTCGTCGACCGCGAGCCCGCCGAGGCGGGCGCCGAGCACCGTCGCCGCGGCGAACAGGCGGCCGGTCTTGAGCCGGCAGCGAGCCAGGTACTGCTCGGGCGTCGTCGCAGCGTTCCCGGCCTGCTCG
Organism: uncultured Actinomycetes bacterium; assembly: GCA_963757605.1. Taxonomy (GTDB): domain Bacteria; phylum Actinomycetota; class Thermoleophilia; order Gaiellales; family JAICJC01; genus JAICJC01. The sequence goes on from CAVWSF010000003.1 coordinate 1,013,979, forward strand.
CGCTGGAGGATCTCGCCGCGGGCCAGGGCGAGGCATGCTTCGGAGAGGAGCGTGACGGCCTGCATGTCGCCGGTCGTCACGAGCTCCGAGAACGCGCGGGCGAAGAGGTGGTCGCCGGAGGCGGTCGAGACCAGCGGCCCGCGCGTGCGCCACACGGTCGGCCGGCCGCGGCGGAGCGGCGCCGCGTCGATCTGGTCGTCGTGCACGAGCGTCGCCATGTGGACGAGCTCGACGGCGCAGCCCGCCGAGATCAGGCCCGGACGGTCACGGCCGGACGGCGGAGCGCACAGGTAGACCAGCATCGGCCGCAGCCGCTTGCCGCCCGAGGCGAGCGTCTCGGCGCCCGCCGCCGCCACCTCGCCGCCGTCGCAGGCCACGGTCTCGCGCAGCCGCTCCTCGACAGCGTCCAGGTAGGTCGAGACGCCGGGGACTTCGAGCACGCCGGCGACGGTGCTCATGCCGGCACCGTCCCGACGTGGAGCGCGACGGCGCCGCCCGAGAGCCGCTTGTAGGCGACGCGCTCGAGGCCGGTGGCGCGCATGATCTCGGCGAGCTCGTCGGCCGGCGGGAAGCGGTGCACCGATGCCGGCAGGTACCGGTACGCGTCGGTCTCGCGAGCGATCAGCCGCCCCAGGAGCGGCACCGCGCGGTCGGTCCACAGGCGCGCGAACGGCGCAACGAGCCGCGGCGGCTCGGTCAGCTCCAGGCACACCACCCGGCCGCCGCCGCGCACGAGCCGCGCCATCTCGCGAAAACCGCGCTCGATGTCGGGAAGGTTGCGGACGCCGAAGCCGACCGTCGCGGCGTCGAACTCGCCGTCTGCGAACGGCAGGGCCAGCGCGTCGCCGCACACCCACTCGACCTGCGAGCTCTTGGCCCGGGCGGCCTCGATCATGCGCTCCGAGAAGTCGAGGCCGACGACCCGGCCGCGGGTCGAGACGGCGTCGAGGAGCTCGATCGCCAGGTCGCCGGTGCCGCAGCAGACGTCGATCGCGCTCCCGCCGGGCGCGAGGCCGGCGCAGCGCACGGCCCGGGACCGCCACGCCCCGTCCATCCCGGCGCTCATCACGCGGTTCATGCGGTCGTACGCCGGGGAGATCCGGTCGAACATCTCGCGCACCTGGTCGGGCTGGAGCGTCATCGGCGCGAGGACCCCCAGCGCTCGTAGAGGGTCGCCTCGACGCCCGCCGAGTCGAGGACGCGGCCGGCGACGAAGTCGACGAGGTCGTCGATGCTCTGGGGGAGGTGGTAGAAGCCGGGCATGGCGGGGACGACGGATGCTCCTGCCCGTTTGATACGGAGAAGGTTCTCCAGGTGGATGTCCGAGAGCGGCGTCTCGCGCGGCACGAGGACGAGCTTTCGGCCCTCCTTGAGCTGCACCGCCGCGGCCCGGTGGATCAGGTTCGCCTCGGCACCGCCGGCGATCGTGCCGACGGTCGCCATCGAGCATGGGCAGACGATGACCGCGTCGGTGCGGCTCGACCCGGACGCGTACGGCGCCGAGTAGTCGGACTCGCCCCAGACGTGGACCTCGGCGTCGCCGTGGTCGGCGACGAAGCGGTCGACCGCCCCGGCGGGGTTCATGTCGCGGTCGCCGTAGAGCTCGAGCGCGATCACCTGGGCGCCGGCCCGCGACACGACGACGCCCACGTCGGCGCCGGAGGACACGAGCGCGCGCAAGATGCGTGCCGCGTACGGCGCGCCTGACGCGCCGGTCATTCCGAGCATCACCTGCACGGTGGGAGCCTAACCAGACGGCGGAGTGCCCGTCCCGAGCCCGACGATGAAGTCGACGATCTGGTTGATCTCCTCGTCGGTGAACGCGTCCTTGAACGGCGGCATGCCGCCGCCACCGTTCTCGATCTGCGCCTTGATCGCGGCCGGATCCGGATTCGGAGCGCCCTTCGACAGATCGGGGCCGATGTTGCCCCCACCGGCACCGAAGTCGTGGCACGTCGTGCAGCCGTGCGATGAGATGAGCGCCGCTGCCGGCAGGGAGTCGAACGCCGGATTCCCGGTGATGTTCGATCCGGCGACGGCGCCTGGCGCGACTCCACCGGCAATCGTGAGCGCGATCAGCACCGCGGGCACCGTCAACCCGACCGCCATGCCGACCGGCCGGCGCGAGATCCGGCGGTCGCGGCCGCGATCGAGGAAGGGCCACACGACCAGCAGCACCATCAGGATCGTCGGGATGATGATCGTGGCGAAGATCAGCTCCCACGGCGACTTGAAGATCCGAAGGAGCTCGAAGAGGAACAGGAAGTACCACTCCGGCCGCGGCTCGGTCACCTGCACCGCCGGGTTGGCCTTGCCCTCGTAGAGCGCGCCGAGCAGCCGTTCTGGCCGTCCGGATGGTGCGCGTCGATCGGCCCCGCCGTGGCGTGCCAGATCAGCGCCATCGCGACGATCATGAGCACGATGATCAGGTTCACGACGGTGTCGTGGAACATCGCGTACGGGAAGAAGGGGTGCCCCTCCTTCTTCTGCGCCGCGAGCTCCGTCTCGTAGCGGACGCGGCGGTTGATCACCTTGCGGGGGGAGGCGACGGCCATCAGTCGCCGGTCAGCCTCCTCTGCCCGACACTGGGCGGCCCGGGCCACGGCGTCACGCCGAGCTTCACGACCAGCCACAGGTGGACGAAGATCAGGCCGGCGATCAACCCGGGTATCAGCAGCATGTGGAGCGCGTAGAAGCGCGAGATGGTCTGCGCTCCGAACACCGGCCCGGCCAGCAGGAACTTCGAGATGAAGGGGCCCAGCACCGGCGCGGTGCCGTTGATGTTGACGGCCACGACCGACGCCCAGTAGGCCCGCTCGTCCCACACGAGCAGGTAGCCCGTGAGCCCCATGGCCATCGTCGACAGGAAGATCAGCGAGCCGGTGAGCCAGGTGAGCTCACGCGGGTACTTGTAGGCGCCGTAGAAGAACACCCGGCCCATGTGCAGGAAGAGCAGGATCACCATCACCGAGGCGCCCCACTTGTGCATCCCGCGGATCAGCCAGCCCAGCGTCTGCTGGTCGGTGATGTAGCGGATCGACTCGTAGGCGCCGTTCGGCGACGGGTCGTACGACATGGCCAGAAGCGACGCCCGTGAGGGCCTGGATGATGAAGACGGTGAGGAGCGAGCTCCCGAGCGTGTGGAACCACCCCGTCGGCGGCACCTTGCGGAACAGGAACTTGCGCACGAGCGTCGGAAAGCCAGTGCGGTACTCGATCCAGTCCTCGGTCTGGAGGACGAGCTGCTTGGTATCGGGGACGGGGATCGGCATCGGCTACTTGGGCTGCGGCACCGCGCCGTGCTCATAGGTGACGTTCGGATACAGAACGTCGGCGACGAGGCTCGGCCCCGGAGGCGCGACCGGCTGGCCGGGCATCTTGACCGGGAAGTACGTGAGCTGGCCGTCGATGAACGACACCGACCAGCGCTGGGTGATCCAGAGCTCGTCCGAAATTCTTGATCTCCCACTGGAACCGGTCGAGCGGCCGGATCGGCGGTCCGGCGGTACGCCGCCCTTCCTTGTCGTACTGGCCGCCGTGACACGGGCAGGCGAAGCCGACACCCTGGGCGACTGCGACCGGGCATCCGAGGTGCATGCACCGGTTCGAGAAGACGATGAACATCGCATCCTGCGCGAGCCAGTCGGTGTTCGACTTCCCGGTGTTCTGCACAAACGCAAGCCCCGGGCTCGTGGCGGCATTCTGCGGATCCTCGACGTAGGTCGCAGCAGTCGGCTTGAAGCTGGGGTCCGCCGGGAATGCGTCCGCCTTGCCAAGGAAGACCGGCTCGAACTTCACCTCTTCGTCGACCGGAGCGAGCATGTAGGCGGTCACCGGCACGCCGATCACGGCGCCGATCGCCGCTCCCATGCCGACGGTCGAGAGGGTGAGGAACTGGCTCCTGGTCGTCCCGTCGTCAGCCACGCAGGTCCCTTCGCTCGCACGTATCTGCAGCGGTCATCGCCGCATCGGCCGGGAGCATAGTCCCCTCCGCGGCGGCCGTCGAGAACGTTTCGAACGTCGCGTTCACCGCTCTGGGAGTCCGTATTCGGACCAGCGCCGGTCGACGAGCGCCCGCACCTCGTCGCTCATCCGGATGACCTCGGGCCACTCGCGCTCGTAGCCTTCCGCCGGGAGCTTCGCCGTGGCGTCGATCCCGATCTTGCCTCCCATGAACTGGCGGGTCGGGGCGTGGTCGAGATGGTCGAGCGGGCCCTCGGAGCGCAGGACGTCGCGGGCCGGGTCGACGTTGGCGCCCACCTGCCACATGACCTGGCCGTAGTCGTGCACGTCGATCCAGTCGTCGACGACCACGACGCCCTTCGTCAGCGAGAGCAGGCCCGTGCCCCAGACGGCGTGCATGACCTTGCGCGCGTGGCCCGGGAACCCCTTCTTGATCGACACGATCGCCAGGTTGTGGAACGCGCCCATGAAGGGCAGGTCGTAGTCGACGACCTCCGGCAGTGTCATCCGAACGGCCGGAAGGAAGAGCCGCTCGGTCGCCTTGCCCAGCCACACGTCCTCCTGGGGAGGGACGCCGACGATGATCGACGGGTAGATCGGGTCGCGCCGGTGGGTGACGCAGGTCACGTGGAGGACCGGGAACGGTTCCCTGGGCGTGTAGTAGCCGGTGTGGTCGCCGAACGGGCCCTCGTCGCGCAGCTCGCCCTTCTGGATGTAGCCCTCGATCACGATCTCGGAGCGGGCCGGCACCTCCAGGTCGACCGTCTTGCACTTCACGAGCTCGACCGGCTCGCCGCGCAGGAACCCCGCCAGCATGAGCTCGTCGATGTGCTTCGGAAGCGGCGCCGAGGCCGTGTAGCACGTGGCCGGGTCGGTGCCGAGGGCGATCGCGACGTCCATCCGCTCGCCCATGCCGCGCCAGTCGGCGGCGGCGTCCTTGTGGATCTGCCAGTGCATGGCGGTGGTCGTCGAGTCGAACTTCTGCACGCGGTACATGCCGACATTGCGGATGCCGGTGCGCGGGTCGTTCGTGATGACGGCGGGCAGCGTGATGTAGGGGCCGCCGTCGTCGGGCCAGCAGGTCATGATCGGCAGCGGATCGAGCGACGGCGGGTCGAGCACAACCTCCTGGCACGGGCCCGACCCGACCACCTTGGGCCGCGAGTCGGCGATCGACTTGAGCTTCCCGAGCGCCCGGATCTTCCCGACGAAGCCCTCCGGCGGCGTCATCTCGAGCACGTCGGAGACCTTCGCGCCGAGGTCGTCGAGCCGCTCGACGCCGAGCGCCATGCACATCCGCCGCTCCGTCCCGAACTGGTTGATGAGAAGCGGCATGGACGAGCCGCGCACGTTCGTGAAGAGGAGCGCCGGCCCGCCGGCCTTCGTCACGCGGTCGGTGATCTCGGCGATCTCGAGGTGCGGATCGACCTCGGCCGTCACCTCGGCCAGCTCGCCGCTTCGGCGCAGGTGGTCGACCCAGTCGCGGAGGTCCGAGAAGGCCATCGGGGCCGCCGAGTCTAACCGGGGCGGTGCGGTACCGTCACAACGTGTAGTTGGGAACTCAGCCCGAGCAGCCTCCGCGTGGACCGCTCTCCGGCGCCCGCACGGCGGCGCTCGCGGGGAGCCTCGTCGCCCTGCTCGCGGTCGTCTCGGTCGCGGCGCGCTCCGGCGACCACGGCCGGGCGATGCCGGGCGGCTCGCTGGCGAGCGCGGCCGGCCACCACGCCGCCGTCTGGGTGGTGCTCGTGGTCGGCCCGATCGCGGGGGTCCTGGGGCTCGGGGTGTTCCTCTATGCGCAGGTCGCCCGTAGGCGCAACCCTGAGCTGAACGTCCTGCGTCGAAAGGCCCGCCGCCGGTTCCTCGTGCTCGCGGCCATCGCGATCGCGTTCGAGATCTACTACCTGCGGACGGGCCACAACCCGCTGTCGTTCCTGCGCCTGCACAACCCGTTCGCGAACGTCAACCCACCCCCGCCCGCCAAGGGTCACCGGCACACGGCAGCCCCCGGAGACGGCTTCGCCACGGTCGACTGGGCGATCGCTGGCGTCACCTGGCTCCTGATCGTCGCGGCGGTGGTCGTCGCGTACCGGCGGATGCGGCGGACGGCGGAGCCGGAGGACGGCGCCGCCCCGCTCGAGATGGAGGACGACGTGCCGGACACCGGGCTCGCGCGGTTGCGCGCCGAGTCGGATCCGCGGAGGGCCGTGATCGGCGCGTACGCGCTCATGGACCGGCTGATGGCGGACCGCGCGCTCGGCCGGCGCCGGTCGGAGGCGCCCGTGGAGTACCTTGGCCGCATGACCCTCGCGGGATACGGGCGCATCACGGCCCTCGGCCGGCTGACGCGGCTTTACGCCCGCGCCCGCTTCAGCACGCACCCGGTCGATGCGGGGATGCAGGCCGAGGCGGTCGACGCCGTGGAGGCGATCGCAGCCGAAGGGCCCGCCGAATGACCGTGACGAGCGCCGTCCTCCTCGCAATCGGCGCGGTTGCCGCCCTCGTGCTCCTCCCGCCGCTGCCGGCGCCGCCAAGGCGGCGAAGGACGAAGCGCGCCGAACCGCCCCGGCCGAGGGGTCTGAGCGCGACGGAGCGCCAGCTCGGCCTGTCGCGCGCGAGCGCCGGCGACGTCCACGACCGCCTGACCCCGATGCTGCGCGAAGTCGCCCGCGACCGGCTGGCGACGGCCGGGATCGACCTCGACCGCGACCCCGACGTCGCAGCCGAGGCGCTCGGCCCCGAGACGTGGGAGCTCGTGCGGCCCGACCGCGCGTCACCCGAGGACCGGCACGGACCGGGCGCCTCGCTCGCCGACATCGGCACCGCGATCACGCGGTTGGAGCAGATCGGGAGAGCCGGATGACCGAGCTCGGCCTCGACGGGGTGAGCGTCCGCTCGGCGGCGGTGCTCGACGAGGTCGAGCGGGCGGTCGTCGGCAAGCGCCCGGAGCTGGAGCTGGTGCTGCTCGCCATCCTGGCCGACGGCCACGTGCTGGTCGAGGACTATCCGGGGCTCGCGAAGACGCTCGTCGCGCGATCGTTCGCGCAGGTGCTCGATATGGGCTTCGCCCGCATCCAGTTCACGCCCGATCTCCTGCCCGCGGACGTGACCGGCTCGTCCGTCTACCGCCAGGCCGACGGCACGTTCGAGTTCCGGCCGGGGCCGGTCTTCACGAATCTCCTCCTCGCCGACGAGATCAACCGCGCCCCGCCGAAGACGCAGTCGGCGCTGCTCGAGGCGATGGCGGAGCGGCAGGTGACCGTCGAGGGCGAGACGCACATCCTGGAGCCGCCGTTCCTCGTGATCGCGACCCAGAACCCGATCGAGTACGAGGGCACCTATCCGCTGCCGGAGGCGCAGCTCGACCGCTTCCTGCTCCGGGCCCGGGTCGGCTACCCGGCACGCGACGACGAGTGGCAGGTGCTCGAGCGGCGGCGTGAGCGCATGACCGACGAGGTCGTGCTGGCGCCGGCGTGCGGCCGCGACGAGCTGCTGGCGATGCAGCGGGCGGTCGAGACCGTGCACGTCGACCGCTCGGTGGGGCTCTACATGGTCGACCTGGTCGCGGCGACGCGGGTGCACCCGCAGGTGCAGGTCGGCGCCAGCCCGCGCGGCTCGCTCGCCCTACTCAAGCTCTCGCGCTGCCGGGCGGCGCTCGACGGCCGCGACTTCGTCTCGCCCGACGACGTGAAGGCGGTGGCCGTCCCGGCGCTCGGCCACCGGCTGACGCTGCGGCCGGAGCTGTGGGTGCAGCGGGTGTCGGGCGACGACGTCGTGCGCGACTGCCTGGCCCGCGTACCCGCGCCGGCCCCGCGCGCGGACGCCGTGACCGAGCCGTGACGCCGGCGCCGACGATCCGGCTTCGGGCCTACCCGGCGATCTGCGCCGCCCTGCTCCTCGCGGCCGTCGCGCTACGGCGCCCGGAACTGGTCGCCGTCGCCGCGCCGTTCGGGCTGGTCGCGGCCATCGGCCTCGCCCGCTCCGCGCCTCCCGAGGTGGCGGCGCACATCACGCCGGGGGAGCTTCGCTCCCTCGAGGGCGACCGCGTCACCACGGTCGTCGAGCTGACCGCCGCCCGCCCGGCGTGGCAGGTCGACGTCGCGCTCGGCGTGCCGGGCGGGCTCGTGCCGGTCGACGGGCCGCCGCGGCGGGCGGTGCGGCCGGACGCCGGATCGACCGCCGTTGCCTTCGAGATCGACTGCGAGCGCTGGGGCGGCTACGCCGTCCCGGCCCGGATCCGCGTCCACGAGCCGTTCGGCCTGCGCCAGTGGGCCGGCGCCGCACCCGCGCCGCTCCACGTTCGGGTGCATCCCCGGCTCGAGGCGCTGCGGCACCCACCGCGGCCCGTTCGCACCCAGGCCTCGGTCGGGTCGGACACGAGCCGCTGGGCGGGCGAGGGGCTCGAGTTCGCGGAGCTTCGCCCCTACCAGGAGGGCGACCGGCTGCGGCGGGTGAACTGGCGGGTGAGCGCCCGCCGCGGGACGCTGCACACGAACCTCCACCACCCCGAGCGCAACGCCGACGTGGTCATCTTCCTGGACTCGTTCGCCGAGTCGCCGGTCTCGCTCGACCTGGCCGTGCGGGCGGCGTCGGCGCTCGCGACCGCCTACCTCGAGGGCCGCGATCGGGTCGGCGTGGTGGGCTTCGGCGGCGTCCTGCGGTGGGTGCTGCCGTCGACCGGCCGCGCGCAGACCTACCGGGTGCTCGACTCGCTGATCGACACCGAGGTGATCACGAGCTATGCGTGGCGCGACGTCGAGGTGATCCCGACGCGCACGCTGCCGCCGGGGGCGCTCGTGGTCGCCCTGACGCCGCTTGCCGACGACCGCGCGCTGGCGGCGCTCGCGGCGCTCCGAGCCAGGGGCTTCGACCTGGCCGCGGTGGACGTCTCGGCCACGGGCCGGACGCCGGCGGGCGCGGGCGAGATGGGCGAGCTCGCCCATCGCCTGTGGGTGCTCCGCCACGAGGGCCTGCGGGCCCGCTACCGGCGGCTCGGCGTGCCGGTTGTGGAGTGGGACGGCCTTGAGCCGCTCTCAGGCTCGCTGGCCCTGCTGCGGGAGGCGCGGCGATACGCCCGAACCGTGCGCAGCTGATCGTTCTCGCCGTGGCGCTCGCGGCCGCGCTCGCGGTCTCGGCGCGGGCCACGACCCTGGCCGGCGACCAGGCCACGTCCGTCGCCGGCGCATGCGCGCTGGGGTGCGTGCTGCTGATCGCGGGCGGGCTGGCCGGCCGCCCCGTGGGGACGGCCTGGGGCGTCGCCGTGCTCGCGGGCGCCTACGCGGGCGCGCTCGCGGCCGGGCCGCCCGACCTCGACCCGTGGGCGGCGGCAGTCGCCGCCGGGATCGCGGCGGCGGCGGAGGCCGGCGCCTGGGCCGCCGAGCTGCGCACGTCCATCCGGCTCGACCGGGCCGTCGTGCGGGCGCGGGTCGGGCTCCTCGTCGCGACCGCCGCCGGGGCCGCCGCCGTCGGCCTCGTCCTGATCGCTCCGGGAGCCGGCCCGGAGCTCTCCGGATCGCTCGTGACCGGCGCCGGCGTCGCGGCGGCCGTGACCGCCGTCGCGGTGATCCGCGCGGTGGCCCGGCGCGCGTAACATCCGCGGATGCCCCATCTCCTCGTCTTCGGCGCCCGCAACCTGGGCCGCGTCATCGCGGAGCACCTCATCGCGCAGGGCTGGGACGCGACCGGCGTCTCGCGCACCGAGGAGACCGCCGCCGCCTTTCCCGGCACCGGGATCGCCGCCGATGTGACCTCGGCCGAGAGCATGCGGTCGATCGTCGAGCAGGCCAAGCCGTTCGACCTCGTGGTGAACGCCGTGTCACCCAAGGGCCGCTTCGGCGGCGGCGACCTCGTCACGACCGACGACGACGCGATGGCGCCCTACCTGGAGCAGGTGCTGCCAACCTCATTTGCGTTCTTCCGGATCTGCGGCGCCGCCCTGATCGAGCGCGGGGGCGGGACGATCATCCAGGTCACGGGCGGCTCGTCGCGGCGGGCGCTTCCCGGGCGCGCGCCCTGGGGTGCGGGCTCCGCCGGCCAGCGGGCGCTCTCGCAGGCCGCGGCAAACGAGCTGAAGCCGCACGGCGTCCACGCGGCGCTGCTCGTCTGCGACGGGTCGTTCGGCGGCCCGGGCGACGACGCCGGCGGGGAGAAGATCGACACCCGCGAGCTGGCCAAGGCGGTGCAGTTCCTGCACGAGCAGGGCCGGGGCGCATGGACGCACGAGCTCGTCGTGACGCCGGTCGGCGACCGGTGGACTCCGTAGCGTGAGCGCCCTGGGCTACTGAGCCAGACCGGCGACCGTCTCGTCCCAGAGCGCGTCGTCGGCCTCGGGCTCGCCGTCGCCGCGGCGGGCCGCGCAGGCCGCGATCAGCTCGGCCAGGGCGTCGACGGCGGCCAGGTCGCCGGTGGCGCAGATCTCGCGCAGGCCGGCGGCGTACAGGTAGTCGCCGGTGAGGACCGCCAGGTCGCGGTCGTCCTGCTCGAAGAGCCGCGAGGTGCCGTGGTGGAGCAGGTAGCCCTCGTAGATCGTCTCGACGCCGAGCAGGTGGCGCTCCGGGCAGCGGCCGGAGAAGCGCAGGCCGCCGCACGGCTCCGGGAGGAGCGCCGAGGCCCACAGCGGACTCGCGTCGGCGGCTCGCCCCGCGACCGTCTCGAGCACGCTCACGCCGCGAACTCCGAGGCGGCGGCGGCCGTCAGCTCGAGCTGCTCCTCGGTGTGAGCCAGCGACGGCATCGCGGCCTCGAACTGCGACGGCGCCAGCGCGACGCCGCGCGCGAGCATGTGGGCGTGGAACGCGGCGAAGCGGGCCGTGTCCGCCCCGGAGGCGTCGGCGTAGCTCCGCACCGGCCCGGGATGGTGGAACGCCGTCAGCATCGCGCCCACGCGGTTCACCGTGACGCCCGGCCCGGCCAGCGCGGCCTCGAGCGCAGCGCTCGTGCGCTCCAGGCGCTCATACGCCCCGGGCTCGCGGAGGAGCCGGAGCGTTGCGAGGCCCGCGGCCATCGCGAGCGGGTTCCCGGAGAGGGTTCCGGCCTGGTAGACGTCGCCGTCGGGGGCGAGCAGGCCCATGATGTCGGAGCGCCCGCCGAACGCCGCCGCCGGCAGCCCGCCGCCCACGATCTTGCCCAGGCAGGTCAGGTCGGGACGGAAGGCGAACCGCTCCTGGCCGCCGCCGTAGGCGATCCGAAAGCCGGTGATGACCTCGTCGGCGATGAGGAGCGCGCCGGTGCCGTTGCAGACGGTGCGCAGGCCCTCGAGGAAGCCGGGCGCGGGCGCCACGACGCCCATGTTGCCGGCCACGGGCTCGACGATGATCGCGGCGAGCTGGTCGCCGTGGCGATCCGCCAGGGCGCGCACCGCCTCGAGGTCGTTGTACTCGGCCACGAGCGTGTCGGCGGCGACGGCGTCCGGCACGCCCGGACTCGACGGAATGCCGAGCGTCGCGAGCCCCGATCCGGCCCGCGCGAGCAGCGCGTCGGCGTGGCCGTGGTAGCCGCCGGCGAACTTGACGATGCGGTCGCGGCCGGTGAACGCGCGCGCCAGCCGGATCGCGCTCATCGCGGCCTCGGTGCCTGAGGAGACGAACCGCACCTGCTCGACCGACGGCACCGCCTCGACGACCGCCCGGGCCAGCGCGAGCTCGATCTCGGTCGGCGCGCCGAACGTCGTCCCCCGCCCCGCAGCGTCGCGGACCGCCTCGACCACCGCCGGATGGGCGTGGCCGGCGATCAGGGGCCCCCAGGACAGCACCCAGTCGACGTAGCGGTTCCCGTCGGCGTCCCAGACCCAGCCGCCCTCGCCGCGGGCGAGGAAGAGCGGGTGGTCGCGGCCGACCGACCGCATGGCCCGCACCGGGCTCGACACGCCGCCCGGGATCAGCCGCCTGGCCTCCTCGAAGAGCTCGGCCGAGCGCTGCTCGGTTACGACAGCCATCGCGCCGCGCGGGCCGCGTGGTAGGTGATGACCATGTCGGCACCTGCCCTGCGGATCGCCGTCAGCGCCTCGAGCACCGCCGCCCGCTCGTCCATGAGCCCCTGCGCGGCGGCCGCGGAGATCATGGCGTACTCGCCGCTCACCTGGTAGGCCGCGAGCGGCACGCGGGTCTGGTCGCGCAGGCTCCGCAGCACGTCGAGGTACGGAAGCGCCGGCTTCACCATCACCATGTCGGCGCCCTCCTCGATGTCGAGCAGCGCCTCGCGGACCGCCTCGCGGCCGTTGGCCGGATCCATCTGGTAGCCGCGGCGGTCGCCCATGCTGGGCGTCGAGTGGGCCGCATCCCGGAACGGGCCGTAGAAGGCCGACGCGAACTTGGCGCTGTAGGCCAGGATCGACGTGTGCTCGAAGCCCTCGCCGTCGAGCGCCGCGCGGATCGCGGCCACCCGGCCGTCCATCATGTCGGAGGGGGCGACCATGTCGGCGCCGGCCCGGGCGTGGGAGAGCGCGGTGTCCGCCAGCACCTCGAGCGTGACGTCGTTTGCCACGTCCCCGTCCTGGATGATCCCGCAGTGGCCGTGCGAGGTGTACTGGCACAGGCAGACGTCGGTCATCACGACCAGCTCGGGCACGTGGGTGCGCAGCGCTCGCACGGCCATCTGGACGATCCCCTCGTCGTCGAACGCCTCGCTCGCCGCCTCGTCCTTGCGTGCCGGCAGCCCGAACACGATCACGGCCGGGATCCCGGCGGCGTGCGCCTCCGCTGCCCGCTCCACGAGCGCGTCGACCGACAGGTGGTACTGGCCCGGCATCGACGAGATCTCCTCCTGGCCCGAGCCGTGCCGCACGAAATAGGGCTGGATCAGATCGGCGGGTGCCACGCGCGTCTCCCGAACGAGGTCTCGCACCCCGCTCGTACGGCGCAGACGGCGCATGCGAGTGACCGGGAACGCCATGCGGGCAGTGTACCGCCGGCCTTGTCGCGGCCTCGGGGAACGTGTAGTCTTGCCAAGAGTGGACGGGCAGCGGAGCGATTTTGACCAACCGACGGGGGCGCCGGTCGTGGAAGAGCAGGCTGGACACGACGACGAGTACTCCAATGAGGCCCTGCGCAAGCTGGGCGCGCGCGTCCGCCACCTGCGCCGCAAGAAGGGCATGACGCAGCGGGAGCTCTCGTTCGACGGGTGCTCCTACAGCTATCTGGCCCGCATCGAGGCCGGCGACCGCCGGCCCAGCCCGCGTGTGCTCATGGAGATCGCCCGCCGCTTGGGCGTCTCGGCGGAGGAGCTGTCGGGCGAGACGTCCACCGAGCAGCGCTCACGCTCGCTCGAGCTCCTCGACGCGGCGATGATGATCCGCCGCGGCGAGCTCGACGACGCCGAGGAGCTCCTGCGCGGCGTCCTGCGCGAAGCCGAGGTGAACGGCGACGCCCAGCGCATGAGCGAGGCCTACGAGGGCCTCGGGGCCGTCGCCGACGAGCGCGGCGACCACGCCGCGGCGATCGGGCTCCTGGAACAGGCGCGCGACGCGGGCGCGTCCCCGACCCGGCCGACCGCGTCGAGCTCTTCGGCCGCCTTTTCCAGCTCTATCGCAGCTCCGGCGACGTCGCCCGTGCGCTGGCGCTGCTCCAGGACTGCCTCGCCCAGCTGCGGCGGGGCCTGGTGGTCGACTCCACCAAGGTCGTGCGCTACGCCGTGTGGCTGTCGGGCGCATACACCGAGGCAGGCGACCCGGCCCGGGCCGCCGACGTGCTCGGCGCAGCGCTCGCCGACGGCGGCGACCAGGTCGACCTGCGAAGCCGGGCCACGGCCCAGTACGAGCTCTCGCGCCGGCTCGCGGCGGCCGGCGAGGTCGAGCACGCGCTGCGCTGCGCCGACCGTGCGGTCTCGCTCTACGAGCTCGACGAGGACAACCGGGCGCTCAGCGAAGCCCATCTGGCCTATGCCCAGCGGCTCCTCGACCTCGGCGATGCGGAGGCCGGACGGCATCTCGCGGCAGCCCGCAACCTGCTCGGCGCGCATCCCAGCGCCACCGACCACGGCCGGATCCTCGTGGAGGACGCCCGCCAGGCGCTCCTCGTCGGCGACGCCTCGACTGCGGCGCAGCGGGCCGCTCAGGCCGTGCGCGCGCTGGACGACGGCGTCGGCGCCCACCTCGGCGACGCGCATCTCGTGCTGGCGCGCGTCCAGGACGAGCTGGGCGAGGTCGAGCGGGCTGACGCGGCCTACACCGCGGCGATCGAGGCGATCCGCATCCAGGACAGCTCCGGGCGCGACCTGGCGCGGGCCTACCGCTGGTACGGCAAGTTCCTGAAACGGATCGGCCGGGCCGAGGCGGCGCTCGAGGCGTTCGAGCTCGCGGCCGACCTGGCCCCGTCCAACCAGGACGCGCTCGCGCCCACCGAGGCGCGCTCGAACACGACTGCCTGACCCGGCCGGCCGTCGCCAGACAGGGCTACGCTCTAGGGGTGCTCGACCCCGACAGCCCGCCGCTCGACGTCGCCACCCCGGCCGACCGCGTTGCCGACGCCGAGGTGCAGATCGGGCTCGAGCGCCTGGACGAGGCCGAGGAGGAGCTCCTGGCCGCCCTGCGCGGCGCGGACGCAGCCGGCGACGCGGCGACGGCGGCGCGCGCGCACGAGGCGCTCGCCTCGATCGCCGTGCGCCGCGGCAACACCACCGCGGCGGTGGACTGGCTCGAGCGGGCGATCGAGACCGGAGAGCGGCCCGACCCGGCCGACCGGATCGAGGTCTACCGGAACCTGGCCCAGGCCTACTCCGAGAGCGGCCGCAGCGGGCCGGCGATCGCCCTCCTCGAGGAGTGCAGGGCCCAGGTGGAGCGGGGCCCGGACGCCGACCCCGCGACGCTCGTGCTCTACTCCATCTACCTCTCCCACGCCTACGGCGACGCCGGCGACTACGGACGGGCGGCCGCGGCGCTGGCGGACGCCCTGCGGCGCGACGTCGAGGACATCGACCGGCGCGTGCGCGCGTTCGCCTACCACGCCCTCGCACGGCTCTACTGCACGACCGGGCACACGGCCCAGGCGCTCGTCTACGCCGACAAGCAGGTGGAGCTGACCGAGGCCAGCGGCAGCGACTGGTACGCCGCGGGGGCCCACCTGGTGCGGGCGCACATCCTGCTCGACGACGCGCAGACCGATGCGGCCCGCGAGGCGCTCGAGACGACGCGACGGTTCTACGGCGAGCGTATGAGCAGCCTCGACGAGGGCTGGGTGGCGGTCGAGGAGGCGCGGCTGGCGCTCCAGAGCAGCGATGCCGACGGGGCCGTCGAACGGGCCCGGGAGGCGATCGAGCTCCTCGGCACCCAGTCGGCGCCGGGCGAACTGGGCGACGCCTACCTCGTGCTCGCCCGCGGCTACGACGAGCTCGGCCGCGCCGACCGGGCCGAGTCGGCCTATGCCGCCGCGATCGACGCACTCCGAAAGCAGAACGGCTGGCACTGCGAGCTGGGCCGCGCCTACCGCTGGTACGGCAAGTTCCTGCGCCGGGCCGGGCGCGCCGAGGCGGCGATGGAGGCCTTCGAACGCGCCGCCGACCTGGCACCCTCGAACCTGGCCGTCCTCGAGCTGCCGGACATCTAGTCCTCTGAAAAATTGGGGTCTGACCCCAAATTTTCAGGCTCGCGTTCGGGCGGCGGGGGGTCGTGCACGGCCACGGGCACCTGGACGGTGATCGGGCCGCCCGGCCAGCGCTCGAGGCCGATCCGCTCGGCCAGGAACGTGCCCACCTCCCGCCCGATCGCCACGAGCGGCATTGCGATGAGGACGCCCGCCAGGCCGTAGAGCTCGCCGGCGGCGAGGAGGGCGAAGATCACCACCAGCGGG
Organism: uncultured Actinomycetes bacterium; assembly: GCA_963757605.1. GTDB lineage: Bacteria > Actinomycetota > Thermoleophilia > Gaiellales > JAICJC01 > JAICJC01. The sequence goes on from CAVWSF010000003.1 coordinate 1,029,718, forward strand.
TGCACCTTGACCGCGCTACCCATCAGCTTGGGGATGACGATGTGGCCCTCGATCTGATGGATGAAGAGGAAGAGCAGCCCGACCGCGATCAGCGCCGTGGCCGACTCGGTGGCGGCGACCGCCGCCGGCGCGAGCGCTCCCAGCCAGGGGCCGACGTACGGGATGATCTCGACCGCGGCCGCCCAGGCGCCGAAGCCGAGCGCGTAGGTCGAGCCGCCGGGGAAGAGGCCGGTGATGCCGAGGATCCAGAGGCCGACGCCGGCGGTCGTGCCGATCACGAGCGAGACCAGCGTCTGACCCTTCACGTACGCCAGGAGCGCCCGCTCGATGCGGGTCAGGAGGTCGTCGTCGAGGTCGCCGCCGCGGAAGACGCGGCGCAGGAACCGCGACAGGCGCGGCGCGTCGAGCAGCATGTAGACCGAGATGACGATCACCAGGACGAGGTTGAAGAGGCTCTCGAAGAGCGTGATGACGAGCGATCGCGCCACGTCGACCGCCCGACCGGAGTAGCGCTGGAGGTGGGCGACGTCGATCGAGTTCAGGAGCCGCTCGCCGGGCGCCTTCACGTCGACCTTGACCGGGCTCGAGTCGTCGATCCAGCGCTGGAGGTCGGCCAGCCGGCGGTCGGCGGGCGTCACGCCGGCGCTGTTCTCCTTGAACTGGTCCTCGACCTGGTTGGCGACGTCCTGGACCTCGCGGGCGATGACCGTCCCCACGATCACGCTCATCCCGCTCACGACGAACGCGAAGAAGAGGTAGACGAGGAGCACCGCGATGCCGCGCGGGATGCGAAGGGCGCAGAACGCCCGCACGATCGGGTTCAGGAGGATGGCGATCAGCGCCGCCACCACGAACACGAAGACGGCATGGTTGACCGCGGACACCAGCAACCACACGCCCACGATCGCAAGCGGAAGGCCGACAAGCTGAACCCACCGCGGGACCAGGATCTTCCCGGGCGCGTTGGGCGGCATCGTGGCCATCCTACCAGCGGCCCCATGCTAGGCTGGACCTCGTGATCGCTCCAGGAAGGCGGCCTCCGCGCCGGCGGCCGCGCCGCCGCCCGCCACCAACACGGGCCCGACGGATCGGGCTTGCGATCGCCCTTCTCGCGGTGGTCGTGCTCGTCGCGACCGCTCTGCGGGGCGGGTCGGCGCCGCGCATCCAGGCTGCCGTCGCCGTCTCCCCGCCGAAGCACGCGCTGGCGCCGGACGGGCCTCCCATCCCGACGCTCATGGCGAGCGGCCCGAACGGCCTCGAGCTCGACGTGCCGATCGCCCAGGCCCGCGTGACGGCGATCGTCTACCACGGCGTGGGCGACGCGCGCATCATCCCGCTCGCCCCGGTGGGCCATCAGAAGAACGCCGGCATCATCACGAAGCTCTCGAACCTCATCACCGGCGCCTCGAACGGCGCCGGCCCCGGGTTCTACGTCGACGGCGTCGGAGGCGGGCCCGAGACGGGCTCGGTCGACGTCGGCGCGGTGTCGGGGACGCGCATCTACTCGCCCGTCGACGGCACGGTCGTCGGCATCCGGCCGTACGTGCTCGACGGCTCCCCGCACGGGAGCGTCCTGCAGATCCAGCCCACGTCGACGCCCGCCGACATCGTGACCCTGACGAACCTCAGAACGGCGCCCGAGATCGCGGTCGGCGACCAGGTGATCGCGGCGCGCACGCGCCTGGGAACCGTGATCGACCTGAGCCGCGTGATCACCCAGGAGCTCGCGAAGTACACGTCAGACGCGGGCAACCACCTCCACCTCGAGGTCGGGCCGGCGCCCGCCGCCTCCCTGCTCCTCTAGAAGGTGCGGATCCTCTTCATCGCCGACGCCTTCGCGGCGGCCGGTCGCAGGATCATCGAGGAGCGCCTCCCCGGCCTCCGGCGCGACCGGGAGCTCGACTTCGTGATCGCGAACGCCGAGAACGTGGCCGACGGCGTCGGGATCACGAGCCGGATCGCGCGCAAGCTCTTCGAGGCGGGAGTCGACGTGATCACGCTCGGAAACCACGCCTACCGCCAGCGCGAGGTGTACCCGTACCTCGACCAGGAGCAGCGGATCCTGCGGCCCGTCAACTACCCCGAGACGGCGCCCGGGCACGGGACGTGCGTCGCCGAGGCGGCCGACGGCACGCGGGTGGCGGTCATCAACCTGATCGGGAGCCTCTTCCTCGACGCGGCCGTGACCCCGTTCGCGGTAGCCGAGCGGCTTGTGGACGACGCGAAGGCCAAGGCGCCGATCGTCGTCGTCGACTTCCACGCCGAGGCGACGAGCGAGAAGGTCGCCATGGGGCGACTGCTTGCGGGCAAGGCGACGGCCGTGCTCGGCACCCACACGCACATCCAGACGAACGACGCGAGCATTCTCCCGGGCGGGACGGCCTACATCACCGACGCGGGCATGACCGGCCCGCACGACTCCGTGATCGGGGTGCGCACCGACCTCGTCCTACGCCGCTTCACGACCCAGCTCCCGATTCGGTTCGAGCCGGCCGACGGCGACGTGCGGATCGAGGGCGCGATCTTCGAGTGCGACGCCGAGGGACGGGCCACCGCGATGGAGTCGTTCCGCCTGCTCGACGACCGCTAGAGCGCGATCGGCGCCGGTAGCGGGGCCGGCGCCGGGTCCGACTCGGCGGCTGCCCGCGGCAGGAGGAGGCCGGCCAGGACGAGCGGCAGCCACCAGCACACGTACGGGTAGAACCAGTAGCTGGCGGTGATCTGCAGGCCGATGACCGCGGCGGCGCTCAGCGCTGCGATGGCGACCGCGTCCTTCGGTTTGCGCGGGAAGACGAGCAGCGCCACGACGCCGACCACCACGAAGACCTGCACCACGTG